>OY763323.1:0-3904471 GCA_963667375.1 Planctomycetota bacterium | reverse complement strand
GGGAGCATCTTGCTCCCGGCTGCCTTTTTTTTTGCCTTGAGGCTGGATATAATATATAAAAATATTCGGGATTATCATGAGTATTTTACAGTTGTTCTATACTGTGCGCATAGGTTGTTGTTTGAAATATCAGGTTTTCTCACGCTACCGGTTGTGAGACTGAATGTTAGTGTGGATGCGGTTTTTTCTATTGAAGATTAGCTTGCCGCAAAATAATTTTGAGCTTAAGTTTTTAACTCTGCTGCCGTTAATAAAATTTTAGTTTATATCAGTCATGGATGCCTGATATTATTATCTCATGGAGGGTAATAATTAATAGGAGAAAATCATGACTCATACCATAAGCGCCGTTTCGGCCTATACTACAATTACTGCAAGTGCAGGTATATCTCAGACAGAAAGCTCTGACGGCTTCAGCGATATGCTGGCCGAAGCAATCGACTCCGATACTGTACTTAGCGATTCTCCTGTCACTTCTGCGGGTTCTGAAGCACAAGATTCTCAAGGTTCTCAAGATATTCTGGGCATCAACGAACTTTTCGGATTCGGCCACGTGATAACCGGGGCTGATCTGCGCGCTGCTGTTACCGAGGATCTGGCGGCATTCAAGAATATGCTTTCGAAGACGCTTTCTGAAGCCGGAATTGACAGAGATCCTGGATTTGAGGTACAGCAGGGCGTTGACGGCAGGCTTACAATCGATTCGGATCGTCCCGATAAAGTAGAGATTGAGCAGGTCCTTAATGAAAATAACTCGCTGCGTGATAAATTTACCCGGATATCAGCTTATTCATCACTGCTGGCTGATTTTGAACGTGGTGCCGCCTTCAATAAGGCCTATGATCTTGATCCAGAGAGTGCATTGCGCCAGTTCGGTTATCTTTTCGATTCTGAGCCTTGTGACAGCTTTTCGATATTCGTCAGTGAGGATCGTTTTGAACCGTCACTGGTAAGTTATGGAGAAGAGGTTGATCTGGAGTGTCTGCAGGGCGGTGAGTGGTGAGTCTTGAGGTTCTGTGGAATTAGATTGCTTTCCGGTGTGGTTGTTGTGTAAGATTGTGTATGTTATTGAAATGCAGCAGGCGGATATACCTTGAGTATATCCGCCTGCTGTTTGAATTGAGTTGTCAGTTACTGCCGGGAAAGGTTATAATTCTGATATCAGCTGTTGGCTGAGTCTTCCTTCTTCTCTTCCTCTTCCGCAGCTTCCGGCTCGGCGGCCTCGCTCGCCTGAATGGTGGCGGCTTCGCTCAGCGGTTCGGGAGCGGCATCAGGCTGCGCCTCAAGTGTTTCATCGGTCACGGTCTGACCCGGCAGTGGCGGCGGTAGAGCCGGACTGTCCTCGATAGTATCGATCTTCTTGTTAGGATCGTACTTGTCGCGGGTCTTCATCTCCTCGCGTTCACGCCGGATGTTATCGAGAGTGCGGTCTTCCAGCAGCTGTCTGAACTCTTCTCTGCCGAGTACTTCGAATTCCATGAGTGCTTCCACGATCAGGTCAACATCATCCTTGCTCTTGGCAAGTACTTCAATAGCCTGCCGGTAGCAGTCTCCGATGAGTTCCCGGACCTCGTTGTCAATCAACTCAGCGGTTCTCTCGGAGTATTCCTTCGCATCGAAATAGGAGTTTTGTGAGAGGTGGCGGTCACCGTAATTGACCATGCCCAGCTTCTCCGACATACCCCATTCGCAGATCATCGCCTTGGCGTAAGAGGTGGCCTGTTCGATATCGTTGGCGGCACCGTTACTGATGTCATCAAGGAAGAGCTCTTCCGCGGCTCTGCCGCCGACACGGACAATAATCTCACCGATAAGTTTCTTCTTGCTGGAGCTGTATTCATCACGTTCCGGCAGCTGCATGGTGACACCCAGGGCTCTGCCTCGCGGGATAATGCTGACCTTATGCAGCGGTGTGACATGCGGCAGACGGTGCATCAGCAGCGCGTGGCCGGCCTCATGGTAGGCGGTGTCACGTCTGTCATCATCGTGCATTACTCTGGTCTTCTTCTCCTTGCCGAAACGTACCTTGTCCCGGGCTTCCTCGAAGCAGGCCATGGTTACCTTGTCCAGATCATTGAAGGCGGCGATAAGCGCCGCTTCGTTGACAATATTCTCCAGTTCCGCACCGCTGAAGGTCGGAGTGGCGCGGGCAACAACCGAGAGATCGACATCATCGGCAAGCTTGACATGCTTGACATGCACCTTGAGAATTGATTCACGCCCCTTGATATCCGG
Source organism: Planctomycetota bacterium (assembly GCA_963667375.1). Taxonomy (GTDB): domain Bacteria; phylum Planctomycetota; class SZUA-567; order SZUA-567; family SZUA-567. The sequence goes on along the minus strand of OY763323.1, from coordinate 3,902,236 downwards.
CAGATCAACATGAATCCGGCGGTCAAAACGTCCCGGACGCAGCAGCGCCGGATCGAGCACGTCTACACGGTTGGTGGCCGCCATGACGATAACCTTGTCATCAGAGGTGAAGCCGTCCATCTCAACCAGGATGGCATTGAGCGTCTGCGCCGCTTCCTGTCCGGATCCCGGCTGATCGTTGGCACGTTTTCTACCTACGGCATCAACCTCATCCAGGAAGATGATACAGGGGCTGTTCGCCTTCGCCTGCTCGAAGAGATCACGTACCCGGCTCGCACCGACACCGACGAACATCTCGACAAAATCCGAACCGCTGATGCTGAAGAACGGCACGTTCGCTTCACCGGCTATAGCCTTCGCCAGCAGGGTCTTACCGGTACCCGGAGGTCCGATCAGCAGTACACCTCTAGGCAGACGTCCGCCGAGTCTTTCAGCCCGTTCAGGGCTTCTGAGGAAGTCTACAACCTCCTTTACCTCTTCTCTGGCTTCATCCACACCCGCGACATCCGCGAAGGTTTTGCGGTTCTTGCCGGTGGGATCGACCCGTACCGCCCGGCTCTTGCCGAAGCTGAAGGGGTTGCCGCCGGAACCGCGCATCTGGCGCGAGATCAGCAGATAGAAGAGCAGGCCGAAGAGCAGAATCGGCAGCAGGTAGAGAATGGTCTCGGTAAAGGCGCTTGGCGCCTGATATCTGACGGTAATGCCACTGCCTTCAAGCATCTTGTTGAAGTCCAGTCCCATGGTCTCTGCCGGTGGTCCCTGAACTTTGAAGCCCTGAGGGGCATTGGCTGAGAGCCCGGTGTTGTTGTACTCACCGCTGATCTCGCCGGTCTTGGTCTGAATAGTTATGGTCTTGATCTTGGCTTTGGTGGTTTCACCGCTAACCTCTTTGAGGAACTGATCATAACTGATCTCGTCGATCTTGCCGGTCAGCTTGCCCCAGTCACCGAAACTGGTGAATATAAAGAATATGGCGATGAAGATTGCAAACCAGATGAGCATTTGCCTGCTCGGTCCGCCTGAACCTCCGCCGCTCTTGTTCTGTTTCTTGTTAGAACTCATCATTTCCTTTTCATTTTCAATATAAGCTCATATGACTTATTACACGAAAAAATATTTCAACATATCTTTCTGTCATTTTTTCACTATTATCATGTGCTGACAGTGAAGTATTTCCGAAATAGAAATACTACCAAATTTTCTGATAATTACAATAGGTAAGTTCGGCACGGGCTCTATATTTTCCGGTATTTGTTCTTAATTGTGAGTGAAATGCAGCCGGTGAAAGCGGGCGGCAAGAAAACCGGCCGTCCCCGCTGGTGAGGACGGCCGGCATGAAAAAGCCTGATTAACTGACATATGCAGAATAATTCTCTGCTATTCCTCTTCCAGCTGCGCGGCAACCTCGTCACTGTATTCGTAGTTGCAGTAGACGTTCTGCACGTCCTCGTGATCCTCGATCTTCTCGATGATGTTCAAAATTTTTCTGGCATCTTCAAGTCCGACCTCGACGGTGTTCTCCGGTACCAGGCGGAGTTCGCTGATCTCGGACTCAATGTTTGCCTTCTCCAGAGCCTCACCCACGGTAACGTAATCGGTAACGCTGGTGTAGATAGTGTAGAAGTCATCAGCGACCTCCATGTCTTCAGCTCCGGCTTCGAGGGTTATCTCCATAAGCTTATCTTCTTCAACAAGTTCGGTGTTTATTACAAAGACACCCTTACGCTGGAACATGTAGGCGACCGAACCTTCTTTTCCCAGTTTGGCACCGGCTTTATCCATCAGGTGACGAACTTCCGGACCGGTACGCATGGTGTTGTCGGTGAGACACTCGGCAATGATTGCGCTGCCGCCGGGACCGTAGCTTTCAAAGGTCATGGGTATATAGCCGCTGGAGGTATCAAGGGCTTTTTCGATGGCACGTTTTACATTGTCTTTGGGCATGTTTACCTGACGAGCCTTGTCAAGAACCAGTCGCAGCCGCGGATTGTCGTCGGGGTTGCCGCCACCGCCTTCTCTAACCGCTACATAGATTAGTTTTGCAACTCGTGAGAAAACCTTACCCTTTTTGGCATCGTTTGCCGCTTTTTTGTGTTTGATGCCTGCCCAATGTGAATGACCTGACATAATTCCTCCTGATAAAAGTTTTAATTCGTTGATTCATAATAATATCGGCTGGCTAAAATATAAGGATAAAATTCATTCTGTCAAGAACTTGTTATAATACTTGGGGTTGACTTGTTTTTTATCCTGAATATCATTGCTACAGCTGGCGTTATTTGTGGAAACTGCTATAATTGCAGTTGCAAATATTTTCAGTCGTTATTATTATATACATTTTTATTGCTGAGGTCAAATAATGGCAAAAAAGTCGAATAAAACTGCCGCCGCGTCCGGCGGAGACGGGATCAAGGTCGTCGCAGTCAATAAGCGGGCGACATTTGATTATGAGATAATAGAGAAGCTGGAGTGCGGGATCGTATTGCAGGGCAGCGAGGTGAAGAGCCTGCGCGACGGGCATGTATCCTTCACCGACAGTTATGTGCGGGTGCTCAATGATGAAATGTACCTGCTGGGGATGAGTATCTCCGAATATATGATGGCCAACCGGCTGAATCATCATCCGGTGCACACCCGCAAGCTTCTGGCGCATAAGCGTGAGATCCGTAAACTGGCGATGGCTTCGGAGATCAAGGGGCATACCATCGTTCCGCTCAGGCTCTACTTCAAGCACAGCCGCTGCAAGCTTCAGATCGGTCTGGGACGGGGCAAGGCGGTCTATGATAAGCGCGAAAGTCTGAAGAAGAAGGATTTCGACCGGCAGAAGCAGCGGATAATGAAATCATATAAGTAGGAGCTCGGTGACTGTTTTTTTGCCCTTCCGGGGCGTGGAGAAAGGCTGTGGCTAAACAGGCGACATTCATACCGGTATTTCACGCGTTCATTCCTGTGGCTCAGGAGAATTCGATAGAGGAGCGTTTTCTCTTCGAATATCTCGCTGCGGCGTTTTATCCGCTGCTGCGGGTCTTTGAGGGGCTGGAGAACGAGGGTATAGATTACGGTTTCACCGTTGCGCTCTCACCGGTACTCGCCGGGATGCTCGATAATCCCGAGCTTATGCTCCGTTTTGATGATTACATGCAGTGGCGTCTGGCTGCGGCTACCGCCGCACTCGCGGCCGAGCCGGAGAAGGCGGAGCTGGTGAGCTATCAGATAAGCTGTTTCAAGGATATTCTCTACTGGCATGGCAAGCGTTACCGCTACCGTCCGCTCAAGGCGCTCTTCGGTCTGGCGGCGCATGGGCATATCGAGGTGATCTTCTCCGGCGCGAGTAACGGGGTGCTGCCGCTGCTGGAAGGGGTGCCTTCGGCGGTAAGTGCCGAGATCCGCGCGGGCGTGAGTGAGTATCGGCGTCTGACGGAGGGGGCAGAGCTGCACGGGCTTTGGCCGGCGGAACTGGCTTATGCGCGCGGCTGCGAGGCGGTGTTGTCCTCCGAGGGTATAGAGTATATTTATGTCGATGAGAGTGCGTTCCGTGATGCCGGAGTGCCGGTAGTCAGCGGTTGCGCCCGTCCGGTGGTTCTGCCCCGAGGATTGGTCGCGCTCGGTGTGAACCGGCGGTTGAGCCGTAAAGTCGGACTGGCCGCAGGTGCGTACTGCTATGATCAGGATTATCTTCAGTGCGGCTCAGCGAGTTTCAGTGAGCTTGCGGCAGAACTGCTCCCGGCGAAGCTATCCTCATTTGCCGGCTCGGAAAGCGGCCCGGGTATCGATATCTTCAACCGTCGCGGCGGGGTCTATGATCCCCGCAAAGCCCGTGACACCGCCGATCGGCATGCCGCGCATTATCTGTCACTTCTTACCGAGGAGGTGCAGCGGCACAATGTCGATGACGGGGTAGTGGTAATGGCGCTGGAGCATGATCTTACCGGAGTCTTCTGGCGGGAGCTGCCGCTGTTTATCGATATGCTGCTGCGGAAGATGCGTTTTGATCAGGACCTGATCCGTGCCGGCAGCGCCGGCAGCTATCTGGCCGGCGGGCGTGAACTCCAGGAGGTGGATATTGCCGATTCGAGTCGCGCGTCTGAAGGTATCTTTGCCGAATTTTATGCAGAACAGCGGGAGCATTTCCTGCCGGAGCTGCACCTGGGCGCGCAGCGTCTCGCCGGGGGGAGTATCTGCGATGAGCGTTTGGGAGCGCAGATGGCGCGTGAACTCCTGCTGGCGCAGGGGTACGAGTGGCGTTTCTATCATGAACGCGGTATTGATGAGGATTATGCGCGTGAACGGCAGCGTAAACGTCTTGCCCGTTTCGCCGCCTGTGAGCAGCTGCTGCATAGCGGCAGCTCCGATCCTGAACTGCTGACGGCGCTGGAGGAGCGTACGCCGGTGCTCGGCAGTGTCCGTGCCGCCTGTTTTCTTCCCTGAAGTCTGCCTGGATTTCAGCGCTGGAATCCGTCTGTAAAAATTATCTGAAAGCAAGGTTTGGCTGTTTTGTCTAATGGTGGCGTGGCTATGTGGTAGTCATGCTCTGGTACGCTGCCGGGTGATAATGCGTCTCTGCCGGGATCTGAAGACGGTGCGGAATAGCTAAGGTATACGGTTTGCAGTTAACTGCCGGCGGTGCCGGCGGGTGTGGTGTTGCTGGCGGCGGTTTATTGACGAAGGTGCGCTTCAACGTGAGCTGTTGCGGGCGATTAGTGCGGGGACGGGGATTTTGAGCTTTTCCAGCAGGATACGCAGCAGCCGGCTGAGTCGCCGGCGCCAGCTCGCGCTGATCAGGAACGCGGCGGCAAAGCAGAGCAGGTATACCGCCAGCGCCAGTGCAATGGCTGTAATATCCGATTGCGGCTGGAGTAGGGTCAGGAGCAGGCGGATTATGCCGGCCATAACCGCACAGAGCAGGAATGTCGGCAGAATAACGCCGAGCTGATCCCGCAGACTTACCGGACCGCTGCGGGAACTCATGAAGAGTGAGAGCGGGGTGCGGATAAGCAGGGTGCTGAGCGTATAGCAGATGGTGATACCCATGATCCCGAAGCGGATACCGCCGAAGAACGCGAGCAGGGATACTCCCGCTCCGAGCAGGGTCAGGATCAGAAAATCCCGGCTTCGGCCCTGACTCAGGAATAACCAGCGGTTCGGCGAGGTGCAGGTGGTGGCGAAGGAGAGCAGGCAGAACCAGGAGAATATCGGTGCCGCGGCTAGCCACTGACTGCCCAGAAAGAGTGCGAAGACATTATGACTGCAGCTGAAGCCGAGAGCGAAGAGCGGTCCGAGCACCAGCAGCAGTGCTTCCTGCGCGAAGGTGTAGTAGTTGCGGTAGCGTTCCGGTTCGTCACGGAGTTTGCTCAGGGTCGCTACTCCGAGGTTGTTGAGAGGGTAGGAGATCTTGCGCAGCGGCAGGAGAGAGAGATCACAGGCTTTGGTGTATTGTCCGAGAATGCCCGGATTCAGGGTCTTGCCGATTAGCAGTTTGTCGAGGTTGCTCGCGAAGTAATCACAGAAATTGCTCCCGGTGAGGTAACCGCCGAATTTGAGATAGTGGGCGGTTCTGGTCTGGCGTGAATACCGCTGCGGCAGCCAGGGGCAGAAGCAGAAGGCGAAAACGGTGGTGCTGACGACTCCGCTGAGCTCCATGATAACCAGCGACCAGTAGCCGCAGCCGAGAAATGCGGCGGTAACCGCGCAGATGATACTCACGCAGCAGCTGAAGATCTGTATAAGCGCTACCTGCCGGTATTGCAGCTGGCGCTGCAGCAGGGCGATATGCTGAATGATCAGCCCGGATATCGGGAAGGAGCAGGCAAGGGTCAGGGTGATGTAGAGCAGTTCACTGCGCTGGTAGAACCAGGTTACCAGCGGCGCGCAGCCGGCAACCATCAGCCCCAGCAGCAGGCTGATAAGGGTGTTGTACCAGAAGAGATTGCTCACCTCCTGCCGGGTGATCTGCGGGCTCTGGATCGTGGCGACATTGAGCCCGATATCCTTGAACATCTGGATGAAGTTGGTCAGTACCGCCACCATGGCGATCAGTCCGTAATCCTCCGGTGTCAGCAGGCGGGCGAGAATAACGATGGAGATCAGACGCAGCGAGTGTCCGCCGAGCTGTCCGATCATTATCCAGATGCCGCTGTTGAGTGATCTGTCACGCAGACCGCTGGTGTCCGTGCGGTTACTGAAGAAATCTGTCTGTGTTCTGCTCTTGCTGCCCAAGCTCTGAAGCCTTTCCGTATAAACTGCGCGGTTATAATTATATATACTGTAGCGCTGCGGGAATTTTTGTAAACAGGAAATGAAAAAAGCCAGAGCGGAACTCTGGCTGTTAAAGCTGCTATTGGTCTTTGGGCTCGGCCGGTGTCTCTTTATCCTCGCGTTTACGGGTAAGGACAACCTTCTGCTTCTGCGAGGTGGAGCTGTTATCGGACTGGGGCTGCTGCTGAATAATACCGTCACCTTCCAGCTCTGACGGCGCCGGAGTATGCTTGGGCGCAGCCGGTGGCGGCGGAGTCTGAGCGGCTGCCGGCGGGTTTTTGGAACCGGATACCGGCGGAATGGTCTTGGCCAGATTGGCCTTGCTCTTGGCTTCCTGGTCGAAGTACTCCTTGGAAAGCTTGCGGCGGTGCTCGGCCTCCTCAAGCCGGATAATTCTGGTGGTGCGTCCGATACGCGGAGACGGGCTACTCTGGCTCTTTTCGGCGATCTGGGCACGTAATTTCTGGAAGGCGTTACCCATGTCGTCAAACTTGTCGCCGAGGTAGAGGCGCTGCGCCTGCTTGTCATTGATCAGATCTTCGGGGGAACCGTGTTTGAGTACCTTGCCGTCATGGATAATATATACCCGGTCGGAGATGGCAAAGGTCTCGAAGACGTTATGGTCGGTGATGAGAATGCTCATGCCGCGTACCCGCAGTGAGGAGATGATCTTCTGAATATCGGCACAGGCTTTCGGGTCGACACCGGCGAAAGGTTCGTCAAGCATCATGATATCAGGATCGGTTACCAGTGCCCGGGCGATCTCCAGACGCCGTCTCTCACCGCCGGAGAGGGTACAGGCTTTACTCGCGGCCACCCGTGAAAGTCCAAGATCGGCGATAAGCTCGGTCAGCCGCTGCTGCCGCTCGGAGCGGGTGATGTTCTGGGTCTCCAGAATCGCCAAAATGTTATCTTCTACCGAGAGATTACGGAAGATGCTCGGTTCCTGCGAGAGGTAGCCCATGCCTTTGCGCGCGCGCTTGTACATCGGGTTGTTGGAGATATCCTCACCTGCGAGCTTGACATCACCGGCTTCGGCCTTGACCATGCCCATAAGCATACGGAAGGTTGTGGTCTTGCCAGCCCCGTTTGGACCGAGAAGCCCTACTATTTCTGAGTGACCGACATGAAAATCTACTCCATCCACGACTCTGCGGCCATTATATGTCTTTTGTAATCCACGAACTTCCAAGAGTGGCATAACGCTATATCTCCAAAATCTTCCTGCAAAAAATTAATACGGTAGAGCCGGTCTTATCTGGCTTTGTCACTGCCGCGGGCGATGGTCTGGGCAATATCCAGCAGGTTGCTGGTATAATCGGCACGCAGCGGATTCAGAGGCGCAACTGTACCCTTGATCAGCTCTGAAAGATTGCCCTGGATCCCCTGAGGTAAAAACGGTCCGAAGAAGACGGTGTGAACATCCTCTTTGATTGCCGAGCGGGCAAGATCATTGATGTCACCGCCGCCTTTGGCATCAAATACTTTCTGCTTGATGCTGAAGGTGGCACCGAAATAGCCTAGCGCCGGATAATCGGTATAGACGGTGCTGTCAACAGAGTTCAGCAGTACCCGGTGAATATCACCTTCAAGATTGTTCAGGTTGCGCACGAAGTGCGTGTAGTTGGTACGGATCTGCTCCCGGTCGCCATTGCTGTGGTCACGGAGATTCAGATACATCGCTGAAGAACTCTGGACGACCATGGTAGGTGAGAGCCAGAAGAACGGATCGTCATGGCTGTCCTGGACGGCGTTGAGGTACTCGGCCTGGGAGGAGTAGGATTTGAGCTTGAGATCCTTGCGTACATCGACACCGACAACCGAGGCCGGCATACTGATCTTGGTCTCAAACGGCGCTCCAATCATAAAGAAGAGATCGGCCTGAGCCAGTGCTGCCACCTTGGCGTCAGACGGGGTTGAGCTGCGGAAATCATCGCTCTCTTCAAGCATGCTTATAACCTCGACATTATCACCGCCGATCTGTTCGATAAAGTACTTCTGGGGCGGAATACTTACCGCTACCCGGAGCTTGGTATGTTCCGGTGCCCAGTAGGACGCAGGCGGCGGGGTCTCATCACCGTCAGCCTCGGCATTTGGACCGTCCTTTGATTCTTCGGTCTTTTTATCGGTCTGAGTATTTGCGGCCGGCTGTTCGCAGCCGGTCAGAAAGCTGAATCCCAGTAGAAATATTATTATAAGCAGCGCTATGTTTTTCATTTATTATGTCCTTATTATGCAGTACTTGCACTCAAAATCCGTTAACACATCCACGTATTATAGCAATTATCGTCTTCAATACAATTATTAAATGAATAATGATTTATAATGAATCGGGGCACCCTGAAAACAGGGTGCCCCGATAAATATTTCCAGCGCTCAGATTATCTGTCTGAATCAGACGTTCTCTTGGCAGACTTGATGGCTTTCATGCGCATCTTTCTGACCTTCTGCTTGCGCTTATCACCCTGACGAGAAAGTTTGGCGCGGGCACGTTCCTGTTCGCGCTTGACTCGCTTGTTAGCCTCGCTTGGCTTTTCGTAACAGGTAGTACGACGCATATCGCGGGTAAGACCCTCACGGTTACAGAGCTTCTTGAAACGGCGGAGTGCCTTGTCAAGAGACTCACCTGGTTTTAAATCGAGACGTAGCAAAGTTATCACCCCCTCTCAGGTTTATATCAAAAGTGAAAAAATAACCTCGGTGTTGAACATCTCAACACCGAGCTGGAATTAAAGAGTATAGCTGTCGGTCCCTGCTTTGCAAGGGTAAATCCTGAAATTAAGTATTTTTTACGAAAATTAATGGAGCATTTTGATCGCGTGCAGCGGCCACCAGACAAACTGCGCAGTGCCGGTGAGGTTGGCCTGCGGTACCGGACCCCAGAAACGGGAGTCGTTGGAGGAGGGGCAGTTGTCACCCAGAGCCATGTAACCGTCGGCAGGCAGTCTGAAGAAGCCGCGGCTGTCACGGTAGTTATAATAGAAGATATCACGCTTTACATCAATGCTGCCGAGTCTGACCCCGCCGGTGAAGGTGAGCGCGACATCGGTCTGCTGCGGGTTGGTGATGGCGCTGCTCAGGTGTGTCGGATCGACGGTCAGGTCACAGAGCTCCTTGCCGTCCAGATACGCCCTGAGCTGCCCGTCAAGGTGGTAGAACTGAAAATCAGCCTTGTGCCCAGGGGTGAGACTGAGAGGGATGTCCTGCAGTTTCTCCGCGCCTTTACTTAGCTGGAGGCCGGTGGTGGTCAGCGTGGCATTATAGGTGGTATTATCGACGATAATGCTGTAGCGGACGCTGCTCGTGCTGTCCTGCAGGGTGACGGCGGTGGTGACCGAGAGATCAGGTACGAAGTGCCACCATTCACCGCGGTACTGCGGTACCGCTACCTTGGAGACCTTCTCGAAACTTGACTGGTAATTTGACGGGTAACCGGTGCGGAAATCATAGCTTATGACATCTGATTCCTGCAGGTATTCGCCGCATATCGGGCAGCGGGCGGTCATCTTCGGCGAGGTTACGGTCTTTCTGACCCGGCCCTTGCAGCCGATAACCGGGCAGGCGAATTCCACCACCTGCCGGCGCACATATCTGTCGGGTATGCCGGAGAGGCTGCCGAAACGGGTGTGCGGTTTGAAGGTCAGGGTCAGCGGCTCGGTGCCGGTATCCAGCTTCAGTTCGGAGCCGCTGATAGCGACTTTGCTGCCAGCTGAGGCCGGGAGCTGCCAGTAATACTGGAACTCCTCAAGGCTCAGATCGCGGAAATTCTCCGCATAAACCGGGAGCCAGAGGGTGCGCTGAATATGGTCTGGTTTTACCACGCGCACGGCTTTTTCAGCCACTACCGGCTGATTGAGGTATTCCGGTGGCAGAACGAAGACATCACCGCCGATAAGAGCGAGTGATTCTCCGGGCAGACCGACGCAGCGTTTGATAAAGTATTCACCCTTGTAGCTGGAGTTCTCTCCCTCGGGTGTCTGTTCATACGGGAATTTGAAGACGAAGACCTCCCAGCGTTCCGGATTACGCCAGAGATAGTTGAGTTTGGTGCAGAGTATGCGGTCGCCATTATCCGGGTGACCATGGAGCGTCTGCTCCATGCTGCCTGTGGGAATAAAGAAGATGTCACAGACAAAAAATTTGATAAGCAGTACCGCGCCGATAAGTATGACCATGGAGCGGGTGAATTCCCAGGCGCTCTCTTTCTTCTTCTTTTTCTTTCCGGTCGCTTCCGGCTTGCCGGCCTGCTGCTTTGGGGCTTGCTTAGACATATATTTCCAGTTGCTGATAGCTGTTTATAAAATTAAAGAGTATTATAAAGATTATGGATTATTCCGGACAAGTCAATCAGCTTTTTGCGCTGCGGGGGCGGGCTTGGTTTTTAATGGCACGGCTGCGGGCGGCGCAGGCAGCGGTTATTTTGAGCATTGCTGATAAAATTAATAGGGTTTTTCACTACAGTTCGCAGGTAAAATCAGGTATAATACCATATACAATAAGGTGTTGATTGATGATAATGCAGAAAAGGGGGATAATGGATACGGGAATCGTTCTCACACAGTCCGGTAATGCGGTTACGACGTCTTTTGCAGCGCTGATTGCGCGGCTCAACCGGAGAATACCGGCGGCCGAGGTTGAGGTCTTCGGAGTCGAGGAGCGTCTGCTTGCGACCCAGCTTTCACAGCTGGCGGCGGCGGGCTTTTCCAGAGTGATAGTGATCCCGCTGGCGGTCTGTGACGGGGCGGGGGTGCTAGAGCGGGTAACGCTGGTGGTCGAGGATTTTGCAGTGGTCAATCCGGCGGTATCGGTGGAAATGCTCCCTGACTATACCTCGCTCTCGGTGATTGAGGACGCACTCTGGGAGAGTATGGCCGCCAGAACCACCGACTGTGAACTTCTGCCCGAGCTCGGAGCGGACATTGAAACCCTCAGCCACCGGATAATCGACACCAAGCTGGAGGATTACTCCCGGCTCAATACCGGCGAGAAGATTGTGGCCCGGCGGATTATTCATTCAACCGCGGATTATTCATTCGCCGATACTCTGCGCTTCTCCGAAAATGCCGTTGCCAGCGGGATTGCGGCGCTGCGTGCGGGAAAACCGATTATCTGTGATGTGAATATGCTCAAGACCGCTATGACCAAGGTCGGCTCGGAGGTGATCTGCAGGATTGCCGAGCTGGAGGTGGCGGTACTTGCCCGCAAGCACGGCTGCACCCGGGCGGCGGCGTCAATGATCTCGCTGGAGGAGCAGCTTGACGGGGCGGTGGTGGTGATTGGTAATGCGCCGACCGCGATCTGGCAGCTGCTCAAAATGGCGGTGCGTCCGGCGCTGGTCGTGGGGCTGCCGGTAGGTTTTGTCGGTGCCCGCGAGTCCAAGCTGGCGCTTATCGCCTCTGACCATGAGTATATCGCCAACACTACCGCCAAGGGTGGTTCGCCGGCTGCTGCTGCTGCGCTCAATGCGCTGGCGTTGTTGGCGCGGGAGGAGTAGTAAGTTATTGTGAATTATGTTTGAGTCGGTTCCAGTGTAATTGCTGAATGCAGCGTGCGCTTGGGTGTCATAGGGGTATGAGTATGGATTTCTTTGACCAGCAGGTAGATGGAGAGCTCTTTGTCCGTGAGACATTGGCGCTTTCAGCCAGGAAATACCTGCGGCTGAAGTATATCGGTATTATCTTCGCGGTGCTCAATATTATGCTCCTGCTCTTACTGCTGACGGCGACTTATGTGCGGGTCAGTGAATCTGAGAACCAGCTCAAGGAGCGGGTCGGGAATGAGCTGAACGGGGTCAAGATAATGATGAGCCTGCGTATCAAGGATGCGCTCAGCGATCTCTTCTTCCTCAGTGATGTGATCGATCACGAATATAATAATAATGGCAACAGTGATATCAAACGGTCGATAGCGTTGACACTCTATTCGTATATGCGCAATACGGGTCAGTATGATCAGGCGCGGTTTATCGGGGTGCACGGGCGGGAACGGGTGCGTATCAACCGGGTTGAGGGCGGTTTTCCGCAGGAGGTCTCTTCGGAGCTGCTTCAGGATAAGTCTGAGCGCCCGTACTTTCAGGAGGCGATGGCCCTCAATACCAATGTCGCCTATATCTCGACGATGGAGCTGAATGAGGAGCGGGGACGGGTGGAACTGCCGTATAAGCTGGTAATCCGGCTCGCGACACCGGTATTCTTTCACGGGATTGTGGAAGGGGTGCTGGTACTGAACTTCCTCGGTTCGGAGCTGCTCTCGGATTCGGTACATATACTCAAGCAGGGTGATTCCTTCTCCGGTGACAAGTACTTTCTGCTCAACAGCAAGGGGCAGCCTCTGGCATATCTGAAGTGGGAGAATGGCAAAATATGTACCAACCGTCTGGGGCCGGATGTCGCTGACGCCTTTGCCAAAACCTTTACGAATGTGGACGGGGATATTATCAATTATGCCGACGGGGCGTACACTACGGATAATATTATCTTCGCCAAAAGAACTATCCGGGTCGACTCCACGGCTTCACGGAGTAATCAGAAGTACGACCTGATAAAGAATAATGTGCTGCCGGATGAGGAGCTGGATCCGGGTGATCTGGTGCTCTTTTCGGTGACCGCCGGGGGCTGTTATAAAGACGCTTTTCTCAGCTTTGTCTGGAGTAATATTCTGCCGGTGACCGGTGCGGAACTGCTCTTTATGCTTATCGGATTATTTTATTCCTCAAATCTGGTGAAGCAGGATATTCTGGAGGATGCAATCAAGGAGGCAGCGGCGTATGATCCCCTTACCAGAGTCTATAACCGGCGCTTCGGGGTGCTCTTCCTGCAGCATGAATTCAAGAAGCTGCGGCGCAGTGGTGAAGAGCTTACCGTCTTTGAAATTGATGTGAACAACCTCAAGAAGATCAATGATTCTCTGGGGCACAGCGCTGGAGATGAGCTGCTCACGCTGGTGTCAGAGCGGTTTAAATCCGAACTGCGGGAGTATGATATTGTCAGCCGTATCGGCGGTGATGAGTTCATGGTGGCATTTTCCGGGATGGATCTGCGACTGGCTGAAGGGGTGGTTGAACGTATTCGCAGCGGTCTGGAAGCTGATAACCGGGATAAGTTCGCCGGAATCGGGGTTAATTTCGCATATGGCGGAGCCGAGTACGACAGCAAGCGGCATAAGAGTTTCGAGGAGCTTCTGAGTGAAGCTGACACACGTATGTATGAGGACAAGAAACGTCGGAAGCAGGGGCGTGAAGTATAATATTTTATGGTTTAAGCAGGAGAAAAATTTATGGCATTAATCTCTAACAGTCCGGTTATGAATGACAAGGTATTCAAAGATGCGACCTTCAGCGGCGACGCGGGTTCCATGACTATCGAGGGGACAATTATCCGGGCGCTGGTGCTGCTATTCTGTGTGGTGGCGGCGGCGATTGTACCCTGGCACATATTTTTCAGTCAGCTGCCGGCGGGTGAGACTGAGGAGATGTACCGCTCAGCCGCAGCTTACGCGGCAGGTTCTATCACTCCGTATATGATCGGCGGGTTGATTGTCGGGTTTATCATGGTGCTGATCATCAGTTTTAAACCGCATCTGGCTCCGGTACTGTCGATTCCGTACGCCCTCGCTGAGGGTCTGGCTATCGGCGGGATCTCCGCCTTTACCGAATCGATGTATCCGGGTATTGTCATGCAGGCGGCTTCTTCGACCTTTGCCGTCTTCTTTATCATGCTGCTGTTGTACTACAAGCGGATCATTGTTCCTACAGCCAAGTTCCGCGCGGTGCTGACTGCGGCGATACTCGGGGTGTGTGTGGTGTATCTGATAAACTTTATAATGGGTTTCTGGGGAACCGGGCTCTCCATGGTCAACAGTAACAGCGGAATCTCTATCGGGTTCAGTGCGCTGGTCTGCATTATCGCCGCGCTCTCGCTGCTCGTTGATTTTCAGATTATCGAGAATGCCGCCGCCCGCCGGGCACCGAAGTATATGTCCTGGTACGGAGCGTTTGCGATGATGGTGACGCTGATCTGGCTCTATCTGGAGATTCTGCGCCTGCTCTCCAAACTGCGCAGCCGCAATTAGGCTTTGACTGCTGAGGCGTTTTTTTATTAGCTGCACCCGGTGGGGTGCGGCTTTTTTTTGAGTAAATTAGGTTAAATTATGGTGAGTTTGCTGATTTTGCGTGAATCCTGGAGATTATCGGGTATAATGCGGTGGTAGCAGGTATGAGGTTTTCTTGAGTGTGGCTGGAAGATAAAAGGAATTTGGTATGGCACTGGAAAGAGGTTCGGGGATTCTGGTTCACCCCTCGTCGCTGCCGGGCGGGCAGGGTATCGGGGATCTGGGTATAGCGGCGGAGAGTTTTATCGATTATCTTGATCGCGCCGAGGTCAAGTACTGGCAGCTGCTGCCGCTGGGACCGGTCAACGGTTCGGGCAGCCCGTATCAGACCTTGTCCTCATTTGCGGGTAATACCTATCTCATCTCACTGGAGCGGCTGGAGGAAGCGGGGCTGCTCAGCCGTACCGATATTCTGGGGTATCACTCGGAGTCATTGTCCCGGGTTGATTACCGGGAGGTTATCAGGTTCAAAGATGAGCGATTTAAAGTGGCTTTTGAGCAGTTTCTTGCCGGGGCGGAGAGTGAATTTGCCGGTATGCAGATAGATTTTGCCGCTTTTAAGGAGGAGAATTCCTGCTGGCTGGAGGATTTTGCCCTCTTTGTCGCCATCAAGAAACGTGAAGGGGAAAAGGCGTGGTGGGAGTGGGAGGACAAAGGACTGTTGCTGCGTGAACCTGAGGCCTTGGAGAAGGCGCGGGCCGAGCTGGCGGCGGAGATTGAGCTGCAGAGCTGGCTGCAGTTTATCTTCAGCAGGCAGTGGCGGCGGATAAAGGATAAAGCCAACAGCAAGGGGATAAAGATTATCGGTGATCTGCCGATCTATACCGCGCATGATAGCTCTGATGTCTGGGCGGAGCGGGAGATGTTCGAGGTCGATCCCGAGACCGGCGAGGCGCTGCTTATGGCCGGGGCACCGCCTGATTATTTCTGTGAGGATGGGCAGCTTTGGGGTAATCCGATATATAAATGGGAGCTGCACCGCGAAGAGGGGTATGAGTGGTGGCTGCGCCGGCTGCGTTCGGTGCTGGTGCAGACCGATATCGTCAGAATCGATCATTTCCGGGGCTTTGAAGCGTACTGGCAGGTGCCGGCTGGAGAAGATACCGCGAAAAACGGCAAGTGGGTCAAGGGGCCGGGGCAGGACTTCTTTGACACGCTGCACCGGGAGTTCAATACCAAGGAGGACGGTGAGCTGCCGCTGATTGCCGAGGATCTCGGGGTGATAACACCGGAGGTCGAGGAGTTGCGTGACCGGAATAACCTGCCGGGTATGAAGATACTCCAGTTTGCTTTCTGTCATGGGGCGAATATGTACCGTCCGCATTCATATGACAAGAACTGTGTGGTTTATACCGGGACTCATGATAACGACACGACTCAGGGCTGGTACCGCGCCGAGGGTGAGGACTACAGCCATATGGGGCAGGATGTCATCGCGGCCGAGCGGGATCTCTGCCGGCGGTATCTCGGGGTTGACGGGAGCAATATTCACTGGGATTTTATAAAACTGGCATTAATGTCCACTGCGGATGTTGCTATCTTCCCGGTTCAGGATATAATTGGACTCGGGAATGAAGCCCGTATGAACCGCCCCGGGATCGGCTCCGGTAACTGGCGCTGGCGGCTGCTGCCGGAGCAGCTGGAGAATCTTGAGGTCTGGTATATCAATAGTATGAATAATCTTTATGACCGTGGGAGGAAGGATGTCAGAGAAGAATCCGAGGCCTGAATGGCTGAGCATCAGGCTGGAGCATGATAACCCAAAGCTCAGAAGTGTCGAAAATTGTCTGGTTGATCTGGATCTGAAGACGGTATGCAGCAATGCCTGCTGCCCCAACCGTTCGGAATGCTACAGCAAACGCCGGGCAACCTTTATTATGATGGGTAAGAATTGTACCCGCCGCTGTGCGTTCTGCGCTATCGGCCGGGAACGTCCGGAGCCGCTGGATCCGGGAGAGCCGGAGCGGGTGGCGGAAGCGGTAAAGCGTCTGGAACTCTCTCACGCCGTGATAACCTCGGTGACCCGGGATGATCTTCCTGACGGCGGGGCGGAGCATTTCCGCCGGACGGTGCTGGCGGTGCGTGAGCTTAATCCCCGGACTACGGTAGAGATTCTGGTTCCTGACTTTGGCGGTGACAGTACCGCCTGGGAAGTATCGGCTTCGGTACTGCCGGATGTGTATAATCATAATGTGGAGACGGTGCCGCGACTCTACGGTCTGGTCCGTCCGATAGCCGATTTTCAGCGGAGTGTGGCGCAGCTCGCGTATGTTAAACAGCGCTACCCTCAGCTTCTAACCAAGAGCGGGATGATGGTCGGACTGGGTGAGAGTTATCAGGAGATAATCGCGGTGGCTGAGGTGCTGCGGGACGCCGGGGTGGATATAATAACGGTCGGGCAGTATCTGGCGCCGATAAGTGAGCGTAATCTGCCGGTGGCGTATTACATGCCGCCGGAGGAATTTGCCAAGCTTGAACTTGAGCTTAAGGAGATGGGGTTTGCCAGTGTCGCCGCCGCGCCTTTTGTGCGCAGCAGTTATAATGCCGAGGATGTAATGCCTACCCGGTGTTAGTCCGGGCTGGTGACGGTGCTTCAATGCCGCCGCGGGTGTAATATAATTAATGGAAAAAGCAAGCGCGCGGTTGCCGCTTTTTTAAAGAAGATTCAGCTCGGCTGAATAAAAAAAACCGGTCGTGCCTGATTTATAAGGCGGCCGGTTTGATATTTTAAAATAGTTTTATCGGGGCTGGGTCAAGCGCCGCGTTACAGAACCTCGATAACATGGTTGCCGTTGGTAAAGACACAGATCTCGCTGGCGAGGGTGAGAGCCTCTTTGACGATTTCCGCGGCAGACATGTCGGTATTACGCATGAGGGCTTTGGCCGCCGCCGCCGCGTACTGTCCGCCGGAGCCGATTGCCAGCACCCCGTCATCGGCTTCAATCACATCACCGCTGCCGCCGAGCAGCAGCTGGTTCTCCTTGTCGATAACGATCATCATACTCTCGAGCCGGCGCAGCACACGGTCGGTACGCCAGAGCTTGGCCATCTCGATGGCGGAGCGGAGAATATTGCAGTTGTACTCGCTCAGCTTCTGTTCGAACTTTTCCAGCAGTGCAAAGGCATCGGCTGTCGAGCCGGCAAAGCCGCAGAGCACCTTGCCTCCGGCGAGGGAGCGGATCTTGCGGGCGCTGTCTTTCATCACGGTGTTGCCGAGACTTACCTGACCGTCACCGCCGATAGCGATCTTCCCGTTTTTCTTTACTGAAATGATGGTGGTGCTTCTTATCTTCTTCATTATTATGACTTCTTTCTTTGTTATCAGTTAGTATCTTCTTCTAAAGGATCAGGATTGTTTTCCTCCTGACTGTTCTCTGTAATTCCGTATATCTCTTCCCGGCTGAATTCCAGCTCTATCTCGGACTCAAGCTCTTTGAAGTAATCGGCGCAGGGCAGATTGCTCCGGATGGCGCGGTTGAGGGCGACACTCGGCCAGTGGAGCATGCGGTGCATCAGGCGTCTGCCGAGTTTGTTGAATTTCTCCCGGAACTCCTCGGGCAGGTCATTGGTCTCCGCCAGCAGTGTGTCAATTTCCTGCGCCAGAATTTCATGCGCTTCCTGCCGCCATTTGGCAATGCAGCTCTGCGAGTCGCTGGCGATCAGACAGCTGAAATAACGGGTCGCTTCATTCTTCAGTATCGGTGTCAGCTGCTCTCTGGTGTTCTCGCGGCGGGAGATATTCGCCTGCGAGATCCTGCCGATATCATCCATGTCAATCAGGGTCACGTTTCCAAGCTTCCGCACCTCCGGATCGATATCCCGCGGTACCGCCAGATCTACCAGCAGCAGCGGTTTGTAGACCTGCTCCAGATGCTTCGGCGTGATCACGGTGTGCGGTGCGCCGGTGCAGGAGATGAAGATATCCGCGTCAGAGATAACCTCGGCGTGGGCGGTGCTGTTGATCGTGACCCAGCCACGACCCAGCGGATTATTCAGAAAACGCTCTGGATGGCGGCTGATGACGATACCAGGTTTGGCACCGCTGCTTTCCAGCGCCTTGACCGTTGCCCGTCCGACCTCACCGGTACCCCAGACATAGATATTCAGCGTGTCCAGATTCTCACGCAGCTTGACGATCTCCTCCACCGCGATGCTGGCCACAGAGATACGGAATTTACCGATTTCGGTGCCGCTGCGTATATGTTTGGCCAGCGTGAAAGCGTGCTGGAAGCTCCGGTTGAGAATCTTGCCGGTGCTGTTTACCGCCAGCGCGTTGGCATAGGCGCGCTTGAGCTGTCCGAGTATCTCGGTCTCGCCAATTACCATTGATTTCAGACCGCAGGACAGCATAAAGAGGTGCTCAATTACCTGCTGATCTTGATACAGGATGCCGACTTCGGCAATAAGTTCCCGCGTTGCAGTGGTGATATCCGCGAGAAATCCGGCAAAATCCGGGATTTCCCGTTCCTTGCTCACAGCAAAGATCTCTGTCCGGTTGCAGGTGCAGAGTGTCAGTGCCTCATTCAGTCCCGAGGCAAGAAGGATATCGGAGAGTATCACCGAATCATGTTCATTGAGAGCCAGTTTTTCTCTGAGCTCCAGGTCGCTCTTATTGTGAGCAATCGAATAACAGTATAACTTCATTCTTCAGTCGCTTTTTCTTTGTCTTCCTTTTTTACCTGTCCTTCGGAACTCTGCACCAGCTTATCCAGCTTTTCCGCATTTGGAACCCGTGCCGGACTGATGTAATCATCGGTTCTGAAGGTAAAAATGTCTATTCTGTCGCTGCGGTAGGCATCGGGACGGAGTCCGGCCTGCCGGCAGGCGAATGCCAGCATCTCTTCAACACCCCAGTGGTTGCGCTTGGCGGTGACCGGCAGTACCAGACTCCGGCTGTCACCACGCGCGAGAACCACGCCCATGCCGTTCTTGACCTCGTCCCATCTGCCGGCGGTCTTGAAATCTCTCAGGATGGAAATCACCAGCTCCGCCCGGTAGGCTTCATCCGAGGTCATCCGGCGGCTCTGCTGCGGATCCTCGCCTACTCCGCACATGCGCGCGGCATCACTGACACCGTTGCAGATGCGCTTGGTGGTGGCGGTGGAGCCCATTGAGGACAGTACCTGACCTTCGCTGTTATAGGCGGTAACGAAGAGTCCGCGCTTCTTCAGCAGTTCCGGATTTACCGGATAGGGTGTATCGTAACGTGCCAGCGCGGCCGCCGCTTCAAGCGAGTCGCGGGCGATAGTGATCATCTCTTTGACCGCTTTATTGCTGAGCCGTCTCTTCCCCTGCTGCAGTATTGCCGCCATCTGGTCATCATTCCAGCTGACAGCCGCGCGTTCGGAGATCGCTCCGGCAACATAACCGGTCATCAAGGGTGTGCCCGGAACCTGCCGGCTCTTGTTGTAGCCGAGCCAGGTTATGGTATCCTCATCCAGCAGCAGTGAGGTGAGAATGGTCGTCATTACCGCCGGTGGATTCTCGAGAATTCCTGCTTCCGGCGGCAGCTGGGTCGAACGCTCCTTGCCGGTATTATTGATAATATTCAGATCCATGGTGCTCAGAGCCGAGATAGTTTTCAGATCCAGCCGACCGGTCTCATCGGCGGTGGCGATGCCGTAGGAGAGATTGCTTACGCCGATCATCACCGTGCCTTTGCCCGCTAGTGCACCGGCCAGAGTATTGGCAATGCTCTCGACCTCCTGTTTGCTGCGGGGATTGATAAGTACCGGCACGACCTCCACGTCAGGGATGAAATACTGCATCAGCAGTACCTGGGTCTCGTTGGAAAGCTCGTTCATGTGGGCAACCTGATCAAAACCGAAGAGCTTGTTTTTCAGGAGTTTTTTGGCGGTCAGGGCGTTTATCGGGGTGATCCCCAGCGGGGTGGCATAGCCGCCATCGGCCCATACCGACGCGCTGCAGTCGTTGAGAGCCTGCCTGCGGGCGCGTGAGAGCAGGATAACCGTCTTCAGGCCTTTTATGGTGCGCAGATACTGATAGACCTTGGCGGCGGTTGCCAGTCCGCCGTCGATTGCGCCCCAGGGGGCGATAAAGGTTCTGGCGAGTCCCGGAACCTCAGGGAGCGCCTGCGGGCGGTCGAGCGAACCGAGCAGCCGGTACAGCAGCTGTTTGTCTGCAGGGTAGAGCAGGTCGGCGCCGCTGGGCTGACGGATGTTATCGGGGAATACCCGCCGGGGCAGAAATACTGCCGGCAGTTTCGGCGCGGTCCGGGCTTCCGCGGGGTCAGGTTTCTCCATTCCAGAAGGATCCTGCGGCAGTGGCGGGGCGGAGTACTCCCAGTAACCGGCTATCTTTGATATGTCCGGCTGCGCGTCTTTGGCAGTTTCCGGCGCACTCTCGGTCGCCGGTTCAGCCACGCCGTCCGCTGCGGACGCGGTTATGCTGAAGGTTATTACGAGGATAAATATAAGGCTTTGAAGTCTGCTGTTCATGATATTATCTTTCTCATAACCGGAGGAATGAAGTAAAATCAGTTCGCTGCTTCATGCTCTGTGCTGGCATATCCCAGAGCACCGTTGATAAGGTAGAGCACCGCCATACGTACCGCTACGCCGTTCTCAACCTGTTTCAGAATAACACTCTGCGGACCGTCTGCAACCTCGGGGGTAAGTTCGATACCGCGGTTTACCGGACCTGGGTGCATGATCACCAGATCCTGACGGTTGAGCCGTCTGATCCGCTCCTGGCTCAGACCGAAGAGGCGGGAATATTCACTGATGCTGGGGAAGGGGCAGACACCATTCTGCCGTTCAAACTGGATGCGCAGCATATTAATGAAATGTGAGCGCTTGACCGCTTCGTCCATATCGTAGCAGACCTCAACCCCCATTCTTTCAATCTCTGGCGGGATCATGGTCGCCGGACCGGCGACGATAACCTTCGCCCCCAGGGTGGTCAGCCCCCAGATATTGCTCCGTGCCACCCGGCTGTGCGCAATGTCGCCGACGATGGTGATGGTGATATCGGAGAAACTGTCTGGAAGATCGGGGCGCTGCTGCATTACCTCGCGCATGGTGTAGATATCAAGAAGCGCCTGTGTCGGATGCTCGTGCTGACCGTCACCGGCATTCACTACTCCGCAGTGCACATTATCACTCAGGAGCTTTGCCGCCCCTGAGGCGTTATGGCGCAGAACCATGATGTCTACGCCCATAGCTTCAATATTTTTGGCGGTGTCGATCAGAGTTTCGCCTTTGCTGACTGATGAGCCGCTCTTGCTGAAAGAGAGCACATCGGCGCTTATGCGGCGTTCGGCGAGGGTAAAGGAGAGGCTGGTACGGGTGGAAGGTTCGTAGAACATGTTTACTACTGTTCGTCCCGAGAGTGCCGGCACCTTCTTCACCGCGCGGGTCGAGACCTGCTTGAGGCTGTCTGTGGTCTCGAGAATATGGGTCAATT
Source organism: Planctomycetota bacterium (assembly GCA_963667375.1). Lineage (GTDB taxonomy): Bacteria > Planctomycetota > SZUA-567 > SZUA-567 > SZUA-567. The sequence goes on along the minus strand of OY763323.1, from coordinate 3,880,447 downwards.
CATCATACGAGAGATCTTCTAAACCTAGAAGGTGTTTCTTCGTCCACTGCATGTTTCTTCTCCTCACCTGTACGCAGCTTGTTCTGCCTGTATGCCTGTCTCTGCTAACCGCTCACTGTTACTGTAATCAGAGAGGTTTTTACGGCTCATTCTCACCGTCTTCGATAATATAGACTGCATCCTCGCGCTGGTCGGTGGCTTCGAGCTTGATCCGGATCCAGCTGCCCTGCGGAACGTCAATATGCGCTCCGGTGACATCGGGCTGTATCGGAATCTCTCTGCCGCCACGGTCAACCAGAATGTAGAGGCGTACACATGCCGGCCTGCCGTAATGCAGGAGGCCGTCGATAGCGGCTCTGACACTGCGGCCGGTAAGAATGACATCGTCTATGAGAATGACCGCTTTGCCCTCTATGTCAAAATTTATGGCAGTCTCCTTCAGGCCTTTGAGACCGGCTCCGGTGTGCAGATCATCACGGAACATGGTCGGATCGAGGTATCCCACCTCGGCTCTGATCCCTTTCTCCAGCAGAATCGCTGCCAGCCGGTCGGCGATCTCCGCCCCTCTGGTCTGAATGCCGATGAGCGCCAGCCCTTTGTCGAGAAATTTCTCGTTACTGATGCTCTCGGCCATGCCGGCAAGGGCGCTCTTGACCCATGATGCATTATAGAGTTTTATTGCCATGTGTATCTTTCTTTCAGTATTATACTGTATTGCCTGCGACCGCGCTCTGCTTTTTAGAAGAGGGTATGCTCACGGGCAGGACCGAATCCGGCGGAGGTGATTTTTGCTCCGCAGTATTCACCAATAAAATCAATATACCGGCGGGCGTTCTCCGGCAGATCGGCCAGGCATTTGCAGCCGGTGATATCGGAGTGCCAGCCCGGCATGGTCTCGTAGATCGGCTTGCAGCGCTCTATCTTCTCAAGTGAGGCAGGATAGGTGGTGATGGTCTCGCCGTCAAGATCATAGGCAACACAGACTTTTATCTCATCAAACTGTGACATGATGTCGAGCTTGGTGATATGCAGATTGGTGACGCCGTTGATCTCGGAGGAGTACTTGGTAACAACCAGGTCCAGCCAGCCGCAGCGGCGTGGGCGACCGGTGGTGGTGCCGAACTCATCCCAGTGGTTCTTGCCGGTGCCGCCGAGTTTGGTCTTGGCTTCGCCCTCAAGTTCGGTAGGGAATGGACCGGTGCCGACACGGGTGGTGAAGGCCTTGATTACTCCGTGAACCTCCTTGATCTGCCAGGGCGGAATACCGCTGCCGGTAGCGCAGCCGCCGGTAGTGGTGTTGGAACTGGTAACAAACGGATAGGTTCCGAAATCTATGTCAAGCATCGCGCCCTGCGCGCCTTCTAGCAGGATCTTCTTATCTTCTTTGAGCGCTTTCTGCAGCAAGGCAATAGTATCTGTAATGTAAGGGCGGAGTTTGTCAACTGCCGGCACTACTTCGGCAAGCACCGCAGCCTCATCAAGCTCTTCGCCGCCCATGAAACGGATGTAATTGTTGACATCGGCAATACGGGCTTTGAGTACGGTGAGAAATTCTTCAGGATCCTGCAGATGATGTCCTCTGATGCCGCAGCGTGAGGCCTTGTCACAGTAGGTAGGACCGATACCCTGTCTGGTGGTGCCGAGATTACCCGCACCTCTGGCGCTCTCTTTGAGACCATCGAGGATTTTATGGAAAGGAAATACTATATGGGCGCGGTCACTGATGAAGAGGCGTCCGGCGGTGACGATGCCTTTCGCGTTCAGACCTTCGATCTCGGCGTTTATCTTGCCAGGATCGATAACCACACCGTTGCCGATAACCGCAACCGCATCTTTGCGCAGAATGCCGCTCGGAATAAGGTGAAGCTTGAATATCTCAGCACCTATCACGACTGTATGTCCGGCATTTCCACCACCCTGGCAGCGGGCAACGATATCTGCTTCCTCGCCTATTACATCAACAATCTTGCCCTTTCCTTCATCTCCCCACTGCATGCCAATAACTGCGGTAACGCTCATTTTATCTCCTCATAATTTTTTTATCTGATATTATCCTTTGATCTCAAAAAAACTCAAACATGTAAATTATAGCTAATTTCACATAATTTTTAAGAGGTAATATAAAACTTTTTCATGCGGGAAAAATTAAGCGGGGAACGGATCTCTCCGTTCCCCGAATGAACACTACGCGTTTGTAGAAAATGTTCTAGTTCCAGGTTTTAAACAGCACTTTATCCTTCTTGCCAAGTTTTTCGGCAATTGTTCGTATGTGCTTGACATCAAAGTCGTTAGGAAGTCTGGCGGTGAGGGTGTTGTCGGTTTCGACGAGTGGAAAAGCGGTAAGGAAGACGGCAATATTTCCTTCGCCTTCTGCGATAATCTTGGCCACACTCTCATAGGTTCCGGCGGCTTGTTCGAAGGTGGTGCCGGGTTCAAACTCCTCGTCGGCCTTGAGAATAACAAAGCGCGGACCCTGTGCAGTATCAAAAGCGGTGAGCAGATAGCCGGTCTGAGTGGCGGCTCTGGCACTGGTGGTCTCCACGGTGCTGAGGCCGTTATTGAAGGTGGTTACGGGGCAGGGCGCGGTGGCGCTGCAGGTTCCTTCTGGGCACATGAAAGGTTTACCTTTGGGCAGATACTTTATCGGTGTCTCCAGAGCGGTAAGGCCGGTATCAGGATCGACCGGGGTCATGCCCATGCATTTTGAGGCTTTGTAACCGAGTACGGCGTAGGCCTTTTTCTCCTCTACACTGCAGGTTCTGCCATTGGCGCAGGGATCCTTGGCCTCATAGAAATCCCAGTAGGCGGCGAGAGTCTTCTCTTTGGCAGGTGCTTCGGTGCTGCAGCTGTTGTCGGTGCAGTTCACTCCACAGCCTGACAGAATCAGGACAGAAACAATTGTTAGTAACAGGTCTTTTCTCATTATATTACCTCGATAAAAGTTGTAATGGTTGTTTTACAATAGTATTAACAATCTTTCTATCGACAATCCGGCGTTGTTAAATTGAGTTTATTTGATATTTTATGGGGAATAATTCTGTAACGTCTCTGCTGAGGGTTCAGCGGGATGACGGTAAAGGGTGAGGGCGGCAGTAGAGGGTCTAATAAAACGGGCAGCAGCGGAGGTGTCTCTCCAGCTGCTGCCCGTATAAATCCTGATTAGTCAAGAATGTGCTGCCGCTTATTTAGCGCTGAATAATATTCGGAACCTTGGCAACGGTACCGCCGCTGGCGGTGATTTCAGTGAAGCTCAGCAGATCTTCAGGGGTGTAGAGGGAGTAGTCAAGCATGGTTGGCGCGCCTTCGGCGTTGACGATTCCCTGAACTTCAACCTTGGTGCCGGTCAGGCAGTCTACAGGGTTGATCGCAAATGACATGCCGGCGAAGCAGGTCTTGTTGCTGGTGCTGTCAAGGGTGTAATCACGGTTGCCCAGCGGGCTGGTAGGACCGCCCATGTGATGCAGGTAGGCACTCTTCTCAAAACCCTTCAGACCGAAGTCTTTGGCGACCTGTTTGAAACGTTTGCCGCATTCAACATAGATGTCATGTTCGTTGGCACCATTGCGGTAGAGGTCGGCGTACTCGATAACCGCCTGCTGCAGAGCGGCGTAGTCTGCGGCTTCCTTCTTGGTGATCTTGCCGAAGCGGACCATCTGGGTGGCTGATACAATCACATCACCGAGACGACCGGCAGAGACCAGCTTGAGCATGCCGTTGGCGGCAATCTTGTACTTGTCGTTATAGAGCGGATGAAGGTGATTCTCCTGCTTCTTGAGCGCGACCAGCAGCATGTTGGTCTCAAGTCCCATGTCGATCATGTTGTTCATCATGATCTGTCTTACCTGAACCCCGTTCATGCCGGGAGCGATTTCGTAGGCTGACTTGGCGATAGCCGCGGTCTGCATCGCTGCAACCCAGACATACTTCTTGTACTGGTTGCCCTTCTGATCTCCGATGAGCGGACGGCAGAGCGCGTCGACAGTCTCGGCGAAGATCTTGTCCTCAGGCTTGATGATACCGGCACCGAGCTTTGGCATCTTGTCGGCGAACTTTATCTTTACTTCTTTGTTGGTCTTGAAAACCGGAGGAAGTTCGTCCTTGATTCTTGGCATCTCGTAAGGGCTGGTGATGAAGGTGAGCTCATAGCTGTTTCCCTTGACGGTGCAGAGAGCGTTTACAGGTGCGATATCATTGGCGGCGATGTCGGTGATCTGCTGCCGTACTCCGGTAAGCCAGCGCAGCGAACCTTCCTGAGTCAGAATAATACCGGTCTTCTTCTTGTTCTTCAGAACTTCTTTGAGGTGTGCAAGTTTTTCACTGATTTCAATTTTGTTAATTGCTGCTGGACGTCGGACTTTTTTAATCTCACCCATCGCTTTGTCTCCTTACTAAATTTAAAAATTTTCTAATTGAATAGCATTATCCGCCAGATAATTTGTGTTATTATGCGAATTCGCAATTTCGAAATACATTATACGGGATTTACTGAATATTTATCTTAACTTATGTTTTACATTAAACAAGAAAAAAATTAAAAATATGCTGTTTCTTGCCGGGTATGCCGGCTTAATGCGTGACCTTGCGGATGACGTCCTCGTCAAACCCGTTTACCCCCATCCCCGCATCGATAATAATGTTTTGCGCATTTATGCCGCTGGAATCCGGGTGGAGCAGGAACGCCGCGGTGCGGGCCACCTCCGTGGTGGTAGGGTTCTGCTTGCGCAGTGTTAGCTCTTCGGCGAATATATAGCTGTCGATGTAGCCCGGGATGCCGGCGGAGGCCGAGGTCTTGAGCAGGCTCGGATTTACCGAGTTGAAGCGTACGTGGCTGAACTGTGAAAAACTTTTGGCCAGAAATGCCACCGAGGAGTTCAGTGCCGCCTTTATTGGCGCCATATAACCGTAGTTCTGGGCGGTGGTGCGGGTAGAGGAGATGGAGATGGTGATCACCGAAGCGTCATCCTTGAAGAGCTCCTTCAGCGCATTGGACAGGGCAATAAACGAGAAGCATGAGATATCCACCGCCTGCAGAAAATCTTTTTTCAGCGTCTCATGAAAAGGTTTGAGCCCTTCGGAGTAATTGGCAAAAGCGATAGAATGCACCATGCCGTCGAGTTCCGGGGCGAAAGCGGCGATAGTGGTTTTGGCGGCGGAGATATCCTCCTCGTTCTCAACATCGCAGATAAAAAAGTCCGCTTCCGGGAGGATCTTGCGGGTAAGCCCGAGTATCGACTCATCCTTGACCGCGCAGACAACCCTGCCTCCGCCGGTGATAATCTGCCGGCAGATGTGGAAGGCGACACTCTTTTTATTGGCAACTCCGAATACAGCGTAGGTCTTTCCTGAAAAATCCATATATTATCCCCGTCGGTTATTCTGTTTTATTATTGAGTAAATGCAGCCAGTTGAAATATCTTAAAATATAAGTATATTTATTGGCGGATGTTATTACAAGATTAATTATATTTGCAGAGGATATGTTATGAATAGGAAAGCTGTAATTTTTGATATGGACGGGGTGCTGATTGACAGTAAGGATATGCATTATCATTCCTGGGCGGAATCGGGAAAGCGCTATGGCTTCGATATAACTCATGATGAGTATGCCCGTTATTTCGGACAGACGTCCGAGCATTTTGCGCGGGTTATGTCGGCGGAGCACGGGATAAAACTGAGTGAGGAGGAGATATTCGCCTGGATGGCGGCGAAGGATGCATATTTCACCAGATCATTTGCCGGCAGTTTTCAGGAGAATAAGCCGCTGACCGGTCTGCTGGAGGATCTGGAAAAGCAAGGTTTCAGTATGGCTATCGGTTCCTCCGCCCCGAAGGATAATGTCCGGGTGCTGGTGGCGACCATGCCGCGGGGCGAGCTGCTCAAGAATTATGTGACCGGTGACGATGTGACCAAAGGCAAGCCTGATCCTGAGGTCTTTATGACCGCTGCCGGGATGATCGGGGTGCCGCCGGAGTGCTGCGCGGTGATAGAGGACAGTATTCATGGTCTGGAGGCGGCGCGTACCGCCGGTATGACCGCTATCGGTATGACCGGTACCTGTGAGCGTTCGGAGCTGGAGAAGTATGCCGAGGTGGTTATTGACAGTCTTGACGAAATCAGCGCTGCGCAGATCGAGGAACTGATCTTCTCCTGAGTACTCCGCTGCCGCTGCTGCCTGCTGCGGTATTTCCGCTGTCAGGGGCCGGATAAATTTATTATGCTTGCTCTTATCCGGTAAAACGGGTATCATACGTACTCTTAGATATTTTATGTTAATTATAGTTTAAAGGATATTACTATGAGTATTCTGGTAACAGGAGGGGCGGGGTATATCGGTACCCATACCGTCATTGAACTGCAGAAAGCCGGGTATGATATTGTAGTGGTTGACAACCTTTACAACAGTAAGGAAGAGGCCTTGAACCGGGTGCGCCGCATAACCGGTAAGGATCTGACCTTCTATAAGGTTGACATGCTTGATTATGCGGCACTTGAGGGTGTATTTAAACAGCATACCTTCGAGGCGGCTATTCATTTTGCCGGGTATAAGGCGGTGGGTGAATCCACTCAGAAACCGCTGGAGTACTATGAGAACAATCTTGAGAGTACGCTCAATCTCTGCCGTCTGCTGCGTGAATTCGGCTGCCGCAGTCTTGTCTTCAGCTCATCCGCCACCGTCTATGGTGAACCGGCAAGTGTGCCGATCTTCGAGGATTTTCCACTCTCCGCGACCAATCCGTATGGCTATACCAAGCTCTTTATTGAACAGATTCTCAAGGACATTGCGGCTGCTGACAAAGATCTTAATGTCGCGCTGCTGCGTTATTTCAACCCGGTGGGCGCGCATGAGTCCGGTCTTATCGGTGAGGATCCCAACGGTATTCCGAATAATCTGATGCCCTACATCACCCAGGTCGCTATCGGTAAGCTTGAGTGTCTCGGGGTCTTCGGTGATGACTATGAGACTGTAGACGGAACCGGGGTTCGCGATTATATTCATGTCGTTGATCTGGCTAAGGGGCATGTCAAGGCGGTTGAGAAGCTGCTGGCGGATAATCCCGGCTGCTGCATCTGGAATCTCGGCACCGGTAAAGGCAACAGTGTGCTGGAGATGGTCAGTGCTTTCAGTAAGGCCTCAGGTAAAGAGATCCCATATAAGATTATGCCGCGGCGGGCGGGGGATGTGCCGATGTGCTATGCCGACTGCAGTAAGGCGGAACGTGAGCTTGGCTGGAGCGCGGAGTATGGAATTGAGCGGATGTGTGCCGATTCCTGGCGCTGGCAGAGTATGAATCCGAATGGCTATGGGGCTTAGGCGCGGTCAGCGTGCTCGGGATGGGGTATAATATTCTGAAGTTTAACTAATGTTACCGGTCATTGCTATGACCGGTTTTTATATGTCTGCAGTTTTGAGTCAAATACCTGTAAAAGAAGTACCCCTACAGCCGGAGCTGCAGGGGCAGGGTATCTTTGTGTTCGGTTAGAGTGTATGTTACTTTGTGTTTTTTTCGATACGGCTATTTACCGTAGATAGCTTCCTTGGTGTGGAAATTGTCCTTGATTACGGTAGTGTCCATATTGTCCTTGGTTACTGTTACAACTGGAAGGTAGATAGTAGGAACATCCTTGAAGCCGTTATTGATGATGCCTGTAGCTGATACCGGTTTGTGGGTGGCAAGTTTAACCGCGAGAATTGCGGCTTTACGTGCCAGCTTGGAGATCGGCTTGTAGACGGTCATTGACTGCGTGCCGTTGACTATGCGCTGGCAGGCTACTTCATCCGCGTCCTGTCCGGTTACGACTACCTTGCCTTCAAGACCTGCTTCCTTCAGTGCCTGGATTGCGCCGCCGGCAGTGCCGTCATTGGAGCAGAGAACACCGGCGAAATCCTTGGTCTTGGTCAGAGCTGCGTTCATGATCTTTTTGGCGTTGCTTGGGTCCCAGTCGGTAGCCCAGTCTTCATGTACAACCTCGATGTCACCTTTGTCAATCAGCGGCTGGAGGACATTATCCTGACCCTGTTTGAACATTTTGGCGTTATTGTCGGTAGGTGCGCCGTACATGCGTACGATCTTGCCCTTGCCGCCGATAGCGTCAACCAGGAACTGCGCCTGTTTCTCACCGACCTTGATGTTGTCGAATGAGAGGTAGTAGGTGATGTCCGCACCGGTAATCAGACGGTCATAAGAGATAACCGGGATGCCGGCTTTGTTCGCCATTTCTACACCTTTGGCCATAGCTGCACCGTCGTGCGGTACGATGACCAGACATTTAACACCGTTGGTGATCAGTGACTGGATATCCTTGATCTGGGCGGTATCGTCACTGTTGGCAGACTGTACCAGCACCTTGGCGCCGAGTTTTTCCGCCTGTTCTACAAACATATCCCGGTCTTTCTGCCAGCGTGCTTCCTTCAGTGTGTCCAGTGAGAGACCGATCACAACTTCATTTTTGGACTTCTTTGTTGCTTCACCTGTATGTAAGGAGAATGTTTTAATATTGGCTATCAGCATAAGTATAACCAACACTAGAAGTAAAATTTTAAGTTTCATAGTAATTCCTTATTCTAATTAAACAGCCTTGCCCTGTTTACGCGCCAGGTAAATATCAGCCCATACCGCAAATACAAGTACTGAACCACGAGTAATAAGTTTGAGCTCCGGAGATACCGCCAGAAGGGTCATACCATTCAGAAGGGTCGCCATAATTGTAGCACCGAAGAGTACTCCGACTACAGTACCGCGGCCACCCTGCAGGCTGGTACCACCGATAACACAGGCAGCAACCGCATCCAATTCCATCAGCTTACCGACGGTTGTGGTTGAGTAGCCACCGTAGGCTGTCTGCATGAAGCCGGTAAGAGTGGTTATCGCACCGACAACAATATAGGCGAGGATGATGATCTTTTCAACCGGAATACCTGAAAGACGGGTTGCGTCTTCATTACCACCGATAGCGTACAGGTAACGACCCATAGGAGTCTTGGTTGTCATGATATAGATTAGAAGAGCTACAACTCCAAGAATTACAAATGATAGAGGCAGACCTTTGAAGAGGTTCATGATCTCAATTATAAAGAAGAAGCACTGAAGTGTAAGTACAATTCTCAGAATGCAGGTAGCACTGTCTTCAACGCCCAGACCGTACTTTTTGCGGCGTACACGGTTTCTGATTGTTGAGATGATATAACCGGCTGAGGCGATGGCGAAGATAGCGAATCCTGCCCAGACCGGGAAGTAGTACGTGGTAAGAATAGAGAGCAGGTTATCAGAACCGCCTGGTACTACCGGAACGGTACTGTTGTGAATAACCAGCCAGTGCACACCGTTGAAAATCAGAAGACCGGCAAGGGTCATCATAAACGCCGGAACCTTTTGCACCGCGATTATCCAGCCCATAAAGGCCCAGACTATGAGCCCGAATACCAGGGTTGCCAGCATTGCCAGCCAAGCCGGCCAGGAAGCCATTGAGCCGGGTTCCCCGCCGAAGATAAACCACGGTTTCATGATGAGTACCGCGGCGATTGCACCCAGCATACCAACACCACTACCAACAGACAGGTCGATCATACCTAGCAGCAGTACCAGGAACATGCCGAGCGCGAGGGTCGCGGTGATGGCAAGTTCGATCGAGAGGTTGGTAAGGTTTTCCGGGCTAAGAAATTTTTCGTGACAGATTTGGAAGAGTGCAGCGATAAGTACAAGGGCGATGCCCATATATATGCTTCGTTGCGTTGATCTACTGATCATAATATTAATCCTTTAAAACTCTGTAGTGAGCTCAACAAATAAGTACCCAATTACTTTTTGTCATGTAGAGCTGTTCTACGACCTTCAATACCTTTATCTTTTTAACAGTTAAAATAAATTATTTGTGAGCTGTGTGATCCTTGGTGTTTGAGATGGCAGCTTTCATCAGGGTCTCCTGAGTAGCTTTCTCACTTTCAAATTCACCGCCGACAGCACCTTCACTGAGCATTATTATGCGGTCGCTCATACCCATAAGTTCAGGAAGTTCGCTGGACACCAGAACCACAGCCTTACCCTGCTCGGTAAGCTTGTTGATAAGCTCGTAAATCTCTACCTTCGCACCGACATCGATACCACGTGTAGGTTCGTCAAGGAAGACCACTGACGGTTCGGTCATAAGTGATTTTCCGAGAACAACCTTCTGCTGGTTACCACCGGAGAGGGCGCTGACCAGTGTATCCTGATTTGGTGCCTTTACCCCGAGGGATTCGAAGAATTCCTGATTACGGGTATGTTCGCGGCTGGCATCAATCAGTATCCGGCCGCTGAGGGTCTTGATGCAGGAGAGTGAGAGGTTGAAACCGATAGGCTGATCCAGAATCAGGCCGTAGCGCTTCCGGTCTTCACTTACCATCATCAGACCGCGTTTGATTGAATCTTCTGGGGCGTTTCCATTGAGCTGCTCGCCATTGAGGATAACCTCACCTTCGATACGCTCGCCGAAACCGCCGAATATATGCATGAGCAGCTCTGTACGACCGGCACCCATAAGACCGCCGATTCCAAGAACTTCTCCTCCTTTTACCTCAAAACTTACACTGCGAATGAGGTCTTTTTTCTTAGCTTTTTCACGCACGCTCAGGTTTTTAACTTCCAGCAGAGGCTTTCTGACCTCGGATTTGCGTCGTGGGAAGAAGTCGTCAATGGTTCTACCTACCATGTGGGTGATGATCTCATCTTTGTTGGTGTCCTTGGCTACGAAGGTGCCGATGGACTGACCATCGCGGATTACGGTAATCCTGTCTGAGATACGGAATACTTCATCAAGTTTGTGTGATATATACACACAGGTTACGCCATGTTGCTCTTTAAGATTTACTACAATGTCCAGAAGAATATCCACTTCCTTCTCGGTCAGGGCCGCTGTCGGCTCATCCAGGAGCAGGATTCGGGAATTCTTCGCCAGTGCTTTGACGATCTCAACCAGCTGCTGCTGACCTACACCGAGGTCCTCTACAACCGCTTCAGGGTCAAGATCAAGGTTATACTTCTTCAAGAGGGCATTGACTTCACTGTGAATCTTCGCCCAGTCAATCAGCATACCTGATTTGTGCTTGTTTTCTTTACCGAGAAAAATGTTCTCGGCAACAGTCATTTCCGGTATCAGTGCTAATTCCTGATAAATTACACCAATACCCGCTTGTTCGGAGTCATAAATACCCTGGAACTTTGCTACCTCACCATCAAGAAGAACATCACCTTCGTAACTGCCGTAGGGCCAGATACCTGATAATGTCTTGATCAGCGTTGATTTACCGGCGCCGTTCTCACCGCAGAGGGAGTGTATCTCCCCCTGCGCGAGATCGAAAGTCACATCTTTTAATGCGATAACGCCAGGAAAACGCTTGGTAAGATCCTTAACCTCCAGAATAACTTTACCATTTTCCTTTGACATCAGTTACTTATCTCCGTAAATTGCCTTTTCTGAGTGGAATCCGTCAGCGATAACAGTCTCTTTCATGTTATCTTTGGTTACAGGGATCACTGGAAGAAATACAGCTGCAACATCTGTATATCCATTATCAATTGTACCAGTTGCCTGAATAGGTTCGCCCTTGGCCAGTTTGACTGCAAGATCAGCAGCCTTGGTGGCGAGCTTGGCAATTGGCTTGTAAATTGTCATTGACTGAGTGCCGTTAACGATACGCTGACAAGCAACTTCGTCTGCATCCTGACCGGTTACAACAACTTTACCGTCCATACCTGCTTCTTTAAGTGCCTGAATAGCACCACCGGCAGTACCGTCATTAGAAGCGAGAACACCTACGAAATCCTTGCTCTTAGTCAGAGCAGCGTTCATGATCTTCTTGGCGTTGCTTGGGTTCCAGTCCACAGCCCAGTCTTCGTGAATAACCTCGATGTCGCCCTTCTTGATAAGTGGATCAAGAATGTTGTCCTGACCCTGCTTGAACATCTTGGCGTTGTTATCGGTTGGAGCGCCGTACATACGTACAATCTTGCCCTTGCCGCCGATAGCGTCAACGAGGAACTTGGCCTGTTCTTCACCAACATTGATATTGTCAAATGTCAGGTATACAGTAACGTCAGAATCCTTGATAAGACGGTCATAAGAGATAACAGGAATACCTGCTTCACTTGCAAGTTCTACACCCTTGGCCATAGCAGCGCCATCGTGAGGAACGATTACCAGACAGTCTACACCGTTGGTAATAAGAGACTTAACATCTTTGATCTGACGAGTGTCGTCACTGTTTGCTGACTGTACGAGAACCTTTGCACCGAGTTTTTCTGCTTCGGCAACGAACATGTCTCTGTCCTTCTGCCAGCGAGCTTCCTTCAATGTATCGAGTGAGAGCCCGATGACAATGTCCTTAGCCTGAGCACTGAAGCATACACACATTGCTAAAACCAAAACTGATAGTAGCGCCTTGAGTTTCATAGTAATTCCTTTCAAAACATAACAACCAAAAAAATGAAGTACAAACAAAACCACTATGCCTTTTGAGCATATTGATAAAATCTTATGTATAAATTGAAATGAACTGACTTATATATTTATCTTAATGTTTCTGATCAAAAAATATTTCCCGAAGAAAATATGCTGCTCCAATCACACATCTTTTATAACCGAGTGTTGAGTATTCAATGACCGGAGTGACACCCATCTTGGCGACGATACCCCGGTTGACAAATTCGCGCAGCCTGGTGTTGAAATAGCCGCTGCCGTATTCATAGTCACCCTGAATAATCATTATTTCTGGATTGACGTTGAGTATGATGTTTGAAATTCCAATTGAAAACCATTTCGCTGATTCATCCAGCAGATAACAGGCGAGTCCATCCCCGGCATCGGCTGCTGCGAACAGCTCTTCCGCTTCCAGAGTATCACCTCTTACCTTGGCCGCTATCTTGGAATCAGGGAAATTGTCAACAATTTCACGCCCTTTGTGCAACAGACGGCGCTTGGAGATTTTATTCTCTAAACAGCCGCAGTTTCCGCAGTGACAGACGTAATCATCGTTCAGGTCGACAGTCATATGACCAACCTCACCGGCAAGGTAATTATCCCCGCGGTAGATTTCCCCGTTTATTACAACTCCGGCAACAAGTCCAGCTCTAACCTCCATAACCACAGCACTCTTGTATCCCTGAGCCTTGCCCGCAAGCTCCTCAGCCAGGGTTTGAAACCGTATAACATTGTCTGTATAGAAGGCTGTATCCCGGCAAATCTGCGGGTATTTATACAGTTCTTCCTTGAAATTAATGTTTTTGTCCCAGTTCTTAAAATGCTGCGGCAAAATGGTAATACCGTTATGTATATCACTGATACAGTTTATTGCGAAAACAATGCTGTGCAGAATATTGAAGCTGTACCCCAGCTCATCCAGCATCTCGGTATATTGATTGACAATAATCTCGATAACCTTCTCGGCTGCGATATCCGGATCAATCATCGTCTTCCGTTCGGCAAGAATACCGCCGGTAAGATTCGCTATCACCGAATAGATATGATCAATATTCTCATGTGAAATCGCAAATAATTTGTAATCGCTAACCAGTGAATACAGCAGAGGCTTCTTGCCACCTTCGTTTGTTGATTCACCTTTTCCTGATTTCTCGACCAAGCCGACATCGCAGAAGTGCTGGAGTGAGTTGCTGATAATAGTCCGGCTCATCCCCGTAGCCTTGGAAATGTCCGCGACGGTAGTCGCTTCCACGCTCCTGACTTTATTGAGCACCTGTTTGCGATTGAATGACTTGATGTCTTTTAATTTCTGACCTTTCATGTTTTGACTATACCACAGTCATGGTGTTATGCAACTAAATTTCGTAACTTTTCGATTATTTATTTAATTTTTGTTTGAAAAGTAATTGCTGATACGGTTAAAGTTGAAAAATTGTCCGTATGTGTCCTGTAGGGATGGTAGATATTATGTATTGTTAAATATAGGGGTTATGGTAATTTTAAGTTGGAATTTGCAGGGATTTGATAAGGAAAAATGGGACAAATTATTTTGTGGAGAAATCTTAAATATTTTGCTGATTATATACTGGCACAATTTTGTCTTGATTCGGTTTTATGGTTATAATTATCTGTTGGCTTTCAGTAATAATGGTTTTCTGCTACGTAATTGAATAACTTTACAGTATGGTTTTTTCTGGTTATGAAAAACAGGAGCCGGCGGTAAGAGCAGGCTCCTGTAAGAACTGGTTATATATTATATAGATTAATATATGAGTGAGCGGGTTACTGGGCAATTTTGGCGAGTTCCTCTTCGAAGAGAAGCTTTTCACCACTGAGCAGAATCTTGACCTCGTCATTGATCTTTCCCAGGCCTTTGATATACTGGGCGGAATTTGCAGCGGCGACTTTGGGTGGAGGTGAAATAAGTTTTTCGTCGATGGTCAGTACTTCGTTGACGGTGTCTACAACCAGACCGATCTGCACATCTCTGATGCTGAGTACGATAATACAGGTGCGTTCGTCATACTCCTTGGGTGCCATATGGAACCGGAGTCTTACGTCAATAACCGGAATGACCTGTCCGCGCAGATTGACCACACCTTTGACGAAATCCGGCATATCAGGAACCTCGGTGATATTCTGCAGTCCGACGATTTCTGTGACATGCATGATGCCGATGCCATACTCTTCATCCGCTAGCTTGAAGGTGAGATACATATTGGCGATCGACTCATCGTCATCATCCATAATATCGTCGAGATTCTGTTTCAACTGGTCAAGATTGGTGCTCATACTCACTCCTTATTTGAATTTTATATTTACCGGGTAACAATTTTATAGGATAAATTCTTTTACTACTCCTGTTAATTTACCATACTATAGTATACTTCTTTTGTCAAGCAATTTTGAAATAACAAAATTAACTTTCTCTTTACCTGTTTGAATTTTTACCGGTCGCCGACTGGCTTTTGCCGAGGGTGTCGAGAGCTCTGGTCGTAAGCAGCAGTGTCAGCCGGTGCTTGAGCGCGCGTTGCTCCGCAATTTTACGGTATTTGGATTTTGTCGGGTATTCCGTGAGTATTATTTTCTTACCGCCGGCACTGAGGGACTGCAGAAAGGAGAGAACGTAATCAATGTGGTCATCGGACTGGGATTTGTTGCCGACGGTGAAGAGATCTTCAACCGCCTGCATGCTGATAGTTTTCTGATAGTCGTAAGACTCCAGAAGCTGAACCGCGTTCTGCGGTATCAGCAGCAAATCCGCTCCAGCCCGCTGGTGCAGCAGCGTGACAAAATTTATCATATCGGCCCGGTAGCTGTTACCGGTGTCGGGATTGATCTTGTAATCGGTGTATGCGCCGTCATCGTCAACTTCAAAGAATTCGAAGGCATCGACGATATCCAGAAGCACTCCGTCAAAACCGGCGGCGATGATCCGCTCAAGTTCACTGAAGATGATCTGCTGCCAGGCGTTATCCCAGTATCGGACTTTGAAGTTTCCTTTCCAGTCAGGGTTTTCCTCCAGAATAAACTCCGGCCGGTTCGCGGTGTCATTCCAGGAAGCGGACCAGTAGGGGCGGTAGTTCTCGGCTTCACCGATGGAGAGATAGGCTACGACCTTTCTTCCACTTTTTCCAGTACGTATTCCGGCAATCTCCTCAGGGCTCCAGCGCTGATGTTCAGAGAAGAAGGGATCAATTACAATCAGATCCCGGTCGCAGTCGCGCAGGATTGCTCCGGCTTCGGAGCGGGAGGGGGCAAGCTTTTCAGTCTGTAGTACATAGGTATAGGTAAAGCCGGCGGGTAAAGGCGCAGCCAGAGACGACATTCCCAAGACCGACGTAATGGCGGCCGTGAAGATAAGACAGAGATTAAGCACAGGTTTATGTGGCATTATAATGTCCATAGTGGTAGAATGATGAGTGTATTATAATTGGTAGTGGATTTGCGGACAAGTTTTTTTCGGCTGGGGAGGAATTTTTATCTCTGCAGGCGGATGTCCGGTATTACGGTTATCCGGTGGTGCTTTTTCAGGAGTTGATAATGCTGCGTAATAATAATTATTTCAGTTTACTGCTGCTATTCTTCGCAGTTCTGGTTATTTCCATAACCGCTGCCGTCCATGCTGCGGAGCAGGAGGATAACCGGCTGGTGCTGGCGCTTTATGACAAGGAGAATGGTGATCTTATTAAGTCAAATCCGCATCTGCTGCTGGAGATGCCGCTAAACCGGCTGGGTATGATTGTTGATTATCATGATATTGCTGACAGTAATTTTCCCGATGCCGCTAAATACCGGGCGGTAGTGGTCTGGCTGAGCAGCTATATCTCGGATTATGGAAAGAATTATTATGCCTTTCTGCAGCAGGCAATAGCGAAAGGGGTACGGGTTATTCTCTTCAATGGTGTGGGTATTACCCAGGACAAGCAGGGTAAACCTTATACCGCTGAGGTGTCAGAGCTGCTGGCAGCTATGGGACTGAAGGAGGGTGGCATTCAGCCGCTGGAGAATCCTTTCGCCGTGGTCTGTCATGAACTGAAACCTGAGGTTTTTAATTTCGAGATTGACGAGGCGACAGACTCACCGATCTACCGTGATTATGAGCTGGTAGATTCGGCGATTGAGGTCTGGGAGAATATAGAGCGTACCGATGTCAAGGATTCGAGCGCGGTGGCGGTGGCTACCGGTAAGTTCGGAGGCTTTATCGCCGATATCGGGCTGGCCGGAAGCTTTGTCGAGGAGCCGGACTGGGGGATACTCTGGGATCTCAATCCTTTTAAGTTTTTAATCTCCGCTCTGGGACTGGAGGAGAAGCTCTGTCCGGATGTAACGACCAGTTTCGGGCTGCGCAGCGCCTTTGCCCATATTGACGGCGACGGTTCTTCAAACTACAGTGTTGATGTGACCAATCCGCCGCAGCCCTGCACCCGTGTTCTCAAAGAGAATATTCTTGAGCGTTATAAATTCCCGCATGCGCTCAGTGTTATCGCTTATCTCGTTACTGAAGAGGGTTCGGAAGGGAAGATCTTTGTGGACCAGCTCCGTGAAATGTTGAATCTGCCGCAGGTCGAGGCGGCGTCGCATACCTATGCGCATCCGATGATCTGGAAGACCGGGGTGCTGGGGTATAAGGTTCCGGGGTATACCTTTGATCCGGAGATGGAGACTGTAGGTTCGATGGAGCTGATTCAGCAGCTTCTGCTGCCTCCTTCCAAGAAGGTCGAGCTGCTGCTCTGGTCCGGTGACTGTCAGGCAACCGAGGCGGCGCTGGCACCGCTGGCCGCAGCCGGTTTTGCCAATCTCAATGGGGGGAATGCCCGCTATGATGATCTTTATCGGGGGATTTATAATATCTGCCCGCTGAGTATCCAGGTAGGGCCTTACCGGCAGTATTATGCCCCGGCAGGGAACGAGTATCTCTATACCAAGGACTGGACCGAGAATTTCAGCGGTTTCAGCAAGGTTGTCGATACCTTCAAGTCTTCGGCCAAACCCCGTTATCTGCCGGTCAATGTCTATTATCATTATTATCTGGCTGAAAGGCGGGCGGGTCTGAATTCGTTGTTTGAAATTTATGACTGGTGTGAGACGCAGGATCTCTGCTGGCTCTATCCGCTCGAGTATGTGCGGCAGGTTGAAGGTTTTATGGCGGCACGTACCGGCCGCTCCGGTGCCGGGAGATACTTTATCAGTAATTACGGGGAACTCAAGACGGTGCGGCTGGATAATGAAGAGCGGAAAGTTGATATCGCCGCCAGCAGTAATGTTCTGGGGTATGCGCATTTTGACGGCTCTTTGTATGTAAGCCTGCTGCCTGGAGAGCGGGCGGAGATTGTGCTCACCGGCGGTGAGGATAGCGGCATGTCACTGCGTTATTCGACGGCGGTTATCCGGCAGGCTGAGCTGGGCAGAAATTCTCTGCGGGGTGAGCTGCGCTGTTTCAATAAAGGTTTTATTGAATTTGCCGGGGCGGCGGGGGTGCGTTTCAGTCTTGATGGTAAAGAGGTGGCGGCTATGGCGGATAATCCGCAGCGCTTCCCGCTCCCTGAAGGCAGAGGCGAGTGGCTGAAGTTTGCGGCCGAGGGCAGGTAGGCGGGAGCGGAGAATTCGGGGTTGGCGTTCTGTCGTCTGTGCTGCGGGGCGGTAGCAGGAAGAAGCATTCTGGAATTATAACCTGCCGGCAGGTTATAAAATGCTGCTTTATATGCGGTAATTATGAATTGCAGAGCGCGGCACGATCCGTCAAGGATCGTGCCGCGCTCGTTGTTATAGAATCTCTGTGTAAACGGATCTCTTTAGTGGACAATGATATTGTCGGCGGTCATGGCTGCAGGTTTTTCCAGACCGAGCAGATCAAGGACTGTTACCGCGATGTCACTCAGTTTGCCCCTTTCGATTAGCTTCTTGCCCTCTGAGTCGTTGGCGACATAGATGCATTCGACAAGATTGAGGGTGTGGCTGGTCTTGACCTTGCCAGTCTCGTAATCGATCATCTGATCGGAGTTGCCGTGGTCGGCGGTGATCAGAATTTGGAAGTCATAGTCCAGCAGCACGTCTACCAGCGCACCGACACATTTGTCGACCATGGCGGTAGCCTTCTTGGCGGCGCCGAAGTTTCCGGTGTGACCTACCATATCGCAGTTGGCGTAGTTCACGGCGATGAAGTCGAACTGGTATGGATCTTCGTCAAGGTACTGCATGAGCTTATCGGTAACGGTGAAGACCTCCATCTCGGGGTGTACCGCGAAGGTTGCAGGATCATAACGGCTTGGAACCTCGACCTGCAGCTCGCCTGCGAACGGGGTGGTTGATTTGCCGTTGAAGAAGCTGGTGACGTGACGGAATTTCTGGGTCTCGGCGATACGGAGCTGTTTCATGCCGGCTTTGGAAATTACCTCGCCGAGCAGCCCTTCCATGCCGCCGCCGCCGCCGAGAGGTCCCATCAGATAATCCTGGAACTCATCATAGTAGCGGGTGAAGCCCATGTAAGTGATGTCCTTGCGTTCCTTGCGTTCACCTTCATAGTTATCATCGATGAAAGCGAGGGTGAGCTGGATGGCACGGTCCTGACGGTAGTTGGTATGGAAGACGCAGTCGCCGTCCTTCACACCTTCATAACCGCTGATGAAGTGCGCAGGGATATATTCGTCAACCATCTCTTCGCCGTCGGGAGTACGGTCGTTGGCGTAGGAATCTTCAACCAGTTTTTCGATTGATGCGGCTTCACGTCCGACACAGGATACGATGCAGTCGTAGGCGATAGAGGTCAGTTTCCAGTCGCGTGAACGGTCCATGGCGTAGTAACGACCCATAGCGGTACCGATGATGCAGTTTCCTACCTCTGCCATTACCTTCTGAAGCTTGGCGATATATTCCATGGTACTGCGGGGAGGAGTATCACGTCCGTCGAGGAATGGATGGATAACAATCTTGCCTTCAGGGTTTTCAGCGCGGGCGCGTTTCATAATCTTGAAGAGGTGCTCCTGATGCGCGTGTACACCTTCATCCTGCAGCAGACCGAGAAGGTGGAACTGGCTCTTATTGGTTTTCCAGTTGTTCATGATGTTGTGCCATTTTTCCGCTTCGAAGAGTTCGCCGCTGGAGAGGCCGTCATCAATACGCTTGAGCTCCTGAATAACGATCCGGCCTGCGCCCATATTCATGTGACCAACTTCTGAGCTTCCCTGATAACCGTCAGGAAGACCTACCGGTTCACCACAGGCATCAAGCTTGGTCCAGGGATACTTGCTTTTAAGGTTGTCAATCACCAGGGTGTCGGCTGCAGCAATTGCATTGCCGTCGGTTCTCTCATTGAGTCCCCAGCCATCACGGATAATCAGACATACAGGGCGTTTAGCCTTTGACATTGTGTGTTCTCCTATTCAAGTCTGTTCAGTAACAAGATAACTACTAAGTTGATAAACGATAAAATTATATCCATATATAGCAGATTTTATATAAAAAAACAAGGGAAAGCGAAAAAATTGCTTTTTTTCAGCGACTACTTGCTAGACCGCTGTATATACAGTATTTTCCGGAATCTTTGAGTCTGCAGCCATGCTTATATTAATCAGAACGGGGCAGAGCTTTAGGCTTCAAAGTTATACCAAAATGTCTCTAACCGTGATTCTGTCTTTAGCAGTTGACCTGGTTTTGCGGTTGTCCGGCAATGAAGCTGCGCACATTCTGGATAGCGATAGCGAGCAGCCGTTTTCTGGTCTCAATCGGCGCCCAGGCTATATGCGGGGTGATGTGGCAGTTTCTGGCCCGCAGCAGCGGATTTCCCGGCTTTACCGGTTCTTCTGATACCACGTCAATTGCGGCGGCACGTATGATGCCGCTGTTGAGTGCGGCGGCGAGATCCTCTTCCACCACCACGCCGCCGCGCGCGGTATTGATAAGTATTGCTTCAGCTTTCATCTGCGCCAGCTGCGGTCGTCCTATCAGCCCTGTCGTGTCGGGGGTGAGCGGACAGTGCAGTGAGATGATGTCGGAGTTCTGCAGCAGTTCGTCGAGACCGCAGAAGCGCAGGGTCACGTGCGCCAGCTCGTGGCGGATAGTACGGGTGAAGACCAGAATCTGCATGCCGAAGGCGGCGGCGATGCGGGCAACCGCCTGTCCGGTCTGACCGAAGCCGATAATACCGATCGTCTTGCCGGAAAGTTCGGTAAGCGGCGATAACCAGTAACAGAAATCCCGGCAGGACTCCCAGTCTCCGTTATGAACCGAAACGTTATGCTGCTCGACCTGATTGGTCAGGTTGAGCAGGTGGGCAAAGACGTGCTGGGCTACTGCTTCGGTGCTGTAGGCCGGAATGTTTGATACCGGAATACCCCTGGCGGCGGCAGCGGCGGTATCGATGGTGTTATAGCCGGTGGCGAGAATGCAGATGTACTTTATCCCGGGGCAGGAGGCGATAATTTCAGCGGTTATTACCGTCTTATTGGTGATGATTATTTCGGCGTCGCCTATATTCTCGACTACGCTCTCCTCTGGGGTATGTTCATAGCAGGTAAAGTCACCCAGAGCGGCGAGTTCATCCCAGCTGAGATCTCCGGGGTTCAGTCCATGTCCGTCGAGTACTACTATTTTCATTATTTTCTCCTCTCTGCCCGGTGATATTCCGGAAAGTTCAGTTATGTCAGCGGGTTGCCGGTTTGGATCTTACCGGAAGCAACCGGGTATTATTCCCGGCAGTGATAGATTTTACAGATTAAGCCATTTTTTAAAAAGGTTTTAGTCGTAAAGCCGATAAAAAATAATATTGACAGCGGGAAGAGGCGCCGGTATTTGAACTGCGGAATTATGAATCGGTTATGACCGTGGGGCGCATTGTACGGTGGATCGAGGCGGGACGACAGCTTTGCCTGGTTATACTGGAAAGGGTTGACTTCGGCTCCGGCTTTGCTTATTATTATCTGTAAAGTGTATGATCGTGGAAGTGTTTTGACAGGTTATGGTTATATGCTTTTTGCTCCAGATTGTTTTGCGGAGGTGCCGGACAGGGTTAGAGTTTCGGCAGCCCGTTGGCGGGCGGTGGTTTACGGGAGATATAATCTCCTGCATCGTCTATATATATGGTGCTCTTTTTTCAGGAGATGGCTTTAGATGGCTAAGAAGGTAATTGAAATATATGATACAACGCTGCGTGATGGCTCTCAGGGTGAAGGTGTGAGCTTTTCCATTGGTGACAAGATTAGTATTACCAAGGAACTGGACCGTTTTGGTGTTGATTATATTGAAGGCGGCTGGCCGGGGTCAAATCCGAAGGATATGGAGTACTTCAAAGAGGTCCTGAGTCTCAAGCTCAAGCATGCCCGGATTGCGGCCTTTGGTTCCACTCGGCATGCTAAAAATACTCCGGGGCGGGATCCGAATCTGCAGAAACTGGTCGCGGCCAAGACTCCGGTGATCACTATCTTCGGGAAGTCCTGGGATCTGCATGTGCGTGATGCGCTGCGGGTATCACTTGATACGAATCTGGAGATGATCGAATCCTCGGTGAAGTATCTGGCGCGCAAATGTGACAAGGTTATCTTTGATGCGGAGCATTTCTTTGACGGTTATATCAATAATCCTGATTATGCGCTGCAATGTGTGGAAGCGGCGGTAACCGGCGGGGCTGCCGCAATCTCGCTCTGCGATACCAACGGTGGTCGTCTGACCCATCAGATAAGTGAGATTGTGACCCTTGTAGGTCAGCGTTTTCCCGGTATTGATATCGCGATTCACGCACATAATGACAGCGGTCTGGCTACAGCCAACAGTATCGCGGCGGTAATGAGCGGCGCGGTGCAGGTGCAGGGAACGATGAATGGCATGGGTGAGCGCTGTGGTAATGCCAACCTTATCGAGATAATTGCCAATCTCAATCTCAAAACTGATTTCAAGGCTTTAAAAACTGGTAATCTCTCCAAGCTTACAGAGTTCAGCCGGTATATCTCGGAGGTGGCGAATATGCTGCCGAGCCGGAGTATGCCGTATGTCGGACGGAGTGCCTTTGCGCATAAGGCCGGAGTACACGCTTCCGCTCTGGCACGCAACAAGAAGACCTATGAGCATGTCTCACCGGAGAGTGTCGGTAATGAGCGGCGTATCCTTATCTCCGAGCTTTCAGGCCGGAGTAATCTCAAGAGTCTCGGTATAGAAGTGATCAATGAAGATCCGCAGCTGATGAAGCGGTTGCTGGATAAGGTTATGGAGCAGGAAAATGACGGTTATACCTATGAGGCGGCACAGGCCAGTTTTACGCTGATGGTGGATAAAATCAGCGGTACTCATCAGGAAAAGTTCATTATTGACTCTTATCGGGTGATGAGTGAGGTGGATGCCAGCGGTCGTTCCATATCCGAGGCAACGATCAAGAGCACAGTCGGCACGACCCAGTATCATACGGTGAGTGAGGGTGAGAACGGTCCGGTTGATGCGCTCTTCAAAGCGCTGCAGAAAGCTCTCAAAGAGGAGTTTCCTGAAGTTGAGCAGCTGCATCTTGTCGATTATAAGGTGCATATTGTCAATCCGCTCGCCGCTACCCGGGCGAAGGTGCGGGTTGTGGTGCAGTCCGAGTATAAGGGTACCTTCTGGGGTACGGTCGGAGTTTCAGAGAATATTATCGATGCCAGCTGTCATGCGCTGCTGGACAGTCTGGAGTATCTGCTCAAACATGATCTGTCCAAGGGCGGCAGCGGTAAAGGCCGAGCGGCAGGAAAAAAATAACATCCGATTTTTATAGGTTTAATTTATGCGGCGCACCTGTAGACAGGTGCGCCGCTGTTATTTTAATTATGGTTTTCTTATACTTGCCGCATCAACAGTTGTGATCATACGTGGTTACTTTATCCGGTCTGTCTATTCGATATTGGCGTGGTTTGCCCGCAGGTCGGAGGCGGTTTTTTTGAGCTTGCCGAGCAGTCCTTCCACAACCTGATCGAGAATCATCAGCAGGCAGGTCTCGCTGAAGTTACCCAGAACCTGGGTGTTCTGCTCGGGTGAGGGCATGAGCAGGGCATAATCCGAGAGTTTGGTCAGGGTGGAGCGCGGGGTCGCGGTGATGCCGAAGACGAGCGGATTGAACATCTTGGCGCGGTTTACCAGGGTGATGATGCTTGCGGTCTCGCCGCTGCCGGAGGCACATATAAGCAGATCGTTCTCGGTAATTGCCGGGGTGGTGACATCGCCTACCATATAAGCGGGGATCTCCGCCTGCGCCAGGCGCATGGCAAACATTGTGGCTACGCAGCGGGAACGGCCGGCAGCGAGTACGAAGACCCGGTCGGCATCAAGTATTTTTGTCGCCAGCAGGTCGATGCTCTCGTTATCAATCTCTTCAAGGGCAAAGCGGTATTCATCCAGTATGGTCTGGATACGTTTTTTGTAGTCCATATGCTATCCTTCTATTATCAGATTATATTTATGATTATAGCGCTTTTATTCTTATTTAGGAACAATTAAAACCGAAAAACCTGTAAATTCCTTGAAAGATTGCCGGTAATGGTGATAATCAAAAATTTCCTTAGTGCCGGAATTTCGGGATGGGGATTCCACGCCGGCATTTTTTGTATATCTTGTTATTTTAGGAGAGAAGATGATTGTTGGTATCGTATTTGTCCTGTATATTCTGATGATGATCGCTGTCGGAGTTTACGGGTACTCAAAGACACAGAATCTTGATGACTATCTGTTGGGCGGAAGAAAGATGGGAGCCTTTGTCTCGGCTCTGAGTGCCGGCGCTTCGGATATGAGCGGCTGGCTGCTGATGGGACTGCCGGGAGCGATCTTCGCCGCCGGTCTGGGTGAGCTCTGGATCGGTGTCGGGCTGCTGATTGGTACCTATTTCAACTGGCTGGTTATTGCCAAACCGCTGCGTGTCGAGAGTGAGCGTCTGGGGGCAATGACGGTTTCAGAGTACTTTGAGAAACGCTTCCCGGTAGGCAAGACCGCGCTGCGGCTGATTACCGCGGTTATCATTCTGATCTTCTTTATTCTCTATACCGCTTCCGGTCTGGTCGCCAGTGGTAAACTTTTCGAGTCGGTATTCGATATTGATTATTCTACCGCGGTGGTGATCGGAACACTGGCGATAATCGTCTATATCTCTGTCGGCGGCTTTATTGCGGTCTGCTGGACCGATGCGATTCAGGGTATTCTGATGATCGGAGCCCTCGTCATTGTGCCGATGCTGGCGGTCAATGTAATCGGCGGCTGGTCTGAAATGACCGCGGCAGTGAACAGTGTCAACTCCAATTATCTCAATGTCTGGACCGACAGTGCCGGTCAGCCGCTCTCTCTGATGAGTATTGTAAGTTCTCTCGGCTGGGGCTTGGGATATATGGGAATGCCGCATATCCTGGTCCGTTTCATGGCTATCGAGTCGGTTGACCGCATCCCGCGTGCCAGACGTATTGCGGTCGCCTGGTCCGGTATCTCCATGCTGGCGGCTATCACTATCGGTATAATCGGTGTTGCCTACTTCAATCTTGAAGGTATTCCGCCGCTTGCTGATAAGGAGCGGGTATTCATGAGTATGATGCAGACACTGCTCTCACCGGTTCCTGCCGGTATCTGTCTGGCCGCTATTCTGGCGGCGATTATGAGTACTGCGGATTCGCAGCTGCTGGTTTGTACTTCGGTAATTACCGAGGATATCTATCGCTCCTTCTTCCGGCGTGACGCTACGGACAAGGAGCTGCTCAATATCGGTCGTTTCTCGGTGGTTGCGCTGGCGGCAGTCGCCATGTATATTGCTATGGACGGCGGGAGTGAGGTTATGGGGCTGGTATCTTACGCCTGGGCCGGGTTCGGTGCGGCCTTCGGGCCGGCAATTCTGCTCAGCTTTTATTATAAGCGGATCAGTTCGATAGGGGCGATAAGCGGTATTGTTATCGGTGGTCTGGTCGTTGTCGTCTGGAAGAATATGAGCGGAGGAATCTTCGATCTGTATGAGCTGGTACCAGGATTTATTATTTCACTGCTGGTTATTCTGGTGGTCAGTCTGATCGTTCCGGACAGAAAAAAATAGTCAACTCTCTGATTTTAAATGAATATAACTGCAGCTTCAGTCAGATCTGAAGCTGCAGTTATATTATATTCTCCCTATTAAATGCGAGATAAAAGTTGACGAAAAATATTTCGGATGCGACAATAAGTGAGGTGGTAGAAATTCTTGAGGGATGCTGATGAAAAATTTTCTGTTATTTATACTTCTGGCGGTTGCGGTGTATTTTATGAGTATGCTGGTGGTCGGTTACTATGACGGTTCCGGGTTCCCTTCGGTGGAAAACGGGAGGATGCTTACCGAGGTCGGCTACAGCTGGGAGGAGGAATTTTCATTTCCGGATACGCTGTATTCGCGGTTGAAGTATGTGCCTCCGGTCAGCGGCAGAAGTTTTTATATCGACCCTGAACATGGGGCGATGACTAACGATGGGAGCCGGGAGCATCCGTGGCGGACGCTGCAGGAGGTCTTTTCCAGCGGACTGATACAGCATTACCGTTATAAGGACCGACCGTATAAACCCGGTGGCGAGAAGGTGCTGGTAAATCCCGAAGCGCCGGTGAAGGGCGGTGATGAACTGGTGCTCTTCTCCGGAGATCACGGGAGGGTGAGTACCGGTAAGGACGGATTCTATCTGGAACCGGGGAAGTTTCTCACTATCAGAGCCGAGCGGGGAAGTTTTCCTGTACTCTCCGGGGTTGAACTGTACAGTGCGGGATATCTCTATTTTACGGATATCGATTTCAGTTTCAGGTTCGCCCCGCGCGATAATCCACCGCCGGTGATTGCCTCGTATAATCATAGTTTCAGTGGAGAGTCAGGAAATATCATTATCAGTCACTGCCGGATTCATCCGCGTGCGAGTACCGCCGGCTGGAGTAAAAAGGACTGGAAGCAACGCACAACTTCAGCGATTATTCTCACCGGCAGCGATAATGTGGTGCGCAACTGTGCTCTGACCAATATCGCCCTCGGGATTGTCATTACCGGTAACCGTTCTGTTGTGTATAATAATGTCATCCGGAATTTTACCGTTGACGGAATGCGGGGTAATGGCTCGGAACTGGTCTTTGAACGTAACCGCGTGCAGGGAAGTCTCAAGGTTGATGATAATCATGATGACGGCTTTCAGTCCTTCCTCACCGCTGGTGCGACCAGTTATGAAAATGTTATTATCAAGAACAACACCTTTTTGCAGACCATGGATATGAGCAGCCGTTTCCTCGGAAATTTTCAGGGTATAGGCTGTTTTGACGGGCCGTATAAAAACTGGGTTATTACCGGTAATGTCATCATCACCGATGACTGGCATGGTATTTCGCTTTACGGCGCTGATGATTCGCTTATTGAGGATAATCTGGTTCTGCCGCTGCACCTGAATGCTGAGAATGGTCCTCCCTGGATAGCGCTGGTAAAGAGTAAGAACGGCAGAGAACCGGTAAATTCCACAGTGCGTAACAATCGGGCTTTGAATTTTCGTCTGAGTCCGCAGGTCAAGAGCAGTGCCAATACCACCATAACCAACAAGCGGGAGGTCACTCGGCTTGTCGAGCGCTATCTGTGAATTTTTTATAACGAAATAATGTATTGATATTAAAAGAGTTGTGTGTCGTAATGATGCTTTGGTTCGCAAAATAATAATTGTTGTTATCTTGCGTATATTTTGGGTAAATCGGGATTTTAGGATTGAACTGCCGCTGAAAATATTGCATAATCTGCATCCGTTCTGGAATCAAGTGTGGTGCTTTATTCCGGAGGATTTTCTCTCTTTCCAGTGAGGGTGTGGTTATGTCTAAGAATGGTTTGGTGCTTGGTCGCTATGATTGGGCGGTTTTCCTCGGTCTTTTTTCTGAAGCATTCTCGCTCCAGGTAGTGCCGGTGATATTGCTGGCGGTATCCAATGATCTGGGGTTCCCTCTGGCTGAAGGCGGTTTTGTCGAGGGTGGTCTGATTCAGATGTTCTCCGGTCTTACCGGGGCGCTGATGATGCTCTTCGGGGCTTTTATTGCCAATCGCTACGGTAAACGTTTCACTTATACTCTGAGTATCTTTCTGCTGTTTGCCGGGGTGGCGGCTCTGGGAGGAGCCGGGTCATATCCGGAGTTTGTGCTGTATATGATGCTGGCCGGGGCGGGGGGAAATCTGCTGATCGGTATGGCGCCGGCACTGGCGCATGACCTGCATCTGAAAGATTCCGGACGTTATATCACTATTGCCAATTCCTTCTGGTCCGGTGGAATGCTGCTGACGGTGCTCTTGTCGGGGTATCTGCTTGCCGCGGGATTTTCCTGGCGTACGGTGCTCTTTATCGGGGCGGCTTCAGTACTTCTGCCACTTATACTGCTGCTGCTGCCGGTCACTGCGGAAAAGCGTTTTCCGGACAGCTCCAGGCAGCAGAGTCTGGCCGCGACCTTCCGTAGCAAGGTTGTGGTTCTGAAATGCCGACGCTTCTGGCTGTTTGTGGTGGCTATCTCGCTGGTAGCGGGATCGGAGCTGGTTATCGGGCTGTGGACGGCGAGTTATATTCAGCTCAGTTTCGGGGCTTCGGCACAGGCTGGCGGTATTGCCGTGGGCTGCTTTGCGGCCGGCATGATCCTTTCACGCGGGGTAAGCGGCTATTTTATCCGGCAGGAGAAGATCCGCTATTTTATAATCTGGTATGCCGCTACCGCCGCTATTCTTACCGCTGCGCTCCCGCTGGTTGATTCGCTGTATCTCTTCTATGTACTCCTTTTTGTCTCCGGTCTGGCTATCGCTCCGCTCTGGCCCTGCATTCAGAGCTACAGTGTTGACCAGCTGGCGGAGCTGGACAAGACGGTGGTGCTCATGCTGCTAACTATCTGCGGGATCGCGGCCTATTCGTTCTTCTCCTGGTTTACAGGATTTATGGCGGCGGTGTTTGACAGTCTGAAACCGGTGTATTATATGGTGCCGCTGAATTACCTGCTGGCGGTACTGGTACTCTGCTTTGCCGGGCGGCAGGAGGCCAGCAAAGCAGTGGAATCCGGGCTAGTGGAGTAGATGTGAGATTGCCGGCAGCGCCATGAAACTCTGGATGACCAGGGCGTTGATGATATCGATGGAGAAGGCTCCGACCAGCGGTACTATCAGAAATGCCCGGGGTGCGGGGCCGAAATTCTTGGCTATACTGTCCATATTGGCAATGGCGGTGAGGGTACTGCCGAGACCGAAACCACAGAACCCCCCGGAGATTACCGCCGAATCAAAATCACGTCCCATGACCCGGTAGCAGACGATAATGGCGAAGATGATGATAAAGACGGTCTGTATCAGCATGATAATCGCGAGTGAGCCCGCCAGCGGAGCCAGCTCCCAGAGACGGATCTTCATCATTGCCATCGCCAGGAATATCGCGAGTGAGACGTTGCCGATAATGGTCAGCGTCTCCTGATGGAGGTGCTTGTCGCCGGTGCCGTCTTTGAAGGCGAGAATATTGCAGGTGATGATTCCGACAAATAGGCTGCCGACGAAATCCGGAAGTATGAAGTTGTCGCCGTTGAGCAGATCAACCACCGGGTCACCGAGAATAACGCAGATGGTGATCAGCAGGGTTGATTTCAGGATAGAGTCGGTGGATACCGATTCGGTGTCGTTGTAGCGGCGGGAATGAAACTTGTAATCATCCTCATCACCGATATCCAGCGGGTCAGGAGTGAGCTGATGCCGCTTGATGATATAGCGTGATAGCGGGGCTCCGATAATACCCCCGAGTATCAGACCGAAGGTGGCGCAGGCCATCGCCATATCGGTCGCACCTACCAGCGGGGTGGCGGCACTGCTGAAGATGTCACCGTAGACCTTGCCGGTGCCATGACCGCCGGTGAGGGTTATCGACCCTGCAATCAGACCGATACGCGGGTCGAGTCCGAGCATTTCTGCAAGACCGTAACCGAGACCGTTCTGAAATATCAGAAACACAAAACAGATACCCAGAAAAATAATTAGACCTTTCCCGCCCTGTTTGAGCAGACGCAGATTCGCACTCAATCCGACAGTTGAAAAGAAGGCGAGCATCAGAAATTCTCCGACCTGGGTATGAAAATCCAACTCGATATTGCATAGTAAGTAGAGCAGGAGGGTGAAGATCGAGAAGATTACGCCGCCGACAACGGGATCGGGAAGGTTGAGCTGATTGAGAAACTTTATTCTGGCGCTGAGCAGTTTTCCCAGGTAGAGTACAAGAATGGCGATCAGCA
Source organism: Planctomycetota bacterium (assembly GCA_963667375.1). Lineage (GTDB taxonomy): Bacteria > Planctomycetota > SZUA-567 > SZUA-567 > SZUA-567. The sequence continues at coordinate 3,850,783 of OY763323.1, read as the reverse complement.
CACTCGACCAGGAGTTGAAGGTCCAGCTGTCTTGAGCAAAGATTTCGGTTACACTTGCGGATACTTGTTCGAACATTTTCAGACTTTCCGGTTAAAATTAAATATAATTTTCTGCTGCCGCTACAAATTCTCAGGCGGACAGTGTTTGCGGACAGAAGAGCTGCAACCTGTTGTCTGTGACCCTGTGCAATGCAAGGCCTAGCCGATTATGCCGTTAGTGACTTATTCCCCAATAGGTTAGGTGTACCTCCAAAATGCGGTTAGAGCTGACAAACGAGAAGATTTCTTCTGACCATGAGTTTATCCTACCGCATGATGAAAATTCTGTCAAGTTTTTATGATTTTTATGGCCTGAAAAAGCCGGAATCCCAAAAATGAAGTAAAATTATGGAAGCAAATTTCGGTGTATCTCCCGCTATAGAATAAGGTTATTCAGTGTTTTCTTTATGTTTTAAAAAATATTTTGCAGATAAAAGTTGCATAAGCGCTCAGGTATGATATATTAGTTTTATAATATTTATTTATTACTGAATTTGGTCGCGTGTTCATGAGGTGTATCAAGTTCCTGTATTTTAGAATCATTTGACTGTTGCCGGCGGCTTAATGAGCTTTAGCTTGTATGTGTTTTCTCCCTGCGGCTTAGGGAGAAAAAAAATAAGAAACAATGGTCGCGTGTTCATGGTGCTTTCAGAGCTCTGATATTATCCTTCGGGTATCGGAAAACTCTATATTTGTTGTGTTTCTTCTTTGTTGTTGTTTATTTTTTTGGGAGATTTATCATGTTGAAGCGTGTTGTCTATCTGCTGCTTGCAGGTTTCTGCCTGCTCAGCTGTGCGGTTGCAGACCGTGCCAATGCGGCACCAGCCACCCTGACGGTTATGAATCAGTCAGTATCGGGATGGACTCAGAATTTTAATCCTTTTTCCAATATTATTGAGGCCTATCGCGGCTTTGTCTATGAACCGCTGGTGATTTACAATGGTCTGAATAACGAGGAAGTTCCCTGGCTCGCTCAGAGTGTAGAGCTTGAGGATGACCTGCAGACAGTGACCGTCAAGCTGCGTCAGGGAGTAAAATGGAGTGATGGTGAGGACTTCAACGCTGATGATGTGATCTTTACCTATGAACTCTTCAAAAAGTATCCCGAAACCGATTACAGCGGCATGTGGGGGGACAGTGGCAAGCTCAAGGCGGTGGAGAAGGTGGATAATTATACCGTCAAGTTCATTATGAAGGAGCAGAATGCCTTTGGTGTGAGCCCGTTATTTGTCGAGGTCTGGATGCTGCCGGAGCATGTCTGGTCTCAGGTCAAGGACCCTACCAAACGGGTAGTGGAAAAGCCGGTTGGTACCGGTCCGATGACCGAAGTGCTCCGCTTTACCCCGCAGCTCTTTGTCATGGGGCGCAACCCTCATTACTGGCAGGCCGACAACCTCAAGGTCGACCGTATGATGTGGCCGCAGTATAATTCCAATGAGGCCGCGTATGATCTGCTGATGTCCGGCAAGATCGACTGGGCGCATATCTTTATCCCTGAGATCGATAAGATCTATGTCGACGGCAGTGATACCAAGAAGTACTGGTTCCCTTCCCGTGACGGGGTGCGTATTGCAATGAATATGCAGACCAAGAATGAGAATAACCGCAAGGCCTTCAATAATGTTGATTTCCGCCGCGCTTTCTCACTCTGTATGAACCGTGAGGATATGATGAACATCGGTGCGTACGGTTATGTGAAGGGGAATAATCCGGCAACCGGACTCTGTCCCTCACTCTGGTCCTGGCGTAATCCTGAAGCCGACAAGATCTGGGCCAAGTATTACCGCTTTGATATTGCGGAAGCGAAGAAGATTCTCGCTGAGGCCGGTTTCAAGGACGTGAACAGTGACGGCTATGTTGAGAACCCTGACGGCACCCCTATCAAATTTGACATTCAGGTGCCAAGCGGCTGGACCGACTGGGTGAACAACTGCCAGATCGCGGTTGAGGGTCTGCGTAAAGCCGGTATCAATGCTGACGTCGCGACTCCAGAGGTGAGTGCCTATGTCGCGGCCTGGCCGACAGGCGATTTTGATGCGCAGTTCGCCGGTAACGGTATGGCTCCGACCATCTACAAGTTCTATGAAATGACTATGACCAAACCATACTTCAACAGCATCGTCTGGTGGTCTTCAAATCTGACCAAGGATGATAACGCCGAACGTGATAAGCTTATTGAGCAGCTCAAAACCGCCAGAACCCGAAAGGATCAGCAGGCGATTGTCGATCAGATCGAGATGTATTACGCCGAGAATGTACCGCATATTCCGCTGTACTATAACGGAAACTGGTTTGTCTATAATACTTCACGCTTTACCGGCTGGCCGACTGCGGAGGATCCATACTGTGATCCGGCTCTGGCTACCTTCTCCAACAGACTTATTGTGCTGATGCATCTGCGTCCGGTTGAATAAGCTGTTCTGAATCTCTATCTCTACCGCTCAAGAAACACAGGTCTGCACATCACCGCGTTGATCTACTGAAAAATGAAGTACCGATGTGCAGACCATCCTTCCCTACGGTAATACTCCGCTGCAGTATACAGGCTGAGACGGTTGCGGCTGGGGTTCGCTGCGGCTGGTAATATCAGGTTATACTCCGGGAGGCGGGTAGAGAATCTTGAGAAAAGTCTTGGTGTGCAGTATGTCTTTGTGGTCAGAACTGCTTTGTACGAATGAGGATAGTAATGAAATATTTTTTGCAGCGGTTTGGATTCTACCTAATAGCTTTCTTTGCCGCTATAACCATCAATTTCTTTCTGCCCCGGATGATGCCGGGGGATCCGGTGCAGTCCTACATCGCGACCCTCTACTCCGGCGGCGGTAATATCAGTGCGGATACGGTACACGCGATTGAGAAGTTGTTCGGGTTTGTTGATCAGCCGCTGTGGAAGAGTTATCTCAACTATATCGGGAGTATGTTTCAGGGTGACTGGGGGGTATCGCTCAAGTATTATCCCCGTCCGGTGCTGAGCGTGATAATGGATTATCTGCCCTGGACGCTGTTTCTGGTAGGAACTTCGGTAGTAATCTCGTATATTATCACGACCTTTCTGGGAATATTCGCCGCCTGGAACCGCGGCGGACTCTTCGACAGTATTGTGACTATCACCGGTCAGATAGTAGCCAATATCCCGGCAATCGTTACGGCTCTGCTGCTGTATATGATCTTTGCCAGTCAGCTCAAGATTTTCCCGTCCGGCTACGCTTACGACAGTCTGCTCTTTCCTGAGTACACCTGGGAGTTCGCCCGCAGTGTGCTTTACCATGCGGTGCTGCCGGCGACAGCGGTTATCCTGACGAGTCTCGGTAATATTATGGTGATGCGGGCGAATATGATAAATCAGCTCGGTGAGGATTATATTGTGATGGGCTGGGGTAAAGGGGTGCCGGACCGGAAGGTCATGTTCTCCTACGGGGCCCGCAATGCGCTGCTGCCGCTGGTCACCACCTTTGCCATGAGCATGGGGTATATCTTCGGCGGTTCGATTGTGGTCGAGATGATCTTCAACTATCCGGGGCTGGGGCTCCTGATGTTTCAGTCACTCGCGGCACGTGATTATCCGCTGATTCAGGGACTGCTGCTGCTGATTACAGTACTGGTGCTCTCAATGAATCTGCTGGCTGATATTCTGGTGTACTTCCTCGATCCAAGATTAAGAAAGCAGGGTAAGTGATATGGCTAGAATCAACGAATGTCTGACCTTTATGCGGCAGAATATGAAGCTTACCATCGGTCTGCTGCTCCTGCTGCTGGTAGTTTTCAGCTGTGCGGCGGCTCCGCTTTTAACCAGTCATAATCCGGTGGAGCGAATCGCCGGATCGCATGAGGCGCCATCGATAAATCATATTCTCGGTACCACTCAGCTCGGGCGTGATGTCTTTGCCCAGACGCTCTACGGTGGTAGAACCTCGATCGTGGTCGGAGTGGTAGCGGCCTTTATAACACTGATTCTGGCGATGGTCGTCGGTATCTGCGCGGGGTATTTCGGCGGGGTAATAGATAACCTGATAACCACCATCATCAATATCGTGATGGTGATACCGAATATTCCGCTGATTCTGGTGATGGCGTCGATGCTCGGTAAGATTTCACCGATCTATATCGGTCTGATTATCGGGCTTACTTCCTGGGCCTGGGGGGCGCGGGTGATCAGGAGTCAGACTCTGAGTATCAGAACGCGGGAGTTTGTCTATGCCGCCGAGACTCTGGGTGAGACCCGTTTCCGCCGTCTCTTCTTCGAGGTGATGCCGAATATGATGTCAATTCTCAGCAGTCTCTTTGTCGGTACGGTTATCTATGCGATTATGGCCGAGGCGACGCTGGAATTTCTCGGATTTGGTGATCCGCTCTCGACTACTTGGGGTATTATGCTCTTCAATGCGCAGAATTCAGCGGCGCTGCGTGTCGGAGCGTGGTGGGAGCTGTTGGGACCGTGTCTGGGACTGGTGCTGCTCGGTGCGGGGCTGACGCTGATAAACTTCTCGATTGATGAGGTCTCCAATCCCAAGCTCAAGGTGCATAAGATCATGTCCAATTTCTACAGAATGCGCAAGAAAGGAAAGGTTTAAATGGAACCATTACTCGAGGTCAACAACCTTTCTGTTGATTATATTACGATGACCGGTAGTGTCAGGGCGGTGGATAATGTCAGCTTTACCATTAATCCTGAGGAGATACTTGGTCTTGCCGGTGAATCCGGCTGCGGCAAGAGTACGATAGCATATTCACTGATGCGGCTGCATCGTCCACCGGCGCTGATTAGTGAGGGTGAGATCAAGCTGGGAAATACCGATGTTCTCAAACTCTCGACTGAAGAGCTGCGCAAGTTCCGCTGGGAGGAGATGAGTATGGTCTTCCAGAGCGCGATGAACTGTCTCAATCCGGTGGTGCGTCTGGATAAGCAGTTCTTTGAGATCTTTAAATATCACGGTATAACCACCAACCGTGATGAAGCTTTTGAGCGCTCGGCGGAGCTGATGAAGATTGTCGATATTGCTCCGGAGCGTCTGCGGGATTATCCGCATCAGTTCTCCGGCGGTATGCGGCAGCGGGCGATAATTGCCATGGCGCTGGCGCTGAATCCGAAACTGCTGATCCTTGATGAACCGACAACGGCGCTCGATACCGTGGTGCAGCGTGAAATTCTGCAGAAGATCTATGAACTCAAGGAAAAGTTCAAGTTTTCCATACTCTTTATCACCCATGATCTGAGCCTGATGATGGAGTTCTGTGATACCGTGGCGGTGATGTACGCCGGAAAGATTATCGAGATGGCTCCATCTGAGCAGATACTCTATAAACCGCGGCATCCGTATACCTATGGTTTGAAGAACTCCTTCCCGTCACTTAAGGGGGACGTGCAGTATATGGAAGGGATACCGGGCTCTCCGGTCAGTCTCTCCATGCTGCCGCGCGGCTGCAGATTCCAGGATCGCTGCTTCAACGTTACCGGAGAGTGCCGGCGTTATGAACCACAGGGCGGGGCGGACAAGCATAACTTCGTCTGCTGCCACAATCAGCTGAAAGAAGGGAAGGTGACCGAATGAGTGCCGCTACCTCACGCAAACCGATATTTGAAGCAAAGAATGTAATAATGGATTTCAAGGTGCAGAAGCGGGGCGGAATCTTCGGCGGCACCAAGACCTTGCGGGCGCTCAATGATGTCTCCTTCTGCATGTATGAGGGGGAATCGCTGGCGGTAGTCGGTGAATCCGGCTGCGGTAAATCCACGCTCTGCCGTATTGCGATGCGGGTGCATGAACCGACCAGCGGCAGCATGATCTATAATGATATGGATGTGCATCATTTCAAGAGCAAGCAGGAGTATAAGCTGTACCGCAAGAAGGTGCAGATGATCTTTCAGGACCCGTTCTCCTCGCTCAATCCACTGCACAGCATAAACTATACGCTGTCACGCCCGCTCAAGCTTTATCATCAGCTGTCGCGTGCGCAGATGGATGCCAGAATTGATGAGATTATGGAGACGGTGGGGCTGCTGCCGGCGCAGGAGCAGAAGCGGAAGTATCCGCATCAGCTCTCCGGCGGTCAGAAACAGCGTGCTTTCATCGGGAAGGTGCTGGCGATCGGGGCGGATGTGATTTTCGCGGATGAGCCGACATCGATGCTGGATGTCTCAATCCGTCTGGGGGTACTGAATCTGCTGAATAAGATGAAGTTTGAGCAGCAGAAATCGTTTCTGTACATTACCCATGATATCGCGACCGCGCGTTACTTCTCGGAGCGGATAATCGTGCTCTACTGCGGGCATATGGTGGAGTGGGGTGACGTTGACAAGGTGGTAAAGACACCGGTGCACCCGTATACCCAGCTCTTGATATCAGCGGCACCGGATCCGGAGCGCGAGACGGTGGCGGAACTCAAGGAGAAAGGACGTTCGGAGATAAGTCAGTGGACGCCTGAGAGTAAGGGCTGCCCCTTTGCGCCGCGCTGTCTGAAAGCGACCGATATCTGCTACCGGCATTTTCCGGAGGCGGTAGAGGTGGATACGGGACGCTTTGTCAGGTGCAATCATATTTAGGTTATTTTAGTTGACAGTTGCTGATAATTGAATTTGGAAAGGTGTTATCATGGCTAACGTTGGTAAGGACTTTGTCTGGGGTGTTGCTACGGCCAGCTATCAGGTTGAAGGCAGGGGGCAGGGGGAGCGCGGTAAATGTATCTGGGATACCTTCGCCGCTACCGGAGTACGGCATGGACATAACGGAGACCGGGCGAGTGATCAGTTCGGACGTTATAAGGAGGATGTCAGACTTATGAAGGAACTGGGAGTGACCTCCTACAGGTTCTCCATAGCCTGGCCCCGGATATTCCCTGAATCAATGGAACGTGAGAATGTGGCGGGTTTTGAGTATTATCATCGTCTCATCGATGAGCTGCTTGCCAACGGGATAGAACCGAATGTGACTATGTATCACTGGGATCTGCCCCAGTATCTGCAGGATATCGGCGGCTGGACCAACCGTGAGGTCGCCTATGCCTTTGAGAAGTATGCCGAGAGCTGTCTGCGCAACCTCGGATCCAAGGTTAAGATGTGGGTGACACTCAATGAGCCGTACTGCTCGTCCTTTGTCAGCTATGAGTTTGGCGAGCACGCGCCGGGACTGAAGGATCGGCAGAAGGCTTATACTGTCGTGCATCATCTCAATCTCGCCCATGGACTGGCGGTGAAGAAGTTCCGTGAGCTCGGCTGTCAGGGCCGAATCGGAATTGTGCACAATCTGACCCATCCCCGTCCGGCAACTGCCTCTGAGAAGGATATTGAAGCGGCAGACCGGGGTGGCGATAAGGGGTTCTATATGTTCACCGAGCCGCTATTTAAAGGGCGTTATCCCCAGCGGCATCTGCAGGCTCTGGGAATTGAGCTGCCGGTTGAACGCGGTGATATGGATCTTATCGCGCAGAAGATAGATTTTCTAGGGGTCAACTATTATACCGAGGATGTGGTGGCATACGCTGAAGATACGCCGGAGAAGTTCCGCCGGGTGCCGGCGGCGGCGAAGAAGACCGTTATGAACTGGGATATCGTGCCCAGCGGTCTCTACCGCCTGCTCAAGCAGGTGCAGCGGAATTATGGTGATATCCCGCTGTACATTACTGAAAACGGCTGTGCTTGTGACGACACGCTCAATGAGGATGAGAGCCGCTGTCATGATCTTGAGCGTATTGAGTATTATGCCGGGCATCTCAAGCAGGTCGAGCGGCTTATCGCGGATGGAGTCAATCTGCAGGGATATTATGCCTGGTCATTCATCGATAACTTTGAATGGGCCTGGGGCTATACCAAACGCTTCGGTCTGGTCTACTGTGATTATAATGACATGCGGCGCATCCCTAAAGACAGTTATTATTATTATCGCGAGCTAATTGCCGGTCATGAAGAACTTTAATGTGGCGCTCACAATAAAGCAGTAAACATGATGAATGAAGTACCACAGAAGGGTGGTCGGTATGGAGCGTGTCCCTCCATGCCGACCATTTTTTTTAGCTGCTGAATAATATCTGAATTGTCTGGAGTAGACTGCTTCATTCAGAAATTCTCTGCGGTAGTATTCCGTGCCGGGCAGGCTGCGGGCGCTTTCTGCTGTTAACAGCCTATAACGGGCTGCCGGGTGAGTGCGGGATAATGCTGGAGTATGGTTTTGCAGGGATATGTGCGTAAGTTGTGGTATTTTAATGAGTTGTGTGTATTTGGGTTGGCTATGGCTGCAGGTCTGAGGATATTGATTTTTCGTGGGGGGCTTTTTTATTTACAATGGGGGGAATGTATGTACCATTTATAATAGTTGTAGCGTTGTAGTTAAATTATAGTGAGGAAACAATGTATGAACAGTGATTGTAAATGCTCTCGTAAGGCTTTTTCCGGTAATCTCTGTCTGCTGCTGAGTCTGGTGCTGGTTCTTACTGCCGTCGCTCCCGTGGCTGCGGCTGATGACAGCATCAAAGAGTCGGTCATCAACATCTGGGATAAGGTCTCGGATGCGGCGGTGAAGGGCAGCAAGGTGGTGAAGGATAAGAGCGTCGAGATCGGGGAGGACGTCAGCGACAAGGCGGTAGAGGCCTGGGAATGGGCCAATGACGACAGCTCCTCCGATCCGGAACTGGAGGATGACGCCTTTGGCTCTGATCCGACAGCACCGGGGATGGACGCTGGTCCGATGGGCGAGGATGGTATGGACTTCGGCTCGGACCCAGACGATGCTCATGTGGATCCGGAGGATGATTCACTGAGTGGAAAGGTCGAAAGATCGGCCGCAGAGCTCTGGTCAGAGGTGGCCAGAGCTTTTTCAAGTACTGAGTCTGCTGTTGCCTCCTATCCGACACCTGCCGAGCTCTGGGATGAGGTCAGTTCTAATCTCGGGCTGATTGCGCAGCGGCTGCAGCAGCAGGAGGAATTGCCGGAGAGTTCGCTCTTCGGTGAGGACCGGGAGTCCAATCAAAAAAAAATTAATCAGCTCATGAATCAGGTGCTGGAGGTTCTGGAGGTGAGCGCTGTCTCCAGCCGCAAGCAGGAGTATGCCGGGCTGGAGGAGGAAATTTTAAAGAAGAATACCGAGCTGGCGGAGTACCGGGAAAAGCTGGTGCTCGCACCGGAGAAGGTCTCGGGGGTTGACGCGGTATGGAAGGAGAGTCGCGGTGATTACCAGCGCCGGATTGATTCCGAGGAGGCGGAAATACAGCGGCTCAAGAAGCGGCAGCGGGAGATTCTGGAGGCGATAAAGTCCGAACTTCTTACCCGCAGCGGAATCGAGCTTAGCGATGAGCAGGTCTACAGTCTGGTGGTGCTGGTCTCGGGTGATACCTTTGTCAGTCTCAACAGCGTATTTTTCAATATTCGTCAGCTTGTGGGTGTGCTGGAGGAGCTCTCCGAGAAGAACCGTGACTATGTGAACAGCGTCAAGAAGTATTACGGGATGTATGTGGTGCTTATCGGGGTTTTCAAGCTGGCGCATGAGAATGAGATCGACAGGATTCGGGATGAGTATATTCCGCGTCTTCTTGAGTTTCAGCGGCGGGCGCGTTCGGCAACGGTGAAAACCAAGGAACTGCTGGAGAAGAACCGGGATAATCCCGCCGATGTGGCGCTGCTTAGAAATAACCTCCGGGCTCAGGCCGAGGTGTATCAGGCGGCGGGAGCGTATAAGGAGTATCTGCAGGGGTATCTGGGTTCTCTGGAGCGGAGTCTTGAGGAGATATCCCGGCAGGAGCAGGTGGTTGCTGATACCTGGAAGACCACCGAACTGGCATCGGGGCTGCTGGCGGTGATGCGCAGCAGTTCGGCCGGACTGAATACGCTGGTAAGTATGGAGCTGCCCAATATAAAGCCGCTCAATATCGGCAGGCTCAAGGATCAGCTGAATCTGATCTCATTGCGCATCCGGGAATAAGCGGGTAATGGTATACTAAATTGAGGTATGACCTGGTTCCGGCTGGCGGTGACATCTGAGAGTAGAGAGCGGTAGTTTGTCCGGATATTCTATGATTGCGGCGGCGGGTGTTTGTGAGCAGGTTGGTAGCGTTGTTTCAGGTTGTGTGTCTGGGTGTTGGTTGTCTGGTAAGGTTTGGGTTGGAATTAATATAATGAAGAAAAAAATTCTGGGTATGATTCTGCTGCTGCTGGCGCTTCTGCCGGTAGCGACCGCGGATGATAATGTGCTGTATCTCTATGACTGGACGGATTATATCCCTGCGTCTCTGCTCGATAAGTTTACGCAGGAGACGGGAATAAAGATCATCGGTTCGACCTATGATTCGAATGAGGAGATGTTTGAGGCCCTCTCGGTTACCGGTGGTAACGGCTATGATCTGGTCGTGCCCTCCGGCTATTATGTCGGGATGATGGCGGCGAAGAAGCTGCTGCAACCGATTGACCGCAAGAGACTTCATAATTATGTTAATCTGGATCCGGCGCTGCTGGGGAATAATCCGGAGTATGGTGTGGCTTACTGCTGGGGCACAACGCTGCTGCTGGTGGATTCTTCAAAGATTGCTCCGGCGACGGTGAACAGCTGGAATGATCTGCTTAAACCGGAGTTCGCCGGTAAAACTCTCTTTGTTGATGATCTGCGTGATGCTTTCAGTGTTGCGCTCTATGCTCTGGGTTATTCGATAAATACACAGGAGCGTGCTGAGATTGTCGCGGCATATGACTGGCTCAGGCAGCTTCTGCCCGGGATAAAGCTGCTGGATTCCGAGAGCATTATTTCCGAGCTGAATGCAGGGGCTTATCTGGCGGCGGTGGTGTACGGGGCTGATGTGCTGACTATTCAGAAGGAAAGACCGGAGTATAAGGCGATTTATCCCCGTGAAGGGGTGCCGCTCTGGGTTGACTGTTTTGCAATTCCCCGTGGTGCCAAGCATGTGGATAGCGCGTATAAGTTTATTGACTTCATGCTGCGGGAGGATGTGAGCCGGGTGGTGGTGGATGAGATAATGTACTCTACTCCCAATAAGGTGGTGCTTGCCGGGATAGATGAAAAACTGCGTCTGAATCGGGTCTTCAATCCGACACCGGCGGAGCTCGGGAAGTCGGTGTTTATCGATTATGTCGGGAAAACTCAGGAAATTTATGAGCGGTACTGGCGTATGCTGCGGCAGGAGTAGGCGGATGGCTTGAGTAACTCTGGGGTAGATGTAATTTTCAGGGTCAAATTTTGCGGTGTTTCCTCAGAATACGGCCGGCAGGAAAAATTATAGGGATACTGCGGGGTTCGCTGTTGCGGGTTGAGTCTTATCCCGGGGTAAGGCGGTTGTCGGACGGAGTAAAATGCGGGGAATACAGGCCGGGGGGAGATGGAGAGAATTATGAGAGAGTTATTCGGTAAGGCTGATATGGGTGGTATCGAGGTGCAGAACAGATTTATCAGAAGCGCCACCTGGGAGAATATGGCGACGGCGGAAGGTGAGTTGACGCCGGAGATATATGATATTTACGCGACTCTGGCTCGGGGTGGGGCGGGGCTGATTATTACCGGCTATGCTAATATTGTCGCCGAGGAGAAACCGAACCCCGGAATGTTTGGAATTTACGCTGACTCTTTTATTGAGAATTACCGTAAACTGACCGAGCTGGTGCATCTCAGAGGTTCTAAAATAGTATTGCAGGCGGCTTATGGCGGAACAAAGACCACGTATGATCTGGGAGAGCGGGTGATACTGGCTCCGAGTGCGGTGGCGGAGAGGGGTACCGGCGTAGTCGGCACGCCGATGTCCAGAGCGGATATACGTTATATTGTCGCGGCCTTTGCGGCCGCCGCGCGCCGGGCGCGTGAGGCCGGGTTTGACGGGATCGAGGTGCACGCCGCGCATACCTATCTGATAAATCAGTTTCTCAGTCCGTATTATAACCGCCGGGAGGATGAATATGGCGGGAGTCTGGAGAACCGGGTGCGTTTTCTGGAGGATATCTGCCGTGAAATTCTGCGGGAGGCGGGGCGTGATTTTCCGCTTCTGGTAAAACTTACCTGCTGTGAATTCTTTGACGGGGGGCTGAGTTTCGCCGAGACGCTTGAGATCTGCCGCCGGCTGGAAGCGCTGGGTGTGAGCGCGCTGGAGATAACCGGCAATATTCATGCCAAGGCGGAGCAGATGTGCGGGCAGGAATTTGACGGCTATACAATTCAGGAGCAGATCTATTTCCGCGATTACGCCGTGGCGGTAGCCGAGGCGGTAGCGCTGCCGGTGATCGTAGTCGGCGGGATCAAGGAGTATGAGCCGGTGGCGGAGCTGTTGCAGCAGAGCAGGATCGCCGGGTATGGGTTGTCACGGCCGCTGCTGGCCGAGCCCGGACTGATCGGACGCTGGCAGCGAGGTGAGCGGGTCAAAGTAAAGTGTATCCGCTGCTCGAAATGCCGGACGGACAGAGGGAATTACTGTGTGGTATTTTCACCGCGGGATAAGGGGTGAGTTCGGTTCGGCCTTAAAATATGGTTTAATTACTTATTTTATGAATATGTCAGGTCTTAGATTTTTAAGTTTCTATTTCCTTCAAGGTTCTTCCGTCTTTATTCTTCCATTCTGTAAGACCATTGGCACTTCTGCCCATGACTACGCCGGCTGCTGCAGATGGACTGTTAAACAAAGTGTCCTCTGTGAATGTCAGATTTTTGTCGATAATTTCTTTTTCGATAAGAGTCTGGCGTAGTTTAACATATCCTTTCGCCCAGTTTCCCATAGAATTTGTGAGCTCTCTTGCTATCTGTGAGCCTTTAAGAACGACAAATCCTTCGCTGGTACTTTTCCCTGATGCATGTACTTCTCTATTTGCATCGCCACTTACGGCATTGATATAGAGTAAATCTGTATCTTCTGAATTTTTCGCTTGGGATGTAATAATGTGCAGGGGCTCAAAAATCTTATAACCAAGAGTAGATGTCAGAATGTAAATATTGTCAATAAACTCTTCCAGCTCAGCTTGATCCGCTTCAGAAATTGAACTTGATGCCGGGGTAGAGCCGTTTGTCAGCTGGTATCTGCCAGTTTCAGTTGCGGCGGAATATAGCTGTAGTTCCATATATTTTATATGAGCTTTATTGAGATTACTGTCTTTGCTTACGCATACAATCACTTCGTTCCAGAATTCTTTTTTAAGATGTTGTTTAAGTCGGTTGAATGGATCTTCAGCTTCACCGATATATGCCAGCGGCTTTTCATCAGGGGTCTCTGGCCTGCCGAATAAGATATAGATAGCTGGGGTATTCAGATCTTCCCGGTCTGCGCATTTTTTGAGATGGGTTCGAGGAATTTTATAGGCTTTACCAGTCCAGTTGGATAATTCAGCAGCAATTCGTCCCTCTGGCTCTCCGTCCATCAGAAATAAGGTAATTTTCTTTTTATACTTTTTCGGCATTTTATTTGTTTATTCTCATCATTGATTGTAATAGTGATTTAAATGATTATCATAATTGTTATTTTTTTTGTAAATTAACAATAATAACCTTGAATATACCTGATTATAACAGTTGTGACAAGAATAAAGTGTGGTTGTTTGGAATTATGCAGATTATATTAAAGTTATAAATGAATCTACTTATATTTTTTGAACATGAAAAACCAGAGTTCCTGCAACTCGGTTGAGGCAGCAGGAACTCTGGTTTGTTAGGGTGTTGTTGGAAATTTATGGCTTAAGGGCTCAGTTGCATTGGAGTTGGGGCTGGCCGTTGAATTCGTTGAGGGCGTTGAGCATGGCGATAATGTTCTGCGGGGGAACGTCGGGCATGAGGTTGTGGATCGAGTTGAAGATGTAGCCGCCGCCGGGGGCGAAGATCTCCAGACGGTTCAGCACGTGCCGGCGTACCTCCGCCGGGGTGGCGTGGTTGAGGACGGTGCTGGTGTCCGCGCCGGCACCCCAGAAGGTGATCTGCGTACCGAATTCGCGCTTGAGGGTGGCGGGATCCATATCGGTGCAGTTGGTCTGTACCGGGTTGATAATGTCATAGCCGACCTCGATGAGATCGGGCAGGAGTTTGTAGATCGAGCCGCAGGAGTGGAGAAAGACCTTGGCCGGGGAGTGCGCCTTGAGGTAGCTGACCAGCCGGCGGTGCCGGGGTTTGAAGAGTGCGCGGTAGGTGTCAGGGGACATGAAGGGGCCGGTACTCATGCCCAGATCATCGCCGAAACGGAAGATATCGATAATGTCGCCCAGATAGGTGCAGACTTTATCCAGGGTCTGCAGGTGAAGCTCCAGCAGCGCGTCGAGCAGGGGCTCCACCTCTTCCGGCTCGGCGACAATATCCATCAGAAAATTGTCTATCCGGCGCAGGAAGGTACCCCATTCAAACATATTGCAGCCGATACCCATAAAGAGCGCCCGGTCGGTCTCGGCGCGCAGCTTCAGGCAGGTAGCCCGCAGCTGTTCCCAGAAATCCGGCTCTCCCGCCTGGTTCCACGGGCTCTGCGCCAGATAGGCCCAGAGCACCTTCTGCATCGCCTGCGGCAGCTCGCGGTAGTCTGCAGGGTAATCCTCCAGATACGGGAAACAGGTCTGATCGTAAAAGGTAGCCCCCTCCGGCATTCTGGCGATCATGGTGCCGCTGCGGTCGTAGACCTGCCGGTCACCGTTATCCGCATTGACCGGGTTGAACCATGACGGGATACTGGCCCGGCTGCCGTCAGGGAGGTGATCCGGCTTCCAGCAGCGGTCATCCCGGTGGCAGGCGCGGGCGATATCGATCACATCGATACCGAAGCGGTCAAGGCACCAGTCCTCGGGTTCGGCCAGCTGCTGTACGACATCGTAGACCCGCACCTCGCCGTTAACGCCGAGATAGCGGCAGAGGCTGGCATAGGCGATGGCGGAAAACCCGGAGCTGGGAGTGGCTCCGATATCCAGTGGAACCCGGTCGGGCTCACGATGTTCGATGGCGGCGATTATTCTCTCTCTGCTGTTCATGACTCTTCCTTTCTCTCTCTCTCGTTCTCTTAAATCCGGTCTTTTCTATAAAATAATTTATCATCATGAGTGTTCTTAGTCAAATTTTTTATTAAAAAAGGTTGCATTTTTACGAAATTAACTATTTTTAACTTGAATATCCTTTATTTTGCGGGTATACTTTGATCAAATAGTTTATCATGTTTGCTGGAGGATGGAGAAATGTCTTTAAAAAGTATTGCCAGAGCGGCGGGGGTTTCGATTTCTACGGTATCGCTGGTGCTCTCCGGTAAGGGGCGTATCTCGGATATGGTGCGTGAGCGGGTGCTGCAGGCGGCCAAGGATCTGAAGTACAAGAGTCCGCTCTACACGCAGGAGGGAGCGACGGTAGCGGTGCTCTTTCCGCTTGATCCCGAGTGGCGGCATGTGCTGGAGTTTGTCGGGGTGATACTCTCCGCCCTGGAGTCGAAGCTGACGGCGGCGGGGTATGTGCCGGTACTGGTGCCGATATCATTCACGGATGAGGCTGAGGTGATAAGCCGGAAGCTTGAGGTGCTAAATCCCCGGGCGGTCGGGAGTGTGCACTATATAAATGAAGAGCTCTTTGCGGCTCTGGAGCAGCGGGGTGTGCCGGTGGTTATCATCAACCGCAGTCTGCTGCAGGACAGGTTCTGTACCGTCTGTGTCGATGATTTTCAGGGAGCGTATGAGGCGGGTAAATATCTGCTGGGGCGCACCGGCGGCGGGAGGACGGTATATATCGGTTATGAGAAGAGTATCATGACCAATCTGATCGATGACCGCATGTACGGCTTTCAGAAGGCGCTGCTGGAAGCAGGCTGTGAACGGCCGCAGCAGGAGCTCTTCTATGTGGCCGAGCCGTTGCCGTCGCAGCTTGACCAGCTGCTCAGACCGCTCTTCTCGGCGGCACCACCGCAGGCAATCTATGTCTATGATGACTATCTCGCGCTCTTCGTGGCCGCGGCACTGGAACGTCTGGAGCCGGGGCTTGCCGGCAGGGTCGAGCTGCTGGCTCCGGGTGACACTCTCGATTACAGCCTGCCCTGTACTCCGCAGCTCTCGACCATGTCTATCGATACCATCCAGCTGGGTGAGCTGGGAGCGGAGCTGATGCTTTCCCGTCTGCAGAGCAGCGGTTTTGAGCTGCTGGTGCGGAAGATCAGGCAGAAGCTGCTGGTGCGGGCAGCTGGGAATAAGACCATATAAATGGTTGTAGATATGCTGGTTACAGAACTTTTTTCTGAAAAGTCCTTTGCTCGGAAGGGGAAATCCTTTATAATGGTTACAGATATGTTGCTTTTTTTGTGATTGGAGTAGCTAAACAGAAATTCTTAAAGTGAAGTATTTGGGGTTATTACCTGAATGCCGAGGTTGGTAATGCGGTCTGAGGAAGCGGTTCAGCTGTAGTGCGGATACGAAGTGTTCATGTGAGGAAAAGCTCTCAAAGAAAAACTATTATTTAGAACTGGGGTTTATTTAGGGTCTGCAGCGGTACGCAGGCAATAGATTATACTACATACGTGGTATATTGTGAGTCCTGCGGGGCGAAGCTTAAACACTCTAACTCTATTATCTATGTGGATGATAGGGTTGGAGTGTTTTTTTTATGGACTTTTTTTGGGAGATATTATGATAGAACTCAAAGGTATTGTCAAAAAATACGGCAAGCATGTGGTCCTGAATAATATCGATCTCTCCTTTGAAGGGAATGGTATATACTGTATTATCGGTGAGAGCGGCTGCGGCAAGACGACCTTGATGAAGCTGATCAATAAACTGATCCTGCCGACAGCCGGCAGGGTATTTGTCGGAGGGAAGGATATCTCCGGCATTGACAGTATCCAGCTTCGGAGAAGTATCGGTTATGTTATTCAGAAGGTTGGACTGTTTCCTCATATGACGGTGGGAGCGAATATCGAGGTGGTGCTGGAGCTGCTCAAGGTCGAACCGGAGAAGCGCCGGGAACGGACACTGGGGCTGCTGAGTCTGGTACACCTGAAGGAGTCGGATTATGCGAAGTACCCGGATGAACTCTCCGGGGGGCAGCAGCAGCGTGTGGGTATCGCCCGGGCGCTCTCGACCGATCCGGATATTCTGCTGATGGACGAGCCGTTCTCCGCGCTTGATCCGATAACCCGTGAGAGCCTCCAGGATGAACTGGTCGAGATTCAGAAGGAACTCGGCAAGACGATAGTCTTCGTTACCCATGACATGGATGAGGCGATAAAGATCGCCGATAAGATCGCGATCCTCAAGAACGGCGATCTGATTCAGTATGACTCTCCGGAGGAGATACTGCTCAATCCGGCCAACAGCTATGTCGAATACTTTATCGGTAAGGACCGGCTCTGGCGCACTCCCGAGCTCTTGCTGGTCAAGGATATCATGAAGGTGAATATTCCGACGGTGAAGGCGAATATGAATCTGTCAAAGGTCTTTGAGAAGATGAAGGAGGCGGATAAGGAGCTGCTCTTTGTCGTGGATCAGGGGCGGGCTGTGGGCAGTGTGTCCCGCAAACGGCTCTTCAAGCATGGAATCTCTGCAAGTATCCGGGTGGCGGATGTCATGGATGAGCTGTCACACCGGCTCTATCTGGACTCTAATCTGCTGGATGCGATGACTATTATGGATGAAACGGATGAGAAGGCGGTGGTCGTCGAGAACAAGGCGGGAGAGCTGCGGGGGGTCATAACCCCGACAAGTCTTTTGAATGTGATCTATGACATCAAGCCGGAGAGTAAGGAGAAGAACTATGCATGATGGTCTGGGGATAATGTCGGCGCTGCTGCGGCACCTGGAGATAACCTTTTTCGCCGTCGGGCTGGCTATACTTATCGGGGTGCCGCTGGGAATTATCATCTCCAAGCGGCCGCCGCTGTCCAAGCCGGTGCTGACTATCGCCGGGATATTTCAGACTGTACCGAGTCTGGCGCTCTTCGGTCTGATCATTCCGTTTCTCGGGATCGGGTTTCTGCCTTCGATTGTGGTGCTCTTTCTCTATGCGCTGCTGCCGATAATTACCAATACCTATATTGGTATTACCGGGATAAACCCCAATCATATCGAGTCCGCCCGCGGTATCGGTATGAATAAGAAGGAGATACTCTTCAAGGTTGAACTGCCGCAGTCGGTGCCGGTGATCATGGGCGGGATCAAGGTCTCGGCGGTCACCTGCGTCGGCACTGCCACCATTGCCGCGCTGATCGGTGCGGGCGGTCTGGGGTCATTCATCTTCCGCGGCATCGCCAACGGGGACAGCAACAAGATCCTTATGGGCGCGATACCGGCGGCACTGCTGGCGATCGTGATCAACTGGGTATTCGGACTGATTGAGCGGGCGCTGACCCCGCAGAAGAGTTCGACCAATATTGACTGGGTCCACCGTAATAAGCGTCCGGTCCTGCTCTTGGGGCTGATTATCTTCTCGCTGCCGCTGATTTATTTCTTTGCCGAGAGCTATCAGGCCTGGCGTGAGAAGAGTAATACCATCGTTATCGGTCATAAGGCCTTTGCCGAGCAGCGTATCATTGGTGAGATGTATGGGCTGATTATCGCGGAGAATACCGATTATAAGACCTCGGTATTGGAGTTTGGCGGAACGATGGTTATCTTTGAGGCGCTCAACAGCGGTGAGATCAAGGTTTATCCGGAGTATACCGGAACCGCATACGGTTCGATTCTCGGGATCAATGACTTGATCGCTTCTGACAAGGTTTACGGTCTGGTCCGGGAGCAGCTCGCGGATAAGTACGGACTGGAGATGCTGCCGACAATGGGATTCAATGATACCTATGCTTTTGTTGCTAAACCTGATTTTATTAAGAAGTATAATGTTAAGACGATCTCGGATATGAAGGATATTGCCGGCAGTATCCGGGTAGCGGGAGATAATGAGTTTCTCGATCGGGCCGACGGGATGCCGGGGGTGGAGAAGACCTATGGTTTCAGGTTTGACAATACCGCCACGATGGATGCCGGGCTGATGATCACCTCACTGGTTAATGACAGTGTCGATGTGGCGATAGCGTACAGTACCGACGGACGTATCGGGAAATTCGGTCTCAAGCTGATTGCGGATGACAAGAAATTCTTTCCGCCGTATCAGATTGGGGCGATGGTGCCGGAAGACTTTGCCGAGCAGTACCCGCAGGCGTACCGGGAATTACTCAAACTTAGAGGTATGATCAGCGAGAGTGAGATGCAGCAGCTCAATCTCAAGGTGCTTGACGGGGCGGAACCGCGGGATGTCGCCCGGGAATATCTGCTCGAGCATAAGCTGATACCGGAGGAGGATTAGGTGCGGCATCCGGGGGATATGACCGGGGTGAGCGGAGATCTCCCGGAGTTGCGTTTTGTGGGTAGGATGCAGGCTGAATCCGGTCTGCATCCATTTTTTGTATATATTGCAGCCGGTGATTGTTTGTGCGGAAAGAGTTTTGGGTTCTGAATGATAATGATTATACGTGAAAAACTCCGAGCGCTCAAAAGTGCTCAAAAAGTGGTTAAAATCCTGTGGTAAAAGGTGATGTAGTCAAAACCGAGCAGTATAATCAGGCGTTTGTGATTATTTATGATTGATAAATATGATTGTTTTTGTTTGTTTCTGCTTGACTAGTGTTGATCGTATGGTATAGTTAGAGTAGTAATCTGAAGTTGGTGTGATAAAAGCTTGATTCCAGAAGGAGAAAAACTACATGAATGGCGGACTGTCTGACTTTGATAAGAGTGTGCGTTACGGGGAACTGGAGAAGGTGCTGGCAGGAGCGGAGTTTTCTCCGGCCGAGGTTGAAGCGGTGAATACCCATATTCATACCTTCTATTCTTTCAATATTGACGGTCTCTCTCCGCTGGAGGTGCTTCTGATGTCAAAGCAGCATGGTCTGGAGGTGGCGGGTACGGTAGATTTTGATGTGCTGGATGCGATGGCGGAAGTCTTTGAGATTGGCGACCGGCTCAAGCTGCGTACCGTCGCCTCACTTGAGACCCGAGCTTATGTCGAGGATTACAAGGACCGTGAAATAAATTCTCCCGGAGAGTGCGGCGTGCTCTACAGTATGGGTGTCGGTTTTACCGCTCTGCCTCCAGCCGGCAGCGACGCTGATAAGACCCTGCAGGAGATGCGCCGCGGCGCCAGAGAGAGAAATCTCGGACTGCTGGGACGACTGGAGTCCACACTCGCACCGCTGGTCATTGATTACGCGGCCGATGTGGAATCGCTGACACCTGCCGGCAACGCGACCGAGAGGCATATAGTCGAGGCACTGGAGAAGAAGAGCAAGGCTACCTTCAGCGGCGCTGAGCTCGCGAACTTCTGGAGTGAGCGCCTGGGGCTGGATGTTGCCGAGATAGAGAAGATTCTGGATGATTCCAACGCGCTGCGCAATACTATCCGTTCAAAGCTGATGAAGCGCGGCAGCATCGGTTATGTCGCTCCTGACAGCACAACCTTCCCGCCATTATCCAAGGTTATGACGATGGTCAAGGAGTGTAAGGCTCTGCCATGCTGGGCCTGGCTTGACGGTTTCTCAGCCGGTGAGCAGGACGCTGAGGAGCTTGTCAATTATATGGTCTCTGCCGGTATCCGTTCGATCGCGATAATTCCTGAGAGAAACTGGAACTTCGCCGATGCTGAACTGAAGAGCCGGAAGGTGGCGGCGCTCAAGGCTATTGTTGAGGCTGGAAGAAAGCAGAATATGATCTTTGCGGTCGGAACCGAGATGAACAGCTTCGGTCAGCCGTTTGTCGATGACTTTGCAGCCGAAGCGCTCCAGCCGTTTGTTGCCGATTTTCTTGACGGCGCTTATGCGCTGTATGGCCATACTCTCCTGCAGCGGGCTGCGGGCAGAGGGCTGATGAGTGACTGGGCGGTTGCGAAGTTTGGTGCTGATTACAGCGCAGCGAATAAATTTTACGCGGAACTCGGCAGAGCTTCGGCGGATCCGGCAGCGGATATTGAAAAGCTCGGCCGGCTCGAGGATTTTTCAGATTTGCAGTGTATTGTTGATGTTGTGAAAGCGTAGTGTTTATTTTAGTGTAAAGGAAATTATAAGATGAGCGTATTTTCTATCAAAGATAGGGTCGCAGTGGTTACAGGTGCTGCGCAGGGTCTTGGTCGTGCTCTCTGCGAGCGTCTGCTCCGTGAAGGCTGTAAGGTGGTACTCGGCGATATTCAGGAAGATGTGGTGCAGAATACCGCACGTGAAATCACTGAAGAATTCGGCGGCGCCGCTATCGGCGTAAAGGTCGATGTAACCAAGGAAGAGGATTGTGAGAACCTCATCCAGCGGGCGATCGCTGAATTCGGCCGGGTTGATATCGCTGTATCTAATGCTGCGATTCTGATTGCTGAAGAGATTACGGTGGCTGATGCGGCGAAATGGGCCAAGGTTATAGAGGTTAATCTTATCGGTTACTTCAACTTTGCCAAGCATGCGGCAAAGGTTATGAAGGAAGCGGGTAAGGGTACAATAATTCAGATTAACTCCAAGTCCGGCAAGAAGGGCAGCTATAAGAACTCCGCCTACGCCGCCGGAAAATTCGGAGGTATCGGGCTGACTCAGAGTATTGCGCTTGATCTGGCTGAGTTCGGGGTGCGTGTGAACAGTATCTGTCCCGGTAACATGCTCGACAGTCCGCTCTGGGTGAACTCGCTCTATAAGCAGTACGCCAAAAAGCTCGGTATTACCGAGGCGGAAGTCCGTCAGCGTTATATTGATCAGGTGCCGATGAAACGCGGCTGTACCTATGATGATGTCGCGAACGTGCTGGTCTTCATGGCTTCAGATGCTTCTTCATACATGACTGGTCAGGGTATCAATGTTACCGGCGGTCAGGAGATGAAGTAGGCGCAGTGCGATGTGGTGTTTTTTTTGAGAATAAGTGTGTTGGTGCTGATGTTGGTGTTTGTTGCAGGAAATATATATGAGCGATCATGAAGGAATGAAGACAAAGGAACTGGCTCCGCAAAGACACCGCAAAATTCTCAGGATCTTACGGAATGCCGGAATGGTCAAGGTTGAGGATCTCTGTGTGCAGCTTTCGGCTTCGCCCGCCACTATCCGGCGCGACCTTTCAGGTCTGGAGGTTGCCGGCTATCTGCAGCGGGTGCATGGCGGTGCGGTATTGGTGGCTGATAATATCCGTGCCGGCACCGAGATGAACTTTGACGAGAAGGTGGAGACGCTGCTGGCCGAGAAGAAGAAGATCGCCGAGCGTGCGGCAAGCTTTATCGAGAAGGAGGATGCGGTATATCTTGACGGCGGCAGTACGGTGCTGGAGCTGGCAAAGCTTATAAAGCATGATAAATCGCTGATAGTGGTGACCAACTCTCTGACCGCGGCCAATGAGCTGGCCAACAGTGACGGCCCCAGAATTATTCTGACCGGCGGTGATCTGCGGCTCAAGAGCCGGACTATGGTCGGGGCGCTTTCTCGGGCGCTGATAGATTCAGTCCATCTTGATAAGGCCTTTATGGGCACTATCGGTATAACCTCCAAGGGCCTGAGCACTACCGATCCGTCGGAGGCGTTTACCAAGGAGCTGGCGGTTGAGGCGGCAAGTCAGGTGTATCTGCTGGCTGACCATACAAAATTCGGTAAGACCTCATTTGTGAGTACCAATAATCTTGATAAATTCGATCTCTGCATAACCGATTCCGGTCTGTCGGAGGAGGCGCGTGAGGCGTATGTTCAGGAGCTTGGTATCGATATCGAAACGGTTGATGTTTAGAAGTTGACTTGTTAATTTTACAGGAGGTAATAATGAAGACTAAAGCAGTGCGGTTATATGGAGAGAATGATCTGAGGCTTGAAGAGTTTGAGTTGCCCCCAATTGCAGAGGATGAAATTCTGGCGAAGGTGATTTCCGACAGTCTCTGTATGTCCTCTTATAAAGCGTCTAAACAGGGCGCAAAACATAAGCGTGTGCCCGATGACTGTGCGGAAAATCCGGTTATCATCGGTCATGAATTCTGCGGTGAGATTGTCGAGGTTGGCGCCAAGTGGAAGGATGAGTGGAAGGTCGGACAGAAGTTCTCAATTCAGCCTGCTATTCCTTACACCGATAAGCTCTACGCTCCAGGCTATTCCTTCCAGTATCTCGGCGGCGATGCGACATATGTAATTATCCACCGTGATATTCTGAATCATGACTGTCTGCTGCATTATGACGGAGAAGGTTATTTTCCCGCCAGTCTTTCAGAACCTCAGAGCTGTATCGTCGGTGCGTTCCATGCGAACTACCATGTACCGGCCGGAACTTATGTGCATGAGATGGGTATCAAGGAGGGTGGCAAGACTGCTATTCTCGCTGGTGTTGGTCCTATGGGACTCGGTGCTATCGATTACGCTCTGCATAATGACCGTAAACCCGGGCTGCTGATTGTAACCGATATTGATGACGCCAGACTGGCGCGTGCCGAGAGTATCTTCACCATTGAGGACGCCAAGGCCAACGGTATCGAACTTATATATGTAAACACCAAGTGTGCCGATCCGGTTGCCAAGCTGCTTGAACTCTCAGGCGGAACCGGTTTTGATGATGTATTCGTCTTCGCTCCGGTAAGACCGGTGGTCGAACAGGCTGATGCGATCCTTGGTCGTGACGGCTGTCTCAATTTCTTTGCCGGCCCTACCGATCAGAATTTCAAGGCGGAGTTTAATTTCTATAATGTACACTACAACTTCACCAAGGTTGTGGGTACAAGTGGCGGTAATACCGATGACATGCGTGAAAGCCTCGAGCTGATGAGTGCCGGACGCATCAATCCGGTAGCTATGATTACCCATGTCGGCGGTCTGAACAGTGTGATTGAGACTACCCTCAACCTGCCGAATATTCCAGGCGGTAAAAAGCTGGTATATACCGGTGTTGAGATGCCGATGGTTGCTCTCACTGATTTCAGAGCCAAGGCGGCAGAGGATGAACGCTTCGGTGTGCTCGCGGATATCTGCGACCGGAACAATATGCTCTGGAGTGTTGAAGCGGAGAGTTACCTGCTGGCAAACTTTTAAAAATTCAATTTGGTAATTTTTTAATATATTTGGGTAGAGCGGTACCTGAGCAGGTCTGGAAGCGGTGACGTTTGCAGGGGCGAGGGTGCTTTGTCTACTGGTTTATTATGAGGTTAGAGGTGAAAATATGGCAACCCCTGTATTGATGCCCAAGCAAGGTAATAGTGTTGAAGAATGTATTATCGTTGCCTGGAACAAAAAAGTTGGTGAGGAAATTGCTGAAGGTGAGGTGCTCGCGGAGATCGAGACTGATAAAGCCTCATTTGTAGTTGAAGCACCGGCTTCCGGTAAAGTATTAGGGTACTTCTTCCAAGAGGGAGAACTCGCCCCGGTACTGGTTAATATCGCTGTTATCGGCAGTGATGGTGAGGACATTGAAGCGTTTCGTCCTAAGATCGAGCAGAGTGCGGCAGCTGCCGCTCCTGCTCCCTCCGGTGCTCCTGCGGCACCGGCTGTGGCGGCAGCTTCCGCCTCCGCTACGGCACCGGCTGCAGCAGACGCGCCTGCAGCAAGTGCTCCGGCGGTTGAAGAGGTTCCTGGCGGCGTTTCTCCACGCGCCAGAAGATATGCCCGCAGATTTAACGTTGATGTCAGCAAGGTAAAGGGCAGTGGCGTCAAAGGCAGAGTCGTTGAGCAGGATGTGATCGCATTCCGCTATGCTTTGCCGCGTCATACCGATCTGGCGGCAAAGATGCTTGCTGACGGCTGGGAACTCAAAGGTGCCCCCCGTGGTGATACCGTTCGCAGCAGCGATCTGCGCAAGGGTCAACCGCTCAGCAATGTCCGTAAGGTTATCGCCCAGCGGATGTCCGAGTCTCTGAAGAATCACGCGCAGCTTACGCTCAATAACAGTGCGGATGCGACCAAGCTCCTGCAGTGCCGGGCCAAGATCAAGGCGCAGAAGGGAACTCCGGGTTATGTTAATGTAACCGTGGGTGATCTGATCATGCTCGCTGTTATCAAGGCTCTGGAAGAATTCCCTCAAATGAATGTCGAGTATCTCAACGGCAAGATCTACAAGTCCGACTCGGTAAATATCGGGTTTGCCTGTGATACCGATAAGGGTCTGCTGGTGCCGGTACTCGCTGAAGCGGAGAAGATGTCGCTGCAGGATATCTCCCGTACCGTCAAGACTCTGGCAAATGCAGCGATCGGCGGTTCAATAAATCCAGATAATCTCGAAGGCGGTTCATTTACAGTTTCAAATCTAGGTTCATTCGGGGTCGAGACCTTTACACCGATTCTCAATGCTCCACAGGTGGCAATCCTCGGTGTCTGTGCTCCGGTACTCCGGCCAGTACGTGAGAATGGTGAGATTGTGTACAAAGACTACCTCGGTCTGTCTTTGACCATTGATCATCAGATAATTGATGGTGCCCCTGGTGCAAGATTCCTGATGCAGGTAAAAGAGAACATTCAGAATATTGATTCTATTGCGGGAATCGAGTGCTAGGTTATTAATCATTTCAATAATTATAATGCAAATTTTATAGATATAGGAGAACTCATGTACGATCTAATGATTATTGGTTCTGGACCTGGTGGCTACGAAGCAGCCATTTATGCGGGTGGTATGGGTAAGAGTGTGGTACTTTTTGAAAAGTCTGAAATTGGCGGGACCTGCCTGAATACCGGCTGTATTCCTACAAAGACGATGCTCAAGAGCGCACATCTTTATCACGAAGCAAAGACCGGGGCTGAACTTGGAATTACCGCTGAAAAGCTGAACTTTGACATGAAAGCGCTGGCCGCTCGCCGCAGTGGTATCGTTTCAACCCTGCGCTCAGGTGTGGAAGGCATGCTCAAACGAGCTAAAGTTGAGATAGTAAAAGCGGAAGCAAAGATTCTGGAAAAAGGCAAGGTTGAAGCCGGCGGCAAGGTTTACGAGGGCAAGAATATTATGATATCTACCGGCAGCAAGCCTGCAACCCCTCCGATTCCCGGCGCTGACAGTGCGAATGTAATTGACAGTACCGGTATTCTGCAGCTGGATACCCTGCCCAAGTCGCTTGTCGTTATCGGTGGCGGTGTTATCGGTCTGGAGTTCGCTTCATTCTTCAATACCGTTGGCACCGAGGTAACTGTTATCGAGATGCTCCCTGCTATCGGCGGCGCTATCGACAGTGAGATGGCCAAGAGACTGCTGCAGGAGATGAAGAAGCAGGGTATTACCTTTGCTCTGAACTGCGGTGTTACCAAGATTGAGGGTGACAGTGTAACCTACGTTGATAAGGAAGGCGCCGAGCAGAAGGTCAGTGGTGAAAAGATTCTGATGTCAACCGGACGGGTTCCGGTAACTGCCGGTCTCGGACTGGATGAAGCCGGCGTTGTCTACGACCGTAAGGGTATCAAGTGTGACCGTTTCGGCAAGACCAATGTTGACGGTATCTGGGCCTGCGGTGATGTGACTGGACGCTGTCTGCTCGCTCACGCTGCAACCAGAGAAGGTTATGTGGCGGTTAATAATATGTTTGGTATCGCTGACGAGATGCGTTACACTGCGGTACCTGGTGTTATCTACTCTGCTCCTGAGGTTGCCGGTGTCGGTTATACCGAGGATAAGCTGAAAGAGGAAGGTATCGCCTATAAGAAGTCTGCTGTGCCGATGGCCGTTGCCGGTCGTTTCGCAGTTGACTGTCCGGATCAGCAGGGTCAGGTCAAGGTGCTGATCGGCGAGAAGTATGGTCAGATCCTAGGTGTGCATATGATTGGCGGTCCATGCGGCGAGATCATTCATAGTGCAGTGATGATGGTGGAGAATGAGATGACCCTTGATTC
Source organism: Planctomycetota bacterium (assembly GCA_963667375.1). Lineage (GTDB taxonomy): Bacteria > Planctomycetota > SZUA-567 > SZUA-567 > SZUA-567. The sequence goes on along the minus strand of OY763323.1, from coordinate 3,824,044 downwards.
AATCAAGTCCACAATCTTCCCTCATCCGACAATTTCTGAAGCCCTTATGATTGCAATATCACATGCAAACTAGCTAACAGCAGGAGATAAGAACAATGGTTCAAAAACTTGAAATATATCCAGAAGAAATATTTAAGCCTGGAAAGATAACATTCAACGATATTGACATCTGTCAGTACAATAAGAGTATCGAGGATGAAAAGGCAAATTTCTCTAACGAGGACTTTACCCGTATCTACCGCGATATGTGTCTGATCCGTGAATTTGAAGATTGTATCGACCACCTCAAGAAAGAGGGCAGCTACCGCGGCGTAGAGTACAACCACGCCGGTCCGGCTCACCTCTCAATGGGACAGGAATCGGCTGCTGTCGGTCAGGCCTATATTCTGGGTGTTGACGATCACATCTTCGGTTCACACCGTTCTCACAGTGAAATTATGGCCAAAGGTCTGTCTGCAATTCAGAAGCTTGATGATGACAAGCTGCTGAAGATAATGCAGGGCTTTTGGGACGGCGCAACTCTGAGCGTAGTTGAGAAGGGACATACCGGCTCAGTAAAAGAACTCGCGGTCAAGTTCCTGGTGTACGGTGCTTATGCTGAAATGTTTGCCCGTGAAACCGGCTTCAACCGTGGTTTCGGCGGTTCAATGCACGCCTTCTTCACTCCCTTCGGTATCTATCCAAATAACGCTATTGTAGGTGGTTCTGGTCCGATTACTCCGGGAGCGGCTCTTTACAAGCGTGTAAACCGTAAGCCTGGTATCATCGTCTGTAATATCGGTGATGCGTCATTCGGCTGTGGTCCGGTCTGGGAAGGTCTGTGGTTTGCCTCTATGGATCAGTACCGTCAGCTCTGGGATGAGTCTCTCGGCGGCGGACTGCCAATTATCTTCAACTGCTTCAATAACCAGTATGGTATGGGTGGTCAGACCAGAGGTGAGACCATGGCGTATGAGTTCCTCGCCCGTATCGGCAGCGGCATAAATCCTGAACAGATGCACGCCGAGCGTATCAATGGTTATAACCCACTTGCGGTTATTGATGCCATGAAGCGCAAGAAAGAGATTCTTGAAAGCGGTAAGGGTCCGGTTCTGCTTGATACTGTAACCTACCGTCAGAGCGGTCACAGCCCATCAGATGCGTCAAGCTACCGTTCTAAGGAAGAGCAGGATCGTTTCCTTGAGGCTGATGCTATCCCAGCATACCGCAAGCGTCTGGTCGAGTCTGGTGTCGCCGCTGAGAGTGAGATGGATGCGATCAAGGATAATATGGGTGAGATCATCTTCGAGATGTTCAAGAAGGCTATCGATCTTGAAATTTCACCACGTCTTCCAATCAATTCAGAGGTTATCGCCGGTCTGATGTTCAGCAACAAGGTGGAAGAGTCTCTGGATGACCGTGAACCTGAGGTAAATCACCCAATGTCTGAGAATCCAAGGGTTATTCAGAATGCCGGTAAGGAACGTTATGCGTTCAAGGACGGCAAGGCTGTGCCTAAGATGAAGCTCTATAACATTCGTGATGCTATCTTTGACGCAATGATGTACAGATTCTATAAAGATCCAACAATGGTTGCCTTCGGGGAGGAAAACAGAGATTGGGGAGGGGCGTTTGCGGTATACCGCGGTATGACCGAAGCATTGCCATACCACCGTCTATTCAACTCTCCAATCTCTGAGGCAGCAATTGTCGGCAGTGCGGTAGGATACGCTCTGGAAGGCGGCCGCGCAGTCGCCGAACTGATGTACTGTGACTTCATGGGACGTGCCGGTGATGAGATCTTCAACCAGCTCTCCAAGTGGCAGGCGATGAGTGCGGGTATCCTCAAGATGCCGGTAACTCTGCGAATCAGTGTCGGTGTAAAGTATGGCGCGCAGCACTCTCAGGACTGGTCTGCTCTAGTCAACCATATTCCAGGTCTGAAGCTTGCCTTCCCGGTTACTCCATATGATGCCAAGGGTATTATGAACTTTGCACTGTCCCGCACCGATCCAGTGGTATTCTTCGAAAGTCAGAGTATCTATGATATGGGCGAGATGTTTGTAGAGTCTGGAGTGCCTGAAGGCTACTACGAGGTTGAAGAGGGTCAGCCGATTGTCCGCAGAAGCGGTAGCGATCTGACAATCGTTACTCTCGGTCCTATCCTGTACAATACTCTGAAAGTGGCTGATGAACTTCAGGAGAAGTACAATGTCAGTGCTGAGGTTATCGATCTGCGCTGGATCAATCCGCTGGATTACACCGTTCTTATCGAATCAATCAAGAAGACCGGTAAGGTACTGCTGGCGCAGCAGTCTGTGGAGCGTGGTTCATTCATGCACAATGTGGCTTCAAATCTGTCTCAGCTTGCATTTGATTATCTTGATGCGGCTCCAGCAGTACTTGGCTGCCGTAACTGGATTACACCGGCAGCAGAGCTTGAGGCTATGTTCTTCCCGCAGCTTGACTGGTTCCTGGATATGATCAATGCCAAGTTGATTCCGCTTAATGGCTATACTCCAAAGACCAATCAGACCAATATGGAACTGCTCTCAAGATATCAGAGAGGTGTCTAGGGTTTGTGCTTGTTTGCCATAAATAATAAACCGGTGACCGGGACAGGGCTTGAGCTCTGTCCCGGTCACTTTTTGTTGTCTTCTCATTGCTATGGAGAATAGATGCTCTGTGAGAATCAGAGGTGCTGGAAGTCAGATCTCAGGCTTTCGGCCGCTGCGTTAAAAGTTGCAGACTGCAGGGAGAGATACGCTGCAGTCTGCGGTCTAGTTCGTGGTTTTTTTATTTCTTCCCAACTTTGAGAGGAAAGCCAGTATCCCGTAGAACGGGTAACATATCAGTCGAATTCCAGAGTAATAATGCCGCAGTTGGTCAGGCCTCTGATTATTGGCAGACGGCTGAGGAGACCAAACCAGGACCAGCGCCGCCACTGCTGGCGGTAGTAGTTCTGAAAGCTTTTTACCGTAATGTGTTCATCCCATTCAGCGAGGTCCTGAGGATTTCTGACGCCCCATTTGAACTCGACCGGTTCACCGGAGGCAGTCTTTATTTTACTGACCGAGTCGTGATATTTTGCTCTTGAGACCATTAGCGGCGGAATAATATCAAAGACAAATTCACTGCTGGGAAAAGAGTGCGCCAGGGTTGATAGCAGTGACTTATTAAGAGCTTCACTGAAATACATGAGTACACCTTCACAGATAAAGAATACCGGCAGTCTGCCCCGGTCAATTCTGCTCAGCCAGCTCTCATCAAATAATGAGGCCTCAATGAAGCTGACGGTAGCGCTTTCTGAAAAAAATTCCCGCCGCAGTGTGATACCTTCCGGAAGATCCAGATCATACCAGTGACTGATACGCCCGTCATTGAGACGGCTGAAACGGGTATCAAGACCTGCGCCGAGATTTACCACAATGCTCCGTCCGTAACGGTCCAGAAAGTCGGTTAATGCCTGGTCAATGAGGCTGGTCCTTACCACTACTCCGGTCTGTGAGAGCCAGGATTTGCTGAATTTTGAAAAATCATAATCAATTTTCAGCAGAATTTCGCCGGCTTTAAGGTCGGTGAATATCGGTTTCTTCTGTCTGCTCTCCAGTGCTTTTGCCCAGAGCGGAATGAGCATGGTTTCAGGCACGCCGCTTAAGCTCGCCATTATACCTCCTTCAGAGGAGTCCCGCAGTTTGTCAATAAGCTCTGTTGCGGTTGTCCTGCTGTTAGTTTTGTCTATATAAGTTAGATATGTCTAATATAGCTATTTGTTGTCTGATGTCAATAATTTTTTTAAAATTTTATAGTTACTCCGGCAGTTAATTTGCACACTTTTTTATATTAAACATTCCTGTTAGTCTTTTGTTTTGAGAGAATTGTAAGGTTTTTTAGTTTAAAAATTTTATTGTTGCAAAAAATTAATTTGACTAGGCTGGTGTATGTAGTAAAATATAAATATATCGATCAGGACACATCAGGACATGATCAGATGGCTTAAAAAATTTGATTGCTGTCAGAATTTATCTGAGAATTCTGGCTGTTGTTTTTTTATAATGGTGTGTCGCAGTTGAAGTCTGTTCGTGAAACTGCAGCTTTACAGGAGTAGTCAGAACTTTTGAGTTGCGGTGATGTTTGCTGCGGTCATAGAAACGGTAATAATGGCGGACGATGCATTTGAAATTCTAGATCTTTTTGATGATGATTCCTTTGATACAAAGTATAAGCGGATCGTCAATTCGGTGATTCAGGCGGTGCGGCGTAAAAGGCTGCGTCGCGGTGAGCGTCTGCCATCGGTGCGCGGCATGTGTGAGCGTTATTCGATATCGCGTGACACTGTCTGTAAAGCCTATGAGATTCTCCGTGAGAAAGGTGTAATTGAAAAGTTTCACGGTAAAGGGTATGTTGTTGCCAATGACAGTTATAAAGCTGATATCAATGTCTTTGTGATGTTCGATATCTGGAATCCCTATAAGGAAAAGATTTACACCGGGCTGCTGGATAGTATAAACGCACAGACAGAGGGGCAGGCGGCGGTTCAGGTCTACTACAGTAACCGTGATGAGGATCTGTTTGCGGAGTTTCTTACTAATAGTGCCGGCAAGTTTGAATATTATGTGGTTATGCCTTTTGAGAGTGAGAAGGTCAGGCAGGTTATCCGCGACTTTGATCAGAGCAAGCTGCTCGTTGCCGATGTCTACACCGAGTATGCCGGAGAGGGCGCGGTGGTTATCGCGCAGTCGCATGACGAGGAATTGACCCGGGTGCTGCTGGAGGCTCAGGAATTAATCAAGCGCTATAACCGTTTTATCCTCTGTTTCCCGGTGGGATATTTTATCCCCGAATGTTTGAAACGCGGATATGAGCGCTTTTGTGCGGCGTGTGGTATTGAGCCGGAGTATATTAATAATCTCTGCGCTGAAGATGTTGTTGCCGGTAATGCCTATTTCGTGATCGAGGATCCGGATCTGGTGACGCTGGTCAAGGCTTCACGTAACCAGGGGTATAAACTCGGGCGTGATGTCGGGCTGCTCTCGTATAACAGCACACCTCTGAAGGAGGTGATTGAGGGCGGGCTGACGACGGTCAGTATTGATTTTTACCGGATGGGAGAGCTCATCGCTGAGCAGATTGTCAATCGTGACATTGCTTATCAGCTCGTTCCTACGGAGTTGATTTTGGGTAATACTCTCTAAGCTGTTTTGCCGCAGCCGGCAGGGCAGATTTGGAGCCATGTGCCGCGGTAGCATACCGCGGGTGCAGAAAAGTGACTGAAGTGGAGGTTATATTCAGTAGAGCGTGCAACGAGAGAGAAAAGGCAGTAGCTAGTTGTACACACCTGAATTAATAATCTAGAAAGAATTTTCAAGTATCTTTTCAGAGATAGCTCTATCTCTGCGTGGGGTATTATGGAAATTTTTGGGACAGGTTTTCATTGATTGCTGATAGGAGTGTACAGGGAACACATTTCCTGACCGCAGGCGCAGAAGGGTATTGGCGCTGACCGGTAAAGTTAATTCCAAGAAAAATCAGGTTTGGCCTCAGTGTTAAGTGAGAAGCAGCAGTTTCTCTGTGGGGTGTATTGTCTAAATTTTCAGGCATGTCGGCTGAATAGTGCCGGCAGTATCAGGTATAGAGAAAGGTGTTGGTAAAATGGATGACAGACAGATAGTTCGGGATGCACTGGCGCATGTAGAAGGCAAGATACCGGTGGATTTCGGTTCGACAATGGTTACCGGAATACATATCAGCTGTGTGGCGGAGCTGCGGGATTATTACGGACTTGAGAAGCGTCCGGTGCGGGTCAGTGACTGTTGCCAGATGCTTGGCGAGATTGATGATGATCTCAAGGAAGCTATGGGCGTAAATACTGTAGGTGTAAACGCGCTGAACGGAATGTATGGATTCAAGAATGAGGATTATAAAGAGTGGCGCGCTCCCTGGGGTCAGGAGATTCTGGTTCCGGGAAAGTTTGAGATAGATCATGATAAGTCAAAAGGCGGGATATATATTTATCCGCAAGGTGATCGTAATGCTGCGCCATCTGCATTTATGCCGGATGACGGCTATTTCTTCGATACAATCGTGCGTCAGCCTGATTATGATGAGGATGAGCTGGATGAACTGGATCCAGAGGTTAATCTTGAGGAATTCAAGGATTATACCGGGGAGATGCTGGATCACTATGAGCGCGAGGTCAACACTGCATACGCCACCGGCAGGTCTGTAACTCTGAATTTTGCCGGTTCCGGTCTGGGCGATATCGCACACGTACCGGCACCGTTTCTAAAGGATCCTAAAGGTATCCGCGATATTGAGGAATGGTATATCTCAACCGCAATCCGCGAGGACTATGTCTCCGAGATCTTCAGACGTCAGACCGATGTGACCCTGCGCAATCTGCAGAATCTTTATGCCCGGGTCGGTAACAAGGTTGATACGGTCTTCCTCTGCGGCGCTGATTTCGGAACTCAGAATTCAACCTTCTGCTCGGCTGATAAGTTCAACAGTCTCTGGAAGCCCGAGTATAAGCGTATGACCGGCTGGATTCATGAGAACACCGGCTGGAAGGTCTTCAAGCACTCCTGCGGCGCGATACTCCCGCTTATTCCGGAGATTCTCGATGCCGGTTTTGATATTCTGAATCCGGTGCAGATATCAGCTACCGGGATGGATCCTGAGACACTCAAGGAGAAGTTCGGGGCGAAGGCTATCTTCTGGGGCGGCGGTGTGGATACACAGAAGACACTGCCATTTGCCGGAGTGGATGAGGTAAAGAGCGAGGTGCGCCGTAACTGTGCGGTATTCGGCAGGAATGGCGGTTTCGTCTTCAATACCGTCCACAATATTCAGGCTCGGACTCCAGTGGCGAATATTGTGGCACTGGCAGATGAACTGCACGCGATAAATAAGGAACGTTAGGATAATAACAGAGTCCCTGTAAGGGGAATTATTTTTAGAGAATTTTTACGGGAGAGAAGAATGAAAAAAGTGTATATGTGTTTGTTGTCGCTTCTGTTAACTGCAGTATGTCTTGGTGGTTTTGCAGGGGCGAATGATGATGGAGAACTTCTGATCGGTCTTTCACTTGATACCCTCAAGGAAGCAAGATGGCAGAAAGACCGCGATATCTTTACCGCGGAAGCAGAGCGGCTCGGTGCCAAGGTGCTGGTACAGTCTGCAAACAGTGACGATACCAGACAGATTCAGGATATTCAGTCTCTGATTACCAATGGGGTTGATGTGCTGGTTATCGTTCCGCATGACGGTCAGGCAATGGCTAAGGGTGTAGAGATGGCCGTAGACGCTGATATTCCGGTAATTTCATATGACCGAATCACTTCTGGTGATGTTACTCTCTGGGTGACATTTGACAATATCAAGGTTGGTGAAGGTCAGGCCAAGTATCTGGTTGATCACCTCCCTGGCGGCAAAGGCCGAATCGTACGTCTTTACGGTGCGCCAACCGATGAAAACGCCAAACTCTTCAAGCAGGGACAGGATAACATCATTCTGCCGCTGGTAGAGAAGGGTGATATCGAGGTTGTACATGAAGACTGGGTAACCGACTGGAATCCAAGCAATGCCAAGAAGGTCATGAACGCTGCAATCACCAAGGTCGGAGACAAGTTTGACGGTGTCCTGGCATCCAACGACGGAACTGCCGGTGGTGCGATTCAGGCGTTGAAGGAGTATGGAATTGCCGGTAAGGTCATTGTAACCGGTCAGGATGCGGATGAGGTCGCCTGTCAGCGTATTGTTCGCGGAACTCAGTCTATGACTATCTACAAGCCAATCAAGAAGCTCGCTACCAAAGTCGCACAGATGGCTGTAACACTCGCCAAGGGTGAGAATGTAATGGCTGATACTATGAGTGATAACGGTACTACCGACGTAGCAACCATTACTCTTCCGATCGTGGTTGTTGATAAGGACAATATGATGGATACCGTTATCGCTGACGGCTTCCAGTCTAAAGAGGCAGTATACGGTGATAAATAGTTGAGCGGGCAGCCGGGCAACAGCCGGGTTTAACTGCAATGAGAAGTATTTGACATAACAACCAAAAAAATGGCGACGCCACCGGGGCTTGTTTTCCGGTGGCGCCGTTATTTATAGTGCTTACAGTCTCTGATCAGACAGTGGTGTCGGAGATAATCCTGCCGTCAAGGCTGATCACTACCTCGCGTATGCCCTGTGGACTGCCGGCTTTCTCCCGGGCCGCAGTCACCATATTGGTCAGACCGCTGCAGCAGGGGACCTCCATGCGGGCGACGGTGATGCTCCGGGGTCTGGCATTTTTGAAGAAGTATTCAAGTTTGTCACTGTAGCCGTCAAGTCTATCGAGCTTCGGGCAGGCGATTACCAGCCCTTTTCCGGCGAGCAGCTGAGGATGAAAATTTCCGCAGGAGAAGGCGGTACAGCTGGCGGCGATCAGGATATCCTTGCCGGTGAACTGCTCGGATTCAGGTCTGATGAGATGGAGCTGAATCGGCCAGGCGTTGAGTGCGCTTTCATGCTCTGCTGTCTTCTCGGTCGCGGGAGCGGCTGTTGGCTGGCTCAGTGTCTTATGAGCACTGCCGGGACAGCCGGAGTGGGCTTGCGGCCGCAGCTGTCTTGCCGCAGCTGAGGGGCAGCCTCCGGCTGGTGGTGCTGGCGCTATGGCTGGAGCTGCAACCTCAACCTCCTCGAAGGAGATAGCGTCAAACGGGCATTCGCCGATACAGACACCGAGTCCGTCGCAGTAGTCTTCACGGGTAAGTTTGGCTTTGCCGTCTACCAGTTCCAGAGCGCTGCCGACACAGGCGTTGACGCATTTGCCGCAACCACGGCACTTCTCTTCATCTATGACAATCTTTTTCTTTGTAGGCATTTTTTTCTCCTTGTTGAATTCGGGTGATTAGTATTCTTCGCTGCATCTACTAATATATTATCATAAATTTCCGGGCAGCACCTTGATTAAAGTCAAGTAGCGGTAAGTTTTTTGTGCTGTCAGAAAACATTGCTGCAGGCTGGCAGCGTCTGAGCTCTGACCGGGTGGCCGCTGCTATTTTTTCCGGTTGCGGGTCTGGCATAAAAATCAGCGGGCTGCTTCGGTGAAGGAGCCGGTCGGTTATAAATAGTCGTGGTTGCCGGTTGTAAGCAGCGGAATCAGTCGCTGGTACTGCCGGAGGTTGTGTCCGTGCCGGCATTGATAAATATGGTCTTTTTGACTTTGTAATAGGCGCTGAAACCGTAATCGGCACCGGTAGGAGTCTTCAGCAGCAGCGGATCATAGGTGAAGTTTTTGAGAATCAGCGTGTCGCAGTCCGGATCCGCCAGCTGTTTATTGATGTCTGCGACGAACTCCCGGTGTTCCTGGAGAAATCCGGGTATATTGTAGATCAGATCATAAACCGCTTTGGGAGGATTATTGATAAGGAAGAGTGACAACAGGGTAAGAAGCAGAACTATTTTATTCAGCGGCAGCTTCTTCTTGCAGATCCGGTCGAGTTTTTCCCGGATAAAGTTGTAACCTCGTTCCAGATAGCGGCTGGATATTACCACCAGCGGGAGCAGACCGATGATGAAGATAACATACCAGATAGTCATCAGACGTTTTACCGGCTCGTGACCGGTGCCGTAGTAGTGCAGCAGTTCAATAGCGTACAGCATGCCGGCAAAGATCAGAATATACAGCAGGATATCCTTCAGGCTGCGCTCTGCATATTTGCGTGCAAGCTCCCGGAAGAGGGGCAGAAAGAGTATTATGCTACCCCAGATATAGGGGTCTGCCGCTGACTGGAGGAGTGCCTGCGTGCCGCTCAGGAACGCAAATATCAGGGAGTATCCGAGTCTTCCGGATTCTGGAAAGCAGGCCATGCGGATCAGCCGGCCGGGGCAGAGGTAGATGATGATACCGGGCAGCAGCGGTATAAGGCAGAGCAGGATGTCGGATATACGCAGCCGTTTATGGAGAATGCGGAAGGCCAGTCTTCCGGTAAAGAGTATGAAGGTGGTTACGAAGGTAATCTGGATCAGGCCGGTAATAAAAAATACCAGCAGGGTAATGAAGGCAAAATGGTAAGGGGAATTGATGGCATCATTATGTTTATACAGATAGGTGAAGAGTATAATCATCAGGGCTGCGGGAAGTATGTAGGTGGTCCCGGCGATGTCCCAGAAGAATGATTCGTCAAGGGTGGGCAGATTCTTAATGATGCAGGTGGTAAGCAGCAATGTTGCCAGTAAAATCCCTTTTTTCTGCAGGATATCTTTGAAGAAGGTTGAGGCAAAATAATAGATTCCCAGAATAAAGGTCAGCAGATACAGGATCAGGAACAGGCTGTAGAATGTATTAATGTCAGGGGATATCCGGTATCTGATTGAGGATATAAGTACCTGGGTGTAGCGTGCGCCCCAGTGCCGGTATTCATCAATTATATTGGCAAGTGCTGAATTGCTTATGGCTTTGGCCGCATAGGAATAGTCATCGGCTGTGGGTACTGCGAAGAACATGAATGACAGCAGCAGCAGCAGGACAGCAATATGGGCGGCTGCATAGAATTTGAGTGTTGATTTTGACATAGTTTTTTCTTGGGTTATCGTGAGTATATGATAGCTATCTGACGGTTAGATCATGATTTAAACAGATTATACTAATCGTAAAATCAAAGTAAAACTAATAATCCGGGGGTGGGGGAACTTTTTAGTGTCATATTTGCCATTTAATTTGAGTTGTATCCGTCTCCGGCATATAAGCGGGTTGACGCTGCAGTGCCTGTGGCTGGCGGCAATTTTTTTGAGACTGGTACCTGTTTTTTAAGGCATAGTTTATGAAGCGAGGGCAATACCGGAGGATACGCCGGGTGGTAAAAATGTTGTCATATCCGGGATAATCTGTTATTATGTAGGATAGATCAGCGGAATGCGGGTGCAGGCTGGTGATTTATTATAACGTGAGAGAGGAGCGTGCTGTGAATGCCGAGGAGATAATACGCGCAGCGCCGGTATTTTCCGGGCTGAATGCTGAGTGTCTGAAGGTGCTGATAAATCTGGCTCAGGTGCGTAAAAAGAGCGAGGGTGAGGTGCTCTTCAATAAGGGGGAACGGGCTGACGGGCTGTATGTGCTCGGTCTGGGTGAAATCGAGATGTTCAGCGCTACCGGCGAGGGTAAGGAGCAGATTCTGCATGTGCTGGGCGAGGGCGAGCTTTGCGCGGAGGTGCCGCTCTTTCAGGGCGGGGTGTATCCGGCGTCGGCGCGGGCTTATACCGATATCGAGTACTGTTATATCGAGGGTGGTGCGTTTTTGGATTTCGCCTGTGAGAATCCCGAGGTGCTGCTGGAGATGCTGGCGGTAATCTCGCTGCGTACCAAGAAGTTTCTCGGGATGGTCGAGAGTCTCTCACTGCAGGATGTGACCCAGCGGCTCGCCGGGTATCTGCTCAGCCATGCCGACAGCGCCGGAATTGTCCGGCTAAACCGGAGCAAGCTTGAACTGGCAGCTGAGTTGGGAACCATACCGGAAACGCTCAGCCGGAGTCTGAAGAAACTTACGTCACAGGGGGCGATAGCGGTCTGTTCCAGTGATAAAAAGAGTTATCGGCTGGAGCGTGAAATTCTCTCAGAGATTATCTGAGATTATGCCGGTGCCGGACTCTGAGTTTTGAGCACAGCAGGTAATCTCGTAACCGGGGTCAGTGATTAATAATCAATTCACCCCGCCTGCTGGTGCGGGCGGGGTGAATTGATTCATTGGAATTGGTTATAGGGTACCCGGTGTCTGGTGGTGCCGAGACCGCCGGGAGTCGAGGATTAGACGTAGTCAACAAGGCTCATTGGTACGAGCTGGGCGGTAGTCTTGAGGGCGGCGTCGAAGACGTTCTGGGAGGCCTGATACTCTACTATCGCCTGTGAGTAGTCCAGACTGATGCGTGAGGCGCGGATCTTGGTGAAGTTGGTTACTTCCTCATCATGCCGGGACTCCAGCAGTTCCAGCCTGTCCACCCGGGTACCGATATCGGCCTGTGAGGTCAGCACGCGGTCATGATCGGTCTCGAATTTGGCAATCAGTTCGTGCAGCGCTTCGACATCATCATTATTCATCGCATCCAGCACATCATTGAGTGTGGTGAAGATATTCTCCTCCCGGTGTTCACCTGAGTTCTGCATACCCAGCGGCTGTGAGATAAGCAGTTCCGGATTCTGTCCGCTGACATCAATATGGATCAGTTCGCCGGCGGTATTCTGCTCGATCGGATCCCAGTTTGGCGGATTGGCAATCGTTACTGAACCACTGATACCGCTGCCGGCTACCTCTGAAAGATTTACAATACCGGTATTCATATCGACGGTTCCTGAGGCGACGGCGGTTCCTGCTGGGTCATCACTGTCATAGAGCGTTACGGTGTAATCACCGCTGCCTGCCGGGGTCTCGGCAACCCCCATATACAGCATGCCGCTGAGGCTGGTGTTGGCTCCGAGTCTGATGCCGTCGAGTGACAGATCCTGAACCTGATTATTCTCATCTGTACTGGCGACGACATTATTGAAGTTCAGGGTACCGCCAAGGCTGCTTTCGTTGAGGTCATCAATGCTTACCGCGCCCCCGGCGAAATTGGCGAAATCGCCTTTGCCCACCCGCTGTGAATAACCGGCATCAGCGTAGAGCACAACCTCGCGCTCTCTGGTGTCGATGGTGATGCCTTCGGTATAGACCGGACGGAGTTTACCGTCATCAGGGATCGGGAAGGAGAGGCTGCCGCTGATATTTGAATCGTTATAACTGGTAAGTTCAATATTTCCTTCACTGTCGCTGTTGCCGGCGGCGACGATGGAATCGGTGGTCAGTGAACTGTCATTATACAGGGTGACACTGGATTTGGTAAGATCAATGACCAGTTCCTCATCGTTAAGCGGATTAGTCGCGGTATCAGGGATGGTAACATTTCCCTTGAGGCTGTAGAGGCCTGATACCGGATTGATGCCTACTGTATGCGGTCCGGCACCTGCAGGGATATTAGAGGTGGCGACCAGATCACTCGGATTCTTCGAAGGATCATTGTAGTAGCTTACTGTCCGGGTTGCAGCATCGATGGTGACATAGATTTTGCTGTCCGGAGAGGTGTCGGTCTCGCGGGTGACACTGCGTATCTCCAGCTGCTGCATCTGCGGATAGGTTGTAACATCCTCACCGGTAACGGAATAGGAGGTAACGGCGTAGAGCTTGCCGTCGCTGTCGGTGTTGCCGGCGGTTACCGGAACTGTTGGTGCGACCCCGTTGCTGTCGATTATGCCGTTCAGATCGAGCTGATTAATCAGTCCGTCGTCATCTTCGGTGACTTTGAAGCCGACAGTGGCATGGATATTGCCGTCATTGTCGGTATTCACACCGTTGATGGTGTTGGTGAGAGTCGCATATTCAAGCTGGTCATAGATCGTTCCCTCACCATCCATACCGCTGGTGAAGTTATAGCTTCTGGTGCTGATCACAATTGCAGCATCGAGATCCTTTTCACCGGCAGCCGCTTCGGTATCGAAATAGGTAGAGGTTTCGTATGGCGATTGCGGGATACGAATGCTGTTGAGTACCAGTGTACCTTCAAGACCGGAGTGGTTGCTCTGGTTGATACTGATACGTCCGTCTTCAGGGAAGGTTATCGCCTCCCATTGACCGGAGACGGTGTTTTCCTTGTACCAGGTGTCGGTAGAACTGTCATAGGCGGTCTGAATCCTGGCGGTACCGACAAGATTACTTTCAACGTCGAACTCGTCGTCCTGAGGATTATCGTTGTACATCAGCACCTCGGTGTCATAGATGGTGCAGGTGTTACCGCCGATAGTGATGTCATCGCCTTTGGTGGTGTTTATATTAGTATAGATCTTGCCGTCGTAATCGGTATTGTAATTGTTGATTACGCTGGTGAGGTTTATCTCGCCAAGCTGGCCGTAGTCGTTGTAATGGTTGGCGCGTGGGATATTCTCGGTGATGATCATATGTGCCCCGGCCAGATGCGAGGTGATGTCGATACCGTTGCCGTCATCTGAGACGCTGGCGGTGGTATAGGTATTGGACATGTTTATCGCATTGGTAAGATCTTCAACTGTGGCGAAGGTCGCGCGCATGTTGTATTTGATCTGGTTCTGTGGCAGAGAGGTGGTCGGATCATCATAGACCGATCCGGTACTTGGGTCAATGTTATTATCCCAGTCGATATATACCGACCCGGTGAGGTAATCGAAATTTCCGATACCGTGCAGATCAACTGTTCCCTGGCTGTGACCCTGCGGCAGTTCACCGCTTGCTATCAGCGAGCGGGGGTTGATATCATTATTGTAGACGTTTACAGTGACAGTTTCCTCTACCCGTACGGTATTGCTGGTACCGGCGGCAGGAAGCGGCACGGTCGCGGTAGCGCTGAAAGCGTCATCGGTCATCTCCGGATAATTGGTGGTATTGGCGGTAAAGACGTAATTGCCGCTGCCGGCAGGGGTCTCGACACCGGTAGCCATGATATTTGCCGCGGTCGGTGTCTCTCCGGCGGGATAGACATTGATGTTGGTGCCGTCTGAGATGAAACTGAATTCATCATAGCCGTCTGGCAGACCGGCGTAGTTGATCTGGACATCACTCAGGAAATTATTGCTCTCTTCCGCGATTACCGCGTCGTAATCGGTTACGACTTCAAGGTTGAAGTTACCGTCCGCATCGGTGGAGTCGTATCCGAGATCCTGGGGATCACGTCCGGGTGACATTCCGCGCATTCTGAAATCAGAGATAACATCATGGTAGCTCAGGTCGTTCAATTCTTCTTCGTAGGCCGGGACGCTTATTGTAGAGGTAAATGATTCATTGAAGACACCTTTGATGGTGGTAGGTGTGATCGGCATGGTGAGAGTAGGCATGCTGACAGTACCGGTAATGCCGGAGCTGTTTCTCTCTTCAAGATCTATCAGGCCTGGTTCATAGGTTCCCTGAGCTACCAGATCCTCTTCCAGGTAACTTGAACTTTTATAAATATTGATGTAGTATTCACCGGAACCGCTGTAGGTCTCCTCGGTTCTGATGTAGAGCTCTCCGTCCTTGTCGGTATTCTGACCTTCGGTGAGACCGTTGAGCGTCCAGTCGCTGAAATTATTGCTGGTGTCATTGATCTCCAGAATTCCCACCTTCTCCGGCAGAGCGCCATTGGTGATGGTAAACGGAGCATCGACATACCCCTGTAAATCTGCGAGCAGGGTAAGGTCGCTGATCTGCGGATCAAGATCCTTGCCGACAAGAGCCTGCGGAATAACCTGCTGGGTATTGAGCGGGTCTGCAGAATAACGGGTGGTGCCGGTGATGCCGAGTCTGGAGGCGGTCATGCCGCCGGCGACATCTGAAACCGCGAGGCTTGAAGGGTTGGTGAAACCAGGGTAATCCGGCGGCCGGCTCTCAGGCGCATTCTTGGTGGCTTCCCAGACATCATCGGTCTCGATAAGCTGGATACCATTGCGCTCTTCATTGATTTCCACCTTTATATAGCGTTTTGCCAGATAGGAGTATGGAGCTCCCGCACGGTTGTTCGGGTTCCACTCTTCTTTTGAAGCCTTTAGGGTCTCGCTCTCGATCTTTTTGGCGACATCTTCAATGGTGTCGCAGTCGGAAAGATCAACGATCAGACCGTTGTCGGGGAAGGCTGAATATTTGATATTGATTGAACCGGCAGGTACACCGATACCGTTATTGAGATCTTCAAGACGGGTGGCGTAGGTATTACCGAAGGTGACATCCGGTGAAAGATCCTTACTGGTGATGGTAGAGGTCATGGAGCCGAATACGTCCTCGCCGGTAGTATTTATCGCCATGCTGGTAGCGGAATCCACCTGAATTTTGATATCCTCCTCGTTGCCGCGGTAATAGACGTAGCGTGAACCGACGACCTGATAGGGCGCGGTCTGGGTCTCGGTGCCGCCGAAGAGGAACCTTCCAGCTTCTTCAGCATTTGCCAGTGTGACAATCTCGCTGAGCGTGCTGTTTATCTCTACCGCATTCGCCTGGCGCATATCGTGGGTGCTGGTCTCGGTTGCCGAGCCGATAGTCAGTGATTTCGCCTGCTTGAGCAGGGTGTTCATATTATTTATAACCCCGTCAGAAAGACCGAGGAATGAGTTGCCGGTAATAATATTCCGGTTGTACTGGTTTACCTTGCTGATCATACTGTCCAGACGCATGCCTTCATTGGTGGCAAGTGGATCGTCAGACGGATTGTTCACCCGCTGACCGGTTGCCATCTGGTTCATGACGTTGAACACATTCTGGTAATCCTTGAGAATATTATTGAGAGTAGTATTACTCTGTATCTGTAAGGTTGTACGCATGGTTATTCTCTTTCCCTAGTGATATAAGCCGTGTAAGTATGGCCTGTTACGTCCGTGTAAAAAACCTTATTGAACCATATTCATTAGTGTGTCGAGCATTGAATCAGCGGTGGTCACAAACTTCGCCGCCGCCTGATAGCTCTTCTGATACTGCATCATCTTGGTCATCTCTTCATCAAGATTTACGCCTGAAAGATCTTCGCGCTGGTTCTTGACCCGTACCAGAATATCCTGCTGGGTGGTGGAGAGCGAATTTACTCGTGCGGCCTCGATTCCGAGGGTGCCGATGATACCTTCATAATAATCCTCGAAGGTCGCGGTGCTGCTGGACATAACCAGTGAGGAACGTAGAGCCAGAAGTTTTTCAATGTTTCCCTGATTACCCTCGACAAATTCGTCGGCACCGGCAAGAAGCTCCGGGCTGTCCGCTATTGTCTCGTTGACACTCATGGTTTCGGCGTTGTTGCCGGTAAAGACAGTGTTGAGTCCGAGAGCGGCGAGCACACCTGAGGAGTCACGGCCGAAACCGATCTTAACATTGTCGGCGTTTGAAGTTATCTTCAGCTGGTTGCTGTAGTCAAGCTCAACGGTGAAGGTGTTTGGCGCGATAGCATCAAGCTGCTTCTGGATCTGCCCCAGCAGGGAATTCTCAGGCTGGATAACCCGCCAGACTCCTGGTGAGACCTCGGTCGGTTCGGTCTCGGCGAGGATTGTCTTCTCGTCATCTTCGACATTTGTAAGGTTGATATCGATATTCGCTGTAGTGCTCTGGCCACTCTCCTGATCATAGACTCTGATCTCGAAGCTGCCGTCCTTGATCACGAAGGTATTCTCAACCGGCTCGAAGTTATAACTCAGTTCATCAAGGGTCGCCTTAGGATCGATAATGGCATTGGTCGCTGTAATGGAACTGTAGGCGGTAAGACCTACACCCTGAGAGTGCACACGGTTATACTGCCAGATGAATTCTCCGGACAGCTGATCCAGCTTCTGCTGGAAGTCCAGGCAGATGTCATCACGCATATGTATCTGGCCGTAGAGGGTGCCGCTTTCGATATTGACCTCCTCGTGGTCGGCGGCAAAGATTACCTTGTCGATAAGCATGCCGTTGTCATTTACCCGTTCGGTATCGAGTTCGAAGGCTTTATCCTGATAGACCAGCATCCGGCCTTTCTGGGCGACAACCAGTGAACCGTTATCCTCTTCATTGATTGAGACATCCATAAGCCCTGAAAGTTGTTTGGCCAGTTCTGTACGCTGGTCGCGCAGGTCATTGGCGATAACCCCGGTGGCTCCGCCGCATTCGATCTTCATGATGTTAGAATTCAGCTCGGAAATTTCATTGATTATGGTATTCACCTGATTGACCGAATCCACAACAGCGTTGTTGGTCTGGTAGCGGTAATCGTAGATTTTCTCCCGGGTGGACTGGAAGGTGTCACAGAGCGTCTGCGCCTGTGAGAGCACATTGTTACGGGTTGAGAGATCCTCGACATTGTTGTTCCAGTCCTGCATTGAGCTCCAGAAACTATCGAATGCAGAGGAGATGTCATTTTTAGTGAGCTCATTGAAGTAGGCCTCAAGATTGGCGTATCCTGACTGCAGCACATCGAGTGTGCCCATATCCGACATCGCCGTGCGTACCTGCGTCTCCAGAAATTCATCCGTGAGATGCTCGATCTGTTTGACATCGACACCGGTACCGACAGCACCATATGTATAGGTCTGAGGCCTGTTTGCCTGCATATCAACTCTCTGACGAGCGTATCCAGGGGTGGCTGCATTGGCGATATTCTGACCGACAGTGTCGAGCGCTGTCTTCTGCGCAAATAACGCGGTCAGACCAATGTTCAAAGTACGAAAACTTGACATGATTACACCTTATTACCCTTATTACCGTTGAATATGTACTCAGGAGCAATCCATTGCCCGCCGGAGCATAACCGTAGGCTATGTCTCAAATATTGTTCCAGTTATGATTTTTTTACTTTATAATATGTTAATTTGCGCCGGTAACAGACTTTATGCATTTTTTCGGTATAAGTTGAAAAAAAAATAATTCAGGTAACGGCAGAATGTGCCGGAATAATCGTAGCTTTTCGCCGGTAAAGAAGTAAATAATGATTCCAGGGGGTAATAGCCGCAGATTTTGCAGTAAATAATGAAAAAAGTGTTGAATTAGAATGATTGTCGGTGAAAATTCACATAGATTAATGAATAATCCGGGGCAGGTATGCTGAAGTTTTGGCGTGTGCGCCGTGTCCCCGGGCAAGATTCTGACCGTTCGACTCTCAGCCAGGCTTGCTGGAGGCGGACTGTTTGAGCATAACAGGAGATATTTATGCCACTTTATGAGTATATCTGTAATAAGTGCGGTAAGTCATTTGAAACTATTGCCGGTTATAATGATACTCCGCCCTGTGAACATTGCGGCGCTGAGGATGTAAGCCGTCAGCTCAGCACTTTTGCGGCGCATACCGGTGGAAATGATCTTCCGGCCTGTGCCCAGGGTGGCTGTCCGGGCTTCTCCGGCGGAGCCTGTGGCTCCGGGATGTGCGGCTGTCATAACTGAGAAAATTTTTATTCAATGTGATCGTCGCCGTAACCGGTCACGGTCGAAATATTGTTATTAGCCAATGGAACAGAGAAAACATATTATGGTAGAGATTACACGTAAGGATATCTATCACTGGCTCACCACCACAAATCCGGTCGAGACAGATGAACTTTTCCGGATAGCTGACAGGGTCAGATATGAATTTGTCGGTGATGCGGTGCATCTGCGGGGGCTGGTGGAATTTTCGAATCACTGTGCGCGGGATTGTCAGTACTGCGGTATTTCAGCGACGTCATCCGGGGTGCAGCGGTATCGTATGACTCAGGAGGAGATTCTGGAATGCGCCCGGCAGATTGTAGAGCTGGATTACGGAACTATGGTACTACAGTCAGGTGAGGACTGGGGTATGGATACACAGTGGCTTTCCGAGCTGTTGCGCCGTATAAAGTCTGAGACCGGTCTGGCGGTAACCCTCTCGGTCGGTGAGCGGAATAATGCCGAGCTGGAGGAGTGGTTTGAGGCCGGAGCCGACAGGTTTCTGCTGCGATTTGAGACCAGTAACAGCAGTCTGTATAAACATATTCATCCAGATCTTAATAATAAGCTCAGTAATCGTCTGGAGATTTTACGTAACCTGCGTCGTATCGGTTATGAGGTCGGAAGCGGGGTGATGGTCGGTATTCCCGGACAGACCTTTGATGATCTGGTCAATGATATCATGCTGTTCAGAGAGCTGGATCTGGATATGATCGGTATCGGTCCATATATTCCGTCTCCCGGGACTCCGCTCTGTGATGATAATATTCTGGAGCAAATCGTACCGGGATCGGTGGAGATGGCCTGCCGGATGGTGGCACTGACCCGTCTGGTATGCCCCCGCAGTAATATTCCGAGCACCACCGCGCTGGCGACATTGAACGGGGTTGAAGGCCGGCTGCAGGGATTAAACTGCGGAGCCAATGTGCTGATGCCCAATGTGACCCCGGCGAAGTATCGTGAAATGTACACGATTTATCCGCATAAGACCGCGCTCAATGAACGGGAGAATAACTTCTCGCTCTCCGAGTGGCTTGAATCTTTCGGCAGGGAGCAGGGGAAAGGCCGGGGCGATTCGGCAAATATCAAGTATCGGGGTAAATCCTGACGCTGGAGCGGCAGCAGGTTTATTTATCCCGGCTCTAGTCTAATATATATGGAATAAGTTATCAGGGGTTATCACAGAGCTCAGAAGCGATTGCTTCCGAGCTCTGTGATTTATGGGGTCCGCAGCCGATTATGGAGCGGTTTTTGGGGTTTAAACCTTAAAATTTACCGAAATCATCAGCATCAAGGTTTATTTCCACATCCCGGGAGCTGGCAGGTCGTTTAGACATCAGCAGCGGTCTGTTCTGTCCGCTCTTTATCTGTTCGGCTCGGCGTGGAACGGCAGCTGAGGAGATAGCCTTGAGTTCATGACTTTCGGTAGTGGATCTGTTTTGAAGCTTAAGCTGGAACTGGCTCAGGATGTTGTGCAGAATGCGTGCCTGACCGGAGAGCTGCTCGGATACGGAGGCGGTCTCTTCGGCATTGGCGGTGTTCTGCTGGGTGGCGGCTTCTATCTGGTGCAGTCCTTCGCCTATCTGGGCGATTCCTGAGGCCTGTTCCTTGCTGGCGGCGGCAATCTCGGCGACCAGATCTGCGGCCTTGGTAACACCGTCGACGATCTCGGTGAGTGCGTCACCGGTCTGTCTGGCTATGGTGTTGGCGGTGTTGACAAGCTCGCCGTTACTCTCCAGCAGCTCTGCGGTCTCTTTCGCCGCCTTGGCACTGCGTCCGGCAAGGTTACGCACCTCTTCGGCGACAACGGCAAAACCTTTACCGTAACTTCCGGCTCTGGCCGCTTCGACGGCGGCGTTGAGCGCCAGCAGGTTGGTCTGGAAGGCTATCTCATCAATTACCTTGATGATTTTCGCGATTTTGTCGGCGGATTCATTCAGATCGTGCATTGCTGAATTCATATCCTGCATCCGCTCCCCGCCGGTAGCGGCTGAACTGCGCGCGGCGGTAGCCAGCTGGTTGGCCTGCTGGGCATTGGCTGAATTCTGCTGGGTCTGTGAATTGATCTGGGAGATGGATGAGGTGATCTCCTGCAGTGAGGCTGCCGATTCCGTGGTGGCCTGTGACAGTGACTGGCTGGCATCTGAGGACTGAGCCGCACCGCTGGCGATCTTTTCACCTGTTGACTGTACCAGCCCCATGACTTCATTGAGGTTACTGGTCATCTTCTGCAGCGCCAGTCCAAGCTGATCGTGATTGGAGGCCAGTACGACCTCGACATCAAGATCCTTGTCGGCAATTTTGTTCGCCACCTGAACCGCTTTATGCAGTGAATCCGCCATTTCGTTGAGTGAGGTTCCGAGCTGTCCGACTTCATCCCTGGACTTTACCGTGAGACGCTGATCGAAATCACCCTCGCGGATTTTGTCGGCCATACCGGCTGCTTCGCGAATCGGCCGGGCGATACTGCCTGAGGCCAGCCAGAGAATTATTATCGCAACGATGGTGATTATCAGGCAGACAACAGACTGCCAGAATATGCCGGTGTTGTGCAGTTCATGCAGCTGGTCCCCGAGCTGATAGGCTTCGGCGAGGATAATGTTCCGGGGAACTCTGATCATTACCGCCCAGGGTTTACCGGTACTGCCGAAGGTTATGGGGTAAAAGGCGTTGGCTATACCTTTGCTGTCGATGCTGACCTCGGATTTGCCGGATTGTATGGTTTTGAGAATGTTCTCCCAGCCTTCAGGGAGAAGATTTTTAATATGCTGGCCGATGAGGTCCGGGCGGGCGCTGTCGGCAACGATGAGCCCCATATAGCTGATGATGGTGACGTCTCCCTGTCCGGAGAAGAGATCTTTGGCGGTATCATCGGTCAATTTCTGCACAAAGCTGAGATCGTAGTCGGCCCCGGCGACACCGTAGAACTTACCGTTGGCAACAATCGGAACCGACATGGTTGCCAGCCAGACCTGCTTGCCCTGTACTATATATGGTATCGGATCAAGAACACTTTCGACCCCGGTATCTTTGGGGCCGATATACCAGCCGCCTTTCAGGACGCCGTTGGGGTGCTTATCAAGGGTGTCGTACTCCACCAGTGACTGTACGGCGATATTTCCTTTGGAATCACGGTTCCAGTAGGGAGTAAAGCGGCCGGTTTCCTTGTTATTCCCGTCTTTACCAGTTTTGAATTCACTATCCTGACCGTCCAGTGCATTAGGTTCCCAGCAGGAATAGGTACCATTGAAATCGGGATTTTTCTGCAGAACTTTGAGCAGGATAGCATTTATCTGATCGCGACCCAAATCAAGTTTTCCACCTTTGGTATCCTGATCTTTGGCTATTTCAAAGGTGTTGGCCATAGTCCTGGCGGCATTGAGTGCCAGCTCAAGCTCGGCTTTGATCAGTCCTGCCTGCTCGCCGGCGAGGGTCTTGAGCCCTTCAAGCGCGATCTTCTCTTCCGATTCGGCGACATTCTTAATCGTGAAATTCTGAACTTTGGTGGAGGATATAAAATTGTAGCCGACAACCACTCCGGCAACGATGATGAGGCATATGCCGGCAATCAGAGCAATTTTTAGCTGAATTGATTTTAGTTTCATAGATATTCCTTTATGTACATATCAGTAAAATAAAGTTTTCGGATTATTCTGTAATAAAATAGGCAGTGTCACCTAGCTGTAATAAGTTGTAAGATAGTCGATAGTGCTGTTCTACTCGGCGTTGCCAGCCGAGGCTGGCGGTGGTGCTGCAGCGGCAGTTTTCAGTTGTCACGTAGTATCAGACCGCTGTACTTTTTTTATCCGATGTTAAATAATTTTTCGTGCTAGAAAATATTCGCTGCCCGGGTGGTCAGGTTTAGAAGATAATTGGCAGCAGCTGCAAAAAGATTGTTTTGAAATTCTCCCTTTAACATAGTCTAAGGCGGTGAACAGTAATTAAAACAAAGCTTAAAAAAGTTATGTGTTTATTTATACGTTTAATTTCTATGACTTATAAATGGTGTTGCAAATCTGCTGCCGCTATGGTTCCGAGTGTTTATTTCGTGATAACATACTATTAATTAAAGAGATATTATATGCCGGTAAAAATTATTACGGTTTAGATCTACTTGTAGTATAATGTATGCGAAGAAATCTGACAAACTGAAAAAATGAATTGCCGGAAAAAAAAATATCTGTTTGCACCGTGTGATAAAGGTGTTTGATTGTATCTGAAAACACATTAGTTTGGTTTTGCGCGGATGCTGGTAATTAAGGCGGCTGAGGTGAAGCCAGATAAGATAATTATGCGGGTTTGCTTATAAAAAAAGTCTGTCCAAAGGACCTGGTGGAAGGAGGGGAGTACCAAATCCAAAGGACAGACAAGAATATATAAAAATTTACAATCAAGTATATAATTAGCTAAAATTATTTCAATACCCATACAGCTTTTGTCATAAAAAATCCGGTGAAGTATCGTTAAGAAATAATTCACCGGAGCTGTTATTTAATAAATCTGGTTGGGGTTGATGGTCATCAGAAATTCCAGATTGGTTTTGCTCTTCTTGAGCTTGGTCTGCAGGAATTCCATCGCATCTACCGGGTTGAGATCGTTCAGGTATTTTCTTACCTGCCAGATACGGTTCAGTTCATCAGGGTGGACGATTCTATCCTCCTTACGTGTACCTGAAAGGTTTACATCGATTGCCGGATACAGACGGCGGTTTACCAAGCGGCGGTCGAGATGCACCTCGGCATTACCGGTACCTTTAAACTCTTCAAAAATAACCTCATCCATGCGGCTGCCGGTATCGGTGAGCGCGGTGCCGATGATGGTCAGGCTGCCGCCATTCTCGATGTTACGGGCGGCACCGAAGAAGCGCTTAGGTTTCTGGAGTGCCTGGGCATCGATACCACCGGAGAGAATTCTGCCCGAATGCGGTGCCTCGGTGTTGTATGCACGCCCCAGACGGGTGATTGAGTCGAGAAGGATAACGACATCCTTGCCGTATTCGACGAGACGCTTGGCTTTTTCGATTACCATCTGACTCACCTGTATGTGCCGGCTGGCCGGCTCGTCAAAGGTACTGCTGATAACCTCACCGTCAACCGAGCGCTGCATGTCTGTAACTTCTTCCGGACGTTCATCAATCAAGAGTACCATCAGCATCACTTCAGGATTATTCTTGGTGATGGCGTTGGCTATGTTCTGCATCAGCACAGTTTTACCGGTTCGTGGCGGAGCAACAATAAGCGCACGCTGACCCTTACCGATAGGCATGACCAGATCGATAACTCTGCCGGAGAGTTCGTTGCTCTTGGTCTCCATAATCAGTCTTTCTTCCGGGAAGATGGGGGTCAGGTCCTCAAATGGGATCTTGTCCTTTATCTTGTCCGGTTCCTCCAAGTTGATTGCCTCAACCCGCAGCAGGGCAAAATAATTTTCATTATCCTTTGGCGGTCTGATCTGACCGGATACGGTATGACCGCTGCGCATGCCGAAGCGGCGTATCTGGCTGGGTGAGATATAGATATCATCCGGGCATGGGGTGTAGTTAAACTTCGGGCTGCGCAGGAAGCCGTAGCCGTCGGGAAGAACCTCCAGCACGCCCTCGCCGTAGAGCAGTCCATTCTGGTTTACCTTGTTCTTGATGATGGCGAATATCAGTTCCTGCTTTACCATGCCGGCAATACCCTCGATATTCTCCTGCTTCGCCAGAGTCCGCAGTTCCGCCACCGTCATATCCTTGAGTGAGGTTATATGCAGCTCTGATTGTTTAACCTGTTCATAAACCTCATGCTGCTGATCCTTGCTTTCGGCTGGTTGCGAGGTGGTTACGTTGGTATTGTTGTATTTTGGCATATTATTGAATTTCTGCTGGCGGTTGTTATTGTTACCGCCGCTGTTGTTATTATTGCTGCCATTGTTATTATTAGTGTTATTACTACTATTATTGTTGTTATTATTGCTGTTGTTGCTGTAGTTATCGCGCTTACGGTTATTGAAATATTTGTTGTTGCGCTGTTTGTTATTATTGTTTTTATTGCGCGCATTGTTCTGATTGTTTTGATTATTCTGAGTACGCTGTTTTGAATCATTTCTGTTTTCGCCGCTGTCGGCTGAGCCCTGATTTACTCCGGTCTCTCCTGGTTCTGCCGCCTGGGGCGTGTAGGTTTCCCCTTCAGAACTGGTATCTGAGGCGTCGCTGGCAATTGTCTGCAGTACACTCTCCGGTGTGATTACAGCCGCCGGTGGGGTAGAATCAGCAAAGATATCGGCGGTGACTGCTTCGGGAACATTCACTTCGATCTCTTCGTCGGTCTGAGTCTCTACGGTATCATCCTGAGCCGCATCCATTTTTTTAGTGATTTTTTTCTTGGTAGTCTTCTTCTTAGTGGTTTTTTTCTTGGTGGTCTTTTTCTTGGTCGTTTTTTTCAAGTCGTCAGTTTCCTGAGCTGTAGTCTCTTCATCGTTCATGGATGATTTCCTTCCAGATATTCTCTATATTTTCTTTAAAATGATCTATACTGTTATTGTTAATTATCAAAGTTATATTGTTAAATTTAAGACTTTTACGGACTGCGGTGTCGCGTTTCTGCAGTTCGGCTTCGTCCCAGCCTCTTTTTTCAGCCCGTTCCAGTCTGATCTGCTGGTCGGTATAGGTCACAAGTACCTTGCGGCAAATCTTATCCAGTTTCATGTGGTGGAGTATTGCCGCATCCAGTATCAGAATTGCCTCCGGTTCCAGAAATTTTATCTCTTCCTCAATCTTTGCTATCATTGCCGGGTGAAGAATCATTTCCAGCTGCTGCAGACGGTTGCCGGTGCCGCTGCCAAAGACCAGTGCTCCAAGCTTTTTACGGTCGACAGTTCCCTGCGGGGTTAGTATCTCGGTACCAAAAGCAGCGGTTAGCTGTGAAATTGTCTCTTTGTTTTCCATGCAGGTGTGACCCAGTCTGTCGACATCTATCACTTTGGCTCCGAGCTTACCGAGAATGCGTGCGGCTTCACTCTTGCCGCTGCAGGGCAGTCCGGTAACTCCGATAATATATGGTATCGTACTGTTACGGGTTACCTTTCTTTTTAAAATTCCGAACGCATAACCAGCGAAGAGCAGTACCAGCGCCGGGAGTATTATGTATTTCAGATACGCTCCGGCATTTATCTCAAAAGGACGCAGCAGGTAAAAGAGACCGATAACACTCACCGGCAGCAGCAGATTCAGCGGTGATTTCTCGCTTCTTCCGAGATAATGCCCCATGTATATCGGAAGAATATAATAGAATATAACCAGTGGCAGCAGTATAAATACCGGCTGATCTAAAAACATTTTCTGACCTTTATCATAACTGAACAGGTTCTTACTGACTGCTGAGGCGGGTTCCGCCAGTCAGTCCATGGCAACTGCAGGTTACAGCTCGCTAAATGCTATTTCAGTGCCAGCCAGTTATCCCCAATACCAATCTCAACCTTGAGCGGCACGTTGAGTTTGACCGCTCCTTCCATCTCTCTTTTAACAAGTCTTTCCAGAGCCGGTATATCCGCTGCCGCAGCTTCAAATACCAGTTCGTCGTGAATCTGCAGCAGCATTCTGGCCTCCAGACCTTCGGCACTGATTGCTGCATTAACCCGCAGCATGGCAATTTTTATCAGATCGGCAGCCGAACCCTGGATCAGGGTATTCAGAGCTTCTCGCTCTCCGCGCTGCATATCCACTTTTTTACTCGCCTTTAGCTCCGGCAGCGCTCTGAAACGGCCATACATGGTTCGGACACCTCCGTCCTCATGCGCCTGAGCAATAGTGCTGTCAATAAAATCACGGATGTTGGGGAACTGGGCGAAGTAACTGTCTATAAACTGCTGCGCGGCAAACCTCGGCATCCCGGTGGTCTGGGATAGACCGTGGGCGGTCTGACCATAGATAATACCGAAATTGACCGCTTTGGCCGCGTAGCGCTGTTCACTGGTTACGGCGTCAAGTTCAATGCCATTTATCTCCGCGGCAACTACCCGGTGAATATCTTCATTATTTTCAAATGCCTGTACCAGCATGATATCTTCCGAGAAATGTGCCAGCATCCGCAGCTCGACCTGTGAATAATCAGCTGCCAGCATCTTCCAGCCGTCACGGGGAATAAATGCGGCGCGGATCGCCCGGCCTTTTTCTGACCGTATCGGGATATTCTGCAGGTTGGGATTATTGGAAGACAGCCTGCCGGTGGCGGTTCCGGTCTGGGAGAAGGTCGTGTGAATTCTGCCGGTTTCCGGATTGATCATCTTGGGCAGGGCATCAAGGTAGGTACTCTTAAGCTTGCTGTACTGCCGGAATTCCAGGAGCAGCTCCGGCAATTCGTAACCCTGACCTGCAAGTTCTGTAAGTACCGACTCGTCGGTACTGCAGCCGGTTTTGGTCTTACGTATTACCGGGTATCCAAGGTCTTCGAACATTATTTCAGAGAGCTGCTTGGTGCTGGAAATATTGAATTCTTTACCGGCGATCTCGTAGATTCTGGTGGTTATCGAATCCAGAACAATCTCTAGCTCCCGGCTCTGCTTCTGGAGCAGTTCACCGTCAACCCGGATCCCTTCAAGCTGCATCTGCGTGAGAAGCCGGCTGAGCGGGAGTTCTATATCCTGCAGCAGGCGTTCTTCCTCAGGTTTTAGCCGGGACCGGAAGAGCTTTTCCAGGCGCAGGGTTACATCCGCGTCTTCACAGGCGTATTCACAGACGGTAACTGTGCCGGCCTGATCCATGGTAATCTCTTTGCTGCCGGTGCCGATGATGGCTTTGGTCGGTATCTTCTCGATACCAAGATGGCGGGCGGCAAGGGAATCGAGATCATGACCGCGGATATGACCTTCCAGCAGTGAACTGGCGATCAGCGTATCGAAGTTAACCCCCTGGACATCGACTCCGTTGCGTTTGAATATTATGAGATCATACTTCAGATTCTGCCCGCACTTGGTAATCTGGGGATTTTCCAGAATTGGTTTGAGCGCAGTCAGCTCTCTGGCTGTCAGTACCTGCTCTTCCGGCAGACCTTTGAAAGGGAGGTAAAAGGCGGTTTTCTCGGTAAAACTGACGCTTATTCCCACCAGTTCGGCTCGAACCGGATCAATACCGGTGGTCTCGGTATCCAGCGCAAAGTGTCCGGCATTCTCCAGTTCCGGCAGGAATGCCGCAAACTTTTCCGGAGTGTCAATAAGCCGGTATTCCCGTTCTTCCTGCGGCGGTGGCGACTGATTATCCAGTTCGCTGAGCAGAACTTTGAAGCCGTATTCTATAAATTTATTGCGCAGCGCCGTATAATCCGGCTCACTGAATTTTGTCTTTTCAATATCGAAATCCAGTGGTATGTCGAGCTTTATGGTCGCCAGCTCTTTGGATAGCAGGGCTATTTCCCGGCTTTTTAGCAGGGTCTCGCCGCGTTTGCCCTTTATCTCTGAAGCCCGGTCGAGGAGGTTTTCCAGGCTTTTGTATTTCTGTATAAGTTCGCGCCCTATCTTTTTACCGATACCGGCAACTCCTGGAATATTATCGGCTGTATCGCCCCATAATCCCATAAGATCGACGAGTTTATCCGGTTCGAAACCGTTTTCGTCATAGAAGTCTGCCGCGGTGGTCAGCGTGTTTTTCTTCGGGTCAAATATCCGGACCTTATCATTTAAAAGCTGAGCCAGATCCTTGTCTGCCGAGACTATCGTACTGTTTAGCCCGTTCTGCTGCGCTATTTTTGTCAGAACTCCGATAACGTCATCTGCTTCAACACCTTCTATAGACAATACCGGGATATTGAAGTCTTTGACAATTGAAATTATCTGGGGGATCTGTACTTTGAGTTCTTCAGGAGCGGGCTTGCGGTTGGCTTTGTATTCCGGGTAGAGTTCATGGCGGAAGTTTTTGCCTGGAGCATCGAAAACAGCGACAATACGCGCGGGCTTTTTTTCCTTTATCAGGTGGAGCAGCATCCGGGTGAACTGGAAAATCGCATTCACCGGTTCACCGGTAGGTGAACGCAGACTCTCTACCGCGTAGAATGCCCGGTAAATCTGCGCATGACCATCAATAATATATAACTCTTCAGACATTGACTGACCTTATAGGGATAATGAATGCTTGCGGATTGTGCTAAAATTCTGAAAATATACTGCAGACACAAAACCTTTATTGCAAAATAATAGGAAACTATGCAACAAATGACCGGCCGTTTTGCGATAGTTCATAACTGGCTGTCTCGGGAAAAAAGAAATTAAGCTAAATGCAAGTTGAGGATAATTATAGGCTTGGTAAATTGATGCGGCATATTATATAATATTTAATGTAACGGGTGGTTATAAGTATTTATTATATAAAACCGGTATGCTGTTAATTACCTCTGCTTGTTTTACCTACTTACTAAAGATTTAACGGAATATCGGCGTTTAGTCAAGAGATATTTTCGATCACTTTTTATTTTTAATGTAAAAATAAAACCGGGCGGTTTTTTGTGCGAAGAATTGCAAATAATCTGCGAAAATAATTTTTAAAGTTTATGGAGTATTATTGGTATCAGTATCAGGCGGGTTAGATGTGGGCGGCGAGATATTAACTAGCACTATTTTTTTGAATAAGTTTATAGGCGTTTATCGCTTCTATAAGTGTTGGAAAAAATTCCATATCGAGACCTTTCAGCAGTGCTGAGGTATTTTTAATATATGTGTTTTGTGATAAAATATCGCTTTGATTGCCGGTCATTGCTGATATAATACAGAAACCGCCATTGGGTAATGCTTCATAGCAGGTATAGGTAATTTTTGCACCAGTATCGTCATCCTGAGTGATATGGAGCTCTTTATATAGGTGTATTTTGTCTTTGACTGCAGGATTCATTCTTTATACCCGTGTGGTTCAATGTTGTACATCCGGTTGTTGGGATATTTAAAGCTGCCGGTCTATCAGCCTTATAACAGGTTATACGGTAAAATTGTTTCGACCTTTAGCTGGTTTTGGCTTTTAAAGATTTATTTGCTGAAAAAACTCTGGATCTTTTACCGGTGGTAGTTGTCCGGTTGGTACGGCGAGCAGTTTTTTGCGGTTATAAGCATATATGAATAATGCTGTTAAAAACGGGATTTGTTCTGTAGCTGCAGGTGTTTTTGAAGTGGGTTTTGCATTGAAAAATTCTTTTTTTAGTAGATAATTAATTATTGATTAAAGTTGATGCCCGACTTGTGGATTATTAAATTTTTCTGCCGGTCATTGCTGGAGTTTGGTGATGAAAACATGTCTTAAAATTAAACTCGGTTTAATCGGATATCTGTTGGTGCTGATTATGGCTGTGCTTCTGGGCGCATTTGTGTCAGCGGTGATTATGGATCGTGATGCCGGGTTTGAGGTGGTGCAGGGAGCTGTAGCGGAGCTGGAATCAATTTTTTTCACCGGTGACTCCGGCAGTGATAATCCGGCGCGGGAAGCCGACCTGCAGAAGCTGTTGCACCTCCTCTCAGGGAAAAGAAAACCCTTTGGGGTTAGTGATGTCTGGCTGGTTGAGAATGACCCGGTAAAAGGGCTTGTGCCGTTGCAGGACAGCTTCTTCGGGGGTACGCTCCATCCCAGTGCCTATAACTTCAGTGACCGGCTGCAGAAGAAAGAACTGGTGGTGAAGGGAACGGACGGTCAGAAATATTACGTTGTCCTGGCTGCGGAAGGCGATAATCTGGTTCTGGGAGCAGCGGTGCGGGCCCGGAGTCTGGTTCAGATGCTGACTGGAACTTTTGCTTCTCATCTGATCCCGCTGCTTTTCCTTATAATTGTTTTTGCCATTCTGGTCTTTCTTGGCCGTAAGGCTGTGCTCTGGTATTTTGACCGCTTTGACCAGTATCTGGGAGCACTGAATGATGAGGAAAACTCATCAGCGGACAGCGAGGAAGCCCGGTGCCAGTTGACCGATCTGCAGGTGGAGCTTATGTCCAAGGTAAAGCAGATGCGCAATACTATCTCCGGTCGTCTGGAAGTGGTAAGACGGGAAAAGGAACATTCCGACCTGTTGCTGCAGAGTATTGCTGAAGGAATTGTCGTTATCTCTGCCGATCATGTGATAACCTCGCTAAACCCTAAAGCTGAAGCTGTTACCGGCTTTAAGGCATCTGAGGTGGTGGGGCAGGAATTTGAAGGTGTTTTCACGTTAATAAACAGTAAAAACCGGGAACCGGTGACTTCACCGGTTGAAATAGTGCTGGAGAGCTGTAAGGAAACGGTAATCAAATCCGATCTGCTGCTGGTGCTCGGGGATGATCAGGAAGTACTGATATCGCTGGTCGCTTCACCGATTCTGGCTCCAGACGGAAGGGTGCAGGAGGTGGTTCTGGTGCTGCGCGATATTACCGGTGAGGTCCTTATGAATGAGAGCCTGCGCAACTCCAATGAGCTTCTGAAGAACAACGCCGAGAGTATGAAGTTTATTTTCGAAGTGGCGCGGATTGCTACCTGGGAGTTTGATCTGAAGAATAAGGTGCTGTATGCGCAGAAAGAGTTTTATGAACTGCTCAAGATTGACGAAACGGCATTTGTCAATGTCCATTCCGATCTTATTCCGCAGATTCTCAACTGGGATGATCTTGAGGGTGATTTCAAGGATTTTCTTGGTGGTACCAGGGAATCAGCGCCTGAAGAACTCTCGGTAAAACTGAGCCTTGTCGGTAATGACCGGGTCTGCCGCCGCATACTTTGCTGTGGGCGGCTGAGCCGTGATGATACCGGTGAGGTCTCGCAGATAATGCGGGGGGTGGTTGTTGATATTACCGAAGAGGAGTCGATTCATGAAGAATTGAAATCGCAGAATCTGATCAACCGTAAAAGTCAGAAACGTCTGGAGCAGATTTATAATATGGCGCGGTTTTATTTCTGGGAGACCGATTCTAAATTTGATAAAGTAAATGGTGATGGGCAGTTTCGTGATCTTATGCAGCGTTTATGCGGGGAATCCAAGGATATTCCGTGGGATAAGGCGTTCAGCACTATCAGCCTGCATATCGTGAGATGGTGTTAAAAAAGCTCCGGGATGCCTATTCGCGCCGGGATAAAACCTGTGTGGTTGATTATGCGACAATTCCTAATTCTGACGGTAATGCGATATTCTTGCGTAATTATATGAATTTCGAGTACGACGAGGAGGGTAAGGTAGCGAGCTCGTACGGTGTTATCGTCGATATCAGTAAGTATCATGAGGATCAGCTCCGGATGCAGCATAGTTCGCGGATGGAGAGTATCGGAACACTTGCCGGTGGTATTGCCCATGATTTCAATAATATATTGAGCGGCATAACCGGAATGGTTGACCTGGTTGAAAGTAAGATCAAATCCTGCGCAAATAACCAGCGCTGTGAGAGTGTAATCGGCTATTGTGACAGTGTTGTCGAGCTCTGTCAGCGAGCGGATGAGTTTACCCGTAAACTGCTCTCGTTCTCCAGAAAAGATCAGAAGGGATATACTAAGATTGATCTCAATGAGGTGGTCGGGAATACCGTGATTATTCTCCGGCACAGTATAACCAAGCGTATTCAGGTCGAGTTTAATTCGCTTATTTCGGATGCGGTTGTGGTCGGAAATGTTACCGAAATTCAGAATGCAATAATCAATCTCGGGGTTAATGCCCGCGATGCGGTTATTGAGAGGGCGGATATGATCCGGGGACTGAATGGGATTATTGAAATAAGAATTCTAAAATATAATCATGATCTCTTTGATTCGGTTCTTATAAGCGGAAAGATCGAGCCGACTCTGGAGTATGTGGCTGTCGAGGTAGAGGATAACGGGGTTGGTGTCGCGGAGAGTGATATGAAAAAAATCCTTGAACCGTTCTATACCACCAAGGCCGATGAGAAAGGAACCGGTCTGGGACTGGCGATGCTGGTAGAGATGCTGGAGGCACACAGCGGTGCGCTCAGCCTTAAAACGGAGGTTGGACAGGGCAGTACGTTTGCAATTATCCTGCCGCTGGCAAGTAATCCCGCATCTGAAATCGATATCGCTGCGTTGCAGGAGAGTGGTAACAATAAGCAGCCGGAAATTACGGCATCCGAGACGCCGGTTGCGGAAAGAGCCAAGGGCAGTATACTGGTGGTTGATGATGAACCGGTAATGCGGATTATTTATCAGCAGCTTCTTGAGGAGCAGGGGTATACCGCAATCACCGCGGATAATGGCAAGGAAGGCGTAGCTAAATTCCTGGAGTGCCGCAATGAACTGATAGGGGTGATTATGGATCTTAAAATGCCGGAGATGGACGGTAAAGAGGCATTCGCGAATATACGTAAGTTTGATCAGAAGATTAAAGTTGTCTTTGTCTCGGGGTATCTGGGGAAAACCAGCGAACAGGAACTGCTGGATATGGGGGCGGCGGCAGTGCTGAGTAAGCCGTTCCGCAAACGCTCATTTGTCAGAAATCTGGAGGGGATCTTCGCCGGCTGATTTTGCTGCCGGTGGCGGGTGTTTCCGGAATTTTACGCCGGGAGCAACTTCCGGCTGTTGGCATGACAGCAGAATGCGTAAGAACTGTTGGGGCAGTTCTTACGCTTAATAATGATTGATTGTCTTTCAGTTTTTTTTCAACTGCTTCAGGATGAAGCTGCTGCTACATCGGTTAGGGAGTAATAGTCGATGGAGTAGCCGTTGCCGAGAACAACGTAGATATCTTCACCGTCTACCTGAATGCTGCTGACGGTACCGGAAATTTCCAGGTCATCATCTGTAACTCCGCTGACCTCGGTTCCGATAAGGCTGCAGGCATTCTGGAAAGCTGAATCATAAGTCATGCTGTACATCAGATCTGACATGTCATCCATCTGATCTGAAACATTCTCAATCGCTTCGGTCTGATCCTCGATGGCCTGCATATTCTGCAACTGGGTAAGCTGGGTAACGTAAGAACTTGTATCTGCAGGGTCGGTTGGATCCTGATTTGTGAGTTCTTCAACCATAATAGTTACGAAGTCTTCCAGTGTCATTTCGGTATTACTGGTAGTCGTGGTGGTGGTGGTCGTAGTTGTACCTGAGAGGGCACTCTCTGAAAGATCGGTAATCATTATTAATCCTTTTAATCAAAAAATATGTAGTAATTATAAGGTGTATATTTTTTTGTTTTTGTTTTAAAACTCGGTGTAATCGCTTGCAACTTTTATCAGAAATCAGTAAAATTAGAGAGTAGTTAGGTTGAAATTTGTACAAAATAATAATAAATAGCTAAACTTCTTCTTTTTGCTGGCGTATATTAGTTCTGTAATAAGGACTATACAACATATTGGAGTACTATTTTGTCAGAGGAAAAGCTACTCAAAGACCTGGTAACTGCTGCCAACAGCTTGCCCCG
Organism: Planctomycetota bacterium; assembly: GCA_963667375.1. Classification (GTDB taxonomy): domain Bacteria; phylum Planctomycetota; class SZUA-567; order SZUA-567; family SZUA-567. Next base: position 3,789,801 of record OY763323.1, on the reverse strand, counting down.
CGAGCGTGTTGATGTAACTGCTGGAGTAATGAAATCAATCAGAGAACACATCGCAGCTGATAACCGTCAAAATGAGCAAGAACTTAGTTGTTTTCAAACGTTTTATTGGGCCGGCGGTATATCTGTCGCACTCGTACTGATGCTGCTGATAAGTCTCAGTCTCTATGGTGAGACCTGGTTTAACTATTCTGATTTTTCTATTTTTAACTTACTGGTATCCAGCTAATGACATTATCTACGGCAGAAATTATCCGCTCAAAAAAGTATATCTTTGTAATTCTTTCGCTTGTAATATTTCTTTCAGGTGCAGTCGCAGGCTGCTGCCTTAGCGCGGTTCTTCATATTCGCCTTTTTGACCCCATGCGTGAGGTTCATCAGGCGCGTGAAGATTTTATCGATAAGACAGCTGCCCTGGCTACTACCCCTGAAAAACAGGCTGAACTAAAAGAATTTATTCATCAGTACTTCTGGACTCAGGGTCAGAAAAAGTTTGCGAGTTTTCAGCAGGATTTCATCAATGAACTCCAAAACTTGCAGCAGGAGGTTAAAACACGTATACCGGAGTCAAAATATGATACATATAAACGGTATACCGGCGAATTAGAAGAAAGTATGCGAAAATTCCCTCCACCGCCACCTCCAAGGTAGCTTTTACCCTTTATTTCATATTCAATAACTCCTGTAACATCTCATCGGCGGTGGTTACAACGGTTGAGTTGGCCTGGAAACCACGCTGAATAGAGATAAGTTCGGTGAGCTGATCGGACATTTCTACATTTGACAACTCAAGTGTCTCGTCCAGAACTGTACCTCTACCGCCGACATTGGCAAATTCAATCTGTGCATCACCGGAACTTGAGCTGGTGTAGTAAATATTATCACCGGCACTGATAAGACCACTCTCATTCGGAATCAGCGCGATAACGATTCTGGCGATATCTTCAACCACACCGTTACTGTAAGTACCCTGAATAACACCATCCTCGGTTACGGAGAAGGATTCAAGTGTACCTGCGGAGTGTCCATCCTGATCATCAACGACAAATACATCATCAAGCGAGACAAAGGTCATATTGCTGAAATCAAGATCCTGGGTACCGGTGGTAAGTCCGTTGGTTACATCGATAGTGATAGGTGAACTTACACCCTTGTTCTCCTGGGTAATTTCAATACCGTTACTCTCTGATCGTTCGGAGTTCTCAACATAGTTTCCATCTGAATCGAAGACGATGATACCGGTACCGACATTGCTGTTGGTAAGGATTTCGCCGTTTTCAAGGTACCAGGTGGCGTCGGTGTCATCCATACTGTCTGCAATCCAGCGGTAGATACTGAAGTTTGAATTCTGTTCAACCAGAGTGAGAGTTACTTCAACCTCAATCTCGTTACCGAGTGAGTCGTATACTGGAATAGTGGTAGTCGCACCGCCACCCTGTTCGTCGCCGTAATCGGCATCGGTTTCAAACATGTCATCATAAGTGATGCTGTTGTAAGAGATTTCGATATCGGTGATAGCGTTGTTTTCACCAAGGTTACTTACGATAGAGAGATTGAAAGAGTCGGCGAGAACACCGTCACCGTAATCAACAGTATCATCATAACTACGGGTAAAGGCACCGGCTGTCTCAACCGGAACATCGTAGGAGTAGGAACCGGAGGTATAGGTACCGGATTCACAGTTACCAGCGACATCAATCAGACCCATAATACCACCTGTGAGGTTGGTATTGGAGTTGCTCTCAACTTCATCAACGGTGCCGACAGTTGCGGTGTTGTCAACGTCACCAGCCAAGAAGGTCATGAAATCTTCCAAAGTGTAGGAATCGCCGTCTTCGTAGGTGAATTCAACACTGTATTCCTCGCCACCCTTTTCATAATCGATAGTGATGGTGTCACCGTCTTCGATACCGTCGAAGGCCTTGACCCAAGTGTTACCGGTGAGGTAGTAGAGATCAGCCAGGTCGGTATCTACGGTTGCGGCGACATAGGTGGCACCGGAACCGGTAGTGTTGAGAACCGCGTAGGCGGCGGAGGTCTGTACGGTACCGCCGTTGATAAGTTCTGCAGAACCGGTTGTTGAATTGAGTGCGGTCCAGGTGCTGTCGGTATTGGTATCACCGAGATATTCATCGACATCACTGGTGGTTGTGCCGCCGCTGATGAGATTCAGTCCTTCAGCTACTTCATCGGTTGCATTGAGGTTACCGGTGAAGGATACTTCACTGGTCTGGTTGGCTGAAGAGGTTGAGCCGATAGGGATATAGATATCTTCGGTTGTTGCCTCGTCAGATATGTCACCGTTTTCATCAGCCATAACACCCTGTACATAAAGACCGTCACCGGCGAGCAGGGCATAATCATCACCCAGATAGAAGTCACCGGCGCGGGTGTAAACCTCACTGTTTCCCTGGCGGAGTACAAACCAGCCGTCGCCCTCGATAGCCATATCCAGAGGGTTGCCGGTAAGATCGAATGATCCCTGTTCAAAATTCTGTGTGCTGCTGCCGGTCTGTGCACCATAACCGATCTGAACCGGGTTGACAGAACCACGACCGGTATCTGAATCCGCTGCGGTTCCTGAGCTTAGTGTGGATGAGAATAGAGTTGAAAATTCGTAATCATATCCTTTGTAAGCAGTGGTATTGACGTTTGCAAGGTTGTTACCTATGGTATCCATTGCAAGCTGGTGTGCTACAAGCCCGGTACAGGCTGTTGTCATAGCATTTGATAAGCCCATAATTTCCTCCTACTTTTTCTGTTTGTGTTACTGTCTCGCTCCGTCGAGGAAAAACCTTGCCGCCTTGCATGGTTATCATAGTAATTTAAAAAAATTGTTTATAAATAATTGAGTAAACTCATACTCATAAGCTGTGAAGTAACTTCCAGGGAAGCCTCATACGCTGTCTTCTGCTCGGCGTATTCGGTTGAAGCTTCAACCAGATCAACTTCGATCGCATTTGCAATTGCTTCTTCGTAAATGTCAATATTGTTCGTGTGCCGGGTTGAGAGCATCTCCAGAGTATTCTGCTTGGAACCTACTGTCGCTCTGGCTTCCAGCACCCGGGTCAAATCATCTTCCAGATTTTCCAGCTGATCACTCACCGCATAACAGTCCTCCGCTGTCATCGCGTCAATCAGACTGGCAAATGTTGAAAATATATTCTGTTCCTGATCACGGCCACTGACATCGGTTGATTTCTCAGAGACAACAATGTCCGAATCATCACTCTGATAATCAAGATACAGCGAACCGCTTATTCCTGAGTAATTCTCTTCACTAATGGTTACAACACCGCTGCCGCTTATTGAACCGCTGGCAACCAGATTCTCATGGTCACTGTCGGAATAGGCACGTACATAATTGGTGCCGGAAACATTTTCAATCTCAAAGTACAGCTCACCATCGTAACCGCAGTTCTGTCCGCTTACCAGACCGATAAGATCAATCTGTGATATCTGATCCAGTTCATCATTCTCTGCAGTGAGCGGAGTGCTGGATACTTCGATGCTGGTATCATCAGCGCTGTATGAAAGATAAACGGTACCACTGAGATTTGAATCATCGACAGCGGTAATCTGAATCTCACCATCGGTGGTGTCTGATTCAGCCTGTGCGACCAGTTCGGTCATTTCAGCATCACTATAAAAGTTTATAGAGTAAGTGTAAGTACCGGCAGTAGCGTCGACTTCAGTCTCGGTTACACTGGCATAAAGCTTGCCGTCTTCGTCACTGTTAACCCCGGCGACCACACCGTTGAGATTAAGGCAGGAGAGCTGATCATTGGTGTCACCGCTGATAGCGGCTCCAGAATAGTTCTCGGCAATAGTAAGATACGCCCCGCAAAGCTGGCTTGAAATTTCAATGGTGGTTCCATCATCACTGATCTGCGAGGTGGTATAGGTGCTGGAGCTGTTTATCGCGTTGGTCACATCTTCAATGGTGTTGAAGGTTGCGGTGGCGTCAACACTGTAGCTGCCGGTAGTCATGATGGAGCTTGGGCAGTCCAGAGTAATCGTACCGCTGAGATCCTCATAGCCGGTAGCCGCTTCAAGTTCAACCACTCCGCTGCTGCCACTGGCCAGAGTACCGGTCAGCATGACATTACCGTCACTGAGTATTGAAATGTCATAGGTACCGGAAGCATTATAATCAATCACAATCTCGAAATCGCCACTGTCATCGGTGGTAACGCCCTTTTCAAGACCGTAAATATTCAGACTGGAAACCAGGTCATCGGTATCAATGCCACTGCTGCCAATCTCTGACCCGTCAAGTTCAAAGGCGTAGACCTCAATGTTTGAACTGAAAGAAGTCGGATAGTCGATAGTCAGTACACCGTCGATCGGATCGGATGCGGATGAAGGCGGTGCAAAGCTGACGGTTCCAGAGACTCCGGAATCATTTACTTCCTCGAAGGTAAGAAGACCACCATCACTGATGCCGGTTGCGACCATGGAAGTGGAAGTGCAGTTTTCATCATTGTAGATGCATACTTCCCATTCGCCGGTTCCGAGATCGGTCATCTGATAGTAGAGCTTGGTATCATCGGTAATGTTTCCGTCCTCTGAAAGTCCAGTAAGCTGCCAGCTTGAGAAGTATTCTGAAGCATCACCGGAACTGATCGCGGTAGTGGTGTTGTCCTCTGATCCGTTGTAGATAGTCAGTGAGTTGTCATCCCAGTTGGTAATATCACTGAGTAGGGTGGTGTTGGTAATGATCGGGTCAAGATCACTGCCGGAAAGAGTACTGTCGCCGCTGGTAGTGCCGGTGCCGGAGATGCCGAGATTTCGTGCAGTCTCAGTATCCTTGATGGATATGCCGGTGGCATTGGTGTCGGTATCAAGATCAACGGCCAGTCCGGTTGTCCGGTCAATCTGGGTTATAACCAGGCCGGTCTTGTCTTCGTTCAGATCAACCTGCAGAATATAGTTGTATTCAGGATCGGTACTCTCGAAGGAATCGGCTTTTTCAATACTCGCCTGTTCAATGTAGCTGGCTACATCCTCAAGTGTCTCTGCATCTGAAAGATCAATGGTAAGTCCGCCAAGTGACGCGGGGGCTGAAGAGTAATAGACGGTAATGCTGCCTGAGGCCACACCCTCGCCATCATTCAGATCCGCCAGCGGAGTTGAATTTGAGGTTGAAATGTTGAGTGAACGTTCCAGAGTTGCGGTGGTTATTGTGGTTTCCAAATTGCCAAAGGCGTCTTCGGCAGTGGTATTCATCGCAGTATAGGTACCGGTGTCGGTAGCTACTTCCAGATCATCATTGTTGCCGGTGAAATAAACATATTTATCGGCAATAATCTCGAATGGTTCTTCGGTATAGTCGGTACCGGCAAAGAGGTACTGACCGGAGTAATCAGAGTTCGCAATATTTACTAGAGATGACAGCAGTTCGGTCATTTCGGCGAGTGAGCCGGTAAACATATCTTCAGTGTTTTCACCTGATGACATGTCAACCGCCAGTTCCTTGGCGGAGGTGAGGATCTCGTTAACATCACTGAGGCTGTTATCAGTAAGTCCCATGATGGTATCTGCTATCTCAATATTACTGAGGTAGGTGTTCAGTTTGGAAACAGTCGCGGTGTCGGATATCGCAGATACCGCAGCGGAGGGATCATCGCTGAGACTGGTTACTGCGTAACCGGTACTGATATCCTCTGCTAAGCTGTACATTGATGCAGTGTTTGAATTAACATTATATATTGAATTCAGACTGCTCATCTGTAAGGTTACACGCATATCTTACACCCTCTTACATATCCAGTATGGTCTGCAGACACTCGTCCATAACAGTTATAAACTGTGCGGCAGCGGAGTAGGCTTTCTGATAACTGAGCATACTGACCAGCTCTTCATCAAGGCTGACTCCGGAGACACTCTCATTATTTGTTTCACTCTGAAGCAGCAGGTCTTCAGCCAGTTCATAGCTGTTTGTAGCATCTTCAGACTCCAGACCCAGAGTACCTACCACGGTACAGTAATAGGACTCCAGGGTCTGGGTTCCGTTTGCCATGACCGCTTCATCGCGTAGATCAATCATTGCATTTATAATATCATTGTTAGAATCAGTAAAACTGCTGCTGGCGGCAAAATGTTCAGGATTGTCGAGCAGATCCTCGTTGACTGAGATATCACTGGCATCATAGCCGGTGAAGAGTGTGTTAAGTCCAAGAGCGCTTACTACGCCACTTGTGTCATTGCCGAAGCCAAGTTCGTAGATGTCGGAACTGGACTCAATCACCAACTGGTTGTTGTTATTCAAGGATACTGTATAGACTCCCGGTACTTCGTCATCAAGCTGGCTCTGAATAATGTTTACCAGTGAATTAGAGGCTGTAGGGTCGTCTTCATCGTAAAGAATAGTGTCTGGTGAACTTGAATTGCCATCAAGGTCAATATTGATCGTAACTGTAGATTCGGTATCTGTTTCTGTGTTATAGATAAGAATCTCAAAACTGCCGTTACTTATCTCATAGGTGCCGTCGACAGTATCCACACCATAATCCAGTTCATCAAGTGTCGCTTCCGGATTTTCTACCGAAGTGGTACCGGTGAGGTCGCTGTAACCGGTACTTCCTACTCCCTGTGAATATACTGAATTAAACTGCCAGATAATATTGGCTGCAAGGGTATCCAGCTCTTCCTGATATTCGGTAAGCACTTCGTCACGCATATAGAGTTCTGCACCGAGACTTCCTGATTCACTCTCAATAGCAACGTTACCGTCAGTAAATACCGGCTGGCTGTAGCGAACACCATCAACATATTCATACTCAATTCCGACCTCTTCGCAGCTGTCGCGATAGACCAGAATGTTATTGCCGTTATAGATACTGAGACTGCCATTATCCTCTTCAATAATATTTACATCCACAATCGCACTTAGTTCATTGACCAGCTCGTCACGCGCATCGCGCAGATCGTTTGCGGTCAGGCCGTTTGAGCCGCAGGCTTCAGCAGACATAATCTCTTTGTTGAGTTCTGCAATCTGCTTGGTGAGAGAGTTGATGGAATCAACATCATCTTCGATCTTGTCGTTGAGATCATCATGAATTGTTGTCAGCTGCTCATCGACACTGTTGATGGTATCACAGAGGCTGCTGGCCTCCTGTATGGCCACGATTGTGAGTTCGGTGTCGCTGGGATCTGTAGAAAGATCACTGAGCGCTGACCAGAAGTTACTGAGTTCTGATGATATATCGGTGTCGGTAAGTTCATTAAACGCATTTTCAAGGGAGGTGTAGCTCTCTACCAGCTCTTCTGAATATGAGTAGTCGGCAGTGCAGGTGCGGAGATTCTCCTGGTAGAAGGTGTTCACAACCCGGCTCACATCATCTACAACAACACCGCCGCCGGCGTAATAACTGCCGTTGTTGACGGCAATAGCTGCAGAGGTGGATATCGCCTGCCGGCTGTATCCGTCAGTAGCGGAATTACTTAGATTCTGACCGATAACCTCCAGCGCTGCTGCCTGGGCTGAGAGGGCGGTCTTACCTATCTGTAGTCCTAGTGAACTCATAGTAACCTCGCTTGAAAATTTACAATATATCCTTGCCCAGAGCCTGAATGCACTGGAAAAAACCGTTGAAACTTATGACATTGTTAGACGGAGGCCGATACTTTATTTACAAACCTGGCTTGTTGTTTGATTATCGGTTTTCTGAAGGCTTTGGTCTTAACCTTGTTACTCCGGATTATTGCCAGTTCTTTATTTATTCGGTTGAGCTCATTTACTGAAAGCTCTTTTAATTCTTTGTCATATTCCGCCAGTTCGGCGACTACTTCATGGAGCTGATCCAGTGTAACGGCTATTTCTGTATTGAGCTCATCACTGACGCTGTCATAGACATTATTCCAGTAATCGCCGTATGCTTTGATGACATACTGCAGGATATCCAGTCTCTGGAGTACTTTCTCACGCTGGGCGACCTTGCTTTTTAGCTTGTTGAAATTGCCGCCGTTTATAAGTTTCTGCTGAACCTTGGAGATAAAAATAATCTCTTCATAACAGGTGATCTGTTTCTTTAACTTTGCCAAATAGGCTTTTGCACCGATTTCAGGGGTCATATTATCTCCTTGCTTGTTTAATCGTCACTGCTGGTTCCAAGGATAGATTCAAGGTAAGAGCTCTGTGTCTCCAGTGCTGCAAGGGTCTCTTCCATTGCATTGAACTGTGTCCAGAGTACTGATTCCTTGGCATCCATCAGGTCGGTCATGTTGTCAATATCGTCATTAAGACTGTCAATCATAGTGTCTACGTAGTCGGTACGAGTAGCCAGATATCCATAATCATAATCAAAGGTACTGTCGAGATCAGCAGCTATTGTATTCGCAACTCCAGTCTCGGCGTTGCAGTCAATTTCAACCAGCCGCAGTTTGTCATCGTCGGCGTTGGTTGCTGAGGCGGTAATGCGGATAGCTGAGGCCGATACCGCGTCAGCAAGACCGATTACGGTATAGCTGGCGGTATTATCGGTAACTTCACGGATAGTGACCCATTCGTTGGTCTCACTGTCAAGGTATTCAACGGTAAAGTCTGAAAGGGCGTAGTCTTCTGCCGGCATATCTTCACTGTCTATATGGTAGATGGTGAGGTAGTCCAGAAGTACATCTTCATCGAAGGTAATGGTTATGGTGTTATCACCGTCAGAGATAGTGCCTGCTGATTCGTAACCGTTATTCTCCCCAAAACTGCTTGAAGAGGTTTTACCGTTGATAAGATTTGAACTGTCAAAACCATCGGCGGCTGAACCGGAAACGATTATTGATGCGCCTTCACTCTCAAGTGCGACGTCGGACTCTTCGCAGAAGAACCCTGCAACACTTTCGAAATCATCATCAAGGAGTTCTTCAAAGGCATCTGAGTCGAAGGTCAGAACTGTTGCATATTCGGTGTTGCCGTCATCATCCTCGGTTTCTTCGAGCTCAAGTGTAATTCCGAGGTCACTGAAACACTTGATACTTGAGTCTTTTGATGAGACATAGGAGAAGTAGGACTGCAGCTGCAGTTGCAGATTTCTGGTGGCACTGTCACCATAGAGCAGACCATAATCGGTCGTCAGATCATTATCTTCGTAATATTCCTGTTCATCTTCGGTAAGATAGGTAGTATAAGTCTGAATGGTCTCAATCACCTCATTATACGCGTCAACCATTGCCTGTACTGTATCGGTAATCCCTTCAGTGTCACGGGAAACGGTAATGGTAACCGGACCATCAGAGAGCGCGGTCATGTCCAGAGTGATACCGAGAATAGCTGAATTATTGGTATTGGTGTCACTTCTGAGCAGAATCGCTTCAGAACTGCTGTTGCTGTCACCGTAGAGCAGGAGTGAATCCTGTCCGACAGTTGTCTGACTGAAGGTCAGTGAACTGATTGATGAATCCATAATAAAGTTACTGGCTTCACCGGAATCGGAACTGTTGATAGATAGTCTGTATGGTGAATATTCTGTACCGTCATTGATGATCGCAGCTGTATAATTGGTCTCATCATTTATCTTGTCCATAATATCACTGAGAGTATCGCTCTCTGATACCTCAATATGAATTTCGAAGCTGCCGTCAAGTATGGCATTTCCTGAGTCGTCGGTTGAAGAATCGGCGAGCAGTCCCAGATCTGCCGCTGCTGTTCCACCGTCGACCTCTTTGGCTGTGATGTTGCCTGTGGCAGTGGGATCTGTGGATTCAATGATTATACCGTCGCCGGTATCATTGATTCTGGCGGTAAGATCCAGACTGGTCTCGTTGATGCGGGATATGACTTCACCGATAGTGTCTGCGCCGTCGATATCGACTTCTTCACTGAACCCATTGGCATCGGTAAGAATAAATGAACCGCTATCCACACCACTGCCGCCGTTTAGCGAGTCAAGTGATGTGCCTTCACTAATATATTTTAAATCCAGATCAGCGCAGTCAACAGTCTCGCCGTCGTCAATCTCCATGTCGGTAAGACCGAGATCTGAGGCGAGGGTTGAATCCTGATCATAAAACTCAACACTAAGTCCAGTGGCATTTTCCACTGAGATCCCATTTCCAACGGAATTCAATGAAAAAGTCAGAGAGCCACCGGCTTGTGTGTTGAGTTCGGTAATAAGGCTGTCTAAAGAATCATCGGAAGACAGATCAGAGACATTGAACTCAATGGTTGTTCCATCTTCCAGTTCAGCATAAAAGCTGACAGTTGCAGCGTCATAGCTGCCGTCAAGACCATCAAGCCCGGTAGCGTTGGCGCCGGAGATTGATGATAGCAGAAAAGTGTCAAGACCGGCGAGAATATTTTCACCGGTAACAGATGTACCTGCGTCTGTAGTAACCAGACCCAGATCAGAGGCGGTGGTGTCGGAGTTGGCATAATTTGAGATAGTCAGGCTGCCGGTACCGGATGTAAGTTCGGCGGTAAGCGCAAAACCGTTATCTGATACTCCTATTTCAACTGCGCCATCGGTCTCCTCATTAATGACACTGGCTATCTGGCTGATAGTTGTGCATTTTGAGAGATCGACTTCCCAGGAGTCTGTACCGTCACTGATTACAATTGTACCTGCAGTGCCGTCATTGACTCCCAAGCCGTCATTGAGCTGAGCGATGGTGGTTGAATCACCAAGGCTGTAGATACAGCCGCCGCTTATGGTTCCAGTACTGGAAGTACCGAGGATTCCCAGATCTGAAGCAGTTGTTGAGTCAACATCTGCTATAGTGATACTTCCAGTGCCACCACTTGTGTCTTCAATGATGAGGCTGTTGCCGTCATCGGATATTGAAGCTTTTACTGAAACATCTGTGTTGTTATTAATGGTGCTAACAATTTCATCTATAGTTGTTGCTGCGGAGAGATCAATACTAACTGAGCTGCCTGAGGCGTCGGTAATCTTGATGGTTCCTGGAGCCATGCCTTCGCCATTATTTAAATTTGCCACGTCGGTGCTCTGAGCCAGTGAAGCCTTGTCGGACTCCAGCGTGATGTAACCATCACCCAGCGGTGAGACTTCGGTGTCGCTGTCACTGAAACCGACTGAGGTGTATTTCGCAGCCTGTGCCAGCTGTTTCACCTCGAACTGATAAGTTCCTTCTTCTGCGTATTCATCAAGGGTGGCGGTAAGTGAACTCTCGTCACTTGACGTAGACACGTAGCTGTTCCAAAGATCCTCATCTGCAAGTTCATCAATCTGATTGCTGAACTCAAGCAGTAAGGAATTTACTGTGTTGTATGCTTCCTGGTCAACCTGGTATTCCAGGATTTCAACCTCCATATCGTCAATCTGAGTCTGATATGTTTCCAGAGTTGCTTCAATGATTGAGTCTGTGTCGAAACCAGAAATAATTCCGCTTATACCACTGCTCATGATAGCCTCGCTGAAGTTGAAAGAAATAAAAGTATTAAATGGGCGTAATTTGTCCCAACAGTAGAGTAGTGTGAAAAAAAAAGATTCGGTAACCAAAAAAAATAAAAAAAAGGTTACCCTTTAGGGTAACCTTAAAAAATAATTTATTTTTTTTGTGGGCTATAACAGGCAGACATTGATTACCGCTTCGTAGTCGTCACGTTTGTCACTGTAGCGGACATGTTTTTTGATTTTATTCTTTGCTCTGAAAACCCGCATCTTCACCATGCCGATATTCCAGGACATTCGCTGCGCAATTTCTTTGACGCTAAGACCTTCGACGTACAAGAGGGTCAGAACCATTCGGTCTTCGGCGTTGAGAACTCCCAGTAGTTCCTTGAGGATGCCGGAGGCTTCGTCTGCTGCTGATTCCTGCGGTTCCTCGATTGGCGCGTCCCAGCCCTCAATTGAGAAGTGTTTGCGCATTTTCTGGATTTCTTTTATGTGGCGACAACCAATGTTACTGGCGATCTTGCGCAGCCAGTGAATAAATGGGGCTTTCGCCTGATACTTGTCGAGGCTAAGGTAAGCCTGAACAAATACTTCGTGCGTCAGCTCTTCAGCTGTCTGGTGGTTCTCCGCATACCAGAATACCTGCTTGAAAATCTGCTGCTGATATTTGTCAATTAAAGCGCTGTATGCATCGACATCACCGGATAAGCATGATTTGATTATTTCGCAATCGATGTCATCCACGAGAAACTTTCTTAAAAAAATGTTGATAAATGATTATTGTGCTCCATCACAACATCATTTTAAGAATTCTTCGGAAAAGTCATCCATTAACTTTAATCTTTTTCTCCACTTACTAATTCTTTACTGCCTGTAACCGGGTTTTCTTGCAGGAATTTTTTTTTTTGAAAATGCTTTTTCATATTAATGGAAAATTTGGGTTTATTTGCTGTAATAGCTGCGAAAAAAAATATTAAAAAAAATTTTTTCCGGTTACCTCGGAGCGGTTTCTTTTACTAGCAATTTGAAACATCTTAACTGCTAGAACTGTGGAGAGGAAAAGCAAGTTTGTTATTGTTTCGGCATTCATGATGAGTGCTTGTTATTTTACGTTAACCAGCCATGGAAGGAGGTAAGGCGGAAATAAAAGCCCACTGTCAGGGTCAAGTGGCAGCCTGTGATCACGGGTCAGCTGATTTCGATCATAGCAAGGATGCTATGACGTGCAAATTAAAAAATATCATGGAGGACAAATTATGAGTTTATCAGTTCAAACAAATGTTAGCGCAATGAATACTACCCGTTGGTTGAATACTAACCAGAGCAGCATGGAGAGTAGCCTTGCCAAACTTTCTAGTGGTTATCAAATCAATACAGCTTCAGATGATCCTGCCGGTCTCGTTATTTCAGAGCAGTTGCGTTCACAGATTGCCGGTCTTAACCAGGCGATGAGTAATACCGAAGAAGCCATGAACGTGGTTGGTATTGCTGAAGGTGCGCTCAATGAAATGAACTCAATTCTGATTTCAATGAATGAGCTGGCTATTCACTCAGCAAACAGTGGTGTTACCAGTTCTGACCAGATCGTTGCCGACCAGGCAGAAATGGACTCTGCAGTACAGACAATAGACCGTATCGCCAAGACTACAACCTACAGTGATACTTATCTTCTAAATGGTTCACAGGAAATAACTTATGATACAGATACTTTGGTTGATTCAACCGAAGATAATACTCTTGTGGACTCAGATCTTTCTCAGATTTATCAGATTTCAAGTCTTGATCAGTCAATTAATATTTCTTACAGTGGTGAGGACAGTGACGGAACAGCCGATTCACAGGCTTCTTCCAAGAGAGCATACGTTGAAGCAACCAGTGCTACAGCCGGTGTGGATATCGCAACCAACGGTACCAGTATCAGTGCGGATCTGGTCTTCACAATTACCGGTGCTAATGGTTCTGAAGAGTACAGTTTCGGTGAAGGTCAGGAACTGGGTACAATCGCTGAAACCATCAATGGTGACTCAGAATCAACCGGTGTTGCTGCGCAGCTTATCTTTGATACCGCGGTAACCGGTGTTGACCAGACTACTGGTTTCTCATCTATTCCTACAACTCACGCTTCCGGTCAGATCGGTGCTTACGAGATGGATAAGGATTATGAGCAGGATACCGATTATACAATTTCAAGTGCATCTATCTCTGATCCAACCAGTGTAAGCGTTGGTGAGAATACTGATGCCGACGGCTGTGTCTACCTCAAGTTCACCTCTGATACCGAGTACACAATCTATAAAGATGCTGAGATGACTATGGAGGTCGGTACTGGAAGTCTTGGTACTGAGAGTACAGAATCAAACAACTCAGGTCTGAATATTACTGTAGATGTCAGTGGTACTGTAGAAGCGAGTGATGTAGTAAAGCTCCAGGTTGGTGCTACTACTGAGGTCTCTACCGCTGGAACTACTGCAGGTCTGGAGATATCAAGCGACTCAACAACCGGTGCTGCTCTGGAAAGCTCCGCACTTACCGGTATCAGACTGGGTGAGAATACCGATGAGAACGGTAATATCTACATGAAGACTATCGAGAATGAAGATGGCACCATCACTGTAAATCTTTATAATGACAGTTCATGTGATGACAGTAATCTGATGGCTACCGGTACGGTCGCTGATGGTGACGACACTGACCAGCTGGTAGAGGTCTACGCGGTAACAACCAGCGGTGATGCCGGAACTACCGGGTTGTACGGTTCACTCAATATTGATACAACCGCCATTGACGGAACCGGTTCATCAAGTTATTCCTGCACCATATCCGCATCTGATCTGGGTATAAGACTCTACTCAACCGAGTATGGTGACGATGCCTTTGTAACAGTTGAAGCTTCTGAGGGTGCGCTCTTCACCGATGATGATGATCAGCTGATTGACAGTACCAATGATTATACAAGCTATGGTCAGAACGGTTCAGTAACTGTTAACGGTACCGAGTATGAGCTGGATGAAGATCTTACCGCTACGGTTTCAACCACCGACCTCAACGCCAGCTTTGTAATGGAAGAGGGTGAACTGGGTGCCACTACTGTTGCGGTTCAGGGATATGACGAAGGTGCTCTGAGTTCCAAGGGTGGTGCTATGGATGATGATACCAACCATGCTACTCAGGCGATGAGCAATACTTCTGAAACTCTTGAGGATCTGACAGGCGGTATGACTTTACAGGTTGGTGAAAGTACTACCAATGATGACTCAACAGTTATCAGTATTCAGTCTATGACAGCGTCTGATCTGGGTAAGGTAACAATTACCGACGATTATGACGGGGATGGCATCGAGGAAGAGAAGACCCTGACTCTTGAAGATCTTCAGGGTGGTGAAGCTGCAGCGCTGGCGAATGACCCTGATAAGGCTATCGCTATCATCGCTCAGGCAATTGATGATGTATCAATGACCCGAGCTCGTCTGGGTGCGGTACAGTCCAACCTGCTGCAGACAAATGTTAACTCACTGAGTGTTGCTGTTGAAAATATCACCAATACCGAATCTGCTATTCGTGATACCGATATGGCTACCGAGTCAACCAACTACACCAAGAACCAGATTCTGGTACAGGCTGCTACATCAATGCTGGCTCAGGCCAACACTATACCTCAGCAGGCTCTATCACTTCTGGGATAATAGTTTCCAGTATATTCTTAATAGAATATCTCCCACCGAGGCTCTGGTATTATATACCAGAGCCTCAATTATTGAGTATTATTAATGTAATATATGGTAAAATATTATTTCTTTATTCTGGTGAAAATTAATTTTTTTGTGTATATTGTAAGTATAAGGCGGTTATAGACTGTAAGAGTTGACGCGTGACGGGTAGAGCTGCTGACGGCGGCTTGGGAGCATGAGTTAACGGCAGTTCGGAGCGGAATGGTTTCTTGAGGAGATGTATTATGGAGAGTGTGGTCGCGGAGTTGAATAAACTGAATCCGAATATCGAGGTGATGAGCATTATCAGTGCGGAATTCAGAGGTTTTGGCAGAGAGGTAGAGTGGTTTGATTTTTCGGATCTGGACCCATATATGCATGATCTTGCAATGCCGGAAGGCAAGGTGGTCTACGAACCGTCAGTCAGTGAGATGGAGGATACCGGTGTCTTCTGCAAATTGAGTAAGTTTCAATACGGAGGACAGCCGATACAGATAGGTTATTGTGCCGGTGACAACAGTAGTCTGGAAGGGCTGGAGTATCATAAAGGCAGTGAGACACTGTATGCGTATACCGATCTGGTGCTGCTGCTGGGGCATATCTGGGATATTGAGGATAAGCAGTACTCTTCCAAGAAGGTGGAGGCATTCTTTGTGCCGCAGGGCAAGGCGGTAGAGCTTTATGCCACCACACTGCATTTCTCCCCCTGTAAAGTAGCGGCGGCGGGGTTCAAGGCGGTTATTGTGCTGCCTGAGGGTACAAACTATCCCCTGGATCTTTCAGGTGAGAAGTCAGGTGCAGAGAGTGAGCTGCTGTTTATGAATAATAAATGGCTGCTGGTGCATCCGGAGGCCGAGGAACTGGTGGCTGACGGGGCTTATGTGGGGATAACCGGCGATAATATCCGTATCCGGATATAGTATGGCGCGGTTTTCTTACGCTAGCAGAGTTAAATTATAGTCTTTCTATATATAATGTAAAACAAAACAGTGAACCCGCAACGGCAGCCTCGTTGCGGGTTCGGTTATTTTGGTTGCCATTTGTTCATTGTTTTTGTGTTTTCGTTTTGCTGCTAATGACAGGCCGAGGTTACTGTTATGCAGTCAGCCGAATATTTTACGGTGTACCCAGCTGGTGGCGCTCACGGCATCACCGCTCTGGATTATCTCGGTGATTTCAGCCATTGCGGCGCTATCCAGCCAGCTCTCAATTCCTTTGAGGAACTGTACGCTGGTCTCAAGAGCCCGCTTACCATCCTCGCGATACGGATACTGATCCATTGAGTACCAGCTGGAATAACCCACCTTCTGCAGCCAGTAGAGCATCTCCACATACTCTGGAAGATGAATGGAGCCGACAATCATATCATCGTCCCAGTAACGGTAATTGTCATTGAAATGCATGTGGAAGAGCTTCTGCTTGCGGGCTAGTATGACGATGGATTCTGCCACATTCTCGCCGGCATACAATGCATGCCCGACATCAATAGTTACTCCGACATTATCGAGTCCGGTATCCAGAGCGACCAGCAGAGTATCTGCGGCTCTGGCCATAAATGAATGATTGCGTGGTTCTTTGGGCTTATACTCGAGTGAAAATTTCAGATTCGGGAATTCTTTGGCCAGGATAGTGATATTGTCGGTCATATAATCCCGCTCCTTGATCATATCCGCCTGCAGCGGGTAGTCATAGCCATCCTGCCCGGGCCAGATGTTGAGCATCGGACAGCCAAGATCCAGAGCTATTTCGGCCATAGTGCGCAGATAGTCCATTGCTGCCGCGCGCGTGGATGAATCCTTTGCCGCTATCGACCCGCGTCCCCACTGCTTCTGTGAAAAGAGGTCGGGAATAATACTTACACATTCAAGCCCGTTCGCCTGCAGACAGGATTTTACCTCCTGAAAATTATCCGGACTAATGTCCCAGGTTCCGACGAGTTCGATGCCGGTTACATCAGCGATTTTCGCGGCCTGTTCAATCATTTCGGCTGTGGGAACCACATCCTTGTAACCGGTTGAGAGGAAGCGATCGCAGGTGTTGCCGAGGTTACCTAAAATTACCGCATAGTTGCTCATAATATCTCCTTAATATGTGATATATCAGCCCTTGAACTCGGTAACACTCTCCCTCTTGACGAGTTCGGTACTGATAAGATTCACCATCGGTGCGCGTTCGCTCTGGTGATGGAGCTTCAGATACAGCATATCAAGGGCTACCTGACCAATCTGGCGTTTGGGTACATTTACTGTTGAGAGCGGAGGATTTGTAATCTCTGACATGGACAGATTGTCAAAGGCGACGATTGAAATATCATCGGGAACCGCTATATTCTTCTCCTGCAGCGCCTTCATCGCTCCCAGAGCAACAATGTCGTTTACCGCAAACACAGCACTGGGCAGTTTTCTGCCGTTTTCCAGATGAGCTTTCATATCCTTGTACGCGCCGTCAAATGTTGAGTCGACATCAAAAACATAATCAGTATTCAGGGTCAGTCCCAAAGTCTCCATAGACCGGTAGTAGGCTAATTCACGCAGCTTGAAGTTGCCGGTGGAGATTGAGCTCTTTAGCATGCCGATATCCCGGTGCTTCAGGTCTTTGAGATAACTGATTACTTTATATACAGCTTCAGTATTATTCATATTGATATAGTCTGCACAGACATTGAAGATATAGACATCAATAAATACAATCTTCATTCCGGTGGCATTGAACAGCATTATATCCTCTTCATTCAGCTCGGTTGCCAGTACAATATAACCGGCAATCTGCGGACTGCCCGCTATTTTGCTGATAATCTCGCTGATAGGTACCTCGGGACCAAAGGCTTCGATCTCGACAATCATGTTGTGAAGCTTGGCAGAGTCCATGACTCCGTTGAGGTAGTCGGCGATAAAATATTCATGGTCGACGTTGACCGTATGCCCATGCCGGGAGATTTTGAGAAATCTGACCGTGCTTGGTTCGTCATCTATCTCTGTCTTACCCATAACCGGGTAGCCAAGGGTTTTCGCCGCATCTATAATGCGCTCTCTGGTGGCATCACCTACACCCTGTTTATTATTCAGTGCCAAAGAAACCGCAGCAACGGAAACACCGGCTTTCTCTGCAATCTCTTTTATTCCTACTTTCATGTGTATCCCCTTCAATCAGATGTTTCTAACGTATCGAGTAAGAATTATGATACAAAAGCTGATAATATCTGGTTTTAATTCATCTGCCTTTCGTCAATATTTTACCGGTAGAAGATCAAAAAAAGCTAAAAATCAGTCGCTTATGTACTTAAAAAATTTTAGTTGATATCTTCATGCCGGTTATAAATCGTGCTGAACCCCGATATCTATAACTTCCTAATCAATCATATGGTTACAAGCTCAGTCGTTGTGTGGCTAACGAACGCTGGTAACTGCATAGTGAAAATATAAAAAAAAATTAAGCTCATATCTTCTTGTAACTATATAATACCTAATGATTTTTTGTTAAACAACTAAAAAAAGTATAAAAAATTTTATAGCATAACTTGACCAACTACTAATCCATGTGATAAACTCAAGTTGTGTTGGGTTTGTTTTGTTTTATTTTTTGGAGAATGCTATGAAAAAATTTATCCTGTCTTTGTTTGTGCTTGTTGCTGTGTTCTGCACAGTCTTTAATGTCTCTCAGGCTTCGGACAAGAAGTATACAATCGCTACAGTCGTTAAAATTGATGGTATTCCTTGGTTTGACAGAATGCGTCAGGGTGTGGAAGAGTATGGGAAAGAAACCGGTCATGAAACAATTTTTATGGGACCGGCGCAGGCAGATGCTGCACAACAGGTGCAGATAATTGAAAATCTTATCGCTCAGCAGGTTGATGCTATCTGCGTGGTTCCGTTCTCACCTGAAGCACTTGAGCCTGTTCTGAAACGTGCGCGTGACGCCGGTATTATTGTAGTTGTTCATGAAGCCTCTGATCAGAAGAATGCCGATGCGATTATTGAAGCCTTCCAGAATCAGGCATACGGTGCGCAGATGCTGAAATTCCTCGCTGAGAAGATGGGCAAGAAGGGTGAATACACCAACTTCGTCGGTAGTCTTACCAGTAAGTCTCACAATGAATGGATGGATGGTGCCGAGGCTGCACAGCAGAAAGACTATCCTGAAATGAAACTTGTAAGCAGAAGAAATGAGGATTATGATGATCAGAATAAGGCCTATGAAAAAACCAAAGATCTTCTGACTGCCTATCCTGACCTCAAAGGTGTTCTCGGCAGTGCAAGTACCACCGCTCCTGGCGCTGGACTGGCTGTTGAAGAAGCCGGACTGGCTGATCAGGTAAGTGTTGTCGGTACAAGTCTGCCAAGTGTCTGCAAACAGTATCTGGAGACCGGTGCGGTTGATTATATCGCTTTCTGGGATCCAGCTATGGCAGGTAAGGCTATGAATGAAATTGCCGTACGTATTCTTGACGGCAAGAAGGATCAGCTCAAAGACGGTACCGACCTCGGTATCGAAGGTTATAACTCAATCAAACAGGATCCAAAGAAGCCAAATCTTTTCTATGGACAGGCATGGGTATTTGTCAACAAGGATAACATGGACAAGTACAACTTCTAATTCCATATCGGTTAAATTCAGAATATCATGCGGTATTTTTGAGGGAGTCATGGTGTCCATGTTAAATGGCTCCCTCTGTTATTGCCTGTGCGTATGCCGGCGCAATGCCGGGATACTGTAACGAGAAAAGAAGATACACGGTTTATACAATGGATAATAAAATGCAAGATGAGTTTATACAATTAGAAAATATTGATAAAAAATTTTCCGGGGTGCATGCACTTAAACGTGTAAGTCTGCGGATGAAACCTGGTGAAATACGCTGTCTCGCCGGGGAGAACGGCTCTGGAAAATCTACACTTATCAAGGTGCTCTCTGGTGTTTATAAACCTGAGTCCGGGATGATACGGATAAATAATAACGCTTATGAGCGAATAACTCCGATTGAGTCTATGGGTGAAGGGGTACAGATAATATACCAGGATTTTTCATTATTTCCGAATCTCACCGTGGCGGAGAACATCGCCATGAATTCGTTGTGTGAGAATAAGAGAAAATTTTACAGTAAACGTGAAGCTAGGAAAATAGCGAGCGCGGCACTGGATAAAATCGGTATTGATCTGCCGCTGGACGCTATTACTGAAGAGTTGTCTGTCGCTGACAGGCAGCTTATTGCTATTGCCAGAGCTATGGTGAATGATGCCAAGCTTATAGTAATGGATGAGGCTACAACAGCTTTGACACAGAACGAAGTGGACAAGCTTTTTTCGATAATACTGGATTTGAAGAGTAAGGGAATCGCGACTCTGTTTGTGAGCCACAAGCTCAGAGAGGTTCTGGAGATTAGCGAGAAAATCACTATCCTGCGTAACGGGGCGATGGTTTCAGAGGGTAACACCAAAGATTATGATGAAGCGCTGATAACCAATCATATGACCGGCAGGGATATAAGTAAGACGAGGTTTGTGCCGTTTGTGCAGAAGGAGCATACTCCACCGGCGCTTGAACTCAGTGGTCTGGGAAACGGCAAGGATTTCCGGAATATTTCTTTCAGTCTTAATCCCGGAGATATTGTCGGAATTACCGGGCTCCTAGGGTGTGGCCGGAATGAACTGATGGAATCACTCTTCGGACTGCGTCCGTACAGTACCGGCAAAGTCATTCTGTCCGGCCGGGAGGTGAAGATTGACAATATTCAGAGAGCTATGGAAAACCGGATAGGTCTGGTGCCGGAAGACCGGCTGACAGAGGGGCTGTTTCTGGATCAGCCGATCAAGGATAATATCATAGTTGGAATTCTTGATAAGATCAAGGGCGCTTTCGGACTGCTCAATGATGCCGAGGGCAGGAGGATTGTCGATAGGCAGATATCTGACATGAAGGTCGTGACCCCGGACACCAGTAATCCTGTCAGCAGCCTTTCTGGCGGTAATCAGCAGCGTGTCGTACTCGGTAAATGGCTGGCTACCGATGTCAGGATTCTGATGCTCAACGGTCCGACTGTCGGAGTTGATATCGGTTCCAAGGAAGAAATTCACAAGAAGCTTAAGGAGCTCGCCAGCAGAGGTCTGGCGGTGCTGATGATCTCGGATGATCTGCCAGAGCTGATTCAGAATACCAGCAGGGTTATTCTGATGCATAAGGGTGAGATTACCTGTGAATTCAACTGCAGTGAATCTGATGAGAATGACATCATTGCCATGATGAAAGAGTTGCGGTAAGGTGTCGGGCAGTTTTCTGAGTATAAGCTTGAACTAATGAAATAGGTATAAAGAGATATGAAAAATCTTATAAAGCGACAAGAGTTCTATATATTGCTGGTGATAATTGTGCTGGCAGTAATAATAGGGATGAATAACACTGCTTTCTTCTCGTTGCGTAATATTTTCTCACTCGGCAAGAGTACGGTGGTGATGGGTATTTTCGCGATGGGAACACTTATGGTGCTGCTTTCTGGCGGTATTGATGTCTCAATGACGGCGGTGGCGGCATTCAGTATGTATCTTACCTGTAAATGGATGGTTGAATACGGGTATAATGGACCGGTAATCGCCGGTTTTGTAATTGCAATGGGTATTGGCGGAGTATTGGGGCTGGTCAATGGTCTGCTGGTGAGTCTCTTTGACTTTCCGACCATGATTGTTTCTCTCGGTACAAGCTACGCCTTTGCGGGCTTTATCTATACCTTTGTGAGTACGCGAATTGTTAATGTTCTGCCCAGCAATATGACCAACTTTTCACGGAGTGAGATACTGGTGACGGCTATTGGCGGCGGTCAGAAGGTGGGGCTGACGGTGGCATTTCTGATAATGCTGGCGGTGATGCTGATAACCTTCGCCATTCTGCGTTTTACCATGCTGGGTCGGAGTATTTACGCTATCGGCGGATCGCAGAGTTCGGCGGAACGGGCGGGCATAAATGTAAAGAAGGTCAAACTGTTTATCTATCCGTTTGTCGGGGTTACTGCCGGTCTGGCCGGTATTATTCATTCAGCATTTATGCGTAACTCCAATCCTTTCGATCTGATCGGTACCGAGCTCAATGTAATCGCCGCGGCGGTTCTGGGAGGTGCCAATGTCGGTGGCGGCAAGGGAACGGTCATCGGAACATTTCTCGGGGTAGTACTGATGACACTGGTCAACAACAGTCTGATATTTCTCGGTATCCCCAGTTACTGGCAGCGGATGACTACCGGCTGTATTATTCTGCTGGCTACGGGCATTCCGGCACTGGCACGCAGACGTTCGGCTGCGAAATTAACAAGTTGATAATAAATTAGGAGATAACGTGAATATAATCAGTAAATTAAAGAACTCTACTTTCCGTGATCCTGATAGAGACCGTCTGTTGATAATCGTCTTCGCGATATTTGTGCTGATGTCAATTCTGCGTTTTGACAAGTTTGTCTCGGTGCGCAATATACAGTCCATGCTCTACTCTTTTCCGGAATTAGGAGTATTCTCTCTCGGTATCATGGTGGCACTGATCACCGGTGGTATCGATCTGTCGATAGTCGGTATCGCCAATCTTTCAAGTGTGCTTGCAGCTATTATTATGACACGTCTTGGCGGTGAAGAGGGTGCGGGGCTGAGTGTCGTCTTTCTGGCGGTGCTGGTCTCGCTGGCGGTGTCGATGCTATGCGGTCTTTTCAACGGCTATATTATCGGTACTGTCCGTATTCATCCGATTCTGGCGACACTCGGTACGTTCCAGCTCTATGGCGGTATGGCGGTGATCATAACCAAAGGGTACGCGGTATTCGGTTTTCCTGAGAGTTTTATCTTTGCCGGTAACGGCAAGGTGCTGGGGATACCATTCCCATTTCTGATCTATGCGCTGGTGGTGGTATTTCTCGCGGTAATACTCAAGAAGACGGCATTCGGCAAGCGTATCTATCTGGTGGGCAGCAATAATATCGCCAGCCGGTTTTCAGGAATAAATAATGAGAATGTTCTGCTCAAGACCTATATGCTGGTAGGGCTTCTCGGAGGTATCGCTGGGCTGATCATGATCGCCCGTACCAATTCCGCCAAGGCTGATTATGGTGCCTCATATACTCTGCAGGCGATTCTGGTATGTCTGCTCGGCGGTGTGGACTGGACCGGCGGCTTCGGCAAGATCTCGAGTGTGGTCATTTCAGTGATCGGGCTGCAGTTTCTTTCCAGTGGTTTCAATCTTCTCCGCTTCAATAATTTCGCCCGTGATTTCACCTGGGGGGCGTTCCTTATCTTTATTATCGTCTTCAACTATTATATGCATAAGCGGGATGAAGAGCGGGAGAAGAAGCGTCTTAGCGAACAGCGGCGTAATATGTGCCAGTCGCACCAGTCGTCATAAAATTGCTACTAACTTTAGCAGGTTATTTTAATAAGGAAGAAGACAATGAAGAAATTTGTAAACAATGCGGAAGATTATGTTGATGAAATGCTGGAAGGACTGTATACAGCCCATCCGGATATGGTAACCTATATCAATGACGATATGCGCTGCCTTGTTAAGGCCGGAGAGAAGAAGCAGGGGAAGGTCGCTCTGGCAACAGGCGGCGGCAGCGGGCATCTTCCGCTCTTCCTGGGCTATGTCGGTGAGGGCATGCTCGACGGCTGTGCTATCGGCGGGGTCTTTCAGTCTCCCAGCGCCGAACAGATGTATGAGCTTACCAAGGAGATTGATACCGGCGCCGGAGCACTGTATATCTATGGTAATTACAGCGGTGATATTATCAATTTTGAGATGGCGGCCGAGATGGCGGAGATGGATGATATCCGGGTACTCAATCTTACCGGTAAGGATGATGTGGCAAGTAAAAAGAAGGGCGAGGAGGATAAGCGCCGCGGGGTTGCCGGGATCTTCTTTGTCTTCAAATGTGCCGGTGCGGCTGCAGAGGCAATGCTGTCATTGGATGAGGTGATGCGGGTGGCGCAGAAGGCTGTGGATAATGTCCGGACTATGGGGGTGGCGTTTACACCCTGTACCATACCGGAAGTAGGAAAACCTTCATTTACGCTGGATGATAACGAGATGGAGATCGGCATGGGAATTCACGGTGAACCTGGAGTGCGGCGGGGTGAGCTTATCGAGGCGGATAAGATCGTTGATGAGATGCTCGAGCCGATTCTGAATGATCTGCCGTATGTCTCCGGTGATGAGGTGGCCGTGCTGATCAACGGTCTCGGTGCGACACCACTGGAGGAGCAGTATATTATTTATCGCCGGGTGGCGCAGGTACTCAAGGGAAAAGGCATAAAGATAGTCAAGAACTATATCGGTGAATTTGCAACCAGTATGGAGATGACCGGGGCTTCAATATCACTTCTGAAGCTTGATGAGGAACTGAAGGCATATCTGTTGAAACCGGCGCAGACACCATTCTTTATTCAGAAGTAAGAGGTTTTATTTATACCCTGTTTACAGTCTTTGTGCCGGTAAGATCATTTGTGCCGGGGGAGGCGGCAGGGTATCAGCTTTACCGTATAGGTTAACGGTATTACAGTCAGAAAGGAAAGTTGAAAGGATTCTCTGATGGAAAAAATAGGTCTGGCGGAGCTGCCGATACTCTTCGATACCTTGAAGGAGAAGATGGCCAGTGAACGTGAAAAACTTATAGAGATGGATAGTGTTGTTGGTGACGGTGATCTGGGAATTACCATGGATAAGGCCTTTGCTGCCGGCGCGGCTGAAGTTGCAGCGCGCCTTGATGCCGGTGAAGGGGACATCTCCAAGGTTATCATGAAGGTTGGGATGAAGATGGCTTCGGCGGCACCTTCCACTATGGGAACTTTGATGGGCAGCGGCTTTATGAGCGGCGGCAAGGCGCTCAAGGGTGCGGAGGTTATTCAGACACCGGAACTGGCGGCTTTTTTCGCGGAATTTCTGGAGGTGGTGCTCAAACGCGGTAAAGCTAAACCCGGAGAGAAAACGGTCATTGATGTGTTGAAGCCGGTGGCTGATAAGCTGGCTGAACTCGGGGCGGCACCGCTGACTGAAGCGATGGAGGTAATACGTCAGACCAGCAGCGAAGCTCTGGAGAGCACCAGGAATATGGTGGCGCAGCATGGCAAGGCGGCTACCTTCTCCGAAAAATCTCAGGGACTAATCGATCAGGGCGCTTATGTTATTGATCTGATTGTCGGCTGTTTCTACACTACGGTTACTGAACACTGAGTCGGGTAAAAAATTGCTGTTGAATAATAGGGGCCGGTGCATTATCTACCCAACACTGTGCTGGCTTCTATTATTTACGATATTCGGGTATTTTGACTCTGCAGTCTGCTTTCGGTAGCGGGCTGTTTTTTTATTTGACTTTATCGGGGTCGGTGCTCAGGCGGCAAAGCGCAGACAGGGAGATTCAGGATTGTCAGTTTGTCAGATTCAGGGGTGTGTCTGAGGCGACGGCTGGAAGCTCGATCGTAAAGGTGCAGCCGCCGGTTGGGAGATTCTTGACGGTCAGGCTGCCTTTATGGCGCTTGATGATACCATAGGCGATTGAGAGACCCAGTCCCTGATTGTCGTAGTGACTCTTCTTGGTGGAAGAGAAGGGCAGAAAGATATCAGTGGGTTTTTCATGCTGTATTCCCGGGCCGTTGTCCTCGATGGTTATGATACTGCTCTCCCCGCTGTAGGCTTGATGCAGCAGAATTTTTCCGGGGTGTCCGGTGGTGAGTATCGCCTCGAAGCTGTTGCGTACAAGATTGAGCAGAACCTGTCTGATCTCGCCCTTGCTGGCTTTGATGCGCACACAGGCGTCGGGGGTGACGTTGCGCAGATCAATATTATTGTGTCCGGCTTCAAAGCGGAGTATCGATACCAGATTATTGATTACCTCAGTGCAGTTGAAGACTTCAGAGGGTGAGTCATTGCTGCCGGAGAAGGTCCGGAGATTGCCGGTGATACGTTTTATCTCGGAGATCTCTTCGCGGATATTGGTCACCGCTTCATCCCGCTGCTCATCCGAGGCCCTACCCCCGAGAAAGGCGATATACGTAGCCAGAATGTTGAGTGAATTATTGATCTCGTGGGAAACGCCGGCGGCGAGAATACCCAGAGATGACAGATTATCGGCAAGGTTGAGTTTTTCGCGCATATTCTCGGTGCTGGTGACATCTTCAAGAATGATCATCTTCCCGGCGATCAGTTCTTTGTCATGGATATTGTGTACCCCGATTTTCATTCTTGAACTCTGATTGTTCAGTTTGAAGGGGATACTTATGGGAAGGTTGTCATCCTCTTCCTGACCGGTGATTATCTGGAGAATGTTCGCATGGGCTGGGGCGAAGATCTCGCTGATATCCTGATTGAAATCAATGGCATCGAGATTGAATATCTCCTTGGCCAGATGGTTGGCAAAGGTTATTTTATTGGAGTTATTGAGAATGATAATTGAAAGCGGCAGCTGCTCGAGCAGGGCTTCAAAATAGAGCAGCATGTCCCGGAACTGTTTGTTCTCGATAGAGGGATTGCTCTCAAGCTTGGCGTAACAGAGCTCAAGCAGGTTGAGACGCTCCATCGCGCCGGTCTTTTCCGTGAGCAGGATATTTCCCCGGCGCAGAATGCTTACTCGGTCGGCGTATTCGGAGATACTTTCAACATCATGGGTTACCCAGAGCACACCGGTATCCGGTTGCAGATGTTTGCGGATCAGTGAGTGCGCGCGGTTGAGCGCTTCCGCGGGCAGGGTGCTGAGAGCGGAATCGAGTATCAGTATCTTGGGACGCCGATAGAGGCAGCGCAGCAGGCAGATAAAGGTCTTGTCGCTGGGAGAGAGATCTTCGACAATCATATTCGCCGGCAGCTTGACCCCGTTCTCTTCCAGCCAGTCTGCAACGTGCTGGAGTACCGTCTTGTGCTTGAAGAAGAGGTTGAGCCAGGAGTAGCGGGTGCCGATCACGATATTCTCCGCCACCGTCATGCGCTCAAAGAGGCTGGAATTCTCCCACATTACCTCGACATTGTCCTGCAGGTAGCGGCGGGAACAGACCTGGCGGTGTTCATCCTGAATATAACCGCGTGTCGGTTTGAGTATGCCGCAGAGGGTGCGGCAGAGAAAGGTCTTGCCCTCGTCATGATTGCCCACCAGTGCGTGCACTTCCCCGCCGTAGATATCGATACAGGTATTGTTAAGTATCTGCTTGTTATTGAAGTTGAGGTAAATGCCTCGGGTCTGGAGTATCGGTTTCACGGTTTCTCTTTTCTTCAGTATGCCGGCAGCTGTGGCGTTACAGAACCTTTATATCGTATTTTATCAGTTTGTTGTAGAGGGTTTTGCGGCTTATCCCCAGCAGCTTAGCGGCTCTGGTACGGTTCATGTTGGTGGTTTTCAGTGCGTCAATAAGTACCTGCTTTTCAGACTGCTCCAGGTCGTATACCGGTGCGGAATGGAGTCCTGAGCCGTTCGGTTCGAGTGCTGAGTGGAACTTGATGTCCTCGGCTCTGAGAATCTGATTCCGGCAGAGGGTAACGCTGACCTCGATAGTGTTGCGCAGCTCCCGGATGTTCCCGGGCCAGTCATGCTGCTGCAGGGTGCTGAGCGCTTCGGCAGAGAGGGCTTTGGGGGCAGTGCCGGTTGCGAACTGCCGCAGGAAGATATCCGCAAGTCTCTGGATGTCCTCTTTTCTTTCCCGCAGCGGCGGCAGAATGATGCTGGCGGCATTCAGGCGGTAGAGCAGATCTTCACGGAAAAGATTGCGGGTGATGAGTTCCTGCAGGTTTTTATTGGTGGAGGCGATGAAACGGACATTCACACTGATGGTGTTCTGCCCGCCGACGCGCCGGATTTCACCGTATTGTATGGCGCGGAGTATCTTTGCCTGGGTAGTCATCGACATGTCACCGATCTCGTCAAGATGCAGACTCCCGCCGCAGGCCTGTTCAAACATGCCTATATGTTTTCCGGTAGCTCCGGTATAAGATCCTTCTTCATGTCCGAAGAGTTCGTTATCCAGCAGGCTTTCGGCGATAGCGGAGCAGTTGACCTTTACCAGCGGGTTGCTGCTGCGCAGTGAGCACTGGTGTATATAATCGGCCATCAGTTCCTTGCCGGTACCGCTTTCACCGTATATCAGGATCGGGATATTACTCTTGGCCAGACTGCGGGCGGTCTCCCAGATCTCCTGCATTCTCGGGTTGTGAGTGATGGTATAATCCGGCCGGCTTGGTTGTGTATTCAGCTCCGGGCTGGACTCGGGCGCAGGCTTTTTTAAGTTGAGTGCGGAGTTGAGAGTAAAGAGCAGTTTCTCAAAATCGAGGGGCTTTTCCAGAAAATCAACGGCGCCTATCTTGATCGCCTGAATTGCCGATTCGAGTGTCGCGTAACCGGTGATCATGATTACCGGTATCTGTGGCGTGCGCAGGGTGAGCTCCTTGAGTACATCCAGACCATTCTCTTCACCCAGACTGAGATCGAGCAGGATGATATCCGGGTTTTCAGAAGTTATAAGCTGGAATGCCTCCCGTGAATTATTGGCGGCAAGGTAATGGAAATCATTCTGGGTAAAGAATAATTTCAGACTCTTATGAATTTTGTAATTGTCATCAATCGTAAGTATTTTTTTCATGACTCAGTTCATTCAGTTTACAGGTGACATAATATAAAATTGAGTACCGGGCGCAAACGGCAATAAAAGAGAAACCGGCAGCCTTGCAGCTTTCCGCAATTTCCGGTACGCTGGGACTGCATGGTTAAACGCTAAAAGATTATAAATACTGCGGCTGGTTCCATATCAGGATGCTCAGGTATCCGTATTGTCTAAAGCGTTATTATGATTATAAACGTTAATATCGCTTATTAAAGTAGATTGTTTGATTAAAAATTTTAAAATATATGACTGTCGGCGTGACCGCTGTATACTTGGGATAGTATGGCTGCGGTTTTTTTGGGTAGTATTTACCCGATTGGGTAAGCGTTCATGGTAAAGCGGGTAATGATTACCCAGCCGAAAACTGCGGTGGACGCGGTGGCTTTTTTTCAAAAAGTTATGAAAAAAAATTCTTGCCCTGCTATTACCGGGGTTGGTGACTGCTGAAAGAAAAAAAATATTGATTATTTTTGCTCGAGCGTATTCTGGCATACTTATTGGAAAATAAGATCCGTTGTTGATGTTCAACTTGTTACAGTTTTGTTTATTTAAGGTTTTAAGAAAGGTTCGATGATGAAGAAATTACTAAAACTGTCGCTGGCGATACTGCCTGTTCTGGCTGTATGTCTTGCCGGTAATGTTAAGGCTGCTGATAATCCTGCTGATCAGGCCAAGCTTATCAAGCCAATTGACAAGAAGTTGACTTTTGTCTTTATTCCAAAGGTTATTCACCCATGGTATGATGTTGTGGAACAGGGTGCAAAGGCTGCGGTTGCTGATTTCAAGAAGCAGGGTATTGATATTGAGGTCAAGTTTGATTCTCCTCCTGTAGCCGACATCAGTAAGCATATGGGCGTTATTGAGGCTAATATCAGTTCCGCTCCTGACGGTCTGGCTATCTCTTCACTCGATCCTGCAACCGATACTCAGCTGGTTAATGATGCGATTGATGCCGGTCTGAATGTAATCACTTTCGATACTGATGCCCCTGACAGTAACCGCAAGTGTTATGTCGGTCATGACGGTGACTATGACGACGGTTATGATCTGGGTCAGTTCCTTGCTGAGAAGATTGGCAAGAAGGGTAAGGTCGGTATTCTTGCCGGCAGTCTGTCTGCAACCAATCACGTAAACCGCGTAAAGGGTTTCAAGGCTGCAATGAAGGAATTTCCTGATATTGAAATCGTCTTCGAACGTCCTGATAACGATGATCTGCAGAAGGCTGTGGAACTGACAGAGAATGCGCTGCAGGCAAACAGTGATCTGGTAGGTATCTTCGGCTGTAATGCTTCAAATCCAATCGGTGCCGCTCGAGCAGTTAAATCAGCAGGTCTGACCGGTAAGGTTCACATCGTCGGTATGGATGATCTGGAAGAGACTATCCAGCTGATTCAGGAAGGTGTTATCGATGCCACCAAGGCTCAGCGTCAGTGGGACATCGGCTACTGGAGCGTGGTTTATCTGGTCGCTATGAACGAGAATCATACCGTTCCAGAGAGACATGATACCGGCGCCCGTATTATCACCGCTGATGATTTGAAATAGTTACTGATATTCAATGTAACAACCAATAACCACAGATCGGGGGGTACTCTCGGTTGCTCTTGATGCCCCCTGATCGCTCTAGCAGTAGAATGAGGAATTTTAATGATGAGTGATGTAATATTTTCCGCTGAACATATCACCAAGGTCTTTCCCGGGGTCCGGGCCCTTGATGATGTGTCGGTGAATATTCACCGGTCTGAAGTGCACTCCATTATCGGTGAGAACGGTGCCGGCAAGAGCACGCTGATGAAGATTATCTTTGGCATGCAGGAGCCTGATGGCGGTGAGCTCTATTCTCACGGGAAGAAAGTCTCGATAACTTCGCCGATTGTGGCGCAGGAACTGGGTATCGGGATTGTGCCGCAGGAGTTGAATCTCGTGCCTTATCTGTCGGTAAAGGAGAATATTTTTCTCGGTTCACAGCCACGGGCGAAGGTGAAGCAGTTTATTGATAAAACCAAGATGCGTGAGGAAGCACTCAAGGTCATAGCCAGACTGCAGGTGGATATAAATCCTGATGTGCAGGTGCGGGATCTGTCTTCGGCGCATCAGCAGCTGGTGCAGGTGGCCAGAGCTCTGGCGTTTGGAGCCGAGGTGCTGATCTTTGATGAGCCGACAGCGAGTCTGACAGTGAAAGAGACCGAGATTTTATTTGATATCATCGAGCGTTTCAAAGCTGAAGGCGGTTCTGCGTTCTATATCTCACACCGTCTTGATGAGATTTTACACCTCTCTGACCGCATAACAGTCTTCCGGGATGGTAAGTATATTACCGAACTCGATCCGAAGAAGACAAGCAAGGAAGAGATGGTCAATGAGATGGTCGGCAGAAAGATTGATCAGTCTGTTACCAGGCGCAGCTACAGTTCCGTGGGTAAAGAGGTGGCACTGGAGGTTAAAAATCTGTGCCGCAGCGGTGAGTTTGAGGATGTCTCATTCAAGCTGCACAAGGGTGAGATTCTGGGATTCTCCGGTCTTGTGGGTGCCGGACGTACCGAACTCGCACTTACTATATTTGGCTATAATCGCGCGGATAAAGGCGATATTTATATAAACGGTGAATTGGTAAGACCCAAGCATACTTCGGAGGTTATAAGCAGACATCTGGCGTATGTGCCTGAGGAGAGACGGCGTCAGGGTATCTTTTCACTCCTGTCGGTAAAGAAGAATATGACAATTCCGATTCTGCGGGAGTTCTGCCGCCGGGGCTGCATTGATGGCAAGAGCGAGGTTAATCTGGTTGAGAGCTTTATTGATAAGCTTCATATCAAACTCTCGTCACGGGATCAACAGATACAGTTCCTCTCCGGGGGTAATCAGCAGAAGGTGATCCTGAGCCGCTGGATAGCCTCCAAAAGTGAGATTATTATTCTGGATGAGCCGACACGGGGAATTGATGTAAATGCCAAGAATGAAATTCATCAGCTGATGCGGGAACTGGCGGAACAGGGAATGTCGGTTATTGTGATCAGTTCGGATCTGGAAGAGGTGATAAATCTTTCTGACAGAATTATTGTGATGCATGAGGGCCTTGTCAAAGGCGAGGTAAATGCCGGGACTACCAATCAGGAGGAGATAATGAATCTGGCTCTGGTTGGAACTGAGAAATAGGAACAGGGGTGTTAAATGTTTTCGAATGGTATTTTAAAAATAGTAAAAACAAAGGAATTCAGTATTTTTCTTGGTCTGGCATTCTTGTGCCTGCTGCTCGGTGTGACCACAGATACTTTTCTTACCCGTTATAACATGGCGATCGTAATCAGGCAGGTATCATTTATTGCGCTGGTAGCTCTAGGACAGACGCTGGTGCTGCTGACCGGCGGTATTGATCTCTCCGTCGGTTCGATCGCCGGTCTGAGCAGTATACTTGGTACTCTGCTGATGACCTCTGCCGGCATCAACCCCTTTATCAGTACTATTCTGGGAATCGCCATCGGTTTCTGTTTCGGTCTGATCAACGGTTTTTTTATCGCTAAGCTCCGACTCAATGCCTTTATTGTGACTCTGGCTTTCGGTGAGACCTTTGCCGGTCTGATTCTGGTTATCACCAGAGGTTATCCGGTGCTCAATCTTCCTGCCGCTTTCAAGTTTCTCGGTCAGGGTATGATCGGTCCATTTCCGGTGCCGGTTATTATCATGATCGTTATCGCGGTGATTATGATTATACTGCTGCATAATACCCCGTTTGGCCGTAATATTTACGCTATCGGCGGTAACCGTGAAGCTGCGGCTCTGGTAGGCATCAAGGTCGAGAATACCGTAATGATCGTCTACGCGCTCTCCGGTATGTTCTCCGCACTTTCCGGCTTGCTTCTTACCAGCCGTATGAATGCCGGACAGCCAACAATCGGTTCCTCCTGGGTAATGCCGAGTGTGACCGCTGCCATTATCGGAGGTACTTCGCTCTCCGGGGGTGAAGGAACGATTATCGGAACAATTATCGGTGCGGTATTTATGGGTGTACTGGCAAATGGTATAGTTCTGCTCAAGATATCCTCCTACTGGGAACGGGTTATTGTCGGAACCGTGGTTATTCTGGCGATCGTAATCGATCTGCTGCGCCACCGCAAGCGCCTTAAAATGTAGTTTTCACATAAAACAGTAACAACACACACACGCGGAATCGGAGTTTCCTTCACCGGGAGGTTCCGATTCATCATTTATGCGGAGTATTAGAGTTCGCTGCCACTGGGAGTGACATGCAAACCGGAGTTAGTAAAGAGGACATTATTCTGGTCGAACGTGTGAAGAATATAGGGTGTAATTTTGAATAAAAGCTTGCATATTTACTCTGAGTACAGTACTATAAAGAGCGTTGTGTCAGAGATGATAATCATGTAATTGTTTGTTTTATATTAAGATAATGAATTAGTATGGTAGTTCTCTCCTGCGGTTACGGTCATATGTTGCGTTATGGCGGCGGGAAAATAAGCGAGGATAACAGTAATTCTGGTAAGGCTGCTATGGAACCGGTAAAATATAAGATTCTGATAGTTGACGATAAAGAGAAGTTGTGCCGTCTGATGGCGACAAATTATCAGCAGCAGGGGTATGAAACTGCTTATGCGCTTTGTGGTGAAGAGGCCATAGCTAGATTTAAAAGCGATGAATTTGATATTGTCCTGCTCGATCTCCAGCTGGGCTCTGATAATGGTATCGAGGTTCTCAAGGATCTGCTGGCGCTGAAACCCGGTATCCCGGTGATAATCATTACCGGTTTCGGGACGATATCATCGGCTGTTGAGGCGATGAAGATAGGAGCGTATGACTATATTCAGAAACCGGTGGATTTTCCGGCGGTATGCAAGCTGATAAAGAAGGCTATTACCGCGTCCGCTGCCGCCCCGGTAACGGCTGCAGTTGCTGCTGCGGAGACCGCTGAACCAGAGCTGTACAGCAAGAATAGTGACTTTCAGAAGACAATTGACAATCTTAATAAGTTCGCAGCCAGTAATCTGCCGATACTGATATCCGGCGAGAGCGGGGTGGGTAAGGAGCATCTTGCCGATTATATCCAGAAGAAATCGCCGCGTAAAAACGAAAAATATCTTAAGATCAACTGCTCATCGTTCTCGGAAAGTCTGCTTACCAGTGAATTGTTCGGGCATGAAAAAGGCGCTTATACCGGGGCTGATAAATCATATCAGGGTATTTTTGAACAGGCTGACAATGGTACGCTCTTTCTTGATGAGATCGGAGATATGCCGATGTCGGTGCAGGTGCGCATTCTGCGTACTCTGCAGAACAGTGAAATCCGCCGTCTGGGAGCAAAGAGTATTCTCAATGTCAATATCCGTATAATTGCCGCCAGTAACAAGAATCTTAAGGAAATGATCGATCAGAAACTCTTCCGTCTGGATCTCTTCTATCGGCTCAACTCGGTAACGGTTCACATTCCTCCGCTCTCGCAGCGGCGGGAGGATCTGCCGGATATCAGCCGTTATCTGCTGACCAAGATTGCCCGCCGGGATGAGAGACCGCTCAAGATACTTGCGCCCGAGGTTGATGAGCTTTTTGGGAATTATTCTTTTCCGGGTAATATCCGGGAACTGGAGAATATCCTGAATTATGCCTGTACCATGACTGATCGTGAGATTATAACCCTCAAGGATCTGCCGCCATTTCTGCATTCCTCAGATTTTGAAGTCGTATCGGATGGTGATCTTCTGGAGTCAACCGAGAAGGATACTATTGCCCAGGTACTGCGTGACTGTAATTATAACAAGAAGAAGGCGGCGAAGAAGCTGGGTATTTCGCGCTCAACGCTCTATTCAAAACTGGAAAAATACGATATACTGAAAAATGGCTGAGTTTCCGTTAATAAAAATTAATAATGTTCATCTGAAATATGGTAATAACCATGTATTGCAGGGGATTGATCTCGCAATAAATCCGGGTGAGATTTATGCACTTATCGGTGAACATGGTGCCGGAAAGAGTTCGCTCGGCCGTATTCTAAGTGGTTTTACCGATCCGCAGCAAGGAACGTTGTTCTATCAGGGGCAGGTGCTGACCCAGCAGACCTTCGAAAAGATGGTTGCCAGTGATATACTGCTGGTGCCGCAGAATAATTTCGGATTCGGCAATCTCTCGGTTGCCGAGAATATTTTTCTTAAGCCGCAGCAGCGGCGCGGCAGCCTTTTCAGTGCTGCCAGACAGAAGAAGCTCGCTTCTGAATACTTTAATTCTCTCGGTGTAAGTATCTCACCCGATGCGCTGCTCAATGATCTCAACTTATCTGATAAAATACTGGTTTATATCCTCAAGCAGATTTATTCCCGACCCAAGCTGCTGATTCTGGATGAGAGTCTGGAGATGCTCTCAGCGGAGAGTCAGGAGATTGTCCTGCCGCTTATACTGGAGCTGGCGGAGCAGGGGTCGGCAATTCTGATCATCACACATAATATCGATGATATCTTCCGCTGGGCTAAGAATATCATAATTCTGCGTGACGGGAAGGTGGTGTACAACAGTGCGCTGGAGAATATCGATAAGATAAGTCTCATTCGTATGGCCTACACGCAGCTGACAAATGAAGAGATATCTGGAAATATTGCCGAAGGCTTTACCGATATTCTCAAATACAATGAGGCTATTCTGACCCGGCTCCCGCTGCATCTCTTCATTGTTGACAGTAAACTGAAAATCCGTCTGATCAACAATAAAGCCAAGGAACTGATGAAGTTTTCATTTAAAATAAAGAATAACTGGAACTTCTATGATGTCTTCATGGATTATCCGGATTTCTGCAGTAAAATTACCGCCGCACTTTCGACTCATGAAGAGATTACCATTAACAATTATATCATGAAGATACGGGGGCTGGTGGTCAATTTTAATATCAATCTGGTGCCGATTTTCGAGTTTTCAAATTATATCGGCAGTATTATCACGCTGGAGGATATTACCCGGCAGGAACAGCTGCGGTCGCAGGTAATACTCTCGGAAAACCTTTCGGCCATCGGTCTGCTGGCGGCGGGAGTGGCTCATGAGATAAATAATCCACTGGAGATAATCAATTACAGTCTTCAGGATCTCAAATATCGTGATTCGGGGAATCTCTTTACCGAAGAGCTGAATAACCTTGAGGAGGAGATGAAGAATATTGCCAGTATTGTGAAGAATCTGGTGGTTTTCTCGGATAACAATATCCATGATCAGGAACCGTTCTCACTCAGTGATCTGGTACGTGAGGTGGTGC
The DNA here is from genome assembly GCA_963667375.1 of Planctomycetota bacterium. GTDB lineage: Bacteria > Planctomycetota > SZUA-567 > SZUA-567 > SZUA-567. The sequence goes on along the minus strand of OY763323.1, from coordinate 3,753,899 downwards.
GGCTGATAAAGTTCAAAGCGCAGGAGAACCGGGTCACTATCAACTTTGATTTTCCTGAGGAGAATATCAGTGTAAACGCCAATAAGACGGAGATCAGACAGGTTGTGCTCAATCTGATTAAGAACAGTTTTGAGGCGATGTCTGCCGGCGGTGATATCGATATTGCGATCAAGCTCAGGGAGGATAACTTGGTCGAGGTTACCTTCTGTGATCAGGGCGGGGGCATAGTTCTGGATAATCCGAATGATATCTTTATGCCGTTCTACTCCACCAAGAATGATAATTCCCGTAATACCGGACTCGGTCTGCCGATCTCCTATAATCTGGTGAAGAAGAATGCCGGAGAGCTGGCATTTGAGAATAACCCGCCGGTAGGGTGTAAATTCACGATAACCCTGCCGCTCTCCTAGTGCTGTCGTTCGCGGGGGAATTTTGTTATTTAACGTCGCTCCTGTATGGTCAGTGTTTTTCCGGTTGGAAGGACGGTTAATCGCCTGCTATATTATTTAGGTATGAGTTTTTAATGGTGAAAGCTGGTCTTCAGGAGATGATAATTAAGTGTAATTTCGGCTGATTATAAGCTGGTGCCGGTTTTTTATAGGGGGAAAGATTATGGCTGTGAATATTCTCTGTTACGGTGATTCCAATACCTGGGGCTATCGTCCTGACGGCGGGGGCAGATATGACAGCAGTATCCGCTGGCCGGCGGTAATGCAGCAACTGCTGGGACGGAAGTATAATGTGGCTGAAGAGGGGTATAACGGCAGAACCACCAGATTTACCGATTTTGAAAAGCCCGGACGTAATGGCCGGGAGACTCTGCCGCTGATTCTGGAGCGTAATCCGCTCTTTGATCTGGTGCTTATTATGCTCGGTACCAATGATTTAAAGGTTGCCTTCAAGGCGACCGTGGAGGATGTCGTCGAGGGGGTTGCCGGTCTGGTCGCGATTATTCAGTCTGAACAGCGGGAGCGTGGCGGAGATCCTAAATTTCTGATATTGTCACCGCCGCTGGTGATTGATGATGCGACACCGCATATCAAAGAGGAGTTTTATCCGAGCTGTGAACGTTCAGCTGCTCTTGGCGGGGCTCTACGCGGCTATTTTGCCGGCAGCGGGATTGAAGTACTGGATACCGCGGCAGTTATCCGGTCCAGCCCGCGTGACGGGATACACCTGGAACCGGAGCAGCATTCGAAACTGGCCTGTGTTGTTTCCGAACGGGTTAGGGCGATTCTCGGGTAGTGCCGGGTTTTATATTCCGGTATTATACAATGGCTTGGCCTGCAGATTATTATGATAAATTCAGTACGGTCGGCGGCTGCTGCCGTACTGAATTTATGAGTAATTTAAAAGCTGGAGCTGGTTTTAGAGGCGCTGCTGAAGATCTTCAAGTATATTCAGTGCCGGCTTGAACTGATATTTACGGGTCTCTGCGATTAGCGCCGCAACCTCCGCTGCATACTCCTGCGGCCAGGATATTCCGGCAAGACTGGTGATTATCTCCGTGCAGTTTTTAGGTTTTCTCGCTCTTAGCTGCGGCTGAAGCTCGGTTAGAAGTTTTTCAAGTTCGGCGGCGGAACCGGCTTGTTTGTCGGCTTGAGCTGTGTCTGCAGCCGGCTCTTTCTCCTCCAGAAGTGAGGATATGCTGCTGATAACCAGCGCTATTTCCTGCCGCAGTGCCGGCAGTAAGGCCGCGATATCGGTATTGCTGTCTTTGAGTTCCAGCTCGATTGCGGCAGCTGTGGCCATCAGATCATTGGCTCCGATACTGCCGGCGACACCTTTGAGACTGTGAGCGTAACGGTGGGCATCCTCTATCTTCTCCTCATTGATAAGGGTTTCAAGTTCGGTCACGGCATTCTGATAATTAGTTTTCATTTTGGCAATTATCTGCATATAGAGTCTGGTCTTGCCGGCGATACGTTCCAAGCCTTCGGCGATATTGATCCCCGGTACTTCCGCGGGTAGAGTGGTCTCGGTAGCCGCCGCAGGCAGCGGGGTGGCAGGCAGTATGGGCGGGGTTGGAGTTACCGGTTGCTGAATATTACCGGTTTTTGCGACCCACTTGGTAATTGTCTGAAATAGTTTCTGGGCATCAATCGGTTTGGATACATGGTCATTCATACCGATAGCCAGTGCCTTTTCCTTGTCTCCGGCCATGGCATTGGCGGTCATTGCAATGATCGGAAGTCGCTCATAACTGTAATCTCCCTTCAAGGAGCGAATCTCCCTGGTGGCGCTGTAGCCGTCTTTCAGCGGCATCTGAATATCCATCAGAACCAGTGCGTAACTCTTTTTCTGAACCATATTGAGGGCTTCTTCACCATTATTGGCGATATCAATGTTCGAGGTGATCTCTTCGAGCATGCCGATCGCCACCTCCTGATTGATTTCATTATCTTCTGCAAGCAGAATGTTTATTCCTGAAAGTATGATGTCATGCTCCGGTTGCAGCGTCAGTTTCCGGGTCGCTGATTTCAGGGCTTTTTTATGGAAAATAGTCATAATGGTGTCGAAGAGCATGGATTGTGTCACCGGCTTTACCAGAAAACCTTCGATACCGGAGTCTTCAGCGTCCTTGGCGAGTTCTTCCTTGCCGAAGGCTGTGAGCATGATCATTTTAGGTTTGGCCGTTATCTGCAGGCTGTTTTGAATGTACTTCGCGGTCTCTATACCGTCCATCTCCGGCATTTTCCAGTCAAGAATAATCAGACTGAAGTTGTCTTCTTCCGGGGTCGCTTCAAGGATACTGATGGCTGCGGCACCGCTAGGCACCGCTTCGACCTCGAACTCCATACTGGTAAGCATTTCAAAGAGAATATCTCTGGAGGTGGCATTATCATCAATAACCAGGATCTTCATGCCGCGCAGCTCGCTGTCTGGAATCAGTATGACAGGAGGCAGCTCTCTGGCTTTCTGCAAGCTGATTGTAAAGGTAAAGGTGCTGCCTTTGCCGAGCTCACTTTCGACATTTATATCGCCGCCCATAAGGCGGCAGAGGCTCTTGCAGATAGATAATCCGAGCCCGGTGCCGCCGTATTTTCTGGTAGTGGATTCATCAGCCTGTGAGAAGGCCCGGAAGAGTTTTTTCTGCTGCTCTTCATTCATTCCGATACCGGTATCCCGGACTGAAAATTCCAGAATGGTATGGTCTTTGCTGCTTTCAAGCCGGTTTACACTGATAATAATCTCACCTTCGGAGGTGAATTTTGCCGAATTATTGGCGAGGTTGACCAGTATCTGTGTCAGCCGGTACGGGTCGCCGAAGAGATTTCTGGGGACATCGGTGCAGATATGCACCAGCAGCTCGAGATTTTTCTCCTGAATTTTTCCCGCTACCATGGTGGTGACGTTTTCGATGACGGTATCGAGTTGGAAATCGATATTTTCAATCGTAAGTTTTCCGGCTTCGATCTTTGAGAAGTCGAGTATGTCATTGATAATATTCAGCAGTGACTGGGCGGAGGAGTCGATCTTTCTGACGTAGTTGCGCTGTTTGCTGGTAAGATCGGTTTTTAGAACCAGATGCGCCATGCCCATGATGGCATTCATTGGCGTGCGGATCTCATGGCTCATATTGGCCAGGAAGTCACTCTTGGCTTTGGTCGCGGTTTCGGCGAGGGTTTTGGCCGATTTCAGCTCCTCTTCGCTGTTTCGCTGTTCGGTAATATCCTGGAATGCGCCGTACATATATTTTTTGTTCCCGATACGGTCGTGAATGATCTTGCCCACAGCGTGAACCCATATTGTCCGCTTGTCATTCGGGCGCTGGTAGGGGAAGGTGGCATCATAGTGGTTATCGATACCGTTTATAATCTTCTCGAAGCTGCGGCTCTGTTCCTCTGCCACCCCGGTATCCACTGCTGCGATACGGGGGAAGAACTCAGTCGTGAAGCTGTATTTACCGCCCGGATTATAGTTTTCACCGAGAATGGTGGTGATTCTGTCGGACTGATAGAAGTAATCGGGAGCGGTAAGGTCATAGTGCCAGTAACCGGAGTGGGTCAGTTCAAGAGCGAGATTGGAGAGGAAGCTGTTCATTTCTATCTCGTAGCGGGCCTTGTTGAGCTCGGTGATGTCGCGGAAGGTTATAACCGCGCCGCTCAGTTCTCCGTCCACAATTATCGGTTCACTGGTATAATCGGCATCGAAGGAGGTCCCGTTCTTGCGCCAGAGAACCTCGTTGTCGATATGATAGCGTCCGCCTGCGGTATAGGTCTTATACATCGGACAATGGGTGATCTCGTATCTTTCCCCGCCTTTGTGGGAGTGGTGGATGATTTCGTGTATGTGTTCTCCCAGCAGCTCATCCGTGCTGTAACCGAGCAACTGGGTGGCGGCTTTATTGATGAAGGTGACGATACCCAGTGAGTTTACCCCGAATATCCCTTCGCCGGCGGTATTGAGGATCACGAAGGTACGCTCTTCGGATTTTGCGAGCTCGGAGGTGCGGTCTTTTACCAGTTCTTCCAGGTGTTCCTGGTATTCCGCCTTTTCAGCCCGGGCTTTTTCTGCGTCCTCAGCCAGACTTACCGCTGCCGCCCGTTCCTGTTTGAGCAGAGCCGCCCGCTTCTGTGATGCCTGCTCCAGGGCTTTTGCCTGCTTGCGTTCGATAATCAGAGTTCCGACCATGCTGACCAGAATTGAGAGGAAATTGAGGGTGGCTGACAGCCGGCTCTCTTCAACTACCGGTACTTCATTGATAGCCTGCCTGCAGTCGGATTCTGGTATATCTATATGTTCAAGATTCTTGTTGATCTGTTCCAGATCAGGGGGACTGGTAAATACCTGTCCGGCATAGATATTGGCGATATACTTGCCGTCAACAATGAGCGGGGCGACGACACCGGTGAGCCCGTTCTTGCAGACATTGGTGGCGTACTCGGGATTTATATCCTGTTCGCTCAACGCCATCTTGAAGGTTCTGATACAGTTGCTATTAGTCATTCCGGAGGAATCAAGGAAGATTGAGCAGAGCTTCTGGCGGGGGGATGCCGCGATAATATTGCCGCTGAAGTCAACAATGGCGGAGGAGATATTGGAAGCCTGCTGGAAGTTGTCGAGCAGGAATTCCAGCTCTTCAACCGGGAAGAGGTCATTGAGTGAGATCGTGTCGATACTGATCTCGTCAACAGATCTTACCGTTTCGGTATCTGGTTCTGCAATCTCAACCGCCGACCAGAAGGCGTCATCGGAACTGGCGTAAGGTGAGACCATATCCGCTTCTTCATACATATACGTGAGCTCTGATTTCAGCTCCAGAATTCTGGCTTCTCTGGCCATGGTCAGATTGTTGAACTTTTCTATCTCCTCCAGGCGCTGCTTTTTATCGATGATGCCGGCGATTATATCGGAGGCGGAGGTGAGAAATTCAATCTCAATTTCTGAACTCTGATGCCTGGAATCGAGGTAGAACATAATAATTCCCAGCTTCTGTTCTCCATTTATAATCGGTACGATATAGTGTCCGTAATCTGGAATCAGACCTTTGCAGTCGGGGTATTCCGCAGACAAGTTCTGGGAAAATAAGACCTTCCGTTCGGTCAGGGATTTGCTGCAGGGGCAGGCAGGGGAGAGGATGGTAGTGCAGTGCTCAGACATCTCTGGAGGGAGTCCGCGTGAGCAGAGCAGATTTAGTGCATCTTCAGTAGGGTTCAGGAGTAGAATCGCGGTATGACCGGATTCCGGGAACCAGGACATTTTGCTGAATATTTCCAGAGCTTTCTCCAGCATCTCCTTCAGAGACAGCTCGGAGAGGGTCATTGAAAGGCGCAGCAGATTGTTGAGTGAGGTCTGCATCTGTGCGGAGGTCTGGATTTTATAGGTGGCGTTCTGCAGTTCGCTGGTGCGTTCACTTACCCGTTCTTCGAGCTGGTCATTATAGTACTTCAGTTCTTCTTCAGCTCTTTTTATTCTGGTTATGTCATGCCCCATGATAAGAATGAAGACAACCTGATTATTCTCATTCTTTACCGGGGTGAAAACCGTATCAATAAGGTATTTCTCACCGTCAGGAGCAATTCTGGTGGTCTCAAATTTTACCACTTCACCGTTTACGGCGCGGGCGAAAGCAGAGTTTATGAATTCCGGAGTCCGGTCCTGGTTCTGCAGCAGTACCGATTCCTGAAGAAGTTTGCCAACAGTATTGTCCTGCCGGATGCCAGCGAAGTCGAGGATGGTATTGTTGGCCTCGATTATCAGACCATTACAGTCGAGTACCGCCATCTGCTGGATGGACTGATTGAAGATAGCGCTGAAACGTTCTTCGCGGCTTTTAAGCTCCAGATATCTGGCCCCGGCAATCTCTTCCCATTCATCCCGGGCTTTACGCAGAGTAAGCTTGGACTTTTCGCCGCTCCAGATTACAAAGGCCACCAGTGAGAAGGAGATAAGAATGGTAATCCCCAGCATACTGATAATTATTAGCTTGTCGGAATTGTAGCCGGAATAGAATTCGTCACGGTCGATCTCGGTGATAATACCTATATTATAGTTGTAATTCCATATCCAGTAGCCGGCAACGGGTACACCCCGGTAATCGCGGTATTCCATTACCTGATAGCTGTTGCCATTGTGGATCGCATAATCAACGGCGTAGGTAAGTCCCAGGTTTGTATTATCCTGAGATTTCCGTTTACTGGTGAGCAGGTTCTGGCCCGGATCGGTGAGGCGCAGATTAAGTACCGGCGATTCACCTTTCTTCAGCAGTCCGGCAGCTACCAGATGAGAAATAAACCGGGAGTTTGATATCATGTAGCCCTGATCGTTGAAAGCGTAGGTCTCGCCGGTGTTGAGGATTATGCCATTTTGAAATATCTTTGAGAAACCGACCTTGGGATCATAGCCGAGGGCGAGAACCGCCAGCGGTTCGTCCTTATAATTTCTGATTGGAGTCAGGAAGAATATGGCCTGACTTTCATTATCGGTGGCGGAGGTAAATATGGGCGGGACAAATGTGGTCATCCCATCGAAGGCTTTTTTCAGCAGTTCCGGATATTTCCCAGCGATAACATTTTTTTTGCCGATATCTTCCGGGCATTCCGCGGCAAGATTTACATTCGCGCTTGAGATGATAAAATAGCTGCAGTTGGCATCATGTTTGTGGGCGGTGGTAAGCAGCTTGTTCAGATCTCCCGTGTCATGGATTTTGTGGAGTGTGTCGCTATTGTCTTCATATTTAATAATTTCTCGGGTGTATTTGCGCAGTTCCCGATTGAGGGCGATTTCTTCGGTATACTCGGCGGTCAGGTGAATCCATTCCTTGAGGTTGTTATTGTTGGCATCGGCGATGATCTTCATCATGGTCTTGATATTGCCGGTAACCCGTTGTTTTATGTCATTCAGTCCGATGATCGAGCTTATGATTACGGTGCTCAGTATGCAGGCCATGATTATCAGCCCCAGAAGATGCCAGTAGCGCTTCTTGTAGGAATCGGGTATAATGCGGTGAACGTAGCGTGAGGTCGGCAGCAGCAGCAGCAGGAATATCAGGGTCCCGAAGACGATACCGATGATCTTGTAGACACTGGTGTCACTGAAGTTAGAGGTGTCCTGAAAATCTTGCGCGGCCTGCGTATGTCCGAGGTTGGGAACAATCCATTTGTCATAGAGCGCAGTCTTCTCGGTCTCTGAAACCTGGGTCATGGCTTTTCCCAGGAGTGAATGCAGGATGCGGTTACTTTTGTTTACTCCCAGATTGAGATCCATATATCTGTCATTCTGGAGTGAGATGCTCTTACTCAGATACAGGTTGGAGAGGACATTCTCCCGGATAATGTAGTTGACGACCGGGACCTTGCTGATCCCGGCGGCGGCCAGACCGGTTGAGACCGCTTTGAGACTGTCGGGATCGTCTTCGGTTTCGAGAATTTTTATGCGGGGAAAATTTCTTCTTAACGCCTCAATATAATAATAACCTCTAGGTATCGCGATAGTCTTGTTGAACAGCTCGTCAATCCGGTTATAACTGTTCTCTCTGGTGCTCACTATTATATTCGGCATATGCAGATAGGGCGGCGTGAAGGCGATAATTTTACGTCGGTCCGGAGTGTCGACAATATTGGGTATAATGTCTATGCGTGATTCCTGCAGCATTTTGAGCGCTTCATCCCAGCTTGGCCCGCTGATAAATTTAAGCTCCAGCCCGAGTTTCTGGGCGAGGAGTTTGATATAATCGATGCAGTAGCCCTTGGGCAAGCCTTCAGCGTTGAAATTAATGGGCGGAAAATTCAGCTGATTATAAACTGTCAGAACCGGGTGGGCTGCAAGCCAGTCCTTTTCGGCGGTATTGAGCATCCCCAGCACTCCCTGATACTGGTACTCTGAATAATTGAGCCAGGAATCATAGAGCTGCTTTTTTTCGGAGTAGCTGAGGTTCGCGATGAGCTTGTTAAGTATGCTCTGTAACTCGGGCCAGTCTTTGCGGATACCCAGAGCCAGAGCGGTATTCTGGTCGTTTGCAAGCTTGAGGATGCCGCTTATCCTGAGATCCTTGACCGAGTATTCACGAATCAGATATTTGATAACCGCGTCCCGGCCGATGGTGGCATCGGCCTTTTTAAGGGCTACCGCTTCAATCGCTTCCAGGGTGTTGCCGACACTGAGGATCTTGATTTTTGGGTATTTGCTGCGGATTATCTCCTCATAGAAGAAATTTTTGGGTACTGCCAGTATACGGCCATTCAGCGCATTCAGCGAGGTGAAGTCATTGTCTTCGTTGCATACGATCACGCAGAAGCTGTTGAGGTATTCGCTGGTGAAGAGCAGATGCTGCCGGCGCTGGGCGGTGGGGGCGATATTCAGGGTAAGATCAAGCTCACGGTTATAGGCTTTCTCGAGCAGCTCCTCCCAGGAGGCGGTTATATAGTTCAGCTTGATCCCAAGTTTGTCGGCGAGCAGGTTTATAAAGGATACCGAGTATCCCAGCGGGGTATGGTTGAGATTATAATCGAAGGGAGGCCAGTTGTTCTCATTTGAAACTCTGATATCACGGTGCTGCTCAAGCCAGGAAATTTCAGCGGTGGTGAGAAGTTTTCTGGTATCCGGATCTAGCTGTAACTCCGCACACTGACCGGTGAGAGTCAGATGCACGGCGATAAGCAAAAGAACCAAAACTGCGGTAATTCCCGGTAAACTCTTTTTCATAGCTGCATTCTCCCGTAATGCTCTGATATAAGAATCCTGTTTCCGAGGTAATACTGAATTTTAATGTATGCTGAAATCTCTCATCCTGTATGACTCCGGCAGCTGAATACTTGGTGTCCTTCAAGAGGGCGGTATTTAGCGGTACTTGGGGCGAGGGGCATTCAATAATCTGCTCTTACTGCTGAAACTGGTTAAAACCGGTATGAACTGTATGTTTCAGGTTGCGGTAATATTTGTATTATTCTGTGAAATTGTCCGCTGTTTCAAATAGCTGCCATCTCCGGTATCTGCTGTTATACTGTTTGTAGTTAGTTTTTATGTAGTCTATTCTATTAATATATTAAAATATGATTTTAAAATTCTGTCAAGCAGAACTTTTATAGAATTATCAGTAAGGTAAAAGTTTTGAATAATAATAATATTCCTGGTAAAACCTGAAATTATTCTGGTTGACTAAATATAAAAAATAATATACAGTTAAAAACGTTGATGCAATGTTTGTTGTATGGAAAATTGTTTTTATAAGAAATAACAGGGACGATATGCTTGATTTTTCCGGATGCACAATACTTATAGTAGATGATATAACGACCAACATTGATATCCTGATCAACGGGCTGGAGAATGAGAGCTATGATATTGCGGTGGCGGTTGACGGTCCGAGTGCACTGGAGATAATCCCGAATATTAAACCCGATCTTATAATGCTCGATATTATGATGCCGGGTATGAGCGGGTATGAGCGGGTATGAAGTCTGCAGGATACTCAAGAATAATCCGGATACCAGTAAGATTCCGGTAATCTTTCTTACAGCGCTGGATCAGATTAAGAATAAGACCGAAGGCTTTGAGATCGGGGCGGTTGATTATGTGACCAAACCTTTTGACATTATGGAGGTCCGGTCCCGGATAAATACCCATCTTGAGCTCAGTCTCAGCCAGAAGCTGCTGAAGAAGCAGAATGAAATTCTCGATCAGCGGGTAAAAGAGAGAACACTCGCACTGGCAAAGGCAAATTCCAAGCTTGAGGATCTGCAGGTGGAGATTATTATGCGTCTGGGGCTGGCTACCGAGATGCGGGATGATGATACCGGAGTGCATGTCAGAAAAATATGTAATATTGTCGAGTTTCTGGCCGGCAGATGCGGTCTCGATAAGGAGACCTGCAGAGTCTGGGGCATGGCGAGTATGATGCATGATGTCGGCAAAGTGGGGATACCGGATACAATCCTGCTCAAGCCGGGAAAGCTGACACCGGAAGAGTTTGAGGTGATCAAGACACACACCGTGATTGGCGCCAGAATTCTGGAAGGGAGTCAGTCTGAACTGATACAGGTTGCCAGGCTCATTGCGCTGAATCATCATGAAAAGTGGGACGGGTCCGGCTATCCGGCGGGTATCGCATGTGAGGAGATACCGTTATCAGCGCGCATCACTGCGATTGCGGATGTCTTTGATGCTTTGATCTCGGTTCGACCCTATAAACAGTCCTGGCCGCTGGAGAGAATTATCGAACTCTTCAAGAGCGAGGCCGGTAAACATTTTGATCCTGAACTGACGGCGATATTTCTGGAGACGGTGCCTGAGATTATGCAGATGCGTAAGCAACTGGTCAATTAAGATATTATTTCCTGGAGGTCAGTCTGCCAATGATGTCTGCCAGTAGTCCGATGGCATGACGGTACTGGTAGTGTTTGACATTGTTTAGTATAACTGTTACCTCTTCTGCTATATCCTCCGGCACCTCCTGCCGCTGCAGTGCCGTCACGGCATTGGCGATATCCTTAGGTTTGGAATAGATTAGAGCACTGTACAGATCTTCGAGATTTCCCTGCAGGTCTTCGGGTTTCTGCTCTTCTTCCAGAATATGCAGGTTGTGGCTCAACTCTGCTAATTTTGCTTCTGCGTCCTCAAAATTTTCTCCAAAAACCAGCATGTCTACCTGCCGGAGTTCATTCTGCCAGTCTTCAGGCAGTTCCAGGGTCAGGAAGAAATTTGCCGCATCTTCGTACTGTTCAATTGATCTTGATTTTATTGCTAGTCCTACTATTCTAAGGTATTCCTCGAGTTTTTCAATAAAGAGCAGATCCGGGACTTTTTTTATTTCCGCAGCTGGGCTCAGGGTGAGTACATCCGGGAAGAGTCGCTTTACTTCGGTATAGGTCTCGATTATGTCAGAGGTTATTACGGTAATAAGGCGGTTACACTCGGTCTGTGATTTTGAAAGGCTGCTGCTCTCCAGAAGTTCAGCATCTTTGGCGATTACCGGCATACCCAGGTTGGAGCTTGCACCTTTAATCTTATGCGCCGTCTGATTCAATGTTTCAAGGTCATGGGAGTTTAGCGCTTCCTGAATAGTATTTGTTTCCTGGGATATATTGGCGAAAAATTCTTTGAACAGCGATGTCAGATCGCGTCGGCTGACGGCCTGTTCCAGAGTGGATATCCGTTCCTGGTTGAGATATTTGCAGACTGCGGGTCTCTCTGAATCCAAGGTGTTCTGTGACGGGAGGTTCAGAACTTTTGCTATTTCAGCATTCAGGAGGTTCGGATCAACCGGTTTTTGGATAAAACCATTCATTCCGGCAGTCAGACAGCGTTCGCGGTCCTCATCCATTATATTGGCGGTTATTGCAATAATGGGAACCTGGGAGTTTGCTGATGAAAGCTCGCGAATCTGACGTGTAGCCTGAATTCCATTCATATCCGGCATCTGGATATCCATCAGAACGACATCATACATATGTTCGTCACACGCCTGTATAGCTTCGAAGCCGTTATGGGCGATAGAGATATCATGCCGGTCGTTTTTGAGCATTCCGATAATAACCTTCTGGTTTACGACATTGTCTTCCGCCAGCAGAATACTCAGCCGGGGCAGCTTGGCGGTGAAGCTGTCCTGAGGCGTGCTGATATCCGTCTCCGGCTGGTTTGTCGCGCTGGCAGCAATTTCAAACCAGAATTCGCTCCCGCTTCCCAGAGTACTTCTGACACCGATTTTACCCTGCATCAGGGTGATTATTTTTTGGCAGATGGAAAGTCCAAGTCCAGTCCCGCCATATTTTCTGGATATTGATGAGTCAACCTGGGAAAAGTCCTTGAAGAGCTTGTCGGTGTCGACATTGTTGATACCTATACCCGTGTCTTCCACCGAGAAGTAGAGACGGTCTGCGCCTGCTGGTCTGAGATTAAGTCTGATATAGCCCTTGTCGGTGAATTTCAAGGCATTGCTGAGAAAATTAAGCAGGAGTTGCCGGATACGGTTCAGATCTCCGAGTATCGTCTGCGGGGTGCCGGCTGCGACATTTATTCTGATCTTCAGTCCTTTTTCAATTGCCCGGTTATTCATCAGGTTTTTGACGGATTCAAGGAGTTTAACCGGACTGAAAGCTATGGATTCAAGGGTCATTTTCCCGGCGTCAAGTTTGGAGTGATCAAGAATATCATTGATGATTGCCAGCAGCGAACTTCCTGAATCAAATATTGTCTGGGCAAAATTGCGCTGTTTATTTGTCAGCGGGGTCTCAAGCAGTAACTGGGCCATTCCAAGTATGCCATTCATCGGGGTCCGTATCTCATGGCTCATAGTAGTGAGGAATTCCGCCTTGGCTCTGGAATTTTCATCGGCAATATTCCGCTGTTCCTGTAGTTCCAGACTCATAAAATAGATGGAAAGGTGGGTATGAACTCTGGCCCGGACCTCTGAAATCTCAAAGGGTTTGGTGATATAGTCAACCGCGCCCAGATCAAACCCCAGAGTTTTAGCGCTGACATCAATGAGAGCGGTTAGAAATATGATCGGGATATCGGCTGTGTCCTGCTGCTGCTTGAGGCGGCGGCAGACTTCATAGCCGTCTATACCGGGCATAACTACATCCAGCAGGATGATATCCGGTTTATTTTCACTTACAGCTTCCAGGGCGGTTTCGCCGTCAGTGGCAACTGCAACTTCATAGGTATCACCTAGAGCTTCAACAAGAATCTGCAGGTTTTCCTCGGTATCGTCAACTATAAGTATTGTCGCCTGACTTAGCGGTTTCATAGGCTGCCCTTTAATTATTTACTATCTGAAATGATTATAGATTGCGTTCAAATTTTCGACAAGCCGCAAAATCGAAATTCTTTATTCTTATCTGTGTAACTGCGCTAATTGCGAAATAATGAGGCTAATCCTCAGGGGGACTCATCTCGGTTCTGGCTGCCGATTTTGTAATATTGACAAATTTGTTAATATCAACAATTTTGTGGTTTTTGCCAACATTAATGTTGCTAAAACTAGGGTGTTTGCAGTTTGGTAAGTGGAGTGCAGTGGTCAAAAATTAATTATAATAAAATTATATTATGAATATTTAGTAATTTCACTCTGATTTTAAATCGGCAAGTTTAGTGTTTAAATCGATATTTTTTGCTAAATTAGTGGTAGGTTTTACGAGTGTTACTAAAAGTTATCAGAAAATTCTCAAAAGTTTGTTTCTGGTCTTTTCAATAAACTGGCACAGTAAATGCATAAGGTGGGGTGTAAGATTTAAAGAGGTAGGAAATAAGTTATAAGAGTATGAATAGTAATAGGTAGTAAATTGTATCAGTTATTTGGTAAGTAAAGTTTTAGACAATAATTTACTCGTTTATTTTGAGTTTTATTTATTTTGATGCCTTATGAAATATTAAGGTTCCGTGTTACTAATTTGTTTAAAGGAGAAAAGAAATGGGAAGTACAGGTAGTGTTAGTGCTTGGGACGAAGCTCTGTTGACTGCTTTGGTTCAGTATCCAGTTCCTGTTATCAAAGGGCCTGAAGACATTCAAGTCCAGGTTGACAAGATCTGCAAATGTTTGAAGAATACCAAAGCCGGTTACCCAGACCTCGATCTTATTGTGTTCCCAGAGTACTCAACACAGGGTTTGAATACTTCGATCTGGACTTACGATGAAATGCTGCTCACTATCGACAGTCCTGAGATCGATCAGTTCAAGAAAGCTTGTTCTGATAATGACGTTTGGGGTGTGTTCTCATTGATGGAGAAGAATGAAGACCCATCTCTCCCTCCATACAACACAGCTATTATTATCAACAATAAGGGTGAGCTTGCTCTGCATTACAGAAAGCTTCAGCCATGGGTGCCAATCGAACCTTGGTCTCCAGGTAACTACGGTATGCCTGTTTGTGACGGTCCTAAAGGTTCTAAACTGGCTGTATGTATCTGTCACGACGGTATGTTCCCAGAACTTGCCCGTGAAGCAGCTTACAAAGGATGTAATGTTTATATCAGAATCTCTGGTTACTCTACTCAGGTTAATGATCAGTGGATCTGGACCAACAGAACCAATGCTTGGCAGAACCTCATGTACACTCTTGCTGTTAACCTCGCTGGTTATGATGAAGTATTCTACTACTTCGGCGAAGGTACAGTATGTAATTATGATGGTAATGTTATTCAGCAGGGTCACAGAAATCCTTGGGAAATTGTTACAGCTGAGCTCTTCCCAAGACTTGTTGATAAAGCAAGAGAGAACTGGGCGCTTGAGAACAATATCTTCAATGTTGGTTGCCGTGCTTATGTTGGTAAACCTGGCGGCGAGAAAGAAAACTACCTCACATGGGTACGCGATCTTGCCAAGGGTGAATACAAACTGCCATGGGATGACAAAATCAAGGTTCGCGACGGCTGGAAGTACTACCCAGATGGCGTAAAGCTCGGACCTATGCCTAAATAAGGTGTGAAAACAGGTTGTAAGATGTACTATAAATAAAATGGAGTGTGGATGTTATTGCAGTACAACAACACTCACACTCCGAACACATACAAGCAAATCAATTATAAAAGGACAAACAATGAAAATCAACAAGTTTAATGGTAATTTGGCAAAGTTCTTCATGGCTTTGCTGGTATTCGCCGCAACCGTAAGCGGTGCAATCGCCGCAGATGACTGGAAGAACCCACAGCTCAAGGAATTCCCAACTGCTGAAGTAAATACCTCAGGTATTGCTGTTGGTGATGACTATGTTACTGTAGGTCAGCTGCACTCAGTAACCGGTACAATGGCTATCTCTGAGACTGGTTCTGTTGAAGCTGAAAGACTGGCTATCAGCCAGATCAATGATCTTGGCGGTGTTCTCGGACGTAAAATCAAGATCGTTCAGGAAGATGGTGCAAGTGACTGGCCAACATTCGCTGAAAAGGCAAAGAAACTGCTCGTAAAGGATAAGGTTGCTGCGGTATTCGGCTGCTGGACATCTGCTTCTCGTAAGGCTGTGCTTCCTATCTTCGAAAAAGAGAACGGTATGCTCTACTACCCAACCTTCTATGAAGGACTTGAAGCATCAAAGAACGTAATCTACACCGGTCAGGAAGCTACTCAGCAGATTCTCTGGGGTCTTGACTGGGCCTACAAACAGGGCTGCCGTACCTTCTTCCTAATCGGTTCTGACTACATCTGGCCTCGTACCAGTAACAAGATTGCCCGTATTCACATCGAAAAGCACCTCAAGGACGCAAAGGTTGTTGGTGAAGAATACTACCCACTCGGTCACACAAACTTCAGTTCACTTATCAACAAGATCAAGCTGAAGAAACCTGACTGTATCTATACAATCGTTGTTGGTGGTTCAAACGTATCATGGTACAAACAGCTCAACGCTGCTGGTATTACCGGTGCATCTCTGGCTAAGAGCGGTAAGCTGCTGCTGACTATCTCTTGTACAGAGGACGAAATTCTGGGTGTAGGTGGTCCAAACGTTGAAGGTTTCTACGCATGTATGAAGTATTTCCAGAGCCTTCCAAACGAAAACAACCAGAAGTTTGTTGCTGCATTCAAGAAGATGTGGGGTGAAGATTCTGTGATCGGTGACGTAACTCAGGCTGCTTACCTCGGTCCATGGTTGTGGAAATTCACTGTAGAGAAGGCAGGAAGCTTTGATATCGATAAGATTGCTGCTGCTTCAGGTGGTGTTGAATTCGCAGATGCTCCAGAAGGTTATGTAAGAATCGCTGATAACCACCACCTCTGGTCTCGTGCGAAGATCGGTAAGATGAAGGCTGATGGTCAGTTCGAAGTTGTAGCTGAATCTGACGACCTGATCAAGCCAGATCCATTCCCAGAAGGTTACAAATAATAAGCTACACAATATGATATGAACAAGTCCCTCGGGGAAACCTGATAGCACCCCGGGGGATATATTATTAAAGGCTTGGCAAATTATGCTTTTGCTTGCAAAGAAATACTGTATCTAGAGAGCATAATCTGGCAGATCATCAAAATCAAAATATTATATTATGAGTGTAAAGGAGGTTTTCCGTGAGTAGTGTACTTTGTTTCTTGGACATGTTCAGCGGCTACAGCCACGAAGAATTGATCGATATCTTTGTGATGCAGGGCTTCGCCGGACTGAGTCTGTTTGCAGTATTTCTCCTGATGGCACTGGGACTTGCTATTATCTTCGGGCAGATGGGTGTTATCAATATGGCCCATGGAGAATTTCTGACTATCGGGGCGTATACTACCGTATTCTTCTCTGATACGGTGACAAATTATTTCCCAAGGTTTACCCAGTATTACTTTTTGTTCGCAATTTTAGCCGCCTTTGTTGTGGCCTATATTGTGGGGTATATTGTGGAACGACTCTTGGTAAGCAAATTGTATTCGCGACCGTTAGATACGCTGTTGGCGACCTGGGGTGTAAGTATGATCATCCGTCAGCTTATCCGGTTTATCTTCGGTGCGCGTGAAGATAGTGCGGTAATGCCTGACTGGCTGATGGGATCATGGAATCCGTCTGAAGGTATTGACATTCCGATCAATGGTCTATTCCTCTTTATAACCGCTATCTTTATGACCCTGCTGGTCTTTTTCCTGATGCATAAATCACGCTGGGGGCTGAGAGTTAGAGCTACAGTTCAGAACCGTAATATGGCCAATGCTGTCGGTATAAACAGTAAAAAAGTTGATAGAATGACCTTTGCAATGGGCTGTGGAATTGCGGGAATCGCCGGAGCGGCGTTTACAACAATCGGTTCTGTATCACCATCCGCCGGTTCTCTGTACATTGTGGATACATTTATTGTGGTGGTATTCGGTGGCGCTGGAAGTCTTATCGGAACAATTTTATCAGCATTCGGAATCGCTCAGGCGCAGTCTATTCTCGAGTTCTTCCTATCCGGTGTGCTGGCGAAGGTGTTTGTGCTCCTGGTTATTGTCGCGGTGCTGATGATACGACCTCAGGGACTTGTGGCTAATAAAGTTAGAAGATAACGAAAAAATTTCATAGAAGCATATATTGAAAGGGTAGGAAGGTGAATAGTTTACTTAATAATAAGCTGACAGGAAAGAAGGGCGATACAGTCGCGTTACTGATTTTGGCTGCGGTACTGATCGTAATATTTCCTTTGATATTTGATATATTCCGTTTGAATTTAGTAGGAAAGTATTTAAGCCTGGCCTTTGCCGCAATCGGACTGGTAATGTGCTGGGGGTACGGGGGAATCCTGAGCCTCGGACAGGGTGTGTTCTGGGGCTTGGGAGGGTACGCGATGGCCGCGTTTCTCAAACTTGAAGCGGCGCATAATATTGCTGCCGAGGCTGGCACCGACCAGATAAAGGCGCTCTCAACAGTCGGTCTTCCTGACTTCATGGACTGGAACCAGATAACCGAGCTGCCATATATCTGGTATCCGTTCAAGAGCTTTCCGCTGACACTGCTGATGATGATTGGTCTGCCCGGTATTGTTGCCTTCATTATCGGTAACGCTATGTTCAGACGGCGTGTAAGTGGTGTGTACTTTGCAATTATTACTCAGGCTCTCTGCTGGATTATGGAGATTCTCTTTGTAACCAGACAGGGCTGGACCGGTGGTATCAACGGTATTACCGACCTTCGTACCTGCCTGGGCTGGGATATCCGGTCTCAATCCGCGCAGTATACCCTGTATTTCCTGACCGTAGTTCTGATTCTCGCAGTAATCATTATCGGTAAGATTGTACTTAGAACCAAGCTGGGACAGCTGCTGATTGCGACCCGTGATATGGAGGACAGAGTTCGATTCTCAGGGTATGATGTGGCAAGTATCAAGATCTTTATCTTTACTTTCGCTGCTATTGTCTCTGCAATCGGAGGTGCCATGTTTGTTTTCAATGTCGGCTTTATGTCTCCGAAGCTGGTAACGATTGAGCCGTCAATCTATATGGTTATTTTCTGTGCGCTGGGCGGTAGAAATTCGATGATCGGTGCGGTTTATGGTACATTGCTGGTAAGTTTCGGACGAACCTTCTTCTCTGAGGAATTCCCGGCATTATGGATGATTCTGATGGGTGCGGTATTTATCTTGGTTACTCTGGCGTTCCCACGCGGTGTGGCAGGTATTGTGGAGGATTACGGTCCGGCTCTGTGCAGAAAACTGAAACTACCTTTCTTCAACGATAATAAGGTTAATTCTGCCGAATGAGTAACCGGTTGCAGGTTTTACGACCGGAAAATTAGAAAATAAGGAAAATTGCTATGAGCTTAAAAAATTATATCCTTGAAATATCTGATCTGACCGTTTCTTTCGATGGTTTCAAGGCGGTAAATAAAGTGGCACTCTATGTCGAACAGGGATCAATTCATGTGGTTATCGGACCGAACGGTGCCGGTAAGACAACACTGCTCGATCTGATCTGCGGTAAGACCAGACCAACCTCCGGCAAGATTGAATTCATGGGGCATGACATTACCCATCTTCCGGAACAGAAGATTGTAAAGGTTGGTGTGGGTAGAAAGTTCCAGACTCCGTCAATCTATCCGACACTGACAGTATTTGAAAATCTTGAGGTATCATATCCACGCGGCAGAAGCGTCTTCGGCGCCTTGACCTTCAAGCGTGACAAGAAGGTGATAAGCCGAATTCATGAGATCGCTGAGACGATCTTCCTCAAGGATCTGCTTGATGTTCCGGGTGAACTGCTCAGCCACGGACAGAAGCAGTGGCTGGAGATTGGCATGCTGCTGATCGCTGATCCGAAACTGCTGTTGCTGGATGAGCCGGTTGCCGGAATGAGTGTTGAAGAGCGTTCACAGACCAGTAAGCTGCTAAATAAAATCTGTAAAGAACGTTCGGTGCTGATTATTGAGCATGATATGAATTTTGTGCGTGAAATCGCACATACTGTGACCGTGCTCCATCAGGGTTCGGTGCTGGCTGAAGGTCCGATGGAATTTGTTGAGAAGAATGAGAAGGTTATCGAGGTTTACCTTGGCGCATAACCGATATTTAGTAGAGGATTAATACAATGCTAAAAGTAAAAGATTTACATGTCGCCTATGGGCAGAGTGAGATAATACATGGTGTTGACTTTGAAGCGGAGCAGGGCAAGGTAGTAGCCATAATGGGTCGTAACGGTATGGGTAAGACCACCCTGATGAAGAGTCTGATCGGTATTAACAAGGCGAAGTCAGGAACTATTGAGCTGGACGGCAAGGATATCACCAACACTCCTACTCATAGACGGGTCAAGCATGGTCTGGCATACGTGCCTCAGGGCAGACAGATATTTTCAACCCTGACGGTCGAGGAGAATGTATTCACCGGTCTGGAATACACTATGGAGAAGCGGGATGTGCTGCTCAACAGTGTGTACAGTATCTTCCCAGTGCTGTATGAGATGCGCAAGCGTAAAGGCGGTAACCTGTCGGGTGGTCAGCAGCAGCAGCTGGCGATCGCCAGAGCGCTGGTAGCGGAGCCGAAGGTGCTTGTTCTTGATGAGCCAACCGAAGGTATTCAGCCATCAATTATCAAGGAGATGGCGGTGATTCTCAATGATATCAAGAAGATGAAGAACCTGACTATTATCGTTACCGAGCAGATTCTGAGCTTTACCGTTAATATTGCGGATGTGATGTATGTTATTGAAGGTGGTAAGTTCATACATAAGGATCTTAAAGGTTCAATCAACGAACAAAAGATTACATCGTATCTCTCTGTATAGAATTATAAGTATTTATTGCTTGTTAGTCGCGGTCTCTGCTGTGCTCTTGTGGTATGGCAGAGATCTTTTTTTGTTTATGGTATGTTAAAGGTTATTTCAACAGTAGATGGGGGTTTATTAGCTGACAGCCGGTATTCTTGCTATAATCTGGTCTCAGGCTGAACTTCTTATAACTGGATATGACTGTAATAAAATGAATTATGTAATCGTATACGAGAGATATATTTATTTTGTTTTCAGATAATTTAATCTTGGTTTATTGGTGGTGTTTACAGGTTAGAGTCTGGGGTGTTACTATTGAACCGCCCGTATATACGGGCGGTTCAATAGTAACATTATTTATGTGAGACTCCTCTGCGTGGTAGTTATAGAGTTTTTACCGGTGCAGAGGAGGGGCGATTGTTAGAACTGGCGTACCAGTTCATTGAGGGTTTCTTCCTGCTGGGCGAGTCTGCTCGCTGAATCTGCGGTCTCCTGGGCGTTTACCGCGTTCTGCTGCATGACGTTGTCCACCTGATTCAGACCGATATTGACCTGTGAGATTCCCTGCGCCTGTTCATTGGAGGCGATGGCGATACTGCTGGCCAGTTCGTTGACGCTGCCGATAACCTCGGTAATCTTGAGCAGTGATTCGGCGGTGGTGCGGGTTATATTCATACCATCATTGATCTGGCTGTTGCTTTTGTCGACAAGTGCTGAAGTCTCGGCGGTAGCTTTGGCACTGCGGGAGGCGAGGTTTCTGACCTCTTCCGCGACTACGGCAAAGCCCTTGCCGTGGTGACCGGCTCTGGCTGCTTCCACCGCGGCATTGAGCGCCAGCAGATTGGTCTGGAAGGCGATATCGTCGATGGTTTTGATGATATTCTGAGTCAGAGTGGAGTTCTCGGTGATCTGCTCCATGGCACTGACCATCTTCTCCATCTGGCTCTTGCCCTGTGAGGCAAGTTCGGTCGCCTCGCGGGTGAGATTGCTGGCCTTTACCGCATTCTCGGCATTGGCGGTGATCTGACTCTCGATCTGGGTCATGGTGGCGGTAACCTCTTCGAGTGCGGCGGCCTGATCGGTCGCACCCTGCGAGAGTGACTCGGAGGCGGTGCTGACCTCGGTGCAGGAGATATCGAGTTCACTGCTGACACTGGAAATCTCTTTGGCTACCCGCTGAATCTGGCATTTTTCCGAGACATCGTTGAGCACCTCGAACATTCCGATCTTTTCGCCCTTGAGGTTTTCCAGATAGTAAGCTTCAATCTCAAAATCAGCGCCAAGGAGGTTGACACTGGTCAGGTTGCTGCCGGTTCGCTGCAGGTTCGCCAGCGGGCACTGCTTGGTGCCGCAGAGAGCAGTACGCCAGATTTGAGCGCAGGATTTGGCGGTCTGTACCCCTTTGGCGGCGAATTCAGCGCCATTGCCGGCGATATCAAGCGCACTTTTATTCATGAATACCGGCTTCATCTTCATGTCAACCGCTGAGACCGGAGCTCTGAGTTTATTGAGGATCTGGTCGTACCAGTGATTCTGCTCCGCAACCTTCCGTTCGATTGCCGAGCCGAGAAAATAGGATATAATAAGAAGGATCACTACTATCACCGCTCCATAGAGGCTGAGATCTCTAAGCATCCGGTGCAGGCCGGCGACCGCGGTCTGATTGGACTTGGCAATGGAGTACATTCCAATAATGCCCTGGCTGGAAGTGATCGGCCAGTAGAGCTCGCTGTAGGAATTTCCTGTGGTCTTTACCTGTTTGAAGGCGGTATTCCCCTGCTGCAGAACCGTACTGGAAATTCCGGTGTCTGACGCACCGGTACCGATAAGCTGCTGCAGCTCAGCCGCTGCAGTCGTGAAGAGCGGTTTAGTGCCCTGGTAGACACTGACCTCCATCTCCAGAATCTGCTTCAGGCTGGTAATTAGTTCGCCGGAGGCCATGTCCGCGCCGTACTCAATAGTACCGATAATTTCGGAATTATCCTTTATCGGGTAGGACTGCCGGAGTGAGAGTTTTACCAGAGCCGTGTCGGAAGAGAGGATATCCGAGTATTTTTTACCCTTTATGGCTGCAGTGAAGCTTGGGCGTTTGGCGGCGCTGTCTCCGGTCTGGTCGGAGTGACCACGAGCGATAACTGTTCCGTCCTTGTCGGTAATGGTAATGAAATCAACCTTGAGATCGGTGAGGAGCTGTTTGGACAGCGGTTGCAGGTCTGCAGTATTCTTATTTTTAACCCCGTTTATAAGCTCGGGTATCCGGGTTATCGTACTGGCGGTGTCGAGGCGGCGTTTGAGAGAGTCTAGACGGTCGGCGATTGTCAGTTGCGCACTGTCGAGTGACTGCCGGGTCTCATCTTCCAGAGAGCTGCTGGAGATGTTATAAGCCATCCAGATCATCGTGGCGATAGCAAATATTATCATAACTACAGGCAGAGCGATAACTTTAAGTTTGAGGCTCATATCATAATTCTCCTTAACTTTTTATCCAATAATTCAACCGCCTGTAACCGGTACAGGTGGTACGTTAAACGTTAAATTTTTAAGATAATTCCTATAACTATTATAACATTAATCTGATAGTTCCTGCGGTGCAATTTTTAGTAAATTATATAATTTAGGGTATATGTTGCAACAATTTTAGCTTTCCTTAATGATATAATTTTCATAGCATTATGTGGCTAAAGAGGATAGGATGTGGCGTATTTCTGTACAAATTTATTTTTAGATAAGATAAAAAATCGTGAAATATTTAGTGAAAATTTAGAAATTGCGATAATTGAGGAAATTGTGCGGTGTTAATAACCGCGGGCAGAGGGGGAGTTAGACGGGGATAACGTTAATGTTAACGTTATCCCCGTTTACTGTTGTTTATTTCCGTAGTTTTTTCTGGCCGTAGCCTTTGAATTTATCGAGGGCGGTATCCATGTCGCGGGTGGTGAGAATAGCCGGTTCGCCGATACACTTGGCGCGGTAATAGATCTGGCAGACGAACTCCAGTTCTTCAGCGGCTGAGAAGGCGTAATCAATATCCGCGCCGCCGGTGAGGAGTCCATGATTGCCAAGCAGTACGCCGTAACGGTCCTTCATCCCTTCGAATGCTACCTCAGCAAGAGCGGGAGTGCCGAAATCCACATATTCAGTACAGCGGACATCACGGCCGCAGAAGCCGATCAGATAGTGGCAGGCGGGTACATCCATCCGCAGTGCCGCCAGAGTGGTGGCATAGACAGAGTGGGCGTGTACCACGGCATTGATATCATCTCTGCCGGTATACATGATCCGGTGCAGATCTACCTCTACCGATGGCTTAAGCTCCCCTTCAACCTTCTTGCCGTCAAGATCGAGGATTACCACATCCTCATCCTCCATTATGAAGTAATCCATACCACTGGGAGAGAGGGCGAAAAGTCCTTCTTCTCGGTTGAATACGCTGATGTTACCCCCGGTACCGGTAGTAAGATTTTTGTTGACCAGTTCTCTGCAGAAATGTACTACCTGCTCTCTTTCATACTTTAGCTTCACCTTAATGCTCCTTCTTTCTCTTGCTTATATAACGAGGAGGCAATACCGAGCGGCTGAACCGTCTCAGTATCCCTCCTCAGGATTTTGCCTGTAAGCTGTGTGTGTTAGGTTTGTTTTAATTTTACAAGCAATGTTTCTGTTGTTGTCGGTTTATACTTATTTACTTCAGGCGAATAGTGCCGCCAGACTCTCGGTATATGGTGCCTTGTGCACACCCTTTTCGGTAATTATCGCGGTTATATACTGGGCATCGGTCACATCGAAGGCCGGGTTGTAGGTCTTTACGCCTTCCGGGGCGGTACGTCTGCCGAAACCGTTGCCGATCTCGTCGCCGTCGCGCAGTTCGATCGGAATATCAGCACCGGTCTTGGTCTGCAGGTCGATAGTGGAGGTAGGAGCGAGAATGTAGAATGGAATTCCATACTCCTTGGCCAGAATAGCCACCCCGCTGGTACCGATCTTATTCGCGGAATCACCATTGGCGGCGATTCTGTCGGCGCCGACCAGTACCGCCTGTACCATTCCCTGCTTCATGACGATAGAGGCCATATTGTCGCAGATAACGGTGACGTCGATTCCGGCTTTGAAGAGTTCGTAGGAGCTGAGCCGGGAACCCTGCAGCAGCGGTCTGGTCTCATCGGTAAAGACTTTGAAGTTGTAACCCTTGTCATGACCGGCATACATTGGAGCCAGAGCTGTACCGTAACCACTGGCGGCGAGAGCACCGGCATTGCAGTGGGTCAGGAGTCCCATACCGGGTTTGAGCAGCGACAGACCGTGCTCACCGATCGCCCGTCCCATATCCTGATCCTCTTTGAAGATATCCTCGCTCTCGGCGAGCAGGGCGGCCTTGATTCCGGCGACATCCTTGCCGCTCTTCTCTTCGACTTCGAAGCGGGCTTTCATCTTATCCAGAGCCCAGAAGAGATTGACCGCGGTAGGGCGGCTGGTTGCGAAGTATTCAGCGAGCTTGAGAAATTCGGTCTTGAACTCGGCAACGGTGGCGGCATCAACCTTGAGGGCACAGACATAGAGGCCGTAAGCAGCGGCGATACCAATCGCCGGAGCGCCTCTGACGCGGAGCATCTTGATCGCTTCCCAGATTGCTTCACTGTCATTGAGCTCGAGCCAGATCTCTTCGGTCGGCAGCAGTGTCTGGTCGATCAGTACCAGCTTGTCCTTACTCGCATTGAGGTAGGCGGGAATTACACTTTGCATTATTAATCACTCCTTTTTATTTAATTATTGAATCCAAAAGTTTGAGATAATCCTCTCCGGTACTGATACTGCTGCGTTTCTTGACGTATTCCTTGGCCAGCAGCAGATTGTTGGTCTTCGCCAGGTAACGGCTCTGATCATCCTTGATGTTGTCAAGGTCGACGACATGGGCAAAGCCGACGGTACGTCTGGTCATCTCACAGCCGACAATTCCGGCGGCATTGATAAATACGTCTTCAATATAGAATTCTTTGAAGCCGGGAGTCTTTGCCATCTGGTCGGTTACTGAACTGTCCCATAAATCATAGAATTTCTTCTTGGTCAGGTCAACAGTCTTTACCAGTGTATCCCGCAGATATTCGCAGTAATCATCGCGTTTTGCCGGTTCATCCTTGAGATTGTACCAGGCTGAGATATAGTTCATGATGATATTTGCGAAGAGGCAGGCGAGGTCATAGGCTATAGGACCGTAGAAAGCAAACTCCGGATCGATAACCTTGGTGCTCTCGGCATTGACAAAGATACTGCCGGTGTGCAGATCGCCATGCAGCAGTGCCTGAGCATTATTCATGAAATCGAATTTGAGTTTTGCCACCTCCAGCGCCAGTTCGGTATCGGCGACAACATTCTCCTTGTGAAATTCGACTATCGCGTCTTCAAGTTTGTTTCTGGCTCCTACATGGAAGGGTTCGGTATAAACCAGCTGTTCGGTGATCTCGCAGAGTTCAGGATTGATGAAATCCTTGACATTGGCCTTCTTATCCTTGTGGTCGAGCACGACATCGGAGGTAAGGAGGAGTGATTTTGCCAGAAAATCGGAGATCTGCTCTGGAAAATACGGGTATTTCTCGAATTTCAGCAGACCGTAACGCATAATAATGTAATTGGAGAGATCCTCCATAACCATGCAGCACATGATTTCGTCGTAGAAGTAGACCTTGGGAACCGCCCCTTCGGTAAGTTCGTACTCGATATCAAGTATACGCTTCTCAATCGCGCCGCGGCCGATATCCAGCGGCCAGTCGCCGCCAGAGGCGCGCACATACGGCAGTGCCTGCTTGGCGATGATGCTCTTGCCGCTTTTGCTGTCACGGATCCTGAAGACCAGATTGAGGTTGCCGTCACCGATCTCTTCGCTCTTGAGTTCGGCGGCGTCACCGAAGAAATCAAGCTTGGAATTTATATAGCTGATAACACTGTCGTTATCGAGTTCAAAGTATTTGTCCATGTTTCTAACTCCGTTTCTTATAGTAAGTCAAGCCCAGACCGAGAATCAGTACGATACCCTTGACAATATCCTGGGCGTAGTAAGGAAAGCTCATCATAACCAGACCGTTTACCAGGGTTCCCACCAGCAGCGCTCCGAGCAGGGTACCGAAGGCGTTGGCTTTGCCGATACCGAGTACTGAGAAGCCGATGAAAGCGGCTGCAACTGCGTCCATAAGGTATGAGCCGGCTGAATCAACCTCTCCGGAACCGAGACGGGCACAGAGAATAACACCGGCGATAGAAGCGATAATACCGGATAGCACGTAGGCCAGGGCGCGGTACTTCTTGGTAGGGATACCACAGAGTCGGGCAGCCTCTTCATTACCGCCGATCATGTGCAGATAACGTCCGTACTTGGTGCGGTTGAGGAATATATGCACACAGATAGTGACTACCAGCATGATATATACCGGAACCGGAATACTGAGGAATCTTCCCTGACCGATGTATTTGAAACCTTCAGGCATTAGACCTGGAGCGATACCGCCGTCCAGCAGCGGCATATAGTTGTAGATCGCGGAACCGCCCTGGAAGGTGGTGGAGACACCGGTGACGATAAACATCATTGAGAGGGTGGTAAGCATATCTGAAATACCGATTTTGATGATCAGCCCGGAGTTTATCAGGCCGATGAGAGCGCCGACTATGATCGGCACGATAATCGCCAGAACCGGGCTGGCATCCCACATGATCATGATTTTGGCGGCGATAACCGCGGAAAAACTCGCTATGGCCGCTGCTGAAAGATCGAAGCCGTTGACCGCAAGTGAGAAGGTGATAGCTAGAGCTATAAGCGATACGATCGCCACTGAGCGGAAAATGTTGGTCACATTCGAGAATGTCGCCCAGTTTTCAACCGTCAGGCTGAAGTAGATTACGACAATGATAACTGTCAGTATGGTCCCGTATTTATAGAAGAAATCAAAAATACTGAACGGCTTTGCTTTTACATTATTATTTTTATTGTTCATCTTATTTCATTCCACCTGTAGAATATAGTAATAGTTCTTCTTCATTTGTGTTCTTGGTTATAAATGGTTTACTGATCTTGCCGCTGTACATGATGTAGGTCCGGTTGCTCAGGTTGAGAATTTCATCGAATTCACATGAGGCGTAGACAATTCCCTTTCCCATCTTGGCCAGTTCGATAATCAGTGAATAAATTTCATACTTGGAACCGACGTCAACCCCCTTTGTCGGCTCGTCAAACAGGTAGATATCCGCATCTGAGATCAGCCACTTGGCGATTGCGACCTTCTGCTGGTTACCACCGCTGAGATTGTTGACATACTGTCTTTCACTCGAGGTCTTTATTGCTGCCCGGCGAATTGATTCGCGGGAGCTCTTGTTGATCTTGTTTCTGACCATAAAGGGGCCATTACAGAAATTTGAGAGTGTCGGCAGCGTGATATTGGTCTCTATGGTCTCGTGTACAAGTACTCCTTCCTTTCTTCGTTCTTCAGGTACCAGCGCAAAGCCGTTGCGTATGGCTGCTGTCGGGCTGGAATTGACTACTTTATTTTCATTAAGATAGATATCTCCGTTTGAGACTTCGGCCACTCCGAACAGCAGCTTCAGCAGTTCGGTTTTGCCGCCGCCTACAAGACCGCCGATACCTACTATCTCTCCTTTATTGACGCTGAAACTTACGTCCTTTATGCCGCCTTCACCGCTGAGGTGCTCCACCTTCATGAGTACTCCCTCCTGCGGGGTGCTCAGAGGCGGGAAGGCATTCTGCATCTTTTTGCCGAGCATCTTCTCGACTATGCTGTCGATAGTCTCATCCGCGATGTTGTAGTCGCCGACGAGTCTGCCGTCCTTGAGCACTGTGATGCGCTGGCAGTTTTCAAAAATTTCATCGAGACGGTGCGAAATAAAGATTACACCTACACCCTGACTGCTCAGACGCTTGACGATGGTGAAAAGGGTAGTGCATTCCTCAAGACTGAGTGAAGCCGTAGGTTCATCAAGAATCAGAAATTTCGCTTTCTGATTTACGGCTCTGGCGATGACCATCAGCTGTTTCTCCGCCAGGGTAAGCTCACCTGCGAGCCGGTTCAGATCAATATCAATACCGACCTCTTTAAGCGACTCGGCAGCGGAGGTTTTAATGTTTTTCCAGTTCATAAAAATACTGGGCTGATTGATGGCGATGTGATCCATCATGATGTTCTCAGCAACGCTGAGTGAGGGGACTATGGCTACATCCACCTCCTGATAAACGGTGACGATGCCTTGCTCCATAGCTTCCTGCGGTGAGGAAATCTCAAGCTCTTTATCACCCAGATATACCTTGCCCTCTGATTTCTGGTATGCTCCACTGAGAATCTTCATCAAGGTACTCTTGCCCGCACCATTCGCTCCCACGAGAGCGTGCACCTCGGAGCTGTTGACGGTGAAGTCAACATTTTCGAGGGCGGTAACACCGGCAAAGTACTTTGAGATGCCTCTCATTTTGAGCCCTGATTCACTTCCCATATACTTCCTTTACTGTTTTTGTGAATCGGGAGGAAGGTTCTTCCTCCCGACTGCTAGTTATAATAAATATCCTATCAAACTATTTTGCGATCTTTTCCATCCATGGTTCGAGGAATTCTGAGGTTGTTCCCCAGTTTTCGTAGAATTCTGCAAGGTCGGCCATACGTACAGATCTTTCCTTGAGTGATGGCAGATCAGATGATTTAACCAGAACCGGTGTCAGGTGGTAGTAACGTGGAAGCTTGTCGCCGGCGATAGCCTTCATGGCAAGTCTTACCTGTACGATACCGATAACTGTCGGGTCAACACCTGCTGAAGCGATCCAGATTTCAGGGTGTGCCTGCATCATGGCGATATCCTGATCTGAAATATCAACAGAGAAGAGAGGAATTTTTCTGCCGGAAGCGAGAATAGCGTTGTAGAAGCCCTTTGCATATTCGTCCCATACAGCGTAGACTGCGTCGATCTTGCTGTCCTTGTCAGCATCAAGAACGGCTTCAAGAGCGGCCTGTGACTTGGCCATAACTCCGTCTGTACCAAGGTCGATGGTGTTGACTACGTTGATGCCGGGGAAGGTTGGAATAATTGCGCCTTCCCAGATACGGTGACGCTTGTCTGTAGGAGGTACATTGGCAAGACGGTTGTAAACAACATTGGCACTGCCGTCCATGTAGTTGACCAGAGCCATCTGAGAGAGCAGACCCAGCATCAGGTCATACTGGTCGATACTTACGAGCATACCGGCAGGAACGTCGGCTGGAACTTTGAAGTCATTGTCGAAAGTAATAACCGGAATGCCGGCGCGCAGAGCTTTTTCAATTGATGGCTGAAGAGCATCACTCTTACCGTGTGAGGTGAGAATGGCATCAACCTTCTGGTTGACCGCGTTTTCAATACCTTCCGCCATAGCCTGGAGGTCATGGTTGGCATCGATTACGTTGACATCAATGCCGTATTTTTTCGCTTCTCTCTTTACACCGTTAATGTGCATAGTCATGTGGGTGCCTGTGCCCCATTCCTTGACCAGAACGATCTTGTGTTTCTTTCCATTTGCAAATGCTTCCGGCATATCGTCGTCGGCATAGCTCAGAGTGCAGATATTGAGCATTGCTGCAACCAATAACAAACCTAACATCAATTTTTTCATTTTTTTGTCTCCTTAACAAACTAGAATTTGACCTTCACAACACTTTCAGTCTACCACATGGATTGAACCTTACGCAACTTATTTACTGATTTTTTTATAAAAAATTTATATAAAATTTACTTGTTTAACAGGATTTTATAAGATATTATTAGGTTGAATAACTTGTTTTTAGGTCGAATTTAGGTCAAAATTACGAATTTACCAATTATTTTAGCATGATAAGGGTGCGACTGACAACTTTACAAAAGTAAAATAATTACTAAATTTTTAGTTTATGGTTTTGGGGTTGATTGCAGCGGGGAATAGCGTAAAATACCTGTAATTAACTTATATGGCATATTTTAACCAGGAAAGATACCAAAATGAAGGTTCGCATAAAAGAGATTGCGCAGAAAGCTCAGGTTTCAGCGACCGCAGTCTCTCTTGCACTAAATAACAAAGCCGGAGTGAGTGATGCAACACGGGAGAAAATCATAAGTGTAGCTGAAGAACTGGGATATCAGCCGGCTGTAAAGCCCAGTGCCGATACTCAGGGAACGGTGAGATTTATGCAGATCCCCAAACATGGCCATGCACTCAACACCAACCATGAAAATTTTATTGGAAATTATCTCAATGGTATCATGGATTCAGCCCAACTGCACAATATTACTATTGAAATCGAATCCTTTCAGCCGTTTACTCCGATTGAGACGGTAGTGCAGAAAATAAATTCCAATACCCAGACAGCCGGTTATATTGTTCTGGCGACCGAGCTCAGTGACAGTGATGTGCAGGCGCTGATCGCCACCGAGGCGAAGATTGTATTTATTGATACTTATATCTATTCGATAGAGGCGGATTATGTAAATATGAATAATATGCAGTCAGTGTATAATATTGTCAAATATTTTCAGGATCTGGGGCATACTGACATCGGTATGATAAAGAGTACGGTAGGGGGCTACAACTTTGCGTTGCGTGAGCAGGCTTTCAACCGGGCGGTAACCGACCTTGGTCTGGAGTTGAAGCCTGAGAATAAATTTACAGTTGATTCGACCTTTGAAGGGGCATATCAGGATATGCTGGTGCATCTGAAGAATAGACCGCAACTACCGACAGCGCTCTTTGCCAGTAATGATATCATCGCTCTGGGCTGTATCCGGGCTATTCAGGAGTGTGGTTATCGTATACCGGATGAGGTGTCTATATTCGGTTTTGATAATATTCCAATGTCTGAAATGTCGACTCCGTCACTGAGTACGGTCAATGTCCCCAACCGTCAGATCGGTCAGATAGCTCTGGATATGCTCTATCTCAAGCTGCAGCATCAGAGTGAGCGTGAACCGGTGGTGAATCTGATAAATTCCAAGCTTATTCTGCGCAACAGTGTAAAGTCACTTCGTTAAGCGCGGTGGCTTTTACGGATGTAATCTGAAGTATGGACGATAGTTAGCCGGATAATGTGTTTCGCGGGTGCCTGTACGGGGCGCCCGTTTTTTTATTGGTTCTTTAGCACTGGTGTGGACGTTCAGCGTCAGGATTTAGCTTGGGGATTATTGTCCAGGCCAATAGATATGGTGAAGCGTCATAGTGGCTTATGCGGTGCGGCAGCTGTCTCAGCTGCCGTTTTTTATGCCGCAGGGTTGGTGCTGGTGGGGCAGGGGCGATTCTTGTGTTATGGACTCAGGTGGTAAAATTTGAATTTGAGATTTGTATGTAAGTGGGAGCCTGGCTAAAAAAATGAAAAATAATTTGAATTTTAAAATCCGGAGATTTTGCGGATGATTCGGTATTTTGCTGTTTAAATATGACTTTAATATTTTATTTTAGAGAGGCAAGTGTGTTGTGAACGGGAAAAATTTCAGGAAAAAATTTGCTTAAGGCAAAACTTGAGATAGAGTAAAGGTGTTACATGACTAAGTAACTAGGTTACTAGTTGTTTAGATTTTGAAATTACCCGGTGGTTTTGCAAGAGGAAAGTTCGGATATGCAGAA
Source organism: Planctomycetota bacterium (assembly GCA_963667375.1). GTDB lineage: Bacteria > Planctomycetota > SZUA-567 > SZUA-567 > SZUA-567. The sequence goes on along the minus strand of OY763323.1, from coordinate 3,722,202 downwards.
ATTAAAGCTTAAAGAGACGTTTCGCTGGTTTGGTCCTAAGGATACTGTAACTCTCGATATGATAAGGCAGTGCGGTGCAACAGGAGTGTATACTTCGCTGCATCATATAGCGTATGGGGCGGTCTGGCCGCTGGAGGAGATCGAAAAAAGGAAATCCCTGCTGACTGCGGGCGGTCTCAGCTGGGACGCGGTGGAGAGTCTGCCGGTCTCGGAGGAGATAAAGACCAGAAGCGGCTGTTATCAGCAGCATCTGGAGAATTATAAAGAGAGTCTGCGTAATCTCGGCAAGGCCGGGGTGCGGGTGGTAATTTATAATTTCATGCCGGTTCTGGACTGGATACGGACAGATCTCAAATACAAGCTTGATGACGGCACTGAGTGCCTGCGCTTTGATATGGCGCGTTTTGCTGCTTTTGAGATTTATTTTCTGCAGCGTGAAGGTGCGGAGCAGGAGTATACCGAAGCAATCAGAAAAAAGGCGAAAGCATTTTATGATTCGCTCAGTCCTGAAGAGCGGGATATTTTCTGCAAGGCGATTATCGATGTTTTTCCGGGCTGTAAGCTTGGGTTAAATATTGAAGATATGCGGGAGATGCTCGCCAGGTATAAGTCAATTACCCGGGAGGTTCTCAAGGAGAATTATAAGCTGTTTCTGCAGGAGGTGGTGCCGGTTGCAGAGGAAGCCGGAGTCGTGCTGGCGGTGCATCCGGACGATCCTCCATATTCTGTTCTCGGTCTTTCCCGTATCGTCTCTTGTGAAGATGATGTGAGGGATCTGCTGGGGATGGTGGATTCACCGGCTAATGGTATCTGCCTCTGTACCGGCTCGTATTCAGCAAGGCTCGACAATGATATTGTCGGTATTATCGAGAAGTATGGCGACCGGATTCATGCGGTGCATCTGCGCAGTACCCAGTGTGATGAAGAGGGAAATTTTTACGAGGCGCGTCATCTTGAGGGCAGCGTGAAGATGTGTGAGGTGGTCAGGGCTCTGCTCAAAGAGGAGCAGCGGCGTTTGGATCAGGGGCGTGAGGACTGGCAGCTGAGTTACCGCCCGGATCATGGAGTGCTGATGCTGGATGATATGTTCAAACCGCCGGTGGAGAATCCGGGTTATACCTGTCTTGGACGGATGAAGGGACTGGCTGAACTGCGTGGTCTGGAGCGAGGAATACTCTTCAGTGAATTCGGTCAGTAGTGCCGGTCTGTAACTAAAGGCGGCAGTATATATGGAGAAATGTGATGAAATTTAGACCGATTGTAAATCCGACACCTGCGGATCTGATCCTGGAGCAGATATATGAACTGCTCGCGTCCGGGGAGTTGCAGCCAGGTGAGCAGCTGCCGCCGGAGAATGTGTTGCAGAAATCCTTCAATGTAACCAAGCAGCAACTCAAGGCGGCATTCAAACCGCTCGAGCTGTACGGGGTGATTGAGGTCAAGCCGCAGTCTGGAACCTATGTCGCCAACATTTATAGTAAGATTCTGATCGGTCTGGTCCGTAATATCATTGATCTCTCGGAAAAACCTGATTTTATCGAGGTTTATGAGGCCCGTGAGGTGCTGGAGGTGCGGGCGGCGGAGATGGCGGCGGAGCATATCACTCCGGCGGAGCTGGAACATCTGAGGGAGATTCACCGGGATTTTATTCATGAAGTTGAGAATGGCTGCCGCGGCGGGGAACTTGATATCTTCTTTCACATGGAGATTATGCGCTTCAGCCGGAACAAGACGATGATCTCCATGTTCTCGCTGATAACCCGCAATCTCGTGGATTTCTGGCTCTTCACCGATGATCTGGCGTTCTTTCAGAATCCGCAGCGAACCCGTGATACTATCGGTGAACATGAAATGATAATCGCCGCACTGGCGGAGCATAATGCTGCCGAGAGCGGCAAGCGGATGTTTACCCATCTGCAGAACAGTTTTGAAGGGGTGAAGTAGCAGCTGTAAATGGTATTGGCTTGACTGCCGCTCTTAATATTTAAAAGGTTTTTTGAGGGAATAATAATGACGTTAAAACTCAGTCTTGACGGATTAAAGGATCGCCGCAGCTGGCAGGAGAAGGGATATACGCTGCCGGAATTTGATATCGCAGAGGTTGCTGCCAATACGGCAGTCTCTCCCCGCTGGCTCCATTTCGGTGCGGGAAATATCTTCAGGGTCTTTCCGGCGGTGCTTCAGCAGCGACTGCTCAATAAGGGGCTTGCCGCTACCGGAATAATAATGTGTGAGGCCTTTGATGAAGAGATCATTGATGTCTCCTGTACGCCGTATGATAATCTGGCGATTGCGGTAACCCTGAAGAAGGATGGAGACTGCGCAAAGGAGGTCGTCGCCAGTATTACTGAGAGTCTCAAACCGTCTGTGGATTATGCACGTCTGCAGGAGGTCTTCTGCGCGCCGTCGCTGCAGATGATCAGTATGACCATTACTGAGAAGGGGTATGCGGTCAGAGACGGTGCCGGTGCTTATCTGCCGTGGGTGAGGGCAGGTATCACCGATATAAATGCCCCTCAGAGCAGTCTGATGGGATTGCTGGCAAAACTGTTGTATGCGCGTTTCTGTGCGGAGGCGGCACCGGTAACGCTGGTGAGTATGGATAACTGCAGTCATAATGGTACACTGCTGCAGGAGGCGGTGTTGAGCTTTGCCGGTTCCTGGCAGGAGGCGGGAATGGTGCCGGCTGAGTTTGTCGCTTATCTGCAGGATCCCGCTAAAATATACTTCACCTGGAGTATGATCGATAAGATCACGCCGCGCCCGGCTGCCAAAATAGCAGATATTCTCAGTGCCGACGGGGTGGCGGGTGTAGCGCCGGTGCAGACAGCGAAGAATTCATATGTTGCGCACTTTGTCAATGCCGAAGAATCACAGTATCTGGCGATTGAGGACCGGTTTACCAATGGCCGGGAGCAGCTGGAAGAGGTCGGGGTGATGTTCGCTGACCGTGAGACTATTGATAAGATCGAGAAGATGAAGGTCTGCACCTGTCTCAATCCGCTCCATACTGTGCTGGCGGTATACGGCTGTCTACTTGGATATGAATCAATATCTTCAGAGATGCAGGATCGGGATCTTGTCAGTTTTGTCGAGCAGGTAGGGTATGTCGAAGGCCTGCCGGTAGCGGTGAATCCCGGAATACTTGATGCCAGAGATTTTATTGATGAAGTGCTCAAGGTGCGCTTTCCCAATCCGTTTGTTCCTGATACTCCGCAGCGTATCGCCACCGATACCTCCAAGAAGATACCGGTTCGTTTCGGTGAGACCCTTAAGGCGTATATTGGACAGGGCAGGACGGATCTGAGTTTTCTTAATTTTATCCCGCTGGAATTCGCCGGCTGGCTGCGTTATCTGCTGGGGGTGGATGATACCGGAGCGAGCTTTGATATCAGTCCTGATCCCAACCTTGAAGAGCTTGCAGCGAAGCTCAGCGGTATAAGTCTGGGAGCGGACTGCTCGGTTCTTGAGAGAGTCAGACCGATTCTGAGTAACGCGGAATACTTTGGTGTTGATCTGTATAAGTATAATCTCGGTGACAAGGTTGAGAGAATGTTTCTTGAGCTTTGTGCCGGTCCCGGTGCGGTGCGTGAGACCTTGCGCAAGTATCTGGATATGTATTGCTGACAGGAGGGCGGCCGATGCCGCCGGTGTATAATTTGTGTTGGTTTTGGATGTTTTGTTTTTATTAGGAGTTTAACATGAAAAGAGTAGCTATTCTGGCTTTAATGTTTGCTGTTTTTTCTATGGCTGTAAATTTTGCTTCCGCCAAGGATCCTGAGTTTGTGCTCAAGTTCGGTCACCTCGCTAATGAGGAGAATCCCTGGCATAAGTCAGCACTTGAGTTCGCTCAAATTGTGAAGGAGAAAACCGGGGGAGCTGTAGAAGTACAGGTGTTCCCAAACTCACAGTTGGGTAAAGAGATGGATCTGATCCGCGGTATGCAGATGGGAACCGCTGACTTCACTATTACCGGTGAATCAATGCAGAACTGGGCGCCGCTGGCGGCACTGCTGGCTGCTCCATACGCGGTGCGTGACCTTGATCATCTCAAGAAAATTATCAATAGTAAGGCGAACGAGAAGATCGCGCAGCAGATAATTGACAAGGTAAAGGTTCGTCCGGTTGCCACCTTCGGTCGCGGTCCGCGTAATCTCACCAGTAACCGCCCTGTCACCAAGCCTTCAGATCTGAATGGCATGATACTGCGTGTGCCCAATGTTCCGCTGTTCGTTGCTTTCTGGGAAGCGGCAGGGGCCAAGCCAACACCTATGGCTTTCAGTGAGGTCTTCACCAGTCTGCAGCAGGGAACCATTGAGGGGCAGGAGAATCCGCTGGCTCTGATCAAGAGTGCGAGTTTTTATGAGGTTCAGAAGTATGTAAACCTGACCGAGCATGTCACCGGCTGGATCTATGTCGCGATGAGTGAGAGAAAGTTCCAGAAACTTCCTAAAGAGTATCAGGAGGCTATTCTGGAAGCTGGTAAAATCGTGAGTGAGCATGCAATGAATAATCTGGTAAAGGAAGAGGAAGAGTATAAACAGTTCCTTCAGTCCAAGGGTATGGAGTTTGTCGAGGTTGATAAGGCCGCCTTCCAGAAGATTGCAGCCAAGGTTGTTAAAGAGAACTTCAGCCCTGAGCAGTATGCTCTGTATGAAGAAATTGTAAATATAAAGTAGAAAAATACGTATAATAGTTTAAACTGTGATTTTAGATTCCGGCAGGTATGTTCTCTGTTCTCCTTTAACATTGATGCTGCAGCCGGAATCTGAAAAATCTCGGACAAGTGTGACTTTCCGGGCAGACCTGGAATAACCGGGTGACTATGATTTGACAGTATGACTGAAGGTGAATATAAACCGATGAAAGTTCTTCTTTTTTTGAAAAAAATACTCGACACTATACTCGCGTGCGGGGCGATAATCTCACTGATATGTATGGTATGTGCCGTTATCGTGCAGGTCTTCGCCAGATTTTTTCTGCCGCAGGCACCGTCCTGGACCGAAGAGGTATCCCGCATATTCTTTATTTATGCTACCGCCTTTGCCAGCGGTCTGGCACTGGAACGTAATATCTTTGTTTCGCTGGGGCTGCTGGACAGCTACTGCAAGGGCAGAAGACTCTATCTTTTAAAGTTGCTGGTGAGTCTGATTTCCACCGTATTTGCAATTATTGTAGCCTACGTCTCCTGGGAATTTGTCGAGATTGGCGAGATGCAGACCGCTCCAACGCTGCGTTTTCTGACTATGGATTATATCTTTTTCAGTATAACAATCATGATGGGGATGATAGGATTTTATGGCTTGTTGGAGGTTATTTATATGATCAGAGCCTGTTGTAGAAAAGAGGAGAACGCATAATGACTGGTGTAGTCTTGTTATTTATCATATTCATTATCGGGCTGGTGATAGGTCTGCCTATTGCTTTCTGCCTCGGTCTCTCTTCACTGGTGTATCTGATCAATGTTGATTTTCCGCTGGTGGTCGCAGCTCAGAAAATTTACGCCGGTATCGATGTCTTTGTTCTGCTCTGTGTTCCCGGGTTTATCCTTGCCGGTAATCTGATGAATAACGGCGGTATAACCGAACGGGTGGTAGGATTTTCCAATGCCTTGATCGGGCATATCCGCGGTGGGCTGGGTCTGGCAAATATTGTGGCGTCAATGATCTTCGCCGGTATCAGCGGTACTGCGGTTGCTGACTGTGCCAGCCTTGGAGCGGTACTGATTCCGGCAATGAAGAAGGAGGGCTATGATGCGCCTTTCTCCTGCGCGGTAACCGCCGCCAGTTCGACTATCGGACCGATTATTCCTCCAAGCCTGCCGATGATTATTGCCGGAACACTTACCGGTTTGTCGGTGGCAAAATTATTTATTGCCGGCGCTATTCCCGGGGTACTGCTGGGGGTTGGATTTCTGGTTGTTTCCTATATGATCTCGGTAAAGAATAAGCACCCGAAGGGGCAGCGTTCAAGTCTCAAACTTATACTCAGAGAGTTTAAAGGGGCATTCTGGGCGCTCTTTATGACCTTTATCATTCTTTATGGAATTGTCGGCGGGATCTTTACCCCGACCGAGGCTTCAATTGTCGCCTGTATCTACGCTCTCTGTGTTGGTATCTTTATCTATAAGGGTCTGCGGATAAAGATGCTGCCGAAGATTCTGCTTGATACCGCGATGACTACCGCCAGTCTGATGGTGCTGGTCGGTATGGCCAATCTCTTCGGCTGGATTCTAACCTCAGAACAGATCCCAACAATGCTCGCGAATAAACTGCTGGAGGTGACTCATAATAAGTATGTGCTGCTGCTGCTGATAAATCTTTTACTGCTGTTTGTCGGCACCTTCATGGAGACCATCGCGGCACTGGTTATTCTCTTCCCGGTTCTGCTCAAGGTTACAACGAGTGTCGGGGTTGATCCAATTCATTTTGCTATAATCGCTGTTTTAAATTTGATGATCGGTCTGACCACCCCGCCGGTTGGTGTCTGTCTCTTTGTGACTGCAGGTATCGGTAAGATATCGCTGGGGCAGCTTTCGAAGGCAATTCTGCCGTTTCTGATTGTCAGTCTGATTGTGCTGATGCTGGTTACCTATATCCCTCAGATATCGCTGTTCCTGCCTTCACTTATGAAGTAGCGCCGGTATCTTATCAGTATTGACATCTGATTCTAAGTCGCATTTTTTTGTAAGAGCACCGGTTTTGCCGGTGCTCTTTTTTTTCAGTATTCTGAAACTGCTGTTGGATTGTTATTGTGACGGGGATCGTCAGCAGCGCCGCAGATAAGGGTGTGATAGCGTATGGCTGGTTAGACTATGCGGAAGCATATTTTGGTGCTGCTTACAAGGTAATGAGCATAAAATTAAAATTAAATTGGTATTTTTAGCGTTTTTGACAGCGAATATAATTACCAATTAATATTTTTGTAATTATTTTTTGTAAAATTGTTGGCAGATTTTGGCGTAGACTATCTCCTTGCTTGACATGGAGATAGCCTGTGATATGCCTGTATTTTGAGACTAGTGCGGGGCAGGCGCTGAGGAAAATAGAATTTGACTAAGCAAAGTTTTATTGTATATAACTAGTATAACGTTTTACTAAACCGTTATACTTCACCAGTCAGTTAGGGAAATATGAAGATTACGATCAAAGATATTGCGCGGCTGTGCAATGTGTCAGTAACTACAGTGTCGCGGGTTATAAATCATAAGGTTGATAACATTGGAGCTGATACTGTCCGGAAGGTTGAGGAAAAAATCCGGGAGTTGGGTTTCAAGCCGAATGCGATTGCCCGGAGTATGGTCACCGGTAAATCTAATACGATCGGTCTGGTAATCCCTGATGTCCGCAACCCTTTCTTCTCCGAGCTGGCAAAGGGTGTGGAAGATTTCATGAATGATCAGAATTACGGGGTTCTGCTCTGTAATACCGACAGTTCACTGGAGAAGGAGGAGCAGTATATCAAGCTGCTGCGGGGTAAATCGGTAGACGGAGTTATCTTTACTACCCAGAATACCAATGAGTCGGAACCGTATTTTGTGGATATTCTAAAGAAGCATTATCCGGTGGTGCTTATTGAACGCTATGTCCAGGGTGTTGAAGGGGTTCCGGGAGTATATGTTGACAATCGCGGCGGAGCGGAGAAGATGTGCCGGTTTCTGCTGGAACGTGGTTACAGGCGTATCGCCTGTATAACTGGACCGTTGCATACGCATAATGCGGTACTCCGCTTTGAAGGTTATAAGAGTGTTATGCAGCAGGCGGGAATTGAGCTCAACCATAATATTATTCTTGAGGGTAATTACCATTACGAGAGCGGGTATGCGCTGATGCAGCAGCTGTTGTCTGAGCAGCGGGGCGAATTTGATGCCGTCTTTGCCTGTAATGATATCATGGGTTACGGTGCGTATAAGGCATTGCAGGATGCGGGACTGTCGGTGCCTGATGATATCGCGCTTTCCGGCTTTGATAATACGCCGTTTCTCGAGGTGTTTGAGCCCAGACTGACAACGGTTAATCTTCCGGCTCATGATATGGGAAAGAAAGCGGCTGAAATGCTCTTCAAAGTCATGGGTAAAGATGAGTCGCAGAAGTTTGAATACCGGTTTGAGCTTGAACTGGTAGATAAAGGTAGTGTAGGTTATAAATTGTAGTGTCTGTGTTAGCGCCTGAAAATTTATAATTTAGTTTTTTTATTTTGCAGCTTTAGTATAACGTTTTACTAAGGTGGTATTTCATATCGGGCAGAGAGAGAGAGTTTTAGCATGAATGATGAGAATGTAGCACTTGGCAGCAAGAAGATGAAATGGATGGGGAAGGGTAACAGAGAATTCGGGGTGCTGGCGGCGCTTATTGTGCTGATAGTCCTTTTTTCCTGTACTTCGCCATATTTTCTGAAGATCAATAATCTTCTGAATATTATACGGCAGATATCGCTGCTGGGAATTATCGCCATGGGAATGACGATGGTGATTGTCTGCGCCGAGATTGATCTGTCTGTAGGTGCTATATATGGTGCGGCGGCTACGGTTTGTGGCCTGATGCTGACTCACGGTTGTTCCGTGGTCTTCAGTGTTATCGCAGCAATGGTGGTAGGGGTGTTCTTTGGAGTTCTGAATGGCGTGCTGACCACTTATGGTAAAATTCCGGCGCTGATTGTGACTCTGGGTATGATGAATGTTGCGCGGGGTGCGTCGCTGATTCTCAGTAACGCCCGGGTTATCTCGCTCTCCAAGAGAACAGTCGAGACGACCGGACTGCAGGATTTTCTGTATCTTGGACAGGGTCGTATCTATGAGGTCCCGATTATCAGTATTATATTTATTGTCGTTGTTATTGCGGCAAACCTTATATATTCCAAGACTATAATGGGATTCCGCATGCGGGCGGTGGGAGGTAACGAACTGGCGGCTAAAGCTGCAGGTATCAATAAAAATATGACCAAGATTATTGCTTTCGCTATAACCGGTTTTGTCTGCGCGATTGCGGGAGTACTGAATCTGTCGTTCCTCGCTAATGTGCAGGGTACAACCGGAACCGGACTCGAACTCGATGTTATTGCGGCGGTGATTATCGGTGGTACTTCGCTCAGTGGCGGTGAAGGAACAATTGTCGGTACGCTCATCGGTGTGCTGATAATGGGTGTGCTTAAAAATGGTATCATACTGCTGGGTGTTTCTCCATTCTTCCAGATGCTGATTATCGGTATTGTGATTATCGCGGCGGTTGCATTTGATATGTGGTCACGGAAGAAGGCCTGAGTCTGAAATTAATGAGGTTCTATTTGTTTCGGGTTCTGCAGATAACGGGGTAGATAAATGAGTGAGATAGTACGTTTTGAAGATATATCCAAGAGTTTCAACAAGGTTCAGGCGCTTAGTGATGTCAGTCTGAGTATCAATACCGGCGAGGTGCATTCTATTGTCGGAGAGAATGGTGCCGGTAAGTCCACGCTGATGAACATCCTGGGCGGTCTCTTTGAGGCCACAACCGGTAAAATATTTATTGATGGCACGGAAACGGTGCTGCATAGTGAGCAGGATGCGCTCCAACTCGGAATCGGAGTCGTGTATCAGGAATTAAAACTCTGTCCGAATCTTAATGTTACCGAGAATATTTTTCTGGGGCGGGAGCTGCGTAAAGGGCGGTCCCTGGACTGGAAGCGTATGCAGCAGAAGAGCTCTGAGGTGTTGAAGTCGCTGGGAATTTCCATTGCTCCGGCAACGCTTGTGCGCCGGCTGTCAGTAGCGCAGCAGCAGGTCGTGGAGATTGCCAAGTCACTGGCCAAGGAGGTGCGGGTGCTGGTTCTTGATGAACCGACATCGGCTCTGACCATAACCGAATCCCTGATGCTCTTTGAAAATATTCGCAAGCTGCGTGATAACGGCGTGGCCATAATCTATATTTCGCACCGTCTGGAAGAGGTACTCGATCTGAGTGACAGAATTTCGGTACTGCGTGACGGTAAATACAAGGGTACATTTGATAAGAAGGATGTCGGTATCAACGATCTGGTCCGGCTGATTGCCGGAGATAAGTTCAGTAAGGAACTTGAAGATTCCGCCAATATGGTAAAACCGCCGAAACCGGATGGTGAACCGTATTTGAGGGTTGAGAATCTCTGCAGTGCTGACGGAGTGGTAAAAAATGTCGGCTTTGAGCTGCATGAGGGAGAGGTGCTAGGATTTTACGGGGTGCAGGGCGCGGGGCGTACCGAGATGCTGGAGACGATTTTCGGCCTGCGCAAGAAGAGCAGTGGTTCGATCCGACTCAACGGTGTGGAGATGGATAATATCAATCCGCTGGCTGCCATTAAAAACGGGTTTGCCATGATACCTGAGGACCGTAAGCAGGTCGGGGTGCTGCCGAATATGAATATCTGTGAAAATATAGTAACCTCTTGTCCGGGTAAGGTTACCGGGCTGCTCGGCTGGATGAAGAAGCGGTGCATGGTGGCGCTGGCGAAAGAATTCAAGAAGGATGTCGGGATCAAGGCGCGGGATGTATATCAGAATATTCTGAATCTGAGTGGTGGTAACCAGCAGAAGGTTGTTATCAGCCGCTGGCTGGCCACCGACCCGCAGGTCTTTCTGATGGATGAGCTTACACGTGGTGTGGATGTCGGAGCCAAGGCTGAAATCTTTGAGATACTGCGTAATCTCCGTGATAAAGGGCTGGGAATTGTGCTGGTATCCTCAGAGTTGCAGGAGGTGCTTGTCGAGTCGAGCCGGGTACTGGTAATGAAGAATGGTGAGATTGTCAAGGAACTTGTCGGGGCTGAAATCACCAAGGATAATATTGTAGAACATGCGCTTATAGGCGAGAGCAGTTGTGAAGTGGTTCTCTGATAAAAGCGGTATGTTTATTTTTGTGTTTGTTTTTGATTTTAGATGGAGAGAGATATGAAAAAGTTAGTACTGTTACTGGCTGTATTCTGCTGTTGTATTACTCTGATGTGCGGGGTGCGGGCTGATGATAAACCGATTGAGATTACACTGATTTATCATGATACCGCTATTGAATTCGGTCAGGTTATCAAGCTTGGAGCCGAGGCTGCCTCCAAGGAGTGCGGGGTAAAGCTGAACTGGGTAGGTCCTATCGGTATTAATGTTGATGAGCAGGTTAATTTCATTGAGAATGCGATAACCACCGGCGTTGACGGACTTGGAATTTCAAATGTTAATGCTGAGGCGCTCAACCCAATGATCAACAAGGCAATTGATGCCGGCATCCCTACTGTGACCTTCAACAGTGAGGCTCCTGGTTCCAAGAGACTTGCATTCTACGGTCAGGATCTGAAGCAGTCAGGTTATGTGCAGGGTAAGATACTCGCCGATTATATGGGCGGCAAGGGCAAGGTCCTGATCGTCAGCGGTGATACCTCTGCATCCTGGTCGCAGGATCGTGAATCTGGTGTCCGCAAGGCGCTCAAGGAATTCCCTGACATTGAAGTTGTGCAGGTTGTAAGTACCGGCTGGGAAGATCAGCAGATGTATGCAGCGATCGAGAACGCACTGCTCGCTAACCCTGATCTGAAGGGTATTGCTTCACTCGGCGCGCCAACCTCTATGGCTGCCGGAAGAGCTCTGCTGCGTAACAACCGTTATAATGAGGTAATGCATGTCGGACATGATTTTATGCCTGAGACCCTTGATAATATCGCTGCTGGAGCTACCAAGGCAACTCTCAGTCAGAACCCATACATGCAGGGATACCTGCCTGTGAAGAATCTTTATGAATACATCAAGAACGGCAAGAAAATCGAGAGTGTTGATACCGGTATTCTGCGTTGTGATTCATCAAATGTTCAGGAATGGCTGGATAAGCTCGAAGCCGGTGAGCCTATCGGTTAATGAGTCCTTGTAGTAATATTTATTGATGCCTGGAGGCACCCTCGTTTCCAGGCATAAAATTTCCAGGGGGGTAGGTTAGTATAATATGCAGAAAGAAAAGACAAAGATTCATGTGATTGGAAGTTATGCTGTCGGTATGACCATGAGTACAGCGCGATTTCCCAAGGTTGGTGAGACTGTTCCGGGGTACAACTTTAAACAGCTCCATGGCGGCAAAGGTGCAAACCAGGCGATAGCGGCTGCCAGACTCGGTGCAGAGGTCTCATTTACAACCTGCCTCGGTTGCGATCCTATCGGTGATATGGCTATGGCAATGTTTGAGGCGGAAGGCCTGGAGAAAAGTACTGTGGTGCGTACGCCGCAGGCAAGCACCGGTGTTGGTTTTGTTATGGTTGGTGACTCTGGCGACAATGAGATTCTGATAGATCTGGGAGCTAATGAAAAGCTTACCTTGGAGGATGTGGATAAAATTTTTACACCTGATTTTGCTGTGGATCTGCTGCTGGTGCAGCTTGAGGCGAATCTGGAGGCGGTGCATTATGCCATGAAACTGGCGCATGAACGGGGAATACCGGTTATCCTCAACCCAGCTCCGTTTCGTGAGGTTCCGGAAGGCTTTGTGTCATTGGCGAGTTATATTACACCGAATCAGACCGAGGCAGCCTCACTTCTGGGGTATGACGCGGAACCGGAAGAGCTCTGCCGGAAACTTCAGGAAAAATTCGGGGTAAAGGTGATTATGACCGCTGGTGAGCAGGGCGCATTTGTGCTTGACGGCGGCAGTGAGGTGGTACGGGTAGACGGAGATCACGTCGAGGCAACCGATACGACCGGAGCCGGAGACTGTTTCAGTGCGGCATTTGCGGTGATGCTCGGTAAGGGTATGACTCTGCTTGAGGCGGTGCAGCGGGCAAATATCGCCGCGGCGATGTCGGTGCAGGTCGAAGGTGTGGTTGAATCACTGCCATATAAGGCTGATTTAGAGAGAAGATTAAAAGAGAAGGGGTTATAAGATGAAAAAGAGCAGAATATTAAATAAGGGGCTGAATAATGCCATAGCCTCCATGGGACATGGTGACTATATAATTATCTGTGATGCCGGATTTCCTATTCCCGAAGAGAAGCGGGTTGATCTGGCGATTGAGCAGGATGTCCCTTCAATAATGGATATACTCGATCTGCTGGTGAGTGATTTTATTTATGAACAGGTTATTGTTGCCAGCGAGCAGGAAGAGAACAACCCTGAGTTGTTCGCTAAAATTAAGAAGCTGTGTGACCGCTGTTCGGTCGAGACTATTCCACATGATGAGCTGATAACAGTCTATCCGGCTAAAGCGAAGTTCATCGTGCGTACCGGAGCTTTTGAACCCTGGGGTAATGTGATACTGCGTTCGGGAGTAGATGCTCCAGTATGGTTTGAAAAGCCTGGAACCAAGGTTCCGGACTATTATGAAGAACGCGCTAATTATACCGAGAAATAACTATTTGCAAGCTAAGGAGTGTTATATGGATTCTTCCAGAGAGCGTATTAAAGCGATTATAAGAGGGAGTGGTGTGGTCGACCGCTGTGGTTTCTGGCTGGGTAAGCCATTGCCGGCAACAGTTGAAAAAATCAATACCGAACTCGGAACAAAGTCTCTGGAAGAGATTCAGCTCCGTTTTAAAGATGATATACGCTGGGTAACACCGCAGTATGTGGCAACCACCTATCAGCACCCAGAGGGTTTGTCGATGCGCCCCTGGAAGGATGCAAATCCTCATGGATTGAGTGCTCAGGCTCTCTTGCAGGATGTAGAAGATATCGAGGATCTGGATAGTGTAAATTTTCCAGAGGCAGAGTATCTGGATTTTACCGATACCATCAAGCAGCTGGAGAACGTAGGTGATGTTTACCGGTTGAGCGGTTTCTGGTCGGCTTTTTTCCATGATCTGACCTATCTCTTCGGAACCGAGGAGATGCTGATTCTGATGCTGACCGATCCAGAGATTATCGAGGAAGCGCTGGAGCGGATCTGCGGTTTTTATCTGGAGGCCAATGATAAATTCTTTGCCGTCGCGGGTGACTTGGTTGATGCGCTCTTTATCGGCAATGATTTTGGGACGCAGAACGGCCTGCTCTTCTCGCCTGAGTTGTTCCGCAGATTCTTTCTGCCCTGGATTGAGAAGTTTGCCGCCCAGGCGCATAGCTATAATATTGACTTTATTCTGCACAGCTGCGGTGGTATCGCGGATATTATCCCTGATCTTATCGATGCCGGAGTGGACTGCCTGCATCCGTTTCAGATCAATGCCGCCGGCATGGGTATTCCCGGAATAGCCGAAAAGTATAAGGGGCAGGTGGTATTCATGGGTGGGGTAGACACTCAGGATCTGCTGGTAAATGGTGATGCCGCAGCAGTGGACAAGGTTGTGTGCCAGCTGCTGGCTGAGTTCGGCACACGTTTTATTTTAGGACCTAGCCACGAGGCGCTTCTGAGTAATATCAAGGTCGAAAATATTGTTTCTCTGGCAGAACATTCAAGAATTCCCTGATGTAGTTGTATACTTTTAAAGGCAGGATATGACAACAACAGAGTGAAGCACAAACCACAGCAGTTCCTACACACGTCGCTATTGCACTTTTTAGTGTAATAGCGATTTTCTTTTGTATGCTTTATACATTTATGTATAAAGCATACTTCTAAAATGTAGTTTATTACAATAATGTTGGATAATTTACAGCCGGCAGCAAAGGTTTAAAAAAAAGTTAAATGTTTAATAGTTATGTAATATCTTGTAATAAAAGGTGTTATTGATTATTAGCGGAAATTGCAGGGTGGTTTTATTTAGGACCTGGCACTCTGCTTGATAATGAATTCAGTGTTACTGGAAATGTTTTTAGTAACACTGAAAGCTAACCGCTGAGAGGATAATGAGATGAAGATACGAAAAATATTTGGATATCTGGTCTGTGCTGTACTGCTAGGGGGCTTTGCCATGGGTAATCTGCAGGCTGAGGAGCCGCTGCGCATCGCCTACAGTGACTGGCCGGGATGGGTTGCCTGGGATATTGCCAAGGAGAAGGGATTTTTCAAGAAGCACGGGGTCGAGGTTGAGCTGCTGTGGTTTGAGTATGTTGCGTCAATGGATGCTTTCGCCGCCGGTAAGGCTGACGCGGTATGTGTGGCCAATGGTGACTCTATGGTGCTCAATGCTACCGGAGCCCGTAATATAATGATTCTGGTCAATGACTACAGTAATGGTAATGATAAGGTCGTGGCCCGCGCTGGGATCAGCAGTGTAAAGGAGCTGAAGGGTAAGAAGATCGGGGTTGAGATTGGATTTCTCAGTCATGCACTCCTGCTCAAGGCGCTGCAGGACAACGGTATGACCGAGAAGGATGTGGAGCTGGTGAATATGCCGACACATCAGGCGGCACAGGTGCTGGCTTCCGGTGATGTTGATGCGATTGTTGCCTGGCAGCCACACTCCGGTATGGCTCTGAAGGCATCTGAAGGTTCTACCGCCATCTATACCTCTGCCGATTCACCTGGAATCATCTATGATGCGCTGGCTGTAGCTCCTGGAAGTATTCTCAAGCGCAAGGATGACTGGCAGAAGGTAGTTGACGCGTGGTATGATGTGATTGCTTATCTGGCCGATCCGGCAAATCAGGAAGAAGCGCTCAAGATTCTGTCAGCCCGGGTGGGTCTTACCCCTGAAGAGTACAAGCCGTTCCTTGATGGAACCAGAATGCTGACCCGTGCGGAAGCTATGAAGGTACTGGAGGTAAAGCCGGGCTATGATTCAATCTACGGATCTTCCGCAATTGTTGATGACTTCTTTGTCAAGAACAAGGTTTATGATAAGAATGTAAAGGTTAAGCGTTGTATCGATCCGTCTTTTACCGCAGCGGCGAAGGAGTAGCAGGCGCTTGTGGTATTACGGGCAGGATGCCGCAGTTGCGGCGTAGTGGCGAGTAACGCAGTTAATAAGGATTCAAGATGAAAAAACCTGATAAGTGGTTTGTATTTATAAAGGAGATTGCGCCCGGAAAGCGCAGAGGACTGACGGTGCTTTCATTCGTGCTGCCTCTGCTTATCTGGTCGGCAATCAGCTATATTCCGGCACTGTGGCATCCTGAAGTAAGAATTGATGAGGTTGGAGACACTATCTACTTTGAGGAAGGTGACCGGGTGGATATCGAAACCTTCAGACTCGAGAATGCGAAGCTTAAAGCTGCCGGTGATGAAGTTATGAGCGGTACCCGGGTGAATCCGGTGTATTTTCCGGCACCGCACAAGGTGGCGCAGGCGCTGTACTATGCCTTCATCACTCCGCCGCAGCGTACCGGCGAGGCCTGGTTTCATCAGAGTGTGATTCATAGTGTGAAGGTGGTCTTCTGGGGCTTTTTCCTGTCGTCACTATTCGGTGTGCCTCTGGGCATTCTCTGTGGTGTCTTCCGGTTCTTCTCCAAATTGACCGAGCCGTTTATCGAGTTTTTCCGATATTTTCCGGCTCCGGTATTCGGAGCTCTGGCGGTGGCGATACTCGGAATCAATGATGCGCCGAAGGTTGCCATCATCTTTATCGGTACCTTTTTTCAGCAGGTGCTGGTAATAGCAAATACCACCCGAACTGTGGAGTACAGTATGATCGAGGCGGCGCAGACACTTGGGGCGAAGACTGGAAGGCTGCTCTTCAAAGTGGTGATTCCGGCGTGTCTGCCCAAGCTCTATATGGATATGCGCATCCTGCTCGGCTGGGCCTGGACCTATCTGATTGTGGCCGAGGTGGTCGGAACCAGCACCGGTATCAGCTGGTTTATCAATCAGCAGGCGAAGTACCGGTTGTTCGAGAATGTGTATGCGGCGATTCTGGTACTGGGATTTATCGGTCTGGGAACGGATATGCTGCTGGCGCTTATCGGCAGATCGCTCTTTGCCTGGGAGGAAGGAAAGCATTCATTCTGGAGCCGCAGGCGCAACCGCAGTCAGGAGAGTATTGGAGAAGATGATGAATAGTCTGGTTAATAATCTGGCGCTGCCAAGCTACAAGGAGCAGTCTCCCGAGGTGAAAGCGTGGTTTGACCGGCTCAAACAACAGCCGGTAGTCCTGGAGATTAATAATGTCAGTAAGGAATTTGAAAGTGAGAGCGGTCCGCAGCAGGTGCTCAAGGACGTCTCATTCAAGGTGCATAAACGGGAGTTCATGTCGATAATCGGTCCATCAGGCTGCGGTAAATCGACGCTGATACGAATTCTGGCGTGCCTTGAGGAGATGAGTGACGGGATGATACTGCTAGATAAGTTTCCGGTACGTGAACCGGGAGCCGACCGGGGTATGGTATTTCAGAAGTATACGCTGTTTCCCTGGCTGACAGTGAAGAAGAACGTGATGTTCGGTCTGGAAGCGAGTGGTGAGATGGGAAAATTTGAGAGTGAGCGTATGGCGCTGCAGTGGCTGGATATCGTCGGGCTTAAAAAATACGCCGATCATTATCCGGCGCAGCTTTCAGGAGGTATGCAGCAGCGGGTGGCGATCGCCCGGGCGCTCGCTAATAAGCCCAAAGTGCTGCTGATGGATGAGCCTTTCGGCGCGCTGGATGCTCAGACCCGTGCCAAGATGCAGGAGTATCTCCTGCATATCTGGGAGAATATTGACATCACTATAATCTTTATCACCCATGATCTGGAAGAGGCGGTATATCTTTCCGACCGGGTACTGGTACTCAAGGCAAATCCGGGAGAGGTGCAGGAGATTATTGAGGTGCCGGTACCGCGTCCACGCTCTCCGGAGCAGTTTCTGTCACCGGAATTTCTGAGTACCAAGATTTATCTGGAGCAGCTTATTCATCCGAAGCTCGAGGAGACTAGAGATGAGTTCAAGGTATTACGGATGATAGCTAAGGATATGCAGGGGGGGAGAGTAGGTAATGGCTAAACAGAAGTATAAGCGATTCAGTATAACCATGCCCGAAGAGCTGTGTGATGAGCTTGACAGTATGGCCAGCAGCCGGGGTATGGATAATCGTTCGATGCTGATAGCGGATCTGGCGAAGAAGGAGCTGCTCAACTACAAGCAGCAGGATCTGAGCCGGGTAATGGCTGGAAATCTGACTATCTGCTATGACGCGGCGGCAGATGACTGCGCCAGCAGGCTGATTGCGCTGCGCCGGGAATGGCTGGATGAGGTGATATCCACCTTGCAGGTAATGCTTGAAGACGGTAAGAATATGGAGATCTGGCTGGTGCAGGGTGAGGTGGGAAAGCTTTATACGCTACTGAGTCTCGCCTGCAAGTGCAGCAAGAGCAGTACCGGTCAGCTGACCTTCGTGGAAGCGATTCTGCCGCCTCTGAAAACAAATAATTAGTAAAGGGTTGAAAATGAATGAAATAGCACAGGACAAAATACTATATCAGACCGTGGTGCCAGGCGGCTGGAACTTTTCACATATTATACGCCGTGGCAGAGCGGTGCGACTCCGTGATCTTGAGGGCGGAGCCAATGTGTCGGCACTCTTCTATAACGCGGATAATTTCAGTGAACGTTATAACATGGGCGATACTCTCAAGATTCAGCATATCAGTTCACTATTTAAGAATGCCTGTATTTATGCCGATACCGGAAGAATTCTGCTGAGTATCACCGGTGATTCGCTGGGCTGGCATGATGTGATCTGCGGTGTAAGCTATAAGGAGGATATGGAGCGTAAGCAGGGGTATCTTACCTACCAGCAGGGGCATAATGACTTTTTCCGTAATGGGTATGATTCACTGCTGGGTGAACTTGCCAAGCATGGTATGGGGAAACGTGATTTTACCAATGTGGTAAATTTCTTCTCCAAGGTGAATGTGGATGCTGAGGGTGGTCTGGAGTTTGTTACGGATTATTCGGCGGCAGGGAGTTTTGTCGATCTGAGAGCGGAGATGGATACTCTGCTGGTACTTGACACCGGTATGCATCCACTCAATCCGTCCACAGAGTATCTGCGCCGGCCGGTTGAGGTGACTATCTATGCGGTGGAACCGGCGGCAGCGGATGACCCGTGCCGGACCTATTGTGCGGAGAATGTTCGCGGGTTTAAGAATTCAGAGGATTATTATATCTAGTCGGCGGTGAGGGTGTAACCCAAGAGAGGTGGAAATTAAAATGACAATGCTAAAAGAGAGCACATTGAATATAGAGCAGGCTTATCTGGACGAGGTGGTGCCAGCGGGTGAGTATTGGATGCAGGTTGTAAAGCAGGGTGAGACAGTCAGAATCACCGATCTGGAGGGTAATCAGGCGGTGGATACAATCTTCATCAATGCAGCGAATAATGAGGAGCGGTACTCCGCCAATACCACGATGCGGATGCAGCGAAATGTCTATATCGGTCTGGGAACGGAGATAAGATCGAATGAGAACCGGGTGATGCTGCGGGTAAGTGCCGATACCTGCGGTTGGCATGATACTCTCGGCAGTGCCTGCTCCTGTGAGAGCAATACCGCCAGATATGGTCACGACAAACGTTATATGCACAGCTGCCGGGACGTATTTCTCAAGGGTATACTCGACTGGGGGCGTGGTTTTGACAAGCGCGATCAGGTCTGTAATATCAATTTCTTTATGAATGTGCCGGTTGATCCTGAAGGCGGTTCTAATTTCGCTGATGGTGTATCCGCAGCCGGCAAATATGTTGAGATGGTGGCGGAGATGGATGTAATTGTCTGTATCTCAAACTGTCCACAGCTGAATAATCCCTGCAATGCATATAATCCGACACCGGTAAGGTTGTCTGTCTGGAGAGAAGGTGAGTAGTATGTTTTCAAAAGTTCTGGTGGCAAATCGCGGTGAGATAGCCTGCCGTATTATACGTTCCATAAAGAGTCTGGGTATGACTGCGGTAGCGGTGTACTCTGATGCCGACGCGGATTCCGAGCATGTGGCTCTGGCTGATCAGGCGGTGAATATCGGTGCTGCTCCGGCGCGGGAGAGTTATCTGAATATCGAACGCATCCTCGAGGTTATACAGGAATACGGGGTTGAGGCGGTACATCCGGGGTATGGTTTTCTCAGTGAGAATGTCGAATTCAGCCGGGCTTGTGCGGCCAGGGGTGTGGTCTTTGTCGGTCCGGCTGTGGAGCATATACTGGAGTTTGGTCTGAAGCATAGAGCGCGGGTATTGGCTGAGAAGGCTGGTGTACCGCTGATCCCGGGTAGTGAACTGCTTAGTGATGTCGCTGAAGCGCAGCGTGAGGCTGAGCGTATCGGGTATCCGGTAATGCTTAAGAGTACCGCCGGCGGCGGCGGTATCGGGATGCGGGTATGTGCGGATGCGGCAGAACTGGCGGAGGCTTTTGAAAGTATCAAGCGTCTGGGACAGAATAATTTCAAGGATGACGGGGTCTTTCTGGAGAAGTATATCGCGGTTTCACGCCATATTGAGGTGCAGATATTCGGTGACGGTGCGGGTAATATTGTCGTTCTGGGTGAACGTGACTGCTCTCTGCAGCGGCGTAACCAGAAGGTGGTAGAGGAGACTCCGG
Organism: Planctomycetota bacterium; assembly: GCA_963667375.1. Lineage (GTDB taxonomy): Bacteria > Planctomycetota > SZUA-567 > SZUA-567 > SZUA-567. The sequence goes on along the minus strand of OY763323.1, from coordinate 3,701,841 downwards.
CTCCCGGAATTTCAGCGGAGGTGCGCGAAGCGCTGCATGCTGCAGCCAGAAAACTGGGTGAGATGGTCTCTTACCGCTCAGCCGGAACTGTGGAGTTTATCTATGACACGGAGACAGAGAAGTTCTATTTTCTTGAGGTGAATACCCGTCTGCAGGTTGAGCACGGGGTGACCGAGGAGGTGTTCGGCGTTGATATCGTGCGCTGGATGCTGGAGCTTGCCGGGGGTGAGAACCCGCTGGCCGGTCTTGGCGCGTTCAAGCCTTCAGGGTGTGCCTTGGAGCTGCGGGTTTATGCTGAGGATCCGGGAAAGAATTATCAGCCTTCAAGCGGAACTGTCACTTCGGCAGTCTTTCCGGAGAATATCCGTATTGATAAATGGATTGCGACCGGCAGTGAAGTGAGTTCATATTATGATCCGTTACTGGCAAAGATTATTGTCAAGGCTCAGACCCGTGAGGAGCTGCTGGCGGCAGCACGCCGGGCATTGGCGGAGACCGCTATCGCCGGTTTTGAGACCAATCTGCTGCTGCTGCGTCAGATCTGTGAACTTGAGGCTTTTGCCGAGGGGAAGGTTTATACCAGACTGCTGGACAGTATGGAGTATACTGCGAATACCTTTGAAGTGCTGCTGCCGGGGACTCAGACTACGGTACAGGATTTTCCGGGCCGGGTCGGGTACTGGGGCGTGGGAGTGCCGCCATCAGGACCTATGGATTCACTCAGTTTCAGGATAGCCAATAAGCTTGTGGGTAATAATCCTACTGCTGCGGCTCTGGAGATGACCCTTACCGGTGGTGAATTTTCTTTTAATACTCCGGCTGTAATTGCGCTGTGCGGCGCTGAAACAGAGGTGACGGTCGGAGGAAGTCCGGTCGCTATGGGTACGGCTGTAGAGCTAGCGGCGGGAGAGGTTGTCAGAATCGGCAGCTTTACCCGGGGACAGCGGCTGTATCTGGCGGTACGTGGCGGGATCGCGGTACCGGAGTACATGGGCAGCAGAGCAACCTTTACGCTGGGACGTTTCGGCGGTCATGGAGGTCGGGCGCTGATGGCCGGTGATGTGCTGCATATTGGTGACGACTGTGCCGAGCTTCCGGCAGCCGCCTCCGAGGTTTTGCAGCCGCCACTCAGTTCAAATTGGGAGATCGGGGTGATGTACGGTCCGCATGGAGCACCTGATTTCTTTACGGATAAGGATATTAAAGTCTTTCTGGAGCATGAGTGGGAGGTGCATTTTAATTCCTCACGCACCGGGGTGCGTCTGATCGGGCCGAAGCCGGAATGGGCCAGGTCTGATGGTGGTGAAGCCGGTCTGCATCCTTCAAATATTCATGATAATGCCTATGCTATCGGAGCGGTTGATTTTACCGGTGATATGCCGGTGATTCTCGGACCTGACGGTCCGAGTCTGGGCGGCTTTGTCTGTCCGGTGACTATCATTGATGCCGAACTCTGGAAGGTGGGGCAACTCCGTGCAGGTGACAAGGTGCGGTTTGTGCCGGTAACTTTGGAGGCGGCAACTGAGCGAAGTGCCGCAATCGAGAGGTTTATTGCCGGTGCTGAAAATCTGCCGGAATTGTCGGCGGTAGAAATTACCGCGGTATCACCGGTGGTACAGGTCTGGAACGAAGGAGACACGGAGAACAGGATTGTCGGCAGAGTCGCGGGTGACCGGTATCTGCTGCTGGAGTTCGGTCCGCTGGAGCTGGATCTGGAGCTGCGTTTTAAGGTGCACGCCTGGACATTGAAATTTATGGAGAATGCTTATCCGGGTATTATCGATCTGACCCCCGGAATACGTTCGCTGCAGCTGCATTATGATCCGGCAGTCATGCCGCGGGTCAGACTGCTGAAGCTAATCTCCGAACTGGTGCTGGAACTGGCGACGGACTGTGCCACCAAGGTGGAATCACGGATTGTCTATCTGCCTCTGAGCTGGGATGATCCGCAGACCCGTCTGGCGATCGAGAAGTATACCTCTTCTGTGCGCAAGGATGCGCCATGGTGTCCGAGCAATATCGAGTTTATCCGGAGAATAAACGGGCTTGAGTCGGTAGAGCAGGTTGAAGAGATACTTTTCAGTGCGAGTTATATTGTTATGGGACTCGGGGATGTCTATCTGGGGGCACCGGTGGCGACTCCGGTAGACCCGAGGAAGCGGCTGGTAACCACCAAGTATAACCCGGCTCGAACCTGGACTCCGGAGAATGCCGTGGGTATCGGCGGAGCGTATCTCTGTGTCTACGGTATGGAAGGACCGGGCGGGTATCAGTTTGTCGGCAGAACCGTGCAGATGTGGAACCGTTATCACGTCACCCGGGAATTCGAGAAGGGTAAGCCCTGGCTCTTGCGGCCGTTTGACCAGATACGTTTCTACCCGGTGGGTGCTGAGGAACTGCTGCGCCTGCGCCGGGATTTTCTTAAAGGCAGATTCTCACTGCGGATTGAGGAGACAACATTTGATATAACCGAGTACCGGGAGTTTCTGCAGGAGAACAGTGAGAGTATCGCTGAATTTAAAGAGCGGCAGCAGACGGCGTTTGACCGGGAGTATAAGCACTGGGTTGATAATAATCTGCTTACTTTTGAGGAAGAGGTGATTGCTCTGCAGCGCGATGAGGAAGAGCTGGTCCCCGGGGCGGTACCGGTAACGGCAACAGTTGCCGGCTGTGTCTGGAAGTATAACGTACAGCTTGGTGATATGGTGCATGAGGGTGATGAGGTTGTGGTGCTGGAGAGCATGAAGACCGAGATCGGTCTGAAAGCAGGCTGCAGCGGTGAGGTGGTGCAGCTCTGCAGCAAGAGCGGCGACACTATTGCTCAGGGGCAGGTCGTCTGCGGCATTATGCCGGTTGCTTAGATAATTAATGATAAGGCTAAAACTATGATAGATATGCAGATTTCATCACTCCTGGAGGGGTATCGAACCGGTGCCAGGAGCGTGCGTGAGGTTATACGGGAGGCGCAGGCGGTGATGGACAGTGTACCTGCAGCGGTGTGGATTGAGCGGCTTGATGCTGATCGTGTCGAGTCATATATCCGGGGAGTGGAAGCTGCGTCGGCTGCAGAACTGCCGCTATATGGTATTCCTTTTGTCATCAAGGATAATATTGATCTGGAGGGAGTACCTACAACTGCCGGCTGCCCTGACTATACCTATAGGCCGCAGGAGTCTGCTTTTGTGGTGCAGAAGCTGCTGGCAGCCGGAGCTATCCCGCTGGCGAAGACCAATCTGGATCAGTTTGCGACCGGTCTGGTAGGTACCCGTTCCCCATATGGGGCGTGTCCCAACAGTTTCAATCCCGAGTATATATCCGGCGGTTCCAGCAGCGGTTCGGCGTATGCGGTCGCCGCCGGGTGCTGCAGCTTTTCATTGGGAACCGATACTGCGGGCTCCGGCAGGGTACCGGCGTGTTTCAATAATCTTGTCGGTCTCAAACCCTCCCGCGGGCTGCTCAGCTGTCGCGGGGTGGTACCGGCGTGCCGCAGTCTTGACTGTGTCTCGATCTTTGCCCTGAACAGTTCCGATGCCGGAATAGTTCTTCAGGTCGCCGGGGTTTACGATGAGTCTGATGCGTATGCACGGTCTCTGCCGTTGCCGCCGGGACGGCACAACGGCTGGAAATTCGGGGTTCCAAAAAGTGAGCAGCTGAAGTTTTTCGGTAATACCGAGTATGAGAAACAGTTCTACCGGAGTATCATCCTGCTGGAGGAGTGCGGCGGCGAGAAGGTAGAAATTGATTTCAGACCGTTTATTGAGGCGGCAAATCTGTTGTATTCCGGCCCCTGGGTGAATGAACGTTATGCGGCAGTTGGGGAATTTATCACCAATAACCCCGGGAGTGTGCTGGAAACCACCAGCAAGATAGTCTCTTCCGGTCTTGGCATAACCGCTCCCGAGGTCTTCAGGGCGATGTATAAACTCCAGGAGTACAAGCAGCGGACCGATAAGATTCTCGCCGGCGTGGATTTTCTGCTGACCCCGACCGCCGGAACCTGCTACCGTATAAGCGAGGTGCAGGAGGAGCCGGTGGCGCTGAATACTAATCTTGGCTTTTACACCAATTATATGAATCTGCTGGATTATGCGGCGGTGGCGGTGCCGACAGGTATGACCCCTACTGTACCGTTCGGAGTAACTCTGGTGGCTTCGGCAGGGGCTGACCGCAAGCTGCTGGCGGTTTCTGCTGCTCTGCACGCCGCGTCGGGATTGAGCGCCGGTAGAGGCGGGTATCCGGTAATTAACGAGCCGGCAGCTGAAACGCCTGCGGAGTACATTGAACTTGCTGTCTGCGGGGCGCATCTGCGGGGTTTCCCCCTGCATGAGCAGCTTCTGGAGCTTGGCGCGGAGTTTGTTAGTGAGGTGCGCAGCGCTGCTGAGTACAGGATGTATGCCCTAAATGGTGGCGGAGTACTCAAGCCCGGGCTGATTCACGACCTTACTGCCGGAACTGCGGTTTATATGGAGGTCTACCGGATGTCGGCTGCGGCTTTTGGAAAGTTTGTAAGTATGATACTGGCTCCACTGGGAATAGGCAAGGTCAGGCTTGAGGATGGAAGAGTTATTCCCGGATTTATCGGGGAAGCCGAGATTGCCGGTTATGGGCTGGAAATTACGGAATTTGCTGACTGGCGGCTGTATACCGGACAATTACAGCGCTGAAATCCTTGATTGTTTTTAAGGTGGTAATTATTAATTGGCAACTGTCTGCAGTGTCTGCTGCAGACAGTTTTTTTTTAGTTTTGGTGATTCGAATTTACACCTAGGGTGTTAAGTGTATAATTAATTCTAAACCATAATGTTCGAGGTTTGGTTTTATGATTTAATTCTGATTATAAGCGGGGGAATTAGTGATTATGAAGAGTGTGGAAAACAGATATTTTCTCAAGACTCTGCTCAGCTTTCTGGGGCCGGGGTTTCTGGTTACTGTCGGTTTTATTGACCCCGGTAACTGGGCGACAAATATTGAAGGCGGTTCCAAATTCGGTTATGATCTGCTCTGGGTGATTACACTGAGTACGATAATGCTGATTGTGATTCAGAATATGGCTGCGAAGCTCGGTATCGCAACCGGTAAATCACTGGCGGTGAATATCAGAGAAAATTTTTCGCGTCCAGTGGTGATTCTTCTTGGCTTTACCATCGTCATGGCCTGTGTCGCTACTGATGTGGCGGAGCTGCTGGGAGGAGCGATCGGTTTTAATCTGTTATTTGGATTTCCGCTCTGGCTGGGGGCGCTGATAACGGTGCTGCTCGAGGTCTTTCTACTGGTAAGTCAGCGTTATCACCGTCTGGAAACACTGATCATGGGCTTTCTTGGGGTCATTGCCCTATGTTATCTGATTGAGATCGTGATTGTCAAGCCGGAGTGGGGTACGCTGGCACCGGCAATTGTGGTGCCGCATATTAACAGCGAGAGCATCTATGTGGCTATGGCAATACTGGGTGCGGTAGTTATGCCGCATAATATTTTTCTGCATTCCAATGTTATTCATAGTCGTAAATGGGGTATTTCAGAGGATGAGAAGCTGAGTGTGCTCCGCTATGAGAAGCTGGATACGACAATTGCGATGGTGCTGGGGTGGGCGGTAAACTCGGCGATGATTATTGTGGCGGCCGCGGTATTCTCCGGTAACGGCATAATAGTAGATAGTATTGAACAGGCCTCGCAGACGTTAACTCCGCTCGCCGGACCGCTGGCAGGTCTGCTCTTTGCCATTGCTCTGGTCTTTGCCGGCGTTGGTTCTTCAGTGACCTCATCAATGGCAGAGGTCAACGTTATTACCGGTTTTCTCGGTAAGCCTGAGGATCCGAAGACCCTGTTATACCGTATCTCAGTATTTATCACGGCGATACCGTCACTGCTGATAATCCTCTTTGCCCTGGATACCTACAAGATTCTGATCTTCAGCCAGGTTGTGCTGAGTGTGCAGCTGCCGTTTACGCTGGTGCCGCTGCTGCTGCTCTGTTCCAGCGGCAAGCTGATGGGAAAATTCAAGAGCGGCAGAGCGGAGTTTGTGGCGGCGCTGCTGATATCAGCGATTGTGATTATCCTTAATGTTTATTTATTCTACTCTACCATAACAGCGGGAGCATGATATGCAGGTTTATAAAAAAATACTGGTAACAATGGACTGTTCGGATGTGGACGAGGTTGTTCTTGAGCATATCAGTGCTCTGGCACTGCAGAATTCGGCGCTGGTGTGTCTGTTGCATGTGGTTCATTCGCATACAATTGATCAGGACCGGACGCTGCGTCAGCAGGCTGAGAGCGTATTGGCTGTGAAGCGTGAGCAGTTGAGCAGGAAGGGAATCGAGACGGTGATTGTGCTGCGCAGCGGCGAACCCGAGGATGAGATAATACAAGAGGTTGAAGAGAGTGACTATGACCTGGTTGCAATGGCGACCCATGGGCATGGCTTTATCTGTGATGCGCTTTTTGGCAGTGTGTCGCGAGCTTTGAAGCATAAACTTACGGTGCCGCTGCTCCTGGTAGGTCAGGGTGTGAAAAACTAAATGTTGTTTAATTTTGATTAAAATATTCCGCTATAGTTAAATCAGGGGATTTTTGGAGTGGTCTGGTTCTATCGGCTGAAATACTGATTTTTTCCGAGCAGGAGCTATAAAATTATTTATTGCTCCTGTTTTTTTATTTTTTTTAAATGATTAAAGAGTTTAAGCTTATGTCGTTTTTATGCTTATACCGTCAGGTTCGATTCATGATTGCGTCAGTTTCGCAATACGCTCTATAATATTTTGTTAACTATCTAATAATAGTATGCTGTTTGCAGAGCTGCAGGCGGATTATTATGGTCGTATTTGTATTTGTATTAATGTTATTATATCTTATTAATAAGTTGAATTCAGCTAGGTTGCCGTTGATTTAATTTTTTGGAGCATGTAATTTATTTGTAAATAATAATATCTTGTTTTATATATACAGTAAATAAATTATTCAGATACTGAGTATAGGGTTGTAGCTATTATGGTATATTTTTTTTGATCATATGTATGGCTTATTTGAATGTAAATTTAAATTGAAGAGGTTTTGTAACAGTCTTTTGTCATTATTGTAAGTTTTGCTTTTGGGTTTTAAAAGGGAGCAGCAGGCGGGTTATAAGTTGGATAGATACAAAAAAAAATTGACAAATAAATGGAAATGGTGTATTTATAAGTAATTGGCAGTGGTGTTACTTGTATGAAAATTATGTGAGTATACAGTATAAAATTTTTATTTTTATTAGCATTTTTTTTTTATATAAGTTATGGGCGTTTCCCCGGGTAATGTTTCTTGATGTAAGAACTGCGGTGACGTTTTTGTTAAAATTCTGGTGGCGGTGATTTTATTTTAACACATTGTCGCTGTGGTGTAAAATTACGGTTTATACGTACGTTGTCCGGACTTGATAGAACTAGTAAGAGGAGGGCGTGTCATGCTCTGGAATACATATATGTTAATTAATACTTTATATATTATTTGAAAAAGAGGGAAAAAATGAAATTGAATTTACGCGGGAAGTTTCTGCTTCCAACAGTACTGCTTATCTTTGTCGCTATTGCGTTTCTTGGGTATCAGTCTTACCGCACGGCATCGCGAGTATTACAAGATAAAATATCAGATGATGTCAGCGAGTTTTCAGCTTTGCTGAGTGAACAGATAAATCTCTGGGCAGGGGACATCGCGGCTAATCTTTCTTCACAGGCGACAAGAGAGGATGTACGCGATTTTCTAAGTAAGGAGAAGCCTTCTCCTGCGGATACGGATAAAATGAATGCTGCACTCGCTGAATTAATCAACGTATTCGCGGATAGCGGTTTTGACGGGATTAATCTCTATAGTCGTGATGGGAAGGTAGCAGCCTCATCCAATAGCAACACTATTGGCATGGATTTTTCAGATCGAGCGTATTTTAAGGAAATATTGAAGACCGGGAAACCGACATTTTCTAATGTGCTTGTCAGTAAGCGGAATGGTGAAGCCGTATGTGTCTGCATTGTTCCGGTATTAAAGGAGAGTGCGGTAGTAGGTTATGTCTCGGCAGTAATAAGCTGCACCAGTTTTTCTGAGAAGTTTATCGCACCGCTGAATGTTGGTGAAAACGGTTATGCTTTTGTTGCCGATCAGACAGGAACGGTCTTTGCTCACCCTAATAAAGAGCTGATTATGAAGGTTAAGCTTACCGATTTCGAGTGGGGGAAGGTTATCCTTAAAGAGAAGACCGGTAAAGAATTATATCAGTTCGACGGGCATGACAAGATGGCATATTTCAATTATAACAAGCTTACCGGCTGGTATGTAGCGGTCAGTGCCAGTGTCGATGATATCAGGAATGAAGTCGCTGTAATCCGTAATACCGCGCTGATTATCGGAGTAGTGGTAATTATTGTTCTAAGTCTGGTTCTGACCTGGCTGATGACAACTCTGGTAACCCGCCCGATAAATATTATTGTTGACTTTATGAAGCGCTCCAGTGTCGGTGATACCTCAAGTAATAAAAAGTTTGGAGAGAAGATTCTGTCGATGTATAAACGCGGGGATGAGGTGGGTGATATTACCAAGGCCGCCGGTGGTCTGCGCATGTATATTGATCAGAAGGTTAAAGAGGCGCAGCGGATAGCAGATGGTGATTTTACCGCTAAAATTGTTGTTGCGTCCGACAAGGATAATCTGGGAAAAGCTTTCAATGAAATGAAACATAAACTGAATCATACAATCCGGTCTGTTTCTGAGCTGGTGCATCAGGTTAGTGTCGGGGCTAATCAGTTTGCTGCGGCCAGTGAGTCACTCTCGTCTGGTGCGACCGAGACAGCGGCATCGCTGGAGGAGATCAACAGTTCAATTCTTGCAATTGGTTCGCAGACCAAGCTCAATGCGGAAAATGCCTCCGAGGCTAACAGTCTGGCCTCAGACTCCAAGCTGACAGCCGATAAGGGAAATACCGATGTTGAGGAGATGGTGCTGGCGATGGTTGATATGCAGGAGTCTGGTCAGCAGATCGCCAAGATTGTGAAGATGATTGATGATATCGCCTTCCAGACCAACCTGCTCTCGCTCAATGCGGCGGTGGAAGCGGCAAGAGCCGGTCGTCATGGAAAAGGCTTTGCCGTGGTCGCAGAAGAGGTACGTAATCTCGCCGGGCGCAGTGCCAGGGCGGCAAAAGAGACGGCTGAGCTGGTAGATGCTACCGTATCGAAGCTGGCAAATGGCGCTAAAATTGCACATAATACTCAGGAATCACTCAATAAAGTCGTTGGGGATGTGGTCAAGGTGGCTGATATTCTGGGTGAGATATCAACGGCCAGCACTGAGCAGGCAGAGGGTATATCACAGGTCAGTATCGGTCTGCAGCAGATAGATCAGGTAACTCAGAATAATACTTCAAATGCTGAGGAGACACTGTCTGCCGCCACTATAATGGCAGAACGGGCGGCGCAACTGAATGAACTCATGGCACAGTTTACTCTGGAAAATGAGGGTAATGAGGTTGAATCTTCGGCAACTGTGGTTGAACAGCGTAAACCACGCAAGAAGATTCAGGCGGCTAGAAAGCCCAGAATGATCGAGCTTGACGACTGAAATCCTGCATAGATCATTAAGGTAAAATACAAAACCGGATTGCCAGAGATACTGGCGATCCGGTTTTATATGTGTTGTGTGCTGTTGCTTGTTTTAGTGCTGCGCTGGCAGTGGAAACAAAGCTTATTATTAATTCCGTTATGGTGTTATCGTTTTGGCATTTTATATTAGCCAACGTCTAAAAGTGCGTGAACAGCAGTACTCCGCATATTTATAAAACGTGCATATTCTTGTATATAATAACTGCCACTCACGCGGCGGTTATTGCTGACGGCTGGCAAGAAAGGCTTGGACATTCTCCTGAACGGCATTATGGGCTTTGGGCCCTTTATGCTGGACAGAGAGAGCCGCGACTCCCATGGCGTAGTTTACGGCTTCGTCAATACTCTTGCCCCGCGCAATCTCGGCGGACAGTCCACCGACAAATGAATCTCCGGCACCGTGGGAATCAACAACATCTACAGTATATGCCGGAAGGAAGACCGGCTTTGCGCCAGTTTCGGTGTATACCAGCCCCTTGCTGCCCAAGGTGGTAATAACGGTCGGCACCGTCTTGTTCAGCTCTATGGTGGCCTGGATTGCCGATTCGGTATCGGTTATCGCAATTCCTGAAAGCATCTCGCCCTCGACCTCATTTACAATCAGAATGTCGGTGTACTCAAGTATGCCCTGACTCTCATAGGCGGGAGCGGCATTGAGTATGACTTTGCAGGTAGACCCCTGTAATTTTTTTACAGCATAAGATATAATCGGGAGAGGAATTTCAAACTGCAGCACCAGAACACTGGCTTCACGGAGGACATTCATTACCGAATCAATGTACTTTTCATCGATATTCATGTTCGCACCCGAGATAATAACCGCAGAGTAGTCTTTGTCCTCGGTCATCATGGCAATACTCATGCCGCTGGCAGCGGTGGTATCCTGTGCCAGCAGGCTGCAGTCTACCCCAACATCAGTGAGTGAGGTTACGAGCTGCTGTGACATTGTGTCGGCACCGGTCTTGCCGAGCATTACGGTGTTGATTCCCTGCAGACTGAGGTAATATGCCTGATTTCCTCCTTTGCCTCCGGGAATAATTTTAAGATTCTTGCCGCTTAGTGTCTCTCCCTTGTGGGGCAGGTAGGGGATATCGACAATGTAGTCCAGATGCAGGCTGCCCAGGACAACCGCATATGGTTTTTCAATATTTCCAAGCATAAAAACTCCTTGTGTGTGTAATCTGTCTGCTGTAAAAAGGTCTTCAGATTTTTATGCTTTTAGATTAACTTTACTAATTAATAATAGTTTGTGAAATAATGAAGTCAAGAGAAAACTGATAAATTAACCTTTATAACTTTTGTCTACGGCGGATTTGGTCTTTTTCAGATTCTCATTGGCTTTTTTTACATCGCGCTGGGCGGTGAGTACAAAGAGGACATCGATCAGGTTGAGCTGGGCGATACGGGCTGCCGCATTCTCGCCGGTGAGTGGTGACGAGCCGAGAGAGGTTGAGCAGAGGGTGATATCACTGAGTTCGGCGAGCCGGGAGTAGCGGTAGTTGGTGATGGTTATAATGGTTGCACCGTTATCCTTTGCCAGCTGCGCTGCGGTGATTATCGAATTACTCCGCCCTGAATGTGAGATGGCGAAGAATACATCCTTGCGGTCCATGAGAGAGGCCTGCATCAGCATTATATTAGCGTCACTGCAGTATTCGCACATGAGTCCGATCTTCAGAAATTTATGGGCCGCGTCCCCGGCGATCATTGCGGAACCGCCAACACCGTAAAAGTAGCGGCCACGAGCTTCAAGCATACAGTCAACGACGGTTTCGAGATCTTTGGTCTTGATGATGGCCGAGGTCTCCTTGAGGGCATGAACCGAGGTGTTGAAGATTTTGTTGACTACAGTCTGGGTGTCATCATCAGCATTGATTTCACTGAAAAGCTCGGTAGTTGGAAGTTTTGAGTATTCGCATAAAACCTGTTTGAGCTCCTTGAAGCCGGAAAATCCCAGGCGCTTGGCAAGTTTTACAATTGCCGGCTGGGAGATAGAATATTCCTGCGCCAGTACATTCAGCCGCAATTCACTTATTTCCTCGCTGGCGAGGGATAAAAGATAATCCACCAGTGTCTGCTCGGTCTTGGAGAGACCAGGGTAGAGCATACGTATCTGAGGGCCTATTTGATTGATATCCAAAACGAACCTGCTTTCACTTAGTATCTGTGTCCAATATAGCTGAGGCTGAACGCCTGTATCTGCTTATTATAGTAAAATCACCGATATAAACTATAAAAAATTTAAAATCATTCGATTTCTGGCTGCGACCGCTGTCCAGGGGTATGAGCCGTGTTTGAGTGGGCGCTGGCTGTTCTTAGTTTACTGCATAAATTCACTTTTTGGAAATTATTAATTTATTTTTTGTTTGAGGTGTGTGTGCTTATGTCTGTAAAAGTTTTGTGTAATACCTTGGGTTTGTTGATGTTGTAATCTTTTGCGGTATTATTGGAGTGTGAGTAATATTTTTACTAATTAATTTTATTCTGTAAAAAAGTGAAGTTTTTATTTGCGTAAGTCAGAAGTTGGGGTAGTATAAAAGAGTCTTCAGATTTGATTAACTATGGTTACTAAAAACAACAAACAACTTGATTATTTTTATGATTTATTTTGATGAATGAGAGCAAAAGAATGCAGAAACAGAAATACGCCGCAAGAATAAACTCTTTTCTAAAGAGAAAGCCCGAGTTCGCTGATGTGCAGTCGGTACTCAAGGCTATTGGTAAGATTGAGGATGTGGATGAGGTTGATCTCAACTATCCGTCTCACTGTGTGCTGAATCCCAAAGAAATGAAGCTGATGCTCGATGATAATGGTCTGAAGCTCAATGGTATCGCTCTGCGCTATTACAGTTACCCTGATTTCGGAAACGGGGCTTTTACCAGTGTTGATCCGGTTATCAGACAGCGAGCTGTTGACGTTACCAAGGAAGCGATTGATGCCATGCTGGAGATGGGCGGTTCCGTGCTTACTATCTGGCCGAGCAATGACGGTTTCCGTTATCCTTTTCAGGTAGATTATAAGCGGATGTGGGAATATCAGATAGCCGGAATCAAAGAGGTGGCGCAGTATAACCGGAGTGCACAGATAAGTCTGGAGTATAAGCCGGATGAACCTATGTCAAACTTTTTCATCAATGATCTGGGAACAACCCTGCTGGCGCTGGAACATATCGCTGAGGAGAATACCGGGGTCACACTCGATTATTGCCATGTGTTGTACGCCAAGGAGAATCCAGCTTATGCCGTAGGACTGGTTAATAAAAGCTCAAAGCTGCTGGGAGTTCATCTCAATGACGGGTATTCCTTCCGTGATGACGGTATGCCGGTAGCCAGTGTCACTCTGCAGCAGACCCTTGAATTTCTCTATCATGTAGTAAGATCCGGTTATGAGGGTACGTATTATTTTGATACCTTCCCTGAAAATGAGGATCCGGTAGCTGAAACCGAGATGAATGTATTTTCCATGAAGATACTCTTCAAGCTGCTGGAGCGTCTGTCAGTAGATACAGTTGAGAGTATTATGAATGAACGTGACGGGGTCAAGGCTCATAAGTATATTCTTGAAAAGATTACACAGATAGAACTCTGATAAAAAATGCAGTTTATCCGTGAGGAAATTCGCGGTATTTGGTATTATATTGTTGTGTTAAATATTATTATTATGGAGAAATGAGATGCAAATTGTGAAAAAAATTACAACTCTTGTAGTCGCTGTTGTACTGCTCGGTACAGCGTCATTTGCTGCTGAATTCAATCCTGATACAGCTGATGGTGTGAATTTTAAGGATATGCGTAAAGATTTCAAGGCTATTCCAAAGCCAGCAAAGGAGATCAAGCTTGGTGCGGTAGCAAAGTCTTTTGAAAATGAATACTGGCGTACCCTTAAACTCGGTATGGAAACAGCTTCTAAAAAGCTGCAGGACCGCGGTTATGAAGTTGATGTTATCGTACGTTCCGCTCAGAGTGAGGGTGATGAAGAAGGTCAGCTGGCAATTGTGAAGAATATGGTGCTGCGTGCTTATGATGCACTGCTGCTCTCTCCAATCTCTGATGCCAACCTGATTCCTGGTGTTGAAGCTGCTCAGCGTGAAGGTATTCCTGTAATCAATGTAAATGATGGTATTATTGCCATTGCCGATCAGTATGTCGGACCACGTGCGGTACAGAACGGCGAGTTGGCTGCTGAATGGATTGCCAAGAAACTGAACGGTAAGGGTGAAGTCGGCATTGTTGTTGGTATGCCAAAGGCGTTCGCAGCCCGTCAGCGTACTCTTGGTTTCAAGACCTGGCTTGAGAATAACGCTCCGGATGTGAAGGTTGTAGAGACTCAGAATGCAGACTGGGACCGTGCAAAAGCTAGAAATCTCGCTGCAATCTGGATCAAGACTCACCCTGAACTGAGTGCCATCTTCTGTAACAATGATACCATGGCTCTAGGTGTACAGGAAGCGGTAAATGCTTCTGGTAAGGATATCCTGGTTGTTGGTGTTGATGGAATCGGTGAAGCGTATGACTCAATCCGTAAGGGCGAGATGGATGCAACTGTTGATTCATTCCCACTCTATAAGGGTCAGATCGCGGTTGAGACTGCTCTGCGTGTGCTCGGCGGACAGAAGATTCCACGCGTTATCTGGACTCCACAGGCGCTGATCGACAGCAGTAATGTTGATACTGATGCCGCTGAGATTATCGGTTGGGAAGAACCTGAATTCGCAAAATAACAACATAGCGTTAATCCCTGTCCCCGGCCGGTGTCGACCGGTGACAGGGCCCTATTACAGGGTTTATTTCTGGATTATAAAAAAATACGGATAGAATTATGGTCAAGACAGCGGTACGCTTTGATAATGTCGTGAAAGCGTTTAATAATGTCGAGGTTCTTCATGGAGTGAATTTCGATATACAACAGGGAGAGGTACACGCTCTGCTGGGTGAGAATGGTGCCGGAAAATCGACACTGCTGAATATTCTCCACGGTATTTATGCCGAGTATGAGGGGAGTGTGAATATCTTCGGTGAGAAGGTAGCTTTTAATAGCGCTCTTGAGGCTATTAATTTCGGTATCGCCAAGGTGCACCAGGAGATCAATCTGGTACAGGAGCTGACCGTCGGTCAGAATATTGTACTGGGCTATGAGCCGGTGAAGCGTGGCGGATTTATAGATTATAAAGCGATGCATGCTCAGGCCAATGCCATTTTGCGGCAGCTGGACTGTGCATTTCGCAGCGAGGACTCAGTGAAAGGTCTGAGTGCCGGGCAGATGCAGATGATTCTTATTGCCAAGGCGCTATATCATAAGGCCAAGATCATCTCATTTGATGAACCTACAGCATCCTTATCCAACAAGGATACCGAGACACTTTTCAAGATCATCAGACAGCTCAAGCGGGACGGGATTACAATTATATATGTAAGTCACCGCCTGGAAGAGATCTTTGAAATTACTGACAGGGCAACAATTCTGCGGGACGGAAGTTATATCGGAACCTTTGTGACCGCGGAAATAGATAAAAAGTTTTTGATCAGACAGATGGTGGGACGGGACGTGGCTTCCTTCGCCACCAGGCATAAACCTTCACAGAAGACCGACAAGGTGGTGCTTGAGGTCGATAAACTCTCGCGTGAAGGAGAGTTCTCTGATATTTCCTTCAAGCTTCATGCCGGTGAGATCCTGGGCTTCGCCGGGCTTGTCGGGGCGAAACGTACCGAGGTGGTGCGGGCGATTTTCGGTGCTGACAGAGCCGATTCCGGTGTGATAAAGGTTAACGGCAAGGTGGTGAATATTACCTCGCCCAGCGAAGGGCTTGATGCCGGTATCGCCCTGCTGCCGGAGAACCGCAAGACTGAAGGGGTGATAAAATATCTGACCAACGCGGACAACATGGCGATGGCCTCACTCAAGCAGTTCGGGAATATTTTTGTGAATCATAAGATCAAGACCGACAGCTGCAGGCAGTTTATGGAAAAGATAGATGTGAACCCGAAGGATCCAAACTATATCACCTCAAATCTCAGTGGTGGTAATCAGCAGAAGATAGTTCTGGCTAAATGGCTGGCGTCTGATGCGGATATAATCATCTTTGATGAGCCGACAAAGGGTATTGATATCGGTGCCAAAGCCGAAATTTATGCGCTGCTTGAAGAGATGGTCGCCGCCGGAAAATCAATTATTATTGTGTCATCGGAATTACCGGAAGTCCTCGGCATGAGTGACCGCATACTCATTATGCATGCGGGTAGAATCGTCAAAGAGGGGGTCCCAAGTGAATTAAGTGAAGAAGAGATATTATCTTATGCCATAGGAGAAGGTGGAAATGAATAAATTGAGTAAACTGTTTTTAGTACGTGAAAACGGAATTATAATCGCACTCGCGATAATTGTGCTTATATTCTCGCTGTTGGATCCGATCTACATTCATCCGTCAAATATCGTTGACATTATCGATCAGAGTACAATCAACGGCTTGCTGGCTATAGGTATCACCTTTGCAATTATTCTCGGCGGTATTGATCTTTCAATCGGTTCCATTTTTGCAGTGGTTATTGTTGGTATCGGTATGCTGCTGGTTGCGGGCGTGCCGGTAATCCTCTCGATTGTGCTCGGTATTATAATGGGCTTCATTCTCGGTGTCATCAACGGTTTGCTGGTAGCCAAACTCAAGCTCCAGCCCTTTATTGCCACACTCGGTACCATGAGTGCATATCGTGGTGTCGCCTATGTTATTACCGGCGGCTGGCCGGTACTGAACATCCCGGATAATTACCGTAAGGCGATTGCGGGAATCGTCGGGTTCAATATTCCAATCTCAATATTTATTCTCTTTGCCTTTGCGATTGTCGGTCATATTGTACTCAAGAAGACCCGTTTCGGCAGCTATGTCTTCGCTATCGGTTCCAATGAAGAGGCGACCAGACTCTCCGGTGTGAATGTCGCCAAATATAAGATCTATGCCTATGGTGTCTGTGGTATCGGTGCGGCGCTGTCAGGTATGGTACTGCTGGCCCGTCTGGGTACCGGCGAGCCTGCAGCCGGACAGGGCTATGAGCTCAATGCCATCGCTGCTGCCGCTATCGGCGGTACCAGTCTTGCCGGCGGACGCGGCAGTATCATCGGAACACTTCTCGGGGCGATTCTGCTCTCTGCGCTGAAAGTCGGTCTGATCGTTGTCGGAGTGGATACCTTCTGGCAGTATATCGCTACCGGTGTGATCATTCTGATTGCGGTTTTCTTTGATGTGCTGCAGCAGTCAGGAAGTATTCATAATCTTATCAAGCGGTTCAGTAAGAACTAAACCGCATACAATGCAAGTTAAAGTCCAACCGCAGCTGTTGCGGCAGGGCTGGAAGGGAATATTATGATTAAATACAGTGCCATAACTGGATCGTTGAATAATATCTGTGACCGGTACATGTCCTGTGGTTATAAGCGTGATTATACATACGAGGAATTACTGCAGGGTCTGACCGGGCAGGGAATTCCGGGATTTACCGGGGTGGAGCTGAGTTATTCTACCGAAGGCGGAGTTGAATCCGAAAAGGAGAGTATTCTGCCGTTACTGGCGAAATACGGACTGCAGCCGTCATTTGTTAATTCATCGCTCTTTGGCGAGCAGAAGTGGTCACACGGATCACTCTCCAGTGCTGACAGTGCGGTGCGGAGTGCGGCAATTGCTGATTGCAAGCAGGCGCTGGACTATACCCGCGAGGTGGGAGCCGGCGGCTTCAATCTCTGGACGGGTCAGGATGGATTCGACTATCCGCTGCAGACCGACTATAAACAGCAGTGGAATGATTTTCTGGCGAGTATCAATGAACTCTGTGATTATGCGCCGGATGTGCGGATAACCCTGGAACCGAAGCTGCGGGAACCGCGAAACCGTTCGCTTATTGATACCGTGCCTACAGCATTGCTGGTATGCAGTGAGCTCGGGAAAAAGAATCTGGGGCTGACTATTGATGTCGGGCACACACTGCAGGCCGGAGGGAATATCGGGCGCGATCTGGATATGGCGCTGCGCAGTGACTGCCTCTTCAATGTTCATATAAATGACAACTATGCGGTCTGGGATGACGATATGATTCTCGGTTCGGTGCATATGATTGAGTATATCGAGATGATGTATGTGCTCAAGCAGCGCGGCTATGACGGCTGGGTCTCGGTCGATATCTTCCCATACCGTGAGAATCAGTTTGAAGCGGTAACAGAGAGTGTGCTCTATCTGGAGAGTTTCGGCAGAATTGTGGATAAACTTGGTCTGGAGTGCATAGGGGGAATAATCCGTGATGGTTCACCTACCGCCATGCTGCGCGCGGTGCGTGAAGCTGTCTTCGGGTAAAACTAAAACATCAGCACCTGTACGGCAATAGTAGTATGCCGGCAACTTCGGGGTACACTTCTGTATTACACAGGGGTGTACTTTTTTTATTAATGTTTATGGCTGCCGAGAATCTTCAGCAGGTCGTTCTCAACCGCGCAGCAGGAATTTTTATCATCCAGTCCCTGCATAATAGCACAGGTCGCTCCGTCATGTCCTCCGTCACACCGGCTGCGCAGATTCTTCAGCTGTTGCTGGAGCTGTTGCAGGGAATGTATTTTGGCGCTGATATCATCTATCTGACTGGACAGCAGGTCACTCACCCAGGTGCAGTCACGCTGGGGATGATCACGGAAATTCAGCAGTTTTTTGATCTCATCAAGCTGCATCTCATGTTTGCGGCAATGCAGAATAAATTCCAGCCGCTCCAGATCCGCCTCATCATAAAGCCGGTAATTCCCCTCCGAACGCGGCGGGCGAGTCAGCAGTCCTTTCTTCTCGTAGTAGCGAATAGTGACCACTTTGCAGCCTGTCTTCTCTGCCAGTTCACCGATCTTCATGATCTTTCCTTTCCGCTGATAGCTTTCTAAACTTAATTTTAAATCTGCCGCGGCTAACTGTCAAGCTGGGGTGGCCGTTTTTTTTAAATTTATTTCTTGACTCTATAGTCGCTATAGACATTAGAATAAGTGTAATGAGATTTATTTGACTCGTGACCTTGATAACAGAAGGAGGCGATTATGCAGCATACTACTACTTGTTGCTCACATTCTACTGAGCATAAACATACAACCGGAAGTGAATCCGGAGATCAGCATGAGCATGGCGGCGGCTGTTGCTGCTGCGGGCATGAACATCTTGGACTGCAGGAGGTATCCGCCGAGATAGCGGCGAGTGCGTCTGCAACCAGGGCGGTATACAGGATTATGAATATGGACTGTCCCGTGGAAGAGGAACTGATACGTAAACGTCTTGAGCGGGTGGCCGGAATCCGTAATCTGGAGTTTAATCTCCTGCAGCGGGTGCTGACTGTCGAGCATGCGCTGGAATCCACTGAAAGCATCGAGCGTGCGCTCCGTTCCATTGATATGGATCCGGAGGTTATTAAAGGGGATACCTGCGGCAGTGCGGTATTCCGTATCAGCAAGCTGGACTGCCCGGAGGAGGAAGCGCTGATCAGGAAGCGGCTGAAGGGTGTTTTCGGAGTCCGTGAGCTCGAATTCAACCTGCTGCAGCGCACGCTGCGGCTGGAGTATACACTCGGCCAGCTTCCGGATATTACTGCAGCTCTGGAGTCACTCGACCTTGGAACTGAGCTGCTCGGAGACACCGAGCCGGAAGTGAGCCGTGAATTGCCGGCAACACGGATACCCTGGAGGCGGCTGCTTACCGGCGGTGTTTTCGCACTGCTGGCTGAGCTGCTGCATCTCTGTCTGGAGTGGCAGGTCGCTCCTTTGGGGCTGGATCTGACGGCTCCGGTATGGCAGGGGATTGCGGTATTCTCATATCTGCCGCTAATCTGTGCTGTTATTGCGATTTATATAGCCGGTCTCAGTACCTACAAAAAAGGCTGGATCGCAGTGCGTAATTTCCGGCTGAACATCAATGCCCTGATGTCGGTGGCGGTGACCGGTGCGGTAATTATCGGGCAGTATCCGGAAGCGGCGATGGTGATGATTCTCTTCAATCTCTCTGAAGCTATCGAATCCAAGGCGCTAGACCGAGCCCGGAATGCGATAAAGCAGCTGCTGGCCCTGACTCCGCAGAAGGCGACTGTACTGCAGGAAGATGGAAGTATACGGAGTATGGATATCAGACAGGTGGCAATCGGCAGCAGGGTTCGGGTAGGACCGGGTGAGCGGGTGGCGCTTGATGGTAAGGTGCTGACCGGAAGTTCGACTGTGGATCAGTCACCGATAACCGGCGAGAGTCTGCCGGTGGAGAAGGGAGCTGGTGATACGGTATATGCCGGAACTATCAATCAGGCGGGATCCTTTGAATTCAGTGTGACCGCAGTGGCCAATGATTCGGCGCTGGCGCGGATTATTCATACCGTGGAGGAAGCACAGAGCAAGCGGGCTCCGTTGCAGCGCTTTGTCGACAGTTTCGCCCGGTATTATACCCCGGCGGTATTTCTGGCGGCAATTCTGATTGCGGTAATCCCGCCGCTGTTTATGCAGAGCGGCTGGCTGCAGTCGGTCTATACCGGGTTGGTTATTCTGGTAATCGGCTGTCCGTGCGCTCTGGTGATATCAACTCCGGTTACTATCGTCAGCGGTATGGCTGCCGCGACCCGGGACGGGATTCTGATAAAGGGCGGAAGATTTCTGGAAGAGGGGCGGAAGTTGCGCTGTCTGGCTCTGGATAAGACCGGAACCATTACCTATGGAAAACCGGTGCAGACCGGTTTTATTCCCTTGACCGGCAGAGACGAGAGTGAACTGCGGACACTGGCGGCGAGTATCGCCAGACGTTCGGATCATCCGGTATCGCTGGCGGTTTATCAGGCCTCGGATCTTGCGGATACTGAGCTGGCAGCGGTGGAGGATTTCTGCGCGCTTACCGGCAGAGGGGTGAGCGGAGTCATTGGCGGTAAGAAATGGTACCTTGGCAATCACCGTCTGCTTGAAGAGATCGGAGTCTGCTCTCCTGAGCTTGAGGAGCAGATCTTTGGACTTGAGCGTGAGGGGCGCAGTATTGTCGCGCTCTTTGATAATCGTGAGGTGCTCGCACTCTTTGCGGTGGCCGATACCGTCAGAGAGAGCAGCATAACCGCTCTGCGTGAGTTGAAAGCTCTGGGAATAAAGACTATAATGCTGACCGGGGACAATGAGCATACCGCCGCGGCAATCGCGGCGCAGGTAGCGGTTGATGCTTATAAGGGGGGACTGCTGCCTGAAGATAAGCTGCGTGAGGTGGAAGCTCTCGGACTCTGCGGGGTGGGTATGGTCGGTGACGGCATCAATGACGCGCCGGCGCTGGCACAGGCAAGTATCGGCTTTGCCATGGGGGCCGCCGGAACCGATACTGCGATAGAGACCGCTGATGTGGCGCTGATGGATGATGATCTGGGAAAGATCGCCCGCTTTGTTCGTCTGTCAAAAGCGACTTATGCGATACTGCTGCAGAATATAGGTCTGGCTCTGGGGATAAAGGTTTTCTTCTTTGTCCTTACGCTGCTGGGGCTGGCGAATATGTGGATGGCGGTTATGGCGGATGTCGGGGCGGGACTGCTGGTGGTAGCCAACGGTCTGCGGGCTATGCGTAAATAGAATAATCCTGTTTGCGGGGTTCAGGTATAACTTTCATACTTGAATTGAAGTTACAGGAGATTTAAACCATCAACCCGTCCGTGTTACCGGACGGGTTGATGGTGTTTTGGTTTATTTACTAGGAGAGCTTGCGCTCTATAGAATAACGCCATTTCTGAAGATGGAAATTTCCTTGTAACCGTTCTCTTCATTTCTGGTTCTGGTTTTACCGGAGGCGACCTCGAGAATATAGTTGAAAAAAACCTCGGTCAGACTCTCGAACGTCTCTCCTTCAAGGAGTCTGCCGGCATTGTAGTCAATCCAGTGTTTCTTTCTTGTCGCGAGTCTGCTGTTTGAAGCAAGCTTGATAGTCGGTACAGGGGAACCGAAAGGGTTGCCGCGGCCGGTAGTGAAGATAACAATCTGGGCACCTGACGCAACCAGATTGGTACACGAAATCTGATCATTACCGGAACCGGTGAGGAGATTCAGGCCACGGTTACAGATGGAGTCGCCGTAATCAAGGACTCCGGTTACGGTGGCCTGACCGCCTTTCTGGATGCAGCCCAGTGATTTTTCCTCCAGGGTGGAGATGCCGCCCTTCTTGTTACCGGGTGAGGGGTTCTCGTAGATCTCCTGTCCGTAGCGGATAAAGTATTCCTTGAAGTTATTGATAAGCTCCACAATATTTTTAAAGACACTTTCAGAGGCGGCACGGTTCATCAGCAGGGTCTCGGCACCGAACATCTCCGGTACCTCGGTGAGAATGGTGCTGCCGCCGCAGTTACTTACAGAGTCGGTAATCCGCCCACAAAGGGCGTTAGCGGTGATACCGGAGAAAGCGTCGGAACCGCCGCATTTAAAACCGATGGTAAGGTGCTCGACCGATACCGGTTCGCGTTTGAAGCCGGAAGCAAAGTCTGCCAGTTCTCCGAGCAGCTGCATCGCGCTTGCATATTCATCTTCAACTTCCTGGGTGATCAGAAACTTTACCCGCTCTGGATCATATTCGCCGAGCAGCGGTTTGAATTCGTCAAGGTTGTTGTTTTCACAGCCCAGGCTGAGAAAGAGCACACCTGCAGCATTCGGATTACGGGAGAGACCTGTGAGAATATTCTGGGTGCAGAGCATATCATCACCGAGCTGACTGCAGCCGGCGTTATGCGTATAGGCGAATACGCCATCTACCTTGCCGGCGAAGGCTTTTGTCGCCTGCGCCGCCAGCTGTGAGGCGGTTGTATTGACACAGCCTACAGTTGGGATGATCCAGATCTCGTTTCTGACACCGACACTGCCGTCTTTACGCACGTAACCCTCAAAAAAACGTTTGTCAGCAGGTTGTGGTTTTTTCTGACGCTCTGGATCGGGGTTATAGGAGTAGTCAAGAATTCCTTCCAGATTGGTCTTCAGGTTCTGGGTGTGTATATGCTGTCCCTGAGTAATGTCTTTAGTGGCGTGACCGATTGGCTGACCGTATTTTATAATATTGTCTCCACGGTTCAGGTCGGTAACCGCGACTTTGTGTCCGAACGGTATATCTTCCTGCAGCGTCACCACGGCGGTATCTGTAAGCGGGCAGACAGTGCCGGCAGCAAGATCGGCCAGCGCGACAGCAACATTATCGGTAGAATGTATCTTGAGTAGTTTATCATTCATGTTGGTTGTACCTTGTATAATTATTATCTCTAAGTTATGCGGTAATCTCGGTGATTATTTCCGGAATCTTCCGGCTCTGCAGCGCTGCAAGATAATACGCTATGCGCTCCTCAAGCCCTGGTATTTCGGTGAGATCCCGGCCGTTCCAGAAATCCTTGCGGGAGAGTGTCGCTTTGGTGATGGCGGCGGTATCTTCAGTTGTCCAGATGTCGCTGAAGAATTCCATAACCTGTTTGTCATCACGGATCGGATAGGCTGTACCGTCACCACGTCTGCCCATGTTCTCTCCGGCGGTGGCATCTGGTTTGTAGAACTGGATGAGAGCAGCAAAGGAGAAGGTGAGAGCTTCCGGAAGTTTCCGGTTGGTCTGGGCATAATCAAGGAGTGACGGCAGACAGCGGACACTGAACTTGGAGCAGGAATTTAGTGATATATCGAGTAGTTTGTGCTTGATATACGGGTTTGAGAAGCGGTCAAGAACATCATTAGCAAACGCTTCAAGCTCGTCTTTAGGAAGATCAATGGTTGGTATGACCTCTTCAAAAAGCAGTTTACGGAGGAATCCTGCAAAGATTTCATCCTGCATAAGTTCGAGTACGATATCATGCCCGGCGAGATAAGCGGCGAGAATGGTTGAGGTGTGACCACCGTTGAGGATTCTGACCTTTCTTTTCTTGTAAGGTTTGACATTGTCGGTCCAGATTACATTGGCTGCGGTCTCATGTATAGGCAGAGTTGCGGCATTCTTTTTGTCTGCCTCTATAACCCAGAGATTGAAGAGTTCGCAGGTGGTGATAAGATTGTCGCTGTAGCCGAGTTTTTCAAAGAAGTAGTCGAGCTGGTCTCTGGGGTAGCCGGTTACAATGCGGTCGACCAGAGTATTGGCGAAGACATTGGCCTCGCTAATCCAGGATATAAATTCTGCTCCGAGCTCCCATTCGTGTGCATGCTGGAGCACAATGCGTTTCAGTTCATCACCATTATTATCGATAAGTTCGACCGGCAGAAAGAGCAGTCCCTTATCTTTGGCACCGCTAAACGCTTTGAAACGTTCGTAGAGAAAGGCTGTTACCTTGCCGGGGAATGAGACAGGCGGCTGGTCGGTGATGCTCATACCCTCCTGATACGAGATACCGGCTTCCGTGGTGTTTGATATTACTACCTCCAGATTGGAACTGCGGGCGATCTCCATAAGAGCGGCATAGTCTTCATAAGGGCTGATACAGCGTGAAACCGAGGTGACCTGATGGAATCTCTCTTCAGCTTTGCCGTTTTCCAGTCCGCGCATGGCGACAGTATAGATGCCGTGCTGACGGTTTATCATGTCTTTCAAACCCTGTTCAATGGGCTGACAGATTACAATACTGCCCTGATAGACCCCACTGCCGTTGGCTGTATCTATCATCCAGTCAGCGAATGCCCGCAGAAAGTTTCCCTCACCGAACTGCAGAACCTTTTCAGGGTATGAATTGTGGGTGCCGGTGACACACTCGGTAATTTGTTTCATGGTATTAAACCTCCAAAAATGGGTTGTCTGAATTAAGTGATGGCGGTATTATAGCAAAAATAGTTTCTGTTGTATACAACAAAATTTAAAAAATATCTGATGCTTTGGGAGGATCCATCAGGGATTTATAAAGTTGGGTATAGTGAGGTATTGCTGGATAAGCAGGTTATGGCGATAAAAAATATCCTGCAGGTTGCGGGATATTTTTTAATTTATGGCTGTAGCGTGGTGTATGGTTGATTTTATTTGAACTTGCCGGAAAGAATCAGTTTGAAGGAGTTCTCGCGGCTTCGTTTCAGGTGCTCAATTGAGAGTTCGGCTGCTTGTTCCCAACTGCTTTGTAAACAGGCATTTACAATTGCAAGGTGTTCGTGTGTAGTCTGTATGAGATCGGATTTTTCCTGGATACGGGTAAGTATGCGCAGGCGGGTTATCTGGCTGCTGAGTCGGTTATTCATCTCCATGAGGTATGAATTCTGACTTACATTATAGAAAATCTGGTGAAAATTATCATCAATGTCAAAGTCACTCTCGCTTGCCTCAGCGCTCAAAAGATCTGTAAAGTGTTTATAGAATTCGACATAAGTCTGTTGTGGAATGCGATTGCCATAGGTGCGGATTACATACGGTTCAAGCAGGAGTCGGATCTCATAAAGCATGCCGGCTTCCTCAAAATTCAGGTTGGAGATGACAATACCCTTTTTGGGTTTGATTGTTACCAGGCCTTCCTGTTCCAGTCGGTTGATGGCTTCTCTGATTGGAGTGCGGCTGATGTTCAGTTCGGTCTGCAAAAACTCTTCGGTAATGACGGATCCGGGTTCGTATTTACAGTAGGTTATATTTTTCCGTATTTCATCATAAGCTTTGGTTTTTAGGGTTTGTTTTGCCATAACTTCTTTCTTTATTTTATGTTATATTGCATACATAGTTATCGATAATTAAGTTTTGGTGGTAATTATAGCAGGAAAATGTCAGGAAAAAAAGAAAAATTTACTTAAAAAAAGCAATAAAATAGGCTTTGCTTGCTGTGTTTTTAAAAAAATTGTTAAAAAATTATTTGACTAGCGGGGTTTGTATGCTATATTCAAGTGTGTTGTATACAACAGAAAAAACAAACAACAACACACAATTATTTATGAAGGGAAGAGTAGATGAAACAGGTAGTAATACCGGAACCGGGCATAGTGCTGGTAAAGACTGATGTGCAGATACCTGAGCGAAAAAGTGATGAGGCATTGCTGAAGATGCTGTACTGCGGTATCTGCGGCAGTGACCTGGGAACATACCGGGGAACCTTTCTTTACTCTTCTTATCCACGTATTCCAGGGCATGAATTTTCAGCCGAGGTAGTTGAGGTGGATGAGAATGAGTATGGTATCGAAAAAGGGATGATCGTAACGGGAAATCCCTATTACAACTGCGGGAAGTGTTATTCATGTGAGCGCGGTCACCTTAACTGCTGTGAGCATAATGAGACTCTCGGCGCTCAGCGTGATGGAATTTTTCAGCAGTATTTCTCTATGCCGGTAGAGCGGATCTATGACGGCAAGGGTATGGACGCCAAGCGTCTCGCTCTTATCGAGCCATTCTGTATCAGTTATCATGCCGTAAAGCGAGGCGGAGTGAAACAGGGTGATAAAGTACTGGTCGTAGGTGCTGGAACTATCGGTGTCCTGGCGGCGCTGGCGGCAAAGGGTGCGGGAGCGGAGGTAACTATGAGTGACCTGATTCCGATGCGTCTGGAGAAAGCCAAAGAGCTTGGTGTTGATAATGTCATCAACAGCTGCAGTGAGGACTTTGATGCGCGGGTGGCTGAAATAACCGCTGGTAAGGGGTTTGATGTCTGTCTGGAGTGTGTCGGACTGCCGGCAACCTTCAAGAACTGTATTGATGCTTGCGCGTTTATGGGAAATGTTGTGATTGTCGGTATCGGCAAGAAATCGCTGGATTTCAAATATTCCGTTATTCAGACCAAGGAACTCAATGTCTATGGTTCACGCAACGCGCTGAAGGCAGATTTCACCGAGCTTATTGAACGGGTAAACGCCGGGGAATTTCCGGTAGAGAAGATTGTCTCGGCCGAGTATGGGGCGGATAAAGCTGATGAGGCCTTCAAGGTACTGGCTGAGAATCAGGATAAACTGCTCAAGGTGCTTGTTGATTTTCAGTAAGACCTCGGATGTTTGATATTTAAGGAAAGAGGAATTATATGCAATATGGTTATACCATAGTGGTCGGAGAGGTTACCGGCTATCCCTGTCTGCGCAGTGGTGATCTTAAAGCCAACCTGCTGGAAGCGATAGAAGTCGGGGCTGATACCGTAGAGATTCATATGGCCGATCCGGAGAAGGTTGATGTTGCTATGGTGCTGGAGGTGACCGCTGGTAAACTGGCTATTTCAGCGGTGGGCACAGGGCTATCCTGTGGTAAATACGGTCTCTCTCTGACCTCTGATGATAAAGCGGTAATCGCAAAATCACAGGAAAAGCTCAAGGTATATATTGAGCTGGCTCAGAAACTGAAGGCAGCGGTTATTATCGGCAGTATTCGCGGTAAAAATGAGGGTAAACTGCCGGTTGACGCTTATGAGAAACTGTTTATTGAGAGTCTGCAGCCGGTAATCACCTATGCTGAAGAGTGCAACACCGTACTGGTGCTTGAGACCATCAACCGTTATGAGCTGCCATTCTTTAACAGCATTGCTGCTATGGCCGGGCTGGTACGCAAGATTAACAGCCCGTCGCTGCAGGTTCATATCGATACCTTCCACATGAATATTGAAGAGGTTTCGGTTTATGACAGTGTCGCTTCACTCAAGGGTATTCTGGGGCATATTCATACGGCTGACAATACTCGTCTGCACCCTGGAAGCGGAACCTTTGATTTCGTGTCATTCAAGAAGGCTCTTGACACTATCGGCTATGAAAAAAGCATGTCAATGGAATGTTTCAATCCAAAACAGGAAAAATCGTCAATAATTGCTGGTCTAAAATTTATGCGGCAATTATAATTTATGTTTGTTTGCAGTATTATTGTTTGGAGGAGTTTAATTATGAAAAAAATGTTAGCAGTTCTAGCTGTTGCCTTTGCAATGGTATTTCTAGCCGGATACTCTGCAAATGCGGCAGATGTTATTGAAATGGATGCCGGTTTTGGTCCTACTATTGAAATGCCTTATGGTAAAGCACATGAATACTGGGCTAAGATACTGGAAGAACAGAGCAAGGGAACTATGAAGATTTATGTCTTCCCATCAGACCAGCTCGGTTCTACCAAGGATACTATCGATCAGGTAGTTTCAGGTCAGTCAGTGATAACTTCTACCGATGTTGCTTACTTCGCTGATCTGGGAGTAAAGGATCTGCAGATCCTTATGGGACCTTATCTCTTTGAAAACTGGGATCAGGTTGCCAAAATTTACAGCAGTGACTGGTTCAAGGAGCAGGAAAAGCTTCTTGAGAAGAAGAATATCAAGGTTCTCGCCACTAACTGGCGCTATGGTGACAGAAACACCATGACTACAATGCTGGTTAAGCATCCGGCTGATATAGCAGGCAAGAAGATTCGTGTGGTACAGGCAGAAACCTTTATCAAGGCCTGGGAAGCTATCGGCGCGTCTCCTACTCCTATGGCTCTGGGTGATGTTTATCCTGCACTGCAGAACGGAACCATCGACGGTCTTGAGAATCCTCTCACAACCCTCTATGGCGGCAGATATCAGGAGATTGCAAAGTATCTGCTGATGGATGCTCATAACAAGACCATTAATATTGTTGTATGTGCCAAGTCATTCTTCGATACTCTGACTCCTGAGCAGCAGGAACTGCTGATGAAGACAGCTAGAGAAGCCGGTGACTATCAGAATAAGCTCGCGGCTGATAAGGAACAGGAACTGTTGGCTGAATTTGAGAAGGCTGGAGTGACAATTACGCTTGCGGACTACAAAGAGTGGAAGGACGCTGCCAAGTCATTTTATGAGGTAATGGGTAAGCAGTGGACTCCTGGTCTGTACGACAGAATTCAGAAGATCATGAATAAATAGCGCGGGTGCGTCTGATCTTTGGGAAAGGATAAGTTTTAATGGGCAGTAAGAATAACGAATTTAGAGATTATCTCAAGCTGGACTATATAATTGCCGGTCTTAGTATCAGTGCGCTGGTGCTGCTGACGGTCTTCGGGGTGATCAGGAGATATGTGTTTAATAATCCGATAACCTGGCTGGAGGAGATGCAGATGATTCTTATCGTCTGGGGTGTTTTCTTCGGGGGGAGTGTGGCCTTCAGAAAGCGCTGTCATGTGGCGATTGAAATCATAGTTGACGCGATGCCGGAGCGTCTGAGGAAGCAGTTTCATGTACTGATATATCTGGTTACCGCGGCGGTGCTGATCTTCATGGTAATTCAGGGAGCTTGTTATATAGTAAAGATGGCGTCCATCGGGCGTGTTACCAGTGTGCTCCAGATTCCTGTGCAGTATATTTACCTGGCTTTCCCTGCGGGATGCCTGTTTATGCTGGTGAATTTTGCCTTCACTGAGGGTAAGGCATTGCGGAGTATGTTTGCGCAGAGTGAAGAAGGAAAGGAAGACTGATGACATCGGTATTAATTATTACAATCGCCTTGGTTGTGCTGCTCAGCTGTCTGCTGCTCAAGGTTCCGGTATTTATCTCGTTATCTGCAGGTACGGCACTCTATTTTCTGTTGTCTCCAAGACTTGGCTGCACCATGTTTGTCCAGCGTTTTGTCGCCGGTATTGAAAGTATACCACTGCTGGCTATTCCGTTTTTCGTCGGAGCCGGGGTCTTTATGAACTATACCGGGGTTACCAAGAGAATAATGGATTTCTGCAAGGTGCTGACCGGAAGCATGTGGGGCGGGCTGGCGCAGGTTAATATTCTGCTCTCTACACTGATGGGCGGGCTTTCCGGTTCCAATCTCGCGGACGCGGCGATGGAGGCGAAGATGCTGGTGCCGGAGATGGAGCGGGCAGGGATGTCCAAACCGTTCTCCTCGGTTATTACTGCGTTCTCGTCACTTATTACGCCGATGATTCCACCGGGGATTGCCATGATCCTTTACGGTTCGATTGCCAATGTCTCTGTGGGCAAGCTCTTTATGACCGGTTTTCTCGTTGGGGTGCTGATGTGTGCGGCGATGATGATCTTCACCTCGATATATTCAAGAAAGATCGGGTATACTCCTGCGTATTCCAAGCGGATTACCGGGGCGGATCTCTGGCAGGCGGCAAAGCCGGCGATACTGCCGTTGTGTCTGCCGATTATCATCATCGGTGGAATCAGGCTTAGTCTCTTCACTCCGACTGAAGCCGGGGCGGTAGCGATAGCTTATGCGCTGTTTCTCGGGATAATCTACCGCGAGATAACTTTACGGATGTTCCTCAAGGGTATGGAAGAGACGATGACCACTACCGGGGTAATAATGCTGATTGTAGGTGCGGCTTCGGTGCTGGGATGGGTGCTGACCAAGGAGCGTATACCGCAAAATCTCACGCAGTGGATTGTAACCGTCGCCGGCAGCAAGTATGTCTTTATTCTGATGGTCAATATCTTCCTGCTGATTGTCGGGATGTTCGTTGAGGGTAATGCGGCGACAATCGTTCTGGTACCGCTGCTGGTGCCGGCGGCACGGACTTTCGGTATCAATGATATTCAGTTCGCCTTTATCTTCATGTTCAATATGGCTCTGGGGACTCTGACTCCGCCGCTCGGTACGGTGATGTTTGTAACCTGCGGTACGACGGGATGCAAGGTCAAGGATTTCCTGAAATCGGCGACGCCGTATTATGCGCTGTTTGCAATACTGCTGATTCTGATATCATATATTCCCGGAATAACAACCTTTGTTTCAAGTTTTTAGTAATATAATATAAAGTAACAGTGTAGGATTACTGTCCATTTAAAGCTATTCTGTTCTCAGCGCTGTGTCATGAACTTTGTGTGTTTGTGGCATGGCGCTTTTTTTTGTGTAATGTGAGACGCGATAAATACGGGTTCTCCAGTGAAAGCCGGTGCTTCAGGTTGTTTAAATTTTGACGTATATGGTAGCGGTAAAGGTGCAGTAACGGCTGAATACTCCGCTTTATGTTATGGGGTGAATTAATTTTAGATGTCCAGAAAGCTTGAGCAGAAGCTGCTGCTAAAGAAAAGACTTGACAAAATCCGATTAAGTAGGTAGACTGGTCTGTCTACTAAGTATTGGAGTGTCTGATGGCTAATAACAGTAATACAGATAATATGACTGCCAGGGAACGTCTGCTTGCAGCGGCGCGGGTGTTATTTTATGATCGGGGAATCGCTGCAACCGGGATTGACATGATCATTGAGCGTGCGGGGGTGGCCCGGAAGAGTCTGTATAATAATTTTGGTTCCAAGGCAGAGCTTATTGCTGAGTATATCGAACTGCGTCACCAGGAGTGGCTGGAACTTTTCCGCAAGCGTGAGCGCAGGGCGAAGTCACCTGTAGAGCGGATACTCGCTGTTTTCAAAGCTTATATTGATCATGCGGGTATAGTTTATGAGCAGGGTTTTCGGGGTTGCGGTCTGCTCAATGCGGCGGCGGAATTTCCAGCGGGAGCGTCGGCGCGTGAAGCGATACGGCGGCATAAAGAGGAGATTGAAGAGATAATATTCGTTAATCTCAAGCATTTAGCAGTAAGCGGGTCTGGAAACAGGCGGCTTCTTGCCCGGCATCTGTCATTCTTGCTGGAGGGGGCGGTAATCCGTGGCGGGCTTGAGGGGCGTCGAGACGCGCTGGTCGCGGCCGAGAAGATCGCGCGTGATCTGCTGGAAGGATATAACGTGCCGCATGAAGAATAGTAAGTACAGGGGTGTGTTAGCGGTGGTGGCGGCATCTGTACTCTGGGGAACAACCGGTACCGCCTCCTCACTCGCGCCGGAGGTGAGCGGCCTGGCGGTAGGGGCCGCAGCTATGGGGTTGGGAGGTCTGCTGCAGGCGCTTTATGCGCTGCCTTTGCTTTACCGGCAGCGCCGGGAACTGTGGGCGCAGCGCCGGCTGGTACTTGCCGGGGGACTGGCGGTAGCGCTTTATCCGCTGGCATTTTATACCGCAATGCGGCTGGCCGGTGTGACTATCGGAACTCTTATTTCAATAGGATCCGCTCCGGTATTTTCAGCGCTTATCGAGTATTTTGCCGAAGGGGCGGTTTTGAGCCGGCGCTGGGTCAGTGGGGCACTGCTCGGTATACTGGGTATGCTGTTGCTCTCAATATCGTCGGCACTCACTGCTCTTACCTCACGGTCGCCGGAGGCTATTCTGGCAGGTTCGGCTCTCGGACTCGTCGCCGGAGTGACCTATGCGTATTATTCCTGGAGCTCGCATAAGGTTATAGCTCTCGGACTGCATGCCCGGGCGGCGATGGGAGCGACCTTCGGTTGTGGCGGAGTTCTACTGCTGCCTGTACTCCTGCTGACCGGAGGAACTATTCTGCATAGCTGGAATAATCTGCTGGTCAACCTGTATCTTATAATAGTTCCAATGTTTTTCGGCTATCTCTGTTTCGGCTACGGTCTGGCACGTATCCGGGCGAGTACCGCGACGGCAGTAACGCTGCTGGAACCTGTCGTCGCGGCATTCATGGCACTGCTTGTTATAGGGGAAAGGCTTGATCTCTGGGGCTGGGCAGGGTGTGCGCTGGTGCTGGGCAGCCAGTTTATTTTAACCGGCAGCACTGAGTCTGCGGCGGCGGATGATGATCTCCGGGCGTGCCGCCGGCAGCTGTAATCATACCGGTACCGGCGGCGGAGCAGCGAGAGCTCGTCTGCATCCTGCGGATGCTGCCGCTTACGGGGTACTTTCCGTTCTGTTTTCAAGCATGGCCTGGCGCTGTGAAAGCTGCTGTTTACGCTCTTTTCCGGCCTGATTCAGCAGGATAAGGACTTCCCCGGAAAGATTTTCCCCGCCACTGAGGCTTTTAAGGTGGCTTTGAGCGTATTCCAGCGGGGTCTCTCCATAATGGTTGCGGATATTTATATCGGCACCGAAATTCAGCAGTTCTCTGATAACATTCAGCGGATAGGTCTTGTATTCATTATTATATAATGATGTTGCCTGTTTTACCGCCAGATGCAGGGCGGTATTGCCGTGGCGATCGGTGGTGTCGGGGTTGCAGCCATGGAGGATAAGCTGCTTGATTATTTGTGCCGTTGCGGAGGAATTTATATTTGCCGCGGCTGTGAGCAGCAGCGGTTGCTTCCGGCCGCATTGCAGCTCTATATCAGCTCCGGCCTGTAACAGGTAGCGGACACCATTGAGGTTGTTCGCTTCAATTGCCACATAGAGCGGTGTTGTCTGCTGATTGTTTGGGGCTGCGTCAACATCTGCACCCTGTCTGATGAAGTCGGCAATGACGGTGGTGTTGGGGTTCACCGCGGATTTCAGCAGCAGTTCATTGAGCAGATGTTTATAGAGATTGGTGACTATCGCTGCGTTGGGGTTACGGGCGGCAAGGCTGACCAGTGCGTAAAGCGGATACTGCTGCTGGGGCAGATGATCGAGAATGATTTCGATTACCTGATAATTCGGATTATAGCATAAGGCAAAATATAAGGGCGTTCCGGCTAGTGGTCCGTCCCCGGTAAGATTGGACAACTCGGTGCGGGAGTTGAGATTGCAGCCGTAATTCACTAGAATTTCAATTGCCTGAGGATTTGAATTGCTCTTGGCGGCAAGGTGAATGGCGCTGAGGCCATCCGGAGTTCTGGCATTGATATCAGCCCCTTCCTTGAGCAGGTATTTCAGTTTGATCAGTTCGAATGAATCAGATTTGGTAGCGGCTTCAAGCATGCTGTGATCCAGGCTCATATTTTCACTGCTGTAGCCAGGACGGCAGAGCATAAGTACTATGCAGAACAGAGCAAATTTGAGCAGAGTTGTGTTGCGAATCATGTTTTTACCTCCTTTGAAAAATTCCGGTAACTGGCTTTTGTTGCGGTGCCAGCTGCTTACATTGTTGTTCACTGGTGTAAGTTGCTCCCCTTATCGGACATTTCCGAAGATTATCGGACTTCATCTATTACTTGCCGAGGGTATAGAAGTTCTTTTAATAAAAATTAATTTTATTTTGATTTTATTGAAATATCGCTGTTTAACCGGATAATATAAGGTTGTTATGCTGAGCCTTGCAGTGTCAAGGCCCTATAAATCCCGTATGCAGCGGTATGTTTTCGGCCCGCTAGCAGTGGAAATTGGATAGAAAAATGTCTGCCGGCTGTTGAATTATGTCAAGTTTTGCGGCTGGCAGATTACTTAAAAGTAAAAAAAATCGGGTTATTATTACACGTTTTTTATTTTTATATCCAGGCTAATTTGCTATTTTAAGCGTTAATATCGGGATATTCAGTACTTTTGTGGCAGATATTATGGTAGAATAATTGGTGATATATGCGTTTTATTTGTTTTATTTTCAATTATTAACTTTTTAAATTTATATCTATGTTGACTACAAATGAAAATACAGTAAAGTATAATTGTGTGCATATAAGGATTGGTGACGGTTTTAATGACTTGAAAATATCTGTATATCATTATGATTAGCGGGGTTTCATGATCATAAAATGGTGTAGAAGTTGCGTGGAAAGGTGTAGTTAATGTTTAGTAATCAGAGACAAATGAAGATATACTTTCTCCTGCGTGAGGAGGGGCAGGCAAAGGTCAGCTTTCTGAGTGAAACCTTTGGCGTCTCCGAACCTACTATCAGACAGGATCTGGCGAAACTGGAGGAGGAAGGATTGGTCGTGCGTGAGCACGGAGGGGTCTTTTTAAAGCATATGTCTGAGCAGGTGCGGTCTTTATCGCTAGAGCATCAGGAAAATATGGATAAAAAGATTCTGATTGGGGCGAAGGCTGCGGAATTAATCAAAGATGGAG
The DNA here is from genome assembly GCA_963667375.1 of Planctomycetota bacterium. Taxonomy (GTDB): domain Bacteria; phylum Planctomycetota; class SZUA-567; order SZUA-567; family SZUA-567. Next base: position 3,667,587 of record OY763323.1, on the reverse strand, counting down.
ATGCGATTATTCTTGATTCCGGTTCGACAACAACCGAGATCGCGAAGAATATCGCAAGCAGGAATAATCTGCTGGTAGTAACGAATGCGCTGAATATTGCGCTCTTACTTGGAACAAATCCCTCGATAAAAATTCTTATGCCCGGTGGTGAGTTTCAGGCTCCGACACTTTCGCTGTCAGGCGAGAGGGCGGTTAATTTTTTTGAAGAGATACATATTAATAAACTCTTTATTGCTTCGGTTGGAGTCTCGGTTGATTCCGGTCTGACCTTCCCGGGATTCAAGGATATACCGGTGAAGCGGGCGATGATAAATTCGGCGGAGGAAGTGTATCTGGTCATTGATTCGACCAAAATCGGGAACTCTTCTTTTGCGGTATTATGTGATATCACCAAGGTTTCCGGGATTGTAACCGATGACGGGATAACCGATGTTCAGCGTAAGCAGTTTGAAGACCGCGGGGTGCGGGTACTGGTCGCGGATAAGGCTGGGATCAATAAGTAGTAATTGTGTATCTGTGCCAGGATGCAGTGATATAACCGTCTGGTGAGGGGTTGGGCGGGGATTTTATGTTATATTTTTAGAGTAATATCGTAAAGCAGACAGCAGAAAGCTGTCTGCTTTTTTTTGCCATTACTCTGGTTTCAAATTAGCGCAGGTGTAATTGAAGATTTAAGCACTATTGTGCTGCTAAAAGCATAAAAACATAAATATATGTTAAAAGATGTCGCCTGAATTTGCGCAGTGCGATACCAGTAAGCTGTTAAAAACGCATATATAATTTTGCAATAGTTTCATATTCTTAGATTATGTATGTTAATTTTGGAGTCATATCCGCAGAATTATGCCTTAAACGTTTTTGTTTGATTGCGATTTTTTTTGGTTTTTCTTTTGGAATATAGGTATATTATATTTGCACTCTGGTAACTGAAGATCTGAGTGGTAATTTTAGTAAATAAATTTCCGAGGATAATTTATATTATATTTAAGTCTTTATATATAAGAATGTTGTGTTGCGTATGTGCGGCTGTAAATAATTGATAAATGCTGTTTGTAAATAAAAAGTAAGGCTCTTTATAAATTAATGATTAATAAAAAGTTTATTAAAAGTTTTGGTTGCTACATAACTTAGACTCTTGTTGCGCAAATAATTGTAACCTGTTAGTAATTAAGAAGGTTAAAAGATGGTTAAAACGAAAGCATTTGTGCTCATTTTGGGCATATTTTAAGGAGTTTGTGGGTTAATCGAAAACAAATGAAAATAAACGATTGACTAGTGTTGATTGGTAGGGTAGACTAAAAAAGAAATCGAAGTTTGTTTGTGTATTGTTTTGTTTCTGTTCTGCTTCCGGCTGATTTTTTTTATCTCCGAGGAGATATTGTCAAGTCTGAGCAGTTGTGGAGAGGTATGAAATGAAGGTAGGTGATACTCTAGTAAAGGTTGAGGGAATATGTAAAAGTTTTCCCGGAGTTCTGGCTCTGAATAATGTCAATTTTGAACTCAAGGCCGGAACTGTCCATGCACTGATGGGTGAGAATGGTGCTGGTAAGTCAACACTGGTAAAGGTGATGATGGGAATATACGGCCGCGACAGCGGTATGATGTGGCTTAAAAATAAGGAGGTTGATTTCAAAACTCCTAAAGAGGCGCTTGATGCGGGGATGAGTTTTATTCCGCAGGAGCTCTGTCCGGTACCGGATATGACCGTGGCGGAGAATATCTGGCTCGGGCGTGAGTCGTCTTTTTTCAATATTTTTGTGGATTATAAGACTCTAAACCGGAAGACCGAAGAGATTCTTGAGCGTATTGGGGTACAGCTAGAGCCGGGAAGGCTGATGAAGACTCTCAGTACCGCTGAGGTACAGCTGGTTGAGATTGCCAAGGCGATATCGCTGGATAATGATGTGCTGATCATGGATGAACCGACTTCAGCTATCGGTGAAAAAGAGGTTGAGAAATTATTTGACATTATCAGGATGCTTAAGGCCGAGGGCAAGGGTATTGTCTATGTATCACACCGTATGGAGGAGATTTTCACTATTACCGATGAGATCACGGTTTTTCGTGACGGTAAGATGGTGGGATCGGTTGAGACTAGAGATATTACCAGAGGCGAGCTGATATCACTGATGATCGGCGGAACGCTGGGTGAGGAATATTATAAGGAGAATACTCCTACTGATGAGGTACTACTGGAAGTTGAGGATCTGACTATCACCGGGAAATGCGAGAATATCTCACTCAAGGTGCATAAGGGCGAAATTCTGGGGATATTCGGTCTGGTGGGAGCGGGGCGTAGTGAGTTCTTTGAAGCGCTGTTCGGGGTGCGCAAGAAGGAACGCGGGTCGGTTCGTATTACCGGTAAGGAGGTAAAGATTAAATCTCCGTCCGATGCGATACGTAATGGTCTGGCTCTGGTAACCGAGGACCGTAAGGAGAGTGGTCTCGTGCTGACCTCCAGTGTCAAGGATAATACCAGTATTGCTTCCCTGAAGAAAGACGTGGTCGCCGGGCTCATCAGCCGTTCCAAGGAGCTGGAGCGGACAACCGAGATGATCAATAAATTCCGGGTTAAAACTCCGAGTTATCGTCAGCTGGTGGGGAATCTCAGCGGTGGAAATCAGCAGAAGGTCGTTCTGGGGCGCTGGGTGCTTACCAATCCCCGTATTCTGCTTCTTGATGAGCCTACCCGTGGTATAGATGTGGGCGCCAAGAAGGAAATATACAAGTTCATGTCTGATTTCGCGGATGCGGGTAATGCCATAATTATGATCTCTTCGGAGATTCCTGAGGTTCTGGGAATGAGTGACCGGATTGTAATCCTCAAGGATCACAAGAAAGTGGCTGAAAAGACCCGTAGTGAGATCAACCAGGAGACGCTGATGCATATGGCATCATTCAGTAACTGATTATAAATTAAAGTTTATATATAATGTTTGTGTGGAATGTGGTAACAGTTGAGTTTGAAAGGTTTGGTTAATATGGCTGGTAATAGTGTTGATGCAAAGCGCCGGTTGCGGACTTTTGCTTCCAATTATACAATTTTTATAATGTTTCTGGTGTTCTGTGTGATTATGGTGTTTGCCAGTGAGTATTTTGCTACGTGGCGTAATATAAGAAATATTCTGCGTCAGACATCGATCAATGGTCTGCTCTCAATCGGTATGACCTTTGTTATTCTCACCGGTGGTATCGACCTCTCTGTGGGTTCGGTACTGGCATTCGGCGGGGTGGTGGCTGCGAGCCTGGTGAGTATGGCCAGCGGCGGCGAGGTCTACAGTCCGATAGTCGGAATTCTGGCGGCGATGGGGGTTGGTATGCTGATGGGGGCAATAACCGGGGTGCTGGTCTCAAAGTGGCGGGTCGCGCCGTTCGTGGCCTCTCTGGGTATGCTCAGTGTTGCCCGCGGTCTGACCTATATCTATACCGACGGTATGCCGATTCCAAAGATTGATCATGCTTTCCTCTTTATCGGCAAGGGTAGTGTACTCGGTCTGCCGATGCCGGTATTCATCTTCGCGCTGGTCGTGCTGATCTCATATGTAGTATTGAAGAAGACCCGTTACGGACGTTATGTCTATGCGGTAGGCGGAAACGAGCAGAGTGCCCGTATCTCCGGTATTAATACCCGTCTGGTAATCTTCAGTGTCTATGTTATCTCAGGATTTCTCGCTGCGTTCGGCGGTGCTATTCTGACCGCCCGTACCACCGCGGGGCTGCCTCAGGCAGGTCAGTCATATGAGCTTGATGCTATCGCGGCGGTAGTGATCGGCGGCACCAGTCTTAAAGGAGGTCAGGGCAGTCTGATCGGTACGGTAATCGGTGCGCTGATAATCGGTGTTCTCAATAACGGACTGGATATTCTCGGGGTCTCCTCCTACTACCAGCAGGTGGTCAAGGGTACCATTATCGTGGTCGCGGTGCTCATCGATTCGCTCAAGAAAAAATAATAAATGGTTTGTGAACAGTGTAAATATATTTTGATCTGTGTGGATAATAGATCGTATTGTTGTGAAGTTTGTATATTTTGTTGATAGGAGTTTGTTATGAAAGTAAAAATGTTTGCTGTAGCTTTGCTGCTTGCTTTTGCCATGTGCTTTACCGCACCTGCTCACGCTGCAAAGAAGTACAAAATCGGTGCTGCAATTTATGGTCTCAAGGGTGAATTCATGCGGCTATGGGCCACAGCGCTGGAGAGACATCCTGATGTGGTGAATGGTAATGTTGAACTGACAATTTTTGACGGCAAGTATGATGCGTCTGTACAGCAGAGACAGTTCGAGACCATGTTGTCTCAGGGTTATGATGGAATTATCTTTATTCCTATCGATATGAACGCCGGTGTTGCTTGTGTTGATCTGGCAAAGTACGATGATGTCCCGGTAGTCGGTTCAAATACCCGTGTAAACTCTGATGATCTGCTCTCATACATCGGTTCTGATGATGTTCTCGGCGGTTATCTTGAAGCTAAGAATGTTCTTGACAATCTTGGTGGTAAGGGTAATGTTGTTATTATTGAAGGTCCTATCGGACAGTCTGCAGAAATTCAGCGTCGTGAAGGTAACTACAAGGCTCTTGGCGAATACCCTGACGTAAATGTTCTTGCTATCAAGACTGCTAACTGGTCACGTGCGGAAGCAATGTCACTCATGGAAAACTGGCTGACTGCTTTCCCAGGTAAGATCAATGGTGTTATCGGTCAGAATGATGAAATGGCTCTTGGTGCTATTGAAGCAATCAAGGATCAGGGCTTTGATCCAAAGAACTACGCCATCGCCGGTGTTGACGGTATTACCGATGCAATCAATGCTGTAAAGTCAGGTGATCTTGGTATCAGTATTCTGCAGGATGCTGTGGGTCAGGCTCAGGGTGCTCTCGATATTCTGCTGCGTAAGCTCGAAGGTGAAGACTACAAGCCAAAGGCTGAATTCTGGCAGAGCGTTGAATGGGGTGATTCAATTCAGAAGAGCTACAATGTGCCTTGGGTTCCAGTAAACAAGGAAAACGCAGACGAGATTCTGAAGAAACGTGAAGCATTGACCGAAAGAAAATAGTATTACAGGGGTAGTACCGGTCGGTATGAGCGGGGTGGTCCCCGGTTATGCCGACCGGAAAATTTTTAGTTTGGAAACTGCCGGCGGTTAAGGTCAGGCTTAGTATATATTTGCAGTACTAAAATAGTTTCAGGTATTTGCGGTGTTGAAAGAATATGAATGTATAGTAATTCTGATTTCAACGGAAGCTGATATATTGGGCCGGTAGTCAATATTTTATGGAAAGGATGCTACAATGGAGTATAAAGGTTTTGATATTAATTTCGGTCTTGAGGGTAAGAAGGCTGTTGTAACCGGTGGCTGTGCCGGAATCGGTAGAGCGATTGTCGAGATATTCATGCAGAAGGGTGCCGATGTTATTATCGGAGATATTTCTGACAAAGCGGCTGAGGTAGCCAAGGAACTCAGCGAAAAATATGGTAAAAAGTGTGTCGGGATGGTGGTTGATCTCTCCAATGAAGCTGAAATACAGGCTTTTGCGGATAAGGCCTGGAGTGAGTTTGGCGGGATCGATATTCTGGCTAATAATGCCGGTGTTGCTTTCCTTGATGATGCAGAGAAGATTGATCACAAACTCTGGCAGAAGACCATTGATATTAATCTTACCGCTCATTTCTATGTCTCACAGGCTTTCGGTCAGAAGATGATCGCTGCCGGTAAGGGTGGAAAGATTATAAATACTGCTTCACAGGCGGCAAATGTCGCTCTTGACAATCACGTTGCCTACTGTTCAAGTAAAGCCGGTATTCTCGGCATGACCAAGACTCTGGCGTATGAATGGGGTCAGTATGGTATCAATGTAAATTCTGTTTCACCTACAGTTATTGAAACAGAGCTGGGTAAGAAAGCCTGGGCCGGAGAGGTCGGAGAAATTATGAAACGCAAGATTCCGCTGGGTCGTTTCGGTCAGCCGGAAGAGGTGGCCGCTGTATTCGCCTTCCTTGCAAGTGATGCGGCAGCACTGATAACCGGAGCCGATATTAGAATTGACGGCGGTTATACAATTTATTAAAATAAATATACCGGAGACGAGCGTGTGTTTAGTCTCCGGATTTTGCAGGTAAGAATGGATAGATTATTGCATGCACGGATAGAGTATAGGAAAATATCGGGATGTAACTGCAGTAGAATCTGTTTTATTAAGTGGGTGAATGCGTTTTCCATACAGCTTTTGCCGCCTGCTATAGATTATGTTTTTTGGCAGAGGTATAATTTTGAGGATTTGAGAGAAAATTAAAGGGGTTTCAGATGCAACGAATTATAAATGTTCCAGATATGGTTGTAGAGGATATGCTTAAAGGGTTTGTAAAGGCACATGCTGATATTATTCGCCCAACAGCTGATCCCAGAGTCTTGAAGTATAAAGATACACCTATCAAGGGCAAGGTCGGAATTGTCACTGGTGGCGGTTCCGGTCATAAACCGGCTTTTATCGGGTATATCGGCAAAAATCTGTGTGATGCGGTCGCGGTGGGTGAGCTTTTTTCATCCCCAACCGCCAAGAGTTTTTACAATGCGATGGTAGAGGCTGACAGTGGTGCCGGTGTTGCCTGTCTGTATGGTAACTACGCCGGTGACAATATGAATGTCAAGATGGCTATTGAACTCGCGGAAGAGGATGGAATTACCGTTAAGACTGTGGTCGCCAATGATGATGTTCCATCTGCACCAAAGGATGAGATCGAGAAGCGCCGCGGTGTTGCCGGTGAGATCTTCATGTGGAAAGCCGGCGGCGCGAAAGCTGCTACCGGAGCATCCCTGGATGAGGTTATTGCGGCAAGTAAGAAGGCTATCAGCAATACCAGAAGTATTGGTATCGGTCTGGCTCCATGTACTCTCCCCGCTAACGGTAAGCCAAACTTCACCATTGAAGATGGTACTATGGAGGTGGGAATTGGGCACCACGGTGAGCCTGGAATCAAGGTTGAGAAACTCAAGACCGCTGATGAGATGGCGGCAGAGGCGGTGGAAACAGTTCTGCCCGATATGCCTTTTGTCTCCGGTGATGAGGTGGCGGTGATTGTTTCAGGTCTGGGGGCAACTCCGGTAATGGAACTGTATATCTTCTATAACAAGGTAGAGGAGCTGCTCAAGGAGAAGGGTATTACCGTTTACAAGCAGTATGTCGGTAATTACTTCACTTCTCTGGAGATGGTCGGTGTAACCTTGAGTGTGATGAAATTGGATGATGAGTTGAAGGGCCTGCTTGACATGGAATGCGAGTCAATGGGTATCACTCAGTTTGGAAAGAAATAACCCTTATTCTCCCAAGATGAGTGTGCTAGGTAAGTGTAGGTAAGAAACTCATTTAAGCATGCCATTAATGTACTGTAATAAGGTAGGTTAGTATATTTTAATGGAGTTGAAGTATGGAAAAATTAATAATAGGGTGTGATGAGGCGGCGTATGATTTCAAGGAACAGATCAAGGCTCATCTCAAAGACCGGTATGAGATAGTCGACTGCGGTGTCTATAATAAGGATCCGAGTCTGTATCCTGATACCGCTCATGAAGTTGCAAGTAGAATTGCCGCCGGTGAGGCAAAACGAGGGCTGCTGTTCTGCGGTACTGGTATCGGTATGGCTATGACTGCCAATAAGGTGCCTGGAATCAGAGCCGCGCAGTGTCATGACGTCTTTTCTGCCGAGAGAGCCGCGCTGAGTAATGATGCGCATATTATTACTCTCGGAGCCAGGGTTATCGGTATTGAACTGGCAAAGAAGATTATAGATACCTGGCTGGGCCTCAGTTATGTTGACAGCCCTTCAGGTGAAAAGATTGAACGTATGATGGAGTATGATGCAAAGTACAGATCAGCAAGGTGATTGATCGTTTTAAAAGAGGAAAAAATAATGGATTCATTCAAAAACAATGATGGTGGTGTAATTGTTTATGCTCTGATCAAGGCTATTCAGAAGAATAAGGCTTATCTGAGTGAGGTTGATGGGGCAATCGGTGATGGTGACCACGGCATCAACATGAACAAAGGCTTCTGTATGTGTGAGGATAAACTTGGCGGCGAGAGTGTGGATCTCAATACAGCACTCAAGACTCTGGGGCGAATCCTGCTTACTGAGATCGGTGGCTCAATGGGTCCGATTTACGGTACCTTCTTCCGTGAGATGGCCAAGTGCTGTGCCGGCGTTGAGGATATTGATGCCAAGGTCTTTGGTGATATGCTAGAGAAGGCGGCTGAAGGAGTCTCTTCACTGGCCGGGGCAAAGCTTGAGGATAAGACACTGTATGATGCTCTTTCTCCTGCGGCGACCGCATTTAAAGAGGCAACCGCAGCTGGTGACAGCTTTGCGGAGGCTCTTGATAAGATGTCTGCCGCTGCCGAGAAGGGTAGAGATTCAACCAAGGATATGGTTGCTAAACTCGGTAGAGCCGCCCGTCTGGGTGAGCGTTCACGCGGTGTTCTCGATGCTGGTTCTGTCTCCTGTTGTCTGATTCTCCAGACAATGGCGGCTGAAAGCAAGAAGCTGCTGGCGTAAGTAGCGCCGTATAACGATCCTGAATCTCTGAATTTCAGGGATTAGATAATAGCAATACAAACAACAAACAGGCAATCTTAAGTCTGGGCGCACTGAAGAAATTCAGTGCGCCTTTTTTTGTGGTACTGCATATTAGCAGAGCTGGATGTGGGTACGCGAATCTTACTGTCGGAGTGGTTTTGCTACGTCAACTTGATATATCGAACCTTTTCGGCAGGTTCTTAGCGGAGAGTTGGAGTCGGTATTTGAAGAGAGTTTTGGATTAATCACGATTAACCCGTTAATTGTAATAATGTGTAAAATGAGAATTATGGTGATTTAACTTAGTTAATATTCAACGTGTTGTAAAAATAACATACTAAAATGTTAAAAGTAGTCTGAGATTATAAAAAATAGTCATGGTTTTTTTTTCGAATAAATATTCGCAGAAAAGAGCGGGCAGGGTCATTGAGTCGAAGATTTTTTTGAGGATATCCTTATTTTTACGGGAGTTACAAATTTGTTGCCGGTTTATTACATGGTGTTTAATGAAATATGAAAATCTGATTAATTATGCGATAATGATGGTTAATTTTAATTTAGTGTTATTGTAATAAATCGCTAACAATGTGCAATATATTTCAACGTTTGAAGAAGGAATGTGGAGTTAATGTGTATTGATTGTGTGTTTTTAGGGTAGAAAACGTCGAAAGGAAAACAATGTCTGCTAATCTCTCAGAAACCGGATTGACCAGTAAAAATGAGGTTCTGAATTCTTTGGAAGTGCCATATTACTATTATGATATGCTGAATGTGGTCGCAGGGGCATCAGAGGTGGTTCTAGAGTTCGGGAACAGTTTGAAGAGTGATGAATCCGGAGCAAAAATGAATCTTTCGCATCGTGCTGTTCTCTCGGTACCGGCAGCTTTCAGATTGCAGCAGGGGCTTTCACGAACACTCCAGATGCTTCAGGATAAACTGCGTGAATTGCAGCAGGAAGCGCTCAAACGTCAGGCAGCGGAAAAAGCCGGTGAAAAATAATCACATGGCCTCATGGTGCAGGTTATTGACGGCAGTTTCGGCGGTTTTCTGTCTTATGGTTTCGGGAGCTGGATGGGGGAATGCCTCTGAGGTGAAGGGTATAACCGAACCGCAGAAGGATGTTTTTTTATCGTTTACTGTCAGCGGTAAGGTCGATTTTCTGTCCGCGCATGAAGGGGACTTTATCCGCAAGGGCGAGGTAATTGCAACTCTTGAGAATCTGCCGGAGCAGATACATCTGACTCAGCTGAAAATGCAGGCGGCGAATACCGCTGAGATTGAAGCGAGTGAGCTTGAGTTGCGTCAGAAAGAGTTTGACCTGTCACGAATGAGTAAGGCGCATCTGGAGGGGGCGGCATCTGATTCGGAGCTTGATAATGCTCGTCTGGCGGTTAAGATCGCGCAGCTGCGTTATAAACTGACCAAACATGAGAATGAGGTAACGAAACTCCGTTATGAGGAACTGGCCGCGGAACTTGAAAGGCGTAAGCTGATAAGCCCGGTTGACGGCGTGGTCGAGATAATGGAGATTGATTCCGGGGAGACGGTTGAAGCTCTGCGCCCGGTTGTCAGGGTTGTGGTGCTTGATCAGCTCTGGGTGGATCTGATGGTACCGCTCAAATTATTGCCTGAAATCAAAAAAATGGCAGCCATCCCGGTAAAATTCCCTACTTATGGCGGAGCTGTAAAACCTGATGTCGCACCAGGGCATATCGTGTATATTGCGGCGCTGGCAGATGCGGCGAGTGAGACGGTCAAAATCCGTATCGGAGTTGAAAATCCCAGGAAATGGCCGATTGGAACTACGGTTACGGTGGAGTTGCCGGATTCAGCCGGGAGCAGGGATGAAACCCCGGCAAGTAAAGAGTTAACCATTGATTTCGGGGATGAGCTGTTACAGAAACTTGATAAGCCTGATACTAAATAAGTTGTTTGTTTGTTTTTAATGGCGGATGCTAGTGCTAGTGTTTGCAGAGAAGAAAGTATTGATGAATCTGTTACGTCTCAGTCCAGGTATATTGTCTCTTTGTTTGATAGCGCTCTGCATCTGTGGCTGCAGTGAGGCTCAAGGTGTGCGGCTGGCTGAAGGCGCTGGAGGGATAAATCCCCCGGTTGCGGATAAGTTATCCGATTATCTGCCGGAAAAATATCGGGATGCTCTGGCTCTGAATATCTTCTCCTTCGAGACAACCTCCGAGTTTCTGGTGAACCTCGATACGGAGATTGATCTTCTTGATAATGATACGGCCTCGGATAGTGGTGCTGAAGAATTTGGCGATGTTAAGAAGGATGAGCCGAAGCCGCCGGTGGTAGATTCTACTGTCAATGATGGGGTTGATAAAGGTGCTGATACCGAAGGTCGGGATGGTTCATTCAATAATATTCGCAGCGAACAACTGGAAGAGGATGCCGGCACCAGTGTCTGGTTTGACCGGACAGAGCAGGATGATTTGCTCAGGTTTTATGGCTGCAGTGCGGCTGTTATCACTGTTGCTGATACCGGCAGCGGTTATATCAGGGGGAGTCATAAACAGCTGTATTCTGAGCTGCAGGTCGAATATCTTCCGGATTATGTGGAAGACGAGATATCTGATTTGCGGGTTGCAGCTAGTCCGCAGCGGGATTTGGAGTCGGTAGGAGGAATCAGCGAGACCCCGATGCTGGCGCAGGCCAGTGAAATACTGATTAAAAGGGCTGAACCGGCTACTGAGAAGACTGAGGAGTTACTATTCTCTCAGAAGAATGATGATCCCGGAAGCGATGGTGATAAAAAGAATATTTTTAAACTCTCGCTGTCGGAGGCGATAAGGCTCGGGCTCTCAGAGAATCCCGACATCTCTTCGGCTACTTATGTTACCAAGCAGGCGGAGGAGAGAGTAAATGCCAGCAAGACGGTATATGATCCGACATTGTATCAGTCGCTGAGTGCGGAAAGACATGAGGATCTCGATGCGGATTATTATTATCTTGATCCGAATCTTGCCAGTGATACTTCCGGCTGGTCGCTCGATTCCGGGGTGCGGCAGCACACCCCGTCCGGTGGTGATATTTCTCTTGGTTATGAGTATACTGAGAATAAGACGGTCGGCGTCGCTCAGGATATGTACCGTAATACCGGCGGCATGTATGTCGATATCAAGCAGCCGCTGTTGAGAAATTTCGGTGATCTGGATAATAAAATAGCCATCAAGGTCGCGCAGCATAATGCGGATATTGCCGAGTCCGACTTTGTCTCGGTCTCAATGGATAAGATCTTTGATATCTGCTCTGCGTACTGGACGATGGTGTATTACTATGAACAGATGGCAATTCAGAAGCGGGTGCTGGCGATGGCCAAAGAGGTCTATAATTATGAACTTACCCGTCAGACCTCTGGTTTGTCAAGGCATGTGCATGTAGAACGGGCTTATGCTGCGATGCAGGTTCGCCGCAGCGGGCTGCTGCGGTCCCGGGATAATGTTCTGGCAACACTTGATCAGCTGCTGATGCTGATTGGAAATGAAGAAATGTTTGAGACGGTGGATCTGATACTTCCTACCGACAGGCCGCGGACTTCATTTGCTGTAGACGATGTGAAGAGTGCTGAACGGGTAGCGCTGAAACTTCGTCCAGAATTGAAAAAGGATTTTTCAGGTATTGAGATCGCTACCTTGCGCAAGCAGCAGGCTCATATGGCCAAGCTTCCGCTGCTCGATCTTAATGCCCGGTATGGTCTGGCTCAGGGAACTGTGGGAATCAATGATACGCTCCGCAGCTGGCGCTATGATAATACCGAGTATGGCGCGGATTACTGGCGCATTGGCCTGACCTTTGAGTATCAGTTCGGCAGCCGGAGGGCTGCGGCTCAGGAGCGCGAGGCGATGGGGCAGATTTCAGAGCGAAAATACCTGCTGGAGAAGACCAGGCGCAAGATACGTACCGATGTGCGTGGAGCGGTGCGGTCTCTGAAGATGGCAAAAAAAAATATGAAGATAACCTTCAAAGCCAGACAGGCGGCACTCGATGTACTGGAGGGTGAGAGGATACGGTTTACTCTCGGACTTACTACCAATGAGGAATTGCTCAGAGCTCAGGAGTATCTGGCAGAACGTGAGAGTGATTATTTCAGAGCGATTATTGACTGCAATATAAATTCCTTGCGGCTGTCATATGCCAAAGCCACAATTCTCAAAGATCTGGGGATTGATGTTGTCGGCTCACGCTCGTATTAGAGCGGTTGCGAAGCGTATACTGGAGGACACGGATATGAAATACAGACTGCTGCTGCTGGTGTCGCTGGCAGTATGCGCAATATTACCGGATCATCCGGCTGTTGCCGGAGCTTTGCAGCGGCAGACAATACTCTCTGTCGGCTCGAGTACGGTATATCCCTTTGCGGCGTATCTCTCCGAGACGATTGGTGCTACTACTAATTTTGAGACCCCGCTTCTTGCTTCCATCGGTTCGGGGGCGGGACAAAAATTATTCTATACCAATAACGGTCTTTCATCTCCGGATATTGTCAACAGTTCCAGACGCATGAAGCGGGAGGAGTTTGAAACCGGTCAGCGAAATGGCATCGGTGAGGTCATTGAGGTCGGGTTCGGTTATGACGGGATTGTGCTGGCACATCACAAATCACATGGTGGCATCAGAATGACGCTGGAGGATATTCACCTTGCTATTGCGGCGGAGGTGCCGGCAAGTGATGGGCGCAGATTAATTCCTAACCCCTATAAACGCTGGAAAGAGATCAATCCCAAACTTCCAGACTGGCCGATAGTAATTTATGGTCCACCTGACAGCAGTGGCACCTTTGATGTTCTGAAGAGTCTGATAATGGAGAAGGTCAGTAGTAGCATGCCGGCATATAAGGGGAAGTATACCCGGATTCGTGAGGATGGGGCGTATAAATACAGCGGTGAGGATGATTCGAAAATAGTTCGCGAGATAATCAATAATCCACAGGTGATGGGAATCTTCGGCTTCAGTTTTCTGGAGAAGAGCCGTGACTATCTTGCAGGTGTTGAGATAGAGGGGTATCTGCCCAGTACTGAGACAATCGAAAAGGGTGTTTATCCGCTGGCACGGAAATTATATATGTATGTTAAAAAAGAGCGTATCGTGGTTATTCCCGGGTTGGACCGGTATATAGATATGCTGCTGTCACAGGAGATGTCCGGAAAGAACGGTAAGCTGGAGCGTATGGGGCTGATTACGTTTTCAGAGGCGGATCTGGCAGCTGCTAGAGAGCACTGGGAGCAGAGAATTACCTTAACTTTAGATGATTTATAATACTAACGGGCGGGAGTTATGATAAATATTGATTCTGACTCATCACGTCATACCGCGGTCTCCCGGATGACTGAAAGTGATAAGCTCAAAGCTTATCCATATTCACGGCTGCTGGTTGAGTGGTCAAAAGTCTGTGACGCTCTCTGCAGTACTGTAATTGAGTACAGTGACAGCGGTGAAGGCAATGTTCTCGCCCTGTATCCGCTTGAAAAACTGAAAACTATCGTTATTCCAGAGTGGGTCAGAATTCTGATAAAGCTTTTACTCAAGACAGGTCTGCAACAGCAGACCAGACAGCTGACTTTTTCCGTTGAAGGAAGAAGATTGCAGACTATCGTTGTCGGTCTTCAGGAGACGTCTACGACACGGATTGCGGCGGTATTCTGCTTTCAGCAGCTGCCGCTGCGCTGGCAGCAGAATGCAACGGCCGCGTTTGCCGAGATCACCGGCTATCTGCAGGAGAAGAGGCTGTTCGAGGAAGAACAGGGAATTCTTCATGAGCTGGAGCTGGCGGTGCTGGTAAGTTCTGAGGTTAATAAAGGCAAGAAGTTTCGCGAAGCGGTGTCCAATCTGGTGAATGAGGTGGCGGCGCAATGGAATTGTTCCCGGGTAAGTCTGGGGATAACGCGCAGCTGGGGTATAAAGATTGCGGCAATCAGCAGAGTTGGCTCGTTTGAGTCGCGTATAAAACTGGTGAGAGATATTCAGGAGGCGATGCTGGAGTGTTCGAATCAGGATCTTGAGGTTCTCTTCCCCGGTATTGAGACGTCTCCGGTAATGACCTCCGCCGCTGCTGAGCTGGCTGCGGGTCACGGTACGACCAATACGCTGGCGCTGCCGGTGCGTTATGATGGAAAGATTGCCGGAGTGCTCTTGCTTGAACGCTCCAGTAATGTCGGATTCGCACTTGGTGACTGTCAGGCGCTGCGGATAATGCTCGAATTAACGACCTCCCGACTGGTGGAACTTGAACACGCGAGCAGATGGCTCGGGGTTCGAATTGCCAGAACATGCAGGCACTATCTGCGGTATTTTCTTGGCCCGGAGCATATCGGAGTGAAATTCGTAGCACTGCTGCTGCTGGGTTGTATCCTGTTTTTGATTTTTTCACGGGGAGAGTATCGGATTGATGCTTCATTCGTGCTTGAACCGCAGGAGAAGGTCGTTGTCGCTGCGCCTTTTGATTCGTTTCTAAAGGCGGTCGAGGTTGAACCAGCAGAGGTTGTCAGTGGCGGTAGAACCGTACTCGGGGAGCTGGATACCAGTGAATTGGTACTACAGCGGGTGCGGGTATTTGCCGAACAGGTCAAAAATGCCAAAGAGGCGGCTCTGGCCCGGAGCGAGCACAAGACGGTTGAAGCGCAGATAGCTGAAGCGAAAGCAAGCGAAGCCGCGGCCAGGCTGGCACTGATAAATCTCCACCTGAAGCAGGCTAAACTGGTTGCGCCGGTCTCGGGCTATATTGCTTCCAAGGAGATTGACCTCAAGCTGGGATCACCACTGCAGCAGGGAACGGTATTATTCGAGATACTGCCGAATGACAATCTCAGAGTAGAGATGTTCATTGCGGAAGACGATATCGCTGATGTCGCTATCGGTCAGGAGGGTGAGATTGCAGTTATGGGGTATCCTGACCGGAAGATTCCGATCAGGGTCGTGCAGATCTTTCCGGTAGCACAGCTTGAGGATGAAAAAAACTCCTTCAAGGTTGAGGCGGATATGGCCACCAGACCGGACTGGCTCAAACCCGGGATGGAGGGTGTGGCAAAGATATCTGCCGGTGAACGCAATCGGGCCTGGATCTGTACACATGCAGTGATAAACTGGCTCAGACTCAAACTCTGGATCTGATCCGGGAGGAGGATTATGAGTAACAGCACCATGCATGAGTACTGGTACCGCATCCGGGATCTGCGTCTGTATCTCAGCTCTTCCGCCACCGTGAGCCGCCAGCGGTATCATGGACAGGTGTGGCATGTTATTTCCAGTCCGACGCAGAATCGCTATTTCCGGCTCAATACCTCAGCTTTCAAGGTTCTGTCGCTGCTCAATGGCAGGCGTACACTCAATGAAGCCTGGGAACTGGTGCTGGAGTCCGACTCTCAAAATGCCCCGTCGCAGGGCGAAGTGATACAAATTCTCAATCAGCTCTTCGCGTCAGGGCTGCTCAATGGTGAGATCCCTCCTGATACGGCGGTACATCTGCGCATGCTGGAGCGTGAAGAATGGCAGAAGCGGAAAGCTTTTTTGAGCAGTATCTTCTTCCCGAAAATTCCGTTGTTCGATCCCGATAAAATTCTGAATTTATTGCGGCCGGCGGCGGCATTATTTATCTCATGGTTCGGGGCACTGCTGTGGCTTACTCTGCTAATGACAGCTGCAAGCATGCTGGCAGGTCATACACAGGATCTGCGGCTTGACTCCTCTTCGATCCTGACCCCTGCAAATCTTCCCTGGCTTTACCTCTGTATCGCTTTTACTAAGCTCTTGCATGAATGCGGTCATGGATTTATGTGCAAGGTTCTGGGGCAGGCCTCGGGTGAGAGCCTGGGGGTGCACACTTTCGGTATAATGCTGCTGGTTTTCTCGCCTTTGCCGTATATTGATGTCTCTTCAGCCTGGATAATGAAGAAAAAATGGTACCGGGTACTTGTCGGACTCGGTGGAATTATTGTTGAACTGGCGATTGCGGCTCTGGCGATTATTGTCTGGGTGCAGGTCGATCCGGGATCGCCGCTGCACAGTCTGGCATATAACATCATGTTTGTCTGCGGCGTGTCTACGCTGCTGTTCAATGGCAATCCGCTGCTGCGTTATGACGGTTATTATGCGCTTTGTGATATTCTGGAAATGCCGAATCTGGCGAACCGGGCAAATGCGACGCTGAAGGGATACCTTAAACGCATTTTTTACGGAGTGATGGGGGAGAAGCAGCAATATTATAACGACTCTGAAAAAGTACTGTTTCCGGTATACAGTACCCTTGCCTTCTGCTACAGGTTGGTCGTATTTGCCGGTATCAGTATGTTTGTTGCGGATCAGCTCTTTATAGTTGGCGTTATTGTTCTGGTCATGGGTCTATTCGGGCTGGTGGTAAGACCACTATATCAGCTGGCGGGTTATCTGCTCCATAGTGCTGAGCTGCGCGGAAAACGCAGAAGAGCATTTGCGGTCACGGGTTCTCTGCTGTTGTCGGTAGCAGTAGCGGTCGGTCTGATTCCTTTCAATGATTATGACCGGATAGACGGCATTGTGGAATCGGTTGAATCCAGAGTAATTCGTACGGCAACCTCGGGCTTTGTAATCAGTCATACCGCTTCACAGCGGGTAGAGGCTGGTACGAGTCTGGTAAGTATGGAGAATCATGAGCTGCGGGCGCAGCTGCTGCGGTCAATGGCAGAGTATGATGCCGGTGCATATCAGGTAAATCAGGCACTGGCGAATAATCCCACGGCGCTGCAGGTAGCCAGAAAACAACAGGAGGCACTGAAAGCCGGGATCAGGCTTTCGCAGGAGGAGTTGCAGGAGCTTACGGTATTTACGGATATTGCCGGTTACTGGGTTGCTGATCCGGAGATAACCTCCACCGGGTGTTACCTTCAGAAAGGGCAGGAGATAGGACGTGTGCTTGCAACCGGTGAGTTTCGCATCCGTTGTGTGGCTACCCAGAATGCCGCTGCCGCCATTGTCAATGAGGGCTGTAAGCAGGTTGAGATCAGGCTGCCAGCCGGGGCTGGCGCGGTTTTAAGCGGGAGTATTGTCTCTATCGCCGCGGTTGGTTCGAAAGAACTGCCGTCAATAGCTCTTAGTGATATTGCCGGGGGTAATGTTCATACTCAAACAGACCGCTATAACCGGCGCTTGAGTGAGGAGAGATTGTTTGATATCGTGATAAGGTTTGATAACAGTCAGGTTCCGTTACAGATGTACGATGGGCAGAAGGTGGTTGCAAGGGTAAGGCTGATCCCTAAATCACTGCTGGTGCAGGCCTGGGGAAGATTGCTCCAGCTGCTTCAGAGAAAGTACAATATATGACCGGTTCATATTCTGAGTTTGAACGCTGGCGGGCTTTGTCCCGGGCTAAAGATACTTCCAAACCGGTGGAGGGTGCGGATTTTATCTGGTATCGGATGACACATCTGCTGAAGCGTATGACTTTTTCACAGCGTTCGATTATTAACATGGCCAGAGAGGTGGAACAGAAACAGGAAGAATATGCAACTCTGCCGGTTCAGGAGCTTAAGCAGCTATTAGCCGGTTCCCGAGAGGCTGTGCGCAGTAATTCTATGAATAAGCGTACGCTTATTGCTGCGCTGGCACTGATTGGAACTGCCTGCCAGCGTACTAAAAATATTACGCCTTACCGGGTGCAGTATGCCGGCGTGCTGGCGATGCAGAACAATTCACTTATTGAAATGGCTACCGGTGAGGGTAAATCACTGGTGGCGGCAATGGCCGGTATTCTCTGCGGCTGGTATGGCAAAGGCTGCCATCTGATCACGGTCAATGATTATCTGGCTGAGCGGGATTCGCTGGAGATGCGTGAGTTTTATGAGTATTGCGGCTGCAGTGTTTCCTTTATCGGGGGGGATATGAAACCGGAAGCGAGAAGGGAAGCCTATAAGGCCGATGTTACCTACTGCGCTGAGAAGGAGGTGGTGGCTGATTATCTGCGTGACGCTCTGGCGTTACGTTCAGAGCGAAACCTTACCCGGAAAATAATCACCGCTGCAAAACAGGCGGGAGGACTTGAAGCGCGTCTGCTGCAGCGGGGACTGTTTTGTGTGATTGTTGATGAGGCGGACTCGGTGTTGATAGACCGGGCGGTGACTCCTCTTATCATCAGTCAGGAGGTAGGAAGTCGCGTTTCGGCTCAGGCTTATTATGAATGCTGCCGCCATGTTGAGGACTATCAAGAGGGGCAAGACTACCGGCTGGAATCGCTGCATAAGGCGGTGACTCTGCTGCCGCCGGCACGGGAAAAATACCGTAATAAGACTGTGGGCGGGGTGCGGGGCAGGATTCTGGAGGATATGATTATCCAGGCATTACAGGCGAAGCATTTCTACCGGTGTGGTCATGATTATATCCTGGATGCCGACAAGGTGGTACTGGTGGATAACTCTACCGGTAGACTGATGCCTAATCACAGCTGGAAGGGCGGTATGCAGCAGGCGGTTGAAGCCAAAGAAGGAGTCGAGATTACGCTGCCGAAGGAGACCTGCGCCCGTATCAGTTTTCAGCGGTTTTTCCGGCAGTATGAGCGGATAAGCGGTATGACCGGAACCGCCAGTGAGTGCCGTCAGGAGCTCTGGCAGGTATATCGTCTGCCGGTAGTGGCGATACCGCCGCGCAAAGTCTGTCCCCGGATTTTTCTGCCGGTAAAGGTACTGGCTACCAAGGAGGAAAAATGGCAGGCGGTACTGGAGGAAGCAGTGCGGATCCATGCCGGTGGCAGACCGGTTCTGATCGGAACCCGTAATGTCAGGGACAGTCAGGTGCTGGGGGAATTGTTCGGCAGGAATGAGATCCCGTGTGCGATTCTCAATGCGGTAAACCACCGTGAGGAGGCGGATATCGTGGCCGAAGCCGGTAAGGAGGGGGCGATTACCATCGCTACCAACATGGCCGGACGCGGTACCGATATCAAGCTGGGTAAAGGGGTAAATGACCTCGGCGGTCTGCATGTGATCGCTACTGAGATTCATACCAGCGGGAGAATCGACCGGCAGCTCTTCGGAAGATGTTCGCGCCAGGGTAATAACGGCAGTGTCAGTATTATCGTCAGCTGGGAGGATGAGATGATAACCGCTTTCAGTCCGCTGCTCGCACGTCTCATGCGGCATCTTCTCGGCAGGGTAAATAAAACCGGTGCTGATAACCCTAGAAAAGGTAAAATGCTGCGGGGTAAAATCGCTAGCACCTGTTTTAGATTTGCCCAGTATAAGGCGCAGCGATTCTTCGCACGCCAGCGGCTGAATTCCGAGCGTTATGATTACCGTTCGCAAGAATCATTATCATTTGGAGGAGAGGATATTGTTTAGAGCGATCTGAGGCGCTGTTAATACTGTTATTTCATAATCCTTTATGATAACCGGCTGTTTGAGTCGGTTCTGCTGCTTTATATGACAGTAATGAGGGATAAAATACGATTTTAGTTGATTTCTAACAAAGGGCTAACAGTGGCGCTTATACTAAGGAGTGGTTGTATAGTTTTGTGTAATAATTGTATGGATATTTTTCTTTTTTTAGGGTTTTCGGGAGTTTTGTTATGCATTATCTGGATGAAAAATTTATGAAGTATCTGCTGCAGCACGAGCAGGCCGAGGAGTTGATCTCTGAGAAGGTCAGCCCGGTGATTGAAGCTTTGGAACCGCGTGTTATGCTGGCTGCTGACCTGGCGGCGCTCAATGAGCTGGCGCATACCGCTTATCTGGAGGGTCTGGACAAGTATCTGGAGGAGAATGTCTTTCCTCAGGAGTTGCTGCTGATCAATGATAATCTCCAGTACGAACAGGAAGTTACCGATTTTGTCTCCAATATTGACGAGACACTGGCTAATTTCAAGCTTGACGGTAATGAGCTTTCAATCAGTGGATTCCGGGATGAGATTGATGCGCTCTTCGGTGTTGGTGCTGATAACTACAATTACAGCGTTGCGGTGAGCGGTAATGAATACAGCAATGATATTCTGTTCCAGTTGAACTTTTCATTCAGTTATACCGCGTATTTTGATGCCAAGTTTGATCTCAGTACCGATGATTTCAAACTTGTCACCATGATCAGTAACCTTGAGGACGGCAGCAGTGTGAAGGATATGGTCGCTGTTGATATTACTCTGGGACTCTCATATTCCTTCAGTATAGGTGAGGATGTGCCGGAAGATAATCCCGATAAGTTCTATGTGGATAGAACCGACGCCGGAGGGGTTGACGGGCAGCAGACAATAAACAATAAGAATGATGAGGTGCTGTTATGTCAGAAGATAGATGATGAGGGGAATCTGGTCTTTGACAGTGACGGTAATGCGGTCTTCTGTGATACCGATGGTAACGGCACCTATAAACTGAAACAGGATATTATCGGAACGACAGTGATCAAAGACTGTGATACCGATAAATATCTGAGTATTGATGCTGACGGCACGCTCGGTGATGAGACACTCCTCGCCATCAATGCTACGGCTCTGACCGATTTTGATACGATATTCAGTGTTACCAGCAAGACCGCGGACAGTCAGGGTCTGGGAAGTGCGTTCTCACTCCAGTATAAGGCGGTTCTCAGTGATGATTTTTCCGCTATCGGGATGGTCGGTGGAATGACGGCACTGATCTACGAGAAGGATAATCCGCTATATAACAGCGATCTTGAGGTGATCAGTGATGAGGATTTACTGTCCTGGGTAAGAGATTTTCAGGCTACCGCAACTGACAACACCTTCGCCGATGCCTATGAGTATCTCAACAATCATAATCCTGAATCCATTTCCTCTACCGATATGCTCAGAGCATATTATAATTCCCGCCTTCTCAAGACAGAATCCTATGCCAGTGGTGATATAGTAACTTCAATCAATACCAACAGCAAGTATACCGTAACCTACAACTCTGCAGACAATAGCTTTACCACTGAAGACGGCATGACCGCTACTGCCTTTGCCGCCAGCGCCGATACCAAGCTGCTGAATGAAGATGTAAATCTCAATCTATACGCCAAAATGTCACTGGTTCCGGATATGGAAGCCTGGACCGATATGGATATCGACAGTAACTGGTGGGATAATCTGATAGCGGCGCAGCCGGAACTGAATATTGAGACTCCGATAATAATTCATGCCGGGCAGACAACCCAGCATATTTGTACTATCAGCGCAGAGACCTATGAACCGGCGGCGACAACCTTCGGCGGCAATTATTTCCAGGGATTTGAAGTGGTATATGCGCCGACAATCCGTGATTTCGGTATGTTCTGGGGAACAATGATAGAGACTGCGCTGGCTGGAATTCGCAGTATTCTGGATCCGGCGATGCCAGGGGTTGAAGCGCTGCTGATGGAGGTGCCGGGGTTGAGTGATTTCACCGATGCTCTGGGGCTGGGGGATACTACCGTTATCGGTCTGGTGCATACTCTGGCTTTACTGCTGACACCGGTTGACGGCGGCAAGACGGCAGCAACGGTCGATATCTTTGAGAATGTGCTGGAGTTTATCACGCTGGTCGACAAGGGGGCGCTGCCGGAAGACTCACAGCCGGATGCGGCGCTGGGTGATCTTAGTCTCGGGGTTTACCGGGCTAAGCATAAATTTTATGAACATGAACAGCAATTGCCAAGTGCCGAGGATAATGCCAAGGCTGCAGAAAAATATATGCGCGAAACCGCCAATGCCGGTAAAACTCCTGATGCCGACAAAGTTAAGGCGATGGCGAAACAGGCGAAACAGAAACCCAATAAAAGGGAAGCGACCGCCAATCTGGTATGGGATTTCGGTTTTGATACACCGCTCTTTACCTCTCCCGGTGATTTTATCTATCAGCTGATGTCCGGCACCAGCTCGGGAACACTCTTCAACTTTGATATAAGCCTTGATGCCTTTATCGAATTTAAGGCGACTTTCCCGTTTGCGAGCGTGGGCTTTCTGGATATGTCAATGGCACTCTGGATTGATCTGCATACCAAGTTTGATATTTCAGCCGGTTTTGATCTCAAGGGAATGGATCAGTTTCTGGCGAGTCTGGACTGGGATGCTGATGAGGGCGCTGATCTGGAGTCGATGCTGGCGAGTGTAGATGCAAATGCCAATTCAATCCTGAAGAATGGTTTTTACATTGAAGACAAATATGATACGGAAAAGAATAAGGAAAAGAGTGAGTTTGAAGTAGCACTTAATATAAAGGTTGGGGTGATGGTTAACACACCTAAGTGGCTGGGTAAAACCTTTACGATTGAGGCAGGCGCAAGAGGCGGTATAACTATGTCATTCAATGTCGATATCAATGATCTGCCGAATAAGCTGCCGTATGATGAATGGCGGGATAATCCGGTTACCGAAGAGGGAGAACTTTATAAATATAATGCGGATGAGAGTCTGTGGGTCTATGATCATCACACACATCTGGATGAACTGGCGGATATGCATACCGACGCCAATCGATTTACTCTTTCCTTCAGTTTCAAGCTGAAGCTAGAAATCTTTGCCGATCTGAAGCTTGAGACCTGGTTCGGTACCTTCTATCCTATACGCTGGAAGTTGAAAATTTGTGAGATTCCTATCTGGTCACCGACTGCCCGTAGACCTGATTCCGCGCATAATATAATTGCGGCGCTCAATTATAATCCGCCGGTGCTTGCCGGCTGGCAGAATCAGAGCGACGGTGTTCTGGAGCTGTATGTCGGCGATAAGGCTGATCAGCGGCATTATGTAACCAGGGGGGACAACTCCGACGCCAGTCCTGACGGCAATACCGCTGAAACGTATGTTATCAATGTCCTGGGCTATACCGGGGTAGATGAGGATGGTAAGGCTATTCTCAGTGATCAGGATACTGGAATGGGTGAGACGGTTGAGATAAACTATAATGGATTTACCCAGCAGATTACCGGGGTGAAACAGATCGTAGGTGATGCCGGAAGCGGTGAGGACAAGATTTATATACGTGGTAAGAATTCGCATGAAGTCGTTATGGGGGTTACTCTGAGCGGGGGCAGCGGCGATGACCTTCTGAGTTATACCGGTATCGGTGCGGCCCGGATGTTCGGAAATGACGGGAATGATGAGCTGACCGGCGGTTCGGGCAATGACTATCTTGATGGTGGCAGCGGCAATGACGTGCTGTATGCCAGGGCCGGTGTTGATACTCTGCTCGGAGGTGCAGGGCTGGATGAACTTAGCGGCGGCAAGGGTGATGACACGCTTGACGGCGGCTCTGGCGGGTATGCGATAATCGAGAATACCGATGATGATGGGAATGTAACCTATGCGCAGGGGGCTTATTCCGGTGACCTTTATTATTGGGATTTTGGTGACGGTAATGATGTAATTGACGATACCGGAGTTGATCAGTCGCTGACGCGGCGTGACATTGACAGTCTGATAACTACCGGTATGACCCAGCGGGTAGGGCGTAACAGTCTGCAGCAGGCGGATAATATAACCCTTACCTCCAATGCTGCCGGAGAGGTTCTTCTCAGTTTTGAGCAGGATCTGACGGCGGATTGCGCTGCTGCCACGCTGCTGCGAATTGACGGGGTGGAGGATATTACACTTGGTGGTAACGGCGGCGGGGATGTGGTTGATATTTATGATTATTCCGATACCGATCTTGAGTCGCTTGCACTCAATCTTGATTATGATAATTATTCTCCCGGCGGGAGTGAGCTGAATATTCATGGTACCGCCGCTGATGATACCCTGCAGGCGTATACAGAGCGAAATTCTGCTGATGGCGTAGCGCTGGATTCACTGGCGATCAGCAGGCAGGTGAACGGCAGGGAGCAGTATATTCTAGGAATAACTCAGAGTGATATGGATACCGATTACCTGAATATGTATGGTTATGAAGGTGATGATACTATCAAGGTGGTAAGTGATGAGAATACCAAGGTATCGGACTATCTGAAGGTCGGAGTCATCGACGGTGGGGCCGGTGATGATTATATCGAGGTTGACCGGATAGATGGAAGGAACGAGACCAGAATAATCGGTAATTCCGGTAATGATCATATTATAGTGCGTAACTCGACAGAGTTTGCCATTGTCGGTGATGACAGTGAACTGGTCAGCGCGCAGAGCAGTGGTAACGATATAATTGAGGTTTATAATTCAGAGATCTTTACCATTGATGCCGGGAATGGTGATAATCGTTTCATGCTGGAGGAGACGGCTGGTCTGACACTGCTGGCAGGAACCGGTAAAGATATACTGTCAACCAATAATATCTCGGATTTTGACATTGATCTCGGTGACGGTGATGCGGAGATAACTGTCAGTGAAGCGGCGATTGACGGTAAGATAATAAGCGGCAGCGGCTTTACTTCCTTCACCAGTACTGTGGAGCATCCGCTGACGGACACGGGCTTGTTGCGTACGACTATAGAGCTTGGCGGCGGCGGCCGTATCGATGAAATCAGTATTCAGGCGGCGGATGCGCTGATACTGCGCACCAGCGATGATGCTGACCGGATTATAGTCAGCGGGTCGGATGATGTCAAAATTACTGCCGGAGACGGGGATAATTATATCGAATCTGTAGGCAATACCAATCTGCAAGTAGCTCTTGGCAGCGGGGCAGATGAGGTGAAACTTGATCAGACCGCTGATGCTGAGGTCAAGGCCGGAGCCGGTGATGATATAATAACAGCGTCGAATACCAATAGGATCTCAATATATGGTGAAGACGGTGCTGATACTATTATCTCCGGTTATGCGCAGGCGGTAATAAGCGGCGGAGACGGTCTGGATACGGTAAGTTTTACCGATACTGATAGTGGTGATTCGCTGGCGGATACAGTTCGTCTGCTGCTGCTGAGCACCGTGCTGCGAATTCAAGGTACCGCCTGGGGCACGGAGGTTACCACCGATTTCTCCGGTATTGAGAGTATGGCGCTCAATCTCGGATCGGCGAATAATGGCGGCGGCGATAAGAACAGGCTTGATATTGAAGGACTGAGTATGGATCTGGCGGTCACTGGAAGTTCGGGGAATGACCGTATTGTTGTCGATACTCAGATAAACCACAAACTGACACTTGACGGCATGGGAGGCGAGGACCGACTGGAGGTGACTTATCAGGATGGCTATACCAGCGGTATGATCAGCACTGTTGACCGCGAGGCGGTGGCATATACCCTGCTGAGTAATGCCGGCAGTGAGGAGCTGCTCTTCAGAAACATTGATATCACCAAGCTCAATCTTACCGATGCCAGTGATACCTTTACTGTGACCGCGATAAACAACAGTACTTCTATTTACGCCGGTACAGGTGATGACCGTGTGATCGTTGACAGTGCGGCCTATACGCTGAATGTCTATGGCGGAGCTGATACGGATGCGGATCCGTCAGGGGTGAATGACAGTGATACTCTGATTCTGCGGCTTTCAGGCAGTGTGCCACTGACTGCGGATACTTTCAAGGATATCGGGGTTACTACCGAGGTTCTGAATATTCAGAATAATACCGGGGCGGATCATGACTTTATGATCTCGAATGAGGCGATCTATTCGGGAGTGACAGACCGAATTATGCTCGCGGACCTTGCGGGGGCTTTAGGTGCAGGAATGCTGGATAAGATTGTACTGAGCGGCGGAACCGGCAGCGATACCCTGACTATTGATGATACCGCCGCTACCGAGGCGATGAAGATCACAATCAATGAGGATGTGATAAATTACGGCAGCGGTAATTCGCTGGTACTGCAGGGCTCGTCAATGCTCAATAATCTCAATAATAACCTGTATAACGGGATTAGCGTGGAGGTCGAGGGTAAGACGTATTTTTATTATCAGGATAATACCGATCACAGCTCTCTATGGTCTTATTCGGCGGCACCGGATGCTGATCTCAGTGATACGTCCCGACAGGAGCTGGTGAATTATGTAGAGTTCAGATACCGAGATACTAATTACAGTGAGGCAACCATGCGGCTGCTTGATCGTGATTTTGACGGGTATTATGAGATAAACAGCGCCGAGGAGCTGCTGGCACTGATGCGTACGACAACACCGGGAGCTCTCAGTGCGGATTATGAGCTGATGAATGATCTTGATCTCTCTGGTCTGACACTGCAGACAGCAATCGGCAGTCTGGCGGGAAGCGGTGTCTTTACCGGTACGTTCAATGGGCAGGGATGCCGGATTTCAGGGCTTAATCTCAATGAAACCCATGATACCGGCTTGTTCTATCGTCTCGGTTCAGGGGCGACTATTGAGAATCTTGAGATATATCAGGCTTCGGTGGTCTGTAATACGGGGAATGCCGGAGCGGGTATGCTTGCGGGAGCTGTCATCACCAGTGGGGCGGCTGGAAGTGAGCCGAATATTATAATTAAAAATGTTAAAATCAATGGCGGTACGGTAAAGCATACAGCGACCGGGACGGTTGCCGGCTATGCCGGGGGACTGATCGGACGGTCTGAGCTGTCCAGTACTGGCGGTGCTAAAATGCTGCTGGTGCTGGATTCGTATGTTTGTGATGCCAATGTGAGCGGGGTGCATAGCGGCGGTATTCTGGGAGCGGTGTCACTCATGGATGATACCAGAGCTGTCATTAAAAACTGTATGGTAGAGGGGCTTGGAAGCAGCGGCATGCTCGTTAAAGGCGGAATTATCGGGCAGATAAGTGTCATCTCGCACGAATCAAGTCTGGATATACAGAATTCAATTGTCCGGCATGTGGTAGGGGATATTTACGTCGAAAACGGCATCTTCGAGTCAGCAGCGATTACTGACGGAGAGTTTCATGTCACCAACTGCTGGATTGACGGACGGGGGGCGAATGTCATGATCAACGGTATCGGTGCGAGTGTGGTCATCACCAAGGGTACTTTCGTGATAGAATCATGTACCGTACATGCTAATAATGCCTCCGCCGGGCTGGTTGACACGATAACTGCCGGAGCTGATGCGCAGGTAATTTTTACCAAACTCGAAGTAAATATATCCAACGGCAGGTTCGGTCTGGTTCGGAGCTCTGTGCTTAACTCATACGCAACTCTGCGGGTAAACCAAATAAGTATTACGGGATCATATTCGAATGTTACCAGCAGCGATAACTGCGGTTCAGGACTGATGGGCTATCTGGAGGTCAACACCAATGCTGAGGCGCGGATTGAGGATATCTGCATAGATGCAACGGTTCATCGGGGACTGATTTCGGAACTGCTAACCAGCGGTGAGGTGAAGATTGACGGGGTGTATGTCGGAGGTCAGATCACCGATAATGGTCTGGTAAATAAGCTGACAGCGCAGAATGGGGCGGTAGTCGATATTACCAATATTGAGATAAATTCCAATGCCCAGATGAATCATGGTTTCGCTTATACGTATACTATCGCCGCTGGAGCTTCGGTAGAACTGACCAAGATAAATATTCATGGAGCTGGAGGTTCGAGTGAGGGCGGTTTCATTGATCATATCACCTGCTCCGGTACACTGACGATTGACGGGGTGACGATTGCTCTTAACAGCTCAAAAGGTTTCGGAACTGAGATTGACGCCAATGACAGCGCTACAGTTCGTATTAATAACTTTACCGTAACCGGAACAGCTGCTGATTGCGGGTTGTTCAATGCTATAAGGTTGAATTCCGCAGGCAGTCACATGATTATCTGCAATGCTCAGGTAAGTGGCAAAGGCTGCAACCGCGGTCTGGGTAATACGGTCGATGTTTCCGGAACCCTGCAATTGTCCGAAGTGAGTTCATATTATGTGACCGGTAATATCGGCGGCTTTGAAACCGTACGGATTGAGAATTCCGGAGTATTTTATTTTAAAAACTCAGAGGTGCTGGGTGACATGAAACACCGGTTTATTAAAGAGCTGATAATACAGAACGGAGGTGAATTTCAGCTGAATAAATGCTGTGGTCTGGGAAATACCGATACTACTGGTACCAGCTATGTTGAAGCCGGAGGCATGATCTCGTATGTTAATATCTATGATCAGGGAAGGCTGGAGATTGTGAACTGCTACTATAATGGTTATGTGGCGGGAGATCAGGATGCCGGAGGACTGATCGGCAGGATATACGCACATAATTACTCCGGTCCCATTACGATCAGTAACAGTGCGGTAGTATCCACTTCGATAATTGCGTCATACCGGGCCGGTGGTATGCTGGGAGCGATATTGGTACAAGACGGTACCAGCAGCCAGTATCTGGTGACATTCAGAGATGCGTATGTTAGTGTAACCAGTACAATACACGCTACGTTTACCGCTCATCCCAGAGCGTATGACAATGACACCTGGAGCGATAAGGAGTGGGCACGGAATATGACTACGCCTCGCGGTCTCGCCGGAGGACTATTCGGGTATATTCAGAGTACCCGGAGCGGCGGGGTGAATGTTCAGTCGTATGATATTATATGTAGTAATATCGATGGTTATGATCACACCAGTAATGAGAGCGGTAAAGCCAAAGGCAATATGGGGAACAGCAGAGGATTCACTACCCAGCAGACGGCCAGCTTTGACGGCTGTACTTATCACTACTATACCTGTGATTCGAATATTGTCAGTGGCACAGAGAATATCGCACCATCACTGGCTGCCGGTTTTGATTCCAGTATCTGGAATGTAACCGCAATTGCTGGGTTGATAGCGGTTGTTACCGGATTCAAGGTTGACTGTTTTAATGAGGGGAATACCTTTGCTCCGGCAAGTGCTGACGTTCCGTCCGGTGGATTTACAAATATCGGTATCGGTCTGGATGAGGCGGTTACCGGGGTATATTCCAGTTATACTGTGGAGGATAAGTTCAACGCGGAGCTTAATATGGACTCGGGTATCAAGTTCATGGCGTATGGTTATAATGGCGCTGAGGGCTATCTCTACGCGGCGGATGCAGGGAAGACCGGTATTGTCTGGTATGAGATAGCGGGTGACGGCAGTCTGAAGACCGGAGTCAACTCGGCTCCTAAAGGCATGCAGAATCTCGAAGGCGTGAACAATATGCTGAGTGCTGACGGGGGCAGGATTCTAATAGTATTCAGCGATAATAATGTGAGTTCGTATGAAGTGAACCAGGTTACCGGTAAGCTGCAGCTGAAGACGGTGCTGTTGAATTCTGCGCTGAATTATAACTCCAGTATCGCGGTTGAGGGTGTGACCTGTTTTGCCGGGACTGACGGTGGAATTTACCTGCTGAATGCAGGT
This sequence comes from Planctomycetota bacterium, assembly GCA_963667375.1. Taxonomy (GTDB): domain Bacteria; phylum Planctomycetota; class SZUA-567; order SZUA-567; family SZUA-567. The sequence continues at coordinate 3,637,873 of OY763323.1, read as the reverse complement.
TGCGACCGGCTAGAGCAGATAGCGGCTCCATCCGGGCAGTTTGGCGCGGTGAAATCGGTCAAACTCTCTGCAGACGGGAAGTACATGTATGCGGTACACGGAGACACCGATTCTATTGCGGTGTATAGCATTGATGCCGGAACCAATATGCTGACACTGGTAAGTGTAATCAGAGAAGGTGAGAATGGGGTGCGAGGTATTGCCGGGGTTACGGATGTGATTGAGAGTGACGGTTATCTGGTGGCGGTTGGAGCCGTTAATAATACCGTGGCCGTATTCAGTGTCGAATCCGGGCACAGGAACTTTGAGCAGGTTCAGTATCTGAGAAATGGTGCCGGAATCTCTAATCTGGTAAATCCGCAGTCGGTACATATAAATGCGGCAGGAGAGGTCTCGGTAATCTGTATCAACAGTTCTACCGCGAGTGTTGTTAATTTCAGTCTTGACGCGTCACCTGAGGCACCGAAAAATCTCTGGACGCTCGAATATAATGATATTGATGCCCTCAAAATGGAGATGGGCGTATTTGATGATGTTATCGAGCTTACCGATGCGTTATTTGCTGATATAACTATCAATACTGCTGACGGACTAGATAATATTACCGTATTCTCTACTCTTGCAGGCTCTGATATAACGATCGACAGCGGAGCTGGTAATGATAGAATAACCCTGAAAAATTCGGACAGTGCTACTGATTTTGATATCAAAACCGGAGCTGGTGATGATGTGGTGACTATCGATAAGATAGGCGGTAATTCAACGATCAGCACCGGTGACGGTGCGGATACGGTAACTCTCGGGACGCTGCTGAGCGCCTGCACGCTGGCACTATCTACGGGGGCAGGTGATGACAGTATTTCGGTACATGAAATAGCAGCCGGCAGCGGAACCGCTGCACTTACTTCCCTGACGGTTGACTCCGGATCCGGAGCTGATAGCGTAAAGATCGAACTTGTCGGTCTTAACAGCAAGGTGACACTCAGCGGCGGTACCGGTGACGACAGTATCACTCTCTATGCCGCGGGTATTGCCAATATTGCCGGAAAGAGCGGTGATATTACCAATCCTGATATCAGGATCTACGGTAACGCCGGTACGGATAAACTGATATATTACGGTACTCCAACTAATACGCTGCAGCCAGATCATGATGTCATTGAGGATGATAATAATAATCATGTAGCGGAATACTGGAGTATTGAGAACTTCCTCTTCCCGCAGGCATCGCTACTGGCAGATCTCAAGGTTGTAGATCCGGATAATGTGATTGAAGGAGGTGCTGTAACCCTGAGTGCCGCCGCTTCGTATATACCGGTAGATCTGGGTCTGAAATATGAGTGGGATCTTAATAATGACGGCGTTTATGATAAGACGACCAGTGAGGCGACACTCGAGATTACGCTGGCGATGCTTACCACCTATGGTCTGCTTGATGACGGGGTTTATAATGTTGCGGTGAAGGTGAGTGCAAACGGGCAGTCCTCGACAGCGACCGCCGGTCTGAAAGTGAAGAATAAGAAGCGCCAGATCAAGATCCTCGGAAGCAGTTCGGTACAGGAGGATAATCTTTATACGCTTACGCTCGATCCTAACAACAGTTCCGAGCCGTCAACAGCCGATATTATAACCAGCTGGAAGATAAACTGGGGTGACGGTATGGAGGAGACCTATACCGGTAATCCATCGGCGGTAACTCATATTTATAAGAATCCGGGTGCTTTTACGATTGCAGCGGTAGCGTTTGATAATGATGGTGCGACTGAGAGTACCAGCAAATCTCTGGCGGTTACAGTTGACAGCAGAGCTCATATCAATATTCTGAACGGTTCAGGTGAGCATGTTGCCGAGGGCGCAACTTACCGCCTCTCATTGAAATCTGATCGTCCGCAGAGTGGTGAGGGTACCTGGAAGATTTCCTGGGGTGACGGCAACAGTAATCTGGTATCATGTGCCGATACGACAGTTATAGCGGATATTGATCATGTTTACGCCGATGGCAGTGCTGCCGGTACGGAGTTTAACATTACGATTGAACTGGTATGCGAGGAGGGAACTTATACTGAGGCACATGCGGTAACGGTTGATAATATCGCACCGGTATCAGCGCTTGAAGGAGCCGCGACTGCGGTTGAGGGGACCCCGTATCAGCTGACTATTAAAGCACCGCAGGATCCTGGAACGGACAGTGTAAGCAAGTATCTGGTAGATTGGGGCGATGGCAAAGGTGTTGAAGAGGTTGAGGTTGATTTCAGTTCGCAGGACTGTACCATTACTCACACGTACCCTGATGCCAGTGCCGCCGGTGACAGCTACCGTATAAAGGTTGTGCTGGTCGACGAGGACGGAACTTACGATCAGGAGGGGCAGCTCCTGATAAAGGATATCCTGCTGGAGAACGCCGCGCCTAATGTCACCTTTGATCAGGCAGGGGAGAGTAAAGTAATTAACCAGGGCGGAGCGGTAACACTTTCCGGCTTCAGTTATTCAGATATTGGTCAGGATGCGGTACAGGGCTGGATAATCAACTGGGGTGACGGTATCACCGAGGTTTATTCACCAGAGGAGATAGCCGCGGCTGATTCCGGAATTGCACATTCGTATGCCGAAGTTGGCGAGTATACGGTCAGCGTATCTGCCTGGGATGATGATTCCGCGCAGGATATTCCTGCAGCCGCCGGCAGTTGCGGGGTAAAGGTAAATCCGGTGAATTCCGGCGGTGAAAATGAGGAACCTGCAGTCTGGGTTAAACCTGTGGTTACACTCTCTGATAATGTCGCTAGTGTCGGTGAAGGTGAAGGCTATGTGCTGACGCTATCAGGTTATATCTATGCCTCACAGGATTCGGTATCGATCGATGAGCTGATTATTGACTGGGGTGACGGTACTACTGAAACGCTGAGTGCCGAAGATTTCTCGAAGCTGCGCAGTGGTGAAGATGTTCAGGTGGCGCATGTATTTGCTGATGATAAAGCGGTAACAGACGATATAGCCGTTACCTTTAGAGACAACCAGTTTAAAATCGGCGGTATACTCAGTGAAAGTACTATTACCGAAGGTGATACCGCTACTGCTGATACTGTAGTTCTGGGTGCGGATGGTAAACCCTACTGGAATGGGCGCTGTATGGTGCTGGCGAATGGGATGATCTGTTCGCCAGGACTGGTAACAGCTGACATCGGTGGTGTTAGTGTCGAGAAGTATTATGAGATTGTCAGTGATAAGGGTGTGTACAAGCTGCGTGAGAGAGCGGTAAGTGAGACGCAGACGGACTACCTCAATGATCTCAGACTGAGCGTGGCGGTAACAGATATTGCGCCGGAATTTGATCTCAGTGGTGCGCTTGCAGTAACTCAGGGGCAGGAGTATAAATTGGATATTTCTTCGGCAATAGATGTTGCGGGGGACGGTGTGACCAGTTATCGTATCGACTGGGGTGACGGAAGTTCGACGGTGATTGATTCTGATGCCATAGAGAATGGGGAAAATGTTGCTGATGGCCGAAGTGTGAGCCATATATATGAGACCGAGGGAGAGCAGATGATTACTATCTCGCAAGTTAGCTCCGAAGGAACGGAGTATGATTCCACAGTGGTAACGCTCTCCAATACCTTGACGGTTACGGTGCTGGATGCGGCAATGGATATTGATATTTCCGGTAATACAACTGTAGGTGAATTGCATGAATATACCCTGAACCTAGGTGAAATTACCGATCCGGCAAATGTTGGCGCTACCGTTACTCCGCTCAGCTGGATAATTGACTGGGGAGACGGTGGTACACCACAGCGGATAGCAAATAATGGCTCGCTTCCGGTAAATACTGCAGAGCATGTGTATTATGGTTCCCCTGACTTTGTCTATAATATCTCGGTAAGCTTTGAGGTTGTTGAAGCGGGTGTAACCAAGACTTATTCTTCCAGTGTAAAGCAGAGCGTGAAGGTGGTGAATAATACCCCTGAGGTCTCTCTGGTAACCGCAACAACAGAGATAGTCGAGGGCAACAAGTTCAGCGGAATCTATAAACTGACCGACCCTACAGGTAAGAAAGAATGGCATATAACGGTTGATTACGGTGACGGCAGTGCGGTGAAGACACTGGATATAACCTCCGAGACCTTCGCACTTGAGCATATTTACGCGGATAACGGTGATTATAATATCACTATAAATGTTGTCGATACGTATAAAGCTGCCGCCAGCAGCTTTACTACTGCGGTGGCGGTTTCCAACTATGTGCCGGTAGCTCATCTCACCGGCAGTGATACGGTAGACGAGGGAGTTGAGTATAGTCTTGATGTCTCTAATGTGTTTGACACCGGAACTGATACTGTAACGGCATATATAATAGATTGGGGTGATGGTAAGTCAATCAGTCTTACGCAGCAGGAGCTTACTGATCTTGGAAATGTGGTTACGCACAAGTATGCTGATGACTGCGCTCCTGAGATAAAGTTGAGCGTGACCGATGAGGATGGAACTCACAGCGATATAGCGGTCAAGAGTATTACGGTAAGTGATGTGGCTCCAGTCTTTACTCTGAGCGGCAGCGGTACTGTAACTCAGGGCATGGAGTATACGCTTAATATTTCGGCACCGTCTGATGTCGAGGCGGATACAGTAAGCAGTTATGTAATTGACTGGGGTGACGGCAGTACCAGTACGGTTGACAGTTCTACTATCGCCGCTACCGCAACGGTCGGTGACAGCCGGAGTCTGAAGCATGCCTATGCGACCGAGGGTGAGAAGCAGATCAGGATTTACGCTGTCGCTTCTGACGGCCGGAGCTACAATGCGGAAAGTGTTACTCTCTCCAATACACTGAAGACGGAGGTTATTGACGCCTTGATGGATATGAGTATCTCCGGCGCGGCTACGGTAAATGAGCTGGGCGTATACACCCTGAATCTGGGGGCGGTAAGCGATCCGGCAAACCCTGCAAGCGCGGTGATACCTTCAAAGTGGATAGTGACCTGGGGTGATGGCGAGGTCGAGAAGATCCTCAATACCGGTAATGTTCTGAGCCGAGAGGTGACCCATAATTATCAGGGAGCGCCTGAAGCGGAGTACACGATAAGTGTGAGTTTTGAAGAGATAGAGGGTGATGTCACCAAGAGCTATACCGCAACCGCAACCCAGCGTCTTAAAGTGGTGAATAATACTCCCGAGGTTGCCCTGGTAACTGCTACTACCGAGATAGTCGAGGGTAATAAGTTCAGCGGAGCCTATAAGCTGAGTGATAACACCAGCAATCATAATTGGCTGGTGAAGGTGAATTATGGTGACAATACCGGCGATCAGGTCATATCGATCACCGAGAAGGAATTTACACTTGAACATATTTATGCTGATGACGGTGAGTATCAGGTTACGGTGAGTGTGGTTGATGACTATAATGCCGAATCTAACGAGCTGATTACCAGGGTCAAGGTTAAAAATTTCGTACCGGTGGCAAGTATTACCGGTGTGGCGGCGGTTACTGAAGGCGTTGCGTACAGTCTGCAGCTGGACGGTATATATGATTCTGGAGCGGATACAATAAGCAGCTTCAATATCAGCTGGGGAGATGGTGAGGAAAGCACGCTGACGCTTGCGCAGCTGCAGAGTCAGGGATATGTCGTGACCCATACCTTCGCGGATAACTGCAACCCTCAGATAAAATTGAGTGTAACCGATGAAGACGGAACTTATACCGATATTGCCGTGAAGAATATTGAAGTCGCCAATGCGGCTCCGTCGCTGGTAATCGGGAACACGGTCTACAATGTCAGTGCCGATATTCCATTTACTCAGCTGTTGAAGCTGATCGACAGCAGTGCTGCTGATTACTTGGAGGTTACCGTTAATTATGGTGACGGCAGAGCTCCGCTCGTCCTGAATCCGGGGCAGGCCAGAACCCAGCTGATAAGTAATTCCTATGGCGCGCCGGGGCAGTATAAGATACAGCTGCAGGTAAAGGATGATGATGGCGGAGTAAGTGCCGTCTATAGCATAACGGTAAATGTCGCCTCGACTTCTTCCAGTAACACGGGGACAGGCAGCAATTCTAATGATGATACACCTGAGACTGCTGCTGGTAACACTGGTAGTTCCGGAAATACAGTCGAAGATGAGTATAGCTATGATGACGGGGAAGATGCCGGAAATGAAATTGATACTATCAGGCAGGTTATGACCTCTGTTGGGGGCAGCAAACAGAATACCGGTGGAGTTGTTTATAATACGAATCTCGAAAGTACTCTCGGTGGTGATAACGTCCTGTTGCGGATGAGTCTGGCGGGGATAGAAAAATCGGAGGGCTATAATTCCGGGGTAGCCGCTGAGGATCTGGACCGGATACGTTTCTTTGACATGGGTAAGGCTGAAGAGAGGAAGAATGAATATGTGAGCGATTCGGTATATTCAAAGGTTGCGTTGTTGAATGAGGATGTTCTTCTGGAAAAAATCGGCGGTGGTCTCAATAGTCTGATTACCAAGGAAGGTTTACTGAGTAAGATAACAGAAATTTCTGCAGCTCGTGAGAAATTTATTGAAGATCATCAGAAAGAATATCTGGCTCAGGGAGGTGAGCTGCTGATTGCACTTGATGAACTGGTTGCTCAGCTTAGCTGATACCGGGTTGCAGCCTGATCCGCAGGGAGAGTTTCAGCTCTGCTGAAATTATGCAGAGGTTTATGTATTATCTTGTCTGTTCAGGGGATAAAATTCTCTGAACAGACTTTTTTTACGTGCGGATACTGGATAAATCTTCTAGGGGACGGGATAAAATTTATTACAGTTTTTATCGGTGTTCGTTAAGTGGCCGCCACGGAGTTTTTCTGAGTTCTGAAGGGTGCTTTGGTAAATTTTCAGGATTCTTATACAGAAAATTTATCTATAAAAAGTTAATATCAACTTGACCAAGCTGCGGGTTAGTAGCATACTATAGTTATTTGAAGCGCTTTAAATGATTTTTGGGAGTTCGTATTTAGAATTATGTCATTGAAGATAATCGCAGAAAAGGCACAGGTCTCAGAATCTACTGTCTCTCTGGTTATGAATAACCGTCCCGGGGTCAACGCACGCACGCGGGAGAAGGTTTTGGCAATTGCCCAGGAGATAGGTTATGTACCTAACAGCATTGCCCGAAGTCTCGCCCTGAAGAAGAGCAACATCATCGGGCTGGTTATAACCGACGTTGAGAACCCGTTTTATGGTACTTTTACCAAGTATATCAATGATATAGCCAAGGATAACAGCTATTCGCTATTTGTATCAATATCCTATCATGATGAGAATATTGAATCGGAGGTCCTCAATACCCTAATCTCACAGCGTGTTGACGGTATTATAGTTACGCCGTCCCATAAGGTACGGAGTAATGTTGAGATATTCGATCAGATTGATCAGAAAAAAATTCCATGTGTACTCGCCACCTCCAATTATGGCAGGGATAACGATAAGTTTGTCATGACCGATTATACCGAAGGCAGCTATCGACTGACAAATTATCTGCTCAGTATCGGACACCGCAAAATTGTATTTATCATAACCAGTGATACCGAATCGCCGATTAATTCCCTGCGTGTTGACGGATACCGGAAGTCCTTTAAGGAAGCGGGGCTGGAGGTGGATGAAAAACTGATTGTGACCTGTAACGGCGCCAGTATGAATTATGCCTATCTTGTAGCTAAAGAGTTGATGCAGAAGGACTTGCCTGATGCGATAATAACTATAAATGATATAATGGCTATCGGGGTGGAGAAGGCGGCAAAGGAGTTGAAGATAAAGATACCGGAGGATCTCTCGGTCGCCGGATATGATGATATCCTGCTCTCAACCTTTACTGAACCGCCACTGACAACCGTCAGGCAGAACATCGAGGAGATTGCGGTACAGAGTATGGAGATGCTCTTCAATCTCATCGATAATAAACCGGTTGCGCAGGAGCAGATCTATATCCCGCCGGAATTGATTCTTCGTGCCTCGACAACGGTAAAGAAGTAGCGTGGTTAGAGTTTCAGTATTTATTTTTTCAGGTGTTTTGTATTTTTAACACTCCTGACTTTGTCCGGAAATAAGAATAATTATAAGTGAATCAGCACTCTGCGTCTGGGCGTAGAGTGCTGATTTTTTAAGGCGCTTTATAAAAATCTCGTCACTGGTTTCCCTTTTCCCTTGTAAATACTGAAGTTGCGTAATGAATGTTTTTTTTAACCGTTTACTTATATAAATAACTGATGAATAAATATTGATATAATGCTCATTAATTAAAGGTGTTAGATAATTAAACTTTGTTTAATAAATCGTGGTTTTGTGAAAAAAAAATTATTTTACATCATGTTGAATATGAAGCAGATAGAGAGAATTGTATTTAAAGCGCTTTAAAAAAAATCATATTAATATTCGCATAAGCCAGAATAATCTGGTAGAGTACCAATATGTTGGTCACATTAGTTGTGATTGTATTGTTTTTTGATTTTTCAGTCTATAGGAGAGTGTTACATGTTGAAGAAGGTGTTCATATCAGCTGTGTTTGTTCTGGCTTTTGTTCTGACTGCGGCTACATCTTATGCAAAAGAGGATTTGCGCTTTGCTTTTTCAATTCCAAATATTGCAAACCCATATTTTATTGCAGTAAACCAGGGCTTTGCCGACCGTTGTAAGGAGTTGGGCGTTGAATCTGTTACTGTTGATGCAAAGTATGACGTTGCCAAGCAGGTAAGTGATTTTGAAAATCTGATGATGCAGGGTGTGAACGGTATCCTTACTTGCCCAATCGATCAGAATGCGCTTATTCCTGTTGTTGATCAGGCCAAGGCAAACGGCGTTATTGTAATTTCAGAAGCTCAGGAAGTTGACAATGCTACTGCCAAGTTCACTATGGATGAATATAAGTATGGTTCAATCATCGGTGCCAATGCTGCAAAGTGGATCAATGAAAAGCTTGGCGGTGAGGCTGAAGTAATTATTATCTCACAGGATAATGTTGAGCCTGTTATTCAGCGCGGTAACGGTATTGAAGAGACAATTAAAAAGCTGTGTCCAAAGGCTACAATTGTTGCAAGACAGGCCGGTGATACTCCTGCAAAGGGTATGAAGATTGTTGAGAACATTCTACAGGCTCACCCAAATGTTAAGGTTGTAACCGGTAATAATGATTCAGGTGCTCTGGGTGGTTACGAAGCCGTTGTATCAATGAAGAAGAATACTCCTGATATGTACGTTGGCGGTGCAGATGCTACTGCTGAAGCAATTGCTAAGATGAAGGAACCAGATAGCGTTTACAGAGCTACTGTTGACCTCTTCCCATACAAAACTGGTTATGATGCCGCTTCATTGATGTACAAGTATGCTACTGAAGGTGCTCCAAAGGAAGCTAAGATTGTTGAAATGGATATGGCTCCAGTATGGCAGGAAGATGTACTCAGCGGTAAGTTCCCACCAAAAGACAAGAAATAAAACTTGTAGCAGATAGTAAAATACAGATTATATCCGCGAACTGGTGTCTGGATAGAGATAATCTCCTGACACCAGTCACGGTAAACCTTAAAAATTATATCCGTAAAATTTATGCACACCAGCAGCGGCACGTTGTTATCCTGAGCTGATATGTGCGCTGATATGAAACATATGATTCGCTGTCTCGAAAAGTGTGAACCAGGCGGGTTAAAACTAATTTAGAATATAAACATAAAGGGTATTTGTTGTGGCTGAAACAATTTTGGAGCTTGAAAAAATTAGCAAGGAATACGGCGGTATTCATGCACTGAATAATGTTTCTTTCTCTATTAAAAAGGGAGAGGCGCATGCGATAGTCGGTGAGAATGGTGCCGGGAAATCCACGCTTATTAAAATACTTACCGGTGCGATAGAACCTTCTGCCGGCAGAATTAAGTATAAGGAAAACTGGTATGAGTTTATGACTCCGTCTACCGCTATTGATGACGGAATTTCCGCAATATATCAGGAATTCAACCTGATACCGTATCTCAGTGTGGCTGAGAATATCTTCTTCGGCTGTGAGCTGATGAAGGGAATGTTCAGAGATACGGAACTGATGAATAAGAAAACAATTGAATTATGTAAGGAAATGGGCGTAACTATTGATCCAAAATCCAAAGTGGCGGATCTGGGTGTGGCGTATCAGCAGATAATAGAGATCGTGAAAGCGGTATCAAAGGATACACAGCTGCTGATTATGGATGAACCTACTGCGCCGCTGACCAACAGTGAACGTGATTTCCTGTATAAGATAGTGGAACACCTGAAGAAGAAGGGTGTGACTATTATTTATATTTCGCACCGTCTGGAAGAGGTGTTTGATCTTTGTGAACAGGTTACAGTCCTGCGCGACGGCTGTTATATAACCTCCTGTGCAACAAAGGATACTGATGAACATGAACTTATCTCCTGGATGGTGGGACGGCAGATTGATATGCTTTTCCCTCCACGCAGTTCACATATTGGTGAGCCGGTACTGGAGGTCAAGAATTTATGCAATAGTAAACTTGATAATGTGTCTTTCCAGCTTAAAAAAGGTGAAATACTCGGTCTCGGCGGTTTGGTTGGAGCGGGAAGGACAGAGGTGGCTCGGGCGATTTATGGTGCGGATACTCTGAATTCCGGTGAGGTTATTCTAAATGGCAAGCAGGTAAATATCACAACTCCGCTGGAAGCCATTGAGACCGGTATCGGACTGATACCGGAGGATAGAAAGAATCAGGGCGTACTGCTTGAGCTGCCTATTTTTACCAATATTACCTACAGTATCCTGAAAAAAATAACCAAGCGTTTATTTATTGATAAAAAAGAAGAGAATAAAATATCAGCCGGATATAAGGAGAGTCTGCGGATTAAAACACCCAACCTTAATCTGAAGGTTAAAAATCTCAGTGGCGGCAATCAGCAGAAAGTGGCTATTGCCAAGGTACTGGCTACCAAATGTGATGTCCTTATTTTTGATGAGCCAATTAGAGGTATTGATGTAGGTGCCAAAGAGGAGATATATCGTCTGATGCGTGATCTTACTGAAAACGGTAAGAGTATCTTGATGATATCTTCAGAAATGCCGGAATTACTCGGTCTATCCGATAGAATTCTGGTTATGAAAGAAGGTGCTATTGTTGCAGAATTATATGAGGATGAGTTTACTCAGGAGAATGTTTTACGCTGTGCTTCATTAGGGAAAAAGGAATAAAATGATTAAGGAAAGTAATCTCAGGAAGTTTATTTCCAATTATGGTATTATCTGTATACTGGTGCTGCTTATTATACTCTTTGGTCTGACTACCAGAAATTTCTTCACAACATTGAATCTGTTCAATGTTTTACGTCAGGTCTCAATTGTTGGTATAAGTGCTGTGGGTATGACCATGGTTCTGATTACAGCCGGTATTGATCTGTCGGTAGGTGCTATTATCGGTGTGAGTGGTGTGGGTGCGGCAAAGCTTATGCTTATGGGCTTTAATCCGGTTGTTGCCTGTCTGATAATGCTGGTGGTTTGTACTGGATTCGGTTTTGTTAACGGTATCTTTATCAATGTCTTCAAGATTCCGCCGCTTATTGCGACACTGGGAAGCATGACCTCGCTCAGAGGTCTGGCTTATATTGTTACTGACGGACTGCCGGTATTCGGGTTTGGAAGAGCGTTCTCAGTACTGGGTCAGGGCTACATCGGGGTTATTCCAATTCCGGTTATATTCATGGTGATAACCTTCATTCTGGGTATGATCTTCCTCAGTAAGACCCGTTTTGGCCGCTATATTTACGGTGTGGGTGGTAACGAAGAGGCTTCACGACTCGCCGGTGTCAGCATTGCAAAGGTTAAGTACGTGGTCTACAGTCTGAGCGGACTGTTGTCAGGTCTGGCCGGTCTCATACTTCTGGCCCGAATCAGCAGTGGGCAGCCAAATGCCGGTATGGGCTATGAAATGGATGTAATTACCGCATCAGTACTTGGTGGTGTAAGTATCAGTGGTGGTGAAGGTAAGTTAAGGTTTGTTGTTTTTGGTGTGCTGCTTATGGGCGTGCTGTCTAACGGTATGATTATGATGTCCATTAATGACTATGTTCAGCAGTTCATCAAAGGTCTGGTATTAATCTTTGCGGTGGCATTCGATAAATACATGCTGCAGCGTAAATCATGATATTATATCGCCTGGATGGAAGAAGAGAAGCAGGCAGGCGATATAATATGTTTTAAGAGAAAGAAGGTGTTTTAATGAAGAGATCCGAAGTTAATAAGATAATCCGTGACTCGTTGGCGCTGGCTGAAAAACTGAATTTTAAACTACCGCCATTTATGTACTTCTCCCCACAGGACTGGGAAGAGAAGAAGGCAGAATATCAGGAGATCAAGGACAATATGCTGGGCTGGGATATTACTGATTTCGGCAGTGGTGACTTTGCCAGCCAAGGGCTGACTATGCTGGTGTTGCGTAACGGCAATCTCAAATCAAAAGAGGTTTATAAGAAACCTTATGCTGAAAAGCTGCTGGTGTCATTTGATAACCAGTTGACTCCAACGCATTTCCACTGGTCAAAGATGGAAGATATCATCAATCGTGGCGGTGGTAACCTCATTACCTGTGTCTGGAATTCTGATGAGAATGAAAAGAAACTTGATACTCCGGTTGAGATCAGTATTGACGGCAGACGCTGTACTGTAAAAGCCGGAGAACAGATTAAACTTAAACCAGGTGAGAGTGTCACTATTGAGCCAGGTGTCTATCATTGTTTCTGGGCTGAAAATGGTACCGGCGCGGTGTTGCTGGGTGAGGTGAGCTCAGTAAATGATGATACTATCGATAATAATTTTTATGATAAACAGCCACGGTTCCCTGCTATTGAAGAGGATGAACCTGCAGATCACCTGTTGATTACTGAATATTAATATCAAACAACCCAAACAAAATAAATACCCTAAGCGCACTAAGGTGGAGTTGATTTGCGATTGTGAATATCTCCACTTTGGTGTGTGTTCCGTTTGGCTGAGTTAACAAAACATAAACCCTAAGGTTTATGTTTTGTTTATTGTTATGCGAGTGTTATGGTCGGTGAGGGGCTTGATTGCGCCCGAGGCGGTAGACTGCATATTCAAGTTTCCCGGTGTTGTCTTTAAAGCCGTCACCATATTTCCCTTGTATATCGTCATTGGCAATAAGATAAAGCGTGCCGTCTTCTTCAGCAACTATTTTTTTGGTGTTGCCAATGTAAAATGCCTTGCCGTCCTTACCGATCCTGCCGCAGAGAGCGCCTTCATTTACACCTCTTACTACATAGCCGCGTGCTTTAACCTCGGAATTCGAACGCCCGACGCCGGTATAGTATTTATGAGAAGGTGATATCTTCCAGTAGCCGCGTTTATAACTTATGATAACGATGTCACCGCGTTTGAGTTTGATTCCGGTGTCCTGCCAGATTTTTCTGGCTGAAACTGTCAAAGTACTTTCGTCAATCATTTCCGACATCGCAGGCGGCGGTCCCCGGTCGTGTGGACCATTGTCGTGTGAGTCCAGGCTGCCACCGAAACCAGGTCCGCCGGGCGGGCGGTCTTTTGCTTCAATGCTGCCCGGGAGTAGTGACAAGGCAAAAACCAGCAATAAGAGGAGTTGGAGCTTTCTGCACTTTTTCATAAGCAGTTGCATCCTGTCATTAAAGAAGTAAATAACCGTTAATGTCAGATCAATAATATGTTTATTAATTAATAACAATTACGATTATAACATTTTGGGAGTCTATAGACTCAATTAATAGGTTAATATTAATCTTACTCTCCGCGATTGTCAAGGGATAGCGTTATGGGTGTTTGACAGGTCTATGACAGTTCTGTATAACGGGTCTTTGTAATCAGGCAGTTTTAGGGTTGGACATGTTATAGGTATTGCTGAAGTTTAAACTCAGTGCGGACTTATAGATTTACTCCAACATTTTAGCAGGATTTTCCTGAATATTTGATAGAGTATTATAGGCATTAGCTATTTCGGAATAAGTTGAATGCCACCGATTATCCGGGAACAAATTTTGAAAGAACCTGGGTAAAAAGCGCAACGAAAAATATTTTAAATTTTTGTATTCCGGTAATTATAGGCTGTAACTGGATCATATAGGGTATATTCAGCACTTTATTTTGGCTTTGCGAAGTTTTTTTTGTGGAGCAGAAGGTTGCGGCAATTGATGAATCGTATAAGGAGTGGACTGAGTTGCAAGTAGTATATGTATGTGTTATATTTCTAATGAGTGTTATTGGAAGTGCTCTGGGATTTCGGCACTGGTTCAGTAAGAAGAGTGAGTTCAAACGTTACTATGGGACTCTGGTAACCAGTCTGGTTCTGGGACTGGTCGCAGTCTTCTCGGTGGGGTATATTGTGGCGGCTTTGCTGCTGATTGATAGTATTGACTGAATGAAACGGAGTAATAATGAAGTTCATAGGTAATTTAGCGCTGTTGCTGCTAAGCTTTCTGATGATTAGTGGGCAGGGCCAGGCAGCGGTTGGCGGACCTGATGTCGTCCCGGAGAATAATATTATTGCTGCTGAAGCGGCTTATGATCTGGTCTGGCAGGCGCTGGATATTATGGGTAAGGATCCGGTAAAACGTATTGTTATAACCGGTGATGATATTGTTAATAATGAGCAGGTGGTGCTCTTATCTGCAGGAAATGATTCTGAGGATGGTTCGAAGTATACGGCATTCTATCATTTTGCGGTCTCGGCAGGTGGCAGAGTATATTATATGGATCCGGCTAGAGGATCGGCATGGGTCTTACTCAAGAATATCAGCAGTCGTGATACGGCAGTGGTTCAGCAGGGAATGTATAGCCGATCCGACAGTACCGAATTGAGTAGTGGGGTATTGACGCTCAAGACTCTGGATGAGGGAATGCTGCTATTTGAACTCAGGCTGTATGATCGAGGTAAGTCGCTGCTGCTGTCAGGGGTAGTCAATATCGAACAGAATAATACCGCGGTTTATGATGCGGCAGTAAACGATTCCGGGGAATTTAAACTGAATTTTACCTTTGATACTAAGGGGCAGAGTGTAAAGGTGGCGCATGAAGGCACAGTTGCAGTGCGTCCTGATGGCGAGTATATACTGGTGAATAAGAGTATCGGAGTAAAAGCTGCTACGGCTGTAATACTCCTTGAAGAGCTGCCTACGGCGTTGACCAGTCTTAATGGCGCTAATCGTCCATATTCACTGTACGAGGCGCAGAATACGGATAATACGGTTGCTGGACGCATAATAATCGAAGCCAGAAATGTGACGAGCGATACGGTCTTTGCCAGGTTTTCGGTTGCGGAGGATCTGAGTAATATATACCGTATAGATCCTGATATGCAGGAACCGATTCTTATATTCGGCAGCGGTGAAAAATAGTAAATGCTATAGCGTCAGTAGCGAAAAGTATTGAATTTAATACGGGATAAAAGCTTTTACAGGCTGCATACGGTGCTGGCAGGTGGATATATAACATTTATAAATAAGCTCTTATCTGTTGGCGTAATTATAAGACGTGACCGGCTATTTCAGCCAGTCACGTCTTATAATTGGTACATTCAAATAAAAAGTTTTAAAAGGATATATTAAACTGAACTATCAGCAGTTGACTGCTTATAGGTTGCCTCTTGCTTCAAGCTGTTTCCATTCGAGGTAGTTGTCGAGAAGAACTCTGATCTGATCTTTCATACAGATATCTTCAGGATGGCTGCGGTAATGATCATCAGGGGTGCAGGTGCAGCAGGAGACATTATTGCGCAGCAGGTGAATATCTTCGCTGCTCAGTGATTTAAGTTTGCGGTGTACTTCATTCGGGGTGGTGCTGTAGTTCAGCCGGAGCTGACTGAGTAAAAAACTGTGACAGGGCATATGCTGAAAAATAGTCCTTATAATCTCGTTGCTCTGCCGTACAAAAAAATCGTATTCATCTACTAATTCCGCCAGCTGCATCGTATATCCTTCCCTTTTATTGTAATGTTTTAAACATAATATTGATAGTTAGATAGTGTATTAAAACAGTAACCGGTAACAAGTAGTGTAGCAAGTTATTTGTGCTTATTGTTTGGAAGATAATATATATAGTGTTATAAAGTGTTACAAAGCATATTCACGTATGTTTCAAACAAATGTGTTAGTGGTTTGATAACATTATGTTTGCTGGGCGTAATATTCTGTTAATAATTGTGTTGTGTTGAAATATAATTGGGGTTAAAAATTTAATAAATCCGGTGAGAGTTGATGAAATTATTAATATTATTATTAAATAGCGAGAATTTAAGAAAATTACCATGCTTATCTGGGATAAAGAATAATCTTGGTTGAATTACAATAGTTAGTTATTGTCCGTAGCAGTTAATTGAATTTTTGCGGTTTATTGTTGGCAATCTGAAATTTGCAGGGTGGTGAGTCTATATGAGTTATACATGGAGCTATAAAATTTTTGATAGACAGGATGGTCGTTGTGGTTTGATGTAGAGGGCAGTGGCGGAGTTTTAATTAATGGTTGCTAACAATTTTATCTTGGGGTGCAGCGAGGATGTATAATTATAATTTAGAGCTAATTAAAAAAACCGGAGAATTCCTTTATTTGTAATAATGCTTTTTAATAAGAATAATATTGAGAAATCTGTATCAGCATTGTGATTTGTATTATGGTGTCGAATATTAAACTTATCTCGCAATATAAAATATGAATTTATCGTTTTTGCAGGTGAATATACGCTATGTAATATGGTATTTTATTATTAGCAGCTATATTATTAAATGATTTTAAATGAAGTATTATGTATTTGATGCAGTGGGTTTTTTAGGACGTTAGACGGTTTTTTATAATAACCGTTATATTGTCTTGTTTTGATTTGAAATTAGGTTTTTTTAAAAAAAATACCTGTAAATAAATTGCTTAGTGTTTTTTATGATTTATACTATCAATGTGTAGAATAATTGTGGTGTGATTTTGTGTTTGTTTTTTTTTGATACTAAATGGTATCGGTTTCAAAAGCTTGGTCAAATTTTTTTCATACCAAATGGTATCGGTTTCATAAGTGGCTGTTCATACAAAATATTGTCAAATCATATTGGTCAGGCTCGAAAATTAGCGGGCGTGAACAAGGTCGTATATTCGCTTTATATATAGAATTGTGTTGGTTGTGCTGATTGTTCCGATTAATAAGTTGTGATATGAGGAGAGTCTTGTGAGTGAGGTCTTATTGGAGGCAAAGGGAATTAGCAAAGAATTTCCAGGGGTAATGGCGCTGAATAATGTAAATTTCCAGCTTAAGAAGGGTGAGGTGCATTGCCTTCTGGGTGAGAATGGTGCCGGTAAATCTACCATGATGAAGATATTTGCGGGAATTTATCAGGCCAATGCCGGGGAGATCTTTCTGCGTGGTGAGAAGGTGGTTATTGATTCTCCGCGCGGGGCTCAGGATATGGGTATTGGAATTATTCATCAGGAACTCAATCTCTGTAAACATCTAACTGTCGCTCAGAATATTTTCCTGGGAAGGGAGGACATGCGCGGCTCAATGGTGGTCAATGAACGGCTGATGAATAAACGGGCTGCTGAAATTATCGATTCCTTTCATGAGGGGATAAATCCCAGGAGCAAAATTTCAGAGCTCTCAATCTCCAAGCAGCAGATCGTCGAGATCGCCAAATCACTCTCGCAGAATGCGGAAGTTATAATAATGGATGAACCGACAAGTTCACTCTCAGGGCGTGAGGTGGATGAACTCTTCAAAATAATTCATAAACTGCGCAGCGACGGTAAGGGTATTATTTATATCTCCCATAAACTCGATGAACTCAAGCATATCTGTGACCGGGTGACAGTGTACCGTGACGGTGAGTTTATCAATACCGTGGAGTTTAAAAATACCAATATCGATGAACTTGTGACGATGATGGTAGGACGGAGTATCAAGGAAAAATTCCCTTATGTTGAACCAAATGAAAACCGGAGCAAGATTCTCGAGATAAAGAATCTTACGGTTGACGGCTTGATTTCTGATGTGAGCTTTGACGTATATGGTGGTGAGTCTTTGGGAATTTTCGGTCTGGTCGGAGCAGGGCGTACCGAGGTGGCAAAGACAATCTTCGGGGCGATAAAGAAGACCGGCGGAGAGGTTATAATGGAGGGCAGAAGTATAAATGTGACCTCTGAACGCGGGGCAATAAAGGAAGGTATCGTCTATGCGCCGGAAGACAGAAAACGTGAAGGGCTGGCGGTGCGGATGTCGGTATCGGATAATCTGGTCCTTCCGACCTTGAGCGATATCTGTTCGCATTTTGGGGTGATCTCCAGAAGAAAGCAGTCTTCTCGGGCAATATCCAAGGTTGAAGAACTGAATATAAAGACTCCGTCAATCTCACAGATAGTAAATAATCTGAGTGGCGGAAATCAGCAGAAGGTCGTAATCGGCAAGTGGCTGATGCATAATCCGAAGGTCATTATCTTTGATGAACCGACACGTGGCATTGATGTCAATGCCAAGGTAGAGTTTTATAAAATATTCAATGCTCTCAAACTCAAGGGGGTGGCGGTAGTGCTGATATCATCCGAGCTGCCGGAGATTCTCGGTCTAACTGACCGTCTTGTGGTAATGGCCAGCGGCAAGTGTCAGGCGGTTCTGGATACCAGAGACGAGGGGACAACTCAGGAAAAAATCATGCATTACGCAACATTGTAAGTGCATTCTCTACGGAATCGTATTCCGCCAATAACTTGATTAATTATTAAATGTGTTCGTGTGTTAAGTCGCGGGTTTACGCGGTGCAATCTGTGTATGCGGTATTGTTTCGGTTATTAATAGCAACTAAGGAGTTAATTGATGGCAACAAAACTTCAGAGTCAAAGATTTTCAAGAGAGACCATTCAGATGTTCTCGGTCTTATCAGGTCTGGTCCTGCTTATGCTGTTCTTTTCATTTTCCAGTCCTTATTTCTTTACACAGAATAATTTACTGACGGTTTGCCTGCAGACTTCGATAATTGTTATGATCGCGATCGGTCAGACATACGTGATAATTACTGCCGGTATTGATCTCTCGATCGGTTCGAATATTGCTCTTTCCGGGATAATAACCTCAATGTCGCTGGTTGCGGGGTATCCGATACCGCTGGCCATTATCTTTGGGCTTCTGGCTGGTACGGTTGTGGGCGTATTGAATGGGGTTATTGTCGTATATGGCAAGCTGCCGCCGTTTATCGTAACCCTTGGAACTATGAGTATTGTCCGGGGAGCAGCGCTGGTGCTTACCGGCGGTATCCCGATTAGCGGTTTGCCCAAAGCCTTCAAGTATATCGGCAGCGGTAAATTTGCCGGCATTCCGGTAGCGGTTATTATCATGTTCTTTCTGTTTCTGATCTTCTGGTTTATTCTGAGTAAGACCAAGCTCGGACGCTATATCTATGCTACCGGCAGTAACTTTGAGGCGACCAAGCTGTCTGGTGTGAACACCAATATTGTGCTGATTTCGGTATATGTGGTAAGTGGATTTCTTGCGTCCTGTGCCGGTGTTATTCTGGCGGCACGTATCGCCTCCGGTCAGCCTACTGCCGGAACCGGTTATGAAATGGACTCGGTCGCATCATCTGTTATCGGCGGTACAAGTCTACTCGGAGGTGAGGGTATTGTAACCGGAACCGCCATCGGAGCCTTTGTGATCGGAGTCTTGCGTAATGGTCTGAATCTGCTTAATATTTCCGCTTTCTGGCAGCAGATTGTCATCGGTATGGTAATTATCGGGGCGGTATTTATCGACCGTTTCAGAAATAAGCAGTAACTTATAGCGTATTAGTGAGGAATAGTATGGATAGAAAGAATGTTTTGTGCTTTGGGGATTCCAACACCTGGGGATATATGCCTGGAGGAATTGGCAGATATGATTATAAAACCCGCTGGACCGGGATACTGCAGGAAAAACTGGGTGCAGATTATTATGTGATTGAAGAGGGTCTGTGCGGCAGAACCACTGCCTGGGAGGATCCGATAGAAGGTTATAAATCTGGCGTCGCGCAATTGATACCGATTCTGCTCTCGCATTCGCCGCTGGATCTGGTAATTATAATGCTGGGCACCAATGATCTGAAGCTAAGGTTCTCACTTTCACCGCAGGATATCGCTCTGGGAATTGAGACTCTGGTGAAGATTATTCAGCAGCCGCTTGACTGGTATTACCGTGTTCCTGAGATTCTGGTCGTCTGTCCGCCGCCACTGGCGGGTATTGAGGAGTCACCGATCTCACAGATGTTTACCGGTGCCGGTGAAAAATCCCGGAAACTTGCCGGTGAAATCTCGGCGGTCATGCTCGAACGCGGTATCAGGTGCTTTAATTCCGGTGAGCATGTGGTCTCAAGTACTGTAGACGGAATTCATCTTGATGAAAAATCACATGCTGTACTGGGGCAGGCTATGTGCACCGAGGTTCTGAAGTTCTTCGAATAAGCTTATTCAGTTGTGTCATTATATACGTTTGTTTGTACCATGGATGATGTCGTGGTATTATGTTGTGTCTTGTTTATATTTTTTGCCTGTAAAGGCATCTTCAATGTTTTAAGGAGATTATTAATGAAATATTTTGCATTGCTATGTGTTGCAGTAGTCTGTGCTTTTACCTCGTTCAGTGTAAAAGCGGCTGATACCAAACAGTTTGTGCTTGTGACAATGGACTCTCAGGATGAACACTGGTTGAAGGTGAAAGAGGGTGCTGAAACCAAGGCCAAGGAGCTTGGCGGAGTTGAAATTTCATTCAGAGCTCCGGCTGGTAAGGTTGATCCTAATGAACAGATCCGCATGGTTGAGGATGCAATCAATCAGGAAGCTGATGCAATTCTGCTTGCTCCTTCTGATAAGGCGGCATTGGCAGGTGTCGTTGACCGTGCTGTAGAAGCTAAGATACCGGTAGTTATTATCGACTCTTCTGTTGATACCGATGGTTATGTTTCTTTCCTGGCAACTGATAACTATATGGCAGGTGCGATGGCGGCAAAACGTCTGGCAAAAGAGATCAATAACAAGGGTAAGGTCGCTATTATCAACGCTCAGCCAGGTTCAGGTACTGCTATCGCCCGTGAACAGGGATTCACTGATTGCATCAAGAAGGATTTCAAGGATATCGATATTATTACTGTGCAGTACTGCAACGGTGATAAAGTCATGGCATTGAACCAGGCAACTGATATTATCAATGCACATCCTGACCTTGCCGGTTTCTTTGCCTGCAATGAAGGTTCTACTGTTGGTGTTTCACGTGCTATTGAGGAACAGGGCGTTGCTGGTAAGATCAAGGTTGTTGGCTTTGATATGTCAAAAGATGTTATCTCAGCTATCGATACCGGACTGATTCAGGCTTCTGCAGTTCAGAATCCATTCAAGATGGGTTATGAAGGTGTTCAGGCTGCTGCAGATGCTATCGCTGGAAAGACTGTTGCTCCAAAGGTTGATACCGGTGTTATGATTGTTGGCAAGGCAGAACTGCCATCAATTCTCAAGAAATAACAGACTGACAAGAGATATTGCCTGTAATATATGACTTTATTGCAGGCAATATTTATATTAATTTGGATAAAAACTTGAATTATAAAAATAAATATACTAATATTAGACGGTAAAAATGAATATTTTAAGCACAAAATTATTATAGTACTTCAAGGGTTTCAATAGTCATTGTAAGGGTGATAATGGGACAGAATTTAACCATAGGTGATATCGCAAGGCTCGCTGGTGTCTCCAAAACTACAGTTTCCAGAGTGTTATCCGGGTCTGATCTGGTAAAGGAAGCGACCAAGTTCCATGTGCAGCAGATTATTGATGAAAACAATTATGAGCCCAACGAGCTCGCCAGAGCTCTCTCGACCAAGAAGACCAATACCATTGGTGTGGTTATTGATGAGCTTGCCAATCCGTATTTTATCGAGGTTGCAAAGTATATCGAATCAATTCTATATAAAAATGATTATCTGATGCTGTTATGCAGTTCCGGCTGGAATACCAAGCGCGAGCTACATCTTACTAAAGCTCTGATCAACCGGAGTGTTGACGGGATACTGCTGGCATCTACTTCGAACTGTTCTCCAACCATTGATTTTCTCTCCAGTCATGCCACACCGTTTGTTCTCTTTAATCTGTTTGATAATGATGACGCATACAGTTATGTCTGTGTCGATGACTTTAAGGGTGGTTATCTGGCGGCGGAATATTTCAATAAACTCAAAGTTCAGAATTATATTCTGCTCTCAGGATATGAATGTTATAGTCTGGTACAGCGTAAAAACGGTTTTTTCGCATTTTTACAGGAGGCTGGGGATACTACGCCGGTAAAATGCTATAATTCGATCAAGACCTATGAGGAAGGGTATGAGGTGGCCAAACGCCTTGTCGATGAGAACAGGCTGCGTGAGGATAGAGCCGCGATATTTGTTCTCAATGATAATGTGGCTATCGGTATGCTCGATGGTCTGATTAAAGAAGGAATAAAGATTCCGGAGCAGGCGGCGGTTATCGGTTTTGATGATATTGAGATGTCTTCGAAGTACCGGGTCGCACTTTCATCTGTGGCTCAGCCGATTGAAGAGATGAGTAAACTCGCAACCGCGGAGCTGTTTCGCCTGATAAATTCCAGTGACGGCAGTCCGAGAAAATTTCTGCTTGAACCCAAGCTGGTGCTGCGGGAATCTTCTGCGATTGGTTAAGTTTTCTTCAGGTGCTGCTGTTGTTTGTAAACAGTTGCTGTTGTCTTGTACTACTCTCCGATAATCCGCATTTCGTCGCGCGTCAGCGTAAATTTTAGCATACTCCGGTTTGCTGTGATTATAAGCATTGTGGCTGTATTTTTGTGGTATTGCGGCTTTGCCTGTATGCTGTAACTATTCATAACTGCCGTTATGCTGCTGACAAACGGCAGGTGCTAATTATGGAATAACTGAAAGCTGGAAACAAATTGACTGTGAAAGCATAATCTGTAGAAATAGCCGGTTAAAAGGTACGGTATTTACTGCTTTGAAACATTGTACGCTGCCTTCGTTTAGGGCAGCGTACAATGTTTTTGGTATCCGGTTTGTTTGCTATTCCGGCTGTATAATATTGCCGCTGGAAAATTTTAAATGTTATCTTGAGCTGTTTGTCTTTTATTTTAACGGAGTTCTCCTTTGTAATTTACGGAATCAAGAGCTACCGCCAGAAAGATAATGCAGCCTCTGACAATTGTATAGATATAGGGAGAGGCGTTGGCCATGGCCAGACCATTCATCAGGGTCGTGACGAGGAGAATACCGATAAATGCTCCAGGAATAATAGAACCTTTGCCGCCGAAGAGACTCATTCCGCCGAGTAGTGCTGCCGATATAACCAGAAATTCATTTCCCTCTCCAAAGCTGACACCGACGCTTCCGACCTGACCTGAGAGGATGACTCCTGAAAGTCCGGCGAGGCTACCGCAGATAATATATGCTGAGATAATCCTCCGGTTGACGATTATCCCACTTTTTCGTGCCGTCTCAGGTGAATTTCCGATAGCATAGAGGTGACGCCCGAAAACAGTACGTCTCAGGATATGGTCAAAGATCACGGATATAATCAGAAAGATTATAAGGGTGAGCGGGATACCGAGAATCTTCGAATTAAGAAAAGAGTTCATATAATTAAGTGGTGTTGTCTGCTGGTTAGAGATTGAGATGCCGATACCGCGACAGATACTTCCTATAGCCAGCGTGACAATGAAAGGCGTGATCATGAGCTTGGTGACGATTACTCCGTTAACCAGACCGATAACTCCGCCGATTATTATGCCCAAGGCGAAGAAGATGATTACCCCTAATGCGAAACTCATGTTCTCCGGTGCAAAAAAAACGGTTTATTTTTCTATTTTATTTCTTCCATGTTCTTTGGCATAGTATAGCAGTTCGTCGGCTCTATGAATCATATGGCTGCAGTCCTCTCCAAAATTCTCAACGACTCCGCCGCTGATGGTGATGGCTTTGCCGTCATTGAAATCCCAGTGCATGCCTTCAACGGTATTTCTGATTCTATCAGCTATGACATAAGCACCGGCGAGATCGGTTTCCGGGAAGATAACCAGGAATTCCTCGCCGCCATATCTGCCGATACAATCTGAGACCCGCAGACCTCTGCTGATTAATTTTGAAATCTCGACCAGAACCTTGTCGCCGGCGAGATGTCCATAGTTGTCATTGACCTTCTTGAAAAAGTCAATATCAAACAGCAGTATGGAGAGTTTGGATTTATAGCGCGAACTGCGTTCTATCTCCTTTTTGAGGGTGTCAATGATATGCTTGCGGTTATAGACCTGCGTCAGACCGTCGGTTATGGCTACATGCTGCAGGGAGACCAGCGCTTCTTCGGCAAGCTCTTCCTTGCTTTTGAGTTCAACAATCATGGTATTGAAGTAGTTGGTGAGATCACCGATCTCTGTTCCGTATTCAACATCAATTTTGTCGGCATTTTTAAAATTACGGCTTTCAATGATCTTCTTGACAGAATTGGACAGTTCCAGAATGCTGGAGCTGGCGCCATGTTCGGCAATGTTCAGGCCGATCTCCTCGAACTCGCGGGAAACCCGCATTGGAGAGATCCGGTTGATAATTTTCATAAGTACAAATGAGATTCCAAAAGCCCACACCAGCGCTGTGCACGAGCCGAGCAGCTGTACCAGTATCTGGTGGGTTCTGGTGATACCGAACTTTGTAAGAAAGGATTCCTTGATGAAGATACCCGTGGCCACTGTTCCCCAGACACCGGCGAAACCGTGTACCGGGATCGCTCCGACGACATCGTCCAGCTTGAGTTTCTCAAGCAGCGTCGTGCCGAAAAAGACAATCAGACCGGAAACAATACCGACCGCCAGTGCTCCGGCTTCACCGAGGTAATAGCAGCCGGCGGTGATGCCGACCAGACCGCCGAGAATACCGTTGATGATCATCTCCGGCTCGGGGAGACGGTTTTTGCCGAAGAGCCAGCTGGTGAATAAGGTGGTCAGTCCGCCGAAGGAGGCGGCGATGATGGTGTTCGCCAGAATATTTGCTACATCTGCCGTTGCCGAGAGAGTGCTGCCTGAGTTGAAACCGAACCAGGCGAAAAAGAGTATAAATACTCCGAGATAGGCCATAACCAGATTATGACCCGGTATTTTATTGGCTTTGCCGTCTTTGGTGAATTTGTTCAGTCGCGGGCCAATTATAATGACCCCTGCAAGTCCGACCCAGGCGCCTATTGAATGCACTACGGTTGAACCGGCGAAATCAAGAAAACCGAGTTTTTGCAGCCAGCCCTGATTATCAGGATAATACAGGCTGCCCCAGGCCCAGTGACCGAAAACCGGATAGATAAAAGCAGAGGTTATAAATGACATCAGCAGGTAGGTTCCGAATTTGGCCCGTTCTGCAACCGCTCCTGAATCAATAGTAGCTGCGGTGCCGACAAAAACCGCTTGAAAGACAAAGAATGCGGCTTTCCAGCTGTTGGTATCGAAGTTGACAAAGAAGTCACTGGTGCCGATTATGCCGTGAAAGGTTTTGCCGAACATCAGACCATAGCCGATAAACCAGAAAGCAGCGATTGACAGAATAAAATCCGACATGTTCTTAATCGCAACATTGATAGAATTTTTAGCCCGGGACAAACCTGTCTCCAGCGCCATGAAACCTGCCTGCATCAGAAACACAAGCATTGCCGAGATTATTACCCAGATGCAATCTTCTACACTTTTCACTGCCGTTATCCTTTAACTGCTCTGTCTGCTGTTTTGTGTCGCGTTTTTATTGTTAATAAATGTTGTACTATACTTTTTAATACTATTTATGATATTCTATTCCTGTTTTTTTTGCAAGCTATAACGTCCTGTTAATTTAACCTTGAGCTTAATATTCAGGGCTTTTTTGAGAGTTTTCTTGTGAACACAATAACTCAGAAGGAAGCTGAAATTGTAATTTAAATATTAAATTTATGACGGCTGACAATATTGTCTTACTCTTAACTTTTTATTAATATGCTGTTTCCTGAAATATGTCAAAATTGTCAGTTATAGTGGAGGCAGGCAATAATGGTATCGATTATTTTGTTGTAACACGAACTATGATTGTAAAAAAAATGTGTGTTTCATTTTTTTTTATTATTTTTCGGATGCGGCTGGGCATGATTGTAAGCATAGGCATTATTTTTTCGTCTGTAAATGGATGAGAATTATAGTATAGAGATCACAGTAATCAGCGTTTTTAGCTTTCTTCTTATTTTCCGGAAAGTTTAACCGGTATTATGATGCCTTTATTTGTCATAGTTGCTATGGAGGAACATGGAAGCTGATAGTCAGAACATGTTTTATAATTTAGACCTAGCTTTATTATTTTGTGTTTTGCTATTTCATCAAGCAGTGCGGAAAAACCACTTGCGAAGATAATAAGCTTATCAGTCTGAGTGATAATATCAGCAGCTTTTGCCAAGTCTGGTGGTATTACCTTTTGTCGGCTGATTTGCAATGTAGCGTTATTTTCGGCTGTTACCACATCTAATAGATTCTTCAGTGAATTACTGCTGTTCGAGTGTTATGTTCTTTGTAAAAATTTCTTTTTAAAAATATTGTAATGAAATTATTGATTCTAAATAAGCTATATTTGCCGATAATAGTCGGTTTATTTGATGAAAGCATTTCATTTTTAAAATTTCATTATGAAAAAATTTAGAATATAAACTTGCGTAATGAAAAAAAATAGGCTATAGTGAAATTGTTGGAAAATTAAAGTTCTTTATGTGTACATGTGTTATGTTTATTTTGAAATTTGTGTGAGTTTGTTTCTTTTGTTTTAGGAGTGATGGAGATGAAAAAGAATCTAGTTTCGAGGTTATTCGCGCTGATAGTGTTTGCCGCAATATTTACGTTTTCTGCCGGTCAGGCAAGGGCGGAGACTATTGCTTTCTGTTTTCAGGATCTGGAGACAGAATTTTGGGTGGCCAGTCATGAAGCTATTATAAAGTCCCTGGTGGAAAAGAATATCGATGTAATTGAAAAGAACGCCAATGAGGATGCTAACAGACAGCTGGAGCAGGTTAAGGATGCAATTACACAGGGTGTTGACGGTATTATTATTATTCCTCAGGATGGTGAAAGTGCTGTTACCATTGCTAAAGAATGTAATGATGCCGGGATTCCTATTGGAATATATAATAGACCGCCATCAAATAGAGAAGCCAAGGCTATTGTTGTGGTCGCTGATAACCGGGCTATTGCCAAGTCTGCTGTAAGTTTTATGGCTGAGCAGGCGAAGAAGCTTGGCCGAAAGGTTACACCGGCGATTATTGTGGGAAATCTCGGTGATCCTAATGCGGTACAGCGGCGTCTGGGATTTTATGATGCAATACAGGAGTATCCCGATCTCTGGAACGGCAAGCCAATTGAAATACCTTCTAAATGGGATGCCAATGTCTGCCGCGCGAATCTTGAAAGTGCCATGCAGGCTAATCCCGATATCGATTTCCTGTTTACTTCTTCCGACTTTCTTTTCCCGGTAATACAGTCTGTGCTGGCGCCTCTTGGTAAGTGGAATAAGACCGGCAGCAAGGATCATGTTATTCTCGGCGGGCTTGATGGTGATATGACAGCATATATGCTGATGAAGGAAGGTTATGTTGATTCTACCGGAGTTCAGGATCTCTTTACAGAAGCAAATATGATGTTGAGTGCTATGACAGGTGCTATTGAAAAACGTGAATCTGAAGCTAACGCCTGGCTTGAAGACCCTGGTTTTGCTCTGACTCTTGATAATATTAAAGAGCGTGGAACTGACATGTGGGGCGGATATCTTTATGAAAAGAAAGCAGCGAAATAGTTATTCCGAGGTTTCGGCAGAATTGATTAAGAATAAAAATATCTGTTGCCTGCTGAACTGAAGGTTGAGGTTAGTGCGAATCATTGCAGTAGAGGTCGGCTGTTTGAACGTAGAACCTAGTGAATTGTGTGAGTTTACCGGTTTAGAGTGTGATGGGAAAATATGCAAGCATCAGCCGAACTCTGCTGCAGGAATTTCAAAAAGAAGGTTTTATAAACAAGTGACTGTGTTTAAAAGTGTGTGATTAAGTTTTGTATCTTTATATGTAAGTAAAATTATGACAAACAATAAACTTCGTTATTTAAAAGAACAGCTGTTCGGGGATTATTTTATCCTTATCGTTACTATTCTATATGTAGTGGTGCTGTTGCCGTTTATTCCGCGAATAATCAGTGCCTATAACTTGAAAAATCTGTTTTCAAATGCGTTGCCGCTGATTATTATCGCTGTGGGTCAGACCTATGTGCTGATTATAGCCGGTATTGATCTTTCACAGACTTCCATTATGGCGTTCTCCAGTGTAATGGGGGCGTTTATAATGGCGGAAAAATTCAACCCGGATATATTCAGTAAGTGTCCGTTGTGGGGTTGGTTTATAACCGAGTCTGGTGGTCTGTTCTCAGGAACTATGATGGCTGTACCTGCAGCAATTATTGTTATGCTGTTGTGCGGGGTGCTGATAGGGCTGCTTAATGGTGTATCTATCGCTTTCTTTAAAATGCCGGCATTTATCGTGACGCTGGTCAATATGATGCTCTTCACCGCACTGGCTATCTATCTGCCGAATTCCGAAAATATTCTTTATCTGCCTAAGTCATTTGTGTTTCTCGGTAAAGGCTCCTTTTACAGCATTATAACCATGCCGTTGATAATCGTAACCGTACTGGTCATACTTGCGCATCTGCTATTGAGTACAACTCTGTTCGGCAGAAAAGTATATTCTGTCGGTACCAATGCCGAAGCCGCCAGAGTATCCGGGTATAAAGTGAAGAAAATTATTATTTGTACTTATATGATAAGCGGTTTCTGTGCTGCCTGCGGCTCAATTCTATATACCGCCAGACTGGAGCAGGGCAGGCCGACACTAGGCTCTGCAAGTCTGCTTGATATTATCGGGGCTAATATTATAGCCGGAGTCTCACTTTCCGGAGGTCGCGGTAAAATAATCAGCGTTGTCTTCGGGGTATTCTTTTTTGTTATTCTGAATAATAGTCTGAGTCTGCTTAATCTGCCGTTTTATCTGATTGATATTGTAAAAGGTTTGATTATTTTGGCAGCTGTGCTACTCGATGTGATACGTATGCGTAAGGAGCAGAGATAATATAATGATAACTTTAAAGAATATAAATAAGAGCTTTTATGGGGTGCAGGTGCTCTTTGATATGTCATTTGAATTGAAAGAGGGGTCTATTGTCGGGTTTCTCGGAGAGAATGGAGCCGGTAAATCAACAATAATGAATATTATCGGTGGCGTGTTGCAGCCTGATTCCGGTACCTTGGAATTCAAAGGCAAACCATATGAACCAGAATCACCGTCTGACGCTATTGACAACAAAATTACTTTTATTCATCAGGAACTCAATTTATTGAGTAACCTCACCGTTGCCGAAAATCTGATGCTGGACCGGTTTCCGAAACTTTTGGGATTGCCACTGATAAATAAACGTAAAATGTTCCGGATATGTCAGCAATTTCTTGATGAAATAAATGTTGATATCAAGTCTACTGATGTGGTTGAAGACCTGCCTCCGGGAACCAGGCAGATGGTGGAAATTGCCAAGGCCCTGCTTACAGATGCTGATCTATATCTCTTTGATGAACCAACGACGTCATTGACCGCCAAGGAAAGCGCTATTCTCTTCAAACTGATAAGAAAACTGAAGGATAACGGGAAAACAATAATTTATATCTCACATATTCTGAGTGATATAAAAAAATTGACCGATGAGCTGGTTATACTCCGTGACGGTAAGCTGGTGGCTACCGGCAAGACCGCCGACTATACTACCGACCGCATGGTTATGGAGATGGTTGGGAGTGAGATGGAAAATATCTTTCCACCTTATAAGAATACTGCAACCGGTAAGATAAAAATGCGGGTTGACTGTCTGTCGCAGCCGGGAATGGTAAAGAACATATCATTTAAAGTGCGACAGGGAGAGGTTGTGGGCTTTTTTGGGTTGATGGGTTCTGGCAGGACCGAGCTTGCGCGAATGATCTTTGGTATTGATTCATATCGTGAGGGAGCGGTTTACCTGAATGATGAATTGATGCCCAAGAATAAACCGGATGTGATGATCAATAACGGTGCCGCCTTTATCACTGAAGACAGGCGCAGCGAAGGGTTGCTGATGAATCTGTCAATTGACTTTAATCTATCTATGATTGCGGCTAAATCCAACAGTTCAAGGATATTCAAGAGAGTGAGTAAGCGCAGGCTTGATAAGCTTGCGGAGGAGACTTCTAAGTCACTGCGTCTAAAAGCTAATAATATCTATAAGCAGAAACCTAAGAATCTCAGTGGAGGTAATCAGCAGAAGGTGGTTATCGGTAAATGGCTTCCTGAGAAGCCGGAGATATTTCTGGTAGATGAGCCGACGCGCGGTATAGATGTCAAAGCCAAATATGAGGTTTATACAATTCTGAATCAATTAGCGGAGAATGGATCAGGAATATTATTTATTTCATCAGAGCTGGAAGAATTACAGGCGCTCTGTGACCGTATTATAGTCATGAGCAGAGGTGAGATAATAAGAGAATTTCAGCGTGAGGAATTTGATACAGCAGAGATTGTCAAGGCAGCTTTTCGTGAAGGGTATGAAACTATAGGTGAGGTGTAATTATGGATCTGAAAACAAGAATTTTTAATGTGCTGCTTAAACACTCGACGATTGTGATGTTTGTTATTTTCTTTGTTCTTTTCAGTATTATGTCTGCCCGTTTCTTTTCGTTAAAAAATATGGAGATTATTCTCGGTAACTCTACATATATCGGTCTGGTCGCTATTGGGATGACCTTTGTGCTGCTTATTGGCGGTATTGATCTTTCGGTAGGCTCAACCATGTATTTTTCGGTAGTGGTGATGGGAGTACTGATTGAGAATGACTGGCCAATAACTGCGGCGATCATTGTGTGTCTGCTGGTTGGTCTGGCTGTTGGAGCTTTTAACGCGGTAATTATTACGGTGCTGAATTTTTCGCCGTTTCTGGCAACTCTTATTACGATGCTGATTGTACGCGGGGCTGGGTTATGGATCAGCAAGTCAAAGGCTATTAATTATCCTGAATCAATAACCAAGATGAGTACCTATGATGTTTTCGGTCTGATTCCCATGCATATATTTATCTTTGCTCTGATGCTGCTGATTACCTATGTTTATCTGGAATATGCCCCATGGGGCAGGCATCTGTATGCTATCGGAAATAATGAGGAAATATCAATGAAAGCAGGTATCCGGGTAAGGCCCCTTATGTTCTCGACCTATACTATCTGCGGAGTAATGGCCGCTATGGGCGGACTGGTGGCAATAACCCGGCTCGGCAGGGCAAATGCTAATTTCGGCAGTGGGGAAGAGTTCAATGCTATTGCCGCAGCCGTACTGGGAGGAGTATCGTTATTCGGCGGAGTCGGTAACATATTCCCCGGAACCTTTATCGGAATTATAATGATTCAGATGGTGCAGGCGGGGCTGGTCTATATCAATGTGGATATTTATCTTCATTCAATAATAATGGCGCTGATTATATTCCTGGCGGTATTTATCGACAGCATCAAGACCAGTTATCTGCAGGGGCTGAAGAAAAAGAATATAATGAAGTTAGAGTGTAAGTAGATAATGGGGAGCAATAAATGAAGTGTTTACTTGGAATAGACTATGGAACCGGTGGCGGTAAATCCGTAGTGATAAATGAAGAAGGTGATGTGCTGGGCTACAGTTATCGGGAGTATCCTATACTTACGCCGGCGATAGGTCATTCTACGCATAATCCTGCTGATTACTGGCGGGTGGCCCAGGAGACTATCAGAGAAGCGACTACAAAGGCGGGAATTACAGGAGCGGATATTATAGGCGTAGCAGTATCTTCAGCGCTGCCTTCGGCTGTATTTGTTGATAGTGCCGGAGAACCGCTGGTGGACGCCTATAATCTGCTTGACCGCAGGGCGAATAAAGAGGTTGATTATTTGCGTAATCTGTTAGGAAGCGAAGAGCTGCTTGAATTTACCAAGAATCCTATTGAGGATCATCCGCTGTTGTGCAACTTGTTATGGGAGAAGACGCATCATCCTGATATTTATAGCCGGATTTATAAGGCATTGACAATTGACGGTTATATTACTATGAAACTTACCGGAAAGTTTGTGATGCATCGCTCGGCGGCCACATTCTACGGTGTTGCCTATGATATTGTAAAGGGAAAATTCTCAGATGAGATAATGGAGAAAATCGGTATCTCTCCTGATGTGCTTCCGGAAATTCACAGTTGCGAAGAGGTCGTCGGCGGAATTACAAAAGAAGCCGCCTTGGCCACCGGCCTTGCTCCCGGAACAAAGGTTGCCGCCGGGCAGGTAGACTGCAATGCCGGATGGTCTGGAGCCGGCGCAATAAATGTTGGTGATGTACAGATGAATCTTGGAACCTGCGGAAATTTCGGAGTGGTGCATAATGGTGAGTATTTTAATAATACGATGCATAATTTTCCGTATACCACCGATTCTCGTAATACGTATATCACGGTCGCCACCACACTTACCGGTGGACAGGTGTTGCGTTATATCCGTGACCTGATGTATATGCATGAAAGCAGTGAGTGTGAAAAATCCGGTGAGAATATTTACAGTATCATGAGTGAGCAGGCGGCAGCAGTGCCTCTGGGAGCTGAAGGACTTATTTTTCTGCCGTTTCTGATGGGTGAACGAGCTCCAATCTGGGATGTGGCGGCTAGAGGTTGTCTCTTTGGGCTCTCGCTGCATCATACCAGAGCCCATGTTGTCCGTGCCGGTATGGAAGCGGTTGCGTACGCGCTGTATGATTCATTTAGAATTTTCAAGGAGCAGGGGATAACGTTTAATCTGCCGCTGGCGCTGAATGAGGGTGGTGCTGTGAGCAAGGTGTGGCGCAAGATTATTACCGATGTCTTCAATACACCTACAGTAGTTGTGAAAAGCAGGGTTGGAGCACCTTATGGTGATGCGGTACTTGCAGGAGTGGCTGCCGGAGTATTCAAGGATTTTTCTATTGCTAAAGAGAAGACCGAGCTGGTGGACAGGCTTGAACCTGATCAGGGAAATCATGAAAGGTATATGAAGTATTTTGGGATTTATAAGGATATTTATAACCATGTGAAGGATGACTACAGGCATCTTGCAGAATTGGTCCGTACACTTGGTTAACTGTTAATGTGAGGAGCGTTGAAATGGAATTAGTCTCGAAGTTGCAGGGCTTGCAGAACATGGGTAAGCCGGTTAGAGTTGGTATAGTGGGATGCGGTCAGATGGGAACGGGAATGGCTCATGCGGTAAACCGTATTACCGGGATGAGAATAGATTGTATGGCTGATATTAATGTTGATCTTGCAATCAATGCCTTTAAGAGTATGGGCTATACTGATATTGTCTCTGTAGACAGTGCAGCCAAAGCACAGAAAGCGTTGGAAGCCGGAAGTAAGGTTGTAACCGACAATGCTATGATTCTGGTGGAACTGGATAATATTGATGCCAATGTCGATGTGACCGGGGTCACGGATATCGGTGCAAAACTGGCCTATAATTCTATAATGAACCGTAAACCGATTATTATGCTTAATGTCGAAACTGATATTACAGTGGGATATTATCTGAATCATCTCGCCAGAAAGATGAATACCGTTTATACCGTAGCTTCCGGTGATGAGCCGGGTGTCTGTAAAATGCTTTATGAGCAGGCGCGGTTGATGGGATTTGAAGTAGTGACACTCGGTAAGGGTAAGAATAATGTGATTGATTATGCGGCGAGCAAGGATACCCCGTATATTCTTGAAGAAGCTGCAGGTAAGTCAATGAGTCCTAAAATGCTGGCTGCTTTCAAGGATGGGACTAAAACCATGGTTGAAATGTGCGCTGTTGCCAATGCAACCGGGATGTTACCGGATGTTGAGGGAATGCATGGCGCCAAGGTGGAAATTGAAGATCTGGCCAGTAAATTCATACCACGTGAAGATGGAGGTATTCTTTCACAGCGTGGCGTGGTTGATTATTCTACCGGCAAGGTTGCTCCGGGGGTGTTTGCGATTGTTTATACCGATGATAAGAAAATGCGTGCTGATATGAAGTTTATGAGCGGTAAGGAAGGTCCTTATTATCTGCAGTATCGCCCGTATCATCTCTGCAATATTGAGACGCCGCAGTCAATTGCTGAAGCTGTCGTTTTGGGAGAGCGGACTATTACTGCGAGTGAAGTTCACGCAGACGTCGTCTGCAAAGCCAAGCGTGACCTTAAAGCGGGACAGAAACTCTCTGATATTGGCGGCAGTGACTGGTATGGGGTGATTATCCGGCATGAAGATCAGCAGCAGAATAATTATCTTCCAATCGGTATTGCCTGTAATGCGGTAGTGAAGACTGATATTAAGATGGGAGAAAACATCAAGCTTGATCAGGTTGCGGTTAATGCTGATTCATTTGTGTATAAGCTATATGAGCTGCAGAAAGAGATGCTCTAAACGGACCCTGTGCAGGTGTGGCGGTAGAGCTTGAAATTATGGTGTAGCAATAATTTAGTTACTTTTACTTCAGTGGTATATACTTTGGAGGTATAGATGAAGAAGACAATGAGAGCAATGGTAATAAAAGCACCGATGGACTACTCCATTGAAGATGTGCCGGTGCCGGAAGTTCCTGCTAAGGGACTGCTGTTAAAGGTTGAAGCCTGCGGGTTGTGCGGCTCTGATCTGCGGACACTGCGCAGCGGTCATAGAAATATAACTTTTCCCTGGACTATAGGGCATGAGGTCTGCGGCACAGTGCACTCTGTCGGGAGTGAGTATGGTGGTAAATGGCAGGTGGGTGAGCGGCTGGCTATCGGACCGAATGTCTATTGCGGTGAATGTGATTACTGCCGCAGCGGTGAGTATGAACTCTGTGAGAAGCCGCGTGAATTGGCGCAACACTGGCAGGGCGGCCTGGCTGAATATATGGCAATACCCTATGAAAGCCTGCAACAAGGAAATATTGAACTGGTTGCAGAGGGTGTGGATCCGGTACTTGCAAGTGTGGCGGAACCTATTTCATCCTGCATCAATGCACAGCAGCGCGCAGGAGTTACTCTGGGTAATACCGTGGTTATTATAGGCAGTGGCCCGATCGGCTGTATTCATATTGCTCTGGCGCGGTTACGTGGAGCGTCCAAAATATTTATAGTTGATATTAATGACAGTCGTCTGGCTTTTGCAGAGGACTTTGGGGCGGATGCTCTGATAAATGCGGAGCGTGAGGATCCTATTGCCAGAGTTCTGGAATTGACAGGCGGGAAAGGGGCGGATGTGGTTATTGCCGCTACTCCGGCTCCGATCGCTCCCAGGCAGGGGCTGGATATGGTGAAGAAGGGGGGTAAGGTTATTCAGTTCGGCGGGCTGCCCAAGGATAACAGCATTGTTGATATGGATATGAATAAAGTCCACTATAAGGGATTGTATATAATCGGTACTACCACATTCTCACCGATGCATTTTAAAGCGTCACTGAATCTGATTACTACCGGACAGTTTCCGGCGGAAAAACTTGTCAGTCACCGTTATAGTCTCGAAGATTTTGCGGAAGGAAGCAGACTGGCTCTTGAAGGTAAGGTATTGAAAGGGGTGTTTAAACCATGAACATAGGAAAACTGCCGTTTCTGGATGAAGGCGTGACTCAACTTGGTTTTGTTGTTGAAGATCTGGAATTTACAGTAAAAAATTATTATGAAAAATTTGGTATCGCTAACTGGCATTTTTACACGTATTGTGCACCGATGGTCTCCAAGATGACTTATCATGGTAATCCGGCAGATTATACCATGAAAATAGCGCTATCATATTTTGGTCCGAATCGGGTGGAACTGATTCAGCATATCAGCGGTGAGTCGGTGCTGCAGGATTTCATCAATAAACATGGCTATGGTCTTCAGCATTTCGGGATCGTGGTTGAGGATATTGAAGCATGTCTTGCCAAGGCCGAGTCTGCAGGTTATGGAGTTCTTATGGATGGCAGTGGCTTTGGACTTGACGGTGATGGTAAATACGCTTATCTGGATACCGAAAAAGATTTTGGAATAACCTATGAATTGATTCAGCGTCCGGCAAGACGGCATGAACCGCAAAAGATTTTTCCGGCTGAGTGATACTGCTAGCAGGTTAAGTAGGATTGGTAAGTATGTATTTACAATGTTTATGATTGTAGAGGGATTATATGATTACCTTCGGACAGGTCTGCTCCCGGCTTGATGAAAATAACCTCAAGTATAAGGTCATTAGGCTCGCTGAGGATTGTAACCTGATTATTTCGGCTTATGGCGGCAGAATTTTCGGTCCGTTCAGAGGTGCTGCCGGATTCAGTTATTCATGGATAAATCCAGCGTTCAGCGATAGAAGAAGGTTTGCTGAAATGCTGGCCGAGCGTGTCTGGAACATCGGTGGTGACAGATTGTGGATTGCTCCTGAGTTGCAGTATAATGTGCCTGATTTGGAGGATTTTGATGGGAGCTACGCTGTGCCGGATGATCTGGATCCGGGATTTTATACCCTGAAGACAGAAGGCGACGGTGTCTGTGTACTGGAGGAGAAGGTCTCACTGCAGGTGCACCGGACAGTGCAACGCAAGGAACTGGCTATACAGAGACGGGTGTCGCCAGCGGTAAATCCGGTTCCTGATATACCGGTAGAGCACTTTGGGTATTATCATGAGATAATGCTTCAGGAAGAGACCTCTGATGCGGTGGTTAGCGAGGCCTGGAATCTGCTTCAGCTTAATCCTCAAGGAGTGTTATATATTCCTGTGATTTCAGCGGTTGATTTTACGGAGTATTATGATCATTTCAGGTCTGGATATCAGGTAGTTTATCCTAAGTATGTACGTTTAAAAATTGACGGGCGCTGTAAGTATAAGGTCGGTTATAATGCCAGTGCACTTACAGGAAGATCCGGATATGTCGGTAAAGCTGGTGACAGGTATTATATGTTATTGCGGGATTTTCATGTGGATCCGGCGGGGCAGTATTTTAAATCTCCTGCTGGAGATGTAGCTAAAACCGGGTCTGCACTGCATGTGTATAATGATGATGGCAGGATGGGAGGATTTGCTGAGCATGAGTGCAGTTGTCTGGCTATTGGCGGCGTTACAGGCAGAAAGTTCAGTTATGACCGGATAGCAACTCATTATTTTACCGGTAGTTATCCGGTAATTAAAGAGGTAGCAGAAAAACTGCTGGGGATAAATATTGAATTGAAAGCCGATAGTATATTATCGCAATAACTTGTTGTTGTGGGGAATACTGCGGGTTATGCTATCAGTAACAAATAATTATGTTATATGTGTCTATTGAAAACAAGCTGAGTTTGGATAATATTTCAATTTACTTTAAAAAGTATATAATATACTTATAAAATTTATAATACGTTTATTTTAGCATATTATTATTAAGTGCCGCTGCTTTAATACACGGGATTTTTTATTATGTCTGGAGGTGGATACCTATGAAGACTAACTGTATGCCACGTGAATGTTGCCTAAAGTTACAGTCTATTTATATTTCATTGAATAAAAGTGAGAAGCGGATAGCGGATATTCTTATGAATGGTACTCTGGCTGTTCCGGCAACAACGGTAAAGAATCTTGCTGCAGAAGCAGATTGCAGTGAAGCGACGGTGGTGCGCTTCGCGAAAAAACTCGGCTATGACGGTTATCTGGATATGCGGCGTAAGTTTGCAGATTATATTAATAATCCGCCGGTGCTGCAGTATGATGATATGAAACTGGAGGACTCGGTAGAATCTATAATAAAGAAGGTTTATGAAACTACGGCGCAATCTCTGGAGGATACCTATAACTTTCTGGAGCTGGACAAGATCAATAATGCCGCTGAGATAATAGCCGGAGCACATAAAATTCTGGTTGCCGGAGTTGGTGACGGCGCTGTAACTGCTGATGCCGCATACCATAAATTTATTCGTATCGGTTTACAGTGTTTTACTTCAACCGACATTGACATGCAGCTTATTCTCTGTTCTCAGATGAATCCGGATACAGATGTGCTCATTATTATATCTCATTCCGGGTTGACCAAATCGCTGCTCAATCTGGCGAAAGCTGCTAAAAAATACCGGATACCGATGATTGTCATTACCAATTATGAGACTTCTCCTCTGGCTTTGGAGGCTGATATTATCCTGCAGGGCTATTCGTTTACAACTGATACCAATGGAGAGGTTATTTCAAAACGTATAACCCAGTTTTTTATTATCGAGATATTGTATATCTGCACCCTTAAAATACTGGGGCATCATAATGTGGAAATTCTGACGAATTCCAATACTGCGGTCAAACCTAATAAAGCCTGAATACAGAATCCTGTAATTAATTGTTGGTGAGTTCTCAACTGGTGCATAAATTCATTTTGCATCGGCAGGGGGCGTTTTGTCTCTGATGCGAAGTAGTTTGCTGTTTTGTCGGGCAGCGGTGTTTGTCAGATCGGGATTTTATAATATATCGAAGTGTGAAATTGCAAGTTGCTGCGCGGTTTTTAGCAGTTTTAATTGCGATTGCTAGCAGTATATAATGAAGTTTTTTGTGTTTGTTAAATTTATAGTGTTGTCAGAAGTATTTGAATAGGAAATTTATTATGAAAACTAAATTCGGCTTGATTGTAACGACCAGAGGCTTTTTTAACCCTGCGCTTGCTGAACAGGGGCGTAAGGACCTGATGGTAAAACTGGAGGAATTGGGATATGAATATGTGATTCTCGGTGAGGGTGAAACGAGAACAGGAGGTACAGTTGAGACCTTTGATGATGCTCAGAAGTGTGCCAAGCTGTTTTATGAGAATAAGAGTGATATCAAGGGAATAATTGTAACGGCACCGAATTTTGGGGATGAAATAGCAACCGTCGCTTCAATAAGTATGGCTGAGCTTGACGTTCCGGTACTTATACATGCTTGTGATGATGATATTGAGCATATGGACCTTGCAAACAGGCGTGACGCTTTTTGTGGTAAACTTTCAATTTGTGCCAATCTCTATCAGTATGGTATTCGTTTTACCAATACTACACAGCATACAAGTTGTATTGACAGTGAAAGTTTTACCACAGATCTTCAGCGTTTTTCTGGCGTGTGTGATGTTGTTACCGGTTTAAAGGGGGCTCGGATTGCGCAGTTCGGTACCAGACCTGCGGCATTCAATACGGTGCGTTATTCCGAAAAATTGTTGCAGAAATCAGGTATTACCGTTGTTCCTGTTGACATGGCGTCTCTGATTGCCCGGTGTGATACATTCAAGGATGCTGATGCTGCAGAACGTCTGGCTGAAATTCGAAATTATGGGAGGATAGCCGATGACATCAAGGATGAATCGGTAATGAAATCTGCGAAATTATCCCTGGCTATAGAGAAATTTATGGACGAAAATGGCTGTGTCGCCGGTACTGTTCAGTGTTGGGATCCAATTGAAAACATTTATCACTGTGCTGCGTGTCTGCCTATGAGCATGAGTGGTGAGAAGGGTAGACCTTTATCCTGTGAAACCGATGTAACCGGAGCTATAAGCATGTATGCTCTAAGTCTGGCTTCAAAGGAGCCTTCCGGTTATCTCGACTGGAATAACAGTTATGGTGCTGACCGTGACAAGTGTGTACTCTTTCATTGCTCAAATTATCCGAAGAGTTTCTTTGGTACGGATATTGAGATTGGAAGTCTGGATATTCTTGGGGCAAGTCTCGGGTATGAAAATTGTTTCGGAGCCTGCAAAGGCTGTGTCGCGGCGGCAAAGGATATGACTTTTGCCAAGATCTCTACCGATGAGTTTAAGGGAACGGTCAAAGCTTATGTGGGTGAGGGCATATTTACCGATGACAAAGTTGATACTATTGGTTCGCCGGCGGTTGCTAAAATTGATAATCTACAGAAACTTTTGGATTATTTATGCAAAAACGGGTATGAACATCATGTCGCAATGAATCGTTCACGGGTGGCGGATGTATTGAAAGAGGCAATGGAGAATTATCTCGGGTGGGAAGTATACAGACATCAGTAGGTAACCAGATTAAGTGATTATTGAGCGGTTTTAACATATGATAATCCTGCAGTCATTCTTTGACTGTGGGATTTGATTATTTGCAGTATATTGAGGTGTTCTTGAAATACAGATAATATGTTTCAATATTAATTGATTTCCGACGATACTTTAATATGAAGTTCTTGAAGTATTTGAACTGGAATTGTGCGGTAATTCTACATTGGAGGCGCATCTGGCATCAGGTCCCTCAATAAAGAGTGCTTTGAAATATGGCGTGATTGTGCTGCTGTCGTTTGCAATATTACTGTCAGTTGCAGTTGTGCTGCATGAGGATACTGGGCATTTCAACCGTGGGCTAGGTCTTTCTCCCTGGTTGTTATTTATTATCGGCACGTTGCTGATTATTTATGGGCTTTATGCCATCTTCGTTAAAATGCTCCCGCTTATGTATAAGCTGTTTTCAGAATCAAATGTGTGTATTCAATGGCTACAGCTTGTTCTGACGGCATTTATACTGTTCTTATGGGGCAGCGGATCACGGGTATTGTTTTAGGTTTTTCCTCATGCCGGCTGGACACTGGGGTTTAGCGGGGTTGGGGCGTTTTGGGGTATGATAATTTTAGTCAAATCTGTGAGAGTGCGTAAAGGGTAAGCCGGTCTTAAAGAATTTGTATATCCTGTATGAATTTGTAATAAAACGTTTAGTGCTATATCGCTATATGCGTTACTTTTTAGATTTTGACCGGGCAATGATCTGATGCAGGATTCAGGGTAGGAAGCGCTACGCTGCTGCGTCATTATCTTGCAAAATAATACTATTTGGTAATAAACGTGTTGAAATTGTGTGGGGTGAATTGTTCTGAGTGTCGATATGCATAGTGAAGATAGCAAAACTTGATAGAAGGAGACGGCATGGATAACGTTGAGGTTTTACGAAAAGATGCGCTATGGATAAAGTCATGTGAGTTATCCAAGCTGTTTTTAAAGATAATAAATATTCTGGACGGCTCGACCTATTTGGCAGAAACCGAACTTCAGGCATGCAAAAAACTCGTAGGACTGATTCCTGTATATATTTCTAAAAGTGTTGTGAGTAGCAGTTTATATGATCAGATGCGGTTCTATGGGTTGATTCTGATCAAATCCCGGGAAGTCGACGAAAAATTATACAAACTCTATGAAACTGTCACTTCAGTGAATAAAACCGCAGAGACTTCAGAATTGATCGCAGCAATATTTTCAGCGTTTATTTTTTCTGATCAGTTGCGGGAAATGATTCTGAATATGCAGAATGATATGGAAGTATTGAAAAAGTTGTCATAATATTTATCTGGTGACATATTACTAATTATCTACAGAACAAACACCATTATATTACATAATGGTGTTTGTTTCTTTTTTGTCATTTTTTTTGTTTGAAATATTTTGAAAAATAAATTAGAATGCTTTACATGTGTTTGTGTAAATTTTTGTTACAAAGTGATGGGCGATATTATGGCGGGGTTTAGGTAAAGCGGTCTAGTGTTTGGTTGGATCGTTGTCCTGATCAGCTGTCAATATAAATAACGGGCGCTGCAAAGCGGTTGGGCACTCAGGTGATATAGTGTCACGGTTTCATGAATAGTATTACTGACCGGCTTAACTCGTTATTGGTGCGAAATTATATTTCTCTTGATACGGTTTGGAGAATTGTGCATGGGTGAAGAAGACAAGGAAATTCTTGAAGAATTTATTCTTGAGAGTAAGCAGAATATTGTTGAGGTCGAGCATGATCTGCTTGCTCTGGAAGAGAATGGGGCTGATTCAGAAACAATCAATAAAATGTTCCGGGCAATTCATTCGATGAAGGGTAGCAGCGGGTATTTAGACTTAAAAAATATATTATCCCTGAGCCATCTGGGAGAGACATTACTGGACCAGATCAGAACAGGCTCAAGACCGGCAGATCCCGATACGGTTGATGCTTTACTGTCAATGGTTGATGCTTTATCTGAAATGCTGAATCTTGCCGATCTCGGTGAAAGCTATGATATTTCTGAAGCTGTAGAAAAGTTAAATAATATTCTGAATGAAGATAAAGAGCAGGAAGAAAAAATAAAATCCGGATCAAATCCGCAAGGGGATACCGCAGTGAACTCTGCCTTGTATAACTTGCCTAAAACTGCCGAGGTAATAACAAAGGTCAATGATGGTATAAAATCAAATCTCTTTTTTTATCTTATAAATATCGATCCGGCCGACCAGAGTATACAGAAATTCTTTGAGGATGCGGATCATATCGGAGTGGTACTTGCCAGCAATGACAGTGAATATCTTCTATTCGGTTCTGTTCTTGATGTGGAACTGCTTAGCGATGCGGTTGGCGCGGATGTCAAGGGAATTTCCGTGGTGGCAAAGGAAACGATTGACGCGTGGCTGGCAGCAGATGCTGATTCGCAATCTGCGCTGGTGCGCCGACCGGTAAATGCTGAAAAATCAGAAAATCCGGAACCGGTATCTGCACGTAAAAATCCTGTGAAGTCACCGGTAAAAGCCGGAGTGGTCAGTGATGAGGATAAGAAGAAGAAAGCCGGTAATAAAGAAGAATCCCAGATGATCAAGATCAATGCTCATCTTCTGGATGAGCTGCTGCGCTTTACCGGTAATATGGTAATGAGTAGAAATCAGCTCCTTACCCGGTATGACTTTTCGGATGATCCGGCGTTTTCAACACTCTCTCAGGCGATAACCGAGGTGCATAAAAATGTTGTACAGACCAGAATGCTCTCTGTTAGCACTATCTTCGACCGTTTCAAACGGGTGGTGCGGGATTTGAGTAAAAAGCTCGGGAAGAGGATTGATTTCAAACAGCAGGGCGGGGATCTGGAGCTGGATAGGACGATTCTTGAGGCTTTTGTTGATCCTTTGAATCATATGATCCGAAATTCCATAGATCATGGTATTGAGACGACGGAAGAGCGGGCTCAAACGCTGAAAAATCCG
This sequence comes from Planctomycetota bacterium, assembly GCA_963667375.1. Classification (GTDB taxonomy): domain Bacteria; phylum Planctomycetota; class SZUA-567; order SZUA-567; family SZUA-567. The sequence continues at coordinate 3,594,831 of OY763323.1, read as the reverse complement.
ATCGCCAGTATTACGCTCAAGGCGTATCAGGAGAGTGGTGAAATAATTATTTCTGTCGAAGATGACGGAAGAGGGATTGATCCTGAAAAGATCAGGAAGATCGCTCTGGATAGAGGTCTGATAACTCAGGCTCAGGTAAAAAGTCTCTCCGATCAGGATATCATCATGCTGATTTTTGAGCCGGGTTTTTCTACGGCGCAGAAGCTGAGTGAAATTTCAGGCAGAGGCGTCGGCATGGATGTGGTGCGTACCAATATCGAGAAGATTGGAGGGGTGGTTGATTGCAGCAGTGATCTGGGGTATGGAACCAAGATGCAGGCAAGGCTGCCGCTGACCAAGGCGATGGTGACCTCGTCACTGATATCCGCTCTGGTAGTCAGTGTTGACGGTCTGCCATTCTGCATACCTCAAAGCGCTGTAAATGAACTGATCACCGTGTCACAGAAAGACACTCTGGAAAAGATCAAGGTGTTACAGGGCAAAAAGGTGTTTCAGCATCGGGAACTGATTCTGCCGATTCTGAATTTGCGGGATATACTCGAACTGAAGACCGGCGCTGCTGCTGCGTCTGACGGTTCAGAACCGGCCACAGCATTTTTTACCGATACCCAAACGCTGATTGTACTGCAGCACCGGCATAATTATTTCGGAATAATGGTTGATAAAATTATCGGTATTGAAGAGGCGGTGGTGCGTGAAATGCCGAAGCTGGTGGAGAGTGCCAATGTCTTTTCCGGTCATACGGTACTGGGTGATGGCAGAGTTGTGATGCTTATTGATACCAATGGTATCGTGGAGCGTATGAATATGACCTTTATCTCTCAGGGAACTGTTGATCCGGTTTCCGCCCCGGCTCTGAGCGTCGGCAAGAGAGCTGATATGCAGAGTATGATAATTTTCAACTATTCAAATAAGGAATATTTCGCAGTGCCGCTGGAACTGGTATCACTGGTTGAAAAGATCAGCAGCACCGACATTAAAAAGGTTGGCGACCGGAAATATTACCCGATGAAGGATAATACCATTCCGTTATTGTACCTTGACAAGCATCTACCTGTAACCCCGATATCGCAGAGCCTTGACAGTTATAATCTGATCCTTCCGTCCCGGGTGAAATTTCCAATCGGGGTTATTACGAACTCGGATATTACCGTCTGTGATGTTTCGGGAAAGTTTGACGAGAAAATAACCCATGAAAAGGGTATTATCGGCACCTTTATGCATAACGGCAATCTGGTAATGCTGCTGGATCTGTATTCACTGTTTGAAAGTGATGATCCTGATCATTTTGACAGAACCGATAGGGCATATCGTGAATCGGCTCAGATTCTTATTGTTGAAGACAGTCTGTTCTACCGCCGGCTGAATGCCACATATCTGGCGGCTCCGGGAAGAGAGCTGACACTGGTCGGAGACGGGGTGGAAGCACTCGCTGCGCTTAGAGATACGTCAAAGCATTTTGATCTGGTGGTTTCAGATATCGAGATGCCGAATATGGATGGTTTTGAACTGATCAAGGAAATTCGGGGAGACCCGAATTTATGCGGTATACCGGTTATCGCACTCACTGCGCTTCAGGATGACCAGAGCCGGGATCGGGGGCTGCGTCTGGGGTTCAATGAGTATGTGGTAAAGGTGGATAAAGATGGCTTGAATGACAGTGTCAACAGATTTGCCAAAGAGGCCAGGTCTAGAAACAGCAGTTCTGGAAATTATGCTGTTTCACCGTTGAGCTGAATGTAATTTTAAAGGAGTCATGAATGCAGATAGCAGCATTTAGAGTTGATGATGGTTTGTATGGTGTGCCGGTGCTGATAGTCGAGGAGTTCTTTCGTCCGATGCCGGTAACCCCGGTGCCGCTGACCAATCCTAAGATTGAAGGTCTGGTGCATCACCGTGGAAAGACGGCGACGGTGCTCAACCTGAGGAAGTGTCTGGGTAAGCCCGCGCGGGATCAGAGGCAGAAGACCAAGATGATTCTTCTGGAAACAGCTTCGGACTTGATTGCTGATGCCGTCAAGATTGGAGTTAGTTCCAGTGATGAACCGGTTGTTTTACGTGTTGATAAAACAGAAGCGATTTTGAATGTTGATGTCCGGCAGATCAGTCCGCGTCCGGCACATATCCCCTATAACTTTGTTGAGGGAATTATCCGGGCCAAGAATGCAGAGTATATGATGATACTCAATATTCAAAGACTGGTTGAAGCGATTATGAATGAAAAAGAATTCTGAAGTCAGCGGGGTGGTGTGGGTTTTTACCGAAAAATGAAAGCAAACGATGGGAGAAAGTATAATGTCGTCTAACTTGGATAGAGTTGCAACTGAAACAAAATTCAGTATTTTTGATCCTGTAATTACTTATGAACATAGAGAGTTTTATGAAAAGATTATTAATGAGCTGAACGGGCTTTTCCCAATATGCAATCAGGGAAAGTGTTCGGCGGTTGAAATCAGTGAAGATGCGACAGAACAGGAGCAGATTACAGACCTGATGGTTAGGGTCGAGAATTTCAGTGTCGAGCTGCTTGATGTCACTAAAAAGCTCTTTGATCAGTTTTATCAGGCGAAGGAAGAGTTTAATTGTATGATTCTTTCGAATGTGGCTTACGTAAAGATAAATCTGATAGACCGGAATCTTCTGGAGCGTACCTGTGATGTCCGGTGGTGGGCGCTGGAGACAGCTTTTGGTGATTGTATCTCTTCAACAAACGAGATTAAAAAGAGTGTGGGGGAACTCAGCGATAAACTCTGCCTCTTGCTGGGGAAACTGAGAAAAGCGCTGGTTGAGGATAAATCTTCCTCACATGGTGAAGGGCAGCTTATAGAACTTATCGGTAAGGTGGTGGGATATCTGAAAAACAATCTAGTGAAGATTATTGTCCGGGACTCGGATTATGAAGTATATTGCGGCGAGGTCGAGAATCTTCTTAAAAAGCTGAATATGTGTAAAGACGGCGGAGGGTTATGCAAGGAGATTGAGGCGGCCAATGAAAAGCTGGAAATACTGCATGGTAAGGTAAAGTACGCCTGTCAGAGGCTTGAAGACATTAATTCATCGTATACCTTGTATCGGGATCTGATTATCTGCGATAATGATGGTGATATAATTGCCAATGCGAACCGGGATGTACGGGAAAGGGTGCTTGGGGTGAATGTCGCTGATGAGCAATGGTTTATGAAGGCTGTTGAAACCAAAGACGGTAATGACTACTACGCCCAGGATTTATGTGCGAGTAAGGTGGAAGATGTGCCATCGCTGGTTTATACCACTGCGATTCGTGATAATAACGATAATGCTGGAAATATTCTGGGGGCGATGGGAATTTTCTTTGATTTTCAGGGGGAAGCAAAAATTATTATGGAGGATTATATGCCTAAGGATAGCGATGGCGAACTCGCTTACGGCTGGCATTCATTTATTACCTCTGAGAATGGTACCATTATCGGTTCGAGTGATGAAGCAATTTTTGAACCCGGCAGACTGGCTCATCTGTCGCGCAAGCACCGGTCACTCAAGGCAGGACAGAAGATTTATGATTATGCTATCGTGGAAGGGGAAGATGCGGCAATTTTCTCCGCAAAGACCGACGGGTATCTGGAGTATAAAGGTCTGGGGTGGAGCTCACACCTGATTGTGCCTAGAGAGGTTATCTTTGGTAATAAGTATCATACCGAAAGTAAAGGCATTTCAGCAGAACAGTTAATGGACTCCAAGATAATACCTGATATTAATAAGCAGACATATCTGAAGATTCAGGAGGATAAAGAATCCATTCAGCTGATCTCACTCAACGGAATTGTATTTGCCTCCAAGCTGGGCAAGAGAGGCGTCGCTTTAGGGCCGATCTTTGACCAGATAACCAAGACCGGTGACTTTGCAACAAACCGGATGGAATATTTGCTGGCGGAGATGGCGGCGGGTGAACTGGCATTGAATCTGCAGGCGCTGGAGATGTTCAGCAAACAGGCTATTGATTTGATTGACAGGAATCTCTTTGAGCGTTCGGCTGACATAAGATGGTGGAGCACGGATAATTATTTTTGGGAAGCGCTAGGAAATCCCACCGAAGAAAACTTTGAACGGGCATGCAACCGCCTGAAGGTCATCAATAACAGTTATACGATGTATAGGAATTTGATCCTGTCTGATATAAGCGGTGAAATTGTCGCCTGTTCGAAGATGGAGCTTCGTAATGAACTGAAGAAGATTAATGTCTCTGATCAGGAATGGTTCCAAAACGGCATGCGGACCCAAACCTCTATGGAATATGCGGTTCAGGATACTCAAAGTTCTGTTCTTGAAAAGAATAAGGAGCGTAGTCTGATTTATTCAACTGGTATTCGAGCGCAGGGGGCAAGGAAAGGTGACGCCATAGGTGTTATCGGGGTGCTATTCGATTGGGATACCGAGGCTAAAATCATACTCAATAATTGCCTGCCAATTGATAAGGATATGAATTCAATCGAGGGCTGTGCGGCATTTTATACCAATGCCAGAGGCGAAATTATCGAGACAACGGATCCTGAGTACTGGCCGGTTGGAGATGTTTTAAGCCTGCCACCGGCGCATAAGGATATTACCGGGGGTGAGAGCGCTTCAGGATTCTATGAGTATAAAGGTAAATCATATATTATGGGATCATCCAGAACTCAGGGGTATCGTGAATATGAGGGGCTGTATTGGTCGGCTCATGTTGTGCGACCTATGAACTAGGGGACATTATTGAAGAATAAACATACCAGGAAGAGTTATCGGGAGTGGATATTAGCGCCTGTGCTGGTCGCTATTGATAAGCCTGGGTTCGTGCACCATGAAATGGCGGTTCAGGCGTGCATCTCAATTGAAAGTACAAATGATGTTGAGGCCTGCATCGTTTTGAAAAATAGTAAATATTCTATTGCTTTGGTCGCTCCCACTGACTTTGACTGCAGGTGTGCAGAAAATACTATCGAGCATCTGTTAGAGGTAGATAAAAGTATTTGAGTATTTGCTCTATACCATCGTATGCAAATTGTCAGGTGGCAGGTAAGCGTTATTCAAGGAAGTGTTTATGTTTTAAAGATATCTAAATACTTAAAAAATAGTTTTATGATGAGTTGATACCGTTTGAATGATTTCCAGTTAATTGGAAATCATTCAAGTCTATAGCTAGAGGCCAAAGAGCGTTTTCAACGATAACCAGTGGCGAAATGTCTTTACTCTTCTTTTCATGTTTAATCTTATTAAAATGTGTTTATCCGGGGTTAGCGGCATTGACGTTACGAAGGTAAATTGTTTTTTTTGCTAGAATTTATTGATCTGCAATATATAATTCAGTGTTGTTTGGTGGTGTTTATAAAAAAATATATTCTGATTGTGAAGCAAGTGCAGGTGATGATAATTAGCGACAATTTTCTGTAAAGGATTGACAATGAAAGAGCTTGATTATTATTGTGGCAAAGTTTGTATAATTACTGGCGGTAATTCAGGTATTGGATTAGCACTTGTGCAAAGATTGCTGAGTTTCAACGCAAAAATATATATTGCAGATCTGAAAACGGATACTGTCGAAAAACTGCCTGAATTTGGTGAAATGGTATTTGCGCAGCAGGTTGATGTCACCGCTAAAGATCAGATAGCCGGGCTGATAAAACAGGTCATATGCAATGAAGGACGGATTGATTTCCTGTTTAATAATGCTGGAATAGGAGGTACAAAACCTTATAATACCGCTACTCTTGAAAACTGGGAAACGATTATTAATGTCAATCTGTGGAGTGTAATTTATGGGATTCATTATGCCTTGCCACAAATGGAGAAGCAGGGGTATGGTCATATTATAAATACCAGTTCGATATCCGGGATCATTCCTATTCCATTTCAGGCATTATATTCTCTGACAAAATTTGGTGTCACAGGACTTACGGAATCTCTAAGATATGAATATGCTGAAAAAGGTATTTCCTTTACAACCGTTTGTCCCTCTAATATTGCCACCCCAATCTTCAAAAAATCACTTGATGGCAAGGTACATGATAATGTGAAAATTCCTGATGATGCCATTCCGGTGGCTGAAGCGGCAGCACTGATACTTATGCGGGTAGCGGAAAAAAAGGGGATTGTCTGTATTCCGGAAGACAATCTGAAAATGTGGCAGGGTTATGTTATGAATGATCCTGTAACCGAAAAACAACTTATGGATTTAGCTGCAACCCGAAGAATGAATTTTGAAAGCACAGGGAGTTATTTTTAATAATGTGTATAATTCCGTGTTTGGAATTGTATGTGCAAGACGTGATATTATCAAAGTTATTGTTTTCAAATTCAAAGGGAAAATAATGAATATATCCAAGGCTGGTGTTAAATATGGTGATAAGGTATTATATGAAATCACTCTTGAGGTTACTATACTTATAATTTTGGGTTTATTTGTAGGTATTCTGGGTTTTTTTTTCTAATTGCGGATAATATAAAACTGGAGTTTTCTTCCGACAGTACCTATGGACTGTTCGTGGTTCTCGTCGCTTTGCAGATCACGACGCTTGGCAAAACACCTTTTGGGGAATTAAGACGATCATGGCTTGCCGTCATTCTCGGTATAATATTAGCTTTAATTGGCATAACCTCATGTATACTTCCGGGAGTTTTAGCGAATGGTATCGTTATTATTTCAGGGGTGATGCTGCTATGCGGTGGGTTCGCTTTATTTCTACAATTATTTTTGGATAAACTTAAAGCCAAATTGTGGCTGGCAGGTTCTCAAGAATTGCGGTTATTGACTTTTTCCGTAGCCATATTTTATTTTCTCTGTGTTTTAACCGGTATAATCACAATATTTCCGGGTTTTTTACCATTATGGTCGTCGGCAGTTGTTCTTCTTGTCTTTTCCGTCAGTATTCTGTTCTTTTCCTGGTCGTTGTGGAAAGTTCAGAAATTATATAATTGTGGGATCCCGTCAAAGAAAAATGCCGCAGATGGTTTCTTCTTATTGCGGGATGCAGATTTGCCATATACTTCCTCTATTCTTCTAGTGCTTGGGGTCTTTATTTTTTATCTTGGTCTAGTCTTATTTCCCGTGAATGCCGGGATATTCGGATTTTCGTCAGATGGTCAATATGGGGTATTACTTACAATAATGGCAATACAGATGCTGGCTATGGGGAATACTTCTGTAGGCAGTTTCAAACGTACCGGATTATTTATGTTGATTAGTATTGTTTTTGCGGTCTCAGGTATAGTTTCATGTATAACTCCAGGTTTGTTGACTGCGTATCTTGGTATACTTTTAGGTGTGTTGAATATTGCTTCGGGCGGTCGGTATTTCATTATGCTAATTTTTACCGGAGGTAATCCTTCAGGGGCTAATATGGAAATGCCAAAGATATTAAAAAGACTATATTTGATTCAGATATTAAATAATATTGTTTCAATACTGTTTGGGATTGGAATGCTCTTGCCGGCGTTATTGCCAGCATATTTCACTGCAGGTGTATTACTCATAAATGGCTTTTTATTGGTTAAGCTTGCACTGGTTTTAGCAGATATTAATGCCTTAGAAGTTGCGGTAAACAAGCAATAAATAAGCAGGTGGTGTGTCCCGAAAGATTAGATTAATTTGATAATCCTGATTGAACTTATCGGGTGAAATTCTCTGTACTCTGCTGATTATCGGCTTGTATGATATGATGTACGGGCTTTATGGTATGCAGGCGGGTGCAGGGGCAAAGATGCTGAAGGTCGATTTGACTGAAGCGGGTGTCGCTTATGAAAACGACTTTGGAAAGGCTGATTATCATAGCTTGAGGCCTAACTTTTGTACAATGCTGGCAAAAAATGGAGTACAACCTCAGGTTGCATAGCGTTAAATGTGCCATAGCAGTATTGATCGTACAATGAATTATTATACACATATTCTGATTGCGGATAAGGCTTCTGCTGTTGGTCTGTTGCCGGACTTTGGTATTAGCAGGGTTGTGCGGAATGGGGCTGATAATATGGTAAATATTATCTGTAAAAGTGAGGGGTATGGTAAGGGGTGTTATTCGGGTAAAAATTGTTCAATAAAGACTAAAATTGGTGATTTTGAGGGGGCTGTCAGTGAGGGGGATTGCGCTAAAGAAAAAACCGTTAACTCTTTAGATAGTAAAGAATTAACGGTTTGTAGTCTTGGTACCCGCTCACGGATTCGAACCGTGGACCTATTGATTAAGAGTAATATAGTTGAAGGTCGCAATTCTAAGAATAGCAATATGTTACAGGGTGATGATGTTTCTGTGGGGTATGATTACGGTAAAAGTTCTGATGATGATTGTGTAAAAATGGAGTCTGATTTTAATGAAACTGAGTCTGTGAGTAATAATGATGTTGAGGTTCGAACAGGTTCTGTTAACTCAATAGTTGAGGCTATTCTGGTTATAAATCAGTTGCCTTTTTTGTCTGAGGAGAAGGTTAAGTTTATTAGGGCAATGATGAATGATATAGTATAATAATTATTATTCGCAGGATATTTTGCAGGCAGAATTAGTAAATTATATCTGTAATTTGAAATTCAGTGTTTATAACATCAGGTTTACAATATGGATTATCCGGTGCTGCTTTTTCTGACAATTATGCTGGGAGTAAGTTGGATATCGAGAGGTGCTCTTTCCTGGGGGTGGGCAATTCTGTCAAAAATAATTTTAAGGCTGGTGCGTGCCATCTCTTCTAGTGGCTGGTGTATGCTGGTGATCTTGTTTATTTTGGCGACAAAGGTATCGTCAAAACCTGTTACAGCCAGATCTTCAGGGACTCTGATGCCGTGTTCGCGGGCGGCATGTATTGCATCATGAGCTGCTCCGTCATTTGAGCAGAAGAGGGCGGTGAAGGCAAGCTTCTCATGGGTGTTGAAATAGCGGTTAACTTCTTCTCTAATTTGGTAACGGTTTAAGGCGTACGAGTCAATGTCGATTACAGTGACATTCTCGGTATCCATCCCCTGAATATATAATTCATGCATGAAGCCTTTGGATTTTGGGCAGGTGGCGTATTTCTGCGTAAGAATTCCGAAGTGTGTGTGCCCTTGTTTGATCAGGTGGTTGGCGGCCAGGCTGCCCCCCAGAGCATGATTGAGGTATACACTGTCAAGGGAAGCTATCGGCAGGGTTACGGCAACGGTTGGAATGTTGAGTGAACGGATCTTCTGCAGCGAGTAGTCTGAGGTCGGGACATAGATAATGCCATCAACCTGACGGGAGAGGAATATATCCATGTTCTCGATCTCTGTCATCGGATTATAGCCGCTGTTTTGCAGCAGTATGCTGTAGCCATTCAGGCGAGCTTCATTCTCCAGTTCCGAGATAAGATTGGCAAAATATGGGTTTGGAATCTCAGGAACGCTTACGCCAATCAGATGAGTGCTGTTGCTCTTGAGGGTTTGAGCTGCTTTATTCGGCAGGTAATCCAGCTCTTTTATTGCTTGATTTACCCGTTTTCTTACCTCGCTGTTTACATTCGGATGATCGTTGATTACCCGTGAAACAGTTGTCTGAGACACATTTGCTTTTCTTGCTATGTCATTCATTGTAGCTTTTTTCATGGCGCCTCTCCTGTTGTCGAGCAATAATAATAATTTTAACATACTTTTGAATATTATTCAATAATTAATTGCATAATAAAACTTTGTCTTGAATAATTCAACAGTATAAGTGACTGTTTTCTGCAGCTTTTTGTAGCTCATTCCCTGTAATTTTACAATAAATAGTTAAAAAATCTCAATAAATTATTGACTAATTGCAGACTATAGGGTATTTTAAAAGTGTGTTTTGAATACGTATTCAATAAATATTCATGGTTGCTGGAGACTGTTATGAAAAAAATTGTTGTCGTTTGTGTTGTTGTCGCTGCTGTTGCAGCTGTATATTTTCTGGGTATAAAAAAATCTGAACCTAAAAAAATAACTATTTGGACTCAGGCATCTGCTGATCACCCGGAAGGGAAGATGTTTGAGCAGAGAGTAAAGAGCTATAACAAATCCCATCCGAAAAAACCTCAAGTTGAAATAGTCAATATCACCAGAGCTGGAGCGGGGTCTGGATATATTGATAGACTCAATGCTTCGATTACTGCCGGGGATATGCCTGATATCTTTACGCTCGATGGTCCGGATGTTGACGCGTATGTGGAATCGGGTGTGGTTGGAGCGCTTGACCAGTACATGTCTCCAGGATTTAAAGACGGCTTTACCGGCTCTATGATAGGTCAGGGTACAATAAATGGTAAGTTCTATGCTATGGGTTATCAGGACTCCGGTGTTGTCGTAATGTACAATAAAGATATGGTGGATGCTCTGCCTGATGATGTTAAGAATATGATACCGGAATATAATGAAGACTGGACCTGGGATCAGTTTGTCGGTCTGGCTGAGAAGATAGATGATTTTGCAAAGAGTACAGATGCTCCTGCTTTTAAGGATTATGAGGTTGCGGTAAGTTTGCTCCTGCCTGATATCAGGAAGGGTGCGTACGAACTCGGCACATATTACTTTACTCCGCTTATCTGGGGTAACAATGGTAAACTTGTCGGGAAAGATGGAGTTACGGTTGAGGGTGTACTCAACAGCGAGGAAAATGTTGACGCTCTGACAAAGTATGCTCAATTATTCAAACAGCCGGTTGCTGGAGCTGAAGAGTCGGATAAGGCTTTTTATACGGGAAAGGCTGTAATGGCTGTGGCTGGATTCTGGTATATTACAGAAATGGTGGGAAATTATCCTGATTTGAAGTTCAGTTCTCTGCGTTATCCTAAAATGAGCGCTGACTTTGATGGACTATATACTCCTTCTGGCAGCTGGGTTTTTGTACGGAGTGCAAAGATTGGTGATAAAGAGAAACTGCAGCAGGTCGTTGAAGTTATGGAGTGGTTGACCAATGATGATGCCGCCGAAGTATATTATAAAATGAATAACGCAATACCTGGTAGAAAAGACAAGGTTGGAATAATCAATACTTCAACCGATAACCCATACTATAATGAGGCATGGGAAGTATTGAAATACCAGGTGGCAAACACCAATAAAGCCAGACCAATATCACCGGGATACCCATATCTCTCTGAAACATTTGCCAAAGATATTATTTTGAGAATTGCTCAGAACAGGGTGACTAAAAAAGAAGATGTTAAAAAATATCTTGATGATGCGGCTGCTAAAATTTCCAAAGAATTTAAGAAATTCTCAAAATAACCAAAAAATGAATGCGGGCGGCAAAGAAACTTTTGTCGCCCGTGTAAATTGGAATTTGTTCTCGGGTATTTATTATTTCTGAAATTACGATGAGGTGTTGTGTTGTGAAGAAGAACATTAAGTACAAAAAAGATGTTGTTGCAACCGCATATAAATTTTTAACCCCTGCATTGATTCTGGCGTTTTTCTTTATTATCCTGCCAATCATTCTTGCCTTTGGTTATGGGTTTACCAATTATTATCTGCTGAGACCTGATGATAAAACATTTATCGGCTTTGATAACTTTGTAAGGATGCTTTCTGATGAGACTCTGCATAAATGTTTTTTAAATACGGTTGAGTTTGTGGTGCTGGTGGTTCCTTTGCAGCTTGCTATGGCGCTTGGACTGGCACTGATTGTAAATAAGAAGTTCAAGGGGAATGGTTTTTATAGAACCGCATACTTTTCACCGGCAGTGTTGTCGCTTGTGGTTATTTCAATTCTATGGTTTGTGATGCTGGATCCTAATTCAGGTCTTATAAATGAGTTTCTGGCAAAGCTGGGGATACCGGCTCAACCGTTTCTTACAAGTCAGACTCAGGCGATGCCGACAATTGTCTTTCTTTCTGCATGGGCTGGATGCGGGTATCAGATGCTGATATTTCTATCCGGGTTAAAAAATATTGATGAAAGTATGTATGAGGCAGCCAGTATAGATGGTGCTGATAAACTAAAACAATTTTTATATATTACCCTGCCGTCATTAAAACCTATAACCATGTTTCTTGTGATATCAACAACTATTCAGGCTTTTAAACTGATTGTCCAGCCTATGGTTATGACTGGGGGAGGACCGGAGTACAGTACTATGACCATACTCCAGTATATTTATGAGTATGGTTATCGTCATAGAAATATCGGGTATGCTTCAGCTGTTACGATAGTGTTTACCGCATTCCTGGTTATTGTATCAGTCCTGATAAAGCGAGTATTCAAGGAGGAGAAAAACTGATGAGGATATGGAAACCTGTAAAAAAAGTTTTGTTCTTTATGCTGATATCTGTGATTGCGCTGCAGTTTTTACTCCCGCTGTTATGGATGATACTGTCATCATTCAAAATAGATCAGACAATTTATACCGATATAAAAACCATATTTGCCTTTGTGCCGAAGTTTGGTGATCTTACTCTTGAAAGCTATAAAGAGCTTTTTAGTTACTATAGTATTTGGAAAAATCTCATTAATAGCTTCATGTATGCATCGATTACTGTGGTGTTGAGCCTTGTAGTGAATTCGATGGCTGGGTATGCTCTGGCTAAATTTGAGTTTCCTTTTAGAAATACCATATTGCTACTGATTATCGCTCTTATGATTGTGCCTATTGAGGCAACCATTCTTCCGTTATTTCTAGTTGTGCATCAGATGGGACTTATTGGAACTGTTGTAGGATATCTACTACCGTTTATTGTGAATGTAATGAATATCTTTTTATTTAGGCAACATTTTATGATGTTCCCAACGGAGTTGATTGAAGCGGCAAAAATTGATGGATTGAGTGATTGGGGCGTGTTTGCGAGAATCGTAGTTCCGTCGAGTGTTACCATGTATGTGACGGTTGGGATAATAACCTTCCTCGCTTCGTGGAATGACTTCCTCTGGCCGGTGATGTCTATCACAGATTCGAATATGATGCCAATACAGGTGGCTTTGAACGCTATTTTTGCTGATACCTATAATATCTTTACAAGTCATAGAATGGCTGCTCTTACAATAGCTACTGTGCCGGTTGTGGTGATATATGCCGTATTTCAGAAGTATATTGTTCAGGGTGCAACTAGAAGCGGTATAAAGTAAATAAGGAATTGCATGGATAAATTAACAAGTGCTAATAAGTATATTAAGGAAAATTTGGAAAAGACAGTCAGCAAACCTCTATATCATTTTGCTCCGCCTATTGGCTGGATGAATGATCCAAACGGATTTTCATACTTTAATGATGAGTATCATCTCTTTTATCAGTTTGGACCATATGATATCTTCTGGAAAGATATTCACTGGGGTCATGCTGTTGCTGATGATATGCTGAATTGGCGGCATATGCCTGTGGTGATGGCCCCTGATACAATTGCAGATATCAGCGGATGTTTCTCGGGGAGTGCGATCGAGAAAGACGGTGAACTATATCTTATGTATACCGGGCACACAGACCCAAATATGGGTTTTGAGCCGGTGGAAAGTGAGATTATTCAGCTGCAGTGTCTGGGCAGGTATTCAGAAGACGGAGCCGTGGAGAAGTGTTTTTCAAATCCTGTTATAGATGAGGATGATCTTCCCGACAATTATTGCCGCTATGATTTCAGAGATCCCAAAGTATTCAGATTAGGAGAAAAGTACTATTGTGTGTTGGCTGCAAGAAATGAAGAAAAACGCGGTTCAATCCTGCTTTACAAGTCTGATGATCTGGTGGAGTGGAGTTTTGTCGGGGATATTTACAGAAGGGACGCTACTGATAATACAATGTTTGAATGTCCTGACCTTTTTAGACTGGGGGATAAGGATGTGCTGATTCTTTCGATTATGCCATGTTCCAGTGAGTACTCTGATGAAATTAAAAATAGAGTGGAGTATGTGGTAGGACGGATGGATTATGAAGAGTCTCAGTTTCAAGAAGAAATCAGAGGTCTGCTGGACTATGGGAGTAATTACTATGCGCCGCAGACAACCCTAGATAAAAATGGTAACCGCGTGATAATAGGCTGGATTTGTGACTGGTCAAAAGCTAATGAAGAGTTTGTACGTAATTATGGGTATAATGGTATTATGACTCTGCCCAGGGTAATGGAGTTTGATTCCGGGAGAGTCGTTCTGAAACCTGTTGCTGAGATGAAAGAACATGAGCGGTTATTGAGAAAGGCCGATAGCTTAAAACTTGCGGGTAACGTTCTGTTTGCGGGTGATGAGGTTAATAAACATATATCTTTGAAAATCAGCAGGCTGACAGAGATACTATCGATTATTCTGTTTAAAAATGAGACGAAGCGGCTGAGCTTTACTTTTGATCCTGATGCGAATTCTGTAAAGCTGAATTCAGACTATACAATAAAAATTGATAAAAGTGTGTCATGTGATCTAAGCTGTTTGTTGAATATCGAGGTATTTATTGATACTCACTGTGTTGAGCTTTATGTCAACGGGATGGCGTTTACTTTTTTGTGCTATGATAAGGATAAAGGGCAGGAACATTATATTTCCTCTGAGGGAGGGCAGTTGATTGATGAGATGACTGTCTCTGAAATAGTTAATGTCAGTATTCATTGATGGTGGTTTTTTTGTGTATTGTGTGGTTGTTGTGTGTATTGTGTGGTTGTTGTGTAGAAGCGATCCTGTGGAATATGAATAATCTTTAGGAGAATAAAAATGGCCGGGGTAAAACTTAATGATATTTGGAAAATATATGATAATGGCTATGAAGCGGTAAAAAACTTTAAGCTGGAGATCGAAGATGGTGAGCTGCTTGTCCTTGTCGGACCTTCCGGGTGTGGTAAGTCGACTACTCTGAGGATGGTGGCGGGACTTGAGGAGCATACCAGAGGGGATATTATAATTGGTGATAAATGTGTCAATAATGTTGCCCCCAAGGATAGAGATATTGCTATGGTTTTTCAGAATTATGCACTTTACCCGCATATGACGGTGTATAAGAATATGGCTTTTGGTCTTACTTTGAGAAAATTTCCTAAAGAGGAAATTGCAAGAAGAGTTGACTATGCCTCAAAAATTCTCGGACTGGAAGATCTACTCGACAGAAAACCTTCACAACTATCTGGAGGACAGCGGCAGCGTGTTGCGATGGGAAGGGCGATTGTCAGAGAACCAGAGGCATTTTTGTTTGATGAGCCGTTATCTAATCTTGATGCAAAAATGCGTGTGGAGATGAGAAAGGAAATTCTCATGCTTCATGAACGTATAGATACAACTATGATATATGTTACTCATGACCAGATTGAGGCGATGACATTGGGAGATAGAATATGTGTGATGAATATTGGTGTTATCGAGCAGGTTGGGGAACCGAGGACTGTGTTTGACTATCCTGCAACTGTCTTTGTGGCACGTTTCATCGGAACACCACCAATGAACTTGCTTGAGGGACGTCTGACGAAAAAGAGTGGTCGTTATGGCTTTAAAAGTGATTGTTTTGAGTGCATACTGCCGGATCATATGCAAAAATTATTGGATAACCAGGAAGCGGATAAAGAGGTACTGTTCGGTGTAAGGCCTAAGTCATTAATTATACGTGAGGCTGTTGAAGAGAGCACCAAGTGTGATGCGTGGATTTCTGGTAAGGCAGGCATTTCAGAAATGCTAGGTGAGGAGATACTGACCCACGTTGAGTGTGGTTCACAGGGGTTTATTGCCAGTATAGATCCTAAGTATGAAGGTTGTCTTACAGAAGATAGTGTTGAATTCGCTCTGGACATGGAGTTAGCTCATGTCTTTGATAAAGAAACAGGAAGGAATCTTACGATTCCTGAATTGGTAAAAAATGATACTACTAACTGGAGCAATAAAATACGTCAGAGAAGTCTGCGCAGAAGGAAACAGCATGATCAGGAGACTTCCTTAGTTTAAGTTACGCGTTTAAAATGGTGGTAGTGTGTTGTTAAATTGTGAAGAGAAGTGCTTAGCGGCACTTCTCTTTTCTAATTTATGGTATTATAATTTTGAGCTCTGTTGATACTAATTTCAGGATTTCAGATATAGATATATTGTTAATAGAGATGATATTGATCATAATGGAGTATCATTTTACCTGATGAGTTGGCCGATGAAGATTGGCCAGGAGAGAAAAGTGGCTCCCTTTTAAAGAGAATGTCACTATATTAAAGCAGCTTTCTCATTCATAGAGAACTTGGATTATTAGTGTTGTGTATAACTTTTTAAATACCTGCGAAAATGAGTTATCCATTATTCATGGATAACTCATTATAAAGGCTATCAATTCTGCTCAAATTAAAATTACTTTTACACGTAATGTAATTTGCTGTCTATTTTCGCTATTAGGCATTGTGTAATTATAAAATGAAAGTTGCTCACGCTTGCAGGTTATAACTTATTTTTCAAAATAATCTCGTATCTCATCCATGGATGCCCCTGCATTTAGAGCCAGTTCCAAGAGAATTTTTGATTTTTGTGGATTGAATATACCTGATCCTATCCCAAACTCTTTAGGAGTCGTAAAGCCGTTCCCGGTGCGGGTAGAACGAACAATTGGAATTCCTGCCGCCATCGCTTTCTCTACTACCGTGTTCATTTTCTCTGGAATAGAACCATTGCCGGTTCCAGCAATCACAATTCCCTTTGCGCCGTTAGCAATAGCTGCTTCCAACAGAGAACTATCCTGATCCTGATAACTGTAGAGTATCTTCACCACCGGAAGTTTATCAGTAGAAGAGATGTCAAAATAATGTTTATTCACGGGCTTTGTACTCTTATAATAAAAATATGGCACTCCGCTTAAAAACATTCCGATATACCCCTGTTCAATAGCCTTAAAGGTATCAAGCGCAGTGGAGTTAGTCTTGGTTGTATAGAATGCTGACCCGATGCGGTCATTTAGCACGACCATTGCTCCTCTGTCAACCGCAGCTGGGGTTACTGCCAGCTTTACCGCTTCTAGAAGATTCATCCCACCATCAGCACTGATAGCGGTTGCAGGTCTCATCGCTCCGACAATAACAACCGGCTTGGAACTTTTAACCGTAAGATCAAGAAAGAATGCGGTCTCTTCAAGCGTATCGGTTCCGTGAGTTATCACCGCTCCGGCAACACCTTCTTCTTCTAACTTTTTATTTATTGCTTTACTCAGCGTTAATACAATATCCTGTGTAATATTATTACTGCCGGTATTCGCAATCTGTACCCCGCTTACTGTGGCAAACTCAGTTATTTCCGGAACTGCAGCTATCAGTTTATCCACTCCGATTTTTCCGGCTTTATAGTCGGTAGTATCTGTACTCTCCGTAGAACTGCCAGCAATTGTGCCACCAGTCGCATAAATTACAACCTCTGGTTTTACGTCGGTAGCCATTACCCGTACAGAAAAGAGCATAATTACAACAATCACATATCCAAATATTTTTTTCATAATTTTCTCGCATCCTATAATTAATATTTCAACAATTTCCAGTTACATTATATCTCGACTCTCCGGATAAATCAGGTATATTTTGTTATTTTGAAGCCTTGTTCTTAATGATTTATTATTTTTTAAATTATCACTCGGTTTCAGAAGTGGAAACCAATTTATTTATTATCACATATTTTAGCAAGTAATCATTTGCCAATTACTGAGCATTTATTGTTCCATACTTGATATTAATTATTTATAAAATACTTTAGTTTATTTACATATAAGAGGTTAAAATTTTTAATTAATTTTTATAATAATTAATTAATATTATTTAAGGTGACAATATTGTTGTTGTTTTTGACATCTTTGTTTGAATATTCAAAACTTGATATCGAAAATTTAGTATTTATCCTCTGAGTACACTCTATAGATTAACTGTACGGTTAATATCTTCAGATTTTATTTGCTTTTAAATGATTTGGATGATCTTACTGCTTTAAATTTTAATAAATGTCCTTTATAAGAAAATAACTCAATAAAACCAATCTCTCTCTTAGAAGAACTTTTGCTATTATATATGATTTATTAAAATACTGAATTATATAATAACAACAACCTGATTCTTACCATTTGTTTTTGCTTTATATAATGCCTTGTCGGCAAGTTCAACAATTTTTTTGCAAGTCTCGGTTGATTCCCCGGCAGCAGCAACGCCAATGCTGGTTGTAACTTCTTTACCACACGATAATGATTCGATTAATGCATTTTGTATTCTCTCCGCGATTGAACAAGCCGAATGGGTATCAGTTAATGGTAAAATTACCGCAAATTCTTCACCACCGTAACGACAACAAATATCAGAATCTCTGGCTTCATTCATAAGTGTATGACTGAGTGATGCAAGGATTCTGTCTCCTTCACGATGTCCATATTTATCATTTACATTTTTAAAGTCATCAATATCGATCAATATCAGAGATAGCAAAGTGCCATAGCGAATATATTTCCTCATTTCAAGATCCAACTGTTGATAAAAATATGTATGATTAAATAGGCCAGTTAAGCCATCATGTAATGATAGTTCAATAATTTTATAAATATGATTCTCTCCAACTAGTGTAGTGGAGACAATGTTGTCAGTGATATTGGAAAGATAATCTAATGCGGCAACAACAATTTTTACATTACGCATGAGTATTTCTGATAGATTATACTTATGTTTGATGATATTATCCCAAAGATCTTTTGCTATTTCTGGGGCAAAAAGCTGATGCGTAATACAGTAAAGAATATCAGAATAAAAGTTCAAACCACGTAACTTGTAAAGGCTATTTAAAAAATTGATTTCAGACAAAATAAGTTCTCGATCGCCTGCAATAGCGGAAATCAAATCAATTGTAAGCGTATTTTTTAAAAATATAGCATCTTGCTGAGACGAATCAGTTTCCCCTGAATCCAGAGAATCGCTACTTAATATTTGAATTTTATTGATTTCGTTCATAAAATTTATTTCTCATAAAAAAACTGATGCGATATAAATTAGGTTTATTTATAATCTGGTTCATAAATCATTGTTTTCAACACTGTACTTTTAATATCCGGTACAAGAGATGCTGATACACTGATAGATCTAATGCCGGTATTTAAGATTTTAGCAAGTATTTCATTCCTCCCCGCTACCTCACCACAAATGGAAACAGGTATACTACCCGCTTCGTCGATAATAAGTCTTATGAGACGAAGAATACTCGGATGGTCATCAATAAAATATTCACTAACCAAGGGATTTTCACGACCGGCTACCATAGTGTATTGTGTAAGATCGTTAGATCCTATGCTAAAAAAGTCTACATGTTGTTTTAATAATGAAACAGATAATGCCGCCGCAGGAGTTTCGATCATCGCACCGATTCTTGGAAGATCAGAAATACATAATTCCTCTGCCAATTCACGAATCATTTTTACCACTATAGAGATATCTTCTTCCGTCACGACTAGTGGAATCAAAATGCCTAGTGTAAATTCTTTTGATACTTCAAGTATCGCCCGTAGTTGTGCCTCCAGTAACTCAGGATATGCTCTTAAAATACGAATTCCGCGTCTTCCTAGAAATGGATCAGGCTCTGGTGGCAAGTGAAGATATATTGGATTCTTGTCTGCTCCAATATCCAAAAGACGAACATTAATATATTTCCCTTGTGCGGGCTTAAGGCTGTAGCGGAGAAAGTCAGCAAACTCGATATCTGTTGGGAAATGCTTTGAAGAAAGAAAGAATGGTTCTGTTCGAAATAATCCAATGCCATCTGCTCCACCTTCGATCGCAAGCTTTACATCTTCTTTACTACGGGCATTGGCCATAACAGAGATATTAACTCCATTGAGTGTTGTCGCCTTTTCTGCGCGGCTTATTTTTAGTGCTTTAGCCTGAATTTTCAATGCTATGATTCGAGAACTGTCATATTTTTTCACCGCAGATATATCAGGATTAATTACAACATTTCCAGTTGTACCATCAACGATAACGGTATCGCCAGTATTCACTGACTCAAATAAATCAGAAATACCTCCGACACATGGTATGCCAAGTTCTCTGGCAAGTAGTGCAGCATGAGCAGCCATGCCTGCAAACTCTGCAAGAACACCCACCGTCGAATCACGGGATAGAAATACAGTATCAGATGGAAGCAGTCGTCTTGCAACAAGAATAGTCTGCGGAGGAAGGTTCTCCAGGCTATGAGCATGTATTCCAGACAATGATAGTAATAACCTCCTTGAAAGATCATCAATATCATCTCCTTTGTCTTGGAACAGGGGATTATCCATTTCTCGAAATTTTTTGGCATATAACCTGAAAACAATTCTTACTACCTGTTCCGCGTTAATCAGATCCTTTTCCAAAATCCGTTTCAATTCGGAAAGAATTGTTGAATCAGATAATATAGACTCTTGGGCAAGGAATATTGCAGCAGCATTTTTATTCAGCTTTTTTTCTATGTGTTTGGCATCAATAATTAAACCTTGTTGCACATCACGGATCGCTCTGTCAATTCGTGATTTTTCCTCATTAATATGTGCGCGATCAATAACATATAATTCGGAATCACGATGAAGAATATCAAGATAAACAAATGCGGTTCCCTTTGCCAGACCTCTTGAAATACCTTTGCCTTGCAAAGAAATCATTCTATTTTTATTAATTTGTGGCGACATTGATTTTTCTCCTTTACATCTCACGCATAATCAATATCAAGAACCAGCTGAGATCTAAAATTCTGCTAATACTAGTAACTAACCAGCGTAATTAAGAGTATAATCCTCTCTTTATATTGTTCAGAATATATTAATAAAGAACCTTATTTTATGCTGTTCTGTAACAAAAGATATTCTTTGACTAAATTTTTGTATACAATAAATCATATGCATCATTCCTAAAATCAGTAACTAGGTGATCAAAGTTATTACATAGTGAGATATATGCTGAATGCAAGTTCTTGCGTCCAGACTTTGGAATACGTTTAAAATGGCCGGAGATTGTTTTCATCAATGTTCTATGTGCTTTTTCAATGGTGACAATATAATCTTCCATGCGTTTTCGAATTTCTTCATCATTATCCTTAGCATATTGATTGAGTTCTTGCTTTAATGCAGACTTCTTATGATGGATTAATTCCATAAATTGTTCATATATTGTATTATAAGAAATTTTAAATTCGTCTACCCGAAAAGCTAGACGAGTTATTTTTCGGAAATGATGCCCCTGAATGCCCAGACTTATAGCTGAAGGTAAAAAACTTGGTTTGGTAAATGCTGTTATCAGTAGAAATCGCAGACTATTGATAAAATATGGGGAAACCAAAGCTACAAAGAGATAATTAATAACACACTTAATCTCAAACCAGTGGAGTGGCTGTCTTGGAATTGACATTGGCTGCCAGCGATTACGCAGTCTTGCACAGCGGGCAAAATATGATTTGAGGTTATTTGGGTAAAGGGACTGCAGTATCGCTTTATAATCAGATATCACGTTTTCCGCAGGTCGGTGCGGAATATAACATAAACTGAATTCATGAGTATTATTACCATCTGATTCATGAATAAGCCTTTCTTCTTTTTCTAAACGTCGATGAAGCTCTGTACCAGGTAAAGCCTGCAGAAGGCCGACCATCGCCACAGGTATGCCCATATCCGTAATACAGTCAATCATACGTTCCGCTATATTATCCGGCTCACTGTCAAACCCTACAATAAAACCGGAAGTAACTTCAATGCCCATTTCCTGAATATGATGTACACGCTCCGACATGTTTCCTACAGTATTCACATATTTACCTGTTTCTTTTAGACATTCTTCCACAGGTGTTTCCAACCCAAGAAAAACCATATCGAAATTTGCTTCTGACATCAGCTGTAGCAGTTCATCATTATCAGCAAGGCTTATCGATGCTTCCGTACTGAAATCAAACGGATATCCTTTGGTTTTTTGCCACGATATTATAGCATTTAATATTTCTTTGGAACAGCGTGGAGTCCCTACAAAATTATCATCAACAATAAAGATAGAACTTCGCCAGCCCAACCGATGCAGCTCTGACAATTCTGCAATGATATGTGGAATACTCTTATAGCGCATCTTTTTTCCAAAACGCTGCCATATATCGCAGAATTCACACCCATGCGGACAACCACGTGAAATTTGAATAGCCATCACCTGATATGCGCTAAAATCCAAAAGATCAAAGCGTGGTATAGGTGAGTCATCCAGGCAGACCCTGTTTGCAACTATTTCAATATCCGCATTATTCGTGAAATAGTCCTGCAATTTCTGTGTCTCTTCCTGACTTGCAGACCTGGAATAAGCATGTTTTGCTTTTCCTTGTTCCCAATCGCGAAGAAATACTGGGAACGCAATCTCAGCTTCACCAAGTATAAAATAGTCGGCATTAATAATTTCATGGTAATTGGTACTAATATATGGGCCGCCAACTATTACTGGTATGCCTAGTGCTTTTGCCCGATTTACACAAGTGATAAAAGAATCTTTCTGAGCAATCATAGCTGATATTAAGATAGCATCTGCCCACAACATATCCTCGTCAGAACAGGATCCAATATTTAGATCTTTAAGTTTCAACGTATAGTTTTCTGGAAACATCCCCGCAACAGTCAATAACCCTAAAGGTGGTTGAAGGGCGCGTTTCCCAAGCATATTTAAAGCATAACTGTAGCTCCAGTATGTTGTATTTGGAACTTTAGGGTAAAGTAACAAGATCTTTTTACCGACTGATTCTGATATATTCATTGTTGAACCTAACTGCTTTCGCGATATTGATGGCTGATTTTGAGAAATATTTCGGTACTCTTAAGGTGAGATAATAATACACCGTAGGGAGGGTCTTTAAGGCAGTAGGGAAAAATGTTCCCTATAATTATTATAACATAATATTGCCATATTCTATAATGATATTTAATGTTAATCGAATTAATAATTCAGAATTACATAGGCAGCGTTATATTGTTGAATTATTTTTTTTTCAGATGGGGATATTCTTTTATATAACAGTATCCTTAATTTTCCTGCATAGATGTTGTTTATTCGACAGAACTTTTGGTACAATGCTGGCAGAGGTATTGATCTTACAATGAATTATTATACGCATATTCTGATTGAGGATAAGGCTTCTGCTATTGGTCTGTTGCCGGATTTTGGTGTTAGCAAGGTTGTGGGGAATGGGACTGATAATACTGTAAATATTATTCGTGAAAATGAGGGGTATTATTCGGGTAAAAATTGCTCAAAAATGGCTAAAAATGGTGATTTCGAAGGGAAGGTCAGAGAGGGCTCTTGTGCTAAAGAAAAAGCCGTTAACTCTATAGA
This sequence comes from Planctomycetota bacterium, assembly GCA_963667375.1. GTDB lineage: Bacteria > Planctomycetota > SZUA-567 > SZUA-567 > SZUA-567. The sequence goes on along the minus strand of OY763323.1, from coordinate 3,571,643 downwards.
TAGTAAAGAATTAACGGCTTTTAGTTTTGGTACCCGCTCGCGGAATGTTGTATATCATGTAATTAGTTGCTGTTAAGGCGGTTGCGTGTTTTGAGGTTTTAAAGATACCATCAGCTCATACCTTGGGAACCGCGGATTTGATTGGAGCCCACGGTTCGAATCTGGCTTGGATGAATATGTGAAAAAAACATAATTTTGTAATATCATTTAAAGTTATTTAAGCTATATCGCATGTTGCTAATCACTAATGGTATAAAACTTAGAGCTATATAAAGATAGCATTAGTATAGATATTATGATATATATTTTAGAAGTAAAATAATCTGTAGTGTTAAATTTAAGGCTGGTGAGAACGGTATATGAAAATTAAAAATGTTGAAATTCAAAACTTTCGAAAACTTAAGTCATGTCGCATTGAGTTTAATGATAAACAGACACTTCTTGTAGGAGCAAATAATAGTGGTAAGACATCAGCAATGGATGCGCTAATTCTTTTTTTTAAAAAAAGTAGGCAAAAAGAAATAACACTGACTGATTTTACACTTTCAACTTGGGGTGATGTTGATGCTATCGGCGAGGCGTGGCTCGGGTGTTCAGAAGACCAATCTCCAGACTTTAAGATAGATCAATGGCGTTCACTTTTGCCTACTATTGATATTTGGATTGAGATAACCGAAGAGGAAGTACATTATGTCAGCCACCTTATTCCTAGCCTTTCATGGACGGGAGGAGTACTTGGTGTAAGATTAGTCTTTGAGCCAAAGGAAGTTCATATAGAATCTATTGAGTTATTGTATAAAAGTTTTATAAAAGCATTTTCTTCAGCAAAAGATACAAGAGCAGACGCAGAAGGTCAAGGGAAGAAAACTCCTGAAAATTTATGGCCTAAATCATTAGTGGAGTTTCTCAAAAAGGGCAGTAACCTACAGAAGTTCTTTAGTGTAAATTCTTACCTTCTTGACCCAGACAAGGTTATTGTTTCAACAGGTGGTGGGGCACAGCCACAAATTCTCTCTGAAAAATCAATACCTTTAGGGCCTGATCCTTTCAAGGGGCTATTTAAAGTTAATATCATTAATGCTCATAGAGGATTTTCCGATTCAAAATCATTAACATCAAGTGATTTTGGGAGAGTTAGTTCATTATCAACACAGCTTAGTCGGTATTATGAGGATCACCTTGATCCTTCCGAAATGCCTGACATTGAAGACCTTGAAGCGTTACATGCCATTGAAGAAGCTCAGAATAAGTTTGATGAAAAGCTAAAGGATAGTTTTAGTGCCCCTCTAAAAGAGCTTGAAAATTTAGGGTACCCAGGGTTTACTGATCCAAAGATTAAAATTGCAACAAGTGTAGACCCATTGAGTTGTCTTAGCCATGAAGCCGCTGTGCAATATATGGTAAGCGACTCTAAAGTTGGACAGGATTCATTATCATTACCAGAGAGATATAATGGGTTAGGGTACCAGAATTTAGTATCCATGGCGTTTAAATTAATTAGGTTTCGTGACGAGTGGATGCGAAAAGGAAAAGCAGGTATGAAGCAAGAGGCGATTGATTCTATATTGGAACCATTGCACTTGGTATTAGTAGAGGAACCTGAAGCACATTTACATGCTCAAGTGCAACAAGTATTTATTAAGAAGGCATACAATATTTTACGAAACCATACTAATTTGCAAGATTCAGTAAAACTGAGTACTCAAATGGTTGTTAGTACACATTCAAGCCATATTGCGCATGAGATAGATTTTTCTTGTTTACGTTATTTTAAACGAAATACTTTTGGAAATGGGGATATACCATATTCAACGGTTGTGAATCTTTCAAATATTTTTGGAACAGACAAAAAAACAGAAATGTTTGCTTCTAGGTATCTAAAGACAACTCACTGTGATTTATTTTTTGCAGATGCAGCAATATTAGTTGAAGGTGCAGCTGAAAAAATGCTTGTTCCATATTTTATTAAAAAAAATTATGGAAAACTCGACCACCTTTATATAACTCTTCTTGAAATCAATGGCAGCCATGCCCATCGTCTTCGCCCATTAATTGAGAGTTTGGGGTTAATTACTCTAATAATTTCTGATATTGATGCGGTTAAAAAAGAACCAGCATCACAAGGTAAAAAAGCTACTACAGAGAAGGTACTACCTGAAAAAGCAAAAGATTACTTTAGTTCTAACTCGACATTAACAAAATGGCTACCTAAGCTCGAAACGATTGATGAGCTTATGGAAGTTGAGACGAAACAGGATAATGAGTGTTTAACTTATGTCGTTTACCAAGTTGCAGTGCCCTAGAAAAAGTGGACACCTACTTTACGTTTTCTACGCTACTACCTCATGCTTCTTCTCATACTCGCTTGGGCTGAGATACCCTAAGTACTTGTGACGTCTTCTGATATTGTAAAACACCTCGATATACCAGAATACTTCTCTCTTTGCTTCAGCGATACTAATGAAATTTCTGCCCTTAATATATTCTTGTTTAAGTTTCTGAAAAAAGTTTTCCTGTACTGCATTGCTCCATGGGTCTGCTTTATAGCTCATGCTTCCAGTTATCCCATTATCTTTTAGCCCATTATCTTTTAGCAATTTCAGAAATACATAACTGCTATATTGGACTCCTCGGTCACTGTGATATAGAAGTTCTCCTACTGGATTACGCAGCTTCAGCGCATTGTTTAAAGCTTTGCAAGCCAGATCAGAATTAGCATCTTTGCTCATTGACCAGCCTATTACTTTTCTAGAGTATAAATCCATCACTACAGCTAAATATAGCCAGCCTTCCTTCGTCCAGATATAAGTAATATCTCCTACCCATTTCCTGTTCTTCTCAGGTGATGAGAAATCCCTGCTTAAGATATTGTCAGGATACTTATAGGCTTTATCCTTTTCGATACGGTGATATCTATGACGACTTTTAACACAAGAAAATAAGTGGTTTGCAGACATTACCTTACGTAAAGTTTCACGTGAGCAATGCATGCCGGTTGCTTCTCTCCTGAAATCCTCATACACCTTTCGATATCCATAAATACATCTAGAACGCTTATGAAAAACGCGAGCATACATCGCAATACATTTGCGTTTCCGCTCTGCTTTAGATGGTTTTCTGCACCTGTATTTATAATATCCGCTTCTGCTTACTTTGAGAGCCTTACACATTTCAGTAATAGAAAAGTTATTACTGTGAGATTTAACCCAGGCGTACCTTACGAGCTCTCTTTTGCAAAGAACGCTGTCGCTTTTTTAAAAATTTCAACCTCTTGTCTCAATCTCATATTCTCTTTACGCAAAGCCCTCATTTCCTTGGCTGAATCAGTTATCTCAATTGAAGAACTGTTATCAGTTCCTTTTATCTTCTTAAGCCATTGCCTGAGAGTGGTAATAGGTACTCCTAACTGCCTGGCTGCTTCGGCTTGAGTATATAATGGTCTAATAAAACTGTACAGTTGAATAAGGTGGATATTTCCAATAATATTTATAGCGAAAGGAACTATCTATGAGAAAGAGTTTTACTGCTGATTTTAAAGCAAAAGTCGCTCTGCAAGCGATTAAAGGTGATCGATCTATCGCAGAGTTATCCGCTAAATTTGAAGTTCATCCGAACCAGATCAGGCAATGGAAGAAATCTATGCTTGAAGGACTGCCTGAGATCTTCTCTGATAAACGTAAGAAAAAAGTTGTCAAAGATGAAGATGAAAAAGTAAAGCTATATGAGCAGATTGGTCGTTTGAAAATTGAGAACGACTGGCTTAAAAAAAAATCTGACGAATTTCTCGGTTAAGAAAAAGAGTAGCATGATTGAGCCAAATAAAGCTAAGCTGTCAGTCTCAAGGCAATGTGAGCTGTTAGAGATCTCACGCTCTGCCTATTATTACAAATCTTATGCTGAGGATGAGCATGATTTTGAAATTAAAAAGATGATTGATGATCTATTCCTCAAACATCCTTTTAAAGGTTCTCGCACAATTACTGATGATTTGAGAAGAGCTGGCTTTGAAATCGGGAGGCATAAAGTCAGGCGCTTGATGCGGGAGATGGGCTTACAGGCGATATATCCAAAGAAGCATTTCACCGCTAAAAACATCGAGCATAAAGTATATCCGTATCTGTTGCGTGATATGGATATCGACAAGGTTGATCAGGTCTGGGTGAGTGATATAACCTATATTCCACTACGTTATGGTAATGCATACCTGACAGCTGTTATGGATTGGCATAGCCGCTATGTGATTTCGTGGGAGCTTTCTATGGCGATGGACAGCAGCTTCTGTGTGAATGCATTGAAGAATGCACTTGAGGAGTCGAATCCACTGATTTTTAATACAGATCAGGGTACTCAATATACGAGTAAGAGCTTTACCGAAGTGCTGAAAGAAAACAGGATCTGGATAAGCATGTCCGGCAAAGGCAGAGCGTTTGATAATATCATGATTGAACGTCTCTGGCGTACCTTGAAATATGAAGAAGTCTACCTGACTGAATATGAAAATTATTTTGCAGCGTATGATGCATTGGAGAAGTATTTTGAATATTACAATAACGAGAGAAGGCACTCCAGCTTGAGCAAGCGCACGCCGAGAGAGGTGTATTTTAACGAGAGAGGTGCGAGTAACGATGTGGCGTAGAAGTTTGAACTCTTGCAGTAATTCCGCTTCGGGCTACGCCCTGCGCTCCATTACTGCAAGAGTAAGTTCCACCTTAAACAACCTATTATTTTGTCTTGACAGATTAGACCACTTTACAATCCATGATTTGAAGTTGCTAAGGAAGCTTAAAAAGCGTTATATGGTTAGAAAATCGAGTAAATAAGGTTGTTAGTAGGGTTATATCAATAAAAGAGGTGTTTAAATGTATATATATAAATCAAAGAGTAAATCTGGTAAACATAAGTACTATTTTATATTTAAAGACCACCTTGGAATAAGGAGAAAGTTTGCCGGTTTCTCTGATTTAAACGCGACACGGGCTTTAGCCGGTAATATTGAGCGTTTGATCAATTTTAAAGTGTCTGGATGCGTTTTTGATGTTTTATGTGCTTCTTTTATTGAAACCCTGTCTGAACGGCTTAGAGCGCGTTTAACAGCTATAGGATTGCTTGATTTAGCCTATAGTGTTAAAGCAAAACCTTTAATGGTGGCTAAAAAAATGAAACCTAAAAGATCAAGTCATTATATACATGAGGTTTCTGGAGGAATTCTAGCTGAATATAAGAAGCATATTGAAGCTAAAGGGTTATCCTTGAATCATATAAAGGTTACAATTCAGAACTGCTCGAATGTGATTGTCAGTGAAAAATGGGCGCATATCTCGGATATCACTTCGAAGTCGGTAAATTGTTATATAAGTCGTGCTAATGAGCTTGGACTTAGCATTAGAAAAATTAATTCCAATATTATATCTTTGAAAGGTTTTTGTACCTGGATGACTAGGCAGGGATATATGGCAGAAAACCCAATGAAGGGTATTCATAAGCTAAAGCTTAATTCGGATATGAAGGTTAAGAGGAGGGCATTGAGTGAGGGCGAAATAAATTCTTTGCTTGAAGCTACTGTCTGTTCTGAAGTGCATCATGGGTTAACTGGTGAGGAAAGGTCATTGGTGTATAGAATCGCACTTACTACTGGTTTGAGATACAATGAAATCAAGACACTGAGTAGGTCTGATTTTGATTTGGATATGGGTATCGTTACAGTTAGAGCAAAGAATGCTAAAAATAGTAAAACTGTAATATTACCATTAAAGAAGGCTGAGTTGACAGCTCTTAGAGGTTATTTTACTCGTAATCCGGCACTACCTCATGTGCAAGCTTTTAATGGTATGCAGGCTGGTGCAGGGGCGAAGATGTTGAAAGTAGATTTAACAGAAGCTGGTGTCGCTTATGAAAACGACTATGGAAAGGCTGATTTTCATAGCTTGAGGCATACCTTTTGTACAATGCTGGCAAAAAGTGGGGTACAGCCGCAGGTTGCGCAGCGTTTAATGCGTCATAGCAGTATTGATCTTACCATGAATTATTATACGCATATTCTGATTGAGGATAAGGCTTCTGCTATTGGTATGTTGCCGGAGTTTGGTGTTAGCAAGGTTGTGCGGAATGGGACTGATAATATTGCAAATATTATTCCTGAAAATGAGGGGTATAATAAGGGGGATTATTCGGGTAAAAATTGCTCAAAAATGGCTAAAATTGGTGATTTTGAGGGGAGGGTTAATAAGGGAGATTGTGTTAAAGAAAAAGCCGTTAACTCTTTAGATAGTAAAGAATTAACGGCTTCTAGTCTTGGTACCCGCTCACGGATTCGAACCGTGGACCTATTGATTAAGAGTCAATTGCTCTAGCCAGCTGAGCTAAGCGGGCAAATATTTTTTATCCGTTAGTAACGAATGTTCAAGAAGTATATGGGAATTGGTGATATTGTCAATAGATAAAAGTAAAAAAAGATGTGTTTTTATAAATGAGCTGAGTTTACCAGGTTATTGTCTGGTTATTAGGATCTGATTTTAAAAGATTATTGTCCTTATTATTCGGTTTTAACTAGGTAATTATGCTGCATTTATATAGAGCACCGCTGCTGATACCGGGGTATTTCGTTGTTGACTCTATAATTTTTCGGGGAGAGCAGATTTAAATAACCGGCAGTATGGTGAGATGTGAGCATGTCTTCATCTCAGAGTAGTATCTAGCTGTTTATTGGTAAAAACTTGGTATTGAGATCGGGCAGATATTGGGCGTGGGGAATAAGCTGAGGATGATGTTTTATTGCAAGTAACTGGGACTGACAGAATCATCGCAGAATATTTTATAGGTTCTGGTGTTATTTTTATAACTGCGCACTGAGATCTGGTCTGGTTTGTGTGGGTATAAATGGAAAAAATCCTCATGAATTCGAGTTGCGGCTATAAAAAAACATTGAAAGTTAATTTGGGGAATTGTATATGCTAACAAACTGGGGTATAATATGTTATATTGTGGTAACGTGAGGATGTTAATTCTGCAGTAAATATGTTTTCTGAGTTTTTAAGAATATATTGTCAAAAAAAATGCTTAAGTGCTTGACAATGTTCCACTATTATATATATTATTCTTCCACTCGGAAATTGCTGCTGTAGCTCAGCCGGTAGAGCACTTCCTTGGTAAGGAAGAGGTCTCGAGTTCAAGTCTCGACAGCAGCTCCATTTTTAATTCTAAACGGTCTCAACCGTTGTTTTCCGGCTTTGTTAGCGGTTGTGACAAGAGCGTCTTGGGTTGTTAATACAGTTATTGGCTTTGGCTTAAATCTGGTTTTTTGATGAGAATAACGGATTTCTCATTGAAAAATCCTTTTTTTTGTGTATTATTTCAACTCAACCGTCTGCTGTAAATAATGACACTCGTTCAGAACGGCAGTTTTTTGTAATTTCTTTTCTGTCTGTGGTTTAGAGTGTAGTCGGCGGAATTATAAACTATGGCGCGGCGGTTATGACCTTGATGTGAATTGCGGCTTGTGTGAAAGTTGATTTTAACAAAGCCTTTTATTTTATAATATTGTTTTGGGTATTAAGATATTTATTTTAGGAGAAATCCAATGGCAAAAGAAACATTCCAGAGAACCAAGCCACACATCAACGTTGGTACAATTGGTCACGTTGACCATGGTAAGACAACAACAACAGCGGCTCTTACATCAGTATCTGCTCACCTTTACGGTGGTGCGGCTATTGCTTATGATGAAGTTGCTAAGGCTTCTGAATCACAGGGTCGTCGTGATGCTACCAAGATTCTTACTATTGCTACTTCACACGTTGAGTACGAATCTGAAAACCGTCACTACGCTCACGTTGACTGCCCAGGACACGCTGACTATGTAAAGAACATGATTACCGGTGCGGCTCAGATGGACGGTGCTATTCTTGTTGTTGAAGCACCATCAGGTCCTATGCCACAGACTCGTGAACACATCCTTCTTGCACGTCAGGTAGCAGTGCCAAAGGTACTTGTTTTCCTTAACAAGTGCGACCTGATGGAAGGTGAAGAAGAGCTGGTTGAACTGGTTGAGATGGAGATCCGTGAACTGCTGAACAAGTATGATTTCCCAGGTGACGATCTTCCAATCATCAGAGGTTCTGCGCTTAAGGCAATTGAGAACCCAGCTGACGAGACCAGCGGCATCAAGCTTCTTCTTGATACCATGGACGACTACTTCGATATTCCAGAGCGTGAAGATGACAAACCATTCCTGATGCCTATCGAGGACGTATTCAGCATCAAGGGTCGTGGTACAGTAGTAACCGGCCGTGTAGAGCGTGGTACTATCAAGATGCAGGACAAGGTTCAGATTGTTGGTCTGGGTGTAACTCAGGATACAGTATGTACCGGTGTTGAGATGTTCCAGAAGACACTTGACAAGGGTGTTCCAGGTGATAACCTTGGTGTTCTTCTTCGTGGTATTGAAAAGAGCGCGGTAAGCCGCGGTATGGTGCTTTGTGCTCCAAACAGCATTACTCCACACAAGAAGTTCAAGGGTGAGGTATATGTGCTGACTTCAGAAGAAGGTGGTCGTCACACTCCATTCTTCAACGGTTACCGTCCACAGTTCTACTTCCGTACTACCGACGTGACTGGTAAGGCTATCCTTCCAGAAGGCGTAGAGATGGTAATGCCTGGTGATAACATCACTATGGATATTGAGCTGATTGATGCTATCGCTATGGAAGAGCAGCTGCGTTTCGCTATCCGTGAAGGTGGCAGAACCGTTGGTTCAGGTGTTGTAACTACAATCCTCGAATAGTAAAACTTGACTGCTCTTGGCAGTGTAGAGGAATTATAATTTGTGACCCGATTTTCTGAACTTGGTTAGGGCATTGGTCGGGTCACTCAATGTATTAATGCAGGGGTGTAGCTCAATTGGCAGAGCACTGGTTTCCAAAACCAGCGGCTGGGGGTTCAAGTCCCTCCGCCCCTGCCAAACATTATGCAGGTTGTAAAGTCTTGTAGAGTGCCGTTGCTGATGGCACTCTACATAAGTCTATTTATAGGTTATCACTTGTTGGTGACAATTCGGGTTGCTGGCTGTTGGCTTGAATTGCTGCTGTGTGGCGGGTGTTTATTTTATTTCATATAATATTTATATAGAAGCGGGGACAGTGATGCATAAGGAAAAGCAAGGGAAGGTGACCAGAGCCGGCGCGGTTGTTATCGGGGTTATCCTGGCACTTTACTCAGGATTCAGTTGGTACAGATGGCAGTTGTCTATTGAGGATGCGTCAAGTGCATCTTTGTCTTCTCTGTTTTTGAATCATGCATTTATCGGTGCGATAATTATCTTCTTGGCGATTACGGCTTTTTCTGTGTATCTGTCATATTTTTCAGTTAAGAGCAGTGATTTTCTGATTGATGTGGATGTTGAGCTGCGTAAGGTCGTATGGCCGGATGCACTGCCGCTGTTCGATCCCAAGGCAGAGGCCTGGGGCGCAACTTATGTTGTGATCGTAACCGTTATCTTCCTGACAATTTATATTGGACTGGTGGATACTATTCTGGAAAATGTCCTGGCCAAGCATCTTCTGCAGTGGCTTCTGGCGTAGGTTATTTTTGTTGGCAGAACATATCAGAACTTTGCGGTTTACCGGTAAATCCGAAAAAGATTGTAGTTTACTGGTTGCGTGCTAAGATCTGTTGCATATAGTATTAAAAAGGGGTATCTAAATGGGTACATGGTATACAGTTAAGGTTCAGCCTGAGCGGGAAGAAAAAATTCGGAATCTCATGCTGGAGCAGATAAAGAGTAAAGGCCTTGGCGACCAGATTCGTGAGATTCTTATCCCCAAGGAGAGTGTTCAGGAGATCCGCTCCGGTAAGAAGCGGATTGTTGAGCAGAAGACCTACCCCGGTTATCTGTTTATTGAGATGGATTTCTCTGACGAAGCGTGGTATGTTATCAATGATACCAGCGGGGTGAGCGGATTTGTAAGTGCCAACCCTCACGAGCCGGTTCCGCTTCCAGAGGAAGAGATTAACCGTATTCTTGATAGCGTTGACAGTGAAAAAGAAAAACCAAAGCCAAAGGTTGAATTTGAGGCCGGGCATAAGGTTAGAATTAAAGAAGGTCCTTTTGAGAATTTTGAGGGACTGGTTGAGGAAGTATATCCTGAAAAAGGTGTGGTGCGGGTGGTTGTACACATCTTCGGACGTTCAACACCGGTTGAACTTGAGTTTTATCAGGTGGAGAGAACTTGATTCTGGAGTGATGCCCGGATGTGCGTTTTCTTTCCTGTATTTAGCGGTGTTGCCTGGCATTACGCACTTGCTGGGAATGGTGGACACTGCTGTTTTAAATAATTGGGTCGGCTTCAGGCCCATATGTTTTGGAGTAGTTTGAATTATGGCCAAAGTAAAAGAAGTGGTTGCACTTATCAAGTTGCAGGTTCCAGGTGGCGCGGCAACACCAGCACCTCCTGTTGGTCCTGCTCTAGGTCAGCATCAGGTTCCTGTTGGAGAATTTGTTCAGAGATTTAACGCTGCTACTGCTGAAATGAAGGGGACTGTTTGTCCTGTAGAAATCAGTGTATATGCCGATAAATCCTTTGATTTCATCATCAAAAGTCCTCCAGCTGCTGTTCTCTTGTTGAAAGCTCTCGGAATCGAGAGCGGATCAGGTGAGCCCAACCGCAAAAAAGTAGGTAAGGTTTCTCGTAAGCAACTCGAGGAAATTGTTGAAGTTAAAAAGAATGACCTCAACGCTCGTGACGTCGATCAGGCAGTGCGCATTATTGCCGGTACTGCTCGTAGTATGGGTATCGAGATTGAGGACTAATTAAAAGTCTGGGAGCATGTCAAATGACAAGAAAAATAAGTAAAAGATTCGAAAAAGCCTCAGACGGCTTGGATAGGCTGGAGCTGCATTCTGTAGACGAAGCCGTGAAGGTGGTAAAAAAAGCTGCCTCCGCCAAGTTTGACGAGACTGTAGATCTTGCTTTAAAGCTCAATATCGACACAAAACAGGCTGATCAGCTGGTACGTGGCAGTTTTTCACTGCCAAATGGTACTGGTAAGTCTGTACGTGTTATCGCTTTTTGCGAAGGTGAAGAAGCTGAAGCAGCTACTGCTAACGGTGCGATTGAAGTCGGTGGTCAGGATCTTGTTGCCAAGATCGAAAAAGGCTGGCTTGATTTTGATCTCGCTATCTGCCATCCTGCAATGATGCGTTTTGTAGGTAAGCTGGGTAAGGTACTCGGACCTAAAGGTATGATGCCAAGCCCTAAGAGCGGAACTGTTACTGATAAGGTAGCGCAGGCTGTAGCTGATTTCTCATCCGGCAAGATTGAATTCCGTAACGATAAGGAAGGCAATGTCCATCTCATCGTCGGTAAGGCCAGCTTTGATGAGGCAAAGCTTGCTGAAAACGTTAATGCTGCGATTAAACATATTGTTTCACTAAGACCTGCAGTTGTAAAGGGTGATTTTGTTACCAATGTCACACTGTCATCAACAATGGGTCCAGGTGTTAAAATCGCATTATAAGGGAGTAAAAGGTTATGCCAAATTTAGTTAATCAATTACTTCTTAAAGAATATAAAACAAGATTTGAGGGTGTTCAGAACGTTATTTCTGTTGGTTATGAAGGTGTAAACATGACCGATCAGGGAAAGATGCGTGATGAACTTGCTGAAGCCGGGGTAGAATTCGTCTTCGTTAAAAATCGTGTTGTTAATATTGCTTTCAAGGAGTTAGGACTTCCTGGAGTAAGTGATATCTGCAGTGGACAGACAGCATTCGCCTTTGGCGAGGATCCGGTTGCGATCGCTCGTCTTCTTTGTGACAAGGCAAAAGCCAATAAAAACCTGAAGATTCACGGTGCGCTTGTTGAGGCTACTATTCTTGATGAGAATGGTGTTGTAAGTCTATCACAGAGCCCAACCAAGGAAGAACTCAAGGCACAGATTGTTGGACAGGCACTATCACCTGCTACCAAGCTTGCCGGAGCGATCAACGGACCTGCAGGCACTATCGCCGGTCAGATCAAGGCTCGTATCGAAGAACTGGAAAAATCAGCTTAATTTTATTGCCGCCCGGGTCGGGCTGGAACTGATTATCCGATTGTTATTAATTTTTAAATGTTACAAGGGGTTATCCCCGCAGATTACGTATACGGAGATTTAAAATGAGCGAAGAAGCTACTAAAGAATTCAGCGCAGAGATCAAAGAACTTGGCGACAAGATCGTTGCTCTGTCACTTCTACAGGCGAAGGAACTTTCTGATTACCTTAAGGATGTATATGGTATCGAAGCTGCTGCTGGTGGTGCTATTGTTATGGCTGGTCCTGCTGCAGGCGGTGCTGGTGCTGATGAAGACACCGGTCCTTCAACTGTTACTGTTGAACTGACTTCTGCTGGTGGTTCAAAGATCAATGTTATCAAGGCTGTTCGTGAAATCACCGGTCTTGGTCTTAAGGAAGCTAAGGCACTTGTTGATGGTGCTCCTGCTCCTGTTAAGGAAAACATTGAGAAGGAAGAAGCAGACAAGATCAAGGCTGCTCTTGAAGAAGCTGGCGCAACTGTTACAATCAAATAGTTGCAGCTTAAAATTTATGCGCTTATCTAGATTTCTAGATAGCGCTTATGGCTGAAATCAAAGGTGGGGCGGGTATTTCAGGTATGAGCGTTATCTAGAAGCAAGACAAACAAAGAAGCGGAGCCGAAACTGATTTGCGAGGGTAGCATACGAACCCTGGGGTTGGCGGAAGGTTTTAAAGCTTTTTTTATACTGGCTGTGTATTGCAGTTTTCAACCTTGTGAGTTTGATTTAAGTCAAACTTAACAAGGTTTTTATGCATTTATCGGTTTGGGAAAAATAAAATTTTTCAAAACTTTTTTTGCATAAAGCAGGATAATAACTTGAAATTTCACCGGTAGGTGAGATTAAAGTAAATATTGGAAGCTTCATGGTTTAAAATTGATTAGTTGTGTCCGGCTGCATTGCTTCTGACCGGAGACGAACAGAAGGTTTTTCGCTGTGAAACTTGGTGTTTTTGTTGTATTTTAAGTATAAACTAGGTCTATATTATAGACTGCTGTAAGTTGAGGACTTGAAGGAATGGATAATACCCGCTATTATGGAAAGGCATTTCAGGTACTTGAACTGCCTGACCTGATGGAAACACAACGCAAGTTTTATGCTGATTTTCTCCAGGCTGATGTGCCTCCGTCTGAGAGAATTGATGATGGACTTGAGTCTGCATTTCGTGAAGTTTTTCCAATTGAAAGTTATGATGGAACAATCAGTCTGGAGTATCTTGAGTATCAGCTCAATCCTCCACGTTACACCCCTGAGGAATGCCGGCAGCTCAAGCAGACCTATGGCTCACCGCTGAAGATCAGAGTACGTCTGAACCGTACCGAGCCGATTGACGAGTGGGTATATATGGGAGAGATCCCGCTGATGATCGGTGGCGGTGAATTTATCATCAACGGTGCCGAGCGTGTAATCGTGACTCAGATCCAGCGTTCTCCGGGTGTTGATTTTTCTGTCAGCAAGCATACCTCCGGTAAGGAACTCCATGCCTGCCGTATTATTCCTGAACGCGGAAGCTGGATTCAGGTAGAGGTTACCAGCAAGGATGAGCTTGCAGTTCGTATCGACCGCTCCGGTAAAATTCCTGCGACCATGTTCCTCAGAGCTCTTGCCTGCAGTGAGTATGTTGATGATGACGGTGTGATACAGAAAGAGGTATACCTTGATACCGACGCCGACATTCTCAAGGCTTTCTATGCCTGGGAAGAGGTGGAACTTACTCCTAAGAGTGCAGTAGATCTTGACGGTGCGGTGCTGGTAACTCCGATAATGGACGAAGCTACCAATGAGCCTGTTGTCCGTACCGGCGCCAGACTCTCTGAGGCGGTGTGTGACCAGATCATGACTCATTATGAGAATATGCGTCAGGAGAAGGAGAACAAAACCGGAACTACCGTTGCACCGGAACCGATTGTTATTGATGTTATCCGTGCTGCCGATCTGCATGATCCGCTGATTCTAAATACTCTGATAAGTGATGACAGCCACTCGCATGAGCAGGCACTGATCAAGCTCTATCAGAAACTCCGTCCGGGAACTCCTGCAAACCTTACCAAGGCCTGGGAGTTATTCTCTGAGCGTTTCTTTGATCCAAAGCGCTACAGTTTTGGTGAGATCGGACGTTTTCGTCTTAATCGTAAATTCGGTATGGATGAAGAAGGTAATGAGATACTTACTGTCAGTGATTTTGCCAATATCTGTTCATATATTGTCAAACTGCGTGCCGGTGAAGGTATTATTGATGATATTGACCACCTGGAGAACAGGCGCGTACGTACCATCAAAGATCTGGTTGTAAATGAACTGCGGACCTCACTCAATAAGCTTCGTCGTGGTGTCCGTGAGCAGATGGTTATCAAGGATATTGATGAGGTTCAGCCGCATCAGCTTATAAATGCAACCACGGTTTCAAGTGCTATCGACTACTTCTTTGCCCGGGGTGAACTTTCTCAGGTTGTTGACCAGTCCAACCCGCTCTCGCAGCTGGTACATGAGAGACGTCTGTCTGCGCTCGGTCCTGGCGGTCTTAACCGTAAACGTGCGGGCTTTGAAGTCCGAGACGTACATACTTCGCATTACGGCAGAGTCTGTCCGGTTGAGACACCTGAAGGTACCAATATTGGTCTTATTGTCTCGCTGGCGAACTTTTCATCAATCAATGATATGGGGTATCTGATTACGCCATATTATGTGGTGAAGGACTGCAAGGTAACCAGCGAACTGGTATATCTGCGTGCTGACCAGGAAAAGGATCACTGGATTGGACAGGCAGATATCAAAGTAGATGCTGTCGGTAATATTCTTACTGAAAGATGTATCTGCCGTTACGCGGAAGATTTTGTGATGTGTAACCGCGAGCAGCTGACACTTATCGATGTCGCTCCAAATCAGCTTGTAGGTGTTTCTTCAAGTCTGATCCCGTTCCTTGAGCATGATGACGCGAACCGTGCGCTTATGGGTTCAAACATGCAGCGTCAGGCAGTGCCGCTGGTCATTCCGGATAAGCCGCTGGTTGCTACCGGTATGGAAGCCGATGTCTGCCGCAACTCCGGTATGGTGGTGCGGGCCAAAGAGGCCGGTGTCGTTACCTATGCGGATTCGCTCCAGATCAGAGTCTCTTCTACAGAGCTTCCTGAAGGTGAAAGAACTTATTTGCTCCATAAATATAAGGGTCTCAATGACGGTACTACCCTCAACCAGAAGCCGATGGTAAAGGTAGGACAGGAAGTTAATATCGGAGATCCGCTATCCGAGGGCGCTGCAACCAATGGCGGTGTGCTGGCTCTGGGTAAGAATGTACGTATTGCGTTCCTCAGTTATGAAGGCTGTAACTTCGAGGATGCGATTATTGTCAGTGAGAGACTGATTATCAAGGATACCTTTACCTCCGTACATATTGAGGAATTCAGCGTTGAAATTCGTGAGACCAAAGTCGGAAGTGAAGAGATAACCCGGGATATCCCTGGTGTGTCTGAAGCGGCTCTGGCCAATCTCGATGCTACCGGTCTGGTCGCTATCGGTACCAAGGTAAAACCTGGTGATATTCTTGTTGGTAAGATTGCTCCGAAGGCCAAGAGTGAATTCTCTTCTGAAGAGAAGTTGCTCAGAGCCATCTTCGGCAGAGCCGGTGAGGATGTTAAGAATGATTCACTCACTGTTCCACCCGGAACCGATGGCTATGTCATCAGAGTAAACCGGTTCTCACGCCGCAAGCCTACAACCGACGAGGAGAAGAAGGCGCTGAAGCTTCAGGTCTCTCAGATCAAGAGTGAGACTTCAGCCAAGGTCGCTGAAGAGATCAAGCTCAAATTCAAACGTCTGAATGATCTGCTCGGAGATTATCCGGTCAATAAGCGTACCGGCAAGGTTCTGCGTCCGTCACGTACCGGCGATTATGAAAGACTGGTTGAGCTGCAGGAGCATTCATCTGTAGTCGATCTTGATCTTCCTGCCGAGTTTAAAGATGAGGCGATTGCCATCTGCCTGGAGCATGACCGCAGAATTGATTTCCTCGAGTCCAGAATGGAAGTGGAGATCGGCAGACTCAAGCGTGGTGATGAGCTCAAGCCTGGAGTGCTGGAACTGGTAAAGGTCTATGTCGCTATCAAGCGTAAGCTCTCTGTAGGTGATAAGATGGCTGGACGTCATGGTAACAAGGGTGTGGTTGCGCGAATTCTGCCTGAAGAGGATATGCCTTATCTTGAGGATGGAACTCCGATGGAGATGATGCTCAATCCTCTGGGTGTGCCTTCACGAATGAATGTGGGGCAGATTCTGGAGATTCACCTTGGCTGGGCTGCGCATGAACTAGGGTTCAGAGCTATAACTCCGGTCTTTGACGGAGCCTCCGAAGCTGAAGTTGTCGAAGCACTCAAGGAAGCAGGTCTTCCTGATGATGGTAAGGCCAGATTGTATGACGGTAAAACCGGTGATACCTTTGATGAGACAGTAACCGTCGGCTACATGTACATGCTAAAACTTCACCACCTGGTTGCCGAGAAGATCCATGCCCGTGCTACCGGTCCTTACAGTCTGATTACTCAGCAGCCACTCGGTGGTAAGGCTAGAAACGGTGGTCAGCGATTCGGTGAAATGGAGGTATGGGCGCTTGAAGCTTACGGTGCGGCCAGTGTACTTCAGGAACTGCTGACAGTTAAATCTGATGATGTCGATGGACGTACCAAGATATATGAGGCAATGGTCAAAGGTGAGACTAGTGTTGAGCCGGGAATGCCTGTTTCATTCGATGTTCTCTGTAACGAGATCAGGGGTATCGGTCTTAATATCCGCCTTGAGAAGGCTGATGAACTTGACTGATCCCTGTGTTGCAGGAATATTGGTGAATAGACTTTTTCAGACAACCTTTTAATGAATGCGGCTCCGGTTGCTTAATACCAATAAGCCCGGAGCAGGCAAAATGAGGAAAATAAAATGCCAGGCGAACAAAATTATACCAGAATCAATGATTACAACAGAATTTCTGTGGGACTTGCCAGTCCTAACGATATCAGAAGCTGGTCCTATGGTGAGGTGCGAACTCCTGAGACCATCAATTATCGAACCTACCGGCCTGAGAAGGACGGTCTGTTCTGCGAACGTATCTTCGGTCCGGAAAGAGACTGGGAGTGTTCCTGCGGTAAATTCAAGGGTATCAAGTATCGTGATATCATCTGTGACCGCTGCGGTGTAAAAGTAACCCACTCATCAGTGCGTCGTAACCGTATGGGGCACATTAATCTTTCAGTGCCGGTTATTCATATCTGGTTCTTCCGGGCTATGCCTTCAAGACTGGGTATGCTGCTGGATATCAAATCTACCGCTTTGCAGCAGGTGATATATTTCCAGCGTTATATTGTGACCGAGCCGGGTGACACTCCGCTGAAGGTGGGTGAACTCTTCAGTGAAGAGCAGTACCGGGAAGCGGTTGAAAAGTACGGTGACAACTTCAAGGCGCTGATGGGAGCGGAATCTGTCCGTGAACTGCTGAAGAAGATTGATCTTCCGGTACTTGAAGAGGAACTCAAGGCTGAACTTGCTGTCTGCAAGCAGAAGCTGAAACGTGAAAACCTGGTCAAGCGTCTGCGTATAACCCAGTCGCTGATCAAGAGCGGAAATGATCCAATGTGGATGAGCATGGATGTTGTACCGGTTATTCCGCCGGATCTGCGTCCGCTGGTTCCTCTGGAATCAGGAAACTTTGCGACCAGTGACCTGAATGATCTCTATCGTCGTGTTATTTATAGAAATAACCGTCTGAGCAAGCTTCTGGACCTGAACGCGCCTAATGTTATTGTCCGTAATGAGAAGCGTATGCTGCAGCAGGCGGTGGACGCACTCTTTGATAACAGCCGCTGTAAGCGTCCGGTTCAGGGTGTCGGCAACAGACCGCTGAAGAGTCTTACCGATATGATCAAGGGTAAACAGGGACGTTTCCGTGCAAACCTGCTCGGTAAGCGTGTTGACTACTCTGCCCGTTCGGTAATTATCGTTGGTCCTGAGCTTCGTCTGAACCAGGTGGGTCTGCCGAAGAAGATCGCGCTTGAGCTCTTCCAGCCGTTCATTATTCGTCAGCTCAAGGAGAAGGGGCTTGCAGATACTATTAAGAGTGCCAAGACCATGCTTGAGCGTAAGGATGAAGAGATCTGGGACGTTCTGGAACAGGTTATTGAAGGTCATCCGGTAATGCTCAACCGTGCTCCTACTCTGCACCGTATGGGTATTCAGGCGTTTTATCCGGTACTGGTTGAGGGAGACGCTCTGCGTATTCATCCTCTGGTGTGTGCCGGTTTCAATGCTGACTTTGATGGTGACCAGATGGCGGTACACCTGCCGCTTACAGTCGAGGCTACTACCGAAGCGTCTATGCTGATGCTTTCAACTGCGAATATCTTCTCGCCGGCGCATGGTAACCCTATCATTACCGCCGACCTTGATATCGTGCTCGGATGTTACTATCTGACCCTTCCCCGCGAAGGAGCCAATGGTGAAGGTAAGGTCTTCCGTGATTTCACTGAAGCGATTTTCGCCTATGATGAAAAGCATATCGCTATCGGTGCCAAGATCAAGGTTCGTCCTCCAAAGAATATGCCTGAGGTCGAGAGTGAAGCTGATGATGGTTATATCGATGAACATGGACTGCTGACAACCACTGTCGGTCGTATTCTGTTCTTTGATATGCTGCCAAAGGGTATGAAGTTCTATAATAAGACTATGAATAAGAAGAGTCTGAATAAAGTGGTAAGTGACTGCCACCTGGCTCTGGGACGTGAGCAGACCGTGAAACTGCTCGACAGCATGAAGGAGACCGGTTTCCACTACGCAACCGTTAGTGGTGTATCCTTCTCGGCTGCCGATTTGACTACCCCTAAGGCCAAGGCTGGAATTATCAAGAAGGCTGAGGCTGAAGTTGCTGCTATTGATGAAGCGCATATGATGGGTGATATCACCAATGGCGAACGTTATAATAAAATCGTTGATATCTGGACTCATGTGACCGAGAATATCACTACCGAGCTGCTCAAGGAACTTCAGAGCAATCAGGAACGTTATGGAAAACCATATCTGAATCCGGTCTGGGCGATGTTTGACTCCAAGGCTCGAGGTTCTCAGACTCAGATCCGTCAGCTTGCAGGTCTGCGTGGTATGATGACCAAGCCAAACGGTGAAATTATTGAAACTCCGATCAAGGCGAATTTCCGTGAAGGTCTGCGTGGTCTGGAATATTTCTCATCCACTCACGGTGCACGTAAGGGTCTGGCTGATACTGCTCTTAAGACAGCTGACTCCGGTTACCTTACCCGTAAGCTGGTTGAAGTGGCGCAGGACTGCACTATTTCTGCTCATGACTGTGGTACTACCAACGGTCTGCCAAAGGGTGCGGTGATCTCCGGTGAGCATGTCGAGGTTACCATGGCCGACAATATCTTTGGCCGTGTCGCTGCCGAGACTATCAAGAATCCGGTTACCGGTGAGGTGGTGGTCAACAGCGGTGATCTTATTACCAGAAGTATTTCCAAGGCTATTGAGGATCTGGATCTGGGTAAGGTCAGAGTCAGAAGTCCGCTTACCTGTGAGCTTGACTTTGGTATCTGCGCCAAGTGTTACGGTATGGATCTGTCTACCGGTAAGCTGGTCGAACAGGGTCTGGCCGTGGGTGTTATTGCCGCACAGTCAATCGGTGAGCCTGGTACTCAGCTTACAATGCGTACCTTCCATATCGGTGGTGTGGCGGCGACAAGCCGTATGGATAACGAGCTTCGTGCGGATATGGCCGGTACTATCAAGTACTTGAATCTGCGTATTGTGGATAAGCCAAACGCCAAGACCGGTGTGCTTGAAAATCTGGTTGTAAACCGAAACGGTGCGGTGGTTATCTGTGATGATGCCGGCCGGGAACTCGGCGAGCCATTGGATGTACCTGGTGGTTCTGTACTGAAGGTTGAAGACGGACAGAAGATCAAGGCGCGTGATCCGATTGCTGAATGGGATCCGTTCAACTATCCTATCCTTACCGAAAAAGGCGGTATCGTCCGCTTTGAGGATATTGTTGATGGTAAGACTATGCGTGAAGAGATCGATGCTACCGGTTCTTCCAGAAAGATTATTATCGAACATAAGGGTGATCTGCATCCGCAGATATCTATTGTGGATAATGATGGTAATACTATTGTCTGTTATTCTATGCCTGAAAAAGCCCACTTAATGGTTCAGGAAGGGGATGTGATCGAGCAGGGTTCTACCCTTGCCCGTACTCCACGTGAAGCGAGTGGTGGTACTCAGGATATTACCGGTGGTCTGCCGCGAGTTACCGAGCTGTTTGAAGCCCGTAAACCTAAGGATCCGGCCATTATCGCTGAAATTGCCGGTAAGATTGATATCGGTGACCGTCGTCGTGGTAAGCGTATCGTTATGGTCAAGGATGAGAATGGTAATGAAATTGAGCATCTTGTGCCTCAGGGTAAGCATATCCGTGTTCATAACGGTGACCATGTACGTGCCGGTGAGCCGCTGGTTGATGGTCCGCTGGTACCGCATGATATCCTGCGCGTCAAGGGTGAACTCGCGCTTCAGGAATATCTGCTCAATGAAGTTCAGCAGGTATACCGGGCTCAGAGCGTACGAATCGATGATAAGCATATTGAAATTCTGGTTAGCCAGATGCTCAATAAGGTTCAGATTGTCGATCCTGGTGATACCAATTTCCTGATTACCGATACTGTGAGCAAGGTAAGTCTGAAGCATGAAAATGCCCGTATCAGTGCCGGTGGCGGTCAGCCTGCTTCTTATGAGCCGGTACTTCAGGGTGTTGCCCGAGCCAGTCTCTCTTCTGATTCGGTTATTGCTGCGGCTAGTTTCCAGGAAACTACCAAGGTTCTGACCGATGCGGCTATTGCCGGTAGAATAGATCCACTCCGCGGTCTGAAGGAAAATGTATCGATAGGACGTCTGATTCCGGCAGGTACCGGTATCAAGCGTCTGCGTGATGCCAGTGTCAGAGTCCGTGATGATCTTGTTTCCGCTGAGGATGATATGCTCGAGCCGGAAGAGGATCTGACTTCAGATCTCGAATTGCAGTAAGAATTAAGGTGAATCCCGGTGGGTGTTTGAAAAAAAAACAAATACCCACTTGATTACCTGTAAAATTTCGTTATATTATTATATCTTCTTGAGTTAGAAGAAAAAAAAGTGTCAGCTCCCATCTGGGGAGTGTAAATCGTTTATTTGAAAGGAATTTGTAAGAAATGCCAACTATTAATCAGTTAGTGCGCAAGGGAAGAAAGAAGGCTATAAGCAAGTCTAAAGCGCCTGTTCTTGAGTCTTGCCCACAGCGTAAGGGTGTATGTCTTCAGGTTAAGACTACAACTCCAAAGAAGCCTAACTCTGCGCTTCGTAAGGTTGCCCGTGTTCGTTTGACCAATGGTAAGGAAGTAACCGTATATATTGGTGGTGAAGGTCACAACCTTCAGGAACACTCAATTGTTATGGTTCGTGGCGGTCGTGTACGTGACCTTCCTGGTGTACGTTATCACGTGATTCGTGGTGTTTACGACTGCTCTGGCGTTGACGCTCGTCGTCAGGCTCGTAGTAAGTATGGTGCGAAAGCTCCAAAGAAATAGCGGTTCTGCTGTTTCAATTATTAGAAATTTCAGTTGTCGGCAATCATGAACTCTGGAACTGGTGCAGATTTATTAAAACCGGGTTGCCAGGTTACGCGGTGAAGTTGATGGACAGAGTTTTGTCGCGGATTGTAAGAATAACAGCTGTAAATTTGGTTTGATTGCATCCTCAGGTTGAGGCGCGCGGTCGCAAGTGTCCGTGAGTATCTTAGGTAGACAAGATGTCTGCTCAGAGAAAGAAAAGCAAAGGATTTTTAAAATGGCAGTAAAGAATACTGAAGTTACAGGTCCAAGCGTAAAAAAGGACCCAGTTTATAATGATGTTCTTGTCAGTAAATTCATCAATTGTCTGATGTATGATGGCAAGAAGACCAAGGCGGAAAAGATTTTTTATGGCGCAATGACCGAGATTGAAAAGCGCATTACCGATAAGACACCGCTTGAGGTGTTCAAGACAGCTATCAACAATATTAAACCTCTGGTTGAAGTTAAAAGCCGTCGTGTTGGTGGTGCTAACTATCAGGTACCGGTAAAGGTTGAGCCAAAGAGACAGCAGTCACTGGCTATCAGATGGTTCCTGGATTCTGTACGTAAGAAGAGCGGTAAGCCTATGAAGATTCTTGTAGCAAATGAAATAATGGATGCATACAAGAAGGAAGGTGGCGCGATGACTACACGTGAGAATACTCACCGTATGGCTGAAGCTAACAAGGCATTTGCACACTTCGCCTGGTAAATGTTCCAGACACTTAAACGATTTGGAGCTGTTCCTTTGGGGACAGCTCCTTTTTTTTGCCTTGTAACATCTTAAAACTGTAGTCGTTATTATATTGCCGAGAGTTGTTGGAGGTACGGTAAGAACTCATATATGTAGCTGGTGACCTCGGTGCTATCAGGTGAGATATCAGCCGGTCGCTTAATCTTTGAATGTTGATATTTATTCTAACCATAAAAGATAAGTCGCTTCAGGCAGGGATAACTAATGCATGCTTATTGGAATACTTTCGTTAGTGGGATAGATGTTTTATGCAACTGTCACCGGAAAGAAAACAGAAAAACTCAGTAAATCCCGGGCATTTTCCGATAAAAGACCAAGTGTTCTTTGCAATGTGTTTGGGCATAAAGTTTAGCAAGGGTTTGGGTATGATAATGATTAACGATTTTTTCAGTAGTATATTACCTATGCTGGGATCCGGTATAGTGAGATTATTTCTGATTCTTGGCGTATTGGCAGGTGGAGTCGTGCCGGCAATGGCGGCTGAGTCTGATATTATTCAGAGTGAGAGTCTTGCCAAAGAAAATCTTAAGACAGTAAGTGAACGGCTGGAGCTGCTGGAAAAGATTCTGGTGGCGGCAAAGTCTCCTGCTGAGGAGTCGGATAAGGACCAGAATAAACCGATAACCGCTGCGCTTCAAAAGTTGACAAGTGGAGAGGAAAAACAGTCACAGACGGCTATGGATAGTACCACACTTGTCGATGGACCGCGTATCTGCCAGGTAAGTGTCAGTAATTATAATACTGTGAGTGTTCATGCCCAGAATGTTAAAATTTCAACCATTCTTCAGGAATTATCGGTGAAATCGCGTAAGAATATTATTCTTGCGGCCGGTTCTGACCGTGTTGTATCCATGACCTTTTATACTGTGCCGTTTTATAAGGCACTGCGGACAATGCTGGATGTGAACGGATTGTCGTATGTCGAGAATAACAGTTTTATTGAGGTCTTTACCAAGGAGAAGATGAGTAAGCGCATCCAGGGTAAAAACGGGATGGAAACCAAAATATTCAGGTTGAATTATCTACGTCCCAAGGATGCTCTGATCGCTGCGCAGGAGCTGCTCTCAGCTGATGGCAAGGCTCAGGTGATTGATGATGATAAAGATATTGGTGATGATGATGATAAAAATAATGATGAGAATGACCGTATAAACAAGGATCCGGTATATAAACCGAATAAACAGCGTTTTGCTCTCAACAGCGCTCTGGTGGTTTATGATTATAAGGAAAATATCAGTAAGATTTCGGATCTGATTGTCAAACTGGATAGGCGTCCGAAGCAGGTTTTGCTGGAGGCGACGGTTCTTGAAGTCACTCTGACCGATAACAATCAGTTCGGAATTGATTTCGCCATGCTCAGCGGTATTAATCTGAATAATTATTTTGGTTTTAATAACGGCGGGGTGGAGAACTTCGGTGGCAGTAATGTTGCCGGTGGTATGGTGGCAAAAAATTCATTTACAGGCGGCATCGCAGTGGGTGATGCTGCTCTACTTATAACCGCTTTAGATAAGATAACCGATGTGTCAGTACTTTCTAGACCTAAGGTATTGTCGCTGGATCGGCAGCGTGCCCGGGTAATGGTTGGAAAAAATGTCGGTTATCTGGAGACCAGCTACTCTCAGGATCAGATAGTGCAGTCGGTAAAGTTTATCGAATCTGGTATCTCACTCGATGTGCGTCCATATATTGTCGAAGACGGCAAGGTGCGTCTGGTACTGGCACCGCGAATATCGGATGTTACTTTTAACACGATTACTGATGCCAATAACCGGCAACAGCAGGTGCCGCAAGAGAGTGTGCAGACAGTGGCGGCAGATATTGTGGTGCCGGCGGGATCAACTGCTGTTATTGGCGGTTTATTTGTAGAAGCGACTACCGTGAACCGGACACAGATTCCGGGGTATGGTAATATCCCGGTTCTCGGGGCAATAGGGCGGTCACAGACCGATGAAGTAAACCGCCGGGAACTTATATTTCTGATCAAGCCGATTGTTTTGAGTGATGATGAGATGGAGAGTATCGGTAATACTGCCATATGTGACTCGAAAGAGATGCTGGCGGGTATGCGTAACGGTCTGCTGCCATGGAGTAAGCTGCGCCAGTGCCGGCAGTTGAATCTCAGAGCATACAGAAGTCTGGTTACTAATGGCAGAGATATCGGATTCTGGCTTTACCGGCGCTCGCTGCAGCTTCGTGGTGATCAGTGTGAGGTTTGCAAGGAGTTGAGTGATATTGCCGAGAAGGAATATTGTTCTACTGCGGATGACCAGCTGTATAGGAGTATAAATAAGCTGATTGCGGTTGATAGTGATAGAGGAACCGCGTCTGAAATGGAAAATTCCTGTCAAACAGCTGATAAAAAGGCGGCGGTGGCAGATGAGGAGTATACTGTACCCGAAGGCATTGAGAATGAGCTGTTGGGGCAGGGACTCAAGGAATCCGAGAGAATCAGAAACCATATAAATGGTAAGCAACCGGAAAAAACCGCTGCTGCGACTAAACCGGAGCTCCCGGCAGAACAGCGCCCAGCATATATGCAGCAGGATAATAAGCTGCTGGAAGAGGATATGTACGCGGATTACAATGATGTTTGTGCAGGGGTATAGGCAGATGGGGATAAAAATGAATGAAATTATGAGAAGAGGTGTTCTCGGAGTATCCGGAGCTGTATTGATACTGCTGTCACTCGGGACCGGTGGCTGTATGTCAGGCGGTGAACGTCATGGAAAATATACCGCTGAAGCTGCCAAAAAACTAAATGAGAATAAGGACCGAATGGATGCGGCATCTGCCTATGAAAAAGCCACTCAGTTATTTACAATGGGTAATCTCAGTGAAGCTCTGGAACAGATAGATGCGTCGCTGGCAATGAAAAATAATGTGATGGATGCGCATCTGCTGCGGCTGCAGATCCTTATAGAATTGGATCGGGGTCAGGATGAGATTAAGTCTGTGGCGGAGAACGGGTTACAACAGTGGCCGGAGGAAGCGCGGTTTGTCTATTATCTGGGGGTTTATAATGAGCGGCAGGGCAATATTGATAAGGCGCTTGACTGCTATCTGAAAGCGTCTGCAATCGATACCAATAATGTGCAGTATGAGATGGCAGCGGCGGAGATGTATATTGAAGCATCAAATATTGCTCAGGCGAAGACTTTCCTGGCTGATGCAGTGCAAAGACATCCGAATGCGCCGGGACTGCTCCAGAATCTGGGGTATATCGCTCAGATTGAAGGTGATAATAAGCAGGCGAAAAAATATTTTCTAGAAGCATTTTCGCTGGCTCCGGAGGAGAGTGCGCTACAGGAGAACCTGGCAACAGTGTATTATAATCTGGCCGATTATGAAGAAGCTTTACCGCTCTTTGAAAAACTTCTGGAACAGAAAAATTATCAGGAGCGTAACGATTTGAAGATTATGGCGGTACGAACCTGTTTGCGCAGTCATAAACCGGTTGAAGCTAAAGAGATACTGAGTTCAATGCTGGAAGATCCTGATTGCGACCGGTTAATAGCCTGGAAAGAGATGCTGAACGTGGCTCTTATGCTGGATGATATGCTGCTGGGTGAAGAGGCGGCAGGGCAATTGCAGCGGATAGCGGCAGGGAGTGAGACTGCTGTACTTGCAGGAGCTGTGGTAGAGCATAAAAAGGGTAATATCCCAGCGGTTAAAGCTATTCTGCAGGGATATAAAGGGGAAAAATCCGCTCTTTTCAAACGTTATGAAAACAGCATGATCAGGCAGTAGTGCCTTCTGAGCTTATATTGTAATACTGTGGCTGACGGTTGTAAAATATGGTATTACGCATGGCGGCTTAGTGGTATTCTGCGGTGAATATGTGGCGTATTATCTGTAAATTAGGGCAGTTTAATATTGTAACGCGTGTAGTTAATATGTATTATAAAAATAGCTGATTTCTGCTTTGAGGGCAGAAATGACCGGTTTATAGCATTGGTATATATGACTACAGGGGTGTTTTATGGCGGAAGAAAACGGAGATAAAAAAAAGGTCGGTATTATTATCGCGATAATTGCCGGACTTCTGGCGCTCGGGATGATGTTTGTTTTCCTGAAGGGTATTAAAAATTCGGAATCTAAAAGAAATATTGTCAGCAATCTGCCGACTAAAAAAATTCTGGTTGCAACCAAGGATCTTCCGGTCGGGCATGTTATGGATGTCAATTCCGACCTTAAGCCGATAGATATTCCGGTAGTTCCTTCGGTAAGAAGTTTTATTGACCGCTGTGTGCCTGCAGCTGATGTTCAGCTCTTTGAAGGAAGGGTGCTGGCAAATGCGGTTGCCGCTGATAATCCGCTGCTCTATAGTTATATGGCGGAATCATTCAATTTTGATGAAAAGTTCAAAAGTGGCTTTTTGAAAACGGTTATTCTGTCAAAAGAGAATCTTTTCGGTTCTCGACTGGTACCGGGTGATCATGTCGATATACTGGTAACCATGCCCAAACCACAGGATACGGAAAAGGCCATCGACAACACTACTACGATTTCAGATCTCACTTCAAATCCCAATGCGCTGGTCTCCAAGCTTCTCGCTCCTTTGGGCTCGCTGGCGCAGGGCAGCGGCGGTGAAATGCAGACAATAACTATTCTCGAAGATGTAGAGGTCTTTATGGTGGGATCGCTGATATCCATGGACCGGATACAGCTGGGGTATAATACGCAATCGGAAGTAGAGGATGGTGATGAGATTACATTCAGACTTGATAAGTCGGATGCGGTTACTCTTACACAGTATTATAATTCACGCAATAGTACTATTTCGCTGTTATTGCGGCCCAGACAATAAGCAGGGTAGGTAAATGCAGGTAATTGTTAATGATATTCTTCGCAACAGGCAGTGGGTGGCCTATGATAAGTCTTCCGGTTTTACGGTTGGAAGGTCGGTTGATAATGATATTGTCCTGAGTAAATCCCGTTTTATTCCGTCACAGGTATTTGCTGTTGACCGGGCTTCCGGAGGCTGGTGGATAACTGTCAATTCCGATGCTATACCTATCAGAGTCGATGGGGCAGATATTGCCCCGGGTATGAATACCGAATTAAAGCCTATTTCCGAGGTGTCATTACCCGGATATTTTATCACTTTACGCCAGAGTTCAGCAGATCCTGTAGCCCGTGAGGCAGGGGTTACACTTGAAGAGCTTGCCCTGCTGTTACGCAAGGTGCATGGGCTGGTGGTGGAGAGTGTGGATTTGCGCCAGCGTCAGGATAATGCTACCGAGGCGAGCAGGGAGAGGCTCTTGGCTATCGGTCTGAAAATTGATGCGATTGTCAAGCAGGAGCTTGCCGATACACTTTCGGTAAAAGGCAAATATCGTCTGCCGCTGCTTATTCTGGCTTTGCAGTGGCGGGTTCTGAGATTTATCAGCGCCGGAAATATTTCTAGCGGACGCAGCTACAGTATTCCAGGATTTAATAAAAAGGTTGAAGCGCTGGCCGAGGATTATGATGCTGATATTGCTGAGAAACTCGGTCTCAATGTGAATTCCTGGGTGATCAATGATCTGGCCGATCCTTTTGAAGGTGCGTTTACCGAGGCTGTAAGTAAGCTGGTCGGATATATGCCGGATAATGTGCAGTATTATATTATAACCAGGCATATAAAGAAGGTCGTCTGCGATATGATCTTCGGTCTCGGACCGCTGCAGGATCTTCTGGAGATGCCGGGAGTCACCGAGATTATGGTTGTCTCTCCGACTCAGATTTATGTCGAGCAGAATGGAATTATAACCAAGACCTGTCATACATTCCTTGACGATGATTCACTGATGTCAGTGCTCGAGAGAATAGTCGCACCTTTGGGAAGGCGCATTGATCGTTCAAGTCCGATTGTTGATGCCAGACTCGCCGACGGCTCCAGAATAAATGCGATTATCCCGCCGCTTGCGCTTAAAGGCGCATGTATGACGATTAGAAGATTTCCTAAGGAGCGTATCTCCTTCAAGGATCTTGTGGAGTGGGGATCTCTCAATGAAAGTGCACTTGAGCTGCTCAAAGGTGTTATCAGCGGGAAGAAGAATGTCGTCATATCCGGTGGAACCGGAACTGGAAAGACTACAATGCTCAACGTGCTATCCGGATTTATCGGTGAAGATGAGCGTCTGATTACAATTGAGGATTCTGCGGAACTGCAGCTGCAGCAGAAGCATCTGGTGACCCTCGAATCACGGGCGGCGAATGTGGAAGGCAAAGGGCAGGTTACTATCCGCGATCTGATTATAAATTCTTTGCGTATGCGTCCGGACCGGATTATTGTCGGAGAATGTCGCGGACCGGAGGTATTTGATATGCTTCAGGCGATGAATACCGGTCATAATGGTTCGATGACTACAATACATGCCAATAATCCTCAGGATGCCATGACCAGACTTGAGTCTATGATGCTTATGGCTGTTGATATACCGCTGCAGGCGGTAAGACAGCAGATTTCGCAGGCGCTGGATGTGGTCGTGCAGCTGGAAAGGCTGCCGAATCATCAGCGTGTTGTCTCGGCGATTGCCGAGGTTAAGGGGATCAATCCGGTTACCGGGCAGATTACGACCCGTATCATAATGAAGAACGAGTATGATCCGGTGAGTGGTACTCATCATCTGGTGCATAATGGATATATCCCCGGATTTTTGCCGGAGCTGGTAGAGCAGGGTTTGCTGAACATTCAGAGGGTCTTTGAAATAGAGTATTAGAGAGGGCTTATATTATGACTGATTATACTCTGGGTATTGCCTTATTTACCGGTGTTGCGGTTGCCGCTCTGGTGTGGAGTTTCCGCAATGGGGTAAGCCGGAGAATAGATCATGATGTCGCCTGGCTTGATGAGATACGGCTGCGCTTCAAACCTGATGTCAGGGACTCGGCGAAGTATGTATATTACTGGTATTGTCTGATGTTTCTGGTGATAATGCCGTTATTTTATTTCTTGTTCTCACTCAAAATTCTCGGTCTTGCGCTCTGGCTTGCTTTCTGGTTTATCCCGCAACTGGTAGCCGATATAAAGTGGAAAAAAAGGCTGGAAGAACTGGACAACCAGTTGCCGCAGATGATACGGCGACTGGGTATCCTGCTTGGATCCGGATTGTCATTTACGCAGTCCTTAAAACAGCTGGCAGAGGATTTCCCGCCACCGATGATGTATGAGTGTCTGATTATGTCACAGGGCTGGGAGATGGGAGAAAATTTCGACAGCATTGTAATGTCTGCTTCTCAGCGACTGGATTTACCAAGTTTTCAGCTTTTCGCTATTATT
The DNA here is from genome assembly GCA_963667375.1 of Planctomycetota bacterium. GTDB lineage: Bacteria > Planctomycetota > SZUA-567 > SZUA-567 > SZUA-567. Next base: position 3,541,920 of record OY763323.1, on the reverse strand, counting down.
GTCATTATGAATAATCAGCTGGGAGGCAATATCGTAAAAACGCTGGAGGAACTCAGTGCGTCTCTGGAAAGTCAGAATGCGATGAAAAAGGAGATCAAGGCGGCTACTGCCGAGGGACGGGCTTCCACCTGGGGGCTGCTGGCGGCACCACCGCTGATGCTGGCTATCGTTACGGTTATTGACAGTGATTCGGTGATGGAGATGTTCAATACCTGGCTCGGGTTTGGAATACTCTGTGTAGCTGGAGTATTTATCGGCACCGGATACTATTGGGCACGGCGGATTGTTAGAATTGACTATTAGTTGCTGAGTGAAATTATGTTTGATCTGAATATACTGCTGCAGACATTAATACTATTCTTTACCGGGATTGCTGTCGGTGTGCTGGTATGGGTATTATTTATCCCGTCCAGGAGCAGCGGTAAATCTGACAGACGAAAAACCGCGGTAGTCGAAGCAAAAACCAGTGAGTTCGGTTATCTGCGGCGCGCGCGTATGGTCTATCCGGATGACGGGACTACCCGGGCTAAATTAATGAATATCTTCGCCGCTATCGGCAGAGCTATGGGCGGGGGGAGTGTGCGGCAGGAGCTGGTTGCTATTTATGCCCGTGCCGGCTGGCCAAAGAATATGAGTGATGACCAGCTGCTGGGGCTGGTCTACTTCTCCGCTATCTGGATCGCGCTGATATATGCGCTGGCATTTTTACGGATGAGCCCGGCCTTGCTGGTAGGTGCGCCGTTCTTTGGCTTTGCGATGTCGTATATTTTTGTCAAGACCTGGATTCATACCATTATTGAGAAGCGTTTTGCGAATGTTTCACGTATGATGCCGTATGTCATGGACATATTGAGTATGACTATGAATGCTGGTGCTTCTCTGCAGAAGGCGATGGAAATGATTGTGCTGAATTATGGTGTCCATCCTATAGGTGAGGAGTTTGACGCGGTGCTGTATGATATAGAGCGCGGTGCGTCAATGGCTGAGGCAATGACCGGATTCAGGCAGCGGCTGCAGCCGGTGCCGATTGCCCAGAGCTTCGCGGATGAGATAATCAATGCCTTGAAGTTCGGCCGTCCGATCGCGTCTTTACTGGAGAACTCATCATCAAAGTATAAAAAAATACGTATAATGGAGGCGCAGGACAAGGCAGGGAAAGCGAAAGTGAAAATTCTTGTACCGGGTTTTCTGATTCTTATCGGTGGTCTGATTATTCTTTTTGGTCCTTTTATTATAAAGTTCCTGGATGATTTTAACAATCTTGGTCTTTCGTTCGGATAACAGGTATTTTAAATGGTGACTCAACAGCAGGAAAATTATTATATTGAGATTCTTTCCGGTGAATCCGCGGGAAAGATATATAAGATCGGTGATGAAAATCTGCTTGTCGGTTCGCTCGATGTAAATGAGATTGTGCTCAGTGATCCCGGTGTGATGGCGGAGCACTTTGTAATTTCGCAGAGCAATAAGCGGGTGATGGTGGAGAATCTATCATCACGCGGACTTTATGTTGACGGTAAATTTGTCAACAATAAGGTCTTTCTAAAGACCGGTAATACAATAACTATCGGTGATGGCGTCAATATCAAGCTCTGCTCGGCCGGTGATCGCAATGGGGTGAAACTGGCAAATATCGTTTTCCCGCTGATTATTCTGCTGATTGTTGCCAGTGGTGCCGGATATATGGTTAAATCGCTGCGGCACAAGAATATTGTCGATAGTGAAATTACAACCAGTGAATGGAATTTGGCGTACTCAAGAATTTATAAACGGCTCAATGTCTGGGAGGATAACCGGCAGATTAATGAAAAGGTCAATGATATATTTGCTGATGCCTGGATCCGAGATAACAGCGGTGATAATAATTATGCGCTGAAGAAGTGGGGTGAGCTTTATACGCTGCTGACGATAATTCCGGTAGCAGGAGTAACAGAGGGTAAACCGGTAGTAGAGTGTGTTGAGGATAATCCTCTGATGCTCTATGCCATGATGAATCGGGTGCGTATACTGGATCCTTCCGAAAGTCTGTCGGTCGCGGAAGGTGATAAGGCATATTTGAATGCATTCTGGTGGTTTATAAATTTGAGAATTGAAGAGCTTCGAGCCGAAGTGGACAATAAATAATATTGATGGGGATAAGAAATGGTAGATGTATTCGATGACAGCGTCGCTATTGAGAATGAGCTTGAGAAAAAATCACAATACACCTTGTATCGTGGAATACAGAAGATTGCTGATAATATAAGCAGACCGGTGGTTATTAGACAGGTAGCTGCTGAGGACGCGAAGAGCGCCAGGGATGAGATTACTCTCTTTGCCGATATCGGCAAGTCGCCGTTTATAACCGGTATTCTGAGCTCGAAAATAGATCATGATAATAATGCCTGGATGGTTTTTGAGGATTATGGGAAATCAATCAAGGAAATTATTTCAAATGATCCGGCTGCATTAAGTCTGGTGGCTCTGCTGGTGAGCCAGATGCTGCAGGCGCTGCGCATGGTGCATGAGCGCGAAGAACCGCTGCTTTTTAATCCGCTGCTCCCTGAAAATATTATTAGTAATGCCAACGGTTCCTGGATAATGAACAGTTATACTCTCACCAGGAGCTATGATAATGATGAAATATTGAGTGCTGATTATGCGAAATACATGGCGCCAGAGTCTTTCGATGCAGAAAATTTTACGCCGTCGGTACAGAGTAATCTTTATTCTCTCGGGATGATAGTTTATGAGTATGCTCTGGGACAGGAGTTGTTTCAGCAGCAGTTTCCTGCGGTATATAATCGGAAAACCGATGAATATAAGCTCAATAATTCACTGGCGGAGCGTTGGATGTACTGGCATACATCGAGTCAGCTTACTCTGCCCCCGCTCAAGGAGCTGCTTCCGGATATACCTGAGGATCTTTCAGATATTGTGTCGATGATGCTGTACAAGGATGTTGCGGGCAGAGCAAAATCCGCTCAGGATCTTTTTGACTGCATTGTCCGGCAGGATGTGAATGTCATCCGCAATAATAAGGTAAAAAAAGAGAAATCAGGGATAGTACTGACCCCACTGACAAAGATTCTGCTGATTGTGCTGGTGCTCGCGGTTGGAGTAGCGGCGGTTGGAATGAATATACTGATTGAGCGCAGAAACAAGATCACGCTGCAATTGAGCGAAGAAAAATTTGTAACGAATACCCCTTATATTACCATCAAGGGGCATGCAACCCGAATCCCGCAGGGTTCCAGAATTATGATTGAGCTCAAGCAGGGGCTGATCAAGGTTCAGGACCGGGCGAATTTTGACAACCGTACCGGTGATTTTATCGATCTGCTGGAGTTGCCGAGTCTCGGTGAATACGAAGGGTTGTGTGCGGTTATTGATAGCGATGGAACTATTCTGTATTGTGCGGTTTTCAAGGTTAACCGGGAGCCGCCGGAGTCAATTCATATAACTTATTATTTAAAACCCCAGGCTATTGGCGCCAATATAACGGTTACACCGCGGAACTCCAAGGAAGATGGCAAAACTCCAGCCAAAAGCTTTACTCTGATCTCTGATTCAAACGGTCAGGCGAATATTGATCTGGGGTATTGTGACTATGATATTGTTGTTGAGCATCCGTATTACCGGACCTTCCGTAATACTCTGAATACCGGTATTAGAACGGACAAGCTGCAGGAGATAGATCTGCTGCCGATGAGCGATCAGGATCTCGATCATAAAAAGCTTCAACTCCAGAAGGAGTATGAGGATCTCAAAAACAGTATTGATCCAGAAAATCCAGACCCGGAAACGCTTAAGAAGATGTACGACATTCAGCATAAGCTTTCACAGTTTATACAGCCGAGTGCTAGAAATTCGCTGGCCAGTGCTTATGACCAGTCACTAAATAGTCAGCGGAACCGTCTGATACAGCAGCTGGCGGAACTCAAGAATGAGTCGGATAAGGGAAGTGTCGAGGCGCGTAAACGGGCTCTGGAGCTGATGGATGACCTGAATGATGTAAATAAGGACAGCATTGATTCCAATCTTCGTGATCTGCAGAATAAGCGTAACCAGCTGTTACAGCGGGTGCGTGACGGAGATTATTCGGCAGTTGAAAAATTGAAGCGGTTTGATGAGAAACTTATCGATCAGGGTATTGATCCCAATAATATTACCGCCGGACTCAGTCTGGGTGCGACTGAGCCGGAGAAAAAGGTTGTACCCCTAAAGAATGATTCCGCTACAGCGGTTTCCGGTACCTGCAATTATTCGCCGGATGAACTGGCGCATATCGCCGATATTCGCCGTGATCTGGCACAAAGGGCGAAAAATGGTGATACCGAAGCTGCGGCTGAGCTGTTAAAGCTAGACGGTATCTTGCGTAAGAATGGTGTGGATCCTAATAAACTTGAGGAGTTAGTACAAGCCGATAAAACCCGGGATAATTCATATTCATTAACAGAATTGCAGAATATTGCTAAAAAGAGGCAGGAACTGCTGGCCAGGGCCGAGGCCGGCGATCCGGAAGCAGCAAAAGAACTGCAGAAACTCGATGGGGATTTGAAGCAGCATGGTATCGATCCTGATAAGTTGCAGGCGGTCATTAATCAGCGGATAAAAGAGAATGTTCTGGAACGGAAGAAACTTGGGGTCGCACTGCAGATTTCAGATCTGAGCATTTATGTCGCTTCACTTATTCCAACCGGGGCGATCAAGGTTGAGGCGGAACCGGTACTCAATAAAGTTACCGTTGATGGTTGTGTCTATGACAAAGGTGAATTGATAACACTGCTGCAGCGGTTACAGCCTATGCAGGAATATCTGGAAGTGCAGATAAATATTGATCCCAATAAGATAACTTCGCTGCTGGAGAATGAACTGGCACTGCATAATATCCATGGAGCCCGGGTGCATCCGTTCCTTACCGGCCCGCAGTACCGCTTATATATCGGATTGCCGGCAGAGCTCTCGCCAGCTGATTTCGCTCTGGCGGTGCAGACTGCTTTGAAATATGTCAGTTCGAGTGAGGCGGTCAGTGTTGAACGTTTCCCGGAGGGGGAGCCGCATGAATAACGTGTCTGAAAAGAAAAATGACGAGCTGATTTATGAGGTCGGTATCAATGCCTTTCTCTCACCGATAAAGGATCTGCTCACCGATGACAGTGTTTCCGAGGTGATGGTACTGGGTTCTGGTAATATTTATATTGAACGTGCCGGAAAGCTGGAACAGACCACAGCCAGATTCCCTTCTGACAGTGCACTGCTGGCTGCGGTAAATACCATTGCGCAGTTCTGCGGTAAAACGATAACCGATGATACCCCGATAGTGGATGGTCATCTTCCAGATGGTTCACGTGTCTGTATTGTGCTGCCGCCGGTTACCAGCGGCAAGATCAGTCTGAATATACGTAAATTTTCCCAGGTTGCTAAAACCCCTGATTTTCTTCTCAAGGTAGGTTCCGCTACCGAACAGGCTCTTGAATTTATGGAGCTTGCAACCAAAGCCAAACTGAATATAATAATAAGTGGCGGTACCGGTTCCGGTAAGACCACATTACTCAATATAATGTCGTCCTGGTTTGATCCCAGTCACCGGATAATTGTTATCGAGGATACGCGCGAAATTCAGCTGCAGCAGGAGCATGTTGTCAGTATGCAGGCGCGGGCAAATGATGAATTCGGGCATGGAGAGGTGACGATCCGGGATATGTTTGTAGCGTCGTTGCGTATGCGTCCTGACCGGATTATTGTCGGTGAAATCCGCAGATCTGAAGCGGTCGATGTTATTCAGGCGATGAACAGCGGTCATGGCGGTACTATGGCTACCGTGCATGCGGATTCGCCGTTTCAGGCGTGTTCCCGTCTGGAGGTAATGGCGCTTATGGCAGAGCTGGGACTTCCGGTGGAGGCGCTTCGCCGGCAGATAGCCGAGGCGCTCAATCTGGTGGTGCAGACCTCGCGTTTATATGATGGACGGCGTTGTATTACCCATATCAGTGAGGTCGGGTTTGATCATCAGGCTAATACGTATCTTATGAAGGATATTTTCCGGCTTGAGCGGACGGCAGGTGGTGATTTCGTTTTGGCCTGGACTGGGCAGAAGCTGAAAATGCTGGATAAACTTGAACTTTTCGGTTTGCAGGATGCGGTAAAATTGACGGCCGGTATCTGGGAGTAGGGTAATGAAAAAACTGCTAATTAGACTGCTGCGGGATGAGTATGCCGGATCTTCGGTTGAGTGGATTCTGGTTACCGGTGCTTCTTTCCTGCTTTTTTCGGCTTTGGCTTATTCGATATCAACAATTATAGCTTATATCTTTACCCGGTCGGAGATTATTATCTCTACACCATTCGGGTAGATTTGCGGGAGAAATTATGAAATATATCAAGAAGCTGCTGGGGCGTTGGCATTCGGATGATAAAGCTATTGAGACGGTGGAATGGATGTTGCTGATTACGGTTGCGCTGGTGCTGTTGGGCGTTATCTATCAGTTCAGCACCTGGGCGATAAAACAGACAAGTGATGCGGTAAAGACTATCGAAGGTGATAAGAATTAATAAACTGGCGTGACTCTGAGTACTATGAACCCAATTGCAGTGATTTCCGGTTGTTATTCAGGACTTTATTACCCATTTTATCATACCATTTCTGTATAAGCTTGCCTTCGTCATTGGGATTCTGCCCTTTGAGAAACGGATGTGACATCCAGGTTGCATAGCGTCTGGAGCCGCTTACTCTTCTGGTGCGCTTGGCTGATATATAGTCGGTGATGTAATAATAATATACGGGAAAATCACTTGAAGAGCTTAATTTCTCCATGTAGAATCCGGGTTTGGTCTTATCACTGGGTGATTTCTTTTCAGCGGCTTTGCCGGTATCAAGATTCTTGCTGCTGGTGGCGACCAGTCTTTCGTTTACTACCGTGCCAAGTTTCATAACATGATCAAAATGGTTGGTTTCCCAGTAATTGAGAACATGCAGGATCAGAGTGAAGAAGATCCAGATCGGCACACAGATGAGCAGCCCTTCCATCATGGCTATCGCTGAGTCCTGGCGGTGTAGATTTCTGATTATTTTAAGCATTATTCTTTCCAAACGGGTAATCAGTGGACAAAGGCATTTTTCAGGTTCGCTGCGGAAAGATCATCCGACTTCAGTCCGGTATTGGTCAGCAGTGCATTTTTCATTGCAGAGTTATCGGATATTTTCAGAACAGCGTCGAAGAGTTGCGGATCTATGGCGTTCAATCGCGGCTGATAATTTGCACCCATACTTGTCCACAATCTCCAGGGCAGCATCATTACCAGATTTATAATCTGTTTTATTACCGGCACCTTGGCTATCACATTATTCTGCAGCAGTTCATCATATTCATTGACCGCTTCTGAGCCGCTGGCGGCCAGTATTGTAGCCCCGGCAAACGGTTTGAAGAAACCTTTCGCCATAAACGAGTGGTTACTCTCCGTACGTTCGACAAATACGAGAGTCTGGAAGATCCGGCGGTCATTTTCACTGTTGATATCCCATTCTTTTATCAGGTTACGGCTTGAAAGGTCATAGCCCCAGTCAATTATATTATAGACTGCTCCTGCTGTTGCCAGTGATGCAAACCAGGCAAGTTTCATAAACTTTCCGGTATCTTCGCTTTTAAATCCATCGAAAAACGGGGTTGAGAAAGGAAGAGCCGGTGGCGGCAGATAGTTGGATTTTTTGGGCTTTTTAAGGAATATGGGATTCTTGACCTTTATCCATTGCTGGTCCTGAGTCCCCAGTCTGACTGCCAGTAGTTCACCGCGGTTCAGGTAGGTACTTTTAGCGAGAAACGGTGGTGTACCGCAGGTTTTGGGGTAGAGATTCGATTTGTTCATGGTGGCATATAGCTTCCACTCACCGGTTCCGCTATCCTGATTGATGTATTTTGTGATTGCATCCAGCCGGTCTTTCACCAGCGTGCCGAAATTTTTATAGAGTTTTTGCTGCGTAGTCTGGCAATTGATTCCGGCGATGGTAATACTGATGATATCGGTAGGAATGTAGTCGATAACAAAGGCTGCAAGCCTTATCGTGTCATTGAGTACTAATCCCATCAATATCAGACCTTCTATAAATGTATAGGGATCCGCCATCAGCGCTTCGGCGATTTCAAAATTTTCTTCGATCTCAATTGCGCCTACAGCGGTTGCGGCAACGCAGGCGGTTTCAATAGCCTGGGCACATTTTATACGCAGTTGGAGCATATTGAGCATTGTCATCTGATTGGTCAGAGCCGCGACTTCGCCTGCGATGCTGTATGCGGCGGCATCGGCGATAGTCTGGGCTTCGATCTTACGCTCCGCCAGTACCGAGGTATTCCAGAGAGCGGCAACGCTGAGATAAATCGGCAGCATTATAATCAGGAATCCGATTACCACTGTTCCTCTGGTATCAGTTACATAGCTGTCGGCCTTTTTGCGTAGATAAAACATACATATAACTCCTGATTTACTTTATATCATTGCGTACACTGTCTCCCGGGACAATGCTAAGTGACTTATAGATGGGGAACAGTTTGGTAATGGTGTTGAACCAGAGCTTCGGCAGATCGTAGCGTTGTCCGGTGCTGAACATAGTGTAGGCTGAGTCTGAACTGACATCACAGGTACGTTTGAGTGTGATACAGGGATAATCATTGACTTTTTCCGGTGCTATCAGCCAGAAGAGGCTGCCGGGTCTGAGCGGAAACTTATATGACAACTGAAGGTTGACGTATATTGGAAGAATTATCTTACTGCTGTTTCTGGTTGCCGTGAGTTCGGTTAGATCAAGGGCAGAGTAGGCGGTAAGGATATTGGTGCTGATCTGGCTCTTGTTTTTCCAAGGCGGTATGGTATGTTTCCAGTCCTTGGTATTGGCTGCTATTTGGGAGTATACACCGGCGAGATTATCGGTGTCGAGGGTATCGGAGGTTGTATTTGAGATATCACGGGTGTCAAGTGCGGAGAGTGCAACTGCGGCTGCAAGTTTAATATCTTTTTTATCCGCGTCTGATAAGGTGAATTTATACTTAAAGACATTATAATTATGGTTGTAATTGGCTATAATTCCCCGGCGCATGGCGGTATAGGCTGCATATCTGAACATTATTTGTGCCTGCGAAATTTCCGCCATGGCGAATACGGTGAGTATAAGGCATAAGATAACCGGAAGCACCAGAATGAATTCAACCGATACCGTGGCTGCCTGAGCCGAGGATAGTTCTCTGAAATGCCGGATTGACTGATAGATCCAGATTATTACTTTATAGCAGAAGATTATGAAGCAGGCACTTGAGGTTACGGCTGATATTATAATAATTTTATCGCTCTGGGTGTCTGGTATAGCGCATAATTCCATGAATTCTGCCGGATAGATAACCGGCAGCGCCAGCAGCAATCCCACTGATATGAGCATAAACAGCAGTGAGAAGCTATATAACCGTTTGGTGTCCAATTTGTGTGCCATTATATCTTACCAGTTGAAGTTCATAAGGTATGCGTGTATATTGATAAACGGTAATGCAATAAGCCCCAGAAAGACCGCAAGCGAGAAGGGGGATTCATTGCGGCTGAACATGACAGGCTCAGTAATTTCATGTCTGAATATGGTCGTATAGATTTTCAATAGCAGTCGCTGCAGGGCGCGGATCAGGATGCCGTTACTGACAAGGTTTAAAAGTCCGATAGCCAGAGCGAAGGCGAGGGTGTTGACCAGTATTGACAGTGTGAGATGAAATCCCGCAAGAACTCCAAGAACCAGCAGAAGCTTGGCATCACCACCACCCAGACCATTGACGGCGAAACTGACGATCCCTATGAGAAAACAGAGACCGAAACCGAGAAGTGACTCGAGGGCAATTCCGCCCCAGTCGCTGTTGTTGGCACCGATCCAGCTGAGTACACCGTTAAATCCTAGTAGTTCACAGAGCGGGCAGATAACCACCATAAGCAGCAGTGCCAGTATGAGTGCCGTATAATTAAAAGAATTTGGAATGCGCCGGAAGGCGGCATCACTGTAACTGGCGGTAAAGAGCAGAGCATAGAGCAGAACTATCACAAAGTAGCCGCCGCTACCGGTATTGAGATAGAAAAAGGTGGAAATGACTGCGCATATGGTGATACCCAGTATCCATAGGAGAACAGTAGTCATGGTCGCTGGTGACTGAGGAAGTGACTCATTCTGATCTTGTGGTATATCACTGGTCATATTCATATAATGTATGTTCGTAATTAGTAATAGTTCTGTATAGTATAATTGATACTATACAGAACTATGGTGCTAAATACATGAAAACGGCTTGAATACTCAATGTATTTACCGCAATTCGCATTGATTTATCAGCGTAGAGTTTGTATCCTCTACGGTTTACAGGTTGCTGTGGTTATTTTGTAAAGGCCTTATTAGCAGCTTTTACAGCAGCGTCACGTTTCTCTTCCATGGTGCCTTTCTGAGCACCGGCATCGGTTGAGATCCAGTTTACAACGGTATAGATGATTACCATAACTATCAGGGCTACAACCAGCAGCAGAATCCATTCAATAGTTGTAGGGGCACTGTCATCTTTACGGTAGCGTCTGAATAATCCACTGAATCTTGAACTGAGGGCTTTCATGATATTTTTCTCCCGGAAATATAAAGCATACGTGTAAGGTGTTTTTAGGCAATTCTAAACACAATTTTGAAACAAAATCACAAAAATTAAGTATATTGTTATTAAATTACCTAGTCAAGCTAATAATTGCATAATGAGAATAGAATCTTTGCGGAAAACCATTTTTATAGGACTGTTTTTTATATGGTTTGATCTATTCTATTACAAGTACTTCACTTTCGTTGTTGTTAGCGATGCTGGCGAAGCCATACAGCTCCTCGACATTTTTGTTGATCAGGCGTATACAGCCATTGGAGGCTTTCTTGCCCATACTGTCTGGATCTATAGTACCGTGAATACCCAGTCCGTTTTTGCTGCCGCCGCGTATCGCGAGCCACCGGCTGCCGATTGCATGACCTTTTTCCCCATATTTATAGACTTTTCCAGTTTTAGGATCGGTCCAGTTCGGTTCAACATCCATTTTGAAAATTTCATAATGTCCGGCAGGAGTCTCACTGCCAACAGCACCGGTTGCGCAGCTGTAGCGTTTGATGAATTTCCCGTCAAGATACCACGAAAGGGTGAAATCACGTTTGTCGACAAGTACAAAGAGTCTACCGGTCAAAATCTTCAGTTTCATGCCGACTTTGAGGTTTTTAGGATCGACTTTATTGATCTCGGTTATTGAGGTCCAGGTATCAAGGCCATACTTATGGGCTATGGTACTGATGTATTCTCCAGGTTCAACGGTGTGGAAAATGGCACCACTGACCGGCATTTTGGGATCGAAAACCAATTTTTCATTGAGATAGTTGAGTTTCTCGGCTATCTGGGCATCGGTAGCTTTGGGAAGGAATCTGGCTCCATCCATGCCGATAGCGGTAGAGTAGGCATCGCGAATTTTTTCCCATTGGCTGATGTCTGGTTTGGCCGATACATACCAGTAATACCAGGTATCTGCCAGTGCCAGAGCCGACATTCTGCCGGGAACGGTCTCGGGGAATTTCGTATAGGCTGCGAGCCAGTTCTTCTGGGCTTCATCCTCATTCTTTAGATAACGGTTTACCAGACCGGCACGGTAATAGACATCTGGAGCATATTTGCCGAGCTGCTCCGCCGAGAGTGAGGTCAGAGAGGAGAGGGCTGCTGCCGCGCCCTGATAGTCTTTGCGGGCAATTTTACTGTCTGCATCCTTGATCGCGGCGAGTATCTGCTCCGGTGCCATGTCACTTGCGGTCAGGGTGGTAACGGCTTCGCTGACACTCTGACTCACCGCATCCGCGGTATCTGTTACCGCGGTAATGGTATCATCGATAAAATTTGTTTCATCGGAGGCGGTTGAAGCCTGTACGGCTGCGGTCGGTGCTTTACTGTTGACGGTGTCGGTAACAACCACAGTGTCGGTGCTCTGCGCCGGTGTGTCTTCAAGTATCTGATCCAGCCCCAGGTCATCTGGAGCGTCCGTGGTTACAGGACTGCTGTCGCTGGCCGGGGTAACTGTCTCGGTGGTTACGGTTACTGCGGGGCTGCCGGTTTCAGAAGAATCATCATCGGTAAGTGAGAGCTCGAGATCGGCAGTCGCGGCGGTATTATCATTTCTGCCGCTGTCGGCTACCGGCTGCGGGCTGGACTCTACTATTTCCACAACTTCCGGGATTTCCGGTTCGGAATTGATAAATTCGCGGTTTATCCAGTAACCTCCGGCTGAGGCACCGGCAACGACAATTACTATCAGTAAGAATACTTTGAGCTTTGACATGCTTTTGCGGGGGGCGCTTCCTAAACTCACTCCAGGATACATTTTAAGCGTTTTTTTCTCGTCTTTATTACTCATCTGGTCTCTGCTCCTACAGAATTACTCAACTTTTATCGTATATAACCATTAAATTTTATGGATATAACCCCTGAAATTCAACTAAATATTGTAATATAACGTTTAATTTATGAGGTAGGGCAATGTGGAGAAGTACGTTATAATCGGAGTAAAAAAAAGAGAAGATGTCCACAGGGAGTGGGACTGCTTCTCTTTTGATTAATTCATGATTAGTAGTGATCAGGCAATAATGTTGAGCCTATGTATCTGTCCATCATCATCGGGACCCATAGGCCAGTCATCGGTAATATCATCATGATCCGGTTCGTCAGGGCGGCGGCGGCGCTGTTTCTTCTGCTCCTGTTCCTGCTTCTGCTTCTCCTGATCATTGCGTATACCGTTGTTTTCAACCTCTTCAGTCTCCTTTACCACCTCTTCAGCCCGACGAGCAAATTCTTCATTGAATGCATTCTGCGCCTGCGTATTCGCACGCTGGATATCTACAGATCTATCCTGTATCTGGCTGACATAGGTGGCTTTCATCGCCTGTTCGCCCTGAATAATGGAAGACATATCCTGCACCTCACTCAAATAATAAGAAAAAACTCATTAGCTTCACTATTAACTGTCAGAAGAGGTCGTGTTTCCTTCTGTAAAGGTTAACTGATCCTTTACATTTATTATACAATGTTAAACCACACTTAAGCAAGTTATTAACTTACAAAAATGAAATTTTTTATTGCACATGTGTCAAATGGCGTTCACTGAACTTCTCTTTGAGAAAATCCAGTATCTGTGCGTGTATCTGGCTGACGCGGCTTTCAGAGAGTTCGAGAATATCCCCGATATCCTTGAGATTGAGGTTGTCAAAGTAATACATGACCAGAACTTGTTTCTGCTTCTCGTTAAGACCTTTGATCGCAATCTCCTTGATTTCCGCACGCTGCAGCTCGGTAAGCGGGTTGGTTGCGGTCATATCAGGGAGCATCTCAATCTGACCGAGCTCACCATCATCATCCTCATCCCATTTACGGTTGAGCGAGACCATGCTTTTTACCCGGGTGTCCTTGATGAACTCATCATACTGGTCCATATCCATCTCCATCTCTCTGGCGATCTCTTCGTCATCGGGGATGCGGCCGAGTTTGGAGCTGAGAGCGTCACGGGTTCTTTCCAGCTGGTGCACACGGACTCTGACCAGTCTGGGAATCCAGTCCAGTCTGCGTAGTTCGTCGATTATCTGTCCTGAAATACGTGAACTGCAATAGGTGGCGAATTTTATTTCCCGATCCGGATCGAAGCGGTTGATGGCATCGATAAGACCTAGAGTTCCCCAGCCGATAAGATCATTTATATTGACATGATCCGGCAGCTTCGCTGCCATGCGCTCTGCTGTCTGATAGACCTGCGGCATATAATGCTCTATAAGTGTATCCCGTATGTGCTGGGGCTTATCGATAACAAAATCCTGCCATAACGCATTTACTTCCTCTTCGCTGAGGTTTGACGGTGGTCCGTAGTATTCACTGTGTCTGCTCATGTTTTCTCCCTGTTAAAAATGTATGATAATTACATCTATACTGCTGTAAACAATTTATTACTGATTATCCAGCTCATCTGTGTCAGCTGCTTCCACATTCGGATTGCTGGCAATTGCATTCAAATAGAGGTTTCTGGCCCGTTCGCGCTTGTCTTCCTCTTCGTCCTGCTTCTCATCCAGAAATTCTTTTACCAGTGAAATCCCCATTCTGGAAAGAATAATCCCGATAATAAAGTAACCAAATATAATCACCAGTCCCTGGCTGAACATTGAAACTACATCGGAGGTGGACAGCCCGAGGAGTTTGCGTACAATCCAGGTTGTGGCAAAAATAACAAATGCCAGCATTGAGAAGAACGCCGCTAATCTTCTTACAACCATATATCCTCCTCTCTACTATTCTGCCTTGTCTCTGTTTCTGTTGGTTATAGCTTCCAGCCGGTTTTCGGTAATAAGTTCTCCAAGCGCCAGACTGTCTGCCGGGTATAATCCGTGGGCACAGGTTGTACCGCAGGTTATATATGAAACCTTGGTCTGCAGTCTGCTGGCGATATTCAGAATCATACCCTGCGATGCCGAAGCATCTATTTTGCTGAAAATTATCCGGTTAAAGCCCAGTTCGCTGTAACTTTCGGCTACAGCTAGAGCGGTGCGTTCGGTTATCGAGACCGGCAGGAGCAGATGCGTCTCGTCAACGTTGGCTACTCTTAGAATCTCTTTCAGTTCGAGTATACTCTCGGTATCGTTATGCGGTATGCCGCCGGTGTCAATGAGAATGAGATCTTTATCCGCCATATTGTGCACCTGATCCGCCATTGCTGCCGGGGTGCTGGCAGTTACCAGCGGCAGCTGCATTATTGTGGTCAGAGCTCTGAGCTGTGACTCGGCACCCGGGCGTTTAAGATCTTCGGTGATCAGTCCCACCGTTTTATTCTGTTTTATAACCGCCTCAAAAGCAATCTTTGTGAGGGTTGTGGTCTTACCACCGCCATTGGGACCGACAATTGCAATCACAGTCGGCCGGTTGTTTATCCGGCTGAAGTTGGAAGCACCAGCGGTCTGAATATATCTAGCTATCTCTTCAGCCAGATATTTGTTAATACTGCTGCGCTCAAGTGCCGCAAATGGCATATCACGCTGTAATTTTTCGACAATTGCTCTGGCATCATTGGCGTTGACCTCATTTTCAACCAGCATCTGGTAGCTGTCCAGCAGGGCTTCTCCGACCTCCGGGATGGCTCCGCGTGCTTGAATGCTGGTCAGTCTGAGGATCTCCCGGCGCATCTCTGCCAGCAGCATCTCGGTTGTACAGTCTGAGATTCGCGGTGCTGCCGGCGCTGAAACCGGTTCGAGCTCCGTCTGCTGCCGCCGCTGTTGTTCCAGACGCTGCTGCTGAAGTGTATTCTGGTTTACCGGAGCCGGTTTTGACGCTTCACGGTACATCTCATACGGCGTTTTCGGACGGGATGAAGCTGGAACAGCATCCGGGCTTGCCTGATCAAGCAATGATGGCCGTGACGGTTTATAACGGGGGGTAACGTCATTCACGATATTTGGTCCGGCGCTGGCAATGATCTCGATAATCTCTTCTCCGCCACCGAGCTTGAAGAAGTTGCGGTTTTTGAGTATGCGCTTCTCGATAATAAATGCATTATCGCCAAGAGCAGCTTTTACCTTGCTGATGACCTCCTGCATATTCTTACCTTGAAATACCCGCTGTTGATTATCTGACATCTTCTGTAATATTACCCTGTATTATTCAAACAATTAAAAACTATCCCGCTTTTAGAGCTGTGCCCTTACCATACCGATACTCTCCACCTTGAATTCCGGTAGAACTTCGTTGTACGAAATAACCGCCAGTGTTGACAATGCGTTCTCGGTCATGCGCTTGACTTGCAGTCGTATCTGCGGGCTGGTGATGATAAGTGCAGAATGTCCGCTCTGCAGCTGAACCTGAACCTGTTCGGCAATAGCATCCACAATCTTTTTCTGGGCATCCGGACGCAGCGTCAGGAATGAACCGGCATCGCTGTGTTCGATACGCTTGGAAATAGTATCCTCCAGAGCTGGGTCAAGCATGACCACATATAATATATTATTCTCTGCATAATCATTGCAGATCTGACGGGCAATCTTGTTGCGGCAGTGCGCTGTGATAATCTCAGGATCCCGCGTACGTCTGCCGATTTCGGCCATGACCTCAAGGAATGCCGGCAGGTTTCTGATTGATACACGTTCACGCAGCAGATTGGCAAGAACCTTCTGAATGTCGAATGGCGACAGCGGCTCCGGTGTGACCGCCTGAACCAGGTTTGGCATGTTTTCCTTGACGTTGTCCAGAAGGCGGCGTACCTCTTCGCTGGTAAGCAGTTCGTGTGAGCGGCTGCGTATAACCTCGGTCAGATGTGTCGCTACAACAGTCTCGGCATCTACTACAGCATAGCCAAGTCTCTCCGCTTTTTCACGCTGGCTCTCATTGATCCAGACCGCCGGCATACCGAATGCCGGCTCAACCGTCTCAATACCGCGGATAGTGTCGGTAACGGTACCGACATCCATTGCCAGATATTTGTCTGGTTCGATAACCGCTTTGGTGACCGGATTACCCTGAATCTTGATGGCATATTCATTGGGCTGCAGATCCATATTATCCCTGATTCTGATTGGCGGCACGATAATACCCAGTTCCTGAGCCATCTGCTGACGTATCATGGAGACGCGGTTGAGAAGCCCGCCGCCGCCGGAATCAGATTGTGAGACATCTACCAGTGGCACCAGACCATAACCGACTTCGAGTTCCATAGGATCGATTCTGAGGAAGTCTTCGACCTTTTCTTCTGCAGGTTTGGCTTTTGCCGCCTCTTCTAACTTTGCTGCTTCCTCAGCTTCAACCTCTTTCTTGCTCTTGACCTTTCCCTTACCCAGACGCCACCACCAGATACCGCTGGCGGTGGAAATACTCATAAATGGAATGAAGGGGAAGGGGGTAAGTCCGACAAGACCGGTAAACGCGAGGCTTCCGATCAGAATGCTGCAGATACCAAGTGCCTTGCGGTGGTTGAGCAGCTGATCGACAATCTGTCCTCCGAAATCATCACGTCTGTTGCCGCGGGTGACAAGGATACCGGAAGCAATACTTATAAGCAGTGATGGTATCTGACCTACCAGACCGTCACCGATGGTTAATTTGGTAAATATCTGTCCGGCCTCAAGAAAACTCATTCCACCGATCGCCACACCTATGACCAGCCCGGCACCGATATTCACCCCGGTAATAATCAGACCCGCAACCGTATCACCACGCACGAATTTAGCAGCACCGTCCATCGCACCGTAGAAGTCAGCCATCTGTCTGATCTCGTCACGGCGTTCACGGGCTTCGTCTTCGGTAATAACTCCGGCATTGAGGTCGGCGTCGATCGCCATCTGCTGTCCCGGCATCGCATCCAGCGTAAATCTGGCGGCAACTTCGGCGATACGGGTCATACCCTTGGTGAGGACTATAAACTGTATTACAACCAGAATTATAAAGATTACGATACCGACAATAAAACCGAAAGTCTCGCCGCTGGAACCGGTAACGAAATTACCGAAAGAGTAGATGATTTCGCCGGCAGCGTGATCCTGATCCTGTGGAGCGTTGGTCAGAATCAGTCGAGTTGTGGCGACGTTGAGCGCTAATTTATAGAGTGTAAGAATGAGCAGCAGCGACGGGAAGCAGGTCATATCGTTAGGTTTCTCGATAAAGATACATGCCAGCAGCACCATCAGACCGAGAGCAATATTGATACCCAGCAGAAAATCCATCAGAAACAGCGGCATGGGGTAGATGATTATAACAATGGTGATTATCAGAAACGCAGGGATAATAGACTGCTTGACGGAGCTGAAGTTACTCAGTACGTCTATGGCTTTATTCTTGAAATTAGCTGCTGCTTCTGCCATTGTTATTTATATCCTGTTATCAGTTCTATCCTGTTGCTGTTTGGTACACTATCCTGTTAGCCTCAGGCCGCAGGCGGTTTCTTCTTTTTAAAGGCGGCACGTTTTTCTTCCGAAAGTACGTGTGCCAGAATATCTGCAACCGCCTGGAATAATTCCGGCGGCACGGTATCACCAAGTTCAAGTTTGTACAGCTGTCTGGCCAGCCATGGTTCCTGCCAGACCGGTACATTTGCAGCTTTTGCCTGTTCGATGATCTTCAGTGCAATTTCATTCTTGCCTTTTGCCACTACTTCCGGCGCCTTCATCTCAGGCTTATACTTCAGTGCAACGGCGTAATGCGTAGGGTTTCTGACGACAACTTCAGCGTCCGGAACTTCCTGCATCATGCGCTTCTGAGCCATCTCGTACATCTTCTGACGGCGTTTACTCTTTATCTGCGGGTCACCTTCCTGATTCTTATGCTCATCTTTTACTTCCTGTTTGGACATTTTCAGTGACTCGTTGTGCTTCCATCTCTGATAAATAAAATCAACAATGGCCAGAAAAAACAGTACCAGCGCCATCCGGAAGGCGATGTCCCAGACATTCTCGATCACATACTTGAGAATCGAACGGTGCTCAAGAAATGAGAGCACCAGAGAGTCTCCGTATATTCCCGAAACAAAGTCATAGGCCACTATCAGTATCACCAGAATTTTTGCCATGTTCATAAGCAGCATGACAAATTTTTTGGCGCTGAAGAGCTGTTTGATTCCATTTACCGGATTGAGTTTGTCAAACTTAATCTCAAGTGTTTCCCACGATATGGTGAAACCCACCATATAGACGTTCACAATTATCGCTACCAGCGCAATCAGCAGCAGAAACGGTAATACTGAATAAGCGCAGAATTTCAGTGCCAGAATCAGTATCCCGTCTATATCCTGAGCTTCAGGAGCCAGGGTGTTCGGAATATCCTCCGATATAATTCTGACAATCGCTGAACCTACTGTATCCTCAATCCATGGCCCTATATACCAGAGGAGAATAACACCGAAAAGCAGGATAACCGAGGCGCTGAGATCCTGACTCTTACCTACCTGTCCTTCTTTTCTGGCATCAGTCAGACGTTTCTGGGTTGGTTCTTCTGTCTTGTCATCACTGTCATCTGCCATTGCCTAGCCTCTAGTTAAATCTTATTTTTTTCGGTCCGGTAATATGAGCCTCATCCCACTAAATCGTTAAAACCCTCCGGCAGTAAGCGGCTGATCCGGCGCCATCTGTGAAATTGTATGTGCCAGCATTTCAAGCATGTCATGCCATAACCCGTCGCCGGTGTTATCAAACCAGATATGCCCCTCCTGAGAACCTGAAAAGGCCAGACAGACCCCGGGAATAAGCAGCATCACCGATACCAGACCCAAAGTTACACGCAGCGGCATGCCGAATACCATAATATTCATCTGCGGCATGGTGCGGGTTACAAAACCAATAATCACGCTGATAATCAGTGTGATTGCAATAATCGGCATCGCCACCTGCATTGTGGCCTTGAACATCAGTTCAATCTGAAGTTCCGTACCTTCCAGACACGCCAGCATAAAGTGCGGGAAGATAATATCGCCGAGACCGATTATTTCGTAGCTTCTGTCCAGCAGCCAGATAATATACAGATGCAGATTCAGGATCAGAAAAACCAGACCGGCAATTTGAGACCAGAGATAACCGATAAGTGACACACTCAAATCACTCAGGGGATCCATTACCGTTGACATCGCAAATCCTATCTGCTGTCCGCAGAGCTGCCCCGCAAGTTCAACTCCGGAGTAGATAATATTCGAGAGAAATCCGATAGCTATCCCGATCATTATCTCCTGACATACCAGAAAACAGATATCCGAACCATTTAAAACCATATTTTCATCCCAGTGCCAGGTTGTTTTCGCGGTGGGGTATATCGTGAAGGCAAAAAATATTGCGATTATTGCCCGGTACCTGGTTGGAATCTGCATCGATGAGAAAAACTGGGCGGTCAGTATCAGACCGCTCATGCGTACCAGAACCAGTCCGAATATGAAATATCCCATCAGTGTCTGGTCAAGTTGTACGAATTCTCCAATTTCCATGCTGTCTCTCTCGATCGTCTTTCGGAATTAACTGCTGCTTTATGCGTCGTATAACTAATCACCCTCCTGCCAGCAGCGACATATGAGACCATAAGGTCTCGGTGTACTCTACCAGCACCTGAATCATCCATGACATGGCCAGCAGGGTTACACCCATTACTGCCATGAGTTTTGGTACAAAGGTTATGGTCATTTCCTGCACACTTGTTACCGTCTGAATCAGGCTGATAATCACTCCGACAACAAGTGAGGTCAGCAGAACCGGCATTGAGAGCAGTACCGCGGTGAACATTGTCTGCTGGGCAATATCAATTACCCCATGAACTGTAGGAATCATTTTTCTCTCCAATCTGGTAATTTTCCTGAAACCATCCCCCGGTCAGGATATTACCTTGATAAATGACAGCATATCCGGCGGAAAACTGGTCACCAGCGCCTCCATCAGCAGTCGCCAGCCATCCACTAGAATAAAGAGTATGAGTTTAAACGGCATACTTACCATCGCCGGCGGCAGCATCATCATACCCATACTCATCAGCACCGAAGCTATTACCATGTCCAGAATCAGAAATGGCAGATAGAGCAGGAAACCCATCCAGAACGCCCGTTTCATCTCCGAGGTTACAAAGGCCGGAATCAACACGATTGTCGGTATGTCAGCCAATTGCAACTCGGTGAATTCCTTGACATGCCGGTTGTTCTCACCGACCCAGTAGACTCCGCCATCCTTACTTTTAACCTGATGCCCGGAAACGCCCATGAAAAACCTTACTTCTTCTTCCCCCTCGTTGGCTGTCAGACAGGAAAACATGAACTGTCGCACCGGCGAAAGCGCCCGGGTAAACATCTCTGACTGACTCATGCGCTGACCTGTTGCCGGATCAATCGCATCGTTGAAGTATGGTTTCATACCTTCATCCCAGGCTTTTTCCCAGGTCGGTGCCATGATAAATATCGAGAGCACAAAAGCTATTCCAACGAGTATCTTGTCTGGCGGCATAGTCTGTGTACTCAGTGCTTTACGTAAAAAACTCAGTACTATCATAATGCGCAGGAAGCAGGTAGTTACCATCAGGATACCCGGTGCCAGGGTTATCAGGGTAAGAAGACCTACTATCTGCATTACCGATGCGACCTGTGAAGGTGTCTTTGCTGCTGTCAGTGAGCCTTCATCGATTGTCGGCAGAAACGAAAGATCCTGAACTCCTTCCGGTATCGGCTGCGGGCCGGTTACATCGCCGGGGCCAGAAGTCGAACTCTGTGCCGGTGGCAGATCTGCAGCATTTACGCTATCGCTGAATATAAATGCATATAACATAAGAGTTAATACAAAAAATCCGATCAAAGTTGATTTTTTTAGCCCAAAAAAAAGCAGGTTTTCTGGAGCTGCTGTTATCAAATTTTCTGTTTGTGCTCTTTTAATCATAACAAACCCATCACTCTATATATTGCAATCCGTTAGAAGTTTATACCTCAAGATTGCGGATCTTTCTTATACGTTCCTGCATACCGGAGATAGCGGTATCAGTATTTTCTGGTGCTGTTTCTGTCTCATTACCGTCAGTTGAATCAGCGGTCTTACGGTCTGATATTTTCCCGGCTGTGTTGCTGCCATGATTCTGAATCTGTTTCTGAAACATCTTATAGAAAAGATTCTGACCGCTGCTGGTCTTCGGCTTGGCGGCAGAAAGTACCTCGGTAACTTCATCCGGATCGGTGATCTCACTCAGCTGATCAAAGCCATTCGGTGAAACACCGACAATCAGAACTCTGGTGCCCACACGCACAAGAGCAAGATATTTCTGTGTATCAAAATGTGTCCTGCCGAGTATTTCCAGACCCGGACTTGAGAACAGTTTTTTACCGCCCGGGAGCAGTTTCTTCACAATATTCAGGCAGATCCAGAGGAAGATGCCCAGAACAATCGCTCCCATAACGATCATAGGTATAATGCTTTTAGTTATGGCCTTGTTTTCCTGCTGCTTTAAACCTGCCGCCGGCTCGGCCGTTGGCACCTGTTTCTTGATACTGCTGGGAAATGTCGCCGTTTCCCGTTCATAATTTCGCTCCGGGGCTATATTCTGATTCTCCGGTGTCTGCGCTGAAAAAGCTGCAGAAGCTGTAAAAAGAATTACTCCGAGGCTGAGTAACAA
Organism: Planctomycetota bacterium; assembly: GCA_963667375.1. Taxonomy (GTDB): domain Bacteria; phylum Planctomycetota; class SZUA-567; order SZUA-567; family SZUA-567. Next base: position 3,519,778 of record OY763323.1, on the reverse strand, counting down.
GATTATTGCTGTCAGCCTGTTAAGTTCTAATTTTAGCAAATTTTTCCCCGCCCCTGATCTGTAGACATAACCCCTATTATTACAATCTAAATCATATCATCTATATTTCTATCATATAATTCAATATAAATCCAGCAAAAATATACGGTTAAAGTTGAAAAATGCGTGTTGCTGCAGAGGCGTATACTATATCTTGTGGTTGGAGTGTCGGTCAATGGTAAATAGTGGTGTTTCTAATGGGTTATTTTTTATGAATAACTATAAAAAGGGAATAACGGGAATAGTGGGTAGCCAATTATTCTAGCAGATCGGGTCTGTATGCCTGGGTTTTACGGTAGGCCTGCTCAAGCCGCCATTCGTGAATTAGCTTGTGATTCCCGCCACGTAAAATCTCCGGAACTTTCAAACCTTCATATTCGGCCGGTTGGGTGTAATGTGGATAGTCGAGCAGTTGTAGGCCGTTATGCTCGAGGCTGAAGGATTCATCCTGGGTACTCTCTATCCTTCCAAGAGCACCGGGTATAAGCCTTGCTGTAGCATCAATAATAACCGCTGCCGCCAGCTCTCCGCCGGTGAGAATATAATCACCGATACTGAATATTTCCGGTTGCAGAATATCAAAAATACGCTGGTCAAAGCCTTCGTAACGTCCGCAGACAAAGATGAGCCGTTGGTCAGTGCTCAGTTCCGCCGCCGCATTCTGATCGAATTTTCTGCCGTCTGGTCCCATAAAGATCAGTCGCGCGGGTATCTCAGACATGGCCAGTACCGCTCTTACGGCGGTAATTACCGGCTGGGCAGTCATTACCATTCCCGGACCGCCGCCGAATGGGCGATCATCGGTTTTGCCGTGTTTATTGGTGGTGTAATCTCTGATGTTGTGAGTAAAGATCTCAATAAGCCCTTTGTCCTGGGCGATACGCAGTATACTTTCGGAGAAGACCCCAGAGAGCATATCGGGAAAAATGGTTAAGACATCTATTCTCAGCATGAATTATTCCTTGTTATTCGGTCAGTAATAATGATATTATCGGAATCCTGGGCTGCATGTAAAGGGTTAGAAGGGATTATTCCCTGACCTATAAGTCTCTAACTTCAAGAGGCTTGAGTATTCATAATATAGGGAAATTAAAATAAATAAAAAAAAAGAATTATAAAGCTTGTTATATAAGGTTTGTTTTGATATTATAGGAAGTAATATAAGACGTTTTTATCATATGTTACGCGCGGTTTCCGGTGGCTGGTTGGAGTTTATTCGGTGACTAGATGTATGTGTCGCGTTTTATATCTGTTGGGGATTATAAAGTGTATTTCAGCTTCTAGTTTAATTTATAGTTTTGGAGGAATGAGGAATGAAGAGATTTCTACTAGCCGCAGTTCTTGGCCTGGGTGTAGTTGTTGCTGGTGGTTGCAGCAGCACTTGTTCTGCACCTGCTACTTGTGATAATAACCCAAATTCACCAAAGTGTGATCGTTGTACTACCGAATACTGTGAGTATATCGGTACTAGAATTTACAGCGAAGAGGTTATGAACAGTGGTGGTAAACCAGTTCGTTTTGCAGATGGTACTATCATTAAGACTCTTGATAAGAGCAAGATCACTAAGTGGTAATATCAGCAGTTTTATCGTAGTTTTTAAGGGTGTTTCCTGTTGGTGGAAGCACCCTTTTTTTTGTATTTTAAAGGGTGGTCTGGTTTCTGACTTGCTAAAAAATTTGGTAACTGTTATATTGAAAGAGCGCTGGTGTTTTATTAATTTTGTTGGTTTTTGTAAATGTTTGTGGAGAAAATATGTCTATTAAGGATCATGTCAATCACGCTACCAGATTTAGACGCAGGGTTATGTGTGAAGTTGTAAAAGCTTATAATAAGGGGTGTAATCCTGATGATTTCGATAGAATTCCCTATAATCTGTTTCCCCGGGAATATCAGGAGGATAATTATCGCTGCTGTATCTACAAAGACCGTGAAGTAATAAAGCATCGCTGCATTGCCGCATTGGGAATAGATCTGCAGGAGGTTACCGATGACTTTTTGCGGATTTCACATTATGTGAGCGAAGCGAAAAAACGTGAGTCGGTCGAGCCAAATGTTCTTACCGTACTTGATATCGCCTGTGAAAGCTGTATCCGGGCGCAATATGTCATAAGTGAACTCTGCCGCGGCTGTATTGCCCGTCCCTGTGTCTCCAATTGTCCGGTTGATTGTATTACGGTTACCAATCATCAGGCAAAGATCGACCCAAGTAAATGCATCAACTGCGGCAAGTGTAAAGAGGTATGTCCGTATCATGCGGTAGTCCGGGTGCCGGTTCCGTGTGAGGAAGCGTGCCCGGTAGACGCGATCAAACGCAATACCACGACCGGCAAGCAGGAGATAGATTTTGACAAATGTACTTCCTGCGGCCGCTGTATGCGGGCTTGCCCGTTTGGGGCAATCATGGAAAAATCACAGCTTATTGATGTTCTGGAAGCTTTCAGCGCGGATAAAGAGGTGATTGCAATGTGCGCTCCGGCAATTGCTGGGCAGTTCTCAGGTGGAATGGGAAGTATTGCCGCCGGTCTGAAAAAACTGGGTTTTGACCGGGTCGTTGAGGTCGCAAGCGGTGCTGATGAAACCTGTCAGCATGAGGCGGCAGAATTTAAGGAGCGGATAATTGATAAGGGTGAGGATTTCATGACTACTTCCTGCTGCCCGGCATATGTTGAGGCCGCAAATAAGCACATGCCGGAGGTTATCCCTCATATCTCACATACGCCAACTCCGATGCATTATATTGCGGTCAAGATGCGTGAGCGTTATCCAGATGCCGTGACGGTATTTATCGGTCCGTGTGTGGCTAAAAGGTATGAAGGGGTAATGGATGAGGCGGTTGATTATGTGCTGACTTTTGAAGAGGTTGGAGCCATGTTTGAGGCCTCTGAGATTGAGACAGCCGTACTTGATGAAGCAGAGATCGAAGATGTGGCGTACAGCGAAGGGCGTGGATTTGCACTGGTTGGGGGCGTGGCTGGGGCGGTAAAAAGTGTAGCCGGTGATCCAGATGCGGTGCAGAGTGTCCTGGTGAATGGGCTGTCACAGGAGGGTCTGGATAAGCTTCGTGATTTTGCCCGTAATGGCTGTAAGGAGGGTAACCTGGTAGAGGTTATGACCTGTGAAGGTGGTTGTGTAAATGGTGCCGGGGTGTATACCGTGCCGGATAAGGCGCGTGATGCGATTGCAGAATTTGCCAAGAATAGTGCTCATCTCAATAAATAGTTTATTGTTGCAGTTGGGTGCAGTTTAGGCTATTTTACAGTTTATATACTTGATTTGTGTTTAAATTAAATCCTCCGGTTGTTCCGGAGGATTTATTATGGATAGATATAAAAAGCCGCTTGGTCGCTGAAAAATATAGCTGTCGCGACTTATGGCAGACGAATCGTCATCCCTGATTGCAGCGCTGAAGGCTTGCTCAGTTTATCCTTGTTGGCGTTATAGATTGCGCGCCATTTGTTTGAGTTGCCGTATTTTCTGGCAGCGATTTTGGATAGTGTATCACCGGGGCGGACAATATAAACCCTTTCGCGTCCAGCTGTCGTGTTGGCGTAGACTTCAACCGGGGTATTTTCTACAACTTCCAGTGGTGGAATTACCAGCTTGGTGCCTTCTCGGAAGCCCCCGCGAGAGAGTACCGGATTGGCCAGTCTGATCCCTTCGATAATTTCTGGCTTGGCGCTGCCGTAGTAGCGCATGGCAATCGATGGCAGAGAGTCGGTGGTTGTAATCCGGTGAGTAGATGTCCGGTTTGAGTTGTGATCAAACGGGATACGTATATTCATGCCGACCTGAAGTACATTGGGGCTACTCATGCGGTCTTTGTTTATGTTGTAGATTTCTGCTGCGCGTTTGCGTGATCCCAGGTGCTGTAAGGCTATCTTACTCAGAGTGTCGCCGCGTTTGACCGTGTAATCTCTGTAGGTAACATTGGCCAGTGATTCCATGGGAGCAGTGTCCAGAGCTGTAGAATTATCAAGGTCGTCCTGATTTTTCTCTGGGTTTGCATCTTTCTTGTAGTCCGCTGTTACCGGTAATGTTGCTGCTTCTGAGAGCTGCGGTTGTGCCTGTTTGGCAAGGGTCTCAGGAGCAGGTGCCGGCGGCGGGGTGACCTCGGCCTGAACGACATTTTCGCTCTCAGGAAGCAGTATGTCCAGATTACTGTTTCCTGATACGCCACCGATAGTGCTGCTCTTAGTCGGTGTCGGGTCGGGTGTGGATGCCAGTAGCGCTTCTATATCTATATCATCCGGGGTGTCTTTGACAACCGGAATCTCTTTTTCCGTGCTGCCGATAGTAATATCTTGCAGTAGATCGGCATCATTAAGGCTAGCTGTTACCGGTTTGGGTGAGGTCCCGCGGGGTATACTGAGACTCAACTGTGATTCCGGCTGCTGATTCTCCACTGCAGCCACCAGAGGGTGCTGTTCCTTGAGTTCGTCACCTTTTTTAATTCTCCAGCCTACATAGACAAAGCCGCCGAGTAGAACACATGCGACCATGGCCAGATATCTGGCAGCTCCTCCTCTGCGAATTTCTTCACTCATTATGCACCACCCCATTTCTTCTTTTCAAATAAACGTGCTTCGTTATAAAACGGATATGTCTGTTCCATAAGCTTGAATTTTTTGCTATGGATATCCCGGCGTCCGCTGCTGCTCTTTTCAATGCCTATAACTTCATGAAGCATCTCATGAAATAAGACATATTCGACCATATATTGCGGTATATCTTTGCGGTCGAGCCGCTGCGAGAGTGTGATAATGTTGCGCACCGGGTCATACCAGCCAAGCCGTATTGTTGAAGGACGGCGTCTGGTAACTTTGCGTCCCCAGGTGATTCCGGCTCCTGAACGTCCGCCAAGGTAGCGGTCATTAATATTCTCCGCCATTGTCGCAAGGTCGTAATACCTGCCCTCCGGTTTTAACGGTGTCCTCCGTGATTTCGCGGGATCAGAACTTATATGAATCGTGTTCGCGTTGATGTACTCTCTGATTCTTTCTTTTTCACGGCTGTCACCGCCAATCCATCTGCCGAGGGCAACTATAATCTCATCATGGGCGTTAAGGAACATCTTGTGCGCCCGTAAAGCAATAGTACCCTGTGAAGACTCTTTGATCGTAATCATACGCTGCTGATTATTGGTAAGCATCAGCAGGATATCCTTGCCGGATATCTCTTTGAGTTTCTGCTGCATCTGCAGTGGTGTATATAACATTGAATCCATTATCCCTTTTGCGGTATATAATTATCATACTTATTATATAATATATATAAATGAAACCATATAGTCAACTTTTACCGTAAAAAAAGTTGAAATATACAGTAATTTATAAGGTTATTCCTGCTCTTACTGTTTGTCTGCGGATTATGAGCTGGTATTATACCCTGAGTTAAAAAGATGCGCTCACCGGTATAAAGCAGTATTGTATCTCCGGCGGCAGCAAATTATATGGAATTCTTTTGCAGAGCCGGTACTGGGAGTGCAAGAATATACCTTATACTGTATAAATGTCTATTCTGACAAGTTCTCCCCCTTGAATAAGACCGGTGCTGCTATATAATAAATTATATTATCAGGGACTATTTTAGCTAACATTTTTTATATTATATAAGACTGGAGTGAAGTAATAATGGCGAATAAGGCACGTACTGCGATAACACCAACCCGGGAGGAAGATTACCCTCAGTGGTATCAGGAGGTTGTGAAGGCAGCTGAGTTGGCGGAAAATTCTCAGGTTAGAGGTTGCATGGTGATTAAACCCTGGGGCTATGGTCTCTGGGAGAATATACAGAGTGCACTTGATAAGATGTTCAAGGATACCGGGCATGAGAATGCGTACTTTCCATTATTCATTCCAAAGAGCTTTCTGGAGAAGGAAGCAGCGCATGTTGAAGGATTTGCCAAAGAGTGTGCCGTTGTAACGCATCACCGTCTGGAGGATGATGGCAGTGGTGGACTGGTCCCGGCAGGGGAGCTCGAAGAACCACTGATTGTCAGACCAACCAGTGAGACTATCATTGGTGCAACCTACGCTAAATGGGTGCAAAGTTATCGTGATCTGCCTATTCTGGTAAACCAGTGGGCAAATGTTGTTCGTTGGGAGATGCGTACCAGATTGTTTTTGCGTACGGCGGAATTTCTCTGGCAGGAGGGGCATACCGTACATGAAACTGCAGCTGAGGCTCAGGATGAGACCAGAAAAATGCTGGAAGTGTATAAGACTTTTGCTCAGGAGTATATGGCTATGCCGGTTCTTACCGGTGAAAAAACCGCTTCAGAACGCTTCCCAGGAGCTGTAAGCACGCTCTGTATCGAGGCCATGATGCAGGATCGTAAAGCACTGCAGGCAGGAACCAGTCATTTTCTGGGGCAGAATTTTGCTAAAGCTTCAGAGATTCAGTTCCAGTCACGTGAGGGTAAGCTGGAGCATGCATGGACCACAAGCTGGGGTGTGTCAACCCGTCTAATCGGCGGTATGATTATGACCCATGCCGATGATAATGGCATGGTGATACCGCCACGTCTGGCACAGAAGCATGTGGTTATTATTCCGATTATTAAAAATTCAGAGGATGAAGCGAGCGTGCTTGCATACTGTAATGAGCTTAAAGACAGCCTTTCAGCGCAAATTTATGATGGCGCTGCAGTAAGAGTTATTATTGATAATCGTGATATCAACGCCGGTGAGAAGGGTTGGAGCTGGGTCAAGAAGGGAATTCCGCTGCGGGTTGAGATTGGTCCGCGTGATATTGAAAAGAATAGCGTCTTTGTCGGCAGACGGGATAGAGAGAAGAAGGAAGGTATCTCCAGAGATGATTTTGTAAGCGGGGTGGCAGGAATTCTCAAGGATATGCAGGATTCGCTCTTTGCAAAAGCTCTGGCGTTCCGTGAAGCCAATACTGTTGATATCAACAGTTTTGCTGAGTTTGAAAGTTTCTTTACACCGGTTAATGAGAAAAATCCTGAGATCCATGGCGGATTTGCCAGAATGCACTGGTGCGGCTGTCCCGAGTGTGAGGAAAAAGCCAATGAATTGAAGGTTACGATTCGCTGTATTCCGTTTGATTATAAGGAATCAGGCGAAGGCGAGTGTGTTTTCTGTGGTAAAAAGAGTGAGGGCCGTGTGGTCTTTGCGAAATCTTATTAGTCTGTCTGAAGTGTTAGTCCGGTTGGACTGGGGCAGCGTTTGGTTTGGGCAGAGGAGAGCGGAATAATGCCATATCTTGAAACTCCACCACTTCCTAAAAATAGAAAGATTCTACTCTTTGTCGCCGGAGCGATTGTGGTGTTGACGGTTCTGGTACTGGTTATGATGGGTGAGGTTATTGAAAAGCCCAGGCATGATGCCGAGGTGCAGCAACAGATAAAGATTCTTGAAAAGGATATTGCTAGAAAAGAGAAGCTGGCGGAAACTGAAGCTGCAGGTGAGGTGGCAAAGGCGGACAGCTTCGATGCGGAGGTTGAGCCTGATTCTGTTCAGCCGGATCCCGGTTTTGTGAAACAGGAAGAGCATTTGGAGAAGGATACCGTCAGTGAGAACAAGTATCTCAAAGAGCGTATCTGGGGCTTCTGGTATATTATTCTGCCGTTGTTTGTGGTTGTGGTAATCTTTATTTTCTGGGTAAACTGGCGGCATAAGCGCTGGACTCGCTGAAGTGCAAAACAGTGGCTGTGCGGTCGTTATATCTGGTAATAGGAGTAAATTTGTGCCTGATAATTTCAGGCACTTTTTTTATTACCGGTGTTACTATTTAAATGTTAATGTGTTTGCGCTCAGCAGCGGCATTAAATGCAGGAAGGGCTGAATATTTCTATAAAAATAATTAGTGAGCCGCACTTGCTGTTCATAAGTACTCCGCATTATAATGTACAGGTATAAAGAACGTGCGCTTTGGTGAATCTTTAGCGCATAGTTGTTACAAATAACGGTATGGCGAAAATTACTCGCCATACCGGTTATTTATTACTTTTTTAAGTGGAATTTTTATGTTTTCTATGGTGAAAGTTCCGGTTAAACCGTGCCTTGACTATTTCTGTCCGTAATAGGCGTTCTTTCCGTGTTTGCGTTCAAAGTGTTTACGCAGTACATATGGTGGAAGCGGATTGGCGTTTTCGTTGATACTCATGGTGGCAAGAGCCATATTGGCAATTTCTTCGAGTGCCACACTATTGGCCACGGCTGCTGCCGGTGTCTTGCCCCAGGTGAACGGCGCGTGACCTCTCACCAGCACTCCGGGAAATTCCAGCGGACTAAGCCCGCCTTCAGTGAATGTTTCCAGAATAACCTTTCCGGTATTTTCTTCGTAGGCGGTATTTACCTCTTCCTCGGTAAGTATTCTTGTCAGCGGGGTCGGACCGTTGAAATGATCGGCATGAGTTGTGCCGAAGCATGGAATTTTAGAACCGGCTTGAGCGAAGGCAGTGGCGAGTGTGGAGTGGGTGTGGACCATTGAGCGTACACCAAGTTCCTTCCAGGCTTTTAATAACAGCAGATGTGTCGGGGTGTCGGAGCTTGGCCGGTAACTTCCTTCGATGGTATTGCCCTCAAAGTCGAGAATAACTATGTCCTCAGGAGTGAGCTCAGCATAGGATACGCCACTGGGTTTTATCGCGAAGTAGTCTCCACTGGTATCAACAACCGATAAATTACCCCAGGTCAGTTTTACCAGACCGTGTTTCACCAGTTCGAGATTTCCCTTGCATGTCTCCTCTTTGAGCTTGCTGAAGTCCATAACTACTCCTTTAGTGCTTGATGAATAATATTTAAACATTGTTTAGAAAATAAAGATTTATTATAGCATTTTTACAGGATAAATGAAACAGAAAACTTACTTGAAAAAAATAAATAATAAGGTTAACATTTATGTAAGTTTTATCTGTCGTTGAAAATATTATAATATGCAAATGCTGCTTTGAAGTTGCGTGCATAATGCCGGGTAGAGCTGCTTGATTGTGATAAAGTAAGGAATTGCGGTGATATAATGAGTAGAGATAAGTATAGTACTAATCATGGTAAACCACTGCCGTTCGGGGCGACTCCTACGGCGCATGGGTATAATTTTTCCATTTATTCAAAGAATGCCACCAGCTGTACGCTGGTGCTTTTTGAACCGTCTGTTACCGATGCGGTACAGGAGATAGAGCTGACAGAATCCTGGAATAAGACCGGTAACGTCTGGCATGTAGAGGTGCTGGGGGCAAAGGATGATATCCGCTACGGCTGGCGTATGGACGGGGATAATTCGTCTCGTATCGGAAATATGTTCAATAAGGATATTATCTTGATCGATCCTTATGCCAAGGCCTTGACCGGCGGGGCAAAATGGGGCGAACCGCAGATACGCCGTGAAATAAAGCCTCAGAAGGATTACTCTGAATTTGTGCGGCGTTGTGCTGTGGGTACTGCGGAGTTTGACTGGCAGGGAAGCAGACCCGTTACCAGATCACTTGAGGACACGATAATTTATGAGCTGCATGTACGGGGATACACCATCATGGAGAACTCTGGGGTTGAGCACCGGGGTACTTATAAGGGGTTGATTGAAAAAATTCCGTATATCAAGAGCCTGGGTGTCACCGCTGTGGAATTGATGCCGATATTTGAGTTCGATGAAAATGAACATATGAGGCATAACGAGTCAGGGGATATACTTAGAAATTACTGGGGTTACTCTCCGGTATGCTTCTTTGCTCCTAAAGCGAGTTATGCGGCCAATGGCTCTGATTATAATCAGATAAATGAATTCAAGGAGATGATCAGGGAGTTTCATAATGCCGGGATTGAGGTCTATCTTGATGTCGTGTTCAATCATACTGCTGAAGGCGATGAGCGTGGTCCGGTAATATCCTTCAGGGGAATTGACAACGCCTCTTACTATATTCTTGATGGTAGCGGCAAGTATAAGAATTATTCCGGTTGTGGTAATACGTTTAACTGTAATGATCCGACAAATCAGAGTCTGATCATTGATTGTCTGCGTTACTGGGTGTCGGAGATGCATGTTGATGGCTTCCGTTTTGATCTGGCTTCTATTCTTGGCCGCGGTGAAGACGGGGAAGTACTGCAGAATCCGCCGCTGCTGGAACGTATAGCCAAGGATCCGGTGCTGGCGGCTACCAAGGTCATTGCGGAAGCCTGGGATGCGGCTGGGTTGAATCAGGTAGGGCATTTCCCGCACTTTGACCGCTGGTCTGAATGGAACGGCTATTACCGCGATAATGTCCGGATGTTCTGGAAGGGTCAGGAAGGGATGGTAAGCCCAGTTGCCAGCAGAATCTGTGGTTCGGACGATCTCTATCATAAAGCACCCAAGCAGGGGATCAATTTTATTACCGCTCATGATGGTTTTACCCTTTATGATCTGGTAGCCTATACTCAGAAGCATAACCTGGCCAATGGTGAGAATAACATGGATGGTGAGAATAATAACCACTCCATGAACTTCGGAGTGGAGGGTGATACCGACAATGAAGAGGTAAACAGTATCCGGTACCAGATGCTGAAGAATTTTATCCTTACCCTTTTTATCAGTCAGGGGGTTCCGATGCTTCTTGCCGGGGATGAATTCGGCAGGACTCAGCAGGGGAATAATAACGCCTATTGTCAGGATAATGAGATAAGTTGGGTAGACTGGTCGCTGCTCGCTAAAAATAAGGATATATATGATTTTACACGGAAGATGATAGCGTTTCGTAAACGCCATCCGGTTCTGGCGCGGAGTACATTTTTTAAAGATGGTAAGGGGATAACCTGGTATGGTGCCCATGGCAAGGGTGCAGACTGGTCGGCAAGCTCAAAGCTGCTGGCATTTATGCTTGACGGTGAGTGCATAAATCAGTGCAATCAGAACTGCAAGTGCAGTAAATCACTTTTTGTTATGCTCAACGCCTCTGAGAGCAGGGCGTATATTGATATACCCGATGTCGGTAGGGATTGGGTGCGGATGGTTGACACGTCGCTGGCAAGTCCTAATGACATCTTTGAAAAACCGGATCAGGGTGTTTTTGTCGGACGCAGCTGCACAAAGTATCGGGTAAGGCCGAGAAGTGCGGTAATTCTTGAATGCTGAGGAATAACAAGAAAGCAGATCCAGGGTAATCTGGATCTGCTTTTTTATCAAGCTCTATGGGTAATGTATCAAATTATTTGAAATGGGTCAGGCGTCCCACGACTTTACCGATAATCTTCATGATGCGTTTATCGAAATTGAAGTCTTTGAGATTCAGATCATCGGACTTGCATACCAGTTCATCGCCTTCAGCGACAATTTTTCTGATAAAAAAGCTACGTGCCCGCTGAATGAGAACACACTCACCGGCCAATTCCTCTTCTTTGAGCTGATGTGTGTCGAATATAAGAATCGAACCCTTTGGTATATTGTCACGCATTGAGTTGTCATTCATGAAGCAGGCGACAAGCTTGGAGCTCTTTTGAAACCAGGAGGAGGGAGCAAATACCCAGTCAAGTATTTCAGTTTCATCAAAACCTGATTTTTTATGAATAAGGCGGCGCATATGAACTCTGGGGATAGCCATCATTTCGTGCGATTTTTCTGAGATTTCTTTAGTTCTTGAACTGAAGTTGACGGGAATAGGTCCAATTTTGGCATTTTCTTCTATTCCTTCCTGCTGCGGGATGCTGGTTATTTCTTTTATGCATTCAGAAAAAGATAGTCCGAATTCTTTTTCAATAATACCATAATGTGCGAGATTGGTGGTGAAGGTACTGCCTGTTTCCCATAATTGTATGGTTTTTTCGCTTACATTTAAAAGTACCGATAATTCTTTTCTGGAGAAATTATTATCTTCTCGTGCCTGACGCAGCCTCTTGCCGAACTCTTGCTGCATCTTTCTGCTAATTTCGTTTTTAATTGCCATTCTAAAAATACTCACAAATAATTAATAAATGATAAACATGATGATTGCTTAAATATAAATAATATGATAAGCATAAGGATGAGCCTAAACAAGGATATTTTTTACACAATTGGTGTTTTTCGAACAAAAATACGTAAATTGAGAATGAATAGTCACACAATAAACATCATACATAGTCTATTATGTTTTTATGCCGGAAGGGGTAAATGAAAAATGTTCGCAACGATTTTGTGGTTAAAGGTCATATATTAGCATTATTTTGCTTGAGGATATATTCAAAATTAACCCTGAATAGAAGATACTTTAAGGTTACACACAGTTGTCAACTATTTTACATAATCACTTTTTTTTATGAATAAATCGTTAAATATGAATAAAAATATTTTTAAAAAAATTAAACTTTACTATTGCAATGCATATCCTTTTAAATAATATATTTAGTACATTTGAAATGCGGGCGTAGCTTAGTGGTAAAGCTCCAGCCTTCCAAGCTGATCACGGGGGTTCGATTCCCCCCGCCCGCTCCATACCTTATAATCACTTCGGTGATTATTTTTTTTTGCATTTTTTGTGGTTTGTGCCGTTAGTTATCATTCTTTTCGGAAATAATTCAAACAGTTCTGAAATATGTCAGTATTTTGAATAATGTATAGGGGTTTTATAACTCTTTGCTATTGCTTTATTTCGGGAATATGATTGATACGCTAGTGCTCTAGTTATGGCGTGCTGTAAAAATAATGATTCACTCCGAAAAAGCAATTGGCGCTAATTTCATTCCTCTCTTTCTTGTTTTAAGTTCTGGAACGTTTTTTGATTCACAGGCTGTTTACCAGGAATTTTGTTTATTATGGTTTTAGTGATCGCTTGATTTCATATTTGAAATTAGCATTTTAACCCTTGGACATTGTAATGTGCTATTAATAATAGGAACCGCTACTTTATGTTTGCTGAATAAAAGTATGCCGACAGTATTATTGTGGCATAAATTTTTTTTATACAGTTATTTTTTTATTAAAAATTTTAGCTGACTGAGAGATTTTTAGTTTAATAATGAGTTTTGCAGATGAAAATTTGGAATTTTCTCTATTGTTAAGTAATATAAATTTGTAATTTTATATCACTATTTTACAATAAGCTTCGCCAGTATTCATGGTATTAATTGTGTTTTAAAAAAAAAATCAATTAAGTCTTATTTCCTTGACTCTTTTTTATAATTGTGAGTTAATGGCTATAGAAGATTCTATTTATATGTAGCTGGTTATTCTGATTTGCCATATTTTGTAGCTGATAGATTATGGGGAAGAAGTATGGATAATAACTTTGATCTCAAGTCCAGTAGCAATAAACTGTTTGAGCATATTCATGCAGCTGCCAGATATGCGGGAACTCTGCCTTTGGATAAATCCACCTTACTCAAGTTGGCCTATGAAATTTTCAGGGAATCCTATGATAATAAAACCGTACCTGAAATAGCGTCTAATATTGTAAATACTATCAAATCTGTCACTAGCGTCAGTGCTGTCGGGCTGCGTTTGAAGAATGGAGACGATTATAATATTGTGGCCTCCGTCGGGCTCAGTTCTGAATTTCTTAAAGCTGAAAATTCTCTGTTATGCCCGAATTGCGGCCGTACAGGTGATACGGAGTGTAAGCAGCTGTACTGTATGTGCGGCTTGGTATTATCTGGAAATATAGCTCATGGTGAAGGTGTTACAGCTTATGGCAGTTTCTGGACCAGTGATTCGGTTGATTTTACCGCTCGTAATAATCTTGCGGATTTTACCGACAAGGTTCGCGGACGCTGTATTGAGGAAGGCTTCAAGAGTATCGCTCTTATTCCGATTCGCAGTGGTAAGGAAACAATCGGGCTGCTGCTACTCAACGACCGCAGAACTGATTTTATCAATCTGGAGATTGTGGAATTATTTGAAGAATTGGCTAAAAGTATCGCTATTACTCTGGATATGCATACCCGCAATGATCGTATTATAAGTGATTATAATAATTCCCAAGAGCTACTTTCCAGACTTTCGGATTTTATGTTAAACGTGGATATCTATGGTAATATTCTGATGTTGAGCGACAGTGCTTCAGAATACTTTGATATAATTATCAATGAAGTCGTTGGAAAGAATGTCTTTTCTATCGATCTGTTTGATATCGGGAGGGAGGTCTGGAGCCGGCTTCTTGATGATGCTGTGCAGACTGGGGTCGGTTTTGAACGGGAGGTGATATCGAAAAATCTGTCTGGTGGAATTGTGTTCATGCTCAAAGTTCTCCCGCAGTATGAAGGCAGCGACTTGAACTCACTGACGATAATATTCACCGATATTACGGAATATACCAATAATGAACTCGCGCATCTCGAGAATGAGTCATTCTTGAAAACCGCTCTTGATTCGAGTCGTGAAGGTATAATTGTTATCGATACCCAGAATGATAATCTTTCTTATGTTAATAAGCATGCTCGGCGATTCCGCCATAATTTTACTCATAATCATGTCGTTGCCGAGAGCATTGAGCAATTTTTCCTTGGGGTGGACGTATATGATATGAAGGGTAATGCATTTGATACAAGTAATTGTGCTTTTCAAAATCGTATCAAGCGTGGCGGAAAGATCTGCAAGCATCTGCAGCTGAAAAATGAATCCGGAGAGATCGCAATAATAAATTTCTGTTTTACTCCTGATGAAAACAGCGAAGATAATTCCGGTATCGGCGTTATCGTCTTTATTGATATTTCTGATATTCTGACCCTCAAGTCGCAGCGTGATGATTTGCAGGAACGTTTTACGGCTTTATTCAATCTGCTTCCGGATACTGTCGTAATATCGAGATTCTCCGATGGTAAAATACTGGAAGTTAATGCCAAGTGTTATGAAATGTTCGGTATCAGCCGTGCCGAAGCTGTAGGCAACACCATAGAAAATCTCGGTGTCTGCGTGAACATCGAATTGTTGCGGGATTTTTTTGATCCGCTTAAGGATGGTCAGGTTATCGATAATATGACGGTGACACTCAAACGCAGCAATAACCAGCTTTTTGAGGCTAAGGTGTATGCGCAGGGCATATACTATGCCGGTGTCTTCTGTATTATCTCGGTGGTGCGTGATGTGTCTGAGGTTCGGGATCTGTCAGAGAAACTCAAACAGGCGGAGAAAATGTCTGCGATCGGGCAGCTGGTTGGAGGGGTTGCACATGATTTTAATAATCAGCTTACCGGTATTCTTGGTTATAGTGATTTTCTGGTGTCAAATCTTGAAGATCCGGATTTAAAAGGTTATGCTCAGAATATTGCTACCTGTGCAGTGCGCTCTGCAGACCTTACGGAGAAGCTTCTTGCCTTTTCACGTAAAAGTGAGTTGAAAAAAATGCCGATTGATGTTCATGCGGTTTTAATTGAAGTTATAAATATGCTTGAACATTCAATTGATAAGAAGATTACGATTGGGAAAAAATTCAATGCAGCTCCATCAACGACAATTGGTGATCCGTCGCAATTGCAGAATGCCTTGCTGAATTTGGGTATAAACGCCCGCGACGCGATTTCAGATGATATAGGTATGATCAGTTTCATCACCGAGAATATCAAGATTGAGAGCGCATATTATGATTTTAAAGGATTTACTGTTGAGCCTGGTAATTATATATGTATCAAGGTCCGTGATACCGGAACCGGTATGAATGCTGAGATTGTCAGCAAGATATTTGAGCCGTTCTTTACGACCAAGGGCGAGGGACGTGGAACCGGTATGGGGCTGGCCGCGGTCTGGGATACGGTCAAGCAGCATAAGGGCTTTATAAATGTAAACTCCCGTCTTGGGAGCGGCACTACCTTTGAGATGGTGCTGCCGGAGATTCCCGATGATAATATAGTCAGGAAGATTGAGCGGAAAGTTCATGGTAAAGGCAGGATTTTACTGGTCGATGATGAGGAGATCGTGCGCATAATCGGCGGTCAGATGCTGAGCGATCTCGGGTATAAGGTAATTACCTGCAATAATGGGTCTGAGGGGGTAAAACTTTTTGAGAAGGAGCATGGTGATATTGATTTGATTATTCTCGATATGATTATGCCGAAAATGAGCGGACGCGAAGCTTTTCTCAATATGAAGAGAATTGATCCTGAGGTTAAGATTATTATTACAACCGGCTATTCCCGTGGCAATGAGGTGCGTGAAGTACTGAAGATGGGAGCGTTCGGGGTGATGAAAAAGCCGTTTTATATGGAAGATATAGCGAAACTAATCGAGAAGGTCTTGGAGAGTTAATTCAAATTTTTGATTTGTATCTGGTCATCTTAGCTTCTTTGTAGTCGGATTTTATTAAAATATGTTTCTCTGGAATATTATGGGTAAATGCGAGTTTCTGGTGTTATTTGTTTGTTTATGGTTAAATTTTTCTTAGAATAGGATAAATGGGTTGCATTTGTTGGTGTCTGTAAGTATTCAGTATTTAGTTTTACCGGGTGGATGTCGTAAAAGCAGCCGGAAGTTCATAGTTGTAAAGTAATACCGGAAGTATGTCAGGGATTCGCCTGTTATTCTGGGAGCTGGTATTATAGATTAGATTGATTTATCCATTTAGCAGATTACGCTTAATATTGTAAGGAGAATAAAATGTCTGCAGGTAATGTGCAAAATCTTGGTGTAGATAGTGAAATGGAGCTGGAGGATGAGACCATCGATGATATGTATCTCACATTCCATCTCAGTGAGGAAGTTTATGGGGTTGGAATCGGCTATGTTACTGAAATTGTTGGTATTCAGAATATAACCGAGGTCCCTGATATGCCTTCCTTTGTCAAAGGTGTGGTTAATCTGCGTGGTCAGGTTATACCGGTTGTGGACATGCGTCTGAAGTTCAGCATGGTGGCCAAAGACTACGATGAACGTACATGTATTATCGTGGTTAATATCAATAATATTCAACTGGGGCTGGTAGTTGATACGGTAAGTGAAGTTATGACAATTGAAAAAGATCTTATTTCTCCTCCACCGAAAGTTGCCAGTGTTAGAAGTTCACAGTATATTAAGGGACTGGGCAAGGTTAACGGTGAAGTTAAGATTCTGCTTGATGGTGAAAAGCTTCTTTATGACAATGAACTAAATCAGTTGGCATAATTCATTTTACTCTGATTCTCTCAATTATTTGACTGTAGTCTGCGGAATTATTACCGGGACTGCTGTGATTATTATTTGCTTCAACCTTGGAGAGCAAAATGAGAATAAAGACTAAAATTGGAGTTTTGGGTGCGATTGCGTTGCTTGCAATCGCAATTTTTTCGCTGATCTTTGCCTGGCTTCTCTGGAGTATAACCGGAGGAGGGGAAGAGTTGATCAGCGCGTTTTCCAAGGTAGACAGAACTTTTCCGGAACTGGAAAAATCCTGCGATACTATCTCTCTGGTCCTCAATGCCGATAGGGATGCCTATCAGGCCTATGTTGCCAGACTGAATGCTGCCGGCTCTCATGATATCAAAGTGATACAGGAGGCAATGGACAGCAATACGGAGAATATCGCGCAGGTCATTGAGCGGGCGACAAAGGCACATAATAATTTCACTACTCTTACCTCCGAACTCTTCGCGGGATTTCAGGAGGTCTTTCCACAATGGGAGAAGAGCAGCAAGACTTCGGTAGAACTGGCGTTAACGGCGGCTCAGACCTATAATATGCGGTCTGAACTTCTGGCGGCGGCGGATGAAGCTTTTGGACTGATGCGCCCGTATCTTGATAAGCTCACTGAAATGCTGGAGGAAAAAGGTGCCTCTGACCCGGAGGTGGCCAAGGTCCTCTTCGCTACCGTGGCACTGGTTATCAATGCCGATAGAGATGCCTATCAGGCTCTGGAAGCCAATCTGCGGGCGGTAAATGTTCAGACTGCAGAAGAATTCGCTCAATATGAAGCCGCTTATCTCGAAAACAGCCGGCAGGTCGGTGACAGGATGCTAAAAGCGAGCAAGCTCTTTGACCGGGCGATGCTGGAGGAGTATGACCAGTTTAAAGTCCATTATGCCTCATGGCTCAAGAACAGTGCTGCTGCTCTTGCTAAATGTAATGATCTACTGCAGCTGAAGAGTAAGATCCGGGAAAATGACCGGGTAACCCTTGAAAAGTTTGCTGTTACCAGAGACTATCTTGACAAGCTTGGTGAGCAGTCTATGGATATCTCTCTGCAAAGTGCGGAGATAACCCGGAATGAAACCGGTAATTTCAATAGCACGGTAGCACGCCTTAAGCAGACTGTCGCCTATTCGATAGGTATAACTGTAATAATTCTGTTGGTTCTGACCGTGCTGATAATACTGGCGGTTCTGTTGGTGGCCCGGAGTATTATTCGCCCGATTATGACTGCAATTACCGGGGTTGAAAAGGTTGCTGCAGGTGATCTGGAGGTAGAATTCAGGGAAGGTGACGGTGAGCTCGGGCATATGAATGCCTCTCTCAATACCATGCTGCATGAAATCAGGCATAAGGCTGATATCGCCGAACGAATTGCGGAAGGAGATCTCAACGTAGAGGTAAATCTGCTTTCGGAAAAAGATCGTCTGGGTAAGGCCTTCTCGCTCATGGTCCAACGTCTCAATGGTGTGATGTCCTTTATTAATAGTGATATTCAGAGTGTTTCAACGGCTACAGCTGAGGTCTCAACCGCCAGCCAGTCGCTCTCGCATGGCGCTATAGAGCAGGCGGCGGCACTTGAGCAGATCAAGTCATCAATGCTTGATATCTCTTCACAGACTGCAGTTAATTCTGATAATGCTGATAAGGCAAAGGTTTTCGCCGAGGCGGTAGCAAAATCAGCTGAGGTCGGACTTGAGCGTATGGAGAAGATGCGTAAATCAATGGAGCAGATATCCAGTAATGGCGAACTGACTCAGAAAGTAATTAAAACGATTGATGATATAGCCTTCCAGACCAATCTTCTGGCACTCAATGCTGCTGTTGAGGCGGCAAGAGCCGGTCAGCACGGTAAGGGTTTCGCGGTAGTCGCGGAAGAGGTGCGTAACCTTGCCGCGCGTTCTGCCAAGGCAGCGGCGGAAACGGCGGAATTGATTGAACGTTCCAACAAGGAAATTCTGGGCGGGGTTGAAATCTGCGGTTCTACCGCCACCGCGCTCAACGGTATTTTTGAGAGTGCGAAAAAGAATAATGATCTGGTAGCGGGTATTGCGGTGTCGTCCGGTAATCAGGTGGCCGGGCTCACGCAGATCAATAACGGAATTGATCAGATTGAAAAGGTTACCCATCAGAATACGGCCAGTGCCGAAGAGACGGCAGGAACCGCCCAGGAGATGGCGGCTCAGACCGAAGAGCTCAAGGAACTCTTTGCGAAGTTCCGCTTGCGTGCAGGTGAAGATAATTACCAGGCTTTAAAGGAAGATTCTGAATTACCGCTGGAGTTGGATTTTTTGGAGTAGTATATCCCCGGGGTAAGCTGCGGGTTACATTTTAAAGAATACTTTATTGATTATATCCGTCTGCTGCTTCCTGTGATAGCCTGAACTTGCGGTTCAGGCTATTGCTTTGGGTGTGATTTTGGGTATGATCTTTTTAACTTATTTATTCGTAAGATGTTATTGCGATGGTTGCTATGCTTGGTTATATTCATTATTGTGGATTGAGAGCTTGGGAGGTTGCTGCTTTGGCTGAACATTTTAGAGTTACAAATAGGAACTGCTGTTTTCAGCGTTTCAGTCTTTTGCTGATAGTTATTACCATGGTTTTGTCGGTTGGATTGAGTGCAGCTGCTGTTGAAGGAGCGGCCATCCCGAAGTCCGGTATCTGGCTGCAGTCAGTGCTGCCGACACCAGTATATAACTGCGCGGATATACCGGCGCTGTATTATACCACTGATCCTGCCGGGCCGAATTTACGGCTGGATGATAAGGGACATCTGCGGGCGCTGGAGTTTATTGCTCTTGTCGGGAGTAAGTTCGAGCTGCAGGGAATGCAGAAGTTTGGCGGCTGTAAGATCTATACGGTTACAACCAGTGAGTATCCGGTTAATAAGCGTTTATATATTGATTCGCGATTTGTCAGAGTCTGTTCTGCTTCTACGCCGCAGCGGTCAAGAATACTACCGCAGAAAGAGGATATCTTAAAGGATCTCGGTTCTCTGGTGGGAATGCCGTACCGCTGGGGTGGAAATTATTCTCCTGGTATCAGGCAGATGCTGGAGTTTTATCCGGTAAAGGGAGCGGCGGCGGAAAAATATCTGCAGGAGCATTATGCTGCCTGGATTCTGCGGGGTGTGGACTGCTCCGGCATGCTGTATGAGGCGACGGGCGGGAGTATTCCCCGGAATACCTCGGAGCTGGTAGAATTTGGCAGTGCGGTCTCAATTGCTGGGCAGACCGCCGCCGAGATAGCGGCCAAACTCCGGCCACTTGATCTTATTGTCTGGAGTGGGCATATTGTTGTGGTTTATACCAATAACCGGGTTATTGAGAGCAGACCGCGTTACCCTGACGGTCATGAGGGCGGGGTGCGGATTGAACCGTTACTGCCCCGGCTGGAGGAGATTATGCGAACCCGTAAACCGGTGGATGCGTATAATGGCGGTACTGCCGCGGATAAGCAGTTTGTAATTAGACGTTTCAGCCGCTGAGTAAATTTGCGGGTTGTCACAGCGTATGATTCTTGAGCTTGTGAAAATAATAGATGGTGATAAGCCCGGTAAGAATCTCTGAGAACGGGAGTGATAACCAGAGTGCGTTTGACGCAGTCTGCACAATGTGAAGAAAGAGATACATACCGATAATTACCAGTATAAGCGAACGGGATACCGAGATTAATGTTGAGGCTCTGCCCCGGGCTACGGCGGTGAGGGCGGCACTGGTGAAGATATTTATTCCGGAAAAAATAATTGAAAACGAGAATATTCTCAAGCCGTCGTACGCCAGCTTGAAGGTGTTGGAGCTCTCTTTGGCAAAGAGGGCGGTTATCCAGGAGGCGCTGAAATAGGTAGTGAGAAAGAGCAGCAGCGAGGCGACTATTGTCACCTGCAGGCAGATATGCAGCAGTTTACGGAAGTAGGTGGAGTTCTCGGCACCGTAATGATAGGAGATTATCGGGGCTATACCGATACTGTAACCGATAAATACCGCGGTAAAGAGGAATTCGCAGTAAAGTATGACCGCGATGGCTGCGATACCGCTTGCGCCGATGTATTTGAGCATGGTGAGATTGAAGATCAGGGTTACGATACAGGCGGATAGATTATTCATCATCTCGGATAAGCCGTTACTGCAGCAGTTTTTGAGAATATCCAGCCGCAGTCGGGGTCTGGCAAAACAGAGTCCGCGGTTATGCTTGAGGAAGAATAGTATGCCACCGCCGGCAGGGATACAGTAGGCGATGCCGGTAGCTAGAGCCGCGCCCTCGATACCCAGTTTCAGCAGTACCACGAAGATAAAGTCCAGCAGCATGTTGGTAACGCCGGCGGCAAGGGTATAGAACAGGCCGAGACGGGGTCTGCTGGCGGTTACAAAGAAGCTGACGAAAAGTGACTGAAGTGCTGCCGGCACGGTGAAGATTATTATGATCCGCAGATAGGAATAAACCAGTGGGGACAGGGTCGCATCCGCTCCCAGCAGATTTATCAGCCGATCGCTGAAGATGTAACTGAGAACACAGATTATACCGACAGTTACTATCAGCGTCAGCACTATAAAGGAGAAGCATTGTCTGGCTTCAAGTTTACGCTTCTGACCGAGCATAATTGCTATCACCGCGCTGCCACCGGTTCCGAACATCAGCGCCAATGAGAATATAGCGGTAGTGAAGGGGTAGGTGATATTGACCGCGGCGAAAGAGTCGGTGCCGGCTACTTTGGCAAGAAAAATGCCGTCGACAATGGTGTATATTGACAGGAAGATCATCATAATCACCGAAGGAAACGCAAACTTTAAGAGTTCCAGGCGTGAAAAACGGTGTGAAATAGCGGGCTTCATTTTGGCTCCGATATAAGAACTTGTTATTGGTATTTGATCCACTCCAGAGTCAGACCTCTGGCTGGTGCTCCCTGACCGGCGAGCTGGCGGTTTCTGGCTGCAAAAATTTCCGGCAGGGTTTCAGGCGCTATTCTGCCGTGACCGATATCTACAAGTGTACCGACAATGTTGCGTACCATATTATAAAGGAATGACCGCCCTATGACATCAATGGTTAATAGCGACCCGTCTGTCTCCAGTGAGCAGCGTTCAACGGTGCGGATGTTATTGGCGTCGGTGTTATTGCATTCCTGGTTGGAAAAGCTGGTATAGTCATGCTCGCCTTCAAAAAAGCTGCAGGCTCGCTGCATCCGCGGTATATCAAGCTCCCAGCTGATATGCCAGAGATACTGCCGACCGATAGCCGGGGCTATTGGTGAAGCATGTAGCTGGTAACGGTAGAGTTTGAGCTTGGCGCCATGCCGGGGATCAAAGCTGTCCGGTACCTCCTCAGCAAGGCGTACTGAAATATCACGCGGCAGTCGGCTGGTGAGGGCTCTGGCGAAATTGGCGGTAGGAATATTGCTCAGGGTTCGGAAGGTGGCAACCTGTCCACGGGCATGAACCCCGGCATCGGTTCTGCCTGCGCCGTAAACCTTTACCGTCTCACCGGTGAGGCGTTTGACCGCTTCCTCGAGCCGCTGCTGAACCGTAACGGCATTGGGCTGTACCTGCCAGCCGGCATAGTTGCTGCCGTCATACTCGATAGTGATTTTAATCGTGCGCTGGGTTTCAGTCATCTCTGGTTCTATCCATAAAATATCCGAGTGTCAGCTGGTTCCAGAGAAAGAGCCGGTTGTCATGTCTGCAGGAGCGGTGTTCAGCAAGCAGCTGCAGTATTTTTTCCTGATTCTCCAGCGGGCAGATCCGGTCACGGAGATTTAGAGCTCCACTGGCAAACCAGTCGCCGGCTGGTGGTGAAAATCCCTGTTTCGGACGGTATAGTATATCAGGTGGTAATATCTTTTCCAAACTTTTTTTGAGTATGTATTTGGTGGTGCCGGCACGGAGCTTCAACTGGTGCGGGAGTCTGCGGGCAAAATCAGCCAGTTCGATATCCAGAAACGGACTGCGCAGCTCCAGACTGTTGAGCATTGAGGCCCGGTCGGTCTTGGCAAGGATCTCATCCTGAAGATAGTAATCGACATAATACTGTGTTATTCTGTCACCGACCCACTTACTGCGGCAGTTGTTCCAGCAGCTTATGGCTTCGCTGTAAATGTCTTCAAGCTCCAGCGGTTTGGCAAACAGTTCTCCGATGTCCTGCAGCTGCAGCGGTGCCATGAGCGCCGGTATCCATACCGGCATTGAGAGTCCGGAGGCATAGAAAAAACGTTTTATTTTCAGACCCAGTGCCATATAGCGGTGTGAAGCCTGGATCTTTCCGGTTATGGCGTTTACCGTCCGGTGCAGTGCCTGTGGCAGATATATATTGTATCTGCGCGCCCAGCGCCAGAATTTAAAGGGTTCATAACCGCTGAAGAGCTCGTCTCCACCGTCCCCGCCAAGAGCGACGGTGACATGCTCTCTGGCGTTTTTACAGACCAGATAGGTCGGCAGCAGCGAATCATCACCCTGAGGCTCATCGAGTCGCGATAGAATTTCCGGCAGATAGTCCCGGGTATGCTCGAGGGTCAGGCGGGTCAGGTGGTGCCGGCTTTGAAGCAGCCCGGCAACTTTACCGGCGAAGTCCGATTCATCATAGGAATCAGCATCAAAGCCGATAGAGAAGGTAGCAAGATTAGCCGTATGTCTGCTGGCCATAGCGGCTACTGCCGAGGAATCAATTCCGCCGCTGAGAAGTACCCCCAGCGGGACATCTGCATCCATTCTGCGCGCGGTAGCCCGGTCAAGAAGTGTTATCAGCTCTTCCTGAAGTTCTTCACCCCGTCTCAGCAGTGAATTATCCGGCTCGATTTCATAATGCCAGTAACGCTTTACCTGCAGACGTTTGGTCTGCAGATCATAGCATAGGTTGTGACCGCCGGGGAGTTTTCTGACATCTTTATAGATTGTACGGGGATGAGGAATAAAACCGTAGGCAAAGAATTTCTGCAGGCTGAGTTCCGAGATCTCCCGCCGGCACTGGGGATGGGCTTCAATACCGCCGAGTTCAGACGCGAAAATAAAGGCATTAGAGGTCTGATTGTAGTAGAGCGGTTTCTGACCGAAGCGGTCCCGCGAGATAAAGAGTCTCTGTTCTTCACTGTCGAATATGCAGAAGGCCCACATGCCGTTGAGTTTTTCCGGTAGTGCTTCGCCCCATTCCCGGTAGCCGTGCAGCAGTACCTCGGTATCTGAGTGATCACTGCGGAAACTATGGCCTTTGGCTTCGAGAAATTTTCTGAGTTCCCGGTGATTATAGATTTCGCCATTGAAGATTACGGTAAGCCGGCTGTCGGCGGTTGACATCGGCTGTGCGCCGGATTCCAGGTCTATAACCTGAAGCCGGCGGTGCATCAGATGCAGCCCGTCGGTATTGAAGAAGTTCGCTGCGTCCGGTCCGCGGTAGGCCATGGAATTACTCATCCGCGTGAGAACCCCTGCAATATGCTCACCGGTATAGCCAGCTATTCCACACATATATATTTCTCGGTCTTTCTTCTGAAACAGGGTATAAGCCGGAGCCGGTTATTTAACCGGCTCCGTGCGGTTAGAACTTGAGATTGTTGAAGGTTGGTGCCGGAACCGGGTGTATCTGGCCGATTCCTTCATTTATCGCCTGCTGTTTGACCGCCTCGGCAACCTTCTGCGCTACTACCGGATCAAGAGCTGATGGGATAATGTAGCTGGTGGTCAGATTATCTCCGACGATGTCCGCAATAGCCTGGGCTGCCGCCAGCTTCATACCTTCGGTAATCGCTGTCGCCCGGCAGTCAAGTGCGCCGCGGAAGAGACCGGGGAAGGCCAGAACGTTGTTGATCTGATTCGGGTAGTCGGAGCGGCCGGTAGCCATTACGGCAACATGCTCGGCGGCAAGCTCCGGCATGATTTCCGGAACCGGATTGGCCATGGCGAAGATGATCGCATCTTGGTTCATTGTCTTTACCGCTTCAACTCCCAGTATGCCGGGAGCGGAGACTCCATGGAACAGGTCGGCTCCTTTGATCACGTCCTGAAGCTGACCGGTTTCATTGTTCGGATTGGTATTATCCCGGAACCACTCGAAGGCCGGATTGCCTTTACAGTCTGAATCCTTGTGAATAGCTCCGTCCTTATCGACACCGATAATATTCTTCAGCCCTGCATTGTAGTACATCTTGGCGCAGGCGGTACCTGCTGAACCGAGGCCGCAGATGACGGCTTTGATCTCAGTAATCTTTTTACCGGTTACTTTGAGGGCATTGTAAAGTGCCGCCAGAGCCACAATCGCGGTGCCGTGCTGATCGTCATGGAATACCGGAATATTCAGCAGTGCCTTGAGTCTGTCTTCGATTTCGAAGCAGCGTGGTGCTGAAATATCCTCAAGATTTATGCCGCCGTAAGTGGGAGCGATAAGCTGAACCAGCCTAACTATCTCATCCGGATCCTTGGTATCGACACAGATAGGAACCGCATCTACACCGGCGAATTCCTTGAACAGCAGGCATTTACCTTCCATCACCGGCAGAGCCGCTTCCGGACCGATATCCCCCAGACCCAGTACGGCGGTACCGTCAGTAACGATGGCCACGGTATTTCCCTTGCTGGTCAGGTTGTTCGCCTGTTCCTTATCATCAGCGATTACCTTGCAGGGGCGGGCTACTCCCGGAGTGTAGGCGATGGAAAGGTCACCGCGGGTTTTGAGAGGGGCAAAGCCACGGATCTCCATCTTGCCCTTTTTATGATATTCAATTGTAGTGTCTATTACCTCTTCAATCTGAACCCCTTCAAGTTCATTGATGACCCTCACGACCTCTTTTTCATGCTCAAGGCTGCTGCAGTGCACATGCACGCAGCGTTTTTTGTAGGGGCCATTGTCTGAGAGCATCTCGACAATATCCAGTGTCGCATTGGCATCAGCAATAGCCTTGGCTATACGCATGAAGCTGCCGGGAATATTCGGCAGGTGCAGGTTTATCTTCATCCCGTATGCCGCACTGTTACTTGGTCGGTTGGACATTGGTAAATCTCCTTATTTCTAATATTTCATTCTTCAAATTAATACCGGGAGTGTTAGCGATGACTGCTGCCTTTTTTTGCGTTCCTTACTTGTTCTGTACCGCAGAACTGCAGCCTGAAATTAGCGGCCTGTCAGGAGAGGGCATACTCAAACCCTGTGTCTACCGGTATATAATAACTGTAACCAATTAATATTATCAATTTTAGCGAACTTTTATCAATAAGATTGTATGCTTATTCGCCCTTTTATGGCATATTTGGTTGCGTTTGCCGCTGAAAGCTGTAAAATCAGCAGTAAAAGTATGTAATAATGTGATGACTGTATTCTTAATAAAGAGGGGTTAGTATGGCAAAATTGTGGAAAGGCAGATTTTCGGTTAATACCAGTGAGATTATGGAGATTTTTACAGAATCCATCAGTTATGATCGGGAATTGGCTGCTGTTGACATTCAGGGCAGTCTGGCGCATGCCAAGATGCTTGCAGAGGTTAAACTTATTACCAAGAAGGATCTTGCTGCTATCCGCAAAGGGATGAAAGAGATAGCCAAAGAGATAGAGGATGGCAGTTTTGTTTTTGATATTAAATGTGAAGACATACATATGTCGATAGAGGCGGCTCTGACCGAAAAGGTTGGCGATCCTGCCCGCAAGCTGCATACCGCTAGAAGCCGTAATGATCAGGTGGCAACCGATCTGCGTCTCTGGACGCGGGGTAAGATCGACGGTATCTGTGAACTTATTGGCGGATTTCAGAAGGTGCTGGTGAAGATTGCCGAGCAGAATAAGAAGCTGGTAATTCCGGGATATACCCATCTGCAGCGGGCGCAGCCGATTCTTATCGCGCAGCATCTGCTGGCTTATGTCGAGATGCTTGAGCGTGATATCCAGCGCCTGCAGGATGCGCGTAAGCGGGTGAATATGATGCCACTGGGAAGCTGTGCCATGGCTGGAACCACACTCCCTATCGACCGCAGTATAACCTGTAAGGAATTGGGATTCGACGCTATCTGCCCGAATAGTATGGATGCAGTCAGTGACCGTGATTTTGTCATAGAGGTACTTGCCGGGTTGTCTCTGCTCTTTATTCATCTCTCGCGTTTTGCCGAAGATGTTATTCTCTGGGCGAGTTCGGAGTGGAATCTGCTGGTCTTGCATGATGCCTGGAGTACCGGCAGCAGTATTATGCCTCAGAAGCGCAACCCCGATCTGCTCGAACTTACCCGCGGCAAGAGCGGCCGGGTGATCGGATCGCTGATGACGATGCTCACTGTAGTCAAAGGTCTGCCTATGACCTATAACCGTGATCTGCAGGAGGACAAGGAGCCATTGTTCGATGCGGTGAAGACTGCGGAGATGACACTCCTCTGTCTTACCGGTTTTGCCGAGACGCTGAAATTCCGGGAAGAGGTGGCTGCCAAAATGCTTGAGGGCGGTTTCCTCGACGCGACAGTACTTGCGGAGTATCTGGTGGAAGCCGGACTGCCGTTTCGCAACTGTCATGAGGTCTCTGGAACGCTGGTGCGTATCGCTGAAGAGCGTGGCTGCCGACTCTGTGATCTGGAGCTGGATACTATGCGCGGAGTCAGTGAGCTGATAACCGAGGATGTCTTCAAGTGTCTGAATCCGGCGGTTACTCCACGGGCCTATAAGTCGGCCGGAAGTGCCGGGGTGCAGGAGGTAGGTAAGGCGCTGGCACGCTGGAAGAGAACTTTGGCGAAGAGGAAGTAGAAAGGTACGGATAATGAAAGTAGCGGAAAAAGGCGTGTTTTATGCGGTAGGTATCGGTCCGGGATGTCCGGATCTGCTTACGGTGCGGGCGGTGAATATCATAGCTTCTGCGGATGTTATTATTGCTCCCCGCTCAGAGCTTGCGGATAAGAGTTTGGCACTGGAGAGTATTAGAGAATATATCGACACTGGTAAACAGGAAATAATCGAGCATGTTTATCCCATGACTAGAGATAACGCAAGTACCGTCGCCAGCTGGAGCGGTGTCGCGGAGATCATAGCGGCAAAGGTTGCTGCTGGGTTGTCGGTAGTGCAGATAACTCTCGGTGATCCGGATGTCTACAGTACAAGTACCTATCTTATAAACTGTCTCAAGCAGCTTATGCCAGCGGAGGCGATAAAAGTCATTCCGGGGATCAGTGCGTTTCAGGCGGCTGCGGCGAAATTCAATGATCATCTTTGCCTGCAGGAGGACAGGGTGATGCTGATGCCAGGAACCGATCTCAAGGAGGTCGAGGCGGCTCTGGCAAACTGCGAGACACTTGTGCTCTATAAAGCCGGAAGAAATATCGGCAGAATAAGGGATTTGCTTGCTGCTAAAGGCTTACTGTCACAGGCCAAAGCGGCATTTTATGTGGAGCAGGAGGGTGAGGTGCTCTGGAGTGATATGAGCAGGGATATGGAGTATGAAGGTAAGTATATGACGGTGGTGCTGATTCATTGCGGCAGTCGTGAGTGGTAGGGTTAGCGCGATAATTTTTTAAACGGGGAGTCGAACTATGTTGGCTATTGATGTGGGAAATACCAGTACCAAGTTCTGTAGATTTACCGAAGAAGAGGCGGTCTGGCTCAGCCGGATGGATACTGACAGTCTGAGCGGTGAGCAGATTGTGGCGGAATTATCCGCTCTGGAGCTGGAAGAGGAGAAGGTTTATGTGGCCAGTGTGGTCGGTGATGTCAACAACCTTCTGACTGCAGCTCTGGCCGAACTCGGGCTTGATGATGTCTATTTTATCAAGTCAACCGATAATATTATCGCACATGAGCTGGAAACTATTGAAACCACCGGTGTCGACCGGTTGCTTACGGCTTTCTCTGCCAAGGTAGTGTGTCCGGATGAAGCGGTAGTGGTGATTCAGGCGGGTTCAGCGATAACGGTGGATTATGTCAGTAAGGACGGCGTCTACAAGGGCGGAATGATCATGCCTGGCCCTGAGATGTGGCTTGGCAGCCTGAGTACCGCCGCGATGCTGCCGGCAATTCCGGCGGCAGAGTTATCCTGGGAGAAGAAGGGGGCTGGTAATTCAACACGTACGGCGATTCTCAATGGCGCTTCGGCCGGACTTGTCGGTGCGGTGAAGGAGGCGGTTCGGCGTCTGGTGATGCAGAGCAAGGATGTGCCGCAGATAGTCATTACCGGTGGCTGGGCTGAAGCGCTGCAGGAGTATTTTCCGGCAAAGTGTCAGAATGATCTGGTACTTACCGGTATCTATCTCTTCGCCGGTATACGTGACAATGCGGAGTAGCTATTTTGAAGGCTGATCAGCTCAGGTGATAATACCGGAATTACCTTTTGGGTGTTACGGCGGCAGGTTTCGGAAAGCTGGGTTATTAATATAATCATACCTATTATAAAGTTTGAAACTGAGGACAGGCGTGAGGTTGCTGTAATAAATCCCGCTCAGATGAATTCATTCCAGAGGCGGACAGCCTCTTCGGTCAACTCCGGGGTCAGAACATTCTCTTTACTTACGATATAGATACCGAGACCATAGCCGCCGGTTTCGGGATCGCGAACCTTGGTAATTACCGCTTCGACATTAAGATCATCGGCAATGGTTTCGGCTACCTGAAAGGCTCTTTTACGGTTGCTGCTGCTGGTAATGAGCTGAAGTCCGTCACTATCTTTTAAAAACTTTCTTGCCATTATATTTTTCTTACCTTATAATTCGATGAATAGCTTGCTTCACCGGCCTCTATTGTTACAATTCAGTATTATAATTCTTCATTTCCGGGATTTGAGGTAACAGTATAACCACATAGTATCTAGTTTGGAGCATTGCGCTGTCGGTTGCAGTCATGGGGTATTATCTAATTAAGTAAGGTTTCAGTCAAGAGGTAATAATATATGGATGATTTTGCTGATTACAGCGATGATTTTGAGGAGCTGCCCGAGGTTAGCCTTATTCTGGTGGCGGCAGGTTCGTCGACGCGCATGAACGCGCATAAACGCAAGCCCTGGCTCAATCTCGGTGGAAAAATGATTATAAGGCGTACTCTGGAGGCTTTTAAAGGGCTTAAAGAGATAAAAGAGATTATTCTGGTTGTCAATGAGGATGATCTGGATTATGCCCGTAATACCCTCGGCAAAGAGCTTCGCGGGCTTGGAGTGACGATGATTACTGCCGGAGGTGACAGCCGTTATGAGAGTTCCTGGAATGGTATTATGCTGGCTTCTCCTGCAAATGAGGTCATTGCTATTCACGACGCGGTACGTCCGTTTATCGGTCAGGATACTATGAAGGCGTTATTCAAGATGGCGCGAGATTTCGGTGCGGCCGCGCCGGTAGTGCAGATTCAGGATTCGCTCAAGCGGGTGGAGGGAGATAAGATTATCAGCAGTATATCCAGGGTCGGGGCGATGGCGGTACAGACACCACAGTGTTTCAGACGTGACTGGATTATCGATGCCTTCGAGTTTGCCCGGAGTACCGGCGGTATTGCCGAGACTATAACCGATGAGGCGGGACTGATTGAAAATCTCGGACGTGAGGTATCGGTTATTCTGGGTTCGGCGTATAATATAAAGCTGACGACCAAAGAGGATCTGGTGCTGGCTGAAGCTCTGCTTAAGAGTGGACTCCTTGAGCTTTAGTTTTTACGGCGTTTAATATTTATGCTAGTTCCTCTGGAATAAGCAATTTTGCAGTAATGTTTTTGTGTGCGCTCAAATAGAAGTATACTGGGAAAATAGTTAAGCGGGTTGTTAAAATTTTCAAAGTGAGATGGATATGGATCATTTGAACGAACTGGAACATTCCAACCGTCATGTAGTTGACAATCTTATTGAAGAGCTGCCAAAGGTTGACAATAAGGGTGGAATGAAGGAAATTCTTGATGAATTTCATGCTGCGGATGTGGCTGAAGCTCTTCATGAACTGCCGGAAGAGGTGCAGGACCGGATCATTGAATTTATGGATCCGGAAGAGCAGGGTGAGATTCTTGAAGAGGCATATGAGGACGATGCTGCAGATTATGTAGAGGACATGCCGCCGCAGAAACTGGCGGAAATTGTTGAATCAATGCCGCGTGATGAGGCGGCGGATCTAATGAATTCCATGACGCGTTCGCGTGCTGAGAGTATTCTTTCGCTTCTGCCGCGCGAAGATGCCGTGGAGGTGCGTGAGCTGCTGCGTTATGAACCGGATACCGCCGGCGGTATCATGACCAATGAATTTGTTACCATACGCCCTGAGATCAGGGTGGATGAGGTGCGGGAACTGATTATCAGTGAGGAGCTGGAGGAGGACGCGCTGCGGACGCTGGTCGTCTGTCGCGAGGATATGAAATTACTCGGTCTGGTAAATGTCGAGGATCTTTTCGCCGCTGATCCCGGGGACAAGGTGAGTTCACTGATGGAACGGGCGACAGTAACCGTGGGTCCGAATGCGGATCAGGAGGTCTGTGCCCGTTATATGACCAAGTATGACCTGCCGGTGCTGCCGGTTGTCGATCCGCGTCGGCGTATTATCGGTCTGATTACCTTTGATGATATCTTTGATGTTATGGATGAAGAAGCATCTGAGGATATGTACCGAATGGCAGGTGTCGGGGTTGGACGTCCGCTGGATGAGGGGGCGGTGAAGCGTGCTTTCAAACGGCTGCCGTGGTTTGTCGTTTCGCTGATCGGTATGAGTATTCTCGGTTTTATTATAAGCCAGTTTGAGGTGACAATAAGCAAGGTTGTGGCGATCAGTTATTTTATTCCGGCGATCATGGGGCTTGGAGGTAACGTTGGGATTCAGGCTTCAACCATTACCGTCCGTGGTATCGCCAAAGGTGAAATCCTTTTTGATGATCTTTTCTGGCTGCTGCGGCGTGAAATTCTGGTGGGGCTTATTATCGGTGTTTTCTGTGGTTCGGCATTGGCGTTTATCGCTGGTGAGATGACCAGTGGAGATTCTTTCCTTGCCAGCGGTGTGCAGGTATCTGATGAGAATGCGGAGGGTACCGTCAAAGAGGTGAGAATTGAAAAAGAACCGATAAGACCACCGTTTTTCGGGATTATTCCGCGTTTCCCGGTTACGGTGGGAGCGGCGATGTTTGTGGGTATTATGGGCTCGGTTATTCTCGGAACCTGTATCCCGATGATTTTTCACCGTTTCGGGGTCGACCCGGCGCTGGCGAGCGGTCCGTTTGTGACTACGCTCATCGATATTAGTACTCAGTCATTATATCTTATTCTTTGCACTTACCTGCTTCTTTACTGACGGGACGGTGAATATGGAGCCAATGGCGGAACTCAAAGCGAAAGCGCGTAAAATTCATCAGAAGCTCAAGGTACTCTACCCTGAAGCGGAGTGTGAGCTTGATTTCAATAATCCGTTTGAAGTCCTTATCGCTACCGTGCTTTCGGCTCAGTGTACGGATAAAAAGGTTAATGCCGTTACTCCGGAGC
Source organism: Planctomycetota bacterium (assembly GCA_963667375.1). Classification (GTDB taxonomy): domain Bacteria; phylum Planctomycetota; class SZUA-567; order SZUA-567; family SZUA-567. The sequence goes on along the minus strand of OY763323.1, from coordinate 3,487,355 downwards.
TGTTCAGGAAGTATCCTACCGCCGCAGCGCTGGCGGCAGCCGAGCCGGAGGCTGTAGAGCAGCTGATCAAGTCTCTGGGGCTGTATAAGAATAAGGCGAAGAGTATTATTTCAGCTTCGAGGGATATGGTGGCGCATTATGGTTCGGAGGTTCCGCAGAGTATGGAGGAACTGGTATCGCTAGCCGGTGTCGGCAGAAAGACGGCAAACTGTGTGCTGGTGAATGCCTTCGATCTTCCGGGTATAATGGTGGATACGCATTGTATAAGGCTGAGTAACCGTCTGGGGCTGACGGTTGCGAGCAAACCTGAGAAGATTGAGGCTGAGCTGAAAGCACTGCTTTCACCCAGGGTCTGGGGTAAATTTTCACATCGGATTATTCTGCATGGAAGAAGGGTCTGTTTTGCCCGTAATCCTGATTGTGAAAAATGTACTCTCAGGAGTTTGTGTACTTATTATTCGGAGTCGGAGAAGGGTTAGCGGCAGTAGCCGGTGGTGTAAGTCGATGCTAAATGAAACTGATGAAATGCTGGAGAAGTTTGAGTGCGATCTGGGTTATAAGTTTATAACCAGAGAGCTGCTGGTTCATGCGCTCAGACATAGCAGCAGCACCGCCAGTAAGGATGAGAATAATGAACGGCTGGAATTTTTCGGGGATGCTATTCTTGATTTCATTATCTGTGAAGAGCTGTTTAATCGCTGTCCTGACTGTGATGAAGGCTCAATGACCGATATCAAGGGTGAGATTGTCTCGCGTAAGGTTATCGGCAGGGTTCTGAAAAAACTCGGAGCGCGCGAGGTAATGCTGCTGGGCAAGGGGATCGCCGCAAATAAGAGTCTTCCCATATCGCTCTATGCCAATATGTTTGAGGCCGTTGTCGCGGCAATTTATCTTGATAGCGGGATGGAGAATGCCAGAGTAACTGTACTGCGGCTGCTGGAGGAAGAGATAGCCTTGGCTATTAAGACCGCCAAGAAGCTGAATTACAAGTCCTCGGTGCAGGAGCTGGTGCAGAAGTACAAGCTGGGTGAGCTTGCTTATACTATTACCGGAACCTCTGGTCCCGAGCATGATAAGATATTCAACGTCAAACTTGAACTCAACGGAGTGGTGCTGGGATGCGGCACCGGGCGCAACCGGAAACTAGCAGAACAGGCTGCTGCGGAAGAGGCATACAAATCTCAAATATTATCGGAACAACTCAAACCAGAAGGTTAAGTTTTATTACTTGCAAAGAATCCAATAGATGATATATTACAAATATAGAGATTACTCTGTGTAGTCTCTGGTATTCTGTATTTCTTCTTTTGGAGAATAAGACATACAGAGACCGATCAGGTTTTTTATTGTTCTGGGGGAACGATAAGGGGGATTTATGATGAAATTGATTACTAGTATTGTTTTATTGTTTGCGGTTGTACTGCTCGCAGGCTGTAGTAATGAGAGTGAACCGGGTTTTGCAGATGGCGGCAAATATGATTACAAGGCGCGCGGCTGTTATGAACCGATGGATCTTGACGCCAATCATGACGGAGTCCTCACCAAGGAGGAAGCGGTTCAGTTCTATACCGAAGAGTTTTACTGGTTTGACCAGGATGACGACGGGGTGATCAGCAGTGAGGAGCTGGTATGTGCTCCGGAAGAACGTCCACTGATTGATGCCAATGGTGATGGTAAAGTTACCAAGAAGGAATATGTTGACTACTGGTCAACCCACCCATGCAAGTGCGGTCAGTATACCTGATTGTTAATTCCATGAGCTGATTTTTAAACCCCTGCGTTGATAGCGGGGGTTTTTTATTTACGGTAAATTAAAAATCTTATTGTGCGGCTTTCTTCCGCTAATAAAATATGCCTATTCCGGTTGTTGCTTATATTCGGGAGAAAGGTGCGGTATAAGTCACTGTTTTATAGGTTAAATTTGAAGATGAGGATGTGTATGGCGCTGGCACGGTATTATCTGCAGGATCTGGCTAAGGGTGATTACAATTTTGAACCGGAAGAGGTCCGGCATATTGTAAGTGCGAAACGGCAGAAGGTAGGAGCTGAATTTGAGGTTTTTGATGGCTTGGGGCATTATGCTCCGGTGCGGATAACCGCCATTAATTCCCGGAGTGTCAGTGTGGAGCCGCTGGGAGAGGTAGCGTTTGAGCCGAGAGCGAAACCGGAGATTGAGGTGGCGGTGGCTATTCCTAAGAGTAAGCGCCTGCAGTATATGATCGAGAAACTCTCGGAGATCGGAGTAAACCGGGTTGTTCCGCTTGTCTGTGAACGGAGTGTTGCCGGTGGCTCTGATCCGGTGGAGCGCTATACCCGTTGGGCAATCGAGGCCTGTAAGCAGTCCCGAAATCTTTGGCTGCCGGAATTTACCCAGCCTGTCGGTTTCAAGCAGTATATCGCCGTTGCCAAGTCGCCTCTGCTGCTGGCTGATCAGCAGGGAGAGAGTATGGCAAAACTGGTTCGTGAGCAAGTACTAAGCGCCGAGAGCTTTAGTTGCCTTATCGGACCGGAGGGGGGCTTCAGCGCTGAAGAGTTTGAGCTCGCGGAGAGTACCGGAGTGCTGAAGGTCAAGCTCGCAGGGAATATATTGCGGATTGAGACAGCGGCGGTAGTACTTGCCGGGGCTCTGATGGCGTTACGCTGAAACGGGGTAAACTAGGTTTTGCCGATTGAAAGGTTGCTCTTCGTATTACGGTAGTGTTACCGGTATTGAGGGTGGTGCGTGCTTTCTGGTTGCTGTCTGAATCTCCTTATGCCTGAATTTCAGAGATTTTGGAGAGTGTTTTCAACCAGTTCTCTGGTAGCAGGGTGCAGCAGCATATACCGGCTATTTTCATTATACCAGTTTCTGCACTCTGCCTTGCCGGTGATAGCATGATTTGCTCCTATCCAGTCGGCAATCATCTCCAGTGCGTACCGCTGCGGCATCTTTAGCGGCTTTATAACCCCATGATCACTGATGAGTACCCAATATTGCCAGTGGTGTTTATTGCGTTTCTGGTGTCTCAGCCAGGCAAAATCAAAGGCTGCGGGTTTCTCTGTCAGTTCCTTTTCCGGATAGAAGCGTTCAAGATATGCCCGCCATTCGCTCAGGCTGAATTTGCTGAAATCATGAATGAACAGTTGCCAGACCGGGAGTCCTAGTTTTCGTCCGGCTACGGCTACATACCATTTATGTCTGAGAATATACTGTAAATACTTGATACTTTTCATGATTATCTCCTTTAGCTGAAAATTATCCGAGCCTGAAACTATACCCTATAGAATTGCTTATGCAAATTATCTTTTATAAAAATTTCGATATTGTAATATTTGGCAGCTAAATACACAGCGTTTTATGTAGTATCACTGGTATCATTTATGTCGGTCTGAATTAAGTCGCGGGTGTGGGTAGAACTGGAGTACCGGGGTAGGGTGAGGCTGTCCGGCAGGCAGGTAATAGCAGATTTTGCAGGGATAAAAATGCTGGAGGCAGAACTAATGATTCCGCCTCCAGTTAATAAAGGGTGTAAACCATAATGCCTTGTATCAGTCGATATAGTCGAGACCGATATCAAGAGCAGGGGCACTGTGGGTAATAGCGCCAACGGAAATACGCTCCACCCCGCTCTGGGCGATAGCTGTGACGGTTGCGAAATTTATTCCGCCTGAGGCTTCAAGCTTCGGCCTTCTGCCGCCGCCTGCGGCATAGTCATCAGCCATCTTCACGGCTTCTCTGAGAACATCCGGTCCCATATTGTCCAGCAGGACATAATCCGGTTCCTCAGGGAGAACATTGGCTAGCTGCTCAAGGGTATCTACCTCGACCATTATCTCAAGGTCTGAACTGTTACGGGCCTGACGTACGGCTTCTGCTGGGCTGGCAATATTTGCCAGCGCCAGATGATTGTCTTTGATCAGAATCATATCATAAAGCCCCTGACGGTGATTGTCGCCGCCGCCGAGTTTAACCGCCATTTTTTCTATGGCTCTATGACCGGGTTTGGTCTTTCTGGTATCGTAAATTTTGGCTTTGGTTCCGGCTACGGCTTTGACATATTTGCTGGTTTCGGTAGCGACACCGCACATATGCTGCATTATGTTGAGAGCCAGGCGTTCGCCGGTAAGGACCGAGCGGGCCGGTCCCTCGATACGAGCCAGTTTGTCACCCTTTTTAAATGGGGTGCCATCGGCGATTATCGGGGTAATAGTCACTTCAGGGTCAATAGCTTTGAAAAGATGTTCAGTAACTTCCAGTCCGGCCAGCACACCATCTTCACGGGCGGTAAATACCGCTGAAAGCGTCGCACACTCCGGAGCTAGCGCCAGCGTGGTCGCATCACCGGGACCGACATCCTCGGCAAGAGCAAGTTCGATTAGCGCATCAATCTGTTTCCAGGGATCAATTTTTTCCATGATACAATTTCTTTCTTTTATATTTCTGGGTTATCAGGTTTGGGAGATAAGTGAGAGCACATAAAAAAAGATTACAAGCAGCAGGATGACAACCGGAATTGTCATAATCGCGGTCCAGGCACTGTAGCCTTTGAGCCAGCCGGTATCTTTTTTGATATGCTGTTCAGCCTGGATTAACTTGGTGTAATCCTCTCTGGTCTTTTTATCCTTGCAGAACTGGCAGAGATCATCTGAACCGATAAGTATGGGATGACCGCATTCCTTGCAATTTTTTATCTGGTTATTGGTTGACAAGCGCGTGCTCCGAAAATAAATATGGTTATTTATTCATTATTTTTCTATATTATCAGCATTTTTTTTAATGCTTCAATAAATTTTTTGTAAAATAATTCATGGTTACACAGTTCCGAAGAGTGCAGCTTCCGGCTGAGAGTGCGGTGGTATTCGGCGATTTTTACGTCATCTTTCGCCAGTTCTGTCGCGGTCTTGACATACTGCTGGTGCGAGTCGCAGCTAAGCTCGGGATTTCCCAGACAGGTCAGTATGCTTCTGCCTACTCTGCTTACATGGGCAGCAGCAGAGAGCGTTATTATTGGCCGCCCCATAAGCAGCGCTTCGAAGGTGGTGGTGGTGCCATTATACGGAAAGGTGTCGAGGCAGATATCTATAGAGTTATATAGATTCAGGTGCTTTTCGAAGCTTTTTTCGCGCGGGGCAAATATAAGTCGTTCCTCCGTAATACCTGCAGCTGTGAAGCGCGGCAGCAGGAGCAGCTTGAGGTCTTCAGCACTCAAACCGTGACATTTGAGTAACAGTCTGCTTTCAGGGGTAAGTTTGAGTATCTCGGCCCAGCAGTTCAAGGTCTCCGCGCTGATCTTGGCAATGTTATTGAATGAGCCGAAGGTCAGGCTCCGGTTACCGCGCTCTCTGACCGTCGGTTCTGGATGTTGAGGGGGCAGATAGGTGAGAAAACATCCTGGGAAACGGTACAGCTTCTCGGTGTACATAGAGTCATTCCCCTCAGGATCGGCTATAATGTCGGTGAGGCGGTAATCAATCTCGGTCAGTCCGGTGGTGTCGGGGTAACCGAGATATGTAAGCTGGGTTTTGACCGGCTTGAGAGCCAGCAGCGTAAGCCGGTTGTTATTAGTGTGCCCGGATAACTCAATCAGGGCGTTCAGATTGTCACTTTTTATACGGTAATAGGCTTCCATATCGCTGAGGTTGCGGATGTCAGTGAAGTTGTCTGCATACTCAATATATTTCGCGGTTACCTGATCTTTATGCGGAGTATTTGAGTAGAGATACACTTCTACATCGTTGTTGGCGGCAAGTTGCTGCAGCAGCGGTTCAAAAAAGAACTGAATCGAGTGCACACAGAAATCACCGGATATGAAACCTATCCTCGCCGTGGTATTTACCGTTTCGGTACCGGCAGTTTTCCGCTTTTTTCTGCGGTTGAAGACTTCGCCGAATTTAAAATGAAGTTCGGTTATATCTTTTTGAGCAATATCACTAGGATAGTGCAGATAGAGCAGGAGGCTGCTGAAGGCATCGGCGTTTTCAAGATCGAGCGCGTACGCCTTCTGGGCGGTGGCTATAGCTTCGTGGGTAAGCCCCAGCGCGGTAAAATTCTTACTCATATTGATCAGATCCATCGCTCTGGGGGCAGTTACCGCGGTCGCTAATCTGAAGAGTTCCAGAGCTTCAACCTGTCTGCCGGTATTGCTGAGCGCCAGTGCCAGCAGCCCGCAGGCTTCGGTGGATTCAGGGTTGACGGCGAGGGCTTTTCTGGCATGGGTCTCGGCCAGCTGGTTATCTCCCTGTAGATGGTAAATAGTGCTGATGGTGCATTCTGTTACGGCAGCAACATGCGGGTCATCAGTCTTGATATTGTCGGTAATTCTGGCTACTGCCTCCTGATATTTTCCCTGTTTTGCCAGCATTCTGCTGCTGCTGAGGCAGGCTGCGATATTATTTCTGTCGAGTATGAATGCCCGTGTGTACTGGTTCAGGGCTTCTTCTGTCTGTCCTTCCTTTTCAAATACCTCTCCGGTGATATAGCGCAGAAAACCGGTTTCGCCGCCGTTTTCAAAGGCGTGCTTCAGGAAATTCATGGCATTTTGAGAGTCACCGCTGGCTGCAAGGATTGCACCGAGGTAGGTGAGAGTCTCGGCATCTTCAGGATTAAGCCGTAGCGCTTCGTTAAAGACCTCCTCGGCCTGCCGGTAATCATGCTGGCGGTAGTAGCAGCGTCCGAGATTAAACTTCGCTTCAAAGGCCTGCGGATCCAGCTCACAGCCGCGCTGCAGCAATTCAATTGCCTGCCGGGTCTCTCCAAGTTCACTCAATGTAAGTCCATAATTGATATAGTAGTTCGGATCGGCACTTACTGAGGAGGTCTCAATGTGGGAGAAGTGATCGGAAGCAGTCGTGAAATCACCACGCTGGCAGTAGGCAACGGCACAGAACAGCAGTACCTGGTTGTCATCCGGGTATCGGTTCAGTATTTCGTTATAAAGCTGAATCGCGGTAGTTAGATCACCTAGCTGGTGACTGTTGAAGGCCTGCTGCAGAATCTGCTGATAATTTGAATCCATTACACCCCTTAAAAATGCAGTTTTATGCCACTTGCAGGTGGTTCTTTATCGTCAGAGTCAGATGGTATATTCTGACTGTTCTCTGTTGAATTGCCGAAGTTTAGGGTGAACTTATTCTCAGTCTGTTCACCGCTACCCCGCTGGCCAGTCACGGTTTCTGGTGTTGGGTTAAAATTGAGCGTAAAACCTTTGTTAGCACTGACAGCTTCATGCTTGCCGGTAGGATTGTCGCAGTAGACATTCCAGACAGCGCTCATTGCTGCCTCGAATTTTCGGGAAAAATGCTCGGCATTGAGTATTGGACTCTTGATCAGTCTTACACGCATATTCCGCCGCAGATCGTCGCGTATCTTCTCCTCCTGAGCCAGAGCCACGGCTTTACCCACATACTCTTCGGGGGTTGCGGCGGCGAGCTGGGACAGCCCGACATGACTGAGCAGGCTGAGGCCGACACGTGAAGCATGGTTTGGTCCATAGAAGCTGACTACCGGTACGCCCATCCACATTGCCTCGCAGGTGGTGGTTGTACCATTATACGGGTAGGTGTCAAGTGCGATATCAATCTCATTATAGCAGGCGAAGTGCTCTTTCATACCCATGGTGCGCGGCATCATGGTAATCCGTTCCCGCTCGATGCCGAAGGCTTCAAAACGGCTGTAGGCGTATTCCTGAACATACTTGTCACCAAGACTGAGTGCTTTGAGTACCAGCTTGCTGCCAGGGACATTCTTCAGAATCTCAGACCAGAGGAAGATTGTTTCGGCGCTGCACTTGGCAAAGTTGTTGAAGGAACCGAAGGTTATATAGCCTTTGGTGATTGCCGGTGGCGGCACAAGATCAGGTGAATCTCCGAAAGCACTGTAACAGTGAAAACCGCCGGGAAGTTTGATAATCTTTTCAGAGGAATACTGCTCCGAACCTTCGGGCTCGGTGTATTCATCGGCGATTCTGTAGTCCATCGCCTGCAGTCCGGTGGTGTCCGGATATCCCAGCCAAGAAACCTGAACCGGAGCCGGTTTGAGGCAGAATATCTTCAGGCGATTATCGGCGGTGTGACCCCCAAGGTCAACAAGAATATCGATCTTATCAAGGCGGATAAGCTCTGCCGCTTCAACATCTGAGAGTTGGAGAATGCTCTGCCATTTGGTGCTCATATCTGCTATGCGCTGCGAGAAGCTGTCTGGCACCTTGACATTGGCGTAAGTATAGTAATCATAATTTTCTTTGTCAGCATGGGATAGCAGCGGCTCGATAAAATAGGCCACGGAGTGTTTGCGCAGATCGCTGGAGACTATGCCGATCCGGATTTTACGGTCTTTGCGCACTTCTGAAAGATACGGGCGCAACTCAATATTTGTCGGTTCGAAAAGTTTGGAGTAAGTCTGATGCAGTTTCCAGATGTCGGCCCGGGTAGACTGCGGAATGTAGTGCATGTAGAGCAGGAGATTACTGAAGGCGAGATGGCTGTTAGGGTTGAGTTCAACCGAGCGCCGGCAATGCTCCAGTGCCTCAATAACCTTGCTCTCAACTACCAGTACATTACCGATATTCTGGTGGTAATCGGCGCTGTCTTCCTTCAGCTCCAGTGCCCGGCGCATTGCTTTCTCCGCTTCTTCGGTATCACCAAGAATATTCAGCGCGTAGCCTTTGAGTGAGTAGACATCATCGGCATTGGGGTTTATTTCCAGAGCTTTATCGAACCATTCCACAGATTGGCGGGCACTGCTCTTATAGTAGCTGATACCCATGGAGGCGTAGGCGGCATAGTAATCGGGTTTGAGATCAATCGCTTTCTGGAAGAGTTTGCGGCAGCTTTCGTAATCACCAAGCTCGGTAAGCAGGCGCCCGAGTCCCAGCAGCGCTTCAAGATTATCCGGATCCAGCTCAAGGGCTTTTTCAAACGCAGCCTTGGCTTCGCGTTTTTTGCCGTTTTCTTTGAGTGCGAAGGCATAGTTAAAGAGAAATGTTACATTCTCCGGCTCCTTATTCACTGCTTGCTGGACGAGCTTGAGTCCTTCCTGATACTTGTATTTACGGATGAATGACATCCCCATGCCGCAAAGAATACGGGGATTGTCCGGTTTCTTCTGGCGGGCTTTTTCGAAGAAGACGAGTGATTCATCATAGCGTTTGGTCTCCTGCAGTGAGCAGCCTACCTGAAATTCGGTGAGCCAGTTGTTCGGTTCCAGCTCATCCGCTCTTTTGAAGCATTCATAGGCTTCGGCAAAACGGAACCGCTTATACAGCAGCAGTCCTTTGTTGAAGTAGCATTGCGCGACATCCGGCTTGATAGCCAGCGCTTTATCGTAACACTCCAGTGCCGTGTCGGCTTTATGGAGTTTATCACATACCAGACCATAGTTGATATAATAGCTCTCGTCATTCAGTCCGTTGGCATGTGCCTGTTGCATATACTCCTCGGCCTTGAGCAGTTCGTTACGGCGGTAGAAAAGGGTTCCAAGCTGAAGCAAGGCTCGGGGATGTCCGGGATTCTGCTCCAGGACCTGCCGGTAACATTCTTCTGCAGTCACATTATCGCCGCTGAGCTGCGCATTTATACCGGTCATGAACAGCTGGTCTTCTGCTGTACCTTGAGTGCTCGTCAGGGGCTGAGTCCGCTCTTTTCTGCTGCGCTGCAGTTTTTTCTGACGACGTTCCTTCCCGGTCTGTTTGCGTTTATTTGCCATCTTTCCGTTATCCTTGCCTGTAAATTCCTGTAGTAATAATCGGTCTTTATTCTACGGATTTTATCTGATAGTATCAACTTAAATCGGATAGTTTCGGATGAAAATAAGACCCTGATACCACATTTGCGGCATCAGGGGGAGTAAGGATAGAAGTGTTGGGATGGTTATTCAGCTGCTCATGTCAAGGAGTACTCCCTTGGTGTCATCAATGTTTTCATTGAGAATTTCATCAATGTGATCATTTATATTCTCCAGAACGTTGCGCATCGCTTCGCTTGGTATGGTGCGCAGCAGTTCGTCTGTTGCCTTGTCAGATATTTCGATATAGCTGATATTGGAGTCGCTATCGGTAGTAAATTTCACCTTGTGTTTCAGCAGACTGCTGATAACAGTATTCAGGCTTTCCTGATTGTTCTCTTCAATTTCGGCGTATATATCCTGGGTTTTGTTAGCAGCTTTACTGCTGGCTTGAAGATTGTCGCTGCCTTTGATGATGTCTGTTTCTGCAGCCGCATCCGCCCTGGTAGTAGAGCTGTATTCGGTAGTTAATCTCTCCAGGGCTCCAGATTTCACTGCGGAGGAGCTGTGGAGATTAGGACTGACGGCACTATTGCCGTCATGAATCATTAGACTATCCATTATTATCTCCTTTAAAAAAACGTAAAATGTAATTTTCCTGGACAGAAAGAAGGGTCTGAAGTCAGGTTGCACGTCCCGCTATCCAGACCCTTCAGCCTATGTACTATTCAACATCTTATGCAACTAAGTTATAACTACTCTTAGCCAATGAGTGATAGTGCGCTCTGCTGTAGAGCATTAGCCTGTGAGAGCATCGCTGTACCTGCCTGAACCATGATCTGGTTCGAAGTGAACTCTGTAGACTCTTGAGCCATATCGGCATCACGGATATAGCTTTCTGTCTTGGTTATGTTTTCGATTGCCACATTCAGACTGCTGGCATTGGTTTCCAGCATGTTTGACTGGAAAGCACCGATGTCGGCTCTGAGGCTTGAGACGTCATCAATCGCCTGATCGATAATCTCCAGAGCTTTTACCGGATCTTCAGCCAGACTTGCCAGTCCACCGCTGAGCATGTCATTGATAGAGAGGAATTTCTCAGTATCGGTGTTGCCCCCGAACTTATCGGTGAATAAGGTCTTGCCGAGTTCGGTAGCGGTAACGTCCTTGAGTGAGAATACTGTTCTCTCCTGGTCACCGGAACCTTCACCGAGCTGGAACTGCATACCTCCTGACCAGTCACCGAGGGTTTCGGTTGTTGATTTTATCGCATGGTTGATGTAGTTATCCTCGGAATCAGCCATCTGATAGGCTCTGGATCCCCAGGCACCTTCATTATATCCGACCGCTGCAACGGTTGTACAACCAAGTGAACCTTGATTCATTACCAGTGTAGCTGCGGTATCCAAGTTCGCAACTTCACCTGATATCCCGTCTAATTTCAACTCTTGTCCATTGAGTGAAATGGTGGCATCCCGTCCGTAACTTGTTATCTCATCGCCTGCACCCAGCAGTTCTGATTCGTTCTGCTCGTTATAGGTGCTGAAGATTTCTCCTTTCTCGACATCAATCTTAACGAAATCGTCGCTTCCATAATCTTCGGAACTCAGTCTTACACCAAGGTTTTCCGAGCTGATTGTGGTTGTGAATTCGATATCCTGTGTCGCGGTGCCCATATTGAAGTTCAGGGTGCCGTATAGTCCGGATGTTTCACCACTTGTTGCTGTTTCTATTCCATATAATCTCAGTGCATTACCGGAAGCAGAGTCGCTGGTAAGATCAACCTTATCAGACTGTGCAACCAGATCCTCATCACGCATGCGGGCGTCTTTGTAGACAAAGATCTGAGATAGTTTACCTTCACCACCGTCAGTGCCGTCTTTCAGGTCAGCCTTGATGTATAGCTTACCGGTTTCATCGGTGTTCTCACCGAGTTTAATACCGCTAAGATATGAACCGGAGCTGATAAACTGGGTATTGCTGGTTGAACCTGCGGTTGAAGAAGCCAGAGCAAGTTCATCAAAGTTTACAGTCTCGGTTCCGGCTGAACCGGCTTCCTGGAATACGCCCAGCTGGATAACTGAGGTCATGCCTGCTGAAACGTCGGATGAGAATGACATGGTAAGACCATTCAGACCGGAGTTATTGGCTGCAGAGGCTTTAGAAGAATTTGATGAAATATCTCCTTCCGCCACCTTCATGGTCATGTCTTCGTCTTTGAATATCTCATATGAATCGTCATCGATCATTTTGAGATATACCCGGCCGTAACCGTCAACATTCTGTCCCAGTTTGATATTTGATGCGTCACCGACATCAATTGCTGTGGCTCCCGCAGTAGTTATCTCACCAATGGAACTGATATTGAAAACATCTGCACTGCCTGAAGCGTGAGCGGTAGTGCCGATTGCCTGGGTACCGGCAGATGCTGTCTCGGTTACAGTGGCTGTTGAATCGTATATCAAAGTTGCTTCAACACCGGTAGAATCAGAGACACTGTTGATTGATGAAACCATCTCACCCAGATGTGTTCCCTGCGCGAAGGTCAGATAGCGGCTGCCCCCGTTTCCAGAGATAGTGAATGCCTGATCCGCAGAGAGTGTATAGTTCTGTGATGCCTCACTCCCGGTCTTGCCGGTTGTGACCTCGGTGGCTGATGATTTCCCTTTGGTAATCTCAAAATAGCCTTTCTGGGCTTCGTTTCCGTTCTCTTTGAGTGAGGTGCCGGAATCGATAGAACCGGAGAAGCTGATATTCAACTTGAAATCATCTTTTTTGAAGATCTGCTTAATGTCAGAGAGTTTTTCATTGAGCAGTTTGTGGTCGTTGGAGTCGCTCATCTGGACGGTTGAGTCGTAGTTGAGTTCCTTATTACCATTGAGCAGAAACTGATCTGAAAATTTGGTGGTACGGGCGATACGGTCAAGAGTCTGTACGGAACTGTCGATTTCTGACTGGTCGGCAGCTACCTGCTCCGGGCTGGTAACACCATTATTTGCTGAATGTACAGCGAGCTGACGCATCTTTGAAAGGATGTTGTTCATCTCGTTGAGCGCACCTTCGGCGATTCCGAGAACATTGTTTGCTTCCTGAGTGTTCTGAACTGCTCTCTCAAGACCGACGTTCTGGGCGCGTAACTGTTCACTGATAACCAGACCTGAAGGGTCATCTTTACCAGAATTAATTTTGTAACCTGTTGAGAGTCTTTCAAGTGAGACTCCGAGTTTTGCATTGTTCTTGTCTAAGGCAATGCCCGTAGAGAGGGCATTAAGATTATTCGCAACGATCATAGGCATAGCGAATTTCCTCCATGAAATTCAAGTAGTAATTTGGAGTACAGAGGTTTTAAGGCAACCTGTATAACAGTACTCCTGGACTATTCACATCCATGCACGGCAGTCCGTAACACCGTCCCGTATTTTATTTGTTTGAATCAAGCGCCGGGAATACAGGTTGACCCGACTAATAGGCAGTATCTCCTTTCTTTTTTTCTTGCAAGGCGTAAATATAAATTTAAAGGCTAATGTAAGTTTACCCAGGCTTATGAATTTAGACTCTAAGGCATTGAGTCCAGTCAAGCTGTTTTCTGTATGGAGTAATGCTTACATCGTTATTTACGGGAGTAACTGTAGAAACTTTAGTAAAAAACTGGATTTTATTCTAAATAAATTTTAAGTCATTGCTGTGTAAGTATTTAAAAATAATAAAAAAATAATTTTTAATGCAAGAAAATGAAATTTTTGGGTTTTAAAATAAAAGATGCAGCCTAAAATGGCTGCATCTGAAAAGTTGATTCTGAAGAGGGTCTGATTATCAGCAGTCGACTTCTATTATTTCGTGCCGGGTGCCGGTTAGTATTTCGGTACCGCTATCGGTTATCAGATAGGTGTTTTCAATGCCCAGCATGCCGAATTCGGGAATGCCTTTTTTCGGTTCCAGAGCTATAACCATGTTTTTCTGGAGTGGTTCATCGAATTTATTGGCGATGACAGGATATTCGTCGACATGCAGACCGACTCCGTGTCCAAGGAAATTCACTTGCTTCTGGGGGCAGCCCATAAAACCTTCGCGGAAGTCCGCAGGCAGGCTTTCCAGAACCTGATTATAAATCTCGGAAGGAATGGCTCCCGGTTTCATCAGCGAGGCGGTGAGATTCTGGATCTCAACGCAGCGGTTGTGAATGTCGATCGCCTGCTGATTGGAAAACTTCCCACAGGTGTAGACACAGGTCTTGTCGGTGTGATAGCCGTCATGACCGCAGGCGGTATCAACAAATACGGTATCGCCTTTTTTTAGTATCCGTTCAGGACTGCCGAAGAATGGTACTGCCGGGCAGTTGCCTCTGGTTCCATCCGGGCCATCAAAATAGGTTGGGAAGAGTCCGTTTTCAGCGAATGAGATGTAACCGAGGAACATATCGGTATCGGCCATCTGAAACCGGGCTGCACCGTGGGAGCCGAGCAGCAGTTGAGACTTGAGTACTTCGGCACCAAGTTCGGCTTCTGACATGCCCTGATGCAGAATATTCGGAATAATATTGTCAAAAACCTCCTGATGGATTGCTCCGGCCCGCCGCAGACGTTCAACTTCATAATCGGTCTTTACCGCGACGGCTCTGGCGAGAATATCATCAACTCTTCTGGTCTCTTTGAATTTGAAATATTTGTTGAACAGTTCAAAGGCGCTGAGAGTCATAGTTGATTTTTCAAGAAGTACCGAGTCTGAATTGACCTCCACTATTTCAAGCACATCACGGTAATTTCGGTATGTGTGTATTTCACGCAGCGGTGATTCGGCAAGAGCCCGTTCGTAGGCTACACGGACGAAGAGTTTTGGTTTGCCGTTTCTGGGTATCCAGAGCATGCCGGTAGCAAGGGTTCCGGTAAGGTAGTAAATTGAGATCTTCTTGGTAATTATGGCAATTGACCAGTCCGGTTCATATTTGTCAAGAAGTGCTCTGAAACGTTTGTGCCGTAAATCAATCTCGCTCTTTGATATCATCTCTAATTCCTTTATTACTTGTAGGTGCAGAGGTACGCCGCATCTTCCTCAATTTTCAGTGCAAATTTCTTGTTGGCGGCAACTTCGAATATATCACCGGCGTGATAGGTTTTCCACTCGCTGCTGTCTGGAAGTTTCACAGTCATCTTACCACTGACAACCTGCATGATTTCGATTGTAGCAGTCCCGAATTCATATTCTCCGGGAGCCATTACGCCCACTGTGGACCGGCCCGCATGATTCTGCAGTGCTATTGACTTGACATTTCCCTCAAAGTATTCGTTGGTTTCCAGCATATGCTTTCCTTTGGCATCAATAATAAATATTATAATTTTGTCATATGAATATAACTTATCATTTTATATAATTAACAAGTATACGGTTATCGGTTATTGTTGTAAAATGGTTATTGAGGATTTTATTTTGTGGTATCTCTATATTCTGGAGTGTGCTGATACAACTTTTTATACCGGCATCACTACGGATCTGCAGCGTCGGCTGGAATTGCATGAGAGCGGGAAGGGTGCAAAATACTGCCGGGGCAGAACCCCGCTGAAGCTGGTATTCAGTCAGAAGTTTGCCGGAAGATCACAGGCCAGCAGAGCTGAGATTATGGTTAAGCGCCTGTCACGGGCGGATAAAGTTAAAGTGATAGCGGGTCAGAGAGCTATTGAACTCACTGACCCGCTATAAATATTGTTTGAACTGTTTTTCATGCTCCCAGCAGCGCCGCGGTACGATTGGCCGAGATCTTCTGGGTTCGCAGCAGCATATCGGCTGCATAGCCGGTGCTGCCGTCGGTGCGGGTGAATTCTCCGGTCTGACCGGTAACATTACCTTTCCCGTCTTCCTGATACAGGTTATCGTATTTCAGCTGGATTGCGGCTATCCCTGCTTCCAGCAGGCTCAGGCTTTCACTTTCCTGATTTACACCGTCAGAATTTTTGTCCTGCCAAAGTCGGAGTTCACTATAGATTTTATCGAGATTATCAATTTTGCCGTCATTATTCTCATCATATTTTGCCAGTTCTGCATAACCATTGGCGTCTCCCTCCTGATCGCCAAATAATTCAAGTCCTGAATCTGCGATGCCGTTATTGTTCTGGTCGAGATAGAGCAGGGCATCATCACCTTTAATGAACGCGGTTTGCTCTTTTTCGCCATCACCATCAATATCGAATTCAACCCCGTCTTCCACTGTTGTCAGATCAATACCGTCACCATCAAGGTCGAAGACAAGCGGGTCGCAGAGACCGCCGCCATTGACGCTGACACTCTGAATATTCAGACTGATGCTGAATTTTTCACTCATTATGGAGGTATATTTTTCCATGGCCTGATCGGTTTCAGCCTGAATTTTCTGGTATGCCTGCTCCAGGGTGGTTGTCCTTTTTCCGGCAGTGGCGACGACATGAGCGTCCATATCTGTTGTCTGGGACTGGTTGAATTTTGTAGTGAAATCAGCGATATTGGAGAGGAATTCTCCGGCTTCATCCCGCCCCATCAGTGTTATCAGGAAGAGTGCCTTTTTCGCCAGATCCGGGTCTATACTCTCCAGGTCATCCAGAGCGCTCTGATATCTGCTGTGCAGTGAGGTGTCAAGACCAAAATAGTCGGTGAGAGTCTGTTCCACATCTGCATTGAGTTCCTCGCGTTCCATAGAGACATTGAAGCCGGAATAACTTAACTGAAAACTCTGAGTGGTCTGGAATTGAATTGCCGGTGCCTGATAGGTGGCACTTGATATGACGGTACTGCCGGTAAATTCGAAGCTGTCGGTGTAGGAAAATATGCTACTGCTGCTGGAATCTTCACTGGTGCTTTGTTCGGTGTTCTGTTCGCTGTTGCTGTTGTTCTGTAAGGTCTCTGAAGAGACATTGAGAGACAGTGACTCCTGCCACTCAGAAATAGTTGCGCTCATACCAACCCTCCCTGGCTGTATTTGCCCTTGTAATGTAGTTGTAGTCTTCTTGATTTTGTTTCTTTCTCTATTATCCTCCCCAAAGGGTAACAGAGCCCCAGACTGCAGTCGTCTCCGTTCTGCTGCAGTTTTATCATTAACACCTAAATTTTATCGATAAATTCGGTCGTAACTGAATTATCGGAGTGATATTATCGGACTTTAAAATAAACTTGTTTTTTTATGAAAAAATCCCTCCGGGGCCGGAGGGATTTTTTGTGGTGCTTGAATGTGCTGTAGAATATCAGAGTTGCGGAACCATCCGGCGCAGGGTCTCGGTGAATTTATCCAGCGCTACTTCTATCTGTTCACCATTATCAGAACGCATATCTTTAACGATAATGATTCCTTTTTCGAGCTCACTTTCACCTAGTATCAGTGCCAGCAGCGCTCCGCGCTTGTTGGCTGTACGCATCTGCGCTTTCATGGATTTTCCTTCGAAATCCATATCGGCGGACATGCCGATACCTCGGACTCTGGAGATAAGCCCGGACATCGCCCGGTGTCCGGTTTCGCCGAGTCCGATACCGAATACCATAAGCGGCGCGGAACAGTTGCAGCAGGAGAGTGCTTCCATGGCAATCATTACCCGTTCTACTCCGATTGCGAAACCGACAGCCGGAACTTCGGGTCCGCCCAGCTCCGCCACCAGACCGTCATAGCGTCCGCCGCCGCCGATTGCATCCTGAGCTCCGAGTGCTGAGGAGGTGTATTCAAAGACGGTTTTGGTATAGTAATCGAGACCACGCACCAGCGTCTTGTCCAGGGTGTAATCAACACCGAAAGCATCAAGAGTCAGCTTTACTTCAGAGAAATGTTCGTCACATTCGGCGCAGAGGTGATCATAACTTGCCGGCAGGTCTCGGGTTTTGTCGGCACATTTTTTGCAGTCGAGAATGCGCAGCACATTTTTTTCATAACGGGCCTGGCAACTGTTACAGAGGGTTCCGAGAATTGGCGCGACCGCTTGTTTCAGCTCTGCAACATAGGCCGGTCTGCACTTGGGGCAGCCGATAGAGTTCAGCCGGGTTTTGATACCGGTAATTCCAAGACTGCGGTAGTAGTGCAGTCCCATAGCAATGACCTCCGCGTCAAGAACCGGATCGGAGCTGCCGAATACTTCGACTCCAACCTGATTGAACTGGCGCTGTCTGCCTTTTTGAGGGCGTTCTCTACGGAACATCGGACCGTTGTACCAGAGTTTGGTGACACCGCCCTGTTTATGCATGTTATGCTGGAGATAGGCGCGAACCACACCGGCTGTACCCTCTGGGCGCAGGGTAAGTGATTCTGAACTTGGCTGGAAGGTGTACATCTCTTTTTCAACAATATCTGTCGCTTCACCAATACCTCTGGCGAAGAGTTCTGTCTTCTCAAAAACCGGGGTTGTAATCTGTTCATAGCCGTATTTCCAGAAGGTATCGCTGGCTGCAGCCAGCGCTTTACTGAAGCGTTTCCCTTCATCGCCAAAGTAGTCCTTGGTACCTTCGATACAGCGCAGGGTGTTCTTAGCCATCTCTGTAACGTCCTCTCTGATCTATTAATAATTAAAACTGCTGAAATTTTTATTTTTTATTTATCGGTGGTAGCGTTTTTTACCTTCTGAATAACGGTTTTGCCGTTATACAGGTAGATCCGGTATACGCCTTTATTGTCTTTTTTAGAAACTATGAGGCAGGGGATGTTGTAGTCAGGATGCATATCCTGCCGTGGAAAATTTATATCCTTTGTTGCGAGTGTCCTGCCAATTTTCAGGTATTTTCCGGAATCGTCAAGATAATAAAACGCAAAAAAGGTGGTTCCGCCATTCTCTATTACCAGAACTTTCCCAGGCTTTTGCGACAGCTTACCGTTCTCAAGCTGCAACCGCTGCTCGAAATTGGCTATGATAAAGTATTTTTCAAGGAATTCCGGATTTGATCCGGAAAGGTCTTCTTCAGAGAAAATCTCAGGAACTACCGGTGTCTTTTCTTCATCCGCATAAAGACTTATACTCAGGGTAAGAATGAGAAGGCAGAGAATCCTTTTAAGCATGGTTAATTATCTCCCGGGTTATGGTAACTATTCTGGTATTATTGTTAATAGGCAGCACTGAAAAAGCGGCAAGCCTTTTCAGTGCTGTGTTGGCTGCAAGAATATCGGAGCTGCTTAAATCTCCATAATTTCCTTGGTCTTCTTCTCAATTTCATCGTCAATCTGTTTTTCGTATTTCTTAACCTGATTCTGGATCTCATCCTTGAGCTTCTTCAGGTCATCTTCAGTAAGAGCTTTGTCTTTCTGCATTTTTTCCAGATCCTTGATAGCGTCTCTTCTGGCATTTCTGACCGAGACCTTGGCATCTTCGCCTTTTGACTTCAGATCCTTGGCCAGATCTTTACGCCGTTCTTCGGTGAGAGGAGGGAAGGTCATGCGTATAACCTTACCGTCATTCTGGGGTGTTACGCCGAGATCTGAAGCGATGATGGCTTTTTCGATCTCTTTCAGGATATTCTGGTCGAACGGCTTTACCAGAAGCTGTCTGGCCTCCGGGACAGAGATTGTGCCGCACTGGTTCATCGGCATATTTGCACCATAGGCGTTTACCTGAATATTCTCAATAAGTGTTGGAGTGGCTCTACCTGTACGTACAGTCCGGAATTCCTTGCTGAGGTGTGAACAGGCCTTCTTCATCGCGTCTGTTGTTGTACTCATTACATTATCTGCTGACATAAATCCTCCGATCCTTAATTATATATATTTAAAATTTATCAAACTGCTACCCTAAGGGGTAACGATTGTGCCAATTTTGTTGCCTTTTACCGCACTGAGAGTCGCACCTTTCTGAGTGATAGGATAGACGATGATCGGCAGTGAATTCTCCCGGCACATAGTGAAGGCTGTCGCGTCCATAATTTTCAGATTCTGTTCCAGGCACATGTTGTAGGTCAGTGTATCATACTTCTTGGCATCCGGATCCTTGGCCGGATCTGCGGTGTAGATACCATCAACCTTGGTGCCTTTAAAGAGGGCATCACAGTCAAGTTCAACCGCCCGGAGTGAAGCCGCCGTGTCGGTGGTGAAATAAGGATTTCCCGTACCGCCGGCAAGGATGATTACCCGGCCTTTCTCCATATGCCTGATAGCTCTTCTTCTGATGTACGGCTCTGCTACCGGCTGGGTCTCGATAGCGGAGAGGACTCTGGTCGGCTGACCGAGACCTTCGATGACGCTCTGGAGTGCCAGCGCATTGATTATGGTTGAAAGCATTCCCATATAATCTCCGGTGCCGCGTTCGATGCCGATGCTGGTAATCTGTGTGCCACGCATGAAGTTGCCGCCGCCGACAACTACTGCTACCTGATATCCGGCTTCAGCAACATCCTTTACCTCTGAAGCTATTGATTCGATCGCTTTCTGGTCAAATCCCTGACCAGCTTCTCCGCCCAGCGCTTCTCCTGAAAGCTTGAGCATTACTCTCTGGTAGCTACTCACAATTATTCCTTTCGTTTGTATTATTCGTAATGATAATGTGTTGCTAATAATTGCTGTCTGAATCCTGTAGCTGCCTACTGGGCAACAAGATCCGCTACCATATCTCCTACTTCTGTAGTGCTGTAGCCCATCTGCGCTGCGGCGAGACTCTTGAGCTTGGTCTTGGTAACCACTGCAACCGCTTCTTCGATCTTGCTGGCGGCAGCATCTTCCCCGCGCTCTCTGAGCAGCATCGCACCGGCACAGATGGCGGCGAGCGGGTTGATCTGGTTGAGCCCGGTAAAGCTTGGAGCTGTACCTCCGATAGGTTCGAACATGCTGACTCCGCCCTCATCAGGATTGATATTACCGCCGGCAGCGATGCCGAGTCCACCCTGAGTAATTGCAGCAAGATCGGTAATAATGTCACCAAAGAGGTTTCCGGTTACAATGATATCGAAAATTTCAGGTTTTTCCACCTGATATAGGCAGGTAGCGTCTACATGGTAGTATTCACGTTTGATATCACTGTATTCCGCAGCCCCGATTTCATTGAAGGCGCGGTCCCAGAGACCATAGGTATATGTAAGTACATTGGTTTTTCCGACCAGCGCCAGGGTGTTGTTGTTACCTACGCCGCGGGTCTTTTTGCCATATTTTCTGGCGTAATCAAAGGCATAGCGTAAAGCTCGGTCAACCTGAAAACGGCTATAGACCATACTCTGAACCGCCACTTCATTGGGAGTCCCTTCCATTGAGGTTCCACCGATACCGGAATAGATGCCACCGACATTTTCGCGTACGACACAGTAGTCGATCTGTTCAGGTCCTTTGCCGACCAGAGGCGAGGTGACGCCGGGGTAGAGCTTTACCGGACGGAGGTTGATGTACTGATCAAGCTCAAACCGCATTCTCAGCAGAATACCTTTTTCAAGGATGCCTGGTTTTACATCTGGATGTCCAATTGCTCCAAGCAGCAGGGCGTCGTAACCGCGCAATTCGTCGATCGCGCCTTCAGGAAGGGTCTCACCTGTTCTCATATAGCGTTCGCCACCGAAATCGTAGGTCGTTTTATTCAGGGAAAAACCGAATTTTGCGGCTGCGGCATCGAGAACTTTAAGTGCTTCTGCGATAACTTCCGGACCGGTTCCGTCTCCAGGTATTACTCCAATATTGTATGTGCTCATGCTTTCCTTTCACTTGAAACAAATTGTTAATAATAGATGTAAAACGTTAAAAAATATTAAATTATGAAAATTATACGATATTTTCAGGGTATTTCAATACCCAGATATCACTTTAACCGCTATTTTATCCTATTTCTCATCGCCGGGCGGAAGGTATGTACATTTTTTGTTAAAATTTTATAATTGCCTGAATGGGACGGTATTTGTATCATTGGTAAAAGTTGATATGCTGTAACTTTATATTCAGTTATAATGTGCACAAGGAGAGAGCCAGTGCAGAGATTATGGGCGCCCTGGAGACTGCAATATGTTACTGATCAGCAACCCCGCAAGGAAGGCTGCTTCTTCTGTAACGCTTTTGCCGAGACCGGGTCTGAAAAAGAGAATTTGCTGCTGTACCGGGGTGACAAGGCTTTTGTCATGCTCAACCGCTTTCCATATAATGGCGGTCATTTAATGGTAGCGCCGGCAAGGCATTATGGAAATTTTGAAGAGGCGGCTGCTGATGAGATTACAGAAATATGGAGACTTACTGCTCTCGCCAAGGCTGTACTTATTAAGGCGATGCGCGCGGAAGGGGTCAATATCGGGGTAAATCAGGGAAAATGTGCTGGAGCGGGGGTAAAGGATCATCTGCATGTGCATATTGTTCCTCGCTGGGAGGGTGATGTTAATTTTATGCCGGTAATGGCGGATATCAAGGTGATGCCGCAGGCTTTGGAAGAGTGTTATGAGGTGCTGTATCCGGTATTTCAGGAGCTGGCTGCAGAGTAATAGTTTTGTGGTTTATTGTTGCCGGTGATTAGTGATCAGCGGCAACACAAGGATAGAAGGATGTCTATGGCTAGTAGTGAAGGGATTCCCAACTCGAAGAAACTGGAGGCAGCACGTAAGGCGCTGTCTCTTGGTGATGTGACCACCGCGGAAATAATGACTAGAGAGTATCTGGAGGGACGGAAGGATTCTGTAGAGGGTTTGCGGCTGCGTCTGGAGGTGATGTCGCGGCTGAAGGATTTTGAAGCGGCCGTCGGCCTGGTGGGGCGTATCATTGAGCTTACCGGGGAGAACCGGGATCTCTTCTTTGAAGGGGCTTATTATGCTGAGCTTGGCGGAAATTATGAACTTGCGCTCAAAGGATATGAAAAGGTTCTGCAGTTATCTGCTTGTGATATACAGGCTCTCCTGGGTATGGGGCGTTCACTCCTGAATTCCACCGGGGTGCATGGAGCAGATGTCTTTTTCTCCAGAGTTCTGGAACTGGAGCCGGATAATCAGGATGCCGCGGAATATCTGGCGCTGGCTTATGAGAAGGACTCAAATCTGCAGCAGGGTATACCATTCTGTGAGGAGTATCTTCAAAAATACCCTCAAAGCTGGCTGCTGCAGGTGGTACTGGGAAATCTCTGGGGGGACGGCGGCAAGTCGGCGAAGGGACTGATTTATGTTTCAAAGGCTATTGAGCTGGCTCCTGCCGAGTCCAAACCGCTGGTTGCTGCCGCGTCACTTCTGACCAATATGCGCCGCCCGTTTGAGGCGATGGATTTTCTGGACCGGGCGAGCCGATTGGCACCTGGAGACCTTAATATAGATCTGGAAAAGGCCAGATTATACCGTTCAATCGGTCGGAGTGAGGAGGCGATAAAGACTCTCGAACGCGTATTTCGCTATGTGCCAAATCTGGTGCGGGCTCGGAGTAACTACCTGTATTATCTGCATGATATAAACGGCATAAGCCGGGAGCGGCTCTATAGCGAGAGTTTGCGCTACGATCAGGATATATGTGCGCAGATACCTGCCTGGGAAGGGAAATTCGTTAATGACCGGGATACCGAACGTCAGCTAACCCTGGGCTTTTTATCCTGTGATCTGCGTGAACATTCGGTGGCATATTTTCTTTTGCCGCTGCTGGAGTGTCTTGACCGCGCGGTTTTCCGGGTTGTCCTTTTCAGCTCAAATTCACGTGATGACGCTTATACCGATAAATTTCGGGCGTTGGCAACGGAATTTATAGATGTCGGCGGAATGCTTGACTATGATCTGGCCGAGCTTATCAGGGAGAAGAAAATTGATATTCTGCTGGAGTTGGGAGGTCATACCGCCGGTTCCAGACTCAATGTCTGCGCCTATCGGGCGGCACCGCTTCAGATTGACTGGCTGGGGTATCCCGACACTACCGGTCTGACCAGTGTGGATTACCGCCTGGTCGACGATATAACCGATCCTGCTGGGGACGCGGATAAATTTGCCAGTGAAAAACTTATCCGTATGCCGCGCGGTTTTCTCTGTTATCAGCCGCCTGAGTCCGCTCCGGAGGTTGCACCGCTGCCGGCGCATGAAAACGGCTATTTAACCTTTGGTTCCTTCAGTAATATGGCCAAGATCAATGGCGACATGATTGCTCTCTGGTCGCGACTGCTGCTGGATAATCCAGAGAGCCGGCTGCTGCTGAAGAACAAAGCTCTGGGGGAAGATCGGGGCAAGAAGGAAATGCAGCAGCGATTTGAGCGTTTCGGAGTCGGGGCTGAGCGAATAATGTTTCAGGGCTCAACCGAGAGTACCCGGGGGCATCTGGCGTTGTATGCACAGGTTGACATCGCTCTTGATACCTTCCCGTACAATGGTACCACGACTATCTTTGAAGCCTTGTATATGGGTGTGCCGGTGGTCGGTCTCTGCGGGCTTAGCCATGCTTCCAGAGTTGGGGCTTCGATTCTTTCCCGCGTCGGACTCAAACAGCTTGTTGCCGGTTCGGCACAGGAGTATCTGCTTATTGCTTCGGCTCTTGCCCGGCAGCTTGAAGACCTTGAGCAGCTTCGCCGCAGCATGCGCTCACGCCTTGACGCTTCAGGAATGCTTGACTGTAACCGTTTTTCTCAGGATTTTTCAGCGGTCATGCGCAGTCTCTGGCGGGAATGGGTGGAGCAGAACTCTACGGCTGAATAAAATTTGCGAGCTTGCATTAATAATGTTGACCGTGTGTCGGCAAGGGATAGCGGCATAACCGTTGACCAAGCTGCAGGCCGTTAAAACCGCGGGTGAGGGGTACGGGTGAAACCGCAGTTGCGATTATTTGTTTAATTTTCTGCTGCCTGCGGATTGTGCCTGAGAGCAGGTGCGTAATTATTGATTGAAGATTACTAAGGAAGAGAAAATAAATGTCTGAATTAAAACCTTATGCCATGACTGAAGCAGCCTCACAGGGGCGGGTTTATCAGGAGAAGACCCATCCGTACCGTTCGATGTATCAGCGGGACCGGGATCGGATAATACATTCTACAGCCTTCAGGCGGCTGGAGTATAAGACGCAGGTGTTTGTAAATCATGAGGGCGATTTATATCGTACCAGACTTACACATACAATTGAGGTAGAGCAGATATCCCGGACTATCGCCAGAGCACTGGGGATTAATGAAGACCTGACGGAAGCAATTGCGCTGGCACATGATCTTGGGCATACCCCATTCGGTCATGCCGGAGAGAGAGTTTTAAATGATCTGCTTCTGGATTTTGGCGGTTTTGAGCATAACCGGCAGGGGCTGCGGGTTGTGGATATGCTTGAACACCGTTACCGGGATTTTCCGGGATTGAATTTAACCAATGAGATAAGAGAAGCGTTTATAAGACATCATAGTCCGTTATACTCCTCTGATCCGCATATTCCGCCGGAGTTTGTTGACTCGGGTACGGCGCTGCTGGAGGTGCAGGCGACTATAATTGCGGATGAGATTGCCTATGATAATCATGATATAGATGACGGCCTTTACAGTGGTATTATCAATGAGCGCGAGCTGCGTGAGCTTTCACTCTGGCGGCGGGTAATCGAAGAGCTGGGTGTGGAGTATTATAATTCGCTCGAGCCTTATAATAAAGGTGCGGAAGGGGTGCGGATGCTGATAAATCTGCTGGTAAGTGACGTGCTGGAGAATACTCAAAAGAATCTGCAGAATCATAATATCAGGAGTGTCGCTGATGTGCGGGAATTTAATGAGCTGCTGATTGTACCTTCAGAGGGAATGCAGCTGATGAAGCGAGAGCTTGAAGATTTTCTGTCCGTGGCCTTCTACAAAGATTACCGGGTGATCCGTATGGCCAAGAAAGCGCAGCGTTTTATTACCGAGCTTTTTCTTACCTATATTGATGACCCGAATACGATGCCGCTGCGGCATCAGAACCGCCTTGATAATGAGTGCATTGAACTTGTCGTCGCGGATTATATCGCTGGGATGACCGACAGGTTCGCCGAGCTGGAATACAGCCGGTTCTTTGCACCCTTTACGCGTCCTTAAAAGTTTATTGTTATTTTGCTGAGATGTATGATTTAGTTTTTTGCGGTTAACCGGAACATAGTTATTATGAAAATATTTGCTCTTTCTGATCCGCATCTGTCGGCGGTTTCCAATAAGCCCATGGATGTATTTGGTGATAACTGGAATGAACATACGGTAAAGATTCAGGATGCGTGGTGCTCATGTGTCGGTAGTGATGATGTGGTGCTGGTGAGCGGTGATATATCGTGGGCACTCAAAATAACCGAAGCTGAAGCGGATCTGGATTTTCTCAGGCGGCTTCCAGGTATCAAGGTCCTTTTACGCGGAAATCATGATTACTGGTGGTCGGGTTTGAAAAAGGTGCGTGAAGCCGCCGGTCAGGGCTTTGAAGTTATCCAGAATAATTCCTGCGTGATTAACGGGGTCGGTATCGGTGGCAGCCGGCTCTGGAATTATCCCTTTGTCTGGTGGCCGTTCGGAGGTGGTGAAGAAAACCCGGCGGCAGATAAAAAAACTGAAGGGAAAGCATCAGGCCGCAACGGTCAGCTGGATGACGAGAAGATCTGCAGCAGCGAGCTTGTCAGGCTGCAGAACAGCCTGGCGGCAATTCCTGCTGAGGTTGAGCTGCGTATCTGCATGACGCATTTTCCACCGATTTCGGCTGTGCCTGAACCGAATGCGCTCACAACGATTATTGCCGCGCATAATATCGATTATGCGGTGTATGGGCATCTTCATGCGCTGGACAGATCACGGGAGTATCAGGCCGCTGATTGTAAGGTGGATGGGGTGCATTATCTGCTGAGTTCTTGTGACTGGCTGGATTTTAAGCCCCGACTGGTGGTAGAGGTCTGAGTATGTGGTGGCTGCTGGTGCTGCTGCTTACTGTTCTGCTGCTGCTTGTGCTTAGAAATCACGCTCTGGGAGTGGTGCGGTTTAAAGAACGTCCAGCAGTGTTTCGGCCAGAGCGGAGGTGTTGGACTCTGGCGCGCCGGATATTTTTTGGACTAAACACCTATCGCAGCAGAATAACTAAAACTCCGTCGGATTTCGGCTGGGACTATACCGTGTGTTCGCTGGTTCCTGAAAGTGGTGTGGTACTTAGCTGCTGGCATATTCCGCAGTGTAAAAGCAGCGGCATGGTACTGCTGGTAAACTGGCTGGGTGGCTGTAAATCAGATAATCTTGCTGCTGCCGGAGTATTTCTGGAGCTGGGGTATGAAGTATTTCTCGTAGATCTGCGTGGTCATGGCGACAGTTCTGGAATGGATACCACATTCGGTTATTATGAATACCGGGATGTGCTGACCGCGGTAGAGTATGTGCAATCTCTGCTGAAGCCTGAGAAACTGGTTATATACGGGGTATCACTTGGGGCAGCGGCGGCGATGCGGGCGTTTTATGCTGGGGTGATGCGAAACGTTGACCGGTTGATTATTGAAGCGCCGTTTGACCGGCTTATAAAGACGATTCGGCACCGGGTAGGGGCGTTGGGTCTGCCGGAAGGGTTTTTTTCAGAAATACTGGGGGCGATGATAGGGCTGATTCAGAAATTCAATCCCTGGGGGGTCAATCCGCTGATTTATGCCGGTTATATAGAGATCCCCGTGTTAATTATGCAACGGCGTTTTGATCCGTTTATCAGGGAGGATGAGGTCCGGGCTGTTTTTAATAATCTGAAGGATATTGGAAATTCTGAATTATTGCTGGTTGAGGCAGGTGGGCACGGCAGTATTGTGACCTCACATCGTGAATTATTCAAAGAAGAGGTTGGAAAATTTCTCGAGGCTGTATAATAGAAATAACCGGTAATTTACTGGGGCATTTGCTGTTGTTCTCCAGGTGAGGGAAAAATACAAAAAAAAAATAAAATAGGCTATTGACTGAAATGACAAATTTCGTATTATCTTTCTTGTCGCTGATGAAAGGGACAAAAAAGTTATCTTTCTAAGTGATAGAAATTTAGATTATTTTCTTTAAGTTTCTTTAAAACAATTAGTTATGCGGGCATAGCTCAGTGGCTAGAGCACCACCTTGCCAAGGTGGGGGTCGTGAGTTCGAATCTCATTGCCCGCTCCAAATATTAGAGACTGGTAATCCATTACTGATAGTGGGTTACCAGTTTTTTTATGGGTTGGTTTTATGTTTGCTTCTGAGTTCCTGATTTGTGCGGTTGCAGGTTTTATGTTTTTGCAGAGCGGCTGAAAATTTTGAGCTAGGGGATAAAACTTTAGAGATGATATTGTAACACTATGATATTCGCCTGATAGTCAATACTGGCTCAGGCGGTGAGACCGGAATCAGCAGGTTCTGTTATGAAAAAATTTTGTGTATGCTTCCGTCACATGCTTCTGATACAGGCATAGAGGATGATTATATTTGAAAATTGATGCGTAAGTTCTAAATGTGTGGTGCCTTTTTTTCATAAATAAATATAATTTTAAAATTAAAGATAATGCACCTGGAAGAATTAAGAATTACAATTTGCTGTTCAGTTGCCAGTATGAAATACCGGTGTATTCTCGATCACGAGTAAGCTGCGCTCTGAATCTTTCAGTAATATTCTCAAGAGCCTATGCGCTATTTGCTATTTACATCAGCTTACCTTTTGTCCTGATAGTTATCCATGTATGAATTTTCTGCAGATTCAGGATCGCTGCCACTTAGAATTTGGGGTACAGGCCTGATTTTATGTTATATAAAATGAATAAAGAGATCAGGATTATTCTGACGCGCTTACTTATTACCTGAATTTAACACGCAGTTTATGCCGAAGCTTTTTGTTCGGTAATGCGTTTATTAAAAATTTTCGCATCTTTGATAAATGGTAACCGTCGAGTAATTTCAAATATATTCTGTCTTTACAGGTAATTCTCCTTTGTGCTATATCAGCAATCCATTGGAGTATTTTAATTTTGTCTTTACTGCTAAGCGGGGAATACGTGGGTCTTTTTTTACCATAACACTCGGGGTATTTATTAATAAATAATTCGCTCTTATTACAATAGTCTCTGGCAATCTTATTCTCAATTTCAGTGTAGGAATCACAGATATCTTTTATTGTTGAATCACTCAATGTTTCTATTGCTTTGCGTGAATCGCCGCTTTGTATCTGGCAAAATAGTGAGTTCAACTCTTCAGTTGTGTATTTAAACGCTATATTATCATAAACCGCCGATAATGCTCTGATAATGTCATTGGTTCTGCGTGTGCTGTTGTTAGCGTTCACATGGCTTATAGTGTGCATGGTGTTTGAAATTTTGATATTGAAAATTTCTAAGAAATCTTCTATCAATGAGGTTGAGGAATATCTGGATTTTTCGAAGGTCTTTATGATGATATTATCCTTCTTGATGCTGTTTTGCAAATTATATAATTTTTCTAACTCCAGCTGATAATCGCGGTCTTCCTGAATAAATGATTCTAGAGTGTCATATTGCAGGGTGGCTGATTCAAGATTGTTGTAATGGTAACTCCATAATGAGCATAGATACTCAATAGAGTTACGTATATAAGCAATAATTTTGACATTATAGTCTTGAAAGAAACTGTGATTCAAAAAACTAAAATCACTTAATTTTATAAAGCTTTCAGATGAGATTACGATTCTCTGGCACTGAGATTCGGTTATTTTGCTGAAGAGTTCTTTTAAAATATCAGGGTTGGTGCCGTTGATTAAGGGAGGTTGTTCTGAATTTATCTGGATAGGGTCGCTGATGAATATTTTATTGTAACAGTAGGAAAATTCAGAGATGTGGGTGGCCTTCGGATCACTATAATATAAATAATCAAGATCGTATTCGCTCTTTAATACATCGCTGTTTTTTCCTAAAAAATATTGGATTGAGGTTGTTCCGGTCTTGGGGAAACCGATATGCAGAAATAGCTCTTTTTTCATTGAAGATCCTTAGGTCTCTTTGAGTTTGTAAATAATAGTCGATAATACAGCTCTAATTAATTAGGTCTCCCAAATGAAACGCAAGCAGGAAAGTATCCAGTTTTCCAACTACAGAACTAATTAAATGGTTAATCGCAGGATTACTTCTAAAGTAACCAATTAACCGAAATTAAGATGAATTATAATTAATATATTATTACGTATGAGGGATTGATAAATTTGCAACTTTCTATTCTTTTGGATATTAAGCGTATTATAGGTTCGTCTTCCAGTAAGAATATGTCATGCTGCCATGATAATAATTTTTTTTAAAGCAGAATTGGTATTGATTCCTTAATGATAATGCAATATCATTAGCGATATGTGTTTTGTAGTCGTTATTGAAGTATTGCGTATGTGATATATAAAAGAATGGAGATTACAATGAAAAATATTAACAGCTGTTATTACGGTATAATAGTGCTTGTGATGGCGTTTACGCTGGCGGCATTTTCATCTCAGGCGGCTGCCAAAAAGGTCAAGGTTTATGTAAGTATCGTGCCCCAGGAATACTTTGTAGAGCGGGTGGGCGGAGACAGGGTCGAGGTTGCTGCGCTGGTATTGCCCGGGGACAGTCCTGCAACCTATCAGCCGACTCCGCAGCAGATAGCGGGTCTATCGACTGCTGAGCTGTATTTTCGTATCGGGGTGCCGTTTGAAAAAGGGTTTATGCCGAAAATTGCGGGTTTGAATGCTGGTCTGAAGATAATCGATACCCGTAAGGGCATAAAGCTACGTACAATGAAAGCCCACCATCACCATGGTGAAGAAGCCGCTGCTGAGGAGAGTGAGCAGGCGGTTAAAGATCCGCATATCTGGCTTAATCCGCTGAATATTAAGATTCAGGCCAAGACTATAGCTGAGGCGCTGATTCAGGTTGACCCGGAAGGGAAAGATTTATATAATGAAAACTATCAGAAATTCTGCGCCGATCTGGATAAACTGAATGAGCAGCTGATCAAATCTTTGAAATCTGTCAAAGGTGAGACGCTGATGGTCTTTCATCCGTCTTGGGGTTATTTTGCGGATCAGTACGGTCTGAAGCAGGAGGCTATCGAGATTGAGGGTAAGAATCCATCCGCCAAGCAGCTGGCGCGGATGATAGATGAAGCCAGGGAGGATAATATTAGAGTGATCTTTGTCCAGCCGCAGTTCAGTAAGGCGGCGGCTTCAAATGTGGCGCAGGCGATCAATGGGGTGGTAATATCGGTAGATCCGCTGAGCAGGGATTATATCGGCAATTTAGAAGCGGTCGCGGCTAAAATAGAGTCAGCGCTGAGTGAGCAGAAATAATTTGAGTAGTGCCGGCATGCTAAAGGAAACTATGTGAGTAACGTTGAAAACAATAACTCCGGTGAAATTGTCTTGAATTTCAAGGATGTGTGTTTTGCCTATGAACAGCGAGAGGTGCTGCATAATATTAATCTGCAGATTCGCGATCGTGATATGGTCGCCGTTGTCGGGCCGAATGGCGGCGGCAAGAGTACTCTGCTCAAGCTGGCACTGGGTATAATTCGCCCGGTGCGGGGTGAGATCGAGCTATTTGGTATGCCGGTAAATAAGCAGCAGGTAAAACGAACGGGGTATGTACCGCAGAGTCTTTCATATGATACCGCCTTTCCCGTTAGTGTGATGGATGTTGTGCTGATGGGAAGAACTGAGAGACACCTCTGGGGGATGTATGATAAAGAGGACAAGCGGGCGGCGAGTGAAGCGCTGGAGACAGTCGAACTGCTCCGGCTTGCCGATCGCCCTTTTAATCAGCTCTCCGGCGGTGAAAAACAGCGGATAATGATAGCACAGGCGCTGTCGTCGCAGCCTGAAATCATATTTCTGGATGAACCTACAGCAAATGTGGATTCGGCGGTTGAAGGGAAGATTTATGATTTTCTGGCCAAACTGAATGAACGGATAACGATTGTTGTCGTCTCACATAATCTGAATGTCGTTACGCAGTATGCTTCACATATAGTATGTATAAATCATGTGCTCGAGTATATGGATGTACAGCATTTCGCCGATGATGTAAATCGGGCTGTCACTCATAAGAACATGCTGGTCTTGAGGCATACGGATTCCTGCCCTGTAATTGATCCGGATGAAAAAATGCATACCTCACATCTTGGTCAATTGTCTGGAAGGAAGTGATTTTTGGAAACATTTTTTGCAGATTTACTTAAATTTTCATTCTTGCAGTATGCCTTTATTGCGGCGTGTTTTACCAGTATCTGCTGCGGGATTATCGGCAGTTATACCGTGGTGCGCAAATCAACCTATGTCGCCGGCGCTATTGCGCACTGTGTGCTTGGAGGTATGGGCGCTGCAAAGTATATTCAGGTGGTCTACGGCGTGAAGTGGCTCAGCCCTCTCACCGGGGCGGTCGTGGCGGCGGTGCTGGCGGCTCTGATAATTTCGGCGGTGACATATTTCGGTAAGGAGCGGGAGGATACGGTGCTCAGTGCTATCTGGGCTATCGGTATGGCTACCGGTATCTTTTTCATTACTGCTACTCCCGGGTATTATGAAGATCTGATGAGCTACCTTTTTGGTAATATTCTGATGATAAATAAGGCGGATATTTATTATATCATCGCGCTGGATCTTATAATAGTGGCGCTGGTATTTTTGTTTTATAACAAGTTTCTGGTCGTCAGTTTTCAGCCGGAGACGGCGCGTATACGCGGCATCAATATCGCTTTCTACCATACTCTGCTCAATCTGCTGACCTCACTAAGTGTCGTTATTCTGACGCAGGTCGTGGGGCTTGTAATGGTGATAGCCTTGCTCACTCTGCCCTCGGCGACGGCCTGCAGGCTGTCGTCGCGGTTATGGAGTATAATGTTATTATCTTTTATCTTCTGTCTGCTTACAAGCTGGAGCGGTATAGTCGTGTCATACGGGCTGGAGCTGCCGACAGGGGCGACTATCATCGAGATTGCCGGGGCGTTTTATCTGTTTGTGATTGCGGTAAAGTATGTTTACAGGCGTCTTTCTAACTGAGTGTTATCCATGTTTTGTAGTGGTTATTTGCTTTAGAGTTATCACAATACTAAATTTGCTCCGTGATTCCTGGTGGCTTAAAGGTAAAAAAATTAAAAATAGGGAAAATAGGGTTTATAATAGTGACATTGTACTTAGAATTATTATAGGTGTTGATTGTTTAAGCGCCGGTTTGTAGGTGTATATTATGAAGCTGATTTGAAAAATGCGAAATACTCCACAAAAGAATGCTATACGGAAGGTGTTTAGCGAGAATGATCATCCGCTGTGCATAAAAGAGGTTCTTGATCTGGCGCAGGGGATTATCAGCACTACCAATATAGCGACTGTATACCGTAATGTAAATCTGCTTGTCGATGAAGGCTGGCTGATTAAAGTCGAGTTTCCTCCGCACGGAACTTATTATGAACGTGCCGGCAAGGCTCATCATCACTTTTTTTATTGCCGTAAGTGTCAGGTTATATATGTAATTCCCGGTTGTCCCGTGCATCTGCCGGAAGCGATTCCGTCGGGGTTTGTTCATGAGGGGCATGATCTCTTTATTCGCGGTGTTTGTGAGAGCTGCTCCAGTCAAAGCTGAAAATTCTAAGCTTTAACTCGCTGTTTTGTAAAATCTGATTTTTGCCCTTTGGTATTATATTTTGCTGATAATCCGTCTGATTGGCGGTTATCAGTTTTTTTTATCACGGTTGAATGCTTTTCATATCCGGTATCAGCAGTAGAAAATTTTACAAGTAACGGTTGACATTGAAGCGGGAAATAGTTATATTTATAACTATTATAAATATAACTATTGTGTGGATGAGGAATATTCATGAATCAGCCGATTCTTACCGAGCTTAACAGTATGAATTTAATAATATACGTTCTCTTTCAGGGGTATTGCCTGCCAGAGGAGTTGAGTTATTTAAATTTGACTCAGGAACGTATTCTGATAACTGTAAGGGAGCATAAAAACACCTCAATGCATGAGATTGCACGGTTTATCGGTCTGGAGCGCGGGCCGTTTTCACAAGTTGTGACTAAGCTGGAAAAACTTGGATTGCTTGAGCGCAAGCGTCTGGAGAATGACCGTAGAACTGTGCATTTGAGTCTCAGTGCCAAAGGAAAGGAGATCACGGATAAAATACAGCAGCATATGCAGCAGCATTTTTCCAGCGTCCTGAGTTCACTAAGTTCCCAGGAGCAGAAGAAACTTTTTGAGTCATTCGTGACGCTCAGGCAAACAGCTGAAAAACTACTTTCGAATAACAATAATCAATAAAATAGTGTCTGGAGATAAAATGCCTACTAATAATCGCGAGCATCTGCTGCATACAATCATGATGGTGTCATTTATGGCTTTTACTATGAGTCTGTACAATTTCATCTTGCTTAACGGTATTACCCTTGAGGCGCTGAAAAATACCTGGCTCAGTTTCCCTCTGACTTTTCTGACGGCATTTATCTGTGAATGGTTTATCGTCAGAAGGTATGCCTTAAAAGCTGTCGCCAGATGCGTCAAACCGGCAGATCATGTCCTCAAGAAGATATTTCTGATCCCACTGATGTTTGTTCCGGCTATGGCGGGGCTGATGTCATTTTACGGGGCTGTGCTTGGACATGGTTTTGTGCCTGATATTCATCTGATATGGCTGGGAAATTTTGCGAAGAATATAATTGTGGCTTATCCACTGGTTGTTTTGGCTACTCCGGTGATAAGCGGTATCTTCAGAAAAATATTTCCGCTCGGGTTTATTGTAGAAAAATCCTGATAAGTATATCAGACTTACAGAAGAATATCTTTGTGATATACAATATGTATTTTTGAATGTATATGTTTGGGCAGAGATTGTCTGTATATATAATTCTCTATTCTGGCAAAGTATTGAATTGGTTGTCTGTTTGCCGGAATAGAGAATATTCGCATGCTCAGGTTGTTGCAGCAGTATTATTTAATTTACGGTCAAGGGCTCCCAGAGAGTATGTTCATTAGCGTCAATTCCCTTGAGGACTTTTCCTTTGCCATTCATGCAGTATTCGTCGAGTATCCCTGGTTTTTCTGCAGTGTAGTTACTGCAGACTCCGAGCAGGTAGTATTCACTTCCCTCATAGTCCATAATACCCTGATAGTATAATGAGAGGCTGGTCATATCCGTTATATCAAGAGAGTTGTTAAGATAGAGTTTGATCGCGAGCAATCTCGCAGCTTCAGTATATGAGATCTCACCTTCAGGAGGGTCGCTGAGCATTACGGTATCTGCGGTGTGGAGGGTGAGTTCGGGAAAGTTGAAGATCAGATCATAGGTAGATACGCCATTCTTAATCTCATCACGCAGGTAAATTTCGCCATTGGCTCCGACAAGAAAGTATTCCAGATCCTCTTCCGCGTCGGCTGTTTTTTCTGTAAGCTTGATGTTGTAGTATTCTGTACCCTGATATGTGGTCGGCTCCTGCCATATAACATAGCGGTATTTGCCGGTCTTTAAATGCTTCTCTTGTTCATCGGGGCTGATACTCTTTATCAGCAGCCGGCAGGCTTCCTGCGGGGTGAAGCCGGTTATGGCGGGATAATCACCTAAAAGTTCCAGAGGTATTTCCGTATCGGTGTTTTTCGGTTTTTCCGGGGTTGAGCCGGAATCTGTATTATCTGTTTTCAGTGCCGACGCAGATGAATTATAGATCACAATATTCAATATTCCCTTGTTATCACTGAAGCCAGCGCCATAACTCCGACTGATATCATCATTGGCGGTCAGAAATAACTCGCCGTCATCTTCTGCAATGATTTCCCGGGTGTTCCCTATAAAGAATGGAGTTCCAGTCTTACCGATTCTGCCGCAGAGTGCGCCTTCATTGACCAGTCGCAGAATGTAGGCATCACTGTCAACCGGGGTATCAGGGCAGCCGTTGGCATCATATTCATCCTGTGCCGGATTTACGCACCAGCTTCCACTCAGGAAACTTATTATTACTGTTTGGCCTTTATGGAGGGTTATGCCGGTTTGCTGCCAGGGGATAGCGGCTTGAATCCTGAGTATCTTTCCGGAGGCGCTGCCGGTATTTGAGAATTGGGTGTCGTATTCTGCTAACTGTGCTTTCTGGCTTGAGTCATCCGGTTGCGCTTCCGAAGCGTTGACGGTGCCGGTTAAAACCAGGGCGAAGCATAAAATGAGCTGGGTAATGCCGATTTTCATGGGTTATTCCTTTATGTCTGGTAATTAGTATGAAAGTTAACATCTGAATTACATTGTTGTATTTTTATATTAACCGCAGGCCTGCATTATCAGTAAGCGTTCGGATTCGACGGCTTGTGCCTGTTCCAGCAGCTTAATGACCGCGCTGGCGAGATTATTCCTGCCTTCGGTGGTTTGCAGGTGAGCGCGGGCATATTCGAGCGGAGTAAAGCCGGCGGCATTCTGCTGAAAGACATTGGGATGATAGCGGAGAATTTCCTGAATGACATCAAGTGGACAGGCGTAGTATTTTGGCTGGTAGAATGCCGTCGCCTGTTTTACCGCCAGATGCAGGGCGGTGTTGCCATCCAGATCGCTGTCATTTACATAACTGCCACGATCCAGCAGCAGTTTCACAATTTTGCTGGTGTTGTGGTTCATATCATTACCAGCGGCGTTCAGCAATGCGGTTCTGCCTCCGGCATTTTTCCACGCAAGGTACGCACCATTATCAAGAAGGTATTTTACGCCGTTAAGATTATTGGTCTGTACGGCAATATTAAGTGGCGAGGTCCGGCCATTATGGTAAATACCATTGATATTGGCACCGATTGTCCGGTATCTGTCCATCACTGCAGTGTTGGGGTTGGCTGCCGCAAACAGGAAAAATTCATCGGTCATTCTGAGATTGAAGTCATCAACAATTTTCAGGTTGGGATTGCGCATGGCATAAACTGTAAGCTCAGATAGCTTATAGTCGTGGGTAGCAGCCTGAAGCTCCAGGATATAATCAATTACCCTGAGTTCCGGGTTGTAGCAGAGAGCAAAATACAGCGGTGTTCCTGTGATAGCGGCAGGGTTCTGACAATTTTGCTGACCGCCGGCAACGCAATCCAGATCTTCTCCATAATCAACCAGCAGCCGGATAACCTCGGGGTCGGGATTGTTCATGGCGGCAAGATGGATAGCCCGCAGTCCCTGGTCATTTACCGCGGTAAGTAATTCTGCTTTGGGGATTTTTTTTATTTTACTATAGTTTTGATTCGATATAATATCGAAAATATTCGGAGTTGAAATCTTAATCTCTGTTGCCTGCCCTGGAGATCCCAGCAGTAGAATTATAAATAACATTAGTTTTAAGCCGGTAGAGTGGTTCATGAGTAATCCTTCATCGTTAGTGGATACTGGTATCGCCAGTAATTGTAAATAAAGTTTATAGTAAACGTTTAATTCAGCTGAAATCTAGTATTCTACACTGCGTCGTTTTATCGGACGTGTTGCGCGTTTTATCGGACGCTATACTGAATAATTACCGTTGAAGTTGATTTTCTTTTAAATACTTTGAATTATTTAAAAGAAAATTTTTCAGGTATGATTCTTAAATATCAGTAAGTGCTTGGGCGAAAAAATAGTTGTGTCACGGAAACGGGAGTAATATTTTCTTTACAGCTGTTTGGGGTTAATTATGTATACTTGAATTCATAGTTTATTTTTGTGAAATGACGAAATGGCGAGAGCCTGTGGCTTTATGGGAGAATTTTATAATGTCTGGAAACGTGGATTATGCGGATAGTTTCAGCTGGCTGGCTAAGCCTGATCTGCCTGTGAAAAAGGTGGATGTCTTTTATGTCTATCCGACAATCTATGCTGATTCCGAGCCGGTGAATATGGATATCTCCTCGGATAAACTCAGGAACAATGCCCGAGGATTATTGACGGCGCAGGCAGGGGTATATGCGGAATCAGCAAATCTATTTGCCCCTTTTTACCGCCAGCAGTCGGCGGCTACACAGTCAATGGCGGTGAATAATAGTGATCGTGCTGCTTACGATGATCCGGCATTTCTTCTGGGCTGCACTGATGTCGAGGAAGCATTTCGGTTTTATCTTGAGCAGTTCAATCCCACCAGACCTTTTATTCTTGCCGGTCACAGTCAGGGATCGATGGTGATTCTTGAATTGTTGCGGAAGTTTTTTGGTGATAGAAAATTACAGGAACGTCTGGTGGCGGCTTATGCCATCGGTTATTCTTTGACACTTAAAGACTTAGATGTATATCCGCATCTGGCTTTGGCTCAGGGTGAGTCTGATACTGGCGTAATCGTAACCTATAATACGCAGGGAGAGGGAGCATTTGGGTCTCCGGTATTACTTGCCGGGGCTGTCGGGATCAATCCTTTGAACTGGTGTACTGATTCCACCGCAGCAGCAGCTGAACTCAATCTGGGGGCAGTGTTCTTCAGGGATTCCACCGGGGAAATACTGGAAGAGGTTGCAGAATTTTGTGGTGCATATCTGGATACAACTACAGGGGTGCTGGTAGTGACTGATTTGAAGGATACAGATGTAATCGATATAAGCAGACTCGGGCGCTGGCCTGATAAGGTCTACCATCGTTATGATTATGCTTTTTTCTACAATAATTTAAAGCATAATGTTGCCCACCGAATTGCCGCATATCTTGAGCAGAGTGGCATGTAATTTTACGGTTATTCTATTAGCTGTGTTTTAATAATAAATAGCCGGTATTTTTTAGTGCAGTCTCTTTTTATTATGAGATAAAAGGGACTTTTGTTTTGTTGTGTTTGTTGTTCAATTGGTCATAAGTTTCGATTGTTACAATAATATTTTTGTAATTACGGATTTTTATTGGAATATTGATTCTATAGTGGTTTAGGTATCAATTATGTGTAACGATTTGTTGGTGTGAATTGATGTGTAACGTGTTGTCAGGGGGTATAGTGACTGCTTGTTGTTTCGTTGTGTTGTTGTAATATGTTTCATGGTAGTGTGTTATATTTATAGTAAAAAAAGTTTGGGTAAAATATGTAATATTTTGTATTTAGTGCTTTAAAGTGTTGCAGCTTTTTATTAAGATATAAAGAAATAAATTGATATTGGGAAATATCTTATTATTTATAGGATTGCAATTGTTTTAAAGGTCGGATATGAAATCGGGAATAATAGATACTTACAGGTCATATGACATTGATCAGCAACTGCTTATTGCGCTGAATGTAATTGCTTTTGCACTAGCGTTTTTTACGCTGGCAGGAATGGTTTATCTGGGGCTGAATCTGAAGTCATTCGGTTTCTGGCTGATTGTTCTTGTGTTTTCATTTATTTGCACGTTAATGGCTTATACCGCGGAATATTATGAATTTATTCGGCGTTTGTCGGTATATGTTTATGCGTTATTAATCATTCCTCTTGGATTTGTTTCGGTAGGAAGTATCACCATGCCGACAGCGATTTATTCCAATGTCGCGTTCTTTTCGCTGAATTTTGTCGCCAGTAAACGACAGAGACTGATAATTAATCCGTTTCTTATTTTTTTTGTTTTTATATTTATGCTTTATGAGTATTACCATCCAGGAATTACTGATATTGTTCCTCACGGCAGTCAATTGGTCAAATATTATCTGGTCTTCATACCTATTGGACAGTTGACCTTTGCTGCGGTTGGAATTGCCATGACCAGATCATATCGCAGAAAGCACAATGAGCTGGAAGAGAAAAATAATGAGCTGCAGTATCTTATGCGGATTGATACGCTGACCGGTCTTTATAACAAGCAGTATCTTAACGAGCAGCTTAAAATCTCGCTCTCCCTAGCACTTAGAAAGAGGATACCGCTTAGTGTCCTGCTTATCGATATTGATTTTTTCAAAATGTATAATGATACCTATGGTCATTTGCGGGGGGATGAGTGTCTGAAGCAGATAGGACAGGCGCTGCAGGCGTCGGCACTGCGTGATAGTGATATAGTATTTCGCTTCGGTGGTGAGGAGTTTGTGGTGCTACTCAATAATACTCAGGAAAAAGCAGCAATTAAAGTCGCAGAAAGAATTCTCGGCAACATAGACAGGCTGAATATTGAACATAAAAGTTCGAGTATCGCATCCAAGGTTACTGTCAGTATTGGTATTTCTGCTTACGACGGTGATGCTGAACTGCAGTCTGAGCGGCTGGTACTGGATGCGGACAGGGCTTTATATCGGGCTAAGAATCTCGGAAGGAACCGGTATTATATTGTTGATTAATTGTGTTACGGTTTAAGTATAACAGCGTATAACCGTAAATACATATTAATGTGGCATCTCTAATGTTTCCTATTCTTGAAAGTTATCGTGTTTTCTTTCGTTCACTCATCTGGTAATAGTTGAGTGAAGGGAGAAAAATTATCTTTTATTTCTTTATTGTTAGCAAAATATTGCTAAAATATCTTTGTGGTGTTTGTAATGGCGGTTTTGGAGGTGTCGTTATTAATATCTTTAATTTCTTAAGATTCAGAAAGAGTTACAGCTTTGACGTTAATGTTCTGGTGATACTGAATTTACTGATAGCGGTTGAAGCGCTTCTGACTCTTTTATCCATGATATATATTAAAAGAAACGAGTCGCATCTGGCATTCTGGTCAGGTGTGCTGATCTGCACAGTGTTTTTGGCGGAACTTATT
The DNA here is from genome assembly GCA_963667375.1 of Planctomycetota bacterium. Lineage (GTDB taxonomy): Bacteria > Planctomycetota > SZUA-567 > SZUA-567 > SZUA-567. Next base: position 3,447,239 of record OY763323.1, on the reverse strand, counting down.
CTGCATGAAAGATTTGAGTCGCTGGCAAAAAATCTGATTGTATATGGTATCGCACTGGTGCTTATTCCGGCATGGGTTGCCGTCAGAGGGAGTATCGCTATTGGCGCCATACTCTATATATTTGTTATTCTGCTCTCGCTGAATCTGGTGGCAACCAAACTTCAGCGTTATATTATTAATCCATGTTTATTTGTATTTCTCGTGGCAGTAATGAGTTATGAGTATTATAAAAACAAGTTTATCGCAGTTCTGCCGATTGAAAAGGAGATAGCGTTATACTATTCACTGATAGTGCCATTGGCTTTTGTGCTGGTTATGTGGATGGTGGTGGTTATGATCGATAAACATAAGAGTGATCATAAATCACTCCTGCTGAAAAATGAGGAATTACGCCGCCTGATGCGGATAGATACTTTGACCGGGCTGTACAATAAGCAGTTTCTTAATGAACAGATAAAGAGTTATATGTCGATGTCCAGAAGAACTGAATCACCATTGAGTGTAATAGTGATTGATATAGATTATTTTAAGTATTATAATGATCATTACGGGCATATTCAGGGTGACCGCTGTCTGGTGCGGGTTGCTGAAATCATTAATTATTCAGTATTACGTGACAGTGACAGTGTGTTCCGTTTCGGCGGTGAGGAATTTGTCGTGCTTTTGTATAATGTCAAGGCTATCGACGCACTTATGGTTGGACAACGAATAGTTGATAATGTACATGATGCAAAGATAAAACATTCCGGCTCACATATTGATGATTATATTACTGTTAGTGCTGGTTTGTTTACTTTTGATGGCAAGAAGGAGATGACGACGAATTCAGTGATCAGGATGGCTGATGAGGCGTTATATATTGCAAAAAACGAAGGCAGAAACCGTATCAGCACTTTGAATATCGGGTAGGTGTAATTATCAAGTTTTTCGTTTTTATATGATCTGTATGTAACCACCAGGGTTTTTTGCTTGACTATTAAGGAATGCCTGATATTCTTTAATTGGTGTTAAAATTTATGTTAAGTGCAGTGGTGCTTTGGCTTATTATCTTTAACTATTTAACTTTGCCATAAGGTTTAAAAATGAAAATACTGAGAATTGATGAAAAGCTTGTTGGAGTTCTGGTAAAATCGGCAAGGGATGGTCTGGCTATGGCCGGGTTGAAACCGGTGCCGGTCGGGGCGAGCAGAAGATTTACCTGTACCCGTGATGTGACCGCTATTATAGGCTGTGCCGGCAACTGTAACGGATCAATTCTAATAAATACTTCTGAAGAGGGTGCAATGTTTCTTGCCGGTAAGATGCTGGGTGAAGAAATGACAGCTCTTGATAATAATGTTCTTGATGGCTTATGCGAGATTTGTAATATTATTGCCGGTCAGACCAAAGCCGTGCTCTCGGTTACCGAGTATAAATTTGATAAAATAAGTACGCCGTCGGTAGTTGTCGGTTCTAATTATTTCATATCGCATTATAAAGGGGCGACAACCATCAGTGTTGATTTTGAACTTGATGGTATTATCCCTAATCCGCGTCAGGATCTCTCTTTTACAATTGCGATGTTCCTGGTGAAAATTTAGATTGTTTTTTTACTTTGACCGCAGCGGAGTTTTAATTGCGTGCGGGTCTTTCTGCCGGTGTTATGTGAAGCAGGGCTTTAACGGTAATAACAGTTTTAATTATATACTACTGATTATTAGAGATTGCTGCACTAAAGTGCAGCAATCTTTGTTTTATACTAGGTAATAAATAGAGATGTTAATCAGATAAAGCAGCGACAGGTCAGGATTTCACAGCTGTATACTTTTTTTTTATTCTGCAGCGAAGATATCATCAAGCCAGTCAAAGAGAATAACCCCGACAAGTGTTCGGTTCTCCATGACACAGTGATTTGAGGCACCTTCATTGGCAGGGGTTATCACCAGCTTTTTGTTCGGATTCGGCAGATTGTCAATCGCGTATGTCTGCTGATTTCTGGTCTCAGCGCCGGCATATTCACCTTCACCGACAATGATCAGGGCGGGCTGTTTTACCTCTTTGGGATCAAACTCAAAACCGCGATTGGCTTCAACAAGAGCTGGAGTATCAGCCATCGGCACTCCCCAGCGCCAGTTAATTACTTTGACAATGTTGGCATGGAAACTGCTCCATGCCGCTTGCTCTTCCTTTGTCGCCTGGGTAACCGGCATTCTGGCAAAGAGGGGATAGGCATTGACAACTGCGGAGTTCATGGCAATCGCTTTTATTCTCTGGTCATGCATTGCCGCCTGTGGTACAAAACCGCCGCCACCGCTTATACCGTATGCCGCCAGTTTTTCGCTGGCAACATCTTCTCGACTCAGCGCATAGTCAATAACGTTTTTAATGGGGACATACATATCAGGTTTGAAGGTGTAGCCGGATAACGGCAGCAGCCCTTGTCCAGGCAGATCGATACACAGGAAGTTATATCCATGTTCGTAAGCTTCCTGTCCGAGGTAAAAATAAAGGTCTTCGGCAAAAGTCTCTCCACCGCCGATCATTATCAGGGTTTTGCAGGGGGTATTATCGGTACGGGCTTTATGGAAATAACCGGTTAAAAATGTATTCTTGAAGGGAATTTCGATATATTCAAGTTCGGGGGTCAGGAGTGTGCCGGCCTGTTTTAACAGTTTACGTGATTTCAGGGCGCGTTCTTCAAGTCTGGGGTCGGTGGGGAGTATTGAGAGAAGTGAGATACGGTAATAATAGGAGGCGCGTAACAGAAGTGGCAGTGCGCTTACCGGGTGTCCTGCTTCCAGTGTCTGCTGTCCCCGTAATTCTACCCTTTCCGCAAGTTCGTACCATTCTTGCTGCCATGATTCGGCCGAGCCGTCTTTGATTTTTGAAGCGGCGTAAAACGCTTCTCCGGTCTCCGCTCCTTTATTAACAATAGATCCGAGAATAAGATTCCCAAAGTGAAAATCCATATCCGAATTGGTGAAAAAGTATTTGAAGTCACTGGCATGAGCATCAAATTTTGCAGGGTCTGGAGTGTCTCCAGAATAACTGGAATTAATACAAAAAATAGCGGATAGTAGTATGATAGTAAACAGACAGAACTTTGGCAGCCGCATATTATACTCCTTGTGGGTAAGTATAGAAATATTATGTGTAATTTATTCTATATGTCAGCAAGGATGTATGCAAATTATTTTACAAAAAACCCGGAAGCAATTATTCGCCTCCGGGGGATATCGTTGAATAACCGTTTCTTAGGTTTTTAACGTTTCATATTCACCGCTTCCTGCAGCATATCATCGGCGGTGGTTATTACTCTTGATCCAAGCTGATAACCGCGTTGTGACATAAGAAGTTTGGTCATTTCTTTAGCCATATTGACATTTGAACTTTCAAGATAGTGACTGCGTATTGAGCCGAAGAGTTTCATATTCTCGGTACTGTTGTACAGTGCGTCTCCGGAAATACCGTTGGTTGTCCATAAGGTGTTTCCAACTTGTGACATACCGTTCTGATTGGGTATTACCGCCATCGCCAGTTTTGCCAGATGTTCGTTTAAGCCATTGGTGTAGTGACCGTCAATAACTCCATACTGATCAATCAGGTAGCTGTCCAGTTCGCCGTCCGGATACCCATCCTGAGTTATCTGTGGTGAGTTATCTATAGCCAGCTGAGTCATTGCTGAAAAATCCATGGTATAGGTTGTGCCGCCGTCAATGGTTGAGTCAATTACCTGCTGTTCACCACTCAGGCTCGAAGTGCCGAAGCGAATGATACCTGTTCCTTTATTCAAAGAACTGTCATCGGTGCTTTCGAAATCGCCATCGGCGAACCAGCGCCAGGTGCTGCCGTTGGAATCTCTGGAAATCAGAGTGTAATTAACACGTTCAGATTCTTCTACCGTTCCTTCTCCGGCAACTGTTGAAGGTAGATAAACTTCAGTAAGGGATATACCGCTGCCACCGGTATCGTCTTCGGTATAGGCTGGGTTTGCCTGGAAAAAATCATCGTAATAGCTTTGCAGATTACGTGACTCACCGGTTGAAGGGTCGGTTACCATCGTTGATGTCGAAATCCTGATATCGGAGATAGTGTTGAACCTGCCAAGGTTACTGGCGATATTAAGGTTGAAGTTGCCTTCGTCATCATAGCCGAAGTAACTTCCTGCCTGTTCCGCAGGTGCTGCATAACCGTCGCCATCAACCGTGTATTCCCGGGTACGTACGGTACCGAATATACCGCCGTCAATTCTCTGCGTATCAGCGGTGCCGGAATCGCCAACTCCACCTGCCAGCCAGGCTGCAAAGTCTTCAAGCGTTGTGCCGTCGGTGCCGTAGACAAAAGTATCGGTATAGTTGTGGCTGCCTTTGGTGAATTCAACGGTCAGTTCTCTGCTGTCCATGGTGTATCCGGCAGGAATATTTCCAAAAAGATTCTGGGTACTGCCGGTTCCGCGCTGAAAACTGATATCAGCAAGATCGGTGGTACCGTCGGCAATGGCGGAAGTTGTTTTATTGAATAGTGAACCGGTACTCTCAACGCCACCTACATTGATATTACTGCCGGTATTACTCAGCCAGCTTCCGGCAGTGATACTGTCGGAAGAAGTAGCGATATTATTCCCTTGAAGCACGTCAACATTTGAATTAAGATTACCTGTGAAAGTCAGGGCTGTAGTAACTTCACCATCAAGGTGCTTGCCGAGAGTTGGCAGCGTTATGTCTGAAATGGCATCTGACAGGACTCCGTCAATAGCCTGATAGCCCTGAACGATTAGTCCGTCAGCTGAGAGCAGATTCTGGTTCTCTAGGTTGCCACTAAGTGGCGAACTGAGAAAAAACTTTCCGTTTTTAGTGTAGTAATCGGAACGTGAGTTATTGAGTCCTCCGAGAACGAAGAACCCATTGCCGTCAATGGCGCAGTCGAAGGTCCGGCTGGTTTGTGTCATGCCGCCGGGACTGAAAACCTGATTGATTGTTCCAACATTTACACCGTTACCGACCTGGTTCGGGTTGATGGAACCGCGGTTTCCTTCTTCTTTTGAGCCACTGCTGATCTTTCCATATAGAATATCGTTAAAACTGACATCAGAATATTTGAACCCGTCGGTGCTAGCCTGTGAAAGATTGTTACTGATAACATCTGTCCAGGTCTGGTGTGATTTAAGACTGCTCAGACCGGTCCAGAGTGATTGTGATAAGCCCATTAGTTTGCCTCCGAGTTAGCAGTGGGATTATAATGAATCCTCATTCTGCGGAACAACAATTAGTATTTTTCGAATTTTAGTTAACAATAACCATTCCAGTGATTGGTAACTGGAAAAATAATTTTTTTTCCAATATTTACAGCATAAATGGCATTTTAAACAATAATATCTGATAATACTATCTTGAAGAGGCGGAAAAAATTGCCAGAGTTTTATGCAGAGTGGCAGAAAAAGCCAGAAAAAACCGGAGACTCTGTTTGCAGAGTCTCCGGTTTAGAGATAATTTGCGTTTTGAAGAAAGTTATTCAGCGTCGGCGTCTATATCGGTATTGGCGATAAGATTCTTTTCCAGCATCTTGCCGCCAGAGAGGATGTAGCTCATAGTCTTGTAAACCAGACGGGCAGTGGTGTAATCGCTGACAACATCATCTTCACGTGGGCAGAGTTCAACAATATCAATAGCTGCTATACGGCGATGGCTTGAAACCTTTTTGAGCAGGCGGGTAATCTGCTGCCAGTTAAGACCTCCTGGCTCAGGGTTGCCGACATTTGGTACGATAGCGCTATCAAAAGCTGAGAGGTCGATAGAAATATATACCGGGCTGCTCAGCGCAGTAATTATATCGTCCTGCCAGTCATCGTCACTTGAGTAGCGCAGGTCAGACATGAAGTAGCAGTCGATGCCTTTCTCTTCATTGGCGATTATATCGAAGGCTTCCTGCGAGAGACTGCGGACTCCCAGCTGGCAGAGGTTGATATTAATGCCTGAATCGATAACCTTGCGCATGGTGTTGAGATTGTTTTCGTCATCATCTTCAATATTATTAAGATCCGCATGAGCGTCAATGTGAAGAACTGAGAGTTCCTGATGCTCTTTGGTGGCTCTGTCAGCAAGTGTCTTAATACATTCAAAAGATATAGTGCCGTCACCACCGATAATAACAGGCACTGCGGTTGCGTCGAGTGCTTCGTTAATGTTTTTAGTCAACCATGCTGGCAGATCGGCTCCATGAGGTGCACTTTCAGGGGAAATGCAGTGTACACCATCGCGAGCAATGACATCCAGACCGGTCTCTTCATCATAGCTTTCGATTTGTGATGAAGCATCAATAATTGCACGTGGGGCCAGGCTTTGCCCGGAAACATAGGTGGCACCATCTTCGCATGGGGCTGGAATGATTGAGAAGAGAGCCTTCTCAAGATCTACACTGTCATAACCAAGAAAATTGGTCTGTTCTGCCATATTATAGCTCCTTGAAATGCTAATATATATATTAATAAAACCCAAAAAATACACTTATAAAAAAACAAAGAGTTTCCACCTGTAAGAGGCAGAAACTTAATTTATTATTCCTTTATAACAGAAAATGCCGGTAATTTCAAGCTAATTTAAGAGATTTTGTTGTTTTATGAAAAAACCTGTGGGAAGTGTTTTTAATGAAAAAAAGTTGAAATAATGTTTTTGTGTATTTGCGATGTTTTATTCGGAATTGTCTGCCAATTTCATTGTAACTGGTATCAAAGTTGTTGCCGTTATAAGGTCAATTATGGAAAAGAGTGGAGAGTAATAGTGTCTATTAATATTGCCTTATCAAATTATAATGCTCAGCTTGCATATTCACGCATGACCTCTTTCGTAAATTCTTTTTCAACTCCAATAACAACCAAATCAAATACTTATGAGGGTATTACCGATTCAATAAAGCTCTCAGCGCGGAGTATATCCGCATTCTCCCGGGAATGGATCAAGGGGCAGCTGGATAAGGTAGCCACTACCGATGAGTCCGGTTCATATAAATCTATGGATCAGATAAGTCTTGATCATGCGGAAAATATTGCCGGTTTTGCTGAAAATGTCCGGAAATTACTGTACAGTAATCAGATATCTCTGGATCAGGAGGTCTCATTGCAGACCGATGGTATCGGACATATCGTTTCTACTTCCAGTGAGCGCGGGGACGCGGATGAGGTTAATACTGTTTTACGCAGTTCCATTGGAATTACCAATGGCTTCATGTCGGTTGCGGCGAGTGAGAGTATTGTAAATCATGTGAATCAGTTCCCGGATTTTATTGAAGATTATGCTGTGGATCCTCAGGATACTCTCAACCGGAATGAGAATAGCCTGCGCAGCTATGTTCTGAAAATGGAGTTGACTGTGGGCTCGGATTATGTAAATACGGGGCTCACAGATCCGTTGTACAGCTGATTCCGGGACCGGATTTTAATTGTTCAATTAATTATCTTCTGGTCGGATAATTCTTGTTAAAGTAATACCTGGTATGTATACTGTATTAAAGACAGTATATTTTTTTTATGGTATCTGTTAAGTATTAAGGCAGGTTGCTTGTATCTGCGGGTGGTCTTCAAATTATGAAGGGCCTAATTAATATCTATACAGATGTATCGCACGGAAGACCAGGTCGGATGTGAAGTGTTTTTCTTCATCTCCCACCTTTTATGATAGCAGTAAGGAGTATTGCATGATCTTTGATTTGCCTGATATCTTGATTGCAGAGAGAGCTGGAAGGGCAATGGCCATGGGGGTTAGCTGTTCGGTTGAGATTGGTGTTTCATCATCTCTGGCAGGGGCGGCATCGCTCGCGGCTGCGCGGCGGATCAGTAACTTTGGACAGAAACTGAAAATTATTCTTACCGATAGTTCTAATAAGTCATTAGAGGCTTTTCAGACCAATCTAAGTATTGTTAAAAATATGAATCTGGTTATGCAGTATGATCAGCTGGATGATGATTTTCCCTGTGTTATTTCGGGTACTGATTCAACCGCCACTCTGGGTTCGGAAAATTTTGTTGTGGCTAAATTTTTTGTTGATCCCAGCCATGATAAGAACTGGGATGGCTGGCAGGTGGAACGGAATCCATATATCCGGAGAATAGACAAGAAAAAGACTCTTTCGGTTGCTCAGGCTCATGAGATAGATCGTAAAGCGGTTGAGGTTTATGGTATGCCTAGTATCTGTCTGATGGAAAATGCCGGAATTGGCGGGGCGGTTGTTGCTGAACGCATGAGCAGAACGCTGAGTGACGTGCACAAAGTTGCGGTACTTGTCGGGGGCGGAAATAATGGCGGTGATGCCATGGTTGTTGCCAGAGGGCTTATTGAACGCCGGGTACCAGTACAGGTGGTGCTGCTTGCGGATACTTATTCTGATGACGCGGCTGTCAATCTGGATATTCTGAATCAGTCGGCGGTTGCGATCTTTGATGGAACTCATAATGAAATTCTGGAACTGATTGACGAAGCGGGGATGGTGATAGACGGTATGTTCGGAACTGGTTTGAATCGTGAGATCGAGGGCGAATTCAAGGAGATAATAGAAGCGGTAAATAGATCCGATGCCAAAGTTCTCTCACTCGATGTGCCCAGTGGTATAGCTGCGGATACCGGTGAGGTTCTGGGATGTGCGATTGAAGCGGATGTAACGGTAACCTTTGCTGAGGCCAAGGTGGGAATGCTTGAGGGCACGGCTAAAAAATACTGTGGCGATATTGTGGTCGCAGATATTGGAGCTCCTCGCTGATTTGCAGCAATTCTCAAGATAAATTCAGTGGTTAATACGCTGATTTTGCGGTTATGTCTTTCGGCTGCCGGTGCTGCTGGCCGCTGGTGAGAATACAGCGTTGGCTGGTGGGAGCATATAAGAGTCGTATCTAATCTAAGTTATAATTTTATTATATCTAACTGTGTGAGAAGTTAGCCGCCATGGGGAATCTCATGCAGGCGGTGCAGGGGAAGTCTGATGGCGGATTGCATGCGTATCGTTATTTCAATGGGAGATCCTGCCGGAGTGGGGCCTGAAGTAATAATCAAGGCTCTGGCCGGTAAGAGTTATCCGGATACGGCATTTCTGATAATTGGGGATCATTATTATTTTGAGCAGGCACGGGTCAATCTGGGGCTGGAGCTGGTTTATGATGTTGTGACAAAGCCTGAATTCACCGCTGCAGGTATTACTCTGTATCAGCCTGCTGTCTGGACCGGAGCTTATGATCCGGTTGGTAAATGGAGTGAGCAGACGGGGATTCATAGTCTCGGATATGTCAGAACCGGGGTGGAACTTTGTCTTGAGCATAAAGCGGAAGCGCTGGTCACTGCGCCGATCTGTAAGAGTGCCTGGAAGGCTGCCGGCTGCGAATTCCCGGGGCATACGGAACTGATAGGGCAGATGTGCGGGGTGCGCGATGAAGTGATGATGCTCGTCGGCGGAGGGTTGAGAGTTGCACTGGTCACGACTCATGCCCCAGTATCCACTCTGCCTGAGCTGATTACTGCTGAGCGTGTAGGGAAGGTTCTGAGAATTCTTGCTGCTGATCTGCAGCGCAGATTTGCACTATCTTCTCCGAGAATTGCAGTCCTTGGGCTTAATCCGCATGCTGGTGAGGACGGAAATATCGGAACCGAGGAGTTGACCCGTATAAATCCTGCAGTTGCTGTCGCCCGAGAGGAAGGTCTGAATGCGTCATGGGCGTTACCTGCGGATACGGCATTTTACAGAATGCTGCATGGGGAATTCGATGCGATTCTGGCGATGTATCATGATCAGGGGCTTGGACCGCTCAAGACTCTGGCTTTTGACAGTGGTGTCAATATAACATTAGGACTGCCGGTAATAAGGACTTCGGTGGACCATGGGACAGCCTTTGATATCGCAGGTACCGGCAGAGCTAACGGTGCTTCAATGGTTTCAGCTATAGAGGCGGCAATATCAATGGCGAAAAATGAACAGCAGCACTGAGATATTATTTGTGTTTGCTGATTATAATGGGATGAACTGAAATGGCTAAAATTATTATTGTTGATGATGATGAGTTCATGCGCGAAGGGCTGGTCGAAACACTGGAGGACGGGGACTATAATATTCTCATTTTTGAGGATGCCGAGAGTGCGGTAGAAGCACTCAGTGACGGTACTGCTTCCATGCTGATTACGGATATGCGTATGCCGGGAATGAGTGGTATGGAACTGCTGGAGCGGGTGAAGAAGGTTGATCCTAAATTGCCGGTGGTGATGATGACTGCGTTTGCGACTATCGAAACAGCGGTAGAAGCGATGAAAAAAGGGGCTTTTGATTATATCATGAAGCCTTTTGATGCGACTCAGATTGATGTGGTGGTACAGAAAGCTCTGGAGTACCGGCGCCTTCTGGTTGAGAATGAGTATCTCAAAAAAGAGCTTGCCGGCAGATGGTCGGTAAATGATTTTGTCGGTGAATCAAAGCTGATGCAGGATGCTTTCGGCAAAATTCGTCAGATTGCAGCCAGCAATGCTACGGTATTTATTCGGGGTGAATCCGGTACCGGTAAGGAGCTGGTTGCCAAGTCTATTCATGCGCAGAGTTCCCGGCGTGACAAACCTATGGTGCGTGTCAACTGTGCCGCGCTTTCCGCCGGGGTGCTGGAGAGTGAGCTTTTCGGTCATGAAAAAGGGGCGTTTACCGGAGCCGACCGCAGGCGTATCGGTAGATTTGAAATGGCCGATGGCGGTACAATCTTTCTGGATGAGGTCTCTGAGATGGACCTTAATCTACAGGGTAAACTGCTGCGGGTACTGCAGGAGAAGGAGTTTGAACGGGTCGGGTCGAGTGAAACTATTAAATCGAATGTGAGAATACTTGCAAGTTCAAACCGGAATATGGAGGAAGCTATAACTGATGGCGTATTCCGTCAGGATCTGTACTATCGTCTGAATGTTGTGAATATAGAACTTCCGCCTTTGCGTGAACGCAAGGAGGATATCAGCAGTCTGGTAGAGTACTTTATCTGTAAATATAATACGGAGGAAGGAACACACGTCAAAGGATTAAGTGAGGAGTCACTCAGCCTTCTGAAGATGCATGACTGGCCGGGGAATGTACGCGAACTTGAAAATCTGGTTGAACGGGCGATTGTGCTGGGTGATGGGACTATGCTTTCAGACAGCGTGATCAAAACCAGTATTGAAAAAGCTCCGGGTGTCAATGCCCGCGAGTCTGCGGCCAGTACTGTCGGCGGTTTGTTTGAACCTAAAAAACTTGATGATATTGAGCGGGAGCACATCCTGCGTATGCTGGAGTATTATGACAATCATCGGTCGAATACAGCTATTGCGCTGGGCATAAGTGAACGCAGCTTGCGTGACCGTCTGAAACGCTGGAAGGAAGCAGGGTTTGATGTCTGATATTTTCTGTGATTTGAGCGCGGATGTAATACCTGGAGTTTGACGGTGTTGTTATACCCTGGCTGGATGTTTGAGCCGGGGTTTTTTACGAAAAAGAGAAGAGTGGACGTTTATTGGTGGTAAATGCATGCGGGTGGAAACAGGTTGTTTTTTTCACCAGCCTTCAGGGGTCGCGATTATTCGTTAGAGTATTGCTGTTATTATGTGTGATGAGTAGAAAAAAATATTTTAAGTACCGGTATAATTAGCCGAAGAGTCCGCTCAGATCCTGACTGTCGATGATGTCTATGGATTCAAATTCGCTGATATCAACTTTCTTTTCCAGTTCTGTAAGCGGGAACTTGACATACTGCTCTGCCTCAATTATAAAGATTGGCGGGAATAGTTTCTCGGTGTGCATCTGCTGTATGATTTCAATTATTGATCCCGGAGCGGAAATAGACATACTCAGCAGTACCGCATCTGGGTGCTCCTTGCCTATAGCTAAAACGGTATCATCAATACTGGTTGTGATTATGGTGTTACAGCTGAAAACTTTCAGCTTCTGAATAATAATCTCCTGCACTAGTATATCATCTTCGGCAATTATGACTTTTAACTTGTCGGCACTGACCGCTTCTTCAAAGCGGGTTTTGGCGGTCTTCTCTTTTTCCTGATTCCCCAGAGGCAGAAAGATTTTAAATACGGTTCCGGATGGGTCGCTGTTTTCAACCATAATACGGCCATTATGCTCGGTGATAATATTTTTGGATATATAAAGTCCGAGGCCGGTTCCTTCACCCTCTTTCTTCGTGGTATAGAAGGCACTGAAAATTTTGTCTCTGACGGTTTCCGGTATTCCGGTACCGGTATCCGCGATCTCCAGCAGCATATCATTTTCGACCTTGCTGGTGGTAATAGTGATTTTACCGCAGTTATGCATCGCATGAATGGCATTCATTATCAGGTTTATGAGTACCTGAGTTATCTGCTGCAGATCAAAGGGCAGCAGGAATTCATCCTTAGTATAATTCTTTTCGACTTTGACACCGTTTTTAAGTGAATTACTGCAGAGCAGCAGCGCATCATCAATTGCGTCCGCAATATCTGAAATTTTTGACATATCGGCACGTTTGCCGGAGAAGTTCTTTATCGTGTTGGTGAGGTCGCAGATCCGGTGAATGCCGTGATCCAGTGATCCCATAACGGTCAGGATACTGTTTAGGTCATGCAGCAGGTTCTGGCGGTTTGCTTCCGTAAGTTCTACGGTCTTTACTGATTCTATAAGATTTGGTACTGTCTTACTTAGAAGCTGAATGTTGCCTCTAACGTAGCTGAGAGGATTGCTGATTTCATGAGCGATACCTGCAGCCATGGTTCCGAGTGTTGCCAGTCTTTCACTGTGGATTATGACCTGTGAACGCTCTTCGGCAAGTTCCCGCATCTCTTTGCCGAATTTCTGGAGGTGCTTCTGGACAATAATTTGTGAAGTTATATCTCTGGTGACACCGACAATGAACTTAGGATAGCCAGCAGAATCATATTCAGCAATTTTGGCTTTGCTGGCAATCCAGCGCTGGTTATGATTGTCCAGAAGTATTCTGCATTCAAAATCCATGGTGTTTTTATTGGCTTTGAGCAGCTTGTTGAAGAGTTCTGTAATCCGGTCAAGATCTTCAGGATGTATCAGTGAGAGCACATCTTTGATGGTAAGCTGGATATCTTCACTGATATTGAATATCCGGTAGCAGGAAGGGCTGAATGATAACTCATTTTTTGGGATATTACACTCCCAGATACCATCATTGATTACTTCAAGGGCTCGGGAGAGCCTTACCTGATCTTTTCGCAGATAATTAACATTCTGCAGGCGTTCTATCTGTGAAACTACACGTGTTGAAAGTTCATCCGCATCCCAAGGTTTACGTAAAAAATCACTGGCACCAAGGCTGAAAGAATCTTTGATCAGGGTTTCTTCTTCACTGGCTGTTACTATTATAATCGGTGTTTCGGAAAATTTGTCAATGCTTCTCACCGCGCCCACCAGTTCATTGCCGTTCATGCCTGGCATGAGCATATCAAACAGAAAGAGATCCGGGGTGGTACTGTTAAGCTTCTCCAGACATTCGGCACCTGAGCTGGCTTCTGAAATATTGGTAAATCCCTTATTCCGTAAATCATTATTGAGTTTACGTCGTGATATTGCAGAATCATCTACAATCATAATATGAGATTTAATAATAGAAGGACTGATTTTTATTTTTGCCATAATTTATTCAAAAAATTTCAGTTGGGTATTTGTAAAAAAAATCCAGCACAAACTATAAAACCAATTATAAATACACATTTTTTTTTTTACAAGTTAAAAACCCGCTTAATGAATTTAACTATGGTGAGCTTCAAAAACCTAACTTCTACTGCCGGCGGTCTGTTAAATTCGCTGGCTCATTATATGGTCATCCATCTCAAATCCGTCTCCGATATCCTTGCACATTTCACCGGTGATCGTAAAACCGCAGCTTTTATAGAAGGCCACACTATCGGTGTTAGTCTTTGCTACGGTGAGATATACCTCTTCCAGATTTCTTTTTTTTCCAACGCTGCAGATGAAATTTATGGCTTTATGACCGATTCGTTTCCCGCGGTATTCCTTCTTCAGATACAGACGACTGATAAATATTCCGGCCTTATCTTTTTCCTCCCTGATACCGAAGTATCCGGCTGCGTTTTTGTCAACCTTGATCAGAAAGTATTCAAGACCTGACTTTATATCACAGCGAATTACTTTGGGGGCATACATCATTTTCAGCATGTATTCCACCGTTTCCGCGCCGATTATATTAGGGTAGTGTTCCCGCCAGATTTCCTGTGCCAGTTCATAGATTATCTGGATGTCGTCATTATCTGCGGGATGAAAAGAAATATTAGAAAGTTCTTCTGAGTTGTTGATTATATTCACGATGTCTCCTGAATTTGTATAGGTGGTAGCTGTTTTAAGATTATAAAATTCCTGAAGTATAAAGCAATATGACGTTGAATATTACGGTTTAAAAAAACACACCATAGCTTTAATGGTATGCTATGGTGTGATTATTAAAAGGTACTGCATATAGTTTAACAGCGGTTTATTACTTTGTCACTCTGTTCTTTGATACCGGTAACCGGTAAGTGTTTTGGTTATTACTCCCATTCAATGGTGCTTGGCGGTTTGCTTGAGATATCATAAACGACCCGGTTAACGCCGCGTACTTCATTTATGACTCTTGAACTTATTTTGCCCAGCAGTTCGTAAGGAAGGTGTACCCAATCCGCAGTCATCCCGTCCAGACTCTCGACAACACGCAGCGCCAGTGCATTTTCATAGGTTCTTTCATCACCCATGACTCCAACGGATTCAATCGGCAGCAGAACTCCAAAGGCCTGCCAGACTTTATGATACCAGCCGGCAGCATGAATCTCCTGCATTATGATGTCATCTGCGTGCTGCAGAACTGCTACTCGTTCGGCCGTTACTTCACCGAGAATTCTTACCGCCAGTCCCGGACCAGGGAATGGATGACGCCAGATAAGACTTTCAGGCATTCCCAGTTCAGAGCCTATCTCTCTGACCTCATCCTTGAAGAGCAGACGTAAAGGTTCGAGCAGTTTCAGACCGAGCTTTTCAGGAAGACCGCCGACATTGTGGTGGCTCTTGATAACCGCTGTTGGGCCGCCATGAGCGGAAACGGATTCAATAACGTCTGGATACAGCGTGCCTTGAGCAAGAAATTCCGCACCGGCAATTTTCTTGGATTCGGCTTCAAATACCTCGATAAAGGTATGACCGATGATTTTACGTTTTCTCTCGGGATCGGTAACTCCTGCGAGTTTGTCAAGGAATAGTTTCTTGGCATCAATTGGCAGGAGATTCAGATCGTAGTCCCGGCGGTAACCGTCAACAACCCGGTTGAATTCATCTTTACGGAGTACGCCGTTGTCGACGAATATGCAGTGCAGCTGGCTTCCTATTGCCTTGTGCAGCAGTACTGCCACTACTGAACTGTCAACACCTCCGGAAAGTGCAAGAATAACCTGTGAATCGCCTACGGTCTTGCGGATGTCATTTACCGCCATCTCTACAAAACTGCTCATTTCCCAGTCACCTCGGGCTTTGACGACATTGTAGAGGAAGTTGCGCAGCATCTCCTTACCACGTGGTGTATGTGCAACTTCTGGATGGAACTGCACTCCATAAAACTTCTTGTCGTAATTGGCAATTGCCGCATGAGGGCAGGTATTGGTCTTAGCAATAGTGTGGAAGCCTTCTGGAAGATGCTCGATCTGGTCACCATGACTCATCCAGACATCCATATCAATGGGGAGATTTCTGAAAAGATCATTATTTCCCTGTACTGTTATATCTGCATGACCGAATTCTCTTGCATCTGCCGGATGCACGTTTCCACCGAGTATTTCGCACATAAACTGACAGCCGTAACAGATTCCAAGAATCGGAATATTCATTTCAAATATCCGCTGGTCGCATTTTGGTGCGTGTTCGGCATATACATTTGCCGGTCCGCCGGAGAGAATGATTCCGTCAGGATTAATCTCTTCAATCTCACTGAAATCAACATGACAGGGGACTATACGCGCAAAGACCTTCTGTTCACGTACTCGACGTGCGATCAACTGGGCGTACTGGCTGCCAAAATCGATAACAAGAACTGTTTGTTGTTTTTCGCTCATGATTTTTTGCCTGGGTTTTCCTCTTCTAAAAATTTATGAAACATGGGTCAGTAAATAGTTTTATCTCAAGCTGTAATTCGGTGCTTCTCTGGTGATCTGAACGTCATGAGGATGACTTTCGGTGAGACCGGCGCTGGAGATACGGATAAAGCTTGCTTTCTGGCGCAGTTCATCGACTGTGTTGGCTCCGACATATCCCATACCGCTGCGCAGACCGCCAACGAGCTGATAAACAAATGGTGCCAGTGGCCCTTTACTTGGAACACGTCCTTCAATACCTTCTGGAACCATTTTGTCGGTAGTGTTGCCTTCCTGTTTATAGCGGTCGCCACTACCCTGACTCATCGCTCCGAGACTTCCCATACCGCGGTAACTCTTGAAGGTTCTGCCCTGGTGCATGAAGAGATCTCCAGGGGTTTCATTGGTACCGGCAAGCAGACTTCCGAGCATCACGCACTGGGCTCCGGTCGCCAGTGCTTTGACGATATCTCCGGATAATCTTATACCTCCGTCAGCGATAACCGGAATACCGTTAGGAATAGCGG
Organism: Planctomycetota bacterium; assembly: GCA_963667375.1. Taxonomy (GTDB): domain Bacteria; phylum Planctomycetota; class SZUA-567; order SZUA-567; family SZUA-567. Next base: position 3,430,624 of record OY763323.1, on the reverse strand, counting down.
CTCGGCAGACATCATAAATAGCTGAGAGCTGTGGTACACCGATACCGGCAACAACCCGGGTGGTACAGATAGAACCAGGTCCGATACCTACTTTCAGTCCGTCAACACCGGCTGCGATCAGTTCTTCAGCGGCTTCGAAGGTTGCTATATTACCGGCGACAATATCAATTTTATCGCCATAAGCTGCTTTGTAGCGTTTTACGGCATCAATAACGTTCTGTGAATGTCCGTGGGCGGTGTCAACCACGATAACATCAACATCAGCCGCAACCAGCAGCTCTACGCGCTCATCGTCCTTGATCCCTACAGCCGCACCGCAGATCAGTCTGCCGCGGTCATCGCGGGTGGCAAGGGGGAAGTCTTCAATATTGTTGATATCTCTGATTGTAATAAGTCCGGCCAGTCTGTCCTTCTCATCAACCAGCAGCAGTTTTTCAACCTTGTTTTCGTGGAGAATTTCCTGAGCATCCAGTAGAGAGGTGGTGTAGGAAGCGGTGATCAGATTCTCACTGGTCATAATGTCTTTTACCGGGATACTGAAATCAACCTGAAAACGCAGGTCGCGTTTGGTTAGGATACCGGCAAGAGTCCGGTCTTCGTTCACAATCGGAATACCGGAGATGCCGTTGGCTTTCATAATTTCTATGGCTTTGCTGACCGGTTCGTCAGGGGACATGGTGAAGGGATCGTTGATTACCCCGTTCTCGCTTCTTTTAACAGCATCGACCTGTTCCTGCTGTGCCTGTGGCGACATATTCTTATGGATGATGCCAATACCTCCCTGTTCGGACAGGGCAATGGCCATTTCTTTTTCGGTAACGGTATCCATTGCGGCACTGGCAACAGGAATTCGCAGTCTGATATTGCGTGAGAATTTGGTAGAAGTGTCTACTTGTGAAGGAATAATGTCGCTTTTCTTGGGTACTAACAGCACGTCATCAAAGGTTAGTCCTTCCCAACTAGGAAATGTCTCCATGTCTTTCTCCTTATACATTAATAGTGTTTTATGTGATCTTATTAGCAAATTGTCAAGTATAGTGTCAGAGACCGCTAATGTCAAGATAGGCGTTGCAACTTTATTATCGGTTTTGCCGCTTCCGGTAATATTTCTGATTATTAACAGATTTTTTTTTAATAAAATTTTATACTCCTGATTTTATCGTAAAACCTGAATCTTGAGCAGTCTGGCGGTTTTCCACAATTTATCAACTCCCGGCATTTTATTCCGCATGTTGTCTCCGCATAACTGCGGTGGCGGCTTTTTTTGCTCTATCAGGTATGGGGTAAAATATTATTTCCGGTATAAGTTGATATGTAACACATTTATTAATATGGTGTTATGTTGATTTCTGGTAAAAATTGACTTTGGCGGCTTCTGGAACGGGTTTTGTAAAAATAATTCTGGAAAAGTCTGTGAAATATGGAGAATTTTGGGCATTTCTAGATTTTAATGGTATTGGATGCTTTGTTGGTTGGGAGTAAGTGGATGAATAACACGAATGATTTTTATGCGGATTCGTTTCGGGCGCTGAATGCGAAAAAATTAGGCTTATCTGTAATGGAGCTTTGTGTCGATGATACCTATGAACCGTTTGATGGTGGTTCTGGAAGTGATGAATGTGAGATTGAATCTGAAAGGAAGTAACAGATGATATATGGAATGTACCTCTCATGTATGGGGGCGATGGTCGAGTCGGCGAAGCATGATACGACCGCTAATAATCTGGCCAATACCCATACCAACGGATTCAAGCCTGATTTTGCGATATTCAAGGATATTCCGGCTGAGAGTGTGCGTAAAGGGCTCGGGCGCAGAGAGTCAGACCTCATTCTGGAGAAGACCGGAGGCGGTGTCTGGATGGACAAGACGGTGAGTGATTTCTCTTCCGGACCGCTGCAGGATACAAGTAATGTCTGGGATCTGGCTATTGATGACAGTAACGGAACGGTTAGTTTTTTCCGGGTTGAACCCCAGGGAGAGCCGGGAACGGTGAAATATTCCAGAGATGGAAGCTTTCTGATTAATTCTGAAGGTATGCTGGTGAACAGCAACGGTGATTATGTCCTGGATAATGCGAATGCCCGTATTCCTGTTCCTAATCGCGGTATACCGACTATTTCCCGTGCTGGTAATATTGTTATCAATGAAGATGGAAATAGTACCGAGATCGGACAGATAGGTCTGGCGACAACAACTCTGACTGATGCCCAGCGTGGTCTGAAAAAACTGGGTAACAGTCTCTATGAAGCGGATACCGCGCAGATGATCGATACTCCGGCGGAGACCTCAATGGTATCCGGGGCGGTTGAGACCTCGGCGGTGGACCCGGTAAAAGAGATGGTGAGTATGATTGAAGGGCAGCGGGCTTATCAGCTTAATATGAAGTTTATTTCAATGCAGGACAGCTCTCTAGGGGCGGCGATTCAGCGGCTGAATGGTTCTGCGTGATGATTTAAAGCGGTAAATTTTATTGATATTTATTAAACTTCAACGGTATTAGTTGACGATAAAGAAGGCGGAGGTAACTATATTATGATGATTCGCAGCTTATGGACAGGGGCTACGGGAATGCGGGCAATGCAGAACAACATTGACTCCATTTCCAATGATCTGTCCAATGTTAATACCAATGGATATAAGAAAAGATACCTGAATTTTCAGGATCTGTTTTATCAGAATTTACGTGCAGCCGGTCTGCAGGGCGGTGATAGCGATACCAATATCCCGGTAGGCATACAGATCGGTAACGGTGTAAAGCTCGTTGCTACCACCCCGATATTTTCAACCGGTAGTCCATATGAGACGGATGTCTGGTCCAATATGCTGATCAATGATGATACGTCTTTCTTCTCAGTTACACTGCCGGATGGACGTGAAGCATATACCCGTGATGGTTCTTTTCAGGTGGATGAGAACGGTGAGATTCTTACTTCTGACGGTCTCTCTCTAAATCCGCCGGTTACCGGTATTCCAACCGGAGCACAGGATCCGGAAGTAAGTCTCGGCGGTATTGTGTCTTATGAAGATCCTGATTCCGGAGAGCGTGTAGAAGTTGGTCAGGTTATGCTGTATAACTTTGTCAATCCGGCCGGTCTCAGTGCTTATGGTCAGAATCTGTGGCTGGAGACATCTTCATCAGGTCCGGCAACTCAGGGTGAAGCGGATTCTTCCGGTTACGGATCGATATCAGGGGGCTGGGTTGAAGGTTCGAATGTTGATGCGGTAACCGAGATGGTAAATATGATCAGTGCGCAGCGCGCCTATGAATTCAATTCCAAGAGTATTCAGACCGCTGATTCAATGCTGCAGACGGTAAATGCTCTGAAGAGTTAGTAATAGAAATAAATATCGATTTGGTGTTTATTGCGGTAATAAGGAAAGAGGAACTGGCTATGAAAAAGTTATGGATAACTTTTTTTCTGATACTGATAAGTAGCGGTAGCCTGCTGGCTGATGTTGAGGTTGATCTTCAGCGTTCCGTGGTTGTTGATTCGGAGTATATGAAACTCTCGGATATAGCTACCGTTACTGGGGATAATGCCGAGAAGATCAAGAAGGTTTTTCTGGGACCGTCTCCACGCAGCGGAGCATCAATAACTCTTTTGCGCTCAGATATAACCGAGCGTCTGATGGATATCGGTCTGGGAAAAGGTATTCGCTTTACTGGAAGTCTGGGAGTGTCGGTATCACGTAATATCGGTGCTGCTACTGCAGCTGAACCGGTATTTGAGGAGCATTCGGCGGTTAATTCTCATAACAATGAGGTGATTGCCAAAGTAGAACCCGGTCAGGGATTCGGCGGTAACGGCAAGTATGCCGAGTATCTGCAGAAGGTAAAAGAGGCAGAGACTGCAGAGACGGTGCGCGGAGCGATAAAGGAGTTTGTGGCCGGTAGACTGGGAGCAAATGCTCAGGTTGTGCTTGAGACAACCGTAAACAGATTTGACCTCGACGGCTCGAGTAAAGGTGTCGCTAGAGTAGAGGGTATTGAACGCGGTAAGATTCCGGGAAGAGTAACCCTGGCAATTGTCTTTACCAGTAAAGGCCAGGTTGCTGGATATGCGTCGGTGGATGCGACAATCAATATGCAGACAGAGCTACCGGTAATGGCGCGCAGTATCAAAAAGGGCGAGATTGTACGCGAACAGGATGTGGTTCTGAAGCGTGTAGAATATAAACCCGGAATGGTATTTGAACAGTTCGAACCGAAGGATATCAATGGCCGGATGGCGCTGCGTTCATTACGCGAAGGAATGCCGGTAAGTGCCGCTTATTTTGGTAATCCTCTGGATATAGAGAAGGGTGAGATGGTAACGGTGCTGATTCAGGGTAAGGGTTTTACAATCAAAGAGATGGCACTGGCTCTGGGCAGCGGTAATACTGGTGATACTATCAAGGTAGAGTCGGTCGTAAGCAAGAATGTTTACCCGGTGCGGGTTACAGGCAGGAATATGGCAGATATGCCGGTTAATGCGTTATAATTAAACGAAGTAATATTATGATTGATACGTATAAATATACAGGAGTCTGGAGTATGGTATTTGGTAAAAGCTGTAGTTTACTTCTGTTCGTGGCGGTGCTGGCTTATGCAACCGCTGCAATGGCACAGAGTGATGGCTTTGGAGTCATAAGTCCTATGGATAATGCCACCAGACTGCTTGAAGAGGAAGATATCGAGATGAGTCTGGCTGAGCAGCGGGTGGAAGCTAAATTCTATGCGGCATTTGGCGGGTATAAGAATGATATGATTAAACCCCGAGCCAGCAAGGTGCATGACCGGGTGACATTTGTAGTTGATGAAACTACCGACAGTAAGATTTCGGCCGATACCTCTCTTACTTCAGAGACCTCAGCTATCTGGAATCTGAATAACTGGTTCAACCTTACTACCAATGATAATGGTGATACGGTGCTGCAGCCATATTCAATGAAGACCAGTGACGGTACAATAAATACCTCGCTGAATACCGATGACTATGCGCAGGTAAATATGGACTCAAGTCATTCACATGACGGTCAGGGTGAGACCAACAGGAGTAACTCCTTTACGACCTCACTCAGCGGCGAGGTAATACAGGTGCTGCCTAATGGCAATCTGGTAGTTGAAGCAAAGAAGACAATAAAGGTCAATAATGAGGAGCAGATTATAACCCTTCTGGGTACGGTCAATCCGAATGATCTGAATGAGGACTCCGAGGTTGACAGTTCGAAAATTATTGATTTGAAGGTGGAACTGATTGGTGAAGGCGATGTGAGTGATACAATCAAGCAGGGATGGCTGTCTGAGTTTGTAAGCAAGTTCAAGCCGTTCTAGTGCGGACTGCTATATGGAAACCCGGTGCTTGTTACCGGTAGATTTCAAGGATGAATTGGATGAAAAGAATAGTTGGCAAGAGGATCGGTCTGTTACTGGTTATACTTCTGGTCTGTGTCGTATTCAAGACTGAGAGAGCGCAGGCTGTCAAAATACGTTCGTTCTGCCGGTTGCTCGGAGCTGATGCTCTGCGGGTGGAAGGTCAGGGTATTGTTACCGGTCTGAATGGTACCGGAGACAGTGTCGATGCGGCCAAGATAATGATTAAAAAGTATCTTGAGGCTAATAAATACAACTTTTCTACAGACGATCTTTCTACAGACAATATCGCTTTTGTAAAGATTGATGCCGAGATTAAACCGTTCTCACGTCCAGGTGACCGAGTGAATCTGCGGGTCAGTTCCATCGGTGACGCCAAGAGTCTGGCGAATGGTGTACTTAAAAGCTGCTATCTTTCATTCGGTACCGGTGAGGATGCGATTGTCCGGGCGATGGGAAGAGTTTCTGTCGGTGATAACCCTACTACCGGTTTTATCAATGATGGTGGTCTGCTCCTCAATACCAAGATGCTCAACCGCTCTGTCTGGGATAAAAACGGCATGTTCAGGCTGGTCTTGAATAATCCTAATTTTCTCGATGCGGCGACAGTGGCATCGAATATCAATGGCGACCGTAAAACTAATCCTGATCTCTCACGGGTGTATGGTTTTGGTACTGATAATGACAATGCCCCGAAAGTAGCTATAGCCAGTGATGCAAAGGAGGTAATTGTAAAAATACCACAGCTGTATATGAATGAGAAGGTGCGTTACATTGCCATGGTGCTTGATATTGATGTTGAGCTGCAGTCAGTGGCGGAGATTCGGATAAATAAGCAGCGGGGTTCGGCGATAGTCAGTGGTGATGTGCAGGTGATGCCGGGATTCATCAGCTATAAGGGGCGTACAGTTACATTGGCGCCTGGAAATGACGGGCAGGATCCGCGTTATAATCTGAATGCCGATGATCCTCGCGGACTTGTGGATGTCTTCGGACCGAATGAATCCGGCGGTAGCGGCAGAAGAAGTCTGCAGAGTCTGGTCGATACACTGGCGGCGATGCGCTGTACAACCGATGATATAATCGTTATTCTTCAGGAAATGAAGGCGGCCGGGCTGATACAGGCCGAGTTGAAGGTGGAATAAAATGTTGACCGTAGATGCGAATGAAGGTTTGAGTACTGATACCATGGCAAATCTGAATGCCAGTTCCGGCAAGAGTGCATTGCTGCGGGCTGCTGCAATTGCCAAGAATGATTCGGAAAAGGGTATGAAGCTGGCGTCACGGGAATTTGCGGGTATGTTCCTGGGGCAGATGCTGAAGAATATGCGTTCTACGGTTGATATCAGTGATTTTATGAACGGTGGTCAGGCAGAGCAGATTTTTCAGGGAATGCTCGACGATGAATGGGCTCGTAATATAGCATATAGCGGTGAACTTGAAGGGGATTCAAAGAGCTTCGCCGGTATGGTCTATGACTCAATGAAGCGAAATTCAGCGGCGAGTGCATATGGTCAGTTTTTGAAAACACAGTCGGAAGGTACTGCGGCAACCAATATTGGAGGACAGGGGTAAAACCCTGAGGAGGATGGTACTATGAAGAGTACAGTTGATAATTTGATGGCAATTCTTGAACATATGACTGCGCTGTATGCCAAGTTGCTCAAGCAGGCGGAAGCAAAACGTGATGCGATTATTGCCGGTGATATTACTGCGCTGGAGAAGATACTTGAACAGGAGTACAGACTGCTGGAGAAGGTGAATAAAGCTGAGGGGATGCGGTCTCTGCTCTCGGATAAGCTTGAGGATGAGTGTGGTGTCGCGCGGAGTAAGCGTCCGCTCAAGCTTAAATCACTGATAGCGCTGCTCGGAGCCAAGGGTAAAGGGCTCGCGGAAGTACAGAGTAAGATAAAGCAGGTGCTGGAAAGATTCAGATACCGTAACCGGCAGAATGAAGAACTGCTCAAGGCTTCAATTGCGCATGTCGATGATTTCATGAACATGATAAAAGGTCGGGCTGGCAAGAATACGACCTATGATAAGAGCGGACATAATTCTGGAGGCGGGCTGAGTATTCTCGACAGGCGGGCTTAGATAGGTTTTATTGAAAGTTGTGTGCAGGTTCCGGATCGTAATATCCGGAGCCTGCTTTTTTATTAAATTTTTAACCGCATACTGCTGTTCGTTTGTTTGCGGCGTTGGCGGCAGCTGTGAAAATGCGGTGAGTAATTGTGCGGTTTTTGGGAAAGTGGTTTTATTATATGAAAAAAATAGCGGCATTATCCTTGAATAACTGGGATAGTCTGCTAATATTAAGTACTGGGTGCGCTGAATACCAGACTGGACGAAGTCGTTTGCGGTATTCGGATTTTTGTAGATAGTGATAATATTGCTGATATGATTATTGGCGGAAGGAGATAGCTGTAGATGGCTGAGAAAGGCTTTGATATTACTCTTGCTGATTCACAGGCGACACCTGCTCAGAGGATTGAGCCGGATAATTTTGATTTTGGCAGATATCATGAGTATGAAGCTGGACTGCTGGCGGGTAATAAGAGCTTTTTTGAAGCCGAATCCGGGGTTCAGGTGTACCGTAGAATGCGGGGTGAGGGTGTTTATTATGATAAATGCCGTGAACATGCCGATTCCCTGGCGCTGCAGCTTGGGGTTCTTGATAAAAGTATCGGATACAAGGCGGATATTGCGAATTTTCTGGAACCGTGGTATGGTATCGGATATATAGCATCTGCGTTTGGCGGGGAATATATCTGGGAAGAGGGGCAGGCTCCGGCGGTTGAACCTATATTTGAAACCGCGGAGGATATTCTCAATGCTGATTTTGTGCCGATTCATCAGTCTCCGGTGGGCAGGGTGATTCTTGAGCGTATAGAATATTTTCTGGAAAAGACCGGTGGGCAGCTGCCGATCTCATACTCTGATGTTCAGGCACCGGTAAACATGTTCTCGTATCTGATGTCGATGAGTGACTTCTGTATGGACCTTATTGATGAACCGGAAACAGTGGCCAAGGCAGCTGGGCTGCTGGGTGATCTGCTGATAGAGTTTTTAGAGAAGCAGCGCGAACTGCTCGGTGCGGTACTGGCTAAACCCGGACATGGTTTTGCCAGCAGCAGATGTTTTGCCGGGGTGGGTGAGAGTACGGATAATGTGGTCATGTTCTCTCAAGAACAGTATACCTCTGTTTTCAAGTCAATTCATGAACGGGTGGGGGCTGAATTTGGGGGTGTGGTCTTTCATTCCTGCGGCGACTGGTCGAATAAACTTGAGATGGTAACCGGGTTCAGCAATATTCTTACAGTCGACGGGGCTTTTTCACCGCAGACCGATCCGATTTGTAACCCTCCTGAAAAATTCCGGGAACTTCTTGCGGGTACAGGTATAATTCTTAATGCCCGCTGTGTCGGTGACTCCGAGTCGGTGCTGCCGTACTTTGAAAAGCTAATCGGTAAGGATATGAAGGTGATAGCGGTTACTTACTGTCAGGATCCGGCGGATCAGGAAAAGCTTTATGCTGAGTTGCATCGTTTATACGAAGAGAGTTGATAGGCTGTTCTTATTGCTGTAAAAAATTGTGCCTGTATTTGTTACAGGTTATTGAATCTAAATAGAGCTTACAGAACTTGAATTATTCTGTAAGCTTTGTCTTTTTATATCGTATAAAAAAGGTGTTATTCTTCTGCCAGCCAATCTTCTCCAGATAGTTTTTTATGTTCTCTTGTTCGTAATTCTTTGAGATTCATATCGTATTTTTTAGTGACTTTGTTAATGACACTGGTTATGTTGTATATTCGTAATTGGTTTTCAGACGGCTTTTCTGAATAGTATGTTGCCTTAATTGCTGATTTAGGATAGCTAACGGTTTGAGTGTATAGCTCGCCTCCAGTTGTTTGAACGTGTATGTTCCCAAAATAATCTTGAGTCGCTTGCGACTGCAAGGGAGTAGATTGCAAATATTTTTCGCTTGTACTCAGGTCTTTTACTCCATTGGTGGTAAAGTATTGATAACCGAGTTTTTTGCCGATTTCAGCGGCATGAAGGAAAGTATAATCCCTCACAGTATTAAAGTTTGAGTAACCGTTGCCGGAAAAACCAATTATGTAGGTGTTATCATTAATGCGTTTATCATAATATCCGCCGGTATCATCGGTAGCATGGTAGCCAGTCTCGCCGCAGCCAGTAAGCATGATGATCATTGATAGTATGAATAGCCTAAAAACAATTGTCATTTTCATCTCCTTTATAAATAATGTTGTAAATATTTTCAGATGTTTGTCAAGGAAGAATAGTAAAAGGTGGCTTTTGATTAAAAGCTAATGATTAAAACGGTGTAACTGAAATTTATAGCTGAAAATGTTAACTACTTTTCACTTAACACATTATAAAATCTGTATATTTGAGTACGCCTATTTATTTCGTAAAATGTTATTGACAAATGGTAATATTGAATGTACTATACCTAGGTAGGGTATATCGAAGACTGCTGCAGTTACTTCCTGTTTGTTGTCTAGATATCGGGATGGGGCTGTTATTAGTGAAATAACATTTGTGTTTAATGAATGTTGTATTATAAAAAAATATGCGGTATTGATTTCAGGTTGCGGACATTGTACAGGGTGTTATAATTAATTTAACTGCATTTGAATGAAATAAAGTGTGGATATGGAGGTTTTATGGCGTTATTGCGCTGGATGCAGAAGAATCTGATACTTACCATTCCGGTGATGATGATTCTTGGATTTGTGGTGGGAATAAGTTTCGAGGTTAAAGCATTTAAACTGGCAATTGTACCGCTGACCTTTCTGATGGTTTATCCTATGATGGTCAACCTGCAGCTGCGGAAAATATTTGAAGGTGGTGACTGGGGAGTGCAGGGAGTAACCCAGATTATAAATTTTGCAGTCGTGCCTTTTGTTACTTACGCTATCGGCTGGATGTTCTTTCGTGATAAACCTTTTCTGGCTCTGGGACTCTTGCTTACCGGACTGCTGCCTACCTCCGGAATGACAATATCCTGGACCGGTATGGCGAAAGGTAATGTTGAAGCGGCGGTAAAGATGACGGTTATCGGGTTGATTCTCGGTTCGGTATTGGCACCGCTGTATATTGAACTGCTGCTTGGAGCAAGTATTGAAATAGATATGGCGGGGATTTTCAAGCAGATCGCAATTATCGTATTTCTGCCGCTGTTTCTTGGAAATATTACTCAGAGGCTGCTGATATCACGTTATGGGAAAGAACGTTATCAGCGTGAGATTAAACAGAAGTTCCCGCCGTTTTCCACTCTGGGTGTAGTGGGAATTGTCTTTGTTGCTATAGCGTTAAAGGCGCAGGGAATTTTGCAGAAACCGGAGATCATTCTGGATATCTTTATTCCGGTACTGCTGCTTTATGTGATAAATTTTGTTCTGAGTATTTTAATAGGCAGAATATTCTTTAAGCGGGATAATGCGATCGCGCTGCTTTATGGAACCGTGATGCGCAATCTCTCAATAGCGCTGGCTATTGCTATGACCGCATTCGGTAAGGAAGGTTCGGATATTGCTCTGGTAATAACACTCGGCTATATAATTCAGGTACAGTCTGCGGCCTGGATTGTAAAACTGACAGCAAAAATATATGGTGCGTCTGAATAAATTAAGATAAGTAATCGTTGAAAACCAGTTAATGGAGGCGAAAAATGCCAAAGAAGATTATTATTGTTGGTGGTGTGGCAGCGGGAACCAAGGTGGCTGCCAAGATTATGCGTAACTGTCCAGAGGATCAGGTGACAGTTATTGAACGCGGTGAGTTCTTGTCATATGCGGGATGTGGTCTACCGTATTATGTCTCAGGGGTGGTGAAGGAGCAGAAAGAGCTCATGTCTACGCCTGTCGGGGTCGTACGTGACGCTGCTTTCTTTCAGAAAGTCAAGAATTTCAGCGTGCGAAATCATACTGAGGCAACAGCGATCAACCGGGATAAAAAAACACTGAGCATTTTATCGTCACAGGGTGAAGAAGAGCTTTCATATGACAGTCTGGTTTTGTGTACCGGAGCGTCTCCGGTAGTGCCGCCGATCCCCGGCAGAGAGCTTGACGGGGTATATAAACTGCATGGAGTTGAGGATGCAGAGGGAATTAAAGCCCGTCTGGCCGGGCATACAGCTTTGGACTGTGTGGTTGTCGGCGGTGGGCTTATCGGGGTTGAGATGACCGAGTCGCTTGTCTCAATGGGGTGCAGGGTGACGATGGTTGAAATGCTCGACAATATCCTGCCGATACTTGATTCCGAGATGGCAGAGCTTACTGAAAAGCATATGGAGGCCAATGGCGTACGGGTTATGACCGCTACCAAGGTCGAGGCTATTGTCGGTGAAGGCAAGGTAGAGAAGGTCGTAACCAGCAAAGGCGAGATCCCGGCTGATATGGTGATTGTTTCCATCGGTGTACGGCCGAATGTCAAACTGGCAAAAGATGCCGGACTGGACATCGGGGATACCGGGGCGATACTCGTAAATGGTAAGATGCAGACCTCTGATGACGATATCTATGCAGCCGGTGACTGTGTTGAAACCATGAATATTGTGACCGGTAAAGGGTGCTTTATTCCTCTTGGCTCTACTGCGAATAAGCAGGGGCGTGTCGCGGCCAATAATATCTGCGGTATTGCCGATACTTATCCGGGAGTGGTCGGCAGTTCTGTATGCAAAGTCTTTGATTTCAATGTCGCCCGTACGGGACTAACTGAAAGGCAGGCTATTGCTGAAGGTTATGATGTTGAGTACTGTCTGGCACCGGCACCGGATAAACCACACTTCATGCCGCAGGCGAAACCGCTGTTTCTCAAGCTTATCGGGGACAAGAAGACCAGAAAGCTGCTGGGGGCACAGGCTGTTGGTCTTGGTGAGGCTGATAAAAGAGTCAATGTGGCGGCAATGGCACTGCACAGCGGCATGGATCTTGATGAGTTCGCGCAGGTTGATCTCTGCTATGCTCCTCCCTATTCTCCGGCTATGGATAATATCATTGTGGCGGCAGACGTTATGCGGAATAAGTTTGACGGTCTGATGCAGGGAGTAAAGCCTGCAACCGTCAAGGAGTGGCGTGATGAAGGTAAAGACTTTACGTTACTCGATGTTCGGTCTCCGGGTGAGTATGAGCAGATGCATATTGCGGATACGCTGCATATTCCTCTGGGTGCGGTGCGGAGTAAGCTGGAGGCGATTCCACGCGATAAACCGGTGGTGGCTTTCTGTAAGATTTCACTGCGCGGCTATGAAGCGGCGCTGATGCTCAAGGCAGCTGGCTTCAAGGAGGTCTATGTGATGGATGGCGGTATCCTGATGTGGCCGGGCGCGAAGGTAATGGGCTAGGGTTTGTCAGGCAGCTTTTTTAAAGAACAATAGCAGCTAATATATAAGGTACCGCAGAAATGCGGTACCTTATATATTAGCTTAAAATTCCGATTGTAATGATAAGAAACTATTTCGCTTCAGCTTCGGTGTCGGTTATTTCCGGTTCTTTGTAATAGGGACTGATCTCCCGCGCCAGAGTTACTCCGGCTGAGACTTTACCGCCTTTATCGCTGGTAGGTTCAGGAAGAACCTGTGCCAGCGGATTATAGGGCTGGTTCTCCTGCTGGACGTAGAGCTTTTGGGTTGGATAAGCGAATTCTATGCCCAGTCTCTGTGCCAGGCGCAGCGCCTGGGTATTGAATTTCTCTCTGGCCTTTAGTTCTTCGATCCTGCCGCGGTTGCGGAAGTAGAGATTAATAAAAATTTCCAGCGAGCATGATCCCAGACTGTAGAAGTAGATCTGTATCTCGTCCTTTTTGGTATCCGGCATCAGGTGGGCAAGTTCCGTGAGCCCGTCGGTGAATATTTTTATCCGGTCAATATCGGTCTCATACAGAATATCAAAGGACGTATTATAACGGCGCCACTTGCGCATTCCAAGGTTTTCAATGGTTGAGGAGATAAACATCCGGTTGGGAATGGTTACAATCGTATCAGTAAGTGTTCTGATGGTAGTACTGCGGACTCCTACCTGCTCAATAACCCCGCTGATATCGCCAATCTTGATGTAATCGCCGTTACGAAAAGGGCGATCCATTATGATCATGATTGAGCCGAAGAAATTCTCAATAGTGTCTTTACCGGCGAGGGCAAAGGCAAAACCACCGATACCCAGAGCCGCCAGAAAGTTTGTGGTGTTGAGATTGAAGATATCGCAGATATAGAGAATGGCCATGATTACTGCGGCTATTTTCAGAATCTTGCCCATGACATTGGTGATGATGTGCAGGCTGGTGCTGAACCTTTCCGCGGCTACCGAGCAGGCGCTGTCGATGAACCGGCAGAGCAGCAGGGTCAAAGTCAGACACTTTATGATATTGAGTGCGACAATGCTTGCGGCCATGATACTGGGGCTGGCACTGATAATGACAATACCTTTCAACCAGAACATGGACATGATAATTATCTGCAGAGGCAGTATAAAGCGTTTGGTGGTATTCTGCGAACCGCTGATATTCAGCAGCTTTGTAATAAGCTTTATAAGTGGCAGGCAGATTATACGTATCAGCGGAAGAATTATAAAACTGGATAGAATCAGCAGCAGGCACATGATTATTTTCCAGATGTTTATACCGAGAAACTTATTTTCAAGTATTGGCAGGTTCTGCTGGAAGAAGTCATCAAGACGTATGTGCAGAGTAGGGTTGCGGATGCCCATTAAATGCAGTTCGCTGGCCATGCCATGCTTCATAAATGAGTCGTAGGCGGCGTTGATGCTGTTGTTTCCATCGTACTCTATTTTCCAGGCTTTTTTCCCGCTTTCCTTATCGGTCAGGCAGGACATGCTGATCATGCCGTAGTTCGGATCAAGCAGCAGAACCACCTTGTCCTCATAGAGCGGGTTATTGGAGAGCGTCTCGGGTTTTACCGTTGAGGCATAATGTAGCATCCGGTAGGACTGTATCGCCCAAGTCGGTCCGAGTCCGGCGGCTACCTTGGGATCAAGGTCTGAGAGATTCAAGGCCGCGACCGCATCATCCATATCATACCCGTGCAGGTTCTGTACCCCATAAGTAAAAGTGTACAAGGTATTCAGCGGTGAGGATAACTCGGGTATAAACTGGTCTGCATACTTTTCTACATTATTTCTGACATTTTCAATATGCTTGAAAGCATCGTTGAATTGAGGATCGGTGAAATTGAGATCGGAGAAGATCCAGCCCCGATCCGGATCCCGGGTAACGGCAAGTCTGACCGTTGAATTCTCGTCTCCTATCTCTATAACAGCATTTCTGCCGTCGTTACCGATAAGTTTGGCGTCTTCCGGATTATAATTCACGGTATTCAGCAGGAAAATAAGATCATCAGCCTTATCGAGAGTATTACTTTTATTCTCGGCTTTGCCATTTATGAGGTGAGGCTGGATGAGAGTAAGGGCTCTGGCAAGATCCTGGGTACTGGCTCCTTTTCCGGTACCGGAAATCATATACCGGGTAAAGGCGGTGAGCAGTTCCTGCGGAGTTTTAATATGTATAACGGGTTCATTATCCCCGGTATTCTCCTCGGCAATTGCCGGGAATATATTGAGTAGAGCTATGAGCAGTAGAATTACACTTCTCTTCATTACGCGGTAGTTTCCTTTCTTGAGTGGTTGCAACTTTAAGATTACTGTATGCATATTTTATGTCATATGCTGTTTTATTGCAATTATTAAGCGTCGGTATGTGTTAAAAACAACGGGGCTTGTGGGTATATGCTTGTATGAGCTAGCCGGCAGCGTTTGCAGGAATAAACCGCTGCCGTGAATTTGTGAAAAAGGCTCGTAACTGGGGTTTATTTATTGACCGGCGGTTGGTATTCCGGATATTTACCTTCATTGCGCCGGTAGAGGCGTGAGGTCGGATAGGCGATCTCGATCTGGGGAATTTCATTGAATTCCCGAAGAATACTCAGTGAGATGTCATTTTCCCGTTGTCTGGCCGAGCGTACAGGGGACAGGAAGCGGAGGGTGAGTTCGATTCCGCTGTTGACAATACGGCTGTAGACCATGGGGGTAAGATGGCGGTAATGAATTGCATAATCATCCTGCATCAGAGTTATATCATTCATTACCTCCGGTTCAATTTTAAGTGGAGATTTTTCGGCGATACGCATTATAGTTTCGATAGCTAGATCGACATCACTCTCAAAGGTAACTGTAGTTATTACCTCCAGCCAGATGAAAGGGAAGCCACAGGTTGAGTTCAGTACCGAGCCTCTGAATACTTGTGAATTTGGTATTGTCATGATGCGCCCGGTACTCTGTCCGCCCTGGGTCTTCATTGAGACCTCAAGCAGACGGGTATGGGTTGTGTTGATACCGATAACATCTCCAAGCATGCCGTTTACTTCAATGCGGTCACCAATATCGTAGGTGTGATTGAAAATAATATGCAGCCAGCCGATGAAGCATAGAATCGTCTCCTGCAGGGATAACGCCAGCCCGGCACCGATCAGCCCGAGGAAGGTTCCGGTGTTGCCCCAGCCCTGTTTGATAAGGAAGATTATGGCCGTAGCCAGAAAGAAGAAGCCCCAGGAAACCCATCTGGCGACGAGTTTTATCTTATGGCGCTTACTCAGATCCTGACTCATGTCCGAGCTGTGGCGTGAAAGCCAGATTTGCAGAAAGTGCGAGAATACGGCAGCGGCGATAATAAGTATTATCGTATCATATCCCGGCATAAAATCCTTATAGATGGCGAGCTGGTTGATGAAAGCGTTCTGATCTTTCCAGAGTTCTACCAGTATACTCAGCACCAGGACAAAGATCAGAATTAGTATAAGAAGGGTGCGGGCACGTTTGGAGGTTCGCTTGCGAAAATGCGAGCTGAGAAATTTACTCAGGAGAATCGCGGTGATAATAAGGATTATACTGAGGATTATATCTGTATAATACGATTGTGTTAAAGTGTTGATATCCATTCGTTTCTCTCTCTTTGGGTGTTTTGTAAAGACTTAGCGGAAAGTTGTGGTGAATCTCAGGGATACTATATAAAATTTTACAAATTTATTGGTAAACTGCAAGAGTAATCATTTTACGGTTGTCAGATATGAGATAAATGCTGAATATGTCTGATTATTGAATTTTATTCATTGTTATATCTGGATAAAATGTATAAAATAGCAGTAGTTTTTGGGGTCAAGTAATATTCTGTAACGAAAGAAGATATTTTGCTAGATGATGTTCCGGCCAGAGTGCTGGTTGTTGATGATACCAGATTGAATCAGAAGATACTTCAGAGTGCACTGGAGGCTGATTATGATGTTGCTATTGCGACCAACTCGCTCTCTGCTTTTAAGGAGATAGAGAAGTGCAAGCCGGATCTTATCCTGCTGGATATAGTAATGCCCGGTCTTGACGGCTATGAGGTCTGCCGGATTCTTAAAGAGGATAAAAGCAAAGCGGATATTCCGATTATCTTTATTACCGGGCTTACCGACGTAAAGGCTAAATCACGCGGTTTTGAAGCCGGGGCGGTGGATTATATTACCAAACCTTTTGAAATACTTGAAGTCAAGGCAAGGGTTCGGAATCATATATGTATGCAGCGTAATATGAAGAATCTCAAGATGGCACATGATGCACTCGATGAGCAGCGCCGGCGGATGCAGATGGAGCTTGATCTGGGTAAGAAGATTCAGTCAGATATGCTTCCAACGATCTATCCCAAGAATGATAAATTTGATATTTCCGCATTTCTCAAGCCGGCCAAGGAATTGGGTGGTGATTTTTATGATTTCTTTTTCATAGATAATGATCATTTGTGCTTCTGTGTTGGTGACGTCTCTGGTAAAGGAGTGCCGGCGGCGCTCTTTATGGCGGTTACCAAGACACTTATAAAATCCTATGCTCATGGAGAATTGTCTCCGGCGTCAATTCTGACCTCGGTAAATCGTGAACTGAGCACTGATAATCAGCTGATGATGTTTGTCTCGCTGTTTATCGGTATATTGTGTGTTTCTGACGGGGTGCTGAGTTTTTCCAACGGCGGGCATAATGCGCCGTTTCTGGTTAAGAATGATCTCTCGGTAGTTGAATTATCCGAACGTCATGGTATGGTGCTGGGGTATGCCCGGGATTATTCATATAAGGCGGGAAGGGTGAGCTTCGCCGCTGGTGACAGTCTGGTGCTGTATTCTGACGGGGTAACTGAAGCGGTCGATGTTCAGGGACAGATGTATGGTGAGCAGCGGCTCAGTAATTCACTGGCCAGAAAGGTCCCTTCCGCCAAGGTGATTGTGGATAATATTCTGTCCTGTCTCAATGGTTTTGTCGGGGATGAGGCGCAGGCTGATGATATCACGGTTCTGGCTTTGAGATACGGCTCTAATTAGTTTATTCCACGCTGTTTCCTGATAATAAGCTTATTATAATCGTGTATGGTACTATTTTTTTATGGTCTGCTTCTGCTGTTCCGTCATTTCCCGGGCGTAGCTCTCCGGTCCTAACTCTTTGATCCTTTCAATGCAGGCATTACGGTCTGATCTGAAAATAAAACCGAATATTCTGGCTATAAAATTGTTGAACTTGCCACATTCTACAGCTTGGGCATAAGATGAACATTCAGCACAGGAACCGTAGGAATGCTCAAGGCAGCAGCTGCGGACTTTGCACCAGGTCGCTTTTATGTTGTCCTGACACCCCGGACAGGATGATTTCAGAAATTTGCTGCAGGCTCCGCAATAGAGACCGCATTTTGCTATCAGTTTTTTATCTGCAGTAATATTTTTCATCTCGAACTCTCAGTGTAGTTAAAATAACAACAATATAAACGTTAATCATATATTACGCGTTATTATAATCAAGTTATTTTACTTTATTATAAATATTATAATATTATCGAGCTGCTAGCTATGAATTGAAGCTGATTATTAACGGTTGTGTGTTGGTAATTCCACTATAGTCAAGAATTTTGGTCTATAGTGGAATCAATGGTTGAAGTCTCATACTTGAGGTCGAGAGTCTTTAGGTGCGGATAATTGTGTGGATAAAATTTAAACCTTAATAACAACAGTAAAGGAACGGGAAGCTCCCACTCCTTTACTGCTGTTGACAGGAGACTGTGGTTTGTTTTATTCCTTGTATAGTTTTGCCGCATTCTCTTTGGTGATCATTTTTGAATTTACATTGTATTGTTTTTCGGGTTTAAAGTTTGGATCTGAAATGATTTTATAACCAATCTCAACGGCCTTATCGGTACAGAGAGGGTAGGTGAAACTTGCTGCCAGTACCCCGTCCTTCACCTTCTGAATACCACCGCCAGGGCCATTTAGACCGTCAACACCGACGAAAATCATCTCTTTTTCTCTTCCGAGATCTTTTGCTGCCAGATATGCTCCTACAGCCATGGGGTCATTGTGTCCGTATACGATATCGATATCTGGCTGTGCTCTTAGAATTTCGGTCATTCTTTCACGGGCTTTACTCTGCAGCCAGTTCGCAACCGCTTCCTGAACCTGAACAATTCCGGGGCTTTTCTTCATTACATCCCAGGCACCGTTGAAACGCTTCATTTCACCTTCAACCCCTAGAAGTCCGCGGATATCAACAATTTTACCCTCTGGCTTGCCATATTTCTTGGTCAGGTAGTCCTTCATGAATTCACCTGCCTGCGCTCCGATAACATAGTTATCAGACATAATCCAGGTTGTATAATTGTCAGCGTCCTTGATGTCGCGTTCAAGACAGATAACCGGGATGCCAGCTTTCTTGGCCTTTCCCATGATTGCAGAGAGCGGTCCGCGTTCATTTGGGGCAACAATAAGGAGATCCGGCTGCTTTCTTATAGCGGTCTCAATCTGTGAGATCTGTCTGCTGTTATCCTGCTGTGCATCCATAAGTTCGAATTCGACATCAGGGTATTGTGACCAAAGATTTTTGAAACTCTCATTCTGCGCGGCCCGGTATGGCTCTGCATTGTTACATTGGCTGAAAATAACCAGCTTCTTTGTTTCCTGGGCAAATACAGCTTGGCAGCAGAGCGTAACCGCCAGTAGTAGTGCAACAAACACAAGTTTTTTCATTTCAATTCTCCTAAAGAAACACACAATTATTCTTTTAATACTCAACACTGAGTATTTCTGCTTGCTTCAGCTTGTTTTGTCGGTGGTCTGCATCTTCACAGCGACGATGATTATTACTGCTTTGAACATCATTTCAACATTGATATCGATACCACGGAGTCTGAACATATTGGTCAGTATGCCGAGTATAAAAGCACCAATGACTGTGCCGATAATAGAACCCTTGCCGCCATTCATATTCGCTCCGCCAATGACTACAGCGGCAATGGCATCCAGTTCATATGATACACCGTCATTCGGGCTTCCCTGATGATTCTGCGCCGCATGGAGAATACCAGCAAGACCGCACATCAGACCTGATACTGCGTATACGGCAATAAGAATCTTAGTTACTGGCAGTCCGGCGTATTTTGAAGCGTTGGCATTATCTCCTATTGATTTGACCCGGAGGCCGAAAACGGTTTTGGTAAGAATTATACAGAATATTACTGCCATTATAATAAAGATGCTGATAACGACAAATTTCTGAGAAACAGCATCGGCGAAGATTGCGGAGGTATCATCACTGAAACCGATATCAATGTTTGCATTGTCTGTCAGGTAACGCGCCATACCTCTGAGTCCGATCATTCCTGCGAGCGTGACGATGAATGGCTGTATCTTGAATTTAGCGATTACGCTTCCCATTATCGTACCGCAGGCAGCGCAGACGGCGAGAGTTATAACAACGCAGAAAATAATATGCATATCGGGTGACAGACTCTGTGGTGCCCACTGTTTGAGCAGCTTGGCAACCAGCGTGGCTGAGAGTGCCAGAACGCTGCCGGCTGAAAGGTCGATACCACCGGATATAATCACAAGTGTCATGCCGAGAGCTATAATACCATTTTCAGAAACCTGGCGCATAATATCCGAGAGATTATCGAAGGTCAGGAATATTATGTCACCCGTTTTGCGCTGCTCAGGGCTCATTATTATCGCCAGCACCAGTACCAGCACCAGGCCTGTCATATATCTGAATTTTCCAAATAGTTTAAAAGTATTGCCTAAAAATCCATTCATTGAAGCGACCCTTTCATTATAGATATTTCATTGCCAGATTCATGATTTCTTCCTGATCTGTGCTGTCCTTTTGAACGATGCCGGCAAGTCTTCCGGCGCTCATTACTGCAATCCGGTCGCAGCAACGCAGCAGTTCCGGGAGTTCGGAACTGACGAGGATTATACTTTTGCCTTGAGCGGCAAGATCTTCGATTATTTCATATATGTCCTGTTTGGCTCCGACATCTATGCCGCGGGTCGGTTCATCAAGAAATATTATTTCCGGATCCACCAGCAGCCACCTTGAAAGCAGTACTTTCTGCTGGTTGCCGCCACTGAGGGTGCTTATTCCAATCCGGCTGGAAGCGGCTTTGAGTTTGGTGCTGATCGAGGCTTTGAGGTAGGAATTTTCGACACTGTGCTTATTGATAAAACCACGGCTGCTGATGCGTTCGTGGATAGACATACACAGGTTGTCCTCGACACTCTGCTTCATCATCAGACCCTGCCATTTACGATCCTCCGGTACAAACCCAATTCCTGCCTGCATTGCATCTTTAGGGTTATTGATAACTATTTCTTCGCCTTTAAGCAGAACTTTTCCTGATTGGGTGGAGTCCAGACCAAATAAGGCTTCAGCGAGTTCGCTCCTGCCGGCACCAACCAGACCGGCCATGCCGAGTACTTCTCCTTTGCGTAATTTGAGGCTGATATCTGTGACATGTCTGGTAGTGAGATTTTGCAGCTCCAGAATAACTTCTTCCTGAATATAGCTTTTGTTTATGGCGCTGGAATCAATCTCTCTTCCTACCATCAGTGAGATGATTTCATCAGGGCTGGTGTCTTCAGTCTTCTTTTTGTCGACATATTTGCCGTCACGCATTACAATGATTTCATCAGCTATTTCAAATATCTCGCTCATCTTGTGGGAGACATAGATAATGGTGATCCCCTGTTGTTTCAATTCGCGTATAAGCTTGAATAATGTTGTAACGCCTTCTCCGGTAAGTGAACTGGTTGGTTCGTCCATTATAATCAGACGGCAGTTCATGGATAGTGCTCTGGCGATGGCAACAAGCTGAACCTGACCGATAGGAAGTTCGCTTAACGGCTTTGACGGGCTTATGTCCAGCCCGACTTTTTCAAGCCAGGGCGCGCATTCCCTGTTTAATTTTTTGTGATTGATAAAACCTGATGCGTATTTTGGAAAATTTGCATTGGCCAGAGCGATGTTCTCTGCGATCGTCTGGTTGAAGAAAAGATCCAGCTCCTGCATGATGATTGCTATGCCTCGCTGTTGGGCTTCGAGGGCTGTATGTGAATCCAGAACCTCTCCGTCAAACTCAATCGTTCCGGAACTGGCAGGGATTATTCCTGATATTATCTTTCCCAAGGTGCTTTTTCCCGCACCATTTTCGCCCATAAGCGCGCATACCTTGCCTGCGCTTATTTCCAGTGAGACATTCTCCAGAGCGTGTACTCCCCCGAAATGTTTATACACGTTTTTTACCTTAAGAATAGACTTCCCCATACTTGCTCCTTGCTGATATATTTGCTGCCGATTTTGCAGAAAATTTGTAATACTGTAAAAAATGCCATAAAAAGCCGGTGTGGACACACTAAGTTTGTCCACTATCGTTGTTGTTTTATATTGGAAATAAGTTATCTGATGTTATAAACGTGACTGTATCTGAAAGATTCAGCCTATGAGATCACGCTTAGATTTTTGCACACATTAAACACAATTATTTTTTGTTTGAATTTTTATTATAGGTGTAATATACCTCAATAAATCTCTTAAGCAAGTAACTTGTATCGAATTCATATTGTTGAATTAAGTATATTAATTATTAGTAATTACTAAAATGCGAATATTATATTAAAATATAGTGTATAATAATCATATGATTGTTATTCCTTGGTATTCGTATTTAATTGTTGTTTAATATGTATTCATAATGGATAATTGGAATAAAATATTATGAGATGGTGACGCAGTAGATATAAAGAGTTTCTGACGCAGTTTATAATATAAAATGCTAGAAGGAGAAGTTAGTATTTTCGCTCTGTGCTTCAACTAATTACCGGTTATAGTTAAGATATATGCTAAGTATCCAGTCTGGTTTTAATTGATTAATTTCTTACTTTAAGTTGACAAATTTCAATTCATAAAGATAATAATTATCCTTAGTCTTTTCGGAATAATTATATGAAACCCACGCACCCAGCTTATATTAATGTTCATAATTCACTGAAAGAATCTATCATTTCAGGTGAATTCCCTGCAAATTCATTTTTGCCGCCCGAGTCTGATCTGGAAAAATTCTATAATGTTAGCAGAACAACTGTACGCCGGGCAATCGAGATGCTCGCCCAGGCTAATTATGTTGAGGTTACTCAGGGGCGTGGAACTATGGTGCTGGACCGGAGTGAAAAATCCAGTATCGGCATGCTGAGCTCCATATATAAGACACTAACGAATAATGGTCTTGATGTCCGGCCGCGAACAATTTATACCGACATTATTCCTGCCTCTGAAAAAATAGGGGCTATTCTTGATATCACGCCGGGGGATGAGGTGCTGCGCATTCAGCGTATTCAGCTTGCTGATGAGACTCCGATATCGATTATTGTAAATTATATCAATCCTGAGCTGGTTCCGGATTTTGACCGGGTGGTTGAGGGAATGAATTCACTCTATAAATTGCTTGAAGAAGAATACAGTCTGAAGATTGATTCAACTCATGATATTATCTCGGCTAAGGCGGCAGATTTCACCGAAGCGGAGCTGCTGCAGATTAAGTGTGGAGAACCACTTATCACCATTGAACGTAAGACCTTTTCAAATAACAAACCTTTGACCTATGATGATAACAAAATACGTGCGGATATGTTCCAGTATGAAATAAAGCACTGAGTGCTTAATAAGTGCTGAATTTGTTATATCAGGGGTTCTTTGATTTTGAGATCAGTATCATGCCAGAATTCATGCGTGCCAGATTTCGAATTATATATTCAGCAGGTTGTTATGGAATTGGAATTGTGCTTATTTAATTCTTGAAAGTTGATTTGCAGGAGGGGGTATCAGCGTCCATGAAGCTTGCTCTATTGCGATGGCGTTTGTATGAATCCCATTCGTTTTTTTCCCCATAGGGTTCAACATGTATCAGGGTCTCGGTTATCTCTGGAATTTCAGTGATGATCCGGGCATGCAATTCTAGAGTAAGCTTGTGTGAATCGTAAACAGTCATATTTGGATTAATATCCATGTGCATATCTACTAGTATCTGTCCACCGAGCTTGCGGCATCTGACTGAGTGGACATTTACAATATTATCAATATCAGCTGCGATGTTTGAAATCCTAGCGTTTAACTGGAGGTCGGGAGCGGCTTCAAACAGTTCATAAACCGATGGTTTGGCAAGCTGCCAGGTAGCTCTCAGCAGCATAATGGTTACAGCAATTGCTGCTATTTCATCATAATAGTGAAAATCCGGGTAGATAAATTCCCCAATTACAGCGGCTGCAACCGGTAATGAGCTTAGAGCGTCACTGCGGTGATGCCAGGCATTGGTAGCCAGTGCTGAAGAGCAGATTGTTCTATTCCTGGCGAGAGTCCATCTGAAAAGAGCTTCTTTTACAGCCACCGATATCAGGGCGACATAAAATACACTCCATTGCGGATTTGATTGTGGGGCACCTGAAAATATGGCGAATACAGCCCGCCAGCCGATTCCGGTACCGGCCAGACCGAGAACTCCTGCAATGAGCAGATTCACCATTGTTTCATATCTGCCATGTCCGTAGGGATGGGTTTTATCCGGTGGGGCACTCCAGTACTGAACTCCAATCCAGATTGCCGCATCAGTAGCAAGGTCGCTCAGACTGTGCACGCCATCGGCAACAAGAGCCATTGAACCAGAGAGCAGGCCGATTGTTATTTTGATGACGGTCAGTAGCAGATTTATTACTGCTCCGATAACCGTTGTTTTTCTGATCGTTTTCAGCTGGTCCGGCATATGATCTTTCTTTGGTATGTGTTGATAGTGATTGTAATGCTGCTCTATTAATTATGGCTATTTTAAAGCCGGAGTATATCAAAAAGTGTTTATTATTATTGTAACGTGATTTGTTATTGTATTATTTTCTGTGTGTTTTTATTGCATAAATTCGCATTAAGGTTGATCTTAAGTGTTTTTATGAATATTGTAATACTGAATTCGCTACAGTCCTGATTTGAGTCGTCCGGTAGCAGTTGTATCTGAGAAACTTTGCAGGTGCTTAGATCAATCTTCCTTTTAAGATATAGTCAGATTTTGTAAGGGGTGATACGGGATTTGGTCTAATGCAGATTCTCAAAAAATCTTGAATTGGCTATTTTTATGTCTGTATTAAAGCCGAATATAAATAATAAAGTAAAAAACCCAAGTCTTTTAATATTAAAGACTTGGGTCTAATATTTTTGGTGGGCGATGAGGGACTCGAACCCCCGACCCCCTGCTTGTAAGGCAGGTGCTCTAGCCAACTGAGCTAATCGCCCGGATATTTAGCGGTTATTTTTGTCAGTCATTGCGTTTGACTTTTAAGAATATATGGATTTTAAAGTGCATGTAAAGAGCAATTTTAAAAAAATAATAAAATTATTCATTCTGTTGGGGTTGAAAGATGGTCGCAGCGATAGCCTGTTGTCTGTAACCCTTATGCTGACATTTTATTATGGCTGTTTGAGACTTGAATATAGTGCTATGTATAATCGTACAGATCTATTGTAAAGTCGGTTGTCAGGGATAATCCGGTCAGTAGGGCAGAAGGTAGAGAACCAGTCCGTCAGGGTCTGGGACTGAATATCTGTGCAAAATATGCTTATGAGTGCTTGAAATGACGGTAATGCTGAGTATAATTTTCACTCTGAATTATTCACTGTATGGCAGTGAATTTTATTATTATTAAATTGTTTATTATTATTTGCTTTAGAGGGATCGCAATTATGTCTCAGAAACTTGAAAAATTTGACCTGAAACTTAACTCACTTGATATAAATAAAATTCAAGATGAAATTATTGAGTTCTGGGATAAAGAAAAGATCTTTGAGAAATCTGTTGCAGCCAACAAGCAGGATGAGGCGACTTTTTATGACGGACCTCCATTTCCTACCGGAAAACCCCATCACGGTACCGTCCTGGTCTCATTTCTGAAGGATATGCTGGCACGTTATATAACTATGCAGGGAAAGAGTGTGCCGCGCCGCTGGGGCTGGGACTGCCATGGCCTGCCAATTGAAACTCAGGCGGAGAAACTTCTCGGTATTTCCAATAAGTGTGAGATTGAAGAGCGTATTGGCATTGAGGAGTTCAATAATGCCTGTGCCAGCATCGTATCCCAGAATAATGATACCTGGAAAGAGTATATCACCGCCATGGCGCGTTGGGTGGATTATGATGATCAGTATAAAACTCTGGATACCTCTTATATGGAGAGTGTGATCTGGGTCTTTAAGGAATGCTATGACCGTGGTCTGATCTATCAGGATTACCGGGTTGTGCCATACTGCTGCCGTTGTGAGACCTCGCTGTCAATCTCCGATACCCGTGAGTCTGATTCAACCCGTCCGCGTCAGGATCCTTCGGTTACTATCCGTTTCAAGGCTGACAAAGAGCGTAACGGGAAACCGACCTATTTCCTAGCCTGGACGACTACTCCCTGGACACTATCATCAAATCTGGCGCTTGCCGTCGGACCGGAACTTGATTATGTCATTCTGGAAGGTGAAGAATTCTGCTATATTCTCAGTCAGGAGGCTTCAAAGCGGCTCTCAGGAGTTATCGGTGAGGACTGGCTGGCTACTACAGTTGTAAAGGGGGCTGAGCTTATAGCTGAGACTTATGAACCGCTCTTCCCATATTTTGCGGAGCGTAAAGCAAAGGGCGCATTCAGAGTTATCGGTGTTGATTATGTCGAACTGGGTGAGGGTACCGGAATAGTCCATACCGCTCCCGGCTTTGGTGAAGAGGACTACTGGGCCTGCCGCGCGGCAAAGATTGATGTGCTCTGTCCTGTTGATGAGCAGGGGCGTTATATCCCTGAGGTCACAGACTATGCCGGCAGAAAAGTTCTGGACTGTAACAGTGATGTCATCCGTCAGCTCAAAGCTGAAGGTAAACTTCTTGATCACCGGACTATCGACCATAACTATCCGCATTGCTGGCGCTGCCGTGAGCCGCTTATCTACAAGGCGATGACCGCCTGGTACTTTGATATTGAGAAGATCAAGGATAAGCTTATCGAGCAGAATAAAAATATTAACTGGGTTCCTGCCGAGATACGTGACGGCAGATTCGGTAAGTGGCTGGACAATGCCCGTGACTGGAATATTTCACGTAACCGCTATTGGAGTACACCGCTGCCGATTTGGGAGTGTGACTCCTGTGATAACCGCAAGGTGCTTGGAAGTATCAAGGAAATAGAGGATGCCGGTGGTATTGAGATCACAGATCTACATCGTCAGCATCTGGATAAGGTTGAATTTGCCTGTGAATGCGGCGGTACCTATAAACGTATTCCTGATGTGCTGGACTGCTGGTTTGAGTCCGGATCCATGCCTTATGCCCAGTGTCACTATCCGTTCGAGAATAAGGAATGGTTTGAGGCGCATTTCCCAGCTGATTTTATCGTTGAATATACTGGACAGATTCGGTGCTGGTTCTACTATCTGCATGTGCTCGCAGTGGCACTCTTTGAGCGTCCAGCGTTTAAAAACTGTGTCGTTCATGGAACGGTTCTGGCCGCTGACGGTAAAAAGCTCTCCAAATCCTCCAAGAACTATGAGGATCCACTTGAGCTGATGCGCAAGTTCGGTACCGATGCCTTCAGAATGTATATGTTCAACTCAAATGCGGCGCTTATGGGTGATCTGCTCTTTGATAATGCCGGAATCAAGGTTTCATATCAGAAACTGGTTTCGCCGCTGTGGAATGCCTGTTCATTCTTTACCACTTATGCCAATATTGATGGTTATAAACCGGGTATGCCTGCAGAACCGGTACCGGAAAATACTCTGGATATCTGGATTCTTTCACGCCTGTATACAGTTGAGAAACAGATCAAGGCTGCGATGGATGCATATATCGTCGATCAGTATGTACCGCCATTGCTTGAGCTGATGGATGATCTGACCAACTGGTATATTCGCCGTTCACGCCGTCGTTTCTGGGGCAGCGGTATGAGTGAAGACAAGTCTCAGGCCTTTAATACACTGCATTATGTGCTGGTAAAACTCTGTGAACTGCTGGCTACCGGCGCTCCGATTATCTCAGAATATCTCTATAAAGTTCTTACCGGCGAGGAGTCGGTGCATCTTGCCATGTGGCCTGATATCCCTGCAAAGTATGAGAATAAGGAATTGATGGAGAAGACCAGAGTAGCACGTAAGGTTATAAATATGGCTCTGTCGCTGCGGCGTCAGTGTAAGATAAAGAATCGTCAGCCACTTGCCAGACTTGATGTGGTGCTGCCGGAGAATGTGCCGGACAGCTATGTCAAGGAGGAGGTCGGTATTATCGCTGAAGAGCTCAATATCAAAGAGATCGATGTTCTTGCCGATCCTTCAGAGATCGCCAGTGTTGAGTATATTCCAAACTTTAAGACTCTTGGTCCGAAGTATGGCAAGGATATGAAGAATATTGCCGGTCTGGTAAAGCAGGGTAAGTTCAGCAGTAATGCAGACGGCAGTTTTACTGTCAGTGTGAATGGTAATGAACTGGCTCTTGACGCCGGTGATATTGTGATTCAGTACAAAGCTCTGGGAGGGGCGGCGGTGGTAAGTGATGCCGGTTTTGTCGTCGGTATGGATACAAATATTACTCCGGAGCTTGAACGTGAAGGTACGGCTCGTGAACTGATCCGCCATATTCAGGAAATGCGTAAGGAACAGCAGTATGAGGTCTCTGACCGTATATTTGTCTCATTTAATGGCGGAGACGTTCCGTCCGAATGGCTGGAGATGATTCTCGCTGAGACTCTGGCTGAAGAGTCTGAAATTACTGCCGCTGATGCGCAAAAAGAGGTTGAGGTCGCTGATAATGCAGTTGTAACTGTTTCGATAAAGCGTAAATAGGTAGCTTGGTGACAATTTAAACGTTCGGTCCAGATTACTCTGTGCTATAGGTTTGTGTTTGTATCAGGATCCGGCATTTACCGGATCCTGAATTTTTGAGGATTCTTCGCTGTCAGGTGAAACTCTGCATTACTGAAAGAGGTTGGCAGGAGTATTTGTTAAAACTGATCGGTGCTGATCCTGAATATTAGATAAATATATGCCGGTGTGGCGCAAGATCGGTGGCAAAAGGAGGACATTTTTGTTACTGCTTGCAAGTTAATGTGTTATAGTAATTTTATTATGGCGGGCAGAAATTTTTTTGTTAGCAATATTTTATTTAAATCTCACTTGTATTTGTCCGGGTTTTTGATATCTTTAGTCCATTAAAAATTATGTTCTTTTGAGGGTAGAAGATGGTAGAAGATTATTTTGCAGATACTGACTGGAGTGTGGAAAAAGCTTCAGAATTATACGGTATCGATAACTGGGGTGCAGGGTATTTTTCCATTGATAAAAAATCGGGTGATGTCGTGGTCTCGCCTTTTGGTGACTCCAGCCCGATACGTATAAGTTTACACAAAATTGTTAAGGAAGCTGAGGACCGGGGTTTTTCAATGCCGGTACTGTTGCGTATTGAGAATATACTTGGTTCGCAGATCTCGCGCTTGCATGAGACCTTCAGAAGAACGATTGCCGAAAACGGGTATCAGGGCGAATATAAAGGTGTATTTCCGGTAAAGGTAAATCAGCAGGAGCAGGTAATTGAGGCGATTGCGGATTTTGGTAAGGAGTATAACCATGGACTTGAAGCTGGAAGTAAGCCTGAGCTTATAGCTGCGATCAGTATGCTGAATAACCGTAATGCCTGTATTATATGTAACGGTTACAAGGATGCGGAGTTTATTGATCTTGGATTATTGGCTCAGAAGATGGGATTCAAGGTCTTCTTTGTGATTGAGGTTCCGGGTGAACTGGAACTGATAATCGAACGTTCTCGTTATCATAAAGTAAAACCACATCTGGGGTTGCGTAGTAAGCTTTCAACTCAGGCCAGCGGGCAGTGGGCTGAATCAGGTGGCGATTCAAGCGTCTTTGGGCTTGGTATGAATCATGCGGTTGAGGTTATTGATCGGCTGAAGGCTGAGGAGATGCTTGATTGTCTGCAGCTGCTGCACTATCATATTGGTTCGCAGATACCAAATATCTGTGATATTCGTGCCGGGGTAATGGAAGCGTGCCGTATTTATGAGGAGCTGGTGAGCGAGGGTGCGGTGATGGGGTATCTCGACCTCGGCGGCGGTCTGGCTGTGGATTATGACGGAACCAAGACCAATTATCATTCCAGCCGCAACTACTCTATGGATGAATATTGTATTGACGTTATTGATACGATTATGAGTTCACTCGCCAAGAGCGGCACTGCACATCCGACAATTATCACCGAGTCCGGCAGAGCTACCGTCGCCTACTATTCGCTGTTCCTCTTTGATGTTCTGGATGTCGCGTCCTTCACGCCTCCCGCTTTCCCGCAGGAGCTGCCGGAAGGTGCCAGCGATCTGGTGCAGAATCTCTTTGAAACCTATAATATGCTCACTCTCAAGAATATTCAGGAGTGTGCCAATGATACGCTGTTCTATCGCAATCAGGCGCTACAGCTCTTCAAGCACCGCGGTATTACCTTGCGGGAGAGGGCTTATGTGGAGAATATGATAAATCATATCATGATTAAAATCTCCAAACTTTCGTATCTGCTCGACTATGTTCCAGATGATATACGAAGTATCAGGGAGATGGTCTATGATGTCTACTATGGAAATTTCAGCCTTTTCCAGTCGCTGCCGGATGTCTGGGCAATCGACCAGGTATTTCCGATTATGCCGATACACCGGCTGAAGGAGATGCCAACACGCCAGGCCATAATTTCAGATATAACCTGCGACTGTGATGGTAAGATTGACTCATTCCCTGATTATATGCATATGAAGAAGAGTCTGCGTCTGCATGAGCTGAAAGAGGCTGAGGATTATTATCTCGGGGTATTTCTTGTTGGGGCGTATCAGGAGACACTCGGAGATCTGCATAATCTCTTCGGTGATACCAATGTGCTTTCTATTCATGTTGATAAAGACGGACGCTATGAGTTTATTCGTGAGCTGGAGGGTGATTCTGTCGCTGATGTACTCTCATATGTTGAATATGATATCAAGATGATGAAGAACAGACTCACACGTATTGCTGAGGACTCAATCAGACTTGGTTATATCAAGCCCAAAGACCGGAAAAAGATTCTTAATGACTTTAATGAGGGTCTGCAGGGATATACTTATTTTGAAAAATAGCCGTTTCAGGTTATACTAGTGGTCGGGTTGCAGCATGAAACTTTTGAATTTATTTGCTGATTAAAAATTGGAGAAGGTTATGTCAAGAGTAATGATTATCGGTGCCGGCGGTGTAGGTAATGTTGTCGCCAAGAAGTGTGCGCAGGTCAGTGAGGTTTTTACCGAGATAATTCTCGCCAGCAGGACGGTCGCCAAGTGTGATGCTATCGCCGCAGAAATAAAGAAATTATATGGCGTAACAGTCGAAACCACCGCGGTAAACGCTGACAGTGTTCCGGATCTGGTTGCTGTCATCAATAAGTATAAGCCTGAACTGATTATCAATGTTGCTCTTCCATATCAGGATCTGACTATTATGGATGCCTGCCTTGAGACCGGTACTAATTACCTCGATACCGCGAATTATGAGCCAGAGGATACAGCTCATTTTGAGTACAGCTGGCAGTGGGCATATCAGGATAAATTCAAGGAAAAGGGGCTGATGGCGGTGCTTGGCTGCGGATTTGATCCCGGTGTGACCAACATCTTCTGTGCTTACGCGCAAAAGCATCTGTATGATTCTATTGCAAAGATTGATATTCTTGACTGTAATGCCGGTGATCACGGGCATCCTTTTGCTACTAATTTTAACCCTGAAATTAATATTCGGGAAGTAACTCAGGAGGTCAGACACTGGAAGAATGGTGAATGGATTACTACTCCGGCTATCCTCAATAACGGTTGTGTGCATTTCGGTTTTGACTACCCTGTCGCCGGTGAGCGTGAAAGTTACATGCTTTATCACGAGGAGATGGAGTCGCTGGTAAAGAATATCAAAGGTTTGAAACAGATTCGTTTCTGGATGACTTTTTCTGAGGCTTATATAACTCATTTGAAAGTGCTGGAAAATGTCGGCATGACCCGTATTGATGAGGTGGAGTATGAAGGACAGAAGGTTGTGCCGCTGCGTTTCCTCAAGGCTCTGCTTCCTGATCCAAGTACTCTGAGTACCAACTATACCGGTAAAGCTGTGATCGGGTGTGTCTTTGATGGTGAGAAAGACGGCAAGAAGACTAAAAAGTATATCTATAATGTCTGTGATCATGCTGAGGCGCATAAAGAGGTGCAGGCACAGGCTGTCTCGTATACTACCGGTGTTCCGGCGATGATCGGAGCGATGATGATGGTTACCGGTGAATGGAGCGGTGCCGGTGTCTTTAATGTTGAAGAACTCGATCCGGATAAGTTTATGGACTCGCTTAACAGGTATGGCCTGCCATGGCAGGTGGTTGATTTTAACGGCGAACTCCCGGAGTAGGTCTGTTTGATGATTGAATCTTATTCAGAAGAATGTCCTGAGAATATCTGCAGGCAGGTGGCTACCCCCAGCTATCTGATTGCTGAGGATATAATTGAGAATAATTGCCGGGTGCTGCAGGATGTACAGCAGCGAACCGGGGCACGGATTCTGCTGGCGCTCAAGGCTTTCGCGCTTCCGGCGGTGTTTAACATTATCAGTAAGTATCTCTGTGGTGTCTGCGCCAGCGGACCTATTGAGGCACGGCTCGGACGGGAGGAGTTTGGCAGAGAGGTTCATACCTATGCACCGGCTTACTCCGGTGAGCAGCTGCAGCGGGTGCTCGAGTATTCTGATCATGTTCTGTTTAATTCTCTGAGTCAGCTTGAGACCCACCGGGCAGCGGTAGAGTCCTATCGCAAGAAGAGCGGCAGGGATATCCTGCTGGGGCTGCGGGTAAATCCTGAATACAGTGAGATAGCTACCGATCTTTATAATCCCTGTATCCCCGGGTCACGCTTTGGAATTAAAGCTGATACGCTTAAAGGCGCTAATATATCCGGAATTACCGGCATTCATTTTCATGCTCTCTGTGAGCAGGGAGCGGACGTGCTGGAGCGTATAGTCGCGAATTTTGAGGAAAAATTCGGCTGGCTGCTGGCGGATGAGCGGATATCCTGGATCAACCTCGGAGGCGGCCATCATATTACCCGCGCTGATTATGATCTTGAACTGCTCTGTTCGCTCATTTCACGACTAAAAGAGCGCTATAAGGTAGAGGTCTATCTGGAACCGGGAGAAGCGGTGGTGCTGAATGCCGGCTTTTATCTGACTTCGGTGCTTGATATTATCGAGAATGGGATAAAGGTGGCGGTCGTTGACGGTTCTGCAGAGACGCATCTGCCTGATGTACTGGCAATGCCTTATCATCCTGAGCTTCTTGGAAGCTGTGAAGCTGCGGCAGCTGAGAATACTTACCGTCTGGGTGGAATATCCTGCCTGGCTGGTGATATTATCGGAGATTACGGGTTTGCTCAGAAGCTGGAGATTGGCGAGCGCTTGTGCTTTACCGATATGGCTCTCTATTCATTTGTGAAGAATAATACCTTTAATGGCGTTGAGCTGCCGTCATTATACCGTTATTCATTGAAGCGCGGTACGCTGGAGCTTATCAGAACCTTTGATTATGATGATTATCGTCGACGCTTGACTGGAAAGGACTGCTAATGTCAAAACTCTGTTTCCATGGTGAGGATGTAGCGGAAAGTTCGCCGGAGCAGGCGTTATTTTATTTTATTCCGGCTCCGCTGGAACAGAGTGTGTCTTATGCCGGCGGAACTTCCCTGGGCCCGGAGGCAATTCTGCGAGCTTCTGCGCAGTTGGAACTGCTTGAGAATAATCTGGTGCCATCGGAGCAGGGGCTGTATACGGCATCGCCGATATCCTGTAGTGAGCCAGCTCAAGTGGTGCTTGAGGCAATTGAGGCGGAGGTAGCCAAAGCCCTGACTGCCGATTCAATTCCGGTGCTGCTCGGTGGTGAACATACGGTTTCACTGGGAGCCATCAAAGCGTTAAAACAAAAGCATGGAAATAATTTTGCGGTTGTGCAGTTTGATGCGCATGCTGATCTGCGTGACAGTTATACCGGAACCAGATTGAGTCACGCCAGTGTTATGCGTAGAGTTCATGAACTGGGTATTCCGGTTTATCAGCTAGGAACCAGAAGTTATTCACAGGAGGAAGATGCATATCGGCGCAAGCATAATATCTGGTACCGCGATGGTGAAGATATCTGCAGGCAGGGTGTGGCAAATATTGCGCTTCCTGATGAGTGCCCTGACAATGTCTATATAAGTTTTGATGTTGATGCCTGGGATACGTCACTGATGCCGGCTACCGGTACTCCGGTGCCGGGGGGGCTGGACTGGTATCAGAGCGTCTGGCTGCTGGAGATGATACTCAGTAAGCGCTCCTGTATCGGTATGGACTTTGTGGAACTGGCACCCATTGCCGGAATGCATGGCTATGATTTTGCCGTGGCGCAGCTTATTCACCGGGTTATGAGTTTTATTGTATAACAGTATATACTTGATGTTTGCGGTGATTCGGTTTTGCAGTATGGTTATTAAAAAAATTCCTGAACTTTGTGTCAGGGATTTTTTTAATTGGAGGTGATTATTGGTTTTTAGCTGAATTTTTATATTATTGAGGATATCGATTGTAATATGGTTACTGGTTGAGTTGTGGCGGTTTTTTTATGGGGTGCTGTATATTTCAGTTGCGGGAATGTGAATGTCTGAAAAAGAGTATGATCTGATTATTGTCGGTGGTGGTGCTGCCGGGCTGATGGCAGGGATCTGGGCTTTACGGTCGGGATTGCGGGTGATGCTGTTTGAAAGACTGGTTAAGACCGGGAGAAGGCTGCTGGCCTCTGGAGGTGGAAGATGTAATTACAGCCGTGATATTCCGTTGACCGAACTTATAGACGGGTATTACGGTAAAAAGAATTTCGTCAGAGCCGCCATTTATAATTTTCCACCCGCCGGCATTCAGCAGTTTTTCAGTGAGCTTGGTCTGGAGTCGCTGGTTGAAACTGGTGGCGGAATTTATCCGGCAACTGAGAGGGCGGCTGATGTCCTGAGCGTGCTCTGTAATGCGTATACGCATATGGGGGGCGAGATTGTTACCGGTACTGCTGTAAACCGGGTGCTGGTGCATAATAAACGGGTATGCGGCATTGTTGCTGAGTCAATAAGCTACAATGCCCGGGCGGTTTTACTCGCTGGCGGCGGTTGCAGTATGCCTGAGCTGGGTGCTGACGGGAGCGGTTTTGTTCTTGCCCGGGAGCTGGGACATACTGTGGTTCCGGCTGTTGCTGGATTGACCGGGCTGGTGCTGAAAGATATAAATTGTACTCTTCTTGCCGGTGTGTCTCTGAACGGGACTGTAAAAATTCGGGTGGGGAAGAAGCTTGAAAGTTATTCTGGTAGTATCATCTTTACTCATAAAGGGATCAGCGGACCGGCGATACTTGATATCTCCCGCTGGGTATCAATGGAGGTTCTGCACTGCGGGCAGGCGGAGATCTGTATCAGCTGGAACCAGCTGAATGTAGAAGAATGGCGCCGAATTTTTACTCAGGGGCGGTCGGATAACGGGAAGAAGAGCCTGGTCTGTTTTATGCGGGAGTATCTGCCAAAGCGCTTTGTCAGTTATATACTGGCAACCTGTGGTATCAAGGAAGATATCCTGCTGGCTGAGTTGAAGCGTGATTATAGTGAGAAGCTGAGTCTTATACTGGGGGAGGGTAGATTGGTTGTGAGCCGGAGCGAAGGACTGCAGCGGGCAATGGTAACCTGCGGCGGGGTAGCAACCACGGAGGTATCTGCGAAAACCCTGCAGAGTAAAATTCTGCAGGGGATGTATTTTGCCGGTGAGATCCTTGATGTTGACGGCCGCTGCGGCGGGTATAATCTTGAATGGGCATTCGCGTCAGGAAGACTGGCTGCGCAGGCCTGTGCTGCGGAGCTAAAGAACGGCTCTGACCGCATTAGTCATGGTGCTAATAACTGAGGCTTTTATTTACGCCCGATACTGATCTCAATAGGGCCATGGGCTTCAAGCGGGATGTCGGTCAGGGGGAAGCGGCAGGTGCTGCGGAAACCGGCGGCGAGCATGGCTTCCGCAATTTCTCCCTTGATAAAACTGAGATCGGAACCCTGTACCGCTGTTGGCAGCCAGCTGAATACGGTGGCCGCAGGTGAGGTCTTCTCCTGCTCCATGCCGTCAGCGGAAACCAGAAAAACCCCTCCGGCATTCAACGCAGAGTAGATGCGAGTGAATAACGGCTGCAGATTATCCCTGAAAAAGTTGAGAGTGAAATTCGCCATTATAAAATCATAGCCCTCGCCGAAAGAATCCTGCATATAATCTCCAGAGAGTGTCTGCACTCTGGCGGTCAGCTCATATTCCTGAATAACCTCGTCAGCTACCTTGCAAACTCCCTGTTGATCAAATAGTGTACAATTGAGTGTCGGGTGCTTCATGGTAACGGCTATTCCGATGATGCCAGGACCGGCTCCAAGATCGAGTATACGTTTAAATCCTGAAAATTCCGGAAGTCGTGAAATCAGTTCTGACATTACACCGGCACGGGTACAGCGTGTGTGATTCAGGCTGGCATACGCTGCTTCCTGCCACAGTTTGTCATTACCGATATTCCGTTGTGCTTTAGGGGCACCATGTTTTATCAGCGAAGTAAGCTGATCATTGAGGATGGGTTCAACCCATTGTGACGAGAAGAGGAAGGATTTGAGCAGGGAGGTTTCGCCGGTGGATAGCCAGCAGTCATTGCTGGAAGTGGTGTTGTAAAATTTGTTGCGTTCTTTGTGCAGGCAGCCCAGAGCCGTAAGCGCATTCAGCAGTAAGGCGGTATTGGCGTTATCCGTCTGCAATTGCGTGCTCAGTTCATCTGCTGTCTTCGGGATCTGGAGGTAATCAAATATTTTCAGCTGCAGGGCGGTCTTTAATGTCTGCCATTTGACAACTTCATCGGGAAGATTGAAGAGGCTGGCAGTGCTGAGATCAGGATTGGGAAGTTGCTGTTTCATCAGGGTCCTTTCGTTCGGATAAATTCAGGTGGTTTTAAGCCCTCTGATTATAAATTGATTGAGCTTTTCAAGGTACATATTATCATGATCGGTAACAGGGTGAGTATGGTTGCTGAGGTGCATTACAAAGTGTGAATGGTATTCCCACCAGATATGGATACTGCCGCAGATCATAATTAGAATATGCATCGGGCTCAAATCATTTCTGAG
Organism: Planctomycetota bacterium; assembly: GCA_963667375.1. GTDB lineage: Bacteria > Planctomycetota > SZUA-567 > SZUA-567 > SZUA-567. Next base: position 3,393,622 of record OY763323.1, on the reverse strand, counting down.
CTGATTTGTCTGCTGTAAATTCTGGAGCAGGGCAATAAACGAGTGATGGAGCTCATCTTCACCTGGCCAAGGTTCTGCGGCGTCTTCAAGAAGTTCCCAGTTTGACAGTCTGATCATGCGGGGATTGTTACGGTAAAATTCAAACATCTTACCGGTTATCTCCCTTATTGTATCTTCAAGGTTAGCTGGTACTGGCATGGTGTCAGGTTTAGCATTGACATATCTGTGTATAATTGCGGCTTTAACCTCGGAATATAAATTTTTCTTATTTTTGAAGTGGAAAATAATCAGCGCGTTTGACGTCTGGCATTCGGTAGCTATTTCATTGATTGTGGTTTTGGCGAAGCCCTTTTCGGCAAATATTTTTTCAGCCGTATTTAGGATTAGTGTTCGGGTTTTTTCCGCATTTCTGGTGTCTTTTTTGGTCATTGGGTTTTCCTGTGTAGTTTACTGAACAGTTAGTAAGTTAATTTAAAATATGAAATTTGTCAAGAAAATTCCGAAAATATGGGTAGATATTAGTAAAATAGTTTTGATGTCTCTATAGTCCGGATATTATACAGGAAATTTGAAACTTTCAGGAAATTTGATTTTGATACGTACGGTGAGGGAAAATAATAAAGAAATTAATAAAAAAAAGCTATTAACACTTGACGTTTTGAAATTTCCGAGTATATTTATATGAATGAATTATTTGTAAATCACTTCACCAGCTGAAGTGATTGTTTTATTTTGTATTATTTTAAGGGTGTTTTTGAGCTTTTTGCAGTTCCTTTGAGCGGTTATTCCTGTGTCCCTTAAAAGTTGAAAATGTTGGGTCTATTTCTTAAAAATCCCATTGATTTTTGGTATAGGCTATATATAATTCAAAAAATTTTTATTATTTATCTTATTTTAACATATATTTAACAGTTAGGGAGTATCAAGAATGAGTCATCCTATTATTCAGGAAATGGATAAAGCCAATCAAATCCGTAAAGATGAAGAAACTACGTTTGTTGTTGGTGATACTGTAGATGTACATTGCCGTATCGTTGAAGGAGAAAAGGAACGTATCCAGGTCTTTACCGGAACAGTTATCTCCCGTACTGGTACAGGTATCAACGAAAAGTTCACTGTACGTCGTCTGGTTGCTGGTGAGGGTGTAGAAAGAATATTCCCTCTGCACAGCCCAAGAATTGATAAGATTGTTTCTAAACGCCGTGGTCGTACTAAACGTGCCAAACTTTACTATCTGCGTGATAGAGTTGGTAAGAGTACAAGGCTCAGTGAAGAGACACGTACGAACCGCGCTCTTGAAAAATAGTTTCACTGCAAACAAACGGATAAAAATGTCCGTTTGTTTCTTTTTTAATAGGCTGTCTGGGAATATGCTGCAGACGTGAGGTATTATATGGATAACGAGACCTGTGATAAACTTGAAGTTTGTGGCTTTTTCAAGGAATATCAGGGGAATGCCGAAGTCGTTAAGGAAGCCTGGATAATTTCTTTCTGTAAGAATGTTGAAAACTCCAGCTTGTGTAAACGTAAAGAATATTATGACACTCATGGTGTCGCTCCGGCAATTAACATGTCACCTACCGGTCGTTATCTGTAAGCTACGTGATATTTGCATTAGAAACTTTGCTGCATCTTGAGAAGAGCGGCGAAGTTTTATTATTTTTTAGAGTAAATTCCGGTTATATAGCAGTTCTTTTCGGATAATGCCTTGATGCGACGAAGATATTAGTTATTATTGGTATATACTTTTTATTTTTATTCGATTATTCTTTTAAAAGGGGAGAATAAGATGGGATTGTTAGAAGATCTTAAAGAAATTGCTATCAAAAAACAGAAGACTATTGCATTGCCGGAGGCTCTGGATGAGAGAACTCTCCGCGCTGCTGAAAAATCTGCTCAGATCGGTCTGGGACCGGTTGTTCTTATCGGTGATGAAGCCGAGATCAAGGCTAAAGCCGCTGAATTTGGTGTAGATGTTAGCGCTGCAATTTTTGCTGATCCTAAAACCAGCGAATACCGAGAGGAATTTGTGAAAGAATTCTTTGAGATGCGTAAGGCAAAAGGCATGACTGAAGAGAAAGCTGCTGAGATCATGCTTGATCCTATGTATTTCGCTGCGATGATGGTCAAGCTCGATAAGGCTGATGGTTATGTTTCAGGTGCTGTACACTCAACCGCTGATACCGTGCGCCCGGCGCTGCAGATTATCAAGACTGCAAAGGGTATTAATACTGTCTCAAGCTTCTTTATTATGATTCTTCCTGAGACCAGTCCATATCACTCAATCAATGATATCTTCTTCTATACTGATAGTGGTCTGGTTCCTGCTCCGACCGTTGAACAGCTTGCTGATATTGCGATTACCACTGTTGATTCTTTCAAGAGCCTGCTCCCTGAGCGTGAACCAAATGTGGCTTTCCTTTCTTTCTCAACTAAGGGCAGTGCTTCGCATCCGCTGGTTGATAAGACTATTGAGGCTACCAAGCTTACACAGCAGCGTGCTCCAGAGCTGAATATTGATGGTGAACTCCAGGGTGATGCTGCTGTTATGCCGAATATTGCCGCCAGCAAGGCGCCTGGAAGTACTGTTGCCGGTAAGGCGAATATTCTGGTCTTCCCTGATCTTCAAGCTGGTAATATCTGTTACAAGCTCACTGAACGTCTGGCTGGCGCAACCGCTATCGGTCCTGTACTGCAGGGTCTGGCAAAGCCGGTTAATGATCTTTCACGTGGTTGCAAGTGGGAAGATATTGTTGACACTATCGCGCTGACAGCTGTACAGTGTCACGAATAATTTTATAGTATCGGTAATTTCGCAGAGGAAACAATGCAGATTATTAGAGAACCAGATTTAGCACAGTATTCCTCAATCCGCATTGGCGGATTGGGGAATTTTTTATATCAGCCGGAGAGTGAGGAGGAGTTATTTGGCCTGCTCGCACGGGTCGATAAGCCGATAATCATCGGCGGCGGAACCAATATTGTTTTTGCCGATAGGGTCATGCGTGATATCGTCTCTACCGCCCGGATGGGTATGCATGATCTCAGGTGTGCAGGGAATAAGGTGCTTGTTGGCGCCGGGGTAAAACTTTCGCGGCTGGTCTATGACGGCTGCAGGCAGGGATTGAGCGGGGTTGAGGTTTTAGCGGGGATACCGGGTACTGTCGGTGGGGCGGTGGTTATGAATGCTGGTAGCCGATATGGTTGTATCGGTGATTATATAACCGGGGTGCGGGTGCTTTTTCTTGATAGCAAGAAGGTAGTGACGCTGCTGCCGGAAGATATCGGCTATGCGTACCGGAGCTCGGTATTTCAGAGTGGCAGTGACCGGATAATTCTGGGTGCGGAGCTGGAGTTCAGTTTTCTGGAGCCGGTAGCGGAGCTGACGGCGCGGGTTAGTGCCATAATTGCTGAGCGCACCGCCGGTAAGGTAAAGCATCCGAACTGCGGCAGTACGTTTCGCAATCCCGAGCATGAATTACCGGCAGGGGCAATGATCGATCGTCTTGGACTCAAGGGATACCGCATCGGCGGGGCGGCCGTATCACAACAGCATGCCAATATTCTGGTCAATATCGCTGACGGAAGCTATGCTGATTTCTGTAACCTGGTAGAGTATGTACAGGAAAGAGTCTTCAATGAGTTCGGGGTATGTCTTGAACTTGAAATCAGAGTAATGCGCTGATATGTTAGGGTTTTGTTTTATTGCTATTGCCATTGCATTTGCCGGTGATTTATGAATAATAAGCTGAATTACTTTGAGCGTTAGATTGAGGAGAGGTGTTCAATGGACTTCAATGCTGCAATCGAGCTTGCACGGTCTGAAACCAGAATTGTTAAGAGCAGAAAGAATTTATTATATACCTTCGGTCCGACAAAACTACCTTATGTCTGTCTCTGCGACAGCCAGGATAATTGTGTCTATATTCACGATGGCGAAGTGACAACCGATAAACCGCATATTGCTATCCCTGGACAGGAAATGGGCTTTGAGGGTTTTGATATGGAGGGGGTCGAGGAAGAGGGTATGATACCGGTCCTTATCGCCCGTGGTGTGCGCATGCCTCCGGCAAAGTATGTCAACAAGAATGAAGAGAAGCGGATATTCAGAGGTAATATAAAAGATGCTGTGGACTCTGAAATGGAGCGACTCGGCAAGAGTGATGATATCCGGACCGGAATTATCTGTGCGCCTGAGAGTGTGTGGAAACTTTCTGTACTGCTTTATGTTGGTACACAGGTGGCACGCAGTGCGGAATCAAATGTTAATGAGCACCTTGAACGGCTTTTTCTTCGTGGCGGCGGTCAGGTTTAGCGCTGCCTTACACTTTGCCAGGCTGTAATCGCAGTAATAAATATTTTACGGTGTGATTTCAAAGACTGCTGATTACGGCGGTCTTTGTTTGATTTGACGGTAGAGCCGGTGCGAAAATATTTCTCACCGGCTCTGTTATTGAATATTGTACCGTCTTGACAGCATCTGCAAGCGGATGCCATTTACGGTTTATAAGCTGATATTCATATCTGCGTGGTAATCCTGGAGTGGCTTGACATTCATCGTCTGACCCTTCTGGCTGGCAGCTATCGCTTTGCAGAGCATCTTGGCGGCGCGGATGGTAGTTATCAGCGGGATGCCGCGCTCGGTAGCGATAGTTCTGATTCTTACCTCGTCCTTATGTGGGTTCTTACCGCTTGGGGTATTGATAATAATATCAACATTTTCATTGATAATCATATCAATAATGTTGGGTGAGCCGACTGAGATCTTTCTGATCTCGGTAGCTTCAATATCATGTTCCTTCAGGAAGCGGTGTGTACCGCGGGTGGCGATAAGCTTGAAGCCGAGATTGATCATACTGGTTGCAACCGCCGGGAGCATATCCTTATCTGCGTCCATTACCGACAGAAAAGCGGTTCCTGAGGTTGGAATACGCATGCCGACTCCCTGTTCGGCTTTGGCGAAGGCGATGGCAATATCTTTATCGATACCCATAACTTCACCGGTGCTCTTCATCTCGGGGCCGAGAACACAGTCGGTGCCGGGGAACCGGCTGAATGGCAGTGCTGCTTCCTTGACTCCAACGTGTTTGAGCACTGGTATGAAATCCTTCAGACCGAGTTCTTTGAGCGAGTGTCCGAGCATTACCTGGGTCGCGATTTTGGCCAGAGGTATACCGGTAACCTTGCTTACAAACGGTACGGTCCGGCTGGCACGTGGATTGACTTCAAGAATATAGATTTCATCCTTCTGAACTGCGAACTGGACATTCATCAGCCCTTTTACACCCAGTTCTAGTGCCATATCCACGGTCGCTTTTCTCAGGCGGCTCTGGATAGTGTCACTGAGGGTGAAAGGCGGCAGCGCGCAGGCAGAGTCACCCGAATGAATACCAGCTTCTTCAATATGCTCCATAATCCCTGCGACATAGACATCTTCGGTATCACTGACGGCATCGACATCAACCTCGATGGTGTTTTCAAGATACTTATCGAGAAGTATTGGGCGCTTTTCACTGATGGTGAGATCCGCCTTGGAGCAGTAGCTGCCGAGCTCGCTCCAGTATTTGATCAGCCCCTCTTCATCGTGAACAATCTCCATCTTCGCTCCGCCAAGTACGAAGGATGGACGCATGACCAGAGGATAGCCCAGAACGGCGGCTTTGGCCTTGGCATCTTCGACTTCAACAGCGGTTGCGTTGCCTGGCTGCTGCAGACCAAGTTTGTTGAGCATTGCTTTGAACTGGGAGCGGTCTTCGGCGCGGTCGATTGCCTCAACCGGCGTACCGAGGATGTTGACCCCTTCAGCCTTCAGCTGTGAGGCAATATTCAGCGGTGTCTGGCCGCCGAACTGTACAATAACACCCTTCGGCTGTTCGCGTTTGATAATAGCCAGGACGTCTTCAACGGTGAGCGGCTCAAAGTAGAGCTTATCAGAGGTGTCATAATCGGTTGAGACCGTTTCGGGGTTGCAGTTGACCATGATTGAAGCGTAACCTTCATCACGTGAGGCGAAAGAAGCATGGACGCAACAGTAGTCAAACTCAATACCCTGACCGATGCGGTTCGGACCACCACCGAGAATCATTATCTTTTCTTTATCCAGTGGTCTGGTTTCATCCTCCAGCTCGAAGGTGGAGTAATAATATGGAGTATAGGCTTCAAATTCCGCAGCACAGGTATCAACAAGTTTGTAGACGGCTTCAATATTGTGTTCATGGCGTTTCTGTCTGACCGCTGTCTGCCCGACATTCCAGATGTGTGCCAGCTGCAGGTCGGAGAATCCGAAACGTTTGGCTCGCCGCAGTTCATCCGGGGTGATACTCTGCAGGGACTGTTCCTTGAGCTTGTTACCCTCTTCAACAAGTTCTTTCATATTGTTGAGATACCAGTAGTCAATCCCGCCGGTGAATTCATGGATATCCTCGACGCTCATTCCCTGACGGAGCGCTGCTTCAATATAGTATAGCCGTTCAGCATTAGGAATGGTAAGCTTGGCGCGGATCTCTTCCTTCTCAAGCAGGGTGAAGTCGATAGCCTTGGCATCGCAGCCAAAACCTGAACGTCCGGTCTCAAGTGAGCGCATACCTTTCTGCAGCGCTTCCTTGAAGGTTCTGCCGATAGCCATTGCTTCTCCCACTGACTTCATGGCAGATGTCAGTTTTGGGTCGCATCCGGGGAACTTCTCGAAGTTGAAGCGTGGAATCTTGATTACGCAGTAGTCAATTGAGGGCTCAAAGCAGGCCGGGGTCTCCCTGGTGATATCATTCATGATTTCATCCAGAGTATAACCTACCGCAACTTTGGCGGCAATCTTGGCGATCGGGAAGCCTGTAGCTTTGGAAGCGAGAGCAGAGGAACGGCTTACTCGCGGATTCATCTCGATAATAACGGTTCGGCCGGTTTTAGGATCATGCGCCCACTGTACATTACAGCCGCCGGTTTCAACTCCGATAGCCCGGATACAGGTAATGGTGGCGTCACGCATCCGCTGGTACTCTCTGTCGGTGAGAGTCTGAATCGGAGCGACCGTAATGGAATCACCGGTATGAACCCCCATCGGATCAAGATTTTCAATTGAACAGACGATTACCACATTGTCATTCTTGTCGCGCATTACTTCCAGCTCATACTCTTTCCAGCCGGCAAGGTATTCTTCAACAAGTACCTCGTTTACCAGTGAGGCGTCGATACCGGTACGCAGGAAATGTTCATACTCTTCACGGTTCCAGGCGATACCGCCGCCGGTGCCGCCAAGGGTGAAGGCAGGGCGGATTATACAGGGATAACCGATCTCTTCAATGAGCTTCATGCCTTCTTCAATATTTCGTGCCAGCCCGGACTTTGGCAGATCAATTCCGGCCTTAGCCATGGTCTGCTTGAAGATGTCACGGTCTTCGGCGCGTTCGATGGTTGCGGCGTCCGCTCCCAGCATCTCAATGCCCAGTTCCTCCATGATACCGGTCTTGGCCGCTTTGAACGCCACGTTGAGACCGGTCTGTCCACCGAGTGTCGGCAGCAGCGCGTCAGGGCGCTCCTTCTTGAGAATCTCGATCAGGTATTCCGGGGTTACCGGCTCGATATAGGTTTTATCCGCCATCATGGTATCGGTCATGATAGTCGCCGGGTTGGAATTGAGAAGGACGACTTCGTAGCCGTCTTGGCGGAGAACCTTACAGGCTTGGGCACCTGAATAATCAAATTCGCAGGCCTGACCAATCACAATCGGTCCGGCTCCTATAATACAAATCTTTTTGATATCTGTCCTTTTAGGCATTTTGCTTCGTCCTTCATGAAATAAACCGTGATATATTAAAATTATTTGTTATATTTATAAAAAGTTAATACCGAATTTTATACTCGTTATAATCAGCAGAAGACCGTATGCCGCTTTTACAATCCCTCCTGAAAGGCGAATTGTCAGTTTCGCTCCAAAAATGGTGCCGACGAGTAGCCCCAGAGCTACACAGGCCGCGACCGGAATATTCAAGTTTCCCGCCGCATAATAGACCAGAACACCAGGCAGCCCGATCGGCGGCAGAAGTATACCGAGGGAGGTCGCAATCGCCTGCTTGGTATCGAGCCCCAGCCAGAGAGTCAGCATCGGTACTATTACTGCACCGCCGCCTATACCGAAAAAACCTGCAACTATCCCGGCCAGCAGACCGATAAGAAAGCATTTGAGGTAGGGGGATTGCTGCCTGTTCATCAGCTTCTCCGACTCAAAATCAATCTGAGAGTCTGCAGGCTGCTCCCGGTAATTTCCGTGAAACAGCAGCGGCCAGATAAACTTCACTCCCATATAAAATAAAAATATGCTATAGCATATTTTTAAGATAAAATTGTTAAGATTGTTTGCCAGATACGCTCCCAATCCTATTGTACAGATAATTCCCAGTGCCACAGACAGCGCGGCTTTAATATTGAGCAGACCTTCCTTGTAATAGACAATACAGCCGAGTATTCCTACCGGCAGCAGCAGTGAAGCCAGTGAGGTTCCATAAGCTTCCTTGAGATTCATGCCGGTAAACAGTACCACTGCCGGCACAATCATAATACCGCCGCCGATGCCGAACAATCCGGATAGGATTCCAGCACCTCCGCCTATCAGCAAGAATATCACAATATCATTGAAGGTCATTTAACTACTTGTTTTCTTTCATCATCTCGATAAATTCTGAAAAGAGATAATCGGCATCATGTGGCCCGGCCGATGACTCTGGATGGTACTGAACTGAGAACAGCTGTTCGGTTTTATGGCGCAGACCTTCTACAGTCATGTCGTTGAGGTTGATATGGGTTACTTCAGCTATGCTGTCAGGGAAACTCTCCATATCTACACTGAAACCATGATTCTGGCTGGTTATCTCTATTTTTCCGGTAGTTTCATTTCTAACCGGGTGATTCGCTCCGCGGTGTCCGAATTTCAGCTTGTAGGTCTTCCCGCCTAGAGCGAGAGCTGAGATCTGATGTCCCAGGCAGATCCCCATGATCGGCTTCTTGCCTATAAGGTTGCGGACATTGTCAATAGCGTAGGTCACGGCTTCCGGGTCTCCGGGGCCGTTGGAGAGGAAGATACCGTCTGGATTGCAGGCGAGAATCTCTTCTGGAGCGGCATCAGCCGGGAATACTGTTACTTTACAGCCGAGGCTGCAGAGACAGCGGAGGATATTGCTCTTGACACCATAGTCGTATACTGCAACATGGTATTTCTTCTCGGGAGCAGTCTCCATCCAGTAACAGGTGGCATCAAATTCATACTTCTCAGTTGTCGTTACGGATTTGACGAGATCCTTACCTACAAGCTGCGGCGCGGACTGTGCTTCCTTTACTAAATCTGCCGGGTTATAATCCCCGGCAGCAATAATACCTCTCATGGCTCCAGCGGTTCTTATATGTTTAGTAAGAGCTCTGGTGTCAATTTCAGTAACTGCGGGAATATTATTCTGTTTTAAATAGTCGCCAAGACTCTGGGTGTTGCGGAAGTTTGAAGGGTACTCACAGTATTCGCGCACGATAAATCCAGAACAGAAGATGCCGCGGGATTCTACATCTTCCTCATTGGTACCGTAATTTCCTATCAGCGGATAGGTCATGGTTACAATCTGTCCGGTATAAGAGGGATCGGTTAGAATCTCCTGATATCCGGTCATTGAGGTATTGAACACAACTTCAGCGCAGTTTTTGACTTCCGCGCCAAAAGATATACCTTCAAATATCTTTCCATCCTCTAATGCTACATAACCTTTGGTCATTTCTATACTCTTTCTTCATTTTTATGATAAGAATTATAACAGCTTTTTACTTAAATTATACTCAAAAAGCCGTCTGCTCAACCCTTTAATTCAAAATTGTTACAATTATATTCGTAGACCGCGGCAACGCCAGAGTTAATATTGGTTTTTTTTAGAGAGTGTGAATTATGGCTTATAATCTGATAAAATTTCACCTTGCAGATTGACTCCTGAGATTTAAAGGGTATCATTTTAGTAATATGCTTGCTGTAACTCTTTTGTTCAAAAGGCTATGGCTGGCAATTTTTTTTTAGGATCTATTATGACACTGGTTAATCTTATTTCACTGTTTATACTGGCATTTGCACATCTTGTCGTTGATATGTATGTCGGTCTGCTGATGCCTATTCTGCCGGCACTGGAGGGAAGGCTGAATGTTTCATTTGCCGCTCTTGCCGGTGTTGTCGGGGTCTGCGGTATTATTGTCAATCTTATACAGCCACTGGCGGCAAAGGTTTCATCACGTTTTCCCAAGCAGCTGTTTCTGTTCATCGGTCCGGCTATTTCGGGAGTAATGGCGCTTATCGGGCTTATTGATTCTTATGAGGCGTTTCTGGTTTTTGCACTGGTCAGTGTTATCGGTACCGGAATATTTCATCCCGACGGTATGATCGCTGCGCATATTGCCAGCGGTGATTATGAACATGTCGGAGTACCGATATTTCTCTCCGGCGGGTTTTTCGGTTTCGCCTGCGGAGCTATTGTCTCTTCACAATGGTTTATGCATTTCGGTTTCAGCGGTTATTGGCTTCTGGCGGTGCCGGGGGTATTGAGTACAGTGCTGATAATTCTGATTCGCCGGCGGGTGAACTATGCGGATTTGACTGAGAGCACGGTTATCAGGCAGAAAAAGCCGGGAGCGAAAGCTAATTTTCACATTGCGACAATTGTTGCTCTGACCTCCTGTCTGGTTACTCCGGTAGCGGTTATCTTCACAATTTACAGTAAATATCTGGAGATTCTTTATGGTAAGGATACCGCGGTGGAGTGGAGCGGTTTTGTTATCGCTCTTCTCGGGCTTTCCGGTGCAGCAGGTTCCTATCTCTGGGGCTGGATATCAAAGCGAATTTCCCGGTACCTTCTTGCAGCTATGACTCAGGTACTGGCTCTGATTGTTTATCTGATCTTTATTTTCATCGCTCCCGGTCCCTGGCTGATAATCGGATCGCTATGTCTTGGGATTACCTGGGGCAGCTCAATATTCCCGGTTATTGCTACTGCCGCGAAGTCCGCCCGGGGTTTGACTCCAACCGAGAGAGCTGGCTGGGTTGTGGGCGGCAGTTGGGGCTTTGCCGGACTGTTTCAAGTGTTCTTCGGAGTTTCCACCTCCTATGGACTTGATCTGGTCGATAGTATCAAATATCCGGTGGTATTTATAATGTGTGCAGTCATTATCTCAATCTGGATGTGGCGTCAGGAGGCCAGGAGCCTGACTGTGACCTCTTAGTTGCGTGTCAAAGATAATCTGTAATGTTACAGTTGGGCTACAGGGCTACAGGTTATATGTGATCATTTAAAAAGCGTAGAGCTGTAACCAGTCGGTTACAGCTCTATGCTTATATTCTTATTTTAGCTTGTTCAGGCCTGTTCACGTTTCAGGTCTTCAACAATATAATGCATTACCGGTGCCAGACTTTTGTTCGGGTCTCCAGAACCGTCATAGAAATTGCAGATGATAGGTACTCCAAGCTCCTTTTCGATTGCAGGGAAGATACTGGTGGTAACGGTTCCCGGCATACAGAACATCGGTGAAGCGTTGACAATCGCTTTGGCACCGTCATTCTTCACGAAAAGCTTGGCTCTGCCGAGAGTCAGAACGGATTCGCCTTCAAACTGCCATGGCACATATTTGAGTCCCTCTTCCATAACCTCTCTGATATCCCATTCATGGCGGTCATCAAGGATCGGGGAGGCGGCTTTATAATACTCTTTCTCCCATTTCTCGAAGACCAAAGTATTTTCAAGCCAGCTAATAGCTTTGTTCTTTACCGCGGAAATTTTATTGATAATATTCTTCGAACTCGCGGCTTTCTGTTCTGAAATAAGCTCTGTCACTTTTATGGTATAGAAGATCCACTCGGCAAATGGTGACAACCAGGCTTCACCGCCGAGATCTTCAATCTTACGGATAAGATCGTTATTGATAAAGGAGTCTGAGCGGACATAGATTTCACCGACAATACCAACCAGCGGTTTCTTTTCAGAGCTTAGCTTTATCTGTTGAACCTCTTTGACGCAAGCCCGGAGGATCTCACTGGCTTTTGATACATCTGTCTGGGTGAACAGCTTTGACATTATATCCATATGCTTGGCAATTATCCGGTCGGTCTCACCCTTGTTGATCTCATAAGGACGTATTTTACACGCTATTTTACGGAAAATATCCCCAAGCAGCAGAGCCTTCCAGAGGTTCATACGGGCTTTTACAGGCATACCTTCATAGGCGTTTTCAGCGCTGGGACTCATGATTTCAATCTTATCCCAGCCTTTTCTCTTGAAGATGAGCTCGTTCAGCTTTGCATACTGTCCGAATCTGCAGGGACCGCAGGCTGTTGGCATAAACAGCGCTACGTCTTCCGGTGGAAAGTCGTTTGTCTGCATCGCTTTTATCAGGGCACCGGTCGTGATCGGGCAGGGAACACATTCACCGCCGCTGGTATGTTTGAAACCGAGAGCCAGAGTCTCGTCATTTTCTTCGAGTACTATCGTTTTGTAGCCCAGAGAGGTGAACACACTGTGCATTATCTTGACACAGTATGGCTCCATATTGGGAACGAATAAAATTTTTCCTTCTTTGGCATGGACTAACTTGTGTTCTTCTGATCTTGCCATTATTTTTTTCCTGATTCAGTATAATATATCTGGTTAATAAATAATCAATGCTTATTCCGGACGGGCAATATTCGAGTACAGGTGGAAGCTTTCCAGTGCTGCTTCTATTCTGGTCAGATAGCCGGCATCGGCGCCATGTCCGTCAAACTGGAGGCAGAGGTACGGTTTGCCGGTCTTGGACATTTCATCCTTGAAATAGGTCATAATGTAGCTGTCTGGACCGCACATGAAGTTGGTGAAGTATATACCGAAGAGCCGTTTACTGTTGGCAATATAATTTGCCGCCGCCAGAATCTTCTGCCCGTAATGCCAGTACATATTGTTGTAATCCGGAAGTATGGATGACAGGTTATAGGCAATCTGATCCATGTAGAGTACAGGGTAGCCCATCTCGGCTATCTTCTTCGGAAGATCCAGAGTCATTCCCGCATCACAGGTGTTGTACGGACGGCCGATGCAGACAATTCCCATGGTATTCTGTTCTTCTATGGTTTTTAGTGCATCCTGTCCCAGACGCAGGCACTCTGCATTGAAACTGGCAAAATGCTCTTTGGCTTTTCGCAGAGCCCTGGTTATGTCTTTTTCACTGACACACAGCGGACCGCATAGTGAGCTGGCCAGCTGCTGTATCTGGGTCTTTTCCGGAAGATTAAGCTGTAACAGCGGGCTGAGCAGTTTTTTATCAAAATTCAGACCGCTGGCCTGCAGTAGTACTGAAGGGTGAGACTGTACATAACAGCAGAAGTGCGCATCGGTGAAACCTTCTGGTATCGGTTCTCTGATCATATGCGGTACAAAGATATAGTCAACCTCCGGGTTGTCCAGCAGAGTGCGTACATGGCCGTGGCTCATGGCAACCGGAGCACAGAATTCAGCTTGGGAGATCTCTACACCCTTGTGCAGTACCTCTTCACTCGAGCGTCCACTGAGTATCGTGTTACAGCCAAGAGCTGAGAAGAACGCGTGCCAGAAAGGATAGTAACCATAAGTGCCGAGACTTCTTGGAATGCCGATTTTCGGACCGCCGTCACGACTTGGTTTGATCCGCTTATTCCAGGCGGTTTCGCGGTTCTTCCACCAGTCAAAGGTGGTTACTTTTTTGACTTTGACTTTGTTGTCGTCATAGTCACGCCCGCATTTCAGTCCCCAGGCGAGTGATTTGTCGCCGGATTTGATAATTGAAAGATTGCATTTGTTGTGGCATAATTCACAGACTTCGTAGGTTACGGTTATCTCTTTGTCGGCAAAGGCAAAGCCTTCAAAGCGTTCGGATTTTTTCTTCTCCGGTATCCGGTCTTTCGCCAGCAGACACATGCCGAGGGCTCCGGTGACATGGCAGAATGGACTTACCTGAATCGGTTTGCCAAGCTCAACCTCAAATGCCGCTATCAGCCCTTTGTTACGAGCGGTTGCACCCTGAAAATAGATGTGGTCACCAATATGCAGACCACCGACAACCTTGTTAAGATAATTATCACGAACCGAATGCAGTACTGCCGCCGCAACCTGCTCCTTGCTCCAGCCGCGTGCCAGCAGCAGATCAAGGTCGCGTTCCATATATACGGTGCAGCGGTCTGAAGTCTTTGGGCATTCAAGTCCCATAACCTTATCAGCATACTCAGACAGAGGAATATCCAGTTTATGCGCCTGTTCTTCGATGAAACTGCCGGTACCGGCAGCGCAGACGTAATTCATAATTGAATTGTAGACCATACCGTTCTGAAGCTGGGTGAATTTTGCATCCTGTCCTCCAAGCTCAAGAATGGTGTCAACCTCAGGATCGATAAAGCAGGCGGCGGTTGCGTGGGCGGTAATTTCATTGGTGGCAAGGTCTGCTCCAATAAGTTCGCCGATCATTTTACGTCCAGAACCGGTGGTGCCGACACCTTTAACCTCAAGTTTAAAGCCGCCTTTATCCTCCATTTCCCGGAAGGCCTTGAAAAGGAGCTGAACTGCTTTGATTGGATCTCCGGCGGTCTTGCGGTAAATCCAGCCGATGACATTGTTCGCTTCATCAAGAACCGCAGCTTTGGTAGAGGTGGAGCCGATATCAATACCAAGCGATACGGTCAAAGTGCCGCTGGATGGCTTTACAATTGCTATTTCAGATTTATCCTCATTTACCCAGTGTTCTGCCGTCTTGAAATCTGGGTAGTCGCTGAGTTTCAGCTCCAGAGGCGCACGGAGATAACTCCGTTTCTCAAAATCATCCTCAGGGCGCAGGGCTTCGAGATTGACCCCGCCGGCACCATTATTCTTCAGCGCGCTGTAAGCGGCACCGAAGGCATTTATCAGCTCTGGCTCTCCGGGCACAACCACTTCCGTTCCAAGCTTTTCCTTGACCGCATTGACTACGACCGTATTCTTGGCTACACCACCGATAATGGCGGTTTTGCCTTCGATACTTCTGCCGCCCAGCAGTCCGTCAACGGTAGAATGCCCCAGACCGGCACAGAGACCGGCGGCGATTGCCTCTACCGAGAATCCTTCCTGCTGCAGGTGGATCATATCACTCTTGGCGAATACAGCACAGCGGGTGGCCACACTCGGGGGATGACCCTGATAGCTCATGGCTTTCTGCGCCAGCTCGGTTGGAGGTACCTGCAGACGGGTAGCCTGCTGGTCAAGAAATGCCCCTGTACCTGACGCACAGGCCGAATTGATACTGGAACGGGTATACTTGCCGTCCTCATCCAGCTGGGTCAGTGAGAATGAGCCGCCACCGATATAGATGATATTGCGGACATCCGGAAAGGCTTTCTTTACGCCTTCGGCTCCTGCAACTATCGGATCAATATGTATGCCGCCGATTTTCAGACGCTCGGTACCGCTGCCGGTAAGAGCCAAGCCCTGTACACTGGTGACATCAATTTCTTTCAGTGCTGACTGTAATGCAGTAAGTGATTCGCCCTGATGGCGCTTATAGCATTTAAAGATTATCTTGGCATCATCGCTGAGCAGTACAACTCCCAGACCGATGCTGCCTATATCTATTCCTAACCAGGCCATTACTTCTCCATATTCTTCAATGAGTACTAAAATATGCTTAGATATATTTTTTCAAAACAAATATTTACCGCAAACAGGTTCATGCTGTCAGTCGTTACTACTTGAAACTTGGCGTTTAAAGCAGATACCAGGAAAAACTGGGAGGGTTTTCCAGCATGAGTTAAATATCAGCTGTGAGGATACAACGAATGTATTGTATTACAGCATAATATAATGGTTAATAAATTCTATCTTTACAGGGATATGATTGCAAGAGCGAAGGTGAAGATTTTGAATTAATTTATGGATATAACCCGATTTTTTTAAAGGTCTTACAGTTATAAAAAAAACCCTTACCGGAGTAAGAGTTTTTAATGACTTTTAGAGAAAGCTGGTTAAGGGGTTATGCTGAAATAGAGTTTAGCTTGAGAGCTAACTGTGATTTCTTGCGACTTACTGCATTTTTGTGCAGAATCCCCTTGTTACCTGCTTTATCAACAAGGTTGGTTGCTTTCTTGAATAATTCCTGAGCCTGTGCGCCGTCTCCTGCTTCGATAGCACGGTTGAATGACTTGAGAGCCTGTTTCAGTCTCTCTTTACGAACACGATTACGGGCGGTACGTTTTTCTGTCTGACGTACTCTTTTGATAGCTGACTTAATGTTTGGCATTCTCTTTTACCTTAACCTTCTCTAATCAAATTTATAAAACTGTAAGTACTTGCGTACTAAAATATTTATGGTAGCGAGAGGCGGACTTGAACCGCCGACCTGTAGGTTATGAATCTACCGCTCTCACCGACTGAGCTACCTCGCCATGTCTTATTGTTAGGTTTTAGGATTATATTGGTACTGCTGGTTGAATCAATAGCTTTTTTTATTTTTTTATAAAAAATTGTATTTAATATAAAAAACAAATCAGCTGCCGATAAAGCTCAGAAAGCCGCTGGCAATTAATTCAGATTCGGTTAAAATCCTAATAGATAAATATTATAATAGTTGTTAAAATTTTATCCAGAGGTAAAGTATGAATTTTATTGATGCGCATTCACATTTACAGAATTCTGAGACAGCTGTTGACCGGGTGATTTTGGCGGCAGCGGAGCGGAATTGTATGCTGCATATGGTCAATGCCACCTCACCGGAGGACTGGAACCGGGTGTTGCAGCTTGGGAAAAGCCCTGAAATCGTTCCGTTTCTTGGTCTTCATCCCTGGTATATCGAAGAAGATAGTTCTCATACGGCGCAAGCGCTTTTAATACTTGAGGATCTTGTGGCGGGCAATAGTTGCGGTCTGGGTGAGCTGGGGCTGGATAAAAAACCGGGGATGCCGGAACTGCGGCTGCAGTCGGATATTCTCAGTAAGCAGCTGGAGCTGGCGCATAATTATGGGCGACCGGTTTCGTTCCATTGTTTTAAGGCTTTTAATGAGCTGTTATTGCTATTACGGAATCTTAAAGCCCCGCAGCCATTTATGGTCCATGCCTTTACCGCTTCGGAGCAGATAGCCGGAAATTTGCTGGAGCTGGGCGGTTTTTTGTCATTGCCTTTGCATATCCTCTCCCGCGGTGAGTCGGTGCTGCGCCGGCTGCTCGCGTACATTCCGGTAGAGCGTCTGTTACTGGAGTCCGACTTCCCGCAGACCGGGACGATTTTAGCTGCAGCGCTGGCGGAGTATGGAATTACCGCCGGTGGTGCTGGTGTTAGCAGTGAACCGGAGAGTATGCATCTACTGTATGAAGCAGTTGCGAAAATAAAAGGGATTGATCTCAAGTCGCTGGTAAATATTATTGAAGCCAATTTTAGGGAGTTTACAAAGGGAATATATGAATAATGAGTCGGCTCAGGTTCAGTTTGTACGAACTGAAGCACTGCTTGGAAGTGCGGGTTTTGCCAGATTGCGGGATGCTTTTATTGTGGTAGCGGGAATGGGCGCGGTAGGGAGTTACGCCGCGGAATCACTGGTGCGGGCAGGGGCGCATAACTTGCGGGTTGTTGATTTTGATGTTATTTCCGAGTCGAATATCAACCGCCAGCTTTTTGCGCTGCATTCAACTCTCGGCGGTAAGAAGGTCGATGTCGCCAGGGAGCGTCTGCTCGATATTAATCCCCAGTGTTCGGTCGACAATCTTGATCTTTTCATTCGCGAGGAAAGTCTGGATCAGGTCTTTGCTGGTAATCCCGATATTGTTATTGATGCGATCGATTCTCTTAACCCGAAGGTCAGTCTGCTGCATGGAGCCGTGGTGCGGGGATTGACTATAATCTCGAGTATGGGAGCAGCTCTTCGGACCGACCCGACCAAAATCGAGGTCTGTGATCTTTCCAAATCCCGCAACTGTCCTCTGGCGCGCCGGGTACGGAAGCGTCTGCGCCGGGTAGGTGTAAGTAAGGGTATAGACTGTGTGTATTCATATGAGGAATTGCCTGAAAATTATCGGGAGTATCTGATGACAGAGGATATCACACCCTGTACCGGGCAGGGGCGAAAACGTAATGCGCTCGGCAGTCTTTCAACTATAACCGGAATATTCGGCCTTACACTGGCAAATCTGGCGATAAAGAAGCTTGCCGGGAAATAGTTGCAGTTTTTACCCAAGTTCACTACTGATTTTACCGATATATTTTATGATCGGCGTTGTGCCGGGGAAAATTCTGAAGTTCACTTATGAAATAAAGTATTATTATGGTTACATTTTTCAACAATCCGATGGTCATTGCTCTGGTGTGGGTTTTATCGATAGGCGCCTGCTTTCTGCTGGCTGTTATCTGGATGACCTACCTGATAAAGATAATAATGAATGACTACGAAATTCAGGAGAAGATCAAGCGCCATAAACGGATAAATGAAGAGCTTCTCAGCAGCAGAGAGGGAAAGCTCTGATATCTTTTCTCAGGTGTAATTTTGATATTTAAACAGGGCAGCCGCGGAATACGGCTGCCCTGTACTATTATTTAATACCTTCCGCTGGCGGCGGAGTATCAGACTCGTCCTCGCTGTCAAAGACCTCCGAGTCTACATCGTAGGAGAGCGAGAGGGTGGAGTCTTCAAGCGTATGTGACAAAACCCGCTTGTAGTAAGCCCAGAGCAGACAGGTCATCGGCAGGGCAATAAGCAGCCCGAGTATTCCCAGAAGTTTACCCCAGATGGATAATGCCAGTAGTATGATTGCCGGACTGAAGCCGGTAACATCTCCCATGATTTTCGGGGTGAGTATGGTGTCCTGTATCGTCTGTACCACGGCGAATACCACCAGAACCAGACCCGACATATACCAGAAACTCTCACCGGTCTCCAGCGAGGCCGCAAGCGCCATCAAAAGTGACGGGAAAACACCGATTATCTGCATATATGGTATCATATTCAAAAGACCGATAAAGAGCCCGATGACGATTCCCAGAGGCAGACCGATAATGCTGAAACCGATGGCGAATAGAATGCCGACAATTGAGGCTATCGTCGCCTGTGCCCGGAAGTAGCGGTTCATGCCGATATTGAAATCATGCACAAAAGCAATGGCGGAGGGGCGGTAAGCCGGCGGTATGAGCGCCTTCCAGTCATTTTTCACCTTCTGAAAGTCCAGCAGCAGGAATACCAGATAGAGCAGAATTATAGATGCTCCGATGAGACCAAGAAGAATGCTGATGGCACTGGAAAAAATACCGACCCCTATCGGCATTATCTTGCTGAGGGCAATCTTCATTGATTCCATGAATTTTTCATTCTGCAGGTATTGCATAATGTCTGTTTGTTTCAGAAAACGTCTGAGGTCATTCCAGATATCCGGCGGCACAATTGCTTCGGCACGCTGGGTGAGGGAACCACTGGTGTCTGAACTAATCTGAGTGACGAGCACACCCATGTGCTGTATTTCACTGCCGATCATTGGTAGAACCAGCCAGCAGCCGGCTATTATGGTACCAAAAACTATTATCAGACTGAGAAATACCGCTATCACCCGATTCTTGATAACGTGCTTTTGCAGCAGTCCTACCAGCGGGTTGATCAGGTAGGCAATGAGAAAAGCGACAACAAATGGGATAAGAACTTCAGATAGATAGCTGAGGAACCAGCATATGGTAATAAACAGCAGGGTGCTTATGCAGATGCGCACCACGCGGTCGAAGGTATAGGGTTTGCGATTTTCTTTCATTTCTGTCCTGCTTGGGCAATTGGTGAACTCAATATATACTTATATTATAATCCATGATATATTATTTAGATTATAACTTTTTTTTCAAGATATTTCATTTTAGTTTTGCTTACTCTTGACATCTCGGGCAGTATTAGTATAATTCAGCGCGTAAATCACTTGGGGGATTAGCTCAGTTGGGAGAGCGCATCGCTGGCAGCGATGAGGTCATCGGTTCGAACCCGTTATCCTCCACCAAGTTATACAGCTCGCTTTTTGGCGAGCTGTTTTTTTTTATTATGGTTATGTTGGTCGTAATAAGATTTATAATAAATATGTACTGACATGGAAATAAAATAATTTTTTAAAAAAATTGCGGCGGAAAGTATATTCCGGCTGTTCAGCAGAGCTCGAAGAGAGCCTGCAGGCGTGTTGTCAGTGCAGAGGTATCAGCTCCCGAGTAATCACTTTGAATCTTAAGCAGAGGTAGAGAAAGTTCTGCGGCAAAATCTTTTACGAGCAGTGATTCCAGATCATAGGTATGGCATCCCTGCCATGAAAGATCGATTATACAGTCCGGGCGGTAAGAGGCTGCAAGCTGGCGCAGCAAGGCTATTCTGTCATGATTATCCGACATTACCGAGCATGGCAGCTGCAGGTATTTTTCTGCAATGGCGTGGATAGGATCAGCTGTATCCTCTGAGACCGGCTGATATAACGGTTTGATGCCGGTGCAGTTCTCCTGCGCTACAACCAGACCTCCTGTATCCTCTATGAGTTCCAGGATCCTTTCGGCTCCGTGTACGACCGGGACTCCGGTGAGGAGTACCCGTTTGTTAGTACTGGAATTACAGCATGCGGCGGGCGACTTGAGCTGATCAAGTATTTGAATATAACGCTCCTTTGCCCATGGCAGCGGTGATATTATGCTGTTAAATCCGAGTATCTCCCGACCGGTAAGTTCGGGTTTTGCCTGCTGCATATGTCCGGCAAGTTCATAGCGGAGTCTGCGCTCGATATTGAGTTCTCTGATAGCTGTATTCAGCTTATCTACTGTAATCTCGGTTTTGAATCTCTTTTCAAGATAGGCTGCGAACTTGCGGCACTCCTTTTCCCAGCTTGTTCCGGCTTCCGGGGTGCTGGCGGTTTGGGGAAGATGCAGGGTATAGCATTCTTTCTGTTTTCCCATGAGTTCGAAGATCTTCTTCTTGCCGTCGCAGGTGGTCTCTGCAACGATAATATCTGCCATTTCCAGGAAAGGGTTTGATCTTTCCAGAAGGTAGCCGTAGGTTGATTTGATTAGCGGGCAGATGCCAGATGGAAGAACTATCTCGGCACATTCCACTGTTTTCTGGGAACCACCGCAGAGGCAGACCGCAACCCCGCCACAGGCATTTATTATTTCGCGTGGTGCGTATTCACACATGATGCCGATAATGGGTTTGCCGGCGGCTTTGGCGTTTTTGGCAAACTCTAGGCATTCAGCGATCATCCGTGATTCCGCATATTTTGACTCTGAAACCGTTTTTGAACCGCAGGTTTGAGCGGCAGTGGAACTGCAGCAGGGTGAGTTATTCGTCTCAGCCTGAATATTGCGCCTGGTGTTATTCGCATTTGAGCAGCAGTTTCTGCTGATCTGATTATTATCATTTGAACCGCAACACATGGATCCTCTCCTTAGTAAAGGACTATTCAGTCGGCAGGGCAGCCAATCAGCTTTTTGAACTCATTGCTGGCGATGCGTTGTGAGGTGTCACCGGAGGAAGCAAAAATTTCTTCGCCGGTCTCGTTGTCAATAAGTGAATATTCATAGTCAATATATGCGGACATGTCCAGAGCCACATCTCTTCTTACCGAGGTCACAACCAGTTCGTATCTGGCATTGTAATCATCATAACTTTCAGCTTTGTTGCCGTTGAATTCAGTTACACGCCGATGGTTTGACTTGACTATCACCTTCCAGCCGCACTGCTTGAGGATTTTTTTACAGTCCTTTACCAGGCGGTTGTTTCCGGGAGGTACGATAATAGTTTTGTCGCTGAGATCCAGTTTGCCGTAGACTTCGGTATGTGAGCAGCCGCTGCACAGAAATATTACAGCCGCCAGCAGCACCAATGCAGTTTTCATAGTTTTCCCCTGTAGCTTTTGATGAATAAAATTGTATATTAAAAACTACAGATACAATACGTCTGTACAATAGAAAAATGTAATTATTTTTGCGGTACTCTAGCTTAACGTTGTTTGTAAGCTCAAATTGTCTGGAAATTACGGGATAATCCGCTATAGCGGAGTTCGCTGAAATAATCCGGAGAAGTCGATAATTCGGAAATATCAAATTAATTTGCTTTATTCGAGTATATTGAGTCTTAATTTAGCAAGAAGAATCCTGGTTACAGCCGTATCAATTAATTTCTGGAAATCTGTATCCTGTAGTGCCTGCTGCCGAACGGCTGCAACTGCCTGCTCGATATTATCAGGCATCAGGAGAATGTCTGCCCCCGCGTTGAGGGCCAGAATGCAGGCTTCACCGGAGGTGTAGTTATTGGTTATGGCTTTCATCATCAGCGCATCGGTAATGATGAGACCTTTAAAATGCAGTTCATTGCGTAGTATTGTGGTTGCAAACTCACGCGACATTGTTGCCGGAAGCTGATTGCCGGTAATTTTCGGTGCGGCGATGTGTGCCAGCATAATACTCATCACTCCGCTGTCTATAGCGTCTTTAAAGGGAATGAACTCTTCGTTATGCAGCCGTTTGAGGTCGTGATTGATATAGGCGAGCTCCAGGTGGGTATCGGTAGAGGTGTCTCCGTGACCAGGAAAATGTTTGGCGCAGGCCATGACCCCATTATCCTGCAATCCACGGATAACTTCAAGTCCCATCTCTGTCACCAGCTGTGGGTTATCGGCGAAGGCGCGTGGACCTATGACCGGATTGTCAGGATTGGTATTGATATCCAGTACCGGGGCAAAATCAACATTGAATCCGTAGGCTTTAACCTGTTGTGCCAGGGTCTTTCCTATCTGGTAAGCATAAGTTTTTGACCCTCTGCGACCAATTTCGTCGGCACTTGGAAGCTCTTGCAGTCCCAGTGCTTTACAATGTTCCAGCCGGCTTACTCTGCCTCCTTCCTCGTCGATACAGATGAATGGCGGTGTAGCGCTGCAGTCCCGTATGTCACGGGTAAGGTTTATCAACTGTTCACGGTCACGGAGATTCTGGGCGAACAGGATAATACCACCGAAGTCATTGGAGTTTATTGTCGCTTTCAGCTCCGGGGTGAGTACGGTGATCTCCTGCATAGCCGCGAGTCGGGCCAGATCGACAATGAATAATTGCCCGATGCGCTGCTGCAGTGACATCCCGGCGAGAATTTTTTCTGCCCGGACACGGTCAGGTACACTCCCGGAAGCAGACAGCTTTCCGGTGATTCCGCATAGCAGGAGCAGCATTAAGATAAATGCTGAGAAGTACTTTTTCACCTTTGGCATTATAAATCTCCTCGAAAAGCGGTGAATTTATTTCCGGTAGCTGCAGCCTTGCTGTCCGCAGCCGGCGCAGCTGTCAAAGTTGCAGCGCGGGGTTGGTTCTCCTGTGCGTGATTTCTGACGTTCTCTCTTGAAAAAATCGTCGCTGAGACCGGAATCAATATGACTCCACGGAAGTTTGCTGTCCAGAGCTCTTTCACTGCAGGCGTAGGCCTCACCTGAAATTTTCAGCTCATTTAGAGCTTCTTCCCAGAGGGACGGGTTGAAGTATTCTGTCCACGCTTCCAGCCGCGCCCCTTTTTCCCAGGCTCTGAGGGCTACGGCGCCAATACGTCTGTCGCCCCGGGAGAAGATACCTTCAAGGTAACTTCCATCGACATTATGATATTTAAGATCAGCATGACGGTGGTGCAGATTGGCCGCTATCAGCCGGTGCCTTCTGGACAGTTCCTCACGGCCGACCATGCCTTCCCACTGGAAAGGGGTGAATGGCTTGGGAATGAAATTACTTACCGAAACGGTGCAGGCTGCGCCCCGGCCGCCACGGCGGAGCTTGGCTACCTTGGTTGCCAGACTGGCTATGCCGATCACATCCTCATCGGTCTCTGTCGGCAGTCCGACCATAAAGTATAATTTTATGGTCTTCCAGCCCTGCCGGAACGCTTCTTCACAGGATTGAAGCAGATCTTCATCGGTGACATCCTTATTGATCGCCCGGCGCAGTCTGTCGGTGCCGGCTTCAGGAGCGAGGGTGAGCCCGGATCGCCGTACCGTTTTGAAACGTTCCGGTATGTCACTGAGAGCATGATTTACCCGCAGGCTGGGCAGCGAGAGGCTGACGCCGAGCTGGGCGTAATCCGAGTCTAGTTTTTCGACCAGATCATCAAAATGGGTATAATCACTGGTACTTAGTGACATCAGTCCGATTTCATCATAGCCGGTGTTGCAGTAGCATTCCTTCGCGGTCTTCTGGAGAGTTGCCACCTCCCGTTCACGTACCGGACGGCAGATGTTTCCGGCCTGACAGAAGCGGCAGCCGTTAGGGCAGCCGCGCATGATTTCCAGCACCACGCGTTCATGTACTGTCTCCACCAGCGGCACGACGGGTTTTACCGGCATGGGCGCAGAATCGAAGTCCTGAACAATGCGGCGGGTTATAGGATATGGAATATCGGATTGAACCGGTGGCTTTACAACTGTAAACCCGGCAACCTCTTCAGTATCGTAGAGCGCCGGTGCGTAAAGCCCGGGAATTTTGCAGGCGAGTTTCCGGATCATATCCTGACGATTAAGCCCGGCGCTGTCTTCGTAGAGCTCAAGAATTTCAATGATCCCTTCTTCGCCTTCACCGATAAAAAAGAGATCGAAAAAGTCTGAAAACGGTTCCGGATTGAAGGTGGCGTGTCCGCCGGCGATAATCAGCGGATCACCGTCTTTGCGGTCTGAACGCAGCAATGGTATACCGGCCAGATCCAGCATTGTGAAAACAGTACCGATACCAAGTTCATACTGGAGAGAGAAACTGATAAAGTCGTTATCGCGCAGCGGGCGTCCAGTTTCCAGAGTATATAACGGGTATGAGGCCTTACGCAGCTCCGCTTCCATGTCCGGCAGGGGACTGAAGGCGCGTTCACAGCTCCAGTCACTGCGGGAATTAATTATCTCGTAGAGTATGCGCAGACCGTGGTTGCTCATGCCTATTTCATAGGTGTCTGCAAAACAGAGGGCAAAATTGTATTTCGCATTCTCTTTTATAATAGCGTTTACCTCTGAGCCGACATATTGTCCCGGCATTGTAACTCGTGGTAGAATCTTCTGAAGTACGTCGTCTATTTTCTGCATGTGTTGCCTTTATTTGGGGCAGACGTTATAAAATCTGCCTGCTTACTCGCGGGTAATATTAAATGTTATTGATTATGATATGAAAAAAACGGTTTTATACAATACCACTGTCATCGGGGTCGATGATTATCTCGCCGCGGTTCTGCAGCATTATTGCATAATCAATGACCTCCTGTTGGGCCTTTTCAATCTCGGTGAGCCTGACTTTTTCCTTGGCGGTACTTTTAAATTCATCAATTATCAGTTTTGCCTTTCTGCGGCTTACTGAGGTAAGTGCCGTGTTTTTCAGATGTTCTGAAGCGAAACGCAGTGCAATTGCACTGGTGCGGGGATCAAGTCCGGTAAATATTCTGCCGATGGCATCACGGTTGCTGTGCTCAAGGTCGGCAAAATCAAACATCCGTTCATTGAGTTTGGTGTAGAGTTCAGGAATTTCCTGCATTACCATTTTTTTCAGTTCGGGAGAGGATTCGCGTAGGATGTGAGCCGCGAGCGCCATACCGTCAATTTTCTGAGGCTTGTAGGCGTTATTCTTGGTTGTATTGCCGGCAGGGGATCTGGTTACCTTGGTCTCCTGTTTTTTTGAGCGTGTATGGAGCAGTGCCTGCTGCAGGGCCAGTTCTTTTCTGGTCTCAGGGCTTAACTGTGCGGCAGGATCTGATATAGAGCGTTGGTTGCGGCCGGTTTCAGGTTTTGAAGCAGGTCTTTTTTGCCGGTGATTATCGGGAACAAATCCCTGCGGGTCAACAATTCTGGAGAATTCCTCGTCCAATTTCTTATTATCCTCACGGGGGTCGGCGATACCGCCGCGCAGGTAAGAATCATACTCTTCAGGAGAGATTATGCGTGAGGCGACCGTTTCCGGTTTGTTTCCAGAATCTGCAGGTGCCTTATTACGTGACTTGAGATTATTTATATCCTGCATAATGGCACCCAGATCAAGATTCGCCAGCATGGAATTTTTCTGGGTTGCAAATTTTCCCGGAAGGGGACTGCGGAGCTTTTTTTCCAGTTCTTCGGCAATATCATAGAGCACTTCAACCGGTATCTTACGGTATTTACTAATTGCCGAGGCGATCTCATTACGGATACCCTCAGGCATATTTGCCATTACCTTGGCATTGAAAAGGGCGGTAGTGCGTGATAATGCTGCTCCCGCAACGAATGGAAGCTCGTTGGAAAGAATTTGTGCAACCTTTGATATCTCAAAGTCTTCTAAAAAATAAAAGGGGTTATCATTTTTGCTCATCAACTTTCTCCGTTATTATATTCTTACAATTTGTGAGCTTTAGGTCAAGTATAAAATTTTGATTATCACCAATACTTATAAGATGTTATATGAAATAATTATAAAGAAAGGTGCAGATATTGAAATTTCTCATAGCGAAGAATGTCATAATTGTTATAATTTAGGCTCGGTCGTATAATTTTTAAACGGTGGTGCTGCTGTAAGGGCACTCTAAATTTAAAGGTGGTAGTAATGGGAAGTGTATTTACAGGATCGGGAAAACATTTTCAGCAGCTCGAAGCGGTTGAGCTTGATCTGGATAATCTGAATGAGATAGTAACCAGAGTAAAGGTGCAGCCGCATTTTCTCGGTGAACCGCTGGTGGTTATCGGTGAATCGGATAATTTTTCTTTTCCTGCTATTGAAGGGGTTCGGGAATTACTGGCTGTCGATGTGCTCGGCAGAGCGGTGGCGGTTATAATAAATATTGGTGTCGCTGACAGTGAGCGGCGGATTGACGGCAGAGCTATGGAATTTGTATCCTATGTCAGTGCCCTCACGCCTCAAGGGTTAGGAAAGATTGCTGCGGAATTTCTGGAGTTGCCGCAGAATGATCTCTTAAAACGTGCCTGGGAGGACCTGGGAGTAGAGATGGATGACGAGTCTGTCGAAGTATCAAGTCTGCTGGCTTCCACATTCAACCGTGACGCTGCGGATTATTCGGAAACCTTGAACCGTGAACAGCGGGTTATAATTGCTTCGGAAGGTTTTTCCACCCGTATAGTAAATGAGATAGAGTGGCTCGCCGCTTCCGGGGTTAATATTAAAGGCTTGAAGTATCTCAAATATCTGGTTGGAGGTCAGGAGATATTCTTTGCCGAGCAGGTAGTGCCGCGTGTCGATCCGTCGGTTGATGCCCGGGATGTTGTCGGAACCAATCATGATGTCCTCGAGCCGTGGAAGATCAAGGGTAAAACTTATTATCTTGAACGTCTGACCCCATCTCTGGCAGAGTTCCTTGAGGGGCTGCTGGTAACGGTCAGAAAGGATATCTTCTCTATGGCCTGGGCTCATAAATATTATTTCTGGCTGCGCGGTACGAAGATGAGTTTCCGGGTCAGGGTTTATTCACGTGATAGAATTGAGTTCGGTTTTTACAATTCGTCAGTGAGCGCGGTCGAGGAATTTTTGCAGAAATTTGATATCCCCGGGGTTGAGGTCTATACTCTCGGTGGTTACAATGATTCGCCATTTATTGCGATTACCAATGATGTTAATTTTAATGATGAATGGATAAAGATGATTCGCAGCTGGCTTAGCGGCAGTTATATGCTGTAGGGGACGACTCGGTTTCGGTCTTTATTTGAGTATGGTATAAAGGAGAATAGCATGGCTTCATGTCTGACAATACTGGCTGATGGCTTTGAGAGTGTTGAGGCGATTGCGCCGATTGATATTCTTAGAAGAGGTGGCTTTGAGGTTACCCTGGCAGGTCTTGGTTCCAGAGAGATTGTGAGTGCGCAGGGGATCAAGGTTATTGCCGATACCGTCCTGACTGCGGATTTGGGCGTGTTTGATCTGATTTTTCTGCCTGGAGGAATGCCCGGGTCAGTAAATCTGGCACAGAGTGTTGACGTGATTGATATTCTGAAAAAGCATGTGGCTGCCGGTAAATATGTTGCTGCTATCTGCGCCGCACCAGCTAAAATTCTCGGACCGAACGGGATCCTTGACGGTAAGAAAGCTACCTGTTATCCCGGTAATATGGATGAGCTGCTGCAAGTTGCTGATAATGTCATCTTGAGTGAAGAGAAGGTTGTGCGCGACGGGAATATATTCACCAGCCGTGGTGTAGGAACAGCGCTGGAACTCGGATTTACGCTGGTGGGGGCTATTATCAACGAGGAGCTTGCCGAAAAGCTCCGTATCGCTACTGTCTTTAAATAGCTGGTAACTGGAGGGTAGTGATGGCAGGTGAAAAGGTAGGACTGACTACAACACTACCGGTAGAGGTCTTGTATGCCGGAGGTTTTGTGCCGGCAGATCTCAATAATCTCTTTGTTGCCGATGGTGAGGCATATGAGCTCGTGCTGGAGGCGGAGAAGAGCGGCTTCCCTCAGAATTCATGCGCCTGGGTAAAAGGGCTGTATGCAACTGCCGCGAAGCATGGTTTCCGGAAAATTGCCGCGGTTCGGGAAGGTGACTGTTCACAGAATATTGCGCTGGAGGATGTCTGGAAGCACGACGGGGTTGAGACAATTCCTTTCTCGTATCCATATCAGCGTACTGCCGAGGATTTTGAACGTGAGCTCTATCTGTTTGCCGGAAGTTTTTCAGCGTCACTGGCTGAGGTTGATGACTGGAAGCGGAAGCTTGATAAAATTCGCAGTGTGGCAGCGGAGATAGATGAGCTGGCGGTGAAGACCCAGGTCGTTACCAGTCTGGAACTCTTTCTTTCGCAGCTTAACTTAACGGATTTCATGGGTGACCCTGCACAGTGTCTAGCGTATCAGCAGGAGCTCCTGGCGGCAGCTAAAAGCCGCACGCAAGGGCGGAATCTGCCGCGAATCGGGGTGCTAGGTGTTCCGACAATTCTTTCTGATCTCAGTGATATTATTGATGATCTGGGAGCACGGGTTGTGTATCATGAAGTGCCGTATGAGTTTTCTCTGATAAAGAGTATCGGGCTTAGTATTGAAGACAGCTATCTGGATTATACCTATCCGTACTCTGCTGAATTCAGAATTGCAGCCATCAAACGTGAGATTGCAGCCAGAAGGCTGGATGGCGTGATTCATTACACCCAGAGTTTCTGCCATCGGCAGATACATGACCTGCTGATGCGGCGTAGTTTTGAGGTGCCGGTTCTGACCATTGAAGGTGACAGACCGGCGGTAACAGACGGAAGAACCCTGACAAGAATTGAGGCTTTTATTGAGCAACTCGGATAAACTGACAGAATACCGGCCCGGGCGTTTTGAATGGGGTTTGCTGGTATTTGATATTATTCTCTGGTTATTATTCGCGGGCCGGCTGATTGACCCGCTTTTTCTTGATGGGCAGTTGCTGCCATCACTGGCCGGAGCCTTTCTCCCCGGAGCGTTACTGACTGTTTTCGGTCGTCCGTCTCTAGGAACCCACCGGCTATGTTTTGCCCTGGGACTGCTGGTATTCCTGATTGCAAACGGAACGATTAATCCT
Organism: Planctomycetota bacterium; assembly: GCA_963667375.1. GTDB lineage: Bacteria > Planctomycetota > SZUA-567 > SZUA-567 > SZUA-567. Next base: position 3,364,120 of record OY763323.1, on the reverse strand, counting down.
CAGGAGATTCGCGGTGCACTTACCAACTGGCCCTGGGTCGTATTTGGAATAGCCGTACTGTCGCTGCAGATAATAACCGGTGCCTGGCGCTGGGGAATACTGCTTCATGGTCAGGGGATAAAATTACGCTTCATCACTGCTGTAAAACTGCTGACTATCGGTTTTTTCTTCAATACATTTATTCCCGGATCGACCGGAGGGGATTTCTACCGTATTTATAAAGTCGCCAAAGGCAATAAAGCGCTGGTGGCTCCGGTAACAACCTCGGTCTTCCTTGACCGGCTTCTGGGCTTGCCGGCGCTGCTGGTGATGGTACTTACCGGGATTGTCATCAATCTGAGTTTTATCAGTGCCAATAAGGATTTGGCCGGTATGGCCAAAGCATATGCGACGTTTACTATCGGCAGCGCCGTTTTCTTTGCGCTGCTTTTTCTGTTGTCATTTTACTTCGCAGACAGGCTGCGGAATAAACAGTTTGATGGATTTCTGGGCAGGGCGCTTCTTCAGGCGGTTGAGTCGATAGTGGTATATAAAAATTCACGACGTACTCTGCTATATGTCATTCTGATCTCTATTCTTTCACACCTGGCGACCTTTGTCGCTTTTTTAGCGTTTGCACAGGCTGTGGAGCTGCAGGGAGTGCCTGTCACTATTATGCTCTTTCTGGTATTTGCCGGGCTTATGGTTAATTTTATTCCTCTGGCACCTGGAGGAGCGGGGCAGGGAGAGCTGGCGTTTGCCTGGATCTTTGCGGTGGCGACACCGGGTTTTCCCGATAATGCGCATCGGGCCGCAGTTATGATGCTCTGTTATCGTCTCGGGATGCTGATCTATGGTGCTGTCGGTGGAATAATTTATGGTGTCAGTCGTGAAGAGATTGCTCTGGAAAAAAGCACTCAGAAGGTGAAGTCAACACCCTGAGTGCCGGTTATTTCTGGATTATTCCCAGTATAGCAGTCTTAAAATTTACCGTTGAAGACTGAGATATCAGTTGTGGGTTTGGTTATCAGGGTATCGCTGGGTTTGTAACTGCTCCGGTTGTAACACCCTGATAATAGAACTGCTAATGATACGAGTATTGCGATCAGTATTATTTGTTTTTTCAATGTTCTCCTCTTCTAGCTATATAATTTATAACTTCTTATCAGCATTTTAGATATATTGAGCTGAGTCTTAACTAAACTTTACAGATTGTATATTTTTGGTATAATAAAGGTCTTAGTGTTATATTAACCAAAATGTATTATTTTTAAGATTTTAGCGTTAGAAATATACTTTTCAAGAGAAAAAACACACTGGAACTTATAATGATAAGTTCCAGTGTGTTTTTACTTAGGTGATTATATGTAAAGATTATAGTGGCATTTTTTTGTACTTGCTGCGGCGGTTGGTGAAATGTGATATTCCTTCCTTTTCAAGTTTGGCTTCATAATCGGCGAAGTTGCCTTCAAACCATTTTACCATGCCGTCTCCCTCGAATACGAGAAGGTGGGTACAGATACGGTCAAGGAAGAAGCGGTCGTGGCTGATGACCATGGCGCAGGCTGGGAAATCCTCCAGCGCTTCCTCAAGTACCCGGAGGGTATTTACATCAAGATCGTTGGTTGGTTCATCAAGAAGAATAAGATTACCCCCGGTTCTGAGGAGCTTTGCCAGATGTACCCGGTTGCGTTCACCTCCTGAAAGCTGTCCGACAAGTTTCTGCTGCTGTGTGCCCCGGAAGTTAAAACGCGCGACATAAGCTCTGGCATTCATTTTGTTGCCGCCGACATCGAGGATCTCATTACCACAGGAGATCTCTTCAAAGATGGTCTTGTCTGCGTCCAGTTCATCGCGGTTCTGATCGACATATGCCAGATCGACTGATTTTCCGATCTCAATTGCGCCTTTGTCGGGTGTGTCCTGTCCAACAAGCATGCGGAAGAGGGTGGTCTTACCCATACCATTCGGTCCAACAATACCTACAATTGCGCCTTTAGGTATTTCGAAGGAAAGATCCGCTATCAGGGTGACACCATTGAAGCCTTTGCTGACATTTTTAAATTCAACAACCTTGTCGCCAAGCTTTCTGCCGAAAGGGATCTGAATGATTATATCACTGTTCTTTACTGTAAAGTCCTGGCTGGCAAGTTTATCATAGCGCTCGATACGGGCGTTATTCTTCTTGTTACGTCCCTTTGCCGCGGTAGAGATCCAGGATAATTCACGTTGCAGAACCCGCTGTCTTTCGGTCTCTTTCTTTTCGATAAGACGAAGCCTTTCCGCTTTCTGTTCGAGCCAGGATGAATAATTGCCTTCAAAAGGTATTCCCTTACCGTTTTCAAGCTCCAGAATCCATTTGGTAATGTTATCTAGAAAATATCGGTCGTGGGTTACAATAATCACGGTTCCGGGGTATTCCTTGAGCTGATCTTCAAGCCATTGGATGGTCTCGGCATCGAGGTGGTTGGTAGGTTCGTCCAGCAGCAGGATGTCCGGTTTCTGCAGGAGCGCCTTACAGAGGGCGACACGTCTGCGTTCACCACCGGAGAGTCTGGAGACATCAGCGTCATCAGGAGGCAGAACCAGCGCATCGGCGGCAAGATCCAGCATATGGTCGATGTCCCAAGCATTGGTGATATCTATTTTCTGTTGAAGCTGGTCCATCTCTTCAAGGAGTTCATCCATTTTATCCGGGTTCTCTCCCATCTCGATTCCGATCTCTTCGTAACGGTTTAACATATCCCGTATCGGCTGTACCGCTTCCTCGATATTTTCGCGGACATTTTTCTGCAGGTTGAGTTGCGGCTCCTGTTCCACCATCAGAATTGAGGCGCCTTCTTTGAGCTTTACTTCACCGTTAAAGTCTTTGTCCAGTCCGGCCATAATTTTCAGCAGTGTCGATTTACCGGCACCATTATAGCCGACAATACCGATTTTCGCTCCATGATAGAACGAAAGCGAGATGCCATCAAGTATTGCTTTGTCATTATATTCTTTGGTTATATCTGTAATTGAAAAAATAATCGGCGGCATAATTTCCTCCATGTTTTGCGTATTGATTATTATTGGTAAATTGTAAAGATCGAGAGTTCTGTTATCTTTTCAGCTCATTGTAAATATTTAGGATGAAGTCCAGTTTAGCGAGATCATCTGTCTCACTGTTGAGCAGTTTTTCACCTGCTTCTTCGGTGTTTAGAACCTGCATGATACTCTGAAGTCTACCGGCAGAGATATTATTTTCCTGCAGGAGTTCGCGGGTCCGGGTCAGGATGCTGCCAAGCCTTCTGGTATCGGCAGTCAGCAGTTGCTCTATCCGCTGTTTCAGTTCTCTGGTGAAAGCCGGATTGCCGGTATTGATCGCTATGGTGATCTCCGGGCTGGCAATAGTCGCCGGAATGTAAAAATCCGATTTTTTATGGTTATCCGACCGGTTTATTAATACTCCATTTTTTCTGGCATCATACTCTACCTGCGAATTAACCAGCGGATCATCTGTACAGGCCAGAACCAGCGAGAACCGATGCAGATCCTGGGTGTAATATTCAGATCTGATCATCTCCGGCTGCGGGAAGAGGTCGTTAAACTCGGAACTGAACTCCGGTGCAATTATGGTTATATTGGTGACGCCGGAACTGAGCAGCCAGAGGGTGCGCCGCAGTGCAATGGAGCCGGCACCGACAATCAGTACCGAAAGTTCTTTGCTGTTATTGGTAAGAAGTATCGGCAGCATCTGCTATACCTTTATTAATTATTCTTCCCAGGTTGTATCAACTTCCGGAAGTGCTGCACCCGGCTGTATATCAGTGATATTCTTTTTGTAGATAATACCGTTTTTCAGGCAGAAGGTCATTCTGGCGGTGCGGTTGTAATAACGCGGAACCGCATAAACCAGATCTGCCGAAGTGTCTTTTTTGAAGAAGGCGTAATCGGTATATGTCTGTTGTGGTTTCAGTTCAATAATTCCGCCAGTGGCGGCAGATTCGGCTTCAGGGGTAAAATCACCCTTGCTGAGTATCTCTGCGGCATTGGCTTCGGTCTGGCTTATTCTGGCCTTCATAAGTGCATACGGGCAGAACCAGAGAACAAAAACAACTACAACAATGGTGGCTATAACCAGCGCTGGATGGAATCCCTGGCGTTTCTCCTGCTTGGGGCTGTCTCCTGCGCAGTTCTTAGTGGCGTCCGGGGTGCTCATTCTTCTTCTTCCTGTTATAAGTGATTATCGTCGTTTATATTAATAACACATGGTGCTTACATTCTTTCCGGAGCCTGCAGACCGAGAAGTCCCAGACCGCGGGCTAAAGTGTTTCTGGTCGCCATAACGAGCTGTACTCTGGCGGCACTGAGATCTTTATCGTCGGTTATAATCTGGTGATTCTTTTTATCAGCGTACATCCGGTTGAATTCAGAACACAGCTCAAGCAGGTATTCGGCAATAATGCTGGGTTCGTTATCACGGGTACTCTGGGCAATAACTGTCGGGAAATCGCCGAGTTTGAGCATAACATTACGCTCGAGTCTGCTGGTCAGACGGTTGAGGTCGGCACTGGTGGTGTCGATTCCGGCTTTGGTTATAACCGAGCTCAGACGGGCATGGGTATACTGCAGATATGGTCCGGACTCACCCTGCATATTAAGTGCTTTCTCCCAGGTGAAGATAACATCCTTCATCCGCCGCTGCATAAATTCGGTGAAGATTATCGCGCCGACACCGACCTCTTCGGAAAGTCTGTCGACATTTGATTTAACCTCTTCATCGCGGGCGTTTTCGCTGATAATTTCTTTGGCTTTCTCTACAGAGCGGTTGAGCACATCCTCCAGAAAGATGACATTGCCTTTTCTGGTTGAGCCGGTGGTACGCTCTTCACCGAAGACACCAGGTCCGAAGGACAGCATGCCGAATTTTATATGTTCACAGCCCTTGGCCCAGGAATAGCCCATGCGTTCAAGAACACTGAATATCTGGCGGAAATGCAGCTCCTGCTGATTGGCTACAACATAGAGACTCTTGTCAAATTTGTATGCGGACTGTCTGTACTCCGCAGCGGAGAGATCCCGGGTTGCGTAGGTGGTGGCGCCGTCACGTTTCTGGATAAGGCAGGGTTCTTTGATACCGGTACTCTCTTCAAGGTTGACAACCAGTGCCCCCTGACTCTCTTCGAGCAAGCCCCTGTCTTTGATTCTTTCTGCGGTTGCAGCCATCTTATCATTGTAGAAGCTTTCACCGGTATAGTGGTCGAAGCTTACATTGAGGCGGGTGTACAGTTTTTCCAGCCCCTTTATACTTTCGTCTCTGAAGACGGTCCAGAGCCTTACCGCTTCGCCGTCGCCATCTTCAAGCTTTTTGAACCAGTTCCGGGCTTCCTCTTCAAGCTCCGGGTTGGCATCTTTAAGATCGTGGTATTTGACATAGAGCTTGAGCTGGGAATCGATATCGGTCTGAGGATTTTCTCCGGCGTTGACCGCGGCGGTATATGCAACCATCAGCTGGCCGAAATTGGTGCCCCAGTCACCGAGATGGTTTACGGTGACGACATTCCAGCCGGTGGCTTTATACAGTCGGGCAAGAGCGGCACCAAGCATGGTTGACCGGATATGGTGTACTCCCAGAGGTTTCGCAATATTTGGACTTGAGTAGTCAATAACTACGGTCTTGCCGGCACCGGCTGTGGACTCACCCCAGTCTGATTTCAGCGCACTGGTCACTGACGCCGCAGTTAGTGCCTGTTGCGACAGGATAAAATTAATATAAGGACCAACCGGTTTAATTTCAGCAAAAGGTTCGGTAACTTCGAGCTTCTCGATAATCCCTGCGGCAATCTTGGGAGGAGCACTTCGCAGCTTCTTGGCGAGGGTGAAGCAGGGGAAGCCTATATCACCGAGTTCTGGTTTAGGAGGAATTAGTAAAAGTCCTTCCACTTCCGCTACGTCCATAGCGATAGCCGGGGCCAGTATTTCTGCTGCTGCTTTGTAAAAATGTTTCATTTATTCGTTACCTTATACTTTCTTTATTGCGGTTGTAAATTATATTATTTTGAAGGTCTGGTCATTGACATAGGCTCAAGAGCTTTGTCCAGAACATCTGGAGCAATGGTTCCTGTATCGGCGGCCACTTCCCGTACCGTCTTGCCGGTGGCGTAGGCTTTTTTGGCAATATCGGCAGCCTGGTCATAGCCGACCAGCGGCGCGAGGCTGGTGCACATGGCCAGTGAATTCTCAATATAGCTTTCACAGGCTTCGACATGACAGGCTAGTCCCTCAAGGGCATGGCTTACAAATACCCGGCAGGCGTTGGCTAGAAGTCTGGTCGCTTCCAGGAAGTTATGACCGAGAAGCGGAATATTCACCGCCAGTTCGAAGTTGCTGAGTGTGCCGGCGGCAAAAGCGGAAGACGCTTCCGCGCCGACAACAAAAGCCGCGACCTGCATCACAGACTCACAGATTACCGGATTGACTTTTCCAGGCATTATAGAACTTCCAGGCTGGATCTCAGGAAGCTGGAGTTCACCGTAGCCGCAGCGCGGACCAGAAGCCAGAAAACGGATATCATTGGCGATCTTATTCAGGCTGATGGCGAAGGTTTTGAGTATCCCCATACCTTCTATCATAGCGTCGCGGGCGGCCTGCGCCTCAAAATGATTGTCGGCTTCAAAGAAGGCTATACCGGTTTCAGCGGATAATTTCTGAATTACCCTTGGCGCGAATTCAGGGTGGGTGTTCAGGCCGGTACCTACCGCGGTACCTCCCAGCGGGAGTTCTGATAATGAACCGAGGGAGTTATGAATGCGTTTTATGGAATTCTTAACCTGGGCGGTAAAGCCGCTGAATACCTGTCCCATGGTTATCGGGGTGGCATCCTGCAGGTGGGTTCTGCCTATTTTTACAAAACCGGCGAAGATTTTTTCCTTTTCCGCCAGGGTTGACTGCAGCAGCTGCATCGCGGGAATAAGCTCGTCTTTCAGGCTGATCGCTGCCGCAACGTGCAGGGCTGTAGGCATAACATCGTTTGAACTCTGACCCATGTTTACATGATCGTTGGGGTGAACCGGCGTCTTGCTGCCGATTTTGCCACCGGCAAGTTCGATGGCGCGGTTGGCTATCACCTCATTGGCATTCATATTTGACGAGGTGGCGCTTCCGGTCTGGAAGATATCGATTGGGAAGTGCTTATTCAATTTTCCACTGATAACCTCATCGGCGGCACTCTCTATCCAGGCTGTGCGCTCGGCATCAAGTTTGCCGAGTTCGTGATTGGTCTGGGCAGCTGCCCGTTTGATCAGACCCAGAGCTTTGATCATTCCCGCCGGTAGCGGCCAGCCGCTGACAGGAAAGTTCAGTATTGCCCTTCTGGTCTGGGCTCCGTAGAGGGATTCTTCCGGAACTTCTACTTCACCCATGCTGTCACGTTCGGTTCTGGTACGCATTTTCTTATCCTTTGTCATGCAAAATTTCAAATAATTAATTAGAGAAATTATAGCAAAATAAACCGTTCTTGCAAGAGCGACTAATTGAAGATTATTGTCTTGTTCTTATATGTCAGAACCCGGTGCTGCAGATGCAGGCGGACGGCCTGGCTCAGTACCTGCCGTTCAAGATCGCGGCCTTTTCTGATCATCTCTTTTACCGAATCGCGATGGGATATTCTGCTGACATCCTGCTCGATAATAGGTCCCTGGTCGAGATCTTCCGTAACGTAATGCGCCGTGGCACCGATAATCTTTACTCCCCGTTCCTTGGCCTGATGATAGGGTTTGGCACCGATAAAGGCAGGTAAGAAAGAGTGGTGAATGTTGATGACCCTGCCTTCTCTGCCTATGAGAAATTTTCCGGAGATTATCTGCATATAACGCGCGAGTACTACACAATCGATATTGTTGTCATTGAGAATTTTAATCTGCTCTTTCTCTGCTTCCTCTTTGTTTGCTGCGGTTACAGGTATGTGATAGAACGGCTTGGCGAAGTGCTTGGCGGCACTCTCAAGATCCGGGTGATTACTGATAATCAGGGCTATCTCACCGTTCAGTTCTCCCTGGGCTTCGCGCAGCAGCAGGTCATACAGGCAGTGGGAGGTCTTACTGCACATTATAGCTATCTTCTGCTCACTCTCGTTATACCAGAGTTTCCACTTCATTTTCTTATAACCTTTGGCGAGAACCTTGAGTGAATCCTCTATGCCGTCACGGTCAAGTGTGAAGCCTTCGAGTGACCAGGAGATGCGCATGAAGAACATTCCGGTGTCTTCATCGGAATGCTGATCGGCATCGATTATATTGCCGCCATAGCGGAATACCATGTCTGAGAGTGAAGCTACAATACCGGTCTTATCCTCACTGCTGACCATTAAAGTCGCTTTTTTATTGTGCATTTAGTTTTTCCTTTAAACTGTTGATAATTGAATTGACCGCTTCCTCTCCGGAACTGATAACCTCGGTCATAGAGGAAAAGTCACCCCAGAAAAGGTCACCGGTTGCGGGTTTGATGAGAAAATCCGCTTTGGCCGCCTGCTGGTCGTTGATGATTTTGCTCTCTATCATTTCAACCCTGAAAATACTGTCAAACCCGTTGTATATCTTGAATTTTTCCGGGACGGGTGAACGTATATCCACAGCTAGCACGATATCCGCCCCCAGATTCTTCACCTGTTCTACCGGGATACTGCAGACCGGGGCGGCATCGAAGTATTCGGTGTCATTCCAGTGGTAGGGCGGGAAGACAACCCCGACATTGGTACCGGCTATAACCGGTTCCTGCAGGCTGCCGGAGGTGAAGACCTCCAGTTCTCCGGCGGTGGAATTCAGCGCAACTATCGCCAGCGGCAGTGAAAGATCGGCAAAGGTAAGCGGCTCCGGGAAAATATTACGTATCGCTTTAATACAGGGGTTATTCCAGAGGAAACCCCTTCTGAATGAGAGTACAAGAGCGATACTCAGGGCTCTAAGGTTGCGTTTGAGATAGTGGAGAACGCCGTGTTTCAGTTCCAGTCCGTCACCTTTTCGCGGCCGGAACAGCCCGGCACCATGAAACTGGGAGCGCAGCAGTTCTTCGGTTTTTGCGATATCCAGGGTGTGGGCATAAGTCGCACCGATTATACCTCCCATGCTGTTGCCAGCGATGAAGGCGGGTTTTATCCCGGCTTTTTCCAGTGCTCTGATAACGCCTATATGACACATCGCCCGGCTGCCGCCGCCGCCAAGGGCAAGACCAAGTTTTAGCATGATAGTGATAGTTCCAAATTAACCTTTGACTTTTTTGTTCCAACTGCTAATGTATAAATATAATTAATAGTAAGAGCTTATTCTACATAATAAATGCGGTCATGGCAATAAGAAGTGATTATTTTGCGATAGGAGGCGGCTATGAGACTGGTACTTGTACGGCATGCAGATGCCGAGGATTATGCGGGTAGTGATTTTCAGCGGAATCTGACGGCAAAAGGCATTAAACAGGCGCGGAAGGTAAGCACTTTTCTCTCCGGTATCGAGGAACTGGATAAATCAATACTTATATTCAGTCCATATCTGCGGGCAGCGCAGACGGCGAAGATAATAACTGAGGGGTCTGAGCATTATTATACAACTATTGAGGATAAACGTCTGGGATGCGGTATGACCCCGGCAGAGGCAATGGAGGTATTCAAGGAACTGTCATTTGAGGATACGGTGATAATGGTGGGGCATGAGCCGGATCTAAGTAATCTGATGGCGCATCTGCTGGGCTCACCGGCGCTGACGGTGCATGTCAGAAAGGCAAGTGTTGCGATATTTCAGGTGGAAGGGATGCGGCAGGGTGGCGGAATTCTGGAAGCGTTCATTCCCTGCAAGTTTATGTAGGCGGCGATAACGGCGGTAATGGCAGGGGATTCAGGTGTGGTTCAACTAAAAGGGTATTAAGCAGGGGCTGATTATGATTGAAGTTTTACGCTGGTTTGCATTTATTTTTATATTTTCACCGGTTATTATGCGGTTTTTTGTCTGTAGGGAACCTCTGCCGGCAAAGAGAGCGGTGAAACTGGCGATAGTCTACAGTCTTGCCCTTATTATATTGACGAATGTGCTGTCGATAATGAGTATGCTGGCGAATATCCGAGCCGGCGGTGCTGCGCCCTCATTGGCAGAAGCTCTCAACGTGGCGCAGTTATTTTCGACTTCGGTGGCGACGGCGTTGTTGTATACCCTGGTGTTCTACGGGGCTAAATTTGTGCTCAAGTATGGCTATAAGCAGCTGGGTGAGGAGTATCTTTCTGAAAGTAAACTGGATGGCTGGTGGTTCAGATTCTGGCCGCGGCTGCTCTTTTATTTTGTGGTAAGTGTGGTTATCGTGTTTGGCTGTCAGGTTCTCTTTGTCGCTATTCTATAGCGTGGAAGCGATAGTAATTCAGACGGCGGTAATAGGATTAGCGCGGATTATTTGTGTATTATACTGGCGGTATCGATGTCGATAATAGCGCGGAGTTCGGCGGTGATTGCGTCATAATCGGTATAAAGTCGGCCGTAATCAAGATTGAAGGGGTAATTGATTTTTTCCGGGCACTCGCCCTGAGTATGCTGGAGCAGGGTCTCGATCTTATCGAGGGCTTTGGCGAGCTTGGCTTCGGGTGAGGCGGCGGTTTCATATTCATCCCAGAGGGCGAGAAATTCCTCCTGCTGTGCTTGCGCCAGCGTTTTTAGCAGCAAACTCAGATCATGTCTTTCCTGAGAACTTTTAGCGGTTCCCGGTTGCTGGGCGATTGCGGGGATATCGCCATTGACGGCTTCGCCGAGATCGTGGATGATACAGATCTTCAGCAGTCTGGCGATATCGAGCTGCGGGTAGTATCCTTCCAGTGTCATCGCCAGCAGACAGAGGCGCCAGCTATGTTCGGCCGTGCTTTCAGGTCGTCCGCTGGAGGTTATGCCGCTTCGCAGGGTGTTTTTTAACAGCTCTGCCTGTTTGATGAAATCAAGTATGCCGAGTAGGTAATTATTGTTCATTGGTTGCTCCGCAGTATTATTGGATATCATTATAATGATATAATATATTGTGGCAAAAAGCTATTGGTTAGCTATGGCTTTGAGTAATAATTATTGCGGATTAAATTTTGTTGTTATTTGCTAATATTTAATTTGGGGTTTTTAGGGTGTAGCGGTGCTAAATATTTAATGCATTATATTGTTATGGAATGCTCAGTTTTGTGTGATTTTATAAATGTTGTAGTGATTGTAGCGGATCATGATTTTTGTTTGTGAAGTTATGTTTCATTATAAAAGTGTTGGTGAGGCAGTGGTTTTGTATAAGATGAGTCAGATTAGAGCTAATATTTGCAAGTAATATTTCAATTGTAGAACCGATCATTGTATTTCTTCGAGAAATTTTTCTATTTCCGATAGTGATTCTTCAGTCTTCAGAAATTCAATTGCATCATAATAGTTATAAAAAATTTGTGACTCGCTTGCAGAAAGTATTTCTGAGGCTAATTTAATAAACCACTCCGCAATGCTTCGCTGAAATGAGTTTGCGACAACAATTGCAAATTTACCTTCAATCTTAGCTAAATTTGTACAGGTTCGAATTCTTGCTTTAACATTTTCAAATCCAATTAAAGTAAAATTACTGTTATATGAGAGTTCTCTCAAATCACATAATTCAAATAACGCGGTATTTGTTTTTGCTGAGCGATTCAATTTGCCGAGATGGCTTAGAATTTCCATATCATCAATAGTTGAAGACATTTTTACATAGACAAAATTACTGTTATCTTTAAAATAGCGTTTAATCATTACCGTTCTCTCATATTACTATTACTTTGTGAATAATATTTGTAAAAAAAATATTATTGGTAACTTATTATACGGTTAATTCGTGTAAATTACTAGATTCATCTGTCATTACAGACATTGTTGCCAGTAGTATTGTTTTCTTATATTTCACCTTATTACAATTAAACTATTATTCAGAATATACATTTAGGTTTCTTCTTGCAAGGGTAAATTAGTACATTTTAATTATATAATGAAATTAATTAATAATTGTGTATTTATCTGAAACATACAGATTGTCCTGATGAATTATTTGCAGTTATTTATAAAGGCTTTTATTTCGGAGACTGATTCTGCAGTATTTAGAAATTTAATTGCATCGCTGCTGTTATAAAATATTTTCGCTTCACCGGTTGAAAGTATTTCTGATGCCAGTTTGATAAAGACTTCGGCAATATTGAGCTGGAATGAATTGGTTACGACGATTGCAAATTTGCCACTAATATTAAATAGGTTTTTAGAGGTTGAAATTTTAGCTTTGATGCTGCCAAAGCCATTTTTTGATAACCTGCTGTGAAGAGATATATTTCGAATGTCGCAGAGTTCGAGTAACGTTGTATTTGAAGTTATACCGCGATTCAGCTTTCCGATGTGATCTAATATTTCTGTATCATTAATCTTCGCCTGCATTATAACATAGACGAAATTACTGTGTGGTTTGAAAAAGCGTTGAATCATGATTGTAGGTTCTCGGTAATAAATAATTGCCTGCACCGTGATAAATGCGCTTAATTATTCTGGTTATTTAATTTTGTATCACTCCATCGTAGAGTATTCTTTATTGGCATCAATTGTCCTTACGTTCAGCATATGGACTGAAAAATTACAAAATACGACGCTTGCAGTGATATACTAGATATCTCCTGCAGAAAAGTCAAAATATAGTAATTTTTAAAATCATTATCGGTTATGTAATATGATTCTGTAGAAACTTTCAGGGAAAAATCAAGTATGGCTTGCTGAAGGTGAGTAATTTCTGCTTTCAATAATTAATGGCTATATGAACGGCTATTTTGGTATTAGCTGACAGCCGTCTGAGAATAGCTTTATATGAAACTACAAAGTATACATAACCATTTCATAATACACCATTACTTTAGGGTTGATATGATATTTAATTAAAGATTAATACTTAACTGCGGACTGCTATTTACTGTAATAATGCAATAACCTGGTGGTTAACTTATAGTTTTTAGAAATTTATATAGTTTGTGCTTTTACTGTTGGGGTTATTCTTGGAATATTTGTTGCGTATATCTAATGATTTAATGAGATATTTGATAAATATGGGATGGTGGAAAGTAATATATGATTTCAATAGTTTTTAATGGATTAGGTACTAATATCCGGTTGAAAAATATATTATTTTGAGTTTTAAAGGTAAATTTATTAATATAAAACCACCGAGAAGTTATGTTTGACAAAAAAAGTGCCGTGCGAACCACCTTAATACAAACAGAGTCTGGACTTACAAGTAAAATCCAGACTCTGTACAATGTGGTTACCCCATAAGGACTCGAACCTTAAAAAACAGTACCAAAAACTGTTGTGTTGCCGATTACACCATGGGGTAGTTTGTTGAGTAATAATACCCGTAAAAGGATATGGAAGGCTATTATATGATTCACTAAAAATTAGTCAAGGATCTTTCAGATTATTATCGGTGGATAGGGAGCAGGTTAAAAGCTGCAGACGTTTCGGGATTACGGAGTTGAAGAATTTATTTTATTGGAGGTTATATTGCCGCTGAAAGTGCCGATAATCTTAGCAGGAAGGGGGCGGTAGCAGCGCTTTGAATTTGTGAGCTTGAGGTAATTAGAAAATATTTAAAAGGTTTTATGCTTATACATGATATTAAATAACTGCAGGCAGTGTCTGTTGAAAGTGATAAAAATGGATTTTATATAAAAACTGAAGTTTATTTTATAATAACTCTTGAACTTTATAGGAAGTATCATAAAATATTAATCTTGAAACTATTCTTAGGATGCTGGTGTATGGGGAGTTTCAAGTTCAGATTATGTAAAATTATTAATTATATATAGTAAGGAGATATAGCGATGGCTAAGAAGAAGAATCCAGTTGAAGTTTATCAGCTCATCTGTAAGGACTGTGGCGAACCTAATTATGTTGTTCGTCTGAAGAAGGAACACAAGGGTCTTGAAATCAAGAAGTATTGCCCTAAGTCCAGAAATGTACAGCTGCATAAGGCAAAGAAGTCATAAGCTTTAACTTCAAATATTTGTTTTGGCTCCCTGAATTTCGATTCGGGGAGTTTTTTTTTTATTGATTAGTGCCGGTTCCGGCGTTTCGCTTCCGGTGGTAGGTAAAGAAGATCAGGGCGATGGTGAGCGCTGCGGGAATAACAACTGCCAGAGGTGTATGCAGCAGCAGCAGTTCTACCGGAAACACGCCGAAGGAAATGAAGGCGGCGAGATGCTTGCAGCGTGTGAGCAGATAGAGCAGGGCGCAAAGCAGAAGCGTGCAGAGGGCTGCCGGAAGTGCCAGGAGGAGAGCACCTCCAATGAGCGGAGCTGCACCTTTGCCGCCGCGAAAACCAAGCTGCACAGGGTGAATATGTCCGATAACAACCGTCAGCAGAGCGATACCGGCAGCGGAAGGAGCAGCATAAAGATAGACAGCGAGCGCTACGGCAGCGGCACCTCTAATGATATCCAAGGCGGTAACGGTAATAAACGCCCATTTCCCCAGCACTCTGCCGGCATTGGTGGCACCGGCGTTCCGGCTGAATAAGTTACGGATATCCTGTTTACGGAGAATTCTGGTAAGGTAGTAGGCGCTGTTGGCACAACCTATAAGATAGGCAAAAATAATAATTTGAAGTAGGGTGTAAGCTGAAATGCCGCTAAGACTAGTCATTATTTTTTAGCGAAGAGGCGCTGGCTGATTGACTTTGGCTTACGCAGGCGCTGTAAACTGAGTACGGTAATATCAAGTTCCGGGGTGTAGGAGGTGTGTCTGGCCTTGAGCAGCGCTGCAATCTGATCAGCAATTTGCGCGTCAGGATTGTCCTTCATGCATAGAGACAGGTTGTGCGTGAGCTGATCAAGAGAGAAATTTGAGCTCTCTGATATGCGGTTAATACCGTCGGTCATGACCGCAAAAGAGTCATTTGGTGCAAACTGCAGCTCGATTTCCTTGATCTTAACCCCGGAAAAAGCCCCAAGGTGCGGTCCCAAGCCATCCTCAAAGAGTGAGAGTTTGGCATCTTTGAAACGGAGCATCTTAACACTGCCGGCACGGCAGATACTGACCTTGCAGGTACGGGTGTTGAGTATCATCAGAGCAATAGAGACGAGCAGACCGCGTTCGCTTTTTTCGATAATCTTTTCATTTAGAATTGAGAGAACCTCCGGGATCGGACGGTTATTACTGAGTTCTTCGCGAATCTGGGGTATAATGAATTCCAGAATATTCTCGACCTTCTCGCCGCGTCCTGAACTCTTGCCGACGGTAATAGCGAGTTTATTATTCGGAAGATGCATGAAGTCATGGAAATCGCCACCGCCCTCCAGGCCGCGCAAAATCTGGAGTGATGCTGCGAAGTCCACCATGTTGGGAGTGCTCTCTGATACGAGTTCCGCATCGGTGTACTCCTCCGGTGATTCGGAAAGAATATCAAAATCACTGCCGTAACTCGAGGTGAACTCTGAGTAGCAGGAGTAGACAGCCAGTGTAAGCTGCTCGGTGATGGTGTTCACTATCTCGAGTATTTCCGGTTCGAAATCGGAATTTTCACCATAAAAGCAGATAATGCCGTAAGGTATTTCATTGAGCAGTAAAGGCGAGCTGATCGCGATCTCCGGGTGATCTTCAGGAAGTATATCGGCGATATCTTCGGCAATAAGCTCGATCGGTTCATCAACATCAATCGCTATCGGCGAAAGATCCGAGGCCGGGATATCCGAATCGGCAAAGGCTTCCAGAAAGCTTCCGTCCTCGTTTAAGGTGTAAAGGGTTCCCCGGCTGAAATCCAGAACAGAGCAGATGTTTTTAATCACATTGGGAAGTACCAGTTCTATCGCTTCGGCACTCTCAATCATGGCACTGCTGAGCTGTGAAACAGCATCAAAGATAGATCCTTTGATAAGGCGTATATCTAATGGCTGCGAGGATTTAAACATAGGACTTTCACAATTCATAAGTTGATATTACAATACATAAACTCAGGTAGAAATAGCTACCTGACGGATGTTAATATGATATCTGCTTTTTATTTTCTGTCAAGTAATATACATTGGCAGAAAAAATATTTAGTTAAAAATACTTAAATATGCTAAAAAACAACGCTGCAGTAACCGACACTAAGCTCTGGCGGGTCGGTAGGCATTATGTCATAACTCAAAACATGTTCAAGTGTTTTACCTGAATTAACACCGCGTGATTTGGCAAAACTCATGGTGGCGGTGATTGCTCCGCTGCCGCAGGCATTACGATTGGCAGAAGCTTCAGGAATTATTTCAGTTACGGCGAGAGACTCGATCTTCTCAATAAGTCTGCGGTCGTTATTTCGAGCCCAGTTTATTCCGTCCATCCCGTCTCCGGCTGGGGAAAAACCATATACTGAGCCGTAATGGGTCAGGTCACTGCTGCCGATCGCCAGATATTTATCGGGCTCACTTCCGGTTAGTTCCGCGAGGCTCTCTCCAATTCTGCTGCAGTACGGGCTGGCCGGTATTGAAACCGGCAGGATCATGCTCTCGGGGAAGAAATGTTTCAAGAGTGGTGTCTGGAGTTCGATGGCGTTGTCATTTAACTGCGAAAGATAATCCTCTTCGGTAAAGCTGAGCTTGAGAAGCTTGCGGGCAAGATCGGTATCGACCTCGATATCTCCCAGCGGGGTCTGCCACTTTCCACTGGCCCAGATACCGGCACTGCTGGTACAGTAGGAATGAACCGTTCCGAAAATAATAATTGTACGCGCAGCCGGGTGTTTGCATGCCAGTGCGTAGAAGGATTTAGCCGCACATAAGCCGCTGAAAGCGAGTCCGGCATGGGGGCTCACGGCGGCGTAGCATGGTTGCGTGCTTAAATCAGTATTCGCGAGGGCGGTCTTGCAGGTATTCTCATAGTCATTCATCAGAAGTGCAAGCTGTCTGGGGTTTGCCGGATACCAGCTGCCGGCTTTTGCTGCTGCATGTGTGTTATTCATCGGTCTGCGCCTTATATTATGGTTATGCCGTGTAACATGCGGATCTCAACGGAATACGAGTATTATAATTCCTGCAATTATTAGTATCGGTCCTAAAACCCTGTAGAATTTTCGGCGTTTTTCCAGCCAGTTATGAAAGTCCTGATGGGAAAAATTTTTACCAATAACGTTATGCGCCAACAGGGTAAGGAATAGCCCACAGAGTATGGCCGCTATACCGGGAACGAGTGTGTGTATGCTCACATTATGTCCTTGTTATGTAAATTAATTATAACTGATAATAATTATATTTGTCCATATTTTGCGGGTGTTTTTCAAGTATTATTTTTATCATAAAATGCGTTGGTTGTAAAATCTGTTTTTCGTGCTGCTCCTGTAGTTATATCGTATTGCGCTGAAACCTGACGGGTAGTGAAATCCGGGAATACTTTTTTCAGGTATTGGGAGAGCTTTTTTATGGTCGGACCATAACCGTGTTCGTACATCATGACCTCCAGATCGGTACTGAGTTCCCCGGTGTCACTATAGCGGTCTGCGGGATTTTTTGCCAGCATCCGCGCGAGGATATTCAGCAGTTTTTCCGGCAGATCAGAGCGTGAATCGGTGATCGGAGGCAGTTGACAACGGCGAACTCTGCTCAGACTTGCCACAGAGCTGTCCGCTTTGAAAGGAGAAATTCCGCAGAGAAGTTCGTAGTATACGACACCGAGTGAAAATATATCGCTGCGTCTGTCGGTCTGTTTGAGCTGCGCCTGTTCCGGACTCATGTACTGTACTTTTCCCAGAAGCAGTTCGCCTTCGTTGCAATTGCCGCTGTTTCGGGCTTTGGCGATGCCGAAATCTGTCAGTTTACCCTCGCCTTCAGAGGTTACCATAATGTTCTTGGGGCAGACATCACGGTGGACAATATCGAGTAATTCCCCATTAGAGCCACAGAAGTTATGGGCGTATTCAAGTCCGCGGGCAATTCTGCTGATAATAAAGGTTGCAAAATCTACAGGGATCTTTATTCCTATATTCTGATGGAGTGCCAGAAGCTGGCTGCTGGTGATCCCCTCGATATATTCCATGGCAATAAAGTAGCCGCCAGCATATTTATCCAGCTGGTATATCTGCACAATATTAGGGTGTACCAGATTGGCGACAAGTTTGGCTTCGCGGATAAAGCGGGTGACGAATTCCGGGTTGTTGAGGTATTTATCCTGAATCGTCTTGATTGCCACCCGCTTTACAAAGCCTTCCGCACCATATTGTTCGGCCTCATATACACAGCCCATTCCACCATGAGAAATTTCCCGCAGCAGACGGTATTCAGTATTGCTGGTAATGGACTGTAACTGGGCCATGGCTGCTAATTAATCCTCAACTTCCAGAATGCAGATCGGATCTCCTACTTTCAGCGAATCATCTTCAGTAACCAGCATCTTGAGAACCTTCCCTGATTTCGGGCATGGGACATTGAAAGTTGCTTTATCGGTCACCATTTCGATAATATCATCATCGCTGGTAACGCTGTCACCTTCATCAAAATATGTGAACGATACCTTTGCTTCATCACCTGCATCATCTCCAAGACTTGGAAGGGTTACTGTAAATTCTGCCATGCTATTTACTCCTTGATTGTAAATGGTCTTTCGCTAAAATTATAAAATGTTATTAATTCATGAAATGAAAAGTAACGGAATATAATCAATTATTATTAAAAAAACAAAAACTGTCAAGGACTACAGTGACGAAATATGAATAAAGAACAAACCGCTATTTATTCACGGCAGCTGCTGCTCCGGTATTTCGGGGCTGACGCTCAGCAGAGACTGCTGGGGTCAAAGGTTATTGTGGTTGGCTGCGGGGGACTGGGGTGTGCCGCTTTACCGTATCTTGTCGCTGCCGGTACCGGAGAGGTTACAATTATTGATCAGGGGAAGGTTGAACTCTCAAATATCCAGCGTCAGATTTTGTATGGTAAGTCCGATGTCGGCCGTATCAAGACCGAACTTGCGGCGGAGTATCTGCGTCGTCTTGGGCACGATACTATAATTCAGCCGCTGGAGTTGTGGCTTGCACCTGATAATATTGCTGAAGTTATATCGGCCAAGGCAGATCTGGTTCTGGATTGTACCGACAATTTTGCGGTGCGTTACCTGCTCGCTGATTATTGCTGGAAACAGAGTATTCCACTTCTCAGCGCTGCTGTACTCGAGTTTGACGGGCATATAATGTCGCTGGTACGTGCTGGAGACAACCCTTGTCTGCGTTGTCTGATGCCGGACGAGCCTGTAAAATATAATAAGGCCAAGGATGTCGGGGTCTTGGGCCCGGCAGTCGGGGTGATGGGATCCTTGCAGGCGGTGGAAGCGGTGAAGTTTCTTGCCGGTGTGGGATCCGGACTTGAAGCTTCGTTTCTGTCTTTGGATTTTCTCAGTATGCGTGTAAACAAGATGCAGCGGGTACGCAATCCAGAGTGCAGTTTCTGCAGCCGTTGTGAATGATGCTTTATTTACGTCTGTGATTACATAGAAATAAATCAAATAATGAAAATTACTAAACAGCTTTTAGTGGTGATAATAGCTCTCTGTTTCCTTGCAGGATGTGTTAATGAGCGGAGTATTGATCCGCATGTTGCCGGTATTGGCGGGAAGACCTTTCTTACTGCCGGGAAGTATGATCTGGCGGGTAGCGGGAATCTGAATAAGTTCTCAGTTTTGCTTTCTGCGCAGCCGCTGGGGGATGAGGGGAACCGTTTTCTCAGCAAAGGGTTATTCAACGGCTATATAGCGGCGCTGGTGCCGGTGGGAAATTCAGACGGCGGAGTGGAGATTGTTTTTCGGGACGGTTCGGTATTTAAAATTGCTAACGCTGATTTTACCAGTCTGACGCCGGTTCTTGAGAGTACCGGAGGTCTGGAATTCCTGACTGCGGTGAGAACTAAAAGCACAATTCTGGCTTTGGCGCGGCGGAATAAGGAGGACTGGGGCTTTTATGAACTGTCAGCTGCGGGGTGGGTTGAGAGTAAGATTCCAACTCCGGTACTCAGTATAGCGGAGATAGGTGTTGCCGAGCTGGCGGAAATTGGTAATAATCCGGTATTGTGCTGGCGTGAGGCTATTGGTTCCCGGGTGGAAGGGGTTATTCGTGGCGCTATATATACGGATACCGGCTGGGAGTATCTGCCGCAGGCGGGACTGAACTATCCGCAATCGGGTGGTTTTGCTATCTGTGTTAATGATAAGTCGTTGCTGCTGGTGCAGGATATCGGCGGTATGAAGGGGCTGGTCGGAAACGGGATGCCGCTATATGAGTATACCGCGGAAAGCGGCTGGAGAAGTGTTGCTGATATACCGCTATCCAAGGATAGTATGGAGCTGAGCGGTTTCGGGGTGGATCTGAAGTATATTGATGGTCGTTATGTCTTTTCCAGAGCCGATGAAGCCGGGATTCAGCTTTATTATTCCAAGAATATAGAGGACGGTATCTGGGAGCGGATAGAGCAGTTTGAGGTTGAAGAGAAAGACTGGTTTGCAGTTGTGCAGTCTGAAGAGATCTTCAATTATCTGCTGATTGCGTTGACTATTATACTGCTGGTAACCTTTGTCCGTCGTAGGCGTAAGTTAAAGGCGGCACTGGAGTCCACTACCCAAAATAATGAGGCTTCGGCAGAGATAAAGGATCCGCGTCTGCTGCGTATGCTGAAAGAGGCGCGCTTGCAGCGCATTGGCGGTTTTGCTTCGGTGATAGATCGTGGCTTTGCGCTCTTTATCGATGGTTTTCTGGTTATGCCGATTCCGTATTTTTATCTGAGTGCGCAGAATCTGGATTTTGTAGACTCGGTTTTCGCGGCGAAAGAGACGGTACTCTTCTTTATCTGGCTGATATCGCTGACAGCTTATTTGTTTATCGCCGAGCTGCTTTTTGGTCAGAGTGTCGGTAAAGCTCTGATCCGGGTCAGAGTTAGAAGTGCTTCTGGCGGCAGGGCTACAGCATATCAGATTCTGCTACGTAATACTGCCAGAATAATTGATTTCTTTCCTGTTCCTATCGGCGGAATGAGGATCTGGTATCTGGTGGCGACTATCGCGGCATCGGTAACCGGTAAACGTCAGCGGCTTGGTGATATTCTCGGTAAGACCGTGGTGCGGCGTTATACGCCGTTAAAGAAACGCAAACTTATCCTTGCTAGCGCTTCACCAAGGCGGCGGGAATTACTGGGTGAGCTGGGGCTGGATTTTCAGGTAACGCCGGCTGATGTCGATGAAAGCCTGGTTCAGGGGATGCCACCACGCGAATTTGCCAAAATGCTGGCGGTGCGTAAGGCCGGACAGGTTGCAGGAAAGCTTGAGAGCGGCGAACTGGTACTTGCGGCGGATACGGTTGTCGCTCTTGGCGACAGAATTCTAGGTAAACCGGCGGATGATAATGAGGCCGAGTCTATGCTGCGGGAATTATCCGGCAGAACACATGAAGTATTTACCGGGGTGTGTATTCTTGATACCGCGATAAATCAGCTGGTTGTCTCTGTTGAAAGAACCGAGGTGGAATTTTATGAGCTCTCTGAGTCTGAGATTGCAGATTATATAGCTACCGGTGAAGGGCGCGATAAAGCCGGGAGTTATGGTATTCAGGATCAGGGTGGGCGTTTTGTTAAGGTTGTTTTAGGGAGTACTTCCAATGTGATCGGTTTGCCGCTGGAGCTGTTGCAGCGGATGTTCAGGGATTTGGATGCAAGCTGAGATGTTTTATAAGTCTAAAGTGGCGTTATTGTTTAACTTTTATCATAAGTAGAGGTTATTATTTTGGTTAGACTGATTGTACATGGTATTATTGTCTTTGTAATGAGCCTCGCTCTTGGTGGTGTCGGTGTCTATCTTTATTCGGTATTTTTCCCCAGTGTCGAAGCTCCGGTGCGTAAAGTAACGCTCAGTCTCAATCCTAAAGATTCCGGGCTGGTTTCTGAAGTCTATGACAGTAACGGTGTCCTGATGGATCAGCTTTCATATTTCTTTGGCGGTGATGCTGAACGTAAGCAGGCGGTAGATCTGCTGGTGCAAGCCGGAATCAAAGCGGAGATTCATGATTCAAGGGTTATGGTCGAGAGTGGGAAAACCGCTCTGGCTATGGATGTTCTTTCACTCGTCGGACTTATACCTGGTGTGGATAATTTTACCTTTACGGATATCACTGCTCCTGAGGGTAGTCTGCAATATAAAGTTGAACAGCGGCTGGCTACTCAGAATCTGCTTGGAAATATGATTGCAACAATGGCGGAAGGAGTTGCTGAGGCGAGAGTATATCTTGGGGCTGAGAATATAATCGGTGATATAAGTTTTATCAAGGTTATTATTAAACGCCGCGCTGGAGTCAATGGTCTGCAAAAGAGTGATCTGGATGGTATTGAAGATAATATTCTGGCAATGACCGGTATAACGGATCGCTCTATTATTGCGATTCATGACAGTGAAACCGGTAAAAAGTACTGATATAAATATTAAATACTGATCAGTTTTTAAGGGTACTGCGTTAGCGGTACCCTGCTTTTTTTGAATATTTTCAGTTGCACTCAATAAAGTATCAATTTTAGTCGATAACGGGATATATATATTATTTCAGGATTGTGAGAAAACAGCTGTATGAATACTAATGAGGGTTTTTCAGAGCATTTGCCGGTTATGCCGGATGAGGTACTTGAATGGCTGCAGCCTGCTGCCGGCAAGACTATACTGGATGGTACTCTGGGTTTGGGTGGTCATTCTTCACTGATAGCGGAAAAGCTTGGTCCTACCGGAAGGCTTATCGGTCTTGACCGTGATGAAAATGCGATAGCATTGGCGACAGCCAGACTTGATTCTGCACCCTGTCGGGTGGATATATATCATAGCAGGTATTCTGAGATGTCGTCTGTACTTGAAAATATCGGTGTGACCGGGGTAGACGGAGTACTTCTGGATATCGGAGTTTCCAGCATGCAGCTTGACCGGGCGGAACGCGGATTCTCATTTATGCGTGAAGGGCCTCTCGATATGCGTATGGATGAATCTACAGGGATGACAGCTGCTGATATTGTCATGACCTATAGTGAAGAGGAGCTCGCCCGCATAATATATGAATACGGAGAAGAGCGTTTTTCCCGTAAAATTGCCAAAGCAATTATTGAATACCGTAAACAGCAGAATATTACGACTACATTACAGCTTGCGGGAATAATTGAGAACATTCTGCCCCGCCGCGGTAAAATACATCCAGCTACCAGAACCTTTCAGGGGCTGCGTATCGAGGTTAATCAGGAATTGCAGGAGCTGCAGACAGGAATTGAGGCAGCGGTCAACGCGCTCAATCCCGGAGGGCGGTTTGTTTTGATAACTTTTCATTCACTTGAAGACAGAATAGCGAAATATCGAACCCGCGAACTGGCGGAGGCCGGTCTTATTACACTCGTTAAAAAGAAGGTTATAAAGCCTTCATATCAGGAGTGTCAGGTAAACCGCAGGGCACGGAGTGCTAAGCTGCGGGTGGTTGAGAAGATATAGTTCTTTCTTTGTCCAGTCTATTATTAACAGGAGTGGGAAAATTTTTAGAGTAAGAATATTTACATACTGTTTATTTCTGATTCTGGTATGCCTGCTGGGTGTGTATACCGTGAATCAGAAGAGTCTGCAGACGCAGGCAAAATATCGTCTCGCCCGGGTGCTGGAGGAGGAGCAGAGAGTATCTGAGAGTCTCCTGCGGTCTAAAGTTGAACTTTCTGAACTGCTCTCGCCAGAGAATCTTCAGCGTTATAACGAGCAGTATGAGCTGGGAATGAAGCCGTTGCGCAGTGTAAGAGATTACACCGAGGAAGAAGGGGAGAAATAAGGTGAAGAGTAGTTGCGAGCTACAATATGAATACAGTTCACGGATATACATTCGCAGTCTCTGTTTTTTAGGGCTGGTTCTGGTGTTGTTTGCCGGGTTGATCTGGAGGCTGTATCAGATTCAGTATGTTCACTATGAAGAGCTTTCGGAGAGTGTACAGGGATATATTCAGAGTAATATTTCCTGGACTCCACGCCGGGGACGAATTTTTGATGCTAGCGGCAGAGATCTCGCCATTTCAATAAAGACCCCAAGCTGTGCCTTCGATCCTAAAATTGCCGAGATGCACGGGATCGATAGAATGGAGGTTATAGCCGGTGCCGGTAAGGCTCTCAATCTGACTCCGGCGGAGCTTGACAGAGTTTATTCCGGGGCAATGAAGGAAAATTCGCGTTTCGTCTGGGTTAAACGTCGCCTTACTCCGGAAGAACTTGAAGCTGTGAAAGAGTTGAAACTTCCTGGTCTGATTTATCCTGTAGAGTACACCAGAAAATATCCACAGGGTGTAACCGCGTCGCAGGTGCTGGGATTCAGTAATATTGACGGAACCGGCATGGAGGGAATTGAGAAGACCTGTGATTCTATTCTACGTGGTCTTGAGGGAACACGTAATGTTCAGCGTGATGCGGTAGGGCGTAAACTTGCCGGTAACAGTTCCGCTTTGGTCAGCAAGGAGCCGGGACTGGATGTTGAGCTTACAATTGACAGCTATGTTCAGGATATAACCGAGAGGGAGCTGGAAAAAGCGGTAACTGATAATAATGCGGTCTCCGGCTGTGCGGTGGTTATGGATCCGGCTACTGGTGATATTCTGGCAATGGCTGGTTATCCGAGTTTTGATGCGAATGCCCCCGCTGATTTTCCCGCTAAAAATCGTTTGAATCCGATAATCGCCTCGGTCTTTGAACCTGGCAGTATCTTTAAATCAATAGTAATGTCCGCGGCACTGGAGCAGAAAGTGGTGACGCCGACAACTGAATTTAATTGTGAGGGTGGTGCCTGGAGAATGCCTGAAAATGGGCGAATCCTGCATGACTCACATGGCTATGGTGTCTTGCTGGTATCGACTATTCTTACCAAGAGTTCAAATATTGGTATGGCCAAGATTGCGGCATTAATGGGTAAGGAAAAATTGTACCGGGGGCTGAAAAGCTTTGGCATAGGGGATAAAACCGGTGTGCCTATAGCAGGTGAATTATCCGGTACTTTGCGTGATTTTAGTAAATGGACCTCTTATAGTATGGGTTCACTGCCTATGGGGCAGGAGGTTACGATCACACCGCTGCAGGCAGTTACTGCGTATTCAGCGATTGCGAATGGTGGTGTCCTTTTAAAACCGCGTCTGGTAAAAAATATCTATGCGGAAGAAAAGCTTGAGAAGACCGTGCCCGTAACACCTTTACGTAAGGTGATATCAGCAAAGGTATCTGAGGATATCCTGCAAATGCTCAAGGATACTGTCGAGACTGGAACTGGTAAACAGGCGCGTTCGAAGATGTATACTGTGGGCGGTAAGACCGGTACTGCTCAGCTCGCATGTAATGCTGAAGAGATCGCTGCCGGGCATAAAGGTTATTCACCAAGCCGTTATATTGGTAGTTTTATTGCGGTTTCACCGATTGAGAACCCCAAAGTGATTGTTCTGGTCTCTATTCGCGAACCGAAAAAATCTCATTATGGTGGTACGGTTGCAGCACCGGCGGTTAAAAATATCATTGATGGCGTATTGAATTATTACAGGGTTCCAATGAGCCCTGAGAAGAAGGAGAACCAGTGATGCTGCTAACAGATCTTCTTAAAGGCGTGCCTGGTGAGTTGACTGAAAATGTTGAGGGGGTAGTAATTGAATCCCTGACCTATGATAGTCGAAAAGTCCTGCCGGGAGCTCTTTTTGCCGCGTTATGTGGCGGAAATACCGATGGTAACAAGTATATCCCGCAGGCGGTAAATAATGGCTGCCGCTGTATCCTGACGGCTAATGCTGTAGCTGAATGCGGTTGCACGCAGTTTATAACCCCTGATCCCAGGAGGGCGCTGAGAAAAATTTCAGAAAACTTTTACGGATGTCCGGAGTGTAAATTAAAACTGGTGGCTGTTACCGGAACCAATGGTAAAACCACGATTGCGCAGATACTTGCTCATGCGCTGCGCCGTCTTGGAACCGGTTGCGGGGTATTGGGTACCGTGGCGTATGATTTGTGTTCAGAGATTCTGCCGGCGCCCCTTACAACACCGGAAAGTACCGATTATCAGCAATATCTTGCACGTATGGCGGTAAATGGGGCGGAATACGCTATCTGTGAATTCTCGTCGCAGGCTCTGGCTCAGGAGAGGGTCGCCGGTGATAATGTCGATTATGCGGTCTTTACCAATCTCAGCCGGGATCATCTGGATAATCACGGTAATATGGAGAATTATTTTCTGGCGAAGAAACGGCTCTTTGACCGCCTTTCTGCCGGGAGTGTGGCGGTAATCAATACTACCGACAGTTATGCTGAGAGAATAGTCGCGGATACCAGTGCTGAAGTGTGCCGGGTGGGCTGCAGTGAAAATTCTGATATCCGGATCATAAAGGCGGAGTTTGGGGTCAATAAGACAATTCTTGATATCAGTATCTGTGGGGATTTTTACTGTCTGAAGTCAGATCTTATCGGTGAGTATAATGCGCTGAATATGCTAGAAGCTGTCGCTGTACTTTTTAAGGCAGGTTATGAGGTCAGTGATATTCTGGAAGTGGTAGCGGATTTCAAGGGTGCCGGGGGCAGACTTGAACGGATAGATGCTGAGGATGGTCGAGTGGCATTTGTTGATTACGCGCATACCGATGATGCACTGGCAAATGCGCTGGCTGTACTGCGCAAAATTACTCCACGTAAGCTGATAGTGGTCTTTGGCTGTGGCGGTGACCGTGATCGTGGCAAGCGGCCGCTGATGGCGCGAGCGGCGGAAGCGAATGCTGACAGAGTAATATTAACCAATGATAATCCAAGAACCGAGAATCCTGAACAGATTATGCATGATATCCTTGAAGGTATAGAGAATCTGGCGGCGGTTACGGTGGAGTATGACAGGAAGAGGGCGATACAGCTGGCATTGAGTGCGGCCGAATCTGGTGATATTGTGCTGATAGCTGGAAAAGGTCATGAGGATTATCAGATTCTCGGACGTGAAAAGATACACTTTGATGATCGTGAAGTGGTAAAAGATTTTTTTAAAGTTGTTTAATTTTAACCATTTTATCAATATTTGCTGCCTGTAAGACAGATTTGTTAACAGCATATTTTCAAGTTTATATAACATTGGGGCTGACAACGTCTTGTCAGCCCCAATGTTATATTGATATCTGATAAATTCATCTGCCTTGTGCCTCAGGAACAGGGCTGTTGAAAGCTACATCCGCAGGTGAGGAATATCATTATTGGCATAATAAAGATTGACCTGCATTTGGAATATGTATAAAATGAGTACTGTGTATTTTGAGCGTAGGGAAAAGTTAGGGGAGTTGGAATGCAGGTTGAGCTGAAATCTATCGCTGAGTGGGTCGGTGGTGAGATTACCGGTAAATGTGAGCTTACAATTACTGGTGTGTCGACTGATACTAGAACAATATTAGCAGGAGATATTTTTGTCGCTCTCAAGGGTGATAATTTTGATGGTAATAAATTTGTAAAGCAGGCGTTTACTAATGGTGCCGCCGCCGCTATTGTCTCAGACCGTGATGCGCTCGGTGATAACCCGGGTATTGTTGTTGCCGATACCCTCCGGGCTCTGGGTGATTTCGCGATGATATACCGCTGGCAGGAACCGCTTATACCCTGGGTCGGAGTAACCGGCAGTAATGGCAAATCAACGACCAGACATTTGATAGCACATATTTTAAGAACCCATGGCCAAGTATTGGAGCCAATCAAAAATTATAATAATCTTGTGGGGCTGCCCCTGACCATTCTTGGTAATACGCCGGAGAATAAATTCGGGGTTCTGGAGATGGGAACCAGCATGCAGGGTGAGATTGCCCGGCTGGCAGAGATAGCCAAGCCTACCGCCGCGGTAATCACCAATATCGCACCGGCACATCTTGAGGGGCTCGGTTCCATTGCCGGAGTCGCCAGTGAGAAGATGGCGGCATTTTCACAGCTTCCCGGAGACGGTCTGGCTGTACTTCCGGCTGAGAGCAGGTTTTCGGAGATGCTCAAAAGCGGAGTCCGCAGCACCGCTCAGATCAGAACCTTCGGGATTGAGACCGCTGCAGATTATATGGCGAATAATATCGATTTCTCCTGGAGCGGATCGGAGTTCTCGGTGCGGGGAGTCAGATTCAAGCTGCCGCTACTGGGTAAGCATAATGTAATGAATTGTCTGGCGGCTCTGGCCGTGGTCGAGTTTATGGGAGTGAGTCTTGAAGAAGCGTCCGAGGCGGTCACTAGTTTTATGCCGCTGCAGGACAGACAGCTGGTTATCGAGACCGAGCGTTATAAGATAATCTCTGACTGCTACAATGCTAATCCTGAGAGTTTGCGTGCGGGTGTAAATACTCTTGAAAAACTCGATAGTGGGCGCAAGGTGCTGATTATCGGTGATATGCTTGAACTGGGTCATGATAGTGCGAGAATTCACTTTGAACTGGGGCGCTGGCTTTCAGGTACTAATGTTGATGTGATTCTGGCTGTCGGAAAGATGTGCATGTCTTTGGCTGAAGGGGCTCATGCGCAGAATGCACGCCAGATAATCAAGCATTTCCGCGGAACCATGTCACTGCTAGGGCATTTAAAAGAGCTTTTGCAGGATGGCGATACTATTCTGGTTAAAGGCTCGAATGCCATGCGTTTAAATAGGGTTGTGTCTGCTCTGAAGATAATGTAGTCGCGCTTCTGCGGTAATTTCATATCAAGTTAATTCTTTCGCTTTCGTCTATTACAGTCAGGTCTTGTCTGATACCGGCGGTGGGCTGCGGCGTTATTGCCATCGTATTTAATAAGCAAAAGTTTATTTTTGCTTATTAAATTTCTTAATATAATCCAATAAAAACGTCTAGATAAATTATATCTCCAGTCGGGTTCTGTAATTTCAGATATCCGCCATATACGATATAAGTTGAATTTTGATAACAAGTTCTATTAATTACAGCAGTTATCACCTGCCATAAAATCAAGTATGCATCAGCGTTATGCGATTCTGACAGCGCTTCTAATTATTCATATAATCATTATTTGCTAAACTAATTTTACCACTTTTGACGATAAGTGTTTTGTCATGTATATACTTGTTCATTTGTAAAGGGTAAAAAATGCTGCGCTTTCTAGCCGACTTGTCAATCAGTTATGGTCCATTGAGAATTTTTGACAGTATCACCTTTCGTGCTGCCTTTGCTTTGCTGATAGCTTTCTTCATATGTCTCAAGCTTATTCCGGTATTTATCAGGCATATGAAGCATACCAATATTACTGAGAATATGATCAAAGATAGTAAGGAAATAGCTGAACTGCACTCAAAGAAAGCGGACACGCCGACAATGGGAGGACTGATAATCCTTATCGGGGTGAGTATTGCGGCAATACTGCTGCTGGATATGCGTAATCCTCTGGTAATGATGGGGCTGGTCGTCTTTATCGGGTATGGACTCCTGGGACTTGTTGATGACTATATGAAGTTCCGGCAACTGGGAGACAATGGCCTGACCAAGAACCAGAAGCTGGCAGGGCAGATTGCTATCGCCGCGGTTATCTGTTTCGGGCTCAATACCTATGGTGACGCCTCTACCACCAAGGTGCTGCTGCCATTTACCAAATGGGATAGTTTCCAGCTTGATCTCGGTCTGCTCTACTATCCATATTTTATAATTGTTCTTATCGGCTGTTCCAATGCCGTCAACTTGACAGATGGTCTGGATGGGCTTGCGGGCGGGTGTTCCATCTTCGCTTCCGCAGCTTACGCTGTGTTTGCTTATATTGTGGGTAACAGTGTCATGGCCGGTCATTTCCGTATTCCATATATTGCCGGAACCGGTGAACTCTGTATTCTGATGGCGGCTCTTATTGGCGGTATCGCAGGATTTCTCTGGTTCAATGCCAAACCGGCACAGCTCTTTATGGGGGATACCGGAAGTCTGGCATTGGGAGGATTGATCGGATATACGGCTTTAATCAGTAAACATGCACTTATTCTGCCGATAATTGGCGGAATATTTGTAATTGAGGCTGGTTCGGTGCTGCTGCAGGTGGCTTCATTTAAAATGCGGGGCAAGCGTCTCTTCAAGTGTGCTCCCTACCATCATCATCTTGAGCTTAGCGGCTGGAATGAGAATCATATTGTGGTACGTTTGTGGATGATCGGGGCGCTGCTGGCGGTTATCGGTCTGGGATCATTGAAGATGCATTGATTTAAATTTTATAATAATGGGTATAACTATCGGTCATGAATGAATCAATAATTGAAAAGAAACGGGTACTGAAATCCATACGGGATAGAATACTGGCGGTCTCGCTGACGCTTGTCGCGCTGGGCGTGGTGCTGGTATATTCTGCCAGCTGTGTCAAAGCCGGGAACGCCGGGTTTGATTTTACATACTTGAAAAAACAGCTTATCTGGCTCGGGATAGGTGTCTGCACCATGCTGTTTATGAGTTATCTGAATATTCAGCGGCTACGACGCTTTGCGGCACCATTATTTGTACTGCTGCTGGTATTGCTGGCAGGGGTTCTTATACCCGGTATCGGAACCAAGGTAAACGGTGCTTCACGCTGGCTGCGTTTCGGCGGGTTCAATATGCAGCCGTCTGAAATTGCCAAGATCGGTATGGTTATTGTAATGGCCAGTTTTCTGTCGCGCTTTAGTGGTAAGAGTCTGCCGTTTTTCCGGGGATTTGTACCGGCGGTAATGATGACCGGAATGATTCTGGGGCTGATCATGCTCGAGCCGGATTTTGGAACCTCGGCGCTGATCGGGGCGGTTATGGGATCAATGATCGTTGTGGGCGGAGCAAAGTTTATTCATACACTTATTGCCTTTGCCGGCACACTACCGCCTGCGGCGTATATTGCAATAGCCAAGATGGATTATATCGCTTCACGTATTCATGCCTGGCATAGCGGAGATAAAGATGGCAAGGGCTACCAGATATGGATGAGTAAGGTGGCACTGGGAAGCGGCGGACTTACCGGTATGGGGCTGGGCGAAGGGGTATCAAAACTTTACTATCTCCCTGAGGCGCATACTGACTTTATTCTGGCTATTGCCGGGCAGGAGCTGGGACTTGTCGGCACGATAGTGATTATTCTGCTCTTTTCGATTCTGGTCTATGAGGGCATGCGTCTGGTAAAACATGCGCCAAGCAAATTTACTGCGCTTGTCGCCTATGGAATAACTGCGGTGCTTGGACTGCAGGCGGTATTTAATATTGCAGTTGTTACTGCATCTATCCCTCCTAAAGGGATTTCACTGCCGTTTATAAGTTTCGGCGGCAGCGGTTTGTGTGTGGCGCTGGCAATGATCGGCGCACTTGTAAGTATTACCAGAATTGAGCCGGAAGTTCCGGTGAAGGTAGATGTGGAACCGGTGCTTGGCATTGAAAGTTCAGAATATGAAGAGAGGAAGGTAGCATGAGGGTTATTATGGCCGGCGGTGGAACCGGCGGGCATCTCTTTCCCGGTTTGTCGCTGGCGAAAGCCATGGAGAAAATTGATCCGGATGTCGAGGTTTCATTTGTTGGAACCGCACACGGTCTTGATATGGAGATTGTCCCGCGTGCGGGATATTTTATAGATATATTATCTGCAGGCAGAGGCTCCCCCTTATCTTTATCGCATCTGGGAAATTTTCCGCGTTTTATACTTTCTATCTGGCAGAGTCTAAAATTATTCAAAGCTTATAAACCGGATGTGCTGGTGGCTCTGGGTGGTTTTGCGGCCGCTACTCCGGGGATTGCCGCCAGAATTCTGGGAGTGCCGGTGGTGATACTGGAACAGAATTCGGTTCCGGGACGGGTGAACCGTCTGCTTTCACGCTGGGCTAAAGGTATCTACCTGCAGTTCCGTTGTGCCCGGGAACGTTTTACCAATACTCGTGCCAAATTTTTCGATCTCGGCTCTCCTATGCGTGAGCAGATGTGCAAGCTGGCTGAAGAGAAACCGGTCGATGGTGATGCGCTGCTTATCATTGGCGGTTCGCAGGGGGCTCAGCGTCTCAATGAAATAGTTCTGGAAGCGATCAAGGCTATCCAGGAACAGACCGGCTGCCGGATAATTCATGTTGCTGGTGCCGGTAATGAAGAGGGAATACGCAAGGCTTACCGTGATCTCAATGTTGAAGCGACGGTGCATGGGTTCTTTGGCAGGTTGTCCGATTGCTACCGTGAATCCAAACTGGCGATATCACGTTCCGGTGCCGGCAGCATTGCGGAACTGGCGGCGGCTGGTCTGCCGTCGATTCTGATACCGCTACCGACGGCTATGGATAATCACCAGCAGCTCAATGCGGAATGGGTTGCGGCAAAGAATGGGGCGATTGTTCTTGAGCAGCCGCTTCTGACTTCAGAGATACTTACCAGACAGGTGGTGCGTATCTGGAAGGATAAACAGCTTCGTGACAGCATGGCGGAAGCGGTCAGGCTTCTGGCCCGTCCGGAATCGGCAAGTGAGATTGCCGAAAGTATTATGCAGCTGGTTGCAGAGAAAGGATGATATGAAGCTTGCCGGTAAAAAGATACATTTCATGGGGGCAGGCGGCATCGGTATGAGTGCGCTTGCCGGTATTGTAAGTTCAAAAGGGGCTCTGGTAAGCGGTTGTGACCGGGCTGCGAATGAGCAGACTGAAAAACTGCAAAGTATCGGTATTGAAGTTGCTACCCAGCATGCAGCTGAGCATGCGGCCGGTTGTGATCTGCTGGTCTTTACCAGCGCGGTGGCAACCGATCATCCTGAGCGTTTGGCTGCCGGGAAAAAAGCGTTAAGAAGAGGTGAATTTCTCGCTGAATTAATGGCGGAATACCGGGGTGTCGGAATAGCCGGGACTCATGGTAAGACCAGTACTACCTGGATGTCAGCGTATATTCTGTTGCGTAACGGGCTTGATCCTACCGTCCTTCTGGGTGGTGTAACCGCTGAAATGGAAGGGAATTATCGTTGTGGCGGCAATATCTTTGTAAGTGAGCTGGATGAGAGTGACGGGAGCTTCTTGCTGCCGGAGCTGGAGGTGGCGGTCATAACCAATATCGAATCAGAACATCTGGCATATTATCATACTTCTGAAAAAGTTGTGGAGGCATTTGAATTATTTGCCGAAAAGAATAATACAGGTTTACTCATAACCGGTATTGATAATGAATATTGTGCGCAGATTTATGCCCGGCAGCAGGGGCGTAAAGAGGCCTTCGGACTGAATACCGGTCGTCGCGGACTTTATGCCGAAGATATTACTCCGGTCAACGGCGGGCAGCAGGCGCGCATAATGTATAACGGCGCTGAAGTTGGAATCCTGCGTCTTCCGCTCTGTGGGCGTCATAATATTCTGAATGCTCTTGCCGCACTTCTGGTCGGAAGGGAGCTGGGGGTAAGTCTGGAGCAGGGTATAAAAACTTTGGCGGATATAGAGACTGTCGGACGGCGCATGGAGTTTATCCATGAACTTTCCGGAGCGAGAATATTCAGTGATTATGCCCATCATCCGACAGAGGTACGGGCAGCACTGGCAGGTGCGCGTGAAGTGGATAAAGCTGGACGGATACTGGCAGTATTTCAGCCGCATCTGTATTCCCGCACCCGGGATTATGCTCTGGATTTTGCCAGAGAGTTGTCCGCTGCGGATATGGTGGCGGTTGCGGAAATTTATCCGGCACGTGAAGAGCCGATTGCGGGTGTTGATTCCGAGCTTATACGTGAGCAGATACGCCGTATTGGCGGCAATGTTGTTCCGGAACGGATAGAGGTTGGTGATATTACAGCGGTTATACGACGATATGCTCCTGATTATTCAACAATAATCTGCATTGGAGCGGGCAATATAGATACAGAGGTGCGTAAAATTGCAAATGAATGATTTAGAGAAGATTAAAAAACTGAATGTGGCTGTTCTCTGCGGCGGTGTCGGAACAGAGGTTGAAATATCACTGGAGAGTGGTCAGGCCGTATACGAGGCACTCAAGTCTTCAGGCTTAAATGTCAGGAAAGTTATTGTTGACGGAAGTGAAGAGCAGATTCTCAATCTGGATTGTGATCTGGCTTTTCTTGCGCTGCATGGAAAATTCGGAGAAGATGGAACGATACAGCATCTGCTGGAGCGTCGGCGTATTCCGTTTACCGGGAGCAGTTCTCAGGTGAGCAAGCTCTGTATGGATAAGAATCTCTGCAAGATCATGCTGCAGCGGATGTCGGTACCGGTAGCGCCCTGGGTCTGTGTGTCAGATATTTCGTCGCTTGCGGGAAAGCTTAAGAATATTAATTTGAAGCCGCCGCTGGTGGTAAAACCAAATTCCGGCGGCAGTTCTGTAGGAGTGGTTATTGCAAAAACCGCGGCAGAGGTTGAATTGGGAGTTAAACAGATTCTTGAGACCGGGGATGCGGCACTGATCGAGGAGTATGTGAGCGGAGTTGAGTTTACCGTCGGTCTGCTTGACGGTAAGGCGCTGCCTATTATTGAAATGAGACCCGCTGAAGAATTTTATGACTATCATGCGAAGTATAATTCTGAAGATACAAAGTATCTCTGTCCTCCCGAGAGTATTTGCGGGGATATTCAGGCGGTGTGTTCGGATCTATCATGTGAGATATACCGGAATTTCAAACTGCGGGATCTATCCAGAATCGATTATATACTTGGCTCAAACGGTAATCTGGTAGCGCTGGAGATCAATACAATACCTGGATTTACTTCACACAGTCTTGTTCCGAAGGCAGCAGGTGTGAGTGGCATTAGTTTTGCAGAGCTTTGTCTGGATATTCTCCACATGGCATATTTGCGGATGAACTGATCAGGGGCGGTACCCTGAAGGTTCTGGTGTTGACTGTTAATAATACAATAGATCATAATTAATAATGACCAATAAAGTTATAGAATTTAAAGCGGATAAGTCACAGGTACCAGAGATAGCTGTGGGCGGAAGAATCGGGCGTTATCTCGCTGCGGTTGGAGCTGTACTGCCGATGCTGCTACTTGTATTTCTATTTGCGTTTGGGGTAGTGAAGCTCTGGCAGCGCGGAATAGAGAGTGATCTCTTCAAAATCAGACCTTCAATATATCTTTCCAATGACAGTCAGTATTCACCGGAGGCGCTCAGGGAGTTTGAACGCCTGAGCAATAAGTTTAACGGCGTGAGTCTGCTCAAGCCCGGACTCCTTGATGAGGTTAAGAATGTATACGCTGCGAGTCCATGGGTAGAAGAGGTCTGTTCACTCAAAAGGGTCTATCCCAATCGTATAAATATTGAATTTGTACCGCGTTTTGTAGCGGCTCAGCTACATCAGAACGGGTATTACTGGCTGGTTGCGGCGGATGGAGTACTCCTTCCTGCTGATGGCGTTAAAAAGAAGTATGCCGACTTGCCGGAGGTTACAGGTGATATCGAGCACCGACCTGAGAATGGTCAGATCTGGCATAGTGATGGGGTGGGGGGCGCTCTGGAAGCGCTGGCAGCTCTGGAGCAGTCAAAGCTGGGTAGGGAGCTTGGAGTAAAAAAGATTAATATTGAGGCTCCGAGTTTCATTGATAAACTTAAACGGCCGGGAAAATCAAGGCCTCGCCTCGTAATAGATACTGATTCACAGATATCAATTCTCTGGGGAACCTGTTCCGAAAATATTCCGGGGGAACCGGATACTGCCGAGAAGATCAGAATGCTCGGGAAACTTTTGCGTGACTGGAAAGAAAAAGGCGGTATGGGGCGGAGGGTATGTTTTGATGTCCGTACCAGTGTGGCAGGGTATAATCTCTGAGTATCAGCAGTTCGTTGTAAGTTTTAATATGTAATAATACCTGTACAGTTTTTCTGATAAGCTGGCGGCTGCTAATAGTATCTTAACTTGTATATCCGCTATAATCCCTTACAATCTCTATAATGTTAATATTACCGGGAGTTACGGCTAAGTCCCGGTATTCTGCTATGTCATAACACAGCATTATGGAGGTGAGTAATGAAGAATAATATCAGTAATTCCCTGCGCTATATTAATGAGAATAATACTGCGGAAATCCGCAAACTTTGCGGAAGTGCGCATTCTGCAGATATTGCCAGAAAGCTTTCAGAGCTGGAGGTCGCGGAGATTTATGATGTCATTTCGAAGATTAATCCTCACAAGGCGGCACGGATTTTTAATTATTTCAGTGATTCTCTGCAGCTGAAGATTGCTAAAATAGCACCTGATGCGGAGATTGCCGCAATCATTGATTATATGCAGCCGGATGAGCAGGCAGACCTGATAAAACGCTTTGGTAAAACCAGGCGGAATAAAATTCTCGGGCTGCTGCCGGCGCAGGATTCCGCTCATGCTTCTGAACTGGCGGCGTACCCTGAAGGTACCGCCGGAGCAGTAATGACCAAATCGTTTATTGCGGTTTCGCGTTCAGCGACGGTGGCGACCGCCAAAGCAGCGGTCGCTTCTTTTGAGGATACGGTCAATCTGCATTATATTTATTTGTATGATGATTTCGAACGGGTTTGCGGTTCGGTAAGACTGGTAAAGCTGATAAATGCCGGATCTGAGAAAGCCTTACTGGAGTTGTCCGAAACCGAAGTAATTTCAGTAAGCACCCTTGAGGATCAGGAGCAGGCTGCCCGCAAGCTCGAACGTTATGATCTACTCTCTATGCCGGTAATTGATGAATCTGGAAGAATTATCGGAATAATAACGTATGATGATGCCTTTGAAGTAATAATTAAAGAGCAGACCGAGGATATGCAGCGTATAATGGCTATTACCTCTGGAGACAGTGATAATGGTGAGTCATACTTCGGTATCTCTGCCTGGCAGCACTTCAAGAAGCGCATAACCTGGATTGTCAGCCTGGCAATGCTGGGGCTGGTTTCGGGGTATGTGCTGAATTCTTTTGAGGATGTGCTTTCCGGACTGGTGATTCTTGCGATTTATATGCCTATGCTGGCAGATACCGGCGGTAATACCGGTAGCCAGTCATCAACACTGGTGATCAGAGCCCTGGCTCTGGGGGAACTTAAAGTGTCGGATATCGGGCGGGTGATCATCAAGGAATTGAAGATTTCCGTAATGATTTCGCTGATTCTGATGGTGCTGGCATACTTTAAAATAGTCCTGTTATCCGGGGGCTCAGTGCTGCCGAATGGTTACACGCTGCCACAGATTGGTATTGCTATAGCGATAGCACTCGGAATACAGGTCGTGTCCGCGACCCTTATCGGTGCGGTGCTGCCGATAATTGTCAGCAGCTTCAAGCTTGATCCGGCGGTTATTGCGGCACCGGCGCTGACCTCGATAGTAGATATTAGCGGTTTGCTTATTTATTTTTATACCGTCGGTTATATGCTGGGTATCGCTTGATTAAGCGCTAAAATATACTGAATAAGTAGAAACAAACCGATAAAAAAATATTTTAAAATGCTTTTATGAGGGTATAAATTCTTGACAATCGGGAATAATACATTATAATTTTCCAGCGACAAGCATGAAAATCAGTGTTTTTTGTGGATTTATGCCTTAATAGAAAGTTGCAAAGTTACAATTTTTGTAGTTTTGATTTATTATTATTGATGTTTAAGGAGATTTATTCATGGCAATCAAAGTTGGTATTAACGGTTTTGGTCGTATCGGTCGTCTCGTATTCCGTGTTATGGCTGAACGTGAAGACTTTGAAGTTGTTGCAATTCACGACCTGGCTGACGCTAAGGCTCTTGCACACCTTCTAAAGTATGACAGTGCTCAGGGTCGTTTCAATGGTACTGTTGCAGTTGATGGTTCTGCTATTGTTGTTAATGGCAAGAAGATCGAAATCGTTGGCGGCAAGTGTGGTCCTGCTGAGATCGAATGGGGTGCTGTAGAGCTTGACGTTATCGTTGAGTCTACTGGTTTCTTCCGCGATCAGGCTACTATCAGCGGTCACATTGGTAAGGCTGGCTGTAAGAAGGTTCTTCTGACTGTTCCTGCTAAAGATGCTATCGATGCAACTATCGTAATGGGTGTTAATGACGCTGCGCTCAAGGCTTCTGACAAGACTATCTCAAATGCTTCTTGTACTACTAACTGCCTGTCTCCTGTTGCTAAGGTTCTTAACGACAGCTTCGGTATCAAAGAAGGTCTGATGACAACTGTTCACGCTTACACCAATGACCAGAATGTTGCTGACCAGATCCACAGCGACCTGCGTCGTGCTCGTGCTGCTGCTGCTAACATCATCCCAACTTCAACTGGTGCTGCTGCTGCTGTTGGTAAGGTTATCCCAGCTCTTAACGGTAAGCTTGACGGTATGGCTATGCGTGTTCCAGTTATCACTGGTTCTTGTGTAGACCT
Organism: Planctomycetota bacterium; assembly: GCA_963667375.1. Classification (GTDB taxonomy): domain Bacteria; phylum Planctomycetota; class SZUA-567; order SZUA-567; family SZUA-567. The sequence continues at coordinate 3,325,856 of OY763323.1, read as the reverse complement.
TGTTGTTACAACTGAGAAGGAAGTTACAGTTGACGCTGTAAACGCTGCTATCAAGGCTGCTGCTGAAGGTCCAATGAAGGGTATCCTGGAGTACACTGAGGATCCAATCGTTTCTTCAGATATTATCCACAATTCACACAGCTCAATCTTTGACGCTAAGTGCACATCTGTAATGGGCAAGAACATGCTCAAGATCATCAGCTGGTACGATAACGAATGGGGTTACTCAAACCGCGTTGTTGACCTGATCGCTAAGGCTATGAGCCTCTAATATTAAAGACTCAGGTCTTTAGTGTAGAATTTGAGCCTGCTCCTTTGGAGTAGGCTCTTTTTTATTTCTCCGATAATTGTATAATTTAGATCTAATGCCTGTTAAGTGATGGTCTGTCGGGATCAAACGGGTGAAGTGTATAATAGTTTATATTCTCAGGAAGAGGTGTTGTGCCGTTAATCAGTGAAAACTCAATTCAGAGAGTTCAAGATAGCTGCGATATTGTTGATGTTGTAGAAAGCTATGGGGTAAAGCTTAAGCGCTCGGGCTCAAGCTTTCTGGCTGTATGTCCTTTCCATAATGAGAAGACACCGTCATTCAATGTGAATCCGCAACTCCAGATTTTCAAATGTTTTGGTTGCGGTGTCGGTGGCGGGGTGATCAAGTTTGTAGAACTGATGGAACGCTGTGAATTTCCTGAAGCCGTTGAGAAACTTGCTTCAAAGGCTGGTATTACACTTGATTATGAGGGAGGAAATAGCGAATTCAACTCTGAGAGAACGCGGGTAAAAAAAGACCGCAAACAGGCTTTGTTCTGGGCTTGTCGGCAGGCTTTTGAGTATTTTCGGGCGGCACTTGCTGATGCAACCGAGGGAAGAGTGGCACGGGATTATCTGTTGTCACGTGGATTCAAGGAAGAGACTATAAGTGCCTGGGGACTGGGCTGGGCACCGGATATTTGGGATGGTTTACTAAAAGGTTATCTCAATAAGGTGGTGCAGTTGAGTGGTGAGCATAAGGTCGATCAGGCTAGAGAGATTGGTCTGGAAGCTGGAATATTCCGCAAAAATGAGGATACCGGCAGAGTATATGATGCCTTTCGCGGCAGGGTTGTGTTTCCGATATTTGACTTGCAGCAGCAACCTATAGGGTTCGGGGCGAGGGTTCTGGTGGAAAAGCCTGAGTCTGGCGGCAAGTATCTCAACACCTCTGAAACCCCGCTCTTTATGAAGCGCAGTCTGCTTTTTGGTCTCAATTTCGCAGCTAAGGAGATCGGTCTTACGAAGACGGCATATGTTGTTGAAGGTTATACAGATACTATTATGTGTCATCAGTATGGTATTAGAAATGTCGTCGCTACCCTTGGCACCAGCCTTACTGTCGAACATATACGCCTTTTGAAACGTTATATTCATAGTGATGGCAAAGTCGTGGCGCTTTTTGATAATGATAATGCCGGCAAGAAAGCAACGCGCCGGGCGATAGAACTGTTTATGGAGGAGGATGTTAATCTCTGGGTGCTTTCCAGCCTTGAGGTTAAGGACGCGGGGGAATTTCTTCCGAAGTTTGGAGCTGAAAAGTTTCGTGGATTTCTTACTGGAGCCAGAGAGAGTTTTGCCTTTGTCGTTGAAGAAGAGCTCGGTAAAACCGATTATTCCAGGGATGCCGGCGGGAAGGCTGCGGCCATTGAGCGGGTAATGGAACTGGTAAATCGCTGTCCGAATGCTATCCGGCGGAATATTATGCGCAGTAAAGTTGCGGAAGTAGCCGGTATAGATGTTGAGCTGCTCCCGGTACCGGCTGAACGTAAGGGAAAGTATGGAGATACCTCCGGGTACAGGTTGGCCGGTGGTGGCGGCAGACGCGGTTCAGGAAAGCCTCGCAATGCTGAAGTTGGGAGTGCGCCGCTGATAATAAATGCCCGCAAACAGGCAAGAGCCAAAGCTGAGAAACGGCTGTTGCAATATATGCTTGCAGAGAAGGATTGGTGCCTGCGTATCTGTGATGAATATCCGCCGGATGAATGGTATGAAGAAACTGAGCACCGCTGTGCAGTTGTCATTCGTGATGCGTGGTTTGCGGCGGCAGATAATGAGGTGCGGGTGGAGCATCTTATTGAGCAGGTATCGGATGAACGGGTAAAATCTCTGCTCCTTGAATTTGTTGATTTTGATAATATAGCCTCCGGAATTGCGTCAGTGTACAATGAAGATAATCTGAATGCGGCGGAACTCAACGATCTGCTGCTGCATATACGTGTTGATGAAATGAAGGAGCGTCGCACTGAGATAAATGCTGAGTATGCCAGGGCGGAGTTGAGTGGAAATGTTGAGCTTGCTGATAAGCTGTTGCTTGAGAAACTCGAGCTTGAGAAGCAGATAAGGGGGCTGGCTGGCGGTGGGGCAGGTGAGTGAATCAACCGCGGGGATGTACGAGGGTATTAATTGCGCTGTCATAATTACCAACCGGATTTAGTCTATTTTCTTGCAGGTAATATTTATTTTTTTGGATGATTTATATATAATCACTATTTTGTAAATTGATAGTGATTAGTTGTAATTTTTTTGTAAAGCAACTTTATCGGTGCCGATATTTACTTATATTAATTGCTAGTTGTGTTATTTGTTGTTTTTATAAGTTATATTAGTGCTTAGACAACATGATGTTATAAAAATTATACTGAATTGTGATTTATTTAAACCTGGGGTATATGTGGCATTCGGGTATAATGAGATTCATGGTTTTAGACGGTTAACTGGATCTCAAGTTTTAAAATTGAGAAATTTGTCCACAGGATTTATTATAATTTTCTAAAGAAAAGGTAGACGGAAAGATAATTTCGTATATAATTGGAACTTGCTGAAAAGAATTAAGCTTTATTCCGAGTCTGATTCTGGGTTTTAATTGTTGTAAATAAGTAATTTATAGGTTATATTACAATTATTGTTTGCGCGAATGCGGTTTTTACATAGAGCGTGTTGGTAGTTGGGTTTTTGTTGTGCGTTCGGCGGCATTTGTTTTGTTTAATTATATATAGTGTAATAACTAATAAGTACATAAATAGAAAGCAGGAGTGCGCACAGCATGAGTGCCAAAAAGTTGTCAAAAAAGAAGACTACTACCAAAAAAGCGGCTACGGTCAGCAAAAAGAGTAGTAAGAAAGCTGCAGCTAAAAGTTCGGAGGCAACCTCTTCCGTTGAAGCAGCGGCAAAAAAGAAGGCCAGAGCAAAGAAGAAAACCGCTAAAAAGACCTCTGAAACAGGTATAAATACTGTGGCTGAAGATGATGAAGATGATGAAGACGATCTAGACGATGATGAAGTAGCCAAGCTTGTACCTGATGATGAGGAACCTGTTGAGGAAAAAGTGGATGAAGAAGCGGAAGCAGAAGCTCCTTCAGTCGTTCTTACTGAAGAGGTAATTGAAGAAATACTCGAGGCTTTTAAGGGTAGAGCGTCAATAACCTACAGTGAATTGAATAAAGTCCTGCCGGAAGACGTTGTGACCGGTAAGGATATTGATGCTGTGTTATCCCGCCTGGCGAAAGCCGGTGTGGAGCTGGATGACGATGACAGTGATATTGAAGATGATGATGATGTTGACCTGCTGCCTGATGAAAGTCCGGATATTGAGGATGATGAGGATGATGGCGCGGTAAATCTCGATGGTGACAGTGGTGATATTCATGATCCGGTTCGCATGTATCTATCGGAAATGGGTAGTATTCCACTTTTGACGCGTGAAGAAGAGGTTACTCTAGCCAAACAGATTGAGTTGTCATGTAAGAGATTCCGCAAAAGAACTCTGGAAAGCCCTATTGCGATCCGTTATGTAATGGAACTCAATAAAAAGGTCGCCCAAAACCGCGAAACTCTCGATAAAATCATGCGAACAACCAATCCTGCGGGAATTGGCAAGAATGATATTCTATCGCGATTGCCCGGTCATATAAAAACACTTGAAGCTATCTATGAAATCTGTGTTGAACTCTGGCAGAAGCTGGAAAAAGGCGGACTCTCGAAGAAAGAGTATAGCAAGGTATATTCTGAATTGAGGTTGCGACAGCGGCGTGCGGCTATGCTGCTGGAGGAGCTGGGTCTGCGTACTAAACGGATTATGCCAGTCAAGAAGCGTATTGAGGATATGGCGATGGAGTCATACCGTCTGGAGCGTGAGATTGATGCGATCGCTAAAAAAGGGAGTAAGGCCAGCGTTATTGAGCAGCGAAAAATGGAGATGGCTGAGGAAAAACTCAATCGAATTCGTTTTGAAGCCCAGGAGCCGCTGGAGCGACTCCGCGCCAGAGCCGGTCATATCCGTAAGCGTTATAAAATGTACCAGAAGGTGAAGCAGCACCTCTCAAGTGGTAATCTCAGGCTTGTGGTCTCGATAGCCAAGAAGTACCGACATCGCGGCTTGTCCTTTATTGATTTGATTCAGGAAGGCAATACCGGACTGATGAAAGCGGTGGAGAAGTATGAGTATCGCCGTGGTTACAAATTCTCGACCTATGCAACCTGGTGGATAAGACAGGCGATTACCCGGGCTATTGCGGATCAGGCACGTACAATCAGAATTCCGGTTCATATGATTGAGACTATGAGTAAACTGCGCCGTATTACCAGGTTGCTGGTGCAGCGTATCGGCAGGGAGCCGACTGTTGAAGAGATCGCTAAAGAGGCGGATATTCCAATAACCGAAGCCAGAAGGGTAATGCGCATCAGTAAGCATCCTATTTCTCTGGACAGGCCTATTGGTGCCGGGGATGCTGATGACAGCCACTTCGGTGATTTTATTGAGGATACTACGGTTGATAATCCGGTCAATGTTGCCAGCTATGAGATGCTGAAAGATAAGATAGACAGTGTCCTTGAGTCGTTAACCTTTAGAGAGCGCGAAATTATCAAACTCAGGTACGGTATAGGTGATGATTATACCTACACACTTGAAGAGGTCGGGCGTAAATTCAATGTTACCAGAGAGCGTGTAAGACAGATTGAAGCGAAAGCGTTGAAAAAGCTTCAACACCCGGTTCGTAGTAGAAAACTGAATGGTTTTCTTGAAGATATTGTAGAGCAATAGAGAGTATTTCCCTACCTGGTTGAATATTGGGTAGGGATTTTTTGTTTCTTCTTTTTTAAGTTATTTTTTACAGCATTCCTGCAAGGGTAGGATCAGAATACTGGTTCGCGGTATGCTGTTTTTGTGTGCGGAGGGAATGAAAATGAGTGTCTTTGGAAAGTTGAGAGAACTCGCAGAAATTGATTCACAGTTGGTAGCATTAAAGCGGAAGGTGGATGCCGGACCTAAGGAACTTGAGCAGCAGACTCAGTACTGTGATGCTGTAAAGGCGGCACGTAGTGAGATCCAGGAAGCATGCATGAAGTGCGCGGCGGAGCTTGAAACGCTCGGGTTGGATGTGAAAAGCCTGGAAGCGGAGGTCAAGGATCTTGACCAGAAAATCGGAATTGTTAAGAATTCAAAAGAGTATAAAATTGTCACAGAGCGCATAAAGGATGTTAAAAGCAGCATCAGTGATAGTGAAAAGAAGGAAATCGAGCTTATGGAGGAGCTTGAGGGCTTGAAGAAGGTTCTTGCTGAAAAGAATGATGAACTGGACGCTGAAGAGAATAAGCTCAAATCCATAATGAACTCGAATGAACTTGATGCCAGCGAGATTAAGGACAGACAGCGGACTCTGATTGGGCAGCGGAAGAATATGGTGGCATCAATTAAGTCACTGGATATTGATGCAATTAATATTTATAATACTGCTCTGGCTCGCGGGAAGGGTTATGCTGTAGCCGAACTCAAAGACTCTGCCTGCCAGCGCTGTTTTCGTAAAGTCTCCCCAAGTACTGAAAATCTCGTTATCGCTCATAAAAGTCTTGATAAGGTTATTTGTCCAGGGTGCGGTCGGCTGTTATATATTGCAACAGAAACCGTATTGGAGCAATAGTAAGTCAGTGCAGGTTGTTACTTGCTGCGGCTGGGTAAGGGCTGCCTGTAAATACAGGTTGTCTTAAATAAAGTTATGTTTTTTTAAAAATAATGTTAAATCGTAAAAAATAAACTATTAAGAAGCAGTATTAATACTCTTTTTCAGGCAATTATTTTTAAGGGCTAATTTTGCAATCCATACTCTTAACGTATTGCTAATATAGATGTTATATATTGTTAATGTTTGTTGAGTGTTTAGATGTTTTGTATGTTGATACTATATTAAGTAAAAATTCTGTTAATAAGTATAAAAAAGAATAAAAAAATAAAAAATACCCTTGTAAAATAGGGATTTATAGCTATACTTGTCAAAACATTTAAGTTAAGGAGCCTTCAAGCGTTAAAGTATGCAGTGGTTTTTGGCAGCGAACTGTCGGCTCTCGTGGATCTGCATTTTTTTGCTGATTCCGGGAGAGCTTTCATTTATTGTAGTGAGAGCTCGTTTTTATTATTGTTTTGTGGTTGGTGAAATTTAGGCAGATGGTAACAGGTCTGTTTCGCCGGTTGTCGGCCACATTGGTTTTCGGCTCGGTGAGTCGAATAGGGAAAGAGAAGATGATCGAATTACCAGTTTATGATCGAAGCGGTAAAGAGATTGAAAAAATCTCATTTGATGACAGCTGTCTGGGTATGTTTGTTAATTACCCATTGTTGCACCAGGCTGTTGTTATGTATGAGGCGAATCAGCGTGCCGGTACGCATAGTACCAAGACAAGGCGTGAGTTGATTTGTCGTTCAGGTAAGCCTTTCCGTCAGAAAGGAACCGGACGTGCTCGTATGGGTTATGCTGGTCGTGTTGGTAGCCGTGGTGGTGCTGTTGCTCATGGTCCAAAGCCTCGCGATTACACTAAAGAAATGCCTAAAAAAGCGCGTCGTGCTGCTCTTAAGAGTGCAATACTCGGTAAATTAAGAGATGGTGATTTTGTTGTAGTTGATTCGTTGTCAATGGCAGCGCCAAAGACAAAGGAAGCAGCTGTGGTTTTGAAGAATCTTAATATCGCATCAACCTGTCTGGTTGTCACTAAGGAAGCTGATAAGATCCTTTGGAAGAGCGTTCGAAATCTGCCAAAGATTGAGATGAGTTCATTGGGTGCGCTTACAACTTACAGTGTGTTAAAGCCGAAGCAGGTTCTTATTACTAAAGATGCGCTCATGGCGATTTCAGAGGAGTATAAATAATATGGATCCGTATCGTGTAATTAAGCGACCTTATATCTCTGAAAAAGGGTATGAGAATGCAGATAAAACTAACACATATACTTTTGTTGTTGATTTGGAAGCAACTAAGACTGATGTTAGAAATGCTTTGCAGGTTATCTGGGGTGTGTCTCCAGTAAGTATCAGGACTATTATAACTCATGGCAAGAAGCGTCGCTATGGCAAAAATATTGGCAGTACCAGTCCTATAAAGAAAGCAATGGTTCGTCTGGCTGAAGATCAGGCAATTGAAGTTCTTAAGTAATATTTAAAGAGATTATAGATTCGGAGTGATATAATGGGTATTAAAAGATTTAGACCGATAACTCCTTCTCTTCGTAATATGACGCAGCTAGACTATGCGGAAATTACAACAGATAAACCGGAGAAGACCCTTGTTAAGACTATGGTCAAAAACAGCGGGCGTAACAATAGAGGTGTTATCACTGTTCGCCATCGTGGCGGTGGCGCTAAAAAAAGATATCGTGTTATAGATTTTAAGCGAAATGACCGTGACGGTAAGACCGCCAAGGTTGCTACTATTGAGTATGATCCAAATCGTTCTGCTAATATTGCGCTTTTGCACTATGAAGATGGAATTAAGCGTTATATTCTTGCGCCTGAAGGTCTCAAGGTTGGAATGCACGTTGAGAATGGTTTGAAGGTTGAGCCTGAGGTTGGTAATTGTACTGAATTGTCCGGTATTCCGCTGGGTATGCAGATTCATAATGTAGAAATTAACCCGGGTCAAGGTGGTAAGCTTGGCCGTTCTGCCGGAATGAGTATTACTCTTATGGCAAAAGAAGGAAAGCACGCTATTCTGCTTATGCCTTCTGGTGAAATGAGAAGGGTTGATATCAATTGTCGTGCGACTATTGGAACTGTTGGTAATAAAGACCATGGTATGGTTAAGATCGGTAAAGCCGGTAAGAAGCGCCATATGGGTTGGAGACCAACTGTACGTGGTAGTACCATGAACCCAATCGACCACCCACTTGGTGGTGGTGAAAAACGAAGAGCTGGTGGTAAGCACTTCTGTAGTCCGACCGGTGTTTATGCTCGTGGTGGTAAGACGAGAAAGAAGAACCACCGTACAGATAATATGATTATTACTAGACGTAAGAAGAAGTAATTTACTGAATAACGGAGAATGAAACATGGGTCGTTCGACTAAAAAAGGTCCTTATGTAGATGACAAAGTTTATATTAAGGTCATGAAGCAGAAGGAAGCTGGAAGAATAGAACCAATTAAGACTTGGGCAAGATCATGTACTATAGTTCCTGAGTTTGTTGGTCATAAATTTGATATTCATAATGGTCGTAGTTTTGTGTCTCTACTTGTAACAGAATCAATGGTAGGTCACAAATTGGGTGAATTCGCATTGTCCCGTACTTATCACGGACATGATAAATAATAGTTTGAATTAAGAGGAATTTAAGATGGCTTATATCGCCAAGCACAAATTCTCCCCTGTTAGTCCGCGCAAGGCTCGTCTTGTGATTGACATGATCAGAGGAAAGAATGTTAGTGAAGCGCTAACAATACTAAAGTTTGCTCCACAGCGCTCTGCTAAATTATTATATGATGTTGTTCGTAGCGCACAAGCTAATGCTGAAAATGGTGGTGTAGATGACGTAGATGGTCTATACGTTTCAAAGGCATGGGTAGATGAAAGTATGCGTATTAAACGCTGGCGCCCACGCTCAAGAGGTATGGCTCATCCATATAAGCGTCGTCGCAGTCACCTATGTGTTGAGGTTGATGTTCGTCAATAAATGACCGAAGGAGTAAGTTGTGGGACAAAAAGTACATCCGATAGGATTTAGAACCGGTGTTACAAAGGACTGGGACTCAAGGTGGTACGCTGATAAGCAAAGCTACGGTGACTTCTTGGTCGAAGACGTAAAGATTCGAGAATATATTAAAAAGAATCTTGCATTCGCCGGTGTGGCAAAAACTGAAATTGAAAGAACTGAGAATGATGTTGAAGTTATCATTCACGCAGCAAGACCTGGTATTGTAATTGGTCGTCGTGGTTCTGAAGTAGATAAACTGCGTTCAGACCTCCAGAGTATTGTTAATGACAAGTCAGTTCAGATTAAGATTCGTGAAGTTCAGCAGCCAGAGATTAATGCTCAGCTTGTAGCGGAAAGCATCGGCGAGCAGATTATCAAACGTGTAAATTACAGACGTGCGATGAAGAAAGCTGTTGAAACTTGTGTTAATTCAGGTGTTTATGGAATTAAGATCAGAGTTTCTGGTCGTCTTGGTGGTGCTGAAATTGCACGTGCAGATGGCTACTCTGTTGGTAATCTTCCATTGCAGAAGTTACGTGCTGATATTGACTTTGGTTTCTCAGAAGCACGTACAACTATGGGTATTATCGGCATCAAAGTTTGGTTGTACAAAGGTGATGTCGAGCACAGTCAAGAACAGGAGATGAAATAATGCCTCCAGTAAAACTACCAAAGCGCGTTAAGCATCGTAAGATGCATAAGCGTAGAATTAGAGGTCAGGCTACTGCCGGTAATTCTGTTGAATTTGGTGATTTCGGTATTCAGGCCCTCGAAGCAGGTCGTATCACTTCTGCTCAGATTGAAGCTGCCCGTGTTGCTGCAAACAGAATGCTGGGAAGAACCGGAAAAATTTATATTAGAATTTTCCCACATAAATCAGCTACTGTACGGCCTGCTGAAACCCGTATGGGTAAAGGTAAAGGTGATGTTGATTACTGGTTCGCCGAAGTAAAGCCTGGTACAGTCCTTTATGAGATTGCAGGTGTATCGGAAACTCTAGCAAAACAGGCCTTCCGTCTTCAAGCTTACAAGCTCCCTGTAAAGACATGTATGGTTAAGAGGAGACACACAGTATGAAGATAAGTGAGATTAGAAGCATGGAAGAAGCTGCTATTCTGGCTGAAATTGAGGGAAAAAAGAAAGAGCTTCTTGAAATGCGTTGTAAAGTTGCGCTCGGTGATGAAATTAACCCAATGCAGCTCAAACTGCTTAGAAAAGATATTGCTAGAATGAAGACAGTTTTGGCAGAGACTGCTAAGGCAGGTCAGGAAGGTGGTGAATAATGAGTGAAGTCGCTTCCCGAAATACCAGAAGAATTGTTATCGGCACTGTTTACAGTGATAAAATGGATAAGACTATTGCTGTTGAAGTTAATACACAGGTTAAACATCCAATTTATGAAAAAGGTGTTAATCGTCGTACAACCTACAAGGTTCATGATGAGAATAACGAAGCAAAAATTGGTGACACTGTCGAGATTATGGAAACAAGAAAAATTTCAAAAGATAAGTGTTTTAGACTTGTAAGGATTCTAAAGCATAAAGAATAAGTTTTTCTTGTGATTGATTTAAATTAGTTGAGTATTATTGATAAATCGGAGAGATATCGTGATTCAGCAGCAGACAATGCTTGATGTAGCCGATAATACCGGAGCTAAGAGAGCCATGTGTATCAAGGTTCTAGGCAGTTCCAGAAGGCGCTATGCAAGTATCGGTGATATCATCGTTCTAACAATTAAAAAAGCAATTCCTGGTTCAAACTTGAAACCTGGTAGTGTATGTAAAGGTGTTGTTGTCCGTACAAAAAGATGCGTAAAACGTGAAGACGGCTCATCAATACGTTTTGATACCAACGCAGTTGTTATTGTTGATAATGATGGAAACCCTCGTGGCACACGTATTTTTGGTGCTGTCGCGCGTGAGTTAAGACAAAAGAATTTTATGAAAATTGTTTCTCTTGCGCCTGAAGTTATATAGGCACTCGGAGTTTGAAAAATGGTACAGAAAATTAAGCAGTACAAAACCAAACTGCGTGTGGGCGATATGGTTCAAGTAATCTCTGGTAAGAATGCTGCTGGTCTAAAGCGCAAACTTGCTGAAGGTGACAACCCAAGAGATCGCCAGCCACGTGGTAAGATCATAAGTATTGATCTTGAAAAGGGTCGAGCAGTAGTTAAAGGCTTGAATATGGTCTTTAAACACAAGAAGCCAACAGATCCTAATAACCCTCAGAGTGGTGGAAGAATTGAGCAGGAAGCTCCAATTCACCTCTCAAACTTGATGTTGGTTGACGGTGCCAGTGATACTGTCACTCGCGTCGGTAAAATGGTTGTTGAAGGCGAAGTTGATGGCAAGAAGAAAATCCGTCGTGTACGCATTGCCAAAGCAACCGGCAATGAAGTAGTTGGAGGGAAATAGTTAAAATGTCACTAACACGCGAAAAATATGAAAAAGAAGTTGTCCCAGCGATAATGAAAGATTTTGGTATCGTGAATATCAATTGCGTACCAAAGATTGAAAAAGTTTGTCTGAATATGGGTGTTGGTAAAGCAATCGAAGATTCAAAAATGATTGATGCCGCCCGTAAGGATATGGCTACTATTGCTGGTCAGCAGCCTGCTATTTGTCAGGCAAGAATTGCTGTAAGTAACTTTAAGTTGCGCGAAGGTAATAGAATAGGTTGTAAAGCTACACTGCGTCACAAGCGTATGTATAGTTTTTTGGATAGACTTTTAAATGTGGCTATTCCACGTATTCGTGACTTCAATGGTGTTAAGGCAACTTCATTTGATAAATTTGGTAATTATTCGCTCGGTATTGAAGAGGTCAGCATCTTCCCAGAAATTAATGCCGATAATTCCGATTACAATTTCGGTATGGACGTTACCTTTGTTATCAAGAATAGTACTGGACCTGAGATGAGTCGGGCTTTTTTGAAACTTCTCGGTATTCCATTCGCCGAAAAAAAATAGTTAATCGTTTAAAGGAGTAGACCGTGGCCAGGACAGCCCTCAAAGTCAAGTGTAAGAGACCTCCTAAGTACTCTACTAGAGAATATACTCGCTGTGAGTTATGTGGGAGGCCAAAAGCTGTTTATCGTAAATTTAAGATTTGTCGTATCTGTCTCAGGACTTTAGCCAACCGTGGTGAGATTCCTGGCATGAAGAAATCAAGCTGGTAAAGGATAGGATAAAAAAAAATGAGTATGACCGATCCGATCGCCGATATGTTGACACGTATTCGCAACGCGTTGTCTTGTAGAAAATCTGAAGTATTTATGCCATCTTCAAAGGTTAAACTTAGTATAGCTGAAGTATTGAAGAGAGAAGGTTTTATTGAAAACTTCGAAATTATCGAGCAGCCTGTTCAGAACAAGATACGTATCGATTTAAAGTATGGACCTGAAGGTGAGTTTGTAATTCAGAAGATTGAAAGATTCTCAAAACCAGGATGTCGCAAGTACCGTGCAGTTTCAGACTTGCCACAGGTGTTGAATGGTTTAGGCATTGCAGTGGTTAGCACAAATAAAGGTATGCTCTCTGATAGAGAGTGTCGTGCTCAGAATGTCGGTGGAGAAGTACTGTGTACTATTTATTAGTACTAGGGTTAATTTTTAGCATTTTGTAACAGGAAATTGACATGTCACGTATTGGCAAGATACCTGTTGACCTTCCTACAGGTGTTACTGTAAATGTAACAAAAGAGGAAGTGTCTGTAAAGGGTCCCAAAGGGGAAGTAAAACAAAAGCTTGTTCCTCAGATCAGTATAAATGTAGAAGATGGCAAGGTTGTCGTTTCTCCAACTGATAACAGCAAGCAGGGTAAATGTATGCATGGGTTGTACCGAGCACTTATCAATAATATGATAATTGGTGTAACTCAGGGATACGAAAAAGGGTTGAGAATTGTTGGTACTGGTTACCGTGTTGAGCTTAAAGGTACAACTCTGGTTATCAGTGCAGGATATTGTCACCCTGTCAGTCTTGATGCTCCTGAGGGCGTTGAGTTCGAAATTCCTAAAGGTAATAGCCGTGAATATATGGACTTCAAGGTTAAGGGATGTGATAAGCAGAAGGTGATGGAGCTCGCAGCTCAGGTACGTAGAGTACGTCCACCAGATCTGTACCAGGGTAAAGGTATTAGATATTCTGATGAAACTCCACGTAAACTTGAAGGTAAGAGTTTCGGTTCTTGATATATTATCTATCGCGGTTTTATGCGGTATTTGGAGATTGTATTACAATGGATATTTGCAAGAAAAAATCAAAGGATCTTAAGCGTCGTCACTATCGTGTCCGTAATAAGATTGCAGGCACAACAGAAAGACCAAGACTTTTGGTTAAAAGAACTTTGAAAAATATTTCTGCTATGATAATTGATGATTCAGTAGGAAAGACTCTTGTTGCCGCTACTACTGCGTGTAAGTCTTTTAATGAATATGGTGGAAATATTACCGCTGCAAGTCAGATCGGTAAAAAGATTGCTGAACTTGCTGCTGAAAAAAATGTCAAGACTGTTGTTTTCGATAGAGGTGGCAGACAGTATCACGGAAGAGTTAAGGCTCTTGCCGATGCTGCACGCGAAGGTGGTCTTGTATTTTAATGTGTCTTTATTTTTCTATAGTTGAAGTGCCAGGGCACCAGTCTATAGGTCTATTTTTTAGGAGTTAATTGTGGCAGAAAATGAAGTAGATGGTGTTGAAAATGCACCTGAGTCTAATGATGAAGTAGTGACTGAAGAGGCTGAGAGTAAATCTTCATCACGTGGGGATAACCGTAGAGACCGTTCAAAACCTGGACGTGACCGGAAGAAAAAACGTGATCGTGAAGACCGCCCGGCTAAAGAGTTTTCTGAGACCTTAATTGATATTTACCGCTGTTCAGCTACTGTTAAAGGTGGTCGTCGTCTAAGCTTCGGTGCGTTGGTAACTGTGGGTAATGGTAAAGGTAAGGTTGGTATTGGCTATGCTAAGGCTAAAGAAGTACCTGGTGCCATACAGAAAGCAATCAAGTCTGCACATACCAATGTAAAGTCATTTACAATTGCTGAAGGTGATACTATTTCACATCAGGTTGTTGGTCGTTTCGGTGCATCTAAAGTTATACTGATTCCGGCAAGACCTGGTACTGGTGTGATTGCAGGTGCTGCTGTAAAAGCTATTCTTGAGGCTGCAGGTCTGAAGAATGTTCTTACTAAGAGTGTCGGCAACAACAACACAAGAAATATTGTAAAGGCTACACTTCAGGGTCTTGAAAGTCTGAGAAGTAAAGAAGTTGTTCAGAATTTGCGTGGTGTAGAGCTATAAGCAATTAACATAATTAAGGATTTTACAATGAACATTACAGATGTTAATAATAGAATAAAGGCTCATAAACGCGGTAAGCGTATTGGCCGCGGTGCGGGCAGTGGCAGTGGTAAAACCGCCGGCAGAGGTAGTAAAGGTTATTATTCACGTTCAGGTTCTGGTGGTCTGAAAGGCTTTATCGGTGGTCAGACTCCTTTGCGTCAGCGTTTGCCAAAGCGTGGTTTTAATAACGCCAATTTCAAGACTGTCTATATTCCTGTTAATCTTGAATGGATAGAAGATAACTTTGCTGATGGTGAAGAAGTCAATATTCAGACAATCTGCGAACATGGCTTTAAAATTGGCCGTGGCGGATTAATTAAAATTCTCGGAACAGGCGATCTTTCAAAAGCTCTTACTGTAACAGCTGATGCGTTCAGCAAATCTGCAGTGGAAAAGATCGAAAAAGCTGGTGGTAAAGCAGTGACCGCCAAGAAAGAAATGTCTGAAGCTTCTGAATAATAAAGGCTGAATCCATGTTTGAAACATTATCAAAGGTTCTAAGTGTAAAAGAATTACGGGGAAAAATTGCGGCTACACTGCTATTGATTCTTGTGTTTCGTCTTGGTAAGTTTATCCCTACACCTGGAATCGATTATAAAGCACTTAGCGATTTTATTCGCGAAATGACCTCAAGTGGAGGTGCTACCGGAACAATCTTCTCAATGGCAGATATGATGTCCGGTGGTGCTATGAGTTCTGGTTCTTTCTTCGGTCTGGGTATTATGCCCTATATTACAGCATCAATTATTTTTCAGCTGTTGGTGGCAATAGTTCCTGCACTTTCACGAATTGCTCATGAAGGTGCTGCCGGACGAAAGAAGATTAATCAGTATACTCGTGTATCTACTGTTCTTCTTTGTATAATTCAGGCGGTTATGGCGTGTAGCCTTCTTATTTCTGCTTCTGAGCATTCAGGCAGCTCTTTCGTTGCTGCAAATGCCAGAGGTGCCAGTTTCTATTTTTATGGCACTCTGAGTCTGACTGTCGGAACTGTGTTTTTGATGTGGCTGGGTGAGCAGATTGATGAGTTTGGAATTGGTAATGGTATCTCGCTGATCATTATGGCTGGTATCATTTCCCGTATGCCGCGTGCATTAAAAGATATTTTTTCCAATTTCATGGAAGCTAATGGCATGACACCATTTACCGTTGCCATTATACTTGTTTTATTTGTTGCTATGACTTTGGCTGTGGTTATGATTACTCTTGGTACCAGAAGGGTAGGCGTTCAGGCATCAAAGGCAATGCGTGGACGTAAAATGGTAGCGCAGCAGAAGCAGTATCTGCCTTTAAGAGTTTGTCAGGCTGGTGTTATTCCGATTATCTTTGCTCAGGCAATTATGTCTGTTCCAATGTTTGTTAGTAGTTGGATAGATCAGTATTTTAACTGGCATCTTTCAGGTTTCTTTGGTTTCGGCGCGTATCTGTATACAATATTATATATACTTTTGATTGTTTTCTTCTGTTATTTTTATACAGCTATTACTTTCAATCCTACTGAAATGGCTGATAATCTTAAGCAGAGCGGTATGTATATGCCTGGTATAAGACCTGGTAAAAGAACTGCTGAACATCTTGAACGAATTATGACTAGAATTGCGTTAGCCGGTAGTATTTTCCTTGCTTTTGTTGCTGTTGTGCCACAGTTTGTAAGTAATGTGCTCGGAGTCAATTATACAGTAGCAGGTATGCTTGGTGGTACTGGTTTGCTGATCGTTGTTGGTGTCGCACTAGATGTTGTTCAGCGTGTTGAGAGTTATCTGCTGATGAGAAATTATGAAGGTTTTGGTGTCGGCGGTGGAAAGGTCAGAGGTAGAAGATAACCTCTGGAAAATCAGATGGAAAGACCGATACTCAAAAATTTTCAAGAAATTGAAAAAATGCGTCAGGCTAATCATATTATCGTAAAGGCTTTTGAGGCTATTGCTGATATGATTGAACCTGGTGTAACTACAGCTGCGATTGATGAAACTGTTGAATCTTTAATTCGAAGCTATGGTGCGATACCTACTTTTAAGGGATATCCAAGCCATATGCGCAGGGTTAAACCTTATCCAGCTTCAATATGTGCTTCTGTAAATGACGAGGTTGTACATGGTATTCCTTCTCCTAAGCGCTTTCTTGAAGATGGTGATATTATAAGTGTTGATATTGGTACTAAACTTGATGGTTTTTGCGGTGACGCAACTCGGACCTTCTTTGTTGGAAATGTTAGTGCCGAAGCACGAAAATTATCCGATATATGTAAAAAATCTCTTGATGAAGCTATTGCACTATTAAAGCCAGGGATTATACTTAGAGAAATATCAGCAAGAATTCAGCAGGTTGTTGAAAATGCTGGTATGAGTGTAGTCAAGCAATTTGTAGGGCATGGTATCGGTAGAGAGATGCACGAACCGCCGCAAATTCCGAATTATGTATCCAGTTCACTTGCAGGTCTTGATATTGAGTTACCTGTGGGTTCAGTTCTTGCTATTGAGCCGATGGTAAATCTTGGAAAGTCTGAAGTTCAGGTAAAAAAAGATGGCTGGACTGTGGTAACAAAAGATAGAAGTCTCTCTGTGCACTGGGAACATTCGGTTGCCATAACAGAGAGCGGTTGTACAATTTTAAGCGAGATTTAATATGGCAAAAGAAGAATCCATTCCAGTAGATGGAATTGTAAAAGAAGCATTGCCTAATGCCAGGTTTAAAGTTGAACTTGACAATGGTCATGTAGTGCTGGCTCATATTTCAGGGAAAATGCGACAGCACTTTATTAAAATTCTGCCCGGAGATACAGTAACTGTTGAATTATCTCCATATGACCTAACCAAGGGTAGGATTACCTATAGAAGTTAATAAGTTATTACATATATTCAGGAGATAATGCAATGAAAGTAGGACCATCAGTAAGAAAGCGCTGTGAAGCATGCCAGATTATTCGTAGAAAAGGTGTTATACGTGTAATATGCAAGGCAAACCCTAGACATAAAATGCGTCAGGGATAAAAAAATAAAATTGTACTTGTTTGTTTTGATAAAATGACTATCCTATTATTAGTCTAACAGTAGGGTTGAATAGAATATTTAACCTTGTTTATGTAGCTATAAAAGTGGAACACCACTAAACACAGGAGAGATAGATGCCAAGGCTTTTAGGTGTTGATATTCCAAATGACAAAATTGTTGAAATTTCGCTGACTTATATTTATGGAGTTGGTAGAAAGACTGCACTTGATATTTGTGAGAAATTGGGTTTGAAATTGGGCATGCGCGCAAAAGATCTCACAGAAGCTGAATTAAAGCAGATTGCAAGTGTACTTGAAAATGAGTATATGATTGAAGGTCAGTTGAGACGTCAGATTAACCAGAATATTGTTCGTCTTAAGAAGATCGGTTGTTATAAGGGTATCCGCCATGGTCGTGGTCTCCCTGTTAATGGTCAGCGTACTCGTACAAATGCTCGTACCAGAAAAGGTCGTAAAAAGACTGTTGCCGGTAAGAAGAGTGTTAAGGCTATGCGTTAGTATTTGATATCATATATATAAATGGAGCATATAAAATGGCGAAGAAATATCGCAAAAAGAAGGTTAAGAAAAGTGTTGCAAAGGGTATCGCTCACGTAAAAGCTACTTTCAATAACACTATTATTACTATTTCTGATATCTATGGCAATTCTCTGGTCTGGGCATCAGCTGGAACTTCCGGTTTCCAGAACAGTAGAAAAAGTACTCCTTTTGCGGCTCAGAGAACTGCTGAGCAGGCTGCGGAAAAAGCCACAAAGATGGGACTCAGAGAAGTCGAAGTGCAGGTTAAAGGTCCTGGTGGTGGTCGTGAAAGTGCTATTAGAGGCCTTCAGGCAGCTGGTCTTACAATCAAGGCAATTGAGGATGTAACTCCTCTTCCTCATAATGGTTGCCGTCCACGCAAGCGTCGTCGTGTATAGTTTGCATTATTTTTTGTGAATTATGTGTGGTCGTCAATTTGCTCATTGATTCACAGTTATATTCAATGATATAACTGAAAAAAAGGAGAAAATAAATGCGTATACGCTGGAAAGGTTTTGAACTTCCAACACAAGTTAAGGTTGAAGAAGATTCAAAATCTGAAAGTTATGGTAAATTTTTAATTGAACCATTTGAACGTGGATTCGGTATTACAATAGGAAACTCCTTAAGACGCATCTTACTCAGTTCATTAGAAGGTACTGCGCCTGTATCTATGAAAATTGAAGGTGTTATGCATGAATTTGCATCTATACCTGGTGTCTATGAAGATGTTATCAATATCGCGCTTAATGTTAAGGGTATATTAGTTAACTATCTGGGGCGTAGTGCTGAGATACTGAAAATTGATAAAACCGGAAAAGGGCTGGTGACTGCCGGTGACCTTTTTGGTGCAACCGATCTTAAAGTAGCAAATCCTGATCATGTGATTTGTGAAATTGTAGATGACAATACTTCTTTTAAAGCTGAAATTGAATTCAGAAAAGGAAGAGGGTATATCAGGAGTGAGGATTTCCCTTGGGAAATCAATTCTGATGCCGGTGTAATACCTCTTGATGCCTCTTTTTCTCCGATCCGCAGAGCACGCTGGAGAGTAGAAGAGACACGTGTTGGTAAAATGACCAATTACGACAAGCTGATACTCGAGATATGGACTGATGGTACTATTACTCCTGAAGACGCTATCGTAGAAGCTGGGATTATTTTACGTAAGCATATTAACCCTATTGTAAAGCTTAATGAAATAGGTATGGAAGTACCTCATGAGGCACCAGGTGTTAGTGAGGATACACAGGATATTGCACCAGTAGATAATGAACTTGCAGAGAAGCTGGATCAGCCAGTAAGTGTACTTGATCCAAGTGTACGTGCTGCAAACTGTCTGTCTGCTGAAGGTATAAAGACTATTCGTGATCTTGTTTCAAGAAATGAATCTGATATGCTGCAGGTCAGAAATTTTGGTAAGACAAGTCTGAAAGAGATTAAGATGAAGTTGGCTGAGCGTGGTATTTCGTTCGGTATGGATGTATAATTTTTAACTAGTTTTTTTGATAATATAAAAGGAAGAGCTATGAGACACTTGAAACGTGGGCGTCACCTTAACCGCACTCCAGAGCATAAGAAAGCTATGCTCCGTAATATGGTTTGCTCTTTGTTCGAACATGGAAGAATCGTAACAACCCCAGCCAAGGCTAAAGAAGCGCGTCCATTCGCTGAAAAAATGATTACACTTGCTAAGAAGGGCACTCTGCACCACCGTAGAATTGCACTTTCAAGACTCGATAATAAGAGTATTGTCGCAAGCCTTTTCAATGAAATTGGTCCACGTTATGCTGAAAGAGCTGGCGGATATACCCGTATTCTTCATCTTTCAAAGACCCGTATCGGTGATGGTGCACCACAGGTAATCTTTGAGCTTGTTGAGAGCGAAGTTCCAGAAGCTGTAGAAGAAACTACTGTCGAGGAAGCATAAGTTTTTGCTAAGCAAAGCTATTATTTAAATAAACACTCTTCTTTGGAGAGTGTTTATTTTTTTTTGTTAGTACCTAAACTTGAGTTTTTTTAAATTCGCTTGTTATGTGTGTAGAGTGTAATTGCAAACATGAATCTTTATTGGATATTATGACCGAATAAATTATTTATTGCCTGTTTCCAATTATATTTATGTGTTGATATTTATTGATTGCTATCTCTGCTGGATCAGCAGTGGCTGATAGGCAGGTGTTTTGAATAATATATTTTTAGCAACTGCCATGTGTAGTAGGAATGTTATACTGTGAGTTCTGGTGTTAATGTATACGGTTAAAAAGTATTCGGTTGTAGATCTTACTAACAGGGTACTGTTGTTTTTGTTGACCTTATTTGAAATTAGATATTATAAACTTGCCTCAGTGTATTCAGATGTTCTTAAGACAAATATAGTAATCAAATTTTTGTTATTGTAAGAATCGCTTTTACACAGATTTTGTTATACTACCTTAATATTGTTATTTATATTAGGTTTGGCTGTCTAACAAAATATATGTACACGCTTATTCCTGGAAACAGTTATTTCTAGACTGGCGCATAAATAATCAGAGAACACAATAAGGTTAAGAATTATTCCCATTTTCTTGAATAACACTTAATTCTTATAAGCATTCTTCGCATTTGGAGCCTGGTATACAGATTTCAAATCAGACATTAATGACTTGATATACTGATATCTTACATAACGAGTATTGCTGCGGATCTGATGAATTATGCAAAATTGAATGGTTGCTTTGGGGAATGTTGTGTGAAATTCTTGTTTAAAGCCCAAGAGACCGTCTACACTGAAAATAGTAACTTATCTCACGCTCTGGTTATTTTAATCAGTGATTATCTTTAGCCAGAATTAACTGTTTTCATTCTCGCCAATCCAGAAACCTAGAACATCTTTAAATCCTTCCGTATTGATTCCAATGACTATATATGCTGCTTGGGAAGTTATGCTGTTATTCTGTTTTACATAATAGTGGATTGCAGCCATCAAGATAAACGGATACTTCTCATTAAGTGGTTTGTATTGTTATTCCTGAACAACAGGAAGATTCTTGTCGGTAAGCTGGAATTTGGATTGAGTAGATAAAAATATATTGTGAAGTGTTTCTATGTGCTCTGAAATGTCTCTGGCACTCATCCCTTGAGCATACTAGCTTCAATGCATTGAAAGGTTAGAACTGTCTTTAGGAACCAGCTCAGGCTACAATTCTGTGTTTCTATCCCGTGGAACTTCTATATTATACGGCAGATCAGTCTTTACAGATTTAATTGTCTTCCCATTTCGATAATATGTTTTCTCTGTATTCCGGTAGTATTATTTGTACCTGAGTGCATCATCTAGTTTTTACTCCAGCAATGCTTCGCAACAATTTTTAAGCATATCTTTTAAGTACACTTCGTAGTTCGACTGCACTGCTGATGCCTTCAGATTCCATTAATTCCTGAGTGAGTTACTTTCTTCTCCGCAGTTATCTTCTTAACTTAGATTATTTGCTACTTCGTCTGCAGGTGTGTGCTTTCAGCTGCAGGTATGGGGTGAGTTACTCCAGGTTACAGCCTGCGTTGGGTACTAACTCAGCCCAGCATTTTCTATAACATTCGGAGTACTCTGGTTTATGTTATATAATGTTTTTGTTTTGTTTCTGGTTTCTTCTCAGGTAACTATAGTAGTACCGCTGTCGTAAAATATAGCTACTACTGACTTGCTGTTCGTTGAAGAATCAGGAATCAGCTACTGGAATAGCTCTGTTGGCTGTATTGTCAGGGGTTATAAGCTTCAGACTGTTTTGTCTCTTCGTATTTGAATATTGAGCTCATACTTGAATTTAACATTGTGCCGGTTTTGAACAGCTAAAACTGGGTTTCAAATGTGTTCATATTTGTAAAAGACAGTATATAGTGATTCTTTGCATAATTTTCAACATTCTCTCGCTAAAATATGGCGTTTGGGTTATTTTGTGGGCAGAAGGCATAAATCTTCTGAGATTTATTATTTGTGTTGCAGTATTTTAATGCTGCAAATTTGTTGTGGGATCTAAAACATGTGGTGTTTACTAGCGGGATTAATTGGAGAAGCCGGCTTACTGGATTGTTAATAACTATAAATATTAGTTATAATGATAATATATTATATGTTAATAAATTATTATTGCATTTTTTAAGGAATATAATGGTGTATACTGCTGTTAAATAGTATATATTTTTGCATGGGTTAGTGCTATGTACGGTCATAACGTTTTTGTGTGGTGTATAAATTTATAAGGAGAATAATGATGTCGGAAATGATGACTGGAGCGTATTTGCCGGGAAATTCAACTGTAGAGTTTCGTGAGCTTGAGGTGCCGACCCCCGGCTATGGTCAGGTGCTGGTACAGACTGGTTCGGCTACTATTTGCGGTAGTGATATAAAGTTTATTTATCATGAGCATCTTGGATCTGGGCCATCAGCATATCAGGATAAGGTGTGCAGCCATGAACCTGCAGGAAGAATTGTAAGTACCGGTCCGGGAATGAAGCGTTTTAAAGAGGGTGACAGGGTTGCGATATATCATATCTCGGGGTGTGGTGTTTGTAATGACTGCCGCAGAGGTTATATGATAAGTTGTACGAGTCCATTACGTCAGGCATATGGCTGGCAGCGTGATGGTGGAATGGCACCGTATATTTTAGCTGATGAAAAAGATTGTGTGCTGCTCCCTGACTCATTATCGTATATTGATGGTTCATGTGTCGCGTGTGGGTACGGGACAACATTTGAAGCTATTCTCAAGGTTGGTGTTAGTGGTCTGGACAGGGTGCTGGTTGTTGGGCTGGGGCCGGTAGGTATGGCCTGTCTGCATCTTGCTAAAGCGCTCGGAGCAAGTAAGACTATCGGGGTTGACTTGAATAAATCACGCTGTGACATTGTACGTAAACTGGGTTTAGCTGATGAAGTAGTCAATGCCAGTGGTGAGGTGGCGGTTAAGCAGATTCGTGAAATAACCGGTGGACACGGTTGTGAGCGTACATTCGATTGTTCCGGTCATCCGGCGGGAAGGCTGGTGGCGGTGCAGGCGGCACGTAAATGGGGCAAGATTGTATTTGTCGGAGAAGAGAGCACAGTTACCTTTGCGCCAAGTACCGATCTCATGCATGATCAGAAGACAATCTATGGATCATGGGTTACAAGCATCCAAAATATGGAGTTGCTGGTTGAGAAACTTGATGAATGGAAGATTAATCCGGAAATCATTGTTACAGACAGATTGCCGCTGGAGGAAGCAGGAAGAGGCTTCGAGCTTATGGCAAATGGCGAATGCGGTAAGGTAGCGGTAACTTTTGATATTGATTAGCTGAAGGTCTGATGTGCCGGAATTTTCAATCAAGGGTGTCGGTGTGATTAATTCGCTGAATCGTGATTTTGTACCTGCAGTTCGATAGCAGCTTTAAGGGTATGTTCTGGATAGTGAATTGTTCTTCAGTTGATCTTGGTTTAACTGGCCGCTGTGAGAATTTTCAGTATTACTTTGGAGAAGAGGATGAATGAAATAGTTTTAACACCACAGAAGATGAATACAGAAATTATGGCTGATCTTGAGCAGAGAGGTCTCATCATCAGACTTATGCCTTCCCGGGAGGTACATCGGCTGGAGGTAAAGAGCGGAGAGGTGCTGGGAGGTTATATTTACAAGTCCAAGCCTGATTCAGGAACTCATTCACTGGTAAATGTGGCGCTGGATAATAGTGAGTTTATAAATTTCGGCACACATCCGGGGAATGAGGAATTTTTACTGCTGGGCGGTGTCGCAGAGAAGAATATGCTGCTGCTTATCTCATATCTGTCCAAGTCAGAGCTTGATATAAAGATAAAAACTGGTGAGTTGGCATCTCAGGATTTTATCTGTCTGGATGTTGTATTCAATGATCCTGAATTGAGTTTTTTTGTTATGAAGAAGGATGTACCGCATGGTGAGTGTTGTATGGGCTCCGGCTTGCCTGCTACCTTCTATGTTACTGAAGGCAGTACTTTGGGGCTGGAAAAAACAGATTTTAAAGATTACAAGCTTGTTCTGGGGGCATAATATAATTGCGGGGCTAATAAGTTATAGCAAAGGTCTTGTTTTTCAGGAGAGAATCATTATTATTAGCTTTTAATAAATATATAAACTGCTTGTTAGTTTATTACGTAAGCGTTAAACGTCAACCAACGCACTTACTGACCTTTCGGGTTAGTGGTGCGTTTTTTTTTGCCACGACCTCAAAGGTGAAAATTTTGGAGGTTATATGGCTGAAAAACAATACAAAGCACGTCTGGTAAAATTAGGAATAACTCTATTTCTCACGTATATGTCGGTAGCGCTGGCATTGCCGGTGGTCTCGGTCTTTGTGACTGAGAAGCTGGAACTTTCAAACTGGCAGGGTGGTCTGGCTGTCGGTATATCATTTGTTGCTACAATTCTCTCACGAAAATTCGCTGGAAATTACGCTGATTTGCGAAGCAGTAGAATAGGCACGCTTTCAGGTATAGTCTTATACGTTCTGGCAGCGGGGCTGTGTCTGGTGTCAGCAATTGATGAAATACAGGTAATGCCGGCTTTTATTATTTTACTTGGGGGCAGACTGTGTCTAGGGTTTGGTGAGAGTATGACTATGGTGGGTATATCCAACTGGGCGTTTATTCTGATTGGGGCCGAGCGTTCTGGGAGAATTCTTTCGGTAATTGGAATGGCGATGTATGGGGCGTTTGCTGTTGGGTCCCCGTTGGGGCTGCTGTTGTATCAGCAAGCTGGTTTTAGCTGGGTAATGCTGGCTTCAATGATAATGTCACTACTGGGCTTTTTGCTTATAAGGAATTTTCCGGAGGTGGCGCAGCCGGTTAAAACCAGCATCAGGCGATCTTTTCTCGGGATAATCAGAAAAATCTGGCGTGAAGGAATGGTGGTCTGTCTGCAAGGTGTGGGTTTTGCTGTTATTGGAGCCTTTGTTTCGTTGTATTTTATGAGCAGACACTGGCCGTATGCCGGTATTGGTCTGGTCTTGTTTGGTGCAGGTTTTGTCTTTTGCCGTGTTGTTTTTGGCGGTCTTCCTGACCGGATCGGCGGAGTAAGAGTTGCGGTGGTATCAATGCTGGTAGAGACGGCAGGGCAGTTATTACTCTGGCTGGCTCCAGGGTATGGGTATGCGCTTTTGGGGGCATTACTTACGGGGCTGGGGTGTTCGATGATATTTCCGGCAATGGGTTCGGAGGTGGTAAAGCGGGTCGCACCGGAATTACGCGGAACTGCTTTTGGGGCTTTTGCCATGTTTCAGGATGTAGCGTATGCTTTTTCCGCTCCTCTTGCCGGGTATTTTGCCGATCATAGTGGCTATCCGGTTGTATTTACTATTGGATTTGTGGCGGCACTTGCCGGTCTGCTGATCACATCTGTAATTTATCTGTCGGTTGCGCGTGAAGACAGATTCAAGTACAAACGGGGATAGCTGAGTCAGCTTATTATTTTAATTCCGGTATCATAAATTACGATTGGTTGCCGGGAGTGGTGTTACTGGTATATTTTCAAACTAAAGGTGAGCCTGGATTAACCTTTAGTTGTTGTAAGCTGTGTTTATTTATAAATAAGTATGTATGAAAATTCAGTAGGCTGATAAAAAACAGAGTGCAGCATTTATTGGCTGCACTCTGTTTTGTTAAATACTAAACAGCAATAATGATCTTTACTAGCGGGCTAGACGGAATACGCTGAGAAGCTTATAAATGACGTAGCAGATCGCAAAAACGATTGTAACCCCTAGTACTCCGGCAATACCGGTTGAAAGAGCTGAGTCAGAGATGCTGGTTACGCTGTAGTCTGGGAGTGGAGACATAGTCCAGAGTTCTTTGACCATCTCAATAAAACCGGCATCTTCTGCAACTTTTTCCAGACCGTCTGGAGATGAGCTTGCAAATGGGCTGACGACAGCTGCCAGGAAGAAGGACAGACCAAGTCCAACCAGTGCCACTGGCCAGAGAGTTGAAGGTTTGCTGTCATAATTACCCTCTTTGATACCGCTCCAGTTTGGAAGGATATCAGGCCGTGAGTAAGAAACAGCACCGACAATGGCGCAGGTAATAAGTGCTTCACCAATACCGATTAGGGCATGAGTACCGGTCATAGCTGGCAGAACCAGTGAGAACTGGATGGTGCCGGAAAGAGCAAGTTCAATGCTGCAGGCGATAGAAGCCAGCACCACAGAGGTCCAGGCTGCAATACCAACAGCTGTCAGGTAGCTTTTGCGGCCTTTAGGCAGGAAGTGCATTACACCGCGAAGGATGGCGTAGCCTCCAAAACCGCCGATTACTCCCATGTTGAACAGGTTGGCTCCGAGCGCGGTAATGCCACCATCGGCAAACGCAAAGGCCTGAACCGCCAGCACTGCCAGCATGATAAGGTAGGCACGGCAGGGACCGAAGAGTGAGGCCATCGCCAGCGCTCCCAGGAAATGACCACTGGTACCGGCACCTACAGGAAAGTTCAGCATCTGCGCTGCGAAGACTGTACCTGCTGCTGCGGCAGGGATAGCGCTGCCGACTTTAGAGAACTTATTGCTGCGAACTGTCTGAACCACACTTGCTCCAAGAACACCTGCTGACACTGCTGCTGTACCGATGCAGACTGGCAGTGAACAAAAACCATCAGGTATGTGCATTATAATCTCCTTTTCCAATGAATTCTCAGTATGGATACCGAGTAAACTGAAACAATCTACAGTTAGTACATAATATTATTTAAAATATTATACAGAAAAGTAACCTTGTTTTCAATAAACACATTATATTCTTGAAGTAAAATGTTCGACCTTTTAGCACTATTATTGAATAATTTGGTGTGAAATTTAAGGTTTAGTCTTGAATTTCGGCAGGTAAATTATCAGTGGATAATAAGTCGAAAGCTGCTATTGGCCGGATGCTTGGGTGGCATTTTTTTTTAATTGGAGGCTTGGTAGGAGTGGGTAATATTTTTATAAAAATTCGGGTGTTTTCAGTTTATTCTGAGTCATACATAATGCGTACTGAGCAATTTGAAGAAACGCCATAATAGTGTTGTTTAGTGAGTGAAAAATAATTATTCGGCTAAGATTATATGCTTGTAAAGATAGTGTTAGAGTTTATAATTTTACTGTTGTGTAGTTGAAAATTTAGCAGTTCTTAGCATGTGTGGTACAGTTTGAAAGGATCGTTAATATGGCAAAATACAAACCCGAAGATGTTAGAAATATTGTCCTTTGTGGACATAGCCAGTCTGGAAAGACTATGCTGGCTGAAGCTATGCTACTAAAGGCCGGGGCAATTACTAGATTGGGTTCAATTGCGGATGGTTCGACTGTAAGTGATTTTGATCCTGATGAAAAGTCTCGTGGTCACAGCCTGGCTACCTCCGTTATGCATTGCGAATATGATGGAAAGGAATTTCATATAATCGATACTCCGGGAGCTCCAGATTTTATAGGTGCTACCGTTAGAGGAATTGATGCGGCTGATCTGGCTGTTATCTGCGTTAATGCGGCTAGAGGTATTGAGATGTCTACACGTAAAGCCTGGGATCTTGCTGAAAAGGAAGGTGTTGCCAGAATGCTGGTTGTCAGCCGTATGGATGCTGAAGATGCGCGTTTTAGTGAGCTGCTGGTTAATATCAAAGATACATTTGGTAAACAGTGTGTGGCGTTTACTATTAATGACGGCGAAGGAGCTGATTTTAAAAGTGCGCTGCGGGTTATGAATGAAGATAATCAGGGCGACCGTCTTGAAGCTAAGAGACTGGAGATTACCGAATCGGCAGTGGAGTGTGATGAATCCCTGATGGAGCGTTATCTCGAGGGGGATACGATAAGTCATAATGAAGTCATGGGGGTACTGCGTGAAGCCATTTGCGGCGGACATGTAGTGCCTATATTCTGCCTCTCGGCCGAGAAGGATATCGGTGTTGAGCAGTTGATGCATGGTATTGCTGAATGGGGACCGGATCCATTCCATACGCATCGTGATATTGTAAAGAATGACGGTACCGAGGAGATTTATCAGCCATCGGCGGATGGTTCATTCAAGGCTCAGGTCTTCAAGGTCGTCTCAGATCCGCATGTTGGGAAATTGAGCTTTTTCAGGGTCTTTTCCGGTTCTGCTAAAGCAGGTGATACACTGGTTATCGGTGCAGACGGTAAAAAAGAGAAGTTTGCGAAGTTTTTGCTGCCGCAGGGTGGCAAATATGAGGATGTTCCTGAAATCGCGGCAGGAGACATTATCTGTACCCCCAAGATTGAGACACTGCAGGTGGGCTCAACTATTCATAAAGGGGATTTCGGCGCGGTATTTCATTCTCTGCCATTTCCTAATCCTATGTGCGGCCTGGCAATTTTGGCAAAGAATCGCGGTGATGAACAGAAGATTGCGATCAATATGCATAAACTCTGTGATGAGGACCCGACTTTCCACTTTGAACGCAATGAACTGACCGGTGAGCAGGTTATTCGCGGTGTCGGGCAGCTGCACCTTGAATTCATGCTGGGACGTCTGAAATCCAGGTACAATCTGGAGGTGGTAACCAAGCCGCCGCGTATACCTTATCTTGAAACAATTTCGACTACCGCTGAGGGCTCATACCGTCATAAAAAGCAGTCTGGCGGTGCCGGACAGTTTGCTGAAGTTCATTTGAGATTAAAGCCGAATGAGCGCGGTAAAGGCTTTGAATTTGTAAATTCGATAGTTGGCGGAGTGATTTCGGGCTCCTTTATTCCTTCTGTAGAGAAGGGGATTTATAAAGCTATGGATAAAGGAATTCTTGCTGGGTATCCGGTGGTTGATGTTATCTGTGAGCTATTTGACGGTAAAGAGCATCCGGTTGATTCGAAGGATATTGCGTTTCAGACTGCGGCCGAACACGCCTTTTCAGAAATAGCTGTAAAATCCAAGCCGGTGCTGCTGGAGCCGATTGTTGATATCGAAATAACCTTCCCGAGTGAGTATACCGGTGATATCAGTGGTGATATCTCTACCCGGCGCGGCAGACCAACCGGTATGGAGCAGCTGGGTAATCTGCAGGTGCTGAAGGCTCAGGTTCCGCTTGGTGAGGTTCAGGAGTATGCGTCAACGCTCAAGGCATTAACTCAGGGTTCTGGTGAATATACTATGCATCTCTCTCACTATGAGCCGGTTCCTGCTATGATAGCCAAAAAAATAATTGATGCCGGCAAGGTTGAAGTCAGCGCATAAACTATTGACATTTGAGTGTTTTAATATACAATATAATCCCTCATATTATTGTTGCAATGATATGGGGGATATATCTACTTATGTAGGTTAAGTTTATATAGTTAATGCCGCTTTATGTGAGAAAGTGGCCAAAAATTTGTTTTTTATTAAAATTGTTAAATTGTCGTTATAATTTTTTGAAATAAAATAAGGAAGTAACAATGAAAGACGGTATTCATCCAAAATTTGGTCCTGCAACTGTCCGTTGCGCATGTGGTAACGAATTTGAGACTGAGTCTACAAAGCCTGAAATCCAGGTAACTATCTGTAGCCAGTGTCACCCTTTCTTCACCGGTAAACAGAAGTTCGTTGATACAGCTGGACGTATCGAGAAGTTCCAGAAGAAGTTTGGCGCTGCCGGTGCTGCTGGTGGTAACCCATACACTAAGAAGAAGGTCAAGAAATAGACGCTATTAATTAAATCCTCTCTCTCTGCTCTCTGGGGTCGGGAGAGAGGATTTTTACGTTAATTAAAACGCCTGAAACGAGTACTGTCGGCAGTGTGTGAACAGAGGGGAGAATATCTGTAGCGCTAACATCGTGATTTTTACGGTGTTTACTTTTATAAACAGGTTTTCGTGCTCTTTCTTTCTGCTCATGCTCGTTGTTATTCGGGCATGATTTCTATTAAATGGTGTTCATTCCAGATGATAGCCTGACTACCTGCCGCATTTGTCTGAGATTCAGCTGGTATCTTGGTTCGCAGATGGTTGGGGTAAATGCTGGTTACAGGTGGTTGCTCTTAGTGGTATTTCGGTATGTTGTACTTCTCTTGTTAAGGAATAATAATGCTTGAGGAAAAGGCCAGAATAAAGTTTTGTGAACGTTTGAAACGATTTGAAGAGCTGGAGGCTGCAATTAATTCTCCAGAAGGTGTAACTGATCCGAAATATCCGGATATGTTGCGCGAATATGGTACGCTCAGAGAATCTATGGAAATGTTCAAGGAGTATCTCAAGCTCGAAGAGGGAATAGCAGAGAGTAAGGAACTTATTGAAGGTTCTGATAAGGAGCTGGCGGAGCTGGCCGCGGAAGAACTTGACGTGCTGGAGTCTGATATTACTGAGCTTTCAGAGAAACTTTTTGATATTCTATATGGGAATGTCGGTAATGATAACCGTAATGTTATGCTGGAAATACGCGCTGGAACCGGAGGTGACGAGGCGGCATTGTTTGCGGGTGATCTGACAAGAATGTATATGAATTACGCTGATATTACCGGCTGGAAGGTTGAAGAGGTTTCTGAAAGTCCTGCTGAGCAGGGAGGGTTTAAAGAAATTATACTCTCGGTTCAGGGTGAAGGGGCTTTTGCCGCTTTGAAATACGAAGGTGGTGGGCACCGGGTGCAGCGGGTGCCGGCAACTGAGAGTCAGGGCAGAATTCATACTTCGGCAGCAACGGTGGCGGTAATGCCGGAAGCGGAGGAGTATGAGGTTGAGATTAAGGCGCAGGATATCCGTGTGGAGACAGTTCGTGCTACCGGTCCGGGTGGACAGTCGGTTAATACCACTGACTCCGCCGTACGTATTACCCATCTTGAGACGGGGCTGATAGTGCATGTGGCTGATGAGAAGAGTCAGTTGAAAAACAAGCAGAAAGCCATGCGTGTACTGCGTGCCAGGCTTTATGAGCTAAAGGTGCGTCAAGAAGAGGAAGCACGGGCTGCTGAACGTAAAGGCCAGGTCGGAAGTGGCGACCGCTCTGAACGGGTAAGAACTTATAATTATCCACAGGATCGGTGTACCGATCATCGTCTGGGCAAGAATTTCCCACTCAATGATATTATTAACGGCAAGATGCAGAAGCTTATTGATGGGCTTATTGAGTATGGCCGGATGCAGGAATTAGAGGATTAGCGGTTTAAACGGGTGTTATTGTCGCTGATACTTTTGGCCGGCATAATCTGAAACAAGTCTGCGGGGAGCCGTTTATATGGCTGAAAAAAAAGAGCGCGAGTGGCTGCCGCTGGAGCTGGTCAAGACCTCAGCTGAATATCTGGAGTCCAAGGGAATACCTACATCCAGGCTTGATGCGGAGGTACTCTTGTGTGCGGTTCTTGAATGTACTCGCGTGAAACTGTATACCATATATGATGAGCCGTTGACTTCTGAAGAGCTTTCGCAATATCGTGATATGATACGGCGGCGTGTGGCGCGAGAACCTGTGAGCAGGATTCTGGGGCGTCGGGAGTTTATGGGATATGATTTTCTTGTTACTCCCGCTGTATTGTCGCCACGTCCGGAGACGGAGATACTTGTCGAAAAGGCTATACAGCTGCTGGAAGTGACTCCGAAGCTGAAACGTTCTGAAATTTATTATCGGGAGCAGGACCGCAAGACTATCGCTCAGCTTAAGGAGCAGGTATCACAGCTGCGTCCAGATGAAATTCCAGAAGAGGTCAGGAGCGCTATCGCCGAGTATGACAGTGAGCAGACGCTGGTGCATGAAGCGAATGCCGGTGGAGTGAGACTGCGTCGGCTTCTTGATCTGGGAACGGGTAGCGGTTGTATTCCTATATCTGTGCTCAAGCATACGGAAGCTGTTGAAGCGGTGGGTGTTGATATAAGCAGTGCCGCACTCGAGGTTGCGCAGAAAAATGCTGAGGTTTTAGAGGTTGCTGACAGGATCAAGTTTGTAGAGAGCGATTTTTTCAGTGCTCTTGATCCTGAAGAGAAATTTGATATTATTGTTTCTAATCCTCCTTATCTGGTTCGTGGTGATAAGGATATCTGGCCCGAAGTGTCTGGATACGACCCGGAATTAGCGCTATACGCGGCAGAGAATGGACTGGCATGTTACCGCAGTATTGTGGCCGCGGTGGCAGAGTATCTCAAACCTGCAGGTGTGTTGCTGCTGGAGTTGGGAGCCGGTCAGTTGCAAGAGGTTACGGATATTGTAATTTCTGAATATCCGGCGGCGAAGGTGTCGAGTTTGAATGATTACTCTGGAATAGCCCGGGTACTGGTTGTAAGCGGAATTAGAGCTTGATTTTCTTGATTTTACATACAACGCTTCGGTGAGGTTTATGCTGGCGGTGGCTTTACTTGAAATGTCTATTATTGTTATAGGCTTGATGAATAGAAAGTATGAATTATGTTTGACAGCTTGACGGACAGGATGAATGGGGCTTTCAAGTCTCTTATCGGGCAGGGTAAAATCTCTGAAAGTAATATCGAAGAGGCGGTGCGTGAAGTTCGTGTTGCCCTTCTGGAGGCAGATGTAAATATTAGTATTACCAGATCGTTCGTTGAGCGTATCAAGAACGAAGCGATGGGCGAGAAGGTGTTGACCGCTGTTGATCCTGGTGAAATGTTTGTCAAGATTGTACATGATGCTATTGTAAATCTTCTCGGCGGTGAGCGTGAAGGGATACATTTTGCTGCTGAAGGTCCAACTGTAATAATGCTCTGTGGTCTGCAGGGTGCTGGTAAAACTACAACTTGTGGTAAATTGGCCTCACGTTTCAAGGCTGAGGGAAAAAAGCCGCTGCTGGTTGCCGCGGATGTTCAGAGACCGGCTGCTATTGAGCAGTTGCGGGTGTTGGGAAAGCAGATAGAGGTACCGGTTCATGCGCAGGAAGGCGGAGATCCGGTAAATATATGTAAACAGAGTCTTGAAATAGCGAAACTTCAGGATCTGGATACGATAATTCTTGATACTGCAGGTCGACTTCACGTTGACGATCAGCTCATGAATGAGCTGGAGCGGATAGTGAAGGCAACAAATCCGGCTGAAATTTTATTTGTCTGTGATGCAATGATCGGTCAGAGTGCAGTTGATACAGCGGAGGAATTTAATAAGCGTCTGCATATCACCGGTGCGGTGATGACCAAAATGGATAGTGACGCCAGAGGTGGTGCGGCACTCTCACTGCGAGAGCTTACCGGTGTCTGTATTAAGTATGTAACCGTCGGTGAAAAGCTGGATGCAATTGAAGAATTTCATCCTGAAAGAATGGCCGGTAGGATTCTCGGTATGGGTGATGTTGTCTCTCTGGTTGAGAAGGCACAGAGTGTAGTAGATGAAAAAGAAGCTGAAGCCATGCGGGCCAAGCTTGAGAAAAATAAATTTACTTTAGAAGATTTTCAAAAACAACTTGCACAGATCAAGAAAATGGGTAGTATTAAAGATCTTCTAGGATTGTTGCCTGGTATCGGCAGTAAATTAAAAGGTTTGGATATTGATGAATCCAAATTTAAGAAGATAGAAGCACTGATACAGAGTATGACACCGGAGGAGCGTGTTAACCCAGAAATTATCGGTCTGGCGCGAATGAAGCGTATCGCTAAGGGTTCTGGTAATTTTGATATTAATGGTGATCCCGCTACCCGTCCGGTAAAGGAATTGCTCAAGCAGTTTACCCAGATGAAAAAGATGATTGGAAAAATGGGTAAACTTGGCATGTTCTCATCGGAAACCTATGCTGGTATGGAAGGTATGGATGCCGATCCTGAAGCAATGCTGGCTGCTGCTGAGCGTGGTGAAGATCCTGGCAAACTACCGAATGTACCTGGAATGGGAAATGTTTTCGGTAAGTCTAAGAAACAAGGGGCTAAAGCCCAGCAAGATAAATCAAAAAATCGTAAGAAAGAGAAGCAACGTAAAAAGCAAAGAAAGAGGAGGTAGTAATTTGGCTGTCTGTATTAGATTAAAACGTGATGGACGTAAGCATCTTCCATTTTATCACATCTGTGTTTTTAACAGTCGTTCACGTCGTGATGGAAGACCGATTGAGCAGGTTGGTTTTTATGATCCTGCTTCAAATGTCGAGGAAAAAGTAAGAGTTGACGTTGAAAGAGTAAAGTACTGGGTTAGCGAAGGTGCCAAGCCAAGCAGCACTGTCGCTAGTCTGCTTCGTAAAGAAGGTATCACCGCAGGAATGTGGAACAGTGCTTCAAAGAACAAGAAACGCACAAAGGTTGAAGGCGCTGCCCAGAAAAAATTGGACCAGAAAAAGTCCCGTTCTGTGAAGGCTCGTAGAAAGCCTAGAAGCAAAAAGGTCGTTGCTCCAGCTTCTTAATCCTCTTATGAATTTATAGTATATATTCTACCACATACACTTTGTGCTTAAGTGTATGTGGTTTTGTATTGCTTGTTTTTTGGTTGTTTGTGCCCAGGAATACCCTTTTATGTAGTTTTGGAATGATCTTTAAGGGGGAATATAAAGGTAATTTCTGATGACTTCAGAACCGGTATAATCTGCACGAGAAATATCTGCGGTTTGGGAGGGATCTGATGATAATCAAGAAATTATGTGAGGCTGGGATGTTTCACGGTTACTTTGCAGAACCCAGAGAATCAGAAATGAACGTTATAATGTTTTCCGTTTCTCTGATAAAGAGATAATTGGACATTTCAAATCTGCCGTTTACCTTAGTTTCCTTGAAGTCACTTAAATCTTCAACTTTGATCAGTTTGGCATTCCGCAGAATCTGAAAAGGGCGTATGGCGATAGCAAGAATATCTTTAGCCTCAACAAGACGGAAAGTATTCTTTGTGCTGGGATTTTGGGTTGCACATTTGGCCAGAATCCCTTTCCAGGATTTGATAAAATCACTGCTATCTCCCCGGTCAATAATATTTTCAATGCAAAAATTCCGGCATTTCTCAATTTCAGGGTAGAGGTTGCGGATTTCGTCAACAGTAAAATCTCTGCTGAAACCTACAGCTGAACGTTTGTAGGTGAACCAGTTTTTGAAGAGAGTGCTGTCTTCGTAATTTACAGGAAGCTCAATTAAGGCTTTGATCTCCAGTTTCTGGTGTTTCTTGCTTGAAACCAGTTTGAGGCAGTTCAGACCTCGCAGAATAAGCCGCAGAATTGAGGTGTAGTCATCACGATATCCGAATACCAGTGTCAGGCTGGAAAATGGCAGTGATTCAAGCGCCATCATATTTTCCAATTCACCCCTGGTTGCAAGATCAATATCTGCTCTTGATGCACTCATTCTGCTAATCCTTACTGAGAATTTTTAAGCAACTAGTTGAACAATAAAATCATCTACTTTAATTCTAATCTTTATAACGCTACCGGCAAGATATTTTTACGGGTAATGTCAAAATTTGACTGGATATTTACGATTTTGTCAAATTTGATCATAAGCTTATCAGTAAATTAAACGGGATAATTGAGATATTTGTATTTTGATGTTATTTTGTTTCTAATTGTCATAAAGTCAGCGGTTAATAAGGATATACTTTTCGCTGGATGATGTGTTCATTTTATTTTGTTTTGAATCTTCATCATATTGTTTAGCAGCTAATCTTGCGGAAAAGAAAAAGTCTACTTGTAAGGTGCCGGTATATACATAAAATAGGTACTAATTGCGGTATGGCTTGAGATATTTATATAATCTTTTCAGAGGTATGCTGATGTATATGATTAAACTTGCATGGATATATGTTCATGCCAGAATTATAAATTATGTTGCGGTACTGGTTGTCGGGCTGACACTTATGGCTTCGATCGTTGTTATCGGGGTTACCGACGGCATGCTGGTGGATATGGAGCGGCGTATCCGGAATCTTGGTGAGCAGGTGGCAATCTCCTTTCGGTCCCCGGTAGCAGAGGAGAGTCTGTCAGCGGTACCGGATATAGCGGGAGTGCGCGGCTTTACGCCGCTGATACGTGATTATGCACTTCTGAAGCACGGGCTTATCACTGAACCTGGTGTAGCGTATGGTATTGATCTTAAAAAGGAGATGCAGTTCTCATCACTTGCTGAGCATCTTCAGGATTTGAAGCTGGATGCGGATAATCCTCAGTGGTATACTCCGGGAACAAATCCTAATGGTGATTCGCCGGCTTTTGTCGGGATCAATCTTGCTGAAAGTCTGGGTTTGCAGGCTGGGGATACCATGACTGTAACTTATTCACCACCCGGTTCGGACAAACTGGTCAGCCGGAATTTTTTTGTCAGCAGCATCTTCAGCAGCGGTTCACCGCTTAAAGACCGTAATGGTTTTTTTATATCGCTTGACGATGCCAGAAAACTCTTTATGACCGGTGCTGAGCAGCAGATGCACGGTGTTTCCGGGCTTTCATTTTTTCTCAATGATCCGCAGCAGGCCAATACGCTTGAGGTCCCGATTATCAAGACGGTGGTTCCGGCTCTCGGATTGAGTTACCGGGGGATTTACAGTACTACCTGGCAGCGGCGCTGGAAATCGATTCATGACGGTATGGCGTATGAGAACATGCTGATGGAGGTGGTGCTCTTCTTTATGAATATTTCTTCCGGTTTCTGTGTCTTTGCGGTTCTGGCGACACTTGCCAGCAGGAGGGTAAAGGATGTCGGGCTTTTGCGCTGTCTGGGAGCGAGAAGGGGCAATACGATTGCTATATTCCTTTTTGTCGGTCTCTTCATCGGGCTTATGGGAATAGTTGTTGGGGTCGGCGCAGGATATCTTGTCGGTCTGAATCTCAGTGATATCTGGGAATTTCTCACCGGTCAGCCATTTTATTCACCGCAGTTATTCGGTCATACCAGTCCGCCGGTTATTTACCTCTGGAAGGTCGCTATCTATGCTGGTTCAGCTTTGATTATTTCTCTTATTTCCGCTTTATATCCCGCAATATCTGCCGGTTGCAGAGAACCGGTGAAGGCGTTGAAAGAGGAATAGCGGCTACTTTTACAAAATTTTTCAGAGTGAGATAAAATATGGATCTGTTTGCTAATAATAAAGCAGTAATACGTATTGAAAAACTGTATAAGAGTTTTCATGATGGTGAAAAAACTCTGGAGATACTCTGTGGTCTGGATTTCAGAGTGGCTGTTGGTCAGAGTATAGCAATAATCGGCAGGAGCGGAACCGGTAAGAGTACTTTGCTTAATACCATCGGTTTGCTGGATACTCCGACTTCCGGAAGTATATTTCTAAATGATATAGATATAAGCCGCCTGGGTGACGCGGCAAAAACCCGGATCCGGGGGCAGGAGATAGGCTTTGTGTTTCAGCAGTATCATCTGTTCTCTGATCTTAGCGCCTTGGACAATGTGCTTATAGCCGGGAATTTCGCCCGTAAGAACCGGGGACGAAAGTTTGCACTGGAACTTCTGGATAAGGTTGGTCTTTCAGACAGACTCCGCCATAAGCCGGCTAAACTTTCCGGGGGCGAACAGCAGCGGGTGGCCATTGCCAGAGCGTTATTTACCGAGCCGGCAATTTTATTATGTGATGAGCCTACCGGAAATCTTGATCCGCAGAGTGGTAGCGAAGTGATGGGAATGCTCTTTGAGGTTGTGAAGAGTCAGGGCGCGGCGATGGTTATTGTTACCCATGATAAACAGCTGGCTGAGCATGCGGATCATGCATACAGACTTCTTGACGGGGTGCTGGTTGCTGCGGAATTTGATCCACCGGTATAGTAGTATGGCTGTGATTGGTTGTAAATAACAGCTTAGCCTGATTCCGGTTCTGTCATACGTGATTAATCGTGATGGCAGGGCTCATAACGGCTGAGATAATCATGCATGTCTTTTACTAGCCGTGGCTGGGTATACTGTATCTGCCTGTTTTCAGCTACCGGATTTAGAAGGCTGCGTACGGCCTTGATTGCACTGTCTTTGAGGCAGGGATCGGCGGTCATTATACCCAGTGGCACACTACCTTGCAGGTTGTCATAACCCCAGATAGGGATATCGGAAATTCCTGCATCATCAAGTGCGGCTTTTGCTCCGCGGGCCATGAGATCATTGGCGGCAAATATGGAGTCAAATTCAGTGCCACTTTTCAGAGTACGAGCGACCGCATCATATCCGGATTTTTCTGTAAAGCTCCCTTTATATATTAAACCTTCAATAACCGGAATTCCTGATTTCACCAAAGCTTGCTTATAGCCTGCTAGGCGCTGCGCGGCGGTAAGTTTCTGGAGGTTGCCGGTTATGTGCAGAATTTTTCTGGAACCGCTTTTCAGTAGTTCAGTGGTGATCTCGATAGCAGCATTGAGATCATCGGTGTTTATCAGGCTGACATTTGGCCTCAGCAGGGAGGGATCAGTAGAATAGTCAATAAGTGCAATTTTATTGTCACTGGTAATAAAATAGTCGATGAATTTGTTGTGCATTGGCGAGCCGATAAATATACCGCAGGAAATGTTGCCGTTCTGAAACAGACTTTTAACCCGTATTTCACTCTCCTGATCATATACCACATCCAGCAGCAGCTGATGCTTATTACGGAAGACCTCTTCGCTGAGCTTTGAAACGAAATTCATAAAATATTCCAGCAATGAGGTGTCAAGAGCATTATTATAGTTGGTTTCAACGATAAAGAGTCCGATTACGCTGCTCTTTTTTCCGGCCAGTGTCTGGGCGTTGGTATTTGGTGTGTAATTTAATTCTTCAATAACCTTTAAAACACGCTTGCGGGTGCTTTCTATAACATTGGGATTGTTATTTATGACTCGGGAAACGGTACTACGTGAAACTCCGGCTTTTTTCGCGACTTCGGTGCTGTTTATTTTCATGGGTTATGCTTCTCCAAAATCCTGAACGCGTGTTCAATAGTAAAATATATCTTATTCAGAATATTAGTCAATTTGAATTTTAAAAATTTAACCAAGTGTCAGGTTTACCGGTGATTCGCTATTGACCTGTAGATTAGTATAACTTATGATA
This sequence comes from Planctomycetota bacterium, assembly GCA_963667375.1. Taxonomy (GTDB): domain Bacteria; phylum Planctomycetota; class SZUA-567; order SZUA-567; family SZUA-567. The sequence goes on along the minus strand of OY763323.1, from coordinate 3,287,137 downwards.
TATCATAAGTTATAAAGTGTTAGCGTATTATTAAGATATTTAAGTGGTAATAATTATAGAATGTGGGGTTAGGATGCAGGATAATACTGAGGATGTTCGATTATCGGAGTTTGCCAAACAGTCACTTGTGCCGTCACCAGTTGCCAGACTTACCAGTGAATTTGCAACATTTTTTCGCGATGGAGTTGATATAAACCTTGGTGTAGGGTATGTTAATGAAGAGACTATACCCAGTGCCGGAGTAATGGAGGCGGTGCGCTTCGTCTGTACTCATCCTCATGAACACCGTATGCCGCTAAATTATGGGGGACCAGAAGGTTCTGCTAATCTGATCAAGGCGGTAAGGCGTTTTCTTGCCAGACGTGATCCGGGACTTACGGTTGAAAACCTGCAGCGGTTGCGGCTGGTTATTGGTGCCAATGGTGCGACCTCAATTCTTGATGCGCTCGGTGATATATTCTGTCCGGGTATAGTGGTGACAGCTGATCCGTATTATTATATCTACTGTGAAACGTTGAAACGTAAAGGCTTTGACATCAGAACGGTTGAGGAAGGCTCTGCCGGTCTGAGCCCTGAGGCTCTGGAAAAATTTCTGGGAAGAATGTCTGCCGCTGATCTGCAGCGGTTGGAATTCCTGTATATTATTACGGTCAATAACCCCAGCGGTAATGTTATTCCTTATAAGGACAGGTTGGGAATTGTCAGGGTGGCAGAGGAGCTTTCGGCGCGACTTGGCCGTAAGATTCCTTTGTTTCTTGATTGTGCCTATGATTCATTGAATCACGGCACGAACTGCCCTGAAATCAGATCGGTGCTGCATCAGAATTATGCAATACCGGTTTTTGAGATCGGTACTTTTTCCAAGATACTGGCGCCGGCATTGCGCATTGGCTATCTCATGGGTGCAGATTCACCGGTAATCAGTGCTATTGTTCAGAAGACCGCGGATATTGGATTTTCTAATTCACTGATTATGCAGGAAGTAACTGCCTGGATGCTGGATAATGTCGTCGACAAACAGATTCAGACTGTAAATATGGCGTACAGGAAGAAGGCAGAGGTGATCAGAGATGCAATAGAGCAGGAACTCTCACCCTGGCTGGAACTTCTTTCCGGTGGTGAGTGCGGCTTTTATTATTATCTCACTTTCAGTGATATTTATACTGATGAAGGTTCTGATTTTTATAAGTTTCTTACCCGTACAACCGGTATTGCGATGTATGATCTCTGTGATATGGATGGCTGGAAAAATCCGATCGTGGTGTATATTCCGGGTAATATCTGCCAGAATCCTGATGGGGATAACGTTGAACTTGGTCGTAGACAGCTGCGGCTGAGTTATGGCTTTGAGGAGCTTGATATGATTCTGGAGGCGGTGCACTATATGCGTGAAGCCTGTGAGTATGCTCAGGAGATTGCCGGAAAGCAGTGAATTTCCGGCAAAATAAACGCTGGCGCTTTGAGGATGTTTGTTCAGGGTGATTATCTCTGATTCTTCGCTTTAGAGGCAAATATCAGCCAGGAAAATTCATACTGGATATATTGATATGATTGACGATGGCATCAAGCTCTTTATTGATTATCCGGGCTTCTATTGTATTCTTATTGGCCACAGCGTTTGCCAGAATTTCATTTAGGGTCTGCAGCGCGTTGTCACGGTGCTGAATAATGCGCAGCTTCTGATCAGGATTACGCAATATGTTACTGAGCATATGAGCGAGGAAATATTTCTGCCGCAAGTATTTGCAGCGGTGCTGAAGTGTTGGCAGATCAATCTCGTCAACCTGCAGCATGAGCTCCATCGCTTTGATAATAGCTTCGATTCTGCTGGCGAGCAGAGTCTTCTTGTCCTCTTTCTTTCTAATTCGCTCTATCATCATGCTGGCTATGTGCTGCTTTTTTATGTAGTATTCGGCACCTTTGTGGCGCAGGATTGAGCGGGTTCTGGTATCGGAATTCTTGATTACAAATTCATTACAGAATAAGGCCAGATCAATAGAAATCTGAGCATCGGCAAAGTTGCGCGGGAACTTGCGGTCAATCTTTGAAATGGAGAAAAGAGCTTCTCCCAGATCGCTGATTTTGTGTACATATTCCAGACGTTTGCGCAGGAACAGGGTAAAATCATTCTTGAGTTTCGGGGTTAGATTGAACGCGGGAAATTCCCAGCGGTTCTTAGGAACCTTGGTTATCTCATGTATTTTCGCAGTATCGCGATTCCAGATTCGTAAAAAGCCTTCTCTGTCTGCGGTCCAGAGGCAGCTTGGGCAGCATATCACATCGACTAGAAAAGGGACGACATGTTCGAAATCAGCGGAACCGGGGCTGTACAAGCCTATGAGAAGTTGATCGGTTGGGTCTGGATCGAGTGATTTTTCCTTAATCTTCGGTGCCGTAAAGGTCTGATCACAGAAGGGGCAGCGGTAAAAAGATGTTTTCAGCGGGTAGGTATCACGCGTGGCTATATTCTGATACTCTACCGGAAAACCGCTTTCGGTGTATTCGGTGGTACTGGACGGCTGCGTCGGAAGATCTTCTTTTTTAGCTTTTTTAATACGGGCAAAAGTATTGGCAATAGCAGATATCGCATCAACAACATTTACCGGTTTGGGTATGTTGTCTGAAATCCCCAGGCAGCGGCATTCATGCAGTTCCTTGTCCTCATTGCTGTAATGCATGACAAAAACCGGAAGTTCTTTGAGCAGATTATGATCTCTGAGCATGCGCAGAAGATTTATGCCGTCCATCTGCGGCATATTTATCCCCATTATCAGCAGGTCGATCTCGTCCTTTTTTCTGTAGGTTTTATCCTGTAACAGTTCATACGCTTCCTTGCCATTGCCAATCTCTTCAACGGCGGCGCCGAGTTTGCGCAGTACCAGCGCCAGGAGGTTTCGCGACTGAATATCGGCATCGGCAATAAGTATGCGTTTATCCTGGATATCAGTCTGCTCGTTACTGGGATTAATATTATAACTTTCCAAAACTATCCTTTATTATTTGTAAAATTTTGCAGCTTTGCTTACTTCTCATCAATAATTTCGCCCATATTGATCAGTTTGAACAGGCGTGAAACATTGCTGGAAGGATTGACTATTTTTATGCTGCGGTTCTGGCTGGTCAGGGTCTGGTAGGTAGAGTATAGAGATCCCATAGCCATTGAACTTATGCTGTCAGTATCTTTAAAGTCTAGTACTATCTCGTCATATGGTGATTTCTCAAGAGCCAGAAGATCATTGATGAACTCCTGAGCGGAATTACCGGTAATACTCTGATACTTTTCTCCAACTGCCAGCACGACTTTGTTCATTGTTAAAACTCCTGAAAACGCTTTCGCAACAATATCAAAGGAAAGAACAGCGTTATTGTTTAAGGACTCAATATCATCTAATTATTATTACAAGTCCAGATAAAATCAAGCAAAAACTTTTTACGGATATTTTGATTAATGTATATTAAGTGTATTGTTTAAAAATAAATAAAAATATGTTATAGCACTTGACTTGACAGGAGTTATGGTTATATTAAGTACAGGTCAGACCTATGACGGGTCTGATTATTGTTTTTGTTGCACTTTTTTTATTTTTTTAATGCCGGTATTCTGTTTTGGTGTGCTTTAACGCCAAGCACTGCAGATACAGGTTGAAACAATGTCATAGGAGATAAAATGGCAGACATTACTCTCAAAGAGCTCGTTGAGGCAGGAGTACATTTCGGAAGTAAATCTTCACGCTGGAATCCAAAGATGAAACCATATATTCACTCAAAGAAGAGTGGTATACATGTTATCGATCTGCGTGAAACACTAAAGGGACTTATCAGAGCAAGTTTGTTCCTTAACAAGGTTGCTGCAAGTGGTAAGAAGATCCTCTTCGTTGGAACTAAGAGACAGGCTGCTGATATTGTACGTCAGGAAGCATCTGAGGCAAACAGTTACTTTGTAGTACATAGATGGCTTGGTGGTACACTTACTAATATGGATACCATGCGTAAGCGAGTAAGCCGCCTGGAAGAGTTGGAAACTCTTGATAAGACTGGAGCTATTGATAACTTTTCTAAAAAGATGGTTTCAAGTCTGACCAGAGAAAAGAAAAAAATCTTCAGAAATTTTGAGGGTATTCGTGAGATGAAGGAAATGCCGGGTGCGATCGTGATTATCGATCCAACTCAGGAAGATATCGCAGTTGCAGAAGCAATGAAACTTGGTATTCCGCTGGTAGGTATCGTTGATACAGACAGTGATCCAGATCCAATCGATTTCATTATTCCTGCCAATGATGATTCACAGAGAAGTATCCAGGTTATTCTTAATGCGCTAGGCGGAGCAATAATTGATGGTGCTAAAAAGGCTTCAAGCAAGTCTGCTATCAAAGCCAGAGCTGCGGAGAAACCAGAAGACAGAGGCATGGATGTACCTTCCAATCTCTCAAAGATGGGTGCATTTACTATGCCTGATGATGTGTGATCAGCTGCTTAAGGATCTGCGTCAAATTTATGCTGTTTGTTAACTAATTGATATAAAGGATGATACCATGGCTGAAATTACCGCCAAGATGATTAAGGATTTGCGTGAAATGACCGGTATGGGTATGAGTGACTGTAAAAAGGCACTTGTAGATGCTGGTGGAAACGTTGAAGAAGCTGAAATGATTCTCCGTAAGAAGGGACTCGATAAGGCTGCAAAGAAGGCTGACCGTGCAACTGGTGAAGGACTTGTTTCTGTTCGCGAAAAGGATGGAGTTGTTATCTGTCTGCAGGTGGAATGTGAACAGGAGCCAACTACTAAGAATGAACGTTTCCTTGCTCTTGTTGACAAGGTATATGATGCCGCTTTTGCGTCTGGTGCCAAGACTATTGAGGAACTTCTCGCCGCTCCTACTGAAGAGGGAACCGTTGCTGATTCTGTTCAGGCTGTTATTGGTGTTATCGGTGAGAATGTAGTAGTTAAGAATATTGCAAGTTTTGTGGTCCCTGAAAATGCAATCTATGGTGCATATTCACACTTCAATGGCAAGTCTGCTTCTGTATGTGTCATTGAGATTGATGGTGTGAGTGTTGATGACGTTTTCCAGGCTGCTGCTAATGACGTCTGTATGCATGCTGTTGCTACCAGACCGGTAGCTCTTGATCGTTCAGGTGTTCCAACCGATCTCGTAAATAAGGAAAAAGAAGTATTCCTTGAAGAGATCAAGAATAAGCCTGATAATATCAAGGAAAAGATCCTTGAAGGTAAGATGTCAAAGTTCTATAGCGACAAGTGTCTTGAAGAACAGATTTTCGTCAAGGATCCTGATGGTAAGCAGACCGTAGGCGAGATGATTTCAGCTGCAGCCAAAAAGCTTGGTGGTGCTGCTAAAATTATTGATTTTGCCCGTCTGGAACTTGGAAACTAGTTCTGCAATAAATATTAGCTGTATATATTTTCAGGCTGCCTTTTACGGCAGCCTGATTGCTTTTTATACTATATTATTTCTTGAGGACGAAATTTAGGTATATGTTTTGGGGCAAGGGATAACTAAACCCGAAATATTAATTATACAGCAATGATTATAGGGTTTGCGTACGATTTTAGAGAAAGTAACTTGTGGTCTAATACCGGCGGAGAACTGAGTTGTATAGTATGGTTTTTGTAACTTTTAAAACAGGCAGCGGCTTCGACATTTAGTCTGAAGCCGCTGCTGATTAATGTAAATTAAGATTAATTTGAAGGCTTGGTCTTAGCAATGAATACACCGTCAGGGTTTATGCTTGGTTTGGGGGCGCGTTTACAGGCAAGACGATAGAGATATTCCTGATTACGGTATTGTTCATGCTTTGATTTAGGCTTTTTGACCCGTTCATAGATACCGGTGGGTTGCATTTCCCAGGCTTTGACATTGTCTTTGAAACCGATATCCAGAATTTCCAGAGCCTGTTTTTTACAGTCGGCATCAATAACCGGAAAGAGTATCTCCAGACGCTGATCAAAATTACGTTCCATCCAGTCAGCACTTCCCATATAAACCTCACTTGCGCCGTCATTCTTAAAGTAAAAGATACGAGGATGCTCGAGAAAACGGTCGAGTATGCTGCGGACACTGATATTATCCGATAGTCCTTTGACACCGGCGCGCAGACGGCAGAGACCGCGTACCAGTAATTCGATTTTAACCCCTTTTTGTGAAGCCATATAAAGAGCTTCAATAACTTTAGGATCAATGCAGGAATTCATTTTGGCACGGATATGACCGGGATTTTCCGGGGTGCTCTTGTCTGCTTCCCGGTTGATCATTTCTAAAATCCGGTTGCGCATGTCGGTTGGAGCAATTGTAAGCATGTTCCACTGCGGAGGCAGTGAATAACCGGTTATGACATTGAAGAATCCTGATACGTCTTCTGCTATGCTGGGGTTGCAGGTCATGATGCCGCAGTCGGTATACATCTTGGCGGTTTTATCATTGTAGTTTCCTGTCGCCAGATGGACATAGCGTTTGATCCCAAGTTCCTCTTTACGTACCACCATCAGTACCTTGCTGTGGGTCTTGAAGCCTACAACACCATAAATTACATGTGCTCCAGCGGCATCGAGTGCACGAGCCCAGTGAATGTTTGCCTCTTCATCGAATCTGGCCTTCAGTTCGACCAGCGCTGTAACCTGTTTGCCGTTATGGGCGGCTCGTATCAAGGCTCGAACCAGCGGGCTGTTACCTGATACCCGGTATAGGGTTATTTTAATAGCCAGAACATCAGGATCATCAGCGGCCTGGCTTACCAGTCGAACGACCGGATCAAAGCTATGATAAGGCAGACTGATAAAGTGGTCGGAACGTCTGATATCCTCGAAGATATTGTCTGACTGCAGTCCTGCTATCGGCTGTGGCGGCCAAGGTTCTTCACAGAGGTCCGGACGTTTTACCAGAGCAAGAAAACCAAAGAAGTCCTTGAGATTCAGGATATAAGGCATGCGCATTACTACGCCTTCTTCCTCGTTAATATCGAGTTTACTGCAGAGGTAGTCTTTAACTGTATCATCCATGCCTGCGGATATTTCCAGAGCAATAGGCTCGCCCCAGCGTCGGCTCTTGACAGCTACATCCATAACGCCGAGAAGATCATCTGCACTCTCGTCATCAACATTCATATCTGCATCGCGCAGTACCCGAAAGGTATTGGTACTGGTAATTTCATAACCACCGAGAAGTTTTGATGCAAAGAGCTGAATTGAGTCGCTCAGGGTGGCGATTCTGGTTATTTCGTCATTGCTGGGAAGTTTTATGAACCGGTTCATACTCCCTGGGACCTGTACCAGTATGGTATCGGTTTTAACAACAAACTGGGAATTAACTGCTTCTATTGGCTTGACTTTGAATATAGTATAAACGGCACCGCTTGAAAGCAGCGGGAAGGGGTGCGCAGGGTCAATAGCCATCGGGGTCAAGGCGGCAGAGACATGATTCTGGAAATAGTCTTCAAGAAATTCCAGGTCATCATCGGTTAGATCCTGAGTTCTCAGTAATTCAATCCCGTTCTCCTTGAGCTGCGGCAGGAGCATATTCTGCAGACAGTGATACTGTCTATTGACCATCTCCCGTTTCTGCAGCGCCATCTGTGACAGAACTTCATATGGGCTCATCCCGGCAACATCTTTGGTGTTGCTGCCTTCTTTGTAGGCGCGTATGGTATTGGCTATTCGTACTACGGTGAATTCATCAAGGTTGGATGAGACGATAGCGATAAACTTTATGCGTTCCAACAGCGGTACATCCGGATTCTCTGCTTCAGCGAGAACCCTGAAATTAAAACTAAGCCAGCTTAGTTCACGGTTGATAAAATTTTCTGGCGCCATTAGATCCTTAGTTTTCTTGGTACTCATTAATAAATCCTATTATGAAGAAAGTGTTAAATGACAAGTTGGCGAATTTCGATGTCATTACCGGTTATATCCTTGAGCAATTCACCTTTTTCATTAACTGCGATCTGCTCTACAAGAATGTCTGAGACGTTGGTGGTAGTAATTATTATTGTATTATCCTCAACAGTAACTGCCAGATCCGTTATGCTTTGCCGGTGTGGTCTGTCCAGAGCGTCTGCGACCCGCAGCAGTGAGGCTAATTTGGCAACACGGATGCGTTCCTGAGTACTGAGTGCCATATAATCAGGGTGTGTATGGTTGGGATGGGCTTTACGGTGATAGCGGGCTATCATAGCGATCTTTTTACGTTCATCCTGATTCAGTCCGACTATTTCCGACCATTCAATCATATATTGTGAATGCTTGTGGTGAGCATGGTCGTTTAAAAACATTCCAATATCATGAAGAACCGCTGCAACTTCGAGATAAAGTCTGTCTTTACCGTATAATCCAAGCATATCCTTCAGTCCGTCGTATAGTTTACCGGCAAGTTTGGTTACGCAATCGGCATGATCTTCATCATAATCAAATCTTTCCCCGAGTCCTTTGGCTGACTGGAGTATTTGCTCGCGGAATTCAATTATCGGGTTCATCCCGTAAAGATCGATTCGCATATCATTTATAATCGCCTGAATAAAGTCGATATCCGCGGTAAAGAAGCGCTTTATTTTCAGCCCTTTAAACAGACGCTGCATGGTTAGGACGGCGGGATTCAGCAGTTCTACTTCATTAATGGATACGTGCAGTTTTTCAGCCTTGCTGCGGTCATTATCGGCAGAGAATTTCTCTACGATACTATTAAATACAGAAATCGGTATCTCCAGACCTCCGGGTACCTCCTTCACACCCTCCTGACCACTGAACAAGCGGTGCAGATTTATATTGGCAACTACATATTCCCCGATTTTATAGTCGGCAAAATGTTTTATAGTGGCATTAACCACATTTCGGATGACACTTTGCGTGAGTATTTTTCGTTCAATTCCTTCACTCTGACCAATACTGTGAAACAGTCTCGATGTTCCAAGACGCATGCTGTTCGCCAGCACAACTTTCTGGTTTTTTATCAGTATTGTTTCTGTGGAACCACCGCCTAAATCAATATAGAGAATATTTTTGCGGCAGCGCTTGAGGTTATCCTCCAAAAACGGCTGGAGCAGTTCGAAGTTCAGGCGGCTTTCTTCGACCTGGTCAATTATTTTTATCTGTATGCCAGTTTCGAGTCTGATGCGGTCGACAACAATATCGGTATTTTCCGCCTCACGCAGCGCGCTGGTGGCTATAGCGTTAATAGAGGTTATTCCATATTCTCTGATTTTGTCAGCAAAGTTTTTCAGTACTTTGCAGAGTATACGCAGGGTGTTAGGGGTGATATAGCCTTTGGAAAAGGAATCACTGGAGATCGGAACCGGATGCACCAGATTTTCAAGTGCTGTTATTTTGCCGTCAGTTGCAATTTCCGCAAGACGCAATCGAACCGATGTTGAGCCGATATCAATGGCCGCTACATTTTGCGGCATATTGAAGGCTTTTGTTTTATTCTTACTTTTAGACAAAGTAATCCCCTTGTTATTACTGTTCAATGTGAATCAATATTTATCCATAAGGATATAATATAATACTATATCAGTATTATTTATCATTATCAAGCTAAAGCGGAAAAACAAACAAAAGTTTAACAATTAGTGAAGTTATGACGATAAAGGTTCTGATAAGTGCTTTATGTAACCTTCGGATTATGAATTATTAAGGTATATCTATGAAATATAGAAATTTGATAATAAATTTTTGCTGCGTCATTATTTGTTTGGGAATCGGGTATTACGCTGTTACAGATAAGGTTGTAGAAAAGAGCAGGGTACATCTGGAAGAGTGGCTGCCCGGAGTCAATAATTTAGGACCTTTATCTCCTGAAGAGTTTTTTAATTATGATGAGAATGTGTGGCTGCTTGATGGTAGTGCTGACGGTAGCCGTAATGAAGTGGAGATAACCAGCATCAAGGAGCCGGAAAGTAATCTTACTGAAATCTTTGACGTAAATTATCACGATAAGCGTTATAAAGGTGCGCTAGCGCTTATGAAAGAGGGGCGACTGCATGAAGCTGAGCTCATGTTACAGGAGTATCTGGAAGATCTGCCAATGCACTCAGACGCCTGGAGGCAGTTGGGCGATTGTCAGTATAATATCGATAAGGTTCAGGAAGCGCTGGAGGCGTATAAAAACTCTCTGAAATATGATCCGGAGAATTTTCTGGCTTTGAGAGGTCAGGGGGTCGCCGCTTTATACCTTGGATATCAGTGTTATGATTTTCAGAATACCGATAAGGCTCATGAATTTTTTCAGCTTTCATTGAGTTCTTTTCACGAATGTCTGCAGACTCATGCAGAGGATAAGCTCTCGGCATATGGGCAGTCACTTGCCGCAGAAGGTGTAAGCCGGCAGTTATATAAGATTGCAAAATCCGCACTCAATACTGAGAATCATGATCAGGCCAAAAAGATTATCAGAAATTGTATGGATATAATCGATACCGCTATCAGTGCGACTCAGAATCGGATAGAGAATAAACCGAAGGATGATGAAGCCAAGCTGCTGCTAAGCAGTCTGCTGGTACGTCGGGCAAAGATTCTACAGCCGTTTGGGCATATTGATGAGGCCAGCGGTAATCTTGATGAGGCAATGAAGATTATTGAGCCAATAGCTAAAGGTGCTTCCGAGCAGAGGCTGGCAGCTGAGAATCAGATAGCACTTTGTATCGGTTTGAAGCAGATGTGGAATAATAAGTAGCTTGTTGTTGACTTTTTTGGCAGGCGATATAAATAACAGGGCCTCACTTCAGTAGTGAGGCCCTGTTATTTAGTAGCAGTAAAATCTGTTTAGTAGCGGTAATGCTCGGGCTTGAACGGACCGTCTACTGTCACTCCGATATAATCTGCCTGTTCTGGAGAGAGTTGGGTCAGATGAGCGCCAAGCTTATCAAGGTGCAGGCGGGCCACCTCTTCGTCAAGTTTCTTAGGAAGGGTGTAAACGCCGACTTCATAACTGTCTTTATTCTTCCAGAGGTCTATCTGTGCGAGTGTCTGGTTGGTGAAACTGTTGGACATTACAAATGATGGATGACCAGTAGCACAACCAAGGTTGACCAGACGGCCTTCAGCAAGAATGAATATGCAATGACCGTCAGGGAAGATCCATTTGTCAACCTGAGGCTTGATCTCCAGCTTCTGGATGTCTGGAATTTTGGCAAGCTGTGCCATCTGAATTTCATTATCAAAGTGTCCGATGTTGCAGACTATTGCCTGATCCTTCATTTTGCTCATGTGTTCGGCGGTAATTATGTCGCGGTTACCGGTCGTGGTAACATAGATGTCGGCGTATGGCAGCATATCTTCAACAGTACGTACCGGGTAGCCGCTCATATATGCCTGCAGCGCGCAGATAGGATCTATTTCACTTACTGATACCTGCGCCTTGTGTCCTGAAAGGGTTTCAGCACAGCCTTTGCCGACATCACCGTATCCGCAGACCATTGCTACTTTACCTGAGATCATGACATCGGTGGCACGTTTGATGCCGTCAACCAGTGATTCACGGCAGCCATAGATATTGTCAAATTTACTCTTGGTTACAGAGTCATTGACGTTGATAGCTGGTACCAGCAGCTTTTTATCTCTTTCCATCTGGTAAAGACGGTGGACACCGGTCGTAGTCTCTTCTGAAACACCCTTCCACTCGGTCACGACTTTATGCCAGTGCTGCTTGTCTTCGGCAAAAATGCTCTTCAGCAGATTCTTGATTACGCCTTCTTCATCACTCCCAGCCGGCTGTTCAACCCAGTTGGAGCCGTTTTCAAGTTCAAATCCCTTGTGAATAAGCAGCGATGCATCACCGCCATCATCAACGATCAGCTGTGGACCTTTGCCGTCAGGCCAGGTCATTGCCTGTTTGGTACACCACCAGTATTCTTCGAGGGATTCACCTTTCCAGGCAAATACCGGAACACCGGATTTGGCAATAGCGGCGGCGGCATGATCCTGAGTAGAGAAGATATTGCAGGAACACCAGCGTACATTTGCACCGAGCTCAACCAGAGTCTCAATAAGCGCAGCTGTCTGAATGGTCATATGCAGGCTGCCCATAATACGTACATCCTTGAGAGGTTTTTCCGAGCCATATTTCTCTCTGGTAGCCATGAGTCCAGGCATCTCTTTCTCGGCAATATCAAGCTCTTTTCGCCCCCATTCTGCGAGTGATATGTCTGCAACTTTGTAATCTTCAGCCATGTGGTTTTTCCTTTTCTGTCTCTAAATTTTGGTAAAAATGATATATGAATTATATTTTATATATGTTTGCAAGTCAACAGTAATACGGCTGTTTCTAAGCAAAAACCGTATAATCAATATTCGGGAAAATATTGTTTTGCTGGTATAGTCTGTCTATTATATTCAGGTCTATTTTATTCTCATCCAGCATGCCGATGATAGCTTTGAAATTATGCAGGTGATTCTTCACTCTGCTGGTTGCGTACTCGGTAGTGGTGTCGGTGGTAAGGATAAATGCCCAGTCACTGGCCTGAGCCAGCAGGAGTTCTCTTCCAGCCTGATTGAGTGCCTGAATTGTGGTATGATCCGGTGTGGTATGGCTGTAATGGCCGCAGATTTGTTCCATCTGCGCCTCTGCTTTTCTAAGATCTCTGTAGATCCAGTCATTGCTGCCGTTGAGCCAGGTCTCGAAGTATCCGTTATTGCCCCAGCTGGAGACACTGACATCAACCTGCTGCAGTTCCCGTCCCAGATCAAGATAATCCGACGGGGTTATCAGTTTGAGCTCGGTAGTCGCTGCCTGACGGAGAATTTCCTCCAGAAAAATTGGACCTTCAAACCACCAGTGACCGAAGAGTTCCGCGTCATACGGACTCAGTATATGAGGTGGTATCCGGCTTTCGGCAAGTATGTGCCGGCCCTGTTTCAGGCGCGAGTAAACGAAATGCTCGGCGTGTTGGCGCGCTTTTCTTGCTGCTGTTTCCGGGTGATATAATTCTTTTTCTGCAAGTGGAACATTGCCGGTGATACGGTAGTATTTCAGACCCAAATCATGCCGTATGTTATTTGATACCAGATATTCACCGATTTCACTCAGATCGCCGTCCCAGCCCAGATCACGGTAAAATTCCCGGTAATTATAATCCCCGGGATAACCGGTGTCTGCTGACCATACCTGTTGTGAACTCTCTGGATCGCGACCGAAGAGTATCAGGTCGTTACAGTCACGTACCGGTGCGAATACACTGTATTTCGGCATCGGGGTGCTGTGAAGTATGCCGTGGCTGTCAACGATGCTGTATTCAATTCCTTCTGAGCGGATAATTTCTGATACCAGTGGGGTATACGCGCATTCCGGCATCCAGATCCCACGGGGTTTTTCACCAAAGGTTTCGGTATAGGAACTCAGACCGGTCTTTATCTGTGAGCGGATAATCTGGGGGCTTTCGGCAAGAGCCAGCAGGGCATGAGTGGCAGCGCAGCCGATGATCTCAATTTTGCCGTTATCACGTAAAATTTTAAACTGGGTTATGAGGTCACGGTTATAGATATCTTCAAAGAGATGTCTGAGTTCGGCAAAATGCTGCTGATAAAAGTCTCTTATATACTGTAATTTTTTGTCAGGTGTCTTCTTGGATGCTTCAGAAGCTGTCAGAATAGAGAGCTGCCTGAGCCTCTGGCTGTATTTATTTATTAATGATTCATCCTGCAGCATTGAAGTCAAGGTCGGAGTAAGCGTGAAGGTAATTCTTCCGGGAATATTCTCTGTATGGAGGCGGTGAAGCCCGTGAAGCAACGGCAGATAACATTCACTGATCGCTTCAAAGAGCCAGTTCTCTTCAAAGAATTGCGGATGATCCGGATGACGGACGTAAGGCAGGTGGGCGTGCAGCAGCAGACTTTGGAATATCTGCCGGTTGCCGGCTTCAGCTATAGTGTCCATCACTGGATTTTCTCTCTTTCCAATCTTTTCCGGTAAGTTTCAGCAGTGAATCCCGGTCGGTCTTCCATTTGGCGTTAGGCGAACTTTGTGAGCTGATACTGTTTTGGAAAGTATGTATGTTTCCGAAATCGAGAAAGGTTTCAAGCCTCTTACCACTTTTAGTGTAGGTGCAAATCATGAGATGATAATAAGTATTAGGGCTGAGTGAGTGCAGGTAGTGTTTTCCGCTCTCGATAATAACCGGGTAGATTTCAATGCCGCCGTCAGTGATATTATGCACTTCAAGAAAATAATCAAGCTCTGTCGGGAGACTCGGTTCGTTCTCCCAGCAGATAAATACAGTTCCTGGATCTCTGACTACGGCATTCAACTTTAGGTTATTCATTCTGTCCGCTTTATCTTAAGAAAGATCAATCTTTTAGTCTGATGTAAACTTCAGTCTTCGGTTCAAGTTTTACTGATGAGAGGTTCTGAACTCCTGGAGCGGTTTCATTTGAAACCGTATTTCCGGACTGCATAAGTTTATCGATTGTTACCGGGGTTGCAATAAGCTTTCCGATATCAATATCTAAAAAAGTTATTCCTCTGTTATCGGCATCAGGGAAGCTGGCTGTCGTGGCTTTGATTTCCCGTGGGGTTGAAAGCTTGACTGTAACTCTCATCCCAGAAAATGCTGAGCGTATTGTATCCGGCAGACTGCCGAGAGTGCGGAGTATTTTGAGTAGCTTCTCTCTTTCAGCGGAATTGATATTTGCGGTTATTGTCAATTCAGTACCAGAAAAAACCGCCTGCAGATATGAATTGTCCGGATTGCTGCCGCTGAAAAGTCTGACCTTATTGATATCGTTGAAACCAAATACGGATTTTCGTCCCAATCCTCCAGCTTCAGGTATAAAGGTATTTACTGAATCACAACTTATACCGTAAGAAATTCTGCTGAGTTCGGCGGTGGTGTCGTCCTTATTCGCATCCTTGAAGTAACTTGCAACATCAATACGCGGTATACTGCCATTAGCACTGAGTTGTTTTATCTGGTCTATCCCTTTCTGGGTGATTAGTTCGGTTATAATTATTTTCCCGGAACCGTCATTATTCAGTACAATTTGAGCATCTGCCTGAATGCAGCCGGTCAGAATACAGGCAAGAATAGAAAAAAGTAATAAATATAATCTTTCGCGGCATACTGTTTTAACACTCATTATCAGTCCATCCTGTAATGGTTTGATCGGATTTTATCAGATCAAGTAGAATATATCTGGAAATTACATTAATTATATATTATATGAAGGTTGAATGCTAAATTAATATACATTTTTACGTTAAATACATTGCGCTGAAGCGATATAATGTGAAAAATCAACTTGAACATTATTAAATAGAATGTATGATGTAATAACGTTTTATATTGTATGGATTGATCGCTTAAATTCTTGTTTCTTTAGTACTTTAGGTTATGCAGCGGCTGTTTGCCGGTTTCATGACTGTTTAGAGAGAGGATAGCTGTGGAAGCTATAAATAAAGTTGATATCGGTTGTGGTCTGTCGCTTGGTGCCGACTCAGATTTGCTGCTTATTGCTGGTCCGTGTGTGATTGAATCGCGTGAGCATGTTTTGAAAATGGCTGAGATGCTAAAAGAACTGACGCTTAAGCTTGGTATTCAGTATGTTTTTAAAGCTTCATATGATAAAGCTAACCGTTCGAGTGTCGGAAATTTCCGCGGTCCGGGAATAGATGCGGGACTGGAGATACTTGCTGAGGTGCGTGAATGCTTTAAAATTCCGGTGCTTACAGATTTTCATTCAGAGGCCGAGGTTGAACCGGTTGCCAAAGTGGTTGATATTCTTCAGGTTCCGGCTTTTCTCTCACGGCAGACCGATATTCTGGTCACTGCCGGAAAGAGCGGTAAGGTGGTTAATATCAAGAAGGGGCAGTTTATGGCTCCATGGGATATGAAAAATGCGGTTGCCAAAGTTACATCAACCGGTAATCAACGGGTATGTATAACTGAGCGCGGTGCTTCATTCGGCTACAATAATCTTGTCAGTGATTTTCGGGGATTGCCGGTTATGCGTGAATTTGCGCCGGTTATTTTTGACGCGACACACAGTGCGCAGCTGCCTGGAGGTCAGGGCGGCTGTAGTGGCGGCGATCGGGAGATGGCCAAGGTCCTTGCGCGTTCAGCGGCCGCAGCAGGTGTGGATGGTCTGTTTCTGGAGGTGCATGATGAACCGGATTCGGCTTTGTGTGATGGACCTAATATGATCCGTTTCTCTGAACTTGAACATCTGCTCCGTCAAATACTGGGGATACAGCAGGCCTGCCGCGAGTGATGTGCGGGGTGAATGATATAGATATTTTTTGGTTTCGTGAGTTTTGCTAGTGAAGGATTAGTAATAATGCATATTTTGCCTGCAGTTGATATCAAAGGTGGTAAGGCGGTGAGATTGTTTCAGGGGGAGAAGGATAAAGAGACAGTGTACTCTGATTCGCCGGTGAGTATGGCGCAGCGCTGGGTTGATGATGGTGCTACATATCTGCATGTAGTTGATCTGGACGGAGCGTTTGACGGTATAAGTGAGAATGAAGTATTTATTCGTGAAATTGCCCGTACTGTCAATATTCCCGTTGAGGTTGGCGGAGGAATCCGTACTCTGGAAAAAGCTCAGCGTCTGGTGGATTATGGTGTCGACAGGGTGATAATCGGTACCAAAGCACTTGAAGACCGGAAATTTCTTGATGAGCTAATCGTCAAACTTCCGGGGCATGTTAATGTCGGAGTTGATGCCAGAGACGGATATGTTTCAATAAAGGGCTGGACTGAAACCAGTGAGAAGAAGGCAGAAGATTTTCTGGCGGAGCTCTCGGGAAGTGGACTCGGGGCGATAATCTATACTGATATTTCACGTGACGGTGCTCTGGTAGGCGCTAATGTTGAAGCTATGGAGCGGGCGACAAAGGCAACTGATATTCCGATTATTGCTTCGGGCGGAGTTACTTCGGTAGCTGATATTAAAGCGTTGTCAAAACTGGATCTTTTCGGGATTATTTCTGGGAAAGCATTGTATGACGGCAGAATGACACTCCCTGAAGCTATGGCGGCACTTGAGAATTAGTTTAAAATCTAGTTTAAATTATTATTAAGCATAAATTAATTATATTATTATAACGGAGTATGAATCATGATTGATATGAAACTGTTTCGGGATAACCCCGAGTATCTTATTGAAGCCTGCAAACTTAAACGGGTGAATATAGATATAAATGCCGGTGTCCAGTTATACACTAAAAGACTGGATATTATCAGTGAGCTTGAGCAGTTGCAGGCTAGACGCAATGCCGCCAGCAAGGAGGTTGGACAGAAGAAGAAGGCTGGAGAGGATGCCACTGAGGTCATGGAAGAGGTGCGTACAATTGCCGGCAGGGTCAAGGAGCTTGAGGATAACCGCAAGGAGGTTGAGGATAGCCTGCAGCAGCTAGTGCTGTCAATTCCTAATCATCCGGCGGCAGATGTTCCTGAAGGAGACGGTGAGAATGAAAATGTTGAGATCGACCGCTGGGGAGAAGCACCAAAGTTTTCCTTTGAGCCCAAACCGCACTGGGAGCTCTGTGAAGAGCTGGATATGATTGATTTCAAGCGCGGAGTAAAATTGTCTGGAAGTGGTTTTATTTTGTACAAGGGATTGGGCGCCAGACTTGAACGGGCTTTGTATACCTTTTTTCTCGATCTGCATACGACTGAACACGGGTATACCGAGTGGCTCCCTCCACTGATGGTGAACCGTGATTCTATGATCGGAACCGGTCAGCTTCCGAAGATGGAGAATGATATGTACTGCTGTGATAAAGGTGATGATCTCTTTCTTATACCGACTGCGGAAGTTCCGGTTACAAATATTCACCGTGATGAATTTCTGCCGCGAGAAGATCTGCCTCTATACTATACTGCGTACTCCGCATGTTTCCGCAGAGAGGCGGGAGCTGCGGGAAAGGATACCCGGGGACTGCTCAGAGTTCATGAGTTTAACAAAGTTGAGATGGTTAAATTTGTTGAGCCTGAGACCAGTTACGATGAACTGGAAAAACTCCGTGCCAATGCTGAAACCTGTCTGCAGCGGCTTGGTCTGCATTACCGGACGCTCAAGCTCTGTTCCGGTGATCTTTCGTTCTCTGCGGCGAAATGCTATGATTTTGAAGCTTATGCTCCGGGGGTTGATAAGTACCTTGAGGTGTCAAGCTGCAGTAATTTTGAAGATTTCCAGGCACGCAGAGCAAATATACGTTATAAGGATGCTGATAATAAGACCCGTTTTGTGCATACATTGAATTCATCTGGTCTGGCTTTACCGCGTACGATGGTGGCGATAATAGAGAGTAATCAGCAGGAGGATGGTTCTATAATTATTCCTGAAGTTCTGAGACCATATATGGGTGGACTGGATCGGATCAGCCGGAAGTAGCGTCGGAATTATGTTGTTGAATAAACAGCTCCGAGGGGTTCATCTCGAATTTACAGATGTTGGAGTATGCTATGAAAGAATGTAGAGATAAAAGAAGTTTTCTGCTTATATTTATGCTGGTTATGGCGTTATTGTCGGTCACACTCTATGCTGCCGATGATGATGCGTCCAGCCTGGAAAAGATTAATAACCTCAGCGACAAGGATAGAGCGACACTGGATCTGATCTTGTCAGGGGATAATTCCAGTCTGGTCAAAGCTCTGGATGAGGGGATGCTGGATGTAAATTCCAGTATCGGTGGTAATCCACTCGGTGCTGTAGCTATATATAATGGTAAACTGGGAGCATTTGAAACTCTTCTGGAGCATGGCGCCGATCCCAATGCTACCGGGATCAGAGGAAAGACTCTGCTCATTGTTGCTGCCGAGAATGTGCGCCCGGAATTTGTTGCTGTGCTCCTTCAGATGCGGGGAATAAAGACTTCGGCTGTTGATTCGAATAACATGAGCGCAACGGATTATGTAAAAGACTATACCCTTGATAAGGCTGCAACCCTCAAGAAAGCCGGTAACCGGCCGGAGAGCGTGTATATCCTGCGTCGCCAGGCTGAAGATATTTATAGCCGTATCCTTGAATACCGGGCTAATTCTTTTATCAGAATTAATGAAAATGTCTTCATGAATTATCTGCCGGAGAGTGCACGTAATTTGATGCGTTCGAATGTTCTGGGAAGACCTGTATGGCGCTGGGCAGTAGCGATTATCTTTCTGCTCCTGACAATGCTGGTAAACCGGATATCACAGAAGTATTTTACCAGCATTATCGACCGTTATAAAGATGATCGCGACTCTTCCGAGGAGAATGTGCGTCTGCGCGGCACCTATATCGTATCTGCATTTATGGCCTTGCGTTCATCGCTGCGGTTTATTATCCGCTGGATCGGTGTTTATGTGGTTCTTGCTATTCTGATTCCGGTGGTGCTGGAGGCTGCATCCTGGACTCTGGACGTTATCATTACATATGCGGTGGCGGTGTTCTTCTATAATCTCTCGGATATTATCGAGACTGTAGTCATGCGCTGGACGGATAAGACCGAGCTGCGTCTGAGCAGTGCGATCAGCACCTTGCTCAAGAAATCGATAAGATTTATTATCGTGCTGATTGCGGCACTCCATATTTACTCGATTGTAACTGGTAATTCAATAACAACACTGATCGCCGGTCTTGGAATCGGTGGTATGGCGGTAGCGCTCGCGGCAACCGATACACTCAAAAATCTGCTGGGTTTTGTTACCATTGTCACTGATAAGCCGTTTGTTGTCGGGGAGAGGGTTGAAGTTAAGGGATATGACGGGGTGGTTGAGCATATTGGATTGCGGGCGACAATTATCCGCCGTCTTGACGGGCATCTGGTATCTATTCCCAACTCGCTGACGGTGAGTGATGCCGTGCGTAATATTGCCCGCAGACCATATCTGAAGAAGGAAATTTCGATAACTGTAACCTATGATACGCCATTAGTCAAGGTTGAGAAGGCGGTTGATATCGTTCGGGATATCCTTGCTAATCATCAGGGTATGAATCCGGAGTTCCCGCCAAGGGTGTATTTCTCAAATATGAATGCTGATAATCTTGAGATTATTGCAACATTCTGGTTCTTCCCTGCTGACTGGTATCCTTTCTGTGAGTTTAACCAGTGGGTTAATTTTGAAATAATGCGCCGGTTTGAGGCGGAGGGTATCGAATTTGCTTTCCCAACGCAGACACTGTATTTAGCTGGTGATCCTAATAGAAAGTTGATTGTCGGCAAAGATAGTGATGTCAGCAGGAGCTAGGCTGTAATTCTTATTTATGTTCGCAGTATAACGTAATGTTTCCGGAGAATAAAATGTTAACCAGTGATTTATTGTCAGAAATAAAAGGGGCGGTGGTTTCACCGGGGAAGCTTCGTTTCTGGTGGCTGGGGCAGATGGGATGGTGTCTGAAAACAGCTTCGAAGACAATATATATCGACCCTTATCTGACGCCAAGAGAAAAACGGGTATATCCTCCCGTTCTGAACCCTGAGCTTATTGATAATGCGGATATTATTCTTTGCACTCATGATCATATTGATCATATTGATCATCCGGCTTTACCGAAGATGCTGGCGGCATCGGAGGGGGCAATTCTTGTTGTCCCTGATGTGGCTGTGGCTAGACTGGTTGCCGAGGATGGTATCAGTCAGGAGAAAATTGTTCCGTCTCAAGCCGGAAGAGTTCTGGAAATTGCCGGGTGCAAGGTTACAGCAATCAAGGCTGCACATGAGAGCTTCGACTATACTGAGGAGCAGGGGTACCCTTATTTGCAGTATATCCTTGAGCTTGACGGTCTTGTGCTGTATCATGCCGGTGATACTTTGCGGTATGAGGGAATGCTGCCGAAACTTATGGAATGGGATATTGATGTTGCTTTTGTACCGATAAACGGGCGTGATTCGATACGTTTCAGGCGTAATTGTATGGGCTGTATGACCTGGCAGGAAGCGGCGGATCTCTGCAGTGAGCTGCGACCCAGACTGGTATGTCCAGGGCATTGGGAAATGTTTCCAGATAATAGTGAGAATCCTTATCTGTTCCTTGACTACTGTAAAGTTAAATATCCGTATCTGAATTGCTGGCTCTCTCTTCCCGGTAATGGAGGCGAGATTTAGTTTTAAAGGAGTTCTGTTTTATTCATGTTGAGAGTTTTACATACTTCTGACTGGCATATCGGTAGAACATTATATTCCAAAAGACGTTATGAAGAGTTCAGCGCATTTCTAGACTGGCTGCTGCTGCTCATTAATGAACAGAGAATTGATGTACTGCTTATTTCAGGTGATGTCTTTGATACTACTACCCCGAGTAATAAAGCGCTGGAGCTTTATTACTCGTTTCTTTCTGCGGCGGCCAATTCCTGTTGCCGAAAAATTGTGGTTATTGGCGGTAATCATGATTCAGCCACGTCCCTCGACGCGCCAAAAGAGTTATTGAAGGCGTTGAATATAAGCGTTGTCGGGGCGGCACGTGATTCACTGGCAGAGGAAGTAATTCCGGTAAGGAATAATTCCGGTGAGTTAGAGCTGGTGATATGTGCGGTGCCGTTCCTGCGCGAACGCGATTTGAGGAGTGTCGAGGCTGGAGAAAGTATCGCTGAAAAAGAGCGTAAGCTGCTGGCTGGTTTGCAATACCATTATAACGGGGTCGTGAAAATTGCCAGAGAGCTCGCAGCAGGTACGGTGCCGGTGCTGGTTATGGGGCATCTGTTTACCGCCAGTGCGTTCAGCAGCGGTGGAGATTCTGAGCGTGAATTATATGTCGGTACTCTGGCACATGTCGATATTTCCGATTTGCCTGCTGATGTTGCATATTATGCTTTGGGGCATCTGCACCGTAAACAGTGTGTCGGGGGTAAGGAGTATATACGCTATTCGGGTTCGCCTATTCCGCTGAGTTTTAGTGAGGCGTCTCAGCAAAAGGTGGTCTTGTGCCTGGAATTTATGGGTGATAATGAAGTTAAAGTCGCTGAAGTGGCGGTTCCGGTATTTCAGCGGCTGCAGAGTGTCCGGGGGAATCTTGGTGAGATATTGAAAATAATTTCTGGACTCAAGGCAGAAAATGAGTCGGTATGGATCGAAGTCGAGTATACTGGCAGTGATATCTGTACCGAGCTCAAGGATGAAGTTGAAACAGCTGTCGCTGGAAGTTGTGTAGAGGTGTGTCGTATTCGAAATAACCTGCGTCAGGAGCTGAGTCTAATGCAGGATACCGACACCGGGATTATTGAACTCGGGGATTTGGATAAAATGTCTGTCTTCAGGTTATGCCTGCAGGAACGGGAAATTGGAGCGGAGCAGGCTATAGAGCTGGAGAAATTATATACAGAGGTTTTGTATGAAATGCGTGAACATGTTACTGAGGAGTAATCTAGCAACTCGTGAGAATACTTAAATTGCGGTTTGAAAATTTGAATTCATTGTATGGGCAATGGGAGATTGATTTTACCGGCGGTGAATTTGCCGGTAATGGTATTTTCGCAATTGTAGGAGCTACCGGAGCGGGGAAGAGTACGGTTCTCGATGCTATTGCGCTGGCTCTGTATGGAAGGACTCCCAGGCTCGGGGTTGTCTCGGCCGGTAGTAATGAGATCATGTCGCGAGGCAAGGGTGAGTGCTCGGCAGAGGTTTATTTTGAAATTTCCGGGGTGCAGTATTCCGCACACTGGAGCCAGAAGCGGGCGCGGGGAAAATCTGGAGGAAAACTTCAGCCTCACCGACACCGGCTGGATAATATCACAACCGCAGAACCGGTAGCTGAGAAGATCAGTCAGACCCGAATAAGTATTGAAGAGCTTACCGGTATGAATTTTGATCAGTTCACCAGAGCGATGCTGCTGGCTCAGGGGGAATTTTCCAAGTTCTTAAAAGCGAATACCAGCGAGCGCTCGGAAATTCTAGAGAATATTACGGATACTGCTGATTACTCACTGATCTCTGTGGCTGTTCATGAACGCAGGCGTCGGGAAGAGGATATGTTAAGCGGTCTCAAGTCTGGATTAGATGGAATTTCGCTGTTGAGCGCTGATAAAATTCAGGGTATAGAATCAGATATCGCACTAACTGCTGAATCAGAAAGTAAACTTAAAAGCCGAGAAGAGGAATTGCGCCGAGTTAAGGAGTTATACGTTTCTCAGGAAACACTTAGAAAACACCATGATGAACTTGCAGTGCAGAGAGAAGAGCTTGAGCGCCGGCAACAGGATTTTTCTGAAAAGAAATTGCAACTCGTTAAAGCGGAAGCGGCCGAAAGCTGCTGGCAGGAATATCTGCATCTTAAAAAAATGCAAGATAAACTTGATTCTGAAAGTAAGCTTTTAAACGAAAATTTAGAAAGTTTAATGGTACTGCGCAAAGATCTTGATGATAGTGAGGCCGGATATCTTGAGCAGCAGAATAAACTGGCGACGGTTAAGGAGAATTTTACTGCAGAGCATAAAATATTGCGTTCTGTTCGTGATTTGGATGTGAAGCTGCAGAATTATTACGGGCGTCTGCGGGAATTGAAGAATGATGAAGCTAAAATACGCAGTCACATTTCGGTTGCTTCTGAGGAAGTTGCTGGTATTGATAAAGAGTGTTTATTATATGCTGAAGAACTGCGTGTGAGTGAGTATTATCTGCAGGAGCATAAGGAGGATGCCTCTTTAGTCGAAAAGCTTAATTCTTTGATACGGGATATGCAGGAGCTGGCGGTGGCTGGTGCTAATAATTCAAAACTTGCCGGCAAACTGGATTCGCTTGTTATAAAGAAGAACCAGCTGCGTGAAGAATATGAAGACGAAAAGAAACTTAGTGCTGAAATACAAGGCAGATCGGAGAAGGTAAATTCTGAGATCATGAAGCTGCAGCAGCAATATGAACTGCTATTAAGCGGATCCAGTATTGGTGCTTATCGGCGTGATTATGAGAAATATGGTGAACGGTTGAAGCTGCTTGACGACCTTGGTGGATTGCTTGAACAGCAGTCTGCTTCTGCGGTAAAGGTTGAGCAGTTGCGTAATAAAGTTTCAGTATGTAATGAGAATATTTTAAAAATTAAGGATATCTGTAATCAAGTTTCTTCTGCGGAATCTGATGTGCTGCGGGAGCAGGAGCATCTGGAGTTAGGATTAAAGTATTATGAGCAGGTTAAGACGCTTGAAAAACGCCGTGAAGAACTTGTGGATGGTGAAGAGTGTCCATTGTGCGGTTCGCGTGAGCATCCATTTGTGGTCAACGGGGCTCCTGAAATTAATGAATTTGAGCTTAGGCTTAAGGACGTGAGAGGACGGTTAAAGCTTATTGATGAAGAGCTTGTGCATCTTAAAGCATCAACTTCTCATGAGCAGGGGATTCTTGAAGCTGCAACTGCCGGGTTGAGGTCTGAAGAGGATAATTATACTCTGCTTTCGAGCAAGATTGCGGCGTTCCTTGCCAGAATTGACCTGACAGCTGATATTGATCTGACTGAATATCAGGTAGCAGAAGTTCAGAGCATCCATGATAATTTAGAGCGAATCAAGACGGTAATTATTGAAGCTGAAGCTTTGGATAAGATAATTAATGAATTCAAAGGGCAGCTGGTAACTGTCAAGGATTCATTGCTGAAGCAGGAAAAGATAACTGGAGGTATGCTCGCGGCTGAACGTGAGGTGGCGGCTCAAGAGCTGCATCTGCGTGAAGAATTGGAACTGAGTGCAGAACGGTTGAATAGTTTAAAAGAGGAACTGAAATTATCTTTAGCCGCTTATGGTTATGTTAGTGATAATTGGGAGGCAGTACAGCTTGATATTATCGCAATAGAACTCAGGAAACGGGCAGATGAATACAAGCATGCTGCTGATAATGCCGAAAACTGCAGACATCAGATTGAGCTCAGGACGGTGCGTAAGAAAGAGCTTTGCAGAAATCTTGATCATGAGCGTGGACGTTTGCTGGAACTTGCTGAATTACAGGTGACTGTTGAACAAGAACAGCGCGACTGTTATGCACAACGGTGTGAGCTTTATGGTACAAAAGACTGTGATGCAGAGGAAGACAAATTTAATGCTCAGATATCCTCCATGGAACAGGTGCTGGAGGAGATGTCAATTGGTTCCAGAGTTTGCAGGGAGAAGGTGACTCGTTGTGTTGAGCGTATTGAGGCGCTCAAAGATAATATTGAGGTTGCAAAAACGGAGTTACAGACAATGCAGTCTGACTTTGATGCCAGTATTACTGCCAAAGGGTTTAGTTCCGAGAGTGAGTTTTGCGCTTCTCGACTTGACAGTGATCTTCTAATGGAACTCAAACTTGAACGGACCGGAATAGAGGATTCTATAAAGCATAACGAGCAGCAGCGTGGCGACAATCTTCGAAAACTTGAGGCTTTAGAGCTGTCACTTGCTGAGGCGCCGTCTCAGGAATTTGTTGCCGGCGAACTCGAACGGGTGACGGGTGAGCGAAGTGCCTTACTTGAAAGTTTAGGTGCGCTGAAGAATACACTTTATCAGCAGTCTCAGCTTTACGCGCAGTATAGCGCTAAAAGTCAGGAGATACTCAAGCAACAGGAGGTTTGCCGTCGCTGGGGGCATCTTCATGAACTTATAGGTTCAGCTGATGGTAAGAAATTTCGAAATTTCGCGCAGGGGTTGACCTTCGATATTTTGTTGAAGTATGCAAACCGGGAGTTACTGCAGATGAATGACCGGTATTTATTATGCCGCTCAACCGTTGATAGCGGGGGTAATGCCGAATCTCTGGAGCTTGATGTTATTGATAAGGATCAGGCGGGTGAAATACGTTCGGCGAAAAATCTTTCCGGGGGTGAGAGCTTCATCGTAAGTCTGGCTTTGGCATTGGGGCTTTCCAATATGTCGAGCCGTAAGGTTGAAGTCAATTCACTCTTTCTTGACGAGGGCTTTGGAACACTGGATGATGCCGAGCTGGATAAGGTACTCTCAGCTTTGTCGCAGATTCAGCAGCGTGGTAAACTTATTGGTATCATCTCACATGTATCAGCATTAAAGGAACGTATAAGCCTGCAGCTTGTCATTGAAAAAGGTGCAGGCGGCAGAAGTGTTATTGCGGGTCCAGGGTGTAAAAAATTATAAAACCGGGGTGAATGTTCACACCCGGTTTATTATGAATAGCGGAAAATTTTAGCAGTAATTAATCGTAATATCTACTATGGTGCTTTGATATCATGATTAAGTCCCTGAGGTCCAATTGCTTTATTGAACGCGCTTGTCGCTGCTACCAACTCGACCACCGCCGTCAGTTCCTCATCTGTAGCACCTGCTTTCAATGCTGAAGCACGGTGAGCATCGACACAATAGCCGCAATTATTAGTAATACATACCGCGAAAGCTACAAGTTCTCTGGTTTTTGGGTCAAGGTCTTTGCCCGCAGCGCCAGAGAGTTTGAGCATGGCATCGAGAAAATCACCGTTCTTACCGAAGAGCTGAAATACTTCGGGTACGGCGCCAAAATTTTTCTCAAGATTCTCCTGAATGGTTACAGCTTTTTTATCACCTTCTTTGTTGTATAATTTACAAATTGACATATGAACTCCTTTTTCAATCTTATATTGTTAATAACCTAATACTATATATCATTATCAGCCAAATTTCCTTTTTATTATATGCATAAAAGGATAAGTGGATATTTAAAATAAGAATTGAAAAGATGCGCTTGTGTAAAATTTAGTATATAATGTAATAATTAGTTTGAAAACAGTTATATAATACGCTAAACTTTAGTAAAACTTTCCGGGAGGAATTTGCATGGAAGAAGAGCAGAAGATGCCGCCAAATATTGAAAATCTGGTGAGCAATATCCGTGAGCTTGAAAAAAAATCGCGTCTGACCTCTAATGAGAAGAAAAAAATCTGTCTCTGTAAGTTGAAAATTGCGGTCTGGGCCTGTCGTTCGGAAGGGCTGGAACTATCCAGATATGCATTAACTGAAATTTTAGGGCCGGATTCATCCGAAGTATTTGCGAAAACCGAGCAGGCGATGGCGGAAATTCATTGGGATAACAAAGAGGATTTAATGATCAACCAGCAGATCAGAAGGAAGTATAACGGTCAGCGGAGAGTCAATAAACCAGGTAGTGGCAGTATCGAGCTGTTCAAATAAGTGAAAGCTGTAATAATTATATGAATATAGTATTGGCTGCAGATATGCATCTGAAACCGGGCGCTAATCCTGAGCAGCGCCAGAAGCTTATGGATTTTTTAGAGGTTTGCCGGGGTTTTGATTCCCTGATTCTGGTCGGAGATACCTTCAACTGCTGGTATGAGAAGAGAGGCCGGTATTCCGGTGATTATCAGGAGATTCTCGATATATTCGCCGCTGCGGTTGCCGATGGTCTGGAGATCAATATCATCTCCGGCAACAGGGATTTTGTTTTTTCAAAGGGTTCAGAATCCTATGATCCGGTGATTTATCAGGGTTTTACCAAACCTCAGTCTCAGGAACTTTCGGCTATTGCCGCTGCCGGTATCAAGCTCAGGGGCTGGTCATATGAATTCGAATCAGGCGGGATGCGGTATCATTGTGCGCATGGGGATATTTTCTGCATTGACAATGTCTGGCATCAGCTATTGCGTTATCTGTTAATGGGAAATCCCGCACGTGTTCTTTCGCGCTTTGTACCTATTTTTCTGGTTAATTGCATTTTCATTTTTTTCAATGCCTATAACCGTAGAGCGGGAGGAAATAACTACGAGATTTACGACTTTCTGCGTCAGCAGGATGAGGCGCTTGTACCGTTGATTGATTCCGGTGTTGATCATATTATTTGCGGACATCTGCATCAATATATCACCAGAAATATTGAAGGTGCTGAAAAAAAAGGGATATTGACGGTTCTGCCGTGCTGGGCCGGGGGTGAGTACGCCTTGCTCACGGATAACACTCTTGTAATAAAAAAATGCAGTTACAGTTGACTTTCAGTGTACTTTTCATAAACTCTTGGTAATTTATTTTTGTTCAGGATGTTTTATTAATTTATTTTATGGAGAATTTTGTAGAATGCCAAGTCTACCTATCAATCAGATCAATCGTGGTCAGGCGATTATTTACAACAATGAAATTTATATGATTATTTCTATGACCCACGTAAAACCTGGCAAAGGTCCTGCTTATCAGCAGACTAAGATGCGTAATGTGGAATCTGGAAAGATTATTGAAAATCGCTTCCGTTCTGAGGATAAAGTTGAAACTGTCAATGTTGACCGTCAGACTTGTACTTATTCTTACCGCAGCGGTGATAACTTTGTCTTTATGAATGACAAAACTTATGAGGAGATTGAGGTTCACGAGACAATTCTGGGTGATGATAAATTTTATCTGCTCGAGGGTAACCGTACTACAGTTATGGTTGCTGATGGCAGGGTGCTTGGGGTTGAACTGCCACCTGCGGTTGTGCTTGAAGTTACCGAGTGTGATCCTGGTGTTAAGAATGCTACCGCTACTAACGTGTTCAAGAGCGGAGTGGTTGAAACCGGTTTGAATGTTCAGATCCCTCCTTTTATCAATATCGGTGATAAAGTAAAGCTCAGTACCGAGGACGGAAAGTATCTGGAACGTGTAAATCAATAATTTGATTTTAAATATGGGTTAGGTTTTCGGGTAGAGTTTTGCACTCTACCCGATTTTATTTATTTTTAATAAAATGTTGCCTGTAATCTCTAATATATAAGGTTTGGTCTAAAAATTAAGATAAAGATTCAATCCAGCCGCATGTGTGTCGCTGCTGTCTGACTCAGATGCTTTATTATCAACATAGGTATATTGGTAATAAGGAGTTATGCCGATGGTTAGCTTTGCGTTCAGACTGTATTCCAGACCCATTTCAAAGAGCGCATTGATACCGTTGAAGGCGGCGGAGTAATCACGCTTACCCTGATTGGTGCTGCGCCAGCTCTGGGTGAAGGCAATTGGAGCAACCTCCGTTTTGACAAAGAAATGAAGATTTTTTGCAGTTGTGCAATCAGTCTGCAGTCCGAATGGAACGTACAGCTGCAGCTCATCACTCTGGAAGGTATCTGAATCTGCAAACACATTATTCAGGTAACGCAGGGCAATGCCGAAATAGGGGGTAATTGTCCAGCCTTCTGCGGGTAACTCGAATTTTTGCCCTGCTGTTATACGGTTATCAGAGTAGATACTGCCGTAATCTTCATTTAATTTCTTTCCACCCAGCAGACTTGCAGTTACTTCAATAACGGTGTCGCTGGCATTTTCGTAGTGATATTTTGCTTTTATACCATTATAGATTATTTCTGAGTTAGAGCCATTTTCATGTATATTGAGATATTGCAGCTGGTAGCCTATCGTAAAAGCTCCGGGGGCAAAAGCCTGAAAACGGTCTTTTACCGGAGTTTCAGCGGTAAGACCGCCACTTTCATCCGAGATAAATTCCCCAGGCGTTGCTGGTGCAGAACTTTTTGTGAGCGCAGCTGCTGTATTGGTATTGTTGACCTTCAGTGTGTTAGGGTTTTCAATACTTACCAGGTTTTCCGGTATCGTTGTATCGGAATCGATAAAGACCCCGGGGGCTGCCGGATATAGATCGGCGGCATCGCGTTCTAAAGCGTTATCTGGATTATATACGGTGTTAAGGTGCTCGATATAGACCTCATCTTTTCCCAGGTCTGCGCTGGGACCGCTCTCTATAATAGCGTAGTTGATGACGGTTTTTTCATTGCTGTCGGTCAGATATGCCGCAGCTGGCGGTGAGATTATCTGATCAGAGCCGATAGCTGGCAGGTTTCCGGAATTATAGCCGGTCCAGACTGTTATTGCGGCAATGAGCAGCAGATGGTAAATTTTCAGATTGAATCTCATCTCAAATCTCGCTTTTATGATTAAGTTGGATTGTACTATTATTCACATCGGCAAAAATTGAGGCGTTTCTTTAATTGTACTCACTGATTTCCGGTAAGAGTTGTAAGCTGTATAATAAAGAAGCCTGCAGCAATATCGCTGCAGGCTTCAGAAATATACAGATTTACAGCAGGCTGCGATTTAGTGTCCACAACCGCAGCAGCCACCGCCACAACCGCCGGCGAGCTGGAAGATTTCTTCTGCTTTGCCGCTGCTGCCGAGAACTTCGTTGTTCTTACGCATGTAAAGTTCTTTGAGCAGGTCACGTGCTGGACTCAGGTACTGACGTGGATCGAAGTGTGATGGATTTTCAGCCAGGTGCTTGCGGATAGCGGCTGTCATTGCAAGACGACCATCTGAATCGATGTTGATCTTACATACAGCACTCTTAGCAGCAAGACGCAGCTGATCTTCACCGATACCAATAGCATCATCAAGTTTACCGCCGTTTTCGTTGATGATCTTGACGTATTCCTGTGGTACTGAAGAAGAACCGTGCAGCACGATTGGGAAACCTGGGATACGCTTTTCAATCTCTTCAAGGATATCAAGACGGATCTTTGGATCCTGACCTGGCTTGAATTTGAAAGCGCCGTGGCTGGTTCCGATTGAGATAGCCAGGCTGTCAACACCGGTCTTGCCAACAAAATCTTCTACTTCATCTGGCTGAGTGTAAATATGGTTTTCTGCAGAAACGGCATCTTCGATACCGGCAAGAACACCGAGTTCACCTTCAACGGTAACATCGTACTGGTGAGCGTATTCAACTACCTGTTTGGTCAGTTCAACGTTCTTATCGTATGGGTGATGAGAACCGTCAATCATAACACTGGAGAAACCGTATTCGATACAAGCTTTACAGATCTCGAAGTCAGCACCATGGTCAAGGTGAAGAGCGATAGGAATGCCCTTACCGCCGGTAAGTTCTTTGGCATATTCTGTAGCTGCCTGACCGAGGTAGCGTAGAATTGTAGCGTTAGCGTACTTACGGGCACCGGCTGATACCTGCAAGATTACAGGGCTGCTTGTCTCAACACAAGCCATAACAATTGCCTGGAGCTGCTCCATGTTGTTAAAGTTGTAAGCTGGGATAGCAAAGCCGCCAGAAACAGCCTTGGCAAACATACCTCTGGTATTCATAAGACCAAGTTCGCGATAATTAACTGCCATGATTTCTCCTAATAATAGTAAGTTCTAATAAACATGTATAACCGACTTATACGTATATTTTTAATACTTATTCGCTTAAATTTTACCGATATTTATGATTTTCTCAACACTTTTTTGTTATTTATTTATCGGTTTGGAAGGTTACTCTGTTCTTGGTTATGGTGTTTAAAATAACTGTAGAAAGTTTACTGTATTTTATAGCCATTTTCCTGCAACGACGTTACTGCCAGCTTGAGGCTGGAACTCTTGACAAGGATATAGTCTGTGTCGAAGGTCGAGAGGGCGAAGATACTGACTTTGGCCTGCGCTAAACAGCCGGCAATATCGGAGAGTATGCCGGTGAGACTGAAGTCAAGTGGTCCCAGTACCTTCAGCATGCTCCAGTCTGATTCGCAATTTTCAGATTTCAGTTGAATATCTGCGTAGCAGATCACTGAAAGCTCTTCTGGGGTACGGGTAATGCTGTAAAAATTTGCCGCGAATAACTCTGCCGGCACGGCTGCAGTGCTGCTGAAACGGTGTATACTGAATTTTGCGTTGTCGACAGTCAGTATGGGTTTGGTCATAGATAATTTCTCCGTGGGGCTGATTAGTCATGTCTTGTACCGCGACAGGTGGTAATTATATTCCGAATATTCGGTAAATACTAGGTAAATCCCGTCTGTGCGTATTGACTGCACGGTGTAGCCGCTTATAATAAAAGCTATTGAACCAGCGGAATTTACCTTTATTTTACTTTTAGTACAAAGGCAAATATTACAATGAGTGATGAAATAATCAAGAGTATCGAACGTTTGAAAGCAGAAAAAAATGCTGTAATCATGGTACATAATTATCAGAGTGCGGAAGTGCAGGATCTTGCTGATTATGTTGGAGACAGTCTGGGATTGGCACAGATAGCGACTGAGACCGACGCTGAGGTTATTGTTTCCTGTGGTGTGTATTTTATGGCTGAGACGGCTTCAATGCTCTGTCAGGATAAAACTATACTGATTCCAGATGCCAATGCCGGCTGTGATATGGCTAATATGGTGACTCCATTTCAGTTGGAGGCGCTTAAAAATGAGCATCCTGATGCGGTGGTTGTAACCTATGTAAACAGTACTGCCCAGATCAAGGCGATGAGTGATATCTGTTGCACCTCTGCCAATGCTGTGCAGGTGGTTAATTCTATCCCTAGAGAGCGTGAGGTTATCTTTATCCCTGATCGTAATCTCGGGCGTTATGTTGCGGATAAGCTTGGACGGGATAATATAATATTTTATGATAACGGCTTCTGTCCGGTACATGACCGTATGCTGCTGCAGTATGCTGTAAGAGCCCGTCATGAATATCCTACAGCCAAGATGTGTCTGCATCCTGAGGGCCGTCTGGAGGTTCTGAAGAAAGCGGACATGGTCGGAAGTACTACCGGAATTCTTGATTACTGTAAGAACTCAACGGATAAGGAATTTATTATCGGTACGGAAATAGGAATTCTGCATCGGCTGCGTCAGGAGAACCCCGGTAAGAAATTCTATCCGTTACTGCCGATTGCTGACTGTCCTGCAATGAAACTTGCCACTCCTGAAAAAATCTGGCGCTGCCTTGAGAATATGGCGGTAGAGGTAAGGGTTGATTCTGAGACTGCAGCTAAGGGTGTCAAGGCAATTGACCGCATGCTGGAGGTAAGTTCGTGAGTACGATTGCTGAAAATCTCACCGAAGTCCGCGAGCGCATACAGCAGGCCTGTATGCGCAGTGGACGCGATACTGATTCGGTACGGCTTATTGCGGTTACAAAGACAGTCGGCATAGATGAAATCCGCGAACTTTATGCCTGTGGCGTGCGGGATTTTGGTGAGAACCGGGTGGAGGTGCTGCTTCCCAAAATTGCGGAATTGAGCGATCTTGAAGGGATACGCTGGCATTTTATCGGTCATCTGCAGCGGAATAAAGCTAAGAAGGTTCTGGGAAAAGTAGCGGCAATTCATAGTGTTGAAGCGGCGGGGCTGCTGGATATAATCGCCGATAGTGATTTTTCACCGGATATTTTTATTGAAGTAAATATCTCAGGTGAAGAGAGTAAATATGGTCTTACCGCTGAACAGGCTGAAGAACTGGTCGGGGAATATGCCGGTAAAGTTCATATTGTCGGGTTGATGACTATGGCGCCGTATTTTACGGAGGCAGAAGATACCAGGAGTGTTTTCAGGGGATTGCGTGAGCTGCGCGACAGTCTTGCCGGTAGGCTGGGGCAGGATTTTTCGCAGTTGTCTATGGGTATGAGTAATGATTTTGAAGTGGCTGTGGAAGAGGGTGCGACTATGGTAAGAGTCGGAAGTGAGCTCTTTAAATAATCGGAATTATCCGCGGTCTGGTCTGTTGTTGTCATGTTCCGAGCGGGGCAGGTGAATGATATTAAGGAGAAGGTATGTTTGCGGGTAAGACGTTGGGGGTTATCGGTGCTGGAAATATGGCAGAGGCATTGATAAAAGGAGTTTTGAAGGCAGGGCTGATTCCGGCAGCGAAGATAACTGCCTGTGATCTTTCTGAAGCGCGTAGAGAGGTCTTCTCCGGTCTGGGGTGTGAGGTTACTGAGAGGCTGGATCAGGTCATAACTCAGGATATAATTCTTCTGGCGCTCAAGCCGCAGGTTGTTTTTTCGGTTCTGGATGACATCGGGGTCCGCATTTCTGATAAGCAGTTACTGATTTCAATTGCCGCGGGCATAACAATCGGTTCTCTGCAGAAAGCTGCTCCAAATGTTAGAATAGTACGGGTTATGCCTAATACTCCGATGCTTGTGGGGGAAGGGGTTTGCGGGGTAGCGCCTGGAGCCAGTGCGACTGCGGAGGATGCAGAGCTTACACTGGCGCTCTGCGGTTCTGCAGCTGATGCGTATGCGGTTGCGGAAAGTCAGATGGATGCAGTTACCGGTCTTTCCGGCAGTGGTCCGGCATATCTCTTTTATTTTGCGGAAATACTTGCTGAAGCCGGTGTGGCTGCAGGATTGCCGGCAGACATAGCTGAGAAGATGGCCGCAAAAACTGTGTATGGCTCGGCAAAGCTCCTGATTGAAAGCAGCGATCCGGCTGAGGTGTTACGCCGTAAGGTGACGAGCCCTAATGGTACGACTGAAGCAGCGCTTAATGTCATGACTGAACATGGTTTGAAGGATATTTTAATTTCAGCGGTTCTGCGGGCTAAGGAGCGTAGTGAAGAGCTGGCACAAGGGAGATAAGCAAGGTGCAGGATTATGAACTGCTGGCTCTTGAAACTTCGGATACGGGGTGTATCCTTCCGGTTAAGGCTAAACCTGCGGCTAGAAGCAACGGCTTTAGCGGTGTGTTTAACGGCTGTTTGAAGGTGTCGGTAACTACTGCGCCGGAGAAGGGTAAAGCAAATAAGGCAATTATTAAATTGTTGGCTAAAAGTCTTGAGGTGGCTCCAAAAGTTATCCTGCTTGTGAGTGGTGAGACAGCTAGTGAGAAAAGATTTCTGATTCAGGAGCTCTCTGTAGAGCAAGTGCGGCAGCGTATTGCGGAACTGTAGGTTGAACTATGCTTCGTAAATAATTGACTAATATTCTGAGTATCTTATTGCCGCAGGGGTCACCTGCGGCTTTTTGGTTTAATGGTAAAAGCAGTATCTAATCAGGGTGGTCAGGAGGAATCAACTTTAACCGGAAAGACTGCAGCGTTTTCAACTTATTTCCGATAAAACAGTAAGTAATAGTTATTGACAGTAAAATTTACATGTTTATGGAGAAATGTAATGAATAGATTTTTAGCAGTTACTGTGTTTGGTCTGGGGGTGCTGGTTAGCGGCTGCAGTGATACCCCTGAAACTGCTTCTCTGCAGCAGGTTGAAAATACAAATGTACATACCGTTCATTCTACAAGAAAGGTATATGCAAAGAATATTATTCCGCGCGCGGCGAATTTTGGCGATAACTGGTTAGAGGTTGATAAGCAGATTGTGTCTAAATCCAGAGTTGAGCGTTCAGGAAGCGGTTCGACAGCCGACAGTAATTCCAGGCTGTTACAGGAAGATACGGAAAATATCGTAACCGAGAGTCCGATAGTCAAAACGATAGCCAGGTCTGTATATAGCAATTATGCGGTTGAGGAACCGGTGGCGCTCAGTGTAACCTGGGTGATGAACGGTAAGCCTATCCGTGGATTTTCAGAGAAAGATCTATATACATTGAATCGTATCCACGGTTTTAGTGACTGGGTGCTTGAAGAGAAGGGAATTGCTACCGCAGTACCGACCGGTGATATTTATCCGGGATTCAAAAACAGTATGTTTGCAGTCAAAGATCCGGTAGCGGTATATCTGGCTGTGGATGGCGGTCTGGTTGAGGTGCGGGCTTCCGGTGAATTAGCGCCGGCAGAGTTCGCTAAAGCTATAAAAGTCGTGAAAGAAGGTTTACTGCGCAATATAAAATCTGATAACGGTATGACACATCAGCCTGAGAATATTACCGTATTCTGGAATGTATTGCAGAAGTGTATGCTTTAGTACCCTGGGAAAAGGGTGAAACTAGATGACAGCTGTTGTGCCTGTGAGGTGCAGCAGCTGTTTTTTATAGTATTAACAGGGTATCGGTAATTATTTTCACTGGCTGAAGATTGAATTGATACATGCAAGGAGTTCGGTGAGTTTGAACGGCTTTGAAAAATATGCTGAAACCTCCAACTGCGCCATCTTAAGCTTTATTGAACGTTCTGTTCTGGCACTTACAATAATAACCGGAGTAAGTTTGTACTGGGGATTTTCCCGTATCTCCTTTAGTACCTCGGCTCCGCTGACATTCGGCATCATCAGATCGAGTATGAAGAGATCAATATCGAGTTTCGCCTGAAGCATTTTCATTACAATCTCACCATCATAGGTTTCCCTGGTAGTGGCGCCGCAGGCAGTAAGTGCCCGGCGTATCATTGAGCGTACACTCTCCTGATCCTCAGCAATGACAATGTTTTTTCCTTTAATTGCCAGATATTGCATTGTATGCCCGGAAGGTGCTTCAGCAGTGCTAGCGGCGGCAGCTGCGTCGTTACCAGAACTTTCAAAAACACCTTCAATTTTAATATCAGGCCTGATTGGTCTTTCTTCGCCCCGCAGAATCTGCAACGTCTTCTGTCCGAGCTTGCGGTATTCTTCCGGCAGGCTGCTGCTGTTTAAGAAAGTCTTCAACTTGGGGATTGAAGCATCTGCTGCGACCGGTCCAAGCGCAGCGAGAACTTTTATCGCTGAAAGCTGGACATCAGGCAGTTTGCTCCGCAGATATGACACGACCCTCGGGATAGCCGGCGCGGCATCTTCACCCATGTGCTGGAGTAACAGCGCCGCTTTTTCACGTAGG
Source organism: Planctomycetota bacterium (assembly GCA_963667375.1). Classification (GTDB taxonomy): domain Bacteria; phylum Planctomycetota; class SZUA-567; order SZUA-567; family SZUA-567. Next base: position 3,250,854 of record OY763323.1, on the reverse strand, counting down.
TTGAAGTTCTTATCCGTCATGAGCTTGGCAATTTCACCGGCAATTATGGAGAAGTCTTCTCCCTTGTGAATAAGTCTGATAACATTGTCAAGAATGAGGTGGCGTATCGGTGATTCCATTCTTGGGAATGACGCTATCATAATAGGCGAGACATCACGGAAAAATTCATCGGTGATTAGAAGACGTTCAATGATCCTGCGTTTATCTGTGGGTGTGGATTTGAGCGACGCATAGTGTTCGGCGGCTTTAATTGCATCATTCAGATATTGATAGGGGCGAAATCTGACAGCAGTGCTGGTTTTTGAGGATACGGAATTATTCTCATTTTCATTGGTATTGTCTGTAGTCATTTTTATCCCTGCTGTCGGCAAATGAAGTCTATTATTTAATGAAGCGTAATTTCAGTTCTGACTGGAGAAATATTCTTTTATCCTTGATATTATCATAATCCGGCATTGAACATAAAGAGAAAAAATCAGTAGAGGCTAAAAAATTGAGAAGATCAGAAAACAGCAGTTTATTCCTGCTGTTCAGTTGTATTATCACCTCATTTTTAAGCTGCTGGGGAAGAAATCTGTCGGCAGCGGCGAGCAGTGTAGCCGAGTAGCGCCACTGCATGCTGGCAAGCGGCGGGGTCTGAGTGAGTATGGGAGCAGGGAAGGCGGTAGAGTTCGGTGACAGTACCGAATACGGCACATTTTCAAGCTGGTTGAATGTGGCTGTAAATGCTGGTAAAACAGGAAGTTCCAGTAATATAGAGTCTTTGATGTCGGTGATTCGAATCTGGCTGCTGATAAGCATCTGGGTTAAATCTTTGCTGTTTTGCATCGCCATTTTCATCTTTTTAAGCTCTTTAAGAAAGAGTGAATGTGTACTTTGGGAATCTTTAACCTCGAGGTAGAGATGGGTCTTTTCCGCAGGATAGTTGTCGGGTTTTTCCGGTTCATTTATCAGCAGTGACAGGTGTCCGCTGAGCTCAGCCAGAAGCTCCGGCTGAAAATTATTTATTAACGGTTGTATAACAGGAGGGGAATTTCGGGAAATTTGGGCCAATGCCTGCTCAATGGCTTCTCTGGTTGCGGAATCAGAAAGATTCAGGTTGAGCACAAAACCGGGTGACTTGGAATTTATATTGAGGTGCTTCCGGTTGTCGAATTGTAACATCTTTGCCGGTTCTTCGGCTATTTTGAGCTTCCCGGCCATAGTTAACCGGCTATCACTCCAGCTGAAGTTCAAAGTGTTGACAAATTCTGCGGAATCAGTGAAAAAATTCTGTCCCGGGATCTTCGCGGGGAAGATTGAACCTCTCAGCAGGATGTTCTCTGCAGTTGTGTTCGATGCTGAAGCTGTGTAATTATCAGGCGTATTAGAGAATTTAGCGAGCATCAAGAGGTCGGTACTGACAATTATTGCTTTAGGGTATTTCGGATGTGTACTTACATATAAGGTTTCTGTCGTATTCAAAGGCAGCTGGTAGTATCTTATTCCGGAGATGGTTTCTCTGGCTCCGGAAAGGGCTGCCGCCGCCTTGAATATAAGGTATCCGGCGTTATCCAGCCAGATAATGCCGTTTAGAATCTCCTGCTGCTGGCTGTTGTAGGAAATTCCCACGGCCATGGTAATAATATTACGTATTCCGAAGAAGTCTTCGGCTTTTGAATTAAGTTCCTGGAATATCTCGGCAGTAGCGTGTTGCAGGTTACCACCGGTAGCGGACTTGTATTCACGTTGCAGACTTCTCCAGACAGGGAGTTTTTCGACCTGGGGAATATAATTGTTTTTTTTGAGATGTCTGATGATTTTTTGCGGGTCATGCAGCTCAATGCTGAAAGCGGACGCTGCCGGCAGCAGTGAGCGCAGCGGGAAATCAGGTGCTGAAACCGGGTATAATATCCAGATTATGAATATGCAGATAGCACTTATCAGGGGCAAGAAGATAGTTTTAATCAGTGATGGTCGACTTTTCCGTTTTTTCTGCTTTATTAATTCTTCGAGTTCTTCATAGGAGTTTGGAATATCGGTCATCTTTCTTTGCTTTCTCCGGTAAAAGTGATATAATCTGTAATATTACGTATTGCTGTGCTATACGCAAGAATTTAATATTCCAGTGGTATTGTGTTGGATAATACCGCGGATTTTATGGGTATGAAAGATATATTATGCTTTGGAAATGTAGAATATTTGTCATTATATTAGTAGTAGTTGGTTCATTCTCAGTATTTGCAGATGAACAGCTTTGGCGGGAAGAGGTGGACTATCAGGCACGTAATAATATAAATAATCTGATCAAGGGGCTTGATTCTCCTTTTGACTTCCGGTTGCAGTATATCACAAAACTGGTTGAACTGGCCGAGAGCGGTCAGCGCGAACTGGTTATGACAATTCTGAAAAAAGCTCTTTCTCAGAAAAATATGCAAATTTCAGAGGGAGTGGTAGAAATATTTTCCCGTGTTGCCGATCCGGAGGTAATACCTACTCTTCAGGATGAGCTGCTATATAATACTTCGCTGGATGTGAGGCGTTCAATTATTGTGCATTTACCGGCTTTTTGTATTACTGATTCTGATAAGCGGTATGAAATTGTGAATATGTTTGAGGACAGCGAATATAATCTGCCGCCAAGACTCCTGGAGTCATTACGTATGCCGCCGGTATCCGTAATTACCGGAGAGTATGATTCTACAGTAGAAGAATCAACCAGAAGGCGGGTTGAAACTTCATTATCCTGGCAGTTGGAGCCGATTGAGGCGATAATTAATTTCGGACTTGAGAATGATAATCAAGACCGGGCTCTGACCATTCTGAAGAAGATGCTGGGAGTGGATATGGGGCATAGTAAGAATAGTTGGATTGAGTTTTGGCGCAGTCGCGGACGTACCTATGAGTCACCGATTCAGGATGAGATTTTTACCACTCAGGTTCTGGCGTGTAAAATGCTCTCTAATCTTGGGGCGGAGGGCACAAAACAGCTGGTGAGCCATATCTTATGGAATATGTCTACACCGTTTGATACTGTGCGTCAGGCAGTACTGCAAATGTTGCGGGATATAACTGAGTTTTCAAATCGTGAAGTTGAAGGACATAAACAAGCTCTGAGTGCCGGGGTTGATTTTCAGCCAGAAAAATTATGGCGAGAACGTAAAATCGAGAGCAATAAACGTTTAAAACAGGCGGTATTTCTAATCGCTCAGGATTATCTGGGGGCTGATAATTTTGATATTCGGTTGTCAATTGTTGATTGTCTGGGGGCTACTGAATCCCAACAGGCGATTCCATTTATTAAAAAGGCGCTGCGTAAGGACAGTCAGTCTCAGGATATGCGGCTGCATATTGCGCAGGCGTTAGGGTTTATTGGAGGTGAAGAGGCGGTACGGATACTTGAGCTGATGGTGGATTATCGCGGTGTCGCTGTCAAACGTGAACTACAGATTCAGGAATACAGAAGGGTTGTTGCAACCTTGCAGGCTCTGGGAAGTATTGTTGGTAAAGCCTTTGAGCAGAATGCGGAGAATAATAAAGACAGTCTGGCTGCGGCTGACAATGCGATGAAGCTGCTTTTGGTCGCACTCGCTGATGACCGGGAATTTGCCGGGGCTTCGGCGAATCTTAAAGGGGATAAACGTACGGTCAGATATGCCGCGAGAAATGTTTTGCAGATGGTAATGCATTCCTCGCTGCTCAGCTATAAGCCGGAAGACTGGCAGGCAATTTTCAAGAGTAAGACTGGAGCAGATAAGGCGGGAAATGAGTGATAAAATTGGGGTTAGGTGCCTGGTGCTGGGGAGCGGAACCAGTACCGGCGTGCCGATGATAGGCTGCAAATGTAAGACTTGTGTATCCACCGATCCCAGGGATAAGCGTTTACGTTCGAGTGTACTATTGACGTATAAGGGATTGAACCTGGTTATTGATACGACTACAGACTTCCGCTATCAGGCCTTGCGGTGTGATATGCAGCGTCTGGATGCTATTTTATTGACCCATAACCATGCGGATCATGTCTCCGGTCTGGATGACATCAGACCTTTCTGTTTCAGGCAGAAGGTAAATATCCCGTTGTATGCTCATCCCAAGACAGCGGCGTGGGTGCGGAAACGCTTTGATTATATCTGGGAGGCAGAGCAGATTGGCGGTGGCTTGCCGAAGGTTGATCTCTTCCCTGTTGACGCCGAATTTGAAGCAATCGGTCTGAAAATTATCCCTCTGCCGGTGCTGCACGGTAATTATGAAATTTATGGTTACCGTATTGGTGACTTTGCCTATATCAGTGATGTCTCCTGTATACCTGAAGAAACTTACAGGCTTCTGGAGGGTGTGAGACTGCTGCTTGTTGATGGTTTACGGCGTGAGACGCACCGTACGCACTTTAATCTCACACAGGCTGTTGAAGCTGCGCAACGTGTTGGGGCGGAAAAGACCTGGCTCACGCATTTGGCGCATGGTACGGAGTCACTGCATGTAGAGATTGAAAGGGATCTTCCACAGGGAGTTTTCGTGGCGTATGATGGTCTGGAGTTTGAGTTTTAACTGCGCTGATAGATTGGTTCGTACAAAGTTATTGCCGGGACTCAAAGTCAAACGCTATAATTTTCAATATGGTAGCCATCACGTCCCTGACGTTTTACAGTATATAGAGCGCTGTCAGTTTTGCCGATAATCTCCTCTGCTGTGGCTGGAGTTTTAGCGTTGTAACAGCAAATTCCGATACTTACAGTAATATAGTCACAGATTGTGGAGCGGTAATTGTCCAGTTGTGCTATATGCATGTCTTCCCGAATGGATTCGGCTAAAATCCGCGCGCCCTCATTATCACAGTCTTCAAGAATAATTGCAAATTCCTCTCCGCCGAAGCGAAAAATATTTCTGGTTATGTTTGCGCAATTCTTTTTGATAATTCTTGATACTTCGATCAGGCAGGAGTCACCTTTGAGATTTCCATAGAAGATATTGTAGTTTTTGAAAAAGTCGATATCAATTATGAATAATGACAGGGGAATTTTCTTTGTTTCGGCTTCAATAAGCAGCGAACTCAATTGCTCACTAAGATATGATTTGTTGTAAAGTCCAGTCAGGCTGTCGGTGCGGGCAAGTTTTTCCAGTTTATCATTTTGGAGGAGTATTTTTTCGTGTTCCTGACGGTAGGTTCGGAGTAAGCCATTAATAACGCAAATTGTAAGTACTATGACGATAGGGGTGTCTATAAGAAAATGCACGTAGATTATTTTACGATCAGGTTCAGGAAAAAGATACTGCGGGAATTGAAAATACACAATAATATATGAGTAGATCAGGGCGACAAGGAAAGAATTAATAAGATATTTTTCGCGGTGGGTGGCGATAATATTCAGTAATATTATGCAGAGCAGGTAATACAGGGAGGTTATACTTACTGAGCTGGTTATAAATAATCCTGACGGGATAATAATAAAGGTATAGATGTAGACCGAAAGTTTGCGGCTTAATGCAAACATTTTTTGATGTAGTGCTGTTTCCGCAAGAAACAGGGCGATAATCAGAACCCCGAGCCAGAATAATGAGTTATAGGTTAGCTTGTTTCTGTCAGGGGAGATATCCGCGGTGTCGATGTTTGCCAGTAATTCACCGGTAAATATTGAGAATAGTGCCAGCAGTGCAGCGATGATATTGGTAAATACGACAAGCTTAAGTGCAAAATTTTCCTGAGTATCATAGCGTAGATAATCAATTAGTTTAAGTTTCATCATAAGTACTCGCACTAGGTTTGATAATGAAACGTCCCAGTAGGGAATCGAACCCCAACCTGAAGCTCCGGAGGCTTCCGTCCTATCCGTTGGACTACTGGGACTTATTTATTCAGTGCTTACTTTAGTGACAGTTCTAACAATATTAGCGGAACAGAGCTTTTTGTCAATGAAGTAAGTAGATATAATTTTTATCGGTACAATCCGTTTTCTCTTATATAGCTTCTCACTGCAGGTGGAATATATTCTTCGATCTTAGCAAGATTTCCTGAAACTATGGCGGCTCTTATTTCTGTGCTTGATATGTCGGTCAGTGGTGCGTCGAAGATACAGTTCTTCAGTTGTCGGCAGTATTCTGCCGGCAGACCTGCCGGCGCAGTTACTCCGAAATCAGGGGCAAATTCATATCCCGGTCTTGCTGCTATGAGCGGTCTGGCAAGCTCAAAAATTTCTGTGGCATTCTTCCAGGAACCGAAAATCTGTGCCATATCGGCACCAATTATAAGGCGCAGGTTGTCCTCAGGGAAGCGTGTCTTTAATTCTCTGAGGGTTAGTATTGTATAGCTTATGCCCTGTCTTTTAATTTCAAGGTCTGAAACACTGAATTCAGGGTAATCTTCAAGCATGATTTCCGTCATCTTCAGACGGTGAAAATCTTCGGTAATATCTGTACGGCTTTTATGGGGTGGAGTTGCAGTCGGTATAAAGACAACTTTATTAACAGCAGCGGTATTAATTGCTGAAAGCGCTATATTGAGATGCCCCAGATGCGGTGGATCGAAAGTGCCGCCAAGAATACCGATTGTCATTATAGAAGACGCTAATCCTTTCATAAAAAATAAGCTATCATTACTGATAGCTTATCTAAAAAAAATAAAATGTCAACTTAACAATATGAATTATTCACACTGCAGTTCATTGATTAATTCATCAATATCGGTTTCTGCGATTTCCTCACTGGTGATAACCGGCATCTTCTTGTATTTCTCAAATTCAGCAGAAGAGGAAAACTCAAGAAATTCAAGGTATGAGAATGGCAGCGGACCCTGATCAGTATCAAGATTTTCACGTAGATCTTTGTTCTGATCTTCATGAGCTCGGGTGTTTTCATGGCTTTCATCAGCGGCTGATTGAATACGCATCGCAAGATTTTTCAGAGTCTCTGATGAATCCTTATAGCGCTTGGCAAGTTCGTTTAGTAGCTCTTCTTTACGTCTTTCACGTTCGTTCATGGTATTTCCTTTATGACTGCTGTTCAGTTTATCTGGTCAGACTGAACATGTGAAATCTATATCACTTATTATATATTTTTGGGTCAGCCGGTTAAACAAAAAAAGTTAAAAATTAAATTACAATCGCATACTTTACCGTTACATTCATAGTTGGCACCAAGTTTTTACCGGTTGTATATTTATAATCGGCTCTACTTGCTGCCTTCTACATTTCTTTTGTCACTTTTTTTCGCAAATCATCCTCGCTTTCATGTAACATTGGTATTCAGATTATGCTTGTTACTGAGATAAATACTTTTTTAAAAGGAGTCTATTTACTGTAAAATCTTTTTTTGTAAAATGTTATAATATATCTGTAATTATGTTTAATTATTATGTACTTTGAAAAAAGTATTATGAAAAGGTTAAAATGACTAGTAATAATCAGGATAGGAATGATAGAGAAGAACTGACTATTCATAATGAACGCTGCTTTCTGGTTGGAGTTATCAAGCCGGGGCGCTATGATGAGTCGGAAGAACCATTTGCAGAGCTTGCGGCGCTGCTGAATACCGCCGGGGCGGAGGTGGTCGGGGGGATTGTTCAGAAGCTGGATAAGCCGACGACAAAGTATTATCTAGGTAAGGGAAAGTTCTTTGATATGGTTGATATGGCTCATGAATGTGGAGCCGATACCATCGTTGTCGATGATGATATTACTCCTACACAGTTGGGAACAATTGAGGAGGCGGCCCGTCTGAAGGTTATAGACCGGAGTGAGGTGATTCTTGATATATTCATGACTAGAGCAACGTCTAAACAGGCGATTCTGCAGGTTGAACTGGCCCAGCTGGAGTATGAACTGCCCCGCCTGGCCCGTAAATGGACACATCTGGAAAGACTTGGTGGCGGTATCGGTACCAGAGGTCCGGGTGAGAGTCAGATTGAGACTGACAGACGAATTATCCGGCGAAAAATCTCATTTTTGCGTAAGGATCTGGATGAGATTGAGAGTCGTAAAGCCCGGGAAGTAGCATCGCGAGAGCGGATATTTACCACCTGTCTGGTAGGTTATACCAATGCCGGTAAAAGTTCGATGCTCAATAAACTTACCGGGGATGACGCGTATGTGGAGGATCAGCTGTTTGCGACTCTGGATACACTTACCCGTAAGCTTACCCTTCCCAGCGGCAGCAATATCCTGATCTCCGATACCGTAGGATTTATCAGACGTCTGCCGCATCATCTGGTGGCAAGTTTCCATGCAACTCTGGAAGAAGCGGCACAGTCGGATCTTCTATTGCTGGTTATTGATGGCTCTGATCCGATGGCAATGACTCAGGTGGTGGCGGTAGAACAGACCCTCGAATCACTGCAAATGGGGGATAAAGAGCGTTTATACGTAATCAATAAAGCTGATAAGGTCGCCGACCCTGAGGTGTTGACCGACCTGCAGCGGGAACTGGGAGAATCGGTGGTGGTATCCGCTCATTCAGGGCAGGGTATCGATGAGATGCTCGCAATTATTGAGGATAAAGTTCTTTCAGGAAAATGCAATGTGAAACTGCGGTTTTCAGCTGGTGACGGGAAGCGTCTGGCGGTTATAAATCAGGTTGGTATTGTAAATGATACTTCATATGACGGCGGTGATGTAATTATCTCTGCAATATTGGAAAAGGCTGATTATGAGCGGCTGAAAAAGATGCCGGGAGAGATGCTGGAGGTTTAGATATGGATGAGAGCTTCACTGTATTCCCGTTGTGTAATACGGATCTGGAGGAAGCGTACTCTATCTGGGATGTGACCAGCAGTCTAGCCATCGGCAATACTATCGACTATCTTGTCGTATTGCAGCGGTATCTGGAACGTAATCCGGGATTGAGTTTCATCGCCAGAGATAAAGGTACCGGGAGGATGGTTGCAACTCTGGTTGGCGGAACTGATGGATTATATGGAACTTTGCGGCATGCGGTGGTAATTCCAGAGTATCGCGGTCTGGGAATAATGCAGAAGCTTATCGAACAGACTCTGGCAGGGCTGCGGCGGTACGGGGTAGGTGAAGCGGCGCTCTATGTCTTTTCGGATAACCAGCTGGGGCTTGAGTATTTTCTGAAATCCGGCTGGAGAAAACTGGAAAAGGTACAGGTTCTGGTTAAAACGGTTTGAATGCTATTCTTTTGTTGGTTGCTGTAATTATCGGATTGAATGTTTATGGCGTATATTAATATTTTTGATCCCAGTCTTGGGGTATATGAATATGAGATAACCAAAGGCCGTACTGTTATCGGCAGAAAACGGGCTCTGTGTGATTGTGTGCTCAATGATACGACGGTATCACGTGAACATGCGGAGATTATTCATGATGGTGATAAATATGTAATACGTGATCTTAATTCAAGTTCAGGGATTATTATTAACGGGCATCAGGAGAAGTTATTCCGGTTGACCGAGGGAATGAATGTGCAGCTCGGTCAGATAGTTATTGAGTTTCGTGATGGAATCCCGGAGAAAAAGTACAAGGTCAAGGGTACGGATCTTTCTGAAGATGAAATATTAGCGCTTTATTTGGATCTTCCAACCTCTCTTGAAGTTCATGGACGTTTTATTGCCGTTGATGCGGAAAAGATATTTCATACCGGTGATACGGTTGCATTTGGTAAAGACGGGGTCAAGATAACCGTGCCGGAGATGCTGATCGGTGAATACAATGTGCTGGAACTTGAAATAAAATGGCCAGGGGGGCAGGTTCGTTCTTTCTTTACCGAGGTGATAGATTATTCCGTTGCGCATAAGTGCGTATATTTGAAGTTTCATAAAATTGGTAAGAGTGTTTATGAAAAAATTATAGCAGAGAATCCATGTCTTGACTGGATTCTGCTGCAGGTCCCTGCCTGAGGCCGGGGATAATAGTTTTGTTATTAGAAAATAGAGGAATGTCGCAAATTTATGAGTAGCAAGAAAAAAGTAATTGTTCACACCTTCGGGTGTCAGATGAATAAACTTGATAGTGAACTGGTTGAAGAGTCACTGATCGATAACGGTTATGAGCTGGTTACGGATGAGGCAGAGGCGGATATTGTACTCTTCAACACCTGTTCAGTGCGGGAGCATGCAGAGGAAAGGGTATTGCAGCGGGTCAGGCAGCTCGATTCCAGCAAGATAATCGGTATAATGGGCTGCTTTGCTCAACGTAAAGGCGCTGAACTCTTTAAAATTCTGCCTAAACATCTGGATATTATCTGTGGAACCAGAGTCTTTGCCAATATTGCCTATATGGTAGATCAGGCCTTACGCGGGGAGAAAATTTGTGATATAAGTGAAGATGCAATGCGGTCTGCAGGAGTTCTTGCCGCGCATAACCGTACACTGCATAAAGGTTTTGCTGGATATGTCTCGGTGATGCGCGGCTGTAATAATTTCTGTTCATACTGTATTGTACCTTATGTGCGGGGAAGGGAAGTAAGTAGACCTGCAGCTGCTGTTCTTGATGAATGCAGGCGGCTTGCTGATATGGGAGCTACGGAGATAACCTTACTCGGTCAGAATGTTGATGCGTATGGTAATGATAATGGAAGCCATCTTGCCAGGTTATTACAGAAGGTACACGAAGGGGTGCCTGAGATCCTGCGCTGGCGTTTTGTCACCAGCCATCCGCGTGATGTGGATGCAGAACTTCTTCAGGCGATGGAGGAATTGCCGCGAGTCTGTAAGCATCTGCATATGCCGGCACAATCAGGATCCACCAAAATTCTGCAGGCAATGCGCCGCGGTTATACTCGTGAGGTTTATGACCAGAAACTTGAAATGGTAGCGCGTTATGCTCCAGGAACACTTATCACCAGTGATTTTATTGTCGGTTTTCCGGGGGAAACTGTTCAAGATTTTGAAGCGACAAGAGATTTATTCGTCAAGGCTGAGTTTCAGACGGCATATATCTTCAAGTATTCACCACGTCCGGGTACGGTATCTGCCGATACTCTGGTAGATGATGTGCCGGAAGACGTGAAAAAAGAACGTAATCAGATTCTGCTGAAAATTCAGGAGGAAGTAAGTACCAGAAGAACTGCCTCTTATGTCGGTAAGGAGGTTGAAGTGCTGGTTGAAGGTCCTACCGCTAGAGATGATACGCGTTTTTCCGGGCGAACCGATACTAATATGATCTGTATCTTTGACGCGCCGGCAGAGGGCGGTAAAGATCTTATCGGTAAATTGGCCCGTCTGAAGGTTATTGATTCAACCCCGCTGACGCTGCAATCAGAACTTCTGCTGTAGTATTCAGTGTTTTTGTTATGATTAAGTTTTGTCTGCCGTGATTTTGCGGCAGATTTTTTTTTGCTTATATTTTTTGTTTTGATGGCTCTGCTTTGAAACGGTCAATAAATTTGAATAAACTGTACTGTAATGCTTAATCTGGGGCAGGGTATTTAGATTAATTAGCGGTGGTTGTTTAGGAATAGACGTTTTGTCAGATAATGATGAATATTAGAGTTTAAAAATGCGTTATTGATGGTAAGAATATGTCCAATAATATTTGTGGTATATTTTTTTAGATTGTGGTTGTAATTAAATAATTCGTACATACTATATAGGCAGTATTGGTCGAGGTCTGCTGGCATTATACAAAGCGTGTGTAGTGATTGCTTATTGAAGCAGCATAAAGTGATATTACGCTGTATTACTATATATGTTGTATCGCTTGTAAATTTTATAGAACGCTTATAAGTTATGTTGAAAGGAGGTGTATTGATGATTGTAGCCGATATTACTAATTTTACTGAAGGTGTTATTTTGTAAACAGGCGGCAGTCTGTGTGTGGCATTTTGTCTGTTATTCTGCTGCCTGATATTATCTGATTAGGAGAGGCAATGTATACGACAATGAAGAGTATTAACTCTCGCCCGGAACTATTCTCGTTTTATACTGTCGATGAATTATGGAATGATGATTATACCGCCCAGCGGATGCTGGATCTGCATTTAACTGCGGATAATGATATTTCGTCACGGAAAGTAAACTTTATCACTGAATCCGTTTCCTGGATTATAAGGTATTTTTCACTGGGTAGCGAATCTTCCGTCTGTGACTTCGGGTGTGGCCCTGGATATTATACAACAGCACTGGCGCGATCAGGTGCCAGAGTTACCGGTATTGATATTTCAGCGAATTCTCTTGAATATGCCAGAAAGCTGGCAGCTCAGGAAAAGCTTGATATTGATTACCGGTGTCAGAACTATCTGGATTTCTCAACTGAGAATACCTATGATCTGGCAACACTTATTATGTGCGATTACTGTGCGCTCAGTACGCAGCAGCGTCGTAAATTACTCGCGATCTTCAGAGATATTCTCAAGCCATCTGGAGCTATACTTCTAGATGTTTATTCACTTGAGGCGTTCAGAATGGTCGAGGAGAAAGCTCTTTATGAAGTTAATCTGCTCGACGGATTCTGGTCTGCAGATGATTATTACGGTTTTCTTAATACGTTTAAATATGAGTCTGAGCAGGTCTCGCTGGATAAGTATACTATTTTTGAACCGGAGAGGCAGCGGGTTATTTACAACTGGTTGCAGTATTTTTCACTTGATTCGTTAATATCCGAGGTTGAAACAGGTGGTTTTGAGGTTACGGGGGTTTACTCTAACGTTGCGGGGGATGCATATAATCCTCTGGGTAGTGAATTTGCGATTGTTGCTACTAAAATTTGAAGATTATAAAAACATACTAAAAGCTCTGCGGTGTAAACACGGCAGAGCTTTTAGTATTAAAGGCATATGGTTGAACTAGAATCAGGTCTGTTATTACTATTTATGCCCGACAGCGTCTTAGTCTGCGGGTTCGGATTCAAGCTGATCACGTATATAGTCCGCGCGTACAATATCCATCTCGTCACTGAGGTATTCGATACCCTGCCGGCATTGCAGGTGCGCTTCCTGTGAAAACAAGAAGATGTCATTGAGTTTTTCCAGATTGAGATTCTCCAGCAAACCGGTGTTTATGCCCAAGCGCAGGCTGGAAAGATGATTCATGGCCTCGGAACTGGAGATTATACGGGCGCTCTGCAGAATGGCGTAGGCGCGCTCTACTTTATCTTCGACTTTTACCCGGTTGTTTTCGAGTAGTTTGGCCCGGGCTTTATTTTCATATATTGCAAGTTCTTCAATTACCGCAATCAGATCATTGAGTATTTCAATTTCCGAGCGTCCAAGAGTTATCTGGTTGGATATCTGATAGATATCGCTCAGCGCTTCAGAGCCTTCACCATAGAAACCGCGTATTGCCAGCCGCAGATCCTGTATCGCTCTAAAGGCTTTTTCAATATGTCCGGTCATAGTAAGTGCCGGCAGGTGAATCATAACTGATACTCTCAGCCCGGTGCCGGCATTGGTGGGGCAGGCTGTAAGGTAGCCAAAATCATCACTGAAAGCATAATCAAGTACAGAAGAGAAGGCCGTATCCATTTTATCAAGCATATCGTAGGTCTCATGAAGATTGAAGCCGCCTCCGAGCCCCTGCAGCCGTAGATGGTCCTCTTCATTAATCATTATCGAAATATTCTCTGCCTGATTGAAAGCGATTCCGCAAGTGTCTGCAGTCTCGATCAGTTCGTTACTGGCAAGATGTCTTTCAACCAGCAGTTGCTGTTCAATCGGATCAAGCTCGGTAGTATCGATAAATTTCAACTCATTGCATTCAGCAACAGTTTCAATCGCTGTCTGAATGGCATCAATAACACATTTCCGGCCGAATTTATCGAGTTTGGGGATAAAATTATATTCTGCAATATTTCTGGCGAGGCGAATGCGGTTTGAAATGATGATACCATCTATGTCATTATCGACAACATCAAGCCAGGCACCGCGCTGCTTTGAGATACTTTTTATATCCATAAGACGTTAACCTTATTAATATAAGCCAGTTAAAATGAATAAAGTCAGATAGGGATCTCGGTCTATTCTTTTTTGGTTATTGAAAAAGAATGATATATCCTTATCATACTAAGTAGAATAATAGCATAATATATTTTGGTGTAAAATGCAAGAGGATTACATAATGTTCACAGGACTTGTTCAAGCTGTAGGTAAAATCGTCTCTTCAACTCAGCTCTCCGGTGGTGCCCGAGAGCTGGAGGTGGATGTCAGCGGACTCAGAGTGCTTCCGGAAATTGGCGCTTCAATAGCGGTAAATGGAGTGTGCCAGACGGTAACCGCTGTAACTGCCGGCGGAGTCGCAACCTTCTGCGCGGTTGAGGAGACTATCAGACGCTCCAATCTCGGAAAGCTGCATAAAGGGAGTATGGTCAATCTGGAAGCGGCACTCCGGGTCGGTGACAGTCTGGACGGGCACTTTGTTCTCGGGCATGTTGATGCGGTTGGCCGTATTACTGATATTCGCCCTGAAGGCAGCTCTCAGGTCTGGTATTTTACGATGCCAGGAGGAATTAAAGCCATGTTCGCGGAGAAGGGGTCAATTACTATTGACGGCATATCGCTTACAATTTCGGCGGTGTACGAGGATACTTTTACGGTAAGTATTATTCCGCATACTGCTGCTGAAACCAGGCTGAAATATCTTGGTATCGGCGATGAAGTTAATCTGGAGGCTGACGTTCTGGCCCGGTATATCGCCAGGCTGGTCAGCTGTGGAGGAACACTTGCAACAGAGAATTCGTCTGGTGGTATCGATATGGATTTTCTGGCAGATAACGGATTTGTCTGATGGGTGGGAAGACTGCACTAAAGATAATTCTCGGACCGACCGCTTCTGGAAAAGAATCGGCTGCCTTTGCACTGGCACCACGTCTTAATGCTGAGATTGTCTCGGTTGATTCGATGAAAATCTATCAGACACTCGATATTGGAACGGCTAAAGCCACTGGTGAAATGCGCGCGGCAGTACCGCATCACTGTCTGGATCTGATAGCGCCGACTTATGATAATTTCTCGGTAGGCGAATATGTTGAGGCGGCAGATGCGGCGATAGCTGATATTGCGGCAAGGGGAAAAATTCCGCTGCTCTCCGGCGGTACCGCACTTTATTATAAAGGGTTGCTGGAAGGAATATTCGCAGCACCGGCTAAAGACAGCGCCGTACGTGAAGAATTGCGGGCTTTTGCAGCCGAATATGGTAATGAAGCACTTCACCGGCGGCTGCAGGAACTGGATCCGGTTTCAGCGGCTAAATATCATTGTAATGATCTCCGCAGAGTGGTGCGCGCTCTTGAAGTTATCATGCTGACCGGTAAACCGGTAAGCAGCAGCCGTAATGAGTGGAGCGGTTTTCATGATGATTCTGCGGCGTTTGGTGGTGAGTTGCGCTATGATTTCAAGATGCTGCTGCTGGACTGGCCCAGGGCGGATCTCTATGAAAGAATTGAAGCGCGGGTGGAGCTGATGCTTGAACGCGGCTTGCTGGCTGAGGCAGAGTATGTGTATCAGCAGCGTGACAGCTTCTCGCGTACGCCCTTGCAGGCGGTTGGATACAAAGAGTTCTTCCCGTATTTTACCGGGGAACAGCCTCTGGAGGAAGCGGTGGCTACGCTGAAAAAAAATACCAGGCATCTGGCAAAGAGCCAGTGTACCTGGTTTAGAAAATTTCCCTGTCAGCGTATAGCTCTTGACACCTCTATGGCTAAGGATGATATCCTTCAACTTATTTACGGAAAAATGACAGATCGCTGATGAAACTTTTGCGCTGATGTTTGGGCGGTGAGTATACTCCGTTATTGAGAGAGGTCTCGCGTTTCTTGCAGCGTTTTATCTTTTTGCGCAGCATTACCAGTCCGAGTCCGCTTCTGGCCGGATTGATGCGCGGTCTGCCGAAATATCCTGGGGTGGCGTTGATAAAAGGATCTGACTTGAGCAGGAATTTATTGAAGCCATACTCCACATGGGCAAAGTCTGTAAGCCCGGTGATGGCGAGTGAGGCTTCAGAAAGTACCGAGGTCTCACCGACAAGTACGCCCAGACTGGGCGTGATGTTGTTTGCTTCCGCCAGCTTTATCAGCTCGATAATACCGGTGAATCCGCCATTCTTGCCCAGGCGCAGATTCCAGGTGGAAGCAGCATCAAGCTCGATCAGCTTGAGAGCGTCTTCGTAGCTGCAGAGTGATTCATCAGCCATAATATCGACATCAAGTGTGCGTTTCAGGAAAGCCAGTTCATTGATATTGCTTACCGGTTCTTCAAAAGTATTTATCCCGTAAGTCTGCAGTTGCGGGATCAATTCCAACGCTTCCTCAAGGCTCCAGCCCCGGTTTGAATCAACCCGGATGTTGGCTTTGTCACCGAGCAGTTTGCGTGCCAGAGCGACCTTCTTTTCATCCTTACCCATTCCGGTTTTGATTTTGAATTCACGGAAACGCAGAGCTTTGAACAGTTTGCTGAGCTTTCCGATGGATTCCAGCGATTTTCCTCCAAGCGGAGCTGTAAGGTATGGCGCCTGCAGCGGGCAGCCGATAAGTTCGGCAATATTTTCACCACGGGTGTAAGCTGCTGCAGCGTGAATTGCAATATCCAGAGCACCATATGAGGCAAGTTTACGGAGTTTGCTGGCTTCATGGTAAAGCGGGAGCAGCTGCTGATGCAGAGGCTCTGAGAAACTGAATTCCATGTCCATAACCCGGTGTACCCAGTATTCGGCGATATCATCCCAGATACTGTCCAGAGTTTCGCCGGTCAGATATTCTCTGGGAATAGCTTCACCAAAACCGGTAGCACCTTTTTCAGTCTTGACCTCAACAATTATATTTTCGGCAAATTTTCTTTTGGTTCCGGCATGATTGAAGGAGAAGCGGAAAGGTATCTTTACCTGATACATGTTTATCTGAATTATTCGCATTTACCAAACCTTTACTATTGTTGATCCGGGATAATAGAATTTTAAAATTTCATCAAAGTTCTGACCTTCTTTGGCCAGATACATCGCTCCATGCTGACACATGCCCACTCCATGTCCAAAGCCGCGTCCTTCAAAGGTCAGGTTTTTACCGGTGCTGTCGGTTGAGACATTGAAGAAGGTGCTGGCCAGTTCATTCTTGCCGGCGCCTAGAGCAATACGGAACTTGTTCGCCGGTACAGTCTGGACTACACCGTTATCCATAAACAGCTTGATAAAATATACCCTGCCGATGGTCTGGAGCTGACGTTTGTTTTCATCAAGAATTTCGATACGAAGTATACGACCGCTGCTGACACCGCCTTTGGTGAGACGGGCGGAGAGAGTGGCTTTGCTGACGGTATAACGCCACTTGTAGCTTTGCGGACCATGCGGGCACTCACGCCCGGAGAGCGGGGTTATATCGCTTGCCGCGAAAATATATTTGGCTTTTGCCGTTTCGCCGCCGCAGTCACTGTGGAAATAGGTAGGGAAGAGGCGGAAGTTGTCGGTAACTATAAGACCGCGTGTGGAATTTATAGCCATACGGGACCTTGGATCAGCTTCTTTTGACGGAACCCACATCTGACTTCTGACATCGGCATAGACATCGTAGGGCTGGGACTGGCGGGATTTAAGCTGATACAACGCATAGGTTCGAGCGGCAACCGCCTGGGCTTTCAATGCTTCCGGAGGAAAAGACAGCGGCATCTCGCTAGGCAGTACTCCTATCAGGTAGCGTTCCATCGGCAGTTTGACGACGACACGGAGATTTCCTGATCTTTCGCGTGAGAAGATAAAGCTTCCGGGGAAGTTATTGGTGACGGTTTTACCGGTGCTGTCGACAAAGCGTATACTTATTTTAGTATTGCCAACGGGGATAACTTCTGCGGTTTCATAGGAATTTATACCTAGTTTTATGCCGTTATCAATAGTCGAAACCCGGATCGTTACCGGTTTGCTGCCGCCTCCCGACTGTTTTCTGCCGTTTAGTTCTTTGACAACCAGTTTGTATGGGCCGGCTACAATCAGTTCCAGGCTGCTTCTGGTCTCAAGCACCTGTACGCGAATATCTGCTTCCCCTTCAATCTTTTCGGGGTACATTGCCAGATTTATCTGATCCTTACTGGGCTGTTGCTTGCATCCTGAGAAGAGCAGCAGACCGATAGCAATACTCAGAATAATAATACGCAATGTATATTTGATGATCATTCTTTAAATGTCTCCTCCGCGATCTGTATTAGCGGATTGCCGGGGACTGGCACTTCCTATGGCCATGAAAAGTGAGAATTCACGGGTTATATTGTCCTTGCCGGTTTTTTTCATAGTTAACGGCGTATGCAGAGTGACCGAGAAAAACCCGAGTTTTTCAAGTGTCCTTTTGATTTCATTCCGATCGAAACCATGATGGGGTATGAATGGATCAAAGTCATGAAATGAACCATCCTCTGAATCGAGATCAACCAGACAGATAACACCATCTTCTTTGAGCAGTTTTTTAAGCTCACGTATAACATTTTCGGGTTTCTCGAGATGATGCAGCACCATGGAACTGGTTATCAGATCAAATGTTCTTCCCTTGAGAGTGTGAATCTCATGTTCGACATCAAGTTTAACTGCGTCGATATTCTGAATATTGTTCTCGGCAATACGGTTCTTCAGCATGCAGATCATCTGCTCGGAGCCGTCGACAGCGGTCAAACTTCTGACATGATGGCAGAGTATGAAAGAAAGATGACCGGTACCGCAGCCGAAATCAAGCATATCGGTGGTATTGCGGTCAAGGCGGATATTGTCCCGAATGTTTTCTGAAATCTTTTCGCTGCGTTTTATCTGCATCTGAGAAATATTCATCTCAGCAGCTTTTTTGTCGAAAAAATCGAATTTTCGTTCCATTATCAATCTCCCTTAGGCTTTGAAGTTCTCTGCAACCAGCATCCCTTTGGGTGCCAGCCGCCGTCCCTGCGGTGTTTTACTGACATAGCCTTCGCGTATCAGGTACGGTTCATAAACATTTTCCAGTGTATCATCCTCTTCTCCAACACTCATGGCGATAGTCTTGAGTCCAACCGGACCGCCGTTGTGCAGAAGCAGGCATTCGAGGTATTTACGGTCCATATCGGTCAGACCGTTCTCATCAACGCCCAGCATATTAAGACCGATGCAGGCAAACTCACGGTTGATTCTGCCTTCTCCCTTGACATCGGCAACATCCCGTACCCGGGAAAGGAATCTGTTGGCTATTCTCGGGGTTCCCCGGCAGCGTCTGGCTATTTCAAGTGCAGCGGCATCATCGATTTCAATATTTAAAATTTTTGCTGAACGGTGCAGAATCTTACTGAGAAACTCCGGAGCATAATATTCCAGACGTTCCTGGATGCCGAATCTTGCCCGGAAAGGAGCGGTAAGCAAGCCGGCTCTGGTCGTGGCACCGATGAGTGTAAATCTGGGAATGCTGAGGTGTACGCTCTTGGCGTAAAGACCAGACTCCATGACTACATCAATCGCCCAATCCTCCATTGCGGAGTAGAGATATTCCTCGACTACTGCCGAGAGACGATGAATTTCATCTATGAAGAGGATTTCACCTTCATGCAGGCTGGTAAGCAGACCTGCCAGATCTGCCGGACGTTCGAGTGCCGGTCCGGAGGTTACGCGCATCTCGGTCTCCATTTCGGAACTGATAATACCGGCGAGCGTGGTCTTGCCAAGTCCCGGAGGACCGGAGAAGAGTATATGGTCGAGGGGCTCGGAGCGTTTTCTGGCTGCACTGATATAAATCTCCAGATTCTCTTTGATCTGGCTCTGTCCCGGAAAATCGGCGAAGACTCGGGGACGGAGTTTGTTTTCATAGGCAATATCTTTTTTGCCGGTATCAAAGGCATCCATTAATTATAATTTTCCTTGCTCTGAGAGATTCTTATAAATATTATTGATTATTATGTAATAATAAGGGAGAAGCGCAATATTTCAAAAGATTTTACATAAAATAATCTGTGATTCAAGCTCTGTTTTACGATTGGAGTTGACAGAGAATAATAAAAATGTAAAATCCCTGAATGTTATAATGGATAGTCGTTTTCTGCCTGTGGTATTTGTCTGCAGCTTTGAGTGGAATAAGTATGGAAGAAGTCGAGAGCAATCAGAATAAAATCGAAGATGACGTTCAGGACGGCAGTGCTGTGGCTGGAGCCGAGGATACAGCGGCGGTTTGTGAAAGTTCAGCTGCTGTTACCCGCGAGATTGTGAGAGCAGGTGGAGATTCTGCTATTCTAGACGAGAGTGTTGATAGTGAGGATTGTGCTGATTCGGCTTTGGCAGAGGAAGATCTTGAAGCTGATTCGGCAGATGAGACGACTGAAACCGAGGATCTTTCTGAAGCTGAACCGGAAGCTGATGGTGCTGAAAGTGATGATTTTTCCATGCCGCTGGTGCAGGTGGTGGAGGCGCTGCTTTTTGCCGCGGATGAGCCGCTGAGTATTGAGCGTATTGCCAAGGCCGCCGGTGCGCGCATTCGACGGGAAGCGGTGCGTGAGGCTATTGATGAACTGCAAAATTTGTACCGGGAGACCGAACGGGCTTTTGAGATAGTGGAAGTTGCGGAAAAGTTCCAAATGCTGACCAGAGCTGAATTTGCACTAAACGTGCAGAATTTGTACGGTAAACGTGCGGTAAAGGAGGAGAAGGATAAGAAGTTGAGTCCGGCGGCACTCGATACGCTGGCGATTATTGCATATAAGCAGCCGGTAACGAGGGCTGAGGTTGAAGCGGTTCGCGGAGTTGGTTGCGGTCAGGTGATGCGTCAGTTGATGGAGCGAGGCAGTATCAAACCTGTTGGAAAGAAGATGGATGTTATCGGGTATCCGCTATTATATGGAACAACGGATTTCTTTTTGCAGGAGTTTGGACTGGCATCGCTGGATGTGTTGCCGATGGCTGCGGAACTCAGGCGTCTTACCAAGGTTGAGGTCCCTGTACCGGAGGTGGTTACAGGAGGTGCTGAAAGTCAGGAGTCAGAAGAAGTTCAGAGTAAGCTTGAAGCCGCTGTGGTGCTGGAGGCGGCTGAAGAAGAAGCGGAAACAGCAGCTACTGAGAGTGCCGAAAGCGATAGTACCCTTGCCGGTACTGACGCTGCAGAATCTGCTGCTGATGTGAATATAAAACGAGAGGAAGACTGAGTTTTGGATAAAACAGTTGGCTTTGTACATAATATTAATCCGGTATTATTCCATATCGGATCGGTGCAGGTGCGTTACTACGGGGTTATTTTCGCTATTACTCTGGTTATCGCCTTTCTTTTCTGGAAATGGCAGATGCGCCGCGGCGGGTATGAACAGAAAAAGGCGGATAATTTTCTGCTTTATGGTGTTATAGGAACTCTAGTTGGCGCCAGACTTGGACATTGTTTTTTTTATGACTGGCATATTTATAAACGCGATCCGATAACGATTCTCTATTTCTGGCGGGGCGGACTGGCCTCGCATGGGGCGACTATCGGGATTATTCTGGCAATAATAATATATTGCCTGGTTTATAAGTTCAAATTTCTGGAGATTATGGACCGGTTTACCTTCAGTGCCGCTATTGGTGCGGCTGGAGTGCGTCTGGGTAATTTTATGAATTCCGGCATAGTTGGCCGTGAAACCGATTTACCGTGGGGTGTGCGATTCATGTATTATGACCGGGGTGCGGTGCTGCGCCATCCGTCCCAGCTTTATGAGTTTCTTATGGGGCTGCTGGTGCTGGGGGTGCTGCTGGTACTGGACCGGAAGTTCGGGGGGGAGAAACGGCCGTTGGGATTGCTTTTCGGAGTTTTTCTGACTCTTTATTTTCTGTTTCGTTTTTTTGTCGAGTTCTTCAAAGAGTATCAGACCGATCTGGCTCAGACACATGGCTTTACGATGGGACAGTATCTCTCCCTTATTCCGTTTGGTATCGGGGTCGCCATACTTGTCTGGTCGCTGCTGAAACGGCGTATGTGTGCTGTTGCTGATAAGAAAAATTCTTTTTAAGTAAGGATAATTATAATGCGGAAATTTAACTTTGGATTTGGTGTGTGTGCGGTACTGCTGCTGGGACTGTTTCTGACAGTGACCGCCGGGGCTGAGGAAAAAAAAGTGGTAGCTGAAAAGGAGCTTAGCGCGCAGGAGGTTGATGCCGCTTTTGATCAGGTCTTTAAAATTCAGAAGAAACTGGAGCGTATGCAGGCCAAGGTTATCACTGAGAAGGCGGGGGGCATCTTTAAAAAATCCAAGGCAAATGAGGCTTATGTTTATGCCCAGATGCCGGATAAACTGCTCTTTATAGATAAGGGTAATGAGGGCGAGAATGTACCGCCAGCGCAGTATGCAATCATTCTGATAGATGGAGTATTTCTCTGGGATATAAAGCCTGCGGACAGTAAAGGGGTACGTGAAGCAGAGCGTATTGATATGAATAGTGCCGGCAGCAGAGATATCAACATTGCCGCGCTGCTGATCGGTGCTGATGTCGCAACCGGTAAACAGTTACGGGACTATTATGATATATCCGGAAAACTTGAGAAGTTTTCTGATGGCTCCAAGAGCTACCATTTTGTTCTGGATACTATTGACAGCAAGCAGAAGAACAAGCGCAAGGAGCTGGTGGATATGTGGATCGAGGTCGGCGGGGTAATTCCGTGGAAGATAAAGACGGTCAGGACGGTGTCAAAGGTCAATCCGCTCGATCCTAGTGCGCCGGCGAAGAGCAGCAAGGCTATTTCTGTGAAGTATATAACCGATCTTCAGACCAATCTCAGCGCAAACCCACTGCAGAAGTTTGATTCTGATACCTTTTATTTTGGACGTATTATCAAGGAAAATCCGGGGATCAGAGTTATTGACGGCAAGGGCTTTGAAATTAAGCAGGAAGAACTTGATAAAGATCTGGAGGCGGTTCGTAAACGTCTGTAGTATGGTGTCGTGAAGTTTTAGATCGGATTTTGATGTTATATTTGTGTGCCTGGAGTACTGGGCGTTAGGTTTATAAATTTATGCAAGAATTACTCAATGATTTACTGGAAAGATATCCGCAGCTTCAGAGCTGCGCTGAAAGTATTGTTCAGGCATATTATCTGATTAGAGATTCATATACCGCCGGCGGCAAGCTGCTGCTCTGTGGTAACGGCGGAAGTTCAGCGGATACCGAACACTGGAGCAGTGAGCTGCTGAAGGGTTTTGTCAAGCGCCGCGAACTCTCTGCTGAGCAGAAAAAGGGCTTATCCGAAGAGCTTGCTAACAGTCTGCAGCAGGCGCTTCCGGCGATTCCACTCGGAAGTTTCACAGCATTGAATACCGCTTTTATTAATGATGTGAATGGTGAAATGGGTTTTGCCCAGCTGGTGCAGGCTCTTGGCCGACCTGAAGATGTGCTGGTCGGGATAAGTACCTCGGGTAAAGCCAGGAATGTTTGCTTTGCTTTTGAAGTGGCTGCTGCCAGAGGCATAAAGACAATTGCGCTGACCGGGGCAAGAGAGAGCAGGTTGTCATCTTTGGCTAGTGTCTGTATTCAGGCACCTGAACTTGAGACGTATAAGGTGCAGGAATTGCATCTGCCGATTTATCATTCAATTTGTCTTATGTTAGAAGATTATTTCTTTGAAGAATGATAAAATGATTTAACTTCTTTGTTGATAAGATGTTAAGTCTGGTGTTTGGAGGTTTGCGGTTCGCAGACCTTTTTTTAATCTATTGTTGTTAATAATATTTTGTTTATAATCGTGAATGTTTTATTTATATTTTTTGGTTCGTGGAGAATGATTTGGATTTAGAACGGATAGAAAATCTACGTAATATCGCAATTATTGCGCACGTAGACCATGGTAAGACCACTCTTGTGGATGCACTGCTGCGCCAGACCCATGTGTTCAGGGATAATCAGGAGGTTGCAGAGTGTGTGATGGATTCCAACGATATCGAGCGTGAGCGTGGAATTACCATCTTTTCGAAGAATGCGTCTATCGAGTATAAAGGTGTCAGGGTGAATATCATCGATACTCCCGGGCACGCGGATTTTGGTGGTGAGGTTGAGCGTGTTCTGAAGATGTCAGACGGCGCACTGCTGCTTGTAGATGCGTTTGAAGGGCCTATGCCTCAGACTAGGTTTGTGCTCAAGAAAGCCTTGGAAACAGGGCTCAAGGTTCTGGTGGTAATCAATAAGATCGACCGTCCGGAAGAGCGTGCCGAGAGTGTGCTGGATGAGGTCTTTGATCTCTTTGTTGATCTGCGGGCAAATGATGAGCAGCTCGATTTTCCGGTTATTTATGCTTCCGGCAGATCCGGATTTGCCAAGAGAGAACTGACTGACGAGTCTGATAACTGTCTGCCGCTGCTGGATGCGATAATTGAACATATTCCTGCACCGGTTGTTGACCGTCTGGGACCGTTTCAGATGCAGGTTGCTGCTATTGAATATAGTGAATATGTGGGTCGAATTGCAATCGGCAGGGTGTTCCGCGGCAGTGTTATTGAGAAGCAGGATGTGGCGCTGATCAAGGGTGATGGCAAGGTCGAGAAAATCCGTGTGGAATCACTCAGAGTTTATGACGGAATCGGCAAGAAGGATATGCGACGGGTTGAAGCCGGTGATATTGCTATTATTACCGGAGCTCCTGAGGTGGATATTTATGATACTATCTGTGATCTGGAGAACCAGGAGCAGATGGCCGCGGTAGCTATTGATGAGCCTACTCTGACTATGGAGTTCAGAGCCAATGATTCTCCATTCTCCGGGCAGGATGGAAAGTTTGTAACCAGTCGGCATCTTGATGCCAGACTCAAGCGCGAGTTGCTGAGTAATGTCGCACTGCGTGTACAGACTGTGGGTGAATGTTTCCATGTCTCAGGGCGTGGCCTGCTGCATCTAGGTATTCTCATCGAGAATATGCGTCGTGAGGGTTATGAATTTGCTGTCGGTAAACCGCATGTTATCTTTCACGAGGAGAATGGAAAGAAATTTGAGCCTATTGAAGAATTGACTATCGATGTGCCGGAAGAGTCTGCAGGTAAGGTTATGGAGATAACCGGAAACCGTAAAGCTGTTCTCGAGAAGACCGAAACTCGTGGTTCTCGGCTGCATATGGTGCTCAGTATACCGAGCCGTGGTCTGATTGGCATGCGTACCAGACTGCTCAATGCCACCAAGGGTGAGGCGATCATGAACCATGTTATCAAAGGTTATGAAGAGTTCAAGGGTGAGGTGCCGCGCCGTCCTCAGGGAGTGCTGATAAGCTCTGATAAGGGACCAAGTACGCCATACGCCATCGACTCGCTTCAGCAGCGTGGAACCTTCTTCATTGCCCCTGGTACCAATGTTTATGAGGGTATGATCTGCGGCGAGCACAGTAAGGATAACGATCTGGTTGTAAATGTCTGCAAAGCCAAGAAGGTAACCAATGTCCGTTCTGCAGGCAGTGACAAGAATATGGAAATTGCACCGCCGCGTCAGTACTCGCTTGAAGCTGCTCTGGAATATATTGAAGAGGATGAGCTTCTGGAAGTTACTCCGGATAATCTGCGTATGCGAAAACGTATTCTCAGTGAGACCAAGAGAAAGCAGCTGGCCCGCAAGGCATAGCTTTATACTTTTTTGCATTTAAAATCTAATAAAAGGTATAATCACTGCTTTGAATGTTGATTATACCTTTTTTATGTTATAAGGGAGCTGCATCGTGAAGTCTGTTCTTCTCTGTCTGGCGATCATTATCGGATTATTTGTTCCAAATATCGGACAATTAGCCATAGGGATCAGAGGTCTGGTTATGTTTATGCTGACACAGGGTTTTCTGACTATGCAGTTCAGGCGTGATATGTTCTCCCGGGAACTGTTTCTGGTATTGCTGGCGAATATAATAATTCCCATACCGGTGTATTTCCTGGCAAAATTCGTCGGTCAGTCCCAGGCTGAGGCGGCATTTCTCATTGCCGCAGCACCGGCAGCGGTTGCATCACCGGTGGTTATTGGTTTACTAAATAAGCGGACAGACTTTGTTACTATGGCGGTGTTTCTGACCAATATTGTAACAGTTCTAACCTTGCCGGTGGCAATACCGATTGTTTCCAGCAGTAATGTCGCCGGGGTTGATCAGGGTGTGTATCCTATTCTGCTGGCTGTAATTATGACGGTGATTATTCCCCTGATTATTGCTTCAGCTATCAGAATGATTGGAGGAAGAATTTATCAGGCAGCGATCTGGACCAAACGGTTCACTCTTTATATCTGGCTCTGTGCCATCGCTCTTGCCTGCTCTAAAGCCAGCAGCTTTGTCCTTGAGAATGATGTGCCGCGTGATCTCCTTATCAGTATTGCGCTGGTGACGGCTGCTGTATGTATCATAAATTTCGGTATCGGTTATCTTCTCGGGGGAAAGCATTTTGCCCGGGAAAGCAGTCAGTCGCTGGGGCAGAAGAATACGCTGTTCTCGGTCTGGGTAGGTTTTACCTTTTTTAACCCTATGGCAGTGATCGCTCCGGTAGCCTATATCGTTTTTCAAAATATTTATAATGCGCTACAGATTCTTCTTTTTGAAATCTCTCAGAAGCGCCGCGGGCAGTAGGGTCGTCCCATTAAGGAGGTTGTTATGAAGACGTTAATTATTTTGATTGCTATTTCACTCGGGCTGTTATTTCCTGAGCTCAACAGTTTGTCATGGCTGATCCGCTCACTGGTTATGCTGATGCTTTTCTTCGGTTTTCTGGTTATAACTTTTGACCGGAGTGTGCTTTCCAAGGAACTCTTCTTTATTGTCTTGGCAAATCTGCTCATACCTTTGCCGGTGTTTTATCTAACCGGTGTCTTTGGCAAGGATGTCTCGCAGGCGGCGTTTCTGGTGGCTGCAACTCCGACGGGAGTAGCGGTACCGGTGGTCATTGAATTCCTTCATAAAAAGACGCATTTTGCGGCGATGGGGGTATTGTTGACCAATGTGGTGATGGCGGTTGCATTGCCGCTGGCTTTACCGATGATTGCGGAATATAATGGTGAAATAGGGATATATCATACCGTTTCTTCTGTCGGCTTTACAATTTTTGTGCCGCTGGTGGCCTCGCTTATTGTCCGTAGAATCGGAGGTTCGGTCTATAAAACTGCCGTGCGGCTGCGTTTTCTCAGTCTGTATCTCTGGGCTTTCGCCATTCTGCTCGCCTGTGCTGAAGCACGGCATTTTATTATTGAATATAGTATTCCTACAGATATTCTGCTGGCAACAGGCAAGGTCGTGGCGCTGGTCTGTGCGTTTAATTTCATCGTCGGTTATCTGGTTGGGGGTAAGGAGTACTGGCGCGAAAGCGGGCAGGTGCTGGGGCAGAAGAATACAATTTTCTCTGTCTGGATCGGTATCACCTTCCTGAATCCGGTGTCGGCTATCGGCCCTGTGTGTTACATCATATGTCAGAATCTTTTCAATTGCGCACAGATTTTTGTTCATGATTTCCGTCGTGGTCGGAAGCATGACCGTGCTGCTTGATTCGGGAAATTACTGATGTGTAATATATTTGAATTTGCTGTATAGCGCTTGACATCGGATGTTAATAGCATACAATTATAACCGGAATAGATAAATTTTTGACTCAGAGAAGGAGATTTTGCGTGAGCAGAGAAGTGGCGTATCAGAAATGTATAAATCCAATATGTCAAGCGACTTATGATATAATGCAGGTGTTGCCCAAGTGTCCGGTTTGTGGTGAACTTCTGGATGTGGAATATGACTGGGAGCATGTAGAGCTGCCAAAGAAACTTGAGGATTTTGGCGCTTTTAAAACCCCTGAAAACGGCTTGTGTGGTGTCAGCGGTGTCTGGCGTTTTGGTGCTTTGATGCCGTTTGCTCCCGCTGATAAACGCGCTACGATAGGTGAAGGTCATACACAGCTCCGTCCGTCTCCAACCGTCTCCGGTTATACCGGGGTTAAGAATCTGTTTCTGCAGTATGAAGGTCTGAATCCCTCCGGTTCATTCAAGGATAATGGTATGGCCGGTGCATTTACCCATGCCCGGATGGTAGGAGCCAAGGTTGCAGCCTGTGCTTCAACCGGTAATACTTCTGCCAGTATGGCGGCATTTGCGGCAGCCAGCGGTGCGATGAAGGCGATTATTTTTATAGGTGATGGAAAAGTAGCTTACGGAAAATTATCTCAGGCGCTCGATTACGGTGCCTTGACCCTGCTGATCAAAGGTGACTTTGATGATGCGATGGCACGGGTGCAGGAGGTCTGTCCGCAGGAAGGGATTTATCTGGTTAATTCGGTTAATCCGTTCCGCCTTGAAGGGCAGAAGACAATCATGTTCCGTGTGCTGGAAGGGTTTGGCTGGAAGGTTCCAGACTGGATTGTGGTTCCTGGCGGTAATCTGGGTAATAGCAGTGCCTTCGGTAAAGCTTTTATTGAATTATATAAATTAGGTTTTATTGATAAAATGCCACGGATTGCAGTTATTAACTCTGCTGGTGCGCCGACTCTGAATAATCTTGTCAATAAACGCCGGCTGACCTGGAATGGCGGTGCGGTTGATCAGAATATTATCAGGGAGTATTACCGTTATCTTGACCGCAATAATGAACGGGCAAGCACTATTGCTTCAGCCATTGAAATCAATCGTCCGGTTAATCTTAAAAAATGTCTGCGGGCACTTGATGCCACCAATGGGGTTGTGAGGGCGGTGAGTGATCAGCAGATTATCGATGCTAAAGCGTGGGTTGCACGCGAAGGTCTTGGCTGTGAACCTGCAAGTGCGGCGAGTGTAGCCGGAACCAAGATGCTGGTTGAAGAGGGTGTAATTGACAAAGATGCAACAGTTGCCTGTGTCCTTACCGGGCATCAGCTGAAGGATCCGCATGCTACTGTCGCGTATCACAGTTATTCAGAAGCGGATCTTAAGAAGCAGTATGGTTGTTATGGTATTTCTACAAGTCCATACGGTAACCGGCCAATTTCTGTTGCCAATAATCTTGGACAGATCGTGGATGCGATCAGAAAGAATATGGAAAATTAACTTTTTTGAACACAAGAATTGAGGTGAGCTGTATAAAATGAGTTATAAAGTTGTTATAAGTGGTGCGGCCGGAAGAATGGGCAGAAAGCTTATGTCGCTGGCAGCAGGTGATGCTGATATTGAGCTTGTTGGCGCTATTGACTATCCGCAGCATCCTAAAATCGGGGAACTGGTATCCAGTTTTGAGCCGGATCTCGGTGCATGCGAGGTTGTTCTGGCTAATTCGCTTGATGTAGCGGCGGATGTGATAATTGATTTTTCACTGCCTGAAGGAACTGAAAAGCGCATTCCTGAAGCGGTTGAGAATAAAGTGGCTCTGGTTATCGGTACTACCGGTATGAATGAAGCACAGCGGGCACAGGTTGCCGAAGCTTCAAAGTCAATTCCGGTAATTCATGCTTCAAATTATTCCCTCGGGGTTAATATGCTGATACGGGTGGCGGCTGAAGTTGCTAAAATACTCGGTAATGATTTTGATATCGAGATCACGGAAGCTCATCATAATCAGAAGGTAGATGCTCCGAGCGGTACTGCATTGGCTCTGGCCAAGAGTATCTGTGAGGCGACAAATCGTGATGTCGCCAGTGATCTGGTGCATGGCAGAGAGGGGCGCCCGGGTAAGCGAACCAGAAAAGAAGTTGGTATGCATGCATTGCGCATGGGGTCGGTGGTTGGAGATCACAGTGTGTTCTTCGGCAGCGATTATGAAATCATTGAACTTTCACACCGTGCCCAGACCCGTGATCTTTTTGCTGTAGGGGCTATTCGGGCAGCGAAGTGGCTCTGCGGTAAGGAACCGGGTATGTATACAATGGAAGATGTTCTCTTCGGTTGAATCTAGTTATGTTGTTAACATTCTTTTAAGCTGATAATAGAGAATGCAGGAGATAAAAATGTATAAAGTTGGTATCATGGGTTGTGGTATTGTGGCTACATTCAGGCATATTCCGGCATTAATGGAGACTGAAGGTATTGAGTTAGGTGCTGTTTTTGATCCGAATCCGAGAAAGTTACTGAAAATTCAGGATAAATACGATATTGATCCTGCAATTTGCTTTACTGATATCGACGAATTTATGAAGCAGGATTTTGATATTGCCAGTATTACTTCGCCAGCACCGTTTCATGTTGAGAACTGCGCTGCAGCGTGCAAATATGGTAAACATGTTATTTGTGAGAAACCTCTGGCGCTTACCGAGGAGGAAGCTCAGAAGATGATTGATATGGTAAATGATGCCGGATTGAAACTTTTTGTCGGGCTGGTTTGCCGCTTCTCTCCGGTGGCGCAGAAGATAAGAGAACTTATTCAGAATGGTGCGATTGGTAAAGTCGGGACGGTACGACTTATCTTCAACTGGAACTGCCACGGAAAATATCGCAATGATGATGATACTGGCGAATATGGTATCAATCGCCGTCGTGAAGGCAGAATGTTTGAAGGTGGACCGATGGTAGACTGCGGAACGCATCAGATAGACCTCGCGCGCTGGTGGCTGAATTCTGATGTTGTAAGCTTCAATGGCTTTGGTTCCTGGGTTGAAGATTATGAAGCACCGGATCATAGCTGGCTGCATATGGATCATGCAAATGGGGCACATACCATGATCGAGATAAGTTTTTCCTACTGTCATACTGTTCATGACCCGGTCAATGAATTTATCTATGAACTGATTGGTACAGAGGGGGTCATACGTTATGACCGTAATCAGAAATCCATTTTTGTACATGGTAAAGAGGATTCATTCGAGCTGCCTCACAGTGATGATCTCGGCTTTGCTTCGATGTATAAAGAGCTGGTATCTGCACTTGATACCGGTAAGAGTGAGTTGCTCGCTACTGGTCAGGATGGTCTTATTGCTACCCGGATCTCTCGTGAGTCGACTGAGGAGTCAGTGCGTCGCAGACGTAAGGAGGCGATCGTCAAGTAGTTGTGATTCTGCTCTTATCCAGATTATATTTGGGATATTAATCAATGAGTGAGGTACTGAAATTTATTCAGATTGGTGATGTTCACCTCGGCGGCAGAGTGCTGCCGAGGTGTTTTTCTGTTACTTCGGAAATGCGTCTGGCGCGGGAAGAAGAGATAATGCGGGGGCTGGAAAGCCTTATTGATGTCTTTAATGAAGAAGGAGCAGAAGTATTATTGGTTGCAGGAGATCTGTTTGATAATGATGCGGTAAGTACCGATTGTGTAAACCGGGTTTTTGATATTTTCAGAGAATTACCATTTACCTGTATACTTCCGGGAAATCATGATTATCTTTCCGGTGCCAGTCCCTATTATGAATATGAGCGTGACCGTAGAGGTTTGAATCCTATTCCAGATAATATCCATATTTTCAGGGGCAGGTCATACTCTTCGTTTTATTTGCCTGGAAGAGGTGATGTGGCAATTACCGGAGCTCCATTTACTGGAAATTCGACAATCAGTGAACATCTCATGGCGCAGCAGATACCACGTGATCCGGCGCTTATCTCCATACTGCTGCACCATGGTGCAAGAACGCAGTTTGTCTTTGAAGAGAGAATGAAAATTACCGCGCCATTTACCGCGTCTGAGCTTTTGGCGCAGAATTTTACCTATACTGCTCTAGGGCATTATCATAGTTATTCTGTTATTGAAAATGCGGAAGGTGTCATAAAGGCGGCATATGCCGGGCGTCCTTTTTCCTGTGAATTCAGGGCTAGAAATGGTTGTATCCTTGTTGGTACGGTAAGCAGTTCCGGTATTGAAGCGCTGGTTCAGTATGATCTAGATACCCGCAAAATTTTTGATTTAGCGGTTAGTTGTGAAAATGTTAGTGATAATAGTGAACTGACGGTGCTTGCCCGTGAAGAATGTCAGCGCCATAATGTTATTACTGATGACATTCTGCGCTTGCGTTTTCAGGGCACTAAAAAAAGTGATTTTAAACCGGAGGTATATTTTACTGCCGCTGAACAGTATGCGTTCAGTGCAGATTTTTCCGGGCTGCATCTGGGATATGATATTGAAATGCTGTTAGCCGAAGCGGAGAGTAAAGGGGCAACGGCGGAGAGTATGTTTGTCAGTGGTATATATAAAAAACTTTTGCAAACTGCTGATGAAACAGAGAAGGCGGTTCTGCTTGATGCTCTTGATTACGGCATGAAGGCATTACGGGGAATCAGATCGCTTCCCAAAGAGATTATTGTGAATAATAAGGGATAATATGCAGGTAGTCTTATGTTATATTGAGTACCAGGGAAAAATTCTGCTGCTACAGAGGTTAAATCCACCCTATAACGGTATGTTGGCACTGCCCGGTGGCAAGGTTGAGCGTAATGAGAAGCCGGTAGAGGCTGCGTGTCGTGAGACGCTGGAGGAGACTGGGCTGATTGCTCTTGATGCGGAGATCTGCGGGTATGGCTGTGAGACTGTACTTTCGTCTGAGAGCAAGGAAGTATTATTTGCATATGAGATGGTTCTGGTGCGGCTGCAGGTTGAGTCTTTGCCACTGGTTGCTTCCGCTGAAGGGAAGCTTGTCTGGTGCAGTAAAGAAAAATTCTTTAATGACAGCAGAGTCGTGCCGACAGATATTGACCTGGTTAATAGCTTTATCATTAATGATGACAATTCATATTTACATTATACTGTAGAGTATGTTGAAGATACAACGTATAATATTGTGAAAAGAGTTTGTGAAATATTATGATAAATTAATGGATTCAACCCGGTTCTTTCCGAGTTTTTTAGCAGAATACAAGCACTCGTCACTTAGTTGTATAATTTTATCAGGATCAATATTTTCGGATGCAATTGTTGCCAGACCGATTGATATGGTTATATTGATTTCACCTGTACTGGATGATAATTTTCTCTTTTCAACATTGCTTCTGATGCGTTCTGAGACAACCAAAGCGGTTTCATACTCGGTTTCAGGAAGGATAATGGCGAATTCTTCGCCGCCATATCTGGCAATTATATCGGTTTCGCGGGTAGACAACAGGAAAACAGTGGTTAGAGACTTTAGTACAGTATCGCCAAAGGGATGGCCATAGGTATCATTGATAACCTTAAAGTCATCAATATCGATAATCAATAAAGAGAGCGGGTGGTTATAACGTGAGGCTCTCAGTGATTCACTCTTTATCGCTTCGTTAAATTTTCTCCGGTTGTTTATTCCGGTAAGATAATCGGTTATCGACAGTTTTTCGAGCTCTGCACCTTTTTTCTGTAAATCCTTCTGAACGCTGATCAGATAATCAGTTGTGCGATCCTGTTCTTTTAGGATGCGGTTAAAATTCTGTACCTGCCGGCGCAGTTTCTTCTCCATTACAATCTGCGAGGTCTGATCTATACCTTGTATCAGCATGATATCGATCTTATTATTATGGTTGATAATAGGGGTTACAATAATGTTATAATGGCGTTGGTTCTCATTTTCGGTTATGATAATATTTCCGGATTCTGTATTACCACTGCGGACAGCTCTGCTTATCGGATGTTCACTCAGGTCAAAATTGTCATCACCACAGCATCTTTCAAAATAGTTTTCACCGGTTGAAACAGTCGGGTAGGCATTTTTGAATGCCAGATTATAGTCAATAATTGAAAATGAATTGTTGAGTACGGATATTTCCACCGGTAGATTATCCATCAGGGTGGTGTAAAGAGCAGAGGTATTTTGCGTAGACAGTGCGGTGCGCTTTTTCAGGCGAATCAGATTGGTCAGCATTTCAGCCAGATTCTTATTGCTGCAGGGTTTTTCAATTATTTGAAACACTCCAAGGTCATAAAATGTTTCAGCGATCTTGGGTGGAAGTTTACTGGTATAAATAAGCAGTGGTGTTTTCAGGTTGTCTGTGTGTACAATTAGACTCGAGATGGATTCATAAATATCTTCTGTAACCGGTTCAATAACATTTATTATTGTGCAGTCAATATCAATCTCATCTTCAAAGAGGGCTTTATGAGCTTCTTCAAGTTTCAGTGCCAGAGTGACAGCATAACCGGAATCTTCAAGTGAACTTAGTAACGGGGCTAACGTATTGTGATGCCTGTCAATTATTAAAATCCTACCTTTTGAATTATTCATGGTTAATCCATTCATAGTGCTGGGGGTAGTAATAAGTAGCTAATTTAGAAACCAAAATATTTACAGTTAGTTACGGTATATTTTTCCAGAATATGCTGAGCGGTTGTCTGGTCAGCAGCAATATTATACTTTAATTCTTCAAGGTTTGAAAACTTTTTTTCATTTCTTATTTTTTTAATAAAGAACACTTCGGCTGTGTGGTCATACAAGTTGCCATGGAAGTTGAACAGGTGACTTTCAATTGTTCTTTCTGCCATACCGGTAGCGCTGTTGACTGTCGGGCAGGTACCTATGTTGGTCACACTTTTAAAGTACGAGTCTCCACATCTGGTTATGGTTGCATAAACTCCGTTTGGCGGAAAGAGCTCATGATCGGGATTAAGATTTAGTGTTGGAAATCCTATCGTCCGTCCGAGCTGTTTTCCCTGAACCACTTTTCCCAAAACCGACGGCGGTCTTCCAAGTAACTTGCAGGATCCGCATAGATCACCGCAGCTTGTATGGGAACGTATCTGTGATGAGGATACCGTTGTCCCATCTATAATAACCCCTGGTATACATACGGAATTTATATCAGGGTAGTTTGTTTTAAGATAGGAGATGTTTCCTTCACCTTTAAAGCCGAAATTCCCACTTTCTCCAAGAACCACACTATGCGCAGAAAGTTTATTGATAAGAAATTCTTCGGTAAATTGCTTGGCGGTAATTTTTGAAAACTCTTCTGTAAAGCTGATAACCCAGACCGCATCCAGTCCCAGATATGATAATAATTGCAGGCGATGTTCAAGACTGCAGATCATAGCCGGCGCATGGCCAAGAATTTTACGTGGATGAATATCAAAGGTCAGAGCCAGGGACGGGTGGTGATCTTTTCTGGAAATTTTAACTACTTCATCTATTACTTTCCGGTGTCCCAGGTGTACACCGTCAAACATGCCAATTGTTATAGTTGTTTTTTCCCCGCTAAAAGGCGAGTCATGATTGTTGCCGAAAATTCTTAGCATGAAAAATACTCGGTAAAAAGTCTAAAGGTGTCTGGAGAGCTGTGACCAGGTTTTGCGACCGACAATACCATCAGCTTTTAATTTTTCAGCCCGCTGGAAGCGCTTTATGGCACTGATTGTGCGACTGCCGATTTTTCCGTCGATTGCACCAGGGTTATAGCCGGCGTTTGTCAGAGCCAGCTGCACATCCGAGGTGCTGACTCCAGAGACCACAATATATTTTTTACCATGGTATTTACTCTGGTTTGCGCCACCAGGAAAATCCTGAGAGAGATTTTTGAGGGTTGATTTAATATTCTGATCGGATGAGCCGTTGGCAGGTGAGATGTCAGTTATCTCGACAACTGGCTGGGTCGGATCATTTGTTGCCACTGTCATTGTAGACGCACTTGGCTGGAGAGTGAGGTCACTTGCCGGTGGTGCAGAATTAATTGTCTCAACCTGCTCATTCAGCGCGGACACACTCTGTTTGAGATCGCTTACCTGTACTGATAACTGATTTATCTGTTCCTGGGTATTGGTATTGGTTGTCTGGCAACCGGTTAAAACTGATACTGCGCCTAATATAGCTGCTATAGTTAAAATTCTCATTAAAAATCCCCCGTGATATCTATTTTATACTTATTTCAGGCAAGTATGGAAATTACTAAAAATCTGAATATTAAATTGAATTATAGCAATTTTAAACTGCATTACAATAAATTATTCATTTCTGAACAGATAATTTTGATTTTTGCTTTTACCATTAGCTCTTTGATATAAAGAGGTTGCCAATTGTTTCATTAGTTATAATATACTTGATTCCTGTGCAGTTTAGTATAGAATAGCTTTATTCATACATATAAAGTTAAAGGATCTATTTTGTGAAAGGGTATTTATGAGTTCTATGAAAGATGAAATCAAGGATCAGTTGAGTGTCGATACTGCCGCGCTCTATCGTGAAGAGGTGATTACCGATCTTAAAGCAGCAACATTTAAAGTTATGGTTCCGGTAAAGGCTGATGGCTCTGAGGATGATTCGCGTGAACGTTTTATCACCGCTCAAACCAGTGTTATGAGTCCAATGGGGGTTATTCCGCTGCAGGCCAAGCTTGACGCAAAAAATTTGGAAGAGGCTGCAAGTGAATTTCCTGCTGCGATCGAAAAAGCAATGGACCGTCTTATCGAGGAAGCCAAAGAAATGCAGCGTCAGGAAGCATCGAAAATTGTGGTGCCAAATTCACCTGCACAACCCGGTAAAATTCAGTTTTGATAAGGGCCTGCCTGATGAGAAAAAGTCTATATTCTCTCGGTGTAAGCATATGCCTTATCGTGATACTTATGACCTTTTCTCTGGTATTGAATGCTGGAGAAAAGGTTTTTTGTTCATTGTGTCATAAAGAAATTATCGGCGGTTATGTTCGTTTCAAGGACGGTACGATATTCTGCAATGAATGTATGCAGAATCCGAAGTGTATTCAGTGCGGGAAGCCGACTTTAAATAAGGTACAAGGCAAACCACTCTGTTCAAATTGTGCTGAGAATCCGAATATCTGTAGGGAGTGTGGAAAATTACTGGGGCGAAAGTTTATTGTATTTCCACTTTCTACTGGTAAGTTTTGTCGTAAATGTGTAGATACTCTCCCTAAATGCCGGTTCTGTTCATCTCCTACCAGAGAAACTGCGGATAATGGCGAGGGGTGGTATATGTGCTCTGAGTGTAAACACAAGGCTGTGTATGGGATAGATTCAACCCAGCAGATACTCTCAGAAGTGCAGCAGATTATTTCCTCAAATATTCATCTTGATCTCGAATCTCCGGCGGCTCTTGAGCTTTGTCCGGATATTGTAAAAGAGGGTAGAAAGATGAATGGTGATGAGATGGGGCTAATGCAGCAGCATGGCTCGACCTCGGTAATTCTTATTCAGGATGGTTTGCCGGTTGAACTGGTTTATGAAACACTGGCGCATGAGTGGGCTCATGCCTGGGTCGCACAGCATGCCCGGTATAAGCCATCGCTGAAGGTGGAGGAAGGTTTTTGTCAGTGGGTGGCTTCCAAGGTTCTGATCTTCAAAGGCTATGATGCCAGTCTGAATATACTCCGTACCCGTAAGGATCTTTACGGCTCAGGATACCGGAAACTGGAAAAACTGGAAATATCACGGGGCGTATCCGGGGTAACTGACTATGTTTGCAATACCAGTCCGGGGCTTTTCAGGTCGTTATTTGGTAAAAAAAGATAGCCCTAAAATATATTATTTTAGGGCTATCTTTTTTTAAACTCACAAATACGCAATATCAGTGTAGTTATTAGCGAAGAGCTGAAGTCAAACGGTGTGGGTGTGTCTTCTTAGCGCGTAGCTTTGTTGCTCCGCCATGCTTTGCCGCTTTATGAGCGCTGAGTTTCTTACGTACTTTACGACGGGCTTTTGCAAGCACTTCGCGTTCTGCTTTCTTAGTATTTCTTGCCATATTACATTCCTTTTCACTATTATGCTTAAAATTAATAATAATTATTTTTTTTCATAATTTGAAGTATTATAAAATACATAGTTTCAGTTGTAAGTCAAGAAGTAATCTGGTTTTTTATATTTCAGATGCCTCTTTATTTAAAAATTCCAGTTCAGTGAGTATCTGATCTCTGTACGCGACACCTTCAAAGCGTTTTGCAATCTTGCCATTGTAGAAGATTAGAGTTGTAGGGAATGCCTTGAGATTGTATTTGGCAATAGTTGTGTCGTTGGGGATAACCCGGATCAGGGGAAATTCCATTGATTCCTTGGCGGCATTTATTTCAGTGCTCTGAATCTGGCAGGCACGGCAATTCTTGTCCCAGAAGTAAACAACGACAGTACCTTCACGGTACTTATTCATGAAGTCATTTTCCTGTTTTGCTACCTGCTGCTGAGTACATCCGGTTACAAACAGGCTGGCGCTGAATAATAGAATGAATAGTAGGTATTTCATTTTTATCTCCATATATGTCGGCATCACGCTGTTGGCGCCTGCCCGAAAAGTTGTTTCAAATATTTATATATATTATCTATGAAAACAATTTTCGCAAGCAAAAATATGCTGTGGCTGGATATTATTCGCATATGACACTAAAATAATACATTTCTGGTGGTTAGTGCGTATTATGATCCTTTAGATCTTTGATAATCGCATTAATTTCAGCGAATTCTTCTGGGGTAATATTGGAAATATCGTATCCGTTGGCTTTGATGATGGCAAGGTAGGTTTTGGCAACGCGCACAAGTGTATTGTAATTTTTCGGGTTCCCTCCGATAATTTCAAATTCACCATTATTTTTAATGATTACCTGAGCCCCGTCAGGAGATAAACCTTTCAGACACGCCTGACGCCGCTTTGAGTCATTATGGAGTGATTTTGCGGTATTCATGGCGTAGCCCCTTAGTTGGAGTTATTATCCCTGTAAAACCTTTACCTGTTATGTGACAGACAGGGTATATGGTATTTGTATTTTTTTGCTGTCTGTATCTGGATGAGAAAAAGTATTTGTTTCACTATTTAATCTGCAATTGATATGATTTATAATATTAATCTGTTAAGCCGGCTTCAAGAAAAGTTTTTGATTTATGAGAAAAAATAATATTTTATATATGTGAATACGGTTATAATGCCGGCAAATACAGGGTATATGAAGAAAATTTATTTTTTAAAGAAGGTGTTATATTTTGATTTGGCAGAGAGGTTATATTCAGGTTTATACCGGTAACGGTAAGGGAAAAACCACCGCGGCTCTGGGACTGGCATTACGAGCTGTCGGAGCTGGTATGAAAGTATATTTTGGTCAGTTTCTTAAAGCCAGAGATTGTGCGGAGGTCGCTGGCTTGTCGTTATTGGGTGCGCAGGTGACGCTTGAACGTTTTGGCAGTGGTCGTTGGGTCGACAGATCAGATGCACAGGCTTATTCCGAAGAGCTGGAACTCGGACGTAATGGACTGGAATCGGTGCGTAAGGCGATCGCATCCGGAGAGTATAAGGTTATTGTTCTTGATGAGATTCTTGGCGCTTTAAAACAGGGTGTCGTCAGACTTGAGGAGGTGGTTGCGCTTCTACAGAATAAGCCGCCAGAGGTGGAACTTGTACTTACCGGTAGGGATGTTCCGCAAGAGATTGCCGTATTGGCTGATCTCATAAGTGAGATCAGCCCGGTCAAGCATTATTATAAATCCGGGGTACCGGCCAGAAGGGGTATCGAGTTTTAATAAGAGGCTTTTCATTTCAGGTGAAACGGTTATTTCCGTGACGGTAACATGCACTCCTTCTTGACCAGAGGTCTAGGCTTTTTTATCGTTAAACTGCTTTACTTTAATTGCCAACAGTGAAATGTCCGCGGGGGATACCCCGGAAATTTTACATGCCTGACCTATTGTCTCCGGAGCAATATCCTGAAGTTTATCTCTGGCTTCCAGACGCAGCCCCGAGATACTTTTATAATCGAAATTATCAGGAATGCGCATATTGTGATTCCGTTTCAGCTTTTTTATCTGGTTCAGATGGCGTTGGATATAGCCGGCATACCTTATTTCAATAAGGGCCTGTTCACTGGCTCTTGGTGAGATCTCACTGAGCAGTTCCGGTGCCTTCATCTCAACCTCTTCCCAGGTCGAATCGGGATTTTTCAGAAGTTGCGCCAGACTCTTGTCATCTCTGCGGTTGTTTTCAAGGATCTGGATGGTTGCTGCTATTTCCTGTTTTAATTTAGCGACATCAGCGGCGCGGTCAGAGCTGATAAGACCAAGTTCTTGTGCTTTCTCCGCCAGTCGGAGATCGGCATTATCCTGACGCAGCAGGAGGCGGTATTCGGCTCTGCTGGTAAATAGACGGTATGGTTCGTCAGTACCGCGGGTGACAATATCATCTACCAGAACGCCGATATAGGCTTCATCACGACCGAGAATAAAGGGCTCGCGCTGCTGCACCTGCAGCGCGGCATTGATGCCGGCGTAGATGCCCTGCGCGGCAGCTTCTTCATAACCTGATGTCCCGTTTATCTGTCCTGCAAGAAACAAGCCTTTAATCTGTTTGGTCTCCAGGGTATTACGCAGCGCTTTGGGTGAGATGGCATCGTACTCTACTGCATAACCGTAGCGGATTATCTCCGCGTCTTCAAGTCCGGGAATGGAATGTACCATTCTTTCCTGAGAGACGGTATCTATACTTGTGGCCAGACCATTCAGATATACCTCTTCGGTATTTTTCCCTTCCGGTTCAACAAATATATGGTGCCTTTCCTTTTCCGGGAAACGGGCAATCTTAAGTTCAAAAGATGGGCAGTAGCGCGGGCCTACACCTTCTATCTGTCCGCTGAAGAGCGGGGCATCTTTGAGTATCTCTTCAATGATTGACTGGGTTTGCGCGGTGGTCCAGGTTGCCCAGCAGGGAATCTGTTCAAGATCGAGGTCCTCGGTAAGATAGGAAAAAGGCTGTGGCGGCTGATCTCCCGGCTGCATCTCCATCTTCGAATAATCGATAGTTCTGGAATTTACCCGGGGACAGGTTCCGGTCTTGAGCCGCAGCAGTGGCAGCTTGAGCTGCTGCATACTTGTGGAAATTTCCATTGCGGCCGGCTCTCCGAAACGTCCTCCCGGGGCAATGTGCTTGCCGATATGTGTCTTCCCGCGGGGAAAAGTGCCGGTACATACGATAACAGCAGCAGCAATGATTTCCAGACCGATGGCTGTTCTGACACCGGTTATTCTATCATCTTCGGTGAGTATATCGGTAACCCGGTCCTGCAGCATTTTTACATTGGGGGCTTTTTCCAGATAGTGCTTCATCCAGTGCTGGTACTCCCATTTATCGGCTTGAGCTCGGGGAGAACGTACCGCCGGACCTTTGGAGGACTTGAGCATTCTGAACTGAATACCGGTTGCATCGATACAAAGTCCCATGGCACCGCCAAGAGCATCTATTTCACGAACCAGCTGCCCTTTGGCAAGTCCGCCGATTGCCGGATTGCATGACATCTGGGCTACAGTATCCATGGACATGGTTATGACCAGGGCTTCAAGTCCCATCCTGCCGATCGCCAGCGCTGCTTCACAGCCGGCATGACCGGCACCTATTATAACTATATCTGTTTTCATCGTACCTCTTTAAAGAATAATTCGGGTAAATCCTGTCTTGTATCTTAAAATCAAGCTAGACTATTTTATAATCCTAAGTATAACAAGTCAATAGAACTCAGCTTTTTGTAGGGTATTAATAATATTGAAGGGATAAGACTGCAGGTTTCAGGAGTTATGAGGTCGAATACCGCCTATTATATGCAGGGTATTCAACAATAAATATAGAGTTTGCGTGTGCACCATTCCTGCGGCTGGTATCAGATAAGCATGGAGGCAATCTTCTGAATGAATTTTTCGTCACCCTGAGCTTTGGCACAGTCTGCCAGAAAATTCACCGCACTCTCCAGATTTTTCTTTGCCTCTTCGTTATCACCCCATTTTTCCAGTGAAGTCTGAAAATATATTATGGCTTTTAGTATTTCACCAAAATCACGGCTTATTTTTCCCTGAGCAAGTATCTTTTTCGCTTTGGTGGATAGCCTGACACTTTCATAATGAGTGCTGATTGCATCACGGAATTCCTCGACACTCTGATAGCGTTCGCTCTGTTCGGTGGACATCGCTTTCATCGCTGTCTTCAGCAGTTCGCTCTTGATCCATGGTTCTTCGATAACATTCTTCCCGGCATTGGAGATACATTGGATAATACTTTCACCGGTATGTGGAACCTGACCGGTAAGTACTTCGAACAGGATCGCTCCCAGAAGGTAAATATCGCTGGTATGATTTATTTTGTCCTCATACCCCAGCGCCATTTCCGGTGACATATACGCAGGGGTTCCGGCTATGGCATCTTCATATGAGACCCTAGGGGCAAATGAATCATCATTTATACCCGCCGCAAGCCCCCAGTCTGTTACCAGAACTTCAGAATATTTGCCGATCATCACGTTGTCCGGTTTCAGATCCCGATGAATTATACCCTGACTGTGTGCATAGGCTATGCCGTTGCAGACTGCAAGCAGAATCTCGATATTCTCCTGCAGTGAGTTGGCATCAATAATGTCACACCATGGTGTACCGTCTACAAGTTTCATTGCGTAGAAGACATTTTGTTCTTCATTGAGCCCGAGATCATAGATCGGTATGATATTCGGGTGCTCAAGTCTGCCGGTTATCGCCGCTTCGGTGCATAGTTTCTGGGTATTCTCAATGGTTAGTTTGTTACTGGTATCTGCGAGCTTGATCGCGACATCCCGGCCAATAGCTTTCTGCTTGGCTTTGAGTATTATTCCCATGCCGCCGCTGCCGATAGTCTCTGAGATCTCATAATCTATCGATTCATCGGGAGCCGCTTTGGTGCAGATATTCGTACCTTTGAGCAGAATAGAGAAATTTCTGGGGTTGGTGTTTACCTTCAGCTGCGGATATTCCTGTTCGATTGATTTTTTACCATCACTGTCGAGAATGTGGGAGTTGGAAAAATACTGGTCGGCTATCTCTTTAGGAATGGAGGTAGTACCATGCCGCTGTACGGAGGTGGTAGAGGTTATTTTTATTTCACTATTACATTCGGGACAACGGTGATTAACTATCTCGCTTTTTGAAAGAACTTTCCGGCAGTGTGGGCAACGAATAACCATTTGTTATATCCATAAGTTAAACAGTGAAAAATGATTATTGTATTCTAGCTCAATAAAAAATTTTTGCAAGAATGTGAAAAGGGTTTTTCTGAAAACAAATTTCCTGGCTTATAGTTAATTATTGACTAATCGTCACGAATTTATATTATTACTATTAGTCAAATTTTGAATATTAGTCTTTAACAAACATTGGAAAGGATAATTGTGAGTATTTCAGCACGAAAAGAGCGTGAATTTAAAGAACGTGAAAATCTTATATTGCGTACCTCATTCGATATGCTTTTAACCGAAGGGTATATGGGTTTTACTATAGATAAACTGGCTAAGAAAATTGATTATGCCAAGGGAACTGTCTATAAGCATTTTGCCTGTAAAGAGGATATTGTGATGAAGATTCTCAACGAAGCTTTTAAACAGCGAATAAAGGTGCTGGAAAGAATTAAAACTCTCGACATTCCGGAACGGGCATTGGTTATGGCCGGTACCTATGGTATGTCACTGTATAACAAGCTGAATCCCAATTTGCATCGTCTTCTTCAGATTGGAAATGTTGAGTCAATCTGGAATAAGGTGAGTCAGGATTTGAAGGATGAGCATAATTCAATGGTAACCCGTATTTTCGATGACTTTGAATTACTGGTGCAGAGGGCGGTGAAAAATAAGAATCTGGAACTAGGGGAACATGAGA
This sequence comes from Planctomycetota bacterium, assembly GCA_963667375.1. Classification (GTDB taxonomy): domain Bacteria; phylum Planctomycetota; class SZUA-567; order SZUA-567; family SZUA-567. The sequence continues at coordinate 3,207,637 of OY763323.1, read as the reverse complement.
GTATTGATATTTATTTTTCAATTATCTGTCTGAGTATGGGCTTCAGCGGGATGCTGCGAAATACCCGTGATGCGCAAATACCGCATAATGTCATTGAATGTCTGTGTAATTCGCGTCTGGTCAAGGATCCGGCACGGGTATTGAGACTGGCGATGAATACTTTTCTTGACGGGTTGAACTGGCGGCCGTTGACTGGGAATTATGATTATAATGCGTTGGAAACAGAGGTGACGGATACGGTATTCTCCGATTTGAAGAAGATTGTAGAGGGTGAAACCCGGATCGAGTTTATTCTTGATCTTGATATATGAGTGTTGTTGCTGGTTTATTATATTATTTGTGGTGATAAGGAAATAATCTATATGGAAAGCAAACCGAGTAGATTTCGCAGAGTAAAAGGTGTAATTTATGCTAATATCCCGTTTGTGCTGATGTTGGCGGTTTTTATTGCCGGTATTCTTTTCTTTCTCAAGCTTACTCAGCAACGGAGTGAGGCCAAGAAAGCAGAGACAGATGCGATAGCGAAAACAGCGACCCAGAAAAAGAAGAATGTTGAAACTATACTGGTAAAGCCCGGCAAGATCGTGGATTCACTTATTCTACCTGGAATTGTAGAGTCCTGGGAGCGAGTGACAATTAAGTCTGAAGTAACCGGAAGAGTGACTGAAGTTCTCAAGGATGAAGGTGATGCTGTAAAAGCTGGTGATATAATTGTGAAGGTAGATGACCGGGATTATAAAGCCGCTCTTAAAGAGGCAAAAGCTAATGTTGATCTGCGCAAGAGCGATCTTGAGCGTAATACCGCACTTTTTAATAAGAAAATTATCTCGCAGTCGAAATATGATGCGGTTGTGGCTCCGGCACGGGCTGCAGAAGCGGCACTTGATAAGGCTGCTCTGAATCTTGATAGAACCGAGATTAAAGCTTCATTTGACGGTATTATTAATAAACGTCATGTGCGTCTGGGAACACTGGTGGTCCCCGGTACCGAGATTGAGAACATTCTGGATACCAGTAAAGTGCGGGTAAATATCTTTATTCCGGAACGGGATGTAACCAAGGTTCATGGTCTGAAAGAGGCTGATATATATCTGAATAATAATCATGATATTCTGCTTACCGGCAAGGTGATTTTTCTTTCTGAGGCACCAATGGACGGCGCGCAGGCATATAAACTGCAGCTGGAGGTTGATAACAGCAAAGGGTTGCTGCGTCCGGGAATGTTTGTTGATGGTAACATTATCCGTGGGGTTAAAGAGGCGGCAATAACTCTTCCGATATATGCCATCATTCCTGTGGGTTCCAGATATTACTGCTATGTTGAAAATGATGGGGTGGCGCAGGTACGCGAGGTGACAACCGGTATTATAAGCGGAGAGTTTGCGGAGATTACTTCCGGGCTGACCGTCAATGACAAAGTTATCATAAAAGGTCAGAGGCAGCTGGAGGATGGTGAACTGGTCGAGGTGACCAAAGCTCATAACGGGCTGTAGTCTTTGTGAATCGGATATTTTGAGTAGCGGGATCAAGACTGCTGCCAGTTATAAACGGAAGATTAATAATGATCATATCGAATATTGCTGTTGAGAAGAGGGTTACTGTTTATGTAATGACCGTTATTCTTGCAATTGCAGGGTATATATCATATATGCTTATGCCGCGGGAAGCGGAACCTGAGGTCGTAATACCGTATATATTTGTCAAGACAAATTACCGCGGGGTTTCGGCTGAAATTATAGAAACACAGATAACCAAGAAGATTGAGGATAAATTAAAGGGTATGGATGATGTGAAGGAGATTCTTTCCTCATCCTACGAGGGTACCAGTGAAATAAGTGTGGAATTTGTCGATGGTACTGATATTGACAAAGCGGAATCCGATGTCAAGGATGCGGTTGACAGGGCCAAGACTGATCTGCCGTCAGATCTTGATGATGATCCTTTGGTCTATGATATAAATCTCTCGGAAACGCCATTCTATATTTTTGCGATTAAAGGCAGTGATAAACGCACACTCCGTAAAATAGCTGAGGATATGGAAGAGAGTATTGAGGCGATACCCGGAGTGCTTGAGGTGGATGTAAGTGGTGGTTTTGAACGGGAAATTCACGTGGAAATCGATCCGATGCGTATGGCGCTCTACGGTATTGATATGGCTACTGTCGCGAGTTTGGTGGCGGGAGAAAACAGTGATTTCTCTGGGGGTAGCATCAGAACCAGGGATGCGAAATTTCAGATAAAAATAGATGGTGAGTTTCAGCAGGCAAAGGATGCGGAGCATATTGTTGTGGCGTCGCGGACGGATGGCTCTCCGGTCTATCTCAATGATATAGCAGCTATTGAAGACGGTAACAAGGACCTTGACTCCGACGGCAGGGTTGACGGACTGGATAGTGTTAATGTCTACGTTAAGAAGAAGAGCGGCGAGAATATTGTGCAGCTGGTGGATCGGGTACGCAGAACTATAGCCGAGTCGCAGCAGGGATGGCCCAAAGGGGTCAGCTACGATGTCCTTGAGGATAAGGGTGAACGGGTTGAAACTCAGATTGCCGACCTGGAGAATAATATTATTACCGGATTACTGCTGGTGGTGCTGGTAGTATGTTTTGCCATGGGGATTCGTAATGCAATACTGGTTTCGCTGTCAATTCCGTTTTCGATGCTTATTTCATTTATTATTCTCAAAGTTATCGGGGTAACTCTCAATATGGTGGTGCTGTTCGGGCTGACTATCGCGCTTGGGATGCTGGTTGATAATGCGGTGGTGATTATTGAGAATATTTACCGCTTTATGCAGAGCGGAATGGGGCGGCTTGAAGCGGCCAAGAAAGCTACCGGTGAGGTGGCATGGGCAATTATCGGCTCATCCCTGACGACAATGGGTGCCTACTTCCCGCTTATTCTCTGGAATGGCATTATGGGGCAGTTTATGCGCTATATTCCGATTACGGTTATTGTGACACTGGCTTCGTGCCTCTTTGTAGCTCTGGTGATCAATCCGGCGATGGCTGCCGGGTTGATGAAGGTCAAGACAAAGCGCATGCATAAGGTGCTGGGTGAACATGCGAAGAATGATAATTTCTTTATCGCCGGTTACCGGCGTATTCTGCGCTGTTTTCTTGGACTCAGCCGGGACGGTTCAAAGCAGCGGCTCTTTCCGCGGATAAGCATTCTGCTCGGCTCCGGTCTGGCGCTTATTCTGGCTTTTTCCTTCTGGATGTATCGTATCGGTTATAATATACCGGTTGAATTTTTTCCGTCAACCGACCCGGAGAAGATAGAACTCAGTCTGACAATGCCTTCAGGTGCCAGTCTGGAATACTGTAATACAATATTGAAAGAGGCTGAGGCCAGATTCTACGACAAGGATTATGCTGACAATATATATGAAAAGTCAATCGCTTTGAAGGAGCATAAGGATAAATTCGGCAAAGTGTATAAATCAATCAGTGACATTCCGAATATTGATTTTACATATTCCAAGGCCGATTCACTGGGCGGGGATAACTCTGTTACCATTGAATTTATTGATATGGAGAAGCGTACAGTCCGTAGTTTTGATACGATAAAAGAGCTGGAAAAACGGGTCAAAAGTCTGACCGGTGCAGATTTTACACTGGAGGAAGAAGAGATGGGCCCACCGACCGGGGCTGCTGTTGAGATCGAAATATCAGGGGATGATCTTGGTGTGCTTGCTGAAAGTGCGATACGTTTCAAGAAGGTTCTGGAAGGTATCCCTTTTACCAGAAATATCAGTGATGATGCCGGACAGTCAAAGCCGACGCTTCAACTTGATATTGACCGTAAACGCGCGGCTTTGCTTGGTTTATCCAGCAGTGCGATAGGTCAGGTGCTGGGTACGGCAATCAACGGTATAAATGTCGATGATTTCCGGGATGGAGATGATGATTATGATATTCTGGTGCGTCTGGACGATAAGAGCCGGACATTGGTGGACACGCTTTCGCAGCTCTTTATTCCTACCGCTTCGGGAACCCTGGTGCCGCTGTCGACAGTCACCCAGCTTTCTTATACAAATGGTATCGGTAAAATAAAGCGTAAGGATCATAAGCGTGTGGTTACAGTGTCTGCCGATGTTGATGAAACCAAGACTTCGGGAGCGGCGGTACGTAGTGTACTGGCTAAAAAACTGGCGGAAATGAATTTTACCCTGCCTACCGGGTATACCTATAAATTCTCCGGTGAAGATGAGGATCAGAAGGAAGCGAGTGATTTTCTGCTGTATGCCGGCGGCATATCGATTGCACTCATCTTCTTTATTCTGGTAGCTCAGTTTAACTCGGTGATATATCCGTTTATAATCATGACCTCAGTAATATTATCTCTCACCGGTATCTTCTTCGGGCTCGGTGCGTTTAAAATGCCTTTCGGTATAATTATGACCGGAGTCGGGGTTATCTCACTGGCTGGGGTGGTGGTTAATAATTCTATCGTACTCATTGAATACATAATTCAGTTGCGTAATGAGGGGATGTCGCTTACTACCGCGATTGAAGAGGCGTGTGTCACCAGACTGCGCCCGGTACTGCTGACAACCATTACTACTGTGCTTGGATTTATGCCGATGGTAACCGGGATCAGCTGGGATTTTCATCCAAGCACATTCGGCATCCAGTTCGCCAGTGAATCGACTCAGATGTGGCAGCCTATGGCGGTTGCGATGATGTTCGGGCTTATTTTTGCAACCGTACTGACTCTGCTTACTCTTCCAAGTCTGGTTTCTTTGGTTGAAACTGCTAAAAAACGGCTGGGGCTGACTGCAACGATGCTGCATTCTTCATATAAGGGAGTACGCCGCGGGTATAAGCGCTTTGTTATAAAGCGGCTGCGCTAAGTGTTAATGGTATTTGGTATATTAAAAGACAGGCCGGTTTTATCCGGCCTGTCTTTTATATGCGGTAGCGTATAATACTGCTAAATTATTGAAAGTTTAGAGTAACTCGCCTCGGGCTATTTCAATAACGGTTCCGCCAACTTTAATAGTGGAATTTTCAACGCTGGCTTTGAGTATGGAAGGGCGGGGTATTTCAAATCCCTGTTCAATACTCAACTCGACATCATGCCCGAGCTGTTGCGCCATATATGCAGCCAGGCAGCCGGTAGAACTGCCTGTCGCCGGATCTTCATAGATTCCGAATACATCACAGAAGACCCGTGAATGCAGATCATTCTCCGGTTTGCAGGTCTCTTCCGTAAAAATATAAATCGCGGATTTCACTTTATCTTCAAAGAATTTATAAAGTGCGTCGGTAGTAATATGGCAGTTTTTAATAGCTTCCAGTGAGCACAGAGGAATAATAATAGTAGACAATCCGGTGCTTATGCGCTGAATGGGCAGGTCTGTGCGAATTGATTCTAACGGGATATCTAATAATGAGCGAATAGCTGTTGGTGTATACGTTTCGAAAAATTCAGGTGGATTATGAGTCATCCAGAGTATATTGCCGCTGGTTTCGACCGGGATCTCTCCGATTGGAAGCGATATTGTCAGTTGCTTAGACTGCGGGCTGAAGTATTTCTGCAGCAGGTAGGCGGTACCTAGTGTCGGATGGCCGGCAAAGGGAAGTTCTTCACTGGGTGTGAAAATGCGGGTATAGAAGGTACTTGCTCCTTTTTGAGGAGCCAGTACAAAGGTGGTTTCTGAATAATTGAATTCCCTGGCGATCTGCTGCATCATTGCCGCTGGTATTTCGTTATCGAGAATAACTGTTGCCAATTGATTCCCTGAATATCTGCCGCAGCTGAATACATCGGTAATATAGAATTGCACGGCTGTTGCGCTCCTTATTTTGACTGATGGCTATTTCTTGTAATTTTGTATTAATTATACTGATTTTTAGCTGGAATTATGGTTGTTTGAATAAAAAAACCTTCCAGTTGAACTGGAAGGTTTAATTTTGGCATTCCTAAGGGGATTCGAACCCCTGTTGCCAGCGTGAAAAGCTGGTGTCCTAGACCGGGCTAGACGATAGGAACACATTTTATATCCGAGTTTTATGTAATAAATTTGGTAGGAGCGAGGGGACTCGAACCCATGACCATCGCCTTAAAAAGGCGGTGCTCTACCAACTGAGCTACGCTCCTATTTTTAATTTTTATCACCGTTCCTTGGTGAGATTTATATAATATGATTTTAGCATATTAAGTCAATAATAAAAAGGAAAAAAATATTAGAATTTTGTATTACTCGTAATATACGGTGTTTTTAACAGTTAACTTGTGTTTGTAGGGAATAAATTAGCTCTTGGAATCTGATAATTTATGGTTCTGCTATTCTGAGAATAAGATATTATTGTTTTTATAATAAAAAAATCATTTAAATACTTGAAAATCAGCTGGGTTATGTTATAATCCAAACAAAACTGATCGGAAAGGTATGGATTATGCGTCTGGCACAGAAAACACTTTATGCGATAAAAGCGATATATTCGCTGGCAGACAGTTATTCGCTTAGACCCAAGACGATACCGGCTATTGCGGCGGAGCAGGATATACCAGCCGCTTTTTTGCAGAATATTATGCGTGATCTTCGCTCTGCCGGTATGGTGGAGAGTAGAAGAGGAAAGGATGGAGGTTATGTTCTCGCACAGAAACCTGAGAGTATCAAGGTTGGCGATGTTGTCGTTATCTTTGAGGGTGAGCTGTATCCGGTTGAGAGCGTTGACCAGGATAAGTGGCAGGATCGGCTCTTTGCTCCACTCTGGGATGAGGCAGCACAAGCATTACTTGATGTGTATATGAGTGTGGATTTTAAGCAGCTTGTAGAAAAAGGCAGAATACTCCGCTTCGGGGTTATTCATGATTATGTTATATAAAAATTTTACAAACTTCCCGGTGCAGCTATGCCGGGATAACTATATGGAGATTTAAATTATGGAATATAAAGGTATTGATACAAAATCAGTGCAGTCCGGGTATGAGATCGATCCTACTACTATGTCCAAGGCGGTTCCGATTTATCAGACAACGGCTTACGGTTTTAAGGATTGTGAACATGGGGCGCGTCTGTTTGAACTCAAGGAGCTGGGGAATATTTATACACGTCTGATGAATCCGACTACGGATGTGCTGGAGAAGCGTCTTGCGGCGATTCATGGCGGTACCTCAGCGGTATGTACCGCGTCGGGAACCTCTGCCATATTCTATGCAATATGTACCCTCACCGGGGTGGGACAGAATGTAGTCGCTTCAAGTTGTCTGTACGGTGGTACAGTTACTCTGCTTACCAAAACTCTTGAGCGCTTCGGGATTGAAGGCAGGCTGGTTAACTCTCGTGACCTTGCGGCGGTTGAGGCTGCAATTGATGAGAATACCAGACTGCTTTACTGTGAAACACTGGGTAATCCTAAATGTAATGTTGAGGATATTGAGGCGCTGGCTGAAATTGCTCATCGTCATGATCTGCCGCTGGTGGTGGATGATACCGTAAGTCCTCCTCCAATTTTTGATCCGTTCAAGTATGGGGCTGATATTGTCGTAAATTCGCTGACCAAACTGGTAGGCGGTCATGGAACCAGCCTTGGCGGGGTGGTGATAGAGAAGGGTGATTTTAACTGGGCCAACGGTAAATTTCCTGAGATTGCCGGACCAGATGCTTCTTATCATGATTTTAACTTCTGGGAGGCTTTCGGTAACCATGATAAAGCGGCGCTGCCAGGGTTCAGTTTCACCTTTAAGATTCGCTGCGGATTGCTCAGAGATACTGGAGCCTGTCTCTCGCCTTTCAATGCTCAGCAACTGCTGTTAGGGGTAGAAACACTGCCGCTGCGTGCAAGAAGGCATTGTGAGAATGCCCAGATAATTGCTGAGTGGCTGGCTGCTAATCCGGCTGTGGCCTGGGTAGAATATCCGGGACTGAAGGGGCATCCTGATTACGAACTGGGTAAGGCAACTTATCCGTTAGGACCTGGAGCGCTTATCGGCTTTGCACCTAAGGGAGGATATGAAGCCAGTGTGAAGCTTTGTAATAATGTTAAAATGGCGACCCATCTGGCCAATCTGCTCGATACCAAGACACTGGTTACACATAATGCAAGTACCACACATCAGCAGCTGTCTGAAGAAGAACTGTTGGCCGCTGGTGTTACACCTGATTTTATTCGTCTGTCAGTCGGACTCGAGGATGTAGAGGATATCAAGGCTGATCTGGAGCAGGCACTGGCGATTGCGACTGCCTGAGTCGCGATTTGATTGTGATTTATTGTGAATTAGATAGCAGAAAGTTTGTCATTGATGAGTAAAAATAATAGTGATAATACTGGTGGTCCGGAAGCTCCTGATTCGGTTGGCTGGACCGAGGCGAAGCGTATAACCGTTGCTTCACTTGCGCAGCCATTTGAACTGGAGTGCGGTAGAGCATTAGGACCGATTGAGATTGAGTATGAAGAGTATGGCTCTGGTGACAGAGTCATACTCGTTTGCCATGCTCTTTCAGGTGATGCGCATGCAGCCGGCTGGGATAAGAATCTGGAAGGTACCAGGCGCTGGAGAAGCAAGAAACCAGGGTGGTGGGATGCGGTTATCGGACCGGGTAAGGCGATGGATACCGAGAAGTATCGGGTGATATGTACCAATGTGCTCGGATCATGTTATGGCACAACCGGTCCGGCCTCTAAAAATCCGCAGACTGGTAAGCCGTATGGTCTGCGTTTTCCAATAGTAACGGTGCAGGACTGGGTGCGTCTGCAGAAGCTGTTCTGTGATAAAATGGGTATTGAAAAACTTTATGCGGTTGTCGGCGGTTCACTCGGAGGACAGCAGGCTATTGAGTGGTCTTTGGCGTATCCTGATTTTGTTGAGAATACGGTGGTATTTGCGGCAGCACCGCGATTGTCAGCGCAGGGGCTGGGGTTCAATGTTGTCGGCAGCTATGCTATCAGGAATGATCCCAATTTTGATAATGGCGATTACTATGATCATGAGCCTCCGGCGGCGGGCCTCTCTGCCGCTAGAATGCTGGCGCATATAACCTATCTTTCTGATGAAGTAATGCATAAGAAATTCGGGCGGCGCCTGCAGAAAAGCCATGAACTGCAATTTGGTTTCGGGATAGAGTTTGAAGTGGAGAGTTATCTTAATTATCAGGGACAACAGTTTGTGCAGCGTTTTGATGCGAACAGTTATCTGTATATAATCCGGGCGATGGATTATTATGATGCGGCTGAATACTGGGGTGATGGCGATCTGCTCAAGGCATGCAAACGTATAAAGAGTAATGTGATGGTGGTAAGTTTCAGTTCGGACTGGCTCTATCCGCCGCAGGAGTGTAAGGAATTCGCCCTGGCTCTGAGCCGAAATAATATTCCGGTAACCTATATCGATGTTCCGTCCACGCTTGGGCATGATGCCTTTCTGGTCCAGGTGGATGAGGTAAATGAGCTTCTGGGTAATTTCCTTACTGCGAAGAAGCGTAATTCCTGAGTTAAGTTTCAAAAAGGCGATTTACCTGTAAATATATGAGGAAATCAATAATGGATAGAAAAATCAAGCATAAAGAGCAGGAAACTTTTTTTGAACTGGTGCATCTGCTGCAGAAGCAGGTGGATCCGGCTCTACTGAATGTTGCTTCTGGAAGTATAATAAACTTTTTTAATAGTGTCGGATCAGGTTCCAAGCCGGTAACCGCTGATGACGGGAAACAGCTGCGCTGGCAGGACCGGGTGATTGAACAGGAGATCCCGGTAGGTTCATCGGTACTCGATCTGGGATGTGGTAATGGTGAACTGCTGGCGCGGCTGCGGGATATGAAGGGTGTTCATGGTCAGGGAATAGAGCGTGATTCGCGGGCGGTAATGGAGTGTGTGCGTAGCGGGGTGCCGGTTTTTCAGTCTGATATAAGGTCTGGTCTTGCTTCTTTTGCCGACGCGTCATATGACTATGTGGTGCTCGAGGAAACATTGCAGACCCTGATGAAACCGACAAAGGTGCTGGCTGAAATGTTGCGGGTGGGGCGCAGAGGTATTGTGACCTTTCCGAATTTCGGTTTCTGGCAGGTGCGTCTGGATCTTGCGCTCAGAGGGCGTATGCCGCAGACCGGCTGGCTGCCTTATAACTGGTATGATACACCTAATATTCACTGTCTGTCGATTCAGGATTTTCTCGAGTGGATGCATGAGGCCGATATTGAGTTGATTGAGGGTTTTGTGCTCAATGAGGGCAAGGTCCGCAAGCTTGGAGTAAGCGATAATCTCTATGCTGAAGAGGTTCTGATGATCGTTGAAAAAGCGAGGGAAGAACGTGGATGAGGATAAGGGACAGCCTCGAGAATATGCCGATTTAACTTCACTGCAGGTGCCGCGGGAGCTGGTTGCTGATATCCTGAAGTTTGTTTCCGGGCATGGATATAAATTACCTCTGTTTCAGTCAAAGGTTGAGGCTGGATTTCCGTCGCCTGCGGATGATTATATTGAAGCGACACTGGATCTTAATGATCATATTGTTAAGAATCCGGCTGCGACCTTTTTTGCCAGAGCTACCGGAGAATCCATGACCGGAGCAGGAATCTTTCCAGATGATATCCTGGTCGTGGATAGAAGTCTGAAGCCGAAGAACGGCAGCATTATAATTGCCGTGATTGACGGTGAACTTACAGTCAAGCGTCTTTCGATGTATCAGGGGAGGGTAGAACTCCTCTCTGAGAATCCACGTTATAAACCTATTGTAATATCTGATGAGGCGAGCCTGAATGTCTGGGGCGTGGTGTCGTATGTTATTCATTCGCTGCGCTGATATTAAATTTGTATTTCTTGGTTAATACTGGGCTTATGGAATTATTTGCCGGGATTATGTTTTTTGAATTTTGAAGTTATTGGTCTGATAATCAAGGGGATTATGCAGGTACTGTCTGGTCTGATAAGTTTCAGCTTTTAGCGCGGTAGGTCTTTTCTGTGTTTTTCGCCACTTCATCCCAGGTGAAGGCCGTTTCAACAGTTACTCTGGCATTGTTGCCGAGCCATTTTACTTTCTGGCTGTCGGCAAGCAATGCAAGTAGATCTGCGGTATAGTTTTTCTCGCTGCTGATAATGCTGTTGACATCATTATAGATTATTTCGGCACTGGCGCCGGAGTCAAGGCTTATTACCGGTTTGCCTGCTGCCCAGGCGGTAAGGGTTATGGCGGCAAAGGGGTCAACCCGGAAGGGGCAGGCGACAATATATGCCTGATTATATAAGATCCTGAGCAGATCGGGAGCGCCAGAATTCATAAGAATGATTTTTCCCGGTAAATCCCGGCTTGTTCCGGTAATTCTGCCTTCAAGCTCTCCTTGACCAAAGAACACTATTACCGTATCCGGGTGCTCTGAAGTTATCTGACTGCAGCTATTTAGAAGAATATCGGTGCCTTTGTTGTGAGAGAAGCTGCCGACAAAGAGAATAATCTTTGAATTTTCAGGAATATGCTGCGCGCGTAATATTGTTTGAGACTGTTCCGGCGGTAAATTTGCTTGCTGGGTATCAATACCATGATAGATAACCTCTGTTTTCCAGTCCGGGCAGTGATACAGAAGTTCCAGTTCGCGCCGTATAGTATAACTGACAGTAATTATACTCTTCGCGTTATCTACCATTCTCTGTTCGAGGGCGCTTATTTCCCGGGCGAGTGCTGATTGCGGCCAGTGTCCGGAACGACCAAGTTCGGTTGTATGGAAGGTGGCGATCAGCCGTACTTCATTTTTAAGACGCAATCCGGCGTCGAATGTCAGCCAGTCGTGGCAGTGCAGGATATCAAAGTTACCGATTTTATAACTGATTTCACTGTAATAATAGACCAGGGTATTATTGAATGCTTTGACTTCGTGAAAAAAATCCTGACCATGGTTCCATGGGAGACGGTGAATTATTACACCGTTGATCATATCTTCAAGACTAAGTTTGCTCCCTTGTCTGGTAAAAATATGTACTTCATTGCCGAGCCGCTGAAGGCTTCTGGCAAGATTGAATACATGTATGCCTACGCCTCCTATTTTTATGGCATAGAGAGATTCCCATGAAAAAATTGCTATTCGCATAATATACCTGATTCAGTAAGACAATAACGGTACAGTAATTATAACATAATATCGACAATTTTCACCGAATATTTGATTTATTCTTCTGATTAATTAACAGGTAATTTTTTGCTGTATTCTTGTCCTCTGATCTGTAAAATATAGTATTTTGAAAGTAGATTGCAGGTTACTTACTCAGGAAGGTACAAATAATAACAATGAGATGTAGATTGAAATTATATATATTACTATGTTTGTCGCTGCTTATGGTGAGGGCTCAGGCGGCGGTTCTTGATGCCGATACCAAGTATAAACGCGATGATTATATATATCAGGGAGCCAGGCTGCTGGCTGCGGATGAAAAGGCGCGGGCTCTGGCACGCTTTAAGAGCGCGCTCAAACTTGACCCGGAGAATGCCGAATGTTATTTCTGGATCGGTCTGTCGTATTCCGATCTTAAGAATTATGGTATTGCAGCCAAGAACGCAGAAGCGGCGGTTTCGCTGAATCCGCGGTTGTCAGATGCCTGGTTGTTATGGGGGCAGTCGCTGATGTATGAAAATAAATATACCGATGCGGTACAGAAGCTGGCAAAAGCTTTCAGGCTGAACCCGGAGAATTATCTGGCAGCTTATAATATAGGGCGCTGCTATTATTACGGATTCGACGGTACCAAAAAGGTTCTGGCACGGAAATTTTTCCGTAAAGCCTGGGAATTGAATGAAAATTTCCTGCCTGCACGGTATTATCAGGGTTTGTGTGAGCTTGATGAGATGCTGCTGCCTCTGGCAATAGTTTCATTTCAATGGGTTATTCAGCATGATCCGCGTAATATACTGGCACGCTATGATCTGGCGGTGGCGTTTAGAAAGGATAATCATATTGACCGGGCTGAGAAGGAACTTCTGGATATTCTCGCCATTGATCCGGATCAGTATGCGGCACATCTGCAACTCGGGCATATCTATATGATCGATAAGCCCAGCCGCAAAAAAGCGTTGTATCACTTGAATCGTTTTGTGGAGCTGGCTCCGAGTGATCACGAGTGGCTGGCCAAGGTGAAATCCCTGTTGGAGAAGGATAAGGAACGGAGTCAGAGGTAGGAAGAAGAATGACGGTGAAGAATAAAACATGTAATATTCTGCTTATAGATGATCATGAGGCGACACGCGAGACCTTGCAGGAAGTTCTTACTGATGCCGGGCATGAGGTAAAACTCGCGGAGAATAAAGTAAAGGCGTGCACCTATCTTGAGGAGATGGTATTTGATCTGGTATTGACTGATTATAAGCTTCCAGATGGTACCGGACTTGAAATACTCGAGCTTTCAAAGAAGCTATACCCTGAGATGCCGGTAGTAATGATAACCGGTCACGGCTCTATTGAAAACGCTATTGATGCCACCAGATTAGGAGCTTATGAGTATGTTACCAAACCGATTGATCTCAATAAATTCAGGGTCATTGTAAAAAATGCCCTGCATCTGGTCGCTCTGGAACGTCAGGTTGAGCAGAAAGGTGATCTGGTTTCAATTGTCGGGCAATCACCGGCGATTACACAGGTTAAGGAACTTATAAAGCAGGTGGCTCATACCGATGTTACGGTACTGATTGAGGGGGAAAGCGGTACGGGTAAGGAACTGGTTGCAAATGCGCTGCAGGGGTTGTCTTCGCGGTCTAACAATTCTTTTGTAAAGGTTAATGTCGCCGCGCTGTCCAGAGAACTGGTCGAAAGTGAGCTCTTCGGGCATGAAAAAGGCTCTTTCTCAGGAGCTCTCAGAACCCGTAAGGGGCGTTTTGAAATGGCTGATGAAGGGACGCTTTTTCTTGATGAAATAGGTGAAATGCCGCTTGATATGCAGGTTAAGCTACTGCGTGTGCTTCAGGAACGGGAGTTGGAGCGAGTAGGCGGTAATGAGACTATAAATGTTAATATCCGTCTTATATGTGCCACCAACAAAGATCTTAAAAAAATGTGTGAGACCGGGGATTTTCGTGAGGACCTGTTTTATCGGATAAATGTGGTTAAAATCAGAATTCCGCCTCTGCGTGAACGTAAAGAGGATATTGCGTTTCTTGCTGAGCATTTTTTACGAAAATACTCTTCGCGTTATAATACTCAGAAGTTGTTTTCTGAAAGCTTTTTGAAGGGCTTGATGAACTATGACTGGCCGGGTAATATTCGGGAACTGGAGAATGCGATTGAGGGCGCTGTGGTACGTACTCCCAGTGATATTATCGAGTATTCACAGCTTCCTGAAGAGATAACCGGGCATACTCCGGAAGATGTGGTGATTAAATGTGAACCGAGCCTTAACAAATTTGATGAAGGCTTACCGCTTGAAGAGATCGAGAAGAAATATGTGCTTTCGGAACTTGACCGACTTGGCGGGAATAAAACCAAAGCTGCTAAAAGTCTGGGTATAGGACTTAAAACTCTTTACCGAAAGCTTGAAGCATATTCGGTAACTGATTAATAACTCTATATGCTCTAAGGTGTCAGTATCAGTTACAGCGTTTGCTGTTTCACATTAATTTGTACTGTATTTTGGATCGTCAATCTCCAGATCCTTCAGATGGTACTGGGTATATGGAGAGAGTTTCTGAAAATTGGGAATAGTCCCCAGAACCAGCAGAACATCACCTTTCTGAAGCTTGTAGGAACTGGGAGGATTATACAGAATTTCATCGGTGTCATCCCGTGAAATAGCCAGAATCAGCAGGCTGGCACGGGCATACTCGGAATTAATGATAGTCAGTCCCAGGTTCTGGTCGGCTTTACTTATGTATATTTCCTGGGCTGAGAAATTATTGTTTTCACTGTGAAGAAATTCCTCAAGAAATGCTGTTGTGCTTGGGCGTACGAGTTGTGCCGCCATCTTGTTACCACTGATGGTACTGGGGGAAATTACGGAATCAGCGCCGGCTCTGAGCAGTTTCGGGCGCATAGTTTCAATCATGGAGCAGGTCACTATAATCTTAATGCTGGGGTTGAGCTGTCTGGTTGAAAGTGTGATCAGCAGGTTTTCACGGTCATCGCCATATGAAATGACAATAGCATCTGCATTTTCAATACCCTGTTCTATCAGAACTTCATCGTCTGAGGCTTCGGCATTTATTACGGTGATACCACTGAAACTATTGCTGCAGGTTTTTATAAGTTCCTGCTCATCGGTGATAAGTATGAAGTCTTTCTGTTTCGGGAAAACGCGCTTGCGAATAGTCAGAACTCCTTCCTCACCAGTATTGAATAACTGCTGCATCAAATATAATGGGTATTTGGTATTACCGCAGATAATGGTTTTCCCGTTGGTTTTATACATTTTCCGCCAGTCTCCTAAGTTTTTGCGAGCTCTTGAGATTACCTACGAATACCAGAATATCTCCGGAACCGAGCAGGTAATCGCCATCAGGATTAATATGCCAGTTGCCGGTAGAAAAATCCTTTACAGCGCAGATGATCAGACCGGTTTTCTTCTTTATCTGGGAGTTCTTAAGGAGGGTATTGGCGAGAGGTGATTCATCAGATACGGTCACTTCATCAATACGCACGATCTGGGTCTTGTCATTGCGCAGACGGTCTAGAAATGTTTTTGATACTGGACGGTATAATTCATTTATTATCTGATCGGCGACGCTGATATCAGACTTGATTATATAATCGACTCCTGCCATCGTGTACTTCTTTTCGAAGAGGGCGGTTGGGCATTTGGCGATGATTTCAAATTTCCAGCCGTTCTTAGTAGCCAGTTCCTTGAGGGTCATTATCAGAAATAATGAGTCTTTGGGACTGGGCAGAGTTATGGCTACTCTTTTGGCTTTGGCGATTCCGGCTTTTAAAAGGGTTTTTTCATCAGTTGCATCACCCTGAATATAGTAAATTGATTTGTCATTGCCGGCATAGTCGTCGAGAGCTTTGAATGAGGTATCAATAATGACATATGGGCGTTTGAGCAGACTGAGTTCATCAGCAATATAGCAGCCGGTTTCACTGGCGCCGATGATGATATAGTGCTCAGAAAAGCGGGATATCTTTTTGAGCATTTTTTTCAGACGCTGGTGACGCTTTAGCTCGCCTGAGGTGACATATTGGGTAAGAATACCGGCGGCATAAACGAATGATGACATGCCGAAAATCATTAGAATAATAGCAAAAATTAAAGCCGGTACCCGTTCGTCCGGATGCGCATTGGCATATGGAGAAATATCGCCATAACCGACTGTGGTCAGGGTAATAACAGTGAGATACAGCGCTTCAAGCAGGGTTATATCATTCAGCAGATAGTTGAAACCGAATGTTCCAATAGAGAATATCAGAATTATCTGAATGATTGCGATTACGATTTTGGTATTGATATTGCTAATATCACCACGCATATGTTATCCCTTTTACGCTGTATTCTGCAGATTTTGATAAATAGTTGGATCTGATAGCGTGTGCCGGACAGCAAAAACCTAATGGCACGTTCAGTTATAAGCTTATCGAATGGGCTCCGTTCCAGGCTTTGCAGATATGCATTTCCGGTTCAATTCCGGTTTCCTGTCGGTAGCGTCTGGTTAGCTCCTCCGCGAAATCATCTGCCTTGTCGGCACTGATCAGGTTAACCGTACAACCTCCAAAGCCGCCTCCGGAAAGTCTGCGGCCGAATAATCCCGGGATATTTTCAGCACAGGCATACATAATGTCAAGTTCGTTGCAGGAGTTGCCGAAATCATCACGGCTGGATAGGTGTGACAGGTTCATGCATTCGCCCATTTTCTGCAGGTTACCATGTTCCAAAGCTGCAACACCATCGAGCACGCGCTGATTTTCCGTGATTATATGCTTTGCCCGTTTTCTGGTTGTCTCACTCATATCAGCGCTATAGAGCTCCATATCGGTTACACTTACATCACGCAGATGCGTGACAGGTCTGGGAGCGAGTTTTTGGGCATAGTATTTTGCAGCGTCAAAACAGGAATTACGCAATTGGTTGTAGGCTCCGTCAACCAGTGAGTGCTTTGCCTTGGTGTTGGCAATAACAAGTTCGATATTGTTACCCAGCGGGATATGACGATATTTATTAAGGTCACGGCAGTCGAGAAATACTAGATTATCCTCTTTTCCCATGGCTGAAGAGAATTGGTCAAGTATGCCGCAGTTCATGCCTACAAAATTATTTTCCGCCGCCTGAGAGGTGAGGGCTATCGCAATTGGATCCATGCTGAAACCAAATAACGCTTTTAAAAGGTAGGTTGTAGCCACCTCCAGGGCGGCACTGCTTGAGAGACCTGCACCCAACGGAACATTGCCATCCAGGACCGCTTCAAAACCGCCAATAGTTATTCCCTGTTTATTTAATTCACTTACAACACCCTGAATATAGTTTATCCAGAAATTTTCAGAGTTAAGAGTCGGAGAGGAAGTATCAAATGATTCTTTGGCATCGTATGAAGACGCATAGACAGTCGCTTTTGTCCCTTCGCAGGCTCTACCGCAAAGAATAATTTCCCGATCTATCGCCGCGGCTAGAATATAGCCTTCGTTATAATCTGTGTGATTGCCGAGGACTTCAATTCTTCCGGGGGCTATACCGCAGAAAGTTGCTGGCGCGTCAAATTTTTGCTTAAAAGTAGCTTCGGCTCGTGCAATTAGATTCATTAAATAACCTTTGATTAATCGTATGTACTTTAAAAATAGCGGTGTTAAAAATATAAAAAGTTTCTTTAAATCAGGTGATGCTTATTATTTAATTTCGCCAAACTTGAAGGCGGCAAAGCGTAGAATGCCATCATATACTGCTGTAAAGCCGCTATTTTTAGCCATGGCAATAAAGCTGGGGGTGGCATCACCTAGCAGCCAGATACTGCGTGATTGACCGGTCTGTGGAATTTCTGCAAGTTCCTTATTCATAAATTTGTCATTGGTAGCGTAGTCAAATGGCAGGATAGCAATTAGTTCACCTGAGGTAGTTATTGCATAGATACGGTTCTTGGCAGTTACAAAGCTGGCAAATTTAATATTTTCGGCTTTTTTCTCCAGCGCTGTCAGAAGCTGTAGCTGGTGAAAAAGAATGGTTCCGTTCTCAACAGAATTGCAGTTTTGCAGAGTCAGTACCGCCTGTTCGAAATTCTTCAGGTTCTTCAGTATTGTGAGGAAGAGTGTTAAGTATGCTTTCTGCCTAGGGGTGTAATTCGGGTTATCCAAAAAATCTTTGAAGATTTCATATACCCGGCTCTTGGGTTCATAGCCTAATTCATCTTTTACGACCTTTAACAATTGCCGGTTGAGCTCGCTTGGGCTGTTGTCACGAATCAGTTTTTCGGTAATCTCTATTGCTCCGCCAGGTGTCAGAGCTCCGGTTGCAATACTGCCTGCAGTACTCAGACCAGGGGTTGCAAAATAACTGGCAGCGGAAACACCTATGGAACCGGCCCACTGCTGCTTGCTTATTTCATTGAGCAGGGCTATAACCAGCGGGTTATTGGAGTATACATCAAGATGCAGGTCATAAGCCGCTTGTCTGGCGATATCCTCGGTCATAAAATTGCCGGCACCCTTATCAAGATCTTCACCTGTGCTGCTTTTGGGTTCTTTTTTGACCAGCCCTTTAAAGAAACCTCCTATTGCTCTTCCGGTACGTGCTACTGACCGGCCGATAGCGGCAAAAGAGTCTCCGGGATGCATTACAATCGCCTTTGCACCTTTGCCGATATTTTTTACGGAATCCTTCGCTCCCTTCCATACTTGATTGCCTTGCGGGGTGTTTTTGTACCACTCAATAACACTTAGTTCATGTATGGTCTTGATAAGTGAGGGGATACCTGTTACCTGCATGTCGGCCGAATCTTCAGGTTTTATGGTAAAGGTGTAATACTCGCCGGATATTTCAACATTAGAGGATATTGTATAGTAGGTACTCTGCTGCGGGATTATATTCTGAAGTGATTTTATATCCTGGTAGTGAATATCATCTGCTGAAAATGCGGTGTTTATAAGCAGAGCGATTAGAAAAAATACTGCTAGGGCGCCGAGTTTTTTCATAGTCTTTTCTCCATAAAAGCTGATGGTTTAATAGTAAATTATTTGCATTATAGTCATTGCTTGGCTTTAATTATAGAAAATTCTGGTTTTTTATAAAAAAACCCGGGAAACCCGGGTAAAAATCAAACCATTGTGTCGTTGCACAGTAGATTCTGGAACCGCAATGTTCCAGGTGGGTGTCTCAGCATACGGGGCAGAGGTCCGTTCGAACGACGGCATGACCGCACAGGTATATTTTATCGACTCCCGCTATCGTAATTAGGTTCTCAAATATGCTGTACTGTCGAGCACAATAGT
Source organism: Planctomycetota bacterium (assembly GCA_963667375.1). GTDB lineage: Bacteria > Planctomycetota > SZUA-567 > SZUA-567 > SZUA-567. The sequence continues at coordinate 3,188,310 of OY763323.1, read as the reverse complement.
AACGATTTTTTTATATTTTAACCTATTTAACGGTTTAATACAATGGAAATTCCGTATATTCTGGGTATACTATAAGAAAAGTGTGTATGCCGGTTTTTATTAAATAAATATAAGACCGGTGCTGTAAAAATCTTCTGGAGGAACTAATTGAATTTTCTGCGTCTGATCTCGCTACCGGCGGCATTCATTTCGTTATCCGGGGTTCTTACCGGTTTCTTTCTGGCTATATTCTCTGGTACCGGCATTGACAAAACAACTTTTTTGCCGCATGTTGTAATTACCACCATTCTTCTTTCCATGGGAAGTTCGGCCTGGAATACCCTTTTTTGTGTGGGAGATGAATTTGAAAAATCGTCAGATAGTGATATTCCTAAAATTTCGATGAGTCTCAGCTTTATCGTAGCTACTGCACTATATCTTATAGCGCTTATGATAAGTATGACTGTATCGCTGCTCAGCTTTTATACGGTTAGCGGTTTTATTCTGGTAAGTTTTCTCTTGAATGCAATATTCAAACCGGTGCCGGTTATTGAGGCGGTATTGTTTTCGCTTAAATATGTGTTACTTGTGGTTTTGGGGTTGAGTGCGCATGCCTATATTATCTATCTTATTATAGAACCGGTTATTTATATTCCGTTGGCTGCTTTACTGCTGTATATTATGGTGCTGCGAATAATTAAGAATGTAAGTCTGAAAGATGTAAATACCGGTAGCGCAGAGACGCAGCTTCAGGATCAGGAAAAAGATTCGCTGGAACTGTCTACCGAGATTGATTCGGTTTATCCCGGACAGATCAGCCATGATCTTACCAATGATTACAATCTTGCCTGCAAACTAAGTGATAAGATGATACAACGTAATTTGTCATTGATCCTTCCTGATAAGCATGAACAGGGCTCGGTAAGTAATATTATACGGCCTAAAAAACAACTGATTAATACCCCTTGGCTGACATGTATGGCGGTTGTGATACTTCTGATGATACCAGCGGCGTTTGTTCTTATGAACTTTATAAATCCTGTACAACCGGCGATTCTTGGATTAATAATAGTTTTTCTGCTCTTTCCTTTGTTTCGAATTATTATTAAGCGTGAAGTCGGGGCGGTTCAGAATTTTTATAAAGACGGGATTATTAGTATTTCTCTTTTCAATGCTATTATTATTTCTTCGGCAGTTGTTAATCCTTTTTCACAAGCGATACTCACACTTCTGGGTATTCTTGTCGGTATGCTGCTTCCACTCTTGGTTTTGAAAAAACATTTCAAAAAGTTTCTTTAATTACCAACTAATCCCGGAAAAATAAAATTAGCTGCAATTTTTTAACTTATTATTTCGTAGAACGTTAGGTTATGTAACAAAACGAGTACACGTTTGTTTTAAATTTCATTGCTTGACAATTGAAAATTGTGGTTTATTATTAATTATAGAGACATTTCTATTATTACTTGCAAAATCAGTTTAAGCTATAATGTAGTTAGCGAATTGTTTACAAAAGATTTACGTGTGTGTTGATAATAGGACATTTTACGCAGCAGAAAATGCTCTAATACTGCTGAAAATAGGGGAATTACCGTAAGGTAGCTAGGGGGAATTATGCAAAAAAATCAGAAGTGTATTGTCGAAGGTTGTAACAATCCTGTACACGCAAAGGGTTATTGCCGTAAGCATTACGGGCAATTGTGGCGAAAAGGGCGTATTTATTCTGAAAAGGACAAATCACTAGACTGTAATAGTGACTGTGATTCTGACAGAATCAGAGCTTTACAGCGTGAGCTGAAACGTGCACAGACAATGTATAATAATGTTATAGGTTTTGATGGCCGTATCAAGTGGCGGCGTGAGATTGATGAGGTCAAAGCTGAGATGAAGCGGCTGGGTATTGAACCTGCAATTTCTGAGAGACCGGTTATTGATGATTCTGAAAGTCTTTTTGGTGAATTGCTGCCGGTAGATGAATCGGCTTTTGATGATGATACATTTTAAATTTTGAATTGTATCACTGAGTATTTATATTAAAAGCACCGTCGATGACGGTGCTTTTAATATGAGCGGTATTGGGCTATTACTCTTGGGAAACTTTTAAAATATTATTACGGTATACCTTCCAGATGCTTTTTCTTTCGATAGTGCTTTTTCGGGTTAAGACCGCCTGTTCATCGAGATTATTTTGCGTGAGCTCAACCCAGATTTGAGCATTTTTGCTTAAATGCATATAGAGCCTTTTACAGGTGTCACTAATAAGAACGTAACCCCGTTCAAGACATATTCGGTTACCCAGTTTTATTACTTCTGCTGCGGTCATACCTTCTTTAAGCATACTGTATAGCTGTACACCAGCTGCAGATAATTCAATTCTGCTGCTGGCTGCTTGAGAGATCATGTATTTAACTCTTGCAGAATCATGCGAATGTGGTTTCGCGTTTATGTTCTGGGATGAATTAGTTCTTTTTTCCATGATGAAATTTGTCATTAACTGCAGGTATGCCTTGCGTTGATCTTCCTCGTGAAGCATTCAATTTAAGTCCTTAATTCCAAACTGTGCGTTAAAACCATTTAACTGAAAACTATTTTAACTGAAAACTATATTTAATAATTATGCAAAACAGTAATTATCTTTCATTAAAAGTGGTTTAGTGCCGGTTTTTTCCGGTGATGGGTGATTGACGCAACTCAATCTGTAATTATCAGGGTATGGTCGAATATATTGAGGAATAAATATTGAATATGCTTCGTCTAGAAAATTTCTAGCTGGGCAGTTAAAGTATAAGTATTTACTGCAGGCTGGAGAGAATAGCTATAATCTCATGTTCGTCGTTGGCGTAGAGCAGGGCTGAAGGAAGCCAGTCTTCCTGTAGAAAGCTTTGGGCTATCCATTTGTAAAAATGTTGAGCCTTCCTGGTATCATATGACGGGCAGGCTATGCCAAAAAAGATATGTACCGGCTCGTGATCAGCAGCATCAAACCAGACACCTTCCTGACTTCTGGCAAATACCAGACCCATTGATTTTGGGGTCATGCTGCGGATATCCAGTACTGCAATTCCGTTTCCTGTGGCGCTGCTGGAGCTCTTTTCATAATTCAGCATTTCGGTTGCAAATTTGGTTTTATTTCTGATTATACCGGTTTTATCGAAAAGATCTGCCAGTTCTGAAATAACGTCAGTCTTCAGTCTCCAGAGTTCTGCTTCATAGTTTTTTTCTTCATTGATTTCATCCATATGACCGCAGCGCATGCCCAGCTGGATAAAATCTGGTTTTAAATATCGTGAAATGTGCATTTTACCTCTCCGCTTAGTGGTCCAAGTGTGGACCGCTTCGCCTTCCCATCGCCTGCATCGCATCAATTTTTATATATTTCTTAGGTGGCAGCTCTGGATTAATTTCAATTTTAAAAAGGGTTAGTTTCCCGGCATGTTCATTCTCTCTACGCGAATGAATGCTTTGACTTATGATAACAACTTTACCGTATTCTTCGAGTTTCTTCTCCTGCGATGATCTGTCTATAAGATATACTGTTTTACCGATGTATTTACTCTGCTGGAGATAGGTCTCATTGTGTATAAGTATAGCCCGATCAGGAATATAGAACATAACTCTGAAAAAATCCATTCCACCGCGGTGATCCGCATTATGCAGCAGCAGGGCATTTTCAGGGACTTCATCTTTTACCGCCTGAAGAAATTTGGTGTCATCTATTGTCTGATCGGTATAGGCCGCAATGAACGTGTAGCCAAACATCGCAATAAATAGTATTGCACAAATAAACGCCGCAAATGAGATTATTCCCTGACGGCGTGCAAATCCTAGGAATAGAAGGGTACTGCAGATAACAATACCGAAAATAAGCATGCCTGTCCAGAAAAGTGAGGCATGAAGCTTATTATGGAGAAACCATAGTGGAATTGTCAACACCACTGATAAAATAAGTCCGACAATGGGATTGCGAATTTTCTGGGGTATGCAGAGTATCCATTCCCAGACCCAGCGTAGTGAAAGTGCCGCGTATAAAGCCCAGGCTCCTGTTATATGAAGCATATAATGATGATGCTTGCTTTGAGAGAAGGAGAATATTATTATTGGCAGAACTGCCCAGCAGAAGGTGAAGCGTATTGCTGAAAATCTTTCACTGAATACTGGTTTAAGGCAGACAATAATTCCTATCAGGCTGAAGATAGTCCAGGGCGAGGTTATTGCCGGCATATTCTCCAGATAATAATACCATGGTTGCTGGAGATAGCCCTGATTTAAGCGGTCAAAAAGATCGCTGGCCCACACATCATACGCCCCATCAACGGTAATGCCAACATATAACGCCCAGCTGGAGCCAACGATGATGAAAATAATCCAGCCCCAGAGCCAGACATAGCGTAGAATCTTTTTCAAATCATGATTCCACAGCAGATAACACGTGATCGGGATGAGTGTCATTACCGTCCCGAAAACCAGACCTTTGGCCATGTTGGTCAGGCCAAGTGCGAAAAATAACAGATAAACCGGGAATGGTCTGCTGCCCAGCGGGTTCAGGCTTTCATTCGCGTGTAGACGATACTGCGGGCTGAATTCAAGTTTTACAAATAAATAGAGTATAAAATAGATTATGGTGCAGAGAAATATATCATCCTCCGCCAGCCAGGAGTAGCTGAAAAATTCAAAGGTCGTCGCCTGTATAAAGCCGGCTATTATTCCTGTGGCACTCCCAAATAGTCTGGTGCCGATATTTGCCAGCAGCAGGACTGACAGGATACCCATCAGAGTCGGAGTTATACGAGCCTTCCATGTAGTGTCAATTTTGCCGAATGGTGCAGTGATTGCAGCCATAATCCAATGCGGAAGCGGTGGACGTTCAACCCAGGGGCGATCACCGCTGTGCGGAATTACCCAGTCGCTGTTTCGAACCATTTCATTGGTCGTTTCCGGCAGCCGTGCTTCGTGCATGGTGAGAGGGCGGCCACCGATGAGTGAGTAACCGAAAAGAATGGCTGAAAAAATGATTAAGATCAGATAATGTCTGTTATAAAGTGTGGAACTGTGTGCCATAATATGTCCCTGCTGTATATATAACTTTATCAAGAAATATCTTATTATATATAGTGATGCCTCAATAGCAAGGGGTTGTGAGATGAATTGAGCCGATGGTGTCAGATAATAATAAACGCATTGGTGAAATGTTTGATTTGCGGCGCTTCTGAGTCAGCTGAGGTCAGCACCGAAATAATATCCGCTCTGAAATTAATTTCTGGTAATTGGTTTTGGGATATGTAATATCTCGCAGTTTTGGATATTCGCTGTTGTTTTGTAAAGTTGACGGCTTCTTCCGGTAGTCCGAAAAGTTCAGAACTGCGGGTTTTTACCTCGATGAAGGCTATTGTCTCTTTATGACGGGCGATAATATCAATTTCGCCGTGTTTACTGCGGTAGTTACGCTCTAGAATTGTGTATTTCTGGGCAATTAAAAAACTTTCGGCAATATCTTCTCCGATAGCACCGAAAGTTTTATTGGAAATGCTGTTGGTTTTTTTGAATAATTTTGGCAGCTTCATTGACGTTATGCTATCGCAGATTCCGATGAACTGGTCTGTCGTTCCAGCTCAGAAAAAGATTTGAGTAATTCTTTAACGCCGAAGGGTTTTTGCAGAATAAAACACTTCAGATTGTCTGTGCTGCTAATTTTATCCTTGGTTATCTGAATTAAAGGATTTTTTAACTTTCCTTCACTGAAGAATATATCCAGTACCGGAGTGAAATCTTCAGAATCGGTGTTTTCAAAAATTATGGTAAACAACTCAGTATCCAGATTATTTAAGTGTGATTGTAATTTTGCAGGTGTGTTTATAATTATCGAATCATAGGAGTTTGATAAAACAATAGCGAGTTTTTGGCTTTGATGTCTATCATTCATGGCAATAATTATTTTTTTCATAGTCTGGTTCCTTTACTAATCTGTAACTGCTAAATCTGCAAATGGGCTTGTGCTGCGGTTATTCCATGCTTTTTCTGCTGTTGATTATTCAGTAAACCCTTTCTAGGAAATAATATTTCTAAGAGAAAAGTATATTCTTGTATCTCTATTTTACACTATATGTATCCTTAAGCAAATTTTTTGTAGGAATAAATAGCGATAAATTCGGGATATTCGTGGCTAATATGCTTTTAAAAAGTTGTGAAAAAAACAGCTAACATTTTGTAAATTAAAATGTTAGCTATTTGTTTATACAGGAGGCGCATAATGTGCGCTTTTGTGCTAATTTATGACTTTTGTCAATATCAATTCACAATTTCGAGTCGCTAAATCCACACTCTTCAATTTTACTCTGACCAACTGTCCGAGATGGAAGCCCTGTGGCTGATTGCGGTTTTTACGGTTGTGATTGGGTATTACCTCTTTGGTGGTATAACCAATAGTTTCCACCATTTTTTTAGGGATCAGGCTCTCTACAAAAAAGTCCTTTATTTCAACGAAAATACCAAATTTGCGAATGCCGGTAACTACGGCCTCGAATTCTTCCTCTCCGCTTTTCTGCAGGAGCTGCAGCTTACGAAAATCTTTTACACCTTCTTCGATCTTCATCGCTCGGCGTTCTCTTCCAGAGGTATGAGTGCCGAGCAAAACCAGATCTTTCAGATCATACTCAAGATGCTTGTGAGGATGTTTCGGCAATTTATCAGAATTGTCGGCAAACATTTTATCCAGAGTCTGATGCAGGTGCAGATCCGGATAACGGCGTATTGGTGACGTAAAGTGCATATAATGCGTGAAATTTAATGCAAAGTGTCCGATATTTGAATCTGCTCCATAGACAGCCTGCTGGAAACTTTTAAGTATAGAAAGATTTATTGAATGCTCTTCCGGCTTGTCTTTGGCATCATTTATGATACGCTGCAGTCGGTCGCGGCGCAGCGGCGGTTTGAAAGGGTAGCCGGAACTGGTGAGAAATTCAGCCAGCTCTTCAAGCGCTTCTTCCTTGGGTGCTTCATGTATGCGGTGCAGCACCGGCATCGCGTTTTCATGACACCAGCGGGCGACACACACATTCGCCGCCAGCATAAATTCTTCAACCAGCTGATGTGAAAAGTCATGTTCGACCTGCTCCATTCCTTCAACCTCATTATCTTCATTGAATAGAATAATGTATTCGGCCATATTCAACTCGATACTACCATTCTGAAGACGGTTTTCGCGTAATTTCTGTGCCAGTGTATTGAGGTCCTGCAGTGCTTCAAGAATCTCTTTATTCTCAAATGCGGCAGCCGCTTCCGGATTACTCAGGAGTGTTTTAACCTCGGGATAGGTCATGCGTCTGCTGCTTTTAATAACACTGCGGTAAATCTTGTAATCCTGTACTACGCCTTCGGCAGTGTAATCAATAAAGACGGATTTTGTAAAACGCTCTTCCTGAGGCCGAAGTGAGCAGAGGTCGTTTGAAAGCTCTTCCGGCAGCATGGGAATTACTCTTCCAGGAAGGTAGATACTGGTTGAACGCTCCCGGGCTTCACGGTCGATTATTCCTTCAGGTTTTACAAAATAGGAGACATCAGCAATATGCACGCCAACTTTAAAGCCGCCATCTGCATTTCTGGTGATTGAAAGCGCATCATCAAAATCACGTGCTGTTTCCGGGTCAATTGTTACGGTAATACTATCTGTCAGATCGAGTCTGCCTGTTTTGTCGGCAAACGGGTTTGAATCACCCAGGCGGTATACTTCATCCTTTACCTCATCCGGGAACTCTCCGGGGGCATCAAAGCCGGCAAGAATGGCCGCTATCTCGGTATCCGGTGCCCCGGCAGGACCCAGTATCTCAATAATTTTCCCTCTGGGATCATTGATATTATCCGGGAAAACGGTGGTCTGCAGAATTACTTTGGTTGCAGGTTTCAGATCTTTGGGCGGATTTTCAATAATATAATTGTAGGGATTTCTTATATCTTCCGCCTCAGCTGAAAGTTCAGGGGTTACAACCGCTACAAAGCGGGCAGAAGCACGCTCCAGTACCTGCTGAACTGTACCATAATGGCGATAGCCGGTGCCTCGCGGAGAGTCGATTGAGATCAGAACCTTGTCGCCGTCGAGGGCATTGAGCAGGTTTTCCTCACCTATAAACACATCATCTTTACTGGTGTCGTCAGGAATAAGAAAGCCGCAACCACTACGGGTAATTCGTAAAGTGCCACTGATGTGTTCGCCATCTTCAGGAAGAACCCACTTACTGCCGCGAATTTTCATTAGTTTATGCCGATGTTTGAGATCTTTGATGGCTTCGCGGAACAGCTTCCGGGTATCCTTGGAAATTCCGAGGTTTCTTGCAATCTCTTTGGTCCGCATCGGCGTATATTCTTTGGATTTTACAAAGAATAGAATACTCTGCTGGTATTCGGAAATTATGTCGTTTCGGATGTTTTCGTTGCTCTCACTGTTAGTAGTCAAAATAAGCTCCAATGCTGTTTTGAGTTGCAATTCGAATTAGAGGATAACGAGATTATCCACATGAATAATGGTCTTGAAGCTGAGTTTTTCCAAGGCATTATCGATTTCTTTGGTGTTTTTGCCAATGATTTTTCTGGCATCCTCAGATGAATAATTGGTTATCCCGCGGGCCAGTTCGTCACCGGCTTCATTGAGTATGCTTACGGTGTCTCCCTCTGCGAAATCGTTGATTATACGGACTACACCTACCGGCAGCAGGCTTTTATTTCTTTTAGTAAGTGCCTGTTCCGCACCGCTGTCGATAACAATCTTACCATCTGCCGGTCTGGAAAAAGCAATCCATTGCCGTTTCAGGCTGGTTTTTTTCTGTCTGGGTGCAAAGAAGGTGCCGACATCTTTACCTTCAAGAATCTCTTTTATCACGTCCTTTCTTTTACCTTCTGCGATTATAAGCGGTATCGAACCGCTGACTGCGCCAAGTGCGGCACCTAGCTTGCTCGACATTCCACCGCTGCCTACGCCGCTCACTGAGCCGGAAGCTCCTTCAAAATGATCGCGGGTAATTTCCGCTACATGTCCGATGAGTTTGGCTCCCTCTTCAGATGGCGGCCGGTCGTACAGACCTGGAACATCGGAGAGGATTATTACTGCATCTGCGTCAATAAGCTGTGCTACTGAAACCGCTAGCGCGTCGTTATCACCCATCTTTAACTGCAGCTCTTCAATAGCCACGGTATCGTTTTCATTGATGATTGGTATCGTGTTATAGTTTATAAGCTCTCGCAGGGTATTACGGCTGTTTAGAAAACGCGGACGCTGTTTGAGATCGTCGATTGTAAGCAGAACCTGGGCTGGACTCAGGTTATGCTCTTTGAATAAATCCTTGTACAACTGCATCAGGGTGCACTGACCTACCGCCGCCGCCGCCTGAAGTTCGGCCAGTGTCGTTGGACGGCTGTTAAGTCCAAGCTCCACACATCCTGCAGCAACGGCGCCAGAAGAGACCAGTACCAGATCTCTGCCGGTCTGCTTCTGATATGCTATGGCGTTTACCAGCTTACGAAGAAATTCTATCTCGATTCCATGGCCGCTAAGATTTGCCAGCAGGCTGGAACCGACCTTTACGACAACTTTTTTGGCGTCTTTGAGTATGGTTCTGCTATGTTTCATTGGTGGTAGTCCTGTTGTCTTTTTAAATATAAAATTAAAAGGTAAAATGACTATTACTATGGCGCTTTTTTTCTCGTGTACTCTTTTTCGACAGCTATTCTGGTAATGATCCAGCTCAGTATCAAGCCTATCAGCAGCGTAGAGGACATATTGATGATAAATGTTTCTTTATCACCTCTTTCTGTAAAGATATAGGTCGTGAGAAAAAAGAAATTTTCGAAGAAGAATTCAAAGACTCTTTTTCCGCTGCCGCCGGGATTGACCTCACCTAAGAGTATAATTGGTCCGGCAATGGCAATTATATAGGTCCAGATTATGGTTATGATATAAAAATATAATTTCTCTCTCGACATTATAAACAGTCATTTTCTTTGCCGAAGTTATGAATAAATCAATTCTATAAAAATAGTAATCGGTGGCAAGTTATTTTCTTGACCCAATCACGGCTGTCTTGAGAGGAATTCTTCATAATCTTCCTGCGTGTCTATTCCTTTGGGAAGAGGATGGGGCAGGATCTGAACTGCAATTGGAATATTATTCTCCAATGCTCGCAGCTGTTCAAGTTTTTCACTCATTTCGAGTATTCCCTGATCAAGAGAGACAAATTTTTTGAGCGTCTCACTTCTGTAGGCATATATTCCGATATGCCCCAGCGCTGAATCAGGAATACCGTTAGGAAGATTCCGGTTGTAGGGTATGGAGGCTCTGGAGAAATACAGCGCGTTGTTGTTATTGCCTATTACGACCTTTACCAGGTTGGGATTGCGGATACTGGTCATTTCTGTTAACGGATAAGCCAGCGTCGCCATTTTAAAATCATTCAGACCGTTAATGAATTCAGCAAAATCAATTACAGTATTTACTGGTATTTCAGGTTCGTCACCCTGAATGTTGATTATGGCATCGGCAGTAATATTTGCTACCTGCATTGCTTCTGCAATCCGGTCTGAGCCGCTTTTATGGTCGATACTGGTAAGAACAGCGTCGATAATACCCGCGGATTTTTCTTTTATGGTATGTACCGCGTTGATGATTTCCATATCATCAGCGGCGACGGTAATTCCTGAGAATAACTCGGGGGCAGTCTTGACTATCTGCAGTGCTTGTAAAGCTGTGTGATTGATTAGCGGCGTTCCACTTCGGTCAAGCAGGAGTTTTCGCGGTAGCCTGCAGGATTCCAGTCTGGCAGGTATTACAATATGAAATTTCATTAATTATTCTCCTTATCTGATTTCTGATCAATACGGTAATGATCCAGATTTGTGGCTTTGTGATAGGTAAGTACGGCACTTGCCTGTCCGATCGGTGACTCTGCCTCGGCGCGCAGAATAATTCTGGTATTTTTTTCAAGCCAGATTCTGGCATTGCCCTCAATCTTTAACAGATTGCGGTTGCTGTCGTAAGTAGTAGCTTCGGGTTTGATGACCAGACATTCAAACTGCCCCAGACCGGGAAGTGTAAGCTGTTCTTCCGCTAAAAGGGTGAGAGTTACAATTCCGGTTCCAAAACGATCGCTGATAAGAACGGATTTTCTAGTTCCTATCTGCTCGAAATTCAACCCGCGCAGCAGCCAGGCAAAGCTGAGAGGATCGGACATCTTACCCGGAATACTCCGTGGCGGCAGTTTTTCCACACTGTTGTTGTGGAGTACGGAAATATTCAGCTCCGGTGCTGGTTCGCCCAGTACATTCTTATGGGTGTAATCGTAATCGACCCTGTCATTTGCCTGATAATCCTGTTCTTTGATTTTACGGGTGAATATCCGGCTGTATCCGGTTGCTACTTCAGTATAACTGTGCAGGGTGTTCTTTATCGGGTAGAACAGGGATACAAAGTCATTGGTCTCTAGATTTGCTTCAAAGAGGAAGAGCTTGGTATCTTTTATCTCTTTGAAGTTGCTCCAGACACGGGTTTTGATACTGCCGGCGGGAAATCCTGCCCAGCTGGCTGTATAACCCAGTTCTTCTCCAGGAATTACATAATCGCTGAGATTGACCGGAGAATTATCGGTAAGAGGAGTAGGTCCCTGAATCTCCTGTGCGAAGGATATTCGGCAAAATAATATAAATATTATTATTATCGGTGCTGGTTTATAGCGTTTGCCGAAACTATGGTTAATCACTGCCACTCTGTCCTTGACTGTTATGCTAAAAGGGTAATAATATCAATCAAATATTGATTATACGTAGTTGCATGTAGTGTAAAAGAGAAAAATGTTAGTAATTGTTGAGGAAGTTGCAATCTCTGGGCTGAGTGTGTATTTTATGTTCTTTAGAAGCGGCACCGGCTGCTCTTTGTATTAATTAATATTATTCGGCTTTTTTAAATGTTATCTGCAACGCAGACAGGTGTGGACAGGAGAATGATGGGCGATATAACGACATATGATTTAGCAATGCTGCTGCCGGCATATCTTATTTTTCTTTTCAGCTTTATGGTGCACGAATCGGCTCACGCCTGGGTGGCCTGTAAACTGGGTGATGGTACGGCACGGTATTATATCTCGCTCAATCCTCTGCCGCATATCAGGCGCACTCCTGTCGGTATGGTGGTTGTGCCGGTTCTTACTTATTTCTTTCTCGGCTGGCCGTTGGGCTTTGCCAGTGTGCCATTAAACTTTCTCTGGGCTCAGCAGAACCCGAAGCGCTTCGGGTTGGTGGCGCTTGCCGGTCCGCTCTCCAATGTGCTGCTTTCACTGTTATTTGTCGTCGTTTTTGGCATTTATCTGGTTTTCGGGGTTAAGTTTGGTATCTGGAACTGGCATAACAGTATGGTTAATGAGCTGTTACGGATGGCTATAAATTTGAATGTGGTTTTGGCTGTGTTTAATTTTATACCGGTGCCGCCACTGGATGGGGCATCTATTCCGTGTCTGATAATTCCCCGTGGTCATCTCAAGTCTTATCTTAATATTATCTGGAATCCGTCTATGGCCCTTCCGGGGATGCTGATAGCTTATTTTGCCTTTGCCGGAATTTTCAGAGTGATTGGAGTACCGTTATTGCTGTTTCTTGATAGTGTGCTGAACATCTTCAAAGGTCTTTTGTGACTTGGACGGTTCGGCATAAAACTTAGATGATAGGAGGGTATGGTTTGGAAGAGCTGCAGAATAAAAAAGCATTCATCTGTGATATGGATGGGGTGTTGTATCACGGCAATAGACTGCTGGACGGGGTGAAAGAATTTGTGCAGTGGCTTGAGGCTGAAGAGAAGAAATATTTATTTCTTACCAACTCCAGTGAACGTTCACCGCAGGAACTTTCTGATAAGCTCCGGCGTCTGGGGGTAAATGTGGATAAGGATCATTTTTATACCAGTGCTCAGTCTACCGCCTATTTTCTCTCCAGCCAGAAGAAGAAAGGCAGTGTCTATGTGATCGGTGAAGCCGGTCTGATCAATGCACTTTACGAAGCTGGATTTACCATGAATAATATAGATCCGGATTACGTTGTGGTCGGAGAAGGACTGGGGTATAATTATGATACGATTACGACTGCGGTTAATCTGGTGATTAATGGTGCAAAACTTATCGGCTGTAACCCGGATCTCAACGGACCTACCGAGCATGGTATGGCTCCGGCAACCGGCTCGCTTATTGCGCCTATCGAGCTTTCGACCAACAGGAAAGCATATTTTCTGGGTAAGCCCAATCCGCTTATGATGCGTCACGCGCTCAATAAGCTCAATGTTCAGCGCGAGGAAACGGTTATTATCGGTGACAGGATGGATACCGATATAATTGCAGGGATGGAGAGCATGATTGATACGGTGCTGGTTTTATCCGGCTGCACCAAGCTGGATGACCTGAAGAATTTCGCATATGCTCCAACATATGTTCTGGATGGGGTCGGAGATATTATAAAATGAAGGTGCGTGTCGCTGATACTGCCGGTTTTTGCATGGGCGTGCGCAGGGCGGTGGATCTTGCCTGTAAAACTGCTGGAAACAGTACGGGGAAGGTCTATACTTTAGGCGAACTTATACATAATCGGCAGGTTGTAGAAGATCTGCGACGGCGTGGTGTGTCGGCTGTTTCAGAGCTGCCGGAGACCGGAACGGTAATTATACGCGCTCACGGAGTGGCACCGGAGGTTAAGGAGAGTATTGTTGCTGCCGGACTGGAGTATGTTGACGCTACCTGCCCACATGTCCTGTCCAGTCAGAAACGGATAGCGGCTTATTCGTCTTCAGGCGCTACTGTCGTTATTCTCGGTGATAAACATCATCCGGAGGTTAAGGGGCTTAGTGGCTACGCTCATGGAAAAGTATATATTATCGGTTCTATTGCCGAGGCTCAAGGGCTGGATTTGCCGGATGAGTTTCTTCTTATTGCCCAGACGACGTTCAGTAAAGAATTGTTTGACGCTGTCGCAGCGTTTCTTGCTGAACGTTATCCGGAATGTCAGGTGGTTGATTCGATCTGTGACGCAACGGCAAAGCGGCAGGAAGAAGCTAGAACGCTCTCCCGGGAATCCGGACTCCTGCTGGTTATAGGCGGCAAAAACTCTGCCAATACCCGCAGGCTTGCTGAAATCGGTCTGGGCAAGGGTATACGGGTTATTCATATTGAAACGGTTGCTGATTTAAGTCCTGAAGATTTTGATGGCTGCGATAATATTGGTATAACCGCCGGTGCCAGCACACCTGAGAACGCGGTGCGTGAGGTTGTCGCTTTTATTACTTCATTGCCGGATAAGGGTTAGTGATAAAGCGCTCTTGATCCCAGAGTTGAATATCTTTTCTGGTGATATTAATAATACCGTAATTGTTTCTGCCTTTATTTTTGGCGATATTCTTATCCCTGAGAATAAACGCAGTATTTTTAGCTGTTTCAGAAAGCTGGTTATTGCCGGTTATTCTGAGGATTTTTATTGCTGCGTCGTATCCGGTTCTCTTTTCAGTACAGAAACGCTGATATAATTCCGGCTTCTGCCAGCTGGTCAGCAGCAGATCTATGTTGTTGGCATTTATGTCACACCACTTTATTTGTCCGGTGTCACTTCTGGTGACGGATATAATTATTCCTGGTACCGGTTCATAGGTTATGACTGACTGCTGTTTCTGTTTCCATTTGATGATTTCGAGATTTCTGATATTGAGTCTCTTGGTATATTGCGGCGGTAATTCCTGATTTTTCTGGACATAATATACAGTGTCAATATTTTTTATATGCTCAGAATAGAGGTATGTAATGATTCTGGCAGGGGATTCGGATTCCTGAATCAACAGTGAGGTGTTATTGGTTTGGGCTGTTGGCTTAGCCTTGCTCTCTGCGGGGTAGCGTATGACTGCTGATTCGCCGTTGCGGCTGCGCAGGAGAGTTATGCTGGTCTGGGAGGTCTGGCAGGAGGCTTTCCCATTTATAAAGACGGCTGCAACCAGCATTATGCCAATTGCAGCCAGTGCCAGGTATATTTTTGAGGGAATATCTTTGTATGCGGTAATAATAAAAACAATTGCAAATAGGATGTAGTATAAAAGAATTAATCCTGTTGCCGGTGGAAATAGAGTGGTGGCTGTTACCGGAAGACCGGTCAGTTTATCATTGATTGCGATTATGAGCTCTGTCGGCAGTGAGCAGAGAGTCGCGAAATATCCGGCGGCATTGACTGGAAGCAGCGGCGTAAGCTGCAGCAGTAAGCCACCGGCAATAGCAAAGGGCATAATTGGTATTATCAGCAGATTGGTTATAAAACCGATTATTGATACTGAATTAAAGTAGTATGCACTAAGTGGCAGTGTCCCCACCCAGGCACTGGTGGAAACAACTAAAAGCATCGCAACTTCAGGAGTTAGTCGACTTAAATATGACCGCTTGGATTTTTTCCCGGGGTGTTTATTTGAAAATAGCGGTTGTGTCAGGGTGTTGAAGCGGCGGGTAAGTATAGAGATAAATATTACCGATATAAAGCTAAGCTGGAAGCCAACATCGAATATCTGAAATGGATTGACCAGGCAGATGAGCAGTGCCGCTGCGGCCAGCGAGTTGATGAAATTACTTTTACGGAAGATTATAATCCCCGTAAGATATATAAACGCTATAATGCTGGCACGTACTACCGAACTTCTCGCCCCTGAAAGGAAGAGGAATAGCAGGCAGACACTGATTATTACTCCGGCACGCTGACGGGGAGTAAGGTGCAGGCGTTTACAGATAACGTTTATTATGAGAATAATCAGACCTATATGCAGTCCGGATATGGCCAGAATGTGTCCGATACCAGTATTGCGAAAGGAGGTCTCTATATCTGCCCCCAGTGCCTGACGATAACCGAAAATTGTGGCCGCGATAAACGCTCCGGTATTATCAGGGCAATAGTGTAAGGTGTTTTGTATCGCTTTTGTCCGTATTGCCTGCAGGCTGCGACGGATACTGATTTGTTGGGAAGGAGTATTCAGATATCTGCCGGTGATTATCGCGTTGGCTGCTATATCCTGTGAAAAAAGGTAAGTCTCTGGTGAGAATCCGTCTTTATAGTAGGGTTTATCCGGGATAAGAAGCAATATGGTTTTCGTTCTTAGTATATCTCCATATTGCAGGTTGGTATCACCTTTACCGCTGAGATTGACTTTGAATGGTTCTTTCAGGGAGTTACCGTTGATTTCCAGAAGCTGAGCCTGAGTTCGCCATTTTCCATGATATTTTTTCTGGATATAGGCAGCAGGTGGAGTCAGTATTTTAAAGACCGCAGTGTTGATATTCGGCAGCTGCTCTCTTGCAAGTGTTGTCAGCTTCTGATAGCGCTGCTGATAGTTATATATTCCCAGCATTAACATGGGAAGCATCAGTATAAGTAAAAATTTTAAGAACCGGTTTTTAGCTGTGCTTAATGTAAATTGCTGTATTGCGATGCCGACTGTTAAAAGCGTCAGCAGCGGTATGCTGTAGGCTACATAAGCAACGGGTAGCAGAGAACTGATAATTATACCGCTGAGGTAGGGTATTACCAGCCAGAGCAGCGGTGTTTTCCCGAACATTTTATTTCAGACCGTAGCTGTTGACTATACTTATCCCGCTTAGAAGAGCGCCGACTATTCCCAGGAAACCCTGATCTGTGCCGATAATGTATACTCCTTCCATATCGAGTAAGCCATTTCTGATTTTGGCAGCAGATCCGTATATGGAACCGCCTTTATGACCGGTATAACGGGTAATTGTCAGCGGTGTGAACATATCGGTGAAGGTTATGTGTTCCCTGATTGCCGGCAGGTATCGCTGCAGAAAATCAAGGAGTTCGGATTCAGCTTCTTCCTTGGCTTTACGGTATTCTTCTTTTGAGAGTTTGGCCCAGGCTTCGTAGCTGGCCTTGAATGAGAGGCGGACACAGCCTTCAGGGAGTTCATTGGTATAGTTGAAGTTATTCGGCATGCAGATTACACCGGATCCAAGGTCAATTTTTTCAGTAGCCGCTTTATAGGTAAATTTTTCACTCTGTGAGAAAAATATAATTGACTGCTCGCAGCCGAGTTCCTTGGGAGGGGTATCAAGATAGACCACGAGTTCACCATAACAGATACGACCCAGATCCTCAGCATGGTCGCTGCCGCATAACTCATAGGTCTCAACCATTCTGGCACTGGAGAAAATATTGTCGGCATAAAGCGTCTCACCGGTTGCAAGGGTTACTGCAAGTTCATTCTCTTTTGTCCGCTGTATTCCTGTGACCCGGCTGTTATAGCGCAATTCACCTTGATTGTCCAGATATTTGGTCTCCAGAAGCTCCAGTAGATTTTTCATTCCAATTTCAGGCCGGCTCAGACCGCTTTCAAAGGTCGACTTCCAGAGAACCGCAAAATCATTCCAATCCATATCATCTTCCATGGCATTGCCATAAAACATAATTGGGCAGAGCAGCATATCGACAAGCTTAGGGTTCTGGATGAATCGGGATAACTCTTTGAGAGCGCTTCCGGGAGCGTTATCAAGAGCAGTGGCGTTAAAGGAAGCAATTTCACGGCGCAGCAGATCAAAACCGGTTAGTTCATCCGGAAATTTTTTGGCAATTTCGCTGCGGAGTGATTCCATATTGTTAGTGAATTGGATGGTTGTACCAGGAAACTGTATTTCAGAGTAGCGCTGTTCTGCAAGCTGGAGATCTGAATATTTAATTCTGAGCTGACGGAGCAGCTTGATCAGTGGGGCATTTCTCGTATTCGGCAGGCAGAAATTGGTCATTGCGTGCAGACCGACATCTATAATGCGGCCACCTCTGGTGTAATATGAGTTCATGCCTCCAGGAATTGAGTGTGATTCGAGAATGATAACCTTCTTGTCAAAATGACTCAGACGAATACCTGCAGCCAGTCCTGCCAGTCCTGCGCCTATTACAATTGAGTCATATTTCATAGTTTTTTTACCCCGAACAGCGGATGTTTGCTGGATTAGAAGATTTCCTTCTGTTTTTTCAGTAATTCAGTTGCGGTTATATCTGCGCCGAGACTGGTTAGAAGGTTTTCCAGTTTGGTGCGATTTAACCGTGTTGATTCCAGTGGTATTGTCTTGAGAATGTTCATAATTGTAGGATGTTTGCGTCCACCGAATTCCAGACCGATTTCAATCAGACTTTGTTCTGTGAGTCTGCGACAGAGGTGAATAGCTACTCGTCTGGCTTTGGTTATATCACCGGTACGCTTCTTTCCCCTGATATCCGCCACCGATACATTGAATTCAAGTGAAACGGCAGCGATGATATCAGCAATGGTGAAATTTGTCCGTTTCTGGGCTATATTCAACGATTCAATAATATTTGAGCATTTTAAGGTGGTACGCCCGGAAAATTTATTAAGAGCTCGTATGGTCTTTACAATGCCCTCAATTTCACGGATGTCGCCGGTAAGTCTTGCAGAAATAGCCGCTATCTGTTCCGTCTTTAGATCCGGTTCAAGTTCCTGCAGCAATTTTTTGCGTGCCGCTTCAGTAAGAGGATCAAGCCTTATCTGTAAACCTGAAGAAATGCGACTAGCAAGCATGGAGTTTATGCCGCTGATTTCATGTATCGCCGAATTAGCGGAGATTACTACCTGTTTTCCTTTGGAAATAAGGTTATCAAGTATATCTGCCAGCTCATTCTGCGAAGCAATTTTTTTACCTTGTCCCATATTCTGAAAGTCGTCTATTACCAGCAGATCTGTATTCTGAAAGCGGTTACGGAACTCTTCAATGCTGTTGTTCATTATTGCTGCCGAAAACTGCTGTACGAACATCTGAGCGGTGAGACAGATAATATTGTTATCAGGATACAGTTCGGAAAAACTGTTGCAAAGTCCGTGCAGCAAATGGGTTTTGCCGAGTCCATGGTTGGCGAAAACCGTAATCGGTGAATATTCTCCCGGATGGTTCAAAGCCTGTTTGAGTGCCGAAAGCGCAAAACTATTCTGTGGAATTTCTATAAAGCTGTTGAGTGAATGACGACTCTGGCTGAATAGCGGTAATACTGGTGAGGATGCCGGCTTTTTCCAGGTGAGAACAGGTTCATTCTCACTTGATACGAGACTGAGCGTACCGATCTCTTCCTGAAGCTGCTTGCGGTGCTCACGGAATTTTTCAGCAGAGATTGTAATTGTAATTTCAGGACTGATTCCTAGAGTCTCCCGAACCGCTTCTGCTATAGTAATAAGATAATTCTTTGTAACCCATTGTTTTACAAATTTATTAGCCGCGCCAAGGATTAATTCATGCGGGGTTATTTTCTCTATTGCCAGATTACTGATCCAAGTATTATAACTGGCTTCAGGAAGAGCGGCTCTGAGCGCTTCCTGTACTTCTTTCCATTGTGCCAGTGTGCTTGTTTCAGTCATGTTTATCGTTTCTATGTTTTATATTATAGTTATCTAAAATTGTTGTTAACTCGAAAGTTATACGATTAAAATTGTTTTTTTAGAGAGGTGTTTATCCTATCAATAATCTGTCTTTTCTGACAAATTATCTTAAATTTGCCTGAAATCCACAAAATACTGTTTTCTTTAAAAGTGCAGGAAACAATCTGATAGACAGATATTCCTCCCCCGGTATTTCAGATGTAACAGAGACGAACAAGGTGTATACAAGCGGTCTGTTAAATCTGAATAAGAGTATTTTACTTAATGCTGATAGCTGATGCAACTGATTGTTTTGTTGAAAAAATGTTGATACTGGCTGCGGAAGGCGGGGCGGGTTATAGCAAACGTTTTGAAACCAACCCTTTTTGAGAAATCGGAGGGGGGAATAAAATATTTTCAGAGATGGCATATTTCCGGTTAAAGTTGTATGGTGACAGGATGTTACATTTATTATGCTTTTGTGAATAATTTTACTGCCGGTTTTCTTCAGGCTTACTTGTTGTGTGTATATACGTTATGTATTTGATATTCGTTGATTTAAACAAAAAGTTGAGTTATTGTTGATAAAATGTTTAATGTTTATTGAAAAAAAATGACGACTAGTTATAATGCAGTAATGTTTGATTATGTATTTTTCAGAAGAGCTTGTAATGTAAGCTCTTGCTCATTTTGAGCTGTCTAAATAACTCATATTGTTTATGACGATACTAACATTTGAGGAATTATATGAACATGAATTATTTGAAGAGATACACCATTATCGGCATAGGGCTTCTAGTGTCGGGTTTTTCAGCTGGAGCTGATGATTTTGGCGCTACCGATGTCAAGGTGGATGATAATGGAGTTGTTGTAAACCTCGATGATGAAAAGTCTTTGGATAAACTGCCGACAGTATATTATGACGGTACAAATCCAGACGCGGTAAGTGGCACTACTGTTTATCAGGGAGGAGATGCCGGGGTTGAGGTTATTGAAGATGGAACGACTTATATTTATAACACAACAGGTTCAATAGAGCATGGTGTTTTAAACCTGTCTATCGATCAAGCTGAGATGATGGCGATAAATTATTCGCCAACCTTCAAGCAGGCTTTAACTCAGAAGATGGGAGCTAAAGGTCAGCGGATTGAGGCTATTGGCGGAGCGCTTCCAAGTGTTGGACTTTCTGCAAGCACACTCTGGTCGCAGTCTCGAAAACTGGAGTATAATGAGTATGCGGGGCATAGCTCTACTCCGACACCGGCAGGAAGAAATACTTCTGCTTACTCGGTGGATGTATCTCAACCGCTGTTTCAGGGCGGGGCGATAATCTCAGCAATCAGGGCTTCTAAACTTTATGATGACTGGGTAAGCGAGGATATCAAAGTTTCACGTCAGGCGGTTATACGGACGCTGCGCACACAGTACTATAACACTCAGTATTATGAAAAGCTGGTTGAAATTTATAACGATCAGGCACAAATTGCCAAGGAATACTGGGAAAAAACCAAGCGGCGTTACGAAGCTGACGATGTTGCTGAGATTGAGGTGCTGAAATATCAGGTTCAGTACAAGATTGCTGAAGCTCAGTATATCAGGGCTAAAAGTGAGTATGATGTTTACCGGGTGAATGTTCTGCGTCTTATAGGCGCTCCGCTGGATACCAAGCTTACGTTGACAACTCCGTTTGATTTCAAAGAGTTGGATCCGGGGTCTGTTGACAGCCTGACTGCTGAAGCGCTGGCTTCAAGACCTGAAATAAAGGCGAGTAAGCTGAATGAGGCAATTCAGAAGGAGAATATCAAGCAGGCAAAGTCTGGTCTGTATCCTGAACTTTCAGCTGTGGCCAGCTGGGGGCAGACAAACAGATTTTCTGGCGCGTCAAGCAGTTCAACTCTTGGTAAGCGTGGAACCGACTGGACTTGGAGTGCGGGCTTTGAAATGAGCTGGAATGTGCTAGCCGGAGGTGGTCAGCTGGTTCGTGGTCAGATCATTCAGGCAAAAGCCATTCTTGATAGTTATGAGTTTGCTACTGAGGATACAATTGATGATATCAAGGAAGAGGTGAAGGCCTCTGTACTCACCTTGCTCTCATCTATCGACTGGGTAAAGTCTCAGAAAGAGAATGTGACCCAGGCAGAGCGTGTTCTCAAGCAGGAGACGATCAAATGGGATGAAGGTGCTGGTGATTATCTCGATATTCTTGATGCGAGAGATTCACTTGCGCAGTCTCAGCAGTTATACTGGGAAGGTGTTGCTACATATAATATATCCCTAGTTGACCTTGAGTATTCGATTGGTAAGTATCAGAATGAGACCAATACAACTGTTCAGGGGTATAAGGTGGTTAAGAAAGCTCCAGTAAAGCTTAAAAAGCGTACCGATAAGTTTAGTCATAAGGATATCGAAAATTCACTTAAAGCTCTAGCTGTACCGGAAGATCTGGTTGCGGATGATACCACTGCTTCTAATTCAGCGGTTGCTAATAAGCAGGTGTCAAATGGTTATAATATGCAGGTTGAACCGGCACATGTTGATAGAAATGTCGTTGGTTCTGCTAAAAAGCAAATTCAAGCTGCTCCTGCAAAAGAGGATAGTGATATAGCAGGTCCTAAACTGTTCTTCTAGGCAATAAATCTAGTATGGAATAATATTTTGTGCTGAATGCAATTTACGAGCCGGCTTTGTGCCGGCTCTTTTTTGTATACTGAAAGCATTATTGCAATACATTATTAATCAGAGCAATGGTTTGAATGTGGTTGTTAGTAGTTATAATCAATGAATATGTTCAATTTCGCATGAGATTGATATTATCAGGAAAATTGTTCAAAATTTTTGTAAGAACGGAGGTGAAATATCTAGAACAGATTTACCAACTATAACCGGAATATACTCGGATTGGCTGGATATTACTGATATTGATGACCGATAAAATATTATTGGTATTTAGTGAATGTCGGTAATGCCTTTTTAGCTATTTGTTTTCCGGCTGTCTTTTAAAGTATGGCCGGTATGTTTCGGAGAAATATTATGTCAGTTCTTAGCGAGAGTAGTCATATAGCTGTTCATGAGTTTTTAGAGTATATAAAGCTGGAGCGAAATTTATCGGAACATACGGTGAGAAATTACGGGGTAGACCTATCACAGTTTTATGATTATCTGGTCGCTGGAGGCAATGGTGAATTATTTCCATATAAAGTGGAGTATACCGCTATAAGAGGTTTTATGGCCCAGTTGAATGAGAATGGGATCAGTAAGCAGACAATCGCCAGAAAAACGGCAGCATTACGGAGCTTTTATAAATTTCAGCTCAAGCGTGGAAGAATGCAGACCAATCCGGCTCAGAATGTGCGAACTCCCAAACTAGAAAAAAAGTTACCGGTTTTTCTCAGTGTTGAAGATGTTGAGAAGTTGCTCTCGGCTCCTGAGGAACAGACATTCACTGGGCTACGTGATAAAGCTATTCTTGAGCTCTTGTATAGTGCGGGGCTCCGTACTTTTGAGCTTGTAGGGTTGAATCATGAAGATATAGATCTGGTACGCCAGACAATTCGTTCCAGGGGAAAAGGAATGAAGGAAAGAATAAATCCTATCGGCAAGTATGCAACGGATGCACTGCACACCTATATTCAGGCGAAGTATCAGCATCCTGATTATATTAAATTTGATCAGAGCGCAGTTTTTGTAAATTTTCGCGGTAGCAGACTTACAACTCGCAGTATCAGAAGAATGCTTGGAAGTTATGTCATGCAGGCTGGATTATCATGTGAGGTGACACCGCATACTCTTAGACATTCGTTTGCCACACATCTTTTGCAGCGTGGCGCTGACCTGCGTATAGTGCAGGAATTGCTTGGGCATGAAAACATTTCTTCGACTCAAATATATACACATATAACCGGAGAAGAGATGAAGGCATTGTATGATCAGGCGCATCCACGTGATAATACTGATAATGGAATAAAAGCACGAACTGCATGATTGCGTTTTGTGAGAAGAAATTTTAAAATACGGAGTAATAGTTAAAACTATTACTCCGTATTTTTTCCCATGGTGTTAACAAAACTAATTAAGTCAAAAATCAGATTTTAATGTATAAGCGCGTAAATACTTTTGTAATCCCGTTCTATACTCTTAAGAATGGGGATTTCACTGAAGCTTTGTATCTCATTCAATGCCAGGGGAGAACTTGAACAAAGTCCTGATATGGCATCGGGTATCAGATTGAATGATTCCCTGAGTATCTGAAGTCCGCCTGCAGCGCCGGCAGCATCGGCTGCACAGAATATAAGTTTATGTATGCGGCTCTGTACTGCGGAATTCTCAAGGAGCATCCTTGTTTCACGCTGCAGAATACCATCGGCAATTTCCAATACCAGATAATTTTTGGGATTGTTACCGTATTTGTTATCTATCCCATTGAAAATATGCATCAGCTGTTGCATATCCAGCATATAAGTGGAGGGATAGCCAAAAAATGAAAAGTCTGCAATATGACTGGCACCGCAGTCCTGCATCAGCAGTATGTCTTTAAGACTGGCAGTACCGGTGATTTTACCAGCTCGTACTGTTTTCCCCATAGAAGAAAGGGCATAACAGCAGGCAGCCGCGGCATAACTTTTTCCGGAGTTCATGGCAGTACCAATGCAAAGGATCAGCTTTGCTCTATTGCTTGTGGTCTCTCGTGCTTTGGCGTTGATTAGAATATGATCGCCGGTATTTACAACCTTGCCGTCTTTATCACAGAGATACCCCAATATTTTAATCCGGGTCGGAGCTGCAATAAGTTCATTTTTATGTATTACTTTTCCTACAATTCCGCTTCTGGCAATCATATCTACAACCTGCACCGGAGCTTCAGGAACCAGTCCTTCATAATGATCCGGTGCGTAACGATTACCGAAAACAAAGATTGCGCGCGTTCGATCATGAATCGTATGCAGTCTAGCTGATGAACTCTCCAGGTGTTTATGAAATCCCAGATGACATATTTCACCATAAACCAGATCACCAGAACGCGGTGAATAATTTGGTAACTCCAGATATTGTTTGAGGTGCTTAGGTTTAACAGAGTAACAGGAACTGGGAATAATACAGTTCTGCTGTATTTTGGTCATAAAGCGATACCTTCTCAATTAGAAGAATATTATCTAACTATACACGTAATAAGGGTGTTATCTCTTTATGCTTAAGGACGCTCATCAATTTCAGGATAATGGTCATTAAAATCGCCGGTATACATTGCCCGCGGTCTGAAAATTCGATTATTTTCAACATATTCAAGAATTCTCGCGGTCCAGCCTGCAGTTCTAGAGACGGCGAAAATTGAGGTGAACATAGAATCTGGAATATTCATACAGCTGTAGACAATACCGGAGTAATAGTCAACATTCGGGAATATTTTTTTCTCCACGCCAAGTGTTTCAGTGACTTCCTGTTCGAGAAGTTTGGCAATTTTGAAGTATTCAGCAGCTTGTGGATGATCACGGGTAAGATACTCGGCCAATGGCGCGAGAATTCTGGCTCTTGGATCGTAAGCCTTGTATACTCTATGACCAAAACCCATAATTTTTCTCTTCTCCGCACGCATTTTGGCGTACCATGGCTTGACATTGTCAACAGTTCCAATTTCCTTGAGCATCTTTATAACCGCTTCATTCGCTCCACCGTGAAGTGGACCGTTAAGGGCGGCTATACCGGCACCTACAGATATATAAAAGTCTGACAGGGTAGAAGCAACCACCATTGATGCGAAGGTACTGGCATTCATACCGTGGTCTGCATGTAGAATAAGATTGATATCCATTATGCGCTCTTCAATAGGAGTAGGTATTTTACCTGTCATCATATAGAGCAGATTGGCCGCATGACTCAGTTTGTTGTCCCATTCGATAGGAATATGATCGCTGCGAATACGTGATATGGCGGCAGTAAGCACGGCCATACCTGAAATCAGATGCACACATGAGAGTATTTCTTCACCGTTATCCTGAACTTCGCGAGCGGTATCCGGCTTGGAATATTTCAAGCTCTTTTTATCAAACTCGTATATGGCTTTTTCCTCACCCTTAGGCTTGTCTTCCTGAGGGATTGCGTCTTCGTCAGTACCGATGATATTCTGCATATCGGGAGAGATTGAGTTGTCAATGTCCTTCCAGTTCAGGCGCATTCGCAGCATGTTCACACCGATTCGTAACGCTCCCATAGGGTTCATTTCCTGAATTGGAAAGCCCATCATGAGGCGCAGCGTGTTTGGAATATCCCTGGATTTGATCATCTGGTCGTTGAATTCGCGCAATTCTTTGCTATTTGGCAGATGACCGTGCAGCAGTAAGAAAGAAACTTCCTCAAAGGTTGAGTAGGCACAGAGATCAAAGATATTGTATCCACGGTAGACCAGCCAGCCTTTGCGACCATTAACATAACCTACCTTGGTTTCGCAGGCGATTGCTCCTTCGAGTCCAGGACCGATTGTACCGTTGACAGGCCACTTGAGAGGTTGGGTGAGCTCTGGTTCTGGTTCATCATCAGTCTCCTGATATGCCTGAGCCTTAGCCTTTAAAATAAGCTCTGTAATTTCTGGTGTTGCTTCATGTAGTGCTTTTGTGTTCATTTTCTTTAGAACTCCTATTGGTAAGATGATAATATTATCTGAAATTATCTGCTAATGCAATGAGAAAAATAAATAAATTTTGTAGATTAATCCGCTGGCTCTCACTACGCATTATTTCATCTGTAAGAAATGCTACTAACCTTGGGTCATTTTGTTTAAGATGTTTTTTGTAAAGACTTTACAAATAAAATTTTAATGCGGTTTTAAATATTTTATGTTGTTTGATTAATGACTTTAAAAAGGAATGATTTACTTATTTTTGTGTCTGTATGAATATTTTTTTATGCGGTTCTGTTCTCATTTTGGTTTAAAAGTGGCTTGAGTTGCTGTAGTGAATAATCATGATCAGTTTGCAGGTTGTTTCATTTGAGTGATTATTTATCAGCATGAATGTCGTAATCATAAAAGACCACCATTATCATGGTGGTCTTTTATGATAAGCCAATAACGAAGAATAGCAGTCATTTAGAACATGTTTTTAAACATTTTAGTAAGTCCACGCTGAATCTGTTCTGCTGTTTCCTGATTGTTGTCTGGAGTATTTTCATCTATATCTCTAGTGTTATTGCTCTGTTGCTGGCGGAAGCGAATTGCCTGTTCATCACTTATATCATCACCAAATTCAAAATCGGTGTTATCCATTGATATATCATCCTGATCTGCGTCATCAAAGCCGGAAATTTGTAGTGGGCGATCTTCCAGAATACTCTGAATAACCTCTCTTGCCTGCTGCTGCAGCTCCATTTCAGATTCAGTTGGCGGTTCATAATGAATTTTGGGGAGTGAAAAGGCTTTAGCCGGCGGGATACCTTGTTTTACAGAGGTTGCTGTCTCTTCCACTTTAATCCCCATGGCATTTCCTGTCGTTTTCAGTGGGATATCGGTGCCAGAAATGACATATACCTCGGATCCCATAAGGGTAATGCGATCGCAGTTTAGACCGAGGATTCTGGTTTTATTGCGTTCAATCTTTCCTTCCATACCTTCAATTCCCATTTTTCCTTTTTTATTGAGAGTCGCCACTATTTTTTTCTGGTCGTCCTCCGACAGGCGGTTAAATTCACTGATCAGGTATCTGTTGGGATTAATTTCTTTAGTGCCGGTTCTGGTCTGTTTATCAATTGTATAGATCCAGTCAGGTGTAGTTAGAGTTATTGTACTTTCAATATGAGTCATTCCCATTAACTTAGTCACTGTTTTCTCATATTCTGCTCGAGTTCTACCGTAATCCTTGAAGTACAGTGCTTTCTTGCCCTGCAGGTTTCCAGATGATTTGTAGGATATAAGACCGGATTCAATCGGAAGTCTGGTGTCCCAGGGGTTCTCTACAGCAAAGACTATTGGAGAAAAAAGTAGTGCTATCAGGTATAAAAGTAAAAATCTTGTCATAAATATTTCCTCTATATGTAATATAATGATAAAATATATGAAAGGTATTATGAAAATATTTTTGTTTTAAGCAAGAAAAAATATCCGCAGGTTATAAAAAACAATTTTATGAAAATTAGGGAGTTTTTTAAATAACACTTGCAATTGCCTTAAATCTCACTATTATTAAAAACTCATCGGTTTTAACCGGTATTTTCATCTACAGCGTTTGTAAATACTGTGCGGCAAAAACAGTTGATATACGGCGGTTGTGGTTGGTATCTGGAATTTACAGCGTTACTTGCTCATTTAAAGTTTGATTTGGGTGTAAGTATGCTGTAGGGATTTTCATCTAATATCACTTCAATTGCCTCTGTTCTTTTATACTGATTTTGCGCAAAGTCTGTGTCCAACTCAAACGATGTTGAGAATTATATTATTTATTTGAATTCGTGTATCATATTCGGTATATTTATAATAACAAGGAGAGATAATGTCATTAACAATTGAAGAAAAAGCTGAAATCATTAAGCAGTATGCGATTAAAGAAGGCGATACTGGCAGTCCTGAGGTTCAGATTGCACTTCTGACCAAGCAGATTGCGGTTCTAACCGATCACCTGCGTAGTCATTTTAAGGATAACCACTCACGCCGCGGTCTTATCGGCATGGTTAATTCACGTAATAATCTTCTGAAATATCTGCGTAGCAAGAGTCATGAGCGTTATACAAACATTGTAAAAGCTCTTGATCTTCGTGCCAAGCTTGACTAAATTCAAAATTACAGGGTCGCTGGTGCGACCCTGTTTTCTGTATATTTTATTATTTTTATTTGCAGTTTAACGGCATGAAATTGCTGCAATGCTGTAAAAATGCTTATTATTGGCTTTCTGAGCACGGGGATTGCTGGATCTCAGTTTTCACCTTATAGCTTTCCGTTATCAAAGTTATGAAGTGAACACTGATAAGCCAGAGTAATCGCCGTCTCAAAGAACCAATTCTTTTATGGAGAATTTATGGAACAAATTAGATTTAATGAAACTGTTGTTGAACGCGAAATCGCTGGCAGAACTCTGAAGATCAGTACTGGACTGGTTGCTAAACAGGCAGCAGGAGCCTGTCTGGTGCAGTATGGTGATACTGTTGTACTGTCGGCCATGGCTTTGGGTGAGGAGAGAGATGATGGTGATTTCTTCCCTCTGATGGTTGATTACCGCGAAAAGACTTATGCTGCCGGAAAATTCCCTGGCGGTTTCTTCAAGCGTGAAAAAGCGCCGTCAACTCATGAGACACTTACCATGCGTCTGACAGATCGTCCTATCCGTCCGTTATTTCCCAGTGGCTTCAATCGTGATGTAATTATTCAGTCTATCGTGCTTTCAAGCGATATGGAGAATCCTGGCGATATTCTGAGTATGATCGGTGCGGCCTGTGCCTGCAGTCTTTCAGGCGTACCATTTGCCGGACCTGTAGGTGCAGTCAGAGTTGGAATTATTGATGGTCAGTTTATTATCAATCCAACCGAAACCGAGGTTCGCAAGTCTGATCTTAATCTGACAATTGCCGGTACCGCTGATTCTATAACCATGGTCGAGGCAGGGGCGAATAATATTTCTGAAGAGGCTATGCTTGAAGCGCTGTATCAGGGGCACGAGATCATCAAACAGATCTGTGAAATGGTATCCGAGCTTGTGAGCAAGGCAGGTAAAGAGCCTATTGAATTTGTTGAACCGGAATTGCCTGCTTGTCTGGACGCTGTCCGGAAGGCTGGAAGAGAGCGTATCGCCGCTGCAATGAGAACTCCTTATAAGGATGGCAGAGCAAAAGCGTTCAGTGAGGTGAAAGATGCGCTGGTTGAGGAATTTGCGGTAGCTGAAGACAGCGAGGAAGAGGGACCAACTGCGGCTGAAGTTAAAGAAGCAGTTTCAATTGTCAAGACAGAGGTCGTCCGTAAGTATATCAAGGATAATGACCGTATTGATGGACGTGATCTGTATACCGTACGTCCAATCGACTGCCGTATCGGTGTTCTGCCTCGTACTCATGGTTCTGCGCTCTTCACTCGTGGTGAGACTCAGGCGCTGATTACAATGACCCTTGGTTCTGCTCTTGACGCGCAGAAGGTTGACGGTCTGCATGAGCCGTATGATGAGATGTGGTATGTTCACTATCAGGCACCAGGCTTCTCTGTAGGTGAGGCGCGTGCTCCACGCGGTCCCGGACGTCGTGATATCGGTCATGGTATGCTGGCGCAGCGTGCTTTACAGGCGGTTATGCCGCATGATCAGGGCTTTGCGTATACCTGTCGCGCGGTTAGTGAGGTTCTGGAGATGAACGGATCATCTTCCATG
Source organism: Planctomycetota bacterium (assembly GCA_963667375.1). Lineage (GTDB taxonomy): Bacteria > Planctomycetota > SZUA-567 > SZUA-567 > SZUA-567. The sequence continues at coordinate 3,158,586 of OY763323.1, read as the reverse complement.
GCCACTGTCTGCGGCAGCACTCTGGCTCTTATGGATGCCGGTGTTCCGATTAAGGCACCAGTTGCAGGTATTGCTATGGGACTGATTCAGGATGATGGTGAAGAACCTGTAATTATTACTGATATCCTCGGTGATGAAGACCACTATGGAGATATGGACTTTAAAGTCTGCGGTACCTTAGAGGGTATCACTGCACTGCAGATGGACATTAAGATCACCGGTATTTCACAGGAGACAATGAAGAAAGCACTGAAGCAGGCACGAAGCGGTCTTGATCACATTCTTGGTATTATTACCGATTGTATTGCAGAGCCACGTTCAGAAATAAATGAACATGCGCCTCGCCTTGAAATGGTAAAGGTTCCAAGTGAGTTCATGGGTAAACTTATCGGTAAGGGTGGCGAAACAATCAAGGCAATGCAGGAACAGACCAAGTGTGAAATCAATATCGAGGAGAATGGTGATGTTGCCGAGGTAACTATCTGTGCTCCTGACGGTGATGCGCTCAAAGCTGCGGTTGCGAAGATTCAATCAATGTGTCAGGTTGCAGAGGTGGGTAAGGTTTATACCGGTCCTGTAACCGGGGTACGTGAGTTCGGTTGTTTTGTTGAGATTCTCCCTGGTATTGAGGGAATGTGCCATGTTTCAGAACTTAGTGATCAGTTTATCAAAGAGATTGACGGTATTGTTAATGTTGGTGATGAACTCAAGGTCAAAGTTCTTGAGATTGATAATCAGGGTAAAATTCGTCTGAGCCGCAAGGCTGTTATTCTTGAGGAACGCGGTGAGGAATATACCCCTCCAGCTCGTAATAACCGCGCTCCACGCCGTGATAACAGAGGACGTAAATAAGCGATCATTTTAGAATAGTACTTGCTGTAAAAGTATCTGATCGGTTACTGCCGCTTAATAGGTGGCAGTAACCGATTTTTTTATTGAAGGTCATTGTATGTTAAAGCATTCTCTTTAGTATTATATGAGATTGATTAAAATTATTTTGAGTTTAATAAACAATGTCAGGAGATAAATATGGAGAAGGACAAACTTCCATTTGATAAGGAAATTGTAGATAAAATTATAGCTGAAAATGGTCAAAGACCTTTTTATCTGTATGATGAAAACGCGATCAGAGGGAATATCAAGCGTTTGCAAAGTGCATTTTCCTGGTGTGAGGGGTATAGAAATTTTTATGCGGTGAAAGCTTGTCCAAATACCCGTATTCTGGACATTATGTATGACGAGGGCTGTGGTGCTGATTGCAGTTCACTGCCGGAACTGTTGATGTCTGATGCGGTGGGTATAACCGGTGAAAGAATCATGTTTACTTCCAATGAAACTCCGGCTTCTGAATTTGTAAGAGCCGATGAACTGGGAGCAATTATTAATTTTGATGATATAACTCATATCGATTTTTATGAGAAGAATGTAGGGCGGCTGCCGAAGATTGCCTGCTGTCGGTTCAATCCGGGAGAGGCTAAAGAGGGGAATGCTATTATCGGCAGCCCTCTGGAAGCAAAATACGGTCTGACTTTTGCACAGCTGCTTGAGGCTTATGGAAAGCTTAAAGCTAAAGGAGTAAAACGGTTCGGACTGCATACGATGGTTGCATCTAATGAGCTTACAGACAGTTATTTTGTTGAGACGGCGCGTATACTTTTCGAAGCTGTTCTGGAAATAAGCAATAAGGTCGGTATCGAATTTGAATTTATCAATATCGGTGGCGGTATAGGCATCCCTTACCGTCCTGAGGATAAGGCGGTTGACTTAGCGGTGGTTGGTAAAGGCATAAAAGAGGAGTATGAACGTCTGATAGTTCCTGCCGGCATGAGCCTTAAGATTTTTTCAGAGATGGGACGTATGATAACCGGTGATGCGGGATATCTGGTTACCAGAGTTTTGCATGAAAAAAATATCTACAAGAAATATAAGGGGGTTGATGCCAGTATGGCCGACCTGATGCGCCCCGGGATGTATGGCGCTTACCATCATATTGTGGTTTTAGGCAAGGAGAACGCCAAAAAGACGGAGAAGTATGATATTGTCGGCAGCCTTTGTGAGAACTGTGACAAGTTTGCTGTTGACCGTATGCTTCCCGAGATAGAGATAGGTGATTATCTGGTAATTTGTGATGCTGGAGCTCATGGATATGCCATGGGATTTAATTATAACGCTAAATTACGCCCAGCAGAGTACCTTATGCATCAGGATGGTTCTTATACCAGAATACGCAGAGCCCAGACGATCAAAGATTATTTTGCTACTCTTGATGATTCTCGTCTGAGTGATTTTTAGTTGCTTGATTTTGAATAAATAATGGAGTACAGAAGAACTGTACTCCATTATTTATTTATAGGGATGTATCAGAGAAGGAAAGTCGGGAGAAATCTATTCATTCTCTGGTTGTTGTGGTGCCGGCTGATCTTCTGGAATTTGTTCTTCATCCTGCGGTGCCGGTGGCGGTGTCTGCATCATGCCTTCAGGTGCGTCTGTTGCTGGAGCCTGCGGTCCATAATAAAACCTTGGATCCGGGCGCTGGAAATTGTTTTTCATGAAAGGCGGCATTCCCTGGAAATTCTGTCTGCAACCTGGCTGTTTAAATTTATTCATACCTCGTTCATGATGCCTTCCTGGCATTCCCATAAAAGACTGGTTAGGTGCTGCATTGGGATACTCTGGCATATTATTCATCTGCTCCGGTGCTTTTGGCATATTGTTAAACCATGGGCAAGGCATTGGAGGTTTATTACCCTGCATCTGCATTGCCATTGGACAGCGTGGTCCGATATTGCCATTGAAACCTGGGTTAGGCATTGCCGGTGGAAATCCCATTGGGGCTCTTCCCTGCATTTGAGGATTTGGCTGCATCCCCATGAACGGGAATGGACAATTCCGCATATTCATGGCCTGAGGCTGCATACCCATGAAGTCGGGTCTTGCCATTTTATCACTGAAACCCCGCATGTGTCCGTGTCTTTCTGGTCCAGGCTGCATACCATTAAAGCCAGGGTTATTCATACAGGCTGCAGGATTCATCTGCTGTCTGGGGGGAAGCATTGAAAAGGCTGGATTCCCCATTCCTCGACCCTGCATCGGCATCATTGGTCTGAATTCAGGGGCACCATTGAAATCAGCTGCTGGGCAGTTTCCTTTATTGAAGTCCATTCCTCTACCCATACGTCCCATGTGATTGGGACCTTTATCCATATTATGTCTCTTACCCCCGTTGCCGATAATAAACCGGGCTACATATTCATTATAACCGGCTATGGCATTTTCACGTTTTCCTGCGGGAAGATCCAGCAGACTCTTGGCAAAATTGATTACTTCTTCCTGCATCTGCTGCGTCTGGGCGGCAGGATAGTTGTCAAGCTTGGCAATAACCTCTTCTTTAACTTCTGCCGGGAGATCAAGATCATTGATCATTGCGGTTACACGACTCGAAAAACGTGAGTTGCGATCAGGGATAGACTCGAAAACACCGGTATAGAAATCTGTAAGTCTGGTTTCCGCTTCTTCGCGGTTGAGAGTTCTTAAATCCTTGAGCAGCTCGCCTTCTTTTTCTTTATAATCTTTGAAAAATTTCATTTGAGCAAGTTTTTGTGCAAATCTTGGCGGGAACTGCTCAGTATTAGCTGCTGTACTCTGATTTTCTGCATTGTTCGCAGTTGCTTGCGGTTGCGTGTCAGCTGCGAAAGATGCTTGAGTAAATATTGCTGAAGCCAGAATAAAGGCCGTTGTTACATGTTTAATGTTCATAATATCTCCTTATTAAGGGTAAATTAATTATGAAAAGCGGGATTACTAATTGCTTGAGTTATCCGAATCTTCATAATTTTCAAGGTCGCGAAAATCACGCCTCATGTCGTCATCATGTGGTGGTTCAATTTTAGGCTGGCTATTACGAGAGTTGTTAAAATCAGGTCTGTTCTCAGGTGGTCTTCCGTCATTTCTATTATTCTGATTCTCGAAATCACGATTATTATTGTTCTGATGATTGAAATCTCGGTTATTGTTATTCTGACGCTCAAAGTCTCGGTCATTACTCTTCCGATTATCAGAATTATGATGAACGCTGCTGGAATTATTGTTCATACTATTGTTCTTGCTGTTGTTGTGTTTCTTGGTGTTTTGGGTTGTCTGAGTAGAATCATCAGTTTTTTTTGAATGTTTTTTCCAGTTGTCTGCTGCTGATACTGTAGTGGAACAGGTAATAATAACTAGAATACCTAGCCCGAGAATAACGCTTTTCATAATAACTTCCCCCATTTGTCTTTAATTAATAACTCATAACGTATAAAAATGTTTAAATGTTTGAATGTTTGATTGTATTTGTCAGTTAGGATATTAAAGACTTAGTAACCGCAATTGTTGGAATTTCTTCGGTAACTAGGTGTTTCGTTTGGACAGAAATCTGATAAGCTATCTGAATTTGTTGTCACGCTTATCTGATTCTGGCTATTCTCAAAATCATGAAATTCCGTTTCGGGACTTGCCGCAAGTACCATTGGTGTAAGTACAGCGGCGATAATTACTGTACTTAATAATATTTTTTTCATATATCTCTCCTGCAAATTATTTTAATTATAAGTTTGCTGCCAGGCAACTTTACTTCGTTTCTATGTAGGGTTAATGGGAGACGGAGATAAAAAGTAACACGCAGTTTTATTTTTTTTTGAAAAGGTATGCAAAATAATTGAGAATGCAGTGCTTAAAGGGAAAAATATTGCGGATAATCAGCAGTGAAAGTCAGAGTTTCTTTGCGAGTGGGGTGGGTTATGGTGAGAGATTGGGCATGCAGTAAAATAGCGTGTCCCTGAGCAATACCGGTTACGGGTATTTTTGCAGGGGAATAACGAAAATCCCCGACAATAGGATTGCCAATAAACGCCAGCTGTGCGCGTATCTGGTGTTTGAGCCCGGTAAGAAGAGTAATTTCAAGAAGCGTGCGGTTATCAAGTTGTTTGAGGATTTTGTAGCGAAGTTCGGCCTGCTTGGCGTCGGGTTGCTTATTGACGGCAATTTTGCTGCTGTTGCGTGTCGCTCCCTTTCCAGGAATGAGCCAGTTTTTTAGGGTTGCTTCCGGTCTGGCAGGGTGGCCTTCGACTATAGCGTGATAGATTTTCTGGGTGGTGCGGGCTCTGAACTGTTCTGATAATCTGCCGGCCGCCTTACTGGTGCGGGCAAAGCACACGATGCCGGACACCGGACGATCCAGACGGTGCAGCAGACCCGTGAAGACGTTACCAGGTTTATTGTATTTGTTTCGGATATATTCTCTGGTCCATTCCAGCAGTGACGGATCACTGCTGTCGTCAGCCTGGGTGGGCATGCCGGCCGGTTTGTTTACGGCTATAAGGTGATTGTCTTCAAATATTATACTGGGCGAGTTCACTGTCTTATCCTTTCATTACGTTATTATAGCTGCTTTGATTACTCATGCAATCGGAATAAATTCCAAATCGAGCTTGTAATTTACAGTAATAATATTATTATTAAATTTATGGTTGAATAAGGAGATGAATGCTAGATGACCAAGAAAATAAGCGGGAAAAAGAAGAATACCAGTTATGGTGCCAGCCGTGGGCACCTATCGGATTTTGATGTAAATAAGAAAAGAGCTAAGAAGAACAGTAGCAGCAAAAAAGTTGTGAAGAAGTTTGCGGTTAAAAAGAAAATCACCAGTAACCGCCAGAAAGGTTTTTCCGATGGGAAGCGGCCGTATGATTATTCATTTTATGAAAAAGAAGAGGCTACTGTTGATTATATGCGGCGTCTTTTTTCCGAACGGTCTTTTGAAATAAGCGAACGGGAACTGGAGCAGTTCTGGAAATATTATCTTCTTCTACGTAAAATGAATGCTGAACTTGATCTCACGCGAATTATGGGGATTGAGGCTACTGTTTTAAAGCATTTTATTGACTGTGCCATCGTCGCAGATATTCATGAACTTAGAGGGCCGCTGCTTGATATCGGTTCTGGTCCGGGATTTCCTGGAGCTCCGATTGCCATCCGCAGACCGGATCTGCCGGTAGTACTGGCGGAGAGCCGGGGGAAGCGAGTGCGGTTTCTGGAAATGGTGAAAGACGAGCTGGGACTGGATAATGTTACAATATATCCCAAGAGTGTTCGTGAAGATTCACCGTTGCGGGCGATGACAATCGTTACCCGAGCCGTTGAAATAATACCGGCGACTCTCAAGCGTGTTGAGCCGTTTATTTCTGCCGGTGGCGAAGTAATGTTCATGAAGGGGCCTGCATGTGGTCAGGAAATAACCGATGCGCAGCAGGATTTCAAAGGTATCTATAAGATGACCGCTGATTATAAATATGATCTTCCAAATACAAATCAGAAAAGACGGCTGGTGGTTTTTACCAGAAGAGAGAATGAATAGTCGGGGGACTCAATACTTCCCTTGACTTTTATGGTTTCAGGGATTATCATTGTATTATTGAATCTGTTTTGCTGGAGATAATAATTGTGAATTTGACTGCTGAAGAAGAATTGCTTTATGAAACAATGAAATTTTATGCCGAAAAAAAAGGGTATAAATTAAATCCTGATACTGATATTCTTGAAAAGGTTATCAAAGGGATGCAGAAAATCAAGGAATCAAAAGGGGCATATTACTGTCCATGCAGGCTGGTTACCGGTAATGAAGAGGTTGATAAAAAGATTATCTGCCCGTGTGAATATCATGAGAAAGAGATTCAGGAGAATGGTCACTGCCATTGCTATCTCTTTTTTGATAAATAATTGTTATGTTTGTTTGTTATTGTATCAGGAGCATTATAAGGACGTTTAAATGCCGCAGTTAGAACTGAATAAACTTAAGAGTAATCTGGTCGCAATGGGTGAGATGTGTGAATACGCCATCTCAACTGCAATAATGAGTCTTCTGGACCGGGACAAGGAATTGGCCTGTTATGTTATAGAGTATGACCGCGAAATTGATGAGATGGAATTATGCATTGATCGTCATTGTCTTACCATGATAAATAGTGGAAAGCTCAGTAAGAGTGAGTCAAGGTTTGTTATGTCTGCAGCCAAGATAAATAACGATCTTGAGCGTATTGGTGATCAGGCGACACATATCTGTGAGCATGTGCTCTTTCTTATTGTTGAGAAGAGTATTCTGGCGCAGGTGGTTGATTTTATACCAATGGTTGATCAGGCCTGTGAGATGACACGTGAGAGTATCAATGCGCTGTTGGAGAACGATTCGACCCTGGCCTGGAAAATTATTGATGAGCGCCAGATTGTCAAATCTGAAATGTCCCTCATTTTCAGGCAGCTGGTTGAGATTATGAGTGCCGAACCGCGTAATATTGAACGCTCCTGTCATATACTGTTTATCGCACAGTCACTTATGCGTATAGCTGATCAGGCGGCTAATATTGCGGAAGAAGTTATATACGCTACCGAAGGTAATATTGTAAAACATCATCTTGATCAGTATCATCCAATAACCATATCCCAGTCGGTCAATCTTAGTGACGAGGAGCTTGAAGAAGCAGAGCGCAGCAGTATCGAATCTGCACCTAAAATTGAAGAAATAAAAAAGGAAGTTGAAAGAACTCGTGATAAGACGGTGATACTATCCAGGGAAATTATTGAAGCACAGGCAAGTGGCGCTGTCGAGAAAGCTATGGCAGCCAGAGAAAAATTATTACGGCATAGAGCCAAAAATGTGTCTGAGGATTCTGATAAAGTACAGTAGGGTTTTGTTAATTAAACGCACCTCGTAAATGGGGTGCGTTTAATTATAACTGTTGTGGTGAATTTTATTTGGTATTTTGTTGATCTTTGCTGCGCTTCCAGCCCACATATTTATAGCTAAGGGTGCCAGGCTTGGGGCAGGAAGAGAGACATGCCATACAGTTTATACATTGAATATCGCGAATACGATTGTTTTGTGAGATTTCGATATTCATAGGACAGGCACTGTCGCATTTTTTGCAATTGATGCAATTATTCGCATCGCGTTTGATCGAGAAGATTCTGGTGATATTCGCCAGGCCGTATTTTACTCCTTCTCCACACAGATAGTTACAGAATGGGCGTTCAAAAAACATGGCAATCAGTAGATAACTGAGCATAATGATGTAGGCGGCAGTCACGGTGAAGGTGCTATTTAATATCGCATTTGCAAGGTGCATAAAACTTCTGAAGCCATTGATGTCGTTTACTGAGCTTGGCAGTAATTTGAATATAATGAGCAGAAAGAGCAGGTATCTGCTGTATTTTAGATATTTTTGTAAATACTGAGGCATTTTGAAGCTTCTTGAGATAAAAATACGGCCAAATTTGGCAAAGAGCATTTGGGCGGTACCGAAAGGACAAATCCAGCCACAGAAAAAGTTACCGAAAATTAGGGCACCAATCAGAAAGACCGGGGTTATGGGGCGAAAGATATAAAACAGTCCTGTTCCCCAGAGTCCCAGGATTATTAATTGTATAATGATTCTGAACTTATAGATTTTGTTTAGCATATGTCTTCCTTTGTTATGGTTGTATTAAGTTATTAAAAGTTATTACGAATGCAGTCTAACTTGTCTTAGCAATGGGTTAATCGCCTTAAGCTGGAAAAGTAACAGCGTAACTTTTTATTCCTGTATTTTTGGTGTTAGCTATTTATAATATTAATAGCTGGGTTAAAATTGCTAAATTGACGATAAAAATGTAAATTTTACTATTTTGTCTAGAATTTTGTGTTTTATACATAATTGTAATATTTTCGGCGTAAATAGATCGAGAAATATTTCTCTTATACCGGGGCGGTGTTTTGAATTCTGTTACTGCTTTGTTAATAGCAGGTTACGTTTATCATTAGTATGGTCTTTGTGGGAGTAATCTTGATAAACTTATTGACAAAGGATTGCTTATGTGCGAGAATAAAACGTAGTTTCGATAAATCCTGACGGTTTTGTTGATTCTGTATTCGTTAAAAGTTGATACTTGGAAATTATTTAGCAATTTGATATTGTGAACTTTTTACTTAATAGTCGTGGTAACTATTTATTTCTAATTTTATGAGGAGGTATTATGGCGCGTCAAATGATTCCTATGGATGGCAATGAAGCTGTCGCACGTATCGCTCATGCAACCAATGAGGTGATTGCGATTTATCCAATTACCCCATCTTCACCAATGGGTGAATGGAGTGATGCTTTTTCCGCCGCAGGTAAGAAAAATATCTGGGGTACTATACCGCTGATCAGTGAGCTTCAGAGTGAAGGCGGTGCTTCCGGTTCTGTACACGGTGCTTTACAGGCTGGTGCGATGACCACTACATTTACTGCATCTCAGGGTCTGCTCCTAATGATTCCTAACATGCACAAAATCGCTGGTGAGCTGACAAGCACAGTATTCCATGTTTCTGCCCGTTCACTTGCAAATCATGCTCTTTCAATCTTCGGCGACCATGCTGACGTGATGGACTGCCGTGCGACCGGTTTTGCTATGCTGGCTTCAAATTCAGTACAGGAAGCTCACGATATGGCAATGATTGCACAGATGGCTACGCTCAAGGCTCGTGTTCCTTTCCTGCACTTCTTTGATGGCTTCCGTACTTCTCACGAAGTTCAGAAGATTGAAGTACTTGATGAAGCAGATGTTAGAGCACTTATTGATGATGAGGATGTCCTGGCTCACCGCGCTCGCGGTCTGAACCCAGACAGACCTTTCATCCGTGGTACTGCTCAGAACCCTGACGTTTATTTCCAGAGTCTGGAAGCTTCAAACCCATTCTATGACAAGACTCCAGGTATTGTTGAGGATGCAATGAACGCATTCGCCAAGCAGATTGGCCGTCAGTACAAACTCTTTGATTACTTCGGTGCAGAAGATGCTGAGAATGTAATTATTCTTATGGGTTCTGGTGCTGAAACTGCTAAAGAAGCGGTTATTCACTGGGCAGAGAAAGGCGAGAAATGGGGCTTGCTTCAGATTCGTCTGTACCGTCCATGGAGTACTAAGCACTTTATTGCAGCTCTACCTAAAACTGCCCGTCATTTCGCAGTGCTTGACCGTACTAAAGAGCCTGGCTCTCTCGGTGAACCTCTGTATACTGACGTACGTACAGCATTTGGTGAAGCTATGCAGGAAGACAGCAGTCTCTTCGGCGGAAACTGGCCACTCGTTGTCGGCGGTCGTTACGGTCTGTCCAGCAAGGAATTCACTCCTGCTATGGTTAAGGGTATCTTTGATAACCTCAGCAAAAAGGCTCCAAAGAATCACTTTACAGTCGGTATCAATGATGATATTACCAATACCAGTATTGATTATGATCATGAAATTGATATTGAGCCAAGTTCTGTTACCCGCTGCATGTTCTACGGTCTCGGTTCAGACGGTACTGTTGGTGCTAACAAGAACTCAATCAAGATTATCGCTGATAATACTGATAACTACGCTCAGGGTTATTTCGTATATGACTCAAAGAAGGCTGGTTCATTGACAGTTTCTCACCTGCGTTTTGGTAAAGACCCAATCATGAGTACTTACCTTATCCGTCAGGCTAACTTTATTGCTTGTCACCAGTGGCCTTTCCTTGAGAAGTATGATATGCTGAAGAACGCAGTAAAGGGTGCTACCTTCCTGCTCAACAGCCCATACTCAAAGGATGAAGTTTGGGAACACCTTCCAAAGGAAGTTCAGGAAGATATTATCAATAAAGAACTCAAGTTCTATGTTATTGACGCTGGTACTGTTGCTCAGAAGACTGGTATGGGTGTTCGTATCAACACTGTTATGCAGACCTGTTTCTTCTATATTTCCGGTGTTCTTGACAAGGATGAATCAATCAAACTTATCAAGTATGCTGCCAAGAAAGCTTACGGTAAGAAGGGTGAAGAGGTTGTTCAGAAGAACTATGATGCTATCGACGGTTCTGTTGCTGAACTGTTCCAGGTTGATTATGCTGGTAAGTCCGTAACTGGCTCACCACGTCCTCCAATCCTCGGTTCTACTCCAGACAATGACTTCATCAAGGAAGTCACTTCAGAGATCATGGCCCAGCGCGGTGATGATATCCCTGTAAGTAAGATGCCAGTCGACGGTACTTTCCCGGTTGCAACTACTCAGTACGAGAAGCGTAATATTGCCCGTGATATCCCAGTATGGGAATCTGATCTGTGTATCCAGTGCGGTAAATGTTCTCTCGTCTGCCCACACGCTGCCATCCGTATGAAGATCTATGATACTGATGTTGCGGCCAAGGCTCCAGCAGCGTTCAAAGTTGCTGATGCCAAGACCAAGCAGTACGAAGGTATGAAGGCTACTGTTCAGTGCTTCGCTGAAGATTGTACCGGCTGTGGTCAGTGTGTAAATGTATGTCCGGTTAAGAGCAAGGATGATGCAAGCAAGAAGGCTATTAACATGACCTTCAAGACTGAAGAGATGCGTCAGACCGAGAAGAAGAATGTTGACTTCTTCCTCTCTATTCCTGAGCTTGGACTTGATAAGGTATCAATGGATACAGTCAAGGGCTCTCAGCTGCGTAAGCCACTCTTCGAGTTCAGCGGCAGCTGTGCAGGTTGTGGTGAAACTCCATACTACAAGCTGGCTACTCAGCTCTTCGGTGACAGAATGATCGTTGCGAATGCAACCGGCTGTTCATCAATCTATGGTGGTAACCTCCCAACTACTCCATTCACTACAGACGCTAACGGTCGTGGTCCTGCATGGTCAAACAGTCTGTTCGAAGATAATGCGGAATTCGGTTTTGGTTTTGCACTGACCCGCGATAAATTCAAGGAATATGCTGGTGAACTTCTGAAGGATTGCCCACTCTTCGGTGATGAAATCAAGAATGCTATTCTCAATGCTACTCAGGTAACTCAGGCTGATGTAGAAGCTCAGAGAGCACGTGTTGCTGAGGTAAAGGCTAAACTTGAAGGCAATGCTGATCCAAAGGCTAAACAGCTCTTTACTCTCGCTGATTATCTGGTTAAGAAGAGCGTCTGGATCGTCGGTGGTGATGGCTGGGCTTATGATATCGGTTACGGTGGTCTTGACCACGTTCTTGCCAGTGGTAAGAATGTAAACGTACTTGTAATGGATACTGGTGTTTATTCTAACACAGGTGGTCAGATGTCAAAGGCTACTCCAACCGGTGCTGTTGCCAAGTTTGCTGCCAAGGGTCGTGATCTTCCTAAGAAGGACTTGGGTATGATTGCGATGACTTATGGTAATATCTATGTTGCTCAGTGTGCAATGGGTGCAAATGATAATCAGGTGGTAAAGGCGTTCATGGAAGCTGAAAGCTATGATGGCCCATCACTCATTATCTGCTACAGCCACTGTATCGCTCAGGGTATTCCAATGAACCCACCACACTGTAATGGTCTTGCTCAGCAGAAAAAGGCAGTTGATTCTGGTTTCTGGCAGCTGTATCGTTTCGATCCACGTAAGATCGCTGAAGGTAAGAATCCACTTACTCTTGACAGTAAGCCTTCTACTATCAGCTATAAGGACTTCGCTCTTACTGAGAACCGCTTCATGAGTTTGAACAAGGTCAACCCTGATCGTTCTAACTCACTGCTCGACTACGGTCAGACTCAGGTAACTCTTCGTGAGAAGCTTTACCAGAAACTTGCTGAACTTGATATGAACTAATAATGTTCATTGCATGAGTGTTATATTAGTATTCAGGCACGCTTACGGGCGTGCCTGTTTTATTTTGTATGGTTGCAGGGTATAAAAATAGTTGGGCTTTTGGCTGAAAGACAGTATAATTAATTGACCGGATGTGTCCGTTGTTGATTATGGTGTGGCGTTTTAATGATTTTGCGGTATAAACCGCTGAGGCAAGTTATTATGCTTAAGAGTCGAATTGAGCGTGAAATCTGGTTTGAATTTTCACATTCAACCGGAGCGGGTGGGCAGCATGTGAATAAGGCTGCTACACGAGCTGTTATCTGCTTTGTTGTAGACAGTTCCAGTGTTTTTTCTGCTGCTGAAAAAGTGCTCATTAAAACCAGATTGCGCAACCGTATATCTGCCGATGGGATTCTCCGACTAGCAGTTGAGGATAGCAGAAGTCAGGCCTATAACCGTAATCTTGCTCTTACCAGGTTGAGTGATATACTTTCCGAGGCTATTGTTCGTCCTAAGAAGAGGGTTAATACCTCTCCTACGCATGGGGCGAAAAAACGGCGACTGAAAAACAAACGTATCCGGTCAGAGTTGAAAGTAGCACGCAGAAAAGTACAACTGTAGTTTTACCGGCTGGTCTGCTGCAGCTTCTTGAAATTATGTTACTTGTGTATCCTCTGATTAAACGGTGGGAGCGAGTATCAGATGTTCTGCAGCATTGCAGGATGGAAGCAGCTGGTTCATAATGGGCGTTAAAGTATTAAATTTATATTTATCCTCGGCAATATCAGGATCATAATCTGTATTCTCCGCAAGTATAAAGTTATCTATTTGCTGACGGAGTTCCTCCGCCTGTGTTGTCATTTGTTCGGAGGCGCTCGCCGTCTCTTCGGCCTTTACGGCATTCTGCTGGGTTATTCCGTCAATCTGTGCGAGTGAAAGGTTGATTTCCTTTATCGCCTGAGCTTGTTCGTTTGAGGCGGAGGTAACCTGTTTCATAAGGTCGGCAGTACGGATGATATTATCCGAAACTTTGTCGAGTATTTTCTCTGACGCATGCGATATTTCCAATCCGTGCTGAACCTCAGAGTAGCTTTTGTCAATGAGTTTTGCGGTCTCACGTGAGGCATTGGCACTGCGGGTAGCGAGATTTCGCACTTCTTCGGCAACCACCGCAAATCCCTTTCCGTAGTTTCCGGCACGCGCCGCTTCGACAGCCGCATTGAGAGCGAGAAGATTTGTTTGAAACGCTATATCATCAATAGTTTTTATAATCTTTCTGGTCTCTTCGGAGTTCCGGTTTATACTCTCCATGGCTGTGCACATTTCTGCCATTTTATCCCTGCTTTCGAGCGCTGCGGTAGTAGCGGTTCTGGATAGTTCGCTGGCGTGCGCGGAGTTTTCGGCATTGGCTACAGTCTGTGATTCAATTTCGGTCATGGTGGCGTTGATCTGTTCCATTGCCGAAGATGAACTTATCGCTCCTTCAGAGAGTTCCTGTGAGGCTGCAGATACCTGCGCGGATCCGGATGAAACCTCCAGAACGGTGGTGTGTACATTCTCGATAGTATGATTCATCTGGCGAATACAGATGTTTGTCGAGAGTGCCGACTCCTGGGTTTTATCAAGAATCTCAAGAGTTGCGGAACACATTTGTCCGATCTCATCTTTAGCTGCCGCGAATCTGTCAATGTCTTCACGCAGACTGTCAGTATTTGTAATGCTGATAAATTTGCTCCAGTCACCTGTAGCCAGGTTATTCTTCATTATATTGGAAAGCTGCGCCGTGAGCGTGGAGAGCTTGTGCAGAGAGCTTCCTACCAGAGTTATCGGATTTGAAAGTTTGTGAGCTATAATATAGACAATGCAGATCCCAATAATGATAAAGAGCAGGAGCATTGCGGCAGTAAGCAGCAGAATATAGTTCATACCTTCCGCGATATGCTCCTGAAAGTGATTTAGTGTATGAAATATTTCTGTTTGTTCTATCTCGGTTATAAGTGCCCAGGTCACTCCTAGAAAGGTGAAAGGACGGTAGTTTGAGAAGACAGTGGTGCCGGTTTTTACGGTGTCAGCATTGAGTATAGTTGCGGTCTTACCGGTAAGAGCGTTACGGGTTTTCTCGGAATCAAACAAAATATTATCTTTGAATGAGCTGCTGATAGTGAGTGCTTCATGGTTATTGTGTCTGGGAGTTGAGCGGAGTTTAAGATCAGCTCCAACCAGATAGCTGTCACCGGTTTTCCCAAGCCCGGCGTTACCTTGCATTATACTGTTAATCTTTTCAATCGGCAATTGTAAGGCCAGAATGCCCTGAAAAACATGGTTGGAGAATATCGGGCAGCCGATAAAGGCGGCGGGGATATTTCCTGAGGGTGAGTAGGGACTGAAATCAATGAACTCTGTTTGCTGGCTGTTTAGAATCTTGGCGTACAGTTTTCCGATTCCTTCAGTCTTGAGGCTGCCGTGCAGCAGGCTTTGTCCCAGATCTGACTCCCGTTTCTGAGTATACATTATCTGGCCGTTATTCTTGCTGATTATAAAGACGTCATACCAGTTGTACTTGTCTTCACTCACATAGTTTTTGAAGTTTGATTTAATATGAGCCCAGATATTGCGGTATTCTTTACTATCAATAATGTAGTCTGTTTCAGGGGTTATTTCATGGGAGTTCTGATAGGAAAGAAGTTTATCAAAGGCATTCTTCACGCCTTCAGAATTGGCGAGGGTTTCAAGTGTCAGCTGCTGGCTGAAAAGATAATCATTTAATCTTTCGGCTTTGAGTTTGCCGGTGTTTGTCAGAGTGGTGACAGCTTCACTATTCAGGTCATCTATGGTTTCAGCTGATACTTCCGCAAAAATACTATCTATTGTATAAAAGGTAGCAGCTGAAAGCAGGAGCAGTGGCAGAACCATTAGCAGCAGATGGGAGGTGATTAGTTTATGTTTAATTTTCATGGGGTGTCCTCAGTAAAGGAAATGTATTATATTCAATATTCTCAGGATCATATAACCTTTATATATTGTATTGGATATCGCATGAATGCAAGTTAGAGGATTGTTATTCTTGGGTGTGGAGTTTATGGCTGGTTTGTAAACTGTTGATAATAAATTTTAAATAACTATCAGGCTGCGTCTTAAAAACGCAGCTTGATAGTATACTGTATAAGATGTGGTTTTTAGTTGAGTGAAGAATTAAAGAGATGAATTATATGGCTATAGCCGTCATTTAAATTAATTGTTGCGGCATGTGACGCGGACACAACCTCTGCTGGTGTCTGCGGTGATTCAAGCGCGTTCTCTCCAACCTTGAGCAGGGTGAATCCTGTATCTTTGTCAAGGGCTCTGACACAGTTGGCATCAAGAATTTCATAGATAATTGCTTCTCCGGTAACCCAGACATCGACACCGTTACGCATACAGCCGCTTACGGCGTTGCCATCTCGACCGAGGAAACCGTGGATATGCAGTATTGGGTTGTCTTCGGTATCCCTGGCGATAATACCAACAGCTGCACTTTCATGGGTGTCACTGATATCAACATTGATTGTCTCTACCGGACGGGCAGTAGCATCTCGGGGGCCGGTTACGATCTTACCGGTTTTGATCCCTGCAATAAAACTGACATAGGCGTTGCCGATATCATTATTTTTAGCAAACTCTTCGATACAGTTCGGAAGTTTATCATTGTCTTCCAGACGGAGTATAAATACTCTGCCTATCTTTCCCTCTGTCGCTTTCATTGTATCTCCATTATCTGCGAGGTAGAATTATAATATTAATCTTCGCAGATAATATTATTTTGTCAAGTAAAAGATTCCGTTGACAGAGAATAGCCGGCAGTAGCGGAGCAGCTTAATATTACAGCAGTTCCGCAGCTATCTCTGACAGTGGGCTGCGCTCACTGCGTTTGAGGGTAATATGCCCGTGCAGCGGTGAGTTTTTCAGACGTTCAACGGCATAGGTCAGACCGTTACTCTCCGCATCAAGATATGGGCTGTCAATCTGCTGCGGGTCGCCGGTAAGCACCATCTTTGTGCCCTCGCCAGCACGACTGATAATGGTTTTAATTTCATGCGGAGTCAGGTTTTGAGCTTCATCAATAATAACGTATTGGCGTGGAATAGAGCGCCCCCGGATGTAGGTAAGTGCTTCAAGCTCAATGTCACCTGACTGGATGTAATTATCAACCTCTCTATGGGCTGCCAGTGAGTCGAGTTCATTCTCTTTTTTGCTGATCAGGTAGGTGAGATTATCAAAAATTGGCTGCATCCACTGGTTAAGCTTGTCATCTTTACTTCCTGGAAGGTAGCCGATGTCCTTTCCCATGGGGATAATAGGGCGTGATACTGAAATCTTGTCATACGCACTGTTTTCAATAACCATCTCCATTCCGGCAGCCAGTGCCAGCAGGGTTTTACCACTGCCTGCCTTGCCGACCAGGGTAACCAGCTGTATGCTTGGATCCAGGAGTATATCCAGAGCCATCTGTTGTTCCTTACTGCGGGAGCGGATGGTATAGCATTTATTCGGTTTGTCACTGAGTTTTTTCAGATGACCATGGGTCGTGTGGCGCGCCAGAGCGGATTGCTGTGAGTTATCAATTGCCTGCAGATGCACAAATTCATTTGGTCTCAGTTCGTCGGTATCAAGCTCCAGTTCATGATCATGGTAGAGTTTATCGATCTGGGCGCTGGTTACTGTCATGTCGGTTATTCCGGTATACAGTTCATCAATATTGATTTTCTGGCTTTCGAAATCCTGACTTTCTATTCCCAGAGCAGAAGCTTTTACCCGGCAGTTGATGTCCTTTGAAACAAATACAACCTTCTCTTCGGGGTTACTCTCCTTGCTTTTGCGGAAAATATGGTAGGCGACACCAATAATCTGGTTGTCGGCGGTAATTCGGTTGAGACCGGTTTCTGCCAGTAAATCTTTTTCCAGATAAATAATCAGTTGTCCGCCCCGGCCGGTAGGAACCCCTTTACTGATATTTCCCAGTTTTCGTAATCTGTCAAGTTCACGGATAACATAACGTGAATTTCGGCCTAGTTCATCGGTATTGGTTTTGAATTTGTCGAGTTCTTCAAGAACAGTGATCGGCAGTACTATTGTGTTGTCATCGAAAAGTGAAAGTGCTTCAGGATTGTGCAGCAGGATATTGGTGTCCAGAACGAATGTTTTCTTCATAGTCCCTGTTTCTTTCTAGGTGAGTTACCGAAAAAAGAGTTATCTGTACATCAGTTACTATACCTAATTCAACAGAGTGTTGCAAAGATATTTCCGAAATAAATTGATAAAATAAAAAGAGCCTGTATAATGAGTTGAGAAGAAACAGGACGCTGAATCTAAACTATAGAAAAGGGAGTGCAATGGATAGTAGAGTTATCATTTCCGAGTTAATGGAGAGTTCGAATGTAAAATTCGGTACCAGTGGCGCCAGGGGGCTGGTAGCTGATATGAGTGATTATGTATGCTATGCGTATACACTTGGGTTTATACAGTATCTCAAGCGAGAGTGGCTGCAGACAAATCACGGTTACACTCTGTCTCGGGTGGCTATCGCCGGTGATTTGCGTCCAAGTACGCCGCGGATAATGGCTGCAGTTGCCCGGGCAGTTGAGGATAGCGGCCTGGAGGTTATTAACTCCGGTTTTATTCCATCACCGGCGGTAGCTCTATATGGTATAAGCAACAGAGTACCGGCGATTATGGTTACCGGAAGTCATATCCCGGCCGATCGCAACGGTATAAAATATAATACCGGAAACGGTGAGATCCTCAAGGAGGATGAGGTCGGAATTAAAAAGCAGGAGGTAATGATTCCGGATATTTTTAATGCTGAGGGGATGCTCCGGGAGGATAATTCGGCTCTGGGCGAGCCGGACAGCGGTGCAAGAGTATTATATATTGACCGCTGGTTGCAGGCTTTTCCAGTGGATTTTCTTGCCGGTATGAGTATCGGTGTTTATCAGCATTCGGCGGTTGGGCGTGATATCATGAATCTGGTGGTCTCACGTATGGGAGGAGTTGTGGTACCGCTCCAGCGCAGTGATGAGTTTGTGCCGGTAGACACAGAGGCTATCAGGACGGAGGATGTCGAGCTCGCCAGGGAGGCGGTAGCCCAATACACTCTGGATGCGATTATCTCTACCGATGGTGACAGTGACCGTCCGCTGGTAAGTGATGAGCAGGGGAACTGGCTGCGGGGAGATATTGCCGGCATACTGACTGCGGAATTTCTGGGGGCTGATTGTGTGGTTACACCTGTCAGCAGTAATACGGCTGTAGAACTGTGTGGAAAGTTTGGGGTGGTGAAGCGTACATGTATCGGCTCGCCTTATGTTATAGCCGGACTTAATGAACTGTATCAGAAATATCCAGACAAGGTGATCGTCGGCTATGAAGCGAATGGCGGTTTTTTACAGCGCTCTGAAGTCAGTATTGAAGGGCAGGTTCTGGCACCGCTGCCGACACGTGACCCGATGATTGTGCAGCTTGCAGTACTTGGTCTGGTTCGGCGTCTGGGAACCCCGGTTTCAGCGCTTGTTAAAAGATTACCGGCGCGATTTGGAGGGAGTGACCGTCTGCAAGGGGTGCCGACAGCGACCAGTTCGAGCAAGCTTGAGGGACTTTTAGCAGGAGCTAATTCAAGCATTGAAGAATTGCTTCCAGAGCTTGGAAAGGTTGCTGCTGTAGATACGACTGACGGAATAAGAATTAAATTCAACAGTGGTGATATTATGCATTTCCGCCCCAGCGGCAATGCACCGGAATTACGCTGTTACGTTGAAGCCGGTAGTCAGGAGAGAGCTGAATATCTGTTGCAGTATGGTCTTGCGGTGTTGCAGGACTGGCTTATGTGTTGATCGTTTCGTTTGTGATTACTCCATGGTTCTGGTTTTTAGAAGTAGCTCCAGTGGCAGATATTGAGGCGGCTGATCTGTAGCGGTTATGCTTGGAGGGTTAAGGAATGTGTTGTAGCCTTTAACCGGTGTCTCGGATAATAGGTAATTTAACAAGGCTTTTAAACTGGCTATCTGTTTAATGGTAGGGGGTTGAGCTGTGAAATCGCCGATCAGGCAGATACTGATAGTTTCATGAACGGTACTCATGTCTTTCGGATGGATGCTGCCGGAATCCAGACTGGGCAGGGAGTCGCCTTGTTCGAGCCATAAATTGCTGACTTCGACGCCACCGTCAGTGCCACCGTAGCCATTGGTAAGTATAAAGTGGAATCCGGATTTTGCGTCTTTTTCGGTTGTACGTTTCTGCAGGGTCTGGGAGTTGCCTGAAAGCATGCCATTCTGATAAATTTCGATATATTTCCAGCGGTTTGAAAGCCGTGGCGGGTACCATAAATCATAACTGCTGCCTGGAGCAGTATTGCGGATTAATTCATTAATTTTATCATCAGCAACATTCAGCGTGGTCTCCTGCAGTGAGATGGTTTTTTTAGGGGCACTGGTTTTGAACAAATATTTATAGGCGAAGAAGGAACTCGCGCCGATAAAGATGATGATAATAATAATGTCAAAAGTAATACGTCTGTTCATGGGTAAAATTTCTGATAAAAATAACTTGGCCTGCATAATAAGTGCCTGCCAAGTTCGTTTTTGTTTAAAATTTGAGTTTATTTCCCGGTCTTGGCGCCATTTTTCAGTAACTCTGTAGTTACATCACGGGTGCTGTTGCCGCCAAGAGCTGCTATATCCAGCGGGGTTTGTCCGGCATTATTACGCTTGTTAATCAGCGGTTTGAGCAGTTCAACAACCTTGTAACGGTTGTTCTTTGCCGCGTAATGCATTGCCGTATTACCCAGTTTATCGCGGGCTCTCAAATCGGCACGGTTGCGCAGCAACAGTTCAATCAGGTCGCTATTGCCGCGGGCAGCTGCAAACATCAATGCTGTAGCACCGGCTGCACTGACTGCATTTACATCGGCTCCGGCTCGTATTAAAACACCTGTCATCTTTGGTTTGCCTTTTTGTGAAGCCAGAAGCAGCGGGGTAAACTTGGTGCGATTAGCAATGTTAACATTCGCACCGGCACTTATCAGCAGTTTTGCATTATCTTCATATGCGCGGTTGACAGCATAAAAAATAGGTGTTTGTCCCTGATTGTCCAAGGCATTAGGGTCTGCACCGGCAGCAAGAAAGAGACCGAGTATTTTGGCATTTCCCTTGTTCGCGGCATAGTGCAGAATGGTTCTTCCGGCTTTATCACGTTCACTGATCAGTGATTTGTCATTATTTGCCAGAAGCATATTGTTGACTGTGTCATAGTCGCGGTTGTTCACAGCATCAATTAGGGCATTAAATCCTGGTGACGCAAAAGCAGAGCTTGAAAAAACAATAATAATTAATAGTAAGGCTTTGATTGAGTTCTTTAACATAAGAAGTTTCTCCTTCATTATTGAGTATTTTGTTATGTTAATATGTTTAAAATTATAGTGGAATTATTGCTATAATTCAAGGAAAGTTTATAATCATAAAGATGATATTTTAAGTTTATGGAGTTGCAATTCAATGAGAGTTATTGCTGGAAGCGCCAAAGGGGTGCAGTTACAAGTCGAGAATGACGTCAGTGCCAGACCGTATCTGGAAAAAACGCGCGGAGCGATTTTCAATTCTCTTTGTGCCGTCATTACTGGAGCGCGGGTGCTGGATCTGTATGCCGGGAGTGGTGCTGTTGGCATCGAGGCCCTCAGCCGTGGGGCTGAATCGTGTGTCTTTGTCGAAGTTGAACATCGCTCAGTACGTACTATACGTGATAATCTTGTTCGCAGCAGGCTTTTGGAACAGTCCAGAATATTTGAAGGACGGGTTGAGAGTTTTCTTGCTTCGGCAGCCTCAGAGTTCGATCTGGTCTTTGTCGATCCGCCTTTTGTTGACATGCCTGACTGGAAAGGTTCGGATAATGTTCAGAAAATTATGCAGGGTATTTGCCGGGTTCTTGCTCCTGCGGGAAGAATTATTTTTCGATTTGAGCATCAGAAGATAGACCCTCCATTCTGGGAAGGGGTGGAGCTTTTTAAAGACCGCAGGCATGGCCGCAGCAGAGTGCTTGAATACAGGAAGTAAGGTTTTTTTTATTATGGGATTGTTTTCTAAAGCGCAACCTCTAGCAGACAGAATGCGGCCACAGACACTTGCAGAATTTGTCGGTCAGGATGAACTGGTCGGTGAGGGAACACTTATAAGGCGGGCAATAGAGGATGATGCTGTCGGCAGTATGATCCTCTGGGGACCTCCCGGGAGTGGTAAAACAACACTGGCAAAGGTTATTGCCAATACTACGAATCATCATTTCGTCTCGTTTTCGGCGGTTTTGCAAGGGGTGAAAGATGTGCGTGAGCTGGTTGCAAAAGCAAGAGAACGTATGCTGTTAAGCGGCATAAAGACTATTCTTTTTGTTGATGAGATACACCGGTTCAATAAGTCACAGCAGGATGCATTCTTACCCCACGTTGAAAGCGGTGAGATTATTCTGATTGGAGCAACAACCGAAAACCCTTCGTTTTCGATTAATAATGCTTTACTCTCTAGATGCCGGACTTATACACTAAATGCTCTGAGTGATAACGATATCGCGCGAATTGTCGATTCAGCATTGAATGATAAGATCAGAGGGTTGGGAAAATACGGGGTTCAGCTTGACGCAGCTGCCAGACAAATACTAATAAATTTTGCCAATGGTGATGCCCGGGCGGCACTGGGGGCTCTGGAACTTGCGGTTAACGGCTCGGAAGTGAATGGTGAGGGGCTGAGGGATGTTACTCCAGCTATGATCAAAGAGGCTATCGCCAGCAGAACCATAGCGTATGATAAAAGTGCCGAGGAACATTATAATCTGATATCGGCACTGCATAAATCAATCAGAGGATCAGATCCGCAGGCCGCGGTTTACTGGCTTTCGCGGATGCTTCAGGGTGGTGCTGATCCGCTATATATCTGCCGCCGTCTGGTGCGTATTGCCAGTGAGGATGTGGGTATGGCTGATCCGCAGGCACTGGTTCAGGCCGTTGCCGCCAAAGATGCAGTACATTTTCTGGGTATGCCGGAAGCTGATACCGCACTTACTCAGGCGGTGGTCTATATGGCAACGGCACCCAAGTCGAATTCGCTTGAGCTGGCTATAATGGCGGCTAAGGATCTGGTCAAAAATTCACGTAATGACCCGGTACCGCTGCATATTAGGAATGCGCCCACCAAGCTGATGTCTGAATTGGGTTACCATAAAGGATATCAGTATGATCATGATTGCCCAGATGCGTTTTCAGGTCAGGAATATTTTCCTGATGATCTGATTGGAACCGAGCTTTATGTTCCAGGAAATTTTGGTTTTGAACGTGAAATAAGAAAAAGACTTGATTATTGGCGGCGGCTCAAGATAGAGCGGAGTGGTAGTGACATATAGTTCGGATAACAATGCATATGAGGGATATCTGAAATATCTGGAATCTGCTTACAATTTAACCCGTCTCAAGCAGCACGGAGAATGTTTAAACCCTGGAATGTCACTTGGGGCATATACAACCGGAATTCCGCTTTTAGATGAGATAACAGGTTATATGGGGATTCCGGCAGGCCGGATTACAGAGATATCCGGTGCGGCAGATTCTGGAAAGAGTTCTCTCGCCTTGCAGCTTGTTTCGGCGGTGCAAAGTATGGGTGGAAATGCTGTGTATTTTGACGTTGAGGGAAAGTTTGATCTGAAATATGCCAAAATTTTGGGCGTTGAACCGGCAGCGTGCCAGATATGCGTTTCTGGTGTTGCAGAAGAGGTATTTAATATCTGTGAGCATATTATCAACGGTGGTGGGATCGAAATGCTGATCATTGATTCTGCTACTGCGTTGCTGACAGCGGCGGAATTCATCAGGGATGGAATTTCTTCTGACGCGGATCTGAATTATTACGGTATTTTACGGCGCGGATTCAGACGCTTGAGCAATGCGCTTAAAAATTCATATACGGCTTTGGTTATAATTAATCAGCAGCGTGATGCTTTTACAGGAATAAGTGAATTAGCTGTGAAATCAACGGGTGAGCGTGAACTGTCTTCACGCGCGTCACTCAGGCTTGAGCTATTCCGCAGGTCGGAAATATTTCAAAACGGAAAAGCTGGCGGGGTGGAGCTGGGGGTTAATATTTTAAAAAGCAGGCGGCGAACTACGGGAAAATATGTTTTATCCTTGTTGTTGTACTATAGCTCAGGTTTTGGGGTTTGGGATACTATTTTTAAAAACCTGTTGCGAAATAAAGTAATAAAGTTTAAAAACGGTTATTATTATAAAGGGCTGATTCTTGGTGCCGGGGTTGCTGAAAGTGTCAGTTTTCTCAGGAATAATACTGCTGTTACTGAAGCGGCAGTAAATGATATGCTTGAATTATGGCAATAGTGAAAGGATAATGTGTCGGAATCAGATGAAACTAAGCTTCACGGTATTAGGTCTCCTTTTCGTAAAGCGATACGTACTGCACTGAAGCGTGGAGTTAAAAAATATGAAAAACTTCAGCAGGAGCTTGAAGAATGCGCCAAAGCTGATTATTACCTGGAATGTGGTGAAATAATCAAAGCTAACCTGCAGTCTGTCAAAAGGGGCATGGATAGGATTGAACTTCCTGATATGTATCATCCGGGTGAGAACAGGATTATCGAGCTTGATAGTCATATGAAACCGCTGGATAATGCCAAAAGCTACTTTAAAAAACAGCGTAAAATGAATAAGGGTAAAGAAAAAATTGAAAAGCAGCTGGAATCTACGGAACAGGTAAATACTGATATTGAAGCGCTTTTGAATGAATATCTCGCCTGGGAAGAAGAGGTTGAACCGGATGTCTCTCCGGTAGAAATGTTTGCGGCTAGAGCTGGTGAACTTAAAATACATGTTGAGGGAATGGAGGAAAAGACGCCTGCTATAAGCAAGCGCAAGGCTGACCCTGAGGGGGTACGGGTATTTGAGTCATATGATGGAATGAAGGTGTATGTCGGTAAGAGTGCGCGTGATAATGATAATCTTTCTATCAGGATGGCACGTGGCAATGACTGGTGGTTTCATGTGGCCGGAGTGCAGGGCTCGCATGTTGTAGTTCGGCTGGAGAGTAAACAGCAAGGTTTGGCATTACCACAGGAGACGTTACTGGATGCGGCAACACTGGCGGTTTATTACTCAAAAGCACGTAAGGCGACAAAAGCTGATGTGCATTACACTCAGGCGAAAAATATTCGTAAAGCTAAAAAGGCTCCGGCGGGGCAGGTAATTGTAAATAATGGAAAAACTCTCAACGTCAGAATTGAAGAAGAGCGGCTTGACCGGCTGCTTAAACGTGAGAAATAATAAAGTCCTGATAGTTAGCTGCTATCAGGACTTAAAAAAACAAAAAGTTCGTATCTTTATGTTTACATGTCGTCTGCATCAATACCCAGCAGACTGCTGATATCGTAATCAACTTCATCTGTCTGAGCTACTGGTTCATAAGTCTCGAGATTGATGTAACCGTCTTCGATTTCGCGACATACAGCGGCAAGAAGTGCCTCGTTTGGTCTGCGTTCAACAAATAGTGGCGCACCGTTTTTTACATCCTTTAAACGTAAAGATATAAGTCGGGTAAGATGAAATTTTCCGCCTACCATATCAGCTAGTTTATCCTGAGGTATAGCAGCTAAAGAGTCATAAAACCGCAATGGTATTCTCCTGTAAAATTATATAGGTACTTAAGAAAAAGAAATAATGTTATTTTTCGGGCACAGCTTTTTCTGTGCAGCGTACATCGGTTGCCTTTATACCTTTCTCTCCATCTTCTTCCTCAAATTCGACTTTGTCTCCTGGGAAGAGCCTTCTTTCCTGGCCTTTGGCAAGACCGGAGTAATGAAGAAAAATATCCTCGCCATCAGTATCTCTGGTTATAAATCCGTAACCTTTTGAGGGACTGAACCACTTAATCGATCCACTTGGCATCTTACTTTCCTGTTCTCGATTGTGTATTAAAATGTATTTAAATCATTAACTGAACAACATTAATAATTTGACAACATTAATATTATCAAATAATAATAATAATGTCAAGAGTTTAGCGCAGATCATATGTCCTTTATGGTTTTTTCTTTAGAAATTTTCTGCAGGTGACGCTGATATCAGGAAGCCATTTGCAGAATTACGGATATTGCCGCGGCAAGCTCCGTCTCTGCGGGCATTAAGTCCAAGAAGGGCATTTATATGAAACCCGGTCTGTTTCAGTAGCTCTGTTATCTCCTTCAGGGTAAAGGAATGGATATAGATATCTTGTATACCACGGTAATTATAAACTATTTTATCACCTTTCTCCTTGAGCTCGCTATTCGTAAGCTTGGCTTTGAGCTGCCGATATTTGCGTACAAGAACCGAGTAGCGAAATTCATAATTATGTACATGCAGGATAAGTTTGCTGTCTTTATGCATATGCGGATGTAGTGATGATAAAATCGCAGCACGATTTTCTGAACCTTGAATTAGACCGAGTACGCTGAACATCAGCAGGATGCAGTCAAAATTGTTTTTTTTGTTCAGTGGCAGGTGCATAATGTCGCCATGGATAAGACAGGGATTTTTACAGCCAAATGATAGTAGTTTTTGCTTGGCCGCAGCTAAAAAATGATTGCTGAGATCAATGCCGCAGGTTTCAAATCCCAGGCTCTCTAGAAAGAGCAGGTGGCGACCGGTACCGCATCCAAGATCCAGGACTCTGCCGGGGGGCGTAACCTGGCTGTGAATGAACTCGCAATCATATTGAAAGAGTGCACTGTTTTTAAAAAAACGATCATAATCTTTTGCAATCGGCACACTGTTAATATATTGTAAAATAGTTGGGTGTATATGTTTTGTGATTTTAGTTTTGGGCATATTGGGTCAGAACCGTTGTATTTTGAGTTCTTAAAAAAGTTATAAATTTTTAATCATATGTGTTTAAAACATTTGTGACTTTTGTTTGATAATTTTTTATATAATATTGACTAAACTTGAAATATATAGTATACTAAATTAAATTTGAGTAAAGAAATTATTTTTTTCTTATAAGTTTTTCTGGCTGATTTTTGAGATAATGAGTTGATTTTTTTACAGTCGGAAGATCTTTCTATTTAGGATTATATTCATTTTTGCCTCCTGAATTTGGATTCGGGCAGCCATTTTAGTATTTTTCAGTTCTGTATTTGCTCATTTGTTAATGAGTTTCGCTTCAATATTTAAGGTTTTTTTATTGTATTATACCCATTATGAAAATGTTTACAGCATTTTTTTGGGGTTGTGTGCGGCAATAATAAAATTTATTCAAATAGAATGGAGAACATGACATGTCAAGACCACACAAGAAAAGAAGAGTATGTTTCACTCCTACTTTCACTCTCTTCAAGCCAGCTGGTGTACCGATTAAGAAGACTGAGATTGTGGAATTGAGATTGGATGAACTTGAGGCCATGAGATTAGCCAATCTTGAAGGGTTGTATCAGGAGGACGGCGCTAAAAGAATGAATACCTCACGTGCTACTTTTGGCAGAATTCTGACCGATGCCAGAAGGAAGGTTACTGATGCTATTATTAATGGCAAACCAATAAGTGTCGAGGGTGGAAATGTCTCTTTCTGTGAAGGTGGCGATGACGGCTGTGAAAATGCAGAGCATTGTATTTATCGTAAAAAAGCTGAAAATGAGGCAGAGGAAAATGAAGCTGATGCCAAAGAATCTGATGAATAACCGGTTTTCAATGATAATATTTTGAGGAGCTCATGGAATTGAGCTCCTTTTTTTATTGCGTGTTAACGGGGGAGCGTTATTATATTAGTAATTTATAAAATTTATTTGTCTTGTGGAGAGTGACTGATGACGGATCGTGATTATATGCTATTGGCACTGGAGCAGGCGCAGAAAGGGCTTGGCTGGGTTAGTCCCAATCCACCTGTCGGCTGCATAATTGTGGATGCGGAGCAAAGAATCGTTGGTGAGGGGTGGCACCAGCGTTATGGTGAGGCACATGCGGAGGTGAATGCTCTTACTCAGGCAGGTATAACTGCCAAGGGGGCAACAGCATTCGTGACTCTGATGCCGTGTAATCATTATGGAAAGACACCTCCTTGCACACAGGCATTGATTAATGCCGGAGTGAAAAGGGTAGTTGTTTCACTTGATGATCCTGATCCGGTAAGCGGCAGCGGGGCCGAGGTTATGCGTGCTGCAGGAATTGAAGTTGAGATTGGGTTACTGGCGGCAGAGACCGTTAAATTGATGCATGGATTTATCAAATATATCCGTAAAGGGTTGCCGCATGTTACACTAAAGTATGCAATGACACTTGACGGTTGTATTGCTACTGCTTCCGGTGATTCGAAATGGATTTCTTCGACTGAAAGCCGGGAATCAGTACAGCTGCTGAGAAGCCAGTCGGATGCGGTGCTCGTCGGGTCTGGAACTATGCTCAAGGATAATCCGCGGTTGAATGTGCGTGATTATACTCAGGCTCAGCCGTACCGGGTTATAGCCGATACGTCTCTGGTCACCCCGGTGGACGCGGAGGTCTTTAAAACCGTCGGTGGAAAGGTTATTCTTTTAGCTGGAGAGCGGGCTGCGGCAGAAAGAAAGCAGGCGCTGCAGAGAGCGGGTGCTGAGATTCTGACTGTACCTGAAAAATCTGGGCATATTGATTTAGCGGCGGCACTGAGAAGTCTTGGTGAAATTTTTGGGGTACGCAGTATTATCTGTGAAGGCGGCAGCGGTATTGCCGGTTCGCTTGTTCGTCAGGAGCTTGTAGACAGGGTGGTTGCTTTTGTCGCTCCAAAGATGCTCGGAGGCAGCGGGTTATCTCCGACATCTGGGACCGCGCCGGATCAGATGTGTGAAGCTGTAGAACTGCAGGATTTTGAATGCCGTATACTCGGAGGGGATGCGGTCTGTTCCGGTTGGACAGAGAAGAGTCTGGCGCTCTAGGCTTCCTCGGATTAAATGTCATTTATTGTTTCTGCGATGATATCATAAAATACATGGCTGCCGGCGGCGATGCCGAAGCCTCTTTCCTGATAAATGTAGCCAAAATACAGTCCGGCGACAATCCTGAAGGTGAATACCGGGAGATAGAAGGTCTCTTTTGACCATGGCAGATAGTGAAAAACCGCAAAGATGATTGCCTGCAGCAGCATTACTATAATATACAGGCTGCGGTCTTTGACACGTAAAAGATTTGGCAGGGTGAGAAATAGCACCGACATTATTATCATCCGGAACAGAAACTCTTCATATACACCCGCTCCTACAGATAAAACAATGCCATTTATCCAGTCGTTCACAGAGCTGTAACCGGTACTGAGCATGATAATTTTATTTACAATCCATACCAGAATAAAAGGTGGTATGGCACAAATAAGGCTTTCTATATACATATACAGAATAGTGCTCTTATTTATTTTCCATGAAGTATTACTTAGGTGCTGCTGGAGCAGGAGAATAAATATAATAAAAAGCAGACTGAAGAACGATCCCATGATTTTGATTACCCAGAGAATAGAGCTTTCTGAGATTTCACTTCCAGGAAAGATCTGCGAGTAAAGCCAGACACTTCCATAATAGAATATGTTGATAATTTTGCCGAGCATTATGTCGGCGCCATTTGCTACCGGACGTTCCAGCGATTTTAAAATCCAGACCCCGCCATGATAGATGATCAGAAAAGGCAGTATAAAATACAGGCAGGCTATAGGGCGGCGACTGCAGTCAATATAGGCGACAAAAGGTGAGCTTGCCGGTTTTGAAAATCCCTCTTCCATAATGCGTTATAACCTTACTAATTGGAATTGCTGTTAATGTGCTGTTGCTGCTTTAGAGATAATATCAGAGTATTGACAGTAACTGGCGCTATGCCATGTTTCTGTAGAGATTCGATGAAAACAAATTCCGAAATCCTGCCGGTATAAAAATCAATAATAAGATTCGAGTACTCTTTGATCAGAGAAATTTCCGGAAATTTCTCCAGAATTTCGTTATGACTAAGATTCATGTACTGTGAAATATCGCTGTTTTCCATAATCTGACCGTATTAACCAAGAGCTGTAACAAGTGTATTATACGAAATGAGGGCTTGATTTCGAATTAAAATCTAAAAGAAAGTGGCGGTAAGGGCAAAAATGCTAATCCTTAATCCTTCGTAAAAAAATAAAAAAAAATATTCAGAATCGTAAAAAAGCTAATTTGTGTAGAAATATTTGACGATAGCAAAGTATAAGAAAATATTCAACAACACGCAGTTCAATCTGATTCTGTGTCTAAACTGGAAAAGTATGTTAAGGAGAACAAAGTGCCCAATAATAGTGTCGTCCCACGCGGTACCAAGATCAGGAAAATTAATCTTTCACGAAAGACTGCTCCATGTCCACGTTGCGGAACTGTCAGTAAAAGACATTCAATTGGTCATCGGAGATTGAGAGAAGTAGGGATCAGTGCGCCAACGATTCTTGAAGTGACATATTCGAAGCATTACTGTGTGAACTGCCGAAAGCATTTTTCTCTTCCTATGGATCATCTGGCTCAGCCATCCGGACGTTTTACCAACCGTGTACGTCGAACAGCGGTTGACTTGGTGGTAAAACAGGAAATGACCCTGGAAAAAGCGACACAGCGTATGCGTCAAAAATATCATGTACATGTACCGCCAACAACCCTCCATGACTGGGTCGTTGCAGAGATGAAAATAGACTGATATCACAGGGGTATTTTGCATAACCAATCCTGAATAGACATTGGGCATGTGTATTGAAGGAAAATAAAGTTATCCTTTTGCAATAAAACTGATGATGAATAGAATTTATACGGTTATCTCAATTGAGATAACCGTATTTTTTTATAGACTGAAAAGGGTATAAATTGCTGAATACCGATTATGAACTGATAGACTGTGGCGCAGGAAGACGGCTGGAGCGCTTTGGCGGAGTTCTCTGCAATCGTCCGGCACCGATGATTACGAGTGCCAAACGGATCCCGCGGGACATCTGGGAATCGGCCGATGTTTATTATGATGAGGAGAAAAAGCTCTGGAGCGGGAGTGTCTCTTCTGACTGGTCAATAAAACTTGAGAAGGTTGTCTTCAAACTTGAACTGGCTGCAGGAGGCCAGCTGGGGGTCTTTCCAGAGCAGCGGCAGAACTGGGACTGGATTTACCGCAAGATCTCAGGTTCAGGCCGGAAACTTAAAGTCCTCAACTGCTTTGCACATACCGGTGGTTCCAGTATCGCTGCGGCTTTAGCCGGCGCAGATGTCTGTCATTTAGATGCGGCAAGGAGTGCAAATACCCGGGCAAAGTTAAATGCAGAGTTATCAGGGTGCAGCGATACCGCTATTCGCTGGATAACCGAGGATGCCTTGAAGTTTATGGAGCGGGAGGCAAAGCGGGGCAATAAATATGACGTTATAATTCTTGATCCGCCAGCATTTGGTAGAATGAAGAAGCTTATCTGGAAATTCGAGAAGGATATGCCGCAGCTGCTTGAACTAGCGGCCGGTCTTTTATCCGCAGCTCCAGCTTTTATGCTTCTTACATCGCATAATACCGGCTGGAATGAGTCTGAGCAGCTGAACTTTGTGAGAAAGCATGCCCCTGAATTACTTGACGGCCTCTATAATTCGGGTGAGATGTCAATACCCGGAAAAGGAAATTCGCTCAAGCTGGGGTCATTCCTCAGGGTTGAGTATGTGTGAAACAAGTAGGGTTATGTCTTGACATGTGCTTGTTTTCCATTAAAGTTGAGTTATTATTTAACTGGTAATTAAGGATAGAACCTATGAAAAGAAATATTATTTATATAAATTTATTAATGCTGCTCTTTATTGCGGTCTTGGGAAACGTCCAGGCCGGTGAGCTAAATATCGGTGATAAGGCGGTTGATTTCCCTGAATCTGGAAGCTGGTTCGGGGGGACTGCGACCAGTATCGCTGAGAATCTTGGAAAGAAGGCAACGCTGCTCTATTTCATGAAACCGGGCTGCGGCAGTTGTGATAAATTTGCACCACATTTGTACCGCCTTTTGCTTCAGAATAAAGATGAGCTGTCGGTTATTGGCATAACTGAATATACCAGTGACAAGATTGAAGAGTATCTTCAGAAACGGGTTGGAGATTATCCTATTTTTCAGGATACCACGCGTTCGTTTATGAATCAGTATATTGGTACGATAAATAAATATCCGTATGTCGCTGTTATAGATAAGGAGGGTGTGTTGAGCTGGTTCGGCAGGGGTAAATTCCATTCTCAGGTTACAGAAGAGGTTGAGCGGGCTTTAGGAAAATCTTCGGCGGCTGAATGTCTGAATCCTGAAGGAAAGAAAAATGCTCTGGTTATCGGAGTTGATTATTCCACAATGGTTCTGAAGGAACTGCCGGCTGCTCAGAAGAGTGCTCAGGTTGTCTCCGCCGCCTTTAATGAGGCCAAATACGTTAGCGTAACTGATCTGCTTGGAAACACAGCCACCAAGGATGCCGTACTGGCTGGAATTGAGAAACTTGCAGCTTCATGCAGCGCAGAGGATACCGCGGTTCTCTATTTTTCCGGTGATGCCAATCCACAGAAGTTAGGCGCTGACAGTATAGATTTAGAGCTTTATCTTCCGGAATCTGGGCTATCTTTAAAAGAACTTGTGGCAGCGTTTACCGCGAAAAGTCAGTGTAAAAATCTGCTGGTGGTAATTGATGCCAATAATGAGAAGAGTTCTCTGAAAATCTGGGAGGATATTGCTGCAGATGTTGGCCGTGCCGTACCGGAGGCTACCGTCATGCTGTCGGCAGCACGCTGGGACCGTTCAATGAACTCTGGTGCTGGAGATATTACCAACTTCGCAGAATTTTTCGCGGATGAGATTAAGAATTCCGGTTCTGAAATGACTCCTTATGAATTATGGCGTGGTATCAGGGATCGTATGAGTGTCTGGAGTCGTCCGCAGGGGATACTGCAATCTCCATTTATTGCCGGCGCCAAACCGTTTTCAATCGGTAAAACTGAGTAATAATTTGAATTGTATTATCAGGTTACTGTATTTATAAGCTGCGGATTACCGCAGCTTTTTTTATCACTTCTTCAGTTATTGTCATTTTGACAATTATTTAAATGGGTAAAATGAGTTAATCATGATGGCGGCTCTGGTTATTAATAAACACGATATCTCCTTAATTATAAGCATGTTATATTGTTGTGCGTTGTGATGGTTTAAAAACTGGTATAGTATTTGTAATGAGACAATTGATAATAAACCATTTTAAGGAGGAAGTTATGAGAATAGATAGATTAACTATAAAGTCCAGGGAAGCTTTGGAAGAAGCTCAAAAGATTGCGCAGAATAATCAGAATCAGCAGATTACTCCTCTGCATCTTTTAGCAGCATTGCTGGGGCAGAGCGAAGGTGTTGTCGTTCCTATTATTAATCGTCTGGGGCTTGAGCCGGAGCTTATTCTGGAGAAGGTTACAGGTAAGATAAGGCATTTGCCACAGGTTTCAGGAGTTGAGGCTGGCGAAGGAATTGACCGGGAGCTTGGAAGAATTCTGGAGAGCGCATTTACTCAGGCTGAACGTATGGGAGATGAGTATATTGCCAGTGAACATCTGATACTGGCGATAATAGATTCCAATACTGAGGCGGGAAGGGTACTTGCAAGCAGTGGAATGACCAAGGATAATTTTCTTGAAGCCATGAAAAGTGTCCGCGGTTCAGCCAAGGTAACCAGTGAGAATGCAGAGGATAAGTATGAGGCTCTCAAGAAGTACACACGTGATATGACCGCTTTGGCCCGGAAGGGAAAGCTTGATCCGGTTATTGGTCGTGATGAAGAGATACGACGTATAATGCAGGTATTGTCACGGCGTACCAAGAATAATCCGGTACTTATCGGTGAGCCAGGTATAGGTAAAACTGCTCTAGCTGAAGGGCTGGCCCGGCGAATAGTTGAAGGCGATGTTCCTGAATCACTCAAAAACCGTTCGCTGTTGTCATTGGATATGGGCGCTTTGCTGGCGGGTAGTAAGTACCGCGGTGAGTTTGAAGAAAGGCTCAAGGCGGTGCTTACAGAGATTGAAAACTCAGCCGGTGATATTGTGCTCTTCATTGATGAACTGCATACTATTGTCGGTGCTGGTGCGACCGAAGGCAGTTCGGATGCTGCTAACATGCTCAAGCCGGCTTTAGCGCGTGGTGAACTACGCTGTATTGGCGCGACAACCCTTGATGAGTATAAAAAGTATATCGAGAAGGATGCCGCGCTCGAGCGCCGGTTCCAGCCGGTCAAGGTAGGCGAACCTTCTGTAAAGAGTACAATTGCCATTCTGCGTGGTCTGAAAGAACGGTATGAGGTGCATCATGGAGTGCGGATTAAGGATGAAGCTCTTATTGCCGCGGCGAATCTCTCTGAAAGGTATATCAGTGACCGTTTCCTGCCGGATAAGGCAATTGACCTGATTGATGAGGCATGTTCTACGCTGCGAATTGAGATTGACTCAATGCCGCGTGAACTTGATGATCTCACCAGACAGAAGATGCAGATTGAGATCGAGCTCAAAGCGCTTGAGAATGAGAAAGATGTAGCGGAAACTGTCTCTGATCTCAAGAAACGGCAGGCAGACCTAGAGGAACAGATTGCAGCTCTGACAGCCAAATGGCAGAATGAGAAAGAGGCGATTACCGCTATTCAGAATTATAATGAAGAGATTGAAGCTGCAAAAACCGAGGCTGAACAGGCACAGCGTCAGGGAGATCTTGGCAGAGTGGCTGAATTGCTTCATGGGCGAATTCCTGAGCTTAACCGGATGCTGGAAGTGGAGAATGTCCGGCTTCAGGATATGCATGCCAAGGGTGAAGGTATGCTCAAAGAAGAGGTCGGTGAGGAGGATATTGCGGAGATCGTAAGTAAATGGACCGGTATCCCTGTATCCAAGATGCTTGAGAGCGAAGCCGGAAAACTCCTGCATATGGAGGATGAACTGGCCAGCAAGGTTATAGCGCAGGATGCGGCGGTAAAAGCCGTGGCCAACGCGGTACGCAGGGCACGAGCCGGTATTCAGAGTCCTGATCGTCCTATCGGCAAGTTTATATTTCTTGGTCCTACCGGTGTGGGTAAAACCGAGGTTGCCAGGTCGCTTGCAGAGTTTCTCTTCAATGATAAACACAGCATGATTCGAATTGATATGAGTGAATTTCAGGAGAAGCATTCTGTTGCGCGTCTTATCGGTGCTCCTCCGGGATATATTGGTTATGAAGAGGGTGGATATCTTACAGAAGCGGTTCGGCGTAAGCCTTACAGTGTAATTCTTTTTGATGAGATCGAGAAGGCGCATCCTGAGATATTCAATGTCCTGCTGCAGCTTCTTGATGACGGTCGTCTGACCGATGGCCAGGGACGGACTGTAAACTTCAAGAATACTATTGTTATTATGACCTCAAATCTGGCTTCAGAGTATATTCAGCAGAGTGAGTCACTGGACTCTGATGAATTAAGGCAGAAGGTGAATAGTGTGTTATTGTCACATTTCCGTCCGGAATTTCTGAACCGTATAGATGAGACTATAATTTTCAACAGACTTGACAAGCAGGCGCTGATTAAAATTCTTGATATACAGATCGCCAAACTGAACACACTGCTTCAGGAAAAAGAGCTGGTACTGGAACTTAGTACTGAAGTGAAAGAGGTACTGGTGGATCGGGGTTATGATGCTAACTTTGGTGCCCGTCCATTGTCACGAGTCCTGCAGAAGGATGTGATAGATCCTTTATCTCTGGCTCTTATTGAAGGTGAATTTGCCGGTGGCGGTACTATACTGGCAAAGATGTCCGGTGACAAGATAGTCTTCTCTGAAAAATAAACATGACATAATACCTAAATATAGAGAGCGGAAGTCAGCTGGCTTCCGCTCTCTATGTGTTTTTTAATCTTCCCCCAAGTCGTCAGCAACATACTCTGAAGGCGCGGATAGTTTTTTTCGGTATGCCAGAAGTGACAGGTAGTATCCGAGAAAAAACAGCAGCAGCATGGCGCCTGCAAGCATAATCATGGTAAACGGATCAGGCGGCGTGAATAAAGCTCCGAGTACTGAGATTATAACGGCAGCATGGCGCCAGTATTTGATAATGGTAGCGGGCTTGAGCAGACCGGCTATGGTCAGGCTGAGCATTATCAGCGGGGTTTCAAAGCAGATGCCGAAACCGAAGCAGGCCATTGTCACCAGACTGAAGTAATTATCAACCCGCCAGCGGGTTACGGTGCCGGTCAGCGTATGATCAAAGCCGACCAGAAATTTTAATCCCGTAGGCAGTGCTATAAAGAATGCCGCCAGCACGCCGAGTATGAACAGCATGGTTCCGGCGAGCATAATCCAGCGGATAGCCCTTTTTTCTGCAGTATGCAGTCCGGGAGCAATGAATTTCCAGGCTTCGTAGAAGATAAAAGGCAGGGTAATGCCCAGTGTTATTTTAAAACACAGGCCGGCTACAATACTGATACCTTCGGCAGGACCGAGCAGCTGGAGCGGGAAGGTCGTGCTGGCATCAACGCCCAGAAGTGCGGCGGCATTTTCACGCGGCAGCATGGCGATATCCCAGAGCTGCCGGTAAAATACCGCGCATAATATGAATATTAGTGCCACTACCGCTAATATTCGTATAAGGTGTATCCTGAGTTCTTCAAGATGTTCTCCCAGACTGCCTTTTGCGGAGTCTTTGCTGGTGGTTGTCTCTGAAGGAGTATTCATAGTCACCTTTCGGCCGGTAGCTGGGCGTTCATACTCCCGGTCTTATAACCTGAGAGTTCGACAGTCACATAGGTTGCGCCCAGTGTCTTGAGTTTTATGGATATTGCTTCGCTATTATTTATGAGCAGCTGGATATTCTCTGGAAAGACTTCGATGCGTGCAATATCACCATGCAGTCTGACTCTTGCCTCAGGGAGTCCGAAAGTATGCAGAAAGACCTCTGACTGGGCGACAAATTCCAGCTGACGGGTACTGATGCTCTGAAAGTAAGGAATTCTGGAGGCCAGGCAGGCACCTGAAGGGCGATCCCAGCCAGAAATATTCAATTCCTGTGACAGGGTTATGATATCTTTTTTGTTAAATTTATGTTCGATGAAAGGAGAGTATATTTCGAGCTCCTGAATGGCTTTAAATCCCGGACGGTAATCTCCGAGATCATCCAGACAGGAACCGTCGCATATATACTTTATGCCTCTATTGTCGGCGAATTCGCGCAATTGCGTAAACAGCAGTTTTTTACACTTGTAGCAGCGGTCAGGCTGATTTTCGGTGATCTCCGGCTGCTCCAGCGCAGACACAGTCAGAATGTGGTGCGCAAGGTTTAATTCTTTGGCTGTTTTACAGGCATAATCCAGCTCCCATTCGGGATAGAATTCTGAATTCAGAGTTACGGCTACTGCGTTCTTAGTAATTGCTTCACAGGCAAGGTGAATCAGCAGGGTGCTGTCAACTCCGCCGGAGACGGCAATTATCAGGCGTTCTTTATCTCTGAAATCGTCAAGGAGATCATGGTATTTCTGTTCAAGTGTTGGATTCATGATTAAAGCTCCAGCAGCCGGTAAATCTGCTTCATATCAATCGCAGCTCTTACCGTAGCCGCCAGACGGTCAAAAGCCGGTTCCAGATCATAGTGATAGCGTATTGCCGTCGAAGGCTGGCTGCCACGGGCAAGATGCAGCGTGTTTATAAAATATCTTCTGAAGGCATCATTATCAAATATACCGTGAAGATAGCTGCCCCAGAGGCGATCGGTTCCCGCTCCGAGTATTCCCGGGCGTGAACTGGAAAAGATGATATCTTCATTTATAACCGCTGTCTTCCCGTGGTGTATCTCGTAGCCATGTACGGTCTCGCCGGACGGCAGATGAAGCGCTTCGGTTCGGATTAGCGTCTTGTCCAGGGCCAGAACAGTGGTAACGGCAAGCAATCCGAGTCCGGAAATTTCACCGCCGCCTTCGATATTATGCGGGTCACTTACGGTCTGTCCCAGAATCTGAAATCCGCCGCAGATGCCGGCTATTATCGTTTTAGCGGAAGCCGCGGTTATCAGTTCCGCCAGTCCGCTCTGCCGGAGAAATTTCAGGTCACCGATGACGTTTTTAGATCCCGGAAGGAGAATGCAGTCTGGTTTGCCCAGATCAGCTGCGGTTTTAACCAGGCGCAGGCTTATTTCAGGTTCGTTGGCGAGGGCATCGAAGTCGGTGAAATTTGAAATATGCGGTAAAGCGATCAGGGCGACATCAAGGGGATCATTGTCCTTGGGAGAGTGGGGAATGAAATTATCGTTGAATGAAACGGAGTCCTCTTCCGGCAGGCCGAGATTCTTCAGATACGGAACAACTCCAATTACATCGCGTCCGGTGAAATCCCGGACGTAGTCATGAGCAGGAGTTAGCAGTGACGCATCTCCTCTGAACCGGTTTACCAGAAAGCCTTTTACCAGCTCCCTCTCCCATTCTTCAAAGGTTTCATACATGCCGATAAAAGAGGCATAGATACCGCCACGATCAATGTCACCGACCAGTATGGCCGGCGCTGAAGCATATTGCGCCATACGGGTATTGACAATATCATGTTGCTTCAGATTAATCTCACCAGGACTGCCAGCACCTTCCAGAATGATGGCGTCATAATCCGCAGCCAGTGAATCATAAGCGTTCTTGGCTGCAGCGAAGGCCTGATCTTTGTATGTGATATATTCCTTTACTCTCATGTTGCCGACGGGCTTTCCCATGACAATAACCTGAGAACCGGTATCTGAGTTGGGTTTGAGCAGTATCGGGTTCATTCTGACATCGGCTTCCAGCCGTGAGGCCTGCGCCTGAACCGCCTGCGCTCTACCCATCTCCAGCCCGTCCCGGGTAACAAAAGAGTTTAGTGCCATGTTCTGGGATTTAAAGGGGGCTACCTTGATTCCATCCTGCAGTAGAATCCGACAGAGTGCGGCGGCGATTATGCTTTTTCCGGCATTTGAACTGCAGCCGAGCAGCATAAGGGATGGGGTCGGTTTGGGATTAATTGTTGCCCGGTTTGAATCTGGGTGCAGTGCGGTCTTAAGTGCTTCGAGAAGTCTGTTATTTGCAGCTTTATCTTTGATCGCAAGACGGAAGTAAGAAGAATCCAGATTTTTAAAGTCTGAGCAGTCACGGATTGCAATACTGTTTTTTATAAGGATTGCGAAGAGCTCTGGAGCTGTCAAGTTACATAACAGCTGGCAGAGTATAAAGTTGGCCGAGGTCGGGAAGACTTTAAGCTCTGGGATTTTGTTGAGTTCGGTATAAAATTCGGTACGTAAACTGGACATAAGATCCCGGGACTGTGCGGCAAAAGCTGAATCCTGCAGTGCTCTGGTTCCGACCTTCTGTGACAATGTGTTCACACTCCAAGGCGGGAGGGCGTCGCGCATTCTGGACGTAAGTTCCGGGCATGACAATGCAATTCCCAGTCGCAGGCCGGCAAGGGCATAGATTTTGGTAAGTGAACGCAGAATTATCAGGTTTGAATATTTCTTGAGTAGTTTTTTGAAACTTAATTTTTCCGTTGGTTCAGTGAACCCGATATATGCCTCATCAATAATAAATATTGATTCCTGATGTCCGGCGATAATCTTTTCCATCTTATCCAGAGCAAGAAGCGAACCGGTAGGGTTATTCGGGTGACCGATAAATACCAGACTGGGCGTGCATAGCGAGGCTGCAAGCAGATCGTAATCAAGGTTGAAATCGCGATCCGGGCTGAGCGGGAGTGAGATAATCTCCAGACCTGCTTTTTTACATGCAATATGGTAATCAATATAGCAGGGCTCAGGTATTACAGCCTGATTGACATCAAAGATTCTGGGTATAGCGAAAATAAGTTCAGTAGTGCCGTTTGCCGGGGTTATTTCTGCAGGTTCAAGCTTGAGAGCCCGGGCAGCCGCTTGTGTAAAATCACTGGCCTCTATATCCGGATAATGCACCGTTTCACTGATGTTTCTGGAAATTACAGCTCGCAGCCAGGTTGGGAACCCCAAAGGGTTTATGCTGGCGCTAAAATCAAGAATTGGAGTGTTTGTACCGGTATCTTTCTGAAATTTCCGTATATTACCGCCGTGTGCCATGCTATTTCCTGTATTAATTGGATGCGCTGAGTATAAGCAGTGTCATCATTTCACTGATTTCACAACCGGCTCCGAGAACATCACCGGTGTAGCCACCGATCTTTTTAATACTGATTTTACTGAGAATATACAGCGCTGCAAGAGCAAAAAGTATTGAAAGCAGACCGACGGCGTTGAAGCAGAGGACTGCAAGGAGAAGCGCGAGCAGGATTCCCAGTGTAAGTGCTGTTTTGTCGGAGGCGGAATTTAGAGTATATCCTAGACCGGATGGAGCTGCGGGAGGGGTTATATGGCTCAAAAAGAGTATTCCGGTTCTTCCCACAAGTGGAACGAAAATGAGCGCCATGCTGGCGTTACCGGCGAGCGCGCTGAGAGCGGCTATTTTAAGTATTATTACACAGATCTGTGCCAGCGAGCCGAAACTGCCCAGCCGGCTGTCTTTCATGATTCGTTTTACCTCTTCCTCCGGTCTTCTACTGAAAAAGCCGTCAGCGGTATCGCTCAGGCCATCAAAATGTAGGCCGCCGGTAAGCAGTAGTAAGAGCATTATACTGAGAGCCGAACTAACATAGACCGGAAAAATCTTTATAAAAATAAATGATGCAATTGAGACAATAAATCCAAGCAACAGTCCAACTGCCGGAAAAAATTTCTGGCACCTGTCAAGTGAGCAGTTTTGTAACATTTTATCTGGTAAGGGGATAATTGTTAAAAAGGTCAGTGCTGCTAAAAAACCATTCATGTATTCTCCTTATAATTTACGGTTAATCAAATTTGTATTATACTTTTCGAGGTATTATTGTGAATAAAAAAATAAAGAGCTGCTAAAGATATTAACTGCTTTGCCGATTATAAAATTGTAATATAACATGTTATTGCTCTTAATTTGTTGCAAGGCGTAAATTTGTTTAAGGCGCAAATTTAACGGAAACTTTAAGGCGGTTTCCGCAACATATGGCATAACAGCTTCTGACGCCACCGTCGCAACGGGTGGCGTTATTTTTTTTATATCCAGCCGCAGTTTCTTATTTATTTTTTCATAGCTAATTATTAAAGATAATGCATATCACGATTAATAGCTTGATTATCAACTTTAACCGTATAAAATAATAACAAATGTTTGATTATCTGGATTTTCAAGAGGGTCTGCTAGTGCGTTATGTTTAACAGATTAAAAGTTGTCTTCATACTGTTGATTTTTAGTGTAGCTTTCAATGCCAGTGGCAGTGAGGCGATTTTTTCACGTACTCGGCATAAAGCCGGTTTGTTAGCGCTGATTGAATTCAATGAATCACCTTCGTACCAGCGCAGTTTTGTCTGTAAAAAAGCGCAGATTTCAGGGATCTGCAGAATGATGATTCAGGAGGGAGGGTACGAACCCAAGCGCTTATACGCCATACTGAATATTGCGGATCCAGAGGTCGAGTATGTTGCGATGATTATGGATGAACTTCAGGGTACGGAAAAACGTGTGCCGCGCCCTGGAAGTATGATTCTGGCGAGTACGGTTGCTTTTGCGTATACCGTTCCGTCTCCTGATGGAATGCGTGCGGCGGTACATGCGGGAAGGCTGGGTGGAGTTGATGAAGATTGCGATGCTGTATGCAGGGCGGTATATGCATTGATAATCTACGCAATTGAGGGGAAAATAGATAAAAAAGATGATCTTATAAATGTTGCGGCAATCAATGCTGAGTCTGAGAAGGTGTCGCGTCTGATCAGAGGAGTGCGGCTTGCGGAGTGGCGGAAACTACCTGCTGAATCGACGCTTGCAGGCAGATTGGCGCGGGTATTATTCCTGTGGCGGCGTTGTGAAGGGTTCTCTGAGGCTGTAGAACTTGGGCGGAGGAAATTACTGTATCCTGAGAGCAGGAAATTACTCGCTGTCCTTTCTGCATGCTGGACTGATCTGCCATATCTTCCGGAAAACTTTGTCTGGAAGGCTCTTATGGATAAGGATAACCGTGAGATATGTGCGGAGTTATATAATTTATCGCAGGAAGCTATTCTGGCACGAGTTCCGGAGAATTTAGTTTATGGTAAGGTGAAAGACAGTCTGGATAAGAGTGTCGTAACGGTGAACGGTAAACCGGTAACGGCTGACAGTAATTTAGAACCGGTTTTGAAAAATTCTGAAATAATTCAGCCACGAACTCCAGAAATGCCTGCGCTTCCTGATACGAGTGTTCTGGTAATGAGAACGCCGGATGTCAAAACAGCCGGTATTAACCGGACACCAAGTATAAGTGAAATAAAAGGTCTCGAGGATGAGTATTTACAGGATATACAACCGCTTGATGATATTAGTGAGACTGAATCTCCGGTAAAGGTTGTAACGCCGGTAGATATCTTTGGCGGTTCATTTTTTGCAAAATAAAATCAGCTCAGCTGCTAAGGATTGCCAGTATTGCCTCGTAGATCTCACCGGCTTCACTCATTCGACCTTTCCCCGAACGTCCGCAGGCAAGCCTTCCGGCATTCGGTCCGATCATGTGCATCCCCAGTTTAGTAAGTTTCTCAAGATTTTCCTGGGTTACAGGATTACTATACATGTTGTCATTCATTGCGGGAGCGATAAGAATTGGAGCTTTGGTAGCCAGAATAGTGGACGTAAGCAAGTTGTCTGCGATACCACAGGCTATTTTGGCAATAGTATTGGCAGTAGCCGGAGCGATAACCATAATATCAGCTTTGTCTGCTAATGAAATATGTCCGGGTTTGACGATATATTCCTTGAAAATATCGGTATTTACCTGATTGTTAGTCAGAGTTGAAAAGGTTAGGGGAGTGACAAACCTCTGAGCCGCATCGGTCATGATAACATCAACGTTACCATCATTCTTGGTTAGAAGAGATGCGAGTTCTGCTATTTTGTAGACTGCAATCCCACCGGTAATTCCCAGAACAATGTTTTTATTACTTAGTGTGTTCATCAATCCCCCATTATAATGTTTGACTTGATCAAAGGCTGCAGGACTCAGTCAGTTTTTTTTTCACCGCTACGTTTGTAGTCAGTCTCGTAAAAGCCACTGCCTTTGAAAATAATGCCGGAACCAGAACCAATAAGTTTTTCAAGCTTCATCTTGCCACATTCCGGGCATTTTCTTATTGGCTTGTCAGACATTTTCTGGAATTTTTCAAACTGATAACCACATGCGGTACATTCATATTCATATGTAGGCATACTTGCATCCTCCATCTTATTTATAGATAATACTTGTTATATTACAGCATAACAAAGAATTATTATACGGTAAATTTATGTCATTCCAAGAGGTGGAATGAAATTATTTATGCTTGTAATAAGTATCAGTTGTAGGGTTAAATTTTGATTTTTTCCTTTTAACGCTGGGGGCGGACGGTTGATTCTGTAGAATACGCTCTTCGATTATATATTCGTTCTTAGCGTCAGAATTAACTGCAGGCCGCTCAACTTTAGCGGCAATATTCTCTTTATGACTCTCTATCCGGTTGTGGTTTAGCCCGGCATTGCAGAGAATCTGTAGTGCCGATGCCTCCAAAGGGGATAGCGATCTGAGTTGGGTTATGGTCGCATTCATATCGTTAAAACTATTTAATTTAAGCTCGATTCTCGCTTTTAGAACCAGAGCGGATATTTTATCCTCATTCAGGGAGGCTCTGCTTAAAGCTTCCTCGGCACCATAGAGCGCTTGCAGATATGAATTCTGCAGGTACAGAGCTTCCGCTTTTTGAATTAATTCCGCTGCATTATCAGAATCTTTGAACTCGATTTTATCTGTTTTAATAACTTCTGGCTTAATTTCGCGGGCAACCGGTGTTGTCGCATTTTCATTCAATGCCATTACCGGTTCTTCAGCTATAGAATATAATTCTTCACCTTCTTTAAGCATAATCGGTTCAACAACTTTGATTTCATTATCTGCTGAGGATGTTCCTTTCTGCTTCTCTATTTGAGCCAGTTTTTCTTCTTCTTTCTGCTTCTCAATTTGAGCCAGTCTTTCCATCTCTTTCTGCTTCGCGATTTGAGCCAGTCTTTCCATCTCTTTCTGATTCGCGATTTGAGCCAGTTTTTCTGCTTCTTTCTGCTTCTCAATTTGAGCCAGTCTTTCCGCCTCTTTCTGCTTCTCAATTTGAGCTAGTCTTTCAACCTCTTTTTGTTTCTCTATTTGAGCGAGTCTTTCTTCTTCTTTCTGCTTCTCAATTTGAGCCAGTTTTTCCGCCTCTTTCTGCTTCTCAATTTGAGCGAGTTTTTCCACTTCTTTCTGTTTCTCGATTTGAGCTAGTCTTTCCACTTCTTTTTGTTTCTCAATTTGAGCGAGTCTTTCTTCTTCTTTCTGCTTCTCAATTTGAGCGAGTTTTTCCGCCTCTTTCTGTTTCTCTATTTGAGCGAGTCTTTCTTCTTCTTTCTGCTTCTCAATTTGAGCGAGTTTTTCCACTTCTTTCTGTTTCTCGATTTGAGCTAGTCTTTCCACTTCTTTTTGTTTCTCAATTTGAGCGAGTCTTTCTTCTTCTTTCTGCTTCTCAATTTGAGCCAGTTTTTCCGCCTCTTTCTGTTTCTCTATTTGAGCGAGTCTTTCTGCTTCTTTCTGCTTCTCGATTTGAGCTAGTCTTTCCGCCTCTTTCTGCTTCTCAATTTGAGCTAGTCTTTCCGCTTCTTTCTGCTTCTCGATTTGAGCTAGTCTTTCCGCCTCTTTTTGTTTCTCGATTTGAGCTAGTCTTTCTGCTTCTTTCTGTTTCTCAATTTGAGCGAGTTTTTCCGCCTCTTTCTGTTTTTCAATTTGAGCCAGTCTTTCTGCTTCTTTCTGTTTCTCAATTTGAGCGAGTCTTTCCACTTCTTTCTGTTTCTCGATTTGAGCTAGTCTTTCTGCTTCTTTCTGTTTCTCGAGTTGAGCTAGTCTTTCCACTTCTT
Organism: Planctomycetota bacterium; assembly: GCA_963667375.1. GTDB lineage: Bacteria > Planctomycetota > SZUA-567 > SZUA-567 > SZUA-567. Next base: position 3,113,976 of record OY763323.1, on the reverse strand, counting down.
TTTGTTTCTCGATTTGAGCTAGTCTTTCTGCTTCTTTCTGGTTATCTTTTTGAGAGGTTTCCGCTGTTTTAATTTTGTCAGCAACGGCGTTTTCTGATTTTATGTCAGAAGTTATTTCTGTTTTTGCCGCTGCCGGGAGGTTGGTAAGATCCTGCCTGGAAATTTCTTCTGCCCGCAGTCTCATTTCTTCTTCGATTTCAACTTCCACGTTAGTGTTTTTACTCTTAGCGCTGGATTGAGAGTCGGCTACTTCTGAAATATAGTTTTCGATTATTTGATCACGATTTTGGATAGCAGCGGCATTATCGGAGTTTTGGGTATCATCAAGTTCCGGGAGTATTTCATCAAGTTCTTCCTGAATAGGTGTAATCTCAATATCTGCCGTATTTTTATTGCTGATTGACTTGTCTGCAATTGAAATTTCGGTGTTTTCCAGTGAGATGTCTGCTGGTGTTTCGACTGGGGCATAATTTTCTGCAGATTTCTCTTCTGATAGTCTGTCTATAGCGTTTAACATCTCTGCAACTTGTTGTTGAGTCTGCTTTGAATCGGTGACAGCTGAGTTCTTATTGGCATTTTTAGTTGAAATTTTATTTGCCGAAATACCTTCAGCAGAGGTCGTCTCTGCCTGTTCTTTTGGTTGTTTCTGATTTTCATTGATATTGAGGGTAAGTTCAATGTTTCGGATATTTGCGTCTGATTCTGGATGTTGCGTATTGTGAGAAGTAGCAAAATATATGCCGGTACCAGCACCAATAATTACTAGTGCAGCCGTAGCAATCAGACCCAGTTTCGGAGCTTTTTTAGGATAATTCTCAACAACGGGGGCTTGATCCGCGAAATTATTGACGCTGTCTGAAATTTGAGTTGCTTGCGGAGTGGTGGCAGTATTATTCTCTGAGTCGGTACTTGACTCAGTATTAATCGATTCTAAGCTATCATTGGACGCAGACTCTGGAGAAACTGGAGGATTATCCTGAATTATATCCAGGGAGGCGGAAACTTTTGCCTGTGCTTTACGCAGCTTTTCTTCGTTTTTAAGGATCTTAAGAGCGTTTGTGGCAGATTCTGGTGGAATCTCCATAATTGGTCCTAGACGATAGGCTGTCAGAAGCCGCCTGGTCTCTGTAAGTCTGCTGTTAAGTGCACGCGAGATAGACGCTTCGTTAAGAAACTCTTCCTCGGTTTCTGGATCAAGTTCTCCATAAAGGTGGTCTAGAATGATGTCTATTTTATCTTCGTTCATGATAATAGCCTTGAATCCTTATTTATAACTAAGAAAACATTTGCTGGGGGTGGTTAGAGTCGATCCAGCAGACTGTATAGTTTGGTTTCTTTTTTCAGATTAATGCGTAGTTTATCGATCGCATAGCGCATATGGCTCTTTACAGTTTCTTTACTGCAATCAACTATCTGTGCAATTTCATCCATAGTCAGATCAGCATCTTCACGCAATAGAAAGACCTCACGCTGAGGTGCGGGAAGCTTTGTAACCGCGGTTGCAATACGTCTGCCCAGTTCTTCTACAGTGATTTGATTTACAGGCGGTAGAGATTTACACAACGCTTCTAAGATTGCGTTGTCGGTTTCATCCGCGGTCTCGGAATCAGTATTATCGGTAATTTGCTGATTTAGGGAAATATTTGCGGATCTCATGGTCTCAATGGCTGTATTTCTGGCTATTGCAAAAATCCAGGTATTGAGGCGTGTATGATTGTTAAAGGATCTGGCGTGAGCAGCGATTTTCACCAGAACTGCCTGGAAGATATCCTCAGCAAGATTGTAATCGCCAGTGAATCGGCTTAGAAATCCCAGAAGTTTTTCACCGAAAACTTCAACAAGTTTGCTGAATGCCTTGTCATCGCCAGAGACATAGCGTTCCAGCAATTCTTCAGGAATCAGAAAATCGTAATCTATATCATTAGTGTCAGCCACAATTATTTGCCTGCCTGCAATTATCAGAAAACTATCAACTTTTACTGAAAGTATAAGAATTTCGAAGTTAAAAACAAGTTATAATTGTCAATACTCTATTATCTAGGATGCTATAATATTAGCCGCCGCATATTTTTACTTTGAATCCTTTTTGCTCTAAAAGATTTTTTACCTGCTCACGGACATCTCCCTGCAGTTCAACCACTCCATCTTTTAAGGCTCCACCGGTACCGCATTTCTTCTTAAGCTCTTTGGCTAGGATTTTTAAGTCATTATTGTTTAAGCAGATGCCGCTAAGCAGAGTTACGCCGGCTCCTTTGCGTCCTTTGGTTTCGCGTGAAATTCGTACTATACCGTCTCCAGCTGGTTGTTGCTGATTTTTTATTTCTCGGCAGATACATTTTTTTACAGGTTGTCCACAGTTCGGGCAGAGGGCGCCGGTCGCGGTGGAATATACCAGGCCGTCAGTCTCCTGGTAGCTTTTCTTTAGCATTATAATCTCCGTTATATTCTGTTATTTAGAGAGGGTAGTAAATTTGAAATTTATTATAGTATACAAAGTATATAAAAAAACTCCCAACTATAAAGAGTTGGGAGTAACATCAACAGCTTCGTTTGCTTATATCTATAAACTTACTTAGCAAGGCTTGACATTTGTAGCTTCTGGTCCTTTTTTACCCTGACCAGCGTCGAATTCGACGGCCTGATTCTCTTTTAAAGTCTTGAATCCATCCATAATAATGTTTGTGTGGTGAACAAACAGGTCTTCTCCACCGTCATCAGGAATGATGAAACCAAAGCCTTTTTGATCGTTGAACCATTTTACTGTGCCACTTGCCATTATACATCTCCGTAATACTCTGCAGAAGCAGATAATAAACACCCCATAAATCTTTTTTTAATGTACATATCGGGGTTAAAAAATATGTACTTATTAATACATAAGCTAATACTATATTATTTCACAACTAATTGGAAATAAAAAATAGCGAATTTTCAATTTTTTTTTAAAAAATAACACTGTTGTTTTTAAATATTGTTAAGGGAAATTTATCGTTTATGTAACTCTATGATATTAAATGGTTAATAATATGGCTTGTTTTTTGATGAAATAATGCGGATTTTAATTATTATTTATCTGTTATTGATTATTTCCCCGTGTATGGCTATAATTTAACTTGCAACTTTTATCGATTGTATTGGAATTCAGTTAAAAGTTGGTTGTGGAATAATTGTGTTGGATAGTAAAGGTTAGGGGTGTAAAGTATGACTTGCAGAGTTGCGCCATCGCTGTTGGCTGCTGATTTTACGCGGTTAGGCGAAGAAATTGAACGTGTTGAAGAATCGGGTACAGATATTCTTCATCTGGATATAATGGATGGACATTTCGTGCCAAATTATTCATTTGGTCCCTGTGTTATCGAGGCGATTCGTCCTATAACTAAGCTGCATTTTGATGTGCATCTGATGCTGGACGAGCCATGGAAATATATTGATACTTTTCAGAAGTGCGGCGCCGACGGTATAACTGTGCATCTGCAGCCTTGTCCTGATCCAAGATCTATCCTTGATGATATCGGGGCGAGAGGAATGACCAGAGGTCTGTCAATTAATCCTGATGTTCCCGTCAGTAAAATCGCACCATTCCTTGATAAGGTTGACCGGTTGCTGATAATGTCGGTTTTCCCTGGTTTTGGCGGTCAGAAGTTTATTCCAGAGTCGCTGGACAGGTTGCGTGAAGCGAAGGCTCTGATCGGTAGTCGTGATATTGAAATTGAGATTGATGGCGGAGTTTGTATTGATAATGCAGCGGCAATTAAAGAGGCAGGGGCTAATCTGCTGGTAGCTGGAACCGCTGTTTTCAGAAGCGGGGACATGAAAACTGCGATCAGGGCTATGCTTGACGCTTAGTTTTTACAGTTGTTTTTTGACATTTACTGTATATTTTACCTGAAAATAGGAGTTATACCGGTTATGGCATTTTTTGGATGGGATAAACTTAAGAATTTAACAAAAACTGATAAAAAACAGATACAGCCTTCTGAGTATGGAACCGGGGTGGCGATGAAGTGCAAAAAGTGTGGTGAAATTATCATCAAGACCACACTTTATGAAAATCTTGGTGTCTGTCCCAGCTGTCATTATCATACACAGATATCTGCTGACCGGCGTATTGCAATTACACTTGATGACGGGTCATTTGTCGAGCATGACGCAGGGTTGATGAGTAAGGATATTCTTGGATTTTCCGGTGGCGGTAAGGGGTATAAAGAGAAACTTGATGCCGAAATCAACAAGACAGGTATGCTCTCAGCGATTAAATCCGGAGAAGGAAAAATAGGTAAGCGCAGAGTTGCCTTCGCAGTTACCGACAGTGCTTTTATTGCCGGTTCCATGGGATCGGTAGTCGGTGAAAAAATAACCAGGTTGATAGAATTTGCAATTGCGGAGCGTCTGCCGGTTATTATTGTATCCGGATCCGGCGGTGGCGCCAGAATGCATGAGGGTTTGTATTCGCTGATGCAGATGGCAAAGACCTCTGCTGCCCTTGGTAAGTTGAGAGAGGCAAAATTACCCTTTATCAGTATTGTGACTGACAGTACTATGGGTGGTGTCTGGGCCAGCTGGGCTGCGCTTGGAGATATAATAATCGGTGAGCCGGGAGCGCTTGTCGGATTTACCGGACCGAGAGTAATCAAGTCTACAATTAATGCGGAATTACCTGAAGGTTTTCAGATTACGGAGTTTCTGTTGCAGCATGGGCAGATTGATATGATTGTCGACCGCCATGATCTGCGTGGAAAACTAATTTCTATTATGAATCTTTTGCTTGGTGCGGTGGCGTAAATATAAGGTTTAAACCAATATTTTATAGCTTCTGTAGATAATACAGGAGCTATCTTTGTATTGCGATACAGTACCTGTTTTGAGGTGTTGGGCCTATGCAGAATGATAATGTCTTCAATAAACGAATAAGTACGCGCTTATTTGTAAATTTTCTTGTTTCGCTAGCGGTGGTAATACTGCTTATAGGAACTTTTCTGCATTATACATCGTATACCATTGTCAAAAATATGGTTTACCAGCGTGCTGAAGTGAAGATTCAGCTCGCATATGAACTGCTGAGTCACTGGATTGACGAGGATAGTCTGGCTATCAAAGGGTTTGCCAATTATCTCAGCTTCCAGGATCTTTCCAAAAATAAAGTTGCTGATTTTATTACCTATGAGAGTGATAAATTTGAAATCAATCTGCCTTATGTCGCTTACCTTGATGGTGATTTTATAAGTAAAACCTGGCAACCTGATGCGGCTTATGATGTTTTAAAGCGTCCATGGTTTGAAGAGAGTAAGTCATTCTTTAATAACTCCAGTACCTGGAATCAGGTATATTACAGTAAACCTTATATCTCTGCAAGTAATGAACGTACCGTTATAACCATGACAGCGCCGCTGCATTCTTCTGAAATGCTTATCGGCTTCGCCGCACTTGATGTTGATATTGGCGAGCTTGAGTCACGTATGGCTACAATCGATGATGTCATGGGAAATTGGTGTGTCTTTTCAAAGGATGGGGATATTCTGGTATTTGGCGGTAAATCAGATTTTGTCGGATCGAATATCAATGATCATCTGATGAATATCGGGTTTGATGACATTGTCAGTGCGCTTGAAAAAGATAATGAGGTTATAAAGGTATTCAGTACTTCGCAAGATGCTTATTTCGCGATCAAGGATTCGGTAACAGGGTGGGTAGTTGCTTATCGGGTTAATAATGATATTATCTACTCTCAAGTCGGACTGCTGAATTACGGGTTGCTGGCTGGTGCTATGCTGCTGCTGGTGGCGTTCGGTATAATTATTTCTGTGTTGTCCTCCCGCTTTACCAAGCCGATTGTTATGCTGGCTCATAGCGCTGAAAAGATAGCACATGGTGATTTTAACTGTTATATAGATACCAATCTTCGGGATGAATTGGGTTATCTGACACATAGCTTTAATTATATGGCCAGAGAACTCAAAGATATGAAGGATTATGAATTGCAGAAAGCGCAGCTTGACAGTGAGCTGCGGGCGGCCAAGAGTATTCAGAACTCCATTCTTCCGAAGGATCTTCTTCAAAGTGATAAATTCTCTTCGTATGCATTTTATTCTTCAGCCAGAGAGATTGGCGGCGATTTTTATGATTTCTTCACCGTTAGTGATAATTGTGTTGTATTCTGCATCGGTGACGTTTCCGGTAAAGGTATACCTGCAGCTTTATTTATGACAATGGTCTGTACTCTGATTCGTGCCGTCTGCAGTGAGGAGAAAAATCCGGCGCGGGCTCTGGAACGACTCAATAATACCATCTCAGATCATAACTCGGAGTGTATGTTTGCAACCGTTTTCCTTGTTTATTATAATCCGTTAACAGGAAAATGTGATTATGCAAATGCCGGCCATAATTCGGCTTTTGTGCTTAAAAAGGAGTCTGTTATTAAAACGCCGTCACTAAAAGGTATGCTGATTGGTGGTTTTAGCGGGGTTTCCTATACAGCCGGTGATTTTACGCTGAAGGCTGGAGATAAGGTTGTATTGTATACTGACGGTGTAACTGAAGCACATTCGGAATCAGGAGAGGTCTTCTCGGAAGAACGGCTACAGCTGCTTTTACAGCATAATTCGGATAAATCAGTCACATATATTGGTGATAATATTGTCAAGGAGGTAAGTGCTTTTCAGCTTTCGGGGCAGTTTGATGATATTACACTTTTAATATGGGAGCATAATGGGTGCTGAATGCTTATGTGTATTTGGTTAAAAACGGAACCGTTAACGGTTCCGTTTTTATTGATTTATAGTAAGACTATAATAGCTTTTATTCAAAGAGTTCAAGAGCCTGCTTGATATTTTTTTTCTTTGAAATAAGAATAATGGAACTTCCTGCTTCAATTATTGTATTTCCGGAAGCTATATGAAAGCCTTCGTTATTTGCAATCGCAGCTACCAGCGCACCTTCCGGGAAGGTAATATTTTTAAGGGCTTTACCGATATTCTTACTATGTGGCTGTGCGATAAGTTCCAATGCTTCACCTCTGCCGCCGGCGATGTTGAACATTGAAAGTACGGCCCCGGATCTGGCAGCTTTCAGAATAGCTCCTACCGAGAGCGTTGCCGGACTGACTACGGCATCGATGGGCAGGGTATCAAAGAGTTCGACGTGATCAGGATGGTCTGTAAGCATTACCCCATATTTTGAGCCCATGCGTTTTGCCAGCAAGGCGCTTGAGAAGTTGAGCTCTTCACTGTCGCTGACTCCAACGAAGAAATCGGCATTACCTATTTTCAGATCCTGCATCAGAGTCATATCCTGAGGTGAACCATTGATAATGGCGCTCTTACTGATCTGTGAAGATGCCTGCTGACGCTTTTCCCAGTCTTCTTCGAGCAGGATTACCTCTGGAATGGTCTTCTCAAGGGTATGCACCAGCTCAATACCTAGCTGTGATCCGCCATAGATGAAGACTCTGCGGGTCTTGGCATTGGCAAATTCAAATAGTGAGAGAAAGTTCTGAAAGGTATTGGTTTTTAAAAGCACGTAAACAACATCACCGGTCTTAATTGTGAAGTCGCCGCGTGGAATGATCAGTATATCGCCACGTTGAACCGCCGGGACAAGAAAATGCTCAACAAACAGTGCCTGTAATTCTACCAGCGGGCGGGAGGTTAGCAGTGATTCTTTTTCGACTCTTAAACCTCGCAGCTGGAATTTACCATCATCAAACTCTGCTGTCATGGTTGTGCCAGGAGTACGGACAATGTCTGCCATACGTCTTACTGTCTCTTCTCTCGGGTTTACGAATTCATCAATACCAAGTGCAGAAGGGGGCATTTCCCGAAGATTATTTGCGAGTTCTTCACTCTCGATTCTGGCGATACAACGCTTGATACCAAACTCTCTGGCTACCAGACAGGAAACAATATTAACCTCATCGGAGCCGCTGGCTGCAATTACCAGATCGGCGCCTCCAATGTCAAGTTCGCGTAGTGTGGAAAGACTGCAGCCTGAACCATGGACACACATGATGTCGAGTTTGATACTGGCTCGTTCAACATTTTCTTTGTTAGTGTCAATGCCGTAAACTTTATGACCTTCACTTTCCAGCTGTTCCGCTAGAGAGTACCCCATTCTTCCTAAGCCAATGATTAGTATACGCATGAAAAGTTATTTCTCCTTAAAGAGTGTCGCAAGTACCTCCAGCCCGGCATCAATAGTGTTATTATCTGCCGCATATGAAATGCGGAAATGAGTATTCTTCTCCGAAAATACGTTTCCCGGGATAACCAGCAGATTGTTTTCAATACATTTGGCGACGAATTCATCCCCGGTGCCCCATGGTGTCTTGGGGAAGATATAGAATGCGCCGTCAGGTCTTACGACATCGTAGCCAATCTCAATCAGGCCGTTATAAATGCGGTCACGTTTCTGTTTGTATTCGGTGACGAACTCAGACATATCGGTCTTCATGGCGGTGAGTCCAGCTACCTGGGCAATGGATGGTGCACAGACAAAGGTAAACTGCTGGAATTTGGCCATTGTCTGCAGAATTTCCTTGGGGCCGGCGGCATAACCAAGTCTCCAACCGGTCATAGCATGGCTTTTACTGAAACCTTTAAGCAGTATTGTCTTTTCACGGTAGTAATCGGCTATGCTGACAGCTGGCTGATCATAGCTGAAGATTTCATAGATTTCATCGGAGATGGCTACGATGCCATGTTTGTCAAGAATACCGGCAAGCTCCTTGAGTGAATCAGCGGAATAGGTTATTCCGGTTGGGTTCGATGGGCTGCCTATAACTATCGCCCGGGTTTTTTCGGTAATAAGAGAAGCAATTTTATCGACCGGGAGTTTGAACTCAGGGTAGGTGTCGTAATAGACCGGTTTGGCGCCGAGCATTAGAGCCAGCTGCTTGTACATTACAAAATAGGGATCAGGAATAAGAATTTCATCCCCAGGGTTTAACAGCGATAGGAAGGCAAGGTTGAGTCCGCCACTTACTGCCGAGGTTATAATAATTTCACCCTGTCCATAGTTATTTCCAAGGGATTCACTGATACCGGCAATCAGGTCCGCACGTCCCTGAGTCGGAGTATAGCTGTTGGCTCCATTTCTTATGCCGTCAATAGCGGCTTCCTTGACTGGATCTGGAACGTCAAAATCAGGCTGACCAATTGAAAGATTGATGGGTGATTCGAGTTTTGCTGCAAGATCGAAAACCTTGCGGATACCACTGATATTTGTCTTTGAAGCCCTGTCTGCAAGTATTATTGGTTTGTTGCTCATGCTGATGTCTCTTTCATTCTAATGGTTAGGAATCATAAAATAATAGTATATAATTTTACGCTATAACCGGCGTAAATAAAGAGTTTATACCTACTTTTTGCAGATTTATATTCAGAGTATAAATTGTGCGGTTTCAGAAGTCTGACTCAGTGTTTCATCATTCTGCGGAAAGCCTTGGTCGCTTCTGCGGGGTTGGTGTCTATCTCCTGTGCCAGCTTTTTACGGTTATCTCTTGCTCTCTGATGAACCTCGCGAAATCTGGCAATTGCTTCATCTTTTTGGGCAGTTTGCTTAGCTGCAGCTGCTTTATTTGTAATATGTTGCCGTGAAGAATTTTTCTGAGTAGGTCTCCGGTTCTTCGAGGTTTTGGTTAAAAACCGGATAAGGCAAAAAGCCAGAAAGCCGCCGGCAAGCAACAGGGCTAGCACTACAATAGGGTTATCCAGTGCGGTGCCGCTTATGGGGTTATTCATTGTATTTCTGCTTGAGGCGGTGTTGACGTTTTGCCTCCTTGTAAACGGCGGCCGCTTCTTCGCTGGTAGTTGCTACTGCATCAGCAAAAACATGCGGGTGGCGGCTTATCATTTTTTCATTGACGGCCTTCAAAACCTGACTTTTGGTAGCGAGATTTTCTTCTTCACAAACTTCCAGTAACATCAGCGCGTTCCAGACCACATCGCCGAGCTCTTCCGCTATATGGGGTGCGTCATTTGAAGACAGGGCTGCAATCAGCTCTTCTGTCTCTTCCTGCAGCGGTTTTATGAGGGTTGACAGTGTCTGTTTTCTATCCCACGGACAGCCGGTCTCTTTATGTCGGAGTGCCCGGATTGTCGCTATAAGTTCATTGAATTCATTCATGATTGAGGCCAGCCTTATAATCAGTCATTGGTATCGCGCTTTATTTCTACCTTGAGCACCCGTCTTTCATCGGCATCAAGTATCTTTACATTAAGATCACTGAAGCGGAACTCTTCTCCTGCATGCGGAATGTGACCTAAATTGTCAAGCACGAAGCCGCCTATGGTTTCATAGTCATGATCTTCAGGGATTATATCTTCATCAAGAGCTTTGTTAATATCGAATACATGGGTCTGTCCTTCGCTGACAATATGATATTTGCTGAAGCTGCGGATTCCGCTATCGTCTTCATGTTTGTCATACTCATCCTGTATTTCACCGACAAGCTCTTCAAGTATATCTTCGATGGTTACAAGTCCGGCTGTGCCGCCGTATTCATCAAGAACGATTGCTATCTGGGTATGGCTTTTCTGCATAACCTGAAGTAGATCGACAACCTTCTGCGTTTCTGGAACAAAAGCAGGTTTGTGTATTATATCCACTAGCTTGGGCTTGTCCTCAAACTCCCAGTAATTCAGCGCATCCCGGACATAGAAAATGCCAATAATATTATCACGGGTATCTTCATGAACCGGAAGCCTTGAATGACCATATTCAAGTGATATTTTGATGGCGTTTGATAATGATTCAGAAGCCGAAATTGATTGCATGTCGGTTCGTGGGGTGAAAATATCGGCTACGTCGGTATTGTTGAAATCAAACACACGCTCAATCATTTCACGCTGTTCTTCATTTACGATTCCGGCTTTTTCACTGTCGGTCACCGCAGCAATAACATCATCTTCAATATCATCGCTTGTACGGTTTACATCAATACCTACACCTCTGGCAATAATGCGTGACGATATCAGAAGTATATAACTGACAGGTCTGAATATGAGTGTAATTATCCATGTCGGAATTGAGAACAGATAGATGATGACCTCTGATTTTCTTTCACCAATTGCCTGTGCTGATCCACGGATAACACCGGTAATGATCAGTGCTGCCGCCAGCGGAATAATCATTGAAAAATAAGGGATAGGTATACTGTGCTGGTAATTGTTGAGACATGACTCAAGTCGGTCATTTCCCAGAAGCAGGAAGATCAGAATGACCAGAAATGCACCCAGAAAAAATGAACTGGCCAGGGCAGTTGCCAGACGGAAATTTTTTATGTTGTTTATTATGTTTGTAAGAACGAAAGGTTTTTCTGTAGGCTGCTCTCCAGATGTATCGGTCGAAGTGATGTTGAGTTTTTCTTCTATAATGTCATCGAGTCTGGAGATACTCAGTTCCTGTAGTGCCGATTCATAAGCTACTGTCAGCCAACCCAATACTGCCGATATTATTGCTGCTATAATATGTAAATTATTCATATTTAAATTGTTTTATCTTGAATCCTTAATTATATAATTAATAATTTGCTTAAATAACATATTTGAGATTATGTTTTGAAAATTCATTCTGCTGAGCCTGTATCATCTCTGTTCTGTCCTGATCATCAATGTCATCAAAACCAAGCAAATGCAGGAAACCGTGCAGGGCATATAGAGTCAGCTCTTCATCAAAACTCATCCCTTTTACCGCTGCAACCGTTTCCGCGGTGTCTGCACTGACTGCAATGTCACCAAGGAGTAGAATATCTTCTTCAAAATCACCGTCTTCGAATGAAATCACATCTGTAGGTCCTTCATGATTTAAAAATTCCTCGTTAATCTCACTGATACGTGTATCATCAACTATCATTATATTCACTGATGCCGCGGAGTCTCCCCTCTGGTTGTAGGCAGAGGTTAGAACCTTGCTGATTAAATCCTCGGGGATTGGGAATCTGGCTTCAGGCCGTTCATCAATAAAATTAATATGTAGTACGTTAGACATTGTCTGCTTTCATATCATATCTTTAAATAATATCAAATTATTATTTTTTTGTTTCTTTTTTGTCATATTTTACCCGTGAATGGAACATGCTCTGTAAGACTCTGACCAGAGCGTCTTCAATGCGGGCTAGATCCTTGAATGTCAATGAGCAGTCATCAAACTGCTGATCATGGAGTTTTCCCATTATTATCTTATGTACCAGTGCTCGGATACTGGCGCTGCTCGCTCCTTCAAGTGATCTGCTGGCCGCTTCAACCGAGTCGGCAATCATAACCACCGCCGCTTCAATGAACTGCGGTCTGGGACCGGGGTAGCGGAACTGCTGCTCATCTACCTCGCTGGGATCTTCGGCTTCTTCCAAGGCCTGGCGCAAGAAGTATGAGACCTGGGTTGTTCCGTGATGCTGCTCAATAATATCAATAATAGCTTTGGGAAGTTTGTTCTGGCGCCCCATTTCCGCTCCGTCTTTGACGTGGCTGACAATGATAAGCGCACTCATACTCGGTGTCAGAATGTCATGTCTGCTGATTCCGCTTTCGTTCTCGGTAAAGTACTCAGGTTTAACAAGTTTACCGATATCATGGTAGAGGCAGGATGTACGGCAGAGCAGGGCGTTTCCTCCGCAGGCATTGGCGCCGGCCTCGGCGAGAGCGGCGGCAATTGAGCTGTGGTAGTAGGTGCTTGGAGCCTTCAGTAACAGTTTATTCTGCAACGGATGCTCCTGAAGATCCTGGAGAATGACATTGGGCGTAGCATCAAAAACACGCTGTATCGCTTTGAGTGATAGCAGAATAAGCGCGAAAGAAACGATAGAACTGGCAAATATCCAGCCTGAGCGGCGGAGTAGAATATCAATAGAATCGCTGAAGTGCAAGGCGATTAAATCTGAAAAACTGCCGGGTAAAGCGATATCTATACCATCACTGATATACCAGCACAGATAGACCATAACTCCTATAACTCCCGAAATTACTGAAGCCTTAAGGATGCCGAGGCGGAAGCGCTCCTGGGGCACCAGAATTGAAAATAAGGTGCCGATAGCTATAATTGCCAGGATTTCTGAAGGCTGCTGATAGGAGATTGCAATAATAAATAGTGCATACATTGCCGTTACCAGCATGCCTACTGATTTTCTGCTGCCGATTGCGACTGTACCGGCAAGAAAGCCAATTGGAACCAGCGTGATTGACCTGCCGTTAAGCATAATGATGTAGCTGATGCAGACGGTTATCATAAATGAAAGCATAGTGCCAATCATGACATTTCTTGAGACACGTTTTCGAGATATAATGTAAAAAAAGAGGCAGAGAAGAAAAACCAGAATAAACTTGCTGAGAATATTTTTGAAATTAAATCTGCTGCCGCGCTGCTGGTTGTACGCTTCATTTTCGGTTCGAAGTTTGGTGTATATTTCGGAGGTTATAGGTTGGCCGCGTTCTATAATAAGTTCACCCTTGTTGATATGGCTGGCTTTTTTGAGCGCGAGAGTTTTGCGGTTTTCCAGAGTTTGAGCGGTAAGATCTTTCTGATAGATCAGTGTAGGGTGCTGGCTTATGCGTCGTTCAAGAATATTTTCAATGGCTTCGCGCAGAGCCTGACGTACCAGCCAGAGCTTATCGTATAGACCTTTTTGCAGGTATGACGCTGTTTCTGAGATATTCATCGGCCCGTTTTCAGAGCCTATGGTCATTATTAAACCGCGTGAGAAGAGGTTGTCAGGTCTGATTACCTCTATTGAGCGATTCCCGCCTTCAGACATTGCCAGTGCATACTGCTCATCACTTATTACACCTTTAGTATAAATCCACTGACCTACAGCCCGTCTTGCAGGGTTTATAAGTTCGGAATATATACCCTGATCAATATCACTGAGCAGGTAATTGGTCAGTATTTCCGCTTCCTGTTTGGTTATTTCGATATTGTTATCTTTGGCATACTGAAAAAGTTTGTCCGGATCACGCAGGTCAATTGCCCGCTCCATAAGTTCTGCAATAGGTTCAAATACTTCATTCATCCAGACGTTATATGGCACATTTTCAAATATTGGCAGGTGGGTTTTTTCAACTTCTCTGAAAATTTCTGTGGTGTTTGGTACTTTCCACTGAAAATCTACGCGGCTGAAACGGTCTTCGGTTGCAATTGTACCGACATTAATTGGTATTATGGAAAAACCGAGGAGGAACGGGGCGATGAGGAATAATGATAAAACTGCTAATATAAGTATCGTTTTAATCGGTACGTAGGTATGAGCGTGCGTTGAACGGAGTATTCTTCCATTCTCTCTCGATCGTTGCACAATATCGTGTCTCAGTTGTCCTGCCATATAAAACCTTATTCTTTATATGAAATTTTAAACTATTACTTCAGTCTAAATATTATACAGTAATGAAAATGAATGTAAAGTATAAGATTAATACTCATGAATTATAAAAAATGCCTGTTTTATTTGGAATTCATTATTAATGCGGCATAATTATCATATAATTTACCTTAAATTCTGGCAGAGAAACTATTTTTTATAAAAAACAGGAGATGCTTAATGGATGGTCACAGGGCTTTGACACAGGATGAAGTTGATATTCTGATCGCGCAGGGGTGTTCTGCAACGAGCTGGGGTGGTGTGACTGTGAGTGCAGAATTTGCTACCGGTAAAATCCGGTTTGTAGATTTTAGCGGTAGCGTCAGGATTGGAGCTAATACTGAAATCTGTCAGGCCAGAATAAAAGATACTATTCTTGGCGCGAATTCGGTGGTACGGAATATCGGCAGAATTATCGATAATTGTGAGGTCGGGGAGAATGTATGTATTGAAAATGTGAGTGCTGTTATCTCTGAAGAATCCGCTGCATGTGGTGTCGGGATAGAGGTAAAAGTAATTAATGAATCCGGGGGAAGAGAGGTGCTGCTGCATCCAGGGTTGTCTGCACAGTCCGCCTATCTTCAGGCCTTTGTCTCCTCTAACAGTTTTCGCCAGGCTTACCGTAAGCTTCTTTTCGGGCATTTGGTAAAGGACTCTGTCGGGCGCTGCAGGATTGGTGAGGGGGCTGTAATAAAGGATGCAGGTGAAATAAAAAACTCCGCAGTCGGCAGGGAGGCGATTATCGAGGGTGCGGTTCGAATTTTTAACTCCACGGTTAATGGTAGGGTCGGTGCCGGGAGTGTGGTTAAAAATTCAATCATTGCTGTCAACGGCTATGTCGGTGAAGGTTGTATTCTGGATAGGTGTTTCGTTGCTGATTCCGCGGTTTTAGATTCTGGATTTTCTGCTGAGAACTCATTGTTTTTTGCAAATTCGGAGTGTCTGAGAGGAGAAGGCTGTTCCGTCTTTGCCGGGCCTTTTACTTCATCACATCATAAATCTACCCTGCTGCTGGCCGGTGTCTATTCATTTTATACTGCCGGCAGCGGGAGTAATTTTTCTAATCATCGTTTCAAACTCGGGCCTCTGCATCAGGGAATTCTTGAGCGGGGATCAAAGACCGGTTCCTCCAGTTATTTAATCTGGCCTTCTCAGCTTGCTCCTTTCACCAGTGTTATCGGCAGACATGGCCGGGTGGTTGATACAGGTAATTTCCCATTTTCCTTATTATTGGCGGAGAACGATAAAAGTGTTCTGCTCCCAGGGGCGCTGATATTTTCCTGTGGTTATGTTCGGGATGCACTGAAGTGGAATGCAAGGGATAAACGTTCCGGTGCGTCATATGATATTATAAATACCGAATTATTAAATCCCTATACGGTGGGTAAAATTCTGCACGCTATACGGTTACTCAAGGAGATGAAGTCTGGTAAAAAAGTTGCGGCTGCTGTCGGGGTGGAAATTCCTGAAGAATTTATTGAGAAGGCGATAGCCCGTTATCATACCGGCGTTAATTACTATTACGGTGAGGTTGTGGCCGGAGTACTTGAGAATTATTCTAAAAAAGGAACGGGGCTGCTTAGCGGCAGTTCTGAGGGCCGTAATGAGGAGTGGGTTGATCTTGTCGGGCTTATAACTCCTAAGAAGTTTATTGAACTTCTTGTCAGTGGCGTTGAAGGCGGCCGAATTACTGATTATTATGCAGTACAAGAATTCTTTATCAAACTTGATAAGAATTATAAGACTTATGAATGGGACTGGGTGTCACAGAGATTTGGTGATATTGATCTTGAGCGGGATGAGTGTCGGGAGAATTTGCGGGAAATTCTGAAAAACTGGAAAGAAGCGGCAATGCTCAGGGTTGAGCTGGTTAAACGTGATGCCTATAAAGAGTTTACAGAAAATATGAGTATTGGTTACGGGCTTCTGGAAGCGAAGGAACAGGACTTCACCAATATCAGAGGGTATTTTGATGATAATAAATTTATGGAAACCGTGATGAAGCAGACTACGTCAACCTTTGAACGTGCGGACAGGTTGCTGGAACTTATTAATAAGATATAACTTTTTTATATCGGGTTTATTTTATGATGTATAGCTATACCCCTTGCCATTGGTGAGGGGTATAAGTACAATTGATTATCAATTTTTGTCGAAGAAGAATAAGGATCTTATGGCTAAAACTACGACTACTCCAATGATGGAACAGTGGGAGGCGATGAAAGAGGCTAATCCCGATACGATTCTATTTTTCCGTATGGGTGACTTTTATGAGATGTTCGGTGCCGATGCTGTCCGCGCCGCTGAAATTCTTGGTCTGACGTTGACCACCCGCAGTAAAAAACAGGAGAATGCGGTGCCGATGGCCGGGATTCCGCACCATGCGCTTGATCGTTATCTCAAAGAGATGATCAAAGCCGGGGTCAGGGTAGCCATCTGCGATCAGCTGGAAGATCCGGCGATGGCGCAGGGTATAGTCAAACGGGGAGTTACCCGGGTTGTCACTCCGGGAACACTCATTGAAGAGTCTTGTCTGGAGGGTGACAGCAATAACTATCTGGCATCGGTTGCGGTATCCGGCAAACAGGCCGGGATTGGGTGTGTGGATATCTCTACCGGGGAGTTTTTCGTTCAGGTGGTGCCGCAGCATAATATCGGTGATGAGCTTGAGCAGATAGGAGTCTCTGAGACACTGGTGCCGGTTGAACTGATGCAGGAGGGGAAGTTGCTCTCTGAGGCGCTGTTTGCCAGAAGTGTCGGGCTGATTACGCGTCGGGACGGTTATGAATTTTCTGAACGTGAGGGGCGTATCCGGATTAAACAGCATTTCGGAGTGGATAATCTTGCCGGATTCGGTATAGATGACTCTCCGGCAGCAATTGCAGCTGTCGGAGCGATACTGGTATACCTGGAGGAAACACAGAAGATATCACTGACTCATGTCCGTTCTCTCAAGCGGCTAAACCGGGAGAATTATATGATTCTTGACCGGACAACCCAGTGTAATCTTGAGTTAACGCAGACATTGCTTGCCGAAGGGACAGGTATGTCGCTCTTCCGGGTTATCGACAGAACCTGCACCGGTGCAGGCCGGCGGCTGCTGAAAAACTGGCTGTTGCGGCCGCTGATTGAGCTGAATCATATACGTTACCGGCAGGAGGCGGTGCGGGAACTTTTCACTGAAACGTTGGTCAGGGAAGAACTTCGTGATATTCTCTCCGGGATAAATGATCTGGAAAGAATTATGGCTCGTATCACTACCGGGCGTGCCGGCGGGCGTGAACTTATTAATCTTCACAACAGTCTGCTCCGACTTCCGGAACTGCTCAAAGTGTCGGAGTCGTTTCTGGCGCAGCATCTGATTGATCTCTCTGGGATGATTGATTTGCTGGAGGATGTCACTGCTCTTATCGGCAGGGCAATTGTTGCGGAACCACCGCTGAATCTCAGGGATGGCGGGGTGATACGCAGCGAATATAATCCGAAGCTGGCGGAACTCAGGAATATTGCCAGCGGTGGCAAGGACTGGATAAGAAATTTTCAGCAGGAGCAGCAGCAGTTCAGCGGTATTCCGTCGTTAAAGGTCGGTTTCAATAAGGTGTTCGGTTATTATATTGAAGTTACCAATACGCATAAAGACAAGGTTCCGTCAAGTTATATCCGCAAGCAGACCCTTGCTAATGCTGAAAGATATATTACGCAGGATCTCAAGGAGTATGAAGAGCTGGTACTGGGAGCACAGGAGAAGATATTCGCTCTTGAAATGGAACTCTTTACCCAGGTGCGCGATGAGGTTGCCGCTGAGGTCGAGCGGGTGCAGCAGGTGGCGCATATTCTGGCGGTCTTTGACTGTCTGCAGTCGCTGGCTGAAATGGCTGCGGTTCAGGGTTATATTATTCCGGAGATGGGTGTTGATACTGAGACTGAAATTACAGGGGGGCGGCATCCGGTTTTAGATGTCTCGCTCAGTGAATTTACCCCGAATGATACGGTGTTTTCAGCTTCTACCGCTGTGGTACATATTATTACCGGGCCGAATATGGCGGGTAAGAGTACTTATATCCGCCAGGTTGCATTGCTGTGCATTATGGCACAGATGGGAGGCGGCGTTCCTGCTGAAAAAGCGCGTATCGGGATTGTTGACCGGGTGTTTACTCGTGTTGGTGCGGCCGATGATCTTGCTAAGGGGCAGTCCACATTTATGGTTGAAATGGCGGAGACGGCAAATATACTGAACAATGCTACCTGCCGTTCGCTGGTTGTTCTTGATGAGGTCGGACGCGGCACTTCCACATTTGATGGTGTCTCATTGGCCTGGGCCATAACCGAGTATATTCATAATAAAGTCAAATCTCGGACATTATTCGCTACTCACTATCATGAACTGGCGGAGCTGGGGATGATCCTTGAGCAGGCGGTGAATTTTAATGTGGCGGTACGTGAATGGGGCGGGGAAGTAATCTTTCTGCATAAGATAATTCCCGGTTCGGCAGATAAATCCTATGGTATTCATGTGGCGCGTCTTGCCGGGATACCGCAGGGCGTTACCGAGAGAGCCCGTGAGATTCTGGATGGACTTGAAACACAGGCGGCTGAGCGTGACTGGAATATTTCTCATGAAGGTGAGGTGCTGCGTGCTGCCGCGCGGGAGATTCAGGCTGAACTTTTCGCGCCTCAGGCAAAGGCCAATGACCGCCTGGTACTGGAACTGGCAGAGGTTGATATTGATAATATGACTCCGCTGATGGGACTGCAGAAACTGCAGCAGCTTGTTGACATCGCGCGCGAGTATACTAAATAGAGAGGTGAAGTATGAAAGCACTGGTGATAGGAGGTGTTGCCAGCGGTTCGGGAAAGACTTCGGTCACACTGGGACTGACGGCGGCATTGCGGCGGCGCGGGCTGGCGGTACAGACCTATAAAGTGGGGCCGGATTTTCTTGATCCTACCTATCTCAGACTTATCAGCGGCAGAGAGTGCTACAATCTTGATCTCTGGATGACCGGTGAAGAGTATGTGAAGAAGATATTTTTAAGTGCTGCTGCAGATGTTACTGAAGGCCGTAAGGCTGATGTCTGTATTATTGAAGGGGTTATGGGGCTGTACGACGGTATTTTCAGCGGGGAAGATTTCGGCTCTACCGCCAGTATCGCCAGAATTCTTGAGGTTCCGGTTTTTTTGCTCGCTTCCTGCAGGTCAATGGCACGGTCTTTTGCTGCACTTGTCAGCGGGTTCGTACACTTCCCCGGTGCTCCGGAGTTCGCAGCTGTCGGAGCAAATATGGCCGGGTCGTGCCGACATGGTACGGTTGTTGCCTCCGCGCTGGAAAGTATCGAGGAATTGCCACCTTATGCCGGAGCACTGGTGCGGGATGCGCTGCCGACACTTCCAAGTCGGCATCTGGGGCTTGTAAGTGCAGATAAGAAGCTGCTGCCGGACGAGGTTATTTCCGCTCTTGCTGACGGTATCGAGGAAGCTTTTGATATAGATCTCTTACTTCGAAATGCGAAAGAAATTGATCTTCACAAGGTTAGTGTGAATTGGCAAAGTGGCGCTGGCAGCTATAAATACCGTATAGGTGTTGCGCTGGATGAGGCTTTTCACTTTTATTATCCGGATAACCTCAAGTCGCTGGCGGCAGCAGGCTGTGAAATTCTGCCCTTCAGTCCGCTTGAGGACACTGCTTTGCCGCCCGGAATTGACGCGGTGTATATTGGCGGCGGCTATCCTGAGTGCCTGGCCGAAAAATTGTCGGCAAATACTGCGATGCTGCAGAGTATCCGCGAGTTCGCGGCTAGCGGCAAGGTTCTGTATGCCGAGTGTGGCGGGCTGATGTATATGTCAGAGGCGATTATAACCGCTGAAAAGTCTGAATATGCGATGTGCGGGGTGTTTCCTGTGAAGGTTGCCATGCTCGAGCGGTTCAAGACTCTGGGGTATGTGGAGGCTGAGCTGGTGGCGGATAATATCCTCGGGCAGACAGGAACCAAGGTGCGTGGACATGAATATCATTATTCAGAGATTGCGGGGGCTGTCCCTGAAGGCTGGGAGTGTTCATATTCATTGCGGTTTGGCAGGGATATAAAGGTTGAACCCCGAAAAGAAGGTTTTGCGAAAGATGGTGTGCTGGTAAGTTACCTGCATGCGAATTTTGCTGCAAATAGATTGGTTTTAAAAAGTTTACTTGATTCGATAGGACGGAGAAAATGAGTTATAAAGCGTTGGCACTGGATATGGATGGTACACTTCTTAATCCGGAAGGAGAACTGGAGGAACAGGTTATCAGAGCCCTGCGTCTGGCGCAGGATGCCGGTATCGGGGTTTATCTGGTATCCGGACGGATGCATCGCGCGATGTATCCGTACTGGAAGGAGATTGGTCTAAATACGCCGATAATAAGTTATAATGGCTGCCGTATAATGCATCCTGATGCTGAGGAACCATTGTATGAGATTGGTCTGGATTATGATATTTCTCAAGAGATAATCGCTTTTGCCAAAGAGCGGGGGTTGTCACTCAACACGTATTACAGCGATTGTCTGTATACGCTTGCAGATAATGATTATTCAAGGATGTATGCCCGTATAAACCGTGTGCCGTATAAGATTCTTCCAGAGGATTATCATACAATCAAGAAAGCACCGACAAAGGCACTGATAATTGCTACCGATGGCAGTGAGCCTGAAAAACTTGCCAGCATTAACCAAGAGATTAAAGAACGCTTCGGCAGCCGGGTGCATGTGACTACAAGCAGTAGAATGTATGTGGAATTTCTGCCTACCGGAGCTAATAAAGCTGCTGGAATCGAGAAGATGAATGAGATAGTCGGTTTGTCACTTGCTGACTGGGTCGCTGTCGGAGACGGCATGAATGATTATGAGATGCTCAAGGAATGCGGGGTAGGGTTGGCGGTGGCAAGTGCGCCGCAGGAACTGCTCTGCCATTTTGAACCGGAATTCATTGTTCCTGATCTGCCACGTGGCGGAATAGAGGTTGTTTTGAAAAAGTATTTTGATATTGATGCCTAGAATATATATCATGAGGTAAGCTTATCGTTAAATAAGCGTCAATACTGTGCCCGCTGCCGATGGAGTATTTTTATGAAGATAATAATACACAGAGTGAAAGCTGGATTGATTGCTTTGCTGGTCTGTTGTTGGTTGTCCGGTTCTCTTGTCGCCGAGGAGGCGCCTGGAGGCAGGAAACTTGAAGATACCCTTGCCGGGTTGCAGAGTATTGCGCGGCAGGGAAATCTGTCGTTTCAGGAGATGCGTGATCTTAATGAGGCTATTGCACGTCTGCAAGCACAGCTGCAGAAAAAGTCACTGAGTCAGGAAGAGCAGGAAGTGGCAGACAAGTTCAAGGAGCTGGTTGTCATGAAGGCTGAGGCCAATGCGGATAACCGACTGGCGCAGCTCAACGCGGCAAAGGTTCTCTCGCTGCTGGGAGACCCGGTTAATGCGCTAGAATTTTTGCGTAAGACCAGACCAAATTCGTCTGAGGATATTCAATGGCCGGAACTGGCAAGCAGCATTTATCTGCAGCTTGGTGACTATTCCAAAGCGGCGATTTATGCCGCGAAGGTCAATAAGCTGTTGAGTAAGCAGACGCCATTATCACTGTCGTCGCCGGTAAGGGTGGATAAAGTGCAGGCGTATCGCTTTTATACGCCATATTCCGGCGGACTGCCGAAACCAGGAGATACGCTGATACTTTATATTGAAGTCAATGGCGCCAGGTTTCAGGAGCAGCAGCAGGGAAGTTATGCCTGTTGTCTTGATTTTGCTCTGGAACTCAGAGATGAGCTGCAGAATGTTATTGAAAAGCAGGAAAACTACGGACGTTATGCTCCTGAATATAATGGACCGATCGAAGATCTGCATGCGACTATCTATTACCGAATTCCACCCGGTCTTGAAGGGGGGGGGTATACGCTTATTGTAACCTGTACCGATATTTATGGCAAGGCGATAGCTGATACTGATTTTGTATTTACTATCGGAGGTAAAAAACGGCTCTCTATTCCAACTCAGCAGCTGACGGATACCCGCAGTAAACCGAATGCGGATATGCTGCTGCAGAAGGCGCAGAGCGGAGATTTCTCAGATGTTATTGATCTACTGAATGATGATACCGATCTGGGTGAGCTTGGTGGTGATCCCTATAATCTGAAGCAGCAGAGTCGGGATGAAGTCGAAAAGAATAAGCTCAAGGCCGCGGAAATTATGCTGGAGCGTTCCAAAACGCAAGGCAGTCTGCTCAATAAATAGGTGTGTTCTGGACTCTGCAGGATGGCCTGTAATGTTTGGCGGGGTTATTTCAGTCTCATAAGTGTGCTGTTTATTACAAGGAGTTGAGAAGATGATGGAAAGCCTTCGGAGCTTTGTTAAAGGATTTTTTCTACCTCTTAAAGGTGCAAGGCTGTTACTCAGTACCCGACGGACAAAACGCTGGGCGGCAATGCCGCTAGTCGTTAATTTTATAATATATATCCTGTTGCTGTCGACATTTTTCTGGCTGATTTCATTACTGAAGATACCGGAGTTATCCTGGGATTTCTGGGGCGCATTCGGCAGCTGGCTAAGTACTGTCATTAATGACATGGCGGGAATTCTTAAGTGGACTATAAGTATTCCTCTGGCTTTTGCTCTCTGTTATTTTACGTTTACGGTTGTGGGAATGGTTGTGGCAGCTCCATTCAACGATATCTTATCCGAAAAACTTGAGAATTATCTCTGTCTGGATTCACATGGCGATGGTGATGCTCAGGAACGCCCTTTGCGTCTGGATATGAAAGCGGCTGTAATCAGTATCATCAGCTCTTTGAAGTTCGCGTTCCGGCAGATTTTTTACAGTATTATAGTCCTGCCGCTGCTGCTGATACCATTTGTCGGGGCAACGGTGCTATTTCTGGTAACCGCGTATTATTCAGGTATCGGATTTCTGGATGTGGGCATGGCGAGAAATTACCTGCCGCATCAGTGTAAATTGCCGGCTATATATCAGAACCGCTGGCAGATAATTGGATTCGGAGCCGGTATGGATCTGTTATTTATGATCCCGTTTGCCGGGTTACTGATGCTGCCGCTCGGAGTTGCCGGGGGCACAATTCTCTATTGTGACATTGACTGGGAAAAGCTGCTGATTAATGATAATTTTGAGCTGCCGGAAGGTTTCGTACCGCCAAGGAAGAGGGCGTAAAATATTCTCAGCTGGTGATGTTTTAAGATTAGTTTTTTTATTATTTTTACAGGTTTTCAGATAATGATTGAAAATTCGATAGATATGTCTGATAACAGTTCAGATATTGATTCATCGATTCAGAATGTTCCGCAGAATATTCTGGCTGGTCTCCTTGACGGCTCTGAAACCGGCGGTATTGAACAGCGGGATCTTTCTGAGCGTTATACATATTCTGAGACTATAGGTGAAGGCGGTCAGGGGGTGGTTATTGCGGCTAATGACCGTTTGCTTGAGCGAGTTGTGGCGATAAAAGCCTTGCGGTATACCCATAATCCGGCGCATGAACGTATGCTGGAGCAGGAAGCCAAGCTCTGTGGACGTCTGGAACATCCGAATATTATTCCAACCTACGACCTTGCCCGTGATGAAGCGGACAGCCCGTTATTTGTAATGAAAAAAATTGAGGGGCAGACGCTTAATGAGTTCCTTATGGAGATACGAGAGGAGGGAGTCGATGCTTTGCAGGAAAATCGTCTGCGGCTCTTGAATATCTTTGCGCAGGTGTTGCACGCCATAGATTTTGCCCATTCCAAGGGGGTGTTACATCTGGATATTAAACCGGGAAATATCTCTTTGGGAAAATTCGGGGAAGTCTATGTCATTGACTGGGGATTTGCCAGAACCAAGGATACGGAAGAAGTGACAACTCTCTCTGGTGGAACAATGCATTATATGTCACCTGAGCGTATGGATAAGCAGCCATACGATGAGCGGGCAGATATTTATTCACTCGGCACGATGCTGTACCGGTTGCTTACTGGGAAACATCCGCGGGAAGTCGGGAAGATGAAACTCAGTGAATTCAAGAAGAATTACCGTGAGATTCCTATTATCCCTCCCCGCAAGCGTGATCGCAGTATTGCACCGCAGCTGGAGGCGATTGTACTCAAGGCAATGTCCGAAAATCCCGAAGACCGGTATCGTTTTGCACATGAATTTTCGACCGATCTTGAGCATTTTTTGCAGATGCTTCCGGTAAGTGCCTATGATGAAGGGCCACTGAGCAAAGCCTGGCGCTGTCTGCGGAAGCATCGGCGTAAAGTCGTAGTAATTCTGATTACTCTGGCGTTGTTTGCTGTAACCGGTTATGCCATTAATTATAAGTACCGGGCAGAGCAGGAGCGTGAGGAGGCTAAAATACGTCAGGGGGAGTTTGAGCAGGCTGAGGTGGAGCGCCGGGCTGCGATGCGTAGACTTTATGAGGCCAGGCGAATTCTGAAGCGTGCCAATGATATCTTTGAGAAGAACCGGGAAGCGGCGGAACTTGCTCCGGAGCAGGAGTTGAAGGAAAAAATATTGGCGCCGGTAATTGAGCTTTATAGCAAAGCTATTGAAACCGATCCGACCTATGCCGAAGGTTACAATATGCGGGCCAACGTTTACCGCATTACTCAGGATTATGATAAGGCGCTGGCTGATTACAATAAAGCTTTTGAACTGGATTCATCGTATATTATGGCGCTTTACGAGGCTGGCATGATCTATGTCGATGTTCTGCATGATAGTCAGAAAGCCCGGGAGGAGTTCAATAAAATGTCTGAGCTTTTCCCGGATGATGAGTATGCGGAGCTGGGTCAGGCGCGGGTGGATCTGGTTGAGGCAGAAGCAGTGCTCAAGCTTTCGGCTGATGATCCTAATTATGCTAACCGCTATGAACTTGCTTCATCCATATATGCAAATACTCTGAAGCGGTGTGAAGTTATTGAAAAGACCAATCCCGCGCTCAGTGATATCTGGTATCTGCGAGGGCTTATTTATCAGAAGTCTCCTGAGCATAAAGATTTACATAAGGCTTTAGAGGCATATAGCAAATATCTTATGTCACGTCGAGACAGCTCGTCGGCATTTCTTAACCGTGGTGATACCTATAAGGATCTAGAAATGTATACGCTGGCGATAGTTGATTATACGGAAGCACTAAAACTCAACCCTAATTTCCTCTGGGCGCTGCGTAACCGCGGGTATGTGCTTTACCGGAATCTGAATATGCCGGATGCGGCGTTACACGATCTGGATAAGGCGATTGAACTGGATCCTGATGCTGCATGGAGTTATATGAGTCGTGGAGCGGTTTATATTGGTCTGAAAAATTATCCTGCCGCTCGCAAAGATTATGAAAAGGCTCTGGAACTGGCACCGGATGATGTTAACATAATATACAGTAACGGAATATTGGCAATGTATATGGGCTTTTCCCATAAGGCGGAGATATATTTTACCGATGCGCTGAAGCATGCGAGTGATAAAGAACGGGCGAATATTATACTTAAACGCGGTATGTCATGCTTTGCTCAGGA
Source organism: Planctomycetota bacterium (assembly GCA_963667375.1). Lineage (GTDB taxonomy): Bacteria > Planctomycetota > SZUA-567 > SZUA-567 > SZUA-567. Next base: position 3,088,095 of record OY763323.1, on the reverse strand, counting down.
GAAGTATGCCGATGCTATCAGCGATTTTGAAATCTCGCTGCGCAGTGAAAATTCCGACCGGAATACTTCTGCACTGATGCGGCTTCTGGCACTTAAAATGTCAGGTCTGCCGTATGACGCAAATCAGATCGGCAGCAGTATCGAGGTGACTGAGGACAAACTCTGGGTATCGGCGCTTACCAGTTTTATGCTGGGTGAAGCTGAAGAGATTGATGTCCTGGCTCTTTCCGGAGATCCGTTTGCCCGCTTACAGCGTGATGAGGAACGGGTATATACTGATTCTCCCGAAGACCGGACGCTTATCAGTTCTGCCACTAACCTTCCGGCTATTTGTCAGGTGCGGTTCTATATGGGCTTATATGATCTGTCAAAGGGTGATAAGGTCAGTGCTAAAAGGAACTTACAGGCATGCCTGGCAACCGGGCAACACCTATATCTGGAATACTCTCTGGCTAAATTATTTTTAAATAGCATGGAGTAATACTGGTACTTGGACGATAAATTTATAGAATAGAATTAATAACGTGTTGTTTCTTTTGTTGCAAGGAGTTGGCGTTGGCTGAAATGGATCTTATCTCTGGACCTACACATTTTCGTACTACCGCATGGAGTGTAGTGATAGGGGCACAGAATCCCGAAGGAGAGAACAGGCAGACATGTGTCTCCCGACTCTGTACTACTTACTGGAAACCGGTATACCAGTATATAAGGCGCAGAGGTTTATCCCATGATGATGCCAGAGATATGACTCAGGAGTATTTTGCAACCTTTCTGGAGAAGAATTTTGTCGCTACGGCGGATAAAGAACGTGGTCGTTTCAGAACCTTTGTGCTGGTGACTGTAAACAGATTTCTAACAAAGCAGCTGGCCAAGAAGAACCGGGTGCAGGCGAAGAGGAATATAATGATTCCTACCGATGATGATGGTGAGGATTTTCTGCTCCCTGAACTATCTGTCCACGAAACAGCGGAGGATGACTTCAACCGCAGATGGGCGCTTTCGCTGATAGAAACAACTCTTCGAAATATGCAGCGTGTCTGTAATTCCGGAAAGAAGGAAAAGTATTATAAAGCCTTGCAGCTGTTTCTTGAAAGTACCGGTTCGAGCAAAGCGATGAGTTATCGCGAAATGGCAGATGAACTGGATGTCAGTGAGACGGATATAACCAACTATCTTTTCCGGGGTAGAAATATTTTCCAAAAGATGCTGCGTGATGAGATTAGACAGTCAGTAGCCAGTGAGAAGGCCATTGACGATGAGATAGAGGCGCTCAAGGAATATTTGCGAACCTGAATTGGTTTTTTACGGTCTTTTGAATAGACTTATAGGCTTACTATAAGTCTATTTTTTTTATCTTATGATATTTTACTCCCGGCGCTGACATCTTGACTTAATCATCATTTTAGCGAAAATAGATAAAAATTTTCAGTTCGCTTCCTTATTTTAAGAAAAGGATCATAATGAGTAAAGATAGAACTTTGATTACTGCGGCGTTGCCGTATGCAAACGGAAAACCTCATATTGGACATATTGCCGGTGCCTACCTTCCGGCTGATACTTATAACCGTTTCCTGAGGCTTATGGGTAAGGAGTCATGGTTTATTTGCGGATCGGATGAAAATGGAGCGCCAATAACGTTCAGCGCAATTCGTGAAGGGGTTTCACCGCAGGATATCGTAGACCGTTATCACAGCATTCTCGCTGCAAGTTTCAAAGGGCTTGGAATTGATTTTGATATTTACAGCCGAACTCATACAGCGCGTCATAATGAGATATCACAGGAGTTCTTTACCACTCTGCATGATCGCGGGCATGTTGCTAAACGCAGCGCTGAGCAGGTATATTGCACCGAGTGTAATATGTTCCTTCCAGACCGTTATATTGAAGGTACCTGTTATCATGACGACTGTGGTAAAGAGGGCGCACGCGGTGACCAGTGTGAGAGCTGCGGCAGACCGATTGATGCCACAAAACTGATTGATCCCGTATGTATGGTCTGTAAAGAACAAGGACGTTCCGGTAAGGGCTGTATCGAGGTTCGGGAAACGACTCACTGGTATCTCCGTCTAGATACTTTTGAAAAAGATTTGCGTGAATATCTTGATAAGCATCCCGAGTGGCGTGAAGCCGTAAAGCGTTTTAGTTATGGTCTACTTGATCAGGGATTGCGTGAGCGTTGTGTGACCCGTGACTTGGATTGGGGTGTGCCGGTGCCGCTTGCAGAGGGTGAAGGCAAAGTTCTGTATGTCTGGTTTGATGCGCCTATAGGTTATATTACCTTTACCAGAGAGCTGTTTGCATCACAGGGTAGGGAGGAGATGTGGAAGGATTTCTGGCAGGATGAAAAGAATGGGCTGGTTCATTTTATCGGGAAGGACAATACGGTGTTTCATGCGGTTATGTTCCCGGGTATGATGATGGCTCATGGTGATTACCGTATGCCGGATTTTGTTGTTGCTAATGAATTTTTGAATCTTGAAGGGAATAAGATTTCAACCAGTCGTCAATACGGGGTCTGGGTTGATGAATTTCTCGCGGTTTTTGAGCCTGATCCTTTACGCTATTACCTTACAGCCATTGCTCCAGAGAACAGTGACAGTGATTTCTCCTGGAAAGGTTTTCAGCACCGTAATAATGGCGAACTTGCAGATAATCTCGGTAATTTTATCCAGAGGAATCTGGCGTTCTGTAACAAGTATTTTGAGGCACTGGTACCGGATGGAAGTAATATTACAGAGCTCGGTAAACAGACTTTGAAGGAGATTGATACTGCCCGTGTTGAGATCGCTGAACTGATTGAAGGTCATAAATACCGTGACGCACTCGAAAGGCTGATGGCTCTGTCACGAAAAGGAAATGAGTTCTTCAGTGAAGAGGAACCATGGAAGACCCGTAAGACTGACATGCAGCAATGCGGCGCCACAATTTATGTCGGGCTCAAGATTGTGGAAGCGCTTTCGGTCTTTATGGCGCCATTTATGCCTTTCGCCGCTAAGAAACTGCGCAGTATTATGAACATTGCTGAACTCAAGGATGGTGACTGGAAAGCTGGTTCAAAACTGGAGTCCGGTCATAAAATTAATGCTCCAGAAGTATTGTTCCCCAAATTTGATGATCAACTTATTGATGAGCAGATCGCCAAGCTTCCTACTCAGAAGTAGACTCTTTTCTGGGGCGTGTTTTTTAAAGAAGCATGCCCCAATTTCTTTACGGAGAGTTAATCAATGCCTATTCTGCGGGTTTTTGACATGGTCGATGGCGTAAGGGATTACGTTGTGTGCAGCGAGCAACTTATTGTCGGCAGGGATAGTTCCCGTGTTGATATCTGTATTGCTGATATCTCGGTTTCGCGGGTGCATTTTAAGCTGTTTCTTCGAGACGGCTTTTATTTTGTCGAAGATATGGGATCAAGCTGCGGGACTCTGGTAAATAATAAGGAGGTCAAAACCCGTAAAATTTATTATGGTGATCATATTCAGGCCGGCAGTACTGTCATTGAATTTCTGGAGAAGCCGGATAAGGGACTCACTGATGCTCTGAAGCAGACAGACACGGTTGATGAATTAATGACTCAGTATCGGGCTTTACCGTCTAAAATGCTCTTGAGTTACCGTGTTTTGCGTATTACTTCACGGTCGCTCTATAAGCCGGGTGATACCATTGTTGTCGGGCGTGGAGGGATTCTAGCCAATATTCAGCTTGCGTCTCAGGATATAAACTATGTTCTTGAACTGCAGATAACCTGGCCGGACGGTGTAAGCAAGATTTTTCTTGGAGAGATCGTAGCGACCATCAAGAAATTTAATCTCGTATGTATAAAACTGCATCATATCAGTGAAGACAAGCTGGATCATATTCTAAATAAAATGGAACGCGGCTGCTGGAATAGGGTCTCAACTGAGTAGCATCAGCTCATAGACAGCTCTACCGCTTTTATTCCGTCGATTGCGGAACTCATTATTCCTCCTGCATATCCCGCACCCTCACCTATAGGGTATAAGCCTTTAATGGCAGTACACTCCATCTCCACGGTACGCAATATCCGCACCGGAGCAGAGGTCCTGGTTTCAGGTCCGGCAATAACAACGGAACTCAAATCAATATTTTTCATTTTCTGCAGCATTCTGGGTATGTAACTGCTCAGATCTGTACACATCTGTTCACTCAGGATATTCGTGAAATCTGCGGCTTTAGCCCGCTTCCAGCTCCGGCTGTCAGGTAGTTCTTTACAGGCAAAAGGAAAGTCCTTCAGTGTTGTCACCGGTAAGGAAAAATCACTGCCGGTAGCGGTATAGGCGGCATTTTCCAGTCGCTGTATGACGTTATAGCCTTCTGAAAAACTCTGAAAACTCTGGGGCAGGAGGAAGGCGGCATTGCCAAGCTTACCGCTGCGTGAGGACAAACTCATACCATTGCTGAAGAGAGAACCATGCTCGGTCGAGCAGGGGATTATAGTGCCTCCTGGACACATGCAGAAGGTATAACAGTTTTTACCAAGAGTCAGTGCGAAAGGAGCGGCTCCCAGCTCTTGCAGGAAGCTGCAATTACCATATTGCGACTTATTTATTGCAGTTTGGGGAAGTTCAACACGTACACCAACCGCAAAAGGCTTGGCTTGTAACTCGGCTCCGGCTTTGCTAAGAAGGGCGTAGGTGTCATAGGCTGAGTGCCCGGTTGCTAAAAAGCAGGTTTCGGCAGCAATTTCACGGTCATTTATAACAACCCCCTGCAGCCGGCCAGCCACAACACTAATTCCATTCAGAAGGCTGTTGAAGCAGAATTCACCTCCTAGATCGGTAATCCGTTCCCGTATTGCCGGTATTATCAGTGCCAGCTTGTCGCTGCCAATATGAAACATGGCGTCATACAGTACTTCTTTGGCGGCGCCGGCAGTATAGAAGGTTTGACGGACAATATTGGTTCGGCGTCTATCTTTGGAGCGGGACGTTATTTTACCATCAGAAAAAGTTCCGGCTCCACCTTCACCAAAAAGGACATTGCTCTGCGGATTCAGTTTGCCCTGACCCCAGAATAATCCGACATCATGCCTTCGGTCTTTAACTTTTTTACCGCGCTCAAAGATCAGCGGTTTATAACCATTTTCAGCGAGCAGCAAGGCGGCAAAAAGACCGGCTGGTCCGGCTCCGATAACTACTGGGCGGGTGCCGTCAGTACGGGGAAGCGGTATAACCGGCTGGTCTTGTGGTTCATCCTTGCTCAATTCTACCTGCCAGAGAGCGCTGGTGGTGAGAAGTTTTGAGGTTTCAACCTCAATATTGAGAATATAATAGATATCTCCTTTATAACGTTCACGGGCATCAATTGCCCGGCGGGTGATTTTTAGGTTAAAAAGGTCACTGCTTGTTAGCTGCAGGCGTTCGGCTGCAGCGCTGTAAAGTTCAGTCTCTGTATATTGTGGTGGCAGTTTTAACTGTAAAATTGTGTATTTCATGAATATTATCCTTAATAATGTTGCATATTATGCATATCTGGAGGTTGCTGGCAAGTCTTAAGAAAAGTTCATGGATTATTAAAGTTGATTTTAGGTGCTGGATGTTTTATTATAGAGATATTGCTTGTCAGGGAGAAGAGATATGTTCGAATTAAAAGCTGTGCGTTTAATTGCGGTTATGGTCATGCTGGGTTGTTTCTGCAGTCAGGTGTATGCGCGTGATTATTGTAAGATTGGCGGGAAAAAAACAGCGATCACTGATATTAAACTGACGACTGATATTCATATTCCGGGAAATTCCACTACTCAAAATTTGTATTATACCTTTTATTTGGAAAAACGTGATCTGGATATATCCAATAAGCAGGTTGCAAGAGTATTACGGGGGAATAGTGCATTCAGAACCATGGCTGCTATTATCGTTTTATATGTAAATGAGGTCTTTAAAGATTATCCATGCGAGGGAACTAATAAATGCGTTAAGAATATTCGGGTTAGTATTAAAGGTTTTTTTGATTATTTAAACAGTAATCCTGAATTGCGTCATCGTTATTTAGATGCGGTAACCTCACAGAGTCTGTTTACGCCGCGTTATAAGAATATGGATTATTTTAACTTCGAGCTTGCCAGAAATGTGGGATACGCATTATATGGAATCAGCTTTATGCGGGCTGACCTGACGCTGGGTTGGACGCTTATAGATAAAATGATATATTCGATCAAAACCAGTGGTAATACAACGCATTTTTAACGAATATAAAGAAAAATGTGGTGAGCCGATAAGCCGGCTTCTGTCGTGTGCGACTATTTGACTGGACTTACAGTTGCCTGTAAATTCTAGCACGCTACCCGGACCCTGCTGCGGAGCGAGCAACTCCGCCGGTATCTCAAGGATACCATAGCAAACGAGGGGTCTCTATTTGCGCTTGCACTGGGAGGCAGTCGCCGTGCCCCTCTTGTCACCAAGAGGGCGGTAGTCTCTTACTCTACCGTTTCACCCTTACCTGTATGCACAACAAGGTGCACCATCGGCGGTCTATTCTCTGTTGCCTGTCTCTAGAGTTACCTCTGGTGGGTGTTACCCACATCCCTTGCTCTTTAGTGGCCGGACTTTCCTCGCCGTCAGCTGACGGCGCAGTCGCATAGCTCACCACAAAATTTTGTCATTAATTATACTTATTACTCAATATAGTATTTATGCAGTTAATAATCAAGTAGTCAGGATGATTATTTGAAGATATTCAAATCACTGCAAAAAATGTCTATAGCATGTATTCTTTGACCTGGGTAAAGAAGGTGTCCAGGTCTGAATCAATAAAATAACGGTCTTTACCTGCGCGCAGGCTAACCTGTCCTTTATTAACTACGATTATCCGCTTAGCAAAGTTTGGCAGGCTTGCTGCTGGGTTGACTACCAGTGATGAGCCAAGTATCAGCAGCAGCCGAGAATTGCTTACAGCAGTCATGGCTTCTTCCATGCCGTAAACCATCTCACCGAAAAATACGACATCGGGTTTGATTACACCATTGCAGGTATCGCAACGCGGGATGTCACTTTCAGACAAATGCTGCCGGAATTCGGAATAATCAAAGGAACGTGAACAGCTTTGACAGTGGGCGCTGGCATAATTACCATGCAGGGCGATCACCTTGTTTGATCCTGCCAGCTGATGCAGCGGATCGATATTCTGGGTGACGATTGAGGTGAGCAAGCCTGAATCTTCAAGTTCTGCCAGAAAACTATGGGTTACGGTAGGCTTGAGTTGGTCAACTACCGCGAGCAGATCCCTTGAAAAGTTGAAAAAAGGTAAGGGATCATGGTGAAAATAGCCGATGTCGAAGACGGTGTCGGGGTCATATTTACCGGTAGTATACAGACCACCGACTCCGCGAAAATCAGGTATGCCTGCCGCGGTTGAGATTCCCGCACCCGAGAAAGCGCATACTCCACCCTGTTTAATCATAACGGCACATTCTTCGGGGGTAAGTGTTTGCATGGCATACCTTCTTTCTGTTAGATTGTGGATGAGACTTCCGGTACCGGATGTCCAGAATACAGCAGTACTTCCGGTTTCTGACCTTTTTCCCAGCGAACAATGCTGATGCTTGCGGGAGCGGTTTTGGGTAGTTCCCAGAAATCCTTTACCGGGCGTCCGATACATTTATTTAAAAACGCTCTGATAGCGGCACAATGTGAAACTATCAATACTGTATCCGAGTCTGCGTGCCGGTTCATTAGTTTTTCTACTCCGGCATACATGCGATCCTGCAACTGATAAAAGTCTTCTCCGTCTTCTGGGGCTCCGGTAAAGTTATCACAATTAAACCAGAAATTGTGCAGCTGGGTCTCTTCTTTACTGCGGATCTGTTCATGCTCGGCGCGGCGGTTGTAACTGCCTTCCCAGATACCGAAACCAATCTCGAGAAAGTCCTCATTCTTCTGCTTGACGATATCCGGGTGATTACGGAGCAGGATGTTCGCGGTTTCTTCGGTTCTGATCATTGGGGAATGATAACAATGGGTAAGCGGGACGTCCTTGAGCTCTTCAGAACTGATTCCTGCCTGTTCCTGACCCAGAGAAGTGAGGTGTGAGTCACCACGCCCCTGCATTCTTCCTGCTTTATTCCATTCCGTCTGTCCGTGGCGTACCAAATAAAACATAGCCATGATTCTATCTCCTTGTATTTATTATAATGAAAATAACTTTTGAGTAAATGATTATAAGTCGTGCTGACCTGAAATTTAACTGGGGCTGTTGCCGGCAAATGAGAGAACTTCTGGTTCTTTATCTGTATCCCATCTTATTATGCTGATACTTGCTGGCTTGACTTCAGGCGGAGCCCAGAACTGAGCACGGGAACGGTTGGTCAGTCTGTTAAGAATTGAGCGTATAGCTGCACCATGGGAGACAATAAGTATTTTATCGGTATCAGAGTGTTGTGCGGCTATTTTATTGCAGCAGCCATAGATACGGTTCTCCAACTCATCATAAGTCTCTCCCTGATTGCTTTCAGCGGTATAATCTTCAGGGTATTTCCAGAATTTCTCAAAATCAGCAGCATACCTTTCATCGGTAAAGCAAAGACCTTCAAGTGTGCCTAGATAAATTTCTTTAAGTTCTGCATCAGGAATACGGGGAAGATCGCGCTGGTTTAGGATTATTTCGGTAGTTCTTACGGTCCTTGGCAGTGGCGAATGGTAGCAGACAGTAAAATTAATATCTTTAAGTTTCTCTGCTGTGGCCTGCACCTGGCTTATTCCAAGTTCAGTAAGTGGTGAGTCGCAATGTCCCTGTATTATGTGGTTTGCATTATATTCGGTTTGTCCGTGTCTTACTAAGTATAGTGTTGCCATTTGTCTTTCCAGTATAATTTTTAGTTTGGTCTTATGAAACCATGCGGTTCATTCGGATCGTATATCATTTCATCCGCCGGAGTTCCTGCAAATGAAATAAGCTGTGGTTTCTCTGATTTTTCCCAGCGTACTATGCTTATACTTGCTGGCGGAATATCCGGGTTGAACCAGAATCCGTCGAGTGGTTTGTCAATAAGCGGGTTCAGCAGTGAACGCAGCGGCCCGCCATGTGAGACAATAAGAACTTTTTCATCTGTCCCGTGATTATTCGCGATGTTCTGACAGCAGTTGTAGACACGTTGAGTCAGCTGCTGGTAGGTTTCAGCGTCTTTGACCGGAACTGTATACTTGTGAGGGTATAGGGTAAAATTTTCAAATTCTTCACCGTGTACAGTATGATCATTTATCGCACCCTCAAGTACTCCCATGTTAATCTCCATAAGCTCCGGACAGGGGAAAGCGGGTATATTGTGATATTTAAGTATCGCTTTGGCGGTTTGGGTGGTGCGTCCTAACGGTGAATGATAACAGGTGGTAAAATCAATATCCTTGAGGCGCTCAGCAGTTATCGCGGCCTGCTCTCTGCCTAGTGGAGTGAGAGGGGAGTCTATCTGCCCCTGAATAATATCATTTGCATTGTGTTCGGTCTGTCCGTGGCGGACAAGATAAATTATGGCCATTTTTTTCTCTCCAGATTTAACTATCAATTCCTGTAGAGTTATTATAAGCATATCCCCCATGCAAGAGAATGGGGGATATGAATATTTTTAGTAAAAATATTAGTTGGCTTTTTCTACAGCAACAGCAACTGCTACTGAAGCACCAACCATTGGGTTGTTACCCATTCCGATAAGTCCCATCATCTCAACGTGTGCTGGAACAGATGAAGAACCGGCAAACTGTGCATCGCTGTGCATTCTGCCCATGGTGTCGGTCATACCGTATGAAGCTGGACCGGCAGCCATGTTATCTGGGTGCAGAGTACGACCGGTACCGCCACCTGATGCTACTGAGAAGAAGGTCTTGCCTTTGAGGATACATTCCTTCTTGTAGGTAGCCATTACAGGGTGCTGGAAACGTGTAGGGTTGGTACTGTTACCAGTGATTGCCACATCAACATCTTCCAAGTGCATGATCGCAACACCTTCACGTACGTCATCAGCACCATAGCAGTTAACTGCGGCTCTTTCACCAGCAGAGTATGACTTCTTGCTTACGACATTTACTTTGCCGGTAGCGTAGTTAAATTCTGTTTCTACGTGGGTGAAGCCGTTGATACGGCTGATGATCTGAGCTGCATCCTTACCTAGACCGTTAAGGATAACACGCAGTGGCTCAACACGTGCCTTATTTGCAGAACGAGCCAGACCAATTGCGCCTTCAGCGGCTGCAAATGATTCATGACCTGCTGTAAAGGCGAAACACTTGGTCTCTTCCTTGAGCAGCATTGAAGCCAGATTACCATGACCGATACCTACTTTACGGTCATCAGCTACTGAACCGGGAATACAGAAGCTCTGCAGACCTTCACCGAGTGTGCAGGCAATATCAGCAGCTTTTTTCTGACCTTTTTTGATCGCAACTGCAGCACCAACAGTATAAGCCCAGCCGGCGTTTTCAAAAGCGATTGGCTGAACATCCTTTACGATCTGAATAACGTTAAGACCTTTGTCCTTGCATACTTTCTCACAGTCTTCAACTGAAGACATGCCGTACTGGCTGATCAACGCTTCAATCTGCTTGATTCGGCGTGAGTATCCTTCAAATAATGCCATTTATAATCTCCTATGATTTCGATTGTAATTATATAGTGAACAGAGTGAGCAGACTATTCGCAACGTGGGTTGATAGTCTTGACTGCTTCTGCAAAACGACCGTAAGTTCCGGTGGCCTTTTCAAGAGCTGCCGCTGGATCCATCTTCTTCTGAACGATGTTTTCCATCATTACGCCGGTTTTGACATATTTGTAACCGATAATTTCGTCATTGCCATCAAGTGCGATTTCAGTAATGTAACCTTCGGTAGTTTCGAGATAACGGGCACCCTTGGCCTTGGTGCTGTAGATAGTACCGGTAACGGAGCATAGCCCTTTACCAAGGTCTTCAAGAGCGGCACCGATAGGAAGACCGTTTTCAGAGAATGCGGACTGAGTACGTCCGTAGACGATCTGCAGGAACAGTTCGCGCATAGCAGTGTTGATAGCATCACATACAAGGTCGGTATTGAGTGCTTCAAGGATTGTTTTGCCGGCGAGGATTTCACCTGCCATCGCAGCAGAGTGTGTCATACCTGTACAGCCGAGAGTCTCTACCAGAGCTTCTTCAATTACACCATTTTTTACATTCAGGGTAAGTTTACATGCTCCCTGCTGAGGTGCACACCAACCCACACCGTGTGTAAAACCGTTTATATCCTCGATTTTTGTTGCTTTTGTCCAGTTGCCTTCTTGAGGAATAGGAGCTGGGCCGTGTTTTGCTCCCTTGCTTACAGGACACATGTGCTCAACTTCATGGGTGAAATTACTCATAAGTATTTTCCTTCTACGTTAACGAAACAATGTAAATACCAAAAAATATCGACTTGTATTAAAATACAAATCGATATCTTATCAAAATTTCAAATATTATACTGAAAAATATCTTTAAAACCATGTTAAAATACCGCTAGAATGCTGATTTTTAAAAAATAGCGATAAAAAAATAGCTAATTCATCGGGTATTTCGATATTTTATGATCATTTGGCTGTTATAATACTGTAAAGGTTTTGTAAATATATTTGCAATTATTAGAAAACTTTAATACGGGATAATCTACATGATTGTCGGAAATATAGGCTGTTATGCCATTCCTCCAATCATACGGTCAATGGCCTCGCCGGCAGGAACCATCGGGTAAACATTCTCCATGCGGTCAACCAGGGCGTTTACAATGACCGGACCCGGGTAGTCGATCATTTCGGTAAGAACTTTATCGGTGTCTTCCTTCTTATCCAGGAGTATGCCTTTTATTCCGTAAGCTTTGGCCAGTTCAACAAAATCAGGGTTGTCGGTGAGATCGGTGAAGGCATATTTCTCATCAAAGAAAAGTTCCTGCCATTGACGTACCATGCCCAGATAGCTGTTGTTCAATATGAGAACTTTTACCGGTAAGTTGTTTGTTTTCAGTGTGATAAGCTCCTGTATGTTCATTTGTATTGAGCCGTCACCGGCAATATCAACTACCAGATGATCAGGTTTGCCGAGCTGAGCGCCCATTGCAGCCGGAAGTCCGAAGCCCATGGTGCCAAGCCCGCCGCTGGAAACAAAGGTCCGGCTTTTAGTGAACTTATAGAATAGAGCTGTCCACATCTGGTGCTGGCCAACCTCGGTTGCAATGATTGTCTTGCGGTCCTTGGTCAGTTCCCAGAGTCTTTCGATAATATACTGCGGCTTCAGTCCCAACTCATTATACCGGAGCGGGTATTGACGCTTCCAGATATTTATCTGCTCAAGCCAGCCGGCATGTTCGGCCTCCGCAACCTGGTTGAGCAGTGCTGCCAGAATATTTTTCGCATCACCTACAATCGGGATGTCTACCGGTACATTTTTACTGACTGAGGTCGGATCAATATCAATGTGTATTATTTTGGCTTTGGTTGCAAATTCTTCAAGTTTACCGGTTACTCGGTCATCGAATCTGGCACCTACGGCAATAAGTACATCGCAGTTGCTGGTGGCATGGTTGGCATAGGCGGTTCCATGCATCCCTAGCATTTTAAGAGATAGCGGGTGGGTGTCTGGAAATGCTCCCAGAGCCATTAAGGTTGAGGTAACCGGAATGCTGGCTTTTTCAGCCAGAGCCAGAAGCTCGGTTTCGGCACCACTGGCTATGATTCCGCCACCGATATACAGTAGCGGTGATTCGGCCTTGTTTATTAGTTCCGCCGCTTTGGTAATTTGTCTGGGATTGCCAACAGTTGTCGGACGGTAACTGGGTATTGATATCTCTGTCTGAACCGGTGATTGTATGTCTGCGGTGGTGATATTTACCGGCAGATCAATAACAACCGGTCCGGGTCTGCCGGTGGTCGCAATATGAAATGCCTCTTTGATAACATATGGGAGTTCTTCCGGATTTTTAATCAGGTAGTTATGCTTACAGATAGAACGGGTAATGCCGGTAAGGTCTACCTCCTGAAATGCATCGTTTCCGATCAGAAAGGTTTTTACCTGCCCGGTAATGGCTATGAGTGGAATTGAATCCATATGTGCGTTGGCTATGCCCGTAACCAGATTGGTTGCGCCTGGTCCGCTGGTGGCAATGACAACGGCTGGTTTGCCGGTAACTCTGGCATAACCATCCGCAGCGTGAACTCCGGCCTGTTCATGTCTTGGGAGAATGAAATTGAATTCTTTTACATCGGCCATTTCATGAAACAACGGAATAAGTGCCGCTCCGGGATAACCGAAAATGGTATCTACTCCTTCATTTATGAGTGCTTTTATTAATAATGTTGTTCCTTGCATGTGGGGTCTCCGTTGGGTTGTGGTATAAAAAAAGCCCGGACTCTGCAGTCCGGGCTGAATGACAACTATAAGCCGGCTGCTCATCTTCTGGCAGGGAATACTAATACAAACACTGACACTGTCACGACTTCTCTGTTTATCATAATATTAAATCGGCTTTTTTTCTAGTTAAAAATTGGTATTCAATAAATTATGCCATACCGCCTATCATGCGGTCAATTGCTTCTCCGGCTGGAACCATCGGGAAAACATTTTCATCCCGTTTGACTCTGGCATCAACAAGTACCGGTCCAGCATAATCAATCATTTCCTGTAATACCTTTTCAGTATCGGCTTTATTTTCAAGACGAATACCTTTAATCCCATAAGCTCCAGCAATTTCAACAAAATCGGGATTATTGTTGAGGTCGGTAAAGGCATATTTTTCATTGAAAAAGAGTTGCTGCCATTGACGTACCATACCAAGATAACCATTGTTGAGGATCAGAATTTTAACTGGAAGTTTATAATTCTTCAGAGTTATAAGTTCCTGAATATTCATCTGAATAGAGCCGTCTCCGGCGATGTTTACAACCAGATGATCGGGTTTTCCTACTTGTGCTCCCATGGCTGCCGGTAAACCAAAGCCCATTGTGCCCAGACCGCCGCTGGTTACAAGGGTACGACTTCTGGTGAACTTGTAAAATAGAGCTGTCCACATCTGATGCTGGCCAACTTCGGTGGCGATGATGGTCTTTCGATCTTTGGTCATTTCGTAAAGTTTTTCAATAATATACTGCGGCATAAGGCCATCATCACTGTATTTCAGCGGATGCTTCTGCTTCCATTCGGCAATTTGCGCCAGCCATTCACTACGTGGTGCTTCGTCTATATGCTCAATAAGGTCGTTGAGTACGATATTGGCATCGCCAACTATCGGCACGTCAACCGGTACATTCTTACTGACTGATGTTGGATCAATGTCAATATGTATAATCTTTGCCTTGGTGGCAAATTCATCAAGCTTACCTGTTACGCGGTCATCAAAGCGTGAGCCTACGGCAATAAGCACGTCACAGTTGCTGGTAGCGTAATTAGCATAGGCGGTACCATGCATCCCCAGCATTTTTAGCGAGAGTGGATGCGTGTCAGGAAATGCTCCAAGTCCCATAAGAGTCGAAGTTACGGGGATATTACCTTTTTCTGCAAGTTTTATCACCTTTTCTTCGGCTCTGCTTGCTACAATACCACCACCGATATACAGCAGAGGGGCTTTTGCCTCATTAATAAGTTTGGCGGCCTTTTCGATCTGATGGGGGTTGCCTTTGAGTTTGGGGTTGTAACCGGGAAGGTCAACGGTATTTTGAACCGGGGTCTTAATATCTGCGGTTGTGATATTGACCGGCAGATCAACTACAACCGGCCCTGGGCGTCCGGTAGTCGCCAGATGGAATGCTTCACGTATAATATGCGGCATCTCTTCAGCATTTTTTATGAGGTAGTTGTGCTTGCATATTGAACGGGTTATGCCGGTGATATCTACCTCCTGAAAAGCGTCATTGCCGATAAGATTGGTCTTTACCTGTCCGGTAAAGGCAACCATAGGTATAGAGTCCATATGAGCGTTGGCAATTCCGGTTACAAGGTTGGTGGCTCCAGGACCGCTGGTCGCAATGACAACTCCGGGTTTGCCGGTAACACGAGCATAACCATCGGCACCATGCGCACCGGCCTGTTCATGCCGTGGAAGGATAAAGTTGATGTCTTTAGCATCTACCAGCTCATCGAAGAGGGGGATAAGTGCGCCACCAGGATATCCGAATACAGTATCAACCCCTTCATTACGGAGTGCTTCGACAAAGAGCTTTGTTCCTTTCATAATTGATTATCTCCTCTTGAAAATTAAAAACCCGGACTTTTCAGCCCGGGTCATTTTTAAACTTAATATTAACCCGGCTGCTCAACTTGTGGCAGTAATAATCACGACGACGACGAGCACGAGGTTAACTAGGTTAGACATTTAAAATTATCCTTAAATAAAAATAGCTAAAGCATTATATAATTTTGCGTTCGCAGAGTCAAATACTTTAGGGAAAAAATAAAAGAGTATTAAGATAAAAATCAATTCTGGTCGATTTAACGTGAATAATAGTTTTTTTATTATAAGGAATCGGATGAAATGGGAATAGTCGACACTGTTAATTCTGCTATTGGAAAAGCATTCCGCAGTACTGCTTCTACTGGAAATTCAGTCAGAGAGAGCGGTCAGGGTTCTGTAGGTATGCTGACGGATTCGGTTTCTTTTGCTAAGAACTCAGGAGTAAGTACCATTATAGGTAATTATGAAACGGTATATTTCTCCAGGCTTGTACCTAGAAGGATTCCGGCGAAGAAACTTGAGGCTGCTGAGAAGATCGCCAGGAAATTATCTGCAGGCAATATGCTAACAATGAGTGAGGAGGACAGTCTGCGTGAGGACCGGATTTTTGCTGCAATCGTTGGAATAAGTCTGTTGCAACAGGGAACGGAGGAGATCGCTGGAAGCTGGAGTGAAGGACTGCCCCCTCCGACAACTGCGGAACTGGAGATCGCTTCACAACGTCTTACGCAGAGAGTAAGCAGTCCTAATGATGTTGCTGATCCGGATGCAATTCATAAGTTGCGTATAGCACTTCTTGACAGTTACTCTGAATATAAGCAGCTACAAAAAAATATTGGTGTGTCTAGTGAGACCATGGTTGCAAGTATTGCCGCATAGCTTATAATTAAATAGTGTTGTATTAGGTTTTAAAATTTTAAATCAGGAGGTGATCGTGGAAAATTCAGGTGCAGCTATACCCGGAGGTCTGTTTTGTACCTCTAAAGACAGATTTATCTCGTCAACGATAATGAAAATGAAGGGAATTGACTGGGTAAGTAAAGAGTTATCTCGCCGGCGCTATGAAAAATTTTCCCGGCAGACGGTAAGTGCGAATTGTATGCGTATAACTGCCGAGAGCTTTAATGAAATTTACCGCGGAACGGTTGATTTATGTGTAAAATTAGGGATTAATGTCCCGGATATGTATCTGCAGCGTAGTGATAAGGCTGCGGCATACTGCCTTGGTGAGACCAAACCGCTGCTGATTGTAACCAGCGCTCTACTCAAGCAGCTCATGACATCCGAAGTACTGGTGGTTATTTCGCAGGCACTGGTGCATATTCATTCTGGTCATATGAAGACATATATGATGCGTGAACTCCTTGCTGCCGCCTCGGATAATTTCGGTATTTTCAAGAGTATCGTTGCTTTGCCGCGTACGCTCCTTGAAGAATGGGCAATTGAAGCAGACATTTCGGCTGACAGGGGAATGCTGGTATTGTCCAAAGACCCTGAACTGGTTTTAGCGGTATATGCGAAACTGGCAACTGAAGGTCTGGGTATCTATAGCGTGGAATCACTGCTGGCGGATTATGCTGAATATCTGGAAAATTCTGAACAGACCCCGGCCTGTCCGGTCTTCAGAGCCTGGTCTGATCTCTATAATGGTAATGAACATTATATTTACCGTATGGGGAAAATGCAGGAATTTGCTGATAGTGATGATTATCAGAGGTGGTCCGAGGGTGATTATACGCTTCTTTCTGATAGTGATACGCCAGAGGATGAATCGGTTTATTATGATGGTCTGGGAGTCAGGGGGGCGGCCTGGGAAGCAGAGGATGTTCACGCAAAGATCGCCTGGGGATTACCCGATACCAAAGCAACTGCAGAGTTTCTGCGAATTCATCTTGGTGATATGCTCAAGGTCGGATTTGAAGGAGCCAGAGATGTAACTGCTGAAATGGTTGCCGGTCTGGGTAACTTTTTTTCTGAAGCGATCAAAAAAGATAAAAAATAATTGTATATTGTCTTGACTGTATGCTGCATTTAAATATGATCAATTAACCTAAATTAAGTGACAGGTAGTGGGAATCGGCCCAGCAATGTGACGGCGCCTAACCGGGTCAGGCCTTGACGGGAGCAGCCCTAAGCTGACCGATACTTGTGTTGGAATCGCCGGTTCCCTCTATCTGTCATTTTAATTATTTTAACGGAACTCGTAATTGAGTTCCGTTTTTTTTGTGGGCTAAAATTAAAATAGTCCGTGATTTCCATTTTATAATTCATATAATAATCAATGTTGAATATAGTTGGATATAAAAATAAATTCTGATTGGTTTCAGGTGTTTTTCAGTAGCTGAAAGGTGGTCTGCATGTACGAAGCAATGGCGAGAAGATATCGCCCTCATACCTTTGATGATGTTATCGGGCAGGAGCATGTTGCACAGACTTTAAAAAACTCGATTGAGTCGCAACGGGTGGCGCATGCTTATCTTTTCTGTGGTCCCCATGGCTGTGGAAAGACCTCCATGGCGCGTATCTTTGCCTGTGCACTTGTATGTGAACATGGTCCGACTGCAACGCCTTGTGGTGAGTGTGCTATCTGCCAGGATGTGCTGCGCGGTCAGGATATTGATGTTCAGGAGATAGATGGTGCCTCAAATAATGGGGTAGAACAGGTGCGTGCACTTCGTGAGCAGGTGGGTTATGTTCCGTCACGGGCCCGGTATAAAATATATATTATTGATGAGGTGCATATGCTGTCGGTTGCTGCGTTTAATGCACTTCTGAAGACACTAGAAGAGCCTCCGGCTCATGTGAAATTTATTCTTGCCACTACCGATCCGCATAAAATACTCGGTACTATATTATCCCGCTGCCAGCGGTTTGATTTCCGGCTGGTGCCGCCGGCGAAGATGACCGAATATTTGCGACGTCTGGTTGCAAGTGAGAAGGCAGCAATAACCGATGATGCACTCGCCGCGATAGCTGCCTTCAGCGGTGGCTCGATGCGTGATGGTCTGGTTCTTCTAGATCAGCTGGTGAGCTTTTCTGCCGGGAGTGTAACCCGGGAGGATGTGGAGCGTGTGCGCGGTGTAGCGGGTGCTGAATCTGTTGCCGGAATTTTTGAAGCAATTGTTTCACATGATCTTAAAGCCGCGCTCAGTATTGTTGATGCCGTCAGTTCGCGTGGTACCAACGTCGGTGATTTTCTGGATCAGCTCATCGCTTTCGGCCGGGATCTAATGTATGTTGTGGCTACCGGCGGTGAAGATGGAATAACTGTATATGGCCCAGCGAAAACGGTTCTGCTTGAGCTGGCTGTTTCGGTAACCCTGGAACAGGTTCTGCTGATTCTTGACGTGCTGACGCAAGCTCGTACCAGAGTACGGAGCAGAGCTCTTACCAATCCTCTGGTTCCTTTGGAGATGGCTATTGCCCGTCTCTCAGGTTTGGAATCGCTTATCCCGGTCAAGGATCTGGTTGCCAAATTAAGTGCTTATGCCAGTGGTGCTCCGTTGCCGGATGTCGTTAAGCCTGCTGCTTTACCGCTAGAACGGAATACTGCCGTCACGGACTCTGCTGTTGCGGTTTCTATGCAAAACCACACTCATGCGGAAAGTTCTGCTGTTAATAATGAACCTTCAATAACGGTTAATTCAGAACCATTATCAGAGTCGGTTTCTGTTGAAAACATACCGGTTTCCGGGTATGTACCCAAAAATGAAGAGGTGCATTTTGTACCGGCACCAGATAATAACGATCTTCCGTGGCGGGATGAGGTAATAAGTACAGGACCCTTGTCTGCTGAGAATGAGGTTAGTGTGTTTGATACTGATGATGATGATGATGACTTTGCCGATGAACTTGAGGTTACCGCTGCACTGGCCAGAAAAGTTGTGTCTGCCGATCAGCTGAAATCAAGTATTGACGTTGAAGCAAAGGAAGAGCGGGGTGTACCTGACATAAACCTTGCAGAGGTCTGGAATAAAATCCTTGCAGTTCTGGCTGAAAAGAGCCGGGCGGATGCGCCGTTTCTGGGTGATGTCTATATTGATAAATATTTGCCCGGCGAATTGTATCTCTCTGTTCCCGGAGGAGGTACCTTCATCTATGAACAGCTTGAGGATAAACATCGGAAACAGCGCATTACAGAGAGTGCGTCTGAGATTCTAGGGTGTGAAGTTAAGATTCATCTGGTGTTGCGTGAAGCGCTGAATGAGGCGGATGACTCTTCGGCTGTACCCGCGGATGACTTTATTTCTCCTGCGCAGCGCATGCTTGATGCTGGCAGAGAACGCGGGGTGAAAGTGATTTTAGATAATTTTGAAGGCAGTATAATTAATATAGAGGATAACTGATAAATGCGCGTTATAGGCGAGATTAAAGGTGGTGAAGAAGGTTTATTGCTAAAAGCATATCTGCTGCAGAACGGGATCGAATCGAATATAGAGCCAGAATGTGGCGGTATGTTTTCGGTATGGATCGTTGATGAGGACAAGCTGGGTTCGGCGACAGAATTATTTAACAAATTCAATCAGCAGAGCGATAAGAGTGTTTATCGTGAGTCACTGGCTCAGGTAAGGATGGCTGAAGAGTCACGGCGTGCAGCAGAAATTAAATTTGCAAAGAATCAGCGCGATATGCGCCAGCAGTGGCAGAAACGGGGTTCGACGGTTGTAACTTCTACTCTTATCGGTATCTGTGTCGCGATCTGGGTCTTTGAAATTCTGAGTCCTGGGCTTATAGATTATGTTCAGGGGCTGTTGATGATTTCCAATCCTCTTGAGCCTGGGGTCTCATTACTTGATGAGTTATGGCGCGGGCAGTTATGGCGGCCTTTTACTCCAGCGTTACTGCATTATCCGTTATTTCAGGGTGGCAGCTTTCAGATTATGGGAATTATGCATATTCTGTTTAATATGATGTGGTTAAAGCAGCTTGGAGGTGTTATTGAAGCCCGGCACGGCAGCAGGTATCTTTTCATAATGTTTCTAGTATTTTCGGCTTTACCCAATATTTTGCAGTACGAAATGGCCGGTCCGGCATTTTTAGGGATGAGTGGTGTTAACTACGCGCTTCTCTGTTTTCTCTGGATAAGAGGTAAGTTTGATCCACGTTATGGCATGCGGCTTAATCCCGGTGTTATCTGGCTGATGATGATCTGGTTTATTTTTGGATTTACCGGTAATGGTATGGCTAACATGGTACACCTCGGAGGTGTTGTATGTGGAATCGCCTGGGGCTATATTTCATCACGCCACTGGCAGAAAAAGGTTTGAGCATTTCAAAATTATAATAATTTTAATTTATAGAAAGGCAGATATGGATATAGCAAAACTAATGCAGCAGGCTCAGGTAATGGGTGAAAAGGTCAAGCAGCAGCAGGAGGAGCTGAAAAAGAAGGTATTTAATGGCAGCTCCGGCGGTGATATGGTAAAGACCAAGGTCAATGGTGAAGGAAAACTCATTGATATCGAAATTGATAAAACTGTTATTGACCCTGAAGATCAGGATATGCTGTGTGACTTGATCATTGCAGCGGTGAATGATGCGCAGAAGAAGGTCGAACAGGCTAAGATTGATGAGATGCAGGGGCTAACCGGCGGAATGGATCTTTCGTCGCTGGGAATTGATCTTGGCGGAATGTTTAAATAACTACCGCTGCGCTGTTTGCGGTTGAATGAATTTTATAAGGATAAATACAATGAAATTAGCACCAATAGAAGATGTACTGGAAGAGCTTAAGGCTGGCAGAATGGTAGTACTTGTTGATGATGAAAATCGTGAGAATGAAGGGGATTTGGTCGCTGCCGGGTATAATGTAACTGCAGAAACGGTTAATTTTATGGCAACAGAAGCACGCGGCTGGCTCTGTCTTGCTCTTGATGGTGAATACTGCGACCGCCTGAATCTTCCGCTGATTACCAGTAAGAATGAATCAAATTTTAATACGGCGTTTACTGTTACTATTGAAGCCAGAGAAGGGGTTACTACCGGTATCAGTGCTGAGGATAGAGCCAGAACTATTCGTATTGCTTCAAATCCTAAATCTCAGTTTTCAGATCTTGTGCGTCCAGGGCATGTGCAGCCGATCAGAGCGGTAGACGGCGGTGTTCTGAAACGTACCGGACAGACCGAGGGTTCTGTGGATTTGCTGAAACTGGCAGGGCTGCCGCCTGCAGGACTGATTTGTGAGGTAATGAATCAGGATGGAACAATGGCCCGTGTTCCCGATCTTGAAAAGTTCTGTGAAAAACATAATATGCTGCTGTGCAGTGTCGAGCAGATTATTGCTTACCGACGTAAAACGGAAAAACTCGTTGAGTGTGTGGCAAAGGCGACAATGCCAACTGAGTTCGGCGATTTCATGCTGTATTGTTATAATTCGGAGGTAACTGGGGAGACGCATCTGGCCTTGGTGCTGGGTGATTTCCAGCCCGGTGGGGCTGCTGTTGATGAGCCGGTGCTTGTCAGAGTCCATAGCGAGTGCCTGACCGGTGATGTATTCCATTCCTGCCGTTGTGATTGCGGCGAACAGCTCAATAAATCAATGGCGATGGTGCAGCAGGAGGGAAAAGGTGTTATCGTCTATATGCGCCAGGAGGGTCGCGGTATCGGACTTGATAATAAGCTCAAAGCCTATGAACTTCAGGATAAGGGGCTGGATACGGTTGAAGCTAATATTGCACTCGGTTTTTCAGCTGATTTACGGGATTATGGTCTTGGTGCGCAGATTCTGTCTGATCTCGGGGTTAGAAAGATGCGTCTGTTGACAAACAATCCGCGCAAGATTTCTGGGCTGTCAGGTTATGGTCTGGAAGTTGTGGAAAGGGTACCGATTATAATGCCGGCGAAAAAGCACAATGCACGTTATCTGAACACTAAAAAAACTCAGCTTGGTCATATGCTTGAAGGTGATTTTTAACCTAAAATCATGCGAAGACTGTAATCAGGTATAATATATAGGTGTATTTTCCTTCATTGTCTTGACAATACAGAGTTTAAACGCATAATAAAAAAGTTGCCGGCTGCATATAATTATTTTATATTGTTTTTTTATATTAACAATGACTGCAGTAAAAGGTTATGATTTTAATAAATTATTAATTTTATATAAAAATATACAGAATCTGGAGAATAATATGGGAAGAACCATTCAGGGAAATCTGACAGCAGCCGGTAAGAAGTTTGTTATCGTTGTCAGTCGGTTTAATAGTTTTATCTGTGATCGTCTGGTTGAGGGGGCAATGGATTGTCTGTTGCGTCATGGTGCGGCCGAGGCTGATATCGATATAGTCAAGGTTCCCGGAGCTTTTGAGCTGCCGCAGGCTGCTGCTCGCCTTACTAAAAGCAATTACGATGCGATTGTTGTACTTGGTGCTGTAATCAGAGGCGGAACACCGCATTTTGATTATGTCAGTGCGGAAGCGACCAAAGGAATTGCGCAGGTAGCAATGAGCACTGATAAGGCTGTTTCTTTTGGGGTTCTCACCTGTGATACAATTGAGCAGGCTATTGAAAGGGCTGGTACCAAAGCAGGAAATAACGGTACCAATGCTGCTCTTACCGCTATTGAAATGGTTAATCTCTTCGGGGAGCTAAATTAATGATACGACCTCGAAGTATGGCGCGGAGACTGGCTTTGCAGTATTGTTTTATGTGTGACCTCAGTAATGATACTGAGCCAGTGGGTGTCATGGATTTTCTTTATGAGCATGCAGATATAGATGAAGCCAGGAATTTTGCCTATCATCTAATTAACCAGGTCACCTGTAATAAACACGATATTGACACCCTTATTGCGTCCTACGCAAAAAACTGGAGCCTGGAGCGTATGGCCGGGGTAGATAGAAATGTTTTGAGGATCGCCTGTGCGGAATTGCTGGAGCGCGAAACTCCCAAAAAGGTAGTAATCAATGAAGCTGTAACGCTGGCTAAAAATTTTGGTTCGAAAGACTCCGGTAAGTTTGTTAATGGAATTTTGGATAAAGTCGCCAGTGGTATCGAAGACCCGCAGGGAGAATGAACTTGGTTACAGAGACAGGTAGTGAAAAGAAAATAGATCTGCATACACACAGCACATTCTCTGATGGTGTGCTTAATCCTGAAAAATTACTGGAAGAGGCGCAATGGAATGGTCTTTCTGCGATAGCGCTAACTGACCATGATAATTTTGATGGTGTCGGTCTGGCTATAGCGGCAGGCAAAAAGCTAGGCATTGAGGTTATTCCAGGGGTTGAGCTTTCCTGTGAGTACCAGGGTATGGAGGCACATTTGCTTGGGTTGCTGATTGAACCTGAAGAGGAGATTAGAGAAAAACTCAATGCAATGCAGAATAATCGTGAAGACCGCATGGCGCGTATGGTCCGAAAAATGCAGTTGCTTGGAATTAAAATTGACTATTCAGAGCTTCCGGTTGAGAAAGGCATGTCTATCGGTCGTCCCCATCTGGCGCGTCTGCTGGTTGATAAGGGCATCTGCGGCAGTGTCAGTGAGGCTTTTGAAAAATATATCGGTGACAGTGGTGTTGCGTACGTTCCGAAGGATCGCTGGAGTATTCCAGACGGTATCGCTATGATTAAGCAGATGCATGGTATTAGTGTTCTGGCGCATCCGGGTCCAAGCGGTCTGGTTGAGCATCTGGATGTTTTTGTCGGTTGGGGAATTGACGGTATTGAGGTCTACTATCCGCAGCATTCACCTGAGGTTGAAGCACATTTAATTGAGTATACCCGCAAAAATAAACTCATTATGACCGGAGGCAGTGATTTCCATTCGAATACCAGCGGTCCTAATATGGGGATACCATTTGTGCGATATTCGGTGTTGGATACTCTACGCAAGCGAAAGGAAGAATTGTGGCAGGATTTCTAAGTAAGTTAAAGAATAGTCTGAAAAAGACCGCAGCTGTTTTTGCTCCGGTAAACAGTCTGATCAAAGGCAGCCGAGTGATAGATGCTGGTTTTTGGGAAGAGCTGGAGGAGTCGCTGATTACTTCCGATGTCGGACCTGTTGTTTCAATTGAAATGGTGGAGAAACTCCGGCTTATGCATAAAGACGGGGCGATAACGACTGCGGAGGAAGTGCTGACTGCACTTAGGAAACTGCTGGTCATGGGTATTCCTTCACTACATGAAATGAAATTAGGAAAGAATGATTCCGGTCCTACTGTAATTTTAATGGTCGGAGTAAATGGTACCGGTAAAACTACCAGTACCGCAAAAATAGCACGTTTTATTGTCGATCATGGAAAGACAGTGCTATTGGCGGCAGCAGATACCTTTAGAGCCGCAGCCGGTGAGCAACTGGATATCTGGGCTAACCGGGTAGGTGTTGATATTGTAAAACATGCAGATGGCGCGGATCCTGCAGCTGTCGTTTTTGATGCCTGTGAAGCAGCTATTGCCCGCAATATTGATTATGTTATTGTTGATACTGCCGGGCGTATTCATACAAAAGATAACCTTATGAAACAGCTTGATAAAATTTATAAGGTTGCCGGCCGCAAAATACCCGGGGCACCGCATGAAGTGCTGTTGGTTCTTGATGCAACGACAGGACAGAATGCATTATCACAGGCGCAGAAATTTACTGATGGAGTAGGTGTTACGGGACTGGTGCTGACAAAATTGGATGGAACGGCAAAAGGTGGAATTGCGCTGGCAATAAACCGGCAGATTAAGCTTCCTATCAAGTTTATCGGAACCGGTGAAAAAGAGAATGATCTTGCTCAATTTGACCCTGAAGAGTATTGTAAAGCTCTTTTTGAGGATATAAGTGAGGAGTGAGATTTAATAGACTGTTTTAATCGGGGCAGACAATATGTCTGCCCCGATTTTATTATAAATATATTATGTTTCATTATATAAGGTAATCAGTCCAGCGGAATAAATATGAAAGTGTTATTGGTAATTAAAAAATATTTTCGGTTGAAGTTGATGTTAATAAATATGTATAATATAAACTATATATAGAAGGAGATTTTGTCGATAAAGATAGATTCTAGTAAGACAGGTTTTGTAATTATATATGAGATGCATTAATGTATGTGAATTGTGAAGGTTTTGTACTGCGAAAGTACAGATATAGCGAGACCAGTTATATATTGCATCTGTTTACCAGAGAGTATGGCAGGATCAATGCTCTGGCTAAAGGGGCGCGTCGTGGTAGCAGTCCGATGTATGGGCATTTTGATCTTTTTAATATTGAAGAGGTGACGATCTTCCAGAAGCGGCGTTCAGACCTTGATCTGGCGACGGGGGCGAATCTGCTAGCGGAATTCAGAAAGATTAGAAATTCGCCGGTAATATTCGCGTGTGCGGAAGTTGTGTCTGAACTACTTATTAAAGCTTGTATGCCATATGATAAGCATGAACTGGCATTTTCAGCTTTTAAGCTGTTATTGCTTCAGAGTGAGAAAAATAATTTTAAACCGATTTCGTCGTTGACTGTTGCTATTTTATTAGTGCTGCGCGATCTTGGTTTTGAGCCTGGTGTTACATGTTGCCAGATCTGTAATAGAAGTGAGCTTGGCGGGTTCGTTTTGAACCCTGAAGCTGGAGGTGTGGTCTGTACTGATTGCGCAAAGCCTGGAAATAGAATTGTTCTGGATGCAGGTGATCTTGCAGGTCTGCGCTGTGTAGCAGGAAATAACCAGAATGTGAAGGTCTCATTTCATAAATATGATTTGCTGGCTGCTCTTGGGGATTATGCTCAATATGTTCTGGGAGCACAGCTTAAGTCGTTGGGATTTCTTTCCGGGTTACTCAATAGCGGTGTCGTTTGAGATTAATTGTTTTAAGGTGATATTAATTGAAAGCAGAAAAGATGAGATTTGCGGTATATATTTTTTCAGTACTATTTGCACTCTTTGTGTCAGGTATAGTCTATGCTGACAGCACAAATGTGCGAAAGGTACAGGAGCCATCGCAGAAGCAGATATATTTGAGTGCCAAACGACTTGAACTTGCTGAGGGCGGGGCGCGAATTGATGATGCTAAAGCTATATACCGGATGGCAATTCATAACGGAGCTCAGGGATTTGAGCTCGAAGAGGCTTACATGGGGCTTGCTCGCTGTGAGTTCCGTCAGGGAAATTATTGGAGTGCTTTTGAGGCTCTTGAAAGCAGTTTCCCAAAACAGTTTGACCAGGATGGGGTGGCTTTGCGTATAAAAATGGAGCTTGATCTTGCCGGCAGGCTGGTGCGTATGGGTAAGCGGGAAGCTACCGGAGCACCATTTAAAAAGGATAAGAACGGCAACATGCTGCCAGATCGTATCAGCTGTCTGGAAGCCGCGGCAATTATTTATAAAGCTGTAACCTTCAATGATCCCAAAGGTCCTTATGCTCCACGCGGTTTGCTTATGAGCGGCAGGTGTTACAGTGAACTCGGAATGTATAAACTATCGGAAGATGAATATCGGCATCTTGTCGAGACCTACCCTGAATCGGTAGAAACAGAGAAGGCGCAGGCGGAGCTGGTGGAGGTGTTGGCAAAGAAGAGTTCTGCTGCCGACAAGGGGATTGAGGGTGAAGTTCAGGATGAGGTGCAGGATCGGTTGCTGCAGGCAAAGGCGGGAGCAAAAAATTCACCGGAGTTGGCCGAAAGTGTCGAAAGGGCTAATGCCGCTCTGGCTGATACCCAGTCAAAATCAATGCTGGATAAAGCTGAGTTCTATATTTCCAGAGGTAACAGTAAGTCGATATCGGCCGCGAAGTTTCTTTTGAATGATATAATAAACCGGTTTCCCAACACAGCTGCAGCGAAGTCTGCAGCAGAGAAGCTGGAAAAACTACAGTAATTTATTGAATGAATCGTATGGAAGATAAATCTATGTTATATGTTAAAAAGTATGGTGTTTTCAAGTTCTTGTTCGTGTTTATATTGTCAATGACCGTCTTCTCCGGTACTGTTATGGCTGTAGACTGGGAATGGACACAGAATAAGGGCTGGTCTCAAACAGTAGGCCGGGCTCTGCCAAATCCCGCTGAGCAATTGAAATATGCATATAAACTTGAAAAAGAAGGAAAATATCTTTCAGCTTCTCAGCAGTATTTCTTATTGCTCAAAGCCTATCCTGACAGTGAAGAGGCCGGTGTCGGTCTGCAGCGCCTTGCTAACTGTCTTTTTCTTATGGAAAACTACTATGATGCCTATAAAGCGCTGGAGCAGGTTATCAAATCGTATCCGTTCTCAGCTGAAAAAAGTGATCTGATCAAAATAGAGTTTCTTATCGGTAGAAAGTTTCAGTCAGGGGCCAGGGTTGATCTGTTGAATGATAATGAAAATCCGGTTGTCGGAAAGAGAGCCGCAATTGAAATTTTTGAATCTGTGGTTGCTAATGATGCTGTAGGACCTTATGCTGGAGCCTCACTACTGGCAATTGCGAGCTGTTATAAGGATCTTGATGAACCGGCACGTGGTATTGTGTATGCTGATAGAGTGCTTACCGAGTTCAGTATGAGTGGTGAGCTTGTTGCGAAAGCACGAATACTCAAGAAGACCATGGAAGTAATGCAGGGTGACGCTGATATCAATTCTGTACGAACTGCTGTAAGTGAAGCCAAAAAAGCCGCCGCCGATGCCGATGAAAATGCTGGTGACGGGGATTTTGCGCCGGTAGATGATTATGATTCTGAAATTCGTGAGCTCGAAGAAATTCAAGCGAAAAAGCTGTGGGATTCAGCGGAATTTTATAAGAAGCGCGGTACTAAAGAGAGTATGGAAGCCTATAAATTCTCGCTGGAACAGATAGTCGTGCGCTTTCCAAATACTTCGTATGCCAGTAAGTCACGCCGGATTATTGGTACGATCAGTATTCCTGAAAAACGGGAGGATGATGGCGGCTTTAATATACCGTTTATCTCTAAAAAACCCGCAACTTTCGTCACTGCAGCTAATAGTGATGACTATGTACATACCGATAATGTCCCTGTACCGGGTATTGATTCAGATATTCCCGATGAAAATCAGCAGGCAGCTCTTCCGCTGCCTAAAGGAAGAGATGAAGTTCCGATGGGTGAAGAGTATGCTGCTAAAGGTTCAAAATCTGTTGCAGGAAATGCTCCAGCGACTTCTTCTGCGTCACAGGGTGGCGGTTTTGCTGGTAATGAGGAAGTAACTATTAGTGAAAAGAAGACGACAACCGACTTTGTAGATCCGACCGCAGGAGGAACTGATGCTGTTAAGGAACAAGTGAGAACGGTCGAGGTTACTGAACGCGTTAGTACGGCACCGGTTCCTTCAGCCCCGGCGTCGGCTGCTCCGGCTGCTCCAATTGGTATGGGTGCGTCAGCAGTGCCAATGGCTGCTGCCAGTGCCGGCAGATATCCTCAGACAAATCCTGTTGCAAGTGGTGCCGCTGCCGATCCACTTGCACGTAATGTCCAATCTCCTACATATGATGTTGCTCCTGACAATATTAAGAATGAAACTTCTGCGTCAGCTATTCCTGTTTCAATGCGCAGTAAAGCCAGTATTATTGATGAAGCTGAGAGTTCAGCCAGAGTAAAGGCCAATGAAGCTGCTGCAGATAATAATGATTGGAGTTTTTCTGAAGAATTTTAGCTATACTTTTTTATAAAGATGTTTATAATTTTTGGTATTAACTCAGTTGTTTCTTTGCTTATTTGATTTGGAGTAACTATGTCACGTGGAATTAACATTTTAGTACTCTTGTTTCTGGCGTTATTTGTAACCGGGTGTGCATATACGACCAAATCTGAATTGCCTGGAAACATTAAAACTATTGAAGTTACAACATTCGGAAATACTACATATTACAATAATCTGGAGGGAGCTCTAACCCGTGAGATCATTAGGGCGATCAATCTGACGCCGGGATTGAAGGTCGTAAACAGCGGCGCTGACGCTGTACTCAGTGGAAGTATTTTTAAAGTTTCTAACACTGGATTGGCTTACGACTCAAATTATCAGCCTACTCAGATGTCTACTGTTATTTCAGCTAATTTCTCATTATATGATAACAAAGAAGGGTATTTTGCTATTAATAATCGTGTTGTCGCCAGTAATTATGATAGTTCGACAGCTGGTATTTATAATGAGTCGAAAAATGAGGTCTATGACAATGCTGAGGATAAGTCGCTGGCAGTACTTGCACAGACTATAGTCAGGTCAATGGTTAGTCATTGGTAACACTTAGCGAAGAAGTTTTGAATATTTGAATATCAATAATAATTAATGACCATCTCCGATAGAGATGGTCATTAATTATTATTGATATAGTAACGTAAATATTGATTAGGCGAGAAATCCCGTCAGCGGACTGGAAGCTTCAGCCTGTTTGCTGGCACTTCCCGGGCCTGAAAGAAACGCCATACGTCCAGCCTGAACTGCAAGTTTAAAGGCGGTTGAAATCTGAACCGGATCTGTAGCAACTGCCAGTGCCGTATTCACAAGTACAGCATCCGCTCCCATTTCCATAGCTTCAGCGGCGTGACTTGGAAGGCCGATGCCGGCATCAACTACTACCGGTACATGTGCCTGCTCAATTATAATTTCAATATTTGCCCGGGTTTTAATACCCTGATTACTGCCTATTGGGCTGCCTAAAGGCATTACTGTGGCGGCACCGGCATCCTGCAGATGCAGCGCTAGAATTGGATCGGCATTAATATATGGCAGAACAATAAAACCCTCTTTTACTAGTTTTTCTGTCGCTTTCAGGGTCTCAATAGGATCTGGAAGCAGATAGTACGGATCAGGTGTAACTTCTAGCTTGATCCAGTTATTACCGCTTGCTTCACGGGAGAGCATTGCAACACGAATTGCTTCTTCAGCATCACGCGCTCCTGAAGTATTGGGTAGCAGCTGACATTTTGAGGTGTCGATTTTCTCAATCATATTATCACCGGGATCGGCAATATTAACTCTACGCAATGCTACTGTTACCATTTCGCTTTCTGACGCTTTAATAGCCGCAGACATGACCTCTGCTGAACTGAATTTTCCGGTACCGACAAAAAGTCTTGATGAAAATTCTCTGCCAGAAATTACTAGATTGTCGTTATTCATTTTTTCCCTACTCTTGCAAATATGTAAAATAAAACTGTTGTGTTAATTATCACCCGCCACCAACAAATTTTACCAGCTCAATTGTCATTCCATCTTGCAGAGCAGTATTAGGAAAATCTTCTTTTCTGATAATTGTTCCGTTTATTTCAGCTACGATAGAAATATTACTCAGATCCAGCGCGGTAATTAGATCTGAGAGTGAAGCTGGAAAACTATTGCTTTCATATGACTTTATGCTTCCGTTGATTTTTAGCTCAGGCACGTGTAAAACCTCATGTACAAAAGTTATAAAAGATTATGCAGCGTCTCAATACCTGGAGGCGTCTCTGTATAATACGGTTCCGCAAACTTTTCACCAATCATGCTGCCGTAATAACGCATTCGGACTTCTAATTCCTGAAAGATCAGCTGATTGGGCTCATGCCAGATAAACTGACTTTCGTAGCAGCGAATTGCAGCCATTTTTTTCTCATACTCTTCATCAGTAAGTTTCAAGAGTATATTAGGATTATATACAGTTTTTAAGTGGTAACAAGGGTATTTTAATATTCTTCCTGAACGCCAGGGTTCATGGGGCAGTTCGATCTTGTGAATCCGTGCAAGCAGTATTGCGCCTTTGGTAATATTATAAGCAGCAGTATGATCCGGATGCGCGTCCTGTTCCAGATGGGTAATAATTCGGTCGGGACGAAATTTACGTATCGCAATCGCAAGTTTTGTGCGGGCTTCAACCGTATCCTGGAGTATACGGTTCGGTTCATCAAGGCAGTATCGGTCGTTAAGTCCAAGAATATCGCTGGCAGCTTTACTCTCACGTGCCCGAATTTCTCTGTCTCCCATCGGAGTAAGTTCGCCATCGGTTATATCAATACCAAGTACTTCTGTACCGCAATTAATGAGCTGGCAGATCATTCCACCAGCTCCAATTTCTATATCATCAGGATGTGCCCCGATAAACATTACACGTTTAATTTCCGACATTTCTGTCATTCCTTTATCTCAATTATTTCAATGCCATTGGTGTGATTTACTTCACCAAAAGGTCGTGAGGTCATAACAATTACCGTATCATCAACTTTGACATCCTTCTTTTTATTGAAATAATCTATCGCAAAATTTCTGACATCGGCATTGCTGTAGATATTTCCGTTATAGATTGGTTCAACTCCCCAGTATAGCCGCATCTGACGTGCGATCTCACGTTTACTGGTAAGTGCCACTATCGGAGCAAAAGGACGGCTTTTTGAAAGGAATAAAGCTGTCTGACCGGTCATGGTGTGGGCAACAATTCCACACGCATCAAGCTCTTCGCACATGCGGTAGGCAGCGTCGCTGGTGGCAATACCTACAGGGTGAATCTCCTTATTCTTCCGCCAGTTCCAGTTATCGTGATTACGTTTAAGGCTTTTTTCTGTTTCAAGCGCGATCTTGCACATCATGGTTACGGCTTCAACCGGATAGCTGCCGGCTGCGGATTCTCCAGAAAGCATCACAGCATCGGTTCCTTGTGAGATTGCGACAGAGACATCGGTAACCTCAGCTCTTGTCGGTACTGGATTATTGATCATTGACTCAAGCATCTGGGTAGCGGTAATAACTATTTTATTTGCCTGATTGGCTTTGACAATAAGCTGTTCCTGAATTGCTGGAAGCTTTTCAACTGCCAGTTCAACCCCCAGATCACCTCTGGCTACCATTATCCCATCGGCAGCAGCAAGAATGGAATCAAAATTCTCAAGTGCTTCAGGCTTCTCAATTTTAGCAATTATTTTGGGCGTGTGTGTGTGTCGTGAGATTATTTCCTTTACCGGGTCAAGATCTGATGCCTGACGTACAAAGGAAAGGCCGATGAAATCAACCCCCATATCCAGGCCTGCCTTAAGATCTTCAATATCTTTTTCGGTCACAGATGGTGTTGACAGTTTCATACCCGGGAGATTCATTCCTTTATGGCTGCGTAATGCGCCACCGTGAACAACTTTGCAGCGAACATTACCGCCTTCAATAGCTGTTACAACGAGCTCGAGTAAGCCGTCATTGAGTAAAATTCTATCGTCTACCTGTGCATCAAGCGCCAATGATTTGTATGAACAGGAGAATTTTACCGGTGTGCCGATAACCTCATCTTTACTGATTACTGTCTCTTCACCGTCTACCAGAGTAATCAGACCATCGGTCATATTGCCGACTCTGATTTTAGGACCACAAAGGTCCTGAAGAATACCTACAGGTCGATTAAGTTCCAAGCAGAGGCTTCTGACGCTTTCCAGAGCCGCCCGGTGTGATTCATGGGTGCCATGTGAAAAATTAAGGCGGAATACATCAACTCCCGCAATTATCAGTTTACGTAGAATTTCCTCATCAAATGATGCCGGGCCAAGTGTTGCCACAACTCTTGTGAGTCTCATATATTTCTCCAGTTAAGTGGTTGCGGATATTGTTATGATATTATATTAAGATAGATCTTTTGGGGGTGGTTGTCAAAGCGTTTTTTCTGAATATCGCAAACAAAATACTTCACCTGTAGCGTTGTGCAGTTTGGCATGTTCACAAAGTATAACACCTGCTATCCAGAGAGGAGTATTATCGTAAAGGAGTACGGGAATACGGGTGCGTAAATGCGGCGGTACCCGATAATTCTGCAGTATGCGTTTGAGCTTCTGGCTTCCTTTGATACCGATAGGCGTTATTTTTGTATTGAGATTTACTGTCGCCAGCTGCAGTGGCGCCTGGGTAAATGTTGCCGGAATATATTCAACAAACGGGTCATACGGTTCAGGAATGGTTCCATTAAGGCTGGTTTTGGTAATTGTGATCAGCATATTTGAATCTTCGTAATGGAAATTATCCGCATATGACTGGAAATTTATCGGGGCTGTTCTGGAATCTTTCTGATATATGTAGAAATTACCGTCATAGAGAGCGATGTGCAGTCCTCTGGCAATGTCGGTTGCAGCAACCGCTGCTGTATGCAATCGCTTTAATGACCGGTAGGCGTTTCCGGGAAGAAGAAAGTTTGGAATAATTTTAGCGCATAACGCTTCGACAAGACGGCAAAAGACCGAGAACTCCGCTGTTCGGGCTGATTTTTCATCGATTGTTGTTCTGAGACGGTATGGCTGATATTTAATGTTACTGATACCGGCTTGGATTAATGACTCGGTTTGCGCTGCTGTTTCTGCGAGTTTATGCAGCTTGGTGGTTATCTCAGGGTCGATAACCTGCAGTGCCGGTAGAACGATATTTCTAAGCAGATTTCTAGTGTAGGTTGTATCGTAATTACTTTTATCTTCGCGCCAGACAAGATTATTTTCCCGGGCGTAGGCAAGAATATCTCTTTTGGGTGTATGCAGTAGCGGACGGTAAATTGTGACCAATAATTTTTGCTCATGGTTATATACGGGTAATATGCTGCTGTAGGAGATACCGTGAAGACCGCGCATACTGCTGCCGCGCAGAAGTCGCATTAATATAGTTTCAATATTGTCATTCTGGTGATGGGCTAAAAGTAATGCCGGGGATGTCAGCTCAAACTGCAATGCCGCTTCAAGGAAGAGGCGGTGGCGGGTTTCGCGAGCGGCTTCTTCAAAATTCTGTTTGTTTCCTGTAGCAAATTGCGGGATATTCAGGGATTTTGAGAAAAGTTCAATTCCAAGATGGCTACAAAGATCATGGCATAACATTTCATCGTGATCGGAATCTTCACCACGTGTCTGGTGATTGAGATGAACAGCATATAAGGAAATATCAGATTCATGTAAGCTGATAAACTCAGCGCAGAGCTTTAAAAGTACTACTGAATCCACGCCGCCGGAAAGACCGATCAACCAGTCTTTATGCTGGCAGGGAAGTAGTGGGAATACCGTATTTTCTAGTTGCGTTTTCATTACATTTTAAATTAGGGTATAATCAGCTCTCAATATGGGTCAGTAGAAATGTTCCGAGTGTCAGATATATTAGCGTCGGGCCCTGATTGGCAAGTACGGGATAGAGAGTACCTGATTCTCCTAATGAAAAGAAGATGGAACGGAGCATAAAGAACACAGCACAGCAGGCAACGCCAATAATTGCATTTGAGATATAGCTTGCCTCTCTTCCGGAAGATGTGAGCCGGAGAATTATTGAAAGTGACATCAGCAGCATGGCAAAGGATAGAAGCGGTTCACTCAGGCGATTGTTTATTTCCAGTCTGACTTCTAGGTCGTTGTACAGGCGCATAAGGTCATCCCAGGTCATAACTTTTTCCGTCAGTACCTGACGCTCCAGCATTGCTTGCGTCACCAGTGTCGGCAGTGAATTTTCCCACTCCTTGATTACGCGGTTGTTATTCATTTGAACAAGGATTGAGCCGCCGTCTTCGGAGGTCCATTTGTTGAAATGCTCATCTTCAGGGTTGGCGACATCAATATACGGCTGCAGAGATGCACGTTTCGCCCGGTAGGAGTAGAATATATTCTTTCCTTCAAGAAAGTCTTTCAGCTGGCGGACTTCGATGCGCAGATTATATGCCTGACCGGTCTCTCCATCATAATGCCCCATCTCAATAAACTGGATGGTTTCACCGTCATTGAGGACAATCTTGAGAGGGATTGTCTCCGCCGGCCGCAGGCGATTGTTCATCACAAAGCTTTTGCGCAGGAGGCTTGGAACATACATGTCTCTAGTAAGGGCGAAAACTGTGGATATCACCAGTGTGACCAGCAGAATCGGGATTATTGTGCGCTGAAGTGAGACTCCTGAAGCTCTGAGTACCGTTAATTCCCGGTTTAAAGTGGCATTGGTAATGCTTATGATTGCAGCCGCAACCGGCAAGGCTGAAAACATATGCTGTATAACCAGTGACGGCGCATATGCGGAATAATGCTTGATCAGTATCCATACCATCTGGGTAAGATTATTATGGTTATTATTCGCATATTTATAAAATTCATCAAAATTTTCCAGCAGATCAATAAGTATTACCAGTCCGAGTACCAGTATTACGCATGCGAGAAGGAATTTGAGATAATTGAGGACAATATATTTGTCGTAAGTCGGTAAGTAAAGCGGACTGAACATTCGCTTTAATTTTGAATTATCGACTCGTGGGGCAAAAATTTCTGCTGACATATTATGCTATATACCTTAAATAGTATTAATTTGTATTATTAATCAAACTTCATAGGTTGTATGAAAATTATCGTACATTAAATATTGGATCTAAATTATAAGGATTAACAGTTGCATTGCAACGATTGATTATTTACTTGAGATATATTATAATATTCAGATAATATATTTATTTATAATGATTAAAAAGGTTACGGTTTGAAAAAATTAGCAGCTCCGGTAAATATTATTTATCTTCTCTGGATTCTGGCATTCATTTATCTTCTTGTCGGTCCGGTATGGATTACCGATAAGCCATATTCTGCTGCCGGTTATTATGCTGAAACTCTGGAAACTCTGGAACATACAGATTTCCTCAGAGGTCAGGGAACTCTTGCTGCGGGTTTTTCGCGTCACAGAATTAAAACCGAGGTTGGTCAGCCCATTATGGGCTTTTCAGATCGTTCGCCTCTTGCCAGCGTTGGTGAACAGACACCGCTATATGCACGGGCTCTTACTGTAAAAGTCGGAGAGACTGCGGTAACAATTGTCGGTGCTGATGTAATGCTGCTTATGGGCAATATCATTGATGACATCTTGCGTGAGACCGGTCTCTCACGGGCAGAGCTGTTTTTTACAGCCACTCATACCCATAGTGGTGCCGGCGGCTGGTACCGCCATCCGGTATTTGAATTATTTTATGGCAAATTCTCTTCCGAATATTATCAGAATCTCAAGGGGGCTCTGGTTACCGCCATCAAAGAGTCGCGACGCAATCTGAAGCCGGTAAGAATGAAGTATACCAGAGTTGCTGCGGGTGAATGGCTTGAGGACAGAATATATAAGGACAACCCATCAGCAGCTGGGACAGGTTATCATGGGGTTAATCCGTATTTTACTGGTGTAAGTTTTGTCGATGCCGGTAATCCTGAGAAAGTAATTGCTATTCTGACCGCGTACGCTGCGCATGCAACTGTAATTCGTAAGGATGAGCACAGGTTTTCAAGTGATTATCCCGGGGTACTCTGTTCTGAACTTGAAAAACTTACCGGGGCTGACGGCGTGATGTTTGCTGCCGGTTCGGTCGGTGATGCCAGATCGGTCTACCTGCATGAGCAGGGGGCGAATACTTTGGGAATGAATCTGGCTCGGCGTTTGGCACCGGCGATTGCCGCTTCGCCGTCACGTAATGTGACAACCCTTGCCAGCATGTATCTGCCGTTATCAATGCCTAAAGTGCGGATGTCATTATTTGGACCGCAGACAAGTGTTTTTCCACTGATTTCAAATATGCTCTTTGAAAATCCGGCTTATGTCTCATATTTACAGCTTGGTGAGTTTGTTTTAATTGGCATGCCTGCTGACATTGCCGGTGAATTGACCAAGGAATTGCAGGAAGAGCGTGAAACTTTGATAACGAGTTTTAACGGCAGTTGGAAGGGATATGTTACGAAAGTGGATACCTATAAGACCCGTGACAGTTATTCTACACGTGAAATGGGACTGTCCGGGCCGCAGGCAGGAGAATATCTCATGGATATTGCCGCAAAAATATTCGCTAAGAACAATTATAAATAAAGGATATAATATGCTGAAAACACCTAAAGGAATGAGATTACATATCGGTATTTTCGGTAGACGGAATGTCGGTAAATCCAGTTTACTGAATGCTGTTACCAGGCAGAATGTTTCTATCGTTTCTGATCATGCCGGAACTACGACTGATCCGGTTGAAAAACCTATCGAATTACTGCCATTAGGACCGGTGCTGTTTATTGATACCGCCGGACTTGACGATGAGGGCATACTTGGAGAGCTGCGCAACGATAGGACAAAAAAGGTATTTGACAGAGTTGATCTCGGGGTTATTGTGACCGAAGGGGATACCTGGGGTGAATATGAAAAGCAGATTTTATCCGAGGTCCAAAAGCGTAG
Organism: Planctomycetota bacterium; assembly: GCA_963667375.1. Lineage (GTDB taxonomy): Bacteria > Planctomycetota > SZUA-567 > SZUA-567 > SZUA-567. The sequence continues at coordinate 3,050,879 of OY763323.1, read as the reverse complement.
TGTTCCGGTACTGGTTGTAATTAATAAAACTGATCGGTGCCAGCTGACAGCGGAAGTTAGGCAACAACTTGAGCAGGATAAACTTGAATATGCTGCTGTCTCTGCTGAATCAGGTGAGAATATTACGGATGTCCGGCGTGCTTTGCTCAAGCTTGCTCCTGAAGAGTATGTAACGACTCCGGCGATTCTTGGTGACCTGATGCCGGCAGGAGAGCTTTGTGTTTTTGTGGTGCCGATTGATAAGGAAGCACCTAAAGGGCGGCTTATTCTGCCGCAGGTAATGTCGATCAGGGATATACTTGATAATGATAGTTATTGTATGGTGGTTAAGGAAAGAGAATTGCGCGCGGCTCTTGACAGATTAAAGACTCCTCCGCGCTTGGTGGTTACTGATTCTCAGGCATTTCTGAAGGTGGCCGCCGATACGCCACCTGAAATTCCAATGACCAGTTTTTCAATCTTATTCGCCCGTTTCAAGGGTGATCTTAATCTTCAGGTTGCCGGAACACTGGCAATTGAGTCTCTGGTTCCTGGGGATAAAATATTAATTGCTGAATCATGTTCTCATCATAGTATTGCAGATGATATCGGTACTGTAAAGATCCCTCGCTGGCTTACACAATATGTCGGTGGAGAGCTGGATTTTCAGCATGTGCAGGGGCATGACTTTGATTATGACCTCAGTCAGTATAAACTGGTGATTCACTGCGGTGCCTGTATGACCAATCGCCGAGAGGTGCTGAATCGGATTTTGAAATGTCAGGAGCAGGGGGTTCCGGTTACTAATTATGGTCTCACTATAGCTTATAGTCTGGGAATTTTCGAAAGAGCATTACAGCCATTCCCCGCTGCTTTGGACATTTATAAGAGCATGCATGGAATATAATCCAGTTGATTCTCTAGATTGCACAGCGGGTGATTTTCAGTGGATTCAGCTAAAAAAAAATTTTTTTTTTGAACGAAGTTGATTTTGTAGTGCATTGATAATAATGATGTTACAAACAACCGGTTATGTTTATGACTTTTTTTATTAGTTGCTATGTTGATTAAGCGATTTTTTGATATACATAATCGCTTAAAAGCGGTATACTCAAAATTACAGATTATAACTGGCTGTTATTGAGCAAGTTAATGTCTTTTGGGTTGTTTTGTGATGAATATTATTTGTTACGTCTGGTTTTATAAACCGTAATCACTTCTAAAATTTTAGTATAATCATTTGTCGGTAGTGTCTTTTCGAGTGTTTTGGTGTAAAAAAGGAATTCGATTATGCGTATAGCAATGTTCTCATGGGAATCGTTACACTCAATATTTATGGGTGGGCTTGGTGTACATGTTACGGAGTTGGCCGCTGGACTTGAACGCCGTGGTCATGAAATACACGTTATTACCAGGAGAAAAGAAAACCTTGATAGTTACAGTATGGTTGATGGTGTACATTACCATAGAATAGATCATGAAGTTATTGAAGATGACTTCCTGTTGACTATGGAAAAGATGTGTGAAGCTATGGCCGCCAAGTTTGCGGAAATTACAACCATGGTCGGGCATTTCGATCTTATTCATGCCCATGACTGGCTCACTGGTCATGCAATGAAACTTACTATGATGCGTTATGGTATTAAAGGTCTTTTCTCGATTCATTCTACTGAATATGGCCGTGACGGCAATGTCTTTTTTGATGGCTTTGCTAAAGAGATACGTGACGCAGAAGCTGAAGCGTGTTTTCATGCCGATCAGATCATTTGTGTAAGTGGTTTTCTGGCTGAAGAGGTTGAACGGATCTATGCTGTACCGCATGAAAAAGTTCATGTGGTTCCAAATGGCGTCAATTATAATGCTTTTGACGGGTTTATTGATCCGGCGGCGATCAAGGCTGAATATGGAATTGCTCCAATGGCACCTACCGTACTCGCTGCTGGGCGTATGAGTCTGCAGAAGGGAATGGATATGCTGGTTGAAGCGGTACCGATGGTGCTGTCTTCATATCCTGAAACCAAGTTCATTATCTCTGGGTCAGGTCCTGAAAAAGAAAAGGTTGTTGCTATCGCCAAAGACTTGGGTCTTAATGATTCGATCGTCTTCCTGGAAGCTCTGCCACGGAATAAGTATATTGATCTCATGCGTGCAGTTGATATTGTCGCGGTTCCAAGCAGAAATGAGCCGTTTGGTATTGTTATCCTTGAAGCCTGGGCGGCTGGTAAACCGGTCGTTGCTACTACCGCCGGTGGCCCTCGTGAGTTTGTATGGCATAATATCAACGGATTCCTTGTTGATGCTAATCCTGGTGGAATCGCACATGGTCTTGGTTCTATGCTGGCTGATCACGAGCATTGCCGGGCACTTGGAGCTAATGGCCGACGGGCGTGTGAAGTGATGTTTAATTGGGATAATGTTGCTTCGTATACTGAAGGCGTATATCAGTTCATGTTGGATAATTCTTTCGCTGATTAGTGATATTAACTTATAATTAATACTTGCGGTGAGTTATTATAATTATAATCAGTAACTGTTTTAAATTGCAGTTGCTGATTTTTTTTGTTCAAATTTTATAATAATAATCTGAAATGAGTAATAAGTAATATTTTAAAATTTAGATAATATTGGCTAAAAATAATCTGAATTGTTATAATTATTATGATAAATTTCAAGTTTAAGCATTAAAAGGTAGATAATATGAATGAGCATGGAGCAACCAATGAAAAGAAGTCTCAGCAGCAGTTTGCTGTGGGTAAGGACCGGATCCCGTTGACAGTTTCCAGTGATTACAGCGCTGATGGTATTTCACTGGTCTTTTCAATGCAGGAAGAACGCCGGTGTATTTTGCATTGGGGGCTTATTGCAGAGGATGTGGACCAGTGGATTGCTCCACCCAGACAGGTATGGCCTTCAGGGAGTGAACGGTTCGATGATCTTGCTGTACGCAGTCCATTTACGTTTGACGGCGTGGTGTCAACTCTGAAATTTCATCTTGATTCTCCGGCCAAGTGGGTCGCTATTGAGTTTGTATTGTATTATCCGGATGAAGAGCGCTATGAAAAAAATGGGCGTTATGATTATCATCTCGGACTGAAATATGTTGAACGTTCCGATGTTCTTCCGGAGATAGCCCTTAAAAACTGGCTGGGAAGCGCTGCTGAGAATGAGGGTAATTTTTACAAGAATTATCATCTGGATACCGGAGAGTATCTGGCGTTATGCCGGCAGGAGGTTACTGGTGGTTATGATGTATATATGGTTACAAATATTGCGGAGACAGTTTATTTGCACTGGGGGGTGAATGACCGGTTCAACAGTGGCTGGAAATGTCCGCCGCTCTCACTGCGGAATAAAATTTCTGTTGTCTATGATGACAAGGCGGTGCGTACAGCTTTCACTCAGGATAAAGGATTGTCATCGCTGAAGTTGAGCATCCCGGGGAGTATGAATGACGGTCCTGAGGCAATATCATTTCTGCTGTATCAGTCTGATGATGACAAGTGGATAAAATGTAAGGGTAATGACCTGTTTTTGCCGCTGTTTATCGAGAGCAAGTCTCCGGACTTTGTGCCTTCGGAATATGTGGATCTTCTGGAGGCAGTAGTAGCCGGTGAAGCCGGGCATCGGAGCTGGACACTTATGCACCGGTATAATCTGTGTATGGATCTGCTGGCGCATAATGCGATAACTGAGTGGTCGCTGATGATTGTATTTGTCTGGCTCAGATATAGTGCTATCAGACAGCTCGACTGGCAGCGTAATTATAATACCAAGCCCCGTGAGCTGGCGCACAGTCAGAAAGAATTGACCTATGTTTTTGCCAGACTCTGGAAGGAACATCCGGAGCAGCGTTACTGGATCCGGCGGATAATGGGGACTGTCGGCCGCGGTGGTGACGGCGGACAGGGGCAGATGATTCGGGATGAAATTCTGAATATCATGCATCGTAATCATATTAAGGAAACACATGGTCATTTCATGGAGGAATGGCATCAGAAGCTTCATAATAATACGACACCTGATGATGTGGTAATCTGTCAGGCGTATCTGGAATTTCTGCGCAGTAACGGGAGTGTCGATAGATTTTATCAGGTTCTTGGAGATTCAGGAGTAACTAGAGAGCGGTTACAGAGTTATGACCGCCCAATTGTCAGTGATCCTGACTTTCGCGGTGATGATAAGGAGGCACTGATTCGTGACTTTGAGAATTATCTGAAAATTTTGCAGACCGTACATGGCGGTGCAGAACTATCGGTTGCATTATCTCGGGCTCAGGGTAGAATTGATGGGGCACTTGCAGGGGGGATCTCAGCGCTGGTCAACTATGACCCCAGCCGTCTGGAGCGGGCTACAGGATTCAGGCGTGAGCTTGCCGGTTATATTGAGCGGGCTACGGACGATACTGAAATACTGGATCTGGTATATTTGGATCTATCACTTGAGGCTCTAATCAGACGTGACTTTGAAAGTATATCGCAGGATGATTATTTCGGTCTGACCAATGTTTTGCTCTTTGCCCTAGAGCAGATGGCCCTTGCAGGCCGTTATTCAGAAGATCTCGGTCTGGCTAAAAAGCATTGGGACAGACTTACAGCCAGAACTTCCGATCTCTCCGGTATTCAGGCACTGGAGGGTGTAACTGTAGCTGAACGTCTGGGAAGAGTCGTACAGGGGAACGCTTCGGAGATGTCCGGGTATATTCAGCCGGTTGCAGAATATATCGGTAAAAGCTGCAGATGTGATGAATGGTCGGTAAAATTATTTGCTGAAGAGACGGTTCGTGGTGGTGAGAGTTTTCCTCTGTCCAAGGTTGTGCAGGTCATGCTAAAGCATCTGCGGGCGCAGGCCGGGATGGGTGGGTGGCAAATTATCGGACCGGGCAACGTTTCCGGTATTCTCACGCCGGTCAAAAATCTCCATTCTGTCGAAGCTGTCGTCTATGGTGAGCCGGTTATTCTGATGACTGAAACTGTTGGCGGTGATGAAGAGGTTCCTGAAGGGGTAGTGGGTATTATCAGCCGCTATGCCCCTGATCTGGTTTCGCATCTGTCAGTGCGAACCAGAAATCTTGGTGTTGTGTTCGGTGCGTGTTTTGAGGATGATGAGTGGCATAAGCTTGAAGAATTGACCGGTAACAGTATCGTTATTTCCTCGACACCAACAGGTGGCTTGTTGTTCAAAAAGGGGCATGAAGCGAGTCATAAGAGCAGCCAGACTCAATTTGATGTCTCAAAGGTCAAGGTCCGAGATTTTTCAGGGTGGGCGGTAGCCAGAAAGGATTTTACCCGTGAAATACTAGGTGGTAAATCGAATAATCTCAATATTCTTCTGGGTAATCTGCCTGACTGGATTGGTCTGCCGATGTCGATGGCCGTGCCTTTTGGGGCTTTTGAGCGGGCGCTGGGAGCTCCGGAAAATCGCGAGTATATTTCTGTATACCGAAGTCTGCTTGAGTTGCTTGATGAAGACACCGATAAGCATCTGAGTGATCTGCGCAGTCTGATATTGCAACTCAAAGAACCAGTCGGATTCAAAGCTGAGTTTATGGCGGTATGGGACACCTGCGGTTTTGCTGATATTTCATGGGAGGAAATCTGGAGTGCAATCAGAAAGGTCTGGTCCTCAAAGTGGAATAATCGCGCTTTCTACTCGCGCAAGCATCTGGGGCTGGCTCATGAGCGGTTGCAGATGGCGGTGCTGGTACAACAGGTGATCGAAGCTGACTATGCGTTTGTAATCCATACCGTTAATCCCATATCTGGTAATCCTGATCAGGTATTTGCCGAGGTTGTTCTTGGGCTCGGTGAGACACTTGTCGGTAACTATCCAGGGCGGTCTCTCGGGTTTACCTATGATAAGAATACGGAAGAGATCGCGGTCATATCCCTTCCAGGCAAGAGCACAGGACTCTTTGGAGGTGGCGTCATTTTCAGATCTGATTCCAATGGAGAAGATCTGGAGGGGTTTGCCGGTGCAGGCCTGTATGACAGTTTTCTGGCGCGAGAGCCGGAAAGCAGAATTCTTGATTATACCGATGAAATGTTACTGTGTGACGGTTCTTTCCGTAATGATATTTGTTTGAAAATTGGCAGAATCGGTGTAGAAATTGAAAGGATATGCGGTTTTGCTCAGGATATTGAAGGTGCGGTACATGCTGGAAAATACTTTGTAGTTCAGAATAGACCGCAGATCGGATTATAAAATGAATATTCATATTGGTAATCAGACAGCATTTTTTACTGCAGATCCCGAGGAGCCTTTTGCTTATGCACTCGAGCACGGGTTTACAGCTTTTGAATGGTTTTCAGATAAGAAGAATTATTCTGACGGCGGCAGCAGCGGCTGGAATTATGCTGATGTCTCACCGCTGAGAATGCTGGAACTGAGGCGTATAGCGGCGGATTCAGGTATCCGTTTTTCTATTCACGCGGCTTGCGTGGCAACTCCACTTACAGATGTCGGGATAAAGGATATTTTTAAGGCATTGGAGCTTGCTGCTGAAATCGGTGCGAAACTGGTTAATATTCATCTTGATAAGACCTCAGGAATTTCGGAATTCGTGCAGGCGTTGAAACCGGTTATTGTCTCCACTGCCGCCAGAGAGCTACAGCTCGCTATTGAGAATACCCCGCTGCATGCGCCTGAAGATTTTAATGAACTCTTTGCCGAGCTTGAAAAACTTGGTTATGAGATGATCAAACATGTGGGAATGTGTATTGACATCGGTCATGCAAATTGTTGTGAAGCAACGCGTAATGACTATATAGGTTTTATCGACAGACTGCAGCCAAATGTCAGAATTATTCATGCGCATATTCATGAGAACTGGGGCGATAGAGATAGTCATCTGCCGCTCTTTACAGCTGCATCGGCGCAGGATGACACGGGGATTAGACTCTTTCTTGCGCGCCTGGAACAGCGGGGGTATGCCGGCAGTATGATTATGGAGCAGTGGCCTGATGACCGGACTATTCTGGTTAATATTTATGACCGTCTCTGTGAAATGCTGGGAATAAGTAATTATAATAATCTGCTTGCTTCTTCTGAAAGTTATGATAACGGCAGTAACGAGGAGCAGAAGGTTATATCGGCTTCTGAGGTTGGAGCTGCTTCGGCGATTGACAGTTTTAACGTTATTCCTGAGCATTTGGAGCTGGATGTAGAAAAGAGTAACAGTTGGGCGCTGGCTGAGATTATTGCTTTCAGTCAAACCAGTAAAAGCTGGAGGCGCAGGCTGGAAGGGGTTAAAGAGCTGTTCTTTGCGACACAGCAGCTGCAGGACGCCGATCTGGCGGCGATTGCAGTCTATCTGCGTTTTCTTGCTACTGGAGAGATACCGTGTGAAGAGGATGGCGGACATTTCAGACCGTGCCATCATGCTCAGACTGCTCTGGAAATCGAGGATGCTATTGCCGGCTTGAAGAACAATGATAATTCGTGGATTTTACGGAAAATTTATCCATATTTACCATCGCATGCGCAGGAGTTTATGCGCCATGAACCTCTGACTAGAATACGTGATATTGCCCATCGCAATGATATTCCTAAAGAATTGAAGCTGGATATAAAGCATAATCTTCAGAATAAACTCCACCGCAGTGCCGGGCCTGAAGATTTGGTTACCGCAAAACGTATCCTCTCAGAAATTACTGCTGAAAATACAGAATACTCTGCTGATTTTGTAAAGGAGTTTCAACTATTCTATACCGAACTGGAGGAATTTTTTAACGCGGTCGGACTGGAGAAGCGTCTAACTCAGATAGCGGATGATTTCGCAGAACTTAAAGGGGTAATCAGTTCTTTCCTTGAAATCAAGAAGGTTACTGATCCGCTGCCGCGGGCAAGACAGGCTTACAGGGTGCGTGAGGCTTTCAGGCGGTTTACAGCAGGGAAAAAGCTCCATCTGCATTCGTCACTGTTGCTTGCTGATATTGAACTTGAAGACTATGCTTTTGCGACAATCAGTGAGGCAATTAATGACTATCAGGTCGCTGATACTGTAACGCAGCGGCTTATGGATATTATTATTATCTCGCTGCAGCATATGGTGTTGAGCGGCTTTAATGAACAGGAGACGGCGTGTATTCTGTCTGAGATGACTTCATGGAGCGAGCGGGTGTTGACTTCAGGTGCAGAGCGGCTGGAGCAGTTGAGGTTTCTCGCGACGGTGCAGCGTGGTTTGCGGCTATGCTCTGAGTTTGCCGATACTGTCAATAATCAGTTTGCAGGTGCGGCGCTGGTACTGGGAGAGGCTTTTAATATATCTGCGCATGCCGTTGCAGAATATTGCGAGGGGGATATTCGTGCTAATATTATATTTCAGTTCTCAAGGATTCTGCAACGGGTTCAGCGTCTGTTAAAGAATCTTCTTGGGCTTCAGCCCTGGAGTATTATTACCGGTGGTGTGGCTGAAGGAATTCTGGTCAGAGCTGAATCATTAGCTGAATTTGAAGATCGGGACGGTGCGTTTGTCGTATTGCTTACCAAGGCTGAGGGGGATGAAGAGATCCCCGCCGCGGTGCGAGGGATTCTGCTCGCGCATCCGATTCCGCATCTGTCGCATCTGGGAGTCCGTTCCCGCAGCGGCAGAATTCCATTTGCCGCTGCTGATTCTGTCGCCGATTTTTCTGAGTTTCTGGATAATACTGGTAAAGAGATCTCGCTTACTTTTGATCAGAATGGAATTAAGCATAATTCTGAATCTACGAGTTCGGCTGTGGCAGTGGTTGATAGTATTATTGTTCCGGATATTGAACTGAGTGCCGCTATTTGTATCCTGCCTGCAGAGGATATTGCGGTTAAAACCTGCGGCAACAAGGCGGGGGCCTCTGCTGAACTCTACAGGCTCGGGAGTGAATTTAAAGATTTTGCTGCACCACGGGTTATGGCAATTCCGTATGGTGTCTTCGAGCTTTGTCTGGACTCGCAATCTGAAATTAAAAAAGAGTATATTGCGGCGGTTGAAACATTGGGGACAGAGGCCGGTACGGTCAGTGAGGATAAGCTGGAGCGTATTCAGCAGATTATCGGGAAACTTGTGTTGCCGGAAGTGCTTATAAAACCCATTATGGCATATTTTGGAGCTGATACTCTGCTTGCAGTGCGTTCAAGCTCCAGCGGAGAAGATTTACCGGGTTTTGCGGGGGCTGGATTGTACAGCAGTGTAATTGGGGTTAGGGGAGCGGGGATAGCTGAGGCTGTAAAGACGGTATGGGCTTCAAAATGGACTAGGAGAGCGGTTCTCAGCAGGTTTAAATACCATATTGCACATGATAAATTGTATATGGGAATTTTACTGCAGGAGATGGTTAATTCGGAGTTTTCATTTGTGCTGCATACGGCCAATCCGCTTACCGGTGTGTCAGGTGATATGGCTTTCGAACTTGCTGCAGGCTTGGGTGAGACCCTGGTTTCAGCGGATCAGGCGGGATCTCCCTGCCGGATTAGTGTCTCTGAACAGGGTGAGCGTGTTGAAATTATTCAGTGTGCGGACATTTCCCGAAAACTTGCCTTTTCCGATATTGCGGGCCGGCTTGTTACTGAACTTATTGACTATTCAGAATTTGAACCGTTTGCAGGTGATAATTTATACTATGTATCCAGAACTCTCTGGAGCGTGGGACATAGCCTTGAGCGGCATTTTGGCTTTCCGCAGGATGTTGAAGGTGCGTTTGATGGTAGTAAATGTTTTGTTGTTCAATCACGGGCACAGGCGGGAATAGGGAGGTAATTAATATGGTTTTACCAGTGATAAACGGTTTACTCAATTATCATATTAAGGGTGATGAGGCGCTATTATATCTTGGCTGCAGCCGGTATACTCAGGCGGGGTTTGGGGTGGAACTGCATCCGGGAACACCTGCTCATATGCAGGAAATTCTGAAATTTATACCTGAGGGGAGTTCGTCTACCGCGCATTTGCCGTATTCGGTGGTACTGGATCATGATGATACCGAAAAGATTTGCGATTTTGCTGCTGCCGGCGGGAATCTGATACGCGGCTATATACTGCATGATACTGCATATTACCGGGAAAACTCTGAAGCGGGGCTTGATCTGATACGTCTGTTGAGCCGGAAACTTGAAGGTAAAACTTCTGGTGTGGTATTCCTTGAATATGCCGCAGGGCTGCCGTTTGAGCTGTATTACGCAATAGCGGAGAAGATTTCTAATCTTTCCAATATCGGCATTTGTATTGATATAGGGCATATTGCAATTAAAGCGATTGGTATTGAGCTGTCAAAAGTTCTGCCGGCTCAGGATCTGCGTACACTCAAGCCCGGAGCGGATCTGAATTATGACAAGTACAAACTTGTAGCGCAGGCGGTTGAGGCTGGACGTAAGTTTGCGCTGGAGTTTATTGAGCAATTGACCGGTATCGGAAACTATGTGCACTTTCATCTTCATGATGGGCATCCGCTCTCAACATTCAGTCCGTATGGGGTGCGTGATCATATACCGTTTTTCTGGGAGATACCGACATACCTGAGTGAAGTGGGAGCTGTTGGCGGCTTGTATGGGGTTGCAGGCTTGAGACGAATTCTCAGTCTGGCTCTGGCGAATATTGCTGCCGAAAAGCTTTCGCTGACTCTGGAAATTCATCCGCAGCCCGGGTTAAAAGAGCTGACTGCAGAGAATCTCGGCTATTTTTCTGAATGGCAGGATCTGATCAACGCGAAAGCTATGAACTTCTGGATGGATCTGGTTATTCAGAATTGTATGATAACCCGTGATTTGTGTAGAGATTTAGGGCGTGAAAATGGGATGTAATAATAAAAAGTGAAATATTTGCATTTTTTTTAAAAATTGTTATTGAAAGTATTGTCGCTCTTTGTATTATGTTAAACACTGATTTGTGAAATATTAACGAATTATTGTTTATGGAGAAAGTAATTTCTCCGTTTTTTCTTTATAAAATCCGATAAAATTACTTGAATGTCGTTTTGGTATAAGATTTTTAATAAAAGTTGTTTTTTTTATGAAAAATCACTGGATTTTTTCGTGTAAGTCTATACAATCGTAACACTTGATTTCTTTTATTAATTAATGAGGTAAGTAAAATGCAGGCAGTAATTCAGACTGGTGGTAAACAGTATACAGTATCAGAGGGTGATGAGATCTTTGTTGAGCTACTTGATACTGAGGTTGGAAATGATGTTTCATTTGATGACGTGCGAATGATTACCGGTGATGAGACAAAGATCGGAACTCCTGTTGTTGAAGGTGCTTCTGTAACTGGTAAAGTTTTGGAAATGGTAAAGGGTCCTAAAACCCGTTGCGTTTTCTTCCGTCGCCGTAAAGACAGCAAGACTGTCAAGGGACATCGTCAGAAATATCTTAAGGTTAAAATTACCGGTATCTCTGCATAGCTGATGCGAGAATCCGGGGGTGGCATGTTGCCACTGGTGGTTGCTGCAGGTATGATCTAAGATCAACCTTACGGCATTACGGCAATATGTATATCTTTTTAAGGAGTTTATAATGGCACACAAAGTTGGTAAAGGGTCCAGTAGAAACGGACGTGACAGTAATCCTCAGTTTAGAGGTATTAAGAAGTATGGCGGCGAGAAGGTCGTTGCCGGAAATATTATTGTGCGTCAGGTAGGTAATAAATTTCACCCAGGCGTAAATGTTGGTCAGGGGCGTGATTATACTCTTTTTGCTCTTAATGATGGTGTCGTAGAATTCAAAAAGGGTAAGAAGAATACTGTATGTGTGGTTCCTGCAAACTAGTATTACTGCTGCTTGTACATATTTAAATATAAGTTTTAGCAACTCGGTTAACGGAATGTGGTGTGAATCCACAACGATCCCATCGCTGTATGCAGAGAGTAAAAATCTATACGCCACTGGTTTTTAACTGGGAAGGCAGATTTTTATGTCGGGGTATTGCTCCTGAATCTGTGAGTCAGAAGACGAATTGAGTTAATGCTTAAGAAGGCTGTCTGCAGTCTATCTTGACGTGAGTCTTATGGAAAAGGATTCTAGCTTTTAATGCTAGAATCCTTTTTTTATTTTACTATTTTGTATTATAGAAATTTTAGGTCTGAAATTTTGCACTTACTAAAAAGACGGAGAATATAATGAAAAGTCAGATTGAGTTGGCGCGTGACGGTATCGTAACCCCTGAAATGATAAGTTCAGCAAAAGATGAGTTTCTCGAGGCGGAAGAAATACGGGCAGGAATAGCGGCAGGAACAATCGTCCTTCCATGTAATCCTGCGCGTGCGAACCAGCGATGTACTGCTATTGGTGCTGGTCTGCGAACCAAGATTAACGCTAGTATCGGTACCAGTTCTGATATTTTTGATATAGCTCTGGAGGTAGAAAAGGCGCGTGCAGCAGAAGCAGAAGGCGCAGATACCATGATGGAGCTTTCTGCTGGGGGCGATCTGGATGCGGTACGACGGGAGGTTCTGCAGGCGACTTCATTACCACTCGGTAATGTCCCTTTGTATCAGGCATTTTGTGAGGCTGCCCGTAAGTATAAGAATCCAAATAAATTGGATCCTGAGTTTTTATTTGAACTTATAGAGCGTCAGCTTGCTGATGGTCTCAGCTTTATGGCTATACATTGCGGTATCAATCAGTATTCAATTGAGAGATTGCGTAAGCAGGGATATCGCTATGGCGGACTGGTCTCTAAAGGTGGAACTTTTATGGTCTCCTGGATGGATTATAATAATGCGGAGAACCCACTGTATGAGCAGTTCGACCGCGTATGTGCGCTCATGAAAAAATATGATGCGGTTCTGTCGCTGGGTAATGGTATCAGAGCAGGAGCAATTCATGATAGTCATGATCGGGCACAGATGGCTGAGATGATCACTAATTGTGAACTTGCTGAGTTGGGACGCGAAATGGGCTGTCAGATGATGGTTGAAGGACCTGGTCATGTGCCGCTAGACGAAATAGAGGCGAATATCATTCTCGAAAAACGCATGAGCGGTAATGCTCCATATTATGTTCTTGGACCAATACCGGCCGATACCGGAGCAGGTTACGATCATGTGGTGGCTGCGATTGGTGCGGCGCAGTCTGCGCGTTTCGGTGCTGACCTGATATGTTATATTACGCCTGCGGAACATCTTGCTTTGCCAACCGTAGAGGATGTGAGGGTCGGTGTACGAACTACCAGAGTGGCGGTACAGGTCGGTGATATCGCAAAATACCCTGAACGTCGTGAACGTGAACGACGGGCTTCAATTCTCCGCCGTGATATGTGCTGGGAAGAACTGTATTCTGAGCTTATATTCCCTGAACTGGCTCGAAGTATTCATGACAGCAGAACACCTGCTGAGGAGGGAACTTGCAGCATGTGTGGTGATTTCTGTGCGAATAAGCGCGGTACTGAGGTCTTTAAGGATTGTATCAGTAAGGAAAAGTCGTTATAACGTTTATTCCTGAATATGAGATTAGTTATTAATAAAGAGACCGCTTAAATTATTCAAGCGGTCTCTTTTATTAATTCGTTAAATTGGGCTTATTCAGCAATATAGGCTCCAACAATTTCACCATAAAACATTTCATGATAATCCCGGTTTGAGCCGCAATCGGTGCTTGGCACAGCAGCAGGGTAGAAGGTTGATTTGAGCATCTCTGGAATTGCTGACTTATCCTGAAGCTGACGGTAAATAACCTTGCACTCAAGGGTAAGCGGTAGCTGTTTAATTCCAGGAACCGTGATGTTGGGGCTTGGAACGGTGGTAATACCGGCTTTAACGTGTTTGTCACAGTCGGCACCAGTTTGGGTGCCGCAAATTTTTATATAACTGCTAATATCAGTTCCAGGCAAAGGGATGTTTACTGTAAACTCAGGGTTCTTATTCAGCAGCTGATAGGTGTAGCGGCCGGTACGTATATAGGTCGTAAAAATCGGTTTATTCCATTCAATACCTATCTGCCCCCAGGATATCGCCATGCTGTTATGTCTGATACCATTTGAGGTGGTGAGTAGAATTCCTTTTTTTAAAGCACTTAGAATCGTATTCATGTGTTCATAAATATTAATTGTATTAACCATATCTTTTCTCCAAATCACTAAATTGTTGAATATATACCGATTATAGTTATAGCAAATTCAAATTAAAGGAATTTCTGTAGGCGGTTTTTCAGAAAAATATTCTATTTATGAGCTGACTGTAATATAATGTATACATTTTGGATTTATTGTGAAATAAAAGTCTAAAAAAAATCATTTAAAAACTAAAACGTGCTATTTAAAAATAAAATTGTTAAGGCGCAATAAATAGACCTATTGTACAATATAAATAAATAGTGTGTGTGTGCTTCTAATCTAAATACTTCAAATATCTACTACGTACTTGTCATTAATCTCAGAATGTTTGTATATATACGCCATGTATATATTTTTTGGTATGTTTGTTTGTTGTTCAGTTGTTATTAATTAATGGAGAAAAGTATGAATAAGAGATCTACAATGATTTTCAGATTTGCCGTACTTCTTGTGGCAATGGCTTTTGTGTTTTCTTTTGCTACCAATATTGCTACCGCTGCAGAGAAGAAGTATAAAGTTGTTATTCTGGTAAAATCAATGGGCAATGGCTTTTTCAATGCTTGTGCGGAAGGTGCGAAGGATGCCGCTAAAGAGCTTGGTGATGTAGAGGTTATCTATATGGGTCCTCCAGAAACAACAGCCGAAGGCCAGATTGATATTATAGAAACCTTGATAGCACAGAAAGTTGATGCTATCGCAATTTCTGCTAATGACAGAAATGCGCTGATCCCTGTATGTAAAAAGGCTATGAAGCGTGGTATTAAAGTAATGTCATTTGATTCAGGAATCGCCAAGGGTGGAAGAATCGTCGACCTCGTGCCAAGTAATGTTGATCTGGTAGGAAAGCAGCAGGTTGAGATTATTTCAAAGCTTATGGGCGGAAAAGGTGATTTTGCAATTGTTTCAGCTTCATCACAGGCAACAAACCAGAATCTCTGGATTGAGGCTATGAAGAAAGAATTAGAAAGTAATCCTGCATATAAGGATATTAAGTTGCTGGAGGTTGTATACGGTGATGACAGTGCTGATAAATCATATCGTGAAGCATCTGGTCTTTTCAGCAAATATCCAAATCTGAATGGAATTACTTCTCCTACTACTGTTGGTCTTTTGGCATGCGCCAAGGCAATTGAAGATTACAACAAGAAAGATAAGGTAGAACTGACCGGACTAGGTCTGCCATCAGAGATGAAGCAGTACATTGAGAATGGAATCTGCAAAGAAATGGCTCTCTGGAATCCTGTAGACCTTGGTTACACCTCTACCTATATCTGTGAGGGTCTGATTACTGGTAAGATTACCGGTAAGGAAGGTGAAGTGATTGATGCCGGTCATATGGGAAAAGTTACAGTTGGTGAGGATGGTGTAACTGTAATGGGTAAGCCATATGTCTTTGATAAGAGCAATGTAGCAAAGTTTGCAGAAATTTTCTAGTGTGTTATGCGGTATAGATAATATTATGATGCGCAGAATTATGGTGCTGTGAAGTAATTCTGCGCATCTCTAAAACCAAATTATTGCAGATATGATATGGTTGTGCATGGAGGATATGGTTTGGAAAAAAAGCCGATATTGGAGCTTAAAGGGATTTCAAAGTTTTTCCCGGGTATTAAAGCTCTGGATGAGATTGATTTTAAAGCTAGATGTGGTGAAGTACATGCGCTTATTGGCGAAAATGGTGCTGGTAAGTCGACATTGATCAAGGTCGTTACCGGTGTGCATCAGCCAACTAGCGGCACGATAATCCTGAATGGTGAAGAAATGACTTTTGCAACGGTTCAGGATGCACAGGCAGCAGGTATATCAGCGATACATCAGGAAGCAAGTATGTTTTCTGAATTATCAGTTGCTGAGAATATTTATATGGGACACCATTTGAAAAAGGGAAATAACCTCTCTCCTCTCGATTGGAAAGAGATGCGTAAGCGTACAAAAGAGTTATTGCAGAAATTGGAGCTTGATATTGCGCCGGATACATTGGTTAAGAACCTAAGTGTGGCTCAGCGTCATATGGTTGAGATCGCTAAAGCATTATCAATTGATGCGCAAGTGATCATTATGGATGAGCCCACATCTGCTCTGAGCCTACATGAAGTTGAGGACCTTTATGCAATTATCAGGCAGCTTAAAGCCGAGAATAAAGCAATAATCTTTATCTCACATAAGTTTGAGGAAATTTTCGAAATTTGTGATTATTTTACTGTAATGCGTGATGGGCGGTATGTCGGGGAAGGAAATATTAAAGAGTCAAGTGTTGATAAAATTGTTGAGATGATGGTTGGGCGGTCACTTGATAAGATGTATCCAAAGGTTGAAGCTAAAATTGGCGGGCCTGTGCTTGAAGCGGTGAAACTGAGTCGCTCCGGATTCTTTAAGGATATATCATTTACATTGCACGAAGGCGAAATCCTAGGTTTTTTTGGGCTGGTCGGTGCTGGTCGTTCCGAAGTAATGCGGGCGATCTTCGGTATTGATAAGCTTGATTCCGGTAGTATAAAACTCTGGGGAAAAGAGGCGGTAATAAAAGATCCAAAAGATGCAATGAAAAATAAAATCGCATATATACCAGAGGATAGACAGAGTCAGGGTGCGGTTTTAAAGATGAGTATCAGCCATAACATTACGCTGGCGCTTCTGGATGAGATGTGCAAATTCGGAGTTTTGCAACGTAAAAAGGAAAAACGCATATCTGAACGTTTTTCGCGTAAAATGGAGGTTAAAGCAGCAGGATTGAATGTTGACGTTGATACTCTCAGCGGCGGTAATCAGCAGAAGGTTGTTCTCGCCAAGTGGCTGGCAACAGAGCCTAAAATATTGATTCTAGATGAACCCACCAAAGGTGTAGATGTTGGCACAAAGGCAAAGGTTCATGAGTTTGTTTCGGTTCTTGCTTCTCAAGGGCTGGCGGTGATTCTTGTTTCATCCGAAATGCCGGAAATACTCGGCATGAGTGATAGAATAGTGGTTATGCATGAAGGAATTAAAACTGCAGAGTTTACTAGAGATGAAGCCAGTTCAGAAATAATAATTAAGGCGGCGGTAAGCGAAGTTGCTGTAAATGATGGTGCATGTCTTGCGTGATAATCTCAGGAGAAGAAGGTAAATGGACAGTTTTAAATTAATATACCAAAACCGTGTGGCAATGTTATTTTTACTGATTATAGCAGCAGTAATAGCTATGTCCATTGGTATGCCGCGGTTTTTGCAGATCAGCAATTTTTCGAATATTTTTGCTGACAGTTCTATTTTAGTAATGGTGGCATTAGGTCAGTTTCTGGTAATTCTGACTGGTGGTATTGATCTCTCTGTCGGGTCAATTATGGCTTTCTGCGGGATGCTGGGTGCAATGATAAATATGTATTACCCTGAAATCTCGCCTGTCTGGTGTTTAGTTGCCGGTGCTGGTACCGGAGCATTATTTGGATTATTCAATGGTCTTTTTGTAGCTTATGGGCGTATTCCAGCTATTATTGTAACCCTCGGATCCATGGGGGTATTTCGCGGTTTTACATTTGTGCTGAGTCAGGGCCAGTGGGTAACTGCGCATGAAATGACGCACGGTTTTACTCAGATTCCTCATGGGATGTTGCTCGGGATACCAAATATTATTGTCTTCGCTATTGTTACTGCGCTTGTTATTTTTTATTTCGTACAGTATACACGGACCGGGCGGGAGTTATACGCGATAGGTGGAAATAAATCTGCTGCGGTATTGGTTGGAATCAAGGAGGAAAAGCTGCAGATTATTATTTTCGTGGTTTGCGGTCTTATATGCGGTCTATCCGGGGTCCTCTGGGCTGCCAGATATGCGGCTGCGGTTAATGAGATGGCAACCGGATTTGAAATGATGACTGTGGCTTCGTGTGTGCTTGGCGGTGTCAGTATTTCAGGTGGTAGTGGTCTTGTCGGGGGCGTTATTCTTGGCGCGTTATTCATGGGGTTACTCAACAATTCCTTAACTATGATTAAAAATATGGCATTTTATCAAATGTTTATTCAGGGAATGGTTGTTATTCTGGCTATGGTATTTAATGAGCTGATAGCAAGAAACAGCAACAGAGCAGTATTGAACAGGAGATTGAAATAGTTATGAATACAGTTAATACTTTGGTAAGTGAAAATAGATTAATTGCTGAGAACTCTTGGAAAGAACGTTTAATTAAAACACTTACTTCCTGGGAGGCGATACTTGGGCTGCTGTTGATTGCGGAGTTTGTTTTCTTTTCTGTAGAGACACCATATTTTTTCGATTCCTTCAATTTGCTGAATGCGTCCTTCAATTTTGTTGAGAAATCAATTCTGGCACTATCGATGATTTTTGTAATTATCTGCGGCGATATTGATATTTCGGTCGCTTCAATCATAGCTTTATCATCAATGGTTATCGGCTATGTCGCCAGTCTAGGGGCAGATCCGTGGGTAATGATTATATGTGGTATCGCTGTTGGTGCTGCAGCCGGTGCTCTAAATGGTCTGCTGATAACTCTCGTCGGTATTCCGGCAATTGCGATAACTCTTGGTACTCAGTCTTTATTTCGTGGTATAAGTACTATCGTGCTGCAGGATAAAGCCTATACCGATTTTCCTGAGAGTTTCTCATATTTTGGGCAGGGGTATATCTTTGACAGTGATGTTCCATTTGAATTGGTTGCATATCTGGTCCTAGTAGTTGTTATTGGTTTTGTTCTCCATTTTACAGGCTATGGACGTAAGCTGTATGCTATTGGTAATTGTAAGTCCACTGCGGTATTCTCTGGAATTAAGGTTAATCGGATACGCTTTATGAACTTTATGCTCAATGGTGTGTTCTCTGGTATTGTCGCAGTTTTTATTACCTCACGTATCAGCAGTGCCCGTCCGAATATGGCTACTAATTTTGATCTGGAAAGTATTACTCTGGTTGTACTGGGTGGCGTTTCGATTATGGGTGGCCGCGGAAATATTGTTGGGGTGCTAATTGCCAGTTTTCTGCTTGGATATTTGAAGTACGGCATGGGAATCATGAGTATCTCCGGCAGGGTTATGGTGATCACAACCGGATTCCTGTTGATAGGTGCGGTGCTGCTTCCAGGGTTGCTCGATAAGGTAAAAGAAAATCGTAAGTTGCGTAAACAGCAGCGTGAAATTGATGCACAGCATAAGTAATTCATGATGTGGAATAAGTAAGTTCATATTTAACACCATCTCTTGATGAAAGGATAGTCTATGATTCGTAAGGCTTTTGTTATGAGTGTTGACCGGGGCAAGGAGGTTGAATACGCCCAGCGTCATAACCCAATTGCTGATGATCTTCGAAAAACCCTGAAACAGCATGGTGTGCATAATTACAGTATTTTTCTTGATTCCGAAACCAATGCACTCTTTGGCTATGTGGAGATAGAATCTGAAGAACGCTGGAATGCTATTTCTCAGACTGACAGTTGTAAACGCTGGTGGAAATATATGCGTGATGTGATGCCTACAAACTCAGATGACAGTCCGTTATCAAGTGATCTTAGTGAAGTCTTTCATCTGGAGTAGTCTCTTTGTCTAGCGGCTCAGACATTCGGGACGTTTACCTTGCTGACATTGCTCCGGTATTGTTTGGGTGAAACGTTCATTACGCTTTTAAATTGTCTGGTGAAGTAGTTACTGTCATTATAGCCGCACATGTAGCTGATCTCATTTACGGAGAGTTTGGTCTGATTCAGCAGAGAACAGGCTTTTTCGATACGCAGAACTTTCTGATAATGCAGCGGTGTCGTGTTGGTGGTTTTTTTGAAGATATGGAGAAAATGACTTTTGGAGAGGTTGGCTATTTTAGCCAGTGTATCCTGATCGATCTCTTCGGTGAAATGCAGCTCAATATACGAAATAGCTTCTGCTACACGCATGATTTCTGGTGATTTGGTATTTTCGTCATTATTGTAACTGCGTGCCAGGTGTCCGATAAGTTCGAGAAAGAATACCTTCGCAAAGAATATATATCCGGGGGCTGTTTCATTCATTTCATTTTCAATAAGTGTAATGATTGAAAGCGCTTTATTTAGTTGAGGAGTGGTTAAAAGCAATCGTGAGGTAGTCTGGGAGCAGAAATGCGGTTCAATTTTGAATAAAGCATGAAAACCCGGCATGGTTCCAATGTCTGCCAAATGGGTTGTTAGACTTTCAGGATTATATAGTACATTGATTAGAGTAAGGTCTTCTACATCTTTATAGCCGTGTCTGACACCGGGATTTACAATATAGACATCACCTACTTCCAGCTTATATGAGAGCTTTTCAGTAAAGTGTATACCGGTTCCGCCGGTAACAACCACCAGCTCTACAAATTCATGCTCATGTAAGGGATAGTTCACCTGCGGATTACGGCGCAGAATAGAAAATGGCAGTTGATGCTGGCTCACACTGAAAAAATCATGACGGGATAATTTCATACGATGTTCCTTATACAAGATGCAGAATTTTCACTATTGGGATGATAAATATGGATAGTGAAAACAAGCAAGACAAAGCACAGACACATTAGTAAACATATTAACAATTGTATATATTGCCTTATTGCTAAACAATAGCCAAAAAGGATTTTGTGCAATAATTATATGCTAGTTAAATAGTTGAATAAATTTTGATATACATGGTTTTAATGAAAGGTTCAAAATGTCAGAGATAGAGAAAACTTTTGAAGCGGCTAAGGAAAGGTATTCAAATTTTGGTATTGATGTTGAGCAGGCAATCAGCAAGGTCTCTAAAATTGCAATATCAATGCATTGCTGGCAGGGAGATGATGTTACCGGGTTTGAAACTGCTGTTGGCAATGACGGTGGAATATTTACTACCGGGGCCTATCCTGGCAAAGCAACAAACCCTTCCGAGTTGCGCAGCGATATTGAAAAAGCGTTTTCGTTGATCCCAGGAAAGCATAAATTAAATCTTCATTCTATATATGCCGAGACCGGCGGTGCGAAGGTTGAAAGAAATCAGATTGAAGCCTGTCACTTTAAAGGCTGGGTTGACTGGGCAAAGGAGCAGGGAGTGGGCCTTGATTATAATCCCACATATTTTGCCCATCCCATGGCTAATACGAATATGACGCTATCCGATCCTGATAAGGCGGTTCGTGATTACTGGATAGAGCATGGTATCAAATCCCGGGAGGTAACCGCATATTTCGGGGATTCGCTGGGTATTACTTCCGTTATGAATAACTGGATACCGGATGGTTTTAAGGATAAGCCTGCTGACCGTGTAGGTCCGAGAGAACGCCTGATAGACTCACTGGATAAAATATTTGCCAAAGACTTGTCTGCTTCAAACTCAAGGGAAGCGGTTGAGTGCAAGTTATTCGGTATTGGTACTGAATCATATGTTGTCGGTTCGCATGAGTTTTATTTGGGTTATGCAATGAAAAATAAGAAGCTGTTGTGTCTTGATGCGGGGCATTTTCATCCTACAGAGACGATTGATGATAAAATTGGAACTTGTCTGCTATTTCTTGATGAACTGTTGCTGCATGTGAGCCGGGGTGTCCGCTGGGATAGTGACCATATCATAACTTTCTCTGATGAACTGAAAAATATCGCTTATGAGATAATGTCAAATAATTATCAGGACAGGGTTTATATTGGGCTTGATTTTTTTGATGCCAGTGTCAACAGAGTTGCGGCATGGGTAATCGGGATGCGTAATATGCTTAAAGCTTTGCTGCTGGCGACACTTATGCCGGTATCACAGATGCGTGAAGCTGAACTTGAGAGAGACTTTACTACACGTCTGGCTCTGCAGGAAGAAGCAAAAAGTATGCCGTTTGCTGCGGTCTGGGATATGTATTGTGAACGGAATAATGTTCCTGTAGGGGTTGACTGGTATAAAGAAATCAAGGCTTATGAAGCTACTGAATTGAGTAAACGTGGCTAACGATAAGGATTTCAAGGGATTTAGTTATCATATAATGTATAAGAAATAAAAGAGAAAGGGTTTGTTATGAAATCAATTCAGCCAAATTCTGAAGTTATGGGGCAGATAACAAAGGCAGCACAGGTTGCGAAGTTTCTATGGCAACGTGAATGGGCAGAACGTAACGGGGGCAATATATCTATCAACCTCACGGACTGTATTGGTGATTTACCAGCTGATTTATCGGAATTTGTTTTTGTAGAACAGAAAGGCGTGGCCAAAGAAGCGGCTGGCATGAGTTTCTTTGTTACCGGAACCGGAAGAAGAATGCGGGATCTGATGAAACCGGAGACCTCGTCATGCATTATTACTTATAATAGCGGGGCAACAGGATATTATATCATCTGGGGTGGAAATAATGATCCTGAATTCAGACCAAGTTGTGAGTTACTCCCTCACGTGAAAATGCATCTTGATATTATTGCCAGCGGCAGCAAATATAAAGCAGTACTTCATACGCATCCTATTGAACTAATTGCACTCTCACATCATCCGGTTATTGGAGCAAGTGAGGAATTATTCAACCGGTGTGTCTGGAGTATGCTACCGGAAGTACGGGTTTATGTCCCTCGCGGCATTGGTCTCACACCTTATACAGCTCCAAGTTCTGAAGAACTTGCTGATAGAACCGTAAAAGCCTTGAGAACCAAGGATGTGGCGATCTGGAGTATGCATGGGGCTACAGCTGCCGGGGTTGATGCTGAAATGGCGTTTGATTTTATCGATGTTGCCAATAAAGGCGCAAAAGTTTATCTTACCTGTCTTGGAAGCGGCTATATCCCTTATGGAATGAATGATAAACAGATGGAAGAGCTGGAAGAAATTTTCTTAAAGAAATAAGTATCCGGTTTGACTTTGCTGTTGTGTTGTTATTTCTGAATCTTCTGATTCTGGATGTAGTTTCGTCAGCAATTTTTTCAGAGTGTGAGGTGACCTGATGATAGCGGTACTCGATATCGGCAAGACCAATAAGAAAACTATAATTTTTGATTCTTCACTGCAAATTGTGGCCCAGAAGAAGACCTGTTTGAGTGAGTATGAGGTGAGTAGTAAACGGCTCGAGCAGCCTGAGGCAATATTTGACTGGTTTTTAGAATGTCTCGCAGAGTATTCCGGCACATACGAAATAAATGCTATCGCTGTAACCACTCAGGGAGCCAGTCTGGTATGTCTGGATAATGCCGGTAACCTAGCATTACCGCCACTGGCATACACCAATGATGGCGGAGACAGTTTTGACAATGATTTTTATTCACGCTTCGGGTCACGTGAAAAACTGCAGCGTGAAACATTGACTGCTCCGATCGGGAGTATGATCAACTGTGCTAAACTAATTTATTTTCTGCAGCGAGAATATCCGTCAGAGTTTGAAAATGTGGCGAAGATCTTATTCTATCCACAGTTTTTTGTTCATCGATTAACCGGGCAAGCGGTAACCGAACCAACATATCTCGGATGTCATACATATTTGTATGATGCCATTACCAAGGGATATTCACGTGTAGCCACCGAACTTGGGATTGTGGAATTGTTACCAGAAAGAATTGTTTCACCATGGACTAATGTCGGATGTATAACCGAGGAGGTGTCAAAAAGGACAGGTATAAGTCCGGATTGTATCGTTACCGCCGGAATACACGATTCGAATTCAAGTCTGTTGCCATATATTATAACCAGTGCGCAGGATTTCACTTTGAATTCTACTGGTACTTGGTGTGTACTTATGCATCGGAGTAAAACAACCGCCTTGCTTGACAATGAACTCGGTAAGACAATTTTCTATAATTTTGATGCTTTTTCCGAACCTGTAAAAACGGCTGTATTTATGGGTGGTAAAGAGTATGAGGTGTATAGCAGTATTATTGAAGGAGTTCATAGAAGGAAAGGGATGCCGGATTTTAACCAAGAGGTTTACCAGAAGGTATTATCTGATAATGATTATTTCTTTATTCCTTCGGTTGAAGTCGGGGTTGGAATACTCCCTGAGTCCAGACCGGCAGTGCATTATAAAGGTGAAGTTTATCCGCTGGCTGCGGTTCAGGATAAGGAGGTAGCAAAGAAGATTTTTGCTGATTATGAACTTGCGTTTGCTGCGCTGAACTGTTCATTGGCAGCGCAGAGTAAAATAGCAATTGATTATGCAAATTCTAATGCTACAACTCAGCTTTATATTGAAGGCGGATTCAGGAATAACTTTGCCTACTGTCAGCTGTTGGCTGATTTATACCCCGGTGCAGAAATTTACACGACAAATCTTAAAGAGGCAACAGCAATAGGTGCCGGGATTATTGCTAAAGCGGCACTTGAAAATTCTGACCCTTATTGTGCTAAAAACGATATTTCAATTGAAAAAACACGGATAATGCCCGCTTTATTAACCAATATGGATGAATATGTCGCGAAATTTATCAAATTTTCGCAGTAAATCGCTAAAACAACGAGAATAAATAAAGGATACTGTCATTTTCTGATGATAGTATCCTTTATTTGCTTATGTTTAATTTAATTACTGTTGATTAGCATTCACAAACAAGAAATATTTGATAGATTGTTGGGATTATATTTTGTTTTAAGCAAACTGCGGTTGTTTGTTACTAATATGTAGAAATGTTTTGTAAAAATTTAAAAAAATTTTATTTGGTAAATTTAATAAAATTATGGCCGCGATATAAATAAAGAGGGTTGCAGTCAGTTATTGTAGTAGCAAAATACTCGGGAAAATACAGTGTGTGAACTCAATATATGTATAGAACATAATCTACAGTACAAAAATTGTGTTATTCTAAGGTTAGTGTTATGGATGGGTTAAGACTGTAATAATGGGAATAGATACTTGCAGTCTGCTTATAATTCTGTATAATCTTTTCATTATTTATTTTTTAATGGTTGCTAATTAATGATATCAGGACAAGATAACGAATGTCAAACCGCTAAACCTAAATGGGTTGTGCGCTCATGCAACAATACAGATGCACAACTACTTGCGGAAAATTTGAATATTTCTATTGTTACAGCTAGAGTTTTGGCGCGGAGAGTTGGCAATGATCTGCAGCTAGCCAGGAATTTTATTAATCCTGTGCTTTCTACATTATTGTCTCCTTTTAAAATGCGTGACATGGCAATTGCGACAAAACGTATAGTAGCAGCGATACGCAGTAAAGAGAAAATAATTGTATTTGGTGACTATGATGCCGATGGTGTCACTGCAACGGCTGTGCTTATTACTGTTTTTTCAGAATTAGGTGCAAATGTTACACATTACCTGCCAAGCAGAATGGAAGAGGGGTATGGAATCTCCGAAACATTTATTGAACATGCGAAGAGCACTGGCACTACGCTTGTCGTTACTGTAGACTGTGGAACAAGTGAAAATGAGAATATTGATAAGCTCAATTCACTTGGGATCGAGGTAATTGTATCCGATCACCATGAACCTGGCGGGCAGGATCTACCAAATGCCTTGGCGGTTATAAATCCCAAAAGGGATGATGCCAGTTATCCTTTTAGAGATTTGACCGGTGCCGGTGTTGCTTTCAAGCTGGCTTGGGCCGTTTGTGAAGAATATATCGGCAATGAGAAGGTTGGTAAAACATTGCAGGAAGCCCTTTTATCGGTGCTTCCTTTTGTGACGATAGGCACAATTGCAGATGTTGCGCCAATGACAGGTGAGAATAGAGTTATGGTCTCATTTGGTCTCAACCGTATTGGCAGCTCTTTTCCTGGAGTGCGGGCGTTGCTCCATGTTTCGCGTGTGGATCCGTCAAAGGCGACTAGTAGAGATATCGGTTTTGCAATTGCACCTCGACTAAATGCTGCAGGCAGGCTCGGTGCCGCTGATCTGGCATTAAATCTGCTGGTAGCTAAATCAGATGAAGAGGCTGAAAAGCTCGCAGTTATTCTCGATAATAAGAATAAAGAGCGTCAGGCTCTGTGTCAGGAGACTCTGAAACATGCGCGGGATATTGTTGAACGCGAATATAATGTCGAGAGGGACTCCGTTCTCGTTGTCTGTGCTGATGAGTGGCATGAAGGGGTGATAGGAATTGTTGCCGGTAGGTTGTCGGATGATTATAATCTTCCTGTAGCTGTTATATCTTTTAATAGTGAAGGGAAGGGCAAAGGCTCAGCCCGAGGCGTACCCGGACTGAATCTTTATAAAGCGATAAGTTATTCCCGTGAACGTCTGCTTACCTTTGGTGGCCATGAACAGGCAGCTGGTTTCGCAATTGATAAGAGTGAGATTTCTGCTTTTAAACAGGAATTGGATCAGCAGTGCCGACGTCAGATTGAAAAGAATAAGATAGAATATACTTTAGATATCGATTGTGAAGTTGATCTCACCGATGTCAATGATTCCCTGCTTCATGAGCTTAAAATGCTGGCACCTTTTGGTGAAGGCAATCCGCAGCCGGTATTTCTATGCCGTGGCATCAGGGTTTCAGGAAGTCCACGGCTTATGGGACGTGAGAATAAACATTTTACTTTTAATGCTGCAAAAAACCGTACTGCGTATCGTGCTGTTGTCTTTAATAATATAAAACCTTTGGAAATGATTGACAGAGGAATAAGAAAATGGGATATTGTTTTCTCTCTTAATTTCAACGACTTCTATGATCCTCCACGACTTGAATTTCGGATAATTGATATGCAACCTGCAAAATAACTCTTTACACATTAACTGGTATGTGATACTATTTGAGCTAAACTGTAAGTAAGGGTTCGACTTGTTATGGCTAAAACAAAATCGCGTAGACAGTCGCAGAATAGTTTGCTTATGCGGCAGATAATTCAAAGATTACGAGAATATGATCTTGACGAGGTAGAGATTGTCTGTAAGAAATATTTGAAAACAAAGGTGCGAAAGCACTGATAGCTAATATTTAAAGCCTTACTCAATAATGAGTAAGGCTTTAAAATTATAAATATTTGATATCACTTGCGACTCTATTAAGTTTTGCGTATCAAGTTGTATGATGAAAGTCAGATTATGATTTCACTACCTGCCGGTGCAATAAAGCATCTGTCTCCAAGTTCGTCTTTGAATAACCTGCAGGCTTTTGCTCCTGTGCAGTGACAAAGTCCGATACCGCCGATATTTAGCTCGGCAAAAGCACCAATTCGCTCTTTTACCGCGCTATCATTGGTCTTTCCCAGATGGAATCCTCCGAGGACCATAAGTACCTCATCATCGGGAAATTGCCGCATGGCATCCTTGGTTATATTTACAGAGCCGCGATGAGCACAACCGGTAATAATAACGATGCCTTGTGAAGTCCGGATTACCAGTGTTCGTTCATCAGGCATCAGGTCATTGATATAATTCCCGGATTGATCTTTGGTGAACATATATTGTGAAGGAGCTTCAAAAGTTTCAAGCAGGGGTGCCGGTCCGATAAGAAACACATCAGGAGCAATCTCCGTTTTTTCATTTATTTCGGTAATACTCGCGGCCAGTCCTGAAATATCCTCTCTGGTGTATGGAAGACCAATATTTTCGTATTCATTGTTTTCACGAAGAGCAAATTTGGGCTCGAAAACACCACTGCCGGCAAAAACCGGAATATTGCCTGGATTTTTGCTGAGTATGCATTTAAGTCCGCCGGTGTGATCATAGTGTCCATGACTTAGAGCGATCCAGTCCAGATCATCAATATCAACAAACATTTCTTCGGCGTTTTCTAATATCTGTGTCGTCTGACCAGTGTCATATAAACCTTTCTGTCCATTGAATTCAATGTAAATGGACAGACCGTGTTCGGGTACTATGTGTTCATCACAGGAAGTATTTTCAATGAGGAGCACCAGTCTTAATTCAAAATCTTCGATGTCATCATTAGTGTCATCGTCATTAAAAAATTCCGTTTCTTTTTCGCTCATTTTGAGGATACACCATTTCTATTGCCCCAGTTATCCCGGGAAAAATCTGTAAAGTTTAAATAGATATTATCTGCTGGAATTTTAGTTAGTGCGGTTATAACCGCGGCGGCTTTAGAACTGATTTTATCATTTATTTCACGTTCGATCTTACCTATTCCGCGAACGTCAATAAATGCGCAGTCCGCAGCTTCGCCGCGCATAAGAAAATCGGCATCAGTAATCGCTACCATAATTTTAGTTTCGCCTTTACCTGTTTCTTCCCCGGCAATTCTACTAATTTCCTTCATGATTTGCTGTTTGTCAATATTGGCGGTATCTGATAACATTATCTTGATAAATGGCATGAATTTCTCCTTTTTACGATTTATATAATTTTATATTATATATTATCTTGTTATTAATTTGCAAACGCTATATTACTTATTTTTAAAAAGATGTATTTTAGCAGATGACAACAAAACAATTTCAGCTATAATAGTAAAAGGTAATCATTTGATTATCGTTTTAAGCTATTCTATATAATTTAAATATGATATATTTAATAAAAAGGAGAGCATTATGTTGAGTGACAAGTTAGCGGCTGAGTTCAATGCTCAGATTGGAAGAGAGTTTTATTCAGGTTATTTTTATATGTCAATGTCCGCATGGCTCCAGGACACTAGCCTGGAAGGTATTGCAAAGTGGATGCAGATACAGGCTCAGGAAGAGTTGTCCCATGCTATGATTATGTATAACTTTATTTTAGATGCCGGAGTTAAAGTAAAACTTCCGGCCATAGATCAGCCCCCTTCAGATTTTGAAAGTCCTCTGGATGTCTTCAAACAGGGCTTGACACATGAAAAGCTGGTAACGTCATGTATTAATAATCTGATGGATATTGCGGTTGAAGAGAAGAACCATGCTGTTACCAGTTTTCTTAACTGGTTTGTAGATGAACAGTTAGAGGAAGAGGCAAACTTTTCTACTATTATCGGGAAACTACAGCTTATCGAAAAGAGCGGTGGTGGTGGTATCTTCATGCTTGATAATGAACTGGGTGCCAGGACTTTCGTTTTGCCGACTCCTCTGACCGGCAAGATTGATCTTGGGGTTTAACTATATTTATTGGTCTGTTTGGGGGCGTAATCTTACGCCCCTTTTTTGATGTGGGAAGAGAGAATGAGTGCTGAAGTAAATAAGGTCTTTATTGAACCTAGTCAGGAACGTCTTGATTGTTGGAATATGGGTTATAATATATGTACCACAATGGATAAGCCATATGATCTGGTTATCGGTATTACCAGGGGTGGAGCGCCAATAGCGTTTTATGTACAGGAATTTCTTTTAAAATTCTGGGATACACCTATAGGTTTTGCCACTTTACGTACCAGAAGTTACGATAATATCGGTAGTGCTGGAGAGGTGATAATCGGGTCTCTGGAAGAGGTAAGAGATGAGCTTCGTGACGGGACAAGAGTGCTGCTTGTTGATGATATTTTCGATAGAGGCAAGACTATAGAAGCAACAATAGCCGCGTTGCACCTGAATTTTCCACAAGTTGAGCTGATAACTATCGCTACACTTTATTATAAGCCCGAAAATTGTATGGTTGATATCAAACCAGATTTTTTTGTCCGGGAGTATAAGGGTGATGAATGGGTTGTCTTCCCGCATTCAATCAGCGATCTGAATTCACGAGTTGAGATGGAGTCGTTTGGAGTACCGGAGAAAATAATCAAATTATTGGTCGAATAAAATACTGCTTGCGGGGATTTACTGGAGGCTGTCATGGTTAAAGTCCGTGAAATAATGAATTTAATGGAGTTTATCGCTCCATCCTGGATGGCGTGTCCAGGTGATGTCAATGGACTGCAGGCTGGAAGCCCTGATGACACAGTTACAAAGGTTCTGCTGGCGCTTGATGCAACCAGCAGAACTATTGATTATGCCATTGATAATGATTATTCGCTGATCGTTACTCATCATCCCAGGTTTTATCATCCGTTAAAAAATTTATGCCGGGATACCTTTAGTGGAAGCCTGGCTTATAAAATCTGTAAGCATGACATAGCTCTTTTTAACGCTCATACAAATTTTGATATTGTGCCTGGAGGCGTTAATGATGTTCTTGCTGATCTTATCGGCCTTTCTGAGGTGGTACCTGTCGATCCGCTGATTCATGATGAATTGCTGAAGTTGACGGTTTATGTAGATGAGGAGCATCTTGATGAACTCAAGAATGCGCTCTGTGAGGCGGGAGCGGGAGAGATAGGTAATTATACCGATTGTGCGTATAAAACTCTTGGAATTGGCTGTTTCAAGCCACAGGAGAATGCCAGTCCGTTTTCCGGGAAAATTGGTGAGCTATATGAAGCTGAGGAGTGGAGACTTGAGGTTGTTTTGCCCAGTTCGCTAAAGGCTGGAATTGAACGAGTTCTGGGTGAGGTGCACCCTTACGAGCAGCCTGCTTATGATTTTACCGGTATTAATGCAGCACAGTGTTACGGCTTGGGGCGGATAGGAATTTTATCTCGGGCGTTGACGGTTGAAAGCATTGCCCGTAAATACAAGAAATCTGTGCAAAGCAGGGCGGTACAAATACTGGACTGCAGTGAAAAACCGGTTGCCAGACTTGCTGTCTGGAGCGGCAGCGGAGTTAATATCGGCAAACTGGTGGCGAGTGGAGCCGAATGTATTGTCTGCGGCGAGTTGGGCTATCATGATGCGGAAGTCCTGGCGTTTTATGGTATTTCTGCAGTTGTTCTCGGCCATTGTCCGTGTGAAGAATTAGCTCTTTTAAGACTCAAACAAAATCTGGAGTCAGGTATTGACGGGGTTTCTATAGAGTTGGCACCGAGGTTCTCACCTGATTTTAAATCAATATAACATTAATCTTTATTGATAATTTGCATATTGTATGTATATATATTTTGGCATGTAGTATGCAGATTTAGCTTTTATCAGTGTTCGCAATTTGTATAATATATTATAATCTGCTAATTCGTTTTGATTGAACTACTTTAAAGGACAGATGTTATATGGATTACTCCGAGTCATTGAGGCTCCTAGAAACCTTCATAAATTTTGAAAGAGCGAGTAAATATCTCGCTAATGGCGAGAATTTTGGTTTGTCGAGAATGATCAAGCTTCTCGATATTCTGGGTAATCCTCAGAATAATTTTGTGGCGTTTCATATTGCCGGGACCAAAGGTAAAGGGTCTACGGCGCATTTATCTGCCGCTATTCTGAAAAGAATAGGACTAAAGTGCGGTTTGTTTACGTCTCCTCATATTGTTGAACTGAGGGAACGTATTCAGATTAATAATGAATATATTGATAAAGAAGAATTTGTCAGTTGTTTTGAACTGGCTTATAAAGCATCACAACTGATGCCTGCTGAAAACCGTCCTACCTATTTTGAAATGCTTACTGCAATTGCTTTTCTAGCTTTTTCACGTATTCCTGTAGACGTAGCTGTACTTGAAGTTGGTCTTGGCGGCAGGCTTGATTCTACTAATATCCCTTCGCTTCCAGTTGTTGTGTCCGCGATTACACCAATAAGTTATGATCACACGGCACTTCTAGGTGATACGCTTGAGAAAATAGCTTACGAAAAAGCCTGTATCATACGCAGGAATACGCCGGTGGTTGTTGGAAGACAGGAAGATAAAGCGATGACAGTCATCGAAGAGATGATTGAGAGCAATAATTGTGTGAAGATTAAAGTAGGTGAAGATGTTACTGCTGAATGTGTCGAATATGACTTTTCAAGTTTCATGATTCAGAAGATTCGAATCAAAACTAAGCGTGCGGTATATGAGGATATCGAATTGCCGCTTCTGGGGGATCACCAGCTTGACAATGCCGCTGCTGCGGTAGCTATGGTTGAAGAATTTCTTGAGACTCCTATACAACCAATAATTATGAAAGAAGCATGGGCTGATCTGGTTATCCCAGGGAGGGTGGAAATTGTCAGTTCTGTACCCTGGATCGTACTTGATTCATCACATAATCCTGCAAGTATCTGGGCGCTTTCTGAGTGCATTCATAAGTATTTTGCTTCCATATCACCTAAAATTCTGGTGTTTAGCGCTAATGAAGATAAAGATGCTAGGGCTATGCTGCGAATTCTCGTGCCATTATTTGATAGTGTGGTATTTACATCCAATAATAGTGATCGACATACTCCTCCAAGCAGGCTTGCAGAATTGGCTCTGGAGTTATATCCTAATCTTACTCAGGATGTAAAAGATAATCCGCTAAGTGCTGTTGACCTGGCTTTGCATATTTCCGGGAATGACGGTTTGGTTGTTGTCTGTGGCAGTATGTATCTTGTTGGTGATACCCGAGATTTCTGCCGGACTGTTGGTCAGTTCCTTGATTATGAGGAAGGTCTGGAATTATAGAAGTAACTTTTTCTTGCAAAAAAAATTGTTACCGAAGAGTTTTTTTAAATAAAAATGTTTTAAAAATATATAACTCATTATTATAAAAATGATTATAATTAAGTTATCTTTATTAAAAAATTGATTTAATCCTAAAGTTTGTTTTAATTATACCGTTAATTACAGTATAAGATTAAAATATTGATGAATATCAATAATTATAATCTATAATTACAGTTTTGGATTTAGTTTTGTGATCGGATATGGCGATAAATATGGTATCGGTATCGCTGTTGAGGTAGGATCCAATTACATGAGTGATCTTTGTCAGTGATTGGATTTAAAAGATTGGGTTGCAATGGGAATTGCGCACAATTTTGCTTAGTACGCAGATGATCGGCTGCGTGAAAGGTAGGTGGTTTATGAGTTCAATTCAAGGAATGGGCGAATTTGAGAGTATTCGCCGCACAGTTCAAAAGGACGACACTACTCGTAAGAAGTCTGAGCGTGAAGAGAGTCGTACTACTAGGACAACAGGAACCGATACTGCGCAAGTTTCTGATACTGCACGTATGTATAAAATGCGTGATGACTCAGTGGAGAAGCTCAGTGAAATACCTGATCCTAGAGAAGAAAAAATTCAAGAAATTCTTGAAAAAATCGATAGTGGCTCACTTCTAACTCCTACTAGCGTTAAGAACAGTATTGCCAAAATGATTAGCCAGGGACTGATTTAGTAGAGGACGGGATTATGACGTTTTATTGTTCTTTTTGAAAAGAACTATACAGCTAAGTTTGTATAGTTCTTTTTTTTTGATTTTATTATAATTTCTAATAATAATTAAATATTATGTATTGACAATTTATTGGTTATGGGTATTATCTTTATTCTCAACTGCGGAAGTGGCGGAACGGCAGACGCGCTTGGTTGAGGGCCAAGTGAGGTAAAACTCGTGGAAGTTCAAATCTTCTCTTCCGCACCAGATTAAGGGCTTGTAAACTATAGGTTTACAAGCCCTTTTTTTGTTTTGGGGTTGACGTGTTGCTTAGGGGTGATATACTGTGCGGACGGGAGCGGCGGACGAACGTTGTTGTTTTATGGGGTCAAATGGTGGAATATGTCAGATTTTAAGATACCGAATATTAAAATTTATAAGGACAGAACTTCATTCAGGGTAAAGTGGTGGGCGGATCAGATTCCGTATGCGATCGTATTCAAAGATAGGGTTGAGGCGACGCTTGCGAGTGCTCAGATCCGGCTGGCAATGAGTGGCGCGAAAGAGTGGCCAGCGGAGCTGCTGGTAAAGCCTGCTGTGCAGAAATATCTTAATGACAGGTATTCACACCTTGACCGTGCCGGCAGCGGCGTTGTAGAGGAATATATTGAGGTTATTAAGGGGGATGTTTCTGAGGGGTGGCTAAAGTTTACCCGGAAATGTCTGGAAGATCTGGAGGAGGCTGGGGCTCTTGATAAGATTACTCTGGCTGAAGCGCAGAAATATATCTCAGGAATAGGGCAGAAACAGACGGTTTCTACCAGGAATAAGAAGCTGCTGGTATTAAAGAAGTTTTATAACTGGGCAATGTCTACACATTTCTGGCCCCAAAATCCGTTTGCTGATATCAAAAAGCTGCGAAATATCAGGATCAATACGGATATTCATTATCTGACACGGGCGGAGCGGAGTATTGTCCTGGAGAAGACAACGGAGCTGAAGTACGGGCTGGCGGTGTGGATCGCACTGTATACCGGGATGCGGCAGGGTGAGGTCTTTACCCTAAAGTGGGATGATATTAACCTGGAGGCGGAGACGGTAGTGGCTCAGAGTAAAGGGGGCGCATGCAGGACCGTACCACTGGCCGCGCAGCTTATGGAGCGGCTGAAGGAGGAGACCGGGAGGAGCGGGTATCTATTTGACTGTCATGCGAACTATAAGGATGTGACACGCTGGTTGATTGACAGCTTAAGAAGAGACCTGAAAGATAAAATTGAACCTGAGTGCATTGGCTGGAATCCGTTCCGGCACACGTTCTGTACGCTGCTGGTGCAGAACGGGGTGTCTATGGATAAAGTGGCGATGTGGGCCGGGCATTCGCATAAGATCTGTAAGCAGCACTATGCCAGGTTTATCCCGAAGGATCAGAAGGATAGTGATATTGACAGATTGTGATGTAATTTGAAAATTTACCTTGAATTAAACTTTATTGATTTTTTTATTATCTTCGATACCGTCATTAACTGCTTCACTGATAATTTCTTTTTGTTTTTCAGTGCGCTGATTAACCATTTCTAATATGGTGGATATCCCAGGAATACTACTAGCCTGTTTGATGGAATCACTAAGTGATATGCTTTTATCGATAATATCAAAAATAGGATTATCAGGATTGTCATAATCTTTGATAAGTTTTCCTGGATTTTCACTACTTATTGAAATAATATTGTAGAGTAGTTTCACTCTCAGTTGATTTGCCATTATTTCTTGATCAAGGTTCAAGCTATCAATTTGTTCAGATAGACCTTCGACGGTTTTTGTCAAGGTTTCTTTATGAGTATATTCTTCAATTAAACGTTTGGAAAGTTTCAAACTTTTGGATTTGCTAATTGCAAGCCATAAAAGAGGGAGGTAAATTGGGATGAAGGCAAGAACAATTTTAGGTAGGTCATTTATAATAGCATTAAATGGTTTACCAATATGAATAAAATATATACTCGTCGCAACTGGCAAAAAAGCTATTAATGTTAAAATGCCAATTAAAATATAAAATGTTATTGATGTCGAGTTATAACTTTCTTCTTCAGACTTTCTTTTATCTGAATAGGCAGAACAAAGACCTGCGGTTAATGCATCAGGCAGTAGGCCTTCAATCTTAGTTTTAAGATCATTAAATATATTTTTGTTATTTTTGATTATTTCATCATGTTTTGCAATAAGAGATTTATTTGATTCTGTAAAATCTAAGTTTATTTCTTCTTTAAATGCTTTAAATTCTGTTGAGTAATCAGAGATTTTTGATTGAAGGTTTTCGAATGATTTTTCAAACTCTAATTGCTTGCCTTCAACATGAACTGTTTGTCCGTTGGTAATTTTATTTCCGCCAAAAAAATCAATATAATTTAGATGAATATTGGTTTTTTCGTTTTTAGCTTCTTTTAATATTTCTGATATTTCATTATAGGTAGCTTGCGCTTGTTTTTCTGTATTGGTTATTGCAGTAAATAAGTTGTTTGACGAAGTATTTTGTTGTGATATTTTACTTTGTTCTGTGTTTGTGTTGGCTATGATTTTTTGTATTTCTTTTATTTCTGCATCGAGCTTCTCTTTAAGTTCTATATTATTATTAAGCTCTGTCTTAATATTATCTTTTCGTTTTGAAAGGGTTAAAACATCATCGTCAATTTCTTTAAGTTTAGATGATAGAGATTTGTGAGTTTTGATAATTTCATTTAATTTACCTTTTGAATTAATCACATCTTCAAGCTGTAATATTCTTGATTTAAGGTCGTTTAGCTCATTTGTTGCGTCTTGGCTGTTATTATTTGTATTTTCATTAGCCATATTAGTATCCTTATTTAATTGATGTATCAGCGCCAGCTTTTATTAGGGCTGTAATTGCTGAAGTGTTATGTGATCGTTTTGCATAATCGAGTGGTGTTTGACCATTATCGTCGGTTGAATTGGTATTAGCACCAAGTGATATGATGCAGTTAATAATCGCAGAATTTGGGTTTTTTATTGCGGCACAGTGAAGAGCAGTAACTCCGGAGTATTGTGAATTATCACCAGCTGGTATTAATCTAGAATTTATATCAACACCTAAATTAATTATTTCTTTGATCATATTTTCTGATTTTGAATAATTTGCTGCTATAAATAAAACATATTGAAGAATACGAATTCGATGCGATTCTTGGAGATTATATGTGTTTTTGTCGTATAAATATTTTAAAAGTGATATATTGTCATTAAGAATTATGCTATCAATTATTGCTGTTTGACTAATATCTAATTCTATTTCAGCTTGTGTTAATTCTTCAAATGTTGTGGATTTGTATAATTTTGCTAAGTGTTCTTCAATTAGTATTTTATTGAAGAGAGTCCCGCCATTTATAATAACATAGGCTAATAATCTCCCGAAATGGTCTCTTTTATTTTTATCTGGGAATGATAGATGAATATATTTATTAAGGAGATAATTTTTTGTAAATTCAGTAGCTTCGTTGTAGCCTGGTTCTCCACGTTCGGGGGTGTCTATTCCATATAAGCGTACTTTTTCTTTATCGCCACGGTAAATTACTTCTATAGTGTCACCATCAATGATGCGGGTTACTTTGCAGATTTCTAGATCTGAGGCGTTGAGCATGAGGTTGAAAGATAACATCATCAAAATACTTAAGAGTAGTTTAGCCGGCATGTTTTATTTCCTCTTTGATGTTTATAATTTTATCTTCTGCTTCTTCTTCTGTAATGTAGTTCGCTTTAATAAGTATCTTCTGAAAAGCTTCATATATTTTTAATAAATTTTGTCCATAGTTATTTAGTACTCCCCGATAAATATGAAATTCACCACAAATGATATTTAAATATAAACAATTATCGATTAGGCTATATGTATAAGTATGGATCTCCTGAGGGGTAAGTTTGTTATTGGTTGAATCTAT
This sequence comes from Planctomycetota bacterium, assembly GCA_963667375.1. Classification (GTDB taxonomy): domain Bacteria; phylum Planctomycetota; class SZUA-567; order SZUA-567; family SZUA-567. The sequence goes on along the minus strand of OY763323.1, from coordinate 3,014,044 downwards.
AATGCTTGTTTTAATATTTGTTTTTATGAAATCCGGAATATGCAGTTGATGTTCGAGCGAGATAAAATTAAGGGTAGTCTGGATATTGTGAATTAAGTTGATTGTATTAATTCCTTTATTAAGAACTAGCAGACCAAGTATGTCAAACTCCTTATCTGTTTTATTTGCTATCCATAATAGAGTAAAAAATGTTGCAGTAACTGCTATGTTGTAGATATATGAATCCTCGTAAATATTGATTGCGTTTAAAAAGAGTACTAAAGGCATTATCAGTATTCCGGATATCAATAAAAGAGCGAAGCAAAAAGAATCCGGGGTTTGGTAATGAATATATCTTCTAGGGTTGCTTATACCTGAGTTCTTTCCACATTTTACTAATTTGTATAGTAATATATAAACATTTACAGGTATGTAAAGAACAATATAGGTTAACTTGGCAAGAGCCGGATTCCAGGTTTTCATAGTAAATTCTCAGGGCTATAGTAGTCAGTATTTTGGATTGATATAAATTATATTAGCTTGACGCTTTATTATTTGTTTTTATAGTCTTTCGGGCTCGGTCAGTTGTGAGAGCAGCTGTTGTCTTAAGGCTTTGAAAATTCATTGTCGAGTGCTCTGAGCTCATCGATGGTATTGAGTGCTTTGTCGAGTTGCTCGGTGAGCTTTTCTTTGTCTGCCTTGAGGGCTTCGTTGTCTAAAAAAAGATTTTATAAATAATCAATCCGACTAAACCAGCAATGTAAGGTAACGGGGTAATAAAACTTGTAATAAATAAGGTGAAGAACATTATTATTCTGTCACCAATTTTGGCAGAACCTGAGGCGCATTTCCGGTCAAAACCAGTGCGTTCGGTTGGATTTACTTCTGTGCCTCTGGTGAAAAAGGCGGCACCGAAAGACATAAATGCCGAGAATCCAAGCATGCAGTAAACAAAAATCATAATAACTCCCAGTAATTTTTCAGGTTATATAATCAAAATTGCAGTAAATTATATTAGCTTGACGCTTTATTATTTGTCTTAGGGCTCTTTCTGGCTCGGTCAGTTGTGAGAGCAGCTGTTGTCTTAAGGCTTTGAAATTCTTCGTAAAGTGCTCTAAGATCTTCTATAGTTGTGAGCGCTTTGTCGAGTTGCTCGGTGAGCTTTTCTTTGTCAGCTTTGAGGGCTTCTTTATCGGCGATAAGGTTTTGCTTGTCCTGTTTGAGCTCGTTGAGTTGCGCAAGCAGCAGGTCTCGTTCTGAGATCGGGGCTGCCGGACCGTCGGTGCCGGTAGCTTGCTGGCGTTCGCCAGTAAGAATATAAATAATATCTCCGCCATTTTTATAAATAGTTTCTAGGATGCTAACTGGGAACTCTGCTTTTCCACTTTCCCAATTTTCAACATTTCTCGGAGATATCCCTAATACAGCTCCAAATTCTTTTCTGGAATTCCAAATTTTTTTTCGCTCAACCATAAGTCGTGTAAAGCGTTCTAACTCATTTGTATTACTTTGGTTAAATTTATCCATACTTGAGTCCCGATAAGCAATTACGCATTAAATGCGTAATTGCTGTTGACATCACGCACCTGATGCGGTATATTGATTTGTATAAACAAAATATAAAACAGGGTGCTGAGATGAATCATAAACTTGAATTAATACTGCGGGTGATGCTTAGCAATTCAAGTTTTCAGCAAACAATAATTTCTGATCCGGAGATTTATCCATTGCTTGAGAGAAAAATAATGGAATTTCTTACTTAAGCGGTGCAAGAGTCGCATGGCAAAGCCACCGGAATAAACGTAAAACAAACATAATTCAAGCTAAGAATTAATTCTTATTTCCTTTATATCGTGAGAATGCGCTCACTACTTTAGTGAAATAGGAATTAAATGTGGTCGCGCACTAAAGGTTATTTAAGGTTGATTTAAAAATGGGGTGTTTTTGCCTGGTTGTACACCTCCGGTGTTTTTTAATTAGCCTTCTGACTCATAGCTGACGCGACCAGTTATGAGTCTTTTTTTTACCAGTATTTCAGTATTAATTTTAAGTATAACAAATTTTTTTAATAAAGCAATCTGATCATTGCTCATGAATGTTAAGTTTTTTTGGGGGGATAAATCCCCATTTACGGAAACCGTTCCTGACTGGATCAGCAGTTGGGAATGGTTTTTTTTGTTGATACCTTCGCTGATCAGGAGGAAGAGATGAAAAATTCAGAAAAAAGCGGAGCCGGTCGGCGGCCGGGAGTAGCCGCGGAAACAGTGGTACCGTGTTGCAGGTGTGGAGCGGAAGCGTATGTGGCGTTTTATTACTCTGAGGATAAGAAAGCGCGGCTGTTAAAGGCAGGAAAGGCGCTATGCCGGGAGTGCTACCGGGAGAAGGTTTCAGCGGAAGCGGCTGAGTATAACCGGCGTAAAGGGTATGCAGCGCTGCTGGGGAGTGCGAGACAGATCGGCTGGGCGGAGAGTATCAGGGAGCGGAGTATCAGGCGGATGGTCAAGGAGCTCGGGGATAAAGGGTATAACGAGTTTGCCAAGCGGGCCGAGTATTACCTGGGGCAGCAGCGGGCGGCGAAATTCTGGATAGAGCATGTCGAGTATGCGGCGATTGAGCAGCTGATTGAACGGAAGATAAACGAGGTTGTTAATTATCAGAGAGGGGGTGTAGCGTGATTGAGAGGATACTGCTGAGAATGCGTGAGCTGAAAAACGTGGCAGCAGACATGGTGTTTTTTCTGGGGGTGGTGGTGGTTGCAACTGTGGCTGTAATGGGGTTCTGGTATATAATGTTAAAGATAAGTTAGTAATAAGGAGGAAGTTATGAGTAGCTTTGCATTGGAGGATAAGACTGATAGAGCTCAGAAAGAGCTATTAATTGAACCGATATTTTATAATTGTCGGCGGGCGGCAATCAAACTTGGAACTTCTACCGGCACACTCGACCGGCTGAGAAAGAGGCATAAGATTTTCAATCCGATCAAGACCGAGTACTGTTCCGGAGCGAAGTATCACAAGGAGCATCTGGAGATAATCGCCGGGGTGATGCTGGGGACGCTTGATCCGGATCTGGCATATGAGATCTGGGAAGCGAAGAAGGTAATTCTGGGGCTGGAGAAATTTCAGGAGGTGAAGAAATCCAAGAAGAAAGGGGGCCTGTAATGGGGACTGAAATGCGCAAGTGCAGTGAATGCGGGGTTGAATATCCGCAGTGGTGTTTTGAAAAGGTGGGTGGCAAGCGCAGGAGTAACCGCAGATTAGGAATCTGCAAGTCGTGTCAGATAAAGGAGCGTTCCAGAAAGCTGCTTAATCAGGCGGAGGTGCAGCGCAAGAAACAGATCCGCTCACGTGATACCTATTTCAGATATGAGGAAACCCGCAAGTACAAGCGTGAGCTCTGGGAGGAAGGAGTGAGGGCTGCTGCTGGAGAGAGCTATGAAAACATCTAAGAATTTTCCAAAGTTCAGCAGATGTCCGAAATGCGGGGAGATTTCAAGAAAGCATTCAATAAAGAGGTCGGAGAAGATCAGTCTCTTTGGTAAGAAGGTGGAGGTGGTCAATCCGCGGTATTACTGCGAAAATTGTAAAAAGTATTTTACTAAATACCAGGATAGAGACGGAAGATATTCACGCAGTGTATACAGAGCGGTAAAGCGGTGGTATGACTTATCAAAGACCTATGAAGAAAATTCAGCAATATTTGAGAGCTGTTTCGGGGTGAAGGTGCCGGTAAGCACGCTGTGTGATTGGATGAAAGAACATGAATAAGGATGATAAGCGTAAACGGCTGAGTAGTGATTTCTGGGGCGGAGTCGAGGTTCTTGATAGTGAGCGCTGCGCTGAAATAGCGGTAGGCAGGCAGCAGAGTGATTTTCGAAAGCTGAAATGTGTTGAGCTGGATGCGAGGCTGCCGGACTGGATGATAACGCAGAATCAGAAACATCATGATAGAGCGAACTGGGGTGATGAATTTGATCCGTATTTGACTATGGCCGGGCAGGTTGCTGAGTTGATTGACAGAGTATAGTTGGGAAGGTGCAGAAGAGATGGGGCTGGTATCGGATAACAGTAAGCAGCTGGTCAAGGACCGTGTTGATATAGTGCGCTACGCTGAAGACAACGGGTTGAAACTGATGCGGGACGGTGCGAATTATAAAGCGCTCTGTCCGTTTCATGATGAGAAGACAGCGTCATTTATAATATTTCCGGAGAAGCAGTCTTTCAGATGCTTTGGGTGTTCGGTGTCGGGTGATGTTATTACTCTGGCGATGAAACTCAGACATCTTGAATTTATGGATGCGCTCAAAGAGCTGGCTGATATTGCCGGAGTGCAGCTGGAGGATTATACAGCTGAAGAGCGGGCGCATGCGGCGGCGGTCAATGTCGTAAAGGAAAAGATATACTGGGTCAATCAGAAGGCAGCAGACTTTTATGCGGGAATTCTCTTTACAGAGACAGGGGCGGCAGCTCTTGAATATCTCTATTCCCGTGGATTTACCGAGGAGACGCTGAAGGCGTTTAATATCGGATTTGCTCCGAAAACTGCTTCTTTACAGCAGCATATTAAGACGGTGCTGGAGAATGCCGGAAAAGACAGCGGCTATAATAATGCTCTTAAAGCGCTCAAGGATGGAGGACTCGTGGGGGAATCGGAAAGAGGCTGGGAGTATGAGCGTTTCCGGGGGCGGATAATCTTTCCTGTATGTGACCGTAATGGGCTTTGTGTCGGATTCTCCGCTCGGCAGCTGGTGGAGGATAAGAACTATGGGAAGTATATCAACACGTCTGAGACAATTCTATTTCATAAAAATGAATTATTTTACGGCTATGATATGGCGCTTCCGGTTATTGCCAAGGAGAAAAAGGCGATTGTAGTTGAAGGTAATACCGATGTAATGGCGTGTTATCAGGTGGATATACGGAATGTGTTGGCGGCACTGGGTACGGCATTTACCGATAATCATGCGCGGGTGTTGAAGCGGTTGGGGGTGGTGGTATATTTCTGCTTTGATGCTGACGCTGCCGGTCAGAAAGCAACGTTCCGGGCGGTTGAGATGTGTGTGAAGAATGAGGTCTCCTGTAAGGTGATGGATACTTCATTTATGGATGATGATCTTTGTAAACATTTACTCGGGGTGCCGAGAGGCATGAAGGATATTGCGGCAATTAACCAGGTGGAAAACTCACTGGAGAATGCCGTTGACGGGTTTAAATGGCTGATAGCCAACCGGGTAGCGTCTGCCAGTGATGATATTGAGAAGGGACGGCTGGCCAAGGAGCTGGTTGAACTGCTGGCCCAGGGGCAGGAGGAACTGATCAAGACCACGCGACTTAAAGCGGTGGCCAAGGAATTTGATTTTCCTGAGAAGCTGCTCCGGGAAATCATGGTAAAGCAAAAGGACCGCGCATCTGATTATAATACTGAAAGCCACCGCTCTACTCGTGCCGGTTCTACGGCGGGTGGGGCTGCGGAGGGCACGGAGTGTCGTAATCCCTCTGTGGCCGGGGTCTGTGGCGGCGCGACATCCCCCGCACCCCCTGAGAATAGAGGGGCAGAAAATAATGACATAACCGACAGGCTGCAAATGTCTGCGGAGCAAGCGTTCAGAGCTATCGGTTATTACGATTATAATGATCTGGGGAATGCCCGCAGGCTGCATGATAAATTCGGGGATGTCCTGAAATACTGCTTTGAAATGGTGGCGGGGAGATCATCAGGGCAATTTCTGGTATGGACCGGGTATTGCTGGTCGTCCGAAGCGGTGGAAATTTACAAACAGATGGTAAATTCGCTGGTGGATGATCTGAAATATGAGTACTCGCAGGCGGTGAAAAATGATTATGAAGCTAAAGCTTTAAGACCGATTGCAAGGCATATTGATGCAACAGCGAATGCGCGGGGTGAGTCGGGAATTGAAACGAAATATTCAGGGATTCCCGGAGTGCGGGTAAATATTGCGGATCTGGATACGAATCAGTTTATATTGCCGGTTCGTAATGGGGTCGTCAATTTGCGAACCGGTGAGCTGGAGCAGCATAACCCGGAATATTATTACACTAATTATCTGCCATTTGAATATGATCCGGTCGCGCAATGTGACCACTGGCTTAAATTCCTTGATGATATAACTGACAGAAATGAGGAGCTGATTGATTATCTGCAGAGGTGTGTCGGATATTCGCTGACGGGTGATGTCTCGGAGCAGGTGTTGTTCTTTCTCTATGGTGAGGGGCGGAACGGTAAATCTACCTTCATTGAAACCGTGCAGTATTTACTCGCGCATTATGCCGAAAAGTCACCGATCGAGATGGTGATACCGCAGAAAGCTACACAGATATCCTGTGATCTGGCCAATCTGCGCGGTAAGAGGTTCACTGTAACATCGGAGATGCCTGAGGGGCAGCGGCTGGATGAAGCCAAGGTCAAGGACTATACGGGTGGTGATATCCTTACTGCGCAATTCAAGTTCGGTAATCCGTTTAAATTCAAACCGACATGTAAGATCTGGCTGTATGGTAATCATAAACCGACGATCAAGGGGCAGGATGTGGGAATCTGGCGGCGTATACGCCTTATACCGCTGTTGCATGAGATCCCGAAGGAGAAGGTTGACCGGGATCTGCCGCGCAAGCTCCAGGCAGAGATAAATGGTATTCTTGCGTGGGCCGTGCGGGGCTGTGTCAAGTGGCGGGAGGATGGGCTCACACCTCCGGAAATAGTCATAGACGCGACTGAGACCTACCGCAGTGAGCAGGATTATACCGGGCAGTTTGTCAGTGAATGTCTGGAGGTAAGCGGGGCATTGATGGATTGTGTTCAGTCATCAAATATGTATGACCTGTATAAAGCCTGGTGTCAGGACCAGGGCATAAAACACAATCTGAATCAGCCTAATTTCAACAAATCTCTGACCAAGCATATCGCGTCAAATGTGTCGGCTAACCGTCACTATAAAGTTTGTAAATATCATAAAGAGTCGACAGCCCGTTACTGGATGGGTTTCAAAATTAAGCCGGATTGGAGGACAGAGCTGGAAAGTGTCAGATTTTAGTGACATTATGTCGGCTTTATGTCACTAAAAATAAATCAATAAGTTGTTGTTGTGTTGTTAGTTATATCTTTTATGTCAGTAGTGTCAGTAATAATTAATATACCGTATATACGTGAGTAAATACAGATAAACAGAGAATATGTTTTTATACGTATATATAGGGGTAATTAATAGGGGATTTGGTGACACTGCTGACATGGGTGGAAAGCGCAGGATACAGCGCAGAGGGAGTAAGGTGATGCAGAAAATTTTAGGGGTGGACGCAGTTGAGGGAAAGGGGTTGGTGATCAGGGATACTGAGACTGGTGAGGTGAGGACGCTTGATGAAAACGGAAAGAGGGTTGAGGTCGGTAAGGTTGAACTTGGTGAGTATGTGATCTTTGAGAGTGAGGGTGATTGTCCACGGTGTGCGGAAATTAAGGATCTAGTGGAGGATCTCGGGCTGAGTGAGAAGGTGAAGTTTTGTCCCGCGGCGATGATTGCACTGCATTTGTTGCGTAGAGATATTATGGCCGAGCTGGCAATGCAGAATATGGAGCTTCCGGTTGGGGTGTTTGCCGGGGAGGTGGCGGGACTGGAAGCGATGGTGGAGAAGCTGGTAGGAATGTGTGACGATCAGAGTCCGGTAACGGCTGAGAATTTTGATTTTGGGTTGGATGATTAAGGAGGAGGTAGCGATGGTGGAACTGTTGATGGATACAAAAGGGATGAGTGTTGAGGTTAGGAAGTTTATTCAGAATGTACCGTTTATGTGTGACTTTGAAATGATTGAAGCCTTTGCGGCTCTGGAGAATGAACGGCAGAAACGGGAGAGCAGCTATCAGTATAGAGCTAAGCATCTTCGGGAGATTGTTGAAAAGCAGGGTGATGCGGGTAGTGATGAAGATTTTGCGGTAAATGTTTCCGGGAATGATATTTTGCAAAAGCAATTAGCTGAATTAAAACCTGGAATGGCGTTGCATTCAGCGGATGAAATTGAGGAGATCAGAAGAAAGCGGATGACGCAGGCAGAGATGGCGCAGAAGATGGCGGAAAGTGCTAAGACTAGGAAAAATACGATCGAAGAGGTTTTTGATGCTTCGGGCTTGGAGGGTGGCAAGTGTTACAGGTTGAAGCAGATGGAAGAGATTGTGGGGCGTGAGGTCAGGACGAAGGATAAGGTCTATGATTTTTGGGAAGCTGTGAATATTCTGCGGGATAAGGGAATTATTACTTCTGGTAATGGGTTCTGGTGTTTCAATGACTCGCTGGTCTGAGGAGAGAAAACCGCGGTATCTGCTGCTCTCTATACAGCCGAAGTTTGTAACCCGGATACTTGAGGAGCGGAAGTATTATGAGTTTCGCAAGAAGTTCCCGCTGCATGCTGACAGGTTTGTATTTTATGCGGCGAGTCCGGTGCAGAAGATTGTGGCGATTGCAGAACGGACGCATCTACTCATTGGAGATCTGGAGTATCTCTGGGAAGAAACGAAAGAGGTGGCGGGGATCAGCCGGGAGGAATTTGAGGGGTATTATGCGGGGAGTACTCACGGTGTGGCGGTGGGGTTGACTGAGGTTAAGAAGATGCTGTGTGAGATGAGTCTGAGTGAGATCGGGATTGAGCGAGCGTCGCAGATGTATATGTACCTGGATGAAGAGCAGTGGCGGCGGATTGAGGGGAATGTATGTAAGGTGGAGTGGCGCGTGTAAGGTAATTATTAGGGAAAATGAAAGCGCGCGTTGCTTCTTTTTAAGATGTTCAGTGGAGCTGAAAGAAGGTTGATGAAAATGAATATTAATGAGCAGTTGTGTGCTATCGTACAAGAGATTGAAAAGATTGTTGAGAAAAACTTTGGTAAAGAGCTTTTATCTGAAAAAAGGTGTGGGTATGAAGAGAAAGTTTATGTTTGTTATTATACAAATGAAATGCGAGTAGGAGCTGGTATATCGGTAGAAGTAAGAATTATTATACAGACTATTAAAGGACGTTTGGTAATAGGTGATCCCTATTGTTCGGGAATTACTAGCTTTATCAAGTTGTCAGGGTTTTTGGCTGATATTGAGAATTTGAGAGAAATAGTGGCTGATAATAAATTTTCTGGTTTTGAGTTGGAGAAGACTGGCGGTAATGAGACTAAACAAAATAGTGAGCTTGAGATATTTAGGGCACGAATTCTGACTTTGGTAGAAAAGACTATTGAGTATAAGAAATTATATATAGCGGCTCATCCAGAGTTATTAGATTCAGAAATTACAATTTATAAAGGCTTTATTAAAGATCTTGAAATGATCAGTAATGGGCTTCACGGTATATATCAACCGGGGGAAATGAGTAATGAATGAAGGACGAAAGGATGATGAAGGAAAGCTGCGGTATGATCTGGTACCGGCTATTGCATTAGAAGAGATTGCGAAGGTTTTGACTTTTGGAGCGAAGAAGTATGCTCCGAATTCCTGGCAGGAAATAGAGGATCTAGAAGATCGTTACACTGCGGCAGCATTCAGGCATTTGCAGGCATGGCGTATGGGTGAGAAAGTTGATAGTGAGAGTGGAGTGCATCCTTTATCGCATGCAATAACTGATTTAATTTTTCTGCTCTGTAATGACTTGAAGGAGAAGAAGATCACGGTAAGGGATATTTTACAGAACACGATGAACGTGTATGAAGAAGTAAGTGCTCCGGGGTGGGAGGAGGTGATAGCTTTTATCGGGGAGAGCGCGGTGAAGGCGGGGCTTGAATAGCGTATGGATAAAATCAGCGAGGAGGATATTTGTCCAGTGGTACTACCTGAGTGGTATACGGTGGGTGTGAGGTCGCGGAATACGGCGGAGGACTTCCGGAAAGCGGAGCTCTTTGACCGGGTCTGGGTGGATTTGCGGCAGCGGGCGGTAAGGCAGGCACTGCAGCGGTTGGCGCTGGCAGGAGTAGTGGAGCTGCCGGAGAAGCTGCCGTCGGGTGAGAGGTGTCCGGAGTGGGTGAGTATTATTGAGCATGACAGCGGTGAGGTATTGGCTGTGGTGCGGATTGAGGAATTTATGAGGTGATTTGATACCACATCGCAAGGCTGTGCTGAGTTAAAAACAAACATTCTTCCAGCTTGGTGCAGTCTTGTTTTTTTTGAAAGGAGAAAACATGAATGAACAACATATACCATGCCCGCTTACACTACGTGCGCCGTCTACAGATGGTGACCTCTTCCCTGAAATAGAAATAACTAAATTATGTAGGGAGCTGATTGGGATCCAATCAGAACTAATAAAAGATTTAGTGAAATTATTCGGAGAAGATAATGATTAACACGCTTGATGATATGCTGGTTGAAGTGCAGAAGATATTTGGAAATGACGCATATCTTGATTCAAATTTAGATGACGAGATACGTGTAGACTATAATAAATGGTTTGGTAAATATATGCATGTGATTCTTGATGCAATATATATTCAAGGGAATAAAGGATGGTCATTCGCTTCAGATAACCCTCAAGATATCCTTGATATTCTACGCGCCATTCACAACTGCGGTCTGCCGGAAGAGGAGAAGATAAAATGAATAAAGATGAATCCAATATACAAATTTCTGAGAAGAGAATAAGATTTTTTGGGAATGAATGTTTGGGAGATGGTTTTTGTCCAAGAGTTTATCTGGGCGATACTTTTAAGCATGTTTCATCGTTAATAATGGAAATGTCTGATGAACTTAATGAGTGGTTGGAAAATGGCGGAGAAATAAAAATTTGGACGGAAATTTTGACAGACGAAGAAGTTGAAGCTTTACCTGATTTATGAGGAGAGAAGATAAAATGAGTGTATTTGAATATATAAAAAATTTTTATGGCAGAGAGTTGTTTCTTAATCAGATCGTGTATTACAAGGGAGAGAGAGGTATTGTACTCGGGGCAACACATTATGTAGAAGTAAACTTGGATAGTGATAAGCCGCGGCACACAGTAAATATTCATCCGCAAGACCAAAATTTAGAATACACTAACAAAGCTGGAGTACCAAGGAAATTGACCAGAAGCCAGAAAAGGTATCAGGAATATATTGATAGTGAGTGTTGTGAGTCTTTTTCAGAGTGGTTGAGAATTAAGGAGAAGACAAAATGAGTGAACAAAAACCATGCCCGTTATGCGGTAAAATCCCAAGAATAGATGATAATGGTAGTGAATTATTCATTGAGTGTTGTTTTTCTATGGGGTTTCAGAAAGGCGATGAATTATCTATTGAGCAGAGAAATACTTGGGATAATAGTATTTATAAATATTCAGATGAAGTGGAAGAATATTTACGTGAGCTATTAATAGCTAGATATAACTCAAGGGTTGATTCCGGTTGGATAAGCGTTGAGGAAAATGAATTAGACAAAATAGGTCAAGACAATAAGGTGTTAATAAGGTTGTCAACTGGAGAAATAGTTACTGCTATACTTGACGGGTGGAATCGCTGGCGTTTGTATATACCCACAAATACTAAATTGTATGTGTATTACGGTGATTCTGATTATGACATCATTAGAGATACTGTTACTCATTGGATGCCGCTGCCACCTGATCCGGAGGGTGAATAATTATGCTGAAAGAATTAAAAAAATTATATTGGTTGGGTTGGTTGTTAGCGTTGATGTTTTTAATAGATGGGGGGTGCCATATATCGATAACGCAAACACCAATAGATGTAGAATCTTCGGAGGGTAAATAGATGGATTTAACACAGCAGATATTTTGCACAATTGGATTGAGTGTTGTGACTTTTGCTTCTTTGTTACTGGTATTTGGATTCACGGTAAGCTTTCTTATGCATTTTAATAGTGGAGATAATAAAGTTGCAGGGGATTTTGTCTGGCTGGTTGGGTTGTTGCTATTCTCTGTTCTTTGTCTTTATGGTTATTTCTGGATATGGAGTTGAGTGGTATGAAGTTTCGAATAGTGCGGCAAACTGAGAATTATACAAACGAGAATTATGGTTTAGTAATAACTAATGGGGCTGTATTGTATCGGATTGAATATAGACCTTGGTGGTGGCCACGGTATAAAAAACTTGGTCAGATTTGTCAGATGCCTTATCCCCTTTTATATGAAAGTCGTTGGTTTGCGCCATATGTATTCAGCAGTCGTATAGCTGCAATGCGCTATATTATTGGGAATTATAAATCATCTAAGGTTGTTGGGGGGTCTCGGGAAATGATGGTAAAAATTCGGGAACTTGAAAAGTAAGTAGTGGAGAGTGATGCTATGGGGGTGAAGCGGAATGAGTCGGGCAAGTACCGGGTGCGGGTGGTGAAGGCGAAGGTATTTGAGGACCGGGAGGTAGCGAAGTCGTATGATGCTTCACTGCGGCAGGCGGTGTATAAGGCGGATCAGGACTTCATGCGGGGGATTGTGCATTCGGCAGTGATAAACCGGGAGAAGATCGAGGAGTTTATTGAATACCGGCGGATCAATGACCGGCTGACTCCGGCAACGTTGCAGAATTACCGGCAGCGGTTGGTGGTGCTCCTTGAGATAATAAGGCGGGAGACGTTGCAGGATATTACGCGGGAGGATATATTCCTGGTAAAGAAGGAGCTCTCTGATAAGCCGGGTAAGACCAGGAGTCATCAGAAAGGTGTCGGTCTCTCTCCAGACACGATCAATCAGTATCTGCAGGTGTTGCGGCAGTATATTGAGTGGGCGCGGAATGTGCGGTATGAGGTGCAGGGAATGCTGCCGTGTGAGACCGCACTGACTCCGGTACGCACCAGGGAGAAGATTGCGGGCGGGCGGTATGTGCCGGAGGCGCTATATCCGGAGCAGATCAGGGAGCTCCTGCAGCTCTTGCGGAGGTATAACCTGTATGTCTGGGCGATGATGGTGGCGGTCTGGTGCACGGCGCGGAGACCGGCGCAGCTGGCGCAGATCCAGTGGCGGGATTATACACCGCCGCTCTTGACTGAGAGCGGGGTGCTGCGGATTGTCGGTGGTAAAGGCGGTCCGGCCGGGTCTATTCCGGTGCGCTATGGCGGGATGCTGCACCGGGTGATAAGTGAGCTGGAGGAGGAGCAGCAGAAGATCCGGCTTGGCGGGTGGCTCTTCTGTACACCGAGCGGGAATATGTGGCGGATATCATACCTGGGAAACCGGTTCAAACGGGCGGTACGGGATTCGGAGGAATACTGTTGGGTGCGGCCGTATATGGTGAAGCATTCGGCAATAACTTATATGCAGGAATGTGATGGGATAACTCCGGCAATGGTGCAGAAGCAGGCCGGGCATACTCGTATCACCTCGCAGGAAGCGTATACGCATCGAGACCGGACGCAGCTGGATCTGAGTGTCGGGGTGTTGGAAGCAGCGTTGTAAATTATAATTTTGAAAAGTTATCAGGTATTGTTAATATAAGTTTATTGTGTATATTAAACTTTCTTGTCAGATGCTGATATCTTCCTAGGGTAACACAAGGTGGTATGTTATGCTCAATCGAAAAATTAATTATTTCTACAACTGATTGTAGCTGGATTACTGCTTTATTATATTTTTGTGGGAGAAGAATCTCACTGGCGTAATTATCTGCCCTAATTTCTTTTTCATCGGTGCTGTTATCTTCAGCAATATAAAGTCCTTTTTTACCATCATTCAATACATGGCAAGCTTCATGAAAAAATGAAAATATGAGACTATCTAATCTGTTTTGCCGTGGTGAGAGAATAATAAGTGCTTTGTTACCTATCCATTTAGTTGCACCATGCCATGGCGCTTTAGGTATATTGGGAACGATTGTCAAAGCAACACCAGATTGCGCACACTTATCAATCATAATAGTGATGAGTTTAGTTGGATTTTGCGCATGAATATATAAATTATCTCTGAGATCAGATATAGTCTTTTGAAATAATGATCTATTGTATTCTATATCATTATCAAGAATATCACGCAATTTTAATTCACCAAAGCGAACCCAAGTAGCAAGAGAGATTTTATGTGTCTCGAATTTACTGTTGCATCTAGCGGCAATCTCTGGGTTATCCCAAAAAGATTTCCACGCCTCTACACTTGCGACACCAAAAAAAGCTAAAATTTCATTTAACAGGTCGTGATTTTTTGTTTTAGTTTTGGTTATTTCATTATCTCTAAGTATTTTAAGAATGCTTGTTGGGATAGTATTTAACCATTCAATATCATTTTTTTGCTTATTCTGTATCGCAAGCCTGGTAATATCTTCTTGATAGTTACTTTCCAAATTCATCCAAAAATTAGCTGGAGCTCCTATTGCTTTTTCAAATAATAATGCAGTTATAGGTGTTATTGGTTGTTTGGCTTTAAGAATACGATTGATACTTTGTTCAGTTAACCCCGTGCGTTGAGATAATTCTTTGCGTGACATATCAAGCGCATCAAGGTTATCCTTCAGCACTTCACCGGGAGATACTGCATAATCAGCAATTAGTCTACTCATATTTTATCACCTATCATTAATGATAATCTGTTATTTCTATAATTTTAATTGATATTATTTGTATTTTTTCTGTATTGTGGTCGCTTGATTCAATTATCAGTCGATAGTTTCCATTTAGGGTAATTCCAAATTGGTTATTTCTATTACCTAAGAGCTGGTGAAGTCTTAGTGCAGGTATTTTATATGCTTCATGTAAGTTTTCAGCAGCTTCTAGTGAACGTATACTTTTTATTATGGATCCTGAAAGATTTCCATAGTTCTTTTGAAGACTTTTATAATTAGTTAATATCTTTTCAAGTTTCTTAGACTTAAAAGTAATTATCATTAATAACCTTTTGCTTATAAAAATTATTAACATACTGTGTTAATAATTTTATTATACTGGATGATATTAGTATAGTCAAATAGTAAAGTGATACTAAATTCTGCCAGTGAAATATTTTTTTTTGATATAAGTGTTTTATAGGGTTAAACTTCTATCGAAGATATCAATTTAAACTGTATAAATTGATATGGGCGTTCTGAAATTTATCTTGATATTCTGCAATGAAAGTCATATTTTTGAAATAAAGGCAGTGAAAAGCGGGATTTATTCCTGATTGACTGTCTGCACCGGTGACCGGCTCAATCCCCTGAGCATTCCCCAATTCATCGGTGCATCTTAAAACAAAACCTTAGGTCGCGCTGAGGTGTAGTAATAGGTTGACCACTCGCTGTGAGTGTTCGCTCTGTTTCTGATAAGGCGCTGC
This sequence comes from Planctomycetota bacterium, assembly GCA_963667375.1. Classification (GTDB taxonomy): domain Bacteria; phylum Planctomycetota; class SZUA-567; order SZUA-567; family SZUA-567. The sequence goes on along the minus strand of OY763323.1, from coordinate 2,998,853 downwards.
TGTGAGGTTTTGAATCATGTCTGTATCTGTTTCAACAATCAAATCAACAAGTAACAAGAGCAACAGGTCGCCTGCGCGCACCTGCAAAACTACTACACGTAAGAAGCAGACAACACCTGCGAAAGATTCAACACGTAAAAAACAGACTACATTCCTCCGGTGTTGTAAACCACATCTTGAAGAGATCCGTAATGATATAGAGTTTGGCTGTTCTATCAGTGAGATCTGTGTTAAGTACGGATTCAATCGTACAAACTTTTATAAGTGGATGAAGAAATACCCTGAGCTCGCTGAGGTGGTTGAGCATGCACGTATCGTGAAGATTGAGCAGCTTGAAAAGACGGTGTTTATGTACGCTACCGACGGAGATCCGGCGGTGCGTTCATCTGCGGTAAGAGCGGCTGAGTTTATTCTTAAAGCTGAGAATCCTGATAAATATGTGCCAAAGGATAAGCTGCAGGTTGAGGGTGATTTGACCTTTGGTGATGCTCTGGGCGCTGTTGCTGCCAGAAGACAGAGAAGATTGGCGGAAGAGGATGGCGGCGCTTAAAACATCTGAGATGACTGCTGCTGAGGTTGAGCAGCTTTCAGAGCTGATGGGTGAGTATTACTATGATCCTTACGGCTTTGTCTGTGATATGTTCCCGTGGGGTGTTAAAGGTACACCGCTTGAAAGGTTCAAGGGGCCAAGAAAGTGGCAGAGGGAAGTTCTGACATATCTTGGATATGAGTTAAAAAGGAGAAGATTCAACGGGGTCGATGCGGTTTTGCCGGTGTGTGTGGCGGTTGCATCGGGACACGGTATCGGTAAATCGGCGCTTAGTGCCTGGATAATTCTCTGGTTGATGTGTACTCGCTACAATATGCGAGGAACGGTGACAGCGAATACTGCCAAGCAGCTTTCAACTCGTACCTGGGGAGAAGTCGGAAAGTGGCGTAAGCTCTCTGAAATTGTTGAAGTATTGACCAGGTATAAAAACTCGCACAGCGAGATGACTATATATAACCCGGATCATAAAGATTCATGGCGTATTGATGCGTTTACCTCCAAGAAGGAAAATTCCGAGTCATTTGCCGGGCAGCATAATGTAAGTTCTACCTCTCTTTATCTCTTTGATGAAGCGTCTGCAATTGACAAAGAAATATTTGAAGTGGCTCAGGGTGGTCTGACAGACGGTGAGCCGATAATCATTCTCTTTGGCAATCCAACACGTAACACCGGTTATTTTAGGGACTGCTTCAAAGAGAATAATCAGGTTCGTCAGGAAGATGGATACAGCGTTGACGGTAATGTGATTACTGTTGATGCGATGAAGTGGAAGACCTGGCAGATTGATTCCCGCACGGTTGAGGGCGCGAATCTGGCGCTGGCTGAGGGGCTTATTGAGCGTTATGGTGAGGATTCTGATTATGTGCGGGTGCGCGTAAAAGGAATATTCCCTAAAGCGTCTGTTGATCAGCTGATACCTGAGCCGGTAATTGATGCGGCGATGGAGCGGATAACTCGGGATGAAGAGTATCGGTCATTACCTGTGGTATTCGGGTTGGATATCGCTGGAGCAGGTGATGATAAGACGGTGCTCTGGATGCGGCAGGGAACGGTGGCGCGTGAGTTATTTGCTGAGCTTGAGCTTAATGAGACAGAGGATATTGTTGACCGGGTGCTGGATGAAGCTCGGATTTACAATCCTGATACTGTATTTGTTGATACTACTGGTGTGGGTTGGGGTACATACACGGTGCTTAAGAATTATGTGAGATGCCGGGGTATAAATTTTGCTGAGAAATCATCTGATCCACAGTATTTGAATATTCGTGCTGAAGGTTATCACAGATTGAAAGACTGGCTTAAGTGTGGTGGTGATATTCCGCATGATGATAAAGAGCTAAAGGATGAACTAGAAGCGATTGAGTATTTTGAAGCGGGTAATGGTAAACGCCAGTTGATTGATAAGAAGGATATTAAGAGAGAGCTTGAGCGGTCACCTGATAAGGCGGATGCTCTGATGCTCTGTTGTGTGCGTGATGTGACACCGGTGAATATTAAAAATAAGAGTGAGAATAAAGAGCATCGGAGGGGCAAGCGCTCACGGATTTATAGCGAGTCAAGACGGGCTGGATAGTTTTTGTTTGATTATGGAGGTTGAGATATGGGTGGTATTTTTGGGGGTGGTGACAGTGGCAGTGTTACTTATGTTCCGACAACGACTGTTACTGAAGCGGAAGAGCCGACGCAGGCGGATGCGGCTGAGAGTGATGTTGATAATACTGCCAAGCAGCTGGCAGCAGCGGGTGAGGAGAACTTGAATACTTCGCCGCTGGGTGAGACTGATACAGCGACGGTCAAAACACCGTCAGCGGGTGGTTTTTAGTGGGGTGTGAGCTTTCGGGTAAGCGGAAATAATATACATGAATTCAAAGATTAAAGAACAGGAAACCGAGATCCTCAAGCTGCTGCATACCAAAAAGGTCGGTATGAATCTCAAGCGTGAGCGCTGGATAAACAAGTGGCGGGAGATCAAACGCTTTGGCTTTCCGTATCATGGCGACGGGCTTACCTCTGAGGATGATGGTGAGATACTGGATGATGAGATAATCAATGATTACCCGTCTGAGTGCTGTGATACCTATGTGGCTGGAATTCAGGGGGCTACCTGTTCGGCAACGGCGAAGTTCTTCAATGTGGAGATTGATAACCCGGTTGAAGAGAATTCGCATGCGGTAGATATGTATCTCGATGATATCAACATGATTATCCGCTTCTGGCTGGGTAAGACGAATTTCTTTGAAGCGAAGCGCGAGCAGATCGCTGAGATGGCGATATTCGGCTCGGGTCCGATGCTCATCGAGGAGGGGGATGTATTCAGCTCCAAGACGATCGAGCTCTCCAAGGGTGATGAGCGGCCATTCTATTTTATACCGCTCTCCTGCGGTTCATACTATCTGGGTAAGAATAAGAATGGTGATGTTGATACTCTGGTGCGTGAGTTCACGCTTGATGCTAAAGGTATGGTTGAGTTTTTCGGTGAGGATGTGCCGGATAGTATCAGGGATGAAGCTGAGAAGCAGAGCAGTACCGGGGTGTATGCAATATGTCAGGTGATAATGCCGCGGCGGGACTTTAAGCTTGAGCTGCCGGTGAATGAGGACTTCACCTTCCTGTCGTTTTATTATCTTGATAATGTCAGTTCCAGCAGTGGTATTGAAATCAGTACGGCGCAGGGAAAGACCAAGTGTGGTTTACTTCGGGTCTCCGGGTACTATGAGCAGCCGTTTGCGGTGCCGCAGGAAAAACCGAAGATTTCTTCTGCGTATTCACATTCTATCGGTGAGTATGTGCGTGGTAATGTCAAGGCTTTGCAGCTCCTGGAGAATGATTCCTATGAAGTGCTGGAGAAGATTGCGGATCCGAGTATGCAGGGACCGGTTGAGCGTGAGGAAGATGATATCTTTACTGAAGCCGGGGCGTTCAATCCATATCCGATGGGTGTGAATAGTGATATCCGGTATTCTCCGATGTATGTGCCGGATAACCGGGCGGGAGAAGCGCTGGAACAAAAGATTCAGATTGTCCAGGAGCGGATATATAAGCGCTTCGGGTGTGATCTGTTCTTCGCGGTTACTGAGAAGGCGCGGAATATTAAGACTGCTTTTGAAGCGTCATTGATTGACGGTGAGAGATTTACCAAGCTGGTACCGACTATCGAACGTCTGGCACGAACCGATGCGGTGATTCTTGAGCGGGTATTCTCTATTCTGCAGCGGAACGGCTGGCTGATTCCAGCGCCTGATGATCTTGAGGGGTATGATATCAACTTTTCCTTTGAGTCACCTATTACACAGACACTCAAGCTCAAGAAGCTCACTCCACTCCAGCAGTATATTCAGGTCCTTGGTGATATTGCTTCATTTGAAGCGGGCTCAGGTAAACAGCCAACGGCAACAGATCTGCTCAATGTAGATGAAGCATCAGCGGAATTTGCTGACATCATGAGTGTACCGTCAAAGGTAATCAATGATAGAAAACGGGTTGAGCAGGCGCGTCAGGCGAGAGCGAAGAAGGAAGAGGAGCTCAAGGCCGAGCAGATGCTGCAGCAGTTGCCGGAACAGGCGAAGGCTCTGGGGTAAGCGCAGATAAGCGATGATAATGCTCTGGGTGCTTTGGCCAACGGTATAAATATGGGGAGTGCGTGATGAGTAGACCGGCGAAGCGCTCCAGACGGGAGCTGACCGAGGAGGAGCGTCTGGAGTATGAGAAAAGGTGTAAGGTTCATAATGACTTTATTGTCTTGCTGCTGGCGAATCCGGAGTTCCGGAGGTTTATCATCGGGATTCTGATTCAGAGCCGGGGTGTTGATATAAATGTGTTTACCGGAAATTCACAGACATATTTTAATCTGGGGAAAGAAGCAGTCTGTAAAAGGATTGAGCGGGAGTTTTATAAGGTGGCGAAGGTGGACCGTAGAGCGCGGGATCTGTTGCGTCAGCTTAAATCAGAGTTTATAGATGTTGAATTGTTGAATTTGAATAAGGATCAAACCAATGAATACTGAAAATGATAGCGCAGGTATGAGCGCAGGAGCTGCCAATGATAACACAGGTGCAGCGTCAGAACAGACACAGTCTGTTGTGGATGATAGCGGTAGCGTGCAAGGCGCTGCTGCAGGAGTTGGGGTAAACTCTGAGGCGGAGCAGAATACCGGGATTGCGTCCGGTAAGCTTGCGGCTGAAAAGGGAGTCGCTGAAACTTCTGGAGAGCAGAAGGCCGAGGGTAAGGATCAAGCTCAGAGTGGTAAGGAGGAGCTGGAGGGAGGCATCGCTTCCGGTAAGTTCAGTAAGGATGAAGCGGGTGAAGAGAAGGAGGAAGAGGCTGCTGCAGGTACTGCAGATCCGGCGAGCCTTGACGGGTTTGAGAGTGAGCTGGAGATTCCGAAGGGCTTTGAATTTGATGCAGAGCTGGTGGATGAGTTCAAGGGTATGGCTAAAGAAGCTAAGATGTCGCGTGAGGACGCGAAAAAGTTTGGCCAGTATGGGGTGAAGCTGTCTGAGAAGATCATGAAGAATGTGTGGGATGCGCACCATATGCAGAAGCAGCGCTGGGAGAAGGAGACTCTTTCTCTGCCGGAGTTCAAGGGTACACAGGGAGCGAGCAATATTGGTGTTGTTCAGAACACATTTGCGAACATGTTCTCCGAGGAGAGTCGTATTCTGCTGGCAAAGACCGGGTTGGACAGTAATCAGCACTTCTGTAAGGACCTGCTGGCTCTGGGGCTGGCCAAGCGTGAGGATATGGTGGTGCGTGGAGATTCTTCCGGACCGGCGAAATCAGAAGCGAGATCGTATATGGAGGCGGCTGGTTTTACTCCGGTGAAGTAGTTTTTGTTAATAGTTTATCAATATTTATTATAAAGGATTGAATTATGGCTTTAGAAAATTTGGCAACGGTTATTACCGGAAAAGGTAAGAAGGTTGCAGAGTATCTTTCAACACTGTCACCGATGATTGAGCATGCTCCGGCGGTAGTGTGTAATAATGGGGATCAGCATAAGTCTGATGCGGAGACGTCTCTGGCGCAGGCTCACCGCACACGACTGAATCAGGGTGTGCCTGAGAGTACAAATACATACCGTGAGGTCGTGAGCAGTACTACTCTGTATGAGGCCAGCTATGGTATTGCAAATAATGTGCTGCGTAGAAAGGCCGGAACCAATGAGGAGAAGCAGGCTGAGTTTCTGGCGCGAAAACATCGAGCGAATCTGGCAAGTATCACCAGGTTGTATGAGCAGGATGTGATTTACGGCAACAATAAGAATGATGCCAGGCAGTTCAACGGGTTGCACAATATTTACAGCTATATTGACACCATAGCGACTTCACCGGGATTTCAGGTGATTGATGCAGAGGGTACCGGGGCGAACCTAACCTCTCTTGATCTGATTCTCTGGAGTCCCGATGGGGTGCATCTGATATATCCGGATTGTGAGAGTTCAACTGCAATAACCACTACTCATGACAGCGGTATCAATTCATTTACCGATGAGGATGGTATAAGCAGAAACCTTGCCGGGCAGAAGTGGCTCTGGGAATGCCAGCTGGGTATTCATGTTGAGGATTACCGGGCGTTTATCCGTATCGCCAATATTGATATTGATGTGATCAAGAATTGGAAATTGGATTCGTATACCGGACCGAATATTGTGGATCTGCTGCGTAAGGGTTACACCAAAATGGGACTCAATATGCGGCGTGGTCTGGCTGGTGATATGAGTCAGGTAAAGGTGTATATGAATGAGGATCTCTATGATATCTTTGATTCAATGTATACTCGTGGTTTTGATAATGTTCGGATTAATACCAGCAGAGAGCGCAAGGAGATTGATGGACAGGCTCCGGTTGGTTTCCGTAAAGCTGATGTTGATGTGTGTGATGCTATTCTTACCGGTGAAGAGCGCGTGGTCGCAGCGGCGTAAGCAGGGCTGATTTTTAACAGTGGGTTCGGTGTCGGTTTGAAAGCCTGATACTGAACCCTTAAATAAGGATTGAATATTATGTTGACTGATAAAGATACAATGTTCTTTGATGATGAAGAGGTGCTGGAATCAGCGGTTTCAAACAGTATCAAGGTCGGGGCGGTTGGTAAGGGCGGTTATGGTTCGACCATGTATGGCAGGCTTTCAGCTTTTGTGCGTTGTACTGAAACGTATACCGATCTCACCTCAATGGATCTGGTATTCGTTGAGAGTGAGGACGATGAAACCTGGACTGAGGTAAAGGGGGCTGGTAAGGTGACGCTGACCGGTGATGAGATGGTGGCTGGTGAGGTTGATGTGAATATGCCTGCTGGTAATTCAACTAAGGCTTATCTGGCGCTGAAGGCGACTATTACCGGTACACCGACAACCGGTAAGATTGAAGCTGGCTTGACTACCGGTAATAATGTCGGGTAGTTTCTCGGGTTATTTGATATGTTTTAATGAATGTGTTTAAGTTGAATCAAGATAAAGGGAAATTATTATGGCTAAAAGAAAGAGTATAGCAACTAATGAGGCTGATACCGAGACGACGGATACTGAGGCTGAGGAAGCTGAAGGAACTGAAGAGGTGGTAGAGGGTGCTGACAGTGAGGAAGAGGAGGAAGCGACTGTGACTGAGTCTGAGGAAACTGTTGACGGTGATGAGCTGAGTGCGCTTAAGGCTGAGATAGCGGCTGAAAAGGAAAAAGCAGCGGCAGCAATTGCCGAAAGAGACGCTGCTATTAAGAAGGCCAAAGCAGCAGAGAAGCTGAATGCGGAAAATGCGGAAGAGATAGCAGCCAAGAAAGAGGAACTCGCCGAGCTTAAGAAGACGCGTGCTTCGGAAGAGGATGCCACCAAGACAGTACAGCAGGGCGGGACTATCTGCGAGGAGCCGGGTAGATACCGCTGTATCTCACCTTGTCAGCGCAAGGGGGTAAGGTTTGATCCTGATGCTCCGGAAGAGAAATTCCGTATTTCGGTATTCAAGGCTGGTGAAGTTATCTCAAGTAACTGGAAGAAATGTTAGGCGGTGAGGAAGTAATATGATGGATGATGCTGTAGGTATATGCAATGTTGCTCTGACTACAATAGGGGCGAGTAAGATCAAGCTGCTCACCGAGAACAGTGATGAAGCACGTAAATGTAATGAGGTATTCTGGGGCTGTGTAAAATCCATGCTGGAGGATTTTAAGTGGAGTTTTGCAACGACGCAGCTGGAGATTGCGCAGGTTTCTGATGAGTACTTTGGCTGGGCGTATGCCTACAGATATCCGTCTGACTGTCTTGAAATAATAAGTCTGGTTAATCCGAATCTCACGGATGACTGGCAACATCATATTGATGTCTCTGAATATGTGGTGCAGGTTGCAGAGAATAAGGATGATGGTAAAGTCCTGCTCAGTATTCATGAGCGGGTGATGCTCAAATATATCTTTTTTCAGAAGAATATTACGAAATACAGCGGCAAGTTCAAGGAAGCACTGGTGCAGAAGCTGATTGTTACCCTTGGTGTGGATCTGAAGGGCATGTCAACATCTGATCTTGAAAAACATCAGCAGTTATATGAACTGCTGTTATCAAAAGCAAAGTCCAAGGATTATAAAAATTCCTACGTTAAGCCGGTCAAAGAGAATAAATACATAAAGGCAATACGCTGATGTTTACGCAGAATCTGTTGAAATCATCATTTTCTGGTGGTGAGTGGGGACCGGGCATGCATTCGGCATTTGAAGTGCCACGGTATTCGACCGCCTGTAAAGAGATGGAAAACGCTATGTGTCGGCCACATGGACCGGTTGCGAATAGACCGGCGTTGAAGTACGTTGGTGAGGTGTATGCTACCGAAGGCGATGTCAGGCTGATTGAGTTTCAGTTCAATGTGCGGGATTCGTATGTTTTGGAGCTTGGTCACCAATACGCGAGAGTAATCAAGAGTGATGGTATTGTCGTTGATGCTGATGATAATGAGGTAATCATTGAAACAGTATATGATGAGTCTGATCTTGCCGATCTGCGTGTTGAGCAGTCCAATGATAATCTCTTCCTGACGCATCCGTCATACCCTCCATATAAACTCAAACGTTATTCTCATACGGAGTGGGTGTTTGAACAGATTGAATACGGAGCGTCAATCGCTTATCCGGAGAATGTCAGGATTACTGATACCGGCAATATTTCACTGACCTTTAATACCATTGGCATTACCTCAATTGATGCGGATGGAAATGAATCGGTAATCTCTAAAGAGATTAAAAGCACAGTTGATTCAAAGGTTACCTGGGATGAGATAGAGGATGCAGAGTCATATCAGGTATACAAGCAGGATGAAGACGGTAACTGGGGTTGGATATATTCAACTCCGCTGACCTATATTCGTGAAACAGATAGTGCCAGTGGTGGAATTACTCCCGATATGAATTCCACCCCTACAGGTGCGTCAAGTATCTCTCCACCGGTGAAAATTAATGTATCCGTGCCGAATGGTGATAAAGATGAAACCTGCTGGGATGTATTGATTATAGCGGTTGATGCAGACGGTAAATACTCTGACAGGTCGGAATTCAGAACTGTATTCATGTCGCAGACTATTGAGTGGGATGAGGTAGAAGGCGCGGAATACTACAGAGTTTATAAGGCGGAGAACGGGGCGTTCGGCTGGGTGGCCAATACTCAGGGAACAAGTTATAAGGATCCTGATCAGGATGCGGGTACGGTACCGGATATGACCTCTACCGCTCCGATTCAGAAATTGCCGTTTGAGGATGTTGATGATTATCCGTCACTGGCCAGCATCTTCAAAGGTCGGATGGTGTATGGTACTACCAATAATGATCCGAATACAATATTCGGCTCCCGCTCCGGTGATTTTGATAATATGAATATCTCCAATCCTCTGGGTGACAGTGATGCCTTTACCTGGACGGTTCTTTCGTCACAGATGAATAAAATAACCTGGCTCATGGAGTACGGGGATAACCTGATAATCGGTACTGAAGGTGGAATCAAGCGGCATGACTGTGATGGTGAGGCGCTTACTCCGGATAGTCCGAATATTGTGGCTGAGAAGACCAAAGGCGGTTGTGCCAATATTAAACCGCTGGATGTTGGTGATTCCATTCTGTATATCCAGCAGGGTAACCCACGGGTAAGAGATTTCATATACTCGCTGGAGATTGATGGTTATCGGGGTGATGACCTTTCATTATTTGCCTATCATCTGGTCGACGGGTATGAGATTGTCGACTGGTGTTATCAGCGAGATCCTGACGGTATTGTCTGGCTGATCCGTAATGACGGGGTGCTTCTCGGGCTTACTTATGCCAAGGAACACCAGGTATACGGCTGGCACCGGCATACGACCGATGGTAAATTCCTTTCCTGCGCTTGCATCTCTGACGGTGATTATGATCACGAGGTGTATTTTGTGATTGAGCGGGAGATAAACGGGGTGACTAAAAGATATATTGAGAAGTTTACCCGGCGGATTGATGATGATCCTGAAGAAGCGTTTTTTGCTGACAGTACCATAACATATCGCGGAGATGCGGTAACAACTATTACAGACTTGAATCATCTGGAGGGAAAAGAGGTAGTGGTGCTCGCAGATGGGAATGTGGTTGTTGAAAATTTGGCGATGGAAGGGCCGCTGGTCGTGACTGACGGGGAGATTAAACTTGATTATGCGGCAAAGGTGGTTCATATTGGTCTGCCATTTGTGTCGCGGGTCGTGACTATGAATGTTATAGCTCAGACCAATAAAGGGGTATCAATCGGGGTTAAGCAGGGGACGCGAGAGGTTTCTATACTATATGAAAACTCCTGGAGATGTTATATCGGAACGGCCGGGAATGATCTGGATATTCTTGAATTTGATGATGCTCCGGAGCCATTGAAGGCAATGAGTATTAATACTGGTAACAAGAAGAAATCTGTTTCCTGGAGTGGCGGCTTTGATGCGTATGTGGTGGTTGAGAATAGAGATCCGACACCGCTGACGATTGCGGGGCTAATTGTAAAGGCTGAGTTTGGGGAAGAATAATGAATTTCGAACTAGTTGAATGTAAGAGACAGCATATCAAGGATGTCTGCAGTAATCTGCGGGAAGAGGATGAGCTCGAGCTTAGTGAGATGTCCGGGAGTACTCCGCTGAAGGAATTGCTCAGATGCCGGATATATTCCAAGCCTGATGAGCGCTGGGCGGTTGTGCAGGGTGGTAAGACAATGATGGTGTTGGGGCTGGTTAAGGTAGGTATTGCCAGTTCATGCGCTAAAATGTGGATGGCCTGCAGTAAGGATGTTTCCTTGGCAAACCGGTTTATTATTCAGGAAACCAGTGCGGTAATTATCTTTTCGCTGCTGCGCTATAAAACGCTGATCGGTGATATTGACCGGCGGCATAAGAAGGCAAAGAGATTTTTTGAGCGTGTTGGCTGTGAACTTGTTGAAGGTAGGAGTATTACGGGGTTACCAGTTTATTGTGCAACTTTGACGCGTGATGCGTTTCGGATGTCAAAAGCGAACCGGTTATTCCGGTCCACAAATATTAGTTTTAAATTGGTTAAGGAGTAGATATGGGCAGTGCACTTGCGGGGATCGGTATAGCTATGGGGGCTCTCAGCTCCGGGGCTGGAGTGATTAGTTCAATTCAGCAGGCTAATGCACAGAATGCGGCAATTGATGCGCAGAATGCGGCTTATCAATATCAGGCGGCTATTAATGAGCAAAATGCGGAGCTGGCGGAGGACTCAGCCAAGGATGAAATGACACAGGGGCGGAAAGATCTGGCCAAGCATCAGCTCCAGACATCGCAGCTGTTATCAACGCAGAAAAATGACGCTTTGAATTCCGGAATAGCGGCAAACTCTGATTCATTGATTGATATCACCAATGATTCTTTGTTGTATTCTAACCTTGATGATGACTCAATTATGAGCAGTGCAACCAATAAAGCGGATCAGTTTTATACGCAGGCTTATAATTACCGGGCAACTGCAGCGGGGCAGAGAATGGCCGCGGCGAATAATACTAATAAGGTTTCGGCCGGTTCGGCTATATTAGGTGGTATCGCCAGTGGGGCTGGCAGTACGATTAACAGCTATTATCAGTATAAGCAGGCAGGGAAGATATAATGGGCGCGAGAATTCGTAAGTATGGGTTGAATAAAGAACGGGAGGAGCTGACGCATCCGCGGTTGAATGTTCAGGCAAGTCCTGAATGGTTTGGTGCGGGGAATGCCCGTACAGCTGCGGCGAATGCTCAGGGCTGGAATGTTGTGGCTAATGGTGTCGGGCGGCTGGGTAATGTCATGACCGGCATTGCGATTAATGAGCGCCAGAATGAGGCGATTGAGCAGAAAAAACTGCTGGCGGAGCAGGAACGGATGCAACGTGAAGCAGAAGCAATTCAGAAACGGGCAAGAGGGCTTGAACTTGATAAGCTAACGATTGATATGACTGAAAGGCTGAATGCCGGGCTTGATCAGTTGGGTTTTGGTTCAGGTGCAAGTGGCGGTGGAGGTAGTACCGGTGGTGGTGGCGGAAGGCAGCAGTCAGGTCAGGTGTCAATCGGAGATATTATTGACAGTGGGAATAAGGGAAAACTTCTTAGTCTTGAGGGCTATGAAAAGAATCTTGCTGATGAGAGATCTCGTATTGCTGAGAATACAAATTTGAGTCAGGAAGAGAAAGATTATTACTATAAAAGATTGAATGGCTTTGACATAAAGACTCGGCCACAGGTAATGGATCAGATTAAACGAAATCAGGTACAGCAGCAGAAATTACAGACTGAAGCAAAATTTCAGAATGAATGGAATGAGACTTTGAGGTTTATCGATGATCCTGAAGTGTTTAGTAGGAAGTCCAAGGATTATGATAATAACTTGTCTAATTTTATTCTTCAGCATCATAGTGATCCGGATACAGGCAGAATGATATTTAGAAGTTACTTGTGGCCAAAGTATAAATCAGCAGCAGATATGATGGCGGATGCAGGTAGATATCAGGACGCAATAGATCTGATTGATTCGAAGTCTTTACTCTTGCCGCCAGGGAAAGCAAAAGAGTATAAGAAAGAGTTGTCAGATAAGCAGTTAATTGCCGGGGCACCAATTCTTGCTAAAGAAATCATTAAGCGTAATCCTGATAATCCGGCAGCGCAGATCGCAGCTGCCGATGGTATTAATGATGGGAAGCAGCGTGAACTGGTGCGTAGTGAAATCAAGGTGCAGAACTCAATACTACAGGTGCAGAAACAGCAGCAGCAGCAGGAAGTGTTTAGAAATGTGCTGGCGGTATCTTTACGTATGGAGGATGGATCGGTACCGACTACGTACAATCATCAAACGGTTCCTCTGGATATTATTGATAAAGTCCGTGAGACCAGAGATAGGATAATTGGTAATCTAACCGGGAATATAAATTATTATTATGATGTTAAAGAACAGATTGAGACAGGAAGAATTAAGGATATTGGTTTTGATACTGTTGATCTGGGGCAGCTTACTACTGAACAGGTGCAAAATCTATACAAGGCCAAGGATGAAAGAAATAAAAACCCGGGAAAGTCTGAAAGTGCCAAGTATGTCGCCACCTTCAATGAGCAGTGTAAAACTGAGATAAGCGCTGCCGGATTTGACGGCGACTCAAAGCAGGAAAGCAGAATTCTGTCTCAGGCACGTAGTAGATTTGAGCATGAAAAACTGGTCAAGAAACGTGATTTGAACTGGGATGAGCGGCAAAAGATTATCAATGACTGTATTGGTGATCTGACACCGGGTGAAGAGAAACAAGGATTCTTTAATGATAACATGACTCTTGGGGAAGCCAAAAAACAGGGATATGAAAAGGTCTTTGAACCTGATACCCCAGAAAATCTTGCCAGTGGTGCGCAGTGGCTTAATGATGTCGGGGCATTTGTAAGACCTGATAATTCGGAATATGGAGTAACGCTGCAGGATGGATCAGGAAGAGATGTAACACCGCTTAACCTTGAAACTGGAACCAAGTGGAATAATAGAATAAACCGGTTTATAAACACCACCGATAAATCCAGAAAAATCTTTGATACTTCCGGCAAGCTGATATTTGAAATGCCAAAAGCAGCTCAATATAACGCGCAAATCAACGCCTTTACCTATGCTGATAACGTTTCTATAGATGGAGTAATGAAACCATGTGTGCGGATTTATGACTTAAATGATGGTCGTGTCAGTCTACAATTCAGGAAATAATAAATGAGTAGCAATATAGATAATGCATATAACACTGGCGCTGCGCTGGGGCAGTCGCTTTACGATTCGACGATCGGGACTGATTTCGAAAATTTTAATGATTCGGAAGATACGGCGGATATTAAAGCTTTAGATTACGACTCGCTAATTGAAAACAGCGTGCCGTTTGATGATGTTGCACAAGATGCACCGGAGCCGGTATCGGATGATATAGCACCTGAAACTATACCGACACCGAATGTTCTTGATAATATTGAAACAGGCGCAGATAGCAGCATTAACAGGGTTGAGGTGTCTCCGGAGATGCGGGAGTTGTTTGATTCCGGGGAAGCGGAGAAGATACAGGCAGAGGCAATAGATGAAATAAATAATAGTGAGCCCTCACCCGAACTTCGGGAGCTGATGAATAATAAAACTCCTGAAGAGCTGAAGCAGATGGCCCGTGACGGGATTGCTGAGAGTGAGCCGAGTCCGGAACTGAAGAAGTTATTCCGGCCGATACAGGAGATCCCGAAAGAGGTGATCCTGCGGGTGGATGATCTGAGTCGGCGTACCGGATATCCTAAAAAGTATATAATGCAGAATCTCGAAGAGGTCGCAGCGAAGGCGGATGAGAAGGACTTTGAGGATTTCATTGCGACCAAGACCGGACCACGCACACAGGAGCATCTGAGATATCCTTATAACCGGGCACGGATGCGTAATGAGTTCTCACTCCTCACGCTCGAGCCGGAGCTGCAGAAGTTGGAGGACCTTGGCAAGGTTTATGACGCGTATTCACAGATACTGCAGATGAAAGCTCTCAATCCCGACTTTAATGACCTGCAGGCGCAGTATAATTTCTGGCACCAGGAATATCCTGATGGGGTGCAGCGTGGTAAGGCGATGCAGGAATTCAAACCATATATCGATGATCTGGAGAATAAATTCTGGGAAGATCAGGAGGATTCTGAACAGGCATATCTTCGCTATAAGGGAATGAAGGAGAAAGGCAGCTGGGTGCCGAATTCCGTATTTAACTTTTTAACTGCCGGAGCATCCGGGTATGCCGGTACGCAGAATATAGTTGAAGAAATAGGCAGTTATCTTACCGGTGAGGATATACAACTCGGAAAGTACTCCGGTGACCGGTATCAGAAACAGCTGGAGGTGGCGATTGAGATGTTCAATCAGGATTCACCGGATAACTGGATCTCTCCGGAATGGTACCAGCGTGGCCGGAACATTCTGGAATCACTTTCAACAGCGGTCAAAGGTACCGCCAGCGCCGGAATCAGCGGAGCATCGGTTCTCTTTGGTCTAGATGCCTTCTCACAGGGAGCGGATGCGGCCAGAGCGGCCGGGCTTAATGCCGGAGATATGTACGACTTTGCAGCCAGAGAGGCATTTACCGAGTTTGGGTATAACATGCTCGGTGGTAAGGTGTTCGGTGCCGGTGTTGAATCGATGCTGAATAAGGCGTTTACCGACATCGGTGAAAAAGGGTTGGTTCAGGCATTCAAAGAGTACGGGGCGAATGGAATTAAGAGCGCTTTGAAAAATTCAGGGGCGAATCTGCTTGAGGAGAATCTTGAAGAGGTCGCCACCGAGGTGACGCATGCGGTGAATGAGGTGCTCTCAGGAGTTGACACTACAGCCCTTTCTGCTGACAAGTTATTACCACGTCTTAAAGAGACGGTTATTCAGAGCTCTATAATGAGTGGTACACCGGGCGGGGTTGAGGTTGGCAAAGCGCTACTGGTGAACAGAGCACATAAGAACTTCATGGCGGATATGAGCCGGGAGCGGATGAAGAAGGTTGATGCTGCTGTAAAATCTTCCGAGCTGCTTAAAAATGATCCGCAGGAGCTGGAGCGATATCTGCAGATAACCGTTCCAAGTCTGAAAGCTTTACAGGTTGACAGCGGAGTGCTTGTGGATACCTATGCTCAGAGCGAGCATGACTTCGAAGCTGATATGCAGGAACTGGGCTTGAGTCCGGATGAGGTGCGGGATCAGGCGGAACTTGGAATAAAAGCCACCATTGCCGCGCCTAAAATTCTGACCAGTGCGGCGGGTAGAAGGCTGCTGGAGACGGTCGGGCTGGACAGTGTCAATGAGATCGGGGTGGAGTCCACCGTTGAAGCCCGGAAAGCGACCGCGCAGTTGAAGAAAGATATTATTAAGATTAAAGAGGATATTGCCGCAGAGGAGCGTGAAGGTCAGGTGCGGCATGAGTTCCTTGAGAATATTGCGGATGTGGCCAAGTTTCAGGGGTTGTATAAGAAAGGTGATACCAGGCAGATGCTTACTGTCTGGAATGCGGCGCTGGAGAGTCTCTTCAGTCGAGCGGGGATGAAGGCTGAGGAGTTCTTCAAGGATGTGAATCTTGAGGTTGAGGAGTCATATGCCCGGGCGGTAAGTAATTATGAGATGGGAAAGAATAAGTATATTGATCTCAGTAAACTCACCGAGAGGCAGAAGGCGGCAATAATCAGAGCGCGCAGAAATGAGCTGGCAGAAGGAAGTGCTGAGAGAGTGGCGGCACAGGAGCAGGAGCAATTTGAGAAGATATTATTTTCTGAACCGGCAAACCCGTTACCTCCACAAAAAATTGAGGATATCGATTTAAGTAAAGCAGTATCAATTGATAGTCCAGAAGCACAGCGGTTTATACTTTCGCCAACAGGTAATGTTGATTGGGGCTATATTAATGAGGACATATCTAAATTAATTAAAAGACAGGTTGGAGCAATTAGGCTGCAGGTTGGATTTCATGAGGGAAAAGCGAAAGGATTCGGGGTTAATCATATTCAGGAGCATTCTAAAGATGGGAAAATGAATTATGAATTGCTTAAAGATGTTCTTGATAATTATGATGAAATACGTCAGAGTAGAGGAAGATTAGTTCTTGTTAAAAGAAACGGGGATAATGCTAATAAACCGGCATTTGTTGAACTTGTAGTTGGGGATTATTATAGTGTTATTACTCAGTATGGAGTTAGAACAAAACAGCTTGATGACATGACATTACTTTGGTCAAAAGATAAAGGTCAGCCGTCTCAGAACAGGAGCGTAACCGCTGAGCGGAACCCTGATCATACTCTTTCGTCCGAGAATATCGACTTGAGAACGGACGTCACCAGTAAGGACGATGGTGAGCCGGGTTCGCTGTATCGTGAAACGACTGACAATATCAATATACCACATGATACTAATAATGTCAATAATGAAAATACAGAAGGACATTCTGGTATTACTACTCAATATGGTATTTCTACAGGTAAAAGAAAGAAAATGCCGTTGCTCTGGTCGCGGAGCCCAATCCCGCAACATGCTCCCCAGCCGGGAACATCAGCCTTGATGGGTAAAACCCATCCTGACACCGTTGAAAAGGCTGGAACAGTATCTCCTTCGGCCGATCAGCAGAGCAACAGCTCAATTAATAATATACCACATGATACAGAGAATGTCAATATTGAAAATACTGACAAAGGAAACAGTGATGAAGTTGACCGGTTGGAACAGGCTGAAGCGTGGCACGGCTCTCCCCATAATATAATGGCAAGTCTTAACCCTGAAGAACGCCGCTTTATGCTAAAGCATATTGGTAGTGGTGAGGGCGCTCAAGCGTTTGGTTGGGGGCTGTATTTCACTTCTAAAGAAAGTATTGCTCGAAGTTATGCAGATGCATTAACACCTAAGGACATCGCGGGTGTTATTTTTAATCAGATCGAAAAAATTCCCGGTGATAGGTGGATACGTGACGGGGCTAAAGAACTTTATTCTAGCGCAATGAGCTCAAATAGTCAGGACTTGCAGCAAGCCTATGATACAATTAAGAAATATTCTTTACAATATCTCCTCGATCGTACCGAGAAGACCGGAGACTTTGATTACGTTGATGACTCCGTATACCCGTGGGAGGATTTAGGGATAACAGACGGCGAAAAAATTCGGGTGATTAACGAAGTGCTTAAAATTATGGAGCAGGAAATCAATAAGAAAAGTACACCGCGCCGTAATTTATATAGGACTACTCTATGGAAGAATAAAGGCGAGAATCTACTTGACTGGAATGGTACTGTTCCTAATGAGATACGTAATGCTGTAAGAGAACACGCCGAAAAGACTGGGTTTGGTTTCGCAACCAACCAGCCGACGGGAGAAAAGTTTTATAGGAACTTAGTGCGTTCTCTCGGTTCGCCTCAAAGGGCATCGATGTTCCTGCGTGATGTCGGGGTGGATGGTATTCGCTATCCTGCACAGTCTCATGGCAGAGGTGATGGTTCTAAAGGTTGGAATTACGTTGTCTTTGATGACGCAGCAATTGATATTGAGGAACATATGCTTTATCAGGATAAAGACATATCTCCTAAAAATCCCCGTGGCTGGCTGGCTACAACCAAGGACGGGAAGAAGATTCTGCACCTCTCAAAGAATGCTGATGCGTCAACACTGATGCATGAGATGATGCATTTGTATATTGACCGGGCAATGATGCTGCTTGATTCCGGCCGCGGCTCTGAAGATTTCCGACAGGATATTCAGGCACTGGTGGAGTTTGCTGAAGGTGTGGCCGGTACGCAGCTCACTAAAAACGGTAATGAGAAGATTGCCCGGGCCTTTGAAGCGTATCTGATGGAAGGGAAAGCTCCCTCTCCCAAGCTGGTCGGTGCCTTTAATTCATTCAAGAAATGGCTGACCGGAATATACCGGTCAATCAAGAGTCTGAATGTTGAGCTGAATGATGATGTGCGGGGAGTATTTGACCGGATGCTGGCGACTGAGGAAGAGATTGAGCGGGCGCATTCACAGTATTATCCGCTCAAAGAACTGCTGGTTGATATGTACGAAGCGGATAAGGGAAAGGCTGATGAGATTCGCAAGCTGCAGAAACAGGTCAAGACTACCGCTGAGGAGAAACTGCTGCGCCGGGCCATGAAGAACTGGAAGCTTTTAAAGGGCGGTATCGGTCAAATCCGTAAAGACGCGAGAGCGGAGATTGAACAGGAAGCGGTCTACAGTAAGGATATACCTGCTGCGGTCGCTGCGGGTGGACTTAATCTGGAGGAAGTGACAGCGCAGTACGGCGCAGAAGCGGCTGAGAAACTCAAGAAACACAGTTCTGGTCTCATAAAGAAATCCGGGAGTGTGAGTTTTGATTCTCCGGAACTCTTTGAGATCGCCGCGGAGAATGATATGTCTCCGGAGCAGTTTGTTGAGAAGCTGATTGCTACGCCGAAGCTTGTAGATAAGGTCAATGAGAATGTAGCGCAGACGATTGCGGCAAAGGAAGCGGAGCTCAGGCAGAATATCGAAGAGGGAGAAAACGGGGATCTGCTCCACAGTGACAGCCAGCTGCTACTCAAGATGGCCGAGTATGATCTGCTGATGAACACAATTAACAAACAACGACCTGGTCTCAATAATCAGCACACCGAACTCAGCGCGGTAAATAATGCGGCGCGGGAGGTACTTGAAAAAGAGACCTCAAGTGTGGCGTCATGCTACTATAAATACTCGCAAGCGGAAAAGAAAGCTGGCCGGGAGGCCCGTAAGACCTTGTCACTGGCGGCGGATATTGTTGAAAACATTATCACTGAGACCGAGAAAAAGAAACGGCATGCCGGAAAGAATCAGGACACCACTGAATACAAACGGCTGCAGGACCGGGTAAATCTGGCGGAAGCGGTACGTAATGAAGCGGAGACCGGAAAACGTCAGAAGCTTGAGGAAAAACTTCGCAGACAGATTCAGGGAGAAGCTGCTACCTATGTTTACAGGGAGATGCTCAATCATGCTCTGGTACTGGAAGCGGTGAAAGCCCGGGAGATGGTAAAGGGTGTCATTAAGAAGTATGGCAGACGGAAGATCGATGCCACAACCAAGAATGTTGAAAATGAGTACCGGGATACTATTTATGCGATTGCTCGCAAGTTCAAACTGATACCTGATGGCAGAGTCACAACTCACAGTATGACCGCTGAGAGTAAGAGCCGTAACCAGATCAATCCGGTTGTTGGAAGCAAACCGGTACAGCAGGCAGATAATGACGGCAATGTTGATCTGACGCAGCTACCGGAGCAGCTCAAGGAAATGCTGCCGGATGATCTGATACTGCCGGACTGGATTGCTCGGGAGGCACTTCCGGAAGGTTACAAATCGGTGAGAGATCTGACCATTGAACAGGTTAAAGAGCTGGATCAGGTCATGGGTGAGCTTATTCGGCGCGGTAAAACAACTCTTGAGGTAATCAAGATTCAAGGAGCAGAAACCACCGAAGAGGCGGTTAATGCTTCAATAGAGATTATGGAGACACTTGGGGATAAATACGACCGGGATGATAAGCTATTCTTCAAGACAAGTCTGAATAAGGAAGAAATAAAGCTCAGTGCTAAAAGTCTGTATGACACGACTCTGAACTGGCTGCGCCGTATTGGGGCGCATATGAATATAATGGAGTTTATTGCCATCAAGGCAGACGGCTATCAGGTACTGCAGCGCACTCATGAAGGTAAGAAAGGCGGCACTTTCTTCGGACCAATGCAGACTATTGTCAATACCGCGGCAAAGCTCGATGCGGAGTATGCTGAGAAATTCACTAAAATTAAAACTGATCTCAGACCGCATTTAGAAGTACTGGAAGGGGCAAAAAAACGGCTGGCTGAGAAATACGGCGCGGAGAGATTTAAAATACCAATGCTGCCGGTGCCTGAAATACTCAAAGAAAAACGCGGCAGGGAGTACTGGGATACCGAGATGCTGCTGATGTGTGCTCTTGATTTGGGTAATGCCAAGAATGAGTATGCACTGATGGAAGGTTATGAATTTACTCCATCTCAAATCGAGCATTTAAAGCACCAATTTACCTCTGAAGAATGGACAGCAATACAGGGAATCTGGGACACAGTCAATTCACTATTTGAGCCACTTGATGCAGTGAACTTCAGACTTACCAACAGGCATCTAATAAAGGAAGAAGCTAAACCGTTTACAGTGTATACCGCCGATGGTGAAACAATTGAAGTAAATGGTGGATACGGTCCACTAAAGTATGATACCAAACTATCTGCCAGACCGGCACAATATGCGGAGGTTGAAGCGATGCTTTCCCGTAAATCTGGAACTTACACCTCTGCAGTTGGTACCAAAATGGGTATGACCAAGGCGCGTCTGGTGGATGAAGAAGGGAATCCGGTGGTGCCCTACCCTCCGTCACTCTCACTTTCTGCAGTTCTGCAGCCACATTTACGCGATACTCTCCGGGTGATAACACATGCGGAATTTATTAATGAGGTGGATAAGATAACTTCAAATGAAGACTGGCGCGACACCTTTATTAGAAAGTTTGGGTTTGATAATTACAAAGAGGTTAGAGACTGGATAGGGAGATTGGCCAGACCAAGCCGTAAAATTCAGGGTACTTCAGATAAAGTTTTTGACTGGATAAAGAACCGTAATACTCAGCTGGCTCTAGGATTCAGATTTAAAACCGGTGTTAAACAACGGCTATCTATATTCAATGGCATCAATGCTATGGGTGATGATGGATTATATTGGCTGCTTCAGGGATATAAAAACGTTGGTATGGGAACAGGTTTGCTGGGAACCGGCACCGGGGTATATGGTAAAGATAGAGTATCTGAGCAGGTAAAAGCGATTAATGAATTGTCACCTGCAATGCGGGTAAGAGCTGATAACATCAGTCGTGAAATATCTGATTATCTGGGGAATCTGACTCACAGTAAGCGGCAGTTCAATATTCTGGGGCATAAATTCGGTTGGGATGATGTCAAAGAGACTGCTTTCTGGTGGATAAAGGTTAATGACCTGTCAGCGGTATATCCGTTGTGGCAAGGTGCGTTTATGCAGGCGATGGATAAAAACTCCAAGCTGGGAGTAATTGACCGGTCTGAACTGAAGGACGGCATGTCTGAGGAGGAGATCGGTGAGGTAATGCAGAAGTGGCAGAAGCAGGCGGCAGAGTATGCTGATTATATTATCAGCTCCACCCAGCCGTCAACTCTACCTTCGGCATTATCCGGTTTGCAGAGTCAGGAAGGAATACTGCGCTTCTTTACCTCATTTATGACCTTTACCCTGAAAGCCGGGAACAGACTCGGGATGTATTACGGTGCCTGGAGAGCCAGGAAAATTTCAAAAGCTACGATGATCAAACATGTAATGGTTGAATGGATAGCACCGGCAATGAGCATGCTAGGATTGGCGGCTTTATGTTATAACGGTGATGATGAGCCGGAGTGGACTGACTGGGCATTTGCGGTACCGGAATCAATGCTGGCAACGGTACCTTTGGCCAGAAATGTTTCGGCTGGGGTTAAATATAAAAGTCCGTTGTTAACTTTACCGGGTACCGAAAGAATTAATGATGTCTTTACTAAGCATGATCTGCAGTCTTTCCTTTTATTTGCAGAAATGGCTGCGGGTATTCCGGCAATGAATATCTATCGTGATGCAACTAAAGAATATAAAAAGATTTCTGGTGATAAGGAGAAATAATGACTATAAAAGCTCAGGCGGTACCGGCGGCGACTAAAGGTGATGGTTCAAATACCAGGTTTGATTTTGAATTCCCGGTTCTGGATGCGGATGATCTCAAGGTATATATTACGGATTACGCCAATGATGATCTGTTGACTGAGGTTGATTCTGAAGAATATACGGTGTATGGAGTTGGGGATGATTCGGGTTATATAATATATCCTAAATCTGAATCAGCAGATCCTCTTCCGGCAACTTCTAAAATAACAATTTACCGCGAGACAGCGATTATTCAAGGTGCGAAACTTGACGGATATGCAGAGGTAATTGAGCAGGTACTTGACCGGGCATATATGGTTTTGCAGGAAATCAAGGAGATTGCAGACCGCTGTCTGGCTATTCCTATTGATGATGACGGCGAAACGGATCCGGATGTATTCCTTAAAGAAACGGTTGAAAATGCATTACTGGCTATAACACAGGCCAAGTCTGCATTAAGTAATTCCTCAACAGCATTAATTAATTCAAATCAAGCCCTTGCGGATTCAGCGACGGCATTGCTTAACAGTACAAATGCGCTAAGTGTGGCAAATAGTATGAGTGAAGCTGTTACGGCTGCGAGTGATGCAGCTAAGGCTGCGGCTGCCACGTCTGCTGAAGCGCTCCTAATTGCAGAGGAATCCAGCCATGCGCATACAAATAAAGAATCCCTTGATTTATTAAGCGTCGATACGGCTGGATCATATGTATTAAAGGTTAATGAGATTGAACAAGCGCGTGCTGATCTTGGTAATGTTGATACTTCTGCGTTTGTCGGTACCGATGGAGCAAATGCCGATGCAGAGTCGTTTCGTAGTTTGGTCGGTATGCCGGAGGTTGAGGACGATATTTCAGATCTTGAGGCAGAAATATCTTCGCTAGGCAGTTCTATTACTGCGGTGAGTTCAAGGGTGACTGTGCTTGAGGATGAAGGATTTTCAGTGTTGTGCTATGCTCCGCAGAGTATTATTGCAGGGGCTACCGGTGACTTGCCGGACGGCTGGACGCTTGAGGATTGTGATGCTCCGGCGGCACATATTTTCTCAAGTGGGACAAGTGAGCTTACGATTGTAGCTGGCTTACAGGTAGCCGCTGGGTATGAAGGTCAAATATATGTTTCAGAAGCACTCTTAGAAGATAAGACTCTGGACATAGCTGATCTTATTAGCGGCACTGATGGTACTGGCTGGATATATTCAGACATTGGAACGGACGGCAGTCAATCATTTGGCTATACGGAAAATCAACCACAAGTTGGAATTCAGAAAAATGACTATTCAGACTTTGTACCGACTTTATCCGCTAATACAGATAAGGGTTTCATAGTTTCTATATCGTCGTCTTACTCAACTGAGTATCCACCCTATAAAGGCTATGATGGTGTTATTACTCAAAACACAGGAATGATAACTTCAAGTTCTGCATACAGTTCTTTAATTGGCAACGAAAGTATGTATATAGAACTGGAATCAGGCGAAGCGTTCGAAACTAACGGAATTATGTTAATGCCATATGCCGTATCATCGGTTTTATATGGAATGCCCGCTAATTTCACCATAGACGGTTCAGATGATGGCGGCGAAAACTGGACTAATGTCTTTACTGCAACAGGTATTACCGACTGGAAAGTTCAGACATACAAGCGCTTTACTTGGGATAAGGTATCATATAAGAAATATCGAATAAATTGCACTAAACTAGCGTTCTCAACGTATTTCGCTTTGACAGAAATTAAGTGGTTACAACCATTGCATGGTGACTTTTATAACATTGCTAAACAGACGCATTATGATGATGACGGCAATAGTTTATGCCGAGTTTATATTGGCGAAGTGGAGGTGTCTGATGGCGTGGTTGAAAATATTATAAATTATCAGCATGGCACTATTTGCATCATTCCGGTAAATGATGGGGAAGCGATAACAACTCAATCTATCTATTATCTAAATAGGTGTTATCCTGGGCTTTGTACTCCAACACTTAAAATATATGCTGAAAGCCACTGGGGTAGTCCGGGGTGTTTTAGCTATTCAGGATTTAGCGTTGGTGCATTTGCCTATAGTACTGACGGCGAGTTAAGCGTGCATACAGCATTAACATATTTATCTCATACAGATACTACAGCTTTAGGAGAGTTTGATTCATATTTTACTTCTGCACTATGTAAGCTTATTGTAAAACGAGTTTGGTAAAGGAGAGGATTATGCCAAAAGGTATATATGGGAAATTAGGAAAATCTGGTGCTATCAATGACCCTTCTTATAAAAGAGTTAATAATGAAAACCTTATAAAAATGGAAGGATTGTCAGAGGATATTAATGCTGTAGCACAAGAGGACGGCACGTGGGCTGTAACCGATGATGTTACTCAAGCTCTATATGAAGCAGAGATGACAGTAA
Source organism: Planctomycetota bacterium (assembly GCA_963667375.1). Lineage (GTDB taxonomy): Bacteria > Planctomycetota > SZUA-567 > SZUA-567 > SZUA-567. The sequence goes on along the minus strand of OY763323.1, from coordinate 2,974,185 downwards.
TTGATGAAGAACTTAATCATTATTATGGTCATGTTGCCGCCGGTGAGACTGAAGCTGCGGAGAGAGCATTATTAAAATATCTCATATCACGAGCCAAGGTGAAAGAGAAATACAATAAAGGCACTATTGTTTATGTCACAGAGTCAGGTAGCTGTTACCATAGTACAGCTGAATGTTCAGCATTATCAACTGCTACGACAATAACTAAAATTAATAAATCTGAAGGGCTGGAAAATTACAGCCCGTGTTCAATATGCTGTAATTAATAAGGAGGAGGGGTGTTATGTTTTTTTTGTTTGGAAGGTTGATTTCAATGATTTTGGAATGGCTGCTTAAATACTGGATTGTTACTTTGATTGCTGTTGTTATTATTTGTTTTCTTACTCTTGGGTGTGCTGAGCCGTCAGATACTGTTTCAGATGAAGGAAGTATGAAAAAGACTACTATTGATGATCAGAAGAAACAATACGCTCTTGCTGCTAAGAGCGAAACAGATAATAGTAATACTGATAAAAGCCAGAATAATTCAATTAATGTAGATCTTTCAGGTCCAGAGCAACCTGTTAATCATGCGGCAACTGAGGTAAAAGCTCCTAAATTACCAGATTTACCAGAAATTCCTAAGGTAAAGGTTGAGCAGGTGGATCCACAGAAGGCGGCTGAGATTGCTATTAAGGTTCTGGAAGTTAAAACTGCTGAGCGAGATAAGATCCTAAAAGCCAAGATTGACACCAGTATTAAACAGGTAGAATATAATGCTAAACAGCGGGAGGATTCTTTACTTGCTGAACTTGCATCAGTAAAAACTACAAAAGCGGAGGAAATGGCTAAAATAGTTGAGGCAAGAGGAAAGGAGCGTGAAAGAGTTATTCTAGCTGAAGGCAAAGTGAGACAAATGTCAATTGAAGCTGAGCAGAAAAAGTGGGAGATATTTGCTTATGGTGGGGTTGGAATTGGTATTGCTGTTGTGATTTTTGCATTAATTGGTTTTAAGTTGTATCTGGCTAAATCACCGTGGGATAAGGTTAGGAAGGAAAAGGCCTGATGGGTGATGATGAGATACGAAAGCTGAGTGATGATTTATCTGAAATTAAAGAAAGACTTGCTCGTATTGAGGAAAATCAAAGACAGCCATGTGCAAACCATGATGCTTTAGTGGATAAACAAAGCAATGTTGTAGCTCGCTTACATGATCGAATAGATGACCATATACATGAATTTCATTCCGAAAATTCAATTAATACAGCGCAATCATTAATAAGCAAGCATGTTGAGGAGTGTCATTCTACTAGATCCATTCGAGAAAACTGGGCATTAATTATTGCTTTTTTATGTGTTCTCGTAACTTTTTTATCACCATTTATTCAAAAGTGGCTAGGATAATTGGCGGACGAATGCTGCGGACGAATGGTTACTGGTTGTAGAGGTTTTAAGGTAATATGTTGTGTTATGTAATTGTTGATTGCTTGTGTAATAGCTTGATATTAAAAAAGTTAAGAGATTTGTGGTATTTGGCGAGATATCGCTTGACGGTTGAGGGCCAAGTGAGGTAAAACTCGTGGAAGTTCAAATCTTCTCTTCCGCACCAGATTAAGGGCTTGTAAACATTATGTTTACAAGCCCTTTTTTTATTGTCAGATATGCTGTTGTTTTGAAATTATGGATAAGCATTAAATATTATCAGGTTGGGTAATTGCATTGATAGTAAGCAGGAGTTTGGTATGATATACTAGGTATAACTATTTAGATACGAAAATCAATTAATATTTCAGATGTACTGAGGTCATGAAGTATTGTATTTCTGGGTTTAGGGGTGTTAATTATTATAACATAATGCAAAATTTCTGATTACTATTCTGATGCCGAAAATAGCTGAAATGTAATAATTGTTTGCGCATATGATTTGTTTGGGAATTTATAATCTTAATTAGTGTCCTTTTGAATTCAGCATAATATTAAAATTAATATTTGCTGGTTATAATATAGTATGGCAAAATATTATATACTTATAATGATGTTGAGTATAATAATTTGAAAGTTTATACAGAATTCTATATAAAAGATCACTTAAATGTGTATTATATTGTAAATGGATAGCTTTCGGGTAGATGTAATGTTTTAAATCTTGTTAATATTAAAGATATATGAATAAAGTAAGAGTGCTTATAATTATAATGATTAGTCTGCTTGCTGCCGGCAGGCTGATTGCTGGTGATATATCTTTTACGGATGCAGAAAAAAAATTTATTGCAGAGCATTCAATTATAAAGGCACAAAACAATATTGAGTTTATGCCTTTTAATTTTTATAAAAATGGTGTGCCGCAAGGGTACACTGTGGATTATCTCAAAACACTGGCCCGTAAAATAGGTATTCACATAGAATTTGTTCCAGTAACCAGCTGTAGTGACTCCCTTGAGATGTTAAAACTACGCAGAATTGATATTATTGGCAATGTTGTTGCTTTGCAGCAACGAAAAAATTATGCCCTCTTTACCAAGCCTATCTTCAAGTATTCTCCGTCAATAATTGTTCGTAATGATAGTCAGATACATGGGATGACTGATTTGCGAGGTAAAAAGATTGCTGTTGTTGCCGGTTATTGGGGTGACGATATTCTGCATGAATATTACCCTGAAGTTACGGTCGTTAAAGTTTTAAAACCGCTTGATGCTTTGAAGAAAGTTGCGTATGGTGATGTTGAGGCTGTGATCGGTAATGCTACGGTTTTTTTGTCTGTTGCGCTGGAACATAATATTGGTAATCTTATGGTATCTGGTGAGGTTTCTTTTCCAAATATGGAAAAGTATTATGATTGTATAGCCGTACGCCGAGATTGGCCGATACTACTCAGTATTCTTAATAAAGCAATTTCTGCGGTATCTTACCGTGAAGAATTGGAATTGAAAAAACGCTGGATCGATCAACATGATGCTGGTACAGCCCTTGAGTTTACCGATGAAGAATTTGAATATTTAATGCATAAGGGGCGTATAAGGATGTCGGTGGATCCTGATTTTCTTCCTTATGAAGGTATTGACCGAAAGGGGCACTATCAGGGAATTGGTGCGGAATTTGTGCAAGAGTTTCAGAAACTGCTGCCTGTGCCAATAGAGCTTATATTGACCAAAAGCTGGAGGGAGACTATCGAAAATGCCAAAACCGGCCGTTGTGATATTTTACCGTTACTCAATATGACCCCGAAGCGTGAAGAATTTTTGAATTTTACGGAGCCATATCTTACTGATGCAATCGTAATCATTGCCCGCAAAAATGAATTCTATCTGGATGGTATAAGTTCACTCAATGGTAAAACGGTCAGTATCGCTAATGGGTATTACATCTCTGAGGTTATTGATAAAGACTATCCAGATATTAATCTGCTCAATACAGTGCATGAAAGTGAGGCATTTAAACTTGTCTCAGAAGGTAAGTCTTTTGCCACTGTTACCTCCGTTTTGACTGCTTCCCGTATTATTCAGTATTTTGGTTTGTCAAATCTGAAGATTGCTGGTCAGACCAGTCTGCGTGATAACTTTCGAGTGGGGGTGGTTAAAAATGACCCTGTTTTGTTGAGTATTATGCAGAAAGTTGTAGCTAATATTGATCAGAAGCAACGTAATAAGATTCTTCGGCACTGGTACACAGTTGGCTTTGAGCATAAGACAGATTACCGTATTGTCTGGCAGATTGCCGGTATTGGTTTTGTGCTGGTAATTCTGCTTGTTATAAATGTTGTGTCAAGCCGCAGGTATAATCGTAAAATTACTGAATCAAATGAAAAGCTGCAAGCTAAGAATACGGAGTTGAATCATCTGCGTGTTCAGCTTGAATATAATATTCTTGAACTCAATAAGCTGGCTATAACCGATAAATTGACCGGGCTGTATAATAGAGTAAAGATTGATGCTACTCTTCATCAGCAAATGAAATTTCTGAACCATAAGGGATATTTCTTTGGCGTTGTGTTATTGGATATCGATCACTTCAAGGATGTTAATGATAATTATGGTCATCAGGTTGGAGATTATGTCTTGAAGACTATAGCGACCTTAATTCGCGAGAATACTCGGTATACGGATATTGTCGGTAGATGGGGCGGTGAGGAGTTCATAATTATCTGTCCGGAAACCGGGGCAGGAAGTTTGGGCATTATGGCTGAAAATTTGCGGGCGCTGATCGAAAAAGTTGATTTTAAAGAAGCCGGCTGTCTAACAGCAAGTTTTGGTTATACCGTATCAAAGAATGAGGCGGATAGTATTGTTAAAATAGTTTCAAGGGCTGATAAAGCATTATATGATGCAAAGCAGAACGGCAGGAATATGGTATGCTCCCGCTTGTAAAAATACGTTTTTGTATTGTTTAATGCTCAAAATTTTCAGCTATAGTGAATTCAAAAGTGGTTCCGTCAGTTTGGCTGGTAGTAAAATCAACCTGTCCTCCAAGTATTTCTTCACCAAATAGTTTCATTGAGTATGTCCCCAAACCCCGACCGATACTGTTTTTAGTACTGAAATTTCGCTGAAATATTCGTTGCGCGTCTTCAGGTGGGATCATACTTGTATTGTGAATGTAAAAGGTAACGGTTTTATCAGCATTGCGGGTTATCCACATTCTGACCTTTTCGCCAAAGTCGGTGGCTTCAAGTGCGTTTATTGCCATATTGGTCAACACTCTCAGGACTATAGAGCGATCGGTATATAGATCTGCATCTTCATTTATGTTCTCAATATTAAATAGTTTGCCATCGCAGCTGCTGTGAACCTTAATGAAACTATATATTTCAGTGAGTATATCATGAATGCTGGTTTTTTCACAATGAAGTATATAGTTGCCGGAAATGTTCTTTGATAGGCATTCCTGCATTTCAAGTTCCTTTTTAAGACGTGAGCAGCCACGTTTAATAATACTGAGCATTTTGTCGAAGTTATCAGAAGTGTTAATCAGTTCCACTGCAACATTGATGGTTGACATAATATTATTTATATCGTGAAAAAAGATGCTTTCGAGAGCTGATAGCTGCTGTTCTCTGCTGATATCACGAAGAAACAGTAAAATGTATTCCTGGTCATCATGTTTTATAAAGCTCGATTTGATATGAAACATCAGATCACTTTCAGTCAGATTTACCATGCGTTTTACTACGCAATGGCCTTCGAAGCTGCTTTTATATTTAATGCTGCTTGCAATCGCTATAGCTGCGCCGCAGGTGGTGCAGTTGAGAGTAGTTCCGCAGCCATTAGGAAATGAACTGGCATTAACACATTTTATGGTTTCACCAAGCCGGTAGCCGATAACTTCTTTTTCATCATGAATACCCAAACTTGAAAGAAAAGCATTGTTAACAGCCAGAATCTGGCGTTTAGTGTTTAAAACAGCAAACAAGCCACTTGTAGTTGAGAGTATTGCATCCATAATCTGATTATTGCTTATTGCTGCAATCTCGCTGAGTAGTTCATCGTTAGATGATTTTTCTGGCGGTGAAAAATAAGTATCCATATTGTCCTGTCAGTTATCAGTGATGAGTAATTAATTATAATTTTAATTTTGATGTAAATTTTCGTCAATGTTTTTATTACTGATTAATGAATTCGATAATGATTATTGCAATATGATTTGCTCGGTTGTCGTTGATACTACAAGTATGAATTGTTATTATCAGAGTATGATGTGATCTTGATACTGGTAGAAAATTGTATTTAAAATTACAAATCCACTTGCAATTTTGGTTATTATCAGTATATATAAATATCTAAATTGTTAGTAATCATTAACATGCGCTCGTAGCTCAGCTGGATAGAGCACAGGATTTCTAATCCTGCGGTCACAGGTTCGAATCCTGTCGGGCGTGCCAAAAATTTAAGCCTGTAATTCTTAATATATTAAGAGTTACAGGCTTCTTTATTATGTTTATTTTTTGGGCAATGGAATTAAATATTATATTTTTCTATATCAAATTCAGAAAATAATAGAATAATCTCAGAAATACACCGGTATATCTATTTTAAGACGTTTCTTAGTATATATAAGGATTGGCAAAATAGCATAATTTTCGCTGATAGCATTTACCACATTTGCCAATAATATTGATTAAGTTATTAGTAATACTGTCGATAATGATTTTGTATTAAATGTATTAAATAAATACATTGTATTGTTTCGAATATAATAGTTTTATCATGATGGATAATATTGCTGTAACATCTAATTATTTAAATGCTTATAATACTACACAGTCTCAAAAATCACAGTTGAACACTTCTTCTCCGGCAATACAATTGAACTTTGGAAACGAAAGTACCAGATCTGCCAGTTTTACTAATATTGCTGATTACACAAAATATCTTAAAGAGAACTATAATTATTTGGGGAATGTAGCTTCTGTAGAAGGCATTCCTACACGTGTTTCGGTGTCTGCGAGTTTTTTACGAAAATGCATTGATGATCCTGAAAAAGCAGAATATCTTGAGAGCAGTCTTTGTGCAATATCAGATAGTGCTTCATATGTCAAATCACATAGTTTATGAACGATTGTTGAAGCGAATTATAGCATTGATACTGAAGGCAATATTTCTATGACAACAGTCTCAACCAATGATCCTGATGGAAAGATAGCAAAAGAAAATGCGGAAAGAAAAGCTCAGGAAGTAAAACAAGAACGAGAAACATTGGTAGAAAAGCTGCAGGAGAGCAGAGAAGAAAGGGAGAGTAACGAGTCAGATCAACTTGATAAAACTGAAAATCAAGATTCCAGCTATATATCAAAAACAGTATTGATTAATTCTTTCAAATCATTATAATGGTCTAATAAAACTGTACAGTTGAATAAGGTGGATATTTCCAATAATATTTATAGCGAAAGGAACTATCTATGAGAAAGAGTTTTACTGCTGATTTTAAAGCAAAAGTCGCTCTGCAAGCGATTAAAGGTGATCGATCTATCGCAGAGTTATCCGCTAAATTTGAAGTTCATCCGAACCAGATCAGGCAATGGAAGAAATCTATGCTTGAAGGACTGCCTGAGATCTTCTCTGATAAACGTAAGAAAAAAGTTGTCAAAGATGAAGATGAAAAAGTAAAGCTATATGAGCAGATTGGTCGTTTGAAAATTGAGAACGACTGGCTTAAAAAAAAATCTGACGAATTTCTCGGTTAAGAAAAAGAGTAGCATGATTGAGCCAAATAAAGCTAAGCTGTCAGTCTCAAGGCAATGTGAGCTGTTAGAGATCTCACGCTCTGCCTATTATTACAAATCTTATGCTGAGGATGAGCATGATTTTGAAATTAAAAAGATGATTGATGATCTATTCCTCAAACATCCTTTTAAAGGTTCTCGCACAATTACTGATGATTTGAGAAGAGCTGGCTTTGAAATCGGGAGGCATAAAGTCAGGCGCTTGATGCGGGAGATGGGCTTACAGGCGATATATCCAAAGAAGCATTTCACCGCTAAAAACATCGAGCATAAAGTATATCCGTATCTGTTGCGTGATATGGATATCGACAAGGTTGATCAGGTCTGGGTGAGTGATATAACCTATATTCCACTACGTTATGGTAATGCATACCTGACAGCTGTTATGGATTGGCATAGCCGCTATGTGATTTCGTGGGAGCTTTCTATGGCGATGGACAGCAGCTTCTGTGTGAATGCATTGAAGAATGCACTTGAGGAGTCGAATCCACTGATTTTTAATACAGATCAGGGTACTCAATATACGAGTAAGAGCTTTACCGAAGTGCTGAAAGAAAACAGGATCTGGATAAGCATGTCCGGCAAAGGCAGAGCGTTTGATAATATCATGATTGAACGTCTCTGGCGTACCTTGAAATATGAAGAAGTCTACCTGACTGAATATGAAAATTATTTTGCAGCGTATGATGCATTGGAGAAGTATTTTGAATATTACAATAACGAGAGAAGGCACTCCAGCTTGAGCAAGCGCACGCCGAGAGAGGTGTATTTTAACGAGAGAGGTGCGAGTAACGATGTGGCGTAGAAGTTTGAACTCTTGCAGTAATTCCGCTTCGGGCTACGCCCTGCGCTCCATTACTGCAAGAGTAAGTTCCACCTTAAACAACCTATTATTTTGTCTTGACAGATTAGACCACTTTACATCTAATAATATGGATAACACTAATTCGGACTCAATAGTGAATTACTATTGTTAGTTTATTGATTTGGAAGCATATTCTGCAGATGTGTTGTTTTAGGGGAACATTAATTTGTTCCCCTAAATATTTATGCCGTAAAATTTTTATAATATTAAGTTGGAACTATAAAATAATATTTGAGTTAATTACAAAAAAGATATCAGTTATTTATATTGATTTACCTATCTAATTATTATGAAAATTGAGGTTAAACTATCATCTGTTATTAACTAAGCGGATAGCAAAAATCGGGTAAATTCTGTAATTTGTCTAAATTGTAGTAATAGTCATTATAATATACAGTAATAAGTGCTATTTTATAATAAATAAGAGTATAACATATCCTAGTTATTGCCATTTATATTACCAGGCATTTGAGGAAGTCGATTTGTTACGGTTGTATAATTTGATTTTTCAAGGATATTAATTGCACTTTTAAATTAAAGATAAACAGAATTTTGCAAGAAATTATTTGAAAATTTCTTATATGATAATAGATGAAACAACAATAATATTCATATGTTCAATATTAGATATTTTGAACTTAACCGCAATTAATTTCAGTGATTAATCAATATGATCTGACTCGTACTTAATAAAAAAATGCTGTTTGATGATAATGGCAATACCGTTACAGATTGCTAGCGCGTGGTTTGTTAATTGGTTATATTGCCTCTTTTCGTACGTATTAGGGATGAAATTATATTCGTTTTTAGCTAATGGGGAATACTATGAAGGGTAGGTATGATTCAAACAAAATTAATCTTGAGATTCTAAAAGAGGTAGAAAAATTGCAGGGTGAAGGCTTTGATATTGAAAAATGCTGTAAAAAACTTATCGCAGCACAAACTTTATGCAGGTGGAATAAAGAATATCGAAGTATTCTTACCCTGAAATCAATTAAAATACGAGAATTGAGAAAAGAAAATTTTAGTCTTAAGAAGCTGGTTGCGGATTTGTCTTTTGATAATGTCATGCTAAAGGAGTTAGCCAAGGATAGTGAACAAGAATTATCAGTTAAAATTGAATGTGGTGACTTAATTTCCGGACAATACAAATAGTCGTATTTCCTGATTATAACGAATAGTTACAGTTAATTATTGCTGGGTTATACTTAAGAGGGGAGGGAAGATGAAGATAAATGAACTGAATTTTATAATTAAGCATATTAGTAGAAGTTGGATGCGTTCATTGAGTGATTTTAATATCAGTGAGCAGGAACTGCAGGTAATGTCTGAAAGTTTTATCCTCTCTGAATACAGGTATTGTGACCCCGTAAAGACGTTACAAATTTTTGGTATAATACTAACTGCTTATAAGACAAATAAGTTGACATCCGATGAAATTAAGGCCTTTGGTGATCTTCATCGATCATGTAAGGATGAAGTTAATAAATTGAAAACTACTAAGTCAATTAAAGTGTTTATTGCTGAAAATAAGAATAATTTGCAGATATTATGGTATGCGGCAAAATATAACCGCAATGTGGCACAGCTTCAATCTGCTATAGGTCATAAGATTAAAAATGAGTTGAATGCCATTCAAAAATGTCGGTGTGAACCCGCGTTTGATGCTAAATCACTGGCTTATTCTGTAGTTTTAGCAGGAGTTATTATATCTTCAGTGTTGATTTATGTCCTGTAGCTATAAGCGTAATTACGCGGTAATTTCATGGGAATATAATTTTAATTGTTGTATCATTTGAAATATATGCGTCGCCGATAATGTAAGCATTTCTAACCAGTGATGATTTCACTGGTTTTTTATTATTACTAGGTTGTGTAGTCTTTAGTTGTCGTATCTCATAACTAGGTTTAGAAATATTATTATTGATAGTATTGACATTAACACAGTTTGGAATATTATTAGTATGCTAACAATATTTGGAGATACAATGGATAATACTTTGCACTTTCAGCTTTTAGCAGCTCATACACTGTTCCAAAAGACCTTCCTTTCTGAAATCAAAAAATATTACCCGGAATTACTGCCAGGGCAGCCAAAAGTAATTGACTATTTAATAAGAAAACAAACCGCATATCAGAAACAGATTGCCGCAGCCTGTTTGCTTGAGCCACCAACATTGAGTGTCATATTGAATAAAATGGAAGATTCTGGATTAATAAAACGTGAAAAATATGGAGGTAATAAAAAGAATATTATTGTTTCACTAACAGCTCATGGGAAGAAAATAGGTGAAAGAATGGTTACCTGTTTTGATGAGATCGAAAATAAATTGTGTGCAGGATTGAATGCTGAGGAAATAGCAATACTTGCCAAAGCGCTTAAAATAATATATTTAAATGCATTGGAGGTTAAAAATGAAATATAAATACAGTAGGAAGCGTAGATTGTTTTGTCTGGTATTGGGGTTATCGATGTGTGGTCTGGGGGTAGCATTCAGTACCAGACCTGCTATAGGTACAAGTCCAATTTCAAGCTTGCCATATGTGCTCACTCTTTTCGCACCACTAAGTTTTGGGGTCTGGACTGTGATTGTAAATGTGATATTTCTTCTAGGTCAGATAGTTATTTTAAGGCGTAATTTTCGTTGGTTGCAATTTTCACAGCTGGCAGCTGTTTGTGTACTAGGTTTTTTTATTGATTTTGGAATGTGGGTGTCACAATTTTGTGTTCCGCATAATTATATCATGCGTCTTAGTGAAATCTTTTTCGGTTGTATTATAATGGCTGCCGGGATTTCCTGTGAATTGGCTGCTGATATAACTTATATTCCTGGGGAAGGACTGGTTAAAGCCATAGCTGCAAACTGGGGTTTAAACTTTGGCAAGGTGAAGGTTTGTTTTGATGTATCGCTGGTGCTGATTGCTTTTTCTATCTCGCTGTATGGAAGTGGTAAAGTATACGGAATACGTGAAGGAACGGTTATTGCTGCTTTGTCCGTGGGGTATTTGGTTCGACTCTGGCAGAAACCATTTAGGGTTGTAAAAAAGAGTCTCATCAAAACTGTGAAGTAAGAATATTGTAGTTTTGGTTTAAACTGGTACTAATTTAGCATTATATATTTTTGCTGGGTTTTAACTAATCCAAGTAGTTTGTTGTGACTGTAATTTACATAAATTAGGACATTACTGTTGAGCATTGCCGTCTGAAGAGTTGATCGTGTTACGTTAATAATGTATAAGGGATCTTTTCTCTTTTAGAGGTGGTTGATTATTATGAATCCGTAAGCGCGTGTTTTGCTTACGGATTCATTTTTTTTAACTCAGTAATTCATTTTAGTTCGGGGCTTTTGGGCAATTTTGAATATTGAGAATAGTAGGATTGCTGAAATTTATTTTCATGAATCACGGTAGAATCAAAATTTTAAACTTTAAACAAGAAGGTACTCGCGCTTAAAATTTTTTGATTTTAGCATATGTTGCTTGCAAAAAAAAATTATAAAAAGTAAAATTATTATAACGAGTCTATCTAAAAACAGTAATTTATATAAAAGTGAATCTCTGATATTATGGAGTTTATTGTGGGGGAATATTGTCCGAATATTGTGTTGATTGTTGATCCAGATAAATCCTATCGTGATAAATTAGGGAAGTCATTAGAGACCTTTACGGAAAAACCTTTTCAGGTTTTGTGTGCCGATTCAATCGCTGAAGCACAGATGATATTAAAAAAAATTCCACCTCATATTATCGTTTCTGAAATAGAATTGCCTGATAGTACCGGTAAAATGACAATTGATTCCTATGCAAAATTCGCTAAAGGTATCCCGTTGGTGATTCTTACGAACCGCCCTGAAAATGAAGTTTTGGGAAAAACCGGGGACAGCAGATCTGAGCGCTACTGCCTGAAGAGTAAGATTTCACTCAATTTTTTTGTTGCAAGTCTTATGTATATTATTGAATCGGATAAACCTGATGATATCGGCGGATATATTGATAAGAAGGTTCTAATCGTTGATGATGATGTAACATCACGCTTTGTTTTGATCAATTATTTAAAAGAAATAGGCTGCATTATTGAAGAGGCTGAAGATGGTTTTATGGCGCTGGCGATTTTAAGAAAGCATGCGATTCAGCAAAAGCCCTTTCATCTGGTTATAGTTGATTTGATGATGCCTAATATGGATGGGTTTGAATTTTTATCTACTTTGAGAAAGAGGAGCTGGGGAAAGTCAATTCCGTTACTGGTATCAAGTTCCCGAAAGGATCCTGAGGCAATTATCAAGGTAAAGTATAATAACATAAAAGGCTATCTGTTGAAGCCTGTTACACGTGAAAATCTTTTGGATAAAGTCACTGAAGCTTTGCGGGAAAGCAATTCACATAAGGATAACTTATGATTATTCGTATGAGTGTAAAACCCCTGATTTCTTTGATTATTATGCTTAGTTTTTTTATTATCAGTGATAGTTTGTCAGCAGATAATAATCTGAACCGTACAGAACATGGTATTAATCTGACTCCTGAAGAAACAGCATGGTTAAAAGAGCATCCAGTTCTTAGGGTACATAATGAAACTGACTGGATTCCATTTAACTTTAATAAAAACGGCAAGCCTCTTGGCTACTCTATAAGCTATATGGATTTGCTGGCAGAGAAGCTTGGGGTAAAAATTCAGTACGTTTCCGGATATTCCTGGGGTGATTTTATAAATATGATCAAGGATAAAAAACTTGATATCATGCTTAATATTGCCAGAACACCAGAACGAGAAAAATTCTTATTATTTACAAATCCATATCTTAAAAATCCAAAGGTCATAATAAGTGCAAAGCAAAATCCCATAAGCTCATTGGCACAGCTAAAAGGGAAAACTGTTTCAATACCCCGTAATTTTTTATATGAGGAAATATTGCGTGAGGAATATCCTGCGATAAAACTTCTTTCGGTAGAGAGTACACTTGAAGCCTTGCAGGCTGTAGCGGCGGGTAATGCCGATGCAACTCTTGCGGTAGAAGCAGTTTCGAGACATCTTATTAATGAAAATAAATTGATATCATTAGCCGTCAGCGGTGAGGCAGTTCTGGGGGACCCTGATCTGCAGAATCTGCGTTTGGCGGTACGTAATGATTGGCCTGTGCTTAAGGGTATTCTGAATAAAGCTATCAGGAGTATTGGATTTAATGATGTTGCGGAATTAAAGGAAAGATGGTTGCACTTTGATACTGGGCGTGAACAAATAATTAAATTGACCGATGAAGAGAAGAATTGGATTACTGCACATCCGGTTATCAAGGTTGATAATGAGAGTAATTTTGCTCCGTTTAATTTTATCAGTGATGATACTCCAGCTGGTTTTTCCGTTGATTATATGAATCTTATCGCATCTCGACTGGGGATAGAGATTGATTATATTTCAGGTCCGAGCTGGGATGAATTTTTAAATATGCTTGAAGGTGAGCAGCTCGATGTTATCCTTAATATTGTCCGGACAGACTCCCGAGAAAAGTATATTCTTTTTACTGATACTTATTTTGTCAGTCGGAGTGTGATTGCCAGCAGAAGAGTAAACGCTTATAAAAATATTAATGAATTGAACGGAAAAACGGTTGCGATACCGGAAGGTTTCTATTATCAGGAGATACTTCGCGAGCAGTTTCCACGTATCCGGCTCCTCATAGTCAAGGATGTTGCTGCGTCATTAAAGGCGGTCTCCCTGGGTGAAGCCGATGCAACACTGGAAAAGGAGTCGGTCATAAATTATGTTATCCGTGATAACATGATATCAAATATTGTAACCAGCGGTGAATTTGAATTTGATGATTCTGAGCATAATAATTTAAGGATAGGAGTACGCTCTGACAATTTTAAACTTCTGGCACTTATAAAAAAGTCTATGGCGTCAATAACGAAGAGTGAGTTTGATTCGCTGCTATATAAATGGCGGTTACGCAGTTCATTTGAAAAGAAAATTTCTGCAGAGGAAAAAAGCATTAATGAAGCGAGTAATTTCTGGCATACAATTCTGATGATAGCCGGGGTTATGGCGCTCCTGATAATTATTCTCTATGTCATCGCTTCTTTACTCAAGAAAATTCTCCCGGCGTTATCAAGACGTATTAATATGATGTTATTAAGTATGGTTGTTTTGGGCGGATTTTTAACAGCAATTATTCTAGGTGCTGTAATTGGACTCAATGACATCGAGAAACATTGCCGTAGAACGGCGGATAACTTATTGAATATTATCACCAATACAGCGTATGATTCATTTCGGGACTGGGTTGATTTTGAGAGTGATTATATTCAGCGTCTTGCCGCTGAACCTGAATTGCAGTCTTTAGTACAACGGCTAGTAACTGGGGCGAGAAATGATACTCCCGGTAGTGATAAGAAGGTTTTGATTGAGACTCGTAAGTTTTTTGAGTCAATGGATAGACGTACGGCTAATTTTGGCTTCAGTATTATCACCAGAAGTCCTAATCATACTGCTACCTCTTCAAATATATCTCTCGAACAGAATAATTTATTCCTTAATAATAATTCTGAACAGATCGATAGGGCATTTCGCGGCGAAACCATTTGGGTGCCGCCGACAATGTTTGCTATTTCAACTGCGGGTGATTTAATGCGTAAATCAGCAGTTATGGCTGTTGTTACCCCTTTATATAATAATGCAGGTAACATTATTGCTGTATTGGCATTATACTATGATTCAGAAAAAAGTTTTTCCAAGATATTTCAGGCTGGACGTATTTTAGCCGGGAGTGAAATCTATGCGTTTAATGATCAGGGGTATATTCTCAGTGGCAGCTATAATCAGGAACGACTGCTTGAGTGTGGTTTGATTACTGATGCAAAGCAGCCTTTTTCACATATTAAAGCTGTTGTTCCAAGATCAGTACACCGAAAAATCAAATATCATCCGGATAACGGCGAATCAGAATTAACCAAAGCAGTTGCCTTTGCCGTGAAATACGGCAGTGGCAGCAGTATGACAAGTTATACTGATTATTGCGGACGGGATGTCCTTGGCGCCTGGATTTGGAGTAATGAATACAATATTGGTATTGTAACTGAGGTTGATGAGTTATCCGGTCTGAATGATTATTATTATGATAGAAAAATTATTATATCGGTTGTTGGCATTACGGTGATAACCTCACTTTTGCTTATCGGCTTTGCAATATGGAGTAATGAGCGCTCGAAATCAAGATTACGTACAGCCCGTGATAACTGGGAAAAACTGGCCGCAACCAGTACTGCTGAATTACGTAAACGCGAAGAAAAATTTAGAGCGTTGTTTGTTCAGACAATTCAGCTGATGGCGATAATGGATATTGACGGGAGAATTCTGGAAGTAAATAATGCCGGCATACAGATGGTAGAGCGAAGTGAAAGTGAGCTTATTGGAAAGAAACTTGCTGATGAACTTGAATGGGGTGGATCGGTTGAGATCAAGTCTCAAGTACATGCGGCGGTGTCAACAGCGATAAACGGCGAAAATTCCAAATTGGATATGGCTTTGCCGACGAGAGATGGCAGCTTGATGTATCTTGATGTATCGTTTACTCCGGTCAGGGATAAATATGGCAACATTTCATTTATTGTTGCGATGGGGCATAATATAACAGAGCGGCGGCAGATGGAGGATGATCTGGCTATGAGAGCAGACTGGGCGCAAGGTCTGCAAAAAGCCGGGCAGCGTATTTCACAGTGTTGCTCGATTGACGAATTGCTGCATACCGCCTGTAATATAACGGTTGAAAATTTGTGGTTACATAATGTCTGGATAGGGGTACCAGATACAGAAAGTGGAGATATTATTCCTATTGCGGCTGCGGGTGATACAGAAATGCTGCCAGAGCAAAGTGGTATAGCATGCTTTCAGGATGCTCTAACAACTGCAACTATAGTAATTGTTGATGATGTTTACAGTGCAGAGCATGATCCTGAGTGTATTGAATTTGCAGAAAAGTCCGGGTTCAGGAGTTGTGCAATATTTCCTATTAAAGTAGGGAAAGAGTGTCATGGCATATTCGTTATCTGTTCTCCTGAATCAGGACAGGACTCGATTGTTGTACAGTTGGCACCGTTGATTGAAACGCTGGTACAGCAAATTGGTCATATCTGGCAAAGATGTATTTTAGATGAAGAAATGCGGGAGAAGCAGCTGGAAATCCAGCATCAGAAAGATTTCTTGGAAACGACACTTAATTCACTGACGCATCCATTCTTTGTTATTAATACCGTGGATTATTCTATTCTGATGATGAATGATACCGCGCGGAAACTTAGTTCGCAGGAATCGGAAATTTGCTATAGTCTTATTCGCAATCAAAGTCAACCGTGCCATGATGCTGCCGGAAATACCTGTCCGGTTGAGGCTGTAAAGATAACGAAGCAGCCGGTAGTTGTCGAGCACTGTTATACTGATGAGGAGTCCGGCAAGAGGTATTATGAAATTCATGGATATCCAATTTTGGATAATAATGGTAACGTGATACAGATGATTGAGTATTCATTTGATATTACAGACCGTAAGAAAATGGAATATGATCTTGTTGTTGCCAAGAATAAGGCAGAGGAAGCTACAAAAGCTAAGAGTGATTTTCTGGCGAATATGAGTCATGAGATAAGAACTCCAATGAATGCCATTATGGGGATGGCACATCTGGCTCTTGGTACGGAACTAAATTCAAAACAGCGTAACTATATTCAGAAAATTGATTCTTCAGCCCGTTCATTACTCGGTATTATCAATGATATTTTAGATTTTTCTAAAATAGAAGCTGGTAAAATGACTATTGAAGAAATTGATTTTGATCTTGATCAGGTTTTAAATGACGTTACAACCATGGTTGGTATAAAGATCGAGAGTAAAGGAATTGAGCTGCTTGTGAGTTTTGCTTCTGATGTTCCCAGAGCTTTATACGGTGATCCATTACGCTTGGGACAAATCCTGATTAATCTTGCTAATAATGCGGCGAAATTTACTCATCGAGGTGAAATTGTCATTGGCGTAGAGTTATTAGAAGCTGTTGCTCAGGAGGTCACGCTGAAATTTTCAGTTAGAGATACTGGTATTGGAATGACTACGGAACAGCAGCATAAGCTATTTCAGGCATTTTCTCAGGCTGATGCTTCTACTACCCGTAAATATGGCGGAACCGGGTTAGGTCTTTCAATCTGTAAGCATTTATGTGAAATGATGCACGGAACAATCTGGGTTGAGAGTGAAGAGGGGGCTGGAAGTAACTTTCAGTTTACCGTAAAGCTTAGAAAGAGCAAAAATGCATTACGGAAGAGTCTCACGCCTGATCCAGATCTTCGAAATATGAAAATTTTGGTCGTTGATGACAATCCAACATCACAGGAAATTATGGAAGCAATGTTGGTTGCGATGAGTTTCAGAGTAATTCTGGCTGGTTCCGGTGAAGAGGCTATCGCAGAATTATTAAATAATTCTGGTGCTGACCCATACCAGCTGTTATTTATTGATTGGAAAATGCCGGGAATGAACGGGATTGAAACTGCAAAAGCTATTCTGACAAATACAGGCATTAAGCTTAAACCGAAAATGATAATGTTAACTGCTTACGGACGTGAAGAGATAATGATGCACGCTGATAAATCAGGTTTTGACGGATTTCTGGTGAAGCCGACTACGCAATCAGTAATTCTTGACAGCATAATGTCGGTATTTTGTAATGATAATAACGATACGGAGTTGGCGACAAATAATATTTCAGTTGCTACTGACGATTTGAGTCCATTATATGGTGCCCAGATATTATTGGTAGAAGATAATGAGTTGAACCAGGAGGTGGCAACCGAATTACTGGCTGCGGCAAGAATCAGTGTTGATATCGCCAATAACGGGGTTGAGGCAACTGTTAAAGTTCGTGAGAAAAAGTATGATGCCGTACTTATGGATATTCAAATGCCGTTGATGGATGGATATACTGCAGCCAATAAAATTCGAAATTATGATGATGAGTATTATGTAAAGGAGCTGCCGATAATTGCAATGACCGCGAATGCGATGTCAGGTGATAAAGAGAAAGCTCTCGCTGCAGGTATGAATGATCATATTGCGAAACCAATTAATCCACAGCAGTTATTCGATACCTTAAAACAGTATGTGGCTATTTCAAATGTAGAATCGGCGGTCAGTGCGATTACGTATACGCCACCTCCTGTAGTGAGCGATATGGTTCTGCCTGGGCATCTTCCTGAAATCAATGTGGAGGAAGGATTGATGCGTGTTGCCGGGAATAAGAAATTGTATGAAAAGCTGCTTTTGAAATTTGGCGCAGAATATAAAAATGCCTCACAAGATATATCAAAAATGATTACTGAGAATCGGCTGGATGAGGCACAGCGTTATTCGCATAGTCTTAAAGGGGTCGCTGGAAACTTGGGCGCAGTAGCGCTACAGAATTCTGCGGCAACTGTAGAACTGGCCTTCAAGGATGACAGACTGGATGAAATTTCTGGTTTATTAGATATTTTACAGCAGAAACTCAGCATTGCCATTACTGGTATTAATAATAATATTAGTAATGAGCAGGAGGATGATATTATTAAATCTAAGGGTGATTACAGCGAACTCATGGAAATTATTAAGGAACTAACTCCTTATGTAGAAGCCAAGAAAGCCAAATACTGCAAGGAACTTGCCTCAAAATTGCATTCCAAGGAATGGCCATCAGAAGTTTCAGAACAAGTTAAGGAGATTGTAACGCTGGTAAATAAATACCGTTTTAAAGAAGTGCTAGTAATTATCAACAGCCTCAGTAATATTTTTTAAGGATATATAATTGATGAAATCCATAAATGAAGCAACAATACTGGTCGTTGATGATACGGAAGCAAACGTTGACCTTCTGCTTGAGGCTTTAGGTGAAGATTATGAGGTAAGTGTTGCGATTAATGGTGAACTGGCTTTGGAGTCGGTTGCGGTTGAGATTCCTGACCTTATTCTGCTGGATGTGATGATGCCTGATATTGATGGCTACGAGGTATGCTCAAGATTAAAGTCGCAACCGGAAACAGCAAATATTCCGATAATCTTTCTTACGGCTTTGACTGATATAAAGGATAAGACTAAAGGCTTTGAGCAGGGAGCGGTTGATTATATTACCAAGCCTTTCGAAGTGTTGGAGGTTAAAGCCAGAGTACGTACGCATCTTTCGATACATCTTATGGCTCTTGAAATTGAAGAACAGCGTAAACTTGCTCAGGAAAATGCTGAAAAGGCGGAAGAGGCAACTAGGGCCAAGGCCGAATTTCTGGCAATGATGAGTCATGAAATACGTACACCGATGAATGGAGTGCTTGGGATGGTGCAATTAATGTTAGAGACGAAGCTTACCTCTTTGCAGCTGGAATATGCCAACACAATCTATTCTTCTGGTGAGGCGTTACTTACAATTATAAATGATATACTTGATCTTTCAAAACTTGAAGCAGGAAAACTCGTTCTTGAAGAGATATCATATGATCCCAGAAAAATAATCGGATCTGCCATGAATTTAATGCTGAATCGCGCTCAAGAGAAAGGACTTTCACTGGTGTCGGTTATAGCTGAACAAGTGCCGGAAGCCCTGCTTGGTGATGGTAATCGTATACGACAGGTTGTATTGAATTTTTTGAGTAATGCTATTAAATTTACCAGTTCAGGAAAGATTGTTATTGAACTCGAGAGAGACGACAAAAACAGATTGGTCTTTAGTGTACGTGATTCCGGTATTGGCATTGATGATGATGGGAAAAAAAGACTGTTCAAGGATTTTTCACAGGTTGATTCCTCAATTTCAAGAAAATATGGTGGTACAGGTCTTGGTTTAGCTATCTGCAGTAAGATTGTAGCGTTGATGCATGGAGAAATAGGGGTTGAGAGCGAGCCTGGGAGAGGGAGTAAGTTCTGGTTTTCCGTGCCCACGATTATTTCTGATAAAACAGCGCTTGAGTTGACAGAGTTCTCAACTCTTACTAAACTGCACTTGCCGCCGTTAAAAATACTTTTAGCTGAAGATAATCTTGTTAATCAGCAGGTAGCTCTGGGATTTCTGCAGGTTGATAAACATGCTGTATCTGTGGTTAAAAACGGACTTGAAGCGTTTGATGCATGCCGGAACCAGCAATTTGATGTGGTGCTGATGGATATGCAAATGCCTGAGATGGATGGAATAACGAGTACAATGAAGATCAGGGAATTAGGAGAGAAATGGTCTAAATTACCGATTATTGCACTTACTGCAAATGCGATGTCATCTGATATTGAGAAATGCTATGCGGCGGGTATGAACGGTTTTGTCTCCAAGCCGGTTAAGTCTCAGGTGTTGATGCGGGAAATTTCACGGGTAACTGGAATTGCCGGTAATGAAGAGATGCTGAAAATAGCGGTACAAAGCAAATTAAATTATTTTGACAGTGCGAGACTTTCAACTTTGGAGGCAACTATGGGGCGTGAGGCAGTAATAAACCTTATTGCAAAATATGTTGAAGATATTTCACCAACCCTAAAGTCACTCAACGATTATTATAATACAATGGATGCTGAGAAACTTGAGCTTGCTGCGCATAAGGCAAAAGGAGCAAGTGCAAATCTTGCCATGCGACAGGTAGCAGAAGCCGCCGCACAAATAGAAGAATTTGCACGTAATAAAGATTTTAATGGAATGAAAACATTTGTTGAAACGATTAATTCCTTATTTTGTGATACGATTTCTGAGGCTGAAGACTTTTATAGTGAACAATTCAATATAAAGAAGAAATCCGCAGTATCACAAGTAAGCAGTAATGTTAGGGGGAGTATTATTTGCTCACTTAAAGAAATGAATTCAGCGATTAGCGCAAAAGATACTGCTGGTTATGAGCTGAAGAGTGATTCACTGCTGCTAATGGAGCTGCCCGGTTTTTTAATGTCGAAACTGGGGCTGATAGATAAACTTATTTTTGATGAAGAATTTAGTCAGGCTGCAGAAATCTTGCAGGGGCTTATAAGAGACATATCAGATTAAGCATAATATCAGGTTTAACGTTTCTGGATTTCTAAAATTAGCGTCGCCATATTTGTACGTTAATTTTGCTGTGTCCCTGGAAAGGGTAGATTATCAGGCATTGAAACCGGATCAGGTATTGGTAGATCGTTTGGCATAGGCTGGGGATCCGGTATCGGGAGATCACCAGAGCCGGAATTCTGCATATTATTATCTTCAGGCCATGCTAAAGGAGGGTCTTCATCAGTAGCTGGGATGTTGTCACGGTCTGGTCTTGGATATCTAGGTTTTGCTCTGTCAGTCTGCGGTTTGTATTCAGGTCTGGGAGCAGGCTCAGGCATACGTTTGGTTTCATTCAAATGTTCTCCATCTAGTCTCGGCTCTTCCTGCGGTAGAGGTTCTGGTTCCGGTAAATGGATACGCGCATGCTCGGGATATGGATGGATTGGGCGTGGTAAAGGCTTGGGCATAGCGTTTCCATGCAGAGGTTCGCCAGAATAGGCTGTCGCGCAACAAAAGATAAACAGTAGTAAAAGTTGTTTAATCATAGTTTATATCTTTGATTATTAGTTTTAGAATCTAACATTATGGTTCTGGTATTTAGTTGATATTTTAATTTATCTAGTGAATTCATATTTATTATATACGATTTAACCCGGGAAATTTATCTAATATTTGTGAAAAATCTGAAAATAATACCTGCGGTTTCAAAAGTTGCATAAATTTAACTTTGGTTTAAGGTGTCTGTCATGAATAACGCTGATTCGTGTGTTGAGATATGGGGTTTGGCTAAACTTGAAATAACCGTTAATATTGAAATTTTTGTTGCCACCGATCAAGGGAATAAATTGGTGGCAAGGGTGTTAAACGGTACTGGAAGTACACGAATTTCACGAATGATTCTGTTCAAGCCAGAGGTGCTGTCCCGGCATGAATTGATGCTAATAGAGGTGCAGAAACGGTCAGTCGAACTGATGAAAGGGTTATTCGCTTTTGTTTATGGTTATAATATGCCGCTAATTGATGACAGCGGCAATACAGTTATTAAAAAGTTTATGAATAGCGAGCGCATTGTTTGTATTAATTTTGCTGATGAACTTGCCGGTCTATTAAAGCGGTTATTCACTCAGATAATCTCAGGAAAAAGTTACTCTACAGAGATTGAGCAGATTAAGTTCGCATATTTAGCAGGTTCAAAGTGAATGTGTTTTAATAATATTCAGAGCACGAAGTTATCCGTAATTCAATAAACATAATCTTAGAATTTGCCAAATTCCTCATCGTCCAGCTTTATCTCATCTGTAGGCGCGATAATTGCGGCTTTAGCAAGTTTGTTTAACTTTGAACTGACTATAGGAGTTCGCATTTGATTATTCTTAAGTTGCTTTGATCGTTTTGCCGGTTTTGTTTTTAGATCGCGCAATTTAAACATTGAGAATAATTTTTTAAGTTCGAGTGCTTGCGCGGCCATATTTTCAGAGGCACTTGCTGTTTCTTCAGCATTTGCCGTGTTCTGATGTGTTACCATTTCAATCTGTTCAAGTCCATTGTTAATTTGAGTAAGAGCTACAGCCTGGTCTGAAGATGCTGTTGCGATTTGTTCTATGAGTTTATTATTACTTTCTGCATTAAGTGTTATTTCTGCAAGAGCTTCCGCAGTGTGATCACAAACCGAGACTCCTTCGGAAATTTCTTTACTTGAACGTTCTATAAGTTCCGCGGTTTCAGAGGCAGCCTTGGCAGAGCGAGCGGCAAGATTTCTTACTTCTTCAGCTACAACCGCAAACCCTTTACCGTGCGCCCCGGCTCTGGCCGCTTCAACCGCGGCATTCAGCGCCAGCAGATTTGTCTGAAATGCGATGTCATCAATTGTTTTAACAACCTTCTGGGTGAGGTCACTATTACGAGAAATCTGTTCCATCGATTGCCGCATTTTGTTCATTCTTCTCTGGCCGGTTTCAGAAGCTTCAGTAACTTTATTGGCAAAGTTGTTGGCTTGAGTTGCATTTTCAGCATTTACAGAGGTTTGGGTTGAAATTTCAATAAGAGAGGCTTTGATCTCTTCAATCGCCGCAGCCTGCTGGGTTGCGCCCTGTGAAAGGGAGGTACTAGCTGCTGATACCTGGCTGGTGGCGGCAGAAACTTTGACTATATCGCCATTGACAGTGTGCAGGACTTCATTAAGACGGTCAACCATCGTACTGAAGGCGTTTCCAAGTTTATCCTTTTCAGAAAGTGTGTTTACGTTTATATCGAGATTCCGGTCTGCGATGTTTTCGGCAAGATTAGCTTTATGATTTAATTCCGTAGTCATTCTATTTAATGATTGTGCCATATGGCCAAATTCATCGCGGCTTATCATAAACTCAACATCGAGATCTCCTTTCGCAATTTTTTCAACTCCGGTGATAGCAGCGAATATTGGCTTTATGAGACTTCTGGCAATAAGGAAAATTACAATAACTATTGTAACGATCACTAGTGCGAGAAGAATAGCCGCTACTGAAATAGTTTGTTTAAGCATTATTTTTAATTGTTCGACTGAGTTATTAAAATTTGTTGCTTCTGTCTGAACTAATTTAACGTTTCCAGAGGAGATGGTGTTTGCCATTTCGCCCAATCTGTCCAGTGTATCTCTGGTCTTGTCAAAATCAGCAATGGTCTTTTTATCAAGGATCGCGAGTTCAGCATTTATTGCAAGAATCTCTTTACTTGTTGCGACTGTTGCGGTGCTGGCTTGTGCCCATTCTGAGTAATACTTTTTAAAGTCAGTATATTTAGAATTTATTGTTTGCTCAAATTCTTTACTTGCCTCTGACATCCTATCTGAAACTTGTTTTATGTTTGCTGAATTCTCCTTTTCATAGGATATAAAAGCATTATTATCAGAGGTCGATAGCGCGAGTAGTTCAAAATTTTGAGCCTGATAAGCATCACGATCAGCATTATAGACGAGATCAATGCTCGCGTACTGTTGTTTGGTTACTTTAGAACTATCAGTAATTTGCTTTTCGAGCATTCCAGAAATTTCATCAATGCAGGAGCGCATTTTATTAAATAGTTGTTCAGAATTTGATTTTGATTGCATAAGATCAGTGTAAGCGGTACTTCTTTTTTTGATCAGAGTCAGAGTTCGTTTGCTATTTTCCTTCCATTTAGGGAATGATTCATTGAATTCCGCGAAAATATCAGCGGTTTCTGCACTGAAGTTTTCTGCAGCCTGGGAGGCTCTTTCAAGTACCTGTTGTATGTTTTCATCATTACTGCTGTCTGATTGTGTGATCAGCTCAATGTCATTCGTCTTGGCTGCTTGCAATCTGGCCACATAGGCCTGGTAGGAATCTCTATCCGCATTTAAAACCAATGCTAAGCTCTGTAGTGATTTTTCAATTGTCGGGATCGTATTATTAACTTTATCAAACGCAGTAATAAGTTGCTGGCCTCCGTTAATGCCATTCTGTATTATCCAAGCAAAAATCGCAGAAAGTAAAATTAGAGAAAGGATGGCTATCCCACCCAGCAAATTAATTTTATGTTTGATTTTCATTATGATTCCCTTTGATTTATGTTAAAAGCAATATCTATATGAATTTTAATTTTACCCTAATGATAGTTAGTTTTTATAGTAAAAAGTAATAAAAATTTTACATTTTTTGTAATATCTGAAGAAAATTGAAGGAAATAGAACTGAAAATGTTAGGTTTTTGTAAGTACGCCAGCTTTGTTTTATGTTCATACTGTCAGGAGTGTTAGTTCGTCTTTGGTGTGAGTTAATAACAAATTACGGGTTTATTTTGAGTAATAAACTGATATATGTGTGAACAAAAAGCAATGCATTCTAAATTTTGCACGATTGTTTTATACCAATCATAAATAGTAGATATATTCTTAGCAGATATGTAGTAAGGGAATATTAGGGAAATTACAAAAACATCAATGCGTCTAAATAATTATTGATATCTAAATCTAATATAAAGTAGAAAATTAAAATTGCCTACTACTGATTCTTTAACATCATTATTGATTAATTAGTAAATGCCAATGAAAGAGAAAAGTATACTATATCGCTGTATTCTTTTTACTTTTTAATAATTGTTTTAATCATAACATGAAACAGCTGGAGCAAGTATAGTGCTGTAGGGAGTATTTGCCAGTGATGTCTCTGTAGGCGCTCCAATTGTTGATCAGTTGATAGCTAAGAAAGTAAATGGGATAGCTCAAACTATCTGTGGTGTGATACATTTGTCATAGTAATTATACAATTGATAACGTCTGCAGCTGCTGCCTTTGAGTATATCGGCAGGCATGGATAATATAGTAAATTAAGTATATCTGAAAAAATATTTATATTGGGTTTTGTCCACTTGCATATTCTTGTTTTAGAATATGCAGGTGGCTTTGACAATTAATGTAGTTTTTTGGGAAAAATAATTTTATACTTGCATAAGGACGTAACTGATGTATATTATCTTTGTAATCCGTTACATTAAGATTTATGGATTTATTTTGTTGTTTTTATAAATTCTGCTGATTTTTTGTTGATGAATAGAGGGGTTTTGCACATAATTGAACTGAGTTTTTTTTGATATTATGTGTAATCGATTACATTGCGGGGGAGATTATAATGTCGACTATTCAGCAGGTAGCAAAAGCCGCAGGAGTATCTGTAGCAACAGTATCACGGGTGATAAATAATAGTGACAAGGTTGTTGAGGAGACAAGAGAGCGGGTGGAGCGGGTGATACATGAGTTGAACTACAGCCCAAATATGATGGGAAGAAATCTACGGCGTAATGCTACCGAGATAATAATGGTGTTACTTCCCAGCATCTCAAACCCGTTTTATGCACAGACAGTCAATGGTATTACGGCTGTAGCCAGGAGCAATGGATTTACGGTAACGGTCTGTAATACACTTTCAGACAGGAAATTGGAGCGGGATTTTTTAAATTTGCTCAAGTTTAAATTGGTCGATGGCGCTGTGCTTATGTCGCAGGAGATGGATGACAGCGAACTTGAGGAACTGGGACGGTTGTATCCAGTGGTACAGTGCAGCGAATATATTGATGCTGCTGGAGTGCCGTATGTTACGATAGATAATGCGTCTGCAGCTTATGATGCGGTTTCACATTTAGCTTCGCTCGGACATACTCGGATAGGTATGATAAGTTCCAAGGTGAATTACTATTCAGCGGCTCAGCGTCAGGCGGGTTATTTGCAGGCACTACAGGATGCGGGGCTGGAATTTGAGTCGGAGCTGATTAAGTTTGGTGATTACGGTTACGGCAGCGGTATGAAGTGTGCTGAGCAGTTTATGCGAATGCAGAATAAGCCGACAGCTGTGTTTGCCATCTCTGATCCGATGGCGATCGGGGCGCTCAAGGCTTTCAGGCAGAAAGGACTGAAAATTCCTGAGGATATGGCGGTTGTCGGGTTTGATAATATACGCTTTTCCAAGATGTGTGAGCCAGAACTTACAACAATAGCACAACCTACCTATAAGATGGGATGTAAAACCATGGAGCTTCTGCTGGACAGAATTGAGCATAAGCAGGATCTTCCTGAGAAGGTAATCATGGAGTATGAACTTGTAATTCGAGGCTCAACGGTTGCTGGCAGCTGACAGATAATAATTAAGTAATGGAGTGGTCATGGGGCAAAGAATTGTGCTTATCGGAGCCGGGAGTGCGATGTTCGGTCTGGGCGCTCTGGGGGATATTTTCAAGAGCCGAGCATTAACAGGGAGCACTGTCGTCCTTTATGATATAAATCTTGAAGCGGTACGTAAGGTAGAGGGTATTGTCAGAAACTACCTCGCCGGTGTTGAGCTGGACTATACCGTGACTGTCGCATTAACACTTGAGGAAGCTCTTGATGGTGCTGACTTCTGCATAATTTCTATTGAAGTAGGAGACCGGTATAAACTCTGGGAACAGGATTGGCATATACCGCAGCAGTTCGGGATAAATCAGGTTTATGGCGAGAACGGTGGTCCTGGAGGAGTTTTTCACGCTCTTCGTATTATTCCGCCGATTATGGAGATATGTGAGAAGATCTGCCGGTACTGCCCGGAATGCCTGGTGTTTAATCTGAGTAATCCGCTAACGACGATAAATATGGCGATACTTGCCCGGTATCCCCAGCTTAGAGTTGTTGGCGTCTGTCATGAAATAGCTGCTGTAATTGAGCACTTGCCAAAACTTCTGGGGAGACCTTTCAAGGATTTGCAGACGGTCTCTGCCGGTTTGAATCACTTTAGTATTTTACTTAAGGCAAGGTATATTGATTCTGGTGAGGATGCTTACCCGGATATTCGCTGCAAGGCGATTGAGTATTACCGCAGGTTGCCGGAGCATGGGCTGTTTGTCGAGTTTTTTCGCCTTTTCGGTTATCTCCCGGTAACGACCGATAGTCATTTTAGTGAATATATACACTGGGCGCAGGGGGTTGCGGATCATAAGGGTATATTTGATTTTTACCGGAACTATAAACGCAGCTGTCTGCAGCAACAGGATAGGGTGCGTCGTTTGCGAACCGGGACAGCGCCCCAGGAATATTGGAGGGTAGTACCGATCATTGAGGGTATTGTAACCGATTCCGGTCATGAAGAATTGGCTGTTAATGTGCCGAATAATGGTCTGATTCCGGTGCTGCCAGAAAATGTGGTGGTCGAAGTGCCCGCGTTGATAGACCGCCAAGGAGTCCATCCACAGCGCATTGGAGAAATACCATCTGGTTTCGCTGCATTGCTTACCAATCGGATAGGCTGCAGCAATCTGACTGTCGAGGCAGCCTTGACTGCTTCTAAAACATTGGCACTGCAAGCACTGCTTGTGGAGCCTACGGTAAACAGCATGCAAGCTGCAGAAAAAATCTTTGAAGTGATCTACAGCTATCAGCAGGAGTATCTGGGATATCTCAAGTAGGTACTGTTGCCGCGGCTTTCAGTATGTTTCACAATATATTATGGAGGATGTATATGAATCAGGAGATTGCTCTGAAGGACAGTCTCATCAGGGCTTTTATGACTAAAAATAACCTCGCGGGTATCTTATTGCGACGGCGCGATACTTTTGCCTGGGTTACTGGTGGCAGAGAGAATTATATTGTCCGCTCAACCGAGGATGGTTTTGTCGATCTGCTTTTTACTAGGGATAAGAAATACTGTATCGCTAACAGGGCTGAGAAATTTCGGATTGCAGATGAAGAGCTGGATGGTCTGGGGTTTGAAATACTGGAGTATGACTGGTGGGAAGACAGAGTGTATGAAATCGCCCGTTCTATCGTACTTGCTGGCAGACTCGGAAGTGATACCGGTATGGTCAGTACAGAAAATATCTATGATGAATTCAGGGAATTGCGCTATTCACTGCAACCGGTCGAGATTCTCCGTTATAAGAGAGTGGCGCAGGAGTGTACTGCGGCGGTTGAAGATACCTGCCGTGAAATAGAGCCGGGAATGAGTGAGCATGAGGTTTGTGCCCGTCTGATGTCCAAGGCTGTGGCTAACGGGATAGATCCTATGGTGGCACTGGTGGCGTCAGATGAGAGAATTCTCCGCTATCGGCATCCTATACCGACAGAAAAGAAGGTGCAGAAGTATGCAATGGTGGTTATTTGTGGTCGGAAAGAAGGACTTGTGGCTAATCTTACTCGTTTTGTTCACTTTGGCGCTCTTTCTGCTGAGTTAAAAAGAAAACAGGATAAGGTGCTGGATATTGAGGCAGAAATTCTTCGCAGTACTGTTCCCGGTAATACCGTAGGGTATGTATTTGAGCGTGGAGTACAAAAGTACGCGGAGTCCGGGTATCCTGATGAGTGGCAGCTCTTGCATCAGGGAGGGGCGACTGGATATATGAACCGTGATTACATTGTTACTCCAAATATGGATAAGGTTATTTGCAATAATCAGGCCTTTACCTGGAATCCTTCAATTGCCGGAGTAAAGCTGGAGGATACGGTTATTACTGGTTATGATGGACTTAATATAATAACCATGTCTGAAGACTGGCCGGCAATAGCTGTTAATTTAAGTAAAAATGTAACGGTTTACAGGCCGGATATATTGATAAAATAGCGGAATAGTAAATTAATATCATTTTAAAATAAGTAGGATACATTTGTGTGAGGATTTAAAATTATGAAAAAAGCAGTGAAGATTGTTACCATTGGCGGGGGCAGCAGTTATACACCCGAATTAATGGAAGGTTTTATCAAGCGATATGAGGAATTGCCGGTGCGGGAGATCTGGCTTGTTGATATCCCGGAAGGCCGCGAAAAACTGGAGATTGTCGGAGCACTGGCACAACGCATGTGGGATCGCTCGCAATATAATGTTAAAGTTCATTTGACTCTGGACAGGCGGGAAGCGCTGGATGGGGCAGATTATGTAACAACTCAGCTGCGAGTAGGACAGCTGGAGGCGCGGATTAAGGATGAGCGTATTCCGCTCCTGCACGGAATGCTGGGGCAGGAGACAAACGGAGCTGGCGGTATACTCAAGGCCTTTAGAACAATTCCGGTTATCCGGGACATTGTTCAGGATATGCGTGAACTTTGCCCGGAGGCATGGCTGATCAATTTTACTAATCCCAGCGGTATAATTACCGAAGCGGTTATCAAGCATTTTGGCTGGGAAAAATGTGTTGGACTCTGCAATGTTCCAGAGATAGCCATGATGCAGGAGCCGACAGTGCTTGGTCGCGAGAGGAAAGAATTGAATCACCGGTTTGTCGGACTGAATCATTTTCATTGGCATAAAGTATATGATGCTGCTGGCAACAATCTTACCGGTGAGTTGATAGAACATATGAATGAGCCTGAAAACGGTATGCCGGTGAATATCTTCAGGACTGATTTTCCGCTCGAGATGCTCAGATCTATGGAATATGTTCCATGCGGCTATCATCGGTATTATTATATGAGCAGGGAGATGCTGGAGCATTCCCTTGCTGAATTCCGCCAGGGAGGTACCAGAGCTGAGCAGATGTATGCCGTTGAAGGTGAATTGTTTGCATTATATAGGAATAGTGAACTAAAGGAAAAACCCAGACAGCTTGAGTCACGGGGTGGCGCCTATTACAGTAATGCCGCCTGTGAGTGCATATGCGGAATTCAGAATGACAAGCATAATCATATGGTTGTGAGTACTGAAAACCGGGGAGCGATACCGTTTCTGCCTGAGAACTCAATAGTTGAGGTGTCATCATTGATTACAGCTAATGGTGCAGAACCTTTGGCTTGCGGTACCATGCGTCCCGCACAGCGGGGCTGGCTGCAATTGATGAAGGCGATGGAAGAGTGTGTTATTGCGGCTGCTCTGACCGGTGATTATGGCTTGGCGTTGGAGGCATTTACGTTGAATCCGCTGATTGAAAGCGGGAAGGAGTCAATACGTATTCTTGATGAGCTGCTGGTGGCACATGAACGATATTTGCCTCAGTTCAGTCGTAAGATTGAGGAATTGAAAGCGCAGGGAGTGGCTTCAGCTGATTCAGTGGTACGGGATCTCATGGGAAAAGAAGGGTAGAAGCGTGACAGCACATAAAGCAAGAAGTGTCTCTGCAGGCATAGATATAGGTGGAACTAAGATTGCATACGGGCTGTTTGATCAAAACAAGAAACTGTTTGCGGAAATGAAAAGTGATTCAGATGCTACCCTGAAACCGGAGTCCTTTTTTGATAATGTGATTAGTGAGCTTGTATCTTTGTTGAAGGCGAATGATCTGCAAATAGGCGACCTGCAAGGTATCGGTATCGGTATCCCTTCGCATATATATTATAAAAAAGGGTATATTGTTAAGACCGGCAGTCTGCCTCTTATAAAGGAATTTCCATTAAGTGAATATTTGCATCAGCGCCTGGGAGCGGATATGCAGATCGTAATCGATAATGACGGTCATGCCGGGGCGCTGGCGGAATACAGACATGGCATAGGTAAAAATTATGAGAGCTTTATCTACTGTCCGGTGAGTACCGGAATATCTTCGGCGATTATAATTAAAGGTGAAATATTTCGTGGCAGCTATGGCTGGTCAGGTGAGAGCGGACATATGTTGACGGTGCTCGCTGGTGGTCAGAAAATCATTTGCGGCTGCAATAATCCAGAATGTTTTAATTCATTCTGTTCCGGAAAGATGGTGGTTGCCAGAATTCAGGATTGGATTGATTCCGGTAGAAACACGGTCATACCGGAGCTTGCCGGAGGCAGGGAGTATATTACTTCTGAGCACATCAATCTGGCCTATGAACTTGGGGATGCAGTAGCGCATGAAGCAGTGGAGATGATGGCAGAGTATATGGGAATGTGGCTCTATAATATATATATATTACTTAATATAAACTGTTTTGTCTTCAGTGGCGGACTATTGTCTATGGGGGACAAACTCTTCGGCAGGGCGAAAGAGATATTCAACGGTTATAATAACAATGAATATAAGGTGTATTTCCATGAGGCGCAGTTAGGTACGTATTCCGGAGTGACCGGAGCAATGGAACTGTTGTATCAGTAGAAATAGTTTCGCGTGTGTTTTTAGTAATAAAGAATAATTAAGTGTAGAGTGTGGTATTAATAGTGGTATTTTACTTGTTCGGGAGGTCTGAGTACAGATTGCTTAAATCCTGAGATATGTTGTGTAGTTATTGTGTTTATTATTGGAGGAGTAACAATGAAACGGTTGACTGTTTTAATTTTGATGTTATTGGCGTTTGTTTTTGTAGTTGAAGCCAGGTGTTTTGCCGCAGATAAAGCTAAGGAATTAGTGAAGGTTGCTTATATCTCACAGGATATGGCCAATGAATCAATGTCTTTTGCTGCAAGGGAATTTGAAAAGTATGGTAAGGACTATGGTTTTGAAGTGGTGGTCCTTGATGCCAAGGGTGATGCTCAAATGAATGCTCAGGCGGTTGAGAATGCAGTAGCGCAGGGAGCAAAGGCGATATTCGTTAATCCAAATGATGCCAATGCGATAATACCTTCTCTGATAGTGGCACGTGAGCAAGGTGTAATTATTGGTCTCTTTTCCTCAGACCTGCCCAAAGATCAGCAGGATATACGCGACTTCTTTGTAGGTGTAAACGATAATCAAGCTGGTGAAGCCGCAGCTATGGCCTTTCTTCAGCACTTTCCGTCAGGAGCGAAGATCGTTGAGATCGGTGGACAGGCCGGACATGATGCCCAGAATAAGCGGCATGATGGATTTAATAATGCGCTTAATGGTACGGATATAGATGTAATCGATTACAAGGCTACACAGCAGTGGGCTACTGATCAGGCAATGGCTATTGCCGAAGATATGATCACCAAAGAGGGGGCAGAGATCGACGGTATATTCTGTCACTGGGATAATGGAGCTACCGGGGTGATACAGGCGCTGAAGGCTTCAGGTCTGAAGGACGTTTATCTTGTAGCGGTAGATGGCTCCAGAGCTGGTTTTGAGCAGGTGCGCAGCGGGGTGCAGGATGTGACAATTATGCAGAATTTTACCAATATGTCTAAACGTTCGCTGGAGCTGGCGCGGGAGATTCTGGATGGAAAGAAGATTATGAAGACAAATTTCATACCGCTTGATATCGTAAGTAAAGAGAATATCGATAATTTTACTACTCCTGAATGGTAGAACAGGATAACTGCTGCTGAAGCCCGCAAATGTAATTACATCAGCGGGCTTCAATTATATATACAATGACAATTTGAGAGGGCAGATAATTATAGGTAGGTTAAATGTATAATATAAAGAAAGGAGCCATTCTGCAGATAGAGAATGTCTGTAAGGAATTTCCTGGGGTAAAAGCACTGGATAAGGTGTCAATATCTGTGGCCCGCGGTTCAGTGCATGGAATAGTCGGTGAGAATGGTGCCGGCAAGTCAACACTTATGAAGATATTAAGCGGAGTCTATACCAAGGATGAAGGGACAATAATATTTGATGATGAGGTAATTTCTGAAACAACACCGATGGAATCGATGAAACGCGGCTTGTCGATTATCTATCAGGAACTGAATTTAGTGAATACTATGAGTGTCGGTGAGAATATCTTTCTGGGACGTCTGGGAGACCTGGGCGGGGTGCGTAATGTTCATCGCGAGGCGCGTAAGGTGCTGCAGCGAATCGGCTGCAGTATAGATACAAAAAGACTTGTAGAGGATCTAAGTGTATCTGAAAAACAGATGATAGAGATATCCAAGGCTTTGTCTTTTGACTCAAAGCTTATAATAATGGATGAACCCAGCAGTAGTCTGACTGCTGATGAGATGAAGGAGTTGGCACTGATTATTCGGCAGCTCAGGGAGAGCGGCATTTCAATTATCTATATAAGTCATAAGCTGGATGAAATCTTTGAATTCTGTAATACCGTGACGATCATGCGTGATGGTCATGTGATCGAAACCAAACCGGTTACAGAGCTGACCAGGAGTGAGATGATTGCGAAGATGGTTGGCCGGACGATTGAGAATGAGTATCCGCCACGCCCAAACTGTGTCGGTGATAGACTCCTTGAAATTGAGGGCATAAACACCAGGAAGCTTAAAAATATCTCGTTCACACTGAACCGTGGCGAGATTCTGGGGTTTGTTGGATTGGTTGGAGCTGGACGAACCGAGATAGTTCGGGCAATCTTTGGCGCGGACAAGGTGCGCGGACACCGTATGAAGATTGACGGAAAGTTTGTGACTATCCGTAATCCTAAGGATGCCAAGCGGGCAGGTATAGCGCTGGTGCCGGAGGATCGGAAGCTCCAAGGGCTGGTTTTGTCATTCTCGGTGGAAGAAAATATCTCTATGGCGGTGCTTGACAGGCTTTGCCATTTTGGGATGCTGCGTACGACCCGTGAATCAACTGTAGCCAGACGCCATGTGAAGTCACTGGCGATAAAGACTCCATCCGAAAGGAGCAGGGTTGAGTCCCTATCCGGGGGCAATCAGCAGAAGTGCATCGTCGGGCGCTGGCTTGAGCTGAAGCCGAGAGTTCTGATATTAGATGAACCAACCCGCGGGATTGATGTCGGGGCAAAGTATGAGATATACATGCTGATGAAGAAGATAGTGGAGGATGGCGGTTCGGTGATACTTATCTCTTCAGAACTGCCTGAGGTGTTGAATATGAGTAATCGTATCCTTACTGTCTGTGATGGTAGGATAACCGGTGAGTTTGATCCGCTGCAATATACTGCTGATCAGATAATGGAGAAGGCTCTGGATTTCAGCGGAAAGGAAGACGATAGTGAATCGGGATTATAAGTTAAAGAATACCTATAACAAGGTATTCAGAGAGAACTTAATACTGGTGGCAATAGCACTTCTGGTAATTGTGACCGCAAGTATTGAACCGGTGTTTTTATCGGCAGGGAACCTGATAAATGTCATGCGGCAGTTCGGACCACTGATAATGGTGTCACTGGGTATGACCTTTGTCATTATCGGAGGCTTTATTGATCTGTCGGTTGCGGGGATTATCTCGCTGGTAGCGGTGTGTACGGTACTGCTGATAGATATTGTCGGGCAGGGACCGGCGCTACTTATCGGGCTGGGTGTTGGTGCGGTCTGCGGTCTGCTCAACAGTCTGTTACTACTCAGCAGTGGAGCGCTTACTCAGGCGGAAGCACTCTTTATGACGTATGGTATGAGTGTGGTGTATGGAGCACTGGCACTGATTCTGAGTAACGGTTCGACGAAGCATATCGGCTGGGCAAAGAACGCGACAACATATTTTACCGTCGTCGGTTCGGGTAAGGTTGCTTTTGTGCCGGTTTCTTTTGCTATCTTTGCAGTGTCACTGATAATTCTCTATTTACTGCAGAATAAGTCATATATTGGACGGGTAATGAAGCTTACCGGCAGTAATATCACTGCGGCCAGATTATGCGGATTGGAGGTTAATAGAAGTATTATATTTATTTATGTTATTTCGGGAGTAATGACGGCTATAGGTGCAATAGTACTGATTTCACGTATAACCACCGCTTCACCTGTAATCGGTTTCGGCTATGAGACTAATGCCATTTTGGCGGTGGTGGTCGGCGGTACAACTCTTGAGGGCGGTAAAGGCAGTGTGCTGCGCACTGTTGTCGGAACGCTGCTGGTGATTCTCCTGGCAAACTGTATGAACATTCTGGGTGTATCGGTTTATATGCAATATATTCTGCGCGGGTTGATTCTGGTTCTGGCGATCTGGCTTGACAGGCATAAATAACAGAAAGGATATTATAATGAAAGCTGATTTAATGGCCGGGAAGATAGTGAATATACTGACGCGGCAGAAGGCATTTCTGGTACTTATTGTCATGTTTATTATAATGATTTTTTCAGGGACTAATTTCTATTCCCTGTATAATCTTATGAATCTATTGAAATCAGGTTCAATACTGCTTATTCTGGCTTTTGGGATTACACTGGTGCTGGTGGCAGGAGGGTGTGATCTCTCTATCGGCGGGGTCATGGTGGTTGCTGGTATAATAGCGATAAAGCTTATGAATGCCGGTGTGCCAATGGTACTGGCGATACTCGGTGCGCTGCTTTCCGGAGCGTGCGTCGGAATGATCAATGCCTTTCTCTCGGTCTATCAGAAGAAAGAGCCGTTTATTATTACGCTAGGTATTGGAATATTGCTTACCGGCGTGGCGCAGCAGTTGACCGATGCGCATCCTGTGCCGTGCAAGAATCCGGATTTTGTCTGGCTGGCTAATGCCAGAATCTTCCATCAGGTTCCATGTGTGATTCTGGTTATGCTGGCGGTATTTACGCTGACCTTCTGGATATTGCGTTGTACGCCCTTTGGTAGAAATTGCTATGCAATCGGTGGTGACTATAGTGTCGCGGAGTATTCAGGAATAAACGTACTCAGAATCAAGGCGGCAACCTATATATACAGCGGGGTCTTTGCCGCATTGGGCGGTGTGATGCTCTCTTCGATGCTTAACTCTGGAAATTCAACCTTCGGAAATAACACGGCACTTCTGGTCTGTTGCGGGGTGGTGGTCGGTGGCAATTCTTTTGCCGGCGGCATTGGCGGCGCGCAGCAATCGTTTATTGGTCTGCTCGTATTCGCGGTGTTACAGAACGGGATGAATATGCTGGGGATTGATTCGTATTATCAACTCCTGCTGCAGGGGATGATGATTGTCTTTATCATCTGGCTGGACTGTTTTGCACGTAAACTCAAACGTGAGGCTGTATGATTTGTTTGATCAGGGTATATTGATCGTGATAATATTGGCAGGTCTGAGGGTTAGTCCTCAGACCTGTTTTGCTTATTGTATTTTGCAATACAAGTTAAAATAATTCTAAACAACCAGTTAATTTTGTGAAATACAATTATTTGTACTCCATATTAACATCCCATTAAGCATTTTAATTAAAGAAACTTCGTTATTAGGAATACAAAAACCATCTTTACCACTGTTAATAGAGTCTACCCATTCATGGTTGATATATATTGTTTTTATTTCGTATATATTACCAACATTATATATTGAGATTATTTTTAACGCAATTTTTAAGGCATCAATACGGTAGTATATTTGCCCATTGCCTTTTGTGGTACTTGTAGATTCAATCATTATATCAAAGAGGATTTGTAACTTTTCATTTTCAAGTTGCCCATCATTCAAATCTAAGTATCTGTTAATACGCTTAAAACCTGCAATAGCAATGTACTCATAATTAGAACTAGCTAGCTCAAGTATTTTATAAAACTCTATATCTTTATCTTGAGTTTGGTTTCTGAATTTATCAGCTTCTTTATCATTATGCCGCCAAATCCAAAGTACCCAAAAATATGGCGCAAGTAAAAGTGAAAATGTTGCCGTAGGGCTGCCACCTAACCATACAGAAAAAAATGTTTCTTGTCCATTAACAATGGGGAAAGGATAAATAATTTTACCGCCAAACCAGCCAAGAAAAGCCGGAACTATTAAAATTATTGAAGTCCAGACAGGGTGTCTTCTAAACCAGTTGCTCTTGCTCTTGCTCATACTCACAATATTTTACCTCTTTCCAATATTTAAGCTCATCTTGCCTCATATATTGAATATAGTATCACTGATGTCACTAATTTAAAGATCTGTAGTAATAACCATTTCACGTTAGTAATAAATTACTAAATATATTTGCAGCATGAGCTATTGTTAAGTAATTTGTAATAACTGAATTTTCTAAAAATGACTTTTCTTTGTGTATATTAATTTTATGCATAATAAGATCGTAAAAAGTTGGAAAGTATTAATGATTAAGCCCAATATTTTTCCTACTATAAATAACGTGATATTTATGGACTATCTGGGTTGTTATGAATGACAAAGCTACTTTCTTTCCCATAGACAAAAACGTTATACTAATCTTTTGAATTAATAATAGACTATAATTAATTATGCATCATTATTTTATTATATCAAACATAAAAGAAAAGGTTTAGTAATAGGCAAAATTTAGCAAAGCATAGTGACGATGGTCTTGATACAGAGTCAGCGACAGTAACCATTAGAGCACAGAATGAGAAAGCAAGGCGAGGGGCAACGTTGCCATTGGAGTCGTCTCTCGCCGATGATCTAAGGAACTATTTTAGTGCCAACCCTACAGCACCAAATTTCAAGGCGATAAAGGGTATGTGGAAAAAGCGAGGGGCTGAGATGCTTCGTAAAGACCTTATGGCTGCCAGAATTAATCCTAAGAGGGCATCAGGTAAGGTAATTGATTTTCATGGTCTCAGACATACCTATGGTACAATGCTGGCACAAGCTGGTGTAATGCCAGCACACCTGAAAAGTCTGATGCGCCATAGCAATGTTCAACTGACTATGGAATACTATACACACCTGTCTATTGATGATTTGAATGAAGAAATTGCTAAGATTTCATTTACTAAGTCTAATGATGCAGAAAAAAGTACTATACCTGAAAAGGTGACAACTCCGTCGGTAAAAGAGCCCAAAGAAGTCGGAAACGCTGAGAATGTGAATATATGTGTGACACAGTGTGTGACAAATAATGGTAAATTAACGTCTTTTTCGGGATATGGATCATTTCCTGTGTTTGGAAATGTAGAGAAAGAAAAAACCGTAACAACTTATAGTATAAGCAGTTACGGTTCTAATTTAGTGGCTCCCCCGGCTGGACTCGAACCAGCGACACATGGATTAACAGAACTAATATAATTACTGTAACTATTTGGTATATAAGAAACTATTGTGTGTGTTGTGCCTTGTTTGTGACTTATTTGCGCTGCGGACGATCGCGGATTACCAGGGGAAATTTTGTACTGCATTCTCGGCATTCCCATGACAATACTGAGCATAAATTTTCAGGGTTACTTCAGGGCTGCTATGGCCCATCAGTTTCTGTACTGTCTTAATATCTACCCCTGATCCTATTAAGTGAGTACAGAAAGTATATCTCAATGCATGCAGGTCAATCATCTTAAGATCTGCTTCAATTTGATCTTTATACTTATTATATTTATCCTGCTCTTTCTTGTTAAGTCTTTTCCCGTATGGCAAATTATATATTTCACAGAAAGCGTTGTGCATATGAGCTCGTAGTGCTTTGAGAAAATAAGTATTCAGTTTTTCACCGGTTCCGGTTGTAAATACAAGGTCTGTCTCACTATGGCTTTTTATTTCTGCCAAATCATTTTTTACATCTCCGGATAACGGAATAGTTCTAATTCCTGCCTCAGACTTTGGACTCCACTTATCTGTGGGAAATACCCTTATTATTCCACGTTCAAGATCTACGTTCTTCCAGGATAACTGTATTACCTCCTGTTTACGTAATCCAGTAGAAAGTATAAATCTCCAGAGTATTGGCCATTCCCCTGGAGCATGTTTAACAAGGGCCTTTGCTTCTTCAATAGTGAGAGCTCTTCTTAGTTTGACTCGTTTCGAGGGCAGGGGCTTAACAGGTGTGACTGGATTTTCAAGAATGATTTTACGGCTGACACCATATTCAAACATCGCTTTGAAACGCGCAAGAGTCTTATTAATTGAATTATTGCTTAATTCATTTGTAAGTTCTGAAAGGAGGTTGTCTATTTTTTGAGGTGTTATATCAGATACTAGGGTGTGACAAGGAAAATATTCAATAGCCCTATTTGCACAGAGAATGTAATCATGCGCGGTTTTGGGGTTAGTATTGTTTGTTTGTACGTATTCACTCCATTGGTTGAATAGTTCATGCAGGTTGTAATCGTTATCATATACCATCCCAGTACGCGTTACACGATTAAGCTTGTAAAGCTCATCGTTCATCTCATTAACTGCTTCGGCCTTGGTGAGTGCTTTGCTGGTCCAGCGCTTGCGTTTTTGTTTGCCATCAATATATCCTAGGGAGATATCTATTTGCCAGTGTTTGCCGCGTTTCCGTATTGTTCCTGTTGCCATTATGACATTAAATCTCCAAATAAGTTATGGTTAAATTCATTTGTCTTCTTTAGATTCAAGTAGTATATTTAGATTTTGTGAAACTAGAATGATTGCCCAAAAAACACATATAAAAGTTATTCCCATACTAATAAGACTAATAATTATAATATATTTATTTGATAATAAACTTGCAACAAGTTGTAATATAGCCGTAATAAATGATGCATAAATAGTATATGTTAGTGCTTTGCGTAAATTAGATAAAGGTTTGTAGCGATCAATATTTGCACCATTTTCATTCAATTTTTGGATTTTAATTTTATACTCATCTGTATCATAAACATCTTTTTTCATAATTTGAATAATAAATGTCTTCATTGAAAGAAGAAATGCTCCTAATGTAATTGAAGCTGAAAAAAAGGATGTACTAAAATCATCGAAAAAATTTTTAATTGTCTCGAAGTCCATAATAGCCTCTTTTATTTATACCAATTATCAGTAGGAATATTACCAAAAACAGTTGTATTACTTTGAATAATACGAAGTAGATAGTCCATGGATTCTGATTTATCAAAGTTCTTCCATAAGTCGTGAGGCAGCATTTTTGCAAACTCATCATAATCTATTTTATCATAATAATTTCTATTTTCACCAACAATCGTTAATAATTTTTCGGCATTATGTGCTTCACCAATTAGGCGAATTCCTTTTAAACTTTCAAAATTTGTTAAATTAAAGACTTTTAAAATATCAGATTTTGTTCGCTTTGTTAAATTTTTAGTTTTGTCAAATAATGCGGTGCATGACAATCGCTTGAGGTCTCCGCTAATGGGGCTAAACATTGGGGTCTTTGTTCCTATATCTTGTGTTACATTGGATGTAATTGATTCAAGTTTGTTGTATAGTGCCAGTGCGCTATCAATGCTTTGCTTCGATGCTAAAATATTGAACTCAAAATTTCCTTTATAGTAATTAGTTATTTTTTTCCTTAACTTGTTTTGTGCTCGTATTGTTAATGAAGAGTCTTCAGCAAGAGCATCTTCTATCGCTTGTTTAGTATACTCACTTATTATTGCGTTATTTGTAGATCTTAGTATCCTTTCAAAATGATAAGAATTAATTGCACCTTGGTGGCGCATCATTATACCTTTGTTGACAGTAGGGTTTATTATAAAGATAGAAGGTTCTATCCCACTTTCATTTTCTTTTAATTCATGAAGTTGAACTATTAAATTTCCTTGAGAATCTATATTTGATTCTAAAAAAGTTTTATTATTTTTATAGCTTAGTATTAGTCCGATAAAATAGTTTTCTCTAATTTCGGCAAAAAGATGATATTTGTTGTTTTTGCCCACATTAAAATCACCAACTAAGTGTGCTTTTAAAAAAGTGTATAAATCTCTAGTTAATAAGTTTTTAGATAATTTAAATTCGAAACCTTCAATTCTAATTGTTTTTCCCACTATTCTTCTCCATGAATTATTGATTAATTTATATATAATAGATTTTGTGTTATTATATCACCCACCGCATATTCCACACGCTCTCCCTTCATCCTTGGTGCACATCCGCCCACGCTTTGTATTCTTATACCACCTGCAACTTGAATTATGCCGCACGTAACTCTTTGTATTAAGCCAATATATTCGTTCTTCTTGAACAGGCTTTTCAATTTGCTCGTGCTTTTCCGGTGGAGCCCTGGATTGAGTGGTGGTGCCATGCCGGTAGTCCCATGGAGCAGTGGGATTATCATTCTTCCACAGTCCGTTTTGTTCGTTTCTGGCCCATTCTTCAGCTAACTGCAGATCTATATCATTTGCCGCATATTTCTTATACCACCAAGCGGCACCTTCTTTCACCATGGTGTGGTTTATATATTCGCCTTCAAAGAAGATTTTACCGACCAATCTGCCATATCTGTCTTTGTCCATTACATAGACTTTGACTATTTCATTGTCGATAAGTCTGCTGAGTTGTCTGGTTGATTGTTTCCCGTATTCCTGATCTTTCTCTGGTGCATCAATACCGTATAGCCTGATCCTTGCTGATCCGTTTGTAAGATTCACATCTATGGTGTCACCGTCAATGACTTTTACTACTTTGCAGGTGAGGAGTTCGCCAGAGTAGGCGGGATACGTGAGGAGGAGAAAAAGAATGAGTATTTGCTTCATGTTATTTCCTTGGGACTGTATTTTATAAAAATATTCAATAACTACCCAACATATTTAATTTCATCTAAAATAACTTCAAGATTATTACGGTAATCATCTTCTGTTATTATTTTTTCAGAAATACAGTATTTTTGGTTAATCTTATATGCCTTCAAGAGCTCATTGCCAATAAGACTTAAAGTGCCTCGATATACATGATACTGACCTGACCGTAATCGCTCAAATAGGTTTTCATTAACCATATATGCAACTACATCTTTGTATGTAACTTTATTGTCGTTAATGGCATTGAGGATATTGTTTTCATCTTTTTTAATCATTGATTTAATACTGGTCTCAATTTCTTGTTTTACGCCAAGGGTATTATCATAAATATTAGCTAAAACTTTATCAAGCTCTTGGTATAGTGCTGATTTTGGGGATAAGTTCTTAGTATTTCTTTTAAATGTTGCATATTCGGTGGAATCGGGTATTGTAATATGTTCTAATGATGATAAAGCAGAAATCACTTCTGCGTGAGCTTTGTTTGGATCCGATGCGCTTATTGCTTTTCTGCTGATAGTTGCAAGATTTCTCGCTTTTTCAGGATAACCAATATAAAAATTTGTGATAATTGTTGCACATTGAGTATACATTGACCTTTCAGTAATAGCTTTTATAAAGAAATTACTCAGAAATTCATCATTAATAGTTTGGCTTTGAGAATATAGCTCAAGATTTAATGCAGCATTGGCAACTTTTATGCATTGTTCTCTTTCAAAGTTATCTCCAAATAGTTCATAGGTAACAACTCCTGCATTATGTGAAATAGCAATTAAAGCAAGCCCAAGAAATTTAATACTGTCAATTGGATTTTCAGCGGAACTATATGAATTAATAGCATTTTGCAATATAGCAAACGTTGTCTTTTTGATTTGTAGCGGAAACACCATCGCTTTATCTTGTGGATAAAGATTGTTCGTTAACTCTACACTTAATTTTAGCTCATCTTCAAGAGTATTGGATTTATGAATATTGCGATTATCGTATTGCGAATTGATTGGATTCCTTTTTTTGAGCAAAAACTCAACGAAAATAATTATCGCTAATGGTATAATAAATAAAAATATCCACATAATATCCCCTTATATTAATAAAGGATTATTATAATCTGTAGCTATTTTTTTGTTAAGATATGAATAATCAATTATACTCGGATAAAATTCAAAAAGTTGATTTAAATAAAGATGTTAAGAGCACAAAATCACATAACACTATGTTATCCAACTTCTTCGTCAATAGCTTGATCTGATCCTCTCTCGTTAAGTAGCGCATCAAGCTTTTCAGCAATTTTCACAAGTTCACTGTTCTCAGATGTGCCTTCTAGCTGTTTGCGAAGAAGCTCATTTTCTCTTTTCAATCCAGCAATTATTTCATCTTTAGCTTCAAGTAATTGAGATTGATCAGAATTAGAGGTGAGTTGTCGTTTCCCTGTGACAATGTAATAGATATCTGCTCCTAATTCATCCAATTGATTTAATAAATAAACTGGGAAATCTCTTCTTCCGGATTCCCAGTTATCTAGATTTGAATAAGAAATATTGTGAATTTTTACAAATTCTTTGCGATTTGATTCCAACTTTAACCGTTCTTCTAACAGTCTTTTTGCCATATCCTTATCAGTATTTTCATTGATTTTGTATTTTGTCATAATAAAATATTCTCCAGATCTTAAGGATATTTATCTTGATTAGGATAAATATTTATGGTATTTTAAAAAGTGTACTGAGTGATAACCATTAACTGTATCGTTCAAAAAGCAGATTAAACTTCAGTCAAAAAGAAGAATTAATTCTGAGTTCATTTGGTAGTTTTGTACTCAGACTAATCTATAAACGAAAACTACCATATTTTAATTTACGCAGTGGCTTAGACTGTTCCAGAATAGTTTCGAACAATAAGGGTAATTCCCCTTTGCGTTCCCCCAACCGTTCAGCTGCTAAGCCCAGTTGAGCGGTTTTTTGTTTGTATCGTTTTAAGGGAGATTGAGATGCTTGAAACTACGACGAGTACAAGGGAAAAAGAATCAGATGTGTTGATTACCGGGAGAGAGCTGGCGACAAAGCTAGGTTATTCGATTTCTTATATTAATACTCTTGCCCGCAAGAAATGGTTTCCTGATGGAGTGGTTTATGAAAGTCCTGGAGGGCATAGGCGATATTGGAAGAACAAAGCTATAAAGTTGTTTGATGTTAATTACAGGAAGAGAAGGGCCCGGTGAGATGGAAGATAATGGCGGGTATATTAAGATAAAAAGAAAGATTGGAGAGTGGGGTTGGTTTTCAGATAATCCGGTGTTTTGTCTTTTTATGCATATGCTGCTTCTTGCCAACTGGAAGGACAAATACTGGAAGGGAATTGAGATCAAACGAGGGCAATTTATCAGTGGCAGAAAGGCTCTTGCCGAGATAACAGGCTTGACTGAACAGCAAGTAAGA
Source organism: Planctomycetota bacterium (assembly GCA_963667375.1). Taxonomy (GTDB): domain Bacteria; phylum Planctomycetota; class SZUA-567; order SZUA-567; family SZUA-567. The sequence goes on along the minus strand of OY763323.1, from coordinate 2,930,116 downwards.
ACCGCGGTAAACAAGCTAAAATCAACCAAAGAAATAACCAGCAAAACAACCAAGGTCGGAACATTATATACTGTTGTTAATTATAACACTTACCAAGATGATCCAGAAAGTATCAACCAGCAGAGCAACCAAACTTGTAACCACGAAGCAACCAGCGAGCAACCAAGCAGCAACCACAACAGAAAGAATAAAAGAAATAATATACCCCCTATAGTCCCCCAAGGGGACGGGGTGGGAGAGATTAAAAAAAGCGATTGGGATGCCTTTTGCAAGCATTACTGGATTGAAGATATTCCACTCACCTCAGATTTGACTGACGATATTCTTGCACACTTGCTGGCTGTACTCAGAGAGCAAAAGCAGGGAATAAAAATCAGGAACCCACTGGCTCTGGCAAAGAAGCGAATGGAAGTAGGAAAAGCAGAATGGCAGGATCAGCGAGCTGTGCAGGCCTGGTTACATCCGCCGCCAAGTGAAAAGGAATGCGATTGCGGTGGAGAATTGAAAAGCAGTTATGCCGCTGGTGGCGGTCAAAGTATTTTGAGTTGTCAGGAGTGCGGCAGAATATACGCGAAGAGATGATAAAAGAAACGGAGGAGAACATTATGATTCGGATTGGTGGTGATAAACTGTACATGAAGATTTCTGAGGGTGAATTAATTTTGGTCTATGAGGAATTTGGTGCACCCAAAGAGTATGTTTTGACTGATGAGGAACGTAACTTAATTTCAAGTTTTCAGAAATCACCAATGTTCACTATGTATTCAGGGGGAGTGTTGAATAGAAATGCTATCCCGGAAATTTGTCTTGGTGATCCGTCAGAAAGGCAAAGGATATTGGAGGAATCATGAATGAGCGGCAAATCTCCTGGTATTGCAGAAAAGGTGAACAGGTGGCTGGTATTGAGGATACCGGTAATGGCTGGGCGGTTGTAAATGGTAGTGGTACTCGGTTAATGTCTGCTGATGGTTATACAGAGAAAGCCAGGCGTATTGTTGAAAACTATTATCTGCGGTATCTGGAAAGGGTGACATGAGTGAGTATTTGAAGTATCTGCTAGAAAAGTGCGGGCTGGTGCTGTTGGATGGGATTTTTGTGATACTGTTGGTTATGTTGTGCGGTTTTATTGGTGGGGGAATTATAGCTGTATTTTTCGTTTTTATTTATGAGATAAGCAAGGGGTAAAACAAAGGATGATGCTCAAAGAATTAACAGAGGGTACAAAGGTTACTGAGCTGCAGGTGGGTTTGGTCAGTATGCAGATCAGAGTAACGAAATTAGGGGATGACTTTTTAAGTGCGCTACTTTCTGACAAGACAGGAAAGATACCAGCGATAATGTGGCAGGTAAACAAGGACGAGTGTGCTGACTTGGTGGAAGGTGGTATCGTTTCTGTCTCAGGTGAGGTAAAGGCCCACAAAGGTAAGCTTCAGCTTGAATTGACGTCAATTATGACTGTGGAGGTAGATAGTTGTTCACTGGAACTGATGGCTGATCTTCCCGCTAAAGTAAAACTTGATGATGTGTTGTCTGTACTGAAGAATACCGTAAAGCATAGTTTGCTGCCAATTGACCGGGATATCTTCAACAAGGTCTTTTCGGTTGATGGCCGTTATGATCAGTTTATCAATGCACCGGCAGCTCAGAATAATCATCATATCTATCGCCATGGGTTGCTGCTGCATTCGGTCAATGTTATGGAGATCTGTTTTCACAGTCAAGTTCGAACTCATTTGCAGCCATATGTGGATATGTCTTTACTGGTTCTGTGCGCTATCTTGCATGATGTCGGTAAGATCTATGAACTTAGTTGGGGCGCGGCGACTACTTATACTACTGCTGGCCAACTAGGAAATCACAGTTTGATTGGAGCCCGAATAGTGCGGGATGCTTGTCTGGAATGTAACGCACCGGGAGAGCGGACAGAGGCGATTGTACACTGTATTCATGCTCATCACGGTAAGCATGAGTTTGAGGCGAGTGTACTGCCAAAGACTCCAGAAGCAATTATCTTACATCTGGCGGATATGTTGGAGTCAAAGATGGAAGTGATCCGGATGGCGCAGGAAGATGTTGGCTGTAACGGTGGTTGGAGTGAGAATGTATTTGCGCTGGGGGTGCCGCTGTATTTTAGAGATACACTGGGATAATATACTAAATCAAATTAAGGAGATAGATTATGGGTGATGAAATGGTGGTTGAGATTGATGAGACAGAAAAGATTGGTGATGAAGGAGAGAATTATTTCGGACTTGATCGACCAATGTCGCCGAGTTCGGCAAAGAGTATACTTGAAGACGCTGAAATATGGAAGTGGAAAAAGGAACATCCGGAGCCACCCAAGAAGGAGACGGCTATAGGTTCTGCAACTCACTGTTTGCTGCTTGAGCCAGAAAAGTTTGATGATAAGTTTATTGTTCGGGAAGATGTTCCGGTTAATAAATCGACCCAAAATCCATTTGGTAGGACATCGCAAAAATTCAAGGATTGGTATGCTGGTGTTGAGCATCTTCTTGAAGGAAAGATCCTAATAATGCCAAATGAATTCCAGGAACTTAAATTAATTCAAAAGAAATATAACAATGCTGTTGATATGATAGTGGCAATCGGTAAGAAGAAATACCCCGATTCAAAAATTGAACATGAGCGCGAAATAAACTGGATTGATCCGGTTACCAATCATCCATGCAAAGGGATTATTGATTCCATGTGTGGCAATATTATCATGGATCTGAAGACGACAGGGGATCTCTCCAATAGAACAATAACAAATAAAATTAACTACGAGTATCATATTCAGGCTGCTGCGTATGCCGATGCGCTACAACAAGTAGACGGAATCGAGAATCCGCGGGTGTATTTTATGTTCATGCTGTCAAAACCACCATACAATATTCGGATAAAAGAAGTAACCGAGGATGTCTTAGAGAATGGATTGCTTGAATTTCGCAGAGGTATTGCATTATACCGCAATTGGGCTAAAGCAGGGTTCCCGGCTATTTATAGAGGAATTGAAATAGAAGGTTTGACACCATATCGGATACATGAAATTCAAGCCGCCAATGGAAAGAGGTAAGAAATGAAGACAGAAACATTGAATGTACTTCGAAACATCCAGCAAGAGCTTAAGGTCCCAAAAAGCGAGGTCAATAAATTTGGTGGTTTTAACTATAGAACTTTAGAACAGATTGAAACCGCAATCAAGCCAATATTACAAAAGCATGAAGCTGTTATTTATTTTACCGATAGAGTTGAGCTGGTTGGAAGTGAGGTTTATATCGTTGCTACTGTTCATTTTTGCTATGGTGATGATATTGTAACCGCTGAAGCCGCTGCGCGGGAAATAAAAGACCTGGGCAAAAAGAAAATGGACGAAAGCCAGGCAACCGGATCTGCCAGCAGTTATGCCCGGAAGTATGCAGTTAGCGGGTTGTTTTGTATCGATGATGGCAATGATGCGGACCGCATGGCTGGGCAACAGCAGCAGGATAACCAGAGGAATAACAACCGGAATTCAGGCCAGAATAATAACCGGCAGCAGAATAATCAATCGAACAAGCAGCAAGGCAACCAGCAGAACAGCTTCTTTTCTGATGAGCAGACCAAATCAATGCGCAATGCCTATAAAACACACCGCGAAATTTACGAACGAGTTTGTGCTAATTACCAGATTAAAACCCCGAAGGATATCACAAACGCAAAGAAAGCAGCTCTGTTCTATGACGATCTGATGAAAGAGACAATAGCTGCAGATAATGGAGGTAGTTGATGGCAGGATCATTCAATAAAGTAATACTAATGGGAAATCTTACCAGGGATCCGGAGCTTAGATATACGCCGCAGGGCACACCGGTTACTGATATCGCAATAGCAATTAATGATAGCAGGTCTAAACAGAATAATCCTAAAGCGACATATGTAGATGTTACTTTCTGGGACAAGGCAGCTGAGGTGATCTGCGAATATCTTGGTAAAGGCAGTTCGATTCTGGTAGAGGGTAGGCTGGCGGATGAAAGCTGGCAGGATAGAGATACTGGAAAGAAAGTCTATAAACTCAAGGTCATTGCTCAGAACTTTCAATTTACTGAGAGAAAGCAGGATAACGGCGGCAATCAGAATTATAACAATAACTATCAGCAAGGCAATCAATACCAGAATCAGGGCAACCGGCAGCAGGGAGGTAATCACTACAATGATCGGGGTGGTTATCAGGGCGGCGGCAGAGGTAATACCGGTTATGCACAGCAGGGGCAAGAAGATTATCAGCAGAATAGTTTCAATTACAACGACAATCCAGCTGATGACGACATACCGTTTTAATATCAATCCATAGATTACACGTATTTTAATAATTAATAATTTAAGAAAGAGGTGAATTAATGAGTCCATATATGACTTTTGGTGAAGCAATTGAAGCAATGAAAGAAGGAAATAAAGTAGCACGTAAAGGATGGAATGGGAAAGGTATTTTTATTGAGCTTCAGCGTCCGGATGAACACAGCAAAATGACGCATCCGTATATCTATATTGATACTACTGGATTACAGACAGACAACCCCGCTGCCCCTAAGGACAGAGTTCCTTGGCTTGCGTCTCAGACAGATATGCTCTCTGAGGACTGGGTGGTTCTTAACTAATAGTAGTAAATGCAATGTGTAATCTATGGAATTTATAAATATAGGGGATGTTGATGACTGAGGAATTTATGGGGAGATTGGTAGTATCAGCAATTATTGGTTTCGCATGGGGCTATCATCATAGAAAAATTAAAACGCTGAATAGTGAAATATTTAAATTAAGGCAAAAGGTAATTGCTGTTGAATGGTTGGCTGAATGGTTGCGAGTGGATGTATGGGATTTCCGGCGCAGGCTTCATCGTTTAACTAGACTTGAGGACAGAGTTAATGGTGTTATTACAATACAAACTAAAGGTGGATTTCAAAAAGTGCATAAGAATCCATGTGATTTAGGTCAGCCGGTTGAGGAGGTGTAAGGTGAGTGCGAATGTATTGGCAAGGATAGACAGTCAGATCGGTGAATTGAGTCCGGAGAGTATGCGTTGTCAGGTACTGATTTCACTGCGGAATTTTCGTGTTTCTTGGGTTGAGCTGGGGAAGCTGCTTACTGATGTAGCATATGGCGGGGATTATAAAGAGTGGGGTTACGATGACTTTGAGGTCTATTGTACCTGTGAACTAGGGTTGAAGAAGCCTGCGGTCAAGAAGTTGATGGTCTGTTACAACTATATGAAAAGCTTTGAACCGGGAAAGTTAAGAATCGGAAATGCAACTCTTCCAGAGGTGGAGACGATTGCGTTGTTGCAGAAGGCGCGGGAGCGGGCTGACATCGAGGAGGACGACAAGGATGAGATGCACCGAATGGCTTTTGAGGAGGGCGCAGATCAGCAGGCGGTACGCAAGGAGATAAAAGCGCGAACCAGACCAAAGGAGCTATTCAGTGATGATGAAATGGATGCGGCGAACTTTAATCGGGGGAAGGAGATAAAGGTGATTGTTAAGCTGGGACGGAGTCTGCGCAAAAAGCTTTATGAAGCAAGGAATGTCCCGGAAGGAATAAAGGACCGGGTTGAGGAGGCAATTTGTGAACTGGAGGCACTGGAATGAATAAATATACGCAAGCTAAGATCAGGCAGGCTGAACTGGATCAGGATATAGAAGATGTTCTTTTGTTGATCTTTGAGGAAAGAAATGATCTGGATGAGTATTTTATACGGAAGGATAACGACTTGTGTCTACAGCAGATTATGAACAAAAATTGAAGCAGCTTGAATGTAATTATATTCTGCGTGGGAGCCGGTTGCGGTGTATTCAGGAGATTGCTGAGTTGAGGAAGGAATATGGTAAATGAGATATTTATCCGTCTGCAGCGGAGTAGAAGCCGCCACACTTGCTTGGAAACCACTCGGCTGGGAAGCCGTAGGGTTTGCTGAGATAGAGCCGTTTCCTTCAGCTGTTCTTGAATATCACTATCCTGAAGTAACCAACTTCGGCGATTTTACAAAGATTGAAAAGAAAGATGTTAGCGAGTTTGATCTGCTGGTTGGTGGCACGCCGTGTCAGGATTTTAGTGTCGCCGGCAAAGGTGAAGGTTGGGAAGGAAAGAGAGGAAGCTTGACTTATGAGTATGTGCGATTATTGCAAAGAACAATGCCGACCTGGTTTGTTTGGGAAAATGTGCCGGGCGTCTTATCCGGTGAACACGCAGAAGGATTTATTTCTTTTCTCAAAGCAATTAAAGAACTCGGGTATGATGTTGGATGGCGAACTCTGGACGCACAGTATGTCAGAGTACCCGGATTTGAAAGAGCCGTGCCGCAGCGAAGGAGACGTGTGTTCGTTGTGGGAAGTATTAGAAAGGGATGTGTCCGAGAAGTACTCTTTAAGCCCGAAAGCCTGTGCTGGAATACTCCGCAGAGCAGAGAAGAAAGGAAAAGTACTCCCGCCTATGCTGAAGAAAGCACTTACAGTTATTGCCCGGAAGTCTGCGGTAATTCACATGTAGTGCAAAATGTATTTACAAACAAGGCATATAACGATTATCAGACAGCAGAGGTCGGCAAGACTTTACTTGCTTCAGATAGCTATGACACAGGAGATCTGGTTTGCACTGTTATGGCGCATGGTCAGGCGAATGCTGAGATAAATACTGAGATATGCCCGACTTTGAACTGTGATCATGAGCAACCGATTGTCTGTGTGCATGGCTCTCAGGATCCAATCAGTAATTCAGAGGTCGCAAATTGTATCGGCAGGAATCAGGGTTTGGAGAATGTAGTTGCCATTGCGGGGAATACTATCGGGAGAAAACCCGGGAATGGAGGTAATGGCAATGGTTTCGATGAGTCGTGGGTTAGTTATACCCTGACCTCTGCGGACAGGCACGCGGTGTGCTTTCAGCAAAATACCCGGGACGAGGTAAGGTATATCAATGGTGATGGAAAGATCGCAGGAGCATTGGCGGCATCACCGGGGGTGAAACAGCAGAACTATATCAAAGAAAAATCTATTGTCCGCCGTTTAACACCAGTTGAATGTGAGCGGCTAATGGGGTTCCCGGATAACTATACCAGAATACCGTGGAGAGGAAAGTCTGCTGAAGAGTGCCCGGATGGTCCAAGATATAAAGCGTGTGGCAACTCAATGTGTGTGAATGTAATGAGGTGGCTGGGAATGAGGATAGAAAGATACGGGATATAGTGGAAGAGGCTAAATCATGATTAGTGAACAGGCAATTTTAGGGCACCTGGAAAATGTGTTTAAATTAAAGAGTATTCAGCAGGTGGATAAGGATCTGGCGCAGAAGTATATCAATGACTTTATCAGGCCTTTGCAGGTGCATACTCCTGATGGCATGGATCTTCTAAAGGTGTTGTGCCAGGCCGATGAAGTTTTGAGCATGAAGTCAATTCCTTGGTCTGTGAAGGTGAAAATGGTGCGGAGGATTAGAGAGGAGAAGGCGAGATGAGCATCACTAATAGAGAGGTTGTTGTGCCTACCGGTAATTATAATAATGATGCTGATATAACTCATAGTCAGTTGGTGAAAGATGCGGCGCACTGGCTTAGGTGTGCAAAGAATTGTAATCCCGTATTTACCGAAAAAGGTAGTGCTAATATTGGAGAGATGCCGGATGCGATAGGTTTTACAGCAAAGAGTTCAATTGTGGTTGAGTGTAAGATCTCAAAGTCTGATCTATATGCGGACCGTAAGAAACCACATCGTACTGAAGGCGGGATGGGTAATTGCCGGTATTACCTGCTAACCAGAGAGTTATATGAAGAATGTAAAGACTTTGATTTTCGTGGCTGGGGTGTAGTGGTAACTGAGCGTGGACAGGTTTGTCAGGTACGCGGAAAAGGATCGGCAGAGTTTGAGAGTTGTCTTGCCGCAGAGAGGGCATTTTTGAGATCCAGGATTCTTGAAGTACAGAGGTTTGGGAGATAGGGTAATGATTACTAAAGTATGTATTAATATTAAAATTAAATACTTTACACTACCAGGACAGCAGAAAAAACTGGAAAAGGAATTTTGGTCAAAATTTGCTGATTTATGGGCGTTAAAAAATAAAGACGATGAATTCTCAAAAGCCAGAAGTGAAACTTTAGTTGACGAGATGGCTGGGATTGATAAGAGCATATCATATTTAAAAAATAGTATTGATAAAATGAGTATATTTGATTAAAGATGAGAAAATAAAATGAGAAGCCAAAAAGATATTGAACGTGATATCGCAAGTTTTAGTGGTGCGGTTTCAGTACTAAAAGAATTAAAGAAATATCTTGATGATAATCTGCCTTATTGTTTAGATGCACTTTCAAAGTTCGAAAAAGAATTAAAAGAATGCCGAAATACTGATTGGATAAGTTGCGATGAAAGATTGCCAGAAAACGGAGTTTCGGTGTTGGTGTGGGATCATGGCACTGTAGAGCCAGCCACTTACTCTGAAGCTGGATGGTTCCCGACATACAGTGGGTTGTCAGTATTTACTAATGTTAAATTCTGGAGACCAATGCTGGTGGGGCCGGAGGAGAGGGAATAAATGAAAGATTCAATGGTATTTTGGAATACCGAAGCAAGAGTTGTTCAACAGGAATGTGAAAATAAGGTATTAAAAGAAAAGGCGAGACAATTTCTTGTGATGCATGGTGAAGAAATCCAGAGAGACATTATTAATAAGATGTTTGGTTTAATCCCTAAAGAGAGTGATGCGGAAAAATATGTAGAGGCTAAAGTCGTATTACCAAAAGAGGAATAAGCTATGAGACATGAATAAGAATATGCTTATAGGAAAGAGGAGAAGATATGAATGAGTGAATTTGAATATATAAAGAATTATTATGGCATAGCATTATTTCTTAATCAGATCGTGTATTACAAGGGGGAGAGAGGTATTGTCCTAGGGGCGACACATTACGTAGAGGTTAACTTGGATAGTGATAAGCCACAGCACACAGTAAATATTCATCCGCAAGACCCAAATTTAGAATACACTAACAAAGCTGGGGTACCAAGGAAATTGACCAGAAGCCAGAAAAGGTATCAGGAATATATCGATAGTGAGTGTTGTGAGTCTTTTTCAGAGTGGTTGGGAATAGCGGAGAAAAAACAGAATGGATAAACAATTTTCTAAAAACGATCAAAAATAGAGGAAAGTGATTAATGCCTGAGAAACTTGTTTATGACATATTTAACACACCGCATTTAAAGAATGTATTGGTGGAAGTTAACAGGAAGATCAAGAGTGGTAAGAGGTATGTGGCCAAGTTTGAAGAGGTGACCAAGCGGAAGTCACTCAAGCAGCTGGCGCATCTCTTCGGAAACCTTATTACTCCACTGGCGGAGTATCTGTCTGCTGAGTACGGAATAAGCATCGATGTCCTTTCGCTGGAGAGGGAGTTAATTAACCGCTTCAATGTCTGGACCGAGTCGCCGGTATTGGCTTACAGCTTTGATTTTGAGTTAATGCAGCCGCAGGTGGTGCCAGTAAGGCTGTCGCGGATGAATTTAGAGCAGGCTGGAGCGTTTATCAACTGGTGTGTTGAATATGTCCGTGAACGCTTCCCAGATCTGAACCTACCGCCGTATGTAGATTATCTCTGGATGAATAAGATCAACGAAGAGAAGATAAAGCAGGTCGTGTATGAGTCTAAGAGGTGGCCGGAGCGGGATAAATCGTATTTGGTAGATATTAGGCTGAAACCTTGTATTATCTGCGGAGCCGGAAACCGAGCTTGTGAGGCGCATCATTTGCGCGATCTGGCATTAGGATCTGGGGTGGCGGAGAAGGTGGCGGATTATTACACGGTGCCGCTGTGCCGGGATTGTCATCAGGCGTTGCATGATAAGGGAGTGAAGGAGATTGAGGAGTTGATTGCGCCGGTATTGCATGGGCGGGGGATGGGGGTGTTTTGCAAGTTGTGTTATTATCGGTGGCGGGAGCATTTGTAAAGGAGTAGAGTGATGAGTTGTCCTGGTCTTACGAATATAATGCTGAATGAATACTTGAAGATGTATGAGAGCGATAATTTTGCATCGTTATTGAAAGATGACTGAAATGGAAGAAGTCGTTCGCTTGAAGGAAGTGTTTAGGGCACCTAAAATGAGTGACGATGCAATAATAAGACAGTGCTTGAGAAATAAAAAGGTGGATGCGGCTTATAAATTGGCAGAAGGCGAATATCTGGGCGCCTTGGAAATTGCCAAGGATAGAATAGTAAAAAAATATGGAGGTGAAAGGTTTAAGATTGCTAAACTTCCGGTACCAAAAATACTCTATGAAAAGAATGGTGGTGAGTATTGGGATTTCGAGTCGTTGCTGGCGTGTGTGTTCAACCTTGGTAATGCAGATGCTGAACGAATTTTGAATAGTAAGTATGGATTGACTGCATCTCAGATGGAAGTTATTGGACAGGAATTTACTTTTGAAGAATGGAAGATTATTCAAGAAATTAGAAATATTATTTCAGATGTGTTAGATGAATATGAACGAGAATATAGTTCTTGCGGTAAGCATTAATTGTTTATATAATTTATTAAAATGTATACATATAATAAATTTACAAAAGGAAGATCATGAGTAATTTAGATAAAACGACAGAATCTGAATTAGTTAAAATTGGAAGTATATTTATTGATACTATTGGGCGTGTTGGGGCAATTGATATACAACCAGACAAGTGCGGAGGTTTGACAGTAAGGTTTACCGATAATGATAGCTCTAGGGTTATTTGGTTTTCTAATACTCTTGATGCTGTAGATGAAACGTTAATAAACAAGTATGCTGAAACATTCCGCAGATATGATAAGCTTGAGCAAAGTGGGGCATTAGATAATTTCTATAGGGCATTTTTTGTTGAGCAAGAACGTTTGAAAACAAGTACAGGCATGGGTGTGCTGGGGACTACTTTGCGCGAAGATTCAATTTATATTTTATTTAAAAAGGACGGACTTGCAAAGAATATGGAAATTAGCCTTAGTGAGATTGAATCCAGCAGTGACTTTTTGCTTATATCTAGAGCAAAAGATTTCTTTAAAGATTTCAATTAATTCATATTTTTTCTTGACTAATCAACTTTAATCGTATAGACTGATATTAAATAAAGTAGTTTACGCATAGTAATTTTATATGCATTTAGAGTGGCACACAGAATGGTAAATCGCTCCGGTAACGGTTCGGTGGTTGAAAGGTTGATTAACAGTCATCCTTATTCTGTGCGCACAATACATAATTAATTCTTTCAAACCAATCGGATCAAACCGGTTGGTTTTTTTATTGTACATTCGGGGAATTAATTATGAAACAGGTATCTTTCTGCGCAACTATTGCCTACGGAATTATCGCACTCCTTTCGCTGTTTATACTCGCTATACATGTCAATGATGTCATTGCAGCTCTGGCCGTTATTGTGGCGATGGGGCTATCTTACCTGTCGCAGATGCTGTATACACGCGCAAGTGACAAACCACATCTTGAAAAATGGGGAAACCGATTTTGCTATTATGCCGTAGCTTTTGCCGCTGCGTCTGGTCTGCATGTATTGGGGAGTTATATGCTTTATGGCTAAGAAGAAGGTAAGTAAGAAGACTACGGCGAAGAAGAGTAAGCCTGCAGTGAAGGGAGAGAGTAATCCCCGCGGCAGGCCCAGTAAGTATGTGGGTATAAATCTGGAGCAGGTGGAGAAGTTCTGCAAGTTGGGCGCGACTGATGCAGAGCTGGCGGATTTCCTTGGGGTTACTGAGACCACGATAAATAACTGGAAAACTGAGCATGCTGATTTTTTTGAGTCCGTAACACGCGGGAAGCGTTATAGCGATGACGAGGTGGTCGCGAGCCTGTATGCAAAAGCACTCGGAGGAATTAAGGAGTTGCGGAAAGACAAGCTTAATAAAGATGGTGTCGTGGTGACTCTGACTGAGGAGGTGCTGGTAGTAGCGGATACCAGAGCTTGTGAATTCTGGCTAAAAAACAGACTGCCTGATGAGTGGCGGGATAAGAGAGAGGTTGATCATAGTGGTTCATTGTCCTTTTTGGATATGGCGGCTGAGTTGGACCGGGAGGAAGATGAGTGATTCAGGTTATGAGAAACTACTGAATAAATTGAGAGCATGGCGGTCTGATGTTGGACTGTTCATGTGGGAAGCTTTAAGAGCAAAACTTACAAAGCAGCAACAAATGGCAGCAGATGCTTTATCTGTACCTGGGGCAAGAGTAAGTATCAAAGCAGGACATGGAGTAGGAAAGACTTTCTTTGCTGCCGGTTCATGCCTCTGGTTACCTACATGTTTTAAAGATTCCTGTGTGTATTGTACAGCGCCTACTGCTGCTCAGCTCAATTTGGTGTTGCATAAAGAAATTACCCGTGCAATAAGAAGAATGCCAAGTTGGCTACAAGAATTGTTCACAGACAATGATGACTTGGTTTATATCGGTGATACTAAGAAAGATCGGTTTATTGCTTTTCGTTCTACGGCAAATGGTAATGAGCAGGCTATGCAGGGTGGGCATGATAAGCGGATTTTGTTTGTGCAGGAGGAAGCCGGTGGGGTATCTGATGAAGTGCAACCGGTAATTAAAGGTGCACTGTCAACACCAGGGGCAAGAAGTCTAAAGATTGGTAATCCGGTAAAACCTTACGGGCATTTTTATAATGACTTTCACCGCAATAAAAATAATCCGCGGCTTAAAACATTTACGTTCTCATGCCTGGATAGTCTGATCAAAGACGGCGGGCTGGTATCTGAGGAATATATTGACGACTGCCGCCGAGAGTATGGGGTTGGTTCTGATCTCTGGCGCAGCCGTGTTATTGGAGAGTTTCCACGAGCGGGAGAAAAGCAGTTGATTGCAACAGATCTACTTGAACAGGCGTTTACCCGCAAGCTGGCGGTTGGTTCGCAGGACTTTGCGCCGAATATCCTTGGCGTGGATGTGTGTGAGGGTGGAAGTGATAGAGCGGTTATTTGGCATCGTCAGGGACTGGCTGCAAAGATAATGTGGTGGAAGTATGGCGCGCGCGCGGAAGAGATAGGACAACAGGTAATATATTTCGGTCAGCTACTGAATGCGGATTACACTTTTGTGGATTATACCGGTGTCGGTTCTGGGACTATAACCTATCTGAACCAGTACAACTATCCGGTGATTCCGATTCATTTTGGAAGTATCTCTGATAATCTGGAGCTGTATTACAACAAACGAGCAGAGATGTACAAGCTTTTTGAACAGTGGCTGGATACTGGTGGCGCAATTCACACGCTGGATCATGAAGGAAATGATATCAGTGGCAAGATTATGGAAGAGGCTACCGCGGTAAAGTATTCGCTGACTGTTAAGGATCAGCTGCAGTTAGTGCGGAAAGAGGATATTAAGAAAGAGATTGGAGTAAGTCCGGACCTTCCGGATGGTCTTGTCCTTACTTTTGCCAATGGTATTACTCCGCCGAAAAAGACACAACAGGCAACAACAGTGGCAGTGAAGGCACAGCAGGGATATCAGCCTTGCAGATAGATTATTGATTATAAGGAGGGTGTTATATGTGTGCATGGGGTGGTAGTAGTGGCGATAGTGGTTTAGCTGCAGCTCAGGCGGCAGCGGCAGAACAGGCAGCGGCAGCGCAGAAATTAGCAGCTGAGACCGAAGAGCGTAATCGGGAACTTGAGGAGGAGGCGGAGGAAGAGTCTCGCCGTGAAGAAGCAGAAGAAGCTGAACAGGCTGCAACTCAGAAGGCGGAAGCAGAGAAGGCAGAAGCCACCAAGCAGGCGCAGGCAAATTCTGTTTTTGGGGATCTGGATGATGACGATGATGTTACACCGGTTCAGGGTACTAAGGAACTACTGGGAAAATAAGCCATGGAAGAGCTCGAAGAACACGGACCAAATACACTTGACCAGATGTTGCAAAAACTCACTTCGTCGCTAGAGAATGAGTTTAATGGTTATGCTACGCAATTCCGTGAGATTCGTTCATACCTTTATCCAGAGAGTGGCGATGCATTGGTTAATGATGATTCAAATGATCCAAGCAAGGCACTATACAACAACATTCTTGATCTGGTGGTTACAGAGGTGGTGGATACACTTGCCGCCGGTATGCTTTCCGGGATGATATCACCGGTTAAAGACTGGCTTGCTTTGGAACTGGACACTCCGAATGCTGAGCTTGACACCTTATCCAGACAGTGGCTTGACGTGGTGACAGAGATAATACTCTGGTATTTCAAGGAGAATGGTTTTTATCAGTCCGGCATGATGCAGCTTAGAGATCTTGGTGTTTACGGCACTTCGGTAATGCTCATCGAGGAGGTTGAGGATAGGATACAATTCGACTTTATTCCAATGGGTGAGTTTTATCTTGATCAGGATGCGTATTGCAAGATTGATACCTTTGCCCGCAAGGTCCAGATGACAGCCAGAGAGATCGTGCAGCGATATGGTATGAGTGATGATTTGCCGGAAGTTATACGCAAAGGATATTATGATCAGGATCATGAGGAACGATTTGCCGTCTGGCATATTATCATGCCGCGGCCTGAAGCTTTGCAGGCGCTTGATCAGGAATCTGGAAAGCCTATTCGCTCAGAAGAGATGCCTTGGGCATCGTATCATTATCTTGATATGAGTAATGGCAGAAAAGATCAAAATAGGAATATCATCTTATACGAAGGCGGCTATATGGAAAAGCCTTTTGCCGCTCCACGCTGGCAGAGGGTAGGACGTAGAGTTTATGGCGTGGGTTGTGGCAGAAAAGCACTCGTCGCCTGTAAGAGATTACGCGAAGAAGTATACCAGTACATGCTCAATCTTGAACTGAATAACAACCCGCCACTAGGTTATCCTGGAGATACACCGAATCAGCTAGTAGTTACTCCGGGTATGACCAATCCAGTGCCGGCTAATAGTGGAGAAGTTAAGCCACTATTTGAAGCTAGACTTGATGAAAACTCACTACGTGCAGATATAGAGGATATACGCCGGCAGGTTGAGAATGCATTCCACTATAAAACCTTTGTATTACTTCGTGATATCGATAAGCAGATGACTATCCCAGAACTCCGGCAGCTCCAGCAGGAGCAGATGACAATGCTGGCCCCATATATGACTCAGATATCACGTGAAATGCTGGAGGTAGTTGTTGACAGAGTATTCGGTATTCTGATGCGTGCCGGTGCTTTCCCAGAACCGCCTGAGCAGATTCGCGGTCAGAAGATTAAGATCAGCTTTATCGGTGAGTTGGCAAAGCGTCAGAAGTCAGCAGAGATTATTCCTATTGATCAGACACTTGAATTTGCACTGAAGTTTGTCGGTCTTGCACCAAATATTATGGACAACTTCAATCTTGATGAGGTTATGCACCGGGTGGCAGATGCAAATGATTTTGATACTACGATGATGAATACTGACGAACAGAAACAACAGATTAGAGAAGGTCGAGCGCAGGAACAACAGCAACAGCAGCAACTTCAGATGATGAAGGAAGGAGCTGGAATGATGAAAGATCTGGGCTCAGCGAATATGAATGAAGAGACAGTACTTGGAGCGGTAGATAAAGCTTTGAGTCAGTCAGGACCAGTTCAAGGAGCAGCAAATGAGTGATTTTTTGGCGGGGTTGCAAACCAGTAAGGACGCATTACTTGCGGAAGCCGCAAAGCAGAAAGAACGCAAGCGGCTGCAGATGTTGGCTGAATTATTGTCTACAGAAGCTGGGCAGCAGGATCTGGTTAATATACTGTCAGAGTCATTACCGGTTGGCGGTTGTTTGTTTATTGGTAATGCCAATGTCTATAAGAAAACCGCAATAGCAGATAATGCGTTGCGGCGACTGTCAGACCTGCGCAAGGCACTGACTTATATGGATGAGAATGGGAATGTACAGTACTGCAGTGATGCTATAAGTAAGGTACTCTTGGCATGGTTTTTTGGTAATGATATCAGGAGATAAGTATGGGCGATGAAGTAAATACAGGTGAGCAGGCTAACACCGAAACACCAGTAGCGGAGAATACAGAGGTTGTACAGGAAGTAAATGATGTAAAGGCATCGGTACAGACGAGGATATTCAGCAGGAAGAGTCAAAGCAGGTAAAGACTGCAGAGACAGAGAAAGCTGAAAAAACAGCGGATAAGGTTGAAGGCGGCATCGAGGATCTGCTGGAAGACGATGAGCAGAAAGAGGAACTAGCAGATGGCGAAGGTGAAACTGATAAGTCTGATCGTATCGTTTTTGACACAGAAAAACTCAATCTTCCTAAAGGCATGGAAATCTCAGAGGAGATTGCTGACGCAGTAGGTAAGATGGCTGCTAAAAATGGGTATACGCAGGAGCAGTCAGGTTCACTTGCTGAGATGTGGGTGGAAGCAAAATCAATTGAGATGGAGAAGCAGGCGCAGGTTATTCAGGAAACCCGTGTGAAGATGATTAATGAGTGCAAAACGGATCCTGAGTTTAGCGGTGAAGATGGTACACAATATAAATCTACTCTGCGCTTTGCTAAGAAAGCATTACAGAGCACGCCAGCTGGACAGCGACTTATGGAGAAGATGAAAGGTGGCGCGGTGTTCTCAAATGATAAGGACTTGTTGCTGGTGCTTGCTGAGCGTGGAAAGCTTACTTCTGAAGATGTGGGACCTCGGGGGAAAAGCGCCCGGAAACCGTATAGTCCGTTGAATAAGTACAACATGTAACAATATGCAATAATGGTAAATTCTAAAATTTAACAAGGAGATATATTATGGTTGAAGCAATTAACAGCACTGTTCCAACACTTGCAGATCTACTGAGAGAGAGGGATACCGATAATATCCCAGATTCAGAAAGAATAGATCTGTCTACTATCAGCATGCCACTATTTGAAGATATTCCGATGTTTATGTGTAATGATAAGAATTCTGATACTTACGTCACACCACGAACTCTGGAAGCGCAGGATGCAGATTTTGTTGATTATAATGATGGTTATCTGATTGGCACCACTAGAGGTGATTCAACCCGCAGCACACCATCAAAGATTGGTAACGCCAATCAGATCAGTAAGGATCTCTGTGACTCTATGGCGAACGGCAAGGAGTATCGGCACCGCCAGAATATGGGCGCAAAACAGGGTCTGACACAGAAGGTGGCGACAAGTTTCTTCTATTCCAATAAGTCTGAGGATTCCAGAGCCTTTAAGGGTCTGGCTGAAATATTCAATCATCACCAGACCGCGAACAGAAATGAAATCGGGTACAATGTTATTGATGCAGGTGGTGCAACTGGTAATGCTCAGACCAGTATCTATGTTCTGGCTCTGGGAGTAGCCGGTATTCACGGCATTCATTCCAAAGATTCCAAGAGTATTATCGTTGAGGATATTGCCAAGGAAGCTGTTCCTATCAAGAACGTTGCGCTCAACAAGGTTGAGAAGTTTTATTTTGATACCTTCTCAATGAATGTCGGGTTGCATGTGGCAGACTGGAGAGCATCATGCCGTATCTGTAATATCGATGCGAACTGGTTCTCTACCGCTAATCTTGGTGATGCTGATGGCGGGAATATGTGTGATATTGATGATCTGCTGCTTCAGGCTCTGGGTAAGATCCCACAGATTCTGATTAACCAGTCGCTTAAGCTGCGTGTCTTTATGAATAAGGATGTAGCAAATGCCTGGACACGCTACACCAGAGCATTGTCAAAGAATACAACTCTCAGTGTGCTTGACCATGCCGGGGCAAATGCTGCAGATACTATTTATTCCTGCAAGAGTATCCCAGGTATTCAGGTACGAATCGATGATTGTCTGCGACTTAATGAGGATGTGGTACTAGAAGGATAGCAGAACAAGTTCTGAGTTGTTTTACATTATATATTGATTACTTAAAGGAGATATAAGATGGCTATTCTTGATAGATTAAACTATTTCAATCATTCGACTGATGCTGTTGTAACGCCGGGAGCGAGTGGCTATTGTGCAAATTCTATTGATTGCGGTACCCGCGGGCATGGCGCACTGGCTGGGAACACCTATTTTAATGCGCGAATTGCTGAAGCAGTTACCGGTGCGACTACTGTGATTGTGGAACTGATTAATGCCGATGATGGGGCTTTGAGTACGAACGCTACTGTAATCGCAAGTAAGACGGTAGACACGGCTGATTGTACAGTCGGTAAGGTTATCAGTGGAATTATCCCTCCATTCAACAAACGTTATCTGGGTATGCGGGTTAACTGTACCGGTACTCTTACTGCCGGTAGTGTGGATGTGGCATATCACAGTGATAATCCAGGATATAACGGCGATATTGATTGATTTAATGGTTCTTTCCCTGCTGGAGATATCTCTGGCAGGGATTATTGAATAATTTTGGAGGATCGTAAATGGCTAAAACTAAATATAAATGTCTGGAAGACTGTGATGTCGCTGGCATCGGTGTTAAAAAAGGCGTAATTCGCGAGTTTGATGAACCAATGAATCCGAAAGTATGGGAGCCGCTTGAAGGTGACACCATTACTAATGCTGAATATGTTGAGTACTGCCGGAAGAAACATGCTGGTGAGCTTGAAGAAGATGATGATGATGTTGAAAATGAGAGCAAACTATACAGTATTCGCAAGAACGGCAAGCGGTATGAAGTAATTAAAATCGAAGATAACTCAGTTGTTAAGGGTGAATTGCTCAAGAAGGAGGCACAGAAACTTGTTGCGGAGTTACTGGCGAGCAGCGATGCTGAGAATTCTAGTGGAGAAGAATAGTGGCAATTACATGCTTTGATATTGCAAATCAAGTTTTTACTAATCTGAATATTGATCAGGTGGAAGAAACAGAGTTTGAAGCGGGTAAAACCAAGAAGATGAAGCATTTTAATCAGTATTACAATAATACCAGGCAGATGATTCTGCGTGATGCTCTCTGGTCATTTGCGACAGCAGTAGAGGCTTTGTCTATTATAAAGGATCAACCAGCGCTTGCTGATTATCAGCTTGTGTACAGGTTACCTGATGACTGCCTGTTTGCCCGTAAGATAGATAAGTCCAAGAATGGTAAACCATATGAATTTAAGGTTGTTGGCAAGTATCTGTATTGTAACGTTGAGCAGCCGGTGTTGATTTATACTGCGGATATAACCAAGGAACATTTATTTGACCCTACCTTTGTCTCTGCTCTCTGCCATAAGATTGCGGCTCTTATTGCGCAGTCATTAAAGAAGGACCTGGAGCTGGCCGCGGTTGAATATCAGAACTATAAGAATGATATTTTTACAGCTCAGACACAGACGCAACGCGAAGCCTATGAAGAGCCTTATCACCATAGTTCAATATATAATGCTATGATAAGTTAGGAGTAAGATTTGAGCGTTCATGATATTCCACAATTAAGTTTTAGTACCGGTCTGTTTGATAAGCGGCTCAGGTCTCGAATTGATCTTGAACGCTCATCTGCAGCCTGTTCTGAAATGGAGAACTTTTATATTTCTTTAGAAGGGGCGGCAGTACGCAGACCTGGGACTAAGTTTATTGGTGTTGCCAATAGTGCAGAATATGCCAGGTTATTTCCTTTCACACGCGACGCAACCAATAACTTTGTTCTTGAGATGACAGAAGGCAAAATTCGCATTATAAAGGATGAATTCTTTCTGGAAGCTGATGGCGTACAAATTGAAATTGATACTCCATATAGTATTGATGAAATCAAAAACCTCAAGTACTGCCAGAACGCAGACCGTATGTTCTTCTTTGTTAGAAGTCAGCCGGTACATTATCTGAAACGAAATAGTACAACAAACTGGGAGTTTGGTGAGCAGGAGTTTGTGGATATGGAAGATGATCCAATGTTTGCCGAGGAAGGGGATTATCCTGGTTGTGGTGCGTTCTTTCAGGAACGATTTTGGCTGGGTGGGACTGATAACCAGCCGCAAACTATATTCGGCAGTAAAATCGGTTCATATTATGATTTTTCTGCAGCTGTATTACCAGATGCCAATGTTTTGCCGGCAGATAGCAGCTGGTCCCAGAATAATAGTAATGATTTCAGTTCCGGTCAATGGCGTATCAGATCTTCCAGTATGACTGAGGGGTATCCGGTAAAGAATCTTTCCAGTGGTTCAGCAAGTGGTGATCCGTGGCTCAGTGCCACTGATTTCTCAACCACCGGCACTGGTAATGTTACTCTGGAATTTACCAGCTCTATTGCTTTTGATTGTCTGGCGGTAGGTATTTCAACCCGCAGTGATGAGTCCAGCGGCTATCCGGAAGCATTCACAATTGCCGCTTATGATGAGAATGAGAATCAGTTGGCAGTAATCGAGGAAACAGATCAGACGCTCTGGGTGAAAGCAGAGAAACGAATGTTCTATTTTGAGGATGATAAAGAAATTCAGGACATTTATAAGATTACGATTAACTTTACCAAGATTGAAATTTTACAGGATACATTAAAGGTTGCAATCGGGGAGATAGGATTTTATCCGTCATCGGGGTTGGTAGATGAAGAAGAGGCAAGCGATGAGGATTTTGTTGAATTTGATCTGGCCGCGAACTCGGTCAACGAAATACTCTTTATGCAGCCGTTCAATAAAAAGCTGGTAGTTGGCACTAGTGGTGGTATCTGGTCCAGTGATACCAGTGCCATAACCCGTTCTGATGTTGATTTCAGTCTGCAAGCCAATGAAATACCGCAAGAAAATCTCTTGCCGATTTGTGCAAATAATTCATTACTCTTTATTATGGCCGGAGTTAATTTTGCAGCTGACTATGTCTATCGGTTGCAATATGACGATATGGCTGCAGAAAATCTGTCTTCATTCTTCAGAGGTGATTTTACCGGTAAGAAAATTGTCAGCTGGGCGTGGCAGAAGTTCCCGGAAAATATTAACTGGCTGGTTTGGGATGATGGGACCATGTACGGCATGTCATACCAGAAAGATCAGAAGTTGTTCGCCTGGCACAAGCATTCAACTCAAGGCTTATTCCGAGGTAATTGTTCTATATCAACTAATGACGGTTTTGATGAAGTGTATTATCTTGTTGAACGCAAGGTAAACGGGAGTAATTTACTGTATATTGAAAAACTGTCGGATTACAGTACTGATAAGAATTCAGCAGCGTTTGTTGATTGCTCTTTACGTTATGACAATGAGGATATTGTCGCAGATGAATTTAGTAAATTTGAGCATCTTGCGGGTTGCACCTGTCAGGTGTGGGCGGAAAACTTCTTTCAGGATGTAGAGGTTTCAACTTCTGGGACATTTAATATTGACTATGAGCGCAATCATGTAATAGCTGGATTGGGATATGAAAGTCGGTTGACTACCATGCAGAAAGATATGCTTACTCAAGAAGGCTCAACCATTGGCAGAACGCGGCAATTGATATCTGCAACCTGTCAACTGAATAATGCTGTCGTGGCAAAAGGTGGGGTGGATGACAGTCTGGAGGAATTGACAATACAGGAAAGTACTCTCTCCAGTACTTATGAAATCGTAGAGGAAGTGGATACGCCAGAAATATTCTGCAGTGATGGTGGTGGAAATAATAGCAAGTTTACAGTTGTTTGTGATCAGCCGGTGCCGCTTGAAGTTTTATCACTGAATCTGAGGATTAATTTTTCATGAAATATAAATTACGTTTAGAAAGAACAAGACCAGAACATTTGCATGATTTTGTTTTGCGTCACAAGGATGCACTTGAGATATTCAGGCAGACGCTTATAAATCCGGTGAAAGCGGTACAGATTATTGTTAATGATCAGACTGCTGAGATGTGGACGGTTCTTGATAAGCAAGATCAAACTGTTGCAATATTTGGCGTATTGCCGGGATGTCAACTGTTTTGTGATGCTTCTGTATTTATGCTTACGAGTACTTTAGCTGATCTCTATTATGCTGAGTTTGCTTTACGGAGTAGAAAAATTGCTCAAGGCATGATTAGAAAATATAAACATTTAAATAACATTGTGGATGCTACATATGAAGAGTGTCACAAATGGCTGGAATTCTGTGGTTTTATAATTGATTATGATAATCCGGTGATAGTAAACGGTTATAAGTTTTATGCATTCAGGGGAGATTGTAATGTGTAGTCCGGTTGCAATGGTAGTGACAGGTGTGTTAGGAACAGCAATGAGTGCTTATGGTTCATACCAACAATCAATGCAGCAGCAGAGCGCGCTCCAGCTCCAAGCGGCGCAGGCAGAGTTGCAGGCAATGTCAATGAATACACAAGCTGTATTGGCAGATGCACAGGCTTCAACGAGTGATACTAATTCTCGCCTGGCAGAGATGGATGCAGATCAGGCTCTGCTTAATTCACAGAAGGAAGCGAAACAGAAGAGAATTCAGGCTCTGCAGCTTATAGGTGAAGAAAAGGCAGCATATGCTGCAAGTGGGGTAAGTGTACATTCAGGCAGTGCTGTCGGTTTATATTCTCAGACAGCATATGCGGGTGAGCTTGATGCGCAGTCAAGTATTTCTCAAGGGCTTGAGGATAATCTGTCTTATATGACGGATTCTGTTAATTATAAGAATCAGTCTGATGCTCAGAAGATTGATGCTATGGGAATGAGGACTCAGGCATTGATGTATGACGCCAATGCAAGTAACCTGCGTTCACAAGCCAGTAGTATAAATCCTTTTATCTCAACATTGTCAAGTGTTGTTAGTGGTGTGTCAACAGTTGCCAGCGGCTATTGGAACAGTACAAAATCGTCTTATTTACAAAATCTTAAATCTTCATACGGGTTGTAATTATGGCTGTTATACCTAAATCAAATGTAACAAATAGTATCGCGCAGTCACATGGCACACGAATAAGTGATAGTCATTTGAGTATCGCGCAGCATGGAGTAGCTAGAACTGGGGCTGTTTCTCTTATACCGTTTATTAACCGAGACAATTCCATGCAGAAGCTGGGCCAGAGTGTGGCACAGCTGGGGAATACGGTTAATAATATTGTTACTGACAAGAAGGAAATGGAGGATTCTGTCAAGGATGCGGCTGAGAAAAAGCAAGAAGCTGAAATGAAAAAGCTTGAAGCTGAACGTAAGCAACAGCAACGCGAACTTGATGCAGCCAATGCCTGGGAGATTACCAAGCAGGTATACCAGGAAACTAGAAGTCTTCGTGATGAATTAATTAAACGACAGGGGCAAGAAGCAACTGGTGTTAATAATGATTTTGTCTCTGGCTATCAGGCAATTATGGATACTCGGCTTAAGGATCAGAACGATGATGTCCGGAAGATGGTTGAACAGGATAATTGGAAATCCTTTGCAAAATGGGAAAATGAAACACATTCATATGAGCAACAGCAACTGGAATTATTTAAAAAGAATGCTTTTGAATCTAAGATGAGCCTAAGTATACAGCAGGCGGCAGACAATCTGGATAATTCTGATCAGTTTGAAGATGACAAGCTTGGTTATCAGGAAATGCTGGAAGCAAAAGCGCAGGAAGCACGAATCATGGGAGGCGATCCGGACCAAGTTAGAAAACAGGGTATGGATATCTTTCATTCTAATGTTGCAAATACTCTGCTGGAGAATGGCAGGGTTATCGATGCGGATGTTTATCTGAAGACTAATAAAAATGAGATGACCAAGGAAGGCTATGAAAAGAGTAAACTTGATCTTAAGCCACATCTAATTAACAGTCAGGCTACGCAGAAAGCAAACAGTATTTTGCTGGAGAGCAAAGGCAATCCATTTACTGAGGATGAAAAAATCAATGCAATTTCAGATGTTGAGGTTAGAGCTAAAACTAAAGAACTTCTTGATAATGTAAAGAAGAGTAAATCTGATCAAGAGGAATCAATACTTAACGAGGTTACTCAGGCAGCAATTGCAAATGGTGGTGTTATCCCTCCTGAATATAACTCAAAATTATCCTATGCTCAAGCATTAAAGATTCAGGATGGAGTAGCGGAATGGAAGAGTAAGCAGCTTGCGAATCAGAATAAGGTCGATCAACTATCACTTAATGAGAGGGATATGCGTATTCAGAGTTTTCACATGAAGTCAACCGCAGTTCTGGCCAAACTTACTGAAAGTGAGGTACTCAATTTTATGAAAGATGTTGGGGCAAACAATACCGAACAGGATGAAATCAGAGACACCTGGCAAAAGGCAGTAAAAGAGGAAAAGAGTGAAGGTAGTGCAGGCAGCAAGGCAAAACGTCTTATTGAATCAACCGATTCTGATATTAAAAATTCAATCCATCGGGTTCTTGGTGAATTTGGTTATGAAGAGGGAACGCCTGAGCATGATACTAAATTTTATTCTATACTAGAAGCAATCAACAATAATCCAGAGATTAAGACACATGAACAGGCTTTAAAAGCGGCAAGGGTTCAGATATTGGCACCGTTTGAAACATATAATAATGTTCCTAAAGAGAATCATGAAATTACTGACACTGATCGTAACGAAGGCTTGCATTTCATAGATGGGGCAAAGAGTGGCGATAATATCGCCAACAATGAATGGGTAAAAGAGTCATGGCCTGAGAGATGGGGAGAGATACCAAGTGATCTTACTCATAATTCACATGGTGTAGAAGTAAGTAAAAACTTCGGACTGGTATATGACTTTATTGCAGGAAGAGTATATAACCTTACTCCTGCGGCACCCAAGAATATACCGGCAGCACTCAAGGGCAAAGATATTGAATGGCTGGTAAGGCCTGATTATCCAGGTAAGGGCGGTTACTACTGCAAAAGTGAGGATAAATGGTATGACCTCAACGGCGATAAACTACGAATGGAATCCCCAAAGGCAATCAGTATCACATCTCCAGAAGAAATCGACCACGCGATGACAACAATTCATTATTCGAATTTTGGTGCATTTTAAAGAAAGAGCAATATATGAGTTCAATGGAAGTTCCAAAGACAGGTATATTCAAAAGCGGAATACCGACTGTAAAGGTTGAGGACATGCCGGAAGATCATGGTGTTGTCCCTACAGGTTATAGTGGTTCTATTGAGCCGGTAGATATGCCGAATCAGGAAGCCGCCTGGTATGAACGTGATGTCGATACTCCTGAATCTTCATTAACTGCAATTATGGATGAGACCGGTTATGATCGGCAGAATGCCAGTAAAATGCTTGAAGAAGCTGAAAAGGGGTGGATCCGGAATCGTGACATTAACAGTGCTTTTCAGGCGACAGGCAATTTGCAGTATGCGACTCAAATGGCTGGACTGACTCCACGTGAAGCAGAATTGATTGAGGAACTTAATGAGCGTGTTGATGGTGATCTTGTAAAATCTTTAAAGGCGGACGCAACACCGGAAGAGCAGAATGTTATCCGGGATTTTCTATCAAAACGTAAAGGGATTAATTTACCGGCGGTGATGCTGGATAAGGAAAGTATTGAACGCTTTAAAAATGACCATGATTTTCAGAGCGCACTGGCAAAGATAAAGAATCCGGATACGTTGCAGGCATTGTTTACACCACTGGCAACTCATATTAATAAACCGGAGCAGATAGCAGCTATCAGACAGATAGAATCTGCTTATGAAAGTTTGCAGGGAAATTATGGCGGCAGCCTTGCAAGACAGATTGGGTACAGTTTACTGCATTCGGGTATGGGTATTGTTCGATCCAATGTGGCTATGGGTTCCCGTTTTGCAGAGCTAACCAATACAGAAAAGACAGAATATGGTAATTCTCTGAAAGATGAGGTGAATGATTATTTAAATGTGCCGGAAGCTGAAAGAAAGATTGCTGACGATTTTGCCGGTATATTTGATGAAAATGGGAACCTGACATTCAATCAGCAGAAGTCTGAACTTGCCCGTAATATTATGTCCAATGAAACCTGGAAGCAAATGTCGGCAATTGCACAGAGTCGTGGGATTCCAATGCCTGATCAAGGGCTGCTTGCGGACGCGATTGTCTCAGCACCGGCAACTCTTATCCCTATGGCAATGAGTATAATAAATCCTGTAGCTGCCGGTTATACAATGGGCGCGCAGATCGAGGGTTCAGTTGCAAATGATATGCTGGACAATGACGTACCGGCTGAAATTGCGATCCCGGCTGCAATTGCGGCAGGCGTTGGTTCAGGACTGCTTGAGATGTGGGGCGGTCAGGCAAGTAATACAGCAGCGGCCTGGGTCGGTAGTTTCGGTAAGGGTGCCGCCAAAGTAACACCGGGATTGTGGCGTAAAGCGGCAGGTGGATTAGTAAGTACTGGAATTCAGTCTACCAGTGAGATGGCGCAGGAAGCTTGGGAAGCTGGGGTGACTCTCAGCATGAGCGGACTATTTGGAAACCTAAAGTTTGAAGATGCCTGGGACCAGTTTATCGACCGCAGTATTCGCAGCGCTCCAAATACCGCCGGTATTGCTGGACTTTATGAAGGACTCTTGAGTCTGGCGCGTATACGCTATCACCTGAATAGCTCGCGTAGGAATTACAATGCTGTAAAGTATTACGGTACTCTGGCGGAGGCTGTTGGTAAATCTAATTTACAGGATAAAGCTCCGGGCTTTTTGCGCAGGCTCTTCCGGAAAACAGCAAATACCACAGATGCAAAAAAGGTTGAGTCTACAGTTGTATCTGATGATGATGCCGACACTCCACGAGTAGATGATGATAAATCCTTGAATCAGTCAGATTTGCCACAGTTCCATCTAGATGCGGTGGCACTTGATAGATATTTTAGTGAAAATGAAACAGATGCGGCACGAGAGGAAACATTTACGAAACTTGGTATTACTGAACAGCAGGTCAGGGATGCTGCGGCGGTAGAAGGCAGAGTCGATGTAGATTTTGAGAGGTTTATGGCTTATGCGCCGAAGAAGCAATTTGAAGAAGCTTTACGCACGTCCGGAAAACTCTGGATGGGTGATGAATTGCTGGATATCGATTCTTTTCTTGATGGTATAAAAGCTACTCCAGAGATGCTGAAGGAGGCAGATGATATCACCAAAGCAGCTGTAGACCGGCAGAAACTGATCAATCTCTTTATGAAAAATAATGAAAGTGAATTGCAGAAAACCTACCGTAAGCAAGATATTCAAACAATGACCAATGTGCTTTTTGGTAATTTGCCACGTTTGGCCAAAAGATGGCAGATGACACCAGAGGAGGTAATTACTGGTATAACCGTCACCAGCAACGGAGAATTGTTGTTCAAGCCACAAGCCAAGAAAAAGACCAAACGCGAGCTTGCGGATGTACTGCGGAGTAGAACCAAGGCCGCTGCTGAAAAGGAAGTGCAGAATATACAGTCAATGCCGGCAGTAAAATCTGAACCTGCTACCATTGAAAATGAAACAAGTGCAGCGCAGCGAATTCAGCCGGCGGTGGATCCGCGTCAGGTGATTGTTCGGACCAGTAAGGGTGACATCAATGCCCAGTATAAACTGGTTGAGCGTAAAGATGTATTGCCGTCACATAATCCTGATACTTTATTCAGTAATTCAGAGCACCGCGGCGGGCAAAACCGAGATTATTCCAATCCGGAAACACAGGATATTCTTAATGGCGCTTTTCATCCCGATAGAGTTGTAAATACCAATCCCACTACTTCAAGTGGTCTGCCGCTGACTATTAATATTGATGGTAAGCAACATGTCAATGCGGGTAATCTGCGGTCAATCTTATCTATGCGAAATTATGATGCTTATAGAAACTTTCTTGAGCAGAGCATAAAGCAGTTTGGTTTTACCGCAGAGGATCTGAATAAATATAATGAGCCGTATCTGGTTCGCGAGATTACCGATGATGTCAGTGATCCTGAGGGATTGGCGGTAATCACTAATGAAACTGAACAGCGCGGGTATGATCTGGCGGAGAATGCAGTCAGCCGGGGTGGATTTGTCGGCAGGGAGATTATGTCTGAGCTCAATAAAATGGAGCCGGGGGAGACGCTGGCGCAGTTCATGACGCGTCGGGGCACCGAACTCTTCAGAGCCATGCAGATTGACGGGGTAATTCTTGGACAGCGGTCAATGTACTATGATTCAGAGATCAATATGCTTACCGAGAATGGCAGACTGTTGCTTAAGTATGCACTGCTAGGTAAGGTAGTGCCGGATGTCAAAGCGCTAAAGAGCCTGGAGAATCTGCAGAAGCAGGTATTTAACAAACTCGCCGATATCGCGGCTCAGCTGCTGAACACGGAAGGAGTCAATCCGGATTATTCACTGCTGAAGACCGGTGTGCTCAAAGAGGCGGTTGCGCACATTATTGCCAAGGAGAAGTATGCGCTGTCCCAGAACCGGGTAAGCAAGCTGCTAAAGACCAAGACAAAGGTCTGGGAACAGTATGCGGCCCAGGGAACGCTGGAAGGATTCAGTAATCTGAAGCCGGAGGGTGCCGGTTTTGAGCTGGCCAAGAAACTGGAGAAGACAAACCTCAAGAAACTTCGCGAGGAACTGGATGCCTACCGGGCAGGGCTGCCGGGAGCGACGGGATCTATGTTTGAGGTGAATACACCGTCCGAGCTGCTTAATGAATTGCTGGGGCTTAGTGGTGAGAAGCAGGTACAGATGCCGGGGGTGAGTGAGACTTTATATTCTAGGGATTTTAGGAATGGAGATAATGAAGCTGTAGAATTTGATACAGTTGGTGATGATGAAAATACTACTTGGTTTAGTGATCCTGCGGCTCATATTAAAGTTAAAAGACCAGGCGGTGGTATTGAATGGGGAAGATTGAACTTTAATAAAATCAATCCACGTCTCAATAGAGAAGTTCCAATATATCTGAAGAAAGGCTATCATCAGAGGAGGAATAGTGGTTTTGGGTTGATTCATATGAAGCTTGGCGATAAGCTTGGTGGTGAGTTTCCTGAGGTTTTAGGGAAAATAATTGATGATTATGACAGGATTCTAATAAACAGAACTTATAAGCATGGAGAACCTGTAGATACCGTTGTTCTTGTAAAAGATACTTTGGATTTTGATGCTTATGGTATTGAAAGACAAGTAGGCAATTCGGCAGTATTTGTACGCTTATTTGTAAATAACAACCAAGCATTAATTGAAGATTTTGGTATTGATACCAATGGAGAGTTTTTACTTAATACACAATACGAATTGAGACCTGATCAGTTAGATGAAATGACAGAAGTCTGGAACAGACACGACTCTGCTCACAGTATTTCGTCTGATACTGCCGAATTGTCAGCACACCCAATGGAAATAGACGAGGAGGGTGAGTTCAATTCGTTATCGCAGACTCCTAATGATAATATACCACCAGATTTTGGAAATGTCAATAATAATCCAGAAGAGGATACACTTAATCAGGATAAACCGATATCTTCGGAAACTTTTGACAAACATGTTGAGATAGTGTCTTCTCAGGATATTAGAAGTATTGATTCCCGTATATTTAATATCAGTGAAGGTGATAAGGATATTGCTCTAATACGTAATCCCGGAAACATTGTTACTGAGGATGAAAGCGCTGCACGGAATATCAATAATTACGTTGCGGCTATTATATCGGCTAATGCCAGCAAGACGGTCCGGCAGAGGCTTCGTGATGCAGGGTTGACAATTTATGAAGCAGCCACTGAGGAAGAGTATAGTGCTTCACTTGGTAAGATACGAAGACTGTTTTTTGATGAGAATAATGTTCGCGGTTCAATTGATTTTGATAATCGTAAGGCCGTAATTAGTCTTTTCTCTTCAGCAAACCGTTCAACATTCTTTCATGAAATTGGTCATTTCTTCTGGGAAATGGACAAGATTGCTTATAACAACGGGATCCTTGGCGGGCAGGATCTGAAAGATCATGAAGCAATGCGAGAATGGCTAAATGATACCGGGAACAATTCTGAATTCTATAATAAGATGGCAGAACAGTTTATAAGTGACAATAACTTGAATATGACTGCTGATGATTTTCAGAAGAATTATACAGACTGGAAAGCTGGAAAGCTCATTGATAAAGATAAATTATATTCGCGATTCCACTACAGATTTAATCATGAGAAATTTGCCAGCGGTTTTGAAACTTATCTTGCTACAGGAAAGGCACCAGCTGTCAGACTCTCATCATTCTTTTCTAATATACGACAATGGATGATGGATCTTTATAGAGATATTCGCTATATGGTTCGTATTGATAAAGAGGTTTCAGCAATATTTGACCGGATGTTGGCCGTAGAGAGTGAGATTAAAAAAGCTGGTGAATTCCATAGGATTGAAGCTGAGACTGCGGCTGAGCTGAAAGCTGGTGAAACTGAAAATAATCAGCGCAAGATTAAACGTGCGCAAAACCGGAAGCGCCGCAAACAAGAAAGCGAGGCAAAGCTTTACGCAATAGCTACTGATAAATGGATACGTGAAGGCGGATATCAGCAAGTTAAGGATAATGTGACCCGGACAATTGAAGCGCAGAAGGTTTATAGCGTTATTTCAAAATTAAAGAATATCGCAATTGATGAAGCTGATGCCAGAAAGCATCTTGGCGAAAGTTATAAGGAAAAACTAGAAAAGCATGGCCTTAAGACTGCAGACAGTGGTATTGATATTGAGTCGCTGGCTATTGATTACGGTTATGCCAATGGGCAGGCCTTGCTGGCGGACCTAGACCAGACCAAAGCAAAAAGTGTGGCAATTGATATTGCAACCGATAATGCGGTTAAATCCGAGTTAATTCAGCTCAAGCAGGCATTGAAAAGCAATGGTCTGGACGGTTATCACGGTATAGATGATGAACGTGCAGCAGAGCTTATTGAGGAGCATAATGAGCGAATGAAGGAGTTGACACTGCCTTCCGGAAAGCTTACTTCCGCTCAGACAGCAGCTCAGGAAAAATTCAGGCAGTACCGGCTTGAGCTTGGGGCGGTAAGACAGGCGGTGAGAAACCATATAGATCGTATGCGGTTTAAGAATGCGTCGTCACTTACAGAAATCCGCAAAGATGAGCGTAAAGCAATGAAAGAGCTGGAACGGGCTATCCGAGCCAGTGATTCCAGAAATATCGAGAAAGCCAAGGTTGCTAAGTCTGAAAAAATCGCTCTATATAATGAATGGATAAAAGGCGATGATCCTAAAAAGGCAGCGCGGGGTAAACGGCTGCTGGAAAAGGTTGAAGACAGTTTTATTGATACCGAGGAAAAAGCTCAGAGGAAAGTATTTGAAGCTTCACGGAAACGGATACGCTGTAATTTACTCTTTATTGAACACCAGAAGATAGTTGAACTCAACCGTAAGATGAAGAGTAAGTATTCTGTAAAGAATGTCAGACAGAAATTTAAAGGCATGGAGTATTCCTATGCGGAATGTCTCAGTGATCTGTATGCTGCTTTCTTTGATCCCAAGTCCAGTATTAAGCCCGATGAACAATCCGGAACACTTCTTATGCCGGATGATAAGGTCTTCAGCAGTGAGATTGAGGGATATGAACAGGACGCGCGTGACACTTCTGTGCCCTCTGCCAGTGAGTGTATTACAGACTGGATGAAACGGAAGGTTACACCTTCTGATTATACCGGCTATGGTGATTTGACAGTAGAACAGGTTCGAGAACTTGATACCGTAATGCACCGCCTTATTAAAGAAGGACGCAAGGAGACAGAGGCTCTTAAAATCAAAAACATTGAGACAATAGACGGTATTGTTGATCAGTTATTGTCAAGTGTTGATAAAATTAAAAGCCGGACAACAGTCGGTAAGGACAAATCCGAAGCCGGTAACCTGGGTTTAAAATGGCTTCGCAAGATGGGGGCATGTCTTAAAAATCCAGAAATGCTCTTTGAGGAGATAGATAATTTCCAGTTTAGCCGGGGCGGAGAACTGGGAGTAGGAAGACTGCTGGTCAATTCACTTATTTCCTGTGAGACCAAGAATGAAGCGTTGAGAGCCCAAGTTTATGATGCAATCAAGCCACATCTTGAGATGTTTGACAAGGCGATGAAGCGGCTTAAAGCTGAGAACGGCGGCAAGTATTTCAATGTTGCGGGGCTTCCAATTCCTTCAAACTTTAGTGAATGGTATGATGGACAGACCATGTGGACCGGAGAGCTGCTGCTGACTGCAGCGCTGAATATCGGCAATGATGCCAGTTTGCATGCATTATGCTTTGGTTACGGTTGGACCAGATATGAGGAGACAATTGACGGGAAAACTGAGGTTGTTCCAGACGAAAATCGGCTGATTGCATTGCAGCGGGTATTCACAGCTGAAGAGTGGCGGGCAATTCAGGGAGTATGGGATGAACTTAATACATTATTCCCAATGCTTGATGATGTTGTTCACCGTAGCACCGGTCAGCGAATGGTAAAGGAAGAAGCGCGGGCGATAACTGTTCTTACTGCAGATGGTCAGGAACTGGAATTAGATGGCGGTTATTTTCCGTTGAAATATGACTCAAAAATCGATGCATTTATCGGCAAGGCAGATAAGGCAAGTGAACTTAAATCGCGTAATGCAATTGGGTTTGTTGGAACTCAGAAAGGACATCGGAAGGCACGTTTAAGGGATGACGAAGGTAATGCTGTTGTTACCAAACCGCCGCTACTCTCTATCGGGGTTATGACACAGCATATTAATAAAATAACCAGAGATATTACCCATAGTGAGACGGTTACCGATGTATACCGGGTGTTAAAAGATGAACGTTTTAGAAAGAAGATGGAAGAGAAGTTCGGGCTGGAATATTACAATAATCTGATTGACTGGATTGCGTTCCAGGCTAATCCGAACCGGCAGAATAAGGAAGGCTTTGAGCAGGTTATGGACTGGATGCGTAAGACTTCCGCAGCGAGTATTCTTGGTTTTAATGTCAAAACCGGTATCAAGCAGCGTCTTTCATTATTCAACGCAATCAGCGCAATGAACAAACAGGGTCGTTCACGTTTTGGCGGTTATCACTATCTGCTGCGTGGTATGCGCGAACTGGGGCTCAGAACCAATCTCTCAGGCAAGCATAATGAAATGGTCAAGGATATACTGGAGGCATCAGAATATATGCGGTCCCGTCAGGGTGCTTATAACCAGAATATCTATGATATCCTTAAAACAGTCAAGTTTGATGAGAAATCAATCCCATGGCTTGGTGGTAAGCGGCTCACATTTAAAGATGTTCAGGAATTCTCATTCAGGTTTATCCAGATGAATGACCAGGCGACAGTATTTCCGATCTGGCAGGGGGCATATTCGCAGGCTATTGCTGAAGGTTTGAACGGAATCAAAGCAGAAATGACTGCTGAGGAGAAGAAACAGCGGGCTGTTGAGTATGCGGATCAGATTGTCAGAACTACTCAGCCTTCAACACTTGCTCCAGATCTTTCAGCGGCTCAACGCTCGACCGGTTTCCTGCGGTTTACTACTGCGTTCATGACCTTCCTTACCAAGAATGGCAATCTGCTGACACACAATTATAAGGCCATGCAAAATGGTGTGATCACCTGGGATGAATTCTTGCAGCATGTATTTGAGAACTTTTATCTGCCATACTGGGCTACATTCCTTGCCGGATATTTTCTTATTGGCGGCGATGATGATGATGACGAAAGTATCTGGAAGAGTACAGCAATGGAACTAGGGGTTGCACCAGCATTCGATATTATGGGGACGGTGCCAATTGCCCGCGATCTGGTTAAATATCCAGGCAACTATAAACCTTGGGTTTCAGATAAAGGTATCAATATCCCGGCACTAAGAAAAGGGAGTGCATTACCAGCTATTGCTTACAACTTAAGTAATGGAGAATGGAACAAGGCAGGATATGGATTCCTTGATTTGTCGGCATATATGGCTGGGGTTGGCAGTGAAGGTCTTAAGAGCAACTTTAGAAATGCAATGAAAGTTTATGATAACTATTCAAAGGAGAAATAAATGGCTGTTGTAACAGAAGTTTCAAAGCAGGAGCGGGTAGGCAACAGTTCAGCTACTGTCTTTACTTTTGATTTTAGAATTTTGAAAAATCCTGATACTGGTAATCCGTATCTTGATCTTTACCTTGCGGATTCTGATTATAAAAGTACTACTGAGGCCGAATTATTGGCCATTGATACTGATTACTCAATAACATCAATATCTGATATTAGTTTTGTTGTCAACTATCCTTTAACTGGTGATCCTCTTCCTAGTACCAAGAGATTGATTGCTGTGCGTAATACTCCACTTACACAGGAGTTTTTTACAACAACTACACCTGAGAGAAAACCAATTGAGAATATTGCAGACAGGCTGACACTGGCCATTCAGGATTTGAACGATAAAGTTGAGCGGGCAGTTAGGTTGCCAGTTACTGCAGATCCAGACACAGATATAGAATCAATTTTGAGTGATCAGCTGATCGAAATTAAAACTCTCGCGGTAAGCACTAAAGGGTATGCAGAAGAGATGGTTGAAACAACTCAGGAAGCGATTGCTCTTGCTCAAGAATCAAGCCATGCCCATTTGAATAAGTCAGTCTTGGATGAGTTTGGCACTACCGGCTCAAGTGAGCTCACATTTAACGGTGATATGGTGGCTTTTGTGGCTGATCTTTCGGTTATGGTTCAGACGAACGCCACAAATGCAGATGCAGAGTCTTTCCGTAGTTTGGTTGGCATGCCGGAGGTTGAGAGTAATATCACGGGACTACAGACCGAAGTGGCTTCTACTGGCAGTAATGTTGCTGCCATAGCTTCAAGGGTTACTGTGCTGGAGAATGACGATGTTCAGGCATTGTGCTATGCTCCGCAGACAATCGTAGCTGGTGCAACAGGTGACTTGCCGGACGGCTGGACGCTTGAGGACTGCGATGCTCCGGCAGCACATATCTACTCAAGTGGTACGAGTGAGCTCACAATTGTTGCCGGGTTACAGGTCGCTGCTGGATATGAGGGGCAGGTGTATTTGTCAGATGCACTTGCCGCTGATACTACACTTGACATATCAGATCTTATCAGCGGTACTGATGGTACAGGCTACATTTATTCAAATATAGGCACAGATGGCAGCCAATCATTTGGTTATACGGAAAATCAACCACAAGTCGGAATTCAGAAAAATGACTATTCAGACTTTGTACCAACGTTATCCGCTAATACTGATAAGGGTTTCATAGTTTCGATATCATCGTCTTACTCAACTGAGTATCCACCCTATAAAGGCTATGATGGCGTAACTACTCAAAACACAGGAGTGATAACTTCAAGTTCAGCATACAGTTCTTTGATTGGCAACGAAAGTATGTATATAGAACTGGAATCAGGTGAAGCGTTCGAAACTAACGGAATTATGTTAATGCCATATGCCGTATCATCGGTTTTATATGGGATGCCCGCTAATTTCACCATAGACGGTTCAGATGATGGCGGCGAAAACTGGGCTAATATTTTCAGGGCAACTGACATTACTGGTTGGAAACTCCAAACATACAAGCGCTTTAATTGGGATAAGGTATCATATAAGAAATATCGAATAAATTGCACTAAACTAGCTTTCTCAACTTATTTCGCTTTGACAGAAATTAAGTGGTTACAACCGTTATCCTGCGACTTCTTTAACATCGCCAAACAGACGCATTATGATGCTAACGGTAACGCAATTCGTCGGGTATATATTGGCTCGGTTACTGTTACCAACGGAGTAATTGAAGAGATTATAAACTTCCAACACGGTACCGAGTATACAGAAATTATTAATGATTATAAAAACGTGACTATTAATGCTATCTACTACCCCAAGAAAAGGTATCTCGGCAGCTGTTATCCTACTGCCCGCGTATATGTTGAAAGTCACTGGGGTCGTACTGGATTTTTCTGTTATTCAGGGTTCAGCGCTGGTGTTAGAGTATGGAGCACGGGAGAGTCCTTAAGTGTACATACGGCAATAACATATTTGACTCATGTACGGAGTACAAATTTAGCAACGTTCATGACGTACGTTACGTCTGCACCATGTAAGATAACGGTTAAACGGGGATATTAATAGAAAGGATAAAAACATGCCTAAAGGAATATACGCTGTACCGGGTTCAACCACTACATATAACGACCCGATAAGTAAAATCATTAAAGAGCTAGGACTTATTAAAATGGAGACGATGCGTCCGGACAGCGTAGGATACGTGGCGCAAGCAGACGGTACTTGGTCAATATCTGATGAAGTTACTCAGGCTCTATATGAAGCAGACCTTGCAAAATATGTTGACCCTGAAAATTTGCACGTAAGTAAACATGAGCTATTAGGCGAGACTGAAGAAGCTGCGGAAGCATTACTAATGTTTAAAATTGCCAAAGCGAAAGTTGATGAAAAATATAATCGTGGTGCGACTGTTTATGTAACTGATTCTGGGGAATGCTATCACAATACTGCAGATTGTTCGGCATTATCAACGTCAACAACTATTACGAAAATTAATTTATCTGAAGGGCTGGAAGATTTTAGCCCATGTTCAATATGTTGTAATTAAGGAGGATGGGTGTCATGTTTTTTTTATTTGGTAAGCTGATTTCGATGATTTTGGGATGGGTGTTTAAATACTGGATTGTTACTATAATCGGTATTGCCGTTATTTGTTGTTATGTTGCCGGTTGTTCTGAACCGCCTGATATTGTGTCGGATGAAGGGAGTATGAAGAAAAGTGCTGTTGATGATAAAAAGAAGCAGTTCGCTCTGGCGGCCAAGAGTGAAACTGATAACAGCAACACCGACAATAGTCAGGATAACTCAATTAATGTAGATATTACCAGTTCAGAAGTACCGGCGAATCAATCAATTCCAGAAGCAATACAACCTAAACTGCCTGAATTACCGGATATCCCAGAAGTATCAATTCAGCAAGTAGATCCTCAGAAAGCCACTGAGATTGCGATTAAGGTCATGGATATTAAAACTACGGAGAGAGAAAAGATTCTAAAAGCTCAGATTGATGCAGCTATAAAACAGGTGGAGCAGAATGCTAAACAGCGGGAGGATTCTTTACTAGTTGAACTCGCATCAGTAAAAACAACTAAAGCTGAGGAGATGGCTAAAATAGTAGAGGCAAGAGGTGCCGAAAAAGAAAGGGTTATTTTAGCGGAAGCCGCGGCAAAAGAGAAGGAAATACGTGCCCGTGAGGAAAAATGGCGATTGATGGTCTGGGTTATTGGAGTAGGTGCTGTAATTATAGCTGCTTTGGCACTATGCATTCAATCTCCACTGGATAGAAAGAAAAAGTGATGGATGAAGACCGACTAATAGAGATTTTAAGGCGGCTTGAGTCAATGACCAACGAATTGCATAGCTGTTCGAGAGAAGTTTCAAAACTGATTGGAATTGTTGATCAGGTTACAAATGGAACTATTAAGGACCTTAAAGATAGTGTCACCTCACTTGAAGAGAAACATAGTAAAGACACAGGTGAATTATATCAATTAATGCGTGACCATGAAAAAGAAAATCATTCAAGCAAAAGCTCACGTGATTCCTGGGTAGCAGTTGCAGTAATTATTTGCACCATAGTTACTTTTTTACAACCATTTATTCAGAAGTGGCTAGTGTGATTTTGTGTCTTAAATGTGACTTAAGTTTGTTGTTTTTATGTTTTTTGTGGCAATTTGAGCTGTTTTAGCAGTATTTTAGAGTGTAGAAAATCGCATTAAAAAAGCCTGTAAGTCCTTATTTAGCAGGAATTACAGGCTTTTAAGTTTGGCTCCCCCGGCTGGACTCGAACCAGCGGCACATGGATTAACAGTCCATTGCTCTACCAACTGAGCTACAAGGGAATATGTATTTTGTAGATGTTAGTAAAGTGTTACTAACTTCAACGTGTTAGAAGTATACGGAATTCATCATTATTGTCCAGTACTAATTTTGTTTTTTTGAACCTTTTTTTTAATGCCGGTTTTCTCAGTCTTTTAGTGATAATTAGGGGTAATCTGTACACGATTTAAAGGTGATATTTACTTATTTTTATTTGAAGGTGTTAAATAAAAATATGAGGTGGTGGCAGGAATTTGCTCAGAATAATTTTGATTTCTTGAAGTATCATGTTTCTAGCGTATAATATTAGTAAACAGTTGTATTAACATTAGCGGTATTGCAACTTTTACGCTGTGGAAATGGGGTGAATTTGATATGAAATATGTAAGACTCGGTAAAACCGATTTAATGGTGTCCCGGACATCATTCGGGGCATTACCTATTCAGCGCACTGGAGCTGATGAAGTAACGCGGATAATTCACGCTGCGATTGCGGGCGGGGTTAATTTCTTTGATACGGCGCGTTTTTATACGGACAGTGAGGAAAAACTGGGTAATGCTTTGAAGGGGAAGCGTAATGAGGTCGTTATTGCGACCAAAAGTATGGCCGCTACCAAGAGTGCTTTTCTCATGGAACTGGAAACGAGTCTTAAACTACTGCAGACAGATTATGTTGATATTATGCAGCTTCATAATCCGAAGACTTTTCCGGATATTGATGATCCCGAGTCACCGATAGCAGCTCTTGATTATGCTCAAAAACAAGGGATGATACGCTTCAAGGGGCTGACTAATCATAGCCGTGATGTTGCACGTGCCGGTATTGCCAGCGGAATTTTTGATACGCTGCAATTTCCGCTTTCAATGATTTCACTGGATGCAGATTGGGAACTGGCGGAAGAGTGCGCTCGTCATGATATTGGGGTCATTGCGATGAAGGCCATGTCTGGCGGATTGATAACCAATGCCAGAGCTGCGTTTGCATATATGCGTCAATTTGAGCATGTTGTTCCGATCTGGGGAATTCAGCATATGACTGAACTTGAAGAGTTTCTCTCATATGAAATACAGGAACCGGTTCTTGATGCTGAATTGCTGTCTGAAATTAATAATGATAAAAAGGAGCTGTCCGGTAATTTCTGCAGAGGTTGTGGGTATTGTCTTCCGTGTCCGGCTGATATTGATATTCCCTGGGCTGCCAGAGCTGGATATCTTATCAAACGTATGCCGCTTGAACCGCTATTGACCCCGGAATTTAAGGAAAAAATGCGTAAGGTGGATGACT
Source organism: Planctomycetota bacterium (assembly GCA_963667375.1). Taxonomy (GTDB): domain Bacteria; phylum Planctomycetota; class SZUA-567; order SZUA-567; family SZUA-567. Next base: position 2,891,200 of record OY763323.1, on the reverse strand, counting down.
GTATCGAATGTGGTGCCTGCAGGTCACGTTGCCCCTATGGTTTAGAGACACCTGTCTTACTCAAGAAGATGCAGAAAGAATATGACCGGTTTATTGCATCATTATAATTTGGATAAACTGCTGCATAGAATTTGTTGAAGTACTGAAGTCGTTACTGCTTATTATCATGGTTATCTGCTTAACTGTTAGATTGCAGGTGTTCTTGCCGCTGGTATTATATTATGCCATAGGTACAGCCGCGGCGCTGCTGCTATATGCGGCTTTAACATGTGTAGCAACAGTATATTAAAGATTTAATCAGCTTCTGGGCATTACTAGTGAGTATGATTTCAACTAGATGCTTTATGACCTCCGTTTTAGATGGAGGAAGTTGATTTGATATTGTAGATTTGGGTTTGACAGAATATTTTGGTATTAGTCGATGATCGCTTCGAATGTGTAAGGTCGCGGTTACATTATAAAGGTGTGTCTTTTAGTGTTGAGGATGTGTTATCATGAAAATTGGCGGAAAAGAATATTCAAAGAGTGAGGTTTTTGGTCGGGTCGGTAATACCGGACAAATAGGCGGGGTCCGAAGATTCAGGTTGCAGGAGGGGCTGGAGGCTGGAAGCGAAATTATCCAGTTAGACACGGGCAGCGGACTCAGAGTCTGGATTTCTCCAAGTAAATGCATGGATATTGTGCAGGCGGAATACTGCGGGGCTTCGTTGTGCTGGCAGGGAAACAATGGTGTGGTTAATCCTGCATATTATAATGAAGACGGAGCGGCATGGATTGGCAGTTACAGCAGCGGACTTTTGACCACTTGTGGTATGAATAATGTCGGAAGTCCCTGTGAAGATGAGGGCGTGGCTTACGGGCTGCACGGTCATGCACATAATATCCCGGCCAGAGAAGTTGGCTTTAGAACTTACTGGGAAGGGGATGAGTGTAAAGTGGAGATCACAGGGGTCATCTCTGAAACCCGAATGTTTGGGAACAGGTTTGTGCTTACACGTACGATCCGAGCCACCTTAGGGCAAAACAAAATTGAAATTCATGATACTATTGAGAATCTCAGTGGCAGCAAAGAGCCCTTGCTTATTTTATATCACTGTAATTTTGGTTTTCCATTACTCGCCGATAAATCTGTAGTTACTCTGCCCTCAACCTCATGGGAGCCGCGTGAACCGGACTTAGGTGCTCCTGCTGCGGTATGGAGCGAGCCTATAGTCGGATATCAGGAGAAGGTTTATTATTATTCTGATCTTAATACAGAGAATGGAATTGCCACGGCTGTAATCCACAACCCTGAATTTCCTGTCGGTGGTGGCAGTGCCGCTATTAGTCTCAAGATGTCTTGGGATACTTCGAATCTGCCAGAGCTTGTGCAATGGTATATGCCTGGTTATTCTACACATGTTATGGGCATTGAACCGGCTAACTGCCGGGTTAAGGGACGGGCGGATGAACGCAGTTGCGGGCGTCTGGAGTATCTGGAAGCTTTACAAGTGAAGGATTTCAGACTGGCGTTTGAAGTTGTTCATGGCTAATTCAGTTATATTTTCATTATGTGGTCGGTAATGTGAAAGCCACCAGTGATTCTGTCACTGGTGGCTTCTTTATCAATTACCGGGAGGTGGCGGGGGTGGCCTATCCCAGTCGTCGAGCATGCCATCTTCGGGATTGCTTTTATTCCGTTCTTCAAACTTCTTAGCCTTAAACATCCGGTGTTTATGCCCGGGGAAGTATTGCGGAAAAGTAGTCATCCAGCGCTGGCGATCCTCGGGATTGGGAATAATCTTCTCTATCTGTAATGCTATATCATGCTGCATCTGCAGAATGCGGTATGAAACCTCATCATCGAGCATTTTAAAGTTAGCAAATTCATTATGTATGCAGGCTTCAATTTTAGCTCTATCTTTTGCTAGGTATGGGAAATCATCAATAATTTTTCCGGAAATTATCCTGGTGATTTCCTGTGGTTTGGGTCGAAAATATTCGAAATGCTTTCCGACAGTGTATGCACCGGCAACAAATCCTATCATAATACCTGATATCAGAATTATGATGCCAAACAGTAAGTGTTTGAGCCGTATTATCTTTTTAGGTTGAACTGAATTAATATCATTACTCATTTTTATTACCTGTTAATTAAGAATATTTGCTGCTGTATCGGTCAGCTGCCAGGCAGCTGTATTCTGGATATTTGTGAGAATATCTACTGAAAAGAAAAGTGCTATTATTGCTGCAACGGCACAAGCCATTGCAAGATACCTGAATGAATCAACCTCAATAACAATATTTTGCGATTCAATCGCCGCCCATACCTTTTCACGTATATTAAACTTGTGTAATGGAAGACGTGAGGCAGCATTATCCAGTTTTTGCAGCAACTCTATATCATCTGTATTCATTGAGAAGTTCTCCTAATTCGTTATCCTCTAAAAGGGTTCTTAATTTTTTACGTGCCCGGTAGGAGCGCATTTTTACCATCGGGACTGTCCATCCCATCGTTTTGGCGATGTCTTTAATACTGAGTTTGTCAAGATGAAGCATACAGAGAACCTGTCGTTCCTTGGGAGGCAGATTGCTCAGAACCATCTCTAGTATTTCTCCAGCATTCTGCGCCTCAGAGTTTTCCGGTTTCTCCGGCTGCTGGTCCCATTCTTCAAGAGTGACTGTTTTGGGTTTTCTTGCTTCTTCACGCCAGTAATTATAGCCTACTCTGCTGGCAATTGTCCGCAGCCAGTGCAGGAAAGGTGCCTTGGGTTCATACTTATTTATCGACTGATAAGCGTTGATAAATACAGTTTGAGTAAGTTCTTCAATAACGTGTTGTTGTAATGAAAATCGTCTCATTTGCCGCGCAATCACATCTTGATAGCGATACATTAAAATATCGAAAGCAGAATTATCTCCTTCCTGAGTTTTGAGAACCTCTGTATAATCTGCATCAAAAAATGTTTTCTCGGACATCTGAGATATTATATCTTCCATTCTTCACCATTTACTGGATTATTTTAGCATTAATTCTTTTTGCTTTCAAACAGTTAATGGTTAAATTTGCGTTCAGGTAACAAAAAAAGTGAGGATAATTTATCCTCACTTTAGTAAAAATAAAATTTAAATTTTATTTAGATCATCTCTTTGAGACCTTTAAGGGCACGGAGAATAACTTTTGTTGATGCTGGCTTAGCAGGAATATCCATAGTTTCACCAGGCTTGAATGGGTTTGGCACACCAGTCTTTGCAGGCTTGGCCGGTACTTCTTTTTTCTCTATTTTCAATAAACCAGGAAGCACAAACTTTCCACAAGCATCGTTTGAAAGACTCTTTGTTATGTTGCTGCACAGGCTGTCAAACACCTCTGATACTTGTTTCTTAGTAAGACCTGTCTCATCTGAAATTGCTGAGAATAGTTCGTTCTTTGTTAGTGGTTTTTCCATTAAGTTGCTCCTGTAATAAAATAAAAGTATACTTTTAAAGGTTCTTCATATTCAATTGCGAGATTTTACGGAAATAATTGATAATGTGCAATGCTTATTTTGAAAATTAATTAAAATATGCCGAAAAATAAAGAATATTTCGTTTTTGTGTATATTTTAGCGGTGTATCATATAAATACAGGCATGTAAAATAATATTGGTCGCGTTGGAATGTTGAATTCTCATTTATTACGAATCTGCTGCCAGACTGGTGGCTATTTGCAAAGGAAAGAAAAAAAGTGCGATAAATAGTAGCGTAACCTTAAAAAATGTGTGAAAATACTCTATAATTATGTATAATATAACTACTTATTTTTTTGTATTAATCTTTTTCTGAAGAGAGTTTGTTGATGAGTAGTGCTGAAAATAATGAGATTTCAGATCATAATGGCAAAGCAATAGACTGTAATTCTCTTTTGCAGGAGATTGAGCGTTGCCATATGCGGATGCGTGAGGCCAGCGCGGAGGCTGACAGATACAAAGAAAAATTTGAGCGTGCTGTGGTTAATGCTAAAAAAACCGAGTCGGAATTGCATACTCAGCTCAATCTGCTTTCAGATAAGTTAAGCGAGGCTGATCTGCTGCGTCAGACACTTGAGCAGAAATGCATTTTGCTGGAAGATAAGCTCGGAGTCGAGAGAGAGCGGTTTTTCAAGCAGGAGAAAGAACTGCTTGAAATTAATCATCAGAACCGACATCAGGCCGGCGAAGAACGCCGAATAAAGCAGGAATTTGAAGAGAATCTGGAGTCAGAGCGTTCTCAGCGTGAAGAATTGATCAAAGCGCTTGAGCTGGCAAATGATAATCTATCTTCCGCAGAAAAAGAACGCCGACAGCTGGAGCATGAAATTTCGGTTATAAACAGTAAGTATGATAAAGCTCTGCAAAAGGAGCAGGAGACAGCTAAAGAGTATGCGATTTCAGCAGAACGCGAATCGTCAAGAGCTGAAGCGCTGCTGAAGGAAAATCGTGATAATAAAGAGATTATTGATGGTCTGCAGCAGAAATTAGTGGAATTAACCGATGTAAACGCCAGACTTGAGCGAAGTTTGGAGAGTGAGATGACCCGCAGAGAGAAAATTGAGCAGGAATTCTCTCAGACGGAGCAGCGTTTAAGTCTTGAACATCAGCGCTCGCAGGAAGAATCCCATGTTTATCAGGGGAAATTGTTATCTGCGCGTCACGATATAGCAGAACTAGAGGTGCGTTTTGAACGTTTAAATCGGAAGCATAACAAAGTCAGGTTTGAATATAGACGAGACCGTTCTGAACTCCTTGGTGAATATCGGATGCTGCAGAAGCAGCTGGATACACAAAAATTCAAGCTTCGTGAAACTGAGAAGCAGATGAATGTTGAAAAGCGTGTAGCCAGTAATCAGGTGGATCAGTTACGGGCTCAGATGCGTAATGCGCTGTCACAGGCTGAAAGAGAGAAACATGATCTGACTCGTCAGCTCGATGTCCTGCTCAAGGATTCTGAAGATGTGCGTCGAAGAGCAGAAGGGTTTGACGTTGAGGTAGCTGAAATCAGAGAGGCTTATGATGATAAGATTGCGGTGCTTGAGAAAGAGGTTGAACGGATTTCAGCTGCTTTGAATAAAACTTCCAAGGCCTTTGAAGATGAATCCCGTAAGAATGAAAAGCTCAATGCACAGACGGTTAACATGCGTAATCTGCTGGCTGATTTAGAAAAACGTATGCGTGATGCGCAGGCTGAGCATCAGAATGCCTTGAAGGCAAAGAGTGGTAAATATGATGAACTCTTTGCCGATCATGAAAATCTCAAGCGAATTCTTAAGGATATGGTTGACGAAAAATCGCGGGTTGAGAACAAACTGGAAGATATAAAAGCTGAAGAGACAGAACTGCGCGGGGTAGTGAAAAACTATAAAAAAGAATTGTCTCTGATGCAGGAATCGGTCTCTGCCAGTTCAGCAAGTAAGGCATATCTTAAAGAAAAATATGAGGCGGTTGATTCTGCTTTAAATGAGATTAAGCTGCAGTTGCAGCAGGAAAAGAATTTACGAAAACTTGCTGAAGACAAGCTTCAGCTTGAGCGAGGGGCATTTACCAAGGTTGAAAAGGAACTGCGGACAAGTGTTATCGCTGAACGTGATCAGCTTGAGTCCGAGCATTCCAGAGAGGTGGCTTCATATCGGGAAGAGATTGACACACTTGTGAAGGAACGTAATCTCGCGCGTGATGATCTTGGTGAGGAACGATCCCGTAATCAGGAGCTGCTGCAGAATTTATTGACTATGCGCGAAGAGCTTGAATTGACTCATGAGGCCAGTGCTGCTGCCAAGGTATTCCTGAAGGAAAAGCTGGCTAAAGCTGAGGAGACTCTTGAGGAATATAAGTCAGAATTTTTACTTGAAGAGCAGCGGCGACAGGAGCTTGAACGGCAGTTGCGTGAACTGCGGCGTAAAATGGAATTTGCGTAAATTTTTGATTATACTACTGGGTAAAGGAAATATATGGAAATTAAAAAAGTACACGCCGGGCTAAATAAGTGTGTGGTGAAACTGACTGGAAGACTTGATCTGCAGGGGGTTGGTGAGATTGAAGACGATTTCAAACAATGTTACAGCGGCCTTGAAGGTGAACTCATCGTGGATATGTCAGATGTTGCATTTCTGGCAAGTCTTGGCATGCGTATGCTTATGATGGCTGCAAAAACATTGAATGCAAGCGGCGGTAAAATCATTGTAGCTGAGCCGCAGGAGGTTGTAGAAAATGCCTTGAGAATATCTGGGTTGGATCAGGTTATTGATATTGTTGATTCAGTTGAATATTGAGTAATTTTCTGAAGAATTAATAATACCGAGTCCCTGCTTGATTTAACGATATAACTAAGGCTTGTTGAAGATGAAGATTGAGAAGTCATGGCAGTTGAATAACGATATCAATGATTATAATAAGTTCAACAAGGACTTTAATGATTATCTTGAAGCGCAGAGTGTCGATGCTGCAGGTAATTATGCACTTAATGTTGCAATTGAAGAGCTTATCACCAATATTATCAAGTTCAATCCGCCATCCAAGGAGATAGAAATAGTTGTTTCTCTGAATATTTCCGCTGACATGCTTGAGATGTGTATGACTGATAATGCGGGTGCTTTTGATATTAACCTGTCCAAAAAACCTGATCTCACACGTGATATTCAGGATATAGAAATTGGCGGTCTGGGATTGGAACTGGTTAAAAATTTGTTTGACTCATGTGAATACAGGTATGCTAAAAATAATAATATGGTAAAATTAACTTATAAATTAAAGTAATGATTTTACCGGAATTTTTGATATAGAAAGTGTGTTTTAATGAAAAAAGCGGTAGTTTTACTCTCTGGAGGATTGGATTCGGCTACAGTATTGGCAATAGCACGTTCGCTGGATTATGAATGTTATTGCCTTTCTTTTGCATATGGTCAGCGGCATGATTGTGAATTAGTCGCAGCCCGAAAGGTGTTTGAAGCACTTGGTGGAAAAGAGTTTAAAGTTGTTAATATCGATTTGCGGGCTTTTGGCGGCTCGGCTCTGACTGCGGATATTGAAGTGCCTGCTGCAGGCAGTGAAAATGCTGCAAGTGACAGTAATATCCCAATTACATATGTTCCGGCTCGTAATATAATATTTCTTTCTTATGCTCTTGGCTTTGCCGAGGTAAATGATTGCAGGGATATCTTCCTCGGGGTAAATGCGGTGGATTATTCGGGCTACCCTGATTGCCGCGGTGAATTTATTCAAGCTTTTTCTGTAATGGCTAATCTGGGAACCAAAGCCGGGGTTGAAGGACATGGCTTTACCATTCAGACACCTATAATTGATCTCTCCAAAGCGGATATAATCCGGCGCGGCGTTAGCCTGGGGGTCGATTATTCTCTGACTCATTCCTGTTACAACCCGTCTCCAGATGGTCTCTCCTGTGGTGTTTGTGACAGTTGTGCGTTACGGATTGCCGGTTTCAGGGATGCGGGAGTCCCTGATCCTACTCGTTATATTTAATTCTGATTTCATGTTTCCCGTAATTTGTTTGATATAGGAAGTATAAATGCCTGAAAATATATATATTACCGGTTTTATGGGGTGTGGCAAGAGCACGATCGGCAAGGGTATTGCTGAAAAATTAAAGCGTACTTTTGTTGATATTGATGAGATACTGACGGCTAGATTCGGCTGCAGTATTACCGAGTTCTTTGAAAAGTCAGGTGAAGATGCCTTCAGGCAGGAGGAGACACTGGCGCTAAAGGAACTTGCTGCCCGTGATATGCTGGTGGTATCTACCGGCGGTGGAATTATTGAAAATAAAATCAACCGGAATGTTATGGAATCAAGCGGTATTGTCTTATATCTTGAAGCGTCACTCAATGAATGTAAGAAACGCATCGGTGAAGAGGGCATGAAACAGCGGCCGAAGTGGCAGCATCTGGATGCCTTGCATGAGCTATATTTACGGCGTGTAAAGTATTACAATGAAGCTGATATCAAGGTTCTTACTGATAATCATTCAATCACCAGTATTATAGAACTGGCAATAAATAAGCTTTATCCCGAAGATAAATTCTCGGTGCGAATGGAAGGAGTTGACTGTCCGGTTGTCTGTTCTTTCAGTCCGCTATTTGCGGTTAGCTCTGCGATTGAAGGGCGGAAAATAGCAATTGTCACGGATAAGAATGTTGCGGATCTGTATATCCCGGAGTACCAGAAATTCCTGCCAAATGCGCTGGTCATTGTTCTTGAACCTGGCGAGGATATTAAGAATTTGGCCGTAGCTGAAAAAATATACAAGCGTCTGCTGGATAATCATTTTAACCGTGATGATTATCTGCTGGCATTAGGTGGCGGTACGGTAACCGATCTCGGGGCTTTTGTTGCTGCAACCTACAAGCGCGGTATGCATTTCATGCTGGTTAGTACGACCTTACTCGGTTGCGTTGATGCGGCTGTAGGTGGTAAGGCGGCGGTCAACCTCGGTACAGCCAAGAATATCGTCGGTGCATTTACAATACCTGATCTGGTTGTACTGGATGCGGGGGCCTTTGCTACTCTTGGGCGTGAAGCTTTGTCTGACGGTCTGGTTGAGGCGTATAAAACCGGACTTATCTATAATACCAGGATTGCGGCATTGATTGAAAACCATTACCGTGAATTGCTCGAAGGTGACCTGCCATTGTTAAAATCGGTGGCGGCGCTCTCGGCTAAAACCAAAGCGAAGGTCGTGTCCAATGATTTCAGGGAAAGCGGTTTGCGTGCTATTTTAAATTTCGGTCATACCTACGGGCATGCAGTAGAGGGATTTTATAATTATCAGATCTCTCATGGCAAGTCAGTTGCTCTGGGAATGATTGTTGCCCTGTATATTTCCATGCTCCGGGGGATGCTTGATCCGGAGCGGACAAGGATTATGTGTGATACAATACGTGCGGTATCTGGGGCTTTGCCAGATTTTCCCGATCATGATAAGGCGATGGAGATAATGTCGCATGATAAGAAAATCCGTTCAGGGAAGTTGATTTTTGTACTTTTGAAAGCCCGTGGAGAGACGGTGATTGTTGATGATGTCAATAGTGCCGAGATTCTAGCCGCAGTAAATAGAATTAAAGAGGATCGTTAATGAGCAGTGTGTATGGAAATATACTCAGGGTCTCTACCTTCGGTGAGTCGCATGGCGGGGGAATCGGTGTTGTAGTTGATGGTGTTCCTTCTGGTATAGAGCTTAGTGAACAGATCGTGCAGGTAGAGCTTGATAAGAGGCGTCCCGGAACTTCTGAGTTCGTCTCACCCCGTAATGAAGCGGATTGTGTAGAGATTGTTTCTGGTGTCTACGAAGGTTATACTATCGGCAGTCCGGTAATGCTGCTGATTAGAAATACCAACCAACGCAGTAAGGATTATGGCGACCTTCTTCAGAAATTTCGTCCTGGGCATGCTGATTACACTTATTTTAAGAAATACGGGGTTACACCGCTTCCGGGTGGAGGACGTTCATCAGGAAGAGAGACTGCCGGGCGGGTGGCTGCGGGTGTTATTGCGCGGCTTATCCTTGGAAGTGATGTTATTATCAAATCTGCGGTAGCGCAGATAGGTAAAGTAATAGCAGAGAGTATTGATTTTGACTGCGCTGGAGGTAACCAGTTACGTTTTGGGGATGCTTTGCTTCTGGGAGCAGCTGAAAATGAAGTCAATACGGCTAAAGCTGAGAATGACTCTGTTGGTGGCAGTGTTGTTCTAGAGGTTACTGGCTTGCCTGCGGGTATTGGTGAACCGGTATTTGACAAACTTGATGCCAGGATAGCAGGTGCTCTCTTCTCTATTGGAGGAGTCAAAGGTGTCGAGATAGGTGCAGGCTTTGCGGCTGCGGGAATGCGGGGTTCGGAATTCAATGATCCTTTGCCCTCCGAGATGAAATCTCCTGTATCAAACAATGCAGGAGGGATATTGGGAGGGATTTCGAGTGGTGCTCCGATTACAGCCCGTATCGCAATTAAACCGACACCTTCGATTGCGTCTGTACAGAAGACGATCAATGCCGCAGGCGAAAACTGTGATATTGTAGTAAAAGGCAGACATGATCCGTGTATTTGTCCGCGAGTTGCTATTGTTGCTGAAGCGATGATGGCTTTGGCATTGGCTGATTTATTGTTGGAACATAGAGCCAGGTATCCTCTGGCTGAATAGATAGAGAAACAATGAAGATATTAATTACCGGAAGTAATGGTATGCTCGGGCGTACTATGTGCTCAGAATATAAAAATAACGGCTGGGAGGTAATTGGCGCTGATATAGCCGAATTTGATATCACCTCCAGAGAAGCGACGATAAAATTTATTGAAGAAGCTCAGCCTGAAGTTATTGTGCATACCGCTGCAATGACCAATGTGGATGCTTGTGAAAGTGAGAAAGACAAGGCGATGCTGATTAACGGTGAGGGAACACATAATGTTGCCCTTGCCACACAGAAGATTCATGCCAAGCTTATTTATATATCTACCGATTATGTTTTTTCCGGAGACCTGGGACGCCCGTATACGGAAAAGGATTCAGTCTCTCCTAAAACGGTATATGGTAAATCCAAACTTGCCGGTGAAGATGCGGTGCGTGAACTTTGTAATGATTTCGCTATTTGTCGAATCGCCTGGCTTTACGGTGCTGACGGTCCTAGTTTTGTGCATACTATGCTGCGCCTTGGTATGGAGGATGATATCACACCATTGAAGGTGGTCGGTGATCAGAAAGGTAATCCTACCTCAGCAATGGCTGTTACTTATGGTGTAAAGAGCATAATTGATGAGTTTGCCACCGGACTTTTTCACCTTTCGTGTCACGGTGATGCGACCTGGTATGAATTTGCGAAGGAGATTTTCCGTCTGGCCGGACTTAAAAGGCATATAATTGAGTGCACTACTGAAGAATATCCACGTCCGGCACCGCGTCCCAAGGATTCCAGAATGGATAATACTGCGCTTCCGCTCTTTGGGCTTCCGCCAATGCCTGAATGGAAGAGTGCGCTACGTGTTTTTTTACAGAGTGAACTGAAGAGGATTAATAAGGATGCTTAAATATTTAATAATCTGTATCTTAGGGCTTTTTGTGACCGCTTGTGGAACCGTCACTCCCTTTGAAGTAGGGCAGCAGGAGTATGTAAGCGGCAATTATATAATGGCAGCGCAGGTTTTTCATCAGCATACAGCCTGGAACTCCGATATTAAATATGAAGCAATGTATTATGAGGGAATGTGCTGGCTGAACCTTAAGAGTTACGACAAAGCCAAAACTCTTTTTACCAATGTAATTGAGCATTCTGATAACCGGGCGATAAAAGCCAAGGCCGTTGCTGCAAAGGCGGAAGTCTGTTTGAAAACCGGTGACTGTGATGGGGCTATTACGCTTTACCGCATGTTGTTGCTTGCAGGTTATGTCGATTATTATCCTCAAGAGGAAGCGTATCAGCTGTTAAAAGCTGCAGCTGAGCAGTGTGGAAACACTACGGTGTTGAGTGAGTTTGAGGATAAATTCGGAGTTGTTGCTCCGTCTGATACACCGGCAGTAGTCAGCAATCTCAAGCGGGTACGGCTTGAAACACAATTCAGTAACAAGACTGAAGCCACTACTGTTATGAAAACGCTCAAAGATTCCGGCGTAAACTCATCACTTGTGAGAATTTCAGCACCTCAAGGGGATTCCTATGTTGTTCAGGTAGGGGCATTTTCAAGTGCAGCAAATGCGAATGCGCTGGCACAGAAGCTTTTTGATCTTGGGTGGCGAACAGTTATAATTGAATAGTCTTTTAACCGCAGATATTATATAAAGCGGCAACTTCATTACTCTGAAGTTGCCGCTTTATATATACCTTGAAACCAGTTAATAATACGTGATTACGTTAAGCCTCTTTTTTGAAATAAGTATAATCCCAATCTTTCCATACAGGATCGAAACCTTTGCTGACAAGCATCTCAACGACCTGCTCGGGAGTTCGTTCATCAGCAATTGCGAATTGTTCGGTACCTTCCAGCTCTTCCTGATGCTGATAGCCACCAGGATTAGTTTTGCTGCCGGCACTGATACGGGTCAAGCCCAGCGGTAACAGGTTGTCACGTAATTCCTTGGATTCACGGGTACTGAGAACCAGACCCGCATCTGAGAAGCAGAGACGCATCGCCAGTATAATTTGAGTCAGATTGGTGTCCGATACCGGTCTTAACCATTCTGGATTAACTCCTTCGGCCGGGCGCATACGTGGGAATGATATTGAAACCTTGCTGCGCCAGTAATTTTTAATCAGAACTTCTGCATGTGTGGCAACGCATAATGCTTCATAACGCCAGTCGCTCAGTCCCAATAATGCACCGATGCCAATCTGACGCATACCAGCTTTAGCCGCATTTTCTGGAACCGTGAGCCGGTAAGCATAATCAGCCTTCGGTCCTGACGGGTGAAAACTGGGATACAGCTTACTGTCGTATGTCTCCTGATACAGAGTCATTCCGTCGACACCGGCAAGAAACATTTTGTGATACGCTTCTTCATCAACCGGGTAGATTTCAATGGAGATTGTGGAAAAAATTTCACGTAACGCTGTAGACAATTCACAGAGATAATCCACAGAAATTTTTGCAGGGTCTTCTCCGGTAACCAGTAAAAGGTCGGTAAATCCGGCTTTTCGTATTTCCTTCGCTTCACTGATAGCTTCGTCAATTGTCAGTCGAGAACGTTTAATACTGTGTGTGCTGTTAAATCCGCAATATATGCATTTATTGCAGCAGTAATTACTGACATAAAGCGGAGCATATAGAGCCATGGTGTTACCAAAGCGCTGGCGAGTGACTTTGTAAGCTGCCTTCGCCATGGCTTCAAGATGTTTTTCTGCGGCAGGGCTTAGAAAAGTAAGTGCCCGCTGAAATGAAAATGCTTTGATAGGTTGTGCGAGTTCTTTTAGAACATCCTCTGAGGTGATAGCATTCAACTGCTGGTGAATTTCCGGATTATTGGTTTCAAGCCCGCGGTTACAGAGTTCTTGGAAGATTATAGACATATTGTACCCCTGTTTGTAATAAATAAATATTAATTTAATAATATATTGTATATTGTAAACAGCTTATGTCAACAAGTTGCATCAATATAGCAGTATCGTACAGGATATATTTCTATTGTCAGAATATTTGGGTTTATGTATAATGTTTTGAATAGTGATCAGGAGGCGGATTCGGTCTGGTGGTCGGCCCGGTCTTCAAAACCGGTGCAGGGCAGACAATGTCTTGGGTGGGTTCGATTCCCTCGCGCCTCCGCCAGTAATTTATTGTTCTGTTGTTATCTGGAGAGGTATGAAAAGTATTCTGGGTCTGGATTTTCCTGAACTGTCAGCTGAAATTGAAGCTATGGGGGAGAAGAAATTCCGCGCTAAACAGTTATGGCAATGGTTGCATCAGAAAAGAGTTGCCAATTTTGATGCTATGCGTAATATTCCTGCACTATTGAAGGATAAGATTTCCGCGAAATATTCTTTGAGTTTGCTCAAGGAAATAGAGCATAGGGTGTCCAGTGACGGTTTGACTGAAAAATGGCTGCTGGAGTCCTCAGACGACAGTACTCTTATAGAGAGTGTCCTGATACGGGAGATCAAGGGCAGCCGCAGAACGGTCTGTGTCTCCTGCATGAGCGGATGTCCGATTGGCTGTGTGTTCTGTGCAACTGGACAGAGCGGATTTGAACGTAATCTGAGCTCAGCGGAAATTCTGGAGCAGATTTATACAGTGGACCGCCGCTGTTACCAGATTGACGGCAAAGGCATAAGTAATATCGTATTTATGGGTATGGGGGAACCCATGCTCAATCTCGATAATGTGCTGAGAGCCTGCAGTATCCTTCAGGATGAGAATGGTATTCATATTGGTGGCAGAAAGATAACTATTTCAACGGTTGGGGTTATATCGGGGATACTGCGGCTAATCGAGCGCGGATCTAATTATCGGCTGGCTATCTCACTGCATGCTCCAGAACAAAAGTTGCGTGAGCAGCTGATACCAACTGCTGCTAAATGGCGGCTTCCAGAATTAATCAACGCTTTAAGGGAATTTTCGCGGACAGCCAGTAGAAATATCACTATAGAGTATTGTCTGATTGACAGAATAAACAGCAGTAAACAGCAGGCTCGAGAGCTGGTGGATTTGTTAAAGGGGATAGATTGTAAAATCAACCTTATACCGCTAAATCCGACTACCGGGTGTGAGTATACGGCGCCGCCGGCGGATAAGATACGGGCTTTTCAGAATACACTTGAAGCCCATGGTCTGAATGTGCTGCTGCGCGAAGAGAAGGGGCGTGATATTGATGCTGCATGTGGGCAGCTGAGAGCAAATAATAAAAAAATGTAAACGTATAAGTTTGCGTGTGCACAATTAGTAATTTTTGATAAGGAGAAAATGATGTTAAAGGGAATTTCACCGGTATTGAGCCCTGAATTACTGATGATTCTGGCTTCCATGGGGCATGGAGATGAAATAGTGCTGAGTGATGCGCATTTTCCAGCAGAGGCGTTCAATCCTACAGTGGTACGTGCTGACGGTATTCCAGTTGATAAGCTGCTGGAAGGTATTATGCCGCTGTTTGAAATTGATTCATATGTTCCAGATCCACTTGTAATGATGACTCCTGCTCCTGGGGATGAACTTGATCCGGCTGTAGAAGAAAGATTCCTGGTTCCAATTAAAAAATATGCGCCAAACGCTCCGGCAATCACCAGAATGGAACGTTTCGCTTTCTATGAACGTGCCAAGGAGGCATTTGCTATTGTTCTTACCGGTGACGTAGCAAAATATGGCAACATTATTCTTAAAAAAGGTGTAACTCCTTGTTAAACCAGAACAAATCTTCTCGGATTGCTGACAGTGTTCTCTCTGTCAGCAATCTGTCTGTCACCTTTGATGTTACCGGTCGCAAAGCTGAAGCTGTGACCGGGATTGATTTTACTATTCCCAAAGGTCGTACTTTAGGTCTGGTAGGTGAATCTGGAAGTGGCAAGAGTGTCACCAGTCTGGCGTTGATGCAATTGCTTGATCCCAGGATTTCTACCGTCAGCGGCAGTGTCTGTCTAAACTCACAGGAGATACTTGGTTTAACTGAAAAGAGAATGCAGCAGATTAGAGGCTCTGAAATAGCCATGATTTTTCAGGAACCGATGACCAGTCTAAATCCAGTCTATACCATTGGGAATCAGGTGGTTGAAGCCCTTTTGGCACACAAGAATATAAGTATGAGTGCTGCTGTTGCGGAGGCGGTCAAAGTGCTGAGTGATGTAGGTATTGCCGATGCTCAGAGCATGCTCAAACGCTATCCGCATGAGTTGTCCGGTGGCATGAAGCAGCGTGTTATGATCGCTATGGCGGTAATCTGCAAGCCGCAGTTACTTATTGCCGATGAACCGACAACTGCTCTTGATGTCACAGTACAGGCGCAAATTCTTGAGTTGTTGCAGTCGTTGCAGCAAGAATACGGCATGAGTATTCTTTTCATTACTCATGATCTTGGGGTTATTGCGGAAATAGCACATGAAGTCTGTGTGATGTACGCCGGCAGAATTGTTGAAAGAGCCTCGGCTGCAGAGCTTTTTGCGGCGCCGCGCCATCCTTATACAGAAGCTTTGCTCAAAAGCGTGCCGCTATTATCCGGGGAACGTAAACGGTTGTTCTCAATTGCGGGAAGTGTACCCAGTATCTTTGAACATCCTCTGGGGTGTAATTTTCAGGACCGCTGTAACTTTACCTTTGAGCACTGTGTCAAAGAAGAACCGGAGCTAAGTCAGATATCGCCAGCACACTACTGCGCATGCTGGCGCTGAGATTATTTAATTACAATCCTTGGCAGACATTCCCTGCGTATAGTGATTACTCAAATACCTGCGCAGTTACCTTTAATATCTCTACAGCCTGTTCCCTTAATTTATATTTCTGAATTTTACCGCTTGCTGTAAGCGGAAAACTGTCAACTATAAAGACATGCTTCGGTATTTTATAACGGGCAATCTTCCCATTACAGTAATCCTTAACATCATAGTCGTGCAGGTCATAACCTGAAGACGCAATCACAAAAGCGCCTACAACCTCGCCATATTTCTTGTCCGGTATTCCAACTACCTGAACATTCTGAATTCCCTGCATAAGACTCAGGAATTCCTCTATTTCTCGGGGATAAATATTCTCTCCGCCACGGATTATCATATCTTTGAGTCTTCCGGTTATACGGTAATAACCATCCTGGTCACAAGTCCCAAGATCGCCGCTATGCAACCAGCCATCTTTGTCAATGGCTTGTGCTGTCGCTTCAGGCATCTTGTAATACCCCTTCATAACACTGTAACCGCGTGCGCATAATTCTCCCTGAACACCGGGAGGACACTCTTCACCTGTTTCCGGATCTTTAACCATTACTTCAACCTCGGGCAGCGCCTTGCCGACGGTTTCAACCTTGATTGCAACAGGGTCCTCGGTAGTGGTTTGAGTCATTACCGGCGAAGTTTCAGTGAGACCATATGCTATGGTTATCTCCTTCATGTACATTTTATCCATGCATTGTTTCATACGTTCCATGGGGCAGGGAGATCCTGCCATTATGCCGGTTCTGAGAGACGAAACATCAAACATATCAAACATTGGATGATCCATCTCCGCGATAAACATTGTCGGTACTCCATAGAGCGCGGTGCAGCGTTCTTTTTGTACCGCCGCAAGCGTCAGCAGCGGATCGAACACTTCAACCATTACCAGGGTTCCGCCATGACTGAATAAGGCCATAACTCCCAAGACAATTCCAAAACAGTGAAAGAGTGGAACCGGCAGGCAGAGCCGTTCATTCTCTGTGAAGCGCTGTGATTCTCCAATATAAAAACCGTTATTCAGAATATTGCGGCTTGTAAGCATTACCCCTTTAGGAAAACCGGTGGTGCCGGAAGTATACTGCATATTGATCACATCATCAATGGAAACGTTGGCGCATATTTTACGCAGCTCATAATCGTCGGCATGTGAACCAAGATTTATGAGTTCGTGGGTATTGTACATGCCGCGGTGCTTTTCGGGGCCAATATAGATTACATTTCTGAGTTCCGGGAACTCCTTGCTGCGGATGTTGTCACGGGTGCAGGTCTTCAGTTCCGGAACAAGTTCATTTATTATACCCAGATAATCAATATCCCGAAAAGAATCAATGATGGCGATGGCTTTGAGATCGGCCTGTTTCATTATATAAGCGACTTCGTGGCTTTTATAGTTTGTGTTTACTGTTACCAGAACCGCTCCCAGCTTGGAGGTGGCAAATAGAAATGTCAGCCAGTCGGGAACATTTCTGGCCCAGATTCCAACATGATCGCCATAAGTTATTCCTATGCTCAGTAGCCCTTTGGCAAGATTATCAACGCGGGTGTTGAATTCTTTCCAGCTCCACCGTAATGCCCGGTCCGGGTAAACAATAAAATCATGGTCACCACGTCTTATGGCCTGTTCTTCAAAAAATTGTCCTACAGTTGTATTCGTAAATTTCATGATAAATCCTCTTCTGTTGAATTTGAGTCAGTAAAAGCACTTAGTATGGCGCAAAGACGACAGCAAGAATTTTGGTTTCGGTGTCGGAGGCAGAATAGACGTGGTGAGGGACTACGGAATCAAGATAAATACTGTCTCCTGGTTCCAAAGTATAGCTTTCTTTACCGTACACAATCTGCAATTTTCCTGCAAGTACATAGATGAACTCTTCTCCTTCATGGGAAGAAAGGACTCGTTCGGTGTCTTCAGGGTGGACATTGATAATAAAAGGTTCCATATGGCGATCGCATTTGTTCCGGGCTAAAGCATAAAACTCAAGTACTGAGTGATCCGGAGCCACAGCATTACCGGAAAAATGCAGACCTTTTTGATAATCACCATTTCGTGAAATTGCAGGTGAGCAGTTTTCCGTATCATCAAGAAAAGTGCCAAGCCGAACTCCCAGTGCACGTGATATCTGCATAAGTGGGGTGAGAGACGGTATCAGTTCACCATTCTCGAGGGTTATGATCAGTTCCTCTGAACAGCCACAGCTCTTGGCAAGTTCACTCACTGACATTTCACGCTGCAGGCGGGTTTGTTTAATTTTACTACCGAGTTCGTTATTGCTCGACATTCTTACTCCTTTTAACACAACAATGACTGAAAAACATTGGACACTTTACACGACACAACACATATGTTCAAATGATTGTATTTACAATAGGGATAAATTTCTAGGAAAATGTATACAAATTTGTTAAGATAATAAAAAAAGATACGGTAATAAGTTTATTCTTGTTAATTAGATTATTATAAACTTGAATTAATTGCATTTATCTGTAAATTTAAGGATATTACTATTTCAGCAATACAGGAGATCATAATGAAATTAATGCTAAGCAAGTCCTATAAACCTCAGTCCGGTGATTATATTTTACTGTTATTTTCAAATGACAAGACAGCACTTTTTAAGGATGATTTCAGTGCCGTTTGTACTCCTGATAAGGCTGGCGACAGAAAACTGGTGTCTTCCGGTGATTATGCTGGGGTCAATGATGTCACTGTGGTTGCTGAAAGGCTTGATACCAAGGACAGTAATATCCTGAAGCAGACAAAAATCGCGGTCAAACATGCTCTTGATAATTTTAATTTTACCGGACGTAAAAGACTCGTGGTGCCGCTTACTGCCGCTTCAGCCGAGATTATTACCGCGGTTCAGGAAGGAGCATTGCTGGGTTCGTATGTCTTTGGAAAGTACAAAAAAGAGGCTGAAGCTCCAGCAGCCACAGTTCTCATTCAGGTCGCAGAGGTTCGGGGTTTGAAGTCAGCTCTGGATAAGACAGAGAATCTCTTCTCATGGGTGAACTTTGCCCGGGATATTTTGAATGAGCCGGCGAATGCAATCCATCCGGCGAGTCTGGCACAGATATTTATGCAGCGTGGCCGCAAGGCCGGTCTTAAAATGACACTCTGGAATGAAGCACGTCTGAAAAAAGAAGGGTGCGGTGGCGTGCTGGCGGTTGGAGCCGGAGCAGAGAGCAGACCATGTATGGTTATTGGTGAGTATTCACCAGCCAAGCCGCGTAAACATATTGTGCTTGTCGGTAAAGGGGTTACCTTTGACACTGGTGGTTACTGTCTCAAACCCGGTGGCTCACAGCTGGGGATGAAGATGGATATGGGCGGTGCGGCAATGATGTTTGCTGCCACCTGTGCCATTGCTGAAGCAAAGCTGCCGCTTAAAATCACGGTGATAACACCGCTGGTTGAGAATGATATCTCTAAAACGTCCTTCCATACCGAAGATATTCTGAAAATGCGCAATGGTATGACGGTGGAAGTGGGTAATACTGATGCCGAAGGCAGATTGATTTTAGCGGATGCTCTGGCACTCGCCTGCGAGAAGAAAGCTGACTATGTTATCGACGCAGCGACTCTTACTGGAGCCTGTATGGTAGGGTTGGGTGAAGATATTGCCGGATTATATGCAACAGACAGTATCTTGAGCGGGTTACTGCTTGATGCTGCTGAAGAAGCCGGTGAATATGTTTGGGAGTTGCCGCTGCATATCCCGTATGCCAAACAGCTGGAGTCTGAAGTCGCTGATACCAGTAACATGGGCGGAAAGTATGGTGGTTCAATCACCGCTGCACTATTTTTAAACAAATTTATTACCGAGGGTACTTCCTGGGCACATCTGGATATTGCCGGACCTGGAATAAAGACCGATGCGCATGAACATCTTGGAAAAGGGGCCAAAGGATTTGGTGTTAAAACGATATATGGTTTTGCCGCTACTCTTTAAGAATAAGTTGTGACTTTGAGTGTAATATTTTATTATTAATTATCCCGACAATTTGGATATTTCAGTAATAATTAAAAAAATAACTTTAAAAGGACGATTAATACAGTAGAATTATATAGCGTCTATAAAAAAAGGGAAGTGGATGGATTCTGATATTAATCATGAGGAGTATGTGGATGTCGATGATTTCGCTGCGATAGCGCAGAAGAAAATGTCGCGCTGTCTGACTATCTGCAATTATATATATCAATCAGAGCACTCGGATAACTGTCTTACCAGGCCTCTTCTAGGAGAGGTGTTGGGTCTGTGTACGCAGCTTGTTGAGTTTCTTGATGCCTGTGGTGCACGTAATAATCAGACGTGGTATTATATGCGGCATCTTATGACTGCCGGTAAACTCTTTGCAAGTGTGGGCTATGGTCTGCTGCATATTGAGTATTCACTTGATATTTATGATTTGCTTTCAGATCTTTCACAGATAAAAAAATCTACTGATGCAGCTATTAAATTCAATAATGGAGTGATCTTCAATTTTGCCGGTGAAGTGGTGCGGGAAGGTAAAGAAATTGGTCTAACTATTCCTGAAACGCCTGTTACTAATGATGAGTTTGCCGAACTTCTGCCCGACAGTCGCCTGCCTCAGGATAAAATTTCGCAGAAAATCTGCTCTTCAGAAGAAACTATTGCCAGATTGTCAACAACATTTTTGAACCTGGCTGCTGAAGCAGACGCACTGCACAGTGTTAATAAGTCAAATCCCGATCTGTATTATACATTCTTTCCCTCACTGCTGAGTGAAGAATTGATAAGAGTGCTGGAACATAAATTTCATAGCCTGCAGTCAATGTATGATACCTATATCGCGAATACCTACACCGAGCATGAAGATGATAAACTCAGCTATCTGCGC
Source organism: Planctomycetota bacterium (assembly GCA_963667375.1). Classification (GTDB taxonomy): domain Bacteria; phylum Planctomycetota; class SZUA-567; order SZUA-567; family SZUA-567. Next base: position 2,870,503 of record OY763323.1, on the reverse strand, counting down.
GGTCATGCGTCACTGATTTATCACCTGCTGGAACAGGCTACAAAATATTGCCATTATTTTGAGCGCCATTTATATATCAGGCAGTCCGAAGATTTCAACCATCCTCTTGTTGATCCTGATGAGTTACTGGTCGTGCTTGTGGAGTATTTCCTAAGATACGTCAGTGAATATCTCAAGGACGCGGTACAGCTATCGCAGAAAATGCTCGGTAAATATGCGGAGAAGGGTTCAATCACTGTGCCTGTACCTAAATATCGAGGTTTTCATGTGCGCCCTTCAACACTGGTTGCAAAGATATGTCTGCATTATGGCAGTGAGGTAAAAATGCATCTGGAAGGGGAGGAATATGATGCCTCGGCTCCGCTCGATCTCTTCCGGGCAAATGAGTATATCAACGCTGTAAAAAGAAGGCGTCTGGCAGCACAGGTTGCGGATATGCATTTAGAAGCGCCAGCGGATACCTCGCAGCTTACCGACGCGGTAAAAGTAGTGGTCCAGAAGCTGGCATATGAACAGCGAATTGTAATTTATGAGAATCCGTTGCCAATACGAGAATTCAAGCCGATTGAACTGGATGAAGATTTATTCTCACAGTTGGTGCTTACCGAGATTACACGGTTGCTGGCAATGGGTAAACTTGATATTGAAAGTCAGCTGGAAATTACGTTCACCGGAGATATACGAGTGCTCAAGGATCTGGAGATACTGGTTAAAAATGGTTACGGTGAGGATGAATTCGGTAATAATATTCCTCTGCCAATTGAGTTGTCATATCTTAAACGCTAACGTTATATGTTAAGTATTCACTATAAATAAAATCGGGATATTCATCAAGAATATCCCGATTTTATAATATGTATAATATTCAAGGTATTGGTTATTTCTTCACAGTGTTGGATTGAACTCCGCGATAGATCAGATTCAGCTCAGTTCCGGAATTTTTATTCATAAATTCGCTGATATCAGGAAGTTTTATCTTACTCTCATTTCTAAATAGATCCATTACTGAGAACTGCTGTTTATACATGAAGACCTGAGGGTAATCGACAGTACAAGCTTTTGCAGCTTCAGTAAGGCAGTCGTCAAAATAACCGATTTTATCAATAAGCCCGAAGTTTAGGGCTTCTTGCGCCAGATAAACCTTTCCATTTGCCAGCTTCTCCACTTCGGAACGTTTAATGCCTCTGCCGGTTGCGATAATATCAATAAACCGGTTGTGATAAGTATTGAGTATGTGATCAAAAAATTCTTTTTCACCAGGTGACATTTTTCTGAATGGTGAGCCGATGTCCTTACTGTCAGTACTCTTTAGCGGATCAACAACAATACCCAGCTTCTCCATAAGACCGGTTACTTCCACATGCTCCATTATAACTCCGAATGATCCGACCAAAGCCGTAGGACCGGCAACAATATAATCTGCCGGTGCGGCAACATAGTAACCGCCGCTGGCACATAGCTGTCCTACATATACCAGAACCTTTTTCCCGCTTTTCTTAAGCTTTAAAATCTCATTATAAATGATATCACTGGCGCTCAATCCGCCTCCGGGGGAGTCAATGTGTAATATAACCGCATTAACAGTTTTATCGTTGGCAACTTTTTTCAGCATAGCGCAGGCACTATGAACGGCACCAACCCCGTAATATGAGTTGCCGGTCCCAAAAATCGGACCTGTGAGTGGAATCACAGCAATTCGTGAAGTAGTATCCTCACCGGTAAGCACTTCCTCATAATACGGATCATTGTCATTATTACGTATATTGACAGACTCAGAGGCGGTGTCCACAATTTTGGTAAGTAATTTGGCACCGCTGTTAAACAGAAGTACCCCACCAAAAACGAAAATAGCAAAGAATCCCAGAGTAAAAATTACTGCCATAAGGCAACCATTACTGCTTCGACTAGGTGGCATGGGACGTACCGGCGGAATGCCGCCGGCATATTTTGCATTTTCCGAATAGCCGGTCTTACCAGCAGTCGTTTCAGTGTCAGTGCGGTCATAATCAGGCATAATAATTATCCTTTTACTACGATATTCACCATACGTTTAGGAACCACAATTACTTTAACAAGTTCTTTGCCTGCAATATACTCAGCAATTTTTTCATCTTCAAGAGCGGTCTTCTCAAGAGCTGCTTTATCAATATCAGCACTTACATTGATCTTACTCTTGATCTTGCCATTAATCTGTACAGGAATTTCAACACTGTCTTCACTGCATAGTTCTGGATCAGCAACCGGCCAGCCGGACTTGAATATTGTCTCTGCGTGCCCCATTTCCTCCCAGAGTTCTTCACAAAGATGAGGTGTGATGGGGGATAGAATACGCAGTACCGTCTCCAGCACTTCTCGGGCAATTGAACCAGCGATTTTTGAACCGCCTGACATGCGGTTGCGGAACAGATTGATCAGCTCGTTACATCTGGCAATAGCGGTATTAAAGTGGAATCCACCATCAATAGATGCGGTTACGGCAGCAATACACTGATGAGTCTTCTTCAGCAGGTCAAGATTGTCCTTGTCAATATTATCTGCACGTGGTGAGCCGAGTGGTGCCAACGTTCCGGCTGTACCCTCACACCATTCCATAACTGTCAGATGCAGGCGTGAAATTGTACGCCAGGCACCGTTAAGACCTGCTTCACTCCAGATCTGCATTCTGTCTGGTGGCGAATCAGAAAGCATGTACAGTCTGACTGCATCGGTGCCGACCCTGTCGAACATTTCATCAGGATCAACAACATTCAATTTGGTTTTGGAGATCTTAGTCATCTCGGCTGTAACCCCGTCAAGACCGCATTTTTTACATTTACCGACCTTACCTTGAGTACGTGTCTTATCGGTTTCAGTGTAAAACTCGACATCCGACTCATATAACCATTTGCAATTCTCACAACGGTATGCAGTTTTACAGACCATACCCTGACAGAACAATCTGTCAAACGGTTCTGTAAAATCCACGAGCCCAAGGTCATGCAGCACCATTGTAAAGAATCGGGCATAAATAAGATGCATGGTTGCATGCTCAATACCGCCGACATACTGATTTACCGTCATCCATTTCTGTATATTTTCAGGTGAGAATGGGGCTTCAGCATTCTTCGGATCGCAGAAGCGCAGGAAGTACCATGAAGAATCAACAAAGGTATCCATTGTATCTGTTTCACGGCGCGCCGGACCTGAACATTTAGGGCAGGTACAGTTAACAAAACTTGAACTGGTTGCAAGCGGATTGCCATCACCGGAGAAGGTCACATCCGTTGGCAGTACCACCGGCAGTTCTTCCACAGGAACAGGGACAGTGCCGCATTTGTCACAATAGACTACCGGTATTGGCGTACCCCAGTAACGCTGGCGAGAAATAAGCCAGTCGCGCAGGCGGTAATTGATCGTTCCTTCGCCGTACTTGTTCTCTTCAAGCCATTTGATAATATCAGACATGGCTTCAGTATTTACTCTGCCGCTGAATTTATCAGAATTGACGAGAATACCAGGTGTCGTGTAGGCTTCAGTCATAGCCGCCGGATCAAGTTCTTCCTCGGCTGAAGGGTTGATAACGACCTTGATTTTAATACCGTATTTCTTCGCAAATTCAAAATCACGCTGGTCATGTGCCGGTACTGCCATTACCGCACCTGTACCATAACTCATAAGGGCAAAATTAGCTACCCACAGTTCAACATCATCACCATTAACCGGGTTCACAACATGAAAACCGGTATTGACACCAACTTTCTCTTTATCTGCAAGTTCTTTCTCTGAGGTACCGGAAGCGCGCATCTCATTAACTGCTTTCATTACAGCCTTTTCTTGAGGAGTGCCTTTAACCAGCTTCTCAATCAACGGGTGCTCGGGGGCAACCGACATAAAGGTCACACCAAAGAGAGTATCAGGTCTGGTAGTAAATACCGGTACGCTGTCTCCTGTCTCCTTGACCGTAAAGTCCACTCTGGCACCTTCACTTCTGCCAATCCATTCTTCCTGCATCGCAATGACCGAATCTGGCCATTTGCCTCGCAGCTGTTCATGGCCGTCGAGGAGACGCTGTGAATATTTACTCATCTTGAAGAACCACTGCGACATGTCTTTCTGAATAACTTCTGAGCCGCAACGCTCACAGACACCATCCTTTACCTGCTCGTTAGCCAGTACAGTCTGACATGAATCGCACCAATTGACCGGAGCGGTCTTCTTTTCTGCCAGTCCTTTTTCAAGGAATTTCAGGAAGAACCACTGATTCCACTTGTAATACTCAACATGGCTGGTGGCAACTTCGCGCTCCCAGTCGAATCCCCAGCCGGCACGGTTCATCTGTTCGGTCATGCGAGCAATGTTCTTTTCTGTGAAACTGTGAGGATGCTCACCGGTACGAATAGCCGCATTTTCAGCTGGCAGGCCAAACGAATCCCAGCCCATAGGTGAAATTACATCATATCCCTGAAGTAATTTATAGCGTACGATGACGTCACTGATAGTATAATTGATCACGTGTCCCATATGAAGTACACCGCTGGGATAAGGGTACATACTTAGAATATAGGATTTTTCTTTCCCGGCATTAAATCCGGTTTTGAAGAGTCCCATTTCTTTCCAGCGCTCTTGCCATTTTTTTTCCGTGGCAATGAAGTCAAACTTGGTCTCTGCCATATTCATATCCTTTAATTTTTCATAATGGTTAAATAATTATTGATTATATCTGATGTATTATACAGTTTTGAACTATGCATACAAGAAGTGCTATAGCTGTAATATGCTATAATTTTCGAGTAAGTCGGTAGAATCACAGAAAATATGATATTTTTTAATAGATTACTGATAAATATTGCGGTTTTTTACATATATTGCAAATGATTGAAAGAGTATTACTTACATATATTAATGTAAATAGTTAATAAATATGTCGGAGTCTGATATATTGTAATTATTTAAATTTGCAGTTAAGTTAGTTTAAAAGCGCACGTTAAAATTATTGAGTGAATAAGAATAATTCAGCTGAAAAAGGAGGGTAGGATATGTCTAAGAGTAAAAATCTTGAAATCGCAACCCTGGCAGGCGGCTGTTTCTGGTGTATGGAATCTACTTTTGCTGAAGTTGCTGGTGTCGAGGATGTCGTTAGCGGTTATGCCGGTGGTAATGTAATCAACCCGGATTATGAAACTGTTGCTAGCGGAAAAACCGATCACCGTGAGGCGGTACAGATTTTATTTGATTCTGAGAAGATCAGTTATGAGCTTATACTGGATATATTCTGGAAGCATATAGATCCGACTGACCGTGGTGGTGCCTTTGTTGACAGAGGATTTCAGTATACTTCCGCTATTTTTGTTCATGATGCAGAGCAAAGAAGGGTAGCAGAAAAATCCAAACTGGCACTAATGCGAAGCGGCACGTTTTCCGCCGAGGTAGTTACTCCTATAATTGATTACAGGAACTTTTATCCGGCTGAAGACTATCATCAGGATTATTTCCATAAAGAACCATTTAAATATGAGTTTTATCGTTCAAGATCAGGAAGAGAGGATTTTCTTACCAGAACCTGGGGGCGGGAATGCTCAATTTCCATCTGATAGGGTGAGGTTTTTAATATTTTGTCTGTACTTTAACTGAATACAGGATATATTTATCCCGTATTCAGTTTTATTTGGTTTCAGGAGAAAAAATGCCTTCAAAGAATTATTGCCCGATAATCGGAACATTGGGGTTTATACTGTCAGAATGTGGGAATAAAGTATTAATGGTACATCGTAACGCGCGCGAAAATGATGATCAGCTCGGCAAATTTAATGGTCTTGGCGGTCATATGGAAGCAAATGAAGATATTGCAACCTGCATGAAACGTGAGATTATGGAAGAAGCCGGAATTGAGGTAACAGGTATGTCTCTACGCGGAACGGTTAACTGGACGGGATTTGGCCCTAATGGCGAGGACTGGCTAGGTTTTATCTTTTTGATAACCGGATTTTCAGGAACACCTTTCGACAAAAACGAAGAAGGTGATCTCAGCTGGGTTGAAATAGCCAAATTAAATACTTTACCGATGTGGGAAGGGGATAAATATTTTCTTCCACTGGTGTTTGATGATGACGAACGTGCTTTTCACGGCTTTATGCCGTACCAAGGCAATAAACCCTTAGGATGGAATTATACCAGATTCTAGATTTCTGTATTTACAGATTAGCGACAGAGTTGAGAATTTCTGCGGTTACCGAAGGGATAAATTCAATAATCCGGTATTCTGCCAGATTGTGTATTTTAAATGGATCTTTGGCAATAATTTGCTCAACCTCGCTGGTTGACTCAGCACTAAATACAATAAGTCCACCATTTCTGGGGTTTTTCCGGCCGGCGAGAAGAAGCTTCTGCGCCTTTAGGTACTTGTTCAGAAAATCACGGTGAGCCTCAAGGTGCTCGTCAATTTCATTCAGTTCGCTGATATAGGTGAGTTCTACTAGATACATCTGAAAATTCCTTTGCTTAATTTCTAAAATTTTGGTTCTTCAGCTTCTCGCGGACATTTGCGCAGCATCTCGAATAACGCTTTCCGCAATTCCGGCAATCCTTCGCCAGTTATCGCACTGATTCCTACGATCTCTTTGCCGGTCTCTTCACGTACCCATTCCAGAGCATCATCCGCACCGGTTAGATCCAATTTATTGCCGACAATCAGCTGGGGTTTGGATGCCAGCTTACTGCTGAATTTTTCCAGTTCCTTATTTATTGCATAGTAATTATCCAGAGGATATGTGCCGTCAATAGGGCACATATTGATAAGATGCAGAATAAACCGGCAACGCTCAATATGACGCAGAAACTCATGCCCCAGACCGTGTCCATCGGCAGCACCCTCTATAAGCCCGGGTATATCGGCCATTACCAGTTCATGTCCATAACCGCTACTGACAATTCCGAGTTGCGGCTGCATGGTTGTAAACGGATAATCGGCTATTTTAGGTTTGGCGGCTGAAAGACGCGACAATAGTGTGCTCTTGCCAGCATTCGGGAAGCCGGCAAGACCAACATCGGCAATCAGCTTTAATTCAAGGTGCAGAGTCTTGGTCTCATTCTCTTCACCATAGGTAAACTCACGCGGTGCCTGATTGATTGCTGAGACAAAATTACGATTCCCTTTGCCGCCTTTACCGCCTCTTACCGCAATGAATTCCTGTTCATCTTCTATGAGATCAGCAATTACTATATTGTTATGGCGGATTTCTGTTCCAACCGGAACTTCGATTATTATGTTATCCGCGGTCTTTCCACGCCCCATCTTTGCGTGACCGGGTTGACCGTTCTTCGCGGTATAACGCTGATCGCGGGCAAGCGGAAGAAGTGTGTCAACATTCCTTGAAGCTTTAAGGATAACACTGCCGCCATCTCCGCCGTCTCCGCCATCCGGTCCTCCCCAGGCCAGATTTCTCTCTCTTTTAAAGGAAACCGTGCCGTTTCCTCCAGCTCCTGAGCTTACAATAATCGTTGTTTCATCAACAAATTTCATCTATTCCCTTTATATTCTTCCTGCAGCAGTCACTATTCGGATTTCAAAAATCCCTATATGCTGTCTCTTCACTGTAATTATCACTTAAGCCAGGAAGTATACCTGGTTTATACGCAATATTAAAAATTACTTTTAAGGTGGTGTTACTCTCATCGCCGGTAAACACCCGCGCTTCAAAGTGAGAGAAACCGATCTCATATACCAGATCTCTGATATTGTGATAATTCCAATATCCAGGTATTCTGTGTTCCAGACATTCAAGCGTGGTATCTTCGGTGTTGCTGATAACAAAAAGGCTCTTGTAATCTCTGAAATCCTCCGCAGAACCTGCCTTTAGAAATAGTTTAGTACACTGAGTACGTCCGTCTTTTATATTCCAGATAATTTCCTGTTCGGCTTTATTATCAAATTCTGCAATAAGATCACTGGCGAAGTATTCCTGTTCACTTGCGCCGGCAAATATCAATAAACCGCCAGGATTAAGAATATCATAAATTCTTGAAAATTCATTTTTCAATTCATGCCAATTCGGCTCAAGCAGTAGCTCTTCACTGAACACGGCTGCAACCTTATGCGGGATAACGTCTGCCAGAGGAGTGGTATTACTACCCTGAAAATATATCAAACTAGTATCAGCAGCATCGCCAGACAGTCTTTTGGCAGCCTTGATCGCACTTGATGAAGTCTCGTAAGCCAAGATATTTCTACCTTTTTCCGCGAGAACTTTACTGAGTGCTCCAGAGCCGCATAAATAATGCAGACAGTTGTCTGCGCCTGATTCCTGAAGAAGTCTGATAACAGTATTGGCAATAAAAAGATTACTACTGGCTTTCTGCGCAGGCAGAGCCTGAGCATTGTACAACCATTCCCAATAATACTCACGTTCACGTTTATTGAATCTTTCAGTATTCATAATATTCCACTCTTTTATAATATTTGCGAAACAGAATGTATGGTAATTTTCAAAATATCCTTAAAAAGTCCGTAGAAATTATTTTCGTCTATATTTAAAACATTTAGTGCTTTTGCAGATAACTCAGGAATAGCATTATCTGCAGGATTCCCCAATCTCAATACCCGACAAAAGATGTTTGACATATGTATGACATAAGGTAAAAGGTCTTTGCTGATTTCGGGTGAATAGCAGTAACGGCAAACATCAAGAATAGTTTCAGGAAAGTTCCAGCGTTGCAGGATATATTCACTGATTACAATATGATTAAAATCCAGTATCGTATTTTCGGCCTGAAGCAGTGTACAGTTGTTTTCTCTGGCATACCTGTATGCTGCGCTGAATTCATCAGGGAAAAACTGATTAAGAATAACAACTCCTATTTCATGGAGCAGTCCGGCAACATATATCCCGTCATTACGCATCAATCTGGAACGTTCTACCAGATGTTCAGCAATAATACCAACATTAACAGAAAATTGCCAGAAAGATTTTGGATTGAAATCACCACACTCTTTATCATCAATAAGGTCGAGAATAAACACACTTATTGCCAGATCTCTAATCGTGTTGTAGCCGAGAATTACAATTGCATAGTTAATACTGGTGATCTGTTTGGTAAATCCATAATATGGTGAATTGACAAGTTTCAGAATTTTCGCTGACAGCGCCAGATCGCGATTGATTACTTTAGCAATGTCTGACGCAGAACTATACGGACTGCGTATAAGAGTATTAACTTCAACCAGTACGTCTGGTATCGTAAGTATATCACTGATTTCATCAAGTCTGGATCTAATGTCATTCATCCAGCAACCCTTCGTTCGCAAGTTTTAGCAGTGCTTCCCGCATAGCCAGCATTGTTGAGTTCTGAGAATAATTCACGAACATGTCATTGATACGTCTAATAACATGTTCGTAAGGTAAGTCATCATTCCGGATAGTATTTGAATTCTGTCCGGGTGCATTAATGTCAGATTCATCATTCATTATACGATAAAATTTTCAGTTCCCTTGAGACTGAGTATTAATTCAGCAATTAGTTTTGAACAATTTTCAACATCTTTAAGGTTTACTATTTCAACAGGAGAGTGCATGTAACGATTAGGAACACTTATCAGTGCTGTCGCACAATGATTGGCACTCAGTTGCATTGCATTTGCATCGGTACCACTGCCACGCGGAATAGGCTGCTGCTGAACCTCAATCTTACTCTTCTTGGCGACATCAGCAAGTTTCTGGTACAAGATATGATTGAAGTTAGGACCACGGTGTAAAATCGGGCCCTCACCGCAATTGGCTTCACCCACCATCTTGGGGTTCATATCTGGAGCATCTGTGGCGAACCCAACGTCAACAGCGATACCGATATTAGGTTTAATCGCTTCGGCAGCGGTTTTGGCTCCGCGCAGTCCGATCTCCTCCTGAACCGTACTTACGGCATGAACGGCGACATTTAGCTTCTTGTCTTTTAAATAACGCAGGACATCAGTGATAATAAAAGCGCCGATACGGTCATCGAAACCGCGGCAGGTAATAAGGTCATTTTGCAGTTCGGTCCAGTTCTTATCAATTGTCGCCACATCACCGAGCGCGACATATTTCAAAGCATCATCTTTGTCTTTGGCTCCGATGTCTATCCAGAGGCTGTCAATCTTGCTCTGACTGCTTTCTCTTTCTTTCGCTGTCATCAGATGAATAGGTTTTACACCAATCACTCCTGGTACTGCTCCATTTGCGGTATGTATCAGAACTTTTTCACCTTGCAACAATGGCACATTGACACCACCTACAGCACTGAAATATAAAAAACCTTTGTCATCAATATACATAATCATAAGGCCTATTTCATCGCAGTGTCCGGCAAGCATTACTTTGGTTTTCGCCTGTGGATTGATTACCCCGTGAAGATTGCCGTGGACATCAAAAGATGTTTTCGCGCCAAGCTTTTTCATGTATTTTTCCAGAACGACCTGTCCTGGTTTTTCATAACCGGACGGTGTCGGCTGCGCCAGAAGGTCCTTAAGAACTGTCAGAGTTGTCTTATTCATAATATTCCTCGTCTTTGTGTGGGTAAATTACTATCATGGATATAAGATTAATCTTATCATTATAATGCGTAAAATTCAAGTATATCGCAGTTAATTTGTAGGATATTATGATTATCAGGTATAATTATTGTAATAACACGGAGTATAGTATATAATTGGTTGGAATTAATCAATACAGCTGTAGTAAAGGTTGTGTTATAAATTATTAATTTCATTTGCAAAAAATTTTTGTTTAAGGTAAAAGTAATAAAATAAGAATGATAAAGATAAGTTCTTACCTGTCTCCCAAGCGTGTACAGATTATTGAGGCAGCTAATAAAAACAGTGCACTACTAAGGACCCTTGAATTGTTCAAGGATTGTAGTGAAATTATTAATTATGAAAAGTTTTGTGTTGATATTTTCAATCGCGAAGACTTGTTACCAACAGGTATCGGACTTGGAATTGGGGTTCCACATGTGAAAAACTCCAATGTTCGAGAACCGGTTGCGGCATTGTCGATTCTGAAGAATCCTGTAGACTATGGAAGTATGGACGGGAATAAGGTAAACATTATCATTCTTGTCGGAATGCCGCAGGGTTCAGAAAAACTATATCTGCAGTATCTATCCAAGATCAGTATCAAGCTCAGTTTAGAAGAAAATCGTAATAAACTTACACTATGTAATAATACAGATGAGTTGATAAAAATACTGCAAACACTCTGACAAACTTTTCTAGAAAGTTAATGCTTATGAGTTTTGAAGGTAAGAATTCACTCAGTAAAGAGGTTGTTACCGAGTTGGCTGGACTTACAGCACTCTTACCTGATTATTCAGGTTTGAGTGTGGAGAATCTTTCTGAGCTGGCCGCCATTCAGGACTTTTTTGAAAAAGCTGCTGACCTGTTTGCGGAGAAGTGGGCGCAGGTAGCGGTTGTTGCTGAAGAATATAAGGTCGTCGTTGAAAAAATCATACTTGGTGATGATACCGAACCTGATACGCTGGCGCTTGTTATCAATGCTGTTGATAAACTGACTCAGCTGCCGCAGACTCCAGATCCCCAAAAGATCATTCTTGAATTGACCAATAATGTCAAACAAGATGATGACGTCGAACCGGAAGATATCTTTTTTGATATTCAGACTTCACCGCCTATGGGTGTTTTAATGCTGAATTCTCAGGAAGATTTTCTGGTTTATAATGAATTCATTTCCGAATCATATGATCATCTGGAAAGTATTGAAAATGATATTCTGTCCCTTGAAGATGGTGCCAGACCGCGTGATATTGTGGAGAGTGTATTCAGATCTTTTCACAGCATAAAGGGTGCTGCCGGTTTTCTCGGTTTGACCGCACTCAACAAGCTTTGTCACGAGTGCGAGAATATGCTTGACAAAGCACGTAAAGGCGAGATCTCAATTGACAGTGATGTGACCGAGATAATGCTTGCGACCAAAGATTCACTGGCGGTAATGCTTGATATTATTAAGACCCATGTCTCTGAAAATAAAGCCGGTGATCCGTTACCAGAATATGACGTCCTTCCCCTTATAAAAAATATCCGCCTGCTCACACAGAAATTGCTTACACAAAAGAATACCAGCAATGTATCCAGTGAGAATGAAATAATTCACAGTAAGGTCGGCGGTCTACTGGTGGATAGTGGTCTTATCTCTAAAGAAGAACTGCAGCATGCTTTGACGCTTCAAAATAAGCCTCTTGGTGATATCGTTGCCGATATGGGCATGGCCAGTCACGAACAGATTGAAAATGCTGTAAAAAACAGCGGGCTTGGTAAGTCTAAGGAATCAACGGCAATAAAAGTGGAGGCGGTAAAACTTGAAACTTTGCTTGAAATGGCGGGCGAGCTTATTGTGGCTCATTCACAAGTTGCCAACTATAAAGAATTGAATAATGAAAAGCATTTGGACTTTTCTAAAAATATCGCCAATCTTGGGAAAATTGCTACAACGCTACAAGAGCAGATAATGTCCCTGCGCTTGGTGCCGATTCGGGGTTTGTTCAATAAAATGAATCGACTTGTCCGTGATACTGCAAAAAAGACCAATAAAGTTGCTGTTCTTAAACTCAGCGGTGAAGATACAGAGGTTGATAAGACTATAATTGATCAGATAGCGGATCCGCTGGTACATATTTTACGTAATGCTGTTGATCATGGTATTGAAAATGAACAGACAAGAGTTAATAGTAATAAAGATAAGATTGGTTCTATTAATCTTAAAGCGTATCATTCCGGAGGCAGTGTAATAATAGAAATCTCCGATGATGGCAGTGGTATGGATCCGCAGAAAATTCTGTCCAAGGCTCTCGATAAGGGATTTATTAATCCTGACGAACATCTTACTGATAAGGAAATACTGGACTTGATATTTCTACCAGGGTTTTCGACGAATGAGGTGGCTACGGATATATCCGGACGCGGTGTAGGTATGGATGTCGTGCGGAAAAATATTTCAAGCCTTGGCGGTATTGTTGAAGTTAACAGTACCCCCGGCATGGGTACCGATTTTATAATCAGACTGCCGCTTACAATGGCGATAGTTGACGGGATGGTAATCACGATTGCGGGGGAACGTTATGTTTTGCCGACACTCAATATTGAAGAATCAATAAAGCCTAGAGCCGAGAATATTAAAGGACTGACCGGTCATCGTGCCTTATCACTGCAGGTTCGGGGAGAGCTTGTGCCACTGATAGAACTGGCTGAACTTTTCGGACAGACTTCTGAAAAGAAACTTGATGATAAACTGGTAGTGATCGTTAATAATGATTTTAAAAAATGCGGCTTGATTATTGATGATGTACAGGAGCAGCAGCAGGTTGTTATTAAAAATCTCGGAAAACGGCTTAAAGGACTGGTCGGTGTGTCTGGAGGATGCATTCTCGGAGATGGCAGGGTGGGGCTTATTCTTGACGTACCGTCAATAATAAAGTTAGCCAATAATAGTTAACTACAGATAAACAAAGTATTGAGACTGATAATAATAAGGTCGTAACTATGAATGATGAAAAATATGGTTATAAGGTTTTAATTGTTGATGATGAACCTGAAATTTTGCGCACCCTAAAATCATATCTGGCGATGAATGGGTTTGAAGTATTTACGGCTGGTTCCGGAAGAGATGCATTAACTTTAATCAATAATGATAAAATCAATATTGTTTTGAGCGATATTAGCATGCCGGGAATGGACGGATTGGAACTTTTAAAGCAGATACGCAGTATTGATTTTAGTATTCAGGTCATAATGATGACTGGTTTCTCGACGTTCAGTACTACAATATCGGCACTGGAATATGGTGCTGCGGATTATATTGTTAAGCCGTTTGAGGATTTGGATGAAATTGTTAACATGCTTAAAATTACTGCAGATAAGCTGTATCGCTGGCGTAAAATTCTTGCAGGTAGTTCTAAGGGCGGACACAGGAGTTAATTGTGAGTATACGAACTTTAATTGTTGATGATTCTGCGATCATCAGAAAAATGTTGAAACAGATGCTGGAAACAAATTCAGATATTGAAGTCATTGGTAGTGCCCCAGATCCCTATGTCGCTAGAAACAAGATTGTAGAGCTAAAACCGGATGTCATAACTCTAGACCTTGAAATGCCGCGTATGGATGGGCTGACCTTTTTGAAAAAACTTATGAAAGCGATGCCAATACCGGTAATCGTTGTAAGTGGTATTACAGCTAAAGGATGTGCGCTGTCGATTGAGGCGCTTGAATCAGGTGCAATTGATGTTATTGAAAAACCATCATTAAATGATCAAGCGTCTGTGGATGCTTTTTCTGCGCGGTTGTGTGATAAGATTATCGGGGCTTCAAAAGCAACTGTCAGCAAGATGGTTTCACAGGCGCGCCACGGGATGGTGCGAAAGCGTCTGGTAGCACAGAAAGCGGTCAATACCGGCAGAATTATTGCTATTGGTGCATCTACAGGCGGTACCGATGCTTTAAAAACTGTTCTTACACAAATCCCTAAAAATTGTCCCCCAATTGTTATTGTGCAGCATATGCCGGATAATTTCACGAATGCTTTCGCCCGACGTCTGGACAAGAGCTGTGAAATTGAAGTTGTAGAAGCTGTTGATAAAATGGAAGCATTGCCGGGTAGAGCAATAATCGCCAATGGTGCCAGACATTTGACTATTTCGAGAAACGGGCTCACACGTTATTTCGTAAACTCTACCCCCGGGCAGCTTGTATGCAGACACATGCCATCAGTTGAGGTACTATTCGACTCGGTTGCAGCTGAAGCTGGTAATAAAGCAATTGGAGTTATGCTTACAGGTATGGGAGCGGACGGTGCAAACGCCATGTTAAGGCTCCATGACACCGGTGCCAAGACAATAGCGCAGGATGAAAAGAGTTGTGTCGTTTTTGGTATGCCGAAAGAAGCTATCAAACTGGGGGCTGTTGATAAAATTGTCCCATTAGATGCGGTTCCAGAAACTATCTTTTCTTTTTTATAAAAATATTGAAAAAAAATGTATCTTATGTTAAGCTTAAGCAGTAGTTTGTTTTTATTAAAAGTTAACAATAGTTTAAAAAAAATAACATTATTATTACACAATATAGTTTGATAATGAATTTGGCAAGATTGGAAATTTAGGAGAAGTGGAAATGAAAATTCTTATCGTTGATGATTCCTCAACAATGCGACGTATTATCGGTAATACTCTGAAAACTATTGGGCAGGAAGATGTTGTGACTGCAGGTGATGGCGTTGAAGGACTTGCTGCTCTTGAGGCTAATTCTGATATTGACCTTGTCTTGAGTGACTGGAATATGCCTAATATGAATGGTCTTGATTTTCTTATTAAAATTAGAGAGACCAGAAGCAACAAAGATCTGCCTGTTATTATGATTACCACCGAAGCTGAAAAAGCTAATGTTATAACCGCGATCAAAGCCGGTGCTAATAATTATATAGTAAAACCTTTTACCCCTGAAGTTCTTTCTGATAAACTTGCTCCTTTTTTACAGTAGTTTAAAATATTCTGGATAGTTAGAGTTGTGTAAAGTGGGAGTTTATAAATGAAAATTGTAATAGCAGCACCAAATCCCAGTATGCTGAACATGGTGAAAAATGCATTTCAGAGTATGCATGTTCAGAATACCGATTTTGTTTCTGTCTCTAGTGAAGAAGAGGCTACTGCTGCTTTGAGTGATCAGTCTGTATTTTTAATTGACTGGGAGTTCTCAGATAATACAGCGACTAATCTGGTTGTTCATTCAAAAAAGATTAAACCGAAGGTTCCAGTTCTCTTGTTGGCAACAAAGCAGAAAGCCGGCACCACCTTTTCAGGGATGAAAGCAGGGGCTTCAGGTGTGGTGAATAAGCCTTTTGATCCCGAGGAACTGGTTCGTGCTGTAGCTAATGCCCTGAAGTCAACTGCCGGGAAAAAGCAGAAAGTAAATGTTGAATTCATAAATCCGTTTATCGATGCTACACGAAATGTCTTTCAGACGATGTGTGGTGTTGAAATCTCCCGTAAAAAACTCTTTCTTAAAGAGGATTATCGAATGATGGGGGATGTTTCCGGGGTTATGGGGTTAACCGGAACAGCGACAGGAAGTGTTGTCGTCAGTCTTTCAAAAGATCTTGCTTGCACAATTGTGGGTAAAATGTTGGGGGAAGACCCTTCAAATGATCTCACAGATGATGTCTGTGATGGTGTCGGTGAGATCATCAACATGATAGCTGGGCAGGCAAAAGCGATGCTTGTAAAGACCAAGTATCACTTTACAATAAGTATCCCTTCGGTGGTTTCCGGTTCTTCACACGAGATTAGTCATAAGAAAGGCACACCGAATATTGTGGTGCTTTTTGAAGCGCTTGGGCAGCCTTTTTCTTTACAGGTATGTTTATGCCCGACTGAACCTGATGAATAGATTTTATTTGAAATTATAGAGCTTATACAATGGTGACCGCTAATTATCTTTAGCGGTCACCTTTGTATAAGCCAATATCAAATATAAACATGCTGAGTCTTATCTGATTTGTCCATCCCCCTCAACAATCCACTTATAGGTAGTGAGTCCGGTTAAGCCGACAGGACCGCGAGCATGTATCTTATCTGTACTGATCCCAATTTCTGCACCCAAACCGTATTCATAACCATCAGCAAATCTCGTAGACGCATTGACAAAGACCGATGATGAGTTAACCTCAAGTTTAAACTGTCTGGCAGCATCAATATCTCGGGTGATGATAGCATCTGAATGATGAGATCCAAAATTGTTAATATGGTATATTGCCTGCTGAATATCATCGACAACAGCAATACTAATTATTAAATCAAGATATTCTGTAGTCCAGTCTTCATCGGTTGCAGCTTTGATAGCTGGCTTTTTTACCAATTGCTGACAAGTGATATCCCCACGAATTTCAACTTTATAATTGCGTAATGCCTTAGCAATAATGGGCACAAATTCAGACGCAATATTTCTGTTAATAAGTAATGTTTCAACCGCATTACAGACACCGGGGCGCTGGGTCTTTGCATTAATAATGATATTCTTTGCCATTTCAAAATCAGCAGTAGTATCGACATATATGTGACATATTCCATCCAAATGCTTAATCATCGGAATCCGGCTGTGTTCCATAATTGCCTTAATCAGTCCTTTACCGCCTCGTGGAATAACAACATCGATAAATTTATCAAGAACCAGTAATTCCGGGACCAGCTGCCTGTCGGTTGAGCCGACAATTTGTATTGCGTCTGGTGGAAGTTCTTCCTTCTTGAGTGAGGCTTTAATACATTTTCCCAGTGCCAGATTAGTATTAATCGCTTCTTTACCACCACGTAGAATTGCCGCATTTCCACTTTTCAGGCAGAGGATTGCTGCATCAATAGTAACATTCGGGCGGGACTCAAAAATAATTAAAGCTACGCCGAGGGGCACACGCACTCTAGACATACGCAAACCATTAGGTCTGACCGAGCCGTCAATAATTTCCCCTACAGGATCATTAAGCATCGCAACTTGTTCAACACCATGTATTATGCCATCAAGACGTTTGGTATCTATTTTTAATCTATCAAGCATCGCAGCGCTGAGGCCAGCTTTTTTTCCTTCTTCAAGATCTTTCTGATTGGCTTTAATGATGGATTTGGCATTGGTTTTAAGTTTTACGGCTAAGGTCGCAAGCACAGCATTCTTCTTTCCACTTGACGCTGTCGCCAGCGCTTTCGCCGACTCTCTGGCAGTTGACGCCAGCTGTAATGCCATTTCGTGAAATTTACTCATTAATTTAATCCTCCAGTTATACTCTTCTATCCGGTTGTTGTGAACTTAAATCCTTTGGCAGATATACATGCATGCTTTAATCTGTTGGATATCTTGCGCTGGATCCCGACAAAAATTCCTCCTAGATCATACCCCTTGTTATTCTCTGTTTTGGTACAGTTCATGACTCGAACGGGATATATGGTATTGGTCGCTACAGATAGTTTATCAGATATTTCTTTTGATTCAAGAATAATTACTGAACCTGGCTCAATTGGGAATGATGAACGGAACAGGCAGCCGGTTTCAGATATATCGCGTACGGTAAAATGAAATTCTGCCGGCATGGATATTGACGGAGATATTACCAGATCCTCACTTTGAGCAACAGTTCCTTCATAATTTGTAATTCCATCCTGAATACATAAAAGCAATTCCCCAAGATTAAGGGGTTTAGAATAAACCATATCTGCGCCATCCCGGAAAAAAGTATTATAGTCGGATTTGTTGAGTTTCTCTGTCAACAGTATAAAACGCGATTGCGGAGACTGTTTCTTCATAATAGAAATAGCTTTTGAACCGTTGATATCAAAAAGCAGCTGAGTGATAATGATAACGGCAAAATCCTGGGTATCCCTGGAGGCCTGTATGCCTTTGGATCCGGAGTCAGTGACCGTTAGTTTATAGTCAAATTTGTCGCAATAACCTGCCAATACTTCATTCAGATTATCATCTGATGATATCAGAAGCACATTGTGTGAATGTGATTTACTCATTATATTTTCCCATTAAAATTATAACCAGAAGTAAATAATAAACTAATTACTGGAAATTATGAATATATTCCCGGGAAGAAATAGCATTTAAAACGGAAATAGACGCATTCTTTAAGTTTTATCTAATAAATTACGTTTGCTTTTTTTTTCGGTGTTATATATAATGTTTATTGTATATTTGGTAAGTAATATTACAATAATTTTTTTGTTTTCAGATATAAAATGCTTCCAAAGTGTTAGTGTGTGTAATGAGTATTTGGAGAAAATAATTCAATGGACAATGATTTAGAGCTTATTATTGGGTTTACTCAAGAAGCTAGAGATTATCTAGATGAGGTAGAACCTGCTTTAATAGAAATTTCTGAAGCATCTTCAGACACAGGAGGAGCTGATTCCGAACTGATTAATGGTGTTTTCAGACTATTTCATTCAATGAAAGGTAGCGCCGGCTTTTTGCAGCTTAATACAGTCGCGCAGGTGACGCATGAAGCGGAAACACTTCTTGATAAAATCCGTAAAGGTAAGGCTGTCTTAACATTGGAGATAACTCAACTTCTTTGCAGAACACTTGATTTTTTTAGAGTAATGCTTGATTCCATTGAAGAAAATGGTAATGACGAAGGCTTTGATGAAGAAGCTAATGCGATTAAGCAGGAATTAATTGCTGCCTCCGAAGGTAGTGCCGGAAGTGTTGCCGCTCCCAAACCTGCTCCTAAAGCGGCTACGCAGGATACTACCGCCGCCGCCAATAATCCTGAGCCAGAAAAGGCTAAAAGTGGTAAATCTACACGCATTATTAGACGCAAGGTGGTAGAAATACCTGAAACCGTTCATCACGAACCGGCAATGGATATTGGTCCGGAGATGCTGACCGGTTTTGTCCAGGAGGGAGCAGAACAATTGGATGCTGCCGAGCATTCATTATTGAGTATTGACGGTTCTGATGAAAAAAGAGAATTTCTGAATGAGGCGTTTAGAAACATCCACAGTTTCAAAGGCAACTGCGGTTTCATGGGTTTTGGTGATCTTGAAACGATATCACACCGCATGGAAACAGTCCTGGATCTCATGCGTGATGGCATTATAGATCCAGAATCCGGGAATACCGGTGTCCTTCTCAGTATGATTGATGTTCTGCGTGAAGTCGTCAATGGACTTAGTCTTGATGATGCTACCAACGGTAAGGTTGATTCTATCGAAGTTTATCTCGAGTTGATCAATGAAATGATACCCGAAGAAGAGGTTGAAATCGAGGTCTCCGATGCGGAAGAAACAGTAGTAACCAAGGCAGCCGAAACGACAGTGGATATCACTCCAAGCGCTCCCGCAGCAGAAGAAGAGGCCCTCTCGATTACTGCACCCGTAATTACTTCAACAGAGATGCCTGTTGCTGACAGTGAAATGCTGGCCGATAAGGAATTGGCTGATAAAAAATCTACTGAACGTGCCCGTAGAGCGATTCGACAGGATATAAGAGTCGACTTGAACAAACTGGACAGCCTAATCAATCTGGTGGGTGAGCTGGTTATTGCCGAATCAATGGTAACGCGTAATCCTGCAGCAGAGATGATCGAAGAAGAAAATTATTACCGGGCGGTACACCAGTTACGCCGAATTTGTGATGATTTACAGGATGTGGCAATGTCGGTGCGAATGATTCCAGTCTCTGGAACTTTCCGGAAAATGATTCGTCTGGTGCATGATCTTTCACATAAGGCGCAAAAAAAGATCAAACTTAATATTATTGGTGAAGAAACCGAGGTTGATAAGACTGTTATTGAGCAGATTGCCGATCCTCTGGTACATATCGTACGTAATTCTTGTGATCATGGAATTGAAGTTCCTGATGAACGCCTTAAAACTGGAAAACCTGATACCGGCAATGTCACTATTGAAGCCCGGCATGAAGGCGGAGAGGTCTGGATTATTATTACGGATGACGGCAGGGGGCTTAATAAACCCAAAATTCTAGCAAAAGCCATTGAACGCGGATTGGTAAAGGGCGACGGCAGTGAGCTTTCAGACGAAAAAATTTTCAAACTGGTCTTTGAACCGGGATTTTCAACAGCTGATAAAATTACCGATATCTCGGGTCGTGGTGTCGGTATGGATGTGGTTAAAAAAAATATAGAAAAACTTAATGGTCGTATTGATGTTAAAAGTGCCGAAGGTGTAGGTTCTACATTTACCTTAAGAATACCGTTGACTCTGGCAATCATTGATGGCATGCTGGTACGGGTTGGTAATACAAAATACACAATTCCTGTACTATCAATACGTGAAACCTTAAAACCTGAGCTGAACATGATCACATTTACGCCTGAAGGTAGTGAAATTCTCTCATTGCGCGATAGCTTTATACCTATTATCCGGTTACATGAGCTTTTTGGCACAAAAGCTGATTCACAAAATCTGGAGGATGGTATTCTCGTTATTGTTGAGGACTCTGGAGTGCCCATTGCCTTATTCATAGATGAGATTGTAGGGCAGCAGCAGACGGTTATTAAAGGCCTTTCAGAATATATTGGCAAGGCTCGCGGCTGTTCTGGATGTACAATTTTAGGTGATGGCTCTGTAAGTTTGATTTTAGATCTTGGCACCTTGGTTACAATGGCGCAAGATGCTATTGATGCGGCAGAAAAATAAAATAGTTTTATTACTAATTGCTGAATGCTAGAGTGGTGATTAAGTGGATAAAAATGAAGTGACTAAAAAATTCTTCCTTGAGCCGGGATATGTATGTGTCCCCTATGAGCCTATGCATCTAGCAGCAGTCATTGCTTCTGGCGTAGCGGTTACTATCTTTGATTCTGAAAGGAAACGCGGTGGTATGTGTGTCTATACGCATCCCAAAAGAATCGATAACCAGTCAACTGCTTCTTTTGCAGCACCATCTATTGCTTCGCTGGTTTCAATGTTTGGCGACTTGAGTGAAGTACGGGATAACCTTGAAGCACATATTTGTGGTGGTGCTGATGATATTAATTCAAAATATTATATCCCGGGACTTAGTGAAAATAACATCAATGTAGGTTGTGAAATTCTGCAAAAATATAATATTTCTATTATTGGCAAGGATGTTGGAGGCAGTAAGGGGCGCAAAATTGTCTTTCATTCAGGAACCGGGGAAATTTTTATAGCAAAGGTTTCAAAGATTCGCAAGACTGACTGGTATCCTCCATATTGCCCGGAAGAGAGAAAAAGACGGGAGAATTTACGTTGAACTCTGAAGATCACGAGAGTATCAGTGAGGTTATAAAACGTGAAATGACAGGACTGATGGAAATCTCTGAAAAAGAGTTCAACATCATCCGCACCCTTGTATATAATAATTTTGGCATTAATTTGACCGAACAAAAAAAGAGTCTCGTTGTCGGCAGATTACAAAAGTTGCTTAAACAGCTTAAATTTACGTCATTTGAACAATATTGTGATTATTTAACGAAGACACCGGCAGCATTGAGTGAACTGGTTAATCGGATTTCAACCAATCACACTTTTTTTTTCAGAGAAAAGGAGCATTTTGACTTCTTTATAAATACAGTTCTGCCTGATATCAAACAAAGACATGTACAAAGCAATGATAAAGATATCAGATTATGGTGTGCTGCTGCAGCAACCGGTGAAGAACCCTATACTATCATGATGCTGATAATGCAGGCTTTTGGAATGGATTATCGCTTCTGGGATGTAGGATTACTAGCTACAGATATCTCTGAAAAAGCATTGAATACTGCAATCAAAGGGGTATACCCTACAGAAAGGATTTCGCTGGTTCCGGAAAATCTTAAGAATAAATTTTTACGGAAAATAGGGGTTGACAGTTGGGAAGTAACTTCTGAGCTTAAAAAAGAAGTTATTTATCGCCGTCTCAACCTGATGAATAAAAAATTCCCATTCAAGAAAAAGATGGATACTATTTTCTGCAGGAATGTTATGATATATTTTGACAAGCAAACACGTGAAGCTCTTGTTGACAGGCTATATGATATCACAGTCCCGGGAGGCTATCTTTTTATTGGCCATTCAGAAACATTAGGACGTGATAATTCCAGGTGGAGATATATTATGCCTGCAGTATATAGAAAGGAAGGCTAATGCCTGCAAAGATCATTAAAGTTTTAGTTATTGATGACTCTGCACTGGTACGGAATATCTTAAAAGAAGGACTGAACTCTGATCCCGGGATTGAGGTGGTCGCTACTGCTTCAGATCCATATATGGCGCGGGATAAAATTCTAGAATATAGGCCTGATGTGTTGACATTAGATGTAGAAATGCCACGTATGGATGGAGTTGAATTTCTACGAAAGCTTATGCCGCAGTTTCCTATTCCAGTGGTAATGGTCAGCAGCCTTACTGAAAAAGGTAAGAAAATAACCCTTGATGCTTTGGAAGCAGGGGCTGTTGATATTGTAACTAAGCCAAAAGCGAATGTTGCCAGTGGGCTGCAGGAGATGATGGCTCAGCTTAAGACTAAAGTAAAGATTGCCTCAACGGCCAATGTTTCGCACTGGAAAAACAAACCAGTTCAACTCTCTTCAGGGAGGACATTGAGTTATACGGCACTGCCTGAGACTACCGATAAAATTATAGTTATTGGTGCTTCAACCGGTGGTACCGAAGCAATCAAGGAAGTAATCTCTAAATTTCCCCGGACAACACCTGGGGTCGTAATAGTACAGCATATGCCTGCGGGTTTTACAAAAATGTTCTCAGAGCGTATGAATTCCGAATGTTCGATGGAAGTAAAAGAGGCTGAAGATGGTGACCGCATAATGACCGGCAGAATTCTGATTGCACCGGGAGGTAAGCATTTGCGGGTTATCCGTTCGGGTGGATTCTATATAGCTGAAGTAAAAGAAGGTCCGCTGTGCTGTGGACATTGTCCGTCTGTTGAAGTCTTAATGCAGTCGGTAGCAAAATGTGTCGGCGCAAATGCTGTAGGTGCTATGCTAACAGGAATGGGAGCTGACGGTGCGACAGGAATGAAGGCGATGCGAGATGCCGGTGCTCGCTGTATTGCACAGGATGAAGAGAGTTGTGTTGTATTTGGTATGCCCAAAGAAGCATATCTTAAAGGAGGCGCCGAACGTCTGGTCTCCTTGAAAAATATTGCTTCAACTCTATTGAATTTATTGTCGGGAGCATAACGAATGTCACAGAAATTGATTCTGGGTGTTGGAGATTATGGTGTTGTCTCTGAACCTGGAGGCGTTGTTAAAACTTTGGCTTTAGGATCATGTATTGCAATATGTATGCTTGATCGTAAAACACGTTGTGTCGGTATGGCACATGTTGCCTTGCCAGATTCAAAGATAAGTCCAGAACGCGCAAAAGAAAATCCGGGACATTTTGCTGATACGGCAGTACCAGCATTACTCGCTGAGATGAAGAAGCAAGCCGGTTCGGTTTCTAAAGGGGCCGGACTTATTGTTAAACTTGCTGGCGGTGCAAATGTTGCGGATACTAATAATACATTCAATATTGGAAAACGTAATGCTTTGGCTATACGTAAGGTTTTATGGCAGTATGGTTTAGGAGCAGTTGCAGAAGATGTAGGAGGTAATTTCAGCAGGAGTGTTGCTATTTTTAAGGATACAGGGAAAGTAGTTTTATCCAGCCCTGGTCGTGTTGATTGGGAGATATAGGGGAAGCTATTATGGATGATATTGTTAATAAAATTATTCGTGATGTTAAAATGATTCCGCCTATGTCCAGAACGGCTTCAGAGCTGCTTAATTTGACACTGGTAGAATCGCATACGGTTGATGATGTGGTCAGGGTTGTTGCCAGTGACCCCATGCTAGCCGGACAGTTGCTGAAAATTGCTAATTCAGCAACATATGCCCGCCGGACTGCTGTCGATTCAATTGCAACCGCAGTAAGCTATCTAGGTGATAAACTCGTTGTCGGTATTGCCCTTGGTGCCAGTTGTGCCTGTATTTATGAATCTGAACTTAAGGGCTATGAGAGCAGCGAAGGTGATCTCTGGCTTCACAGTTTACGTACTGCTATCGCTTCAAAAGAGTTTGCAAAATTTACATCTAAAAAAGTTGATCCGAATGTCGCTTATACCGCTGGCCTTCTGCATGATATCGGCAAAGCTATTCTTTCAGCATACCTGGCTGAAAAACTTGATGAAGTTCGAGAAGTTTTTGCGTCTTCGGCTCCAAGTGATTTTTTAGAGGTTGAAAAAAGGCTGGTAGGGGTCGATCATTGTGAAATTGGTGCGATTCTGGCAAAGCACTGGAATCTGCCTGAAACAATAAAGTCGGTTGTACGGTATCATCATCACCCGCATGAAGCCCCGACTGAATTTAAACCATTGTGTTTTACAATTCATCTTGCAGATACGGTTGCAATGATGGCTGGAAATGGAACCGGTGTAGACACATTACATTATTCCTTGGATTTATCGTATGATCAATATATTGAAATTGATAGAAACGAATTGGACAGAATGTTGTTGATGCTTGGACTTGAATTTGGAAAGACCGCTTCTGCTTTGGATGAAACAAAGACAAAATAACTTTTTAGGAGATGATATAAAATGACCAAGCGAGTAGTTATTGCTGATGATTCAGCCCTGGCTAGGATGTTTTTGCGCAGATGCCTGGAAATATCCGGTCTCAATGATGCTGAATTCGTTGAAGCATCAGATGGGGCTGAAGCCCTTGAAAAGTTGAAAGAAGTACCAACTGACCTACTGGTTACAGATTTAACCATGCCTGATGTTGACGGTCTGGAATTAATGCGTAGAATCTCCGCAAGTCCTCGCCTGAACGGCACCCCGGTACTTGTCGTAACCAGTGCCGGTAATGAAGCACAGCGTGAAGAATTGATGAATCTTGGAGTAGTTGCTATTCTCTCCAAACCAATTAATCCACCGGTTGTTGCTGATGCCTTGGAAAAGGTTTTCCCGGAATTAGGAGTATAAACAATTATGAATAAAGACGAGTTGAGCGCCGCATTGTTCCAATCGGTACAGGACACACTCGAGACTATGGCCTTTGCTGAAGTAAGACCATTTGATGAAACTATTGATGAAATTATCGATGACGACGTGACTTTTTTATGGGGAAAAGTTAAAATTGACAGTATTCACGAGATGAGCTCAGTAGAGTTTTGTTTACCCAATGAATTTGCCAAAGAGATGGCTGATACCATGTATGCCGGAATGATTGAAATCGAACAAAAGGCGGTAATGGACACCGTTGCAGAACTCACTAATACGCTAGCGGGAAGCTTTCTACTTAGTTTTGGCGAAAAAGCTGGTAAATTTATTCTTTCTGTTCCCGAATCAGGAACAGGAAAGTCAAACCCGCCGACTGAATCTATCATCTGTAATTGTATAGTTGATGAAACACACTTTGTTAGAGCAGTACTCGCTTTCTAATAAATCATTATATATTATAATTTTAAGGCACTATCACTATTCAGGTGGTAGTGCCTTGCTTTTTATTTTGACATTTTTGTTTTAAACGATAAGATTAGTTGTTGTGTGGTGTCAACTTAACATCTATCATTCTTTCGCAGTCGTTATACTGGGAGTAAGACAATGAATAGAAATAACCCAAAATTATCAGTAGGTTATCTTCTCTTGCAGGGCATGGCAACTATGTATAACCAGAGCGCTTATCAGCAGGATCTGGTGTATGAGTTTTGGTTTAATGATACTTCCGAGCGATTCCAGCTGCAGTTTTTCAGAACAAAGTGTGTTGTAGCCACTGATAATTTCTTGAATTTTACCGTCAGAATTGAGTCAAAACTTGACACGCTCCAACAGTTAAGTGATTCTTTAGCGGCAGATTCAACAGATTGGAGCAGTATTGACTGCAATATCGAGGGTGACCGAGCTGCGCTGAAAATATTACCGGAACTGTTAAGCATGGATGTTGCGGCTAAAGTTGAGAACAGTATAAACCCTGCAAAATCTCAGGTATTTATTCTTCATGCTCCGATTATAGCTTTGTGGCTAGGAGCAATTATAACAGATTTCTGGGGGGGAATTCTTGTCGTCCTTACGGCAATTTCAGCTATTAAGATTTTCGTCAAAGACAAATATTCCATTTTAAATTATGCGACGGTTGCTATCGGGGTTATCGCCGGTCTATTATGCATAATGAATGGATATGCAGTGTATATCATACCGGCGGCATATATTTTATTGGGTATTATCTGGTGCGCCTCAACCTTTACCGAATATCCGATGCTGGCTGAATATATGGCAGAGGTTTTTGATCTCTCGACTCTGTCTCCCGCAAAAAGTAAAAAAATCTGCAGTTATATATCAGGAGGGTGGGGTATTTTATTTGTTCTTTTTGGTATATTTATTGGAATTTATCAGTCTGAGTCCAACACAAATGAGCTTATTGTTTATGCCGTTGTATTTTCTGGGCTTTTGTGGCTTATTACCAGATATGTCATGAATACTTTTTTCAGCTGTAAGCTGAGAAATAACGCTTCTAATTAATTGATTATTCGTACAGCTCACTTTATGAATGACTCAGGCCAGTATACCAGCATGCCTGAGTCATTATTTCTTGAAGATATTAAGCAAAATCTTGCAATGATATTAATGTACAAAAAGTATTTTCTTGAGCTGACCCGGAAGATGGATGGTACGACTCAGCTGATAAACGAGTATTCCGGAAAAACAACTGGTCCACTTGACATATTTACAGGGATATCTGGGAAGATAAAATATACAGAAAACGATTGACTGGGTTGACAAAGTACTCTAAGACTGGAGAAATTGGCATGAAGGTTCTAATTATTAATGGCAGTCCTAAGGGTGAAGCGAGCAATACCTTTAAAATAACACAGTCTTTTGTAAACGGAATATCCAAAGCGGTTAAATGCGATATTGAAATTTTTTCGCCCTATAACTCCAAGAATATTCATCCATGTTGCGGTTGCTACAGCTGCTGGGAGAAGACCCCTGGACAATGTATCTATAAAGATGATATGCCATTACAATCATATGTCGAATCAGATATCATAATCTGGTCCTTTCCTTTATACTATTACAGTATGCCGTCACAGGTAAAATGCGTAATGGACCGGCTTTTACCACTAGTCACACCCAAAATTGAAACCAAGCCTGACGGCTCCTGTTATCACCCGTCACGTTATGATTTGCATAAAAAACAAACTGTTTTAATTTCAACCTGCGGGTTTTGTGAGACCGATGCGACCTATGAAGCACTTCTTAAACAATTTGATCTGATTTATAAGGATGGATACAGTTCAATAATCTGTTCCGAGGGTGAGTTGTTCCGAGTAGAGCAGGTAAGAGAACGTTGTGACGAGTATTTACAACTGGTCACTGACGCGGGGGAAGAGTTTGGAAAGAGCACTAAGATTTCTGAAAATACTCAGCGGAAACTTGCTGAAAAATTATTTGAACCTGCAGCATTCATGCAAATGGCCAATGCCTCATGGGACATTGAAGGGATAAGCGAAAGTAAAAGTTTAAGACTTCTAAAACAGATGGCGGCAATTTATAATAAAAGTTATTATCATCGTGATCTGGTTGTTGATTTTAATTTTTCAGATAGCTTAGAAGAGTATCAGTTGATTATTACTAAAGAGAAGTGCGATGTTTTGACCACTGATTTTAAAAATCATGATCTGCAAATCAATACAACCTTAAAAAACTGGCTGGAAATTTCAAATAATGAAATAACCGGCTCTCAAGCCTTACTCGCCGGCAAATATAGTGTAAATGGCGATATCGCAACTTTAGCTGAATTCGGACAACTGTTTAAAACTGCCAGGCACAATACTGGGAAGGCTGAAAATATTAAGAATAGAAGCCGATTCTGGGTGCTCTTACTGCCACTGCTGGTGTTCTGGAATATTTCACCTTTCTCTGGCTATTATGGCGCAACTCTGACACTGGTGGTCTCGGCTGGAATTTTAGGGTTACGCTGGCGGTACCGGTTTACAATTTATGATTACATTACCTGTGGCCTGGGAATATTGTTCGGTATATGCAGCCTGTATAGTGGCGAAACTATAAATATAATCATATTGTCATATATATTATATGGTATTCTTTGGGGTTTATCCTGCATCGTATCCCTTCCGCTTACCGCGTATTACGCGGTTAATGCTTATAATGAAGAGATGCTGGAAAATCAAATCTTTATACGGACAAATTTATATACAACCTTGATCTGGGCAACTGCTTTTATCGTGGCGGGTATATTTTACCTGATAAGTTCTAGTACCGTAATCACTAATAGTATTATGATTTACAGCTGGATTTACTTTATTTGCATAGGGATTATAACCCAAATTTTCATACGCTATTATCCGGAGTATGTTATTAAAAGAAAAAAATAAACCGGGCTGCCAGAGAATTTCTGGCAACCCGTACACAGCAAATTGCTGTAGATGCTTATTTCTTTGCATTGAACATTCGATTAACCGCAGTAATAAAAGCCTTTACCGCAGCCTGGCTGGTATTGGTATCTTCTCCGACACCCCAGAATATTCTGCCATCCTGATCCTTGACTGAGATATAGGAAATACCCTTGGCATTTGAACCATGACCGGTAGTGTTTTCATGATAATCATCTAGGGTGAAGATATTACCGGTTATTCCCTTCAACGCGATGCCAAAAGCATCGATTGGTCCATTACCATCACCAATAACTGTCTTTTCTTCACCATCTACCATTACTTTGAGCTTACCGTGGATACTGCTGGGATCATTTTCATTAGGATTAGGCCAGTATCCAATGAGTTCAAACTTGGTATTTGCAGGCTTGACGAATTCGGCATAAAATTCCTTATGCACTTCATGCGAAGTAACTTCACGCCCTTCGCGATCGGTCAACCGCTGAACAATTGTGCCGATACGCGGCAGCATATCCTTGGGGAAATCATATCCATATTCCTGTTCAAGGATATAGGCCACGCCACCCTTGCCAGACTGGCTGTTTATACGCACAATACCGGCATAATCACGTCCAAGATCATTTGGATCAAAGTGCAGATAGGGAACTTTCCAACCCATACCAAAGCGTTCCGCTTCTTCCATGCGAATATTCATTCCCTTACGGATTGCATCCTGATGTGACCCTGAAAAAGCAGTAAATACCAGCTCCCCACTGTATGGCTGACGATAATAAACCGGCATATTGGTCAAATTTTCATAGGTCTCAGCAATTTCAGGAAGATTACTGAAATCAAGACCGGTCTTAACACCACGACCTTCGAGATTACACGCCATGGTTATAAGATCAATATTACCGGTACGTTCTCCGTAACCGAACAAGGTACCTTCCACCCTGGTAGCACCCGCCATTACTGCAAACTCGGAGGCTGCGATCCCCATTCCCTGATCATTATGGGTATGCACTGAAATTGTGGTCGTATCCATATATTTATATTTACGGCAGAAGAGCTCCACCATATCCGCAAACTGATTGGCGGGGCGACGCTCAACGGTTCCCGGGAGATTTATAATGAGAGGCTTCTCAGGAGTAGCCTCGCCCCAGGCCTCATAAACGGCTTCACAGATTCTGACGGCAAAGTCAATATCAGTATCTTCAAATTCCTCAGGAGAAAACTGATGTCTGAAATCAGTTTCAGGAGCTTCATCAGCCAATTCTCTGATCAGTTTTGTAGCTTTTACCGCGATATCAATCGTCTGCGCCTCTGTAAGCTTGAAGACTCTGGTCATATGCAGATCAGATGTTGCAATATATGAGTGCACAATAGCTCTTTTTGCACCCTTAAGCGCCTCAAAAGTCTTACGGATCAGCGATTCGCGGCACTGGGTCAGTCCCATAATAGTCACATCGTCAGGTATATGATTATCTGTAATCAGCGAATGAGTAAATTCGAAGTCTTCAGCTGAGGCAGAGGGAAACGCGACTTCTATTTCTTTAAACCCAATATCACATAGCATCTTGAAGTATACCAGTTTCGCTTCAGCACTGAGAGGGTTGGGCAGTGCCTGATTGCCGTCACGTAGATCCACCGAGACCCAGGACGGGCTGGCAGTAATGATCTGATCCGGCCATTTCCGGTCAGTAATATTAATCGGTTTCGGTTGTGCGTATTTTGGTAGTTTAGACATTTTATCTCCTTCAATAATGTGAAATATTGTTAAATACCTGATGAACAAATAAAAAACTCACCTGAGCTTCAGCGCATCAGGTGAGTTAATCTCATTTGGTTTTAAAAATTCAATCACCAACCCGCGCTTACAGAATATGTAAGGTTCATAAGCAATAGGTCTAGTAGTGAGTATGTATAATTTTTATTCATGTAAGTATTATCGAATTAATATTGAGAAAATCAAGTTTTTAATTTAAAAATTTATACTTTTTGATTTCTGCAGTACAACCTGATTTATATTTGTAATCACTATAAAACAACAATTAAAATGCGACAATTGGAGCGCACAAACCTCTTGTAAAAACTACAACTATGTATTAAACAAGCAAAAACCATATAAAAACAAGACCCAAACGCCTGTATTGGATAAAAATATACTTATAAAATAGAGTTTTCGCCTGTTTTATAGATTAATTTTTACTGTTATGTCGCTGCAGTAAATAAAAAAAAATCACCTACAATAAAAAAAAATCACCATGCCGCCGTCCAATATATTCAATGCTGATAAATAAATAAATCCTCTTTAAAATAAGTACAATAATGAAATTTAAATCTGCTCAATCGATAACAGATAATACCTAATTCAAACTCAGCTCATCCGGTATGAAATTATATTCTTGAAAAAAAATGTTGACTAACTCAAATAATAACAATATAAAGCAAGTAGCGGGTTTTTGTAACTCCTTAATAAGTAATTATTTACCGATAAGATATTACTTAAAGGGTTCGTTATTGTTTATAGAAAGGTGTTTGTTATATGTCTGAAATCAATGTAAAAGAAATTGCAGAGAAATGGAAGGACGTACCTGGAAGCCTTATTATGGCCTTGCATGAATTGCAGGAAGAAGTTGGGTATGTACCTAGAAATGAAGCAATGAAGCTGGCAACTGAGATGAATGTCTCTTTGGCTCGAATTTATGAAGTTATTACTTTCTACAGCTTTTTCAAGCTTGAAGCTCCTGGTAAGCATAAAATTCAGGTCTGCATGGGAACAGCCTGTTACCTCAAGGGTGCACAGTCTCTTGTAGATGAATTCAAAAACCAGCTCAAGGTTGACGAGGGGTGTACCACTGCTGACGGCAACTTCCAGCTTGAAATTGTACGTTGTGTAGGCTGCTGCAGTATCGCACCTGTCGTGGTTGTTGGAGAGAAGGTTTATAGCAAGGTAACCCCAGACGAGGTATCTGCTATTATTTCTGAATACGAATAACTTTTAGAGACAAGGATGATATAAATGGGAATTATACAGAAAGAAGAACTTGAAAAAATCCAGGGCTCTATGGATGACAAAGAGTCAACATGGATCAAGGTCGGCATGGCTACCTGCGGAATTGCTGCAGGTGCGGATAAAATTTTTAACTTTCTAAAGACTGAGGCAGATAAACGCGGTCTTAACATTGATGTCAGAACCACCGGTTGTATCGGTAACTGCTTCGCAGAACCTCTGGTCGAGGTCAAGGCAGGCGGCAAGCAGCTTATGTATACACTCGTGACTGAAGAACTTGCAAGTAAAATACTGGATCAGCATGTTGCGCAGGGTGTTGCTGTTGCCGGTAGTGCTTATATTGATTCAGCTGATCTCAACCCAGGTCAGATGCGAATTGCGCTGAGACACTGCGGTATAGTTGACCCTGAGTCAATTGACAGCTATATTTATAACGACGGCTATAAAGCTTTACGTAAATTTTTAACAGAATCAAGCCCTGAAGGAGTAATTGAGGAGTTAAAGGTTGCGGGGCTGCGTGGTCGTGGCGGTGCAGGTTTCCCAACCTTTATGAAATGGACCTTCGGTTCAAGGAGCAAAGCGGACCAGAAATATATTATCTGTAATGCCGATGAAGGTGACCCAGGTGCTTATATGGACCGCTCAATACTTGAAGGTGACCCACATGCCGTTATCGAAGGTATGATGCTTGGTGGATATGCAATTGGAGCCAGCAAAGGGTTCTTCTATGTACGAGCTGAATATCCACTGGCTATCAGACGTTTGCAGAAAGCACTAGACGAATGTAAGGCTTACGGTATTCTGGGTGATAATATCTTTGGCAGCGGCTTTAATTTTGATATTGAAATCCGTCTCGGCGCTGGAGCGTTTGTCTGTGGTGAAGAGACAGCTCTGATCGCTTCTATTGAGGGCAAACGCGGTACTCCAAGTCCTCGTCCTCCTTTCCCTACAGATTCCGGTGTCTTTGGAAAACCATCCGTAATCAATAACGTTGAAACCCTTTCAAATGTATCAGCAATCATGCTCAAAGGCGGAGAATGGTATGGCGGCATAGGTACAGAAAAATCAAAAGGTACCAAGGTATTCGCAGTAACCGGTAAAGTAAAGAATGCCGGTCTGGTGGAGATCCCTATGGGTACCAGCATTCGAACCGTTGTTTATGACATTTGCGGCGGTATCGCAAATGAAAAGAAATATCTGGCCGTTCAGACCGGTGGCCCATCAGGTGGTGTTATTACCGAAGATTACCTTGATACTCCAATCAGTTATGAAAGTCTGGGTGAGCTGGGATCAATAATGGGCTCCGGTGGTATGATCGTAATGGATGAAGACGACTGTATTGTTGATATTGCCAAATTCTACCTAGGTTTCTGTGTTGATGAATCATGCGGCAAGTGCTCACCATGCCGTATCGGCGGACAGCGAATGCTGGGTATTCTTGAACGCATTACCGATGGTCAAGGTGAGATGGATGATATTGAGCAACTGAAGAAAATCAGTAAAGCCATGCAGAAATCAGCCCTTTGCGGTCTGGGGCAGACTGCTCCAAATCCAGTACTTTCAACTCTGCGTTATTTTGAACGTGAGTATATTGATCATATCGAAAAGAAGTCATGCCGTGCCGGTGTTTGTCAGAAACTTCTCAGATATAAGATTCTCCTGGATAAATGTAAAAAGTGTGGCAAGTGTCAGAAAAACTGTCCTGTTGATGCTATCTCCGGTGATAGAAAGAGTGAGTTTGTGATCGATCAGGACAAGTGTATCAAGTGTGGATTGTGTGTAACCAGCTGTCCATTTGACGCTGTGATCAAAGAATAGTGACGGATCCCTTTTTTGTTCTTAGTGCTGATGCACTTTTTATAAGTTGAAATAACTAAAGGATATATAATTATGATAAATGTTAAAATAGATGGTATTGATGTGCAGGTGGAAGAGGGCACAACTATACTTGATGCGGCCAAAAAGGTGCACGTAAATATCCCTACATTGTGCAAGCATCCAGATGTCAAAGCGACAGCTGCCTGCGGTATCTGTGTCGTAAAGATCGTCGGGTCTCCTAAGACCGTCAGAGCCTGCTCTACTCCAATTACCAAGTTTGAAGAGGGTAAGGAGTTTATAACCCGTGACGCGGAACTTGTTGATATCAGACGTACCGTTCTTGAACTTATTCTTGCTGATCACCCAAATGAATGTTTTACCTGTGGCCGTAACAACAACTGCGAACTCCAGAAGCTGGCTGCAGAATTCGGTATTCGGGAAATCCCCTTTGCTCAGAACGGTGTGGATCACAGTGCCGATGATGATTCAACCAAGACTATTAAGCTCGAGCCTAACAAATGTATTAAATGTGGCCGCTGCGTAGAAATTTGCCAGAATGTTCAGGATGTCCATGCTCTCTGCTTCATCGGTCGTGGCTATGATACAGCTATTTCACCTGCCGGTGAAGATCTCTCACTTTCTGACTCACCTTGTGTCCGCTGTGGACAGTGTTCTGCACACTGCCCAACCGGAGCAATATTCGAACATGATGATACCAAGCTTGTCTGGAATCTGCTGAATGATGCCAACTGCTATACAACTGTACAGATGGCACCGGCGGTTCGTGTTGCTCTCGGTGAAGCGTTTGGTCTGGCTCCTGGAGTAAATCTCACCAAGAAAATCTATGCTGCTCTGCGCCGCCTTGGCTTTAATGCGGTATTTGATACAAACTACACAGCTGATGTAACTATCATGGAAGAAGGCAGTGAGTTTATTTCCAGATTTACCAAAGGTACAGCGCCACTTCCACTAATTACAACCTGCTGCCCAGCCTGGGTTGACTATATGGAGAAATATGCCTGTGACGTAATGGAGAATTTTTCTACTGCCAAGAGCCCACAGCAGATGATGGGAGCCTTGATTAAATCTTATTATGCAGATAATATGAAGCTCGAGCCAAGCAAGATCAAAAATATTTCAATTATGCCTTGTACCGCCAAGAAATATGAAGTACAGCGTGATGAAC
Organism: Planctomycetota bacterium; assembly: GCA_963667375.1. Lineage (GTDB taxonomy): Bacteria > Planctomycetota > SZUA-567 > SZUA-567 > SZUA-567. The sequence goes on along the minus strand of OY763323.1, from coordinate 2,835,620 downwards.
ATATGAAGAGTGCTTCTGCAGAGCAGGATGTTGATATCGTTCTTACAACCCGTGAATTTTCACGTATGCTCAAGCAGGCAGGTATTGATATTCTCAGTCTTGAAGATGAAGAAGCAGACAGCATTCTTGGCCAGTACACCGGTGCCGGCACAATCTTCGGTAACAGTGGTGGTGTAATGGAAGCGGCACTGCGTACGGCTTATGAACTGATTACTGAAAAGCAGCTTGATAATCTTGAATTCAATGATGTTCGTGGTATCGAAGGCATCAAGGAAGCTGTAATTGACATTGACGGTATCGGGGTTAAGGTAGCGGTAGCTTCAGGTCTGGGTAATGTTCACTTCCTCCTTGAGAAGATCAGAGCCTGGAAAGAAGCTGGAAGTAATCCTGAAACCATTCCATGGCATTTTATCGAGGTTATGGCTTGTGCTGGTGGTTGTATCGCCGGTGGTGGTCAGCCATACGGAGTACAGGATACCAAACGCCTCAAGCGAATTGAAGGGCTATATAAAGATGATGCTGACAGCGAATTCAGAAGCAGTCATAAGAACCCAATGGTTCAGAAACTGTATGCTGAGTTCCTCGGCGCTCCTCTGAGCGAAAAATCACACCATCTGCTACATACTACCTATACTTGCCGTGCTACTTACAAGAAATAATGTAGCCATTGCAAATTCAGCGCCAGTACTTAGTACTGGCGCTTTTCTTTTAAAATACAAAAATATATATACCTGAATTTAAGCTCGAAATTTGATCCTAGCAACGATCAATATATTTACTCATGAGACAGACATTTCCCTTCTCATTATATAATACGTCGTCCATAATCTGCTTCATCATAAATATACCGTAACCACCTGGTCGTTTACCTGCTATGCGGCGCTGTTCAAGATGCGTTACTGGATCTTTGGAAGGATCTGGGATTGATTTGAGATCAAAGCCATCGCCTTCATCCTCAAATTTTAAAACAATTCTATCAGAAAATACACAATAGCTGATTTTAAAAAATTTATTACGATCGAACTTATTACCCCACTCTATAGCATTTCTGCCATATTCCTCCATCGCAAGCTTTATATCATCGACAATTGAGGCACTAATTTTTTTAGAAAGTAAAATGGAACAGAGGTTCTGTATCTTTGAGAGATAATCGATCTCACTCTTTGCGCTAATCTCAATCCAATCGGAGGTAAACAACTGCGCATTGATATCTGTTGCTATTTCAGATTTGACAGCAAGTTGGAGAACCCCATAAATATTATGCAGGAGTTGCCGCATATCAAATGGCTTTGAAATTACCAAAAATTTATCCCCTGTATTATCGGGAATGAATTTATATGAATCCCCAGCCCCAATGAGTATAACTGGGGTTTCGGGATATTCCGAATGTAAATGCATGAAAATATTCTGTTCGCTGCAGCTCAGGTTATCACAATCCAGAATTATAATATCAAATACGGGGAAGGGATGCTGATTTAACCGGTGATAATAATCAGAAATACTGGGGCAGATCTCAGCATCAAAATATTCTTTCTGCAAAACGGCGGTGAATAACTGACTGAATCCTGTGTCGTTTTCAATTATTAGCAGATTTGGATTTTTTTCAGAATTTAAATTCATATTAGTTTTCATGCGTAAATTTTGTATAATAATAATGTTTTTAATCACTGAGAGCAGGAGTAAAATATGAATTACTTTGATTTAACTGAACAGAGATGCAGCTATCGTGGGAATTATACCGGAAAAAAAATCCCGACACAAGATATTAATTTGATTCTTTCAGCAGCACTGCGGTCTCCGACAGGAATGAATGCCCAAAGTACCGAATTTGTAGTTGTTGACGATCCTGAAAAGCTGCAGCAGATAGCTGAAATACTTGAAAAACCTAAATTTGCCGAAGCAGCAGTAATTATACTATGCATCGTAAATACTGAGCATATTCCGGTCGTTGGCGAGTTGTCTTTTGAAATAGAAGACTGTTCAGCTGCGGTTATGAGCATGCTATATGCCATTACCGATCTGGGTTATGCTTCAGTCTGGATTGACGGACTGCTCAAGCGTAACCGCAATGCTGAAAATATTGCCAAGATAATAGAGCTGCCGCAGAATAAATGTGTGCAGATACTGCTGCCGGTCGGAGAACCAGCAGAAAGCGCCAAACAACCGGCGAAGAAAAATATGGCAGCGAGAGTCTCATTCAATACATATAAACTATAAAGGAATTTGAAATGGCTATTGTACGGAAATTTGTATTATTCTGTTTGCTGATATGCAGCATAGCGTATTGTGCGGATATTGCAGATATAGATATTGATCGCAACAGTATTGTAGCCAGAGTTGACCGTGGCAGTGTTACACTTGATCAGGTCTTAGAACTCTTCGGTCCTGCATATTATGAAATTTTGAATAAAGCGGTATCTGGAAAAATTCCTTCATCCCAGATCAATCCTGAACTGGAAAAAGCCTGGGATAAAGCGGTTAACTCCGTAGTACGAGATGAAATGTTCTATCAGGAAGCGCTAAACGACTATGATAATAAATTTCAGAGCTTCGTTGATGCTCAATTCCGCTCATCATCTGCACAGGGAGCTTCGGTTATGCGATCAAATATCGAAGACCGTATGAGACGATTAATGAAGAAGAAGCAGGATGAACAGGTTACAAGAGTAATAAATAAGCAGATAGAAGCTGCCGGAGGCTTGAACAATCTTAATAACGTTCTAGCATCTAGGGGTATTTCCTTTAAAGAGTGGAAAGACCGAATCGTTCGCAAAGCCTTCACCTATGGCTACCTCTACAGTGTTTTTGAACCTTTGGGCGTCTCTATTGAACCTCGCCCGCAACAGATATTGAAATATTATAAAACCCACATCGATAAGTTCACCCTTCCCGGTGATGTGGTCTTTGATCAGATACTGGTTTCCAACAGCAAACGCGGCGGCAGGGACAAAGCAGATGAAATAGCACAAAAAATTGGGCTGGCAATCATTGACAAAAAAATATCCTTCAAAACTGCTGCTGAAAAATTTTCAGATGATCCTGTTGGCAGAAAAAACGGCGGGCGTGAGAGCAGTGTAAACAGCAATTCCAAGCGTGAAGCCTGGCTGGCAGACGTGCGTGACGCTGTACGCGAGCAGGAACCGGGAAAACTTGAAATTCTCGAAAGTCCGATCGGATTTCATATTACGGTCTTGCGTAAGATTACAAGTGGCAGGGTAATTCCATTCCAAAAAGCTCAAAAGGAAATAATCAACAAAATTAAGAGTGACGAATGGGAAAAGCAGTCTGATAATTTTTATAATGAACTAAAGACTAGAATGATGGTTGATATAAAACAGAAGGATGTTCCGGCTCAACTTTTATGGCAGGGGGGAAATGTCAGAAGTGATACCCGCAGAATTGGTATGAGTGCAGATCCATTCGCAAAAAGCCGATAATACCTGAATAAGAATGATTGTCAGTATCTTTCAAGGTCTTCAATAATATCAAGGGATTTATAATGGTAAAAAAAAGGCGTAACACTAATAAAAATATCAACCGTGCAAAGGTTAATCCTCAGAAAGCTGCCGGTATGGCCAATGAAGCTCTGGCTTTTTGTCGGAGTGGTGACTATAAACGTGGAATTCGTCTTTTAAATAAAGCTCTTGAACGCGATGGCCGTAACGATCAAATTACTTTCAATCTGGCTATTGCGTATCATGCTCTCGGTGATTTTGCAAATGCTGAAAAATTCTATATAAAGACCATGAAGCTCAAACCTGAGTATATCGTTAGAATTCTGCAGAACGGAATAAATGAACTAGCAATGAATAAACTAGATAGTGCAGAGTGCTGTCTAAGTGCTGTTTATGAAATTGATCACGACAATCCTACCGCCAAACTGGGATATGGCTGTCTTAAATTACGCCGTGGAGCCAGAGAAGATGGGGCAAAAATTCTGCGCGAGTCTTACGCGGCGGATACCACTTTAACCTCTGCAATTGTGGAGCTGGCGGAATTTGCTGAGTTGACCGCTGCGGATGTCAAAGCGGTACTGGCAAATATCGAAGCAGGTTCTGGAAAACGTCAGAATGATAAATTCATCTATCTGGCTTTGGGTAAATACTATGATCAGATGGGAGAGTATTCTACAGCGTTTGAGTATTTCAGCAAAGCCAATCAGGATTTTTACCGAAATGCCAATATCAGTGGTGAACAGGCGGTTAATGATCTCTCCGGTCATTTGAAAACACTCAAACAGTGTATCAATCATGAATATATCGAAAAGTATAAGAATGCCAGTGACTCCGGCGAAAAATTAATCTTTATTGTTGGTTTACCCAAAAGCGGACTGCATACCGCCGCCTATCTGCTGCAGGAAAGCTCAAAAGCGGTAATAGCCGGAGAGTTGAACTGGTGCAACCAGAAGATTTACCAAATTTTGCAGGCTCATGGCAATGATTTTTACCAAACCGTAAATTCATTGAATTCTGATTCAATAACAGCACTGGTAGCTGACTATTATAAAATTATCGCCGGTCTTAAAAAAACCGGTAAATGTGTGGTCAACTGCAAGGTCACGAATTTTGTAAACGTCTGGCTGATCCGTATTTTATTCCCCAAGGCAAAAATTGTCTATGCAAATCGCGAGTTCAATGACCAGGTACTTGATATTTTCTTTAACAACACTCCTGGGATGGAATATCTCAGTGACTTATCTATAATCAGTAAATATTGTCAAGCGACTAATGACATGATGGCATACTGGGAGACAATATATGCCGACAACATTATACATTTTAATTATGATGAATTTCTTCGCAATCCAGAGACAGTTTATACTGAATTAATGTCAGCTCTGGATATTACGGAGTATAAAGCAATTAATTTCAAAAAGGCGGGTAAGCCGTCATTTGATGTCTCTGATATATATATTTCTGAACCACCAATCTCACAGCGCTATTCATCATTTATTAGCAAAATGATACATACGGCACAGCCAGAAGAAGCACCGGCAATACTTGATTTCAATAAATTTAATACTGTCGGGGCTAATACGGACTCTGGTTTTAAACTTAATTTCGGAGCCAATCCTCAAGATGAGCCAAATTCACTGAAGCTTGATTTTGGCTCGGATGCGACTGCAAAGACTCAAAACAAACCAGACACTTCAGGTTTTAAACTCAACTTCAATTTAGATCCTGATAAAGAGCAATAGCATACTTAATAAATGCCGATAATATTAGTATTACATCTTTATTTGTCCTGAATTCGGTGGCTACATATGAGAAGAAAGCAAGTAAACAGACAGCTTGCGGTCGCACTGGGATACGATGCGGATAAAGACTCTGTTCCACGAGTTGTTGCGAAGGGAGCAGGGCAGATAGCGGCACGTATAATTGAGCTGGCTCAAGAACACAACATCCCTGTTCGCAAGGATGAAGATCTGGTTATGGCGCTGGCACAACTGGATCTGGGTGAAGTAATACCGCCTGAACTTTATCCGGCGGTAGCTGAAATTCTCGCGTATGTTTATCGGATGAATGGTAAGCACATAAAACGATGAAATTCACCCGAAAGCTTTTGCCAATACTACGCCTTTTGCCGGATTTACTCTTTCCACCACAGTGTTTATGCTGCGAACGTTCTCTATTGGGGAGTTCTGAGCGTTATATTTGTAGTAAGTGCTATGAAAAAGTTGAATTTATTGATTCAAACTCCTGCTGGTATTGCGCAAAACCACTGGGTAAATATAGCGCCAGACTTAAACATTGCGATGAATGCCGCAATAACCATCATTCCTATACTCGTGTCATTGCTGCCTGCCGCTACACCTCACCTGCAAAAGAGCTAATACATGCCTTAAAATTTGATAACCAGAGAAATATTTACCAGTACGTTGCTGAAATGATTCTGACCAGAATTAATGAGGAATATTCAGCGCTGAAATTTGATTATATTATCCCGGTGCCACTACATAAACAGAAAAAATATGAACGCGGCTATAATCAATCCGCACTGATAGCACGGACACTGGGAGAAGAACTTCGCATACCCTATTCAGAAAAGCTGCTGCTCCGTAACCGTTATACTATTTCACAGTTCAGCTTGACCGCAACTGAACGTAAAAATAATCTTACCGGTGCATTTTCGGCTCATCATAACCTCGACAAGGGTAATATTCTTCTTATAGATGATATCTTTACTACTGGCAGCACTATGGACGAATGTGCAAAGACGCTACGGAGTTCAGGAGCTAGCCGAATCTATGGCGCGGTCTTTGCACGTTAGTTTAGACAGGAGTCGAAAAGAGTATCTGTGTAAGATGTTTAAGGGTCGCTTCTGAAAAGTACAAGCGTTTACCAATATTACGCATATTATCAACAATTGCACGTGATTTTGGCATCTCGCGGGGAGGAAGATGCAGAATTCTCCAGAAACGATCCAAAAGCTCATCCCAGTTTTCAAGCCAGAAATTATTATCCTGTATAAATGTCAGGAGTTCCAGAACCTGAATGACCGACTCTTCACTCAAATTACTCAGCAAATCTATCAATTTATCACTCATCTTGTGAGCAATAAGCCGTGACGATTCCGTATAATTCAGTGTAAGCCCATATTTTACTGCTTCTGCTTTAATGCGGTAAACTTCATTTTTACACTCCATGGAAACAACACCTAAATTTACCGCTTTTTGAATGCATATTGTCAGTTGATGCGATAATGATTCTTCACCAATTGCTTTAAGATGCTTCGGCAACGGGAGACGGTTTGCAGTTAAATGTTCAAACACCGGCTTATGAGAATTAAAGCACTGATGAAGATTGTCATCAGCCTCTGCAAGTTTCTCCTTCAATATCAAATGATTAAGTACTTTACGCTCAGTATAAGGAAGATTAGCGAGGGCGACACCATCAGCTTTTAGCAGTTTTATCAGTTCATCAGGGGTAAGATTGGACATTTCTCTGGCAGTAGCAATATCTGTACAAAAGCAGACCCCACATTCCAAAGTAGAATTAATGGAAAAACCAAAGAATGCCGTTTCTTCTTTCTGACGGGTGAATTTATCAAAACATTCAGCGCAACCGGCAATATATTTAATACTGCCGTTAGAGGCGGCGCTTAAATGTGACAGCTGAACCTTGGTATTATAGTCTGGAAGCGGCAGCTGATACAAACTGAGTAACGCGTGAATCGCGGTAATTTCCTTATAACTGTAACGCGAATTCAGAATATGGTTTTTAAAAATATCTGCTCCAGTTCCCTGTTCGTGATAATTAGAGACCGCTTTTTTTAGACGTTCCTGAAGCATGGTGATCAAATTAAAATCTGAAAACTCATTCGCCAGTTCGGCTGCACGCAAAGCATAACGCATATTCTGTTGTGATTCACAGCCGGAAATATCCGAGAAAAACCAGCCGCACGAGGTATACATCAGCATGGCATTTCTGTCAGCTTCAAGAATTTTCCATAATTTAATCTTTCCTCGTTCTGACAATTCTTCACGGGCATGACGTTTTATGAAATGCTCACGAGATACTTCAGTGCACTCAAGAATAACGCTGATATAATCATTACGGGCATCAATAAAGTCATAAACCAGCTCACTCCCGATTTCGCAGCAGATATGCCGTATATGATAACGCAATTCATCAAAGGCATTTCGCAGGTGCTCACGCCACTTCTGAGTGAAATTATGGGGACCGTCACTGCAGCCGCAGTCCCGATGCCAGCGACCAACCCCGTGACTGCAGCTCCAACTTGAGCCCTTACCATCAACACCTTCCCAAAGCTTTACTTCCTGTGAAGGCTGGTTCTCATTCATAAAACGGTCCAGATTGGTTACTCCGCATCCGCCATTATTAAGAAGATGATGAAGAAGTTGTGCCAGACGTTTATTTCCATCTTTTTCATGATGACCATAGATCTCACCGTCAGTTGCAATAAGCACCATTTGAGGCAAAGTAGCCTGCTCACTGAAACGTTCTTTTATAAGCCATTCCATTTTACTGGTATCATTTAAAAGATGCTCGAATGAAACCTTGGTAGAAATCTCTTTATCATAGAAGATAACATCAAGATACCGGTCAAAATGCGTACGCCCGCCACCGTCCACTTCAAATAACCGGTACGGCACTCGCGTATCAATAGTACCATCAGGAACACCGGTCCAGCTAAACTCACCGAATCTCCGGATATATGATGCCTGCAGTGGAGATAGTATAATATACTTTATACCATGATCAATAAGAGCCCGAACCGTATTCATATCCACACCGGTCTCAGCCAGCCATATTGCAGAGGGCTGGCGCCTGAAGCGATACCAGAATTCCTTGATACCCCATAGAATCTGTGTGTGGCGGTCAGCAGCATCCGACAGCGGCAAAATCTGATGATTATAGACCTGTGCCATTGCCGAACCGGAGCCGCTATAGCTGTGCCGGGCAATACTATCTGCAACCTGCAGCCGCTCCAGGGTAAACGGAGCATATTTCTCCAACCAGCTGATTAAAGTCGGTCCAAAGTTATATGAAATGTGTGCATAACAATTGAATAAATCGCATGTTCTTTGAGTATGATCGCTAACAGGGCTACAGGTAAGCGGTGTATAGCACTCAGCACATATCCGGGAGTTCCAGTCTCTAAAGGGATGAGCAGATTCCTGTTCTTCAATTACTCCCAGCCAGGGATTTTCTCTTGGAGGCTGATAAAAATGCCCATGAATCGCAAAATGATGATTAGGATTTGTGCTCATTATACTGTTACCTTATATTTTGAGGTTTAAACAATAGTGACACCGACTATGCGATGTTAACTTATAGTTTTGAAATAATATGTATTATATCATAACTTTTTTTCATAAAATATCAACTTTTACCGCTTGCATAGCATTGAAATTAGTCTAAAATAACATATGTTATTTATCGTTGTTATTATTTTGTGTCTTAATTAAATATCTGTTTATTTGAATAATTCCTTGCAGTAAAGTGAGAATAATGACCTCAGGCTCTATCAACTCTGTAATTGATGGTATTAACTCAGCTGGTAAAATATTAATTGTAGCTCATGAAAAGCCTGATGGTGACGCAATCGGTTCTTCCCTGGCTCTTTCAAGAATACTCAATGAAAACGGGAAAGAATCGGTGCTCGTTGGTTTTGAACCACTGGCCAGGCGGTATAAGTTTTTAGTTAATGATTATGAAATTTTACCGGCTGACACAGGGTATCTTTCACGTTACGACCTTATTATTGTCCTGGATTGCGGTGATATCCACAGAGCTGGGGAATTTGCACTCTATGCCCAAGGAAGAATACCCTTTGTTAACATAGACCATCATCAGTCAAATGATATGTTTGCAAAATACAATTGGGTTGACACGGACTATAGCAGCACCGGTGAAATGATCTACAAACTCGCTAAAGAAGCAGGATATGTGATACCGCAGAGTGTTGCTGAACCGCTATGGGTGGCAATAACAACGGATACCGGTAATTTTAACTACTCAAACACTTCTTCACAGCTGCTTCGGTTTGCTGCGGAAATAATGGATCTTGGCCTTGATCCCAGTATTGTGCGCAAAGAATTGTATGAATGTATTGAGAAAAAGGAATTGGATCTGCAACGTTTGATACTTGACAGCATTAATACCTTTGCTGGCGGTAAGATTGCGGTCCTGAGTGCTCAGCGAGACGATTTTATCGAAACCGGCTGTACCCCTCAGCATCTGCATGATCCGGTAAATATTGGCTTATCTATTCTGGGTGTTGAATTGGCAGCCTTTATCTATGAGCAACCATTTGAAGACAGTATAAAAGTCAGCCTGCGCAGTTATCCACCGTATAATGTTGCGGAAATCTGTCGTGAATTTGGCGGAGGAGGGCATGCAAGAGCCGCTGGCTGCAGTTTTCAGAGTAAAACTTTATCTTCGGTTATTGAAGCGATTACCAATAGACTTGAGAAGGCAGTTGATACTACCAATTGATATATAGTTTATATTTGTTTTTTCTATTAGGGCGGAAGAACTATGTCAACAAATAAAGAAGAAGCTGAAAGGCTACTAAAACAAACAATAAGTGCGACTAAATTGAAAATTCCTGTTAGCAGTATTGCTAACAAAGCCACAACTAGTAAACAGCGTCCGCCGGTAGTTAAAAAGCCCGCTCCGAAACAGCGTATACATGTTGAAAAAGCAAAAACGCAGGTAATCGGAACCGTCCTGATCGTTGAAAGCAACAAGCGTGTGGCGGCGCTTCTGAAAAATATGTTAAAAACCATACGCCTTGATTCACTTATTGCACTCAATGGTGCTGATGCAATAAAACTCCTCAAACGTAATCGGGTCATAATTGCCTATGTGGCAAAGGATCTTCCTGACATCAGCGGATTCAATCTCTGTACCAAGATCCGGGTTGAAGAATACGGCAAGAATATTCCAATAGTCATAACTTCTGAATCGACCGATCCATCAATGAAGGACCAGGCAATAATGGTTGATGCAAATGATCATCTGTCAACTCCGATCAGCATGGCTGGTCTTAAGGCAAGTGTTGTTGATAACCTTATTAATAAAAAGAAGAAACAGGAATAGAACTACTTTTCAATATAATAAAGAAAGCCTTAGCTAAGAATATATTTTGTCCGTATCATAATTTATGATGCGGACGTTTACTTTAAAAATCAGCATTTCCCGGTGTTCTGGAAAAAGGTATAACGTCACGAATATTCTTCATTCCGGTCATAAACTGCACTATTCTTTCAAAACCAAGTCCGAATCCGGAATGCGGGACGCTGCCATAACGACGCAAATCAAGATACCACCAGTAATCAGCAGGGTTCAGCCCTAGAGCAGTTATGCGGTTCAACAACCGGGAATAATCGCTCTCTCTTTCCGAGCCTCCGATAATTTCCCCGACACGGGGTACAAGTACATCCATTGCACGTACCGTCTTATCATCGGCATTCTGCTTCATATAAAATGCTTTAATTTCCTTCGGGTAATCAGTAACAATAACCGGGCACTTGCAGTATTCCTCAGTAATGTAGCGTTCATGCTCACTCTGCAGATCTATCCCCCAGCTTACAGGATATTTAAAATCGACGCCACTTTTTTCGAGTACAGCGATTGCTTCTGAATAGGTAAGACGTACAAAAGGCGAATCAATGACCTGCTGCATAATTTCCGGGATACTCTTATCGATCATTGTACCAAAGAAATCCATGTCATCAGGCACAGAATGCATAACATCAATAAACAACTGCTTCAGAAAGGATTCTGCGACCTCCATATTCAGTTCCAGATCACAAAATGCCATCTCCGGCTCGACCATCCAGAATTCACTCAAGTGCCGGCTGGTATGGGAATTTTCGGCTCTAAAAGTCGGACCAAAGGTATAAATGTTACTCAGCGCATGAGCTGCAATCTCACCTTCCAGCTGCCCTGAAACGGTAAGATGCGACTTCTTGCCAAAGAAATCCTGACTGTAGTCAACATTACCGGAAGAATCTTTGGGAACATCGGCAAGATTTAGTGTCGTAACCTGAAACATCTCTCCGGCTCCTTCACAGTCACTGGCGGTTATCAGCGGTGAATGCAGCCAGATAAATCCCCGTTCCTGAAAGAAATTATGAATGCTGCGGGCAGCAGCATTTCGAACCCGCATAACCGCGCCAAAGGTATTGGTTCGCATACGCAGATGAGCTATTTCCCGCAAATATTCGAAAGAATGACGCTTCTTCTGCAGCGGATAATCCGGCTCAACCCCGCCAGTACAGTCTAAGGAGCTCACAAGCAGTTCATACTTTTGTCCTTTTCCCTGGCTTTTGACAACCTTACCGGCAGCTGTTACCGCACAACCGGTACCTAATAACTGGACAGTGTCAGCAAAATGAGGAAGTGTAACAGGGCAGACAAGCTGGAAATCAGCAAAACAGGAACCATCAGCCAGGGCGATAAAGGAGTCTCCTTTGCTGTGTCTGGCACTCTTAATCCAGCCGCATACAGTTACTTCCCCAGCTGGAGGAGTAGCCAAAGCATGTAAATCTTTAATCCGATATCTCATATTTATACCTTTTCCAATATCTGTTGCCAACCTGTAAATAATCTGTCACATGTTACACTCATATCTTCCGGAACCGCAGCTCTAAATCCTGCCGGAACCTCCGTAAGCTTTAATCCGGAAAATTCGAGGGTCCAGGCATGAAGAGCCTGCCTTTTCAAACCTGTCAATTCCTTGATCAGACGGTTGAAATCTCTATCTCCATATTGATCATCCCCAATGATAGGGCGCCCCAACGCTTCCGCATGAACTCTAATTTGATGGGTTCTGCCCTGATGGGGAGTAAAGAGCAGAAGGCTCGCACCAAACTCTGTATTGGCACATAATAACTGATAATCTGTTTCAGCAGGTAGCCCTTTACCACCCTTAATTACGCGTACCGGTTTATGACCTCCACTCCACTTACTGAGATTTCTGCGTATTGTTCCTGCTGGATTCCGTGGAATTCCAACACAAAGTCCCAGATAACGTTTTGTAGTATTGCGCAGCCGGAACAAATCTTCAAGCTGAGTAAGAGTACCATCAGACTTGGCAAAAATAATGGTACCACTGGTATCTCGGTCCAAGCGGTGCACCGGCAGTATTTTCTCATTTTTCCGGTCCCGCTGCAGTAATTCCGCAAGAGATAAACCTTTATTCTGACTGGGAACACTCTCTATCCCTGCTGCTTTATTTATTACAATTATCTCTGAATTTTCGAATATTATCTCAAGCATTTATCCCAATCTAACTCTGTACATAGGGCTATAAAGCGCACCATTATTACCAAGCTCACTCATATAGACAACGACTTCATCAACATCGGTAATTCCAAAATCAACATTGTTTAAATCAGTCAGATAATCCTCAAAGCCATGAGCAAAAGACGGCTTTTTTATTCTGCCAAGGGTAATATGAGGCGTAAAATCCTTTTGCTCCAGTGGATAGCCAAGCTTATTGCAGATTTTATCGATTGATTGCTGAAGTCGCACAAGTTCATTACTGCCAAAGCTGCAACCAGCGCAAACGATACGCGGATGGCGAGCATCCGGCAACAGTCTGACTCCGCTAACACTCACAGCGAAAGACGGAACACTATTCTCCAAAACAGATATATCGTTGAAAATAGACCGCAAATCATTTGGCTGAATATTTCCCAAAAACTTTAATGTCAGGTGAAGATTTTCCTGACGCACCCAGTTTATATCCGGAAATTTGCATTTAAGATAACTTATTTCCTCAGAAATTTCGGATATTACACTCTTTTCCAGTTCAATGCCGATGAATGTTCTAACCATGACCAGTCCTTCCACAATCCATAAAAATTCATTATAAAGAATTGAACCTTTAATATAAATAAATAATACTAAAAATATTAATTGCGTTGCTTTTTATAAGGTATTATATATGATTTAATTACTTGTAAAATGTAGAAAAGGGTAACAGATGATACGTAAAGCTTGCTTTACTGATATTCAGATAATTCAAAACCTGACAAAGGGATTTGCTGAAAAAAAACTTATGCTCGCCTTATCTTATGGTGAGATTCTTGAGCGTCTCCGTGACTTTTCACTATATATTGATACTGATGGTCAAATAATTGGCTGTGTCGCACTCCATGTGTCCTGGGAAAATCTGGCAGAAATTCGCTCACTTGCTGTTCGTGAAGACATACACCGCACAGGAATCGGTCGCAAGCTTATTGATGCAGCTATCGAAGAAGCAAAAGCTTTAGGTGCAAATAAAGTCTTTACTTTGACTTTTGTCCCTGACTTTTTTGCGAAAGTCGGTTTTTCTGAGGTAGAGCGTTCGACACTCCCGCATAAAATTTGGCAGGATTGCATGAAATGTCCATTTTTCCCTGATTGCGGTGAAGTGGCAATGGTTCGTGATATCTAGCGTTTACTGTGTCATTACTGAAAAAGGATGCTAATGTACGATACAGTCGTAGCAATAGATTTGGAGACAACTGGAGCAGATCCTCTCAAGGATCAAATAATAGAAATTGGTGCCGCTGTCTATAAGAATGGAATTATATCCGCAACCTTTAGTGAGCTCGCCAAAAATGAGATCCCGATGATTCCGGCAATAATAAAACTTACCGGAATTACCCCTGAAATGCTTGAAGATAAACCTCCGCTTACCAGTATAATTGAAAAATTCCTGGATTTTCTCCCGGATGATGCTATCTGCATTGCTCATAATGCGAATTTTGAACGCACATTCCTGAAGAAAGCGACGAATAACCGCTTTGACAATACGGTCATAGATACCGTTGGACTCTCACGTATCTGTTTCCCGGAACTTGAGAGTCACAGTCTGGCCTGTCTTTGCGATTGTCTGGAAGTTTCCAATGAATCTGCACATCGAGCATTGTCGGATTGTATCACCCTGGCAAAAGTATGGCAAATACTTATTGACAAACTGCATACCTTACCGTTACCGATTATTGGCGAAATTAATTATTTACTTGCCTCGCATCCCACTAACCCTTATTGCAATCTGTTCCGGAAACTTGAGGCTGAAGTTATCGAAAATAATTTCGGACGCAATGAATCTGCAATTGCAGATATCTTTGAGATTAATGATTTCAGAATTCCCTCTTTTGACAATATTGATGATAAAGATGACTGGGTAAAACTCGATCGTAAAAAAGTAGAATGGGTCTTTGAAAAAGGCGGTTTTCTGGAACAGGCATTCGACTCCTTTGAGTCCCGTTCAGGTCAGGTTAGTATGACGGGAGAGGTCGTCGATGCGTTCAACCAGGGCTCACATCTGCTGGTTGAGGCCGGAACCGGTACCGGTAAGAGTCTGGCATATTTGGTTCCAGCGGTTATCTGGGCACGTGAGAATAAAGTTCCGGTGGTTATCAGTACTAATACCAAAAATCTTCAGACCCAGCTTTTTGAAAAGGATATACCGTTTGTAAAGAATACACTCGGTATTGACTTTAAAGCAGCCATTATCAAAGGGCGGGGCAATTATCTCTGCATACGCAAACTCTTATATGTTCTAAAACAGGCCGATTATGAGCTCGATATTGAAGAACGACTGCAGATGGTTACCGTCCTAAGCTGGGCAGCATGGACCGAAACAGGTGATATCTCTGACAATATTGTAACCGGCAGACCGGGATTCTTTAAAACCTGGGCAAAAATGTCCTGTGCCGGGGATGACTGCCTGGGCAGAGCCTGCAAACATTATAAGCGCTGCTTTCTCTGGAAAGCACGCGCCAAAGCCTTGAATGCAGAAATAATAATTGCCAACCACTCATTGGTATTCTCAGATATGAATATGAGAAGCCCAAATCTTCCACCATATGCACAGATAATCTTTGATGAGGCACATAATCTGGAAGAGGCGGCAACTAGCCACCTCTCTGTTGAAATATCACCGATAAGAGTATCGATAATACTAGGACGTCTGGTTCATAAAGGGAGAAAAAATAATCGTAGTGGACTTCTGCCAAGTATTCTGGACAAAGTACAGACTGCAGTAATTGATGCAGCTATTAAAGAGCGTATTATTAATAATCTTAACCTGCTTCCTGATGTCTTTGATAATGCAGAATCAGCGGCTGAAGCTTTGTTCAACGAAATAGACAATATTCGCCAGTGCGGAGCAAATATTGGTTCACTGCGTTTTCTGGCGCAACGTATGGATCCTGAAAAATGGGCTCCAGCGTTTGAGGCACAAAAAGAATTGCTCTCCTTCCTGGCCAAGATAATGCATACTCTGGACTATCTCATAGAAGATTTGAAAGAGATAGAAGACAGCAACCTTGAATATCACCGTGAATTCATACGGGACCTGGAGTATTCTTCACAATCCGTCCGGGAGTTTTCAGATGATCTGGTTTTTACGATGAATGCCGAAAATGAAGAATATGTTTACTGGATTGAAAAGATTTCTAATAAACCTGGAAATGTAAAGCTGGTAGCGGCTCCAATTGAAGTCGGGGCATTACTCCATGATCAGCTCTATTCTCGGAAACGAAGCGTTATCTTTGCTTCTGCGACGATGTCGGTTCGGGGGTCCTTTGATTACATTAAAAAGCGTACAGGTATTAATTTAATTGCCAAAGACAGATATTCGGAACTTGATGCCGGTTCTCCTTTTGATTACCCGAAGCAATGCCTGGTCGTAATTCCAACCTTCCTGCCTGAACCGGGTGAACGCGGCAAAGATTTTTCTGCAGAACTCGCATATCTGCTGGCTGATGTATATCGTGAAACCCATGGCCGCGGTATGGCATTATATACGAGTTATGAAATGCTGCGGACCTCGTATGAGATTCTGAATGAAGAATTACTCGGCGATGGTATTGAAATACTGGCACAGGGAATGAGCGGCTCAAGGAAAAATATAACTTCGATATTCAAACGTGATCTCCACTCAGTCCTCCTTGGAACACATTCATTCTGGGAAGGGGTGGATGTAGTAGGAGAGACCTTATCTTGTCTGACAATTGCCAGACTGCCGTTTGCGGTATTTACTGAACCGTTAATTGAAGCACGGTGTCAGAAGATCGAAGCGGAAGGCGGAAACGCCTTTATCCACTATTCGATTCCCAATGCGATAATAAAATTCAGACAGGGATTTGGTCGGCTTATAAGACATAAAGGCGATCGTGGAGTGGTAATTATTGCTGACCGACGCATTATTTCCAAGCGTTATGGCAAGACCTTCAAAGATTCTCTGCCTTGTGAAACTTATGTATATGAGAATAAAGATAAAATGATGAATGATATTCAGAGTTTTTTAGGATTGTAGAATACTTTAAAAGCATAGCTTATAACTATAATAAATTACTATATAATAAGGCTCACTGTAAAACAGTGAGCCTTATTATAAACAAATCATCACCTGTAGACTTATTCAGCAGATTCTGTGCTGATAACCGCACCAGCCCATTTTTCAACCCACCTGGCGGTATAAACACCAGTAACAGACGCCCAGACGGCCAGAATAGCCAGAACACCCCAATCCTGAAGATCAAGTTCTGCCAGCATGAAGAAATCTCTAACCGGCGGACAGTAAATAATAAACAACTGGGTGAAGGCAGCAATAGCCAGACCAATTACCAGCCATGGGTTACTCCAGATACTCAAGGTATCAAATGTTCGAATAACAAAGATACGTACGAAAGCATAAACCACAATGCCTGTAAACGCCATTGTCTGCGCATATTTCAAGGTCTCTGCCGCACCGCCGGAGATCTTATCATTCAGACAGTAATAGGCGATTAAAAATACGATAAAGTTTTCAATACCCTTTTTAAATCCGATTATAACCGTAGTCCAGATAACACCCTTATTCAGAATGTGTTCATCATGTTCCCGAGGTTTACGCTTCATCAGCCCAGGGTTAGCAGGGTCAATACCAAGAGCGATAGCAGGAAGCACATCCGTAAGAATATTTATCCAGAGTACCATTATAGCAGTCAACGGAGCAAGACCCCAGATAGCGCCCAGCAGAACGGTTATCACCTCACCGATATTGCATGTTAGCAGATAGTTTACAAATTTTCTGATATTATCAAAAATTCTTCTACCTTCTTCAATCGCACTAATAATTGTCGCATAGTTGTCATCCAGCAGGACCAGTCCCGCCGCCTGTTTGGCAGCATCGGTACCACGCAAGCCCATGGCGATACCAACATCAGCCTGTTTGAGAGCAGGGGAGTCATTCACACCGTCACCGGTCATCGCAGCAAAATGCTTTTTCTTTCGTACCGCTTTTAAGGCCCGCAGTTTTACTGTTGGCGTAGCTCTGGCAATAATACTAATATCTTCAATCTTATCCTCAAGCTCGTTGTCAGACATCCCTTCAATTTCAGTACCATTAACTGCATTCTGCCCCATTCCAAGACGTTTAGCGATTGCTTTTGCAGTTATAATGTGATCACCGGTAATCATTACAGTTCTAATTCCAGCACGTTTAGCTTCGGCCAAAGCCACCTTTACTTCAGGACGAGGTGGATCAATCATACCAGCAAGCCCTAAGAAGCACAATTCATGCTCCATATCATCACCGGTAACACCTTCCGGGACAAATCTGAAAGCTACAGCCAGAGTACGAAGTGCCTGAGACTGCATCTGTTCCAGACTAAGGCGAATTTCTTCCTTATATTCGTCGGTGAGCGCGGTAACAGCTCCATGAACCAGAATCTGGGTACAAAGGTTAAGAATGACTTCTGGCGCACCTTTCGTAATTGCTGTTTTCTTACCTTCGTAAGTATGCACAGTTGTCATTCGCTGGCGATCTGAAGTAAATGGCACTTCATCCTGTCTGGGGTAACTTTCATCCAGTTTCGCGCTATTATAACCGCCTTTTTCTCCAACTACACGCATTGCTATTTCAGTTGGGTCGCCAAGATAGCTGATCTCACCATCTTTTTCAACACGTTTGGAATCATTGCAGAGCATCATTGATATTAAAGGTAATTTCAGACGCTCAGTACCGACATGCCGAGTCTGAATTGCACCATTTTCAGGATTATAGCCTTCTCCAGTTACATAATATGGTTCATGCCCGGGAGTATACAGTAACTGTACAGTCATTTCATTTTTAGTAAGAGTTCCGGTTTTATCAGAACATATAGTGTCAACCGAGCCAAGCGACTCTACAATTGCCAGACGCCTGGCAAGTGCCCGGCGGTGCGACATCTGCTGCGCCCCCATTGCAAGTGCGAACGATAACACAACCGGGAGGCTTTCTGGAATCGCTCCCACGCCCAGACTTAGTGAGAATATTGCAATCTGTGAAAACTGCATATTATGGTGTAAATACATTAGCGCAGCGGATAAAACAACAAGAACGGCAATTACCATTGTTATCTGTCTGGATAACTTGTCAATTTCCAGTTCAAAAGACGTTTTAGGTGTTTCCGTATCGGCGAGAGCCTGAGCAATAGTTCCAAGCTCAGTCTTCATACCAGTAGTACAGACAAGCGCTTTTCCTGTACCCCGCACCACCGTTGTACCACTGAAAACCATATTAATACGGTCGCCAAGAGCCGCATTGTCAGCAACAGTTTTAGTAGATTTTTCAACTGGTAGAGATTCACCTGTCAGCATAGCTTCATCAATAGCTAATGCATGCTGCTCAATAAGCCTTGAATCTGCTGGAATTTTCATACCTTCTTCAAGCAGAACAATATCCCCTGGAACCAGTTCTTCGGAATTGATCCCAACCGGTGTTCCATCTCTTATTACATTAACATTAGCAACCAGAAAATCTTTGAGGCCGCTCATAATACGACTGGCTTTATACTCCTGATAAAATGCGAGTGCAGTATTTAAAATTAAAATACAGACGATAAAGATACCATCTGTATATGCGCCAACAATAAATGCCAGTACCGCTGCACAGTATAAAACAATGTTAAAAAAACCTTTCAGCTGTGCTTTAAGTATATCCCAGGCGGTTTCTTCTTTTTCTTCTGCAAGTTTATTGGGACCATATTCTTTGAGCCGCTGTTTGGCTAAATCACCTGTTAACCCGTTATCGTCGACATTGAGTTCACTCTTGACGGTGTCAATATCCTGCGCGTACCACTTGAACTTTTCCGATGCCATGAATTATCCTCCTAGAATAATGAAAAAACTCGGCTGTAGCTGATGAGCAGAGTTTTTTTATCATATATCAATAACACTTTTTTGTCAATAAAATAAAACCTGACGAAAGCCAGGTTTTATCTGAAAAGGAAGGAGGTGAAATTACTTATAATATTGTTATTATTTACTCTTATAGGCTGCCTGTACGGCATCAATCATTGGCATAAACTGCCGCTTGTTCTCATAAGAACCGACCTTCCGGCTAGGATAATGCCCGGTACCGGTATCGAACAATTCATAAACCCGACCCTGTGCCAACTGAGAATCATTACTATTTGCAGTAGAAGCATTTCCCTTGAGAAGTACAAGAATAGGAGCAGGAAGACCGTCCTTAGCGTAGGAGTTATCATTATCCAGAGTCGCAAAAACCATGGAGCCGGCATCAAGATTAATATCCTGATTATCCAATTGAATTGTTACAGGAGAAGAATCCTTATTTACAGAGATAACAGCTCTACCGTCTTCGAGTGTCAGCAGGTTATCTTTAATTGCTATCTGACTCATTCCATCTAACATGACAGTCGGGCCATTTTTAAGTGTAACATTTACAGATTCTGTAGCTCCCAATGGGGTGCGTATCTGAGTGCCGTTGGTGAGAGAGAAAGACTTGCCGTCTTCAATGGTTGCCCACTTATTAGTTACCGGATTATAAACATCAACGGAATTAATTGCATAAGCGGTAGTAGGATGGAAGGTAGCTGCTGGAGTATATGAAGCAAGATGTGTAGTCGCAGATGTATCTATTGTTGAACTTACGGGGATTATTTGATTTGTTGAAACAGCTTTCGAGATAGTTTTTGTCGCCTCAGCAAGTTCTGCTTTAGGTGAAATCGATATCTCTGCATCGGTGTTGGAGAAAATATCAATATTAGGTATAAAGGCAAAAAGGATTACAGCCGCCACTGCAGAAAAAGAGGAATAAAGCGTTATCACTCGCGCTCTATGCACATTAGTATTTGTTCTCTGACGCTGTTTTAGATTTGCTAACAGATTATTACGGAAATTTTCACTAGGTGCTGGTACGTTGTAAGCATTATTCAATAACAAATCTAAACCCTTTTCAAAATCATCATTAGACATACAGATAACCCTTTGAATATATATCAACTAAAAAACAAATCAGACAACATCAGAGTAACAAATAAATACTTAATATACTGAATTAAAATCAACTGCTACAGCCTTGAAGGTTTCCTTAAAAGCTGTACGGGCTCTGGTAAGCTGGCTTTCGACAGACTTTTCAGTCTTGCTTAAAACCTTGGCTATCTCCCGAACAGGCATATTAGACATATATTTAAGTTCAAGAACCTTGCTGTAGTTTTCAGGAAGTGATCCCATAGTAGCCCCAACTATATCAGCTAATTCTTTATTCTCTAATACATTTTCAGGTAATTTACCGCTATCCAGATCAGCAAATATAGTCTCAAGCTCACCATCAAGCATGCTCCAGCTTTGCTCATAATCCTTTGCTCTGCCAACAGTTGCATTTGAAGAACGGATACGGTTCCGACTAATAGTAATCAGCCATGATTCAATACTGCCGCGTGAGGCATCGTATTTTTTTGCTTTATCGATAGCTTCGATAAAGGTATCATTGACCACCTCTTCGGTATGCTGGTGGTCTCTACTGACTCGATAATAAATATAACGATACAGCTTTGGGAAATATCTGTTGTAGAATATTTCAAGAGCTTCCTCATCACCTTTAGCGATAGAAGCAATCAGCTTTGCATCTTCTTTACGATCCTGAGTCTGTTTTTTTCCAAATAAACGCATATATATAATAACTCCCCGATTATTTTTATATTCACATTAAGTAATATCTTATTAATGAGTATAATCCTTCGAATAAAATATAAAAAAAGCACAATCCTTTTCACGGATTGTGCTTTTTGATAAAATTCAATAACAAAATTATCTGGCATATTCCGTAATTCGGTATTCACGAACCATTGTAACCTTGACCTCTCCCGGATACGTAAGTTCATCTTCAATCTGCTGTGCAATACTCCGGCATATTTTCTGACATTCGCCATCACTGATTTTCGCGGCATCCGCAATAACCCGCAGCTCACGTCCAGCTTGAATTGCAAAGGTCTTTTCAACCTGCGGATAACTATTGGCAATTGACTCAAGACGTTCCAGACGTTTAACATAATTTTCGAGAGTTTCACGTCTCGCACCTGGTCTTGCCGCACTGATTGCATCTGCAGCCTGTACGATTGTGGCATATAAATTATCCGCAGCATCTGGGCTATGATGATTAATAATTGCCGAAATAACCTCTTTCGGCTCACTGCAGATTCTGGCAACCTCACCACCAAGCTCAGGATGTGTACCTTCCTGCTCATGATCAATTGCCTTACCGATATCATGTAACAGACCACATCTACGTGCAAGCGACTCATCGAGTCCAAGCTGTACCGCCAGCATTCCGGATATAAACCCAACCTCACGGCAGTGGTCAAGTACATTCTGACCATAGCTACTGCGGAATTTAAGTCTTCCTAACAGCATAATTTCACGTGGTTTAAGATTTCTGACATCAAGCTCAAGCGCAACTTTTTTACCGGTTTCTTCGAGAACTTTGTCCATTTCATCACGTATTTTAAGTACCACCTCTTCAATTCTAGCCGGATGAATACGCCCATCACTGACAAGTCTTGACATTGCTCTGGCAGCAATTTCACGGCGAACAGGTTCAAATCCTGAGAGGACAACAACTCCCGGAGTGTCATCAACGATAACATCAACACCGGTGGCATTTTCAAAGGCTCTGATATTACGGCCTTCACGCCCGATAATTCTGCCTTTCATATCATCACTCGGCAGTTCAACAGTACTTACAACATGTTCTGATGTATACTCAACCGCCATTCTATTAATCGCATTAAGAATAAACTTCTGTGCATTCTCTTCAGCCATTTCCTTCGCTCTGGCCGTTGCGCGATTGACAATTTGCACAACTTCATCTTCCATTTCAGCTTCGGTCTGTTTGATAACCTGCTCACGGGCTTCATCAACACTAAGCTGTGAGATTTCCTGCAGCCTGGCTCTCTGCGCTTCAATAATTTTATTAACCTCATGCTCACGACTCTGCAGTGAACGCTCTTTATTCTCAAGCTTGGTTTCGAAGTCTTTAACCTGCTGGTCACGTTTTTCAACAGCTTCAGACTTTCGGTCAAGGTTATCTTCTCTCTTGGTAAGTCGTTTTTCAATCTGCTTTAATTCATGGCGTTCAGAACGGATTTCGGCATCAAGCTCTTCACGCTGCTTGAGTAATTCTGCCTTATTGGTGACAACCGCCTCCTGTTTTAAACGTTCTGCCTCTTTTGTAGCCTGCTCCAGTAATTCAGCGATATCCTTTTCGGCAGCGACCGCTCTATATACGGCCCAGTAGTGCCGACCAAGGACACCCGCCAGGATGCCAACTACAAAAATAACTGTTTCTATCATTTTTTCCCCTTTATTATTCGCATATCTGCAAAATGCAGGTTATTTCAGACGATATTATTCTGATTATTAAAGGATACAGGGTAATAAATGAAAGGTACAGGGAGCAGCGTCAATCGATAACAGCAATAAGATTTGCCTTTATGTATTTTATTAACACTCTCAAGATAAATTGAAGGGCAACATAAGATACTAACAACCTACCTGCAGAACTAATCAGGTTAATTTTCTGCTAATCTATAAAAATCATAAAACTATCAACATTAATTAAATAGCAGCAAAAGGCCTTACATGTCAATAAACATCAAAATTTATATTCAAACTCTTATGTATAGTAATCTATCTATGACCTGATACCATTATAATTTACTTACACCTCGGGTATCATTATTAAACATTATATTAATTTTATTTTTTTTCAGCACTAAGGTCAAGTATTACTTAGTAAAAAAAACAATTCATTAGCACAATTTAGGACTTAAGTTTCTAGCAGTTCTTTTTTTATATAAATACTTGACCCAACATGCTATTGTATCTATAATTTTTTCTCTATTTCCTAGTATCTATTTTTAATAAGGTAATACAAAATGGCCGATCTGTTTGAGATCAATAATATTCTGGAAAATGCCAACTCACGTTTGAAAGAATTGGAACATTCCCTTAAAATCACAGACAAGACTGCAAAACTTGCACAAATTGACGAACAAATGGCTGCCAGTAACTTCTGGGATGATACCACTGCTGCCCAAAGTACAGTAATGGAACGAAAAGCACTGGCTATGATTACAGAGCCATATAGAAAATTTGTTACCGACCTGAAAGACGCTGAAGAATTACTCGAACTTGGTAAAGAAGAAGCAGATACGGAGACGATTGAGGAAGCTTCAGAGTTAATACGGGAATTACAACAGGATCTCATACGTCTGGAAACAATGGCGTTACTCTCCGAACCCCATGATGAAGAAAATGCCTTTTTCAGTATTAATACCGGTGCCGGTGGGTCCGATGCCTGTGAATGCGCTCAAATGCTTTTAAGGATGTATACCCGTTATTTTGACAGTAAAGGCTGGAATGTAGAGACCTTATCGTTTATCGAGGGTGAGGAGGCCGGTATCAAGAGTGTCGATCTGCGTGTTAGTGGAGAGTATGTCTACGGCATGCTCAAGGGTGAGATGGGTGTACACCGGCTGGTTAGAATTTCGCCTTTTTCAGGCAAGCGGGAAACAAGTTTTGCGGCGGTTGATGTTATCCCGGATTTCCGCAATGAAATTAATATAGAAATCGATGAAAATGAACTGAGAATTGATACTTACAGAGCTGGAGGCAAGGGTGGACAGCATGTAAACACCACCGACTCCGCTGTCAGAATAACCCATTTGCCGACAAATATCGTCGTTGCAGTCCAGAACGAAAGATCACAGCATTCAAATAAAGCCAAAGCGATGGATATTCTTAAAAGCCGCCTCTACGCATTTGAAGAAAACAAACGCCTGATGGAAGCGAATGAACATAACTCCGCAAAGATGATCAATGCCTGGGGTTCTCAGATCAGAAATTATGTGATGCATCCGTATACTATGGTAAAAGATGTTCGAACTGAATATCAGACCGGAAATATACAAGGAGTCCTTGATGGTGATATTGAACCGTTTATTGACGCATATCTGCGCTTGCTTTCCTCTAAAAAATAGAAAATATTCTCGGAAGGGCTACCTTTTAACTTTAAAATTAATATAATAATATCAATTTGTGATATAGCCGTAATTTATTACTGTTTCAAGAAGGAGACTGAGATGTCTTTAAACAAATTACAGAGTGTCGATCCTGATGTATTTGATATCTGCTGTTCAGAGCTCAAGCGTCAGAAAGATGGTATCGAATTGATTGCCTCGGAGAACTTTACCTCCCAAGCAGTAATGGAAGCCCAGGGCAGCTGCCTCACCAACAAGTATGCTGAAGGCTACCCAGGAAAACGTTATTACGGCGGTTGTCAGGAGGTTGATAAAGTTGAACAACTGGCTATCGACAGAGCAAAAGCGCTGTTTGGAGCAGAGCATGCAAATGTTCAGCCACACTCCGGCTCACAGGCTAACATGGCTGCCTATCTGGCTCTTTGCCCGGCAGGTTCAAAGATACTGGGTATGGATCTGGCTCATGGAGGTCACCTCACACACGGCTATAAACTGAATTTTTCAGGTAAGCTTTTTGAATGTGCAGGATATGCGCTTAATAAGGATACAGAGACCATAGATTATGATGCAGTACTGACTCAGGCTAAGGAATTTCGTCCTAATATTATTGTCTGCGGTGCCAGCGCATACCCCAGAATCATTGATTTCGCTAAATTTTCTGAAATTGCCAAAGAGGTAGGGGCATATCTGGTTGCAGATATGGCGCATATTGCAGGTCTGGTAGCTGCAGGTTTACATCCTAACCCTGTACCATACTGTGATATTGTAACCACCACCACGCACAAGACCCTACGTGGTCCAAGAGCAGGTCTTATCCTCTGTAAGGAAGAATTTGCTAAAAAGGTTAATTCTGCGGTCTTCCCTGGTATGCAGGGTGGACCGCTGATGCATGTTATAGCCGGTAAGGCTGTAGCGCTCAAGGAAGCGGCCAGTGACGAATATAAAAAGTACATGCAGCAGGTGGTTAAAAATGCTTCAGCTATGGCCGAAGTGTTTATTGACCGCGGCTATCGTGTGGTCTCTGGCGGCACTGACAATCACCTCTTACTGCTTGATGTTACCCCAAAGGGTATCAACGGTAAAGAAGCGGAAGATGCTTTGACCAAGGTTGAAATCACCGTCAATAAAAATCAGATACCATTTGATCCACTACCACCAATGAAATCAAGCGGTATTCGTATTGGAACACCGGCAGCGACAACGCGAGGTCTTGATGTAACAGCGATCCGCAAGGTTGCTGAAATTATTGATCAGGCACTCTGCAATGTCAATGACGAGGCAAAACTTGCTGAACTGAGAACGCAGACTCTAGCTATTACCGAACAGTTTCCGCTATATGGTGATCTGAGTTACAAATAACGTCTCATGCAGCATGTTAATAAATTATAATACATTAAATTTTATACAGATAAAGGACAACATAGATGAGCAAATTACATATTGTTGCTGCTGATGGTATCAAAGGCAGCGGACTTGATCATTTGAAAAAAGTATTCGGCGAAGATGCAATTGAGGTTCGCGGAAAATACTCACCAGAAGAACTTATAGAAAAAATTGGTGATATTGATGCACTTCTTATACGTAGTGGTACCACCGTTACCCGCGAAGCAATTGAAAAGGCCGGCAGCCGTCTGAAACTTATTGGACGTGCCGGTGTTGGTACTGACAATATTGATAAAGTCGCCGCTACCGAAAAAGGTATTGTTGTAATGAATACCCCATTTGGCAACACTACCTCAGCAGCTGAGCAGGCAATAGCGCTTATTTTCGCTACCGCCAGAAACACAGCGCGGGCTGACCGTCTGATGCAGGAAGGAAAATGGGCGAAGAAGGAACTTGTTGGTGTTGAAGTTATTGAAAAGACTCTTGGTCTGATCGGTATGGGTAAGATCGGTTCACATGTTGCCAAAGTAATGACTGCCGCCGGCATGAATGTCATTGCCTATGACCCATTCCTCAGCCCTGAAAGAGCGAAACAGATGGGAGTAACTCTTGTTGAGCTTGACCAGCTCAAAAAGGATGCTGACTTCATCTCACTCCATACACCGCTTACTGACAAAACCCGTGGTATGCTTAACCGTGAATTTCTTGAAGGTCTGAAGAAGGGCGTTCGTATAATTAACTGTGCCCGTGGTGGTATCATTGATGAAGCAGCCCTTGCTGATCTGGTTAAATCCGGCCATATTGCTGGCGCCGCCCTTGACGTATTTGAAAAAGAACCGGTTACTGAAGGCCCGATTTTTGGGGTTAAAAATATTCTTTTGACTCCTCACCTCGGAGCTTCAACCGACGAAGCAGAGGAACGCTGCGGTCTGCAGATGGCGCAGCAGGTAGAAGCATACTTTAACGAGGGAGATATTATCAATGCGGTTAATCTCGATATCACTCGCGAAAAAGAACTTGCAAGTTATGTAGATCTAGCTAAGAAATTAGGGAAAATCTGTTCTACTCTTGTTCGTGGTGCACCGGTTAAAATCGAGGTTGCCTGCTCAGGTGCTGTCTTCGAAGGCAAGGATACTGGAGAAGTTGCAGCTGGGGCTGTAATCGGAATGCTGAATTCATTCATCTTTGAACCAGATGGCGTAAACCTTGTAAATGCCAAGCACCTGGCGAAGGAACGCGGCATCGATATTGCCGAAACCGAATCACAGGGTTGTGGTGTTTATCAGAACAGAGTAGATGTAATCATTACCAGTGATGAGGTCTCATGCAAAGTCGGCGGTACTCTTGGCGGCACCGGAATCTGCCGTCTGATTGCAGTTGATGATGCAGATATGGATGTTCGCATCGGCAACCACCTGCTGCTTCTGCGCTATCCCGATCAGCCTGGTTATGTCGGTAAATTCGGCACAATTGTTGCTAATCACGGCATTAATATTGAACACATGGAGGTTGGCTGCCTTGAAAGCAGAAAACGCGCAAGCATGGTAATCGGTCTTGGTGAAGCTGCCAGCGATGCGTTGATTGAAGAACTGCTTGCTGTTGACGGAGTTGAGAAAGCATTCTACGTTTCTCTTTAGTTTTTTCGATAAGGAGGATAACTATGATATCAAAACTGAAAATTTTCTTTTTACTAGTGCTCATAACACTCACTTCAGTTGCTGTTACGGCACATGAAGCGGCAGATATGCCATCCTTGACCAAAGGTGATTATGGGATGAGTTTTGTCACGTATTATGGTGACGGTTCATTTTTAATAGCTTATGGTACAACAATTTACGTTGACCCGGTCAATATTCCGAATGGTGAGCCGAAAGCGGATGCAATATTAATAACCCACCCCCATCCGGAAAATTTCAGTATTTCAGATATCAATAAGCTGTTAGGTGGATATACCAATATATACGGGCCGGCAGATGTTATTGCTAAAGTCCGTGAAGCCGGGGTAAAAGTCGGAGAAGATCAGCTTCACGTTCTGAAACCTCGTGATGAAGTTTCAACCGGAACCTATCATTTCCGTGCTTTCCCGGCTTACAATACCACTAAAGAACTGCATCCGCAGGCCAACGAGTGGTTAGGCTATATTGTTTCTGTCTTCACTCCGCGCGGAGAAGCAAATCTTTATTTTAGTGGTGATACCAATAAAATACCTGAAATGGAAGAACTGAACGGCAAAATTGATGTCGTATTTCTCTCAATCAATAAAGAGCATGGCATGGATTCTGTATCCGAAGCCGTGGAAGTGGCAACCATGATTGATCCTGAAATGGCAGTTCCTGTACGTTATAGAGGAGAGATAAATACCGGTTCCGACCCGGATCAGTTTGTCGGTATGCTTTCAGAAATCGACGGCATTGACGGTATAATAATGAACAAAAAGCAATAATTTGATTAACTTTACAGAGGAGAAGTAATGGGCGAAAAAATTTCAATACAGGACGGCGTACTGAATGTTCCAAATAATCCTATAATACCTTTTATCGAGGGTGATGGTACCGGTTCTGATATCTGGGCGGCATCGGTCAAAGTTTTTGACGCTGCTGTAAAAAAAGCATATAGCGGCAAACGCAAGATTGAATGGAAAGAAGTATTGGCCGGTCAGAAATCTTTTGATGCCACTGGCAACTGGTTACCAGACGAGACTGTAGAAGCCTTCAAAGAGTACCATATTGGAATTAAAGGTCCATTGACAACTCCGGTAGGTGGTGGAATACGTTCAATCAATGTTGCTTTGAGACAAATACTTGATCTTTATGTATGTCTGCGTCCAGTAAAGTATTTTACTGGAGTTCCCAGCCCGGTTAAGGCGCCTGAGCTTATAGATATGGTAATCTTCAGAGAAAACACCGAAGATATTTATGCCGGAATTGAATTTAAAGAAGGCGATGCTGAAACCAGAGAATTTCTGGAATATCTAAAGAGTAATTACCCTGAAAAGTATTCAAAAGTGCGCTTCCCTGAGACAACAGGTATCGGTATCAAGCCTGTTTCAATCGATGGAACCAAGCGCCTGGTCAAAGCAGCCATTGACTATGCGGTGCAGAACAAACGTCAGAGTGTAACCCTGGTTCATAAGGGGAACATTATGAAATATACAGAAGGTTCATTCCGTGACTGGGGTTATGAACTTGCCAAGGAAGAATATAATGGTTCCGAACTTGATGGCGGTCCATGGCAGGTGATAAAGTGCCCTGATGGTCATGAAGTTATAATCAAAGATTGTATTGCGGATGCCTTCCTGCAGCAGATTCTACTCCGCCCGAAAGAATATGATGTGATTGCTACCCTTAATCTCAATGGTGACTATATGTCTGATGCGCTTGCAGCTCAGGTTGGAGGCATCGGAATCGCACCAGGCGGTAATATTAATTATTCTACCGGTATCGGCATTTTTGAGGCGACACATGGAACTGCACCGAAATATGCCGGTCAGGACAAAGTAAATCCTTCATCAGTAATACTTTCAGGCGAAATGATGTTCCGCTATATGGGCTGGAATGATGTCGCGGACCTGATTTTATCAGCCACGGAAAAAACCATCGCCAACAAAACAGTAACTTATGATTTTCACCGCCTGATGACCGGTGCAACTCTACTGAAATGCAGCGAGTTTGGTGATGCTCTTATCAGTAATATGTAGCGGAATGGTTTGATTTATGGATAGAATTCATAAAGACTATATAAATACTGTCTTCAAAGGTAACTTTGCCAGAGTTTATGGCCTTATGATAGAATCCATAGAACATACCGGTGATAATCAACAGCTTTCAGTGCTTTATCAGCAGATAAATAACTCAGGGCATTCAACTGCATTGCCGGTTGCTTTAAATCGCGAGATTGTACGTACATTTATCCGGATCGGAATACTTCATGAGTACTCCGATCCGGATTTTAATACAACTACTTTAGATACTCTAATCAATCTGATAGCACAGGATACTGACCGCTCGCCAGCTATGATTTCGGTAGTCTTCAGATTATTTGCATGTGGGCAGTACGGTATAATCTCAAATCCGGTATGCGGTTCATCGCCACAATGCTCAAAGTGCAAACTTACAAAGTATTGCAACTTTTTCAACTCACCACCAGTAGATCAGCATCAGGAAAATATATCCGCTACCAAAAGGTTGGAGCAGGGTGCTGAAAGCAGTCTGTCAAACATTGAATTACTAACCATTCTTATCGGCGGCAACCGCCCGACTATATCCAGCCGTAAAGCAGCAGAGAATATTTATTCTCGCTTTAAAAACCTGCGGTCACTTGCTGAAACCTCACTGGCAGAATTGAATTCTTTACAAAATGTCGGATCAGCGGCGGCACTCAGAATTTATTCTGCACTTGTTTTATATAAAAGGTTTGTCGAAGAGAGCAATCTGGATAAAATAATAATCAAACAGAGTAGCGACATCTTTGAATTGTTTAATCTGGAATTGCGAGACCAAAAGCAGGAATGCTTTTATATTGTAATGCTCAACAGTATGAATGGAGTCATTAAACAGCAAAAAATAGCTCTGGGCGGCATGACCTCGGTACAGGTGATCTCAAGTGAAGTATTCAGACCAGTGTTGAAGGAATCTGCGGTTGCGGTGGTTTTAGTTCATAACCATCCTTCAGGAAATCCGAAACCTTCAGCAGATGATATTGCTTTAACCAGAGATTTATGTAATGCGGGGACGCTGCTAGGTGTTGAGGTTGTTGATCATATTATTATTGGTGACAACAGATATGTCAGTTTTGTAGATGACAATATTCCTCCGTTTAAGCGTTCAAAACGGAGAATATAGTTGTATAAAGTTTAAATTATGGAGAATGTATGAATATTAAATTGTTATTTGTTTCACTTCTGGTGGTAGTTGCTCTTTCTGGGTGTTCCAATCAGCCTGCGCCTGCGCCGGCACCGGCTAAAGTAGAAAAATCTGAGGTCGAACTCGTTCCCGCGCGTAAGGATGAAGAAGAGGGTTCCAGAAAGATTGTCGTTGAAGAAGATGGAAAATTTTATGAAATGTTGAAAGAGCATGAACGTTTGTGTCATGACTGCGACAGATGATGCCAGCTTATCATCTGCTTGCATAAGGATGATAATGATAATAATACGCAAAGAAAGAGTTAAAGACTATAATAATATATATAAATTGATTGCAGAAGCTTTTAAAACGGCAAAAGTCTCTACAGGTAATGAAGCGGATTTTGTTATAAAGATACGAAACAGCCCAAATTACCTGCCTGAATTAGCGTTTGTTGCTGAAATTGACGGAAAACTTGCAGGGCATATAATGCTCTCCAAATATACGTATCAGAGTAAAGGTGACACCCGCGATATTCTTCTGCTGGCACCACTTTGTGTGCGTGAAGAGTGTAGATGTACGGGGATCGGCAGTCTACTTATAGATGAAGCACTTGCACAAGCAAGAGGGCTTGATTATAATGCAATTGTACTCGCAGGCGATCCTGCATACTATTCACGATTTGGGTTTAAAGCTTCTATTATATTTAATATAAAAAATAGCAATGGATTTCCTGATGAAAATATCCTGATGTATGAACTGCAACCACATGCACTATATAATACTGAGGGAATTATTTCATTCTGAAATTCATAATTGTTAATGCTTTAATTTTGAAAGGAAAATTACAATGAAAAATATGCTACTAGCGCTATTAATAATTGCAGCAGGGGTAATGGCTGGATGTACTCCGGTTCAGCCACCAGCAGCAGAAGAAGAGGTAACAACTGAGGAATTTTCTGAAGAAGAGGTCGTAGTCGAGAGCGACGATGGAATGGATCCTGAAGAAGCAAGATTGAGGCAGGGTGATGGTTATATGATGAACCTGGTGGATAATTACACCATGCCGATCGCTGATGGCGATACCGAAGCCACTCCAGACCAGGTACTTACTGATTCTGCCGGTAAAGAATATAAAATTGTCGATCATATTGGTCCAGAGACCCCTCAGGAATAACGCGCTGCATTTATTTTAACAGTTTCTGCAACCCCAGAATGCTGACATTAAAGATGAACAGCAATCTGGGGTTATTATTTTTAACGTAATACAGGACTCAGAGTAATGAACAACGTCTTGGAGAATAAAACGGTCCTAATAGTTGGTGGTTCCTCCGGCATTGGACTTAGTGTTGCCCAGGCTTTGCAAAAACATGGAAGCAAACTCATAATTGCTTCCCGAAGCGCACACAGCAAACGTGCTGAAATTGTCCCGCTCCTTGATGATAAAGTAATTACGCAAAATATGGATATAACCCGAAGCGTAGATATTGAACGTTTCTGGGGCGACTCCTCGCAGATTGATCACCTTATTTTCACAGTGAGACCGAATTATTCTACAGAACTCTTTGCTGATACCGATATCATCCAGGCAAAAGCAGCCTTCGATGTAAAATTTTGGGGCGAATATCATTTTATTCAGAAAAGCCTGAATAAATTGCGGGCAGGGGGATCAATAATAATGACTAGCGGTATTGCCGGAACTAAAGTATATCCCCGATCATCAACAATGGCGCTGATTAATTCTGCGACTGAAACTCTGGTAAAATCTCTTGCTCTCGAGATTTCACCATTACGCATCAATGCGGTATGCCCCGGATTTATCCGGCCAAAATCCGAATCTGTGACACAATATGCGCAATCATTTCCACTGCAGCGCTTAGGTACAATCGATGAGGTATGCGAAGCTTATCTGTACCTGCTGAAAAGTACTTATGTTACCGGCTCTGTTATTACCGTTGACGGTGGCGCAACTCTGATATAATTCAGCCTGTTGGTAAACTTATTATCTTGATATCAATTCTTTAAGCTTAATGACACCTTTTTTCAAACAATCTCTGGCAGTAACATTATGCCGTTGCAGCATCTCCTTGAGATATATCAGCAGTAATTCTTTGTCGGTATACTCCGGTTCCTCGTGCATTTTATCGACAACCTGCACCAGTACATACCAGTCATGAGCTTCGCCTAAAACAAGCTGAAGTTTATGCAGAAAATCAACATTTGAAACCGCGATGTCGGAATTCAAAGCAAAAGCAAAAAATTCATAAGTATAACGAAAAGTCTTTAGTTTTACCCGCAACCGGTGCAATGCCTCATCATCATTATCTGAAACAGCCCTGTCAAAATATTTCTCGATCGCTGTCAGTTGCTTATGCAGCAAATCATCAAGGTTTATTCCACTCAATAAATGTATAAATTCAGCGCGTTTGCTTTTGCGCAGGTTTTGTGCGATATGCAGCTTTTGCAGTTTGTTAGCCTTATCCCGAATTACTTTTTCCAATGAACGCTGCTGCTTTAATAATTTTTTCCGGCTCAATGCGAGAAACATATTTTCAATATTGATGTTATCTAATTTATTCAGTAACTCATAGTTATCACGGATACTGGACAAACTACGGCGAAATTTTTTTATTTCCCGCAATTTTTTGGAAGATAACAGTTCTTTCCCGGAATTATCACTGATAATTTTATTGATTACCATTATCCGCTTCAAAGAAGTACTCAACCCATGAGTATTATCACAGGTAGGGATTTTGATCGTCTTCTTAAGATAACTTTCAAAATATTTCTTCCTCAGAGCTAAAGCCGCAGAGATATTACTGTCTGGTAATGAATTCTCGGACATAATTTGAACCTTCATATAAAATTTACTAATTAAATAGTCAACAGCTTCTCGTCATCTTTTATTATCTCGGTAAGCGGCCTACCCCAAAGCATAAGCTCAATACCAAGAGCAGATATTTTATCTTTAACGCCGAGTTTTTCAGCACAGGACAGGCAGGCACTGAATTCAACTCCCGCAGCAGCCGCTTCAGCAATAAGCCGTTGAATATTGCTGTTCTCGGCAACAAGTTTGGCCGTAGCACCCCAAATAATAACCCGCACGTCTTTCCATAATTCCCATTTTAAGGAATTGACGGCATACATAAGAACCATCAACTCGGCAGTCGTTTCATCAGCGTTAGTCCAAAGTATATTGAGTCGTTCAGAATTCATTCTTTCTCCTCCTTAAGATATGTGGAAAGCATAATACCGGCTTTTACCGCTTTTTTCTGAGCCGCTGGCTGATCTGCAAATGAAGGTGGACGCATCTCAGCGGTAATTTCAGCAACAACACCATGATCCTTTACGACATTCCCGACAGCACAAGCTCTTCCAGGGATGCAGTCATAGCATTGAGAGACACCATTTACCGCCAGACTGGAAATAACTTCAAGCTTATTTGAAGCGGCAAAATATGCCAACTGTTTCAATACAGGATTATCACACTCAGAAGCAGAATAACCCGTAGCGAGTAATACTGTCGGCTTACCGGCAAGTTCAAAAATTCCGGAATGACGAAAACAGAAAGAACGCTCCCAAAAACAATGTGCCAGGGAATTCATGCCGTTATAATAATTAGGAGCACCGAATACCAAAGCATCAGCCTGCAGGATTTTTTCTGCTATATTCTGAAAATCATCTCTGAGCACACAACGATTGGTAACCGCACAGCCAAGGCAGCTGCGGCAGCTGCCTATTGTTTTGCCGGCAAGCGAAATGTACTCAAACGGCTGAGCGGTGGCATCAAGTATATATTTGATGGCATTTGAAGTTACACCGTCTAGACGGGGACTGGCGGATATTCCAAGAATCATACCAACTCCAGAGACAAAGATTTATCTTAATTATCCCAAGGCAAATAACACTCAACAATTATCGACTATTGTTTTAAATTTAACACCTAATATAATAATATATTATATTCTTATAACTAATGAAAACCAGTAGCGACAATAAGATATTTTTTCAATGTCCGATAATCTATGTTATGTTATATTCGATATATCTTCAGCTTAAACTACCAATAACGACTAAGAAGGAATCCACACATGCCAAATACCGTATTGACTCTTTTTCAAGGACGGGCTGCAGATAGAACCAGCCATGCAATACCCGGAGCTTAAGCTCTGGCAGCTGAACTGTCAAGCCTGCTCAATATTCCGTATACAACGCTTGGCAAGCCTGAAGAGCCTGCAATGCTCGACTGGAAAAATGAATTGGAACTTGCTCTTCCAGATCTGCTCGAGCTTTCAGATCATTACACTAATATTCTCAATAATTCAGGTTTACCAATAACTGCAATGCCGCGTTGTGCTGTAGGTCTGGCAACCATACCGGTTGTCGCCAAGTATATTCCAGATCTCTGTCTAGTCTGGTTTGATGCCCACGCGGATCTTAATACCCCAGACACTTCAATAACAGGCTATCTAGGAGGAATGGTGATTGCCGGAGCTGCCGGACTTTGGGAGAGTGGACTTGGAGCCGGATTTAATCTTGATAATCTGATTCTGGTAGGTACTAGGGACTGGAACAGAGCAGAAATCACTACCGCCCAAAAATATACAATCAAAGTTATTGATCATAATGAAGCAGGTTCGGCGTCTCTATTGGAAGCTATCGCTGGACGTCCGGTTTATATCCATATTGACTGTGATGTGCTTGATGCCGGGATCATTCCATCCGAGTTTCAAGTACCGCAAGGCATGAATTTACATAGACTTCAGAGTTTTGCCGAATCTTTGGCTACATGCGGGGTTATAGGAATTGAAATTGCAGAATTTGAAAACGTCTGGGCTGATAAAGCTGAGCCCGCATCTCCGGCCAAACTTCTGCAGGCATTAAAGCCCTTATTATTAAAGCTAATATAATTTTTTCTGCCCTGCTCCGTAAAAAGCCATCAAGATTCATAAAATCTGATGGCTTAAAAAAACGCTGTTTTGAGAATTAAGCATTAATTTAGAACTTGCCAAATTCATCATCATCCAGAACAATCTGTTCCTGGGGTGTAACCATAGCCACATCTGAAGTCAAAGCCGCAGTTCTTAAATTTTCAGACGTATCAAGCTCACGCTTAAGTCTTTTATTTCCAGATTTACCTGAAGTGTGTTTTTTCTTCTGAACCTTTTTGTGTCCGCCTTTAAGCTTGAAGTGTGAGAGCAGATCTTCCAGTATAATTGAGAGACTGGTCATTTCCTGAGCAGAACTGGCTGTCTCTTCAGCGTTTGCAGTATTCTGCTGAGTAACAGTATCAACCTGCCCCAGACCAATATTGGTCTGGGCAATACCCTGCGCCTGTTCCTTGCTTGCAGTTGCGATCTCGCTCACCAGTCCGGCGGTCTTGGTAATATTATCAACAATTTCATTGAAGGTTTCGACGGTTTCTTCAGAGTTCCGGACACCTTCCTGAATCTCTTTGTTACTGTTCTCAATTAATTCCGCAGTTTCAGCTGCAGCTTTGGCACTGCGCGCCGCCAGATTGCGCACCTCTTCGGCAACCACGGCAAAGCCTTTACCATGAGTCCCGGCTCTGGCTGCTTCTACGGCGGCATTGAGGGCCAGCAAATTAGTCTGGAACGCGATATCATCAATCGTTTTAATAACCTTCTGGGTTTCTTCACCATTTTTGGTTATCTGCTGCATAGAGCCACTCATCTGTTCCATCTTCTTCTGGCCGATTTCGGCAGCATGAGCTGCAGTCCGTGCAAGCTCATTCGCAGCATCCGCATTCTCCGCATTTGTATTGGTCTGACTGGCAAGCTGAGTCATAGAAGCAGTTATCTGCTCCAGTGAAGCTGCTGATTTGGTAGACCCTTCAGACACAGAATCGGCCGCCGCTGAAACCTGAGTAGCACTGGATTTAACCTGTAAAACAGTAGAACTTACTCTCTGTAAAACATCATTAACCTGATTGATAACTAAATTCAGGCTGCTGCTCACTTCCACTATTCCATCAATAATTGACTTATTGGCAGTAGCAATATCACCTATCTCATCTTTCCGTTTTTTATACAGATCAAGTATTTCAAGTCTGTCTGTATTCAAGGTAAGCGAATGCTCCTGAGTCCAGTTTCCTTGTGCGAGATTATTCTTCATAATTTCAGAGAGCAGGTTGGTATGATTGGATATACGTTGAACCGAAGTCGTAATAAAATTAATGGGCTTAACAAGACTGCGGGAGATTATTAATGAAATTATCACCGCCAGAACCGCAGCGAGAATAAAGGTCCCGGCAATCTTATAATGTGTAACCGTGCCATAATTCAAGGTAGTATCAATAAACTTTTTACTTCGTTCTGAAATTGATTGTTTAACCTGCTCTATACTAGCCAGAGTATCAGTAAAGACCTCGGGAATAACCAGAGCTTCAGCTTTAAAAGATTTACTCGCAATTTTTTCACGCTGCTTAGCAAAATATTCCTTTATAATAGCGTCACTGGAATTACTGATAGCATCCAGCTTCTCAATGAAAGCAGGATCGCCGCGATAGCTTGAATGTAATGTAGACACACTGTTGATGTAAATATCTTTGCTGGCGTTTATTTCTTTTTCGAGCTGTGCGAGCTCTTCATCAGTCTCAGCAAGTGTTAAATCATGAAGAAATTCAAGTATTTTATTAGCATTTATTTCAGCATCTCTGATAGCTATGCCTGAGGTATAAGGATGCTCATAAAATTCAACTGTCTTCATCGCGAGATTTGAGGCATCGGTATAGGATACGATACCACCAAATATTATAAGAATTGTAACGATGCCGAAACCAACAAGTAATTTTGTCCTTATTTTAAGATTATTCATGGATTTGCACCTCATATAAGATAGAAACACACTCAAGCATTCACAAGAAACTGCTACCTTTATACACCAAATACAATATATTTCAAGATTATACCAAAGAAATACCCTAAGATATATAAAAACTATTTAATTAACTGATTAAATTATTTACATATTTCAAGCATAATCTAATTTTGTTGATTATCCAGTATAATCAGTATTAAAAATAGAATAACCCTTAAAACCATCTTTATAATTTTTTCCTTGCTCGCACGTTACCATTCACTATAGTTTTACTTACAGAAACATATCTAATATCATACTAAACTGGAGATAATAATGTCAGATATTAAGAAGGAAATCGCCGCTCGAGTGAGAGAACTTCGAGACTGCAGTAACATTGATATTCCAACTATTGCAGAAATGATTGGTGTGAGTGTTACCGATTATACAGCAATGGAAGCAGGAGAAGTGGATTTTCCAGCCAGTCTGCTCTGGGAAATAGCCAATAGACTCAATGCGGATCTGACCGAAATTCTTACCGGCAGGCCTGCTCATGTAAACAAATTTTCAGTTACCCGAAATGGTGCCGGTGTTATCGTTAAACGGCGAAACCAGTATGATTATGAAAATCTTGCGCAGAACTTTCTGCACAAAAAATGCGAACCATTTATTGTAACAGTACCGGTTACTGATACTGAAGCAGAACAGAATGTCCACCCAGGTCAGGAATTTATCTATGTGCTGGAAGGCGAAATGGAGGTCAAAGTGCTTGATAATACTATCACGCTCGGAGTTGGTGATTCGATCTATCTGGATTCAACAAATCCGCATTCCATGAAAGCACTAAACGGTTCCCCTGCCCGCTTCATTGATGTTATTATGTAAATTAAATTTAAAATATAATATTAGTATAAATACCGGAGAAAACCTGATATGTCCCTCTTAAATAAATTTTGTCCACGCACTGAATTTGAATCTTATGAAGACTTTTATGAAAATTTCACAATCGATTATCCTGATAACTTTAATTTTGCTTATGATGTCGTAGATGTCTATGCGGAAAACGAACCTGATAAAGTTGCTCTAATCTGGTGTGATGACTTTGGTAATGAAAAGATTATCTCGTTCAAAGAGATGAAGCGGCTGGCCGATAAAGCAGCAAACTTCTTTGCAGCACATGGAATCAGAAAAGGTGATCATGTAATGCTGCTGGTTAAAGGATGCTATGATTTCTGGTTTTCGCTGGTAGCACTCCACAAACTTGGTGCCATCGCGGTACCAGGCACTCATATGCTTACTACTCACGATCTGGTATATCGATTTGATATAACAAAAGCCAAGATGATTGTCTGTGTCGACAGTCCAACACTTCTGGAGGAAGTAGATAAAACCAGTACCGAATACGCCGGTGAATTTATCAAATGTGTAATCAACTCTGAGAGGGACGGCTGGCTTAATTTCACCGCCGAAGTTGAAAATAGCTCTGAAGATTTCACCCGCCCTACTGGGGATCAGTCAACAACCAATGAAGACACGGTTCTAGCTTATTTCTCTTCCGGCACTACCGGCTACCCCAAGCTCGTAGTCCATGATATGCTCTATCCGATCGGACATATCATTACCGCCAAATACTGGCAGAATGTTATCGAAAACGGTCTGCATTATACCGTTGCCGATACCGGTTGGGCAAAGTGCGCCTGGGGAAAAATCTATGGGCAGTGGATTTGCGGCTGTGCGGTTTTCATGCATGATTACGAACGCTTTGATCCCAAAAAGACACTGGAACTGGCTTCAAAATACAATGTTACCACCTTCTGTGCACCTCCGACAATTTACCGCTTCCTTATTCGTGAAGATCTGACTCATTATGATCTTTCCAGCATAAAATATGCGGTTGTCGCCGGCGAACCGCTCAATCCTGAGGTATACAATCAGTTTTATAAGGCAACCGGTCTCAAACTTTATGAAGGATATGGCCAGACCGAACTTATTATTACCGCCGCCACCTACCCTTGGATGGAACCAAAACCCGGTTCAATGGGACGTCCGTCCCCATTACTCCATGTTGAAGTTATTGGCCACGATGGCACCAAGGCTGAAGCCGGGCAGGAAGGTGAAATCTGTCTGCGCACCGAACCTAGAAAACCTATCGGTATTTTCAAAGGATATTATAAAGCGGAGGAAGACACCAACCGAGTCTGGCATGATGGCGTCTACCACACCGGTGATGTAGCTTGGATGGATGAAGAAGGCTATCTCTGGTTTGTCGGTCGCACCGATGATGTCATCAAAACATCCGGTTACCGTGTCGGACCATTTGAAGTTGAAAGTGCCCTAATGGAACATCCGGCAGTTCTTGAATGTGCCATTACCGGCGTTCCAGACGATTTACGAGGTTCAGTAATAAAAGCTACAATTGTATTGTCAAAAGGTTATACCCCTAGTGACGAGCTCAAGGTTACACTGCAGAATCATGTAAAGAATGTCACTGCACCCTATAAATATCCGCGCGTTGTTGAATTTGTTGAAGCTCTGCCTAAAACCATCAGCGGCAAGATACGCCGCGTACAGATACGTGAAGAAGACAGCGAAAATTAAAGCTAAAATCTAGCAAAATCCGTTATTATTTGAGAATTTCCTGCATTATCGTAATAAATAATGCAGGAATTAGTTTTTAATAGCTTTATTTATCGCTGTACCCGTTGACAAAACATCAAAATCATAGAAAATATTTATGACACTTTGTATTATTATTATGTTGAGAAAGTTATAGGGGAAAAAATGCCTACATTTCGTATTGAAATCACGTGCTCAGACATCAAGAATGATTCTGAAGGTCGTGAAGTTCTGCACTCATTTCATGATTATGGTTTTACCGGTGTTAAAGAGGTTTATTCTGTTCGAGTCTACACCATTTCAGGAGATTTTCTTGCCAAAGACGCAGTAAGAGCCGGTAGAGAATTCTTGAGTGATGCGGTAGTCGACAAATTTACCGTCGATGAACCGGTCCTTCCTGTAACTCTCGGTATAGCTGCAGAAACCATGCGTAAGACCGGCGTAATGGATCCTGCGGAAGAGTCGGTCAAGAAAGGTCTGCGCGAACTGGGAATAAATGCAGACTGGGTAAAAAACAGCAAAAAATATATTTTCACTGGATTTATAAGTGAAGAACAATTGCAGGAGGTTGCATACAGAATTCTTGGCAACGAAGTAATTGAAGAGGTTCAGATAGGTCATAACGTTCAGGTCAAAGCTCCGTCCAACAGCAAATATATCTTTAAAAAGCAGTATATGGATCTGAATGGTCTCTCTGATGACGAGCTGCTCCGAGTCTCAACCGAAAAACAGCTTTACATGAGTTTACCTGAAATGAAGGAAGCTCAGCGCTATTTTGCGGAACTCGGTCGCATTCCAACCGACATTGAGCTTGAAACCATCGCCCAGACCTGGAGTGAACACTGTGTACATAAGACCTTAAAAGGGATCGTTAACTATACAGATAAGGATACCGGAAAATCAGAAACTATTGATAACCTGCTGAAGAACACCGTAGCCAAAGTAACCAAAGAACTCGACAAGCCATGGTGCTGGTCGGTGTTTGTGGATAATTCCGGAGTAATCGAATTCGAAGGCGATATGGGAGCGGCATTCAAGGTTGAAACGCATAATCATCCATCTGCTATCGAGCCGTACGGCGGTGCCGGTACTGGTATTGGTGGTTGTATCCGTGACCCGATGGGAACAGGTCTTGGCGGCAAGCCCGTTATGAACACCGATGTTTTCTGTTTTGGTCTTCCTGACATGCCGCGTGAAGATGTCCCAAAGGGCTCACTGCACCCACTGCGTATCATGAAAGGTGTAGTCGGCGGAGTACGTGACTACGGAAACCGCATGGGAATTCCTACAACCAATGGTTCGGTTTTTTATGATTACCGGTATACAGGAAATCCGCTGGTTTTCTGTGGAAATATTGCCATGATACCGAAGGACAAAGCTGAAAAGCGCTTCCCAACACCCGGACAGCTGGCACTTGTAGTCGGTGGCGGTACTGGTCGTGATGGCATACACGGCGCAACCTTCAGCTCCGTTGAGCTGGATGAAGAATCAGAGATGGTCTCCTCCGGCGCAGTACAGATTGGCAACCCGATTGAAGAGAAAAAGGTGCTGGACTTCCTGCTTCGAGCGCGTGATGCCGGTCTCTACACCTGCGTTACCGACTGTGGCGCGGGTGGTCTTTCATCAGCGATTGGTGAAATGGGCGAAACTTGCGGTGTGGAAGTTGATCTCGATAAAGTACCACTGAAGTATGACGGCCTTAACTATACTGAAATCTGGATCAGTGAAGCGCAGGAGCGCATGGTAATTTCGATAGACGAAGCGAATATGGAAGCGCTCAAAGCTCTGGCAGAAGAAGAGAATGTTTCGATAACCGCTATTGCTAAATTTAGAACCGACAAAAAACTGATACTACGCTATGCCGGTGAAGTAGTGGCTGAGATGGATATGGATTTCCTCCATGACGGCTGCCCACGCATAACTAGAGAAGCTGTCTGGCAAACCCCGGTACACACCGAGCCAGAAAAAGAACTTAAAGACAGTTACAACTGTGAACTAGCTGAAATTCTTGGATCTTGGAATGTCTGTTCTAAGGAATGGATTATTCGTCAGTACGACCATGAAGTTCAAGGCAACTCAGTAGTAAAGCCTCTCGTTGGTGCGGAACATGACGGACCTGGAGATGCAGCGGTTATCGCTCCTATTTTCGGCAGTAAAAAAGCGCTTGTTGTCAGCAATGGTCTAAACCCGAAGTATTCCGATATTGACCCATACTGGATGGCAGCATCTGCAATTGATGAAGCCGTCAGAAATATTATTGCCACCGGCGGCAGCATTGACCGCTGTGCTATTCTCGATAATT
Source organism: Planctomycetota bacterium (assembly GCA_963667375.1). Lineage (GTDB taxonomy): Bacteria > Planctomycetota > SZUA-567 > SZUA-567 > SZUA-567. The sequence continues at coordinate 2,792,881 of OY763323.1, read as the reverse complement.
TCTGCTGGGGTAATTGTGATAAACCGGATCGTCTTGCCGGCTTGGTACGAGCTTCTAAAGCCTGTTACGAGATAGGTACCGCTTATGGTCTGCCGTTTGTCTCAGGAAAAGATTCACTCAATAATGAATATGGTATCGGTGACGAGACCATCTGCATTCCGGGGACTCTCCTGATAAGTGCAATGGCGGTTATGGAGAATCTTGATAATGCCGTTACCATGGATTTCAAGGACGCTGGTAACGCGGTATATATCGTCGGTACAACCTATAACGAACTGGGCGCAAGCCATTACTACGCTCTGAAAGAGAAAATTGGCAATAATGTTCCAAAGGTACGGACTGAAGAAGCGCTCAAGAATTATGCGGCTCTGGCGGAATGCAGTAGTTCAAAAATTGTACGGGCGATGCATGACTGCAGCGAAGGCGGAATTGCAGCAGCGGTTTCAGAAATGGCTTTCGCGGGAAACCGCGGGGTAGCAATTGACCTGGGAGCACTGGCAGTAAGTGATATAGCCGCTGATGACACCCCTGCCCAGCTGTTTTCTGAGAGTAACAGTCGTATTATTGTCGAGGTCAAACCGGAAAATGAAGCGGCATTTACCAAAACTCTGCAAAAACACGGAGCGGTATATTCTAAAATCGGTACAGTCAATACCGGCACAAGTGTTCAGATAAAGAATATGGCTGGAGCTGAAGTTATAAATGCTCAATACTCAGATCTAAAAGCCGCATGGCAGGAACCGCTCAAACTTTAATTGTTTTCATTTTTATAAGGAGGTAATATGCTGAGTGTAACCATTCCAATTTTCACCCTGGTTATTACACTGGTACTTACGGGTTTGTTCTTTACTCTGCCGCGAAATCATCAGTCACGGAATATGGCTGGGCTCGGGGCTATTATTGCACTCGCAGCAACGGTTGTAACATTCATTATGACCATGATAATCAGTATCCCTGCAGGTCATGTAGGGGTGGCGACACTCTTTGGTTCTGTGCAGAAGGAAGCTTATTCAGCCGGACTGCATCTGGCAAATCCCCTCTATAAATGGCAACTTTATGATGTCCGGCAGAAAACACACAGCGAACGGGCTCTTGTCCCTTCTCAGGATCAGCTATTGACCACATTCGATGTCTCTGTGCAGTATAACATAGATCCGAAAATGGCACCAAAAATTCTGGGCGAAACCGGTAGTGCTGACGATGTTATCAATATTCATCTTATTCCCAAACTTCGGAGTGTTCTGCGCGAACAGGGTAAAAGCGTTAAAAATGCGGAGGACTTCTATCAGGAGGATATCCAGGAACGTATGCAGAATGCCTTATCGGCAGCGATGCAGGATTATCTTGGACCGCGGGGTGTAATTATCAGCGGGGTATTACTACGCGATATACAGCTTCCTGTAACTATTCAAAAGGGTGTTGAGCAGAAGAAACAACGGGAACAGGAGGCTGAACGCCAGAAAGCCGAGCTGAGACGTTTTGAAACCGAACAGAAACAGAAGATTTCTCAAGCGCAGATTGAGCGGGAGGCAGCTGAACAGATCGCCATTAAGCAGAAAATGCTCGCAGATGCCAAGGCCTATGAAATAGAAAAGATTAATGCTGCGGTAGCACAGAATCCGGCATACATCAAGCTCGAAGCACTGAAAGCACTGGAAGCAATAAGTATGAACCCGGCTTCAAAGATCTATTTTCTTGATGGCAGCAGTCCTTCACCTCTGCCATTGATGCACATTGGTGATCCTGAAGGAAGTGTTGATAATAAATAATAATTATAGGGGTTTATATCTTTTAATATAAACCCTGTTTTTTCAGATACGGAGAGAAAATGGCAGATATTAAAAAGATGTACCGCACGGTAATGGAGGATAATTTCCCCAGTGAAATGACGATCACCTTTGGTGATCAGAAGCTTATCTATCAAAAACGAACCTGGAAGATTGAAGATGGCGGCGAACTTATTGAAAAAGGTCTGCGCTATGGCGAAAATCCCGGACAGGAAGCGGCGTTATATGAGCTTGTCAGCGGTAATCTATCCCTTGGCGACTGTAGTTTCATTGCTCCCGGCAAGGGTTTGGTATCATGCTTGAGTGAAGAAGGTCTACTGCAGTTTGGCAAACACCCAGGCAAAACCAATCTCACCGACATTGATAACGCCTGCAATATTCTGCGGTACCTAGAAGTGACCCCGGCCGTAACTATAATGAAGCATAATAATCCCTGCGGCGTTGCTTACGGCAGCAACGCGGAAGAAGCCTATGAACGTGCCAATGCCTGTGACCGGCTTGCGGCCTTTGGCGGCTGTGCGGCCTTCAATGTTGCAGTGAGCAAGGAAGCTGCAGAAGCAATGTCAAAGAACTATCTTGAGGTTGTCGTTGCTCCAGAATTTGAAGCGGGCGCTGTTGAAATTTTGCAGAAGCGCAAAAACCTCCGCATCGTGCAAATCCGAAGGATGGATCAGATAAGAGAGTATAAAACCGAACGTTTTGTTGATTTTAAGAGTCTTATTGATGGCGGAATTGTAGTTCAGCAGTCTCCATTAAACCGCATCTCCTCTGCTGCTGATTTCCTTCCAGCCGAACATACAGCAAAAGATGGCACGGTTACCAGTATCAAACGTGCACCTTCTGAGAAAGAAATTGCCGATATGCTCTTCGGCTGGTCTGTCGAACAGGGTGTGACCTCAAATTCTGTTATTTTTGTCAAAGACGGTGCAACTGTCGGTATCGGTACCGGAGAACAGGACCGCGTCGGAGTTGCAGAAATCGCAATTTTCAAAGCATATAAGAAACTGGCTGATGATATCGCCTTCAAAAAACATGGCTGCCTGTTTTTTGAGCTCGGAAACAAAGTTAAAGCTGGAGAAATTACTCAAAGTGATTCAGATACTGTACTCGAAGAAGCCGCAGCGACAAATGGCGGCATTAAAGGCGGTATTGCAATTTCTGATGCTTTCTTCCCTAAGCGTGACGGTATTGACGCCTGTATTAAAGAAGGTATTACCGCTGTAGTACAACCCGGAGGTTCACTTGGAGACCGCGAAATTATCGAGGCCTGCAATGAATCGGATGTCGCCATGGTATTTACGGCTCAGCGCGCCTTTAAACACTAATCCGTTATCACACATCGTTATCAATTGAGGAATTGTTATGAATATTAAAAAAGAACTTAACCTGAAACTTTCTGCAGAATCCTTTGATATTAAGAGTCTGGAGATAAAGGATGGAAAACTCGAACTGGTTTTAACCGCACATATTGATAAAACCGAGATTGATAACTCTGTTATTAACTGCCCTTCTGCAGAACTTACCCCCTCTGCAGAAGCGTATATTAATGATGAAATAGACTTCTCCTCACCACTACTCGGCAATACTGTCGACAATCAGTCTGAAATGGCTGACAGCAGATATGGAGAACCCGTCGCTGATGTTGAGTGGCAAGCAGTCAATGATGACTCTGACTACGAAGAAGTTGAAGAAGAAAATGCTGACGAGTTTATTACTATGGAGTCTGGTTCTGACATTACTCACTCTGAACTGGAACATATAGACATGGAGAGCTCTGGGAGCTCTAACGCTACTGTAGCTAACGGCACTACAGCTCAAGCAGACAATCAGCCTGACATACTCCCGGATTATCTAAAATTTTCAGATTCAAGCAACAAAGCAGCTTCTCAAGATACCACTGACAATGCATCGGTTTTTGATCAGATAAAATCCCCAGATGAGACCCCAACCGTGCGCTTTGAACGTGAAAAAAAGCTTTCCGAGGACTTTACAACACCGTCAGAAACAGTGGATACTGCAGAAAATCCTAACACTGATTCAGACATTAATACTGCAGAGCAAGAAACCTCATCACAACCTGAAGATAAACCCAAAATGGTAAAATTTCTCTGCCCACGCTGCCATACACCGGGTAGCCAGACAATAAGCAGTGTCGGCAATATAATTACCTGCTCCAACTGTGGACGTGCTTTGAAGTTAAACATCAAAAGATAAGTAATTACTATTACTGATTTTTCGGTAAGGATTTTATGCCTCCCAAAACCGTATCAAAATTTGGTCGAGTTGCGCTTGATCTGGGATACCTTAATATCAAGCAGCTTGAAGAATGTCTGCATCTGCAGTTTGAATTTCAAAAGGCTGGAAAAGAAGTCCCACGCCTTGGAAGTCTGCTATTGTCAAAAAATTACATTACTTCCAAGCAACTTGAAACCATTCTGGAACGGCAGAAGGATGCAAAATATAATAATGCCTACGAATCAACCAGAAATATTCTCAAACTATTTCCTGCCGGCACCTATATCTATAATCAGAATGACAAAAGCCTCGGCAACCTGTTCTTAATTCATGAAGGTACTGTCGATTTTTATCGAAATAACCTGCTTGTTGATACTTTAAGCGGCAAGGGGAAATTTTTTGGCGAAATAGCCGTCCTTACTAGTGCAAATTATACTGAATCGGCTGTAGTCTCTAAAGATTCAAAAATTTTTGTTATACCCAATAATGAAGTCAACTCATTCCTGTCAAACCGCCCGGAAATGGGATTAAAAATTGCTAAAAGGATCGCCCAACGCTTTACCAAGCTAGTGCTGATGAGTTCAAGCACAGAGCAAGCTGTTACCGCTGCTACTGAAGGTCTGGAATTGAATGAACACCAGCCGAGCCCGGCAGAGCTTATAAAGCAGCAGGCTCTTAGCAAAGCGCAAAACATCCAGACAGCAAAACAAGCGGATAAAATTGCTCAGGCAGTCATCCCCGCACAAAGAATTACCCCCGACATCAAAAGTATAGATAGTGAAATACCCGAAGATATGCCAGCAGAATCAGATATATCGGATGTAAACGAAAACACCGAATACGAAGAGGAAGTAATCTACGTAAACCCTGATACTTTACCGGACGCTGCCGATGAGGGAGAAACAAACAATCTGGATGCGGACATTACCGAGATTCCAGATACCGATGATCTGGATTTTGGAGATTCAGACGCTGTGCTGAGAATAATGCCATTTGCTACCGCTGGTTTACCTGAACCTGAAATTGTATCAGCAGCTACTGACATCTCAGCTTTCTGTTCAAAGATCATGGATTCCAACTCACGGCCATTCCCTAAGGAAGTTGTTACTGCGGTTAAAAATATCGTAACCATATTTCAGGATATATATAATATTGATGCCGAACGTACAGCATTTTTCAACGCTATTTCAGAACCGACGGAAATTCTGAAGACTGAAATCAGCAGGCAAAAATCTGAAGTTACCAGAATTCCGCCTTATGAATCCCTTGCTAATGCCCTGACACGTCTAAAAGAAATGATTAGTGATAATACTCAGACAGCCAGTGCAGACAGCGCCGCCACAGATACATTGTCTGAGGAACAGAGTGCAACCGTAAAGCAAAAAATCGACAAAAAGCTTAAAGAAGCTTACGGATTCTCAATCAGCCAAAAAGAACTGCTTATTAAACGCTACTCCATACTTCCAGAAGTAATAGAAATTTGCGCACAATATGTTCAGGATGAACCGCTATATATTATCTTTGAAAAATATGGCATTGATTCCAAAAATGTTTACGGCTGGGGCATCTATCAGATGGCACTTGAGGAATACGCCAATATCCAGAGTGAGAAGATTACATCTGTTAAAAATGAAATCGAAGAGCTCGGAGCAGACCTCAAATCCCTGGTAAACCGCTTTAAAATAAATAGAAAGAATGAGGAAGAACGCGAGAAGCGTTTTCAGGACCTGCTCAATCAGGAGAAAAAATACAAACTTATTCAGACAATTGTCCGCAGAGAGATAAACACTATTGAAAAACAGATGGTCGGAGAATTCTGGAAAGTCTATGATAAAGCCGCCAGACTTTTAATAACACTGCAGTCTGGAGAAGAAAAGACGCTACTGAAAACATTTTTACGCTGGGGTTTATTGGGCTACAACAGCAAATGGATTTCTCCAGAGATCTGCTGTACTCTGCTTACATCCTGCGCTGAAGAATTAACCGAGCCGGTCTACTCAACATCGTCTAACTATGTTTATTATGCCGATGAAATCATTGAACTAACCGCAAAAGGCTATATCCCAACCTCACCAAATGAGGATTTGGAGTTGAATCATCGTAATTCTCCAGAATGGCGGTGCGACAAAAGCTATAAACGTTACCACTACCTAAAACTTCATTATTATCTGCTTCAGGATGTTCTCAAACAACAGGAAGATGATCTTAACCATGTTTCACAGCAGCTCAATAACGCAATTGACCGGGAAACCGCTTTACTCAAGTCACATTCCAAAACGCCGCAGCATAAACAGAATCTTTCTGGGGTAAAACAGGAGATTCAGCGCTATAAAGTAATAAGTACTAAAATTAACAATACCATTGACCGAATTCATGAACAGATGCTGCCGCGCACTCTGGAAGATTGCGATAAGGCACTTAATAATATTGAAAGCTCAGGAGTTGACTTGAAAGTAGTCGACATAATTCGTCATGAAGTAAAAAGTATTCGCCGCTACAGCAAACTGGTGGCTAAACTGAAAGAACCGTATCTGCCCTTTGTCCTGCGTGATTATTATAAAAACTCTTCTGACATCATTAACAATCGCGAGATGGTATATTCACAGATATCTGATGCCGAGGTCAAAGATCCGTTACTCTTCAATACCAAACTTATCCCCACTGCAAAACGTAAACAGCGGATTCTGGTACGCAAAGCGCCATATATCATGATCTGCCCTTCCTGTGGCATTCTTGGATTTATAATCTCACCACGTTCAGGTATCGAAAACGGAAGGCTTACGCTTCCCGGTTACTTTGAAAAGAGCATGATCAGTGATGAAGTCTATACCTCAACTCTGGCAGACTTCCGTTTCGACTGCAGTAAAGCGGAAGCAGGAGTTGATATTATGACCAGCGACACACTGGTCGCGGCATATGCCACTTATCGCTGGAATATGCGGAATAAAAAGAGGGAAGCCCGTAAAAAAGCCGCAGTCTATCTGGATGAGACCGAACGTAATAACTGGCGCAGACATTATCAGCTTTATATGAGCAGCGCCCTTGAAAGCGGGAAATATCTCTTTTTCCGCTGTTCAGAACTGTATGAAGTGATAATTAATAATTTCATCGATCTGCCGGAATCATGCGAAAAGCTCAAAAAATAACCGCGAGGTAATTTTTAGAATTTTCCCAGAAGATACACCAGTATCCAGAACTGCCCGATAAACATAAACACAGCACTGAGTGCCAGCACCGCCCCTATTCTGGCACCCATGAGTTCTTTACGCATATACGAGGCATATACCAGTAAAACCAGCCCCAAAGATACTGCCGGTCCACGCAACCCGTTCATACCGGTAAACCATGGAAGAACAATAGCGCACATACCGATAAACGAACATCCCCAGAGGCTGTCTTTAAAGAAATAATATAATTTTCCACTGAGTATTTTTCTGCTGCGTTCCGAATATTTCTGCACTACATAAGGCCGGAGGAGAAAGAGTAAAAGCGCGGGACAATACCACGCTATAAACTGCAAATCATGCCGATGATGAGCATCGATAATACCTGAAACAGCAAAGAACACCAGCATAACCGTCAAGGCAATAAGTAACTGAAAACGGCTGGGCAACCAGCGTATGCGGTTACTGAGCGCTATTCCAAGACATCCCGCAATAAGACCGACCAGAGCACCGGCGATAACATCACTGGGATAGTGCTTCTGATAAAAGATCCTCGACACGGCAACTCCGGTCGCAACAACCGAGCTTGCGACAACCGAAGTGGAAGAAGTCGTGAGTATTTCCGGGAGGATAAAGGCTGTCGCCGTGTCACCGCTCGGAAAAGACGTGTGAGACGAGTGATCAGGCCGCTCCCTGCCGACAAGATGCTTTACCGGATGAATCATTACACCAACTAATATAAGTGAAATAATTATACGCTTGCATAAACGTCTCTTGCCGGCCAAACCTAAAATTAAAGCCATAAAGAGCAGAACATCCGCCTTCCCGAAAAGACGCACCAGCTGAAAAAATTCCCCCAGCCCCTGCTCTTCATTCTCAGCAAGCGACTTATAATTAAGTGCAGTATGACTTATATTACTGTCCATAAAGAAAAAAACAAACATCAGGACCAACAGAATTACCCCTGAAAGCAGACTGAAGAAAACAGATTTCCTGTTACTCCCGAACATAAATTTCATAAAGTCTTACTCCTCATCTTTGGTATTATCATCTTTTCCAAACAATTTTAGCGGTGCTTTCAGTATAGACTTTCCAACCTTCCCGACCTCTCCGATAACCCCTCCGACCCCACCAACAAGACCGACACCCAGTTTACCGATACTGCTGAAGATTGAGCCAACACTGGAAACAAAGGTCTGCCCCGGGCTGTCACCGCCAATATTCTCTAAATGCAAATTTAACGGAACCGGAATTGAGGCGACTCCAAGCAGCAGCTTTGTGCTCAATCGAACCATCCCATTATTTACATAAAGATCCTTAATAAGTGTTTTTCTGGTATGCGAACTGCTACTGTTAGTCACATTACCGGAAAAGATACTGTTAAGATTATCTTTAAGAACATCAAAATTATTGGTAGTAAAAGCAACTTCATAATAGGCATTCAGTTTATCGACATCAATACGATTAATAATTATCTGATCACTGAATAGTGTCTGAAAGTCCGGTTCAATCCGAACCGCTTCCGCCTCAACCGCTTTGGTATTTGAGAACCCCTGCGGATTATCAACAGTTAAATTTTCAAGTTTCAAACTATTGATTGAGGCGTCCGCAACGCCTTTTGCAAAGGCAAAACTTACAGATTTATCAGTATTTTCCAAAGCTGACAAAGTGACTGCGGTTGCACCGATAGTTGCATGATTATTGGGTAACCGTGTCTGTTTGACTACAGTATTAACCGGTGCAAAATATTTCCAGTAACCATCATCAATATGAGCCTGCACTCCATTGATACTCCCTGAAAGCTGAAGCGGAACACTCAGATTCAGACTATTCTGCAACTTTGATAAATCGACCGGCGCGATAGAAATATCAGCAAGTACTTGGTCTTTATAGCTGTCAAGACTCAACTTATCCATATTTATTGAGAAAGGCCCGTCAAGTTTTATCGAATCCACAGTGAGCGCGAACCTATCACGAACCGGTTTAAAAATCATATTATTCAATTCAACAGATAACGGTCCTCCAACCAATGATGCGCCACTGACAGCAGCAGAACCATCAAAATTCAGACCTGCATTGTAATCTAATTTCAAAGGTTGCTTCAGCGCTTTGTAATAATGATAAGGCGATAAGGCATTAAAAGTGATATCAGCAGCGGTAAGATCAATAGAACCTTTTGAAACTATCCCGGCATCGGTAAACTGCAACAATAAAGGTGCTTTATAATTGGAGAGCGAACCTGCTAATTCCATCAGGGGCCATCTTGAAGACTTTGACATATATGATAATTTTGCTGCTGCACTGCCTGCAAGCTCAATAAAATTATCACCGAGTTTATGATTTACAATTATATTACTCAAAGTTATCGCCTTGCCACGTAACGCCCTGACGTTTGAACCGGGTGTACTCCCGGCAAGTAACTTCAATTTCGGAACTGATATATCAGCAAACTCAATTACTAGATGATCATCTATCGCCAGCAAAAACTGCTTAAGGTCAAAATGCTCCAGATTACTGAAGAAATTTACCACACTGCCTTTAAACCGCAGCTTGGGCAACAGAAGATCTTTTGCTGAAGTTGGAAGAGTATTAAAATCATGAACCTCCAGTTTATCTGAAGACTGAAAATAATCGGCATTAAATTCAAAGGGAGCAATTGTCTTTACCGCCACTTGCGGCAAAAATAATTTCCAGTTATTAAGATCAGCAGAAACATACGCAGAGACATCGGAGAGTGAACGCTGAATAGCGAACCACTCGTGATTGATGATTTTTTCTGTCATAAACACCGGATCAATATCAAAATCCTTGTGAGCCAATACAGTAAGCGGTATCGAAGTATATTTGAAATTCTGAATATGTGATTTACCACCACCACTGCTCGCAAACAGACCACTGACCGTTGCCTCACGAAAATAAAGATCCGCAATATCATTACCGGTAATTCTACCGATCAGCGACATATCGCTCTTTGAAACGGAGAGCTTTCCTTTAATCGCAGGCAGCGCCTCAATTGATGCTTTCCAGCTTTCAGGATTGATCGAACTCAAGTTATAGTCGGCAGCACTCAGATCCAGAAAGGAATCTGGAGTTGTAAAATTCAAGGAATTTATAGCAACGGTTCTGGTGCCATTATCCTGATTGAAAACAAGTGAAGTCTGAAGATTTAATTCCTTACGCTCAATCTCGATTTGCCGCAGTACAGTCGAAAACTCACTTATCTGAGCTTTTATTCCGGCTGCAACAGTAAAGTGGTCAGCTGCAGAATATTTAATATTGGCATTTACAGCTTCTCTGAGTAATCCGGTGAAATTGAACGGTAAAGCAGCACCAGACAGCACAATTTCAAAGCGTTTTTCAAGATCCCGGATAAGCTTGGCCTGAATGACACCGGTATGAGCCAGCTGCGCCGTCCAGTCATTGTTATTCTTGGAAATATTACCGGAAAACTCTACTTGCAGCTCAGTCCCGCCTCCTGCATCCACCTTAAAATCGTACGACTCACTAGCAACTGGTTTTAAAACCGCACTCAATTTTATTGGAGATGAGGCATAATCTGCAAGTGTTGATGTCGATGATAGATTACAGCTAACGGTTCCAGATTTGTCAGCATTCAGATCCCCTGCAATAATCTCCGGTATTCTGCCAATCTTCAGTGATTTCATGAGTTCTTCAAAAGTATCATAGAATTTGCCAAGATAAAGATTGAATTTAATATCAGTATCAGAAATTTTTTCAGATTTCTGGAAGCTGACATTGACCGGTTTCACCGATTGCAAATCAAGAAACGGAAGCTTCAACAGGAAATTGAAATTACCCTCCAGGGGTGTCAGTATGAGGCTTTTGGTTATTATACAGCTTACATCCCCGGATACCGGCACAGTAACTCGCTGCTTATTGATAATAGTACTTACATCAATACCTTTAAGATTATAATTTGCTTTCCATATACCATTACGTTTCCAGTTTAACGCAAAAGTATGGTTTAATCTTCCCGTTACAGTGCTCCCTAATCTGTGTCCTATTTCAGAGCTGCTAAACAGTGTCAAATCCGAAATTGCATCAATAGTAGCGACTATCTCATTACCGAAATTACCATTAACATTAGCGGTTGCGGCTAATAATTTTCCTTTGGCATCAAATAAGCTCAAATCCGCCTTAAGTGGTTTGATTTCAGTCCAATTACTGCTAAAATCCAACTTACCAGCAAGATCCAGCAGTAATCGCGGTGTAAGCCCCAAGTGCTCATTTTCCAGTTCCAGACTTCCAAGACTATCGGTACGGATCTGAGAAAGCACGGTCACATCTTTCATGGTATTAGAATCAACACTGAGTTTAACCGAAACCGGATCCTTAAAGATAAGAGCAGCTTTACCGAATTTGAATTTTTCAACCCCGAAATATGCCGCATATTCAGCAACATCAATATTAACAAGATTCGCATCAATATTTAACTGATCTAGAAAATCCAGTTTCGAATCATTTTCATTATCAGCTTGCGAACTCAATAAGGCATCACATACAATACTTGCTGTTCCAATAAGTTCTTTATGGGTTAATGACTTGAAGACAAGTTTATGCCGAATATCAGCATTATTACGGCTTAACTGAAACTCAATATCATTTATGAGACAGTTCTCCAGCAGATTCAGATCATCAGTAATCTGAATTGCCCCACCGGTAAATTCAATACTCCCTCCGGCCCTACGCCAGTTGATATCACCCAACCATTTTTTCCAGGGAAGATCAATCAAATTATTGAGTGATTCAGTAATATTCGTAGTATATTTTTCACGCTTGGTATTGCTGTCGAGTATACGAAAACGATGTATATTAAATTTGAAACCATTAATTTTCAAATGCCCGTATAATGAGTTTTCTTTAAAACTCTGTACTAAATCAAAGTTAAAGGTTAGATTATCAATAGTAACTATAGGTGTATCCGTATTTGATGTTGCGGTTATACCAACATTTTTAATATTAATTGTCTGTGAAAGCCAGGCAATATCCAAGTCACCAATGCTTATATCGGCCTGAGTATTCTTGCTGAATTCAGCAATGATCAGTTTTTTAATATTGTCGTCACTATAGCGCAGATTAAGATAACCCATGCCGGCCAGACATAGCAGAATAATGCCCAAACAGCAATACAGCAGAATATGGGAGAAGGAAATAAAAAAATGATTCAAGCGATCAACAAACGTATATGAGTCATGTTGCACTTCTGCAGATGGTACTTTATCCGTCGAATTGTTTTTTTTCATTATTTATCCACTGGAAAATATAAAAGACACAGCTATATATCAAAAGAGGAATTGAACTCCTGCAGCGTACAACCGCTGTAAGGCTTGGCCTTATGAACCCGCAGTGCATTCTCTGGACAGAACCCGACACAGCGCATACAATCCTGACATGCAGAAGAAATACTGACAACGCCATTATCTACAAGAGCAGCACCAACCGGACAAATTCTCTGACATAAACCACACCCAGTACATTTTTCAGTATTAACTTTTACTTTAAAAGTTTTATTGACAAAACCAGATTCCATGGCGACATGAAAAATCCAGTGATAAAACTTGGCTGCAAAACTCCGGCTATACCTGAATTCCTCACCAGCTAAAACTTTTTTACAGAATTCGTGAGTTCGTTTTTCACAGATAGCCAAGAGCTCATCATTCTTTTCCTGAACAATTTTATGCTGCATAAAGTTTGACGGCATAACAAATGCCTCATAGCCACGAACCTTATACCCCTTATTACGAAATTCAGGCAACAACTGTGCGTCAACACAACCATCAGAACCACCCATCGTAGAGAAGAAAAAAAGCTCACCTCCGGCTGTTTCAGGTAGTTTATGGATAAAATCAAGCACTACCGGATATGTGCAGAAACAGGCGATAGGAAAACCAATGCCGATCATTGTATCATTGGCAACAGCCTGAGGAACTGTCTGAGCCGTAATCGGTAGAAGTCGACACTGTAAGTTCTGCTGTAAAAAGAATTCTTTCATGCATTTTGCAGCATAGAGAGTATTACCTGTCCCGCTGAAAACATATAAATCAATTTTATCAATAGCAGACATTAATGTTTATCCTCTAGTTGAATATAGTAAACACCGCAAAATATCGACTGACAGACCATACTATTTAATTTTTACCGGCATAAGTGCCGTCAGCCTTGCAGATATCCTGCGCCGGACATTTGAACTCTCCGGGACGGATACGGGCACTATCACCTTTATTCGGCTGCAAAAAGACCAGATCCGCCTTACCCAGAACAACCTTTGTTCCCGGCTCAACACTGTCGGTCAGCCAGACATTGCCACCGATAGTGGATCCCTTGCCGATAACAGTTTTACCACCAAGTATAGTGGCTCCGGCGTAAATTATCACATTATCTTCAATAATCGGATGCCGCTGTTCACCTCGTATCGATTGCCCTTTAGCAGGAGCCAGCGCACCTAGGGTAACCCCTTGATATATCTGCACCGACTTGCCTATTCTGCAGGTTTCGCCGATAACCACCCCGGTGCCGTGATCTATAAAAAAGCTTTCGCCTATTGAAGCTCCGGGATGAATGTCAACTCCAGTCTTACTATGCGCATGCTCACTCCACAGACGTGGAATCAAAGGCACATCTACTTTAAACAGTTCATGCGCCAGACGATGAATACCGATGGCCTGTACTGCCGGGTAACTGATGATAACCTCATCGATACTTGCAGAAGCCGGATCACCGTCAAACCCTGCGGCAATATCCTTTTTCATTATTTCACGAATACGCGGTAATGACTCTACCAGTGACATGACAGCCTTGGCTGAACGCTCCTTGACATTGCAGAGCTCGCAGCATCCCTGATTGCAGGCATATCTGAATGCACGCTGGACTTCAGTAGTAAGTTCGAGTATGATATGATTTATCTGATCACCGATATGATAAGCAAGATTACACTTGGTTACCGGATGCCCTCCGGCAAAATATCCTGGAAAGAGCACATCAAACAATCTATCTAAGGCTTTCAGTACATTTTCACGGTTAGGAAGGTCATGCCCCTCAAGCTGATTTATACCAAAGCCGTCTTCATATGAAGTGACAAGTCTGTCAACTATCGGTGTTATATCCTGAACTTCGAAGTTATTATTTTTCATAGAGTTATCCTATAGTTACCACCCAATACCCTGTAACGTAATATGTACCCCTGATTATATATCACATAACCGACATTTACCATTTGCGATTATTTAAAATAATAAGGATTAATTAATTTTTTCTCATTATAGCAAATTACCAAACAAATTATAGCAATTTTGTCAAAATTTCATGCTGAATATCGCATAATTACATAAAAATTACTTTTATTTAAGATAAAAACTGGCATAATATATGATAAATTATGTATATATTCTATTAATATATCATAAGGGGGATAGTTTTCAATAATTTCCTAATGAAAACAATTAATCTAAAATATTGACATTATTAATATAATGAGGAGAAGAACGACCATGCGTGGTAGAATTTTAGCTTTAACACTGGCCTTGGTATTGTTTACCAACATTCCAGTCGGAGGTGCTGCTGAACCGCGTTCGTATCAGCCGCCAGCCAACACCCCTGTTATTCCCTGGAAACGTTTCAGTCTTAATTATGCTGTAAGGGTTGTTGGTAATGCATTAACCTCAAAGGTTGAATTCTACATCACCGACGATGGTGGGATGACATGGAAAAAATACGGAGAGGATCCGGATAAAATCAGTCCCATGATTATCACTGTTCCAAGCGAAGGCACCTACGGCCTGATCACAGCGGTATCAACCAATGTCAGACCTGCAATTCCTCCACGCCCAGGAACCAAGCCAGACCGGTTTATTATTGTTGACAGAACCCCACCTGAAGCTTCCTGGATCTCTCCGAATTCACAGAATATCCTTCTCACTGAGTCCGGAATAGAATTATCATGGACTTCCAGTGATGCCCATCTCGGTCTTACACCGGTAACACTTGAATATTCAACTGATGGTGGAAATTTCTGGCTGCCATTACGTGAAAACCTTCCCGCTAAGGGCAGCATAAACTGGAAACCGCCGGTTACCAACGGCACTACAGATATCGCGTTACGCATTATCGCAACTGATCTTGCTGGAAACAAGCGCATCGTCAAGAACAAGACAACATTCACACTTGATAACACGCCACCTGTTGTTACGATCCTTGGTCCATCTTCATCCGGTTCCTATAAATTTGATATTGACTACACGGCAACAGATGAACAGAGCGGAATAAGTAACATTGAACTCTACTACACCGTAGACGGAGGAACAGAGTGGTTCTATTTCGGTCCGGACAGTGATTTGCGTTCACCAATTAATTTCAGTTCACCTGCAGCCAAGGAAGTTGGTCTCTATATAGTTGCCACTGACAAAAATGGCAACAAAAATCCGCCACCAGCCCGTGGAGCCATGCCAATGTCATATGTAACTCTTGATATGGATCCGCCTCAAGTGAATATCCTGCCGCCATTTACTACCAGTGGCGAAGTAATTGCCAAGGATCAGCAAATTGATATCACCTGGAATGCCAGTGATGCAAATATTAAAGAAGGTTCAGCCCAGATTCAGCTCTCAACCGATGGTGGCGCTACCTGGACAGATCTTGCTTATGACAAACCGGTAAGTGGTTCATGGCAATGGGTTCCTACAACCGCAGGCAACAATCTACTGCTCAAGATAAGTGTCTCTGATATGATGGGTAATGTCGGAACCGCTATAAGTATGCCTTTCTCCGTAGACGAAAAGCGCCCGACTATGCAGTTTGAAAGTATTACGCCGATCAACAGCGGTGATTCAGCACCTGATAATACCTTTAATCAACCACAAAATTTTGATTCACAAAATGATGACCTTTGGGCTCCTCCGGTACCATCAACAGTAGAGCTTGAATCTGAGACTATAACTGAGGTTCCAGCACCAGTGGCTGATACCGGACGTAATAACAGCGCTACCTCTGCAGACACCGGCGGCAACCCATTTGCACCGGCTCCTGACAATCAGGATAGCAATGCCGGCACTACAGCGATAACTGACGATTTCACCGCGGATCTCGGTTCAAATGAGCTCAACGCTCCAGCCCCAGCTGAAACTGACGCTGTTCCGAATATTGATCAGAATTTTGCAAACAATGAACTTTCAGATGCGGATTTTGCTCCTATTGACTCTACCGATACACTCGCTCCAGCACCGGCTTCAGGGACTGATGATCTTTCAGATCTCGATCTCGACAGTATACCTGATATCCCAGCACCAGCGGCAGAAACAACTACAGAGCCAGCTGCTTCCGATATAACTTCAGCGGTATCCGCACCTGCTGCTACTGAGATACCTGCGCCTGCTGCCGTAGATACACCGACTCCTGAGCCTGTATCAAATGATTCAGAGCTGAGTATTGATGACAGCCTGCTCAATGGTGACGATCTAGCTCCTATTCCGTCTCCAGAAGCCGTTGCTCCTGTTGCACCACAAAGTGACACTTCAGAACCAGCCATTCCATCAACTGATAACATGTCAATACCGGCAATTCCAGATATTGGTGGAACCTCAGCAGATATAGACAGTATCGAAGACATTTCTGCACCTGTATCTGAAACAGAAACAACTGTAACGGAAGCTGTGGCGACAACCGATGACCTTCCGGCAATACCAGATCTTCCTGCACCTGCAGAAGTATCAGATGTACAAACTACTGTTACCGAGACAGTTGATACCGTCAAGGAAACTACCGAGGCGACAACCAATGAACTTGACCTACCTCTTGATTTAACGCCAGATATGCCTGCAACCGCTCAAACAGTATCAATTGACGATAAATTAACTCAGGCGCAGTCTGCCTTTGAAGAAGAGGAAGATCTTGATAAAGCGGAGAAACTGGCGCGTGAGGTTATCGCCGCTGATCCGAATAATGCCCGCGCCTATGCGATCGTTGCCAGCGTACTAACTGAAAAAGGCAGTTATGACAGCGCCTTTGATTTTGCGCACAAAGCCATTAATCTTGCGCCTAGCAGCGCTGAATATCTTCAGATACTCGGCTATGCTCAATATCAGAAAGCAACCGAGATTAATAAAATGCTCTCTTCTTCTGACCTTACGCCGGCGCAGGCTTCAAATCTGGGTTCACAGTTGATAACAGCGCTTAATCAGTCAGAAGAAGCATACTCAAAGATGCTCTCATCTACTAATGACGTTGATGTCAAGGAAGGTTACTATCGTCTGGCTCAGGTTGATTATTTCCGAGCTACCAGAGTTCTGAATAACGAGGCTGAAGCTGCTGATGCCCTCCGCAAGGCAATTGCGAATTATCAGAAAGCATATGCTATCGGTCAACCTGATTATCGTGAAGTTCTCCAGATTGGTATTTGTAATTATAGACTTACCGATTATGATCAGGCTGAACAGTGGCTGGAAAAAGCCCAGGAAGTTGCCCCTGTAGACAGAGCTCCTAAAGAAGCTTTCTTCTATCTGGCACTTATCAACGAAAAGACCAACCGTCCGGCTCAGGCTCTGCCATTCTGGGAAAAAGTTGCGCAGTATTATCCAGAGGGCAGCTCTTACCGCAAGCTTGCTCAAACCAGAATTACAGCTTTATCCGGTATGTAAGACTCACGCCGTTGTATCAGGGTTATTTTTCAATCAGGAAGCCCGGCAGAATATTACTCTGCCGGGCTTCCTGATTGAAATCTATTAATATTTTGATCGTCATGTTGAACAAAACTTAATTGCGCTACAAAATCATGAAATTAATTATAATTATATTTCACGATTCATTTCCGTATTAATAATCTGATGATAATATCGTAGACGCTCTTGAGAATCTGTGAAGTTACCATTAAAATTACGGGTCTCATCAAGATAAATCAGCGGGACTTCAATCTCACGAATACTCAAACCATACTTTGATGCCAAAACCGTCATCTGCATAAACATTCCATATCCGGTTTCGGTAATTGGAAGCTTAGCCAGTGATTCCACGCGATAAGCTCGGAAACCACAGAAAGCATCGGTTAGATTATATCCTGTAACTTCATTCAAACGCTCAGTTATCTCGAGATTAATCTCCTGACGATCCTGGTATTCATCAGTAACACCATCGACACCTTTCAGATAGCGCGAGCCCCACACAAAATCACAGGAACAACAGCAGCCGCATTTTTCGATAGCTTTAAAAAAGCAGGAAATACTCTCAGGATTATGCTGCCCATCAGCATCCATAGTTATAATACTTTTATAATTATGCCTCTGCGCCCATTGAAAACCCTGCAGCAGCACACCACCAGCTCCGGCATTCTCCCTATTTGAAATTACCGATATCTCCGGAATCTCAGTCAAGACATAGAGGCTGTCATCAATTGAACAGTCATCAACCGCCAGGATATCACCATGCCAGTTATCTTTTATTGAATGCAGTACCTCCCTAAGATGAGGAATTTCATTATAAACCGGTACAATAATCAAGGTATCATTATTGCCCGTAAAATATGTCTTAACTTCAATAAATTCAGGTAAAAAGCTATAATTCATTATTCAAAAATCCATAGTTTATGATCATTTGTAAGTACATCCGCTTCACATATTTTAGCAAAAAAATCTTTCCCAAGCAAGTTATAAAAATAAACACCGGCGATACTGAGTTCCTGATATTTTTGTTTCGGTAAAAGAAATTTATACATTTTAAAAAACTGTTTTTTTGCATTATTACCAAGAGGGGTACTCTGTTGTGATAAACGTTGTTGTACCCGTTGCACCCTTTCGATAAACTTGGCTGCTTCCTTTTCAATGTCACTGATATTTACAATACCCCGATTCCGTATACTTTCACCCAGTTCACCCGTCGCATTAGCAATTACATCATAATATGACGAGAACAGACTATTAAGCTCAGTATTTGCTGCCAGCAGCCCCTTCTCTATTATTTCCCAGTCAACCTTAGCAGAAAGAATATCTGAATAAGCTATTGAAAATTTATTCAATAATCTGCGAATACTGGGAGTTATAAAGGTTCCGGACATTCGCGGTATAAGCATGGGAATACTGACACCAAGTTCACGAAAATTACGTCTGAGCTGATAATGATATGCCAACTCCCCTCCTCCGGCAATATAAATACATGCCGGCAGTACCTGCCCCTGTATTATCGGGCGCAATCCGGCTACAGGCGAAATGCACCCGGGATTTTCACGGATTGCAGCCAGCAACTCAGCCTCCGAAAAGCTGAGATTTATCTCCGGTATGCAGTAAGCAGTAGCAATATACCTAATTCTATAGCGTATACCGTTATGTACATAAAACAAAAAAGTATTTTCTAAATCGGCATCCGGGAGCTGAGCAGGATAACCCTTATTTTCCATTTCAACAGTATCCTCATGCATATTAGAAACCAGTATTCTATGCTTGATGATAGCATCACAGACCGTTTTTTGTGCCAGTTTACGCAAATATTTCGGCTCAATTATTACCAATCCAAATTCACCGAACCAGCGATTAATAAGCCTACAGAAAGAATCCCCAAGCGTCTCACTGCATGCATCATGTATTTCAACCTTAATCTGTGGTAAAAACTCTGTTTGTGGCAAAGCTGCAAAAAAAACCTCAAACTGCTCGTCAGTTACTGCTTTCCGTGCTGAAGCCATAATATTAGCAGATTTTTCCAAATATGTAAAACTGCTGAGATCATTTTCCTGATCATAAATTTCAATATCTGTATACTCTGCAGCATTATGATCTTCGGTAGCCGCCCAGAAAACAGGTACAAATTTAGTATTCACAGACTGCTTATTAAGTTTGCGGCAAAGCGATATAATACTGGCAATCTTCAGAAATACAAATAGCGGCCCCCCCAGCAGAGATGGCTGGTGCCCAGTCATCACGGCAACAGTTGAACCCTGCTTCAAAGATTGTATATTCTCAGCAGTCGCAGCTGTACAACCTAGCTTTTGCGCATAATCCCTCAGAACAGCCACTAGACCCTGCCGGTCACCGTCCCATTTATAATTCTCAGAAAATGCCAATATATCCGAAATTTCATAAGGTGATAATTTATGAAAATCCTTATAACGGCTGCTGCCTTTTTCACGATAATCATTGGTGTAACGATTATACATTTTCAATTGATCATATATATCGATACAGTTCATTTGTTCATCCTTCCTCGGTATCACTCAGACCTCTGACAATACTGTTGATTAATGTATTAAAATGTACTGAGCCGATATACACACCTTTTTTACTGGTAACAATCGCGATTCGTGCCCCCTTCTGCCGCATTTTTGAAATAGCATGAAGTATTGGAGTCTTACGATTTAAGGACATTGCTTTTTCCGTTATTTCCACAACCGGATGGTCAAGCTTATCTTCATTGTTCATTATCGCATTAATAGTTACGATCATACCGGTGAAACGCCGGAACCGGTTTCTGACCAGTGCTCTGGCATAGCCGTTACGTCTAATTTCAATCCCCGCTTCTCTGGCTGTCATATTCTCATCAATGGTAAATGTCTCCAGCGGGTTAAGCATGAGCTCGGAGATAGTCGTATTTTCATGCTCCATTATTCTACTTGCCATCTGATATTGCTCGAGACTTATCTTTCCCTCAGCACTTTTGGCCTCAAAATTTTCATAAAGGCGTATGCGACCAAGCAAGTCGGTGGTAGTATGCCCTTTTTTGTCAATCATACTCTGTAAAACTGAGCCAAATCCACTTAAAATAACCGATACCGGATAGAAACAGTATTCGAAAAGTAATAAAATTTTCGCTGAAAGCGACAAGGAGGTATTAGGACGGGAAAAAGCCATTCTCTTTGGTAAAGATTCTGCAAAAATAAAACAGAAAGGGGTAAGAATAAGTGTTGTAAGCAATTCCGCATTCTTCACCATATGCGAAGCAAAAAAATTGGTCAGGAGGTTGGTCGCAATGAATATTGCAAGATTGGTTCCGATCAACATAGTGGTTATCAAACGCGGAAGATTTCCCAGCATAATGAGGATCAGTGCCGCGTTCTTGTCACCACCATTGGCGCTGGCATGAAGATGAATGGTATTAACGCTATACGCAGCCGTCTCAATACCGCTAAAAAATCCGGAAAAAGCCACTGCGACCAGTATACCGGTTATAATTATTACAGTAGTAAACAATTAATCTTCTCCAAACATATCGGCCGAAACCGCAGTGAAATTAGCAGAGACCTTCTTTATACGCCGTTTATATGTTTCAATGACAACAAATTCAATTCCCTTAAAATTAACACAATCACCAGCTAGCGCACTGCGCCCGAGAATATCGGTAATCAGACCGCCAAGCGTATTGCTCCGAAACGAATCTATTTCAACATTGAAGATACCTGCCCATTCACGTATTGTCAGCCTGCCGTCAATAATATAACTGTTCTCATCAATTTTAATCAGCAACTCTTCAGGCTTATTCTCTTCATCTCCATAATCACCAAAAAGTTCGGATAGCACATCGCTGACAACAACAAGTCCGGAACTGGCACCACGTTCATCAACCACCAGCCCCATTCTATCTTTATCCTCAACAAACTGGTTAAGAATTGAATCACAGCGGTCATATACAGAAAAAATAGTGAAATCCCGATAATAATCCTGTATCCGGCATTTATCAGGACTGGCAAAAAACAGGTCACGAGCATCAATCCAGACCAGATATTCATCATCGTTCAGCGAACGCACAGGGATTTTATTATGCCCGCAGTTCTTGGCTAACTCGATAGCTGTTTTTATATCAGTATCTTCAGAAATTGAATATACATCCACCCGCGGCGTCATTACTTCACCCACCTTGATCTCCGGCAACTCTATCACCGATTCAAGTAATTCAGCCTCATGAAAATTAATGGTTCCACGATTACGTTCAAGCTCCAGTAACGCGGTAATTTCCTTGGTATGTGGAGCGGCATTCTTTGCGATATTTATAATTCGCTCAAAGAATCTCAAAACCATACTCAGCACATACCGTATTGGTAAGAGCAAGCGATGAATATAATAAACCGGCACTATAAAAATGCGTGCGAACCATACCCGCAGCACTGCAGCCACAGACTTGGGCGCAATTTCACCGGTTATAAGGACCGCACAGAATGACAATACCCCGAAAGCGACCCCGCCAACAGTACCGAAACTCTTATTTATTGTATCGACAAACATTGTCGCAACAGCATAATACAGGATATTAACCACCATATTACCAAGAAGAATAGTAATAAGAAAATCCGGCAGCTCATGATAAAGATCTAGTATTAACGAATCAATCCAAAGCCCACTTTTGCGGATTCTATTTAGATCATGAGTCTTCAAGGAAAATAATGCGGTCTCACTCCCGGAAAATATAGCCGACATTACCAGAAGAATTATCAGAAACAAAATCTGCTGGAAGTTTATGACCAGAAACTGATATAACATAATATCCCTGATAAAAAAAGAAATTAATATTGTTAAATAATATCTAAAACCGTGATATATTGCAACTATTACTGCAGCTATAAAATTTCAGGACACGGCCGAATGTCAACCGTGTCCCGAAAGACTTTTACTCAATAATTATACTGCAAACTGAATGATATAAAGCATCCTGTTTATTCAACTAAGTTACTGTACCTTACTTTAACGCCTCTTTTATAAAACTGACAACTTCGGCAATACTCATGCGCTTCTGCTCCATAGTATCACGATCACGGACAGTTACAGTATTATTTTCCATAGTCTCACCATCGACAGTAATACACCATGGAGTACCTACTTCATCCATACGGCGGTAACGTCTGCCAATTGCACCACTTTGATCATAGGCGGTATTAATACCTTCACTCTGCAGTGAATCAATTATTTCCTGAGCTTTCTCAGGCATACCATCTTTTTTGACCAGCGGAAATACTGCAACCTTGATCGGAGCAAGACGAGGGTGAAAACGCAGGACCACACGTATGTCTTCCTTTCCATCCTTACTCTCCAGAACCTCTTCATCATAGGCATCACAGAGAAAAGCCAGTGTTGCTCTATCCGCTCCGGCAGCAGGTTCAATAACATATGGAATATAGCGGTTCTTAGTCTCAGTCTCGAAATAGGTAAGATCTTTTCCGGTAGCTTCGGCATGCTTACTGAGGTCATAGTCGGTACGATTGGCAATACCTTCCAGTTCCCCCCATTCCCCTTCGCCTTCATCATTCTCAAAAGGAAAGAAGTATTCAACATCCGCGCAAGCCTTGGCATAATGAGCCAATTCAGACTCCTCATGATCGCGAAGCATAAGATTAGCCTTTTTAATGCCTAAGTTGACATACCATTCCAGACGCGCATTGCGCCAGTATTCATACCAGTCCTCATCGGTACCGGGTTCAACAAAGAACTCAAGTTCCATCTGTTCAAACTCACAGGTTCTGAATGTAAGATTTGACGTCGTAATTTCATTACGGTAGCTCTTACCCTGCTGCGCTATACCAAATGGAGGTTTCATACGGGATGAATCAAGAATGTTCTTGAAATTAACAAACATTCCCTGAGCTGTTTCGGGACGTAAATATACCGCACTAGCACTGATAATTTCAGCAATACGGGCTTTTCGTCCATCACGGTCCAGGGTTGCAATTTCATCAATCTTATTGATTATTTCCTGCATCGGATCGACTGGTCCCAAGCTGGTTCTGAACATAAGGTTGAACTGACGCTCATCAGACAGATCGCCGCAACCGCATACTGGGCAGACATATCCTTGCGGACCGACAACACCTTTTTCCTTTTTACCTTTGGACTTTCCGCCCAGATGGTATTCAACTTCGGTACCGGGAGCGACACGCGGTGCATGATCGGCACGGAAACGTTCCTTGCAGTTCTTGCAGTCAACCAGCGGATCACTGAAGCCGGCTAAATGACCGGAGGTCTTCCAGACATCCGGATGCATGATAATAGAACAATCAAGTCCTACGACATCAGCACGTTTATGCACAATATCCTGCCACCAGGCAGCTTTAACATTTCTCTTAAGTTCCACACCAAGCGGGCCGTAATCATAACAGGCCTTAAGACCACCGTAAATTTCAGATGACTGGAAGATAAAACCCCGGCGTTTTGCCAGAGAAACAATCTTCTTCATTGTATCCTTCGCCATTAATAAATCCTCAACTCAATACATTATAAGGTTAATAAAAAGTATATTGTATATTTATCGTTACTTAGCAATATTTATTAAAATAAAAAAACCTATTATAAACAATTATAATAGATATCTGAATCAGTTACTTTTGTTTAATTTAATATTACGTGTATTGACCGGTTTTTCAAGGTAATATCTCATTCTAAAGTGTTTTTTAGTAAAAAAGAATTTAATCATCTTGAGAAAGAGCCTTATTAAGTTATATTTGATTGTGGAATTAATTAATTAAAATTTGGTAATAATATAGGAGTTATATGAATAGAGAAGAATTCAGAGCCTTCTGTCTGTCCAGACCCATTGTCCTAGATGGTGCAACCGGCACCGAACTGCTCAAACAGGGACTCCCTGCAGGAGTCTGCCCTGAGCTTTGGGTCTATGAAAATCCGCAAGCTATCATAAATGTCCAGAAAGCTTATAAGGAAGCTGGCAGTGATATCGTCTATATACCTACTTTTGGCGCAAACCGCCCCAAACTTTCTGAATTTGGTCTTCAGGACAGACTCTATGAACTTAACAGTACTCTCTGTTCTTACAGCCGCGAAGCGGTTGGCTCCGACACACTGATCTTTGGTGACATCGCTCCCACCGGAGAACTGATCGAACCATTTGGACCGCTGTCATTTGAAGATTGTATTGCTATCTACCGTGAACAGGCACAGGCGCTGCTTGCTGGCGGTGCTGATGGCTTTGTAATTGAGACCATGATGGATATTCAGGAGGCTAGAGCTGCACTTATCGGTATTAGAGAACTGGCACCGGATCATCCGATAATGGTAACGATGACCTATGGCGCAGAAGGTCGCACTCTGACCGGTACCGATCCCCAGACAGCATTGATAACATTACAGGCATTGGGCGCGGATGCCGTTGGCTGCAACTGTTCTGCCGGTCCGCTGAAAATGGTGGAATGGATTGCTCAAATGAAACCTTATGCCACTGTCCCGCTACTGGCAAAACCGAACGCCGGTCAACCCAAGCTTATTGATGGCAATACAGTTTTTGATATGCCTCCAGCTGAATACGCCGGTTATTTTTCACAACTGGTACAGGCTGGAGCCAATATGATCGGAGGCTGTTGCGGCAGTTCTCCCGCACATATTGCCAAAGTAGCAGCGGCCGTAGCGGACCTAAAGGTTCCGGCAATTCGCCGAGACAAGATTTGTGCCGTAAGTTCTGCAAGAAGTGTCGTTGAGTTTGGCCCTGACAAGCCATTCGCCGTTATTGGTGAACGCATCAACCCTACCGGCAAAAAGAAACTGCAGGAGGATCTAAGAAAAGGCAGCCTGAATCTTGCCCGCAACTATGCACTGGAGCAGACTACTGCCGGTGCGTCACTGCTCGACGTCAATATGGGATTATCCGGCATTGATGAGAAGAAAATGATGCGTGAGGCGATCAAAATGCTGTCTCCTCTTACACCCTGTCCACTCTGTCTTGACAGTACCAGCCCTGAAGTGATGGAGGCTGCACTACGCCTGTATCCTGGACGAGCGCTACTCAACTCAGTAAGCGCAGAAAAAGAACGTCTAAAGCACATGCTGCCATTAGTAAAGAAGTATGGGGCCGTTTTTATTCTTCTGCCTGTCACCGATGAGAGTGTTCCTGAAGAGCTGGCAGAACGCCAGCAGGTAACGGAAATGATTCTTAAAGAAGCCGGGAAACTTGGTCTGGGAGTCGCTGACTGCATCATTGATGGACTGGTAATGACTGTAAGTTCATCACCGGAAGCACCAAGAGTAACAGCAGAATTCATATCCTGGTGCAGCGACATACTGAAAGCTAATACTACCGGCGGGATCTCAAACGTATCCTTCGGGATGCCACAGCGGGGAGTTTTGAATGCCGGATTTCTTTCACTTCTGATCGGCAAGGGTCTGACCACAGCTATTATAAATCCTTCATCAGAACAGATGATGAACATAAAATATGCCACCGATGCCTTATTGAGCCGGGATATTAAATTACAACAATTCCTGTCAAAATACTCCGGCGTCACCAAGACCTCAGAACCCAGAGATAACGCAAAGATCGCCCCGCTGCAGAAATGTTTCAACGCAGTGCTATACGGTGAGGAGGATACGATTACCGAGGTTATTTCCGAAGCGCTCGCAGCTGGCGACAGCGGAAATGATATAGTTGATAATGCACTTATACCGGCTATTATTGCCGTTGGTGACAAGTATGACAAAAAGGAATATTTTCTGCCGCAGCTAATGATGAGCGCTCAGACAATGAGTCTTGGATTCAAGACTTTGGAAAATGAGTTGACCAAATCCGGCCAGAAAGATAAAAACAAGGTTATAATGGCCACGGTAAAGGGTGACATACATGATATCGGGAAAAATATTGTCTCCCTCATGCTTGGAAATTATGGCTTTGAAGTACTTGACTTGGGCAAGGATGTTGATGCCAAGACTATTCTTGATACTGCAGTTGCAAATAATGTAAAAGTCATAGGTCTGTCCGCGCTGATGACAACGACCATGCCTGAAATGGCAAAAGTTATGGAAGAAGCACGAATTAGAGGTCTGACCCACTTGAAATTTATGATTGGGGGGGCGGTTGTTGATAAAGAGTACGCTGCTGAAATTGGCGCCGCAGGTTACGCCGCTGATGCCGTAGAAGCAGTGCGTGTTGCTGAAAACCTCTCCAAATAACCAAAGAAGCGAGACATTATATGATTTGTAAACATATAGAGTCCTGTTCAATATTTGACCATTATTTTGCCGACAAGCCCCAGAAGACGCAGGAAATAATGGACAAATATTGCAAAAAACACTTTGAATCCTGTGCCCGTTACCGCCTTGCATGCGTTATCGGGCTTGATGGTGTGCCGATAAAACTTTTCCCTGATATGAAAAATGTTGCTGACCAGCTGATAACCACTTCTGATAAAAAGCAAAAAAATCTCAGCCTTAAATCACAAACACTGCTCAATGGTCTTCAGCCTGAGGATATTTTTGATTTTGCCCTGGATCTGCTTACCGAATCATCTGAAAGCATTGTCAATAATTCCTACCGCGGCAAAGATCAGGGATTGCGCCGTTTTACCGTCTGGTTCAAAACTGACCTGCAGAACTACTATGCCAAAATCATCCAAATAAAAATACAGTTTACCGGTATCCGCAGCCGAAAGCGTGGTAAAAACCCGCTAACATTCTTTCTTGAAAATTTACGTCGTAAGCATAATCATAATGACAGCATAGAGCCACTGCCGAATACCCCGGAAGAGATCTGTCAGAATCATTTTTCTTCACTGAAAACCCGCATAGCCCTGTTTAAAGGTCTTAAGACCAAACCACTGCCTCCAGCGGTAGTTGAAGCAATTGAAAAAGTTCTTAAAATCGAAGAAGACCGGTTGACGCTTGGTGTCGATGGTCTGGTGAAAAGATTTAACAATTCCAATTCTTAGCCGTTTTTAAACTAAAAACGCATCAACCTTCTCAGATCAATGCGTTCAAATATTATTATGACTAAATTAATCAATTAAAGCCCTTACCATTCCACTCCTGCTGTTTTGTCCAGTCGATCCAGTCCTTTTCAATTGAATCAATATTTTTTCCTAATGCCGCTTCAACAATTTTTATTCCGTTATTGCTATTATGCGGATTATTTCTGAAAGCCTTATAGACTCTCTCTAATAGTCCTTTGTCTTGCAGATATTTACAAAAATACCTGCTCTCCGCATAATGCAAACTTTCACGAAGCATTCTAAATACTTTGGTATCACTTTTAAACAGCAATTTTAAGGGTGTCAACCGATTTGAACGAATACCATTATGCAGTTCTGGAAGGCGCCAGTTCTGTTCGCCAAGCAGTTGACCATTTTCAACCCGGCATTGTTCATACAGACTTGCCAGACCTTCAGAAATCCAGATCGGTGCACCGGGAAAATCAATAGCCATAAGTGAGTGCGTAAGCTCATGAACCAAAGTACCGGGTCCGGTCGCATAATTCACCACGATATAGCGGTCTCTATTTCCATAATGCCCATATGGACTTATCGGCTGCATCTGCAAATATTTCTGTAATCCGGTATAATAGCTAGTCTTATTTTTAAAGATATATATCACAACGACATCATCAGCTCTTGAATCAAAAAACTGTTTTACAAGAATCTGCTTACAGTTTTCAAATACTCCATTTATAACATAATCTGCAGTTTTTTTATCAAGATCAGTTGCAATAATATAATTTTTCCGTTTATAAACCAGAAACCCTTCACCAAGCTGTTTATGCAAACCTTCAGCTGTTCTCGGTATACCGTCCTGTACACTGTCACACTCATGAGCAAATCCGTTTGCCCCTGCAATAAACAGAGCCAAAGCAAATAATTCGAGAAATATAAGTATATTTCTTGCGCTCAGCTTCACGTAATCATTCCCGCATAAACAATTAAATAATATTAGTCCTATACTAAATATTTCCGAAACCAGCTATTCCTTTCAATCTTTCCCACTAAAATTGATACCCAAACAGGTTTTTTTACTGGTGAAAATTATAAATTTTGCTATCTTTAAGAGTATAGATGCTGTTTATAGGGGGACAGTGATCTTTGTGGGAAGTAATTTATATTTTGGCAGCCCTCTTGTCAAAAAAAATGGAGGAGAATCATGAAACGTTATCTGTTTATCGCAATGCTATGTATGGCTACAGTTGTTACAGCCAATGCAGCTACAAAATGTCAGACTGTTGAAATTGAGGTAAAAGATTATGTACCTGTTCAGAAATGTACTATAATTGAAAAGAAAGTTCCTGTAAAGGTCTATAAGGATGTTGAAAAGATCGTTCTTGTAACCGAGGAAAAACTTGAATTTGAAGAGAAAGAAATCAATATCAAGAAAAAGGAAATGGTTGAAGAAGAATATACTGAGAACGTTATTCAAAAAGAAATGGTCGAAGAGACTGTAATGAAAAAGGCCTGCAAGCTGGTTCCTAAGGAAATGACAAAGGAAGTATGCAAGACTGTAATGGAAAAAGCCTGCGATCCCTGCACCGGCAAACAGATAGATGTACCAGTTCAGGTTAAGGGTACTGCAACCTATACCGTAATGGAAAAGGTACTTGTTGAAATTCCATGCAAAGTTCAAAAATGTGTTGAGAAAACTGTTCCAGTTACCAAGAAACGTATGGTCTGCAAATGGGTTCCAGCAACATCAATGATCAAAGTTGCAGTCTGCAAACCTATTCAGGTAAAGAAGACTGTAACCGTACAGGAACCAGTAATTGAGATGAAGACCGTTCAGGAAAAGGTTGTAACTACTGAATACAAGGAAATCACCAAGAAAGTAAAGAAGACTGTTGAAGTCAATGTCTGTGACACTTGTGAAGAACCTGCTCCTTGTGATCCTTGTAAAAAGAAGGTTAAACCTTGCGATCCTTGCTCAAAGTAATTATTAAGCTATAATGCTATTATATACTTTATTCTCAGGGTATCAGATATTTTCTGATACCCTGTTTTAATATACATTTCCACTGGCAAATATTTGCATAGTCACTATAATAGAATTTCTTTTTATGGTTATGTCTAACGCTAAATAAGGCCACACAAATGAAAAAATTATTATATATATTGCCGCTTATAATATTAGCGATTTCATTGTTACCCGCTAAAAGTCAAGCGGCGGAATCTCCACTCATTATTCACTTTTTCTTTACACCGTCATGCCCGTTATGCGAGCCAACCAAGCAGGTGGTTGATGCGGTCGCCAGCAAGTATGGTGATCAAGTTCTGGTTATAAAACATAATCACTCCGAAAGTGAAGAGTCATTCAACTCTATGATTCTGGCCCTGGAATATTACAATCGTCATGATACTCCCAATCTGGTCGCTTTTCTCGGGGACAAAGTTTTAGGTAATGATGAAATTAATGAAAAACTTGACCAGACTGTTGCCGAATTACTTGCAACCGGCAAACAAACACCGGATTTCAAACAATTCGGTGCCGCCAGTAATGATCAGATACGTGATCTTTATACCAATCGTGCAACTCTCGGAGTGATTATAGCCACCGGTCTATTTGACGGTCTCAATCCCTGTGCCTTTGCAACCGTAATCTTATTTGTCTCAATGCTTGCAGGTATTGGTCGTGAACGCAGGACCATACTTGCTGTCGGGATCTCCTTTATTATCGCCGTATTCCTGACCTATTACGCCCTTGGAGCACTATTCTTTGAAATAATGGGAGCCATGCAGGGATCAGCGTCTACTATTTTCAAAGGTATTGCGATGGCCATAAAATGGATATCTTTGCTGATGGTGGTAGCAGCAGGAATTCTATCTTTAATAGATGCGTTCAGGGCTCTTCGCAGCGGCGGGCGCGATAAAATGCTGCTCGTCCTACCCGATAAACTAAAGAATAAAATCCGCAAAAGACTCAGAGTTACCGCCCACAGTGGATCGCTGATTGCCGGGGCATTTGTCAGTGGTATAATTATCTCATTTTTAGAGGCAGCCTGTACCGGACAGACGTACATGCCAATTATTTCAGCTCTAGTGGCTGATAATACAACTGCTGTTCGCGGCTACTGGCTGCTCTTACTTTATAATATACTATTTATAATTCCACTGCTGGCGGTATTCTTTGCAGTATTTTTCGGTATGACAAGTGAACAGATAGGAAATATTGCACGTAAGCGGGTCTGGGTTACCAAACTAATTTTAGGCATAATGTTTTTAGCCATTGCAATTTGGCTAGGAGACATACTTTTACCAACACTAATTGATACCGCTAAAACCCGTTCTGCGCCCACGGCACCGGCTGCTGCCAGCATTGAATCAGCTGAATCCCAACAGCCCCAGCAGACAGTATCCGAACAACCAGAACCGATTGATGAGAATCTAGACAGGTAAGCATACAATGGATTGGATATATTTTTGTTTCGTCGGATTTGGTCTGGCAATGGATGCTTTTGCAGTATCGGTGACTAGCGGTATTTCAATTAAGAATATGAAAATACGCCATGCGCTGATTATAGCTGCAACCTTCGGGGCGTTTCAGGCAATAATGCCGGTTATCGGCTGGCTTATCGGGGGCAGAGCCCGGGAATTCATTATTACGATCGACCATTGGATTGCCTTCGCCTTGCTCGGTCTTATTGGCGCAAAAATGATCTATGAAGGTTTAAAAATAGATGAACAAGTTGAGAAGGAATCAAATCCCCTCAATATTCATATACTTTTTGCGCTAGCGGTAGCAACCAGTATTGACGCGCTGGTTGTCGGTCTGACGCTCTCGGTTATCAATATTAATATATTTCTGCCGGTTCTTATAATTGGTATCATAACTTTTATAATGTCTTTTTCAGGTGTCTGGCTTGGTAACAGATACGGGCATATTTTCAATACTGCAAAACTGGAAATTCTCGGGGGACTTATTCTGATCGCACTCGGATTAAAGATACTTATTGAACACCTGATTAACGGCTGTTAAAATTGTGAGGCGAACATTAATAACGTTCGCCTCACAAAAAACTTAAACACTCGCACCAGACTGCTTCATTCGGATATTATCTGATCTAAGATAAAACCTAAGACCTAAAACCCAAAAAATCATTTACCCTCAAAGTAACTTCGGATTTCAGCCATATTTGCCCCCGCATTCAGCGCAAGTTCCAATAGAATCTTTGACTTTTGAGGATTAAAAAAACCAGCGCCAATGCCGACACTTTTTGGACTGACATAGCCACTGCCGGTACGGGTTGAACGCACAACTGGAATACCAGCAGCCATTGCCTTGTTTACCGCGTCATCCATTATCTTGGGTATTGAACCATTTCCTGTACCCGCAATGACAATACCTTTGGCACCATGGGCAATAGCCGCTTCAAGCAGGGTACTGTCCTGATCCTGATAACTATATAAAATCTTTACCAGTGGCAATTTATCCGTAGTGCTTATATCGAATAGATGCTTATTTACTGGTTTGGTACTCTGATAATAAAAGAATGGCTCGCCACTGATAAAAGCCCCAATATACCCCTGTTCGCTTGCTTTGAAGGTATCTAACATTGTGGAATTGGTCTTAGTTGTATAAAAAGCAGACCCGATACGATCATTCAGTACTATCATTGTTCCACGATTCATCGCATCTGGCTCTACTGCCAGCCTTACAGCTTCAAGCAGATTCATATTACCATCTGCACTTACGGCAGTAGCCGGACGCATTGCCCCCACCACCACTACCGGCTTGGGGCTGTCAACCGTCAGATCAAGGAAAAAAGCAGTTTCTTCAAGCGTGTCTGTTCCATGAGTCACAACCGCACCACAGATATCACTATTATCAAGTTTAAAATTTATCTCCTTACTTAATTTCAGGACAATGTCCTGAGTAAGATTGTTACTTCCGGTATTTGAAATCTGCACCCCGCTAACTTTCGCAATGCGCT
The DNA here is from genome assembly GCA_963667375.1 of Planctomycetota bacterium. Classification (GTDB taxonomy): domain Bacteria; phylum Planctomycetota; class SZUA-567; order SZUA-567; family SZUA-567. The sequence goes on along the minus strand of OY763323.1, from coordinate 2,760,096 downwards.
GAATTTCAGGGACAGCTGCAATCAATGTAGAAACTCCTATTTCTCCAGCCGAATAATCCGTGGTGTCTGTACTGCTCGTAGAACTGCCGGCTATAGTTCCGCCTGTGGCATAAACTACAACCTCAAGATTTTCACCAGCATAAAGCGAAGAAAAAGAGAATAGTAAGGCTGTAAACGTATAGAATATTTGTTTTCTAATCCACATGACTTTCTCCTTAATACAAACGAATCAACATACCCTACCTCAATAACTTGGGGAAAAATAAAAAGAAGCTGCTATCAATCACTGACAGCAGCTTTTATTTCCATAGCTTATCCTTATAATTCCAGACCAGCCGAACCTAACCGGCCGTATCAGCTTTAATCTTTCGGATAACCCTTTCAAATAATGTCTGAGCCAGCTCGGCATTCTCAACATGTGAAATTGAGATTATCGCTTTTCTATACAGCATAAACATCAACAGGCCTTCTTTTTCATCAATAGCCTGATGCAACTGATAGCTCTTGCCATCGACCGGTACCGAAACAGTCTTATAGTTCTCACCCATCCGCAAGAAACCGCGATATTCTTCCGCGGCTTTATCCGCATCATTCTCATCGGCAAAAGTAGAGACATAAATATTAGATTTCATTCCCACACTGCTGACAAACGTAGTAGCAGAAGGAGGCAGGAACGCAAAATTCATGGCATTTCCCGCACTGACATAAGCATACTTGGAAGATATCCCGTCCACCTCTAGGTATCTGAAACCTCTTGGTTTCCAGTTGTTGCCAGGTACTTTTGCCGCGATCATCCTTGCAATTGGCAGAAGATCAGGAACCTCACCCTTACCAGAATAGATAACTGCAAAGAACCATCTGCCCTTGAAGAAGTATAAATTTCTGCCGTCATTTTTTACATCAAGTACACCATCTGAACCGACATCAACGGATTTACCCTTGGTCATGAGTTTGCGTCTGACAAAATAATAAAAAACACCGGCAGCACCATTATCACCTGTAAGATGATAAGACTCTATACTAAGATAATTTTCCGAGCCATTCAAAGTATAGGTATTGTGGAAAAAATCTATCAGACCATAATTCTCAAAAATAACAGAATTATTCCCCAGGTATTTATCACGGTCACCTTCCAGCAGAAAGGTCTTACGTTTACCATCAGCGTGTAGCCCCGGATAATCACCATCAACCGGTAAAAATCCAGTATTGGTACCGGCTAACGGATTTCCGCATCCGGCAATAATAAGAGCAATAAAAAAAACGGCAAAAAGTTTATGCATAAATAAACTCCACGGTGATTATCAGGCCCTGGCTTTTTTTGAACCGAATTTTTTCGGTCTGGTCCAGGCATCAATCAATGGTACACAGGTATTCATAATCAAAATAGAATAACAGCAGCCTTCAGGATAAGCAGATGAATACATACGAATCATCGCAGTAATAACACCACATCCCAGAGCAAACACAATCTTACCTTTTCGAGTCATCGGCGTTGTAACATAATCTGTATCCATGAAGAACGCCCCCAGCATCAGACCACCGCCAAAAAGCTGTAACAGTACCGGCCCGGAAAACCAGGTTGTATAACCAAAGCCACCGTCAGTAATAGCGATTTTAGCGGGAAAAATCCAGGTCAGGACTGCAACTGTAAGGAGATATACAACAGGTGTCTCCCAGGTTATAATCTTCTTTAGCAGCAGGTACACGCCACCAAGAATAAGTGCCAGCGCAGAAATCTCAGCAATACAACCAGGCTCAAACCCAATAAAACTCTTCCAGACAACGGAGAGATAATCCGGGATAATATGCTGAACGGTTGCCCCGGCAGCAGCAGTCGCTTTATCGGCCGAGAGCAACATCATTTTTGTCAGCGGAGTCGCCTGCGAAACAACATCAACCTTGGTCATAACTGACACTGCCGCATCACCGGCTTGAGTCGCATGACTGACTACATCAGCAGATGATTTCATGTAATCACTGAAAGATCCATTCATTGTAATTCCCAGCCGCTGGAAGAACCCAAGGCCATGCTCTTTAATCATAGGCCAGCTTGGTGAATTCAGCTGCGTAGGGATTGATACCTGCAAGAAAGCTCGCGCCGCCAGCGCTGGATTCCAGATATTACTGCCAAGACCGCCAAAAGCCTGTTTAACCACACCCATTGCAAACACGCCGCCTATCACCGGCACCCACCAGCTTACATTAGGCGGAAGTACTGCAGCGAGCAGCATACCACTGACTATAGCAGAATAATCGTGAATAGTGACCGCTGTTCCACGCATTTTCTGGCAGATAACTTCTGTCAGCACACAAGATGCAATGCTCAAGAGAGTAATCAGCATCGCATACCAGCCAAACACATAAAACCCAACCAGAAAAGCCGGTATCAGAGCCAGGCAGACATTGCGCATTATCGATTCAGTGCTGTCTTTAGCCTTCAGATGCGGTGCTGCTGAGACAATATAATTTGTTTTTGGATCATTCATGAGTAAGAATACCTAAATATAATATATCATAAATCTACTAATTAAAATTTAAACTATTTTTTAGCCGCCTGCTTTTTGGCACGCTCTTTAGCCAGTTCCCCTTTGGCAACCTTTATCCACTGCACAATCGGACGTCGTGACGGACAAATATATGAACAACAGCCGCATTCTATACAATCAAGCACATTAAACTCCTGTGCGGCAAGGAACTTACCCCGCTCCCCTAGAATACTGAACTCACTTGGGATTAGACTTATCGGACAGACATCAACGCATCGACCACACCTTATGCACGGACTGTAATTATACGCTTTCTGATCGGTAAGAGCGAGAATTCCACTCATTCCCTTATTGACCGGCATTGAAATATCAAAATGTGCCGCCCCCATCATCGGACCGCCATAAATAAGTTTATTGGTTTTCACCTCGTCGTAGCCGCATTTTTCCAAAAGAAAGCTTGCAGGAGTACCTATTCTGGCAAGAAAATTTGATGGTTTCGCAACGCCAGGACCAGTAACCGAAACAATTCTCTCAGTAAGAGGGCGTTTTCTATAAACCGCCTCATAAATCGCATGGGCTGTAGCGACATTATTAACGCACACCCCGGCATCCATAGGCAGACCACCGCTTGGCACTTCACGCCCGGTACAAGCAAAGATCAACTGCTTTTCAGCGCCCTGAGGATACATAACCCTGAGCAGCTTTGCCTCAGCAAATCCACCCATGTCCTGCAGAGTTTTTGAGATCATAGCAAAAGCATCGGGTTTATTCTCTTCAATACCAATATATGCCTTACTGGCACCTAGCTGTTTGACCAGAAGTTTCAGCCCCAGACAAATTGTTTCAGGGCTTTCAAGCATCAGACGATGGTCAGCGGTAAGAAACGGCTCACACTCGACACCATTTAGAATTACCGTATCAATCTTCTTCTCAGGCGGAGGCGACAGCTTGACATGCGTTGGGAAAGTAGCCCCACCCATACCAACAATACCTGCCCACATAACCGCACTCTTGATATCTTCAGGAGTATACTCTTTGGTCAGATCCGGCTCAACATTGCAGCCATCTTCCCACAGCTCCTGACCGTCATTCTCTATGACAATTCCCATGCATTTCATACCCATTGGATGAGTTATCGCTTCTATTCTTTTAACCGTTCCAGAAACCGGGCTGTGAACAGCTGCAGACACAAAACCACCTGCCTCACCGATAACAGTACCCCGCTTAACAACCTGTCCCACCGCAACACAGGCTTTAGCCGGCGCACCAATATGCTGCTGCAACGAGACGGTCAGCAGTTCAGGAACCTCAGCAACCTCAATCTTAGAATCTTTGGAAAACTCTTTATAATCATGAGGATGAACCCCACCTCTGAACATTTTTTTCATTTTAAATCATCTCTTCTGAATAAAATACTCTGCACAAACACCATCATCTACATTAATACATATTTAGAGATTATTTTCCCTGTCTATTCTTTCCGCACGCCGCTGTTTACGGTCAGCTCGAAGATTTACAATAAGACTCTTCGGACACACTGCTACACATTTGCCGCAGAGTTTACATTTCTCATAATCAATTACTGCTAGATTATCAACAATGTGAATAGCATCAAACGGACACTCTTTTACACATTTCTGACAGGCGATACAGGCATGATTACATTGTTTATTAGCTTTCGCCCCTTTATCATGATTCTGACACCTGACGACAATTACCCGGCTCTCAGGGTCAAGCCTGATCAAATGGCGCGGGCAGACCTCAACACATTTACCACAACCTGCACAGAGCGTTTCATCTATCTCAACAATATTATTTTCATTCAGCTTCATTGCACCAAATGGACAGGCCTCAATACAGCTCCCTAGCCCCAGACATCCATATGGGCAATCCTGAAAAGCACCTGCCAAACCCATCACGCTCGCTGCTTTACAGGTTGTAACCCCGGAATACTTGAAACGGTTTTTTACCCCGTTACCGTCGCACTGAACTACCGCAAAATTCGGTTCACTAGCCGTAGCCGTTACCCCCATGATCTTACCGATCTCTTCAACAACAGCAGAAGCACCAGGAGCACAAAGATTAATCGGCGCGCCCTTTTCGACAATCGCCTCAGCGTACGCGGCACAGCCGGCGAACCCGCAGGCCCCACAATTTGCACCCGGAAGTGCCTCTCCAACCTCTTCTGTTCTTGGGTCGACCTCTACATGAAATTTCTTGGACGCAAAAGCGAGGATCAGCCCCAATATAGCCCCGAGCACCGCCATAATTAACACAGGAGTAACAATTGCAATTATATCCATTTATCCAACCATTCGCTTATATATTAATAATCGTATAAAATTCAAGTGATGCCACAAACTTCAAAACTAGCAACTAAATAAAGCCCTGGAAACCGAAGAACGCAAGCGCCATACAGCATCCGGCCATGAAAGCGATCGGCATTCCTTTCATGCTTTCAGGAATAGGAGCAGACTGAAGTCTTTCGCGTACTCCCGCCATAAGATATATGGCAAGGGTGAAACCTATACCCCCAAAGACACCGAGAAGGCCCTGATACCAGACTGCCTGCGCCAGAGAATAGGCAGGGTTTGAAAATTCTGTCAGTTTCATCTGAGTTACACCAAGAACCGCACAGTTAGTTGTTATTAGTGGAAGATATATTCCAAGAGTTTGATATAATGCAGGTGCCACTTTTTTGAGAACAATTTCTACAAACTGCACCAGTGAGGCGATAACGAGAATAAAAGATACAATATCAAGATATTGCTCCATATGATACTTTTGAAGCGACGGATGTAAAAATAAACCTTTGTAAATCAGCATTGTAACCACCGACGCCATAGTCATTACAAATATTACTGCACAGCCCATACCAAGTGCAGCATCACGGTTTTTACTCACCCCAAAAAATGGACAAAGCCCGAGAAACTGGCTCAGGACAAAGTTCTGAGTAAAGATAAGCCCGAACATCAACGCAAAATACTGCTCAAATGTAAATTCCATTACCTTTTCCCTTATGTAGCTAACACATACACCGCTGACAGGCACTTACGCCTGATTACTTAACAACATCAACACCGGAGAGTAGTTTCTTCTCGCGCTCAACACGACCGTGATTTAAATTTTTATGAATCTGCAAACGACGATCACTCCGGTTTTTGAAATAAGCTGCCGTAGCAAGAATAAGCCCTACAGTCAAGAAACCGCCGGGAGAAAGAATAAATATTTTCTGAGTATAATCAGAAAGCCCGTCAGCGAGAGGTATACCGTAAAAAGTTCCACCGCCTAGAATTTCACGGAAAAAAGATATTAAGCACAACGCCAGAGTAAATCCTAACCCCATACCTACGCCATCAAACATACTTTCAACAATTCCGCGTTTAAAAGCAAAAGCTTCCGCTCGCCCGAGAATAATACAGTTTACAACGATAAGAGCCAGAAAAATACCGAGAGAAGCTTTAAGAGCCGGAAAATACGCCGCCATGATAAGTTTCACTACTGTTACAAAAGTTGCGATGATAACAATAAAAATCGGGATTCTTATTTCTTTTGGAATCCCTTTTTTACAGATTGAAATAAGAAGATTGGAACAGATAAGAACAAATGTCGCGGCAAATCCCATTCCAACAGCATTAGAGACTCCTGTCGTTACTGCCAGAGTCGGACATAAACCCAACAGCAGTACCAATACTGGATTTTCACGAATCAGTCCCTTTGAAAATTCCTTTGCAATGCTCACAGCAACTCCTAGTATTTCAGAATAGTTATAATAAATATTTTAAAACAAATCAAATGAAGATAATACGATTTTATGGTAGTAATATACGGAAGCAAGCAAAAAATTACGATAAAAATTTATCGAGTTCATGCAAAACCTGTTCGCCTTTGACGGTGACTAAAGATATCCATTCTTATAGAGAGAATTTCCCTTTTCAATATCGCTTAATATGTCCCCAGGGAGATAGTTTTTGTACGCATACTTATCATCAACAAACCGCCCCAATTCCGTAATAATTGCTGAAATTTCATCAAAAGGACCATCAGACACGTAATTTCTTATAGTAGACAGCATAATCAGGAGTTCATTAATCTCAGCATAATATTGCTTTTTTCTTGCCTCAATAGTTGCACAGATATCCTTTGACTGGATCAGTACCGCCTGCAACTCGTTTCTAATGCTCGTTGTATTCTTCGCTATCATACGAAAGATGTATTCAGGTTCCAAATCCTTCGGCATATCACTGCGTTTTTTCAGATTGTCCTCATTTTTGATTGTTGCATTCGATACAGACCTCAAATGCTCTTCAGGATAATTGAGATAATACTGGTTTCTGGTTCTAATCAGTTCTTTAAGTGTGTCCTGACAGCGGTCGGCACATTCCTTGCCCAAGTTGTTATAAACCGGCAGTTCATCTTCGTTTATTTTCTCCCGCAGCAACTTGACAATGTTACGAACTTCGGAGCAGAACGCATTTGCCAACACCTTATAACGTAAAGCGATCAGTTGAGAACTCCTGACACAATGATCCTGAAGCGTGCGAAATTTATTTAATCGCACCTTTCCACGTTGATTTCCTAAAATTGTACGCAGAGATGGTGAATTTGAATCCCTTATCTGATCATAAGGGAAAAGATTCTTCAAAATCTTTTTCAGAAGTAAATGCGAGGACATAGCATAATCAGTATTAATTTTTTCGAGAATATCTCTGGCTACACAAACTCTGGTCGCATACTCAAAAGGGCCACACGCCCCCTGAAGCTCCCAGTATATTGCGGAGATCCAATCAAAGAAATAGTTTCTAAGCGGCGCAAATTCAGAATAATATTCCCGCTGTTTTGAAAAATCAACATCCGCTTCAAAAGGTCTGTCATCGTCCCGCGCACTCATCTGCAATTATACCTATCATATATCACAACAATTCGAAAATCGCATCCAGTATACAGTACCAAAGATATCTCGTTCAACCTAAAAATTTTAAGTTATTTTTATACACATGTCAATATAATCTCAATACATACAGAAATAAGTAAATTTGTACTTTACATATTCTCTTTTTCTAATCTTCAAATAATCGGGCTTTAAGCCCTGAATAATACTATTTTGTAAGGCCTATGGTAATATTAAGAAATAACAACACCAAATACTTCAAGTAGTTTTTAAGCATATTTTTTCAAAAAATAAATCTTTATTCTTTTAAGATAGCTCATCTTTTTTTATAATAAATTATAACGATTGTAATTGAAAACGCAGGTTATTTATAATTTTACACCTGCAATTTAATCTCATATTATTATGAAAGGCCAGATCATTATGGATAACATATATTTAGACAATGCGGCTACAACCAGAATTGATAAAGCTGTACTTGATGCAATGCTCCCATTTCTTAGCGAAAACTATGGCAACCCTGCCTCTAAATACTACAGCCTCGGACGTACTGCCCGTACTGCAGTGAACAAAGCCAGACGTCAGATCGCAGCACTTATCAATGCCGACATCCCTGAAGATGAGGATAAACGTGGTGAAATTATTTTCACCTCCTGTGCAACTGAAAGCAATAATACCATTCTCAAAACAATTGCGGAGATAACCGGAAAACGTCGTATCATAACCTCAGCCATAGAGCACCATGCTATTCTTGAGACCCTGGAATACCTTGAAAAAAAAGGTGAAATTGAGACCACAATACTTCCAGTGGATAACACTGGTGTTGTAAATCCAGATGACCTTGAGGCTGCATTAACAAATTCGGATGTCGCTCTGGTTTCAATAATGTTTGCCAATAACGAGGTGGGAAGTATTCAGCCTATCAAGAAACTCGCATCCATTGCGCACAAGCACGGAGTGCTGTTTCATACAGATGCGGTACAGGCTGCGGGGAAAATCACAATTGATGTAAAGGAACTCGATGTCGATTTTCTTAGTTTATCGGCTCATAAATTTCACGGTCCTAAAGGCGTTGGAATTCTCTATGCCCGTAAAGGCCTCAAGATAATTCCACTACTTCATGGCGGAGCTCAGGAAGGTCACAGACGTGCCGGGACTCTGAATGTAGCGAGCATTGTCGGAATGGGTAAAGCTGCAGAAATTGCCGCATCCGATATTACCGAGCACTCATCCCGTACTGCAGAACTCATTGAAAAGCTCTGGAATGGTATTGAAACGGTTATACCCAAGGTTTACCGAAATGGCAATGCTCCTGAAAAGCTCCCCAATATTCTGAATGTCCGGTTCTGCGGTGCTGAAGGTGAAGCGATTCTACTCCGTCTTGATATGTTCGGAATTCAGGTATCGAGCGGTTCTGCATGCTCAACTGACAGTATTGAGCCCTCCCATGTGTTGCTAGCTCTGGGAATACCGCAAGAAGATGCTCATGGTTCCATACGTTTCAGTCTTGGGAAAGATACCACTGAAAAAGACATTGACAAAGTCCTTGAAATACTGCCGAAACAGATAGAAATCATAAGACAAATGAGTGTAACCTGGAATGGATAATAATCCTGATGCTGTAACCGAAATGCCTTTTTTGCCCTGGTTAGATGTAAAATCAACTAACCCGGCAGAGGCAATCGGGATCATTTTCTTCTTTCTGCTAATGGGAGTGATACTGTATTATCTCTTTAAAAAGCGGAAGGAAGAGCATATTGTTCCGCACTTGGATATCAAAGACCTGAAGACCAAGTCAAGTAATTATTCATATTTTGACGACAGTCCTCTTGATGCGTCTGACATTCATTCAACACATAATCTGCCTAAAGGAATAAGAGTTACAATTCAGCGAACAAATTATGATGAGCAATATGATGCGACCGTTATTAATATCACTAATGATGATTTTACTATTTTTTTGAATAATGATCCGAACCATAAATATAGTCCGGTTCAAGGAGAAAAAACTCAGTTTATCGCTGAAATAAATGACATGCGCTGGTCATTTACCTCTGAGTTCAGTGAGGTTTATGATGAAGGTATCCGGGGCTATAGCTACCTGCATACTTATGATCTGTTTATCACCCCAAAGCGGAAAGAAGCGAGAATTTTCCGGGAATTGCCGGCATTGTTCTCGATTATTCCCAGAAATGTTATAATAGGACCGATACCGATAGTTGATCTGGTAGGAAAAATTCAAGGTGAACTGCCATCGACTATACGTGATATAAGTGCCAGCGGCTGTGCCATTCATACACGTTCACCCCTGGATTTTAATCAGGGAGATCTGGCTATAATAAGCTTTATACTTCCTGACAGTCCTGAAGAACACACGGTTTTTGCTGGTGTTAATAACATCAGAAAAAAACATAATGATGATGGCGGCGGCAGCATTCTGAATATGGAATTTTTAAAGATCGACACCGCAACTGATAATGTTATTAAACAGCTGGTAAGCTCATATATTGAAGAAGAAATCATAGTATAAATCGACAAACAGAAGCTTGTTCGATTTTCCTAATTTAACAGGAGAATTTTATCATGGAAAAACAGCACCGGAAACTTGAACGAAAAAACCTAGTCTATTTTCCAGAGGTCATAGAAACAGATACCGGTAAAAAAATCGGGCGAATAATCGACGTTACAACAGAAGGTTTTCTGATTGTAGGTGACAATCCAATAGCAGAAGGAACTATTTATAAAGCTACTGTCAACTGGGTTGATGAGTTTCGCAAAGAAACTGATTTTTCCTGTACTATCGACATTGTTTGGTGCAAGCAGGATGTAAATCCCAGTTACAACGCTATGGGTTGTAAAATTAAAGAAATAAGTACTGAAAATAAAGAAAGTATTAAAAGGTTGATCAGGAAATGGGGCTTCCCTTCCTGGAAGTAACAATTCAATTTGCTAAAATACCGCTTAGCGGTATAGCACAGATATAAAGGGGATATTTATGGATTATACAGATGCTGTCATGGAACATTTCCAGAATCCAAAAAATGTTGGTGAAGTTGAAAACGCAGCAGGAATTGGTGAAGTCGGAAATCCAACCTGCGGCGATATGATGAGAATCACAATAGCTGTCGATGAAGGTAAAATTACTGACTGCAAGTTTAAGACCTTGGGTTGTGGCGCTGCGATAGCTACCAGCAGCGTAACCACCGAAATGGCTATCGGCATGAGTCTTGATGAAGCTATGGCTCTGACCAGGGAGCAGGTTGCAGAGGAACTGGGAGGGTTACCCCCAGAAAAGATGCACTGCTCAAATCTTGCCGCAGATGGTCTGCATGCGGCGGTTAAAGATTATTACTCAAAGCATCCGGAGTAATAATGCAGTTGTTAAAAAATAAAAAAGTCTATATCTATACAGTTCCGATTGTTACTGTACTATTGGTTATTGTTGCCTTATACTATTCAAAAACTGCCGAGAATAACAACGGTAATTTGTTCCAGGAACAATTCGGGACTGTAATGGGGACCTATGGCTGTGTAACCATCCTGCCTGATAGCACTCTTAAGAAAAAACCTAGTGAGATATTTACTGAAGCCTACGCACGAATAAAGCATGCGGAGGCTCTTCTAAGTCGTTACATACCAGAAAGTGATATATCACGGATCAACTCGGCAAAAGCAGGTGAGAAAATTAAAGTTGATCCACTTACCTGGCGCGCATTAATAGAAGCTAAACGCTTTTATATTCTTTCTGGCGGTGCTTTCGACCCGGCAGTAGGAAGCATCATCGACATCTATCCCTGGAAAGAGCAAAATATCAAGGCCCTTCCTGATAACGCTATCATCAGCCAGGCACTTGAAAACAGTGGTCTCGATAAGATAAAATTCATTCGCGAGGGAATGTACATTTCAAAAACCAATTCCAAGGTAATCCTGGATCTTGGCGGCATCGCCAAAGGACTCGGAGTAAGCATATTTGCTGAAACGCTCAAAGAAAATGGCGTAAAAACCGCCAGCATTGAAATCGGTGGTGAAATCACATTAATCGGCGAACCGGATATAAAATCTAAATCACAGCAGATAATAGGTGAAAACGAAAAGATCTGGACCACCGGGATCAGAAATCCCCGCAGTAACAGCATTATAAAAAGACTGAAGACCAAAGGCAATATATCCATTGCCACTTCAGGAGATTATGAAAAATACTTCATGGTCAATGGTAAGCGCTATTCACATATAATCGATCCACATACCGGATATCCAACCTCAGGCGGTATAATTTCCGCAACCGTAGTTACTAAACGCACCTGCACCGTAGCTGATGCTCTGGCTACTGCAATAACGGTTCTGGGTACCGATAAATCCCGAGAACTGCTAAAACTCTTTCCAGATACCGATGCTTATCTGGTGCTGGATAACCTGAGTGAAGTTATTATTAAAGGCGGATTAGCCGACACCAACAGTATTGAGGTTGACTTTGAAAATGACTAGTCTAGGTATTGATATCGGTTCAACAACCAGTAAAGGCATTTTACTGACAGACACCAATGAAATAATTGACAGTATAATTATTCCTACCGGTTCCTCACCGGTTGCATCAGGTCATGAGATAATCCGTTATCTCACAGAAAGAACACCAGTCGATAAAATTTATGTGACCGGGTATGGACGGGGATTATTCGAAAAAGCTGATAAACGTATCACAGAAATAACCTGCCACGCCTATGGCATTCACACCCTGCACCCTCAGGCACAGGGCATAATTGATATCGGTGGACAGGACAGTAAAGCAATTCATCTCAAAGAGGATGGAAATGTACTGGAATTTGCGATGAATGATAAATGTGCGGCTGGTACAGGAAGCTTTCTGGATAATATTGCCCACAAGTTCAATATAAGTTATGAATCCATGTTGGAGCTATATAACTCCGCAGATCGAAAAATCAATATCAATTCAACATGTGTTGTCTTTGCTGAGAGTGAGATAATTGGTCTTCTCGCAAAAGGCGAAACCATGAATAATATATTCCGTGGGGTCTTACGGGCAATAGCCATGCGAATCAACAGACTATATGCCCAAGTCAAATTGACACCACAGGATAAACTATACTTCACCGGTGGAGTTGCGCAAAATGAAGCCATGCGTCTGGCTCTTGAAGAAGAGCTCAAGATAGAAATATTAGTTGATCCACGCGCACAGCTAATGGGCGCACTGGGTGCTGCTGCCCTGGCAAATAAACCTTAAGTTTTCAATAAAACTGCATTCCACTGGATAATTATATTACAGCACCCAAGATGAATAAGCAAATTTAATGCTTACGGCACAATCCTGACAGGTGTGCCCTTCTTGGCAAATTCCCAAACCTTTCGCATTGCTTCTGGCGGTATACCGATGTTCCCTGATGTATGCATTCCGGGTGCGCCATCACCGCGAATAAATATCGGTCCACCCAAAGGTGTGTCAAAGGGAGGGAGCTTACCTTGCTTACCGGCACTTACAATTTTTTCATACTGCTCCTGCGAGATAATACCAGATTTTAGCCCCCTCTCGGCATCCTTAATATTCGGATAATTCAAGACCAGAAACATTGAATTACCGCGTAATTCATGTTTTAAAATATAATAGTCACCAAAAGGAACAAGTTTATCACCTTTTACGGCTTTACCTTTAGAAGTATCTAGGGGCAGATTAATATTGTAATATGCCAAAACATATTTCTTATCTTCGATAGCACCCAGTATTTTCTTACCGACAAAAATTGCCAGATAACGTTGTGAATACTGTTTCTTCGGTGGTGGAGATACTGCAATTTCATGTGGACGTATATCATGAACCGTATGGGAATTTGTTTTGGCATGCTGCTGGGTATTAAAAACAATGGAATCGGCAACCGGTATACGCGCGGCAATATATTGAGGACTGAAAAAATACGAACGATAATACACACCAAGCAGCAGAGCTGCAAGAATCAGCACTAGAAATATTGTATAAATAACATCTTTTAGCTTAATACCCTACTCCTCAGTAAAACCCTAAGTGCCCACGAAAAAGAGTTGGCGGAGATCAGAACCGGATACCGCTGCGCACCGCAAAGACATTACTTAGAGCACTATCCCAATTATATAATTCTGCACCATACTCTGCAATAAAATACACACCGTTAGCAAATGTATATCCAGCATGAATAACAAACTTATTCAGATCTGTCTCTTCTCCCCGATCAGATATATGCAGCCATTCAACCATACCACCAAGGGTAAATTTATCGGTTAAAGCATATAACAGCCCGGTTGAGACGGTATCGGTATTATACCCTTCAATAAAGCCCCAGTCAAAACCATGTTGATACTCAGCAAAAAACTCAAGTTCAGAATTTACATTCCAATCAAAACCAATACTGACCGCATACTCATCCTCAACCGCATCTGCCCCATAAAGTCCATTATCCCCACGACGGACATCGTGCTTACGCACACCCGACAATTCCGCAACCAACCCCTCAATAGGTGTATTCCACCAGATGCGACCAGCAAAATTTCCCATACCGCTATCACCATCATCAGCAAGACGTTCATAAATTCCTATCTGATCTGCACAACTGTCAGGCTGAAAAAATGCGAACTCAACCTTCAAGGTATCCTGCCAGGTATAATTAAAACCTGCCATAACCGCACGATCTATCTCTCCTGGATGATAAATAATATTGTCACGACTGACGCTATCAAGATATGGGGCACTTAAAACAATAGGTCCCTCACTGCTGTAATCACCCTCCGTGTGATTATAACTTTGAATTATACCTAGGGTACGATCCTGACCATACGGCACCTCACCGACACCAAAGAATAAGCCTATGGGTCCGCCGCAGACTGAATCCCAGATCATTAGCGCCTCCTCCATCACCCTGGACTGAGTACGATAAGGCGAATCACTGAGATCAAGTTTTACCTGCACCCGTAAATCTGAGTCAAAGTCAAAATCAAATCTCAAATTTGTATTATGCAGTTGCCAGTTACCGGTATAACCAAGATCATCTTCACCAGCACCAGAGTAAAGAGTTCCAATATAGTCAAGAAAAAGCTCACCCCCTATTCTGACCGTTGCGTTACCTCTGGCAGAACGCAAATTCTCAACACTATTAGGCGCTACAGACAATTTTATTTCCGATTGAACTGAGCGGAATTCATCCTTGAGCGCATACAACTCACCGGAAATATCTTGGACATCTCCGGCAACACCCACGCTAAATGGGCCCTTCAATACTATGAAAAATATAATTATTGATAACACCAAAATACTTTTGGGGCACAAATAATCATTAAAACCAGTTCTACTTTGCAAAACTCACCCTTTATAACAGCCATCAACTTCTACCGGATATTTTACATTTGACCTATCCCCCTTTCAAGCAGAATCTTAAATAAAAATTTTATATAATACACCACATATTTTTTAAGAAAGTCTAACATAGTTAGAGATACAATCCAAATCTACTATTAATCGATAAATTTTTACATTTTTAACTTGACTTTTGGCCGCCTTCTAAGTAAATTAGATTTAACTAACAAACTTATGTAAAAGGTTACCTTATGGATATCTCAGCAAGTCTTGAAAACTACCTAGAAGTTATCGCCAAACTCTCTGACGAGGATGGTTATGCGCTTTCAAATGATATCGCTGACAAAATGGAGGTCAAACGCTCTTCGGTAACAGTTGCGCTAAGAAACCTTGCAGAATATGACCTGATTGTTTATAAAAAATACAAACCGATTACACTAACTGAAAAAGGACGTGAAATTGCGAATCAGATAATCTATAAACACCAGAATATAAAAGCATTTTTGAAAGACCTGCTCGGAGTAAAAGAGCAAAAAGCAGAAGAGATCGCCTGCAAGATGGAGCACTTTATCGGTAAAGATGTGGCTGACCGGTTTGTAGCTCTGTCAAAATACATCAAGTCCTGCCCCAAGAATGAACAGATGTGGCGCGAGGGTTTTGAAACATTCTATCGTGAAGGCAAAGATATTAGAACCTGTAATTCTAAATGTGAAAAATAAGTACCAGTTATATAAAGGATAAGATGATGACCGCACTAATGACACTAGATCATCTTGAAGTAGGAAAAAAAGCAAAAATAACCAGAGTATTACCTGATTTGAGCAACCGTACACGTTACGCCGGCATGGGAATCATCCGCAACAGTTTGGTTGAAGTAAAGCGTATTGCACCACTCGGTGATCCAATGGTTCTTAAAATTATGGGATATGAGCTATCTCTACGTAAAAATGAAGCATCACATATTGAAATTGAGATTGTTTAATTTTTATAATTTGAACTATTAAGACGCGTTATGCGGTTTTTTTTCCAAAAGCTATTAGTCGGGACTAACTTAATTACCCCGACCTAGGCATAGAAAGTATATAATGGCAGAGATAAGAATTGCTCTGGCTGGAAATCCGAATTCGGGTAAAAGCACCATCTTTAACGGGCTAACCGGTGCCAACCAGCATGTTGGTAACTATCCGGGGGTCACCGTAGAGATGAAAACCGGAGACTACAAGTTCAACGGCAAGAAAATATCGGTAATCGACCTTCCCGGAACCTATACACTCAACACAAACTCTCCCGAAGAACTGATCGCCAGAAATGAAATAATCGATCAACCACTTGATCTTATTGTAAATGTAATAGATGCTTCAAACCTTGAACGCAATCTATACCTCACACTCCAGCTGCTCGAACTGGGAGCACCGGTTTTAATTGTTCTCAACATGATGGATACAGCCCAAAACCGGGGCATGGAGATATCACCGGAGACTATAGCTGAACTTCTCAGTTCTCCGGTAACAACCACCGTAGGCTCCAAAGCGACAGGTATTAATGAGCTCAAGGAAGCAATTGACAAGTATTCGCAGCACCTCAGTTGTAATAATTTTGATATCCATAAGCACGATCTGGGATGTGACATTGCAGACTGCATCAGAGAGCTGAACTCCATACTCTTCAACGCCGTTCTGCCGAACAGTAATCTGCCGCACACCTGGTACTCCATCAAGCTTCTTGAAAAAGACCAGATAATCACAGATATGCTCCTGAAGCACAATGATAACACTCTTATTGAACGTTGCTCAGAAATAATTCAGAATTTCCAGCGACATATCGGTGAAGATTCAGAGATAGCTGTTGCCGAACACCGTTATGGCATTATTACCGGGATTTTCCGTAAAAGTGTCGTAATGAGTCTGCAGAACCGGCTGGATATAAGTGAAAAAATTGATTCCATCGTTACCAACAGGATTCTAGGATTGCCACTGTTTTTCATTCTTATGTATGTGGTGTTCTGGATGACGTTTACCATCGGAGATCCATTCATGGGACTAATCGAAGATGGAATTAAAATTCTGTCTTCCAGTATTAATACGCTCTGGCAATCAGAGAGCATGCTGAAATCACTGATAACTGATGGTGTGATTGCCGGTGTCGGCGGGGTACTGATCTTCCTGCCAAATATTATTCTGCTATTTCTTGCAATTGCGCTTCTCGAAGGCACCGGTTATATGTCACGTGTCGCTTTCATCATGGATAAACTGATGCAGAAAGTTGGTATGCATGGTAAAAGCTTTATCCCCATGATAATAGGGTTCGGCTGTTCGGTACCGGCAATAATGGCAACCAGAACGCTGGAATCAAAACGTGATCGCATGACCACAATGCTGGTTGCTCCATTAATGAGCTGCGGTGCCCGCATACCAATTTATGCGCTGATTATTCCGGTTTTCTTTCCGGAAAAGCTATACGCAATCATCATGTGGCTGATATATTTTATTGGAATCGTTCTAGCTATAGTATGTGCGAAAATTTTACGCTCTACAATTTTTAAAGGTGATGATGTACCGTTTGTAATGGAATTACCGCCTTATCGTATTCCAACATTCACCAGCATTGTAATTCATATGTGGCAGCGAGCAGGGTTGTACCTGAAAAAAGCCGGTACGGTAATACTGGCAATCTCAATAATATTATGGATCGCTTCCACTTATCCCCAGAAAAAGAATCTTTCAAAGGATTACGCCGCTGAAATTCAAACTCTAGAAGGTAGTAACCTGCCTGCAACTGAGAAGGAAAAAAGAATAACCCGGATAATAAATGAAGAGAGCGCGGAGCGCATGGGTTATACTGTTACCGGCAGAGTGGGCAGTATCATCGAACCGGTTATCAAGCCCTTGGGATTTGACTGGCATATTGGTACCGCGCTTATAGGAGCTCTTGCAGCCAAGGAGATATTTGTATCGCAGCTTGGAATCGTTTATGCGGTTGGTGATGCCGATTCCAGCTCTGACGCACTACGGGAAATCATCGGTCGCAATTATACTCCGCTTCAAGGCTTCTGCATTATGCTGTTCTGTCTGATAAGCGCCCCATGCATCGCTACTATCGCAGTGACCAGACGTGAAAGCAACTCCTGGAAATGGGCATTATTCCAACTCGTTGGTCTTACAGTAATTGCCTATATCATTACCTTTGTTGTATACCAGCTTGGTTCATTGATAATTTAAACAAAAAAAAGCGACTCTATTTTGAAATAGAGCCGCCAATAAAAACTGTAGATGTATAAAACAAACTACTCTGCAGAAATAGCTTCGACTGGGCATTCACCGGCACAAGAACCACAATCAACGCATGTGTCTGGATCGATTGAGTATTTTTCACCTTCTTTAATAGCCTCTACTGGGCATGCTGGAAGACAAGAGCCACAACCAACACAAGCGTCAGAAATTTTGTAAGCCATTACATTCTCCTTGTAATCTATAAAGTGTATAAGTCAAAAAATATTATTTCCTTTACGACATTTGTTATTCTACAATACTTAATAATTGATTACAAATAGTTTTTAGAAAAAAATCATGTAACATACTTATTTGTAAAATATTAGAACAAACTAATTAACTCATAAATTATTCTTGCCAACTAAGTAACAGAATATACTATAATTTTAACAAGCATAAGCTTTGAAACAATTTTATTGTTTTAGATGAACTTAACATTTGCACAAAATAATCCTAGCATATGGATTAAATATTATTATTCGAAAGGAGTAACAAGATGAAAATAGATGATATCATTCTTATCGTTATTATTACACTTGCTCTGCTATTCACAGTTCGCCGGGTATATCTGGTTCTTTTCTCCAAAAAACCGCCAAAGTGTTCCGGCTGCGGCTGCCAGTGCAATAAATTACCGGAAAATTCCGGCGCAAACGAGCATTCGTGTAAACAATAAATTAACCCAGGAGGACAGAACATACTGTCCTCCTTTTATAAAAAAATCCCGCCGAAAATTCCACCGATAATAATACACAATATTGGATTGAGTTTGAACCGCAGTGTAAGCACAACTGTCAAGACGCAGACAAACAGTTTTACCAGCAATTCCTCTCCCCATACCAGTTGCACATCAAGATCAAGCACCGAATTAATCACAATCAGATACGCGACACTCAAAATAATACCAATAGCCGCCGGTCTGAATCCTTTGAAAGCAGCAATCAGAAATCGGTTATCCTTGAAGCCACTCAGGACATATGCAATAATAGTTATGATAATAAATGATGGTAATACCAGCGAAAGGGTCGCCGCAACTGCTCCGGGTATCCCGTGATACTCAAATCCAATGTAAGTGGCCATATTGACACCTATCGGCCCCGGTGTGGACTGCGATATTGCAACCATATTATAAAACATGTCAGCATTCAGAAATCCAGGTTTAACCAGATACTCATTCAGCAGACCAAGTGAAGCAAGCCCGCCGCCGATAGTAAACAGACCAACTTTAAAAAAAATAATACAGAGTGTCAGATACCCCATTATCCCCTCTTCCGCTCATTATTAACTCCCAGAACATAGATACCGACACCAGCCAGACCGCTGCCGATGACAATAACAATAGGAGATACACTAAGAAAAGTTATTAATATAAAAGACGCGATCAGAATTAACCAGGCAAATGCTGAACGAACTGACCGCTTTCCCAACTGATACACGGTACATAACAATAACCCTGCAACAACAGCACGTATACCGGCAAATATACTTACAATCAACGGATACTGATTAATACTGCTGATAAAACTTGCAAGTATAGAGATTATTATCAGTGAAGGCATAATCATACCAGCAGTTGCAAATATACCACCAACCACTCCGCACTGTTTGACACCGACAAAAGTAGCCACATTCAGTGCAATTATCCCGGGAGTCGACTGACCCAAGGCAAAGACATCAAGTAGCTCTTCATGATTCAGCCATTTATAACGCAATACCACTTCTTTTTCAAGAAGAGGCAGCATTGCATATCCGCCGCCAATAGTAAAAAGACCAATATAAAAAAAGATTATAAACAGAGTTATGCACTTTTTAAGCATTTTATCCTCAACAAAACTTTACACTCGTTATAAATTATATTATTCTTAACTGATAACTAGATTCTAGCTGATTTCTCCTACCTTGCAAGTACTATAATACCAGATCAGAAATTTCGCTTCTTGCATTCTTCAAGCCATAACCGGTACCATTTTTCACAATCCGACTTAACCTTATCATATAATTCTCTTGAAACATAATTTTCATCAGCAACCTTGGCATTTCCCCTGATACACCGTAATTGCACATGCGGCCTTCGTTCAGTATACATATTTCCTCCAAATTCTTTCAATCTCTCCACAAATGCTATATTATTAATAACTAATAAAATAATAAGACGCTTATTTAGCCTGTAATATGGGCCTAGTCCTGATCACATGCTTTAACAAGTATTACACATCGCAATCAAGAAATATTAAAGTCAATAATATTTATTTTATTAAAATTATATACAATTTATGCCGAAAAGAAGTATAGCAGAAATTTTAAGCACAATCAAACCGTTTTTATTATTAATTTTTAGTCAACTACCTGCAATTATTTGGAAAATATTACCGATGTCAGAGTTTTATAAGAAGTTATGTGAACGTATTTTTTTTCCCTGCCTGGACTTACAGACAGTAAAATCGGTGATTTTATCGGTCTCAGGCGACAATCAGTACAGGGATGGAGAAGCGGTAAAAGTCAGCCGAGGCTAAAGCACATATACAGACTGTCCCAGATAAGCGGTATATCCGAACGCTGGTATATCAATGGCAAGACTTGTGATATCAATTCAATAGCACTCGCCTATTACCCCCGTTACTACGTGCCAAACAGCGTAGTTGACCTCCCAGCTTATGAACTCGCACGTTCTCTGGCAGCGACAGCCGTCCTAAGTGGAGATGACAGAAATTTTCTGCCCTTAATTTCAGCAATAAACCGCATAGCATTTCAAACCGGCACTTATGACCCATATTATAATCTGGTTATAGAATTAGCAGAAAATAGTGACGTAACTACCGGTTACCAAAATTTAGTGGGAAGCTGTGAGTTGACACGACAATTACTTGAAAAAATGTCAAATGACTATGTTGGCAGTTTAAAGAATTACTGTTTGAACTATGCGCCAGGAAAAATTCCCTGTAAACATCAAGCTATAGCTGTATCCACGATACCATCGTGTCCTGAATATTACGTAGAAAGAGAACTTGCAGAGGAATTAACCGTGATTAAAATATCCGGCAATGCTATGTCACCGGCAATTAATAATAATCAACTCATTCAGGTTGCCGCTAAATGCTCAACAGACAATTTTTTCCCACTACGTCCTCTACCTGCAATTGTCCAGATCAATACTGATAATACTGAAAATCTAACGCAAAATTCAAAATCCTCATTACTTATCTGCCGATATACATATAATACAGGAGATCAGCTGTTACTGACTGCTGCTGACCAGCAGCAGCCACCATACGCCATACATTATCCGAATGTACTTGCAATTTATCCCGTCAGCAGTGTTTTGTGGGCTTAAAAGGATCAAAAATGAAACCATTTAAATATGCCGCAGCTATTCTACTTCCAGCGCTGATTATCATATCAGCAGTATCTCTGGCCACAGATGATACTGAAGCAGAATGGTATTCTGTAACCAGAATCATTGACGGTGATACACTGCAGATACGTTACCATGGCAATACTGAACGTGTACGTCTTTTCGGAATTGATGCCCCTGAAAAAGGAGAAAATGGCTATTTCAAAGCAGCAGCAGTGCTGGAAGAGCTCTGCTATGGAAAAAAAATACGGCTTGAATTTCCTGCAGCCGGTAAACGGGACCGCTTCGGCAGACTGCTGGCAAAAGTCTACCTGCGAACAGGCGTGATGGTAAATGAGGTCCTTTACCGGAGAAAAGTAGTACAGCTTTACCGTAACAGTCCGCTATTCTAACCTTTCTCAACGCTCCCACCTGAAGCTGCATCATTACGACTCTGCTCTTTAAGTTTACTGATACTCTCTATTTTTCCGATAAGAATAAGCGAGACATTATCCTTGAAAACTATTTCCTGATCAGGCATAACGATAGTTCTGCCCGTTTCAATATCTCTGATACCCAAGAGATAAGATGAAAAGTTCTTACGGATACCGACCTCCATAAGAGTTTTACCGACAAATGATTTTGGAACAGCCAATTCAACAATTGTGTACTCTTCACCGAGAGAGAAATCATCGAGAATACTCGGGTTTACAATTCTCTTACTAAGTCTTATGGCAGCTTCTGATTCCGGAAAAATTATATTTGTAGCGCCTATCGCCTCAAGAATTCGCGCATGATCATCTGAGAGCGCTTTCGCATGAATTTTACTTATACCCATTTTTTTCAAGTGAAGCACGATTAGAATACTTGCTTCCAGATCTTCACCAACACTCACTATCGCTTCGTCAAAGGAACTGTCAACAACAGTTGAAAGCTCAATGAAATTAGTAGCATTAAGCCGAAGCGCCTTCTGCACACTCTCTGCAATATCATTTATTGAACTCTGCTTGATATCAATAACCATAACTTCCTCGGTTTTAGCGAGATTTGTTGCCAGTTCACGGCCAAACTGTCCCAAACCGATAACACATATTCTTTTTCTCATCCGACCAGTATCCTCCCTTCAGGGTGATTGATATTTATCGGTGTCGCCCTAGGAATAGCCAAAGCAATGGTGAGTGTTCCCAGTCTACCGACAAACATGGTTAAAATAATCCATAGCTGACAGATATCAGACATTCGCGAAGTAAAATCAAGTGATAATCCGACAGTGGCAAATGCTGAAATCTGCTCAAAAAGTAAGGTCTGAAGCGGAGTGGTCTCCTCACCGGCACTCATTATTATCAACCCGACAATATTCCAGACAAGCGCCAGAGCTATGATTTGCGACACTCTGGTAACAACTATCAGCGGCACCTTCATATTGAGAATCCGAATTTCATTACTGCCGTTAAGTATGGTTCTGATATGAGCAAGCCAGATCGCTAACGTTGTAGTTTTCAAACCACCGGCACAAGATCCGGCGTTACCTCCGATAAGCATCAGCAGAATAAGAATCAACACCGAAGGGGTTGTCAACTCTGTCTGATTAAAGGTAGAAAAACCAGCGGTACGCACCGTGACCGCTTCAAAAAACGATTGAAACAGGGTAAGATGCGGATTGTCATAATTGAATATCAGAGTCGCTACCGTACCAATTAACAATAGGATAACAGTCATCAGCAATACAACCCGAACATGAAACGAAAAAAGACGCGGGTGACTTTTTTTACGCCTTTTTACAATCAGCAGCAGCAGACTGTAAAGCTCCGCCAGCACAATATGCCCCAGTCCTCCAAGAATAATAAGTATAATTATAACCAGCTGCGTAAATGAAGAAAGCTGGGCCAGACTATCAGGAAACAGTGTAAATCCGGCATTACAGAATGCCGAAACCGAGAGAAAACAAGCATTCCAGATAGCTTCATGAACCGGCATCGTCACTAACAGCCCGAAAAAAAGGAAAACCGCTCCAATAATTTCAATATTGAAAATAACCCAGAACATAAGTTTAAAAGTCTTGGTGAACTCCCGCGCGGGACTACGTATTGAAAGCGTATCATCAAGCACATCCAATGCTCCAAGGGAGATTCTTGCTCCAAGCAAAGAGAATGAAATGGCAGCAAAACTCATCAGCCCGACCCCTCCAAGCTGTATAAGCGCTAAAATTATTAACTGGCCGTATAGATTGAAATGTGTGCCAATATCAACTGTGGACAGGCCGGTAACACAGGTAGCAGATGTCGCGGTAAACAAAGCATCGATAAAACCGACATCGGCCGTCTGTACAGCTGGAAGTAACAGAAGAACCGTACCAGCTGCAATTAGAAAAGCAAATGTATAGATAAGCAGCAATTGTGGGGTAGCCCGATCCAAAAATCTTACTGTACCGGTTAGAATTCTTCTAAACATTTTAAATCATTCCACTTACATTTCATTATCTTCTCAAATTCGGCTTCAATAATCTTCAGCATCGCTGGTTTTACCTGTGAGGTGGTATAAAATCTACTACTGCCGCCAACCGAGGATAAAGCATTATTCTGCTCCAGTAATGACCTTACCCGCCGCGCAATCGCCTCGGAAGGATCAATTACATTTATTCCAGAACCTGCCAGATCCACAATATCCGCGATCACAAGAGGGTAGTGTGTACATGCGAGGGCGAGCTGATCAATGCCCTTCTCCTTCAGCGGTGTAATCCACTGCTTGAGCATTCCCCGCAGCAGTTCGGCAGACACACCATCCTCAATTGCCTCCGCCAGACCGGCACATGGCTGCTCATAGATTTTAACGCCTCTGGCAAACCTCTTCACCACCCCGGCATAAGGATCACCCTTGAAGGTACCTTCAGTTGCCAGTACTCCGACACATCCAGACAGCGTTTTCTCTGCTGCCGGTTTTACGGCCGGTTCCATCCCAACAAATAATACCTCAGGATAGATTTTTCGTAAAGGATGAAGCGCTGCGGCACAAGCCGTATTACAGGCGATAACAATAATTTTGCACTCTTTTGACAGCAAAAATTGGGAAATTGCTACCGCATATTCAAATATCTGACCAAGATCTTTCGAACCATATGGCATATGATACTGGTCTGCAACATAAACCACACTCTCCAGCGGCAACAGCGAACGAATTCGCCGATAAACCGAGATACCGCCTATTCCTGAATCAAAAAGACCAATCGGTGCCTCGCTATTCACAATATTCTCCCCTGTCTAACGCCCGACCTTATTCTGACACGCATATATGACTCATTACTTTGGAACTATACCGGTAAATTTTTCAGGCCCCATAATAAACTCACGGCTTCTGCCTATTCCCAGCAACAGACCAATCATAAAGAAAGTTACAATCATCGAACTTCCGCCATAACTTATAAGGGGCAGCGTGATACCGGTTGTCGGCAGACTGGCGGTAACAACACCTACATTCTCCAGCACCTGAACCCCGATAATAACCGAGATGCCAACTGCCACCAGCTTCCCGGCAGGTTCCCTGGTATACCGGGAAATATGCAGACCGCCAAGAATCAGCAGCAGATATGCCCCGAGAAGTACCGCCGCTACATAAAACCCACCCTCCTCCGCAATTACCCCGAAGATAAAATCAGTATGTTTTTCTGAAAGCAAATCAAGGGAGGTCTGACTTCCCTGCCCCCAGCCCATACCATACAAGCCACCGGAACCTATTGCAATAAGACTCTGAATCAGCTGCCAGGCTTCCCGGGCACTGTAAAGCTCAGGATTGAGAAACGCGCGTATACGGTTTTTCTGATACTCTTTCATGAGAAAAAACCACATTGGAAAAGCGCCGCACAGTCCGCCAATACAGACTACCGCCAAATGCATAATTCTCGCCCCGCTGGCAAAAACCATTATAATCAAGAGCGGAGGAAAGAGCATCCCAGTTCCCAGATCCGGCTGTTTCAAAATAAGCCCCAACGGCACCAAAGTAACCAGAAAAGGCAGGATCATTCCACGGACAGTAGCCTGCTTCTCATGCGAACTCAATATTTTTGCCAGCAGCAGTATAAGCGCTATCTTCATCAGCTCCGAAGGTTGCATATTGAATCCCGGTAGACGGATCCAGCTCCGGGCACCATTTATAGGAGCTGAGAAAAGTACTATCAACAGCAGAAAAAATGTTATCCCGTACAGAACAAACGCCTGCCGGATGAGAACTTTATAATCTATCAGAAAGCCACCGACAAGTGCAGCAACACTCACGCCAAGCCAGATAAGCTGTTTGTCATAAAAAGTCTCATCAGCACTCTTCAGGTAATACAGGCCGATACTTACAACAATTACTGTTGCAAAGCACACAACCCAGTCAACTCTCCATCCTCTATCACTCACCAGTTATACCCTGCTCTAACATATAAAAAAAATTATCCCAAAGCACCGTTCTGAATATCCTCTTTCTCATAGTCATCCCAGCCTTCGGCATCATTACCATGAATAGGATCAGTATTGATATCCTCAAAATCATCAAGATTGAAATACGCCTTGATAACCCGTTTTACCAGTCTGGCACAACTGGCACCGCCGTGATCCCCATATGGTATCAGTGCCACTACCACTATTTCCGGCTCCTTATAGGGGGCAATAGCTGCAAAAGAAGCATGGGTTACCCTGTTTTTACCCCTTCCAGCTTCGGCCGAACCAGTTTTACCCATATATTCAAAACCATCGATCATACCCAGGCGAAAAGCAGTACCATGTGGATACTCACCAGCCTGCACCACCTTCCACATGCCGTCTTCGATAGTATCAATATTATGCTGGGATAGTTTGATACTTCCCCGAGGTTCATTGAGTGCCGGGTCAGCAGGATCATATTTCAAATGCGGATTTATTTTATCCCCGCCATTTACCAAGGTTGAATAAGCACAGGCAAGCTGCATCGGAGTAACGTCAATCGCGCCCTGACCTATCGAAAGATGATAGTTCTCGCCCAGTGACCACTGAAAACCGGTAAGTGCGTGCTCCGGTAAATGACCGGAGCGTTCTTTAGGAAGATCAATACCTGTCTGCGAACCAAATCCGAAATCACCAAGCCAGGCAGCAAGTTTTTTACCACCAAGTGCTTTACCAGCATTGTAGAAAAATATATTACAGGAAACTTTGAGCGCATCAATAACATTAATAAAACCATGATGCGCCCGGTTCATACAGACATACTCTTTATCACCGATATATTCAACACCTTCACAGTCAAAGAGCGTATTACGTGTTATCGCACCCTCCTCAAGTGCCGCCATGCCCACAAACGGCTTGATTGTCGATCCTGCAGGAGATGCTCCGCGCACAACCCCGGAAGTAACCCGGTTATACAAAGGATATCTCTTATCAGACATAATACTCTTGAAATAATCTGGGTCATGAATCTTATTCGGATCAAACTCTGGCAGACTGACCATTGCGTAAATCTCACCATTATGCACATTCATAACCACAACCGCCGCCGGAAAAACATCCAGTCCAAGCTTGTCAAGAACCGCCCGGTGCATGGGCTCACGGCTTAGCTTGGTTACCTCATCCTGGACAATATTGGTAACAATCTGCTGAAAATCAACATCAATAGTAAGTTTGATATTTTTCCCGTTGACCGCATCCCGACGCATCCCGGCATTAATAAACAATCTTGGCCCATCAGGATCCGGTTTTACCAGTTTCTCCACTCTCCAGACATGCTCTCCCCGCAGCTCCTGATTATACCATTGCTCTATACCGCTACGCCCAACAGTCTCATTAGCAAAAGAGCCACCAGAAAGATAATACTCCTTACCCTCCCGACGCCTGATACGGGGACGAATCATCTCTTCCTCTTCTGATCCCGGTTCAACTCTAAAAAAGAGCTGCCCGCCTTTATCAATCTCTTCTTTTCCCGGGACCAGATTGTTATTCTCGTCCCAGTAGCCACGCAGCTGTTTATACTCGGAGGCTATCAGATTTCCAGTATAACCGCTTATGTGTGACATCAAGGCACCATACGGATAGACACGTTTATAACCGCCTCTGACATCCAATGCGGCAAAACGGTCTTTACTATAGGGATTAAGCTGAATCTGCTGAATTTCCTGATAGGTCTTCAGGTCTATATCCTGCAGCATTCTGCGTGGATCTGTAAAAGTATGGAGTATAACGTTGCGCCCTTTGATAATACCATTTTCACTTTTGACACTGATGCTGGTAAGCACACTGATAATGCTCTCAACAATTTTTTCTTTTGCCTCTTCACGCGAAGCAATATCACCGGTGTTTTTATGCATGATTGCAGCCAGATCATCAACAAAATCCGAGTGCTCAAGTAAATTTTTCCGTAACAGATTGAGCTTAATTTCCTGCTGAGTTCCTTCGGCAATAAGTGCCTGGTACATACTTTCAAGATCAAGCACGTCCACGTTACTAACCAAAGTTCTTTTACCATTGACGCTGCGATATGAAGCCGGCTGAAACCAGAGATCAAAACTGGCGATATCCCCGGCAATAATTCTGCCGCGACGGTCTAGAATACTTCCTCTTGCCGGAGGAATGGGACGCAGACGGTGAAGCCGCCGCTCACCCATATTACGGTAATATTCTGCTGAGTAAACCTGAAGATACCAGAGACGCCCCATAAGCGCCAGAAAACAAAGAGTGAAGAACAAACCTATTATTATTGACCTGCGTCTAAACATTTATATTAAGTTACAGTTATTCTGTAAATCCTAAAATTTCTGCTCACCTACATATTTGTACTTGAGTAGGTCCCAAAAGAGATATACTTTGCACCGGCACGGGCACAAATATTCATTACATCGATTACTGTTCGGTGCTGCGCCTGCCCATCGGCCCGTATAACAACCGAAACTTCATCAGATGCCGCCTGTGAAAACAGGGTCAACTGACTGATTTTAGTCTCTAAAACCTCGGTACTCAGAGGTGAGCCATTCAGAAAAACCTGTCCCTGCGCATTAATATTAATAATAAGTTCGCTCTTCGTCCGATATTCAGAACGTCCTTCTGTAGCAGTTGGAAGATTTATCAATTCTATTCCAAGCATTTTTTCATCCCGGAACAGTGCTGTAACACACGTAGCGAAAAGCATCAGTAGAAAGAGGAGACTCAGAAAAGGGACTATCAGATATGCCACACTCTCCACATCCTCGCCCCTGCCCTTAAAATTCATAAATGCTCCTGTAAATTATAATTACGAGTTTTTAACGTCTTCTAGAGTCGCCGCGATCTCTTCCGCAGCACATTCCAGTTCATTTCCGAGTCTGCCAACACGTGCCAGACAGACATAATATCCGCCCAGTGCCGGTATGCCGACGAGTAACCCCAGTATTGTCGCTCCCAACGCTTCGCTGATACCACCAGCCATCATCGTACTGCGCATACCGGCGGCACCTTCACTGCCCAAGGCCTCAAACGCTTTACTGATACCTATCACCGTGCCCAGCATGCCAATCAGCGGAGCCAAAACACCAATATGCGCAATATGCGAAAGCCTCTGTTTTAAAGCACCAATTTCCCGAAGTCCACGCCCCTGCATTGCCGCCACAATACGCATATGAGATGTATTGTGGAGTTTCAGCCCCGGCAAAACAATAAACGCAAAAAGAGACAAATGCTCATTCAAATAGTTAATCGCATTCTCAATCTTTCCAGCACCGACCTCATCTTTAACAAATGACACATCATCAAGCGGCATCGCCCTCCTACGTCTGGTAGCCAGCATGACCTTGGCATATAGAAATACTGCGATGGCCAGAAGAATCGCCTGTATAATAGTGATTTCAAGATTGACCGATATCAGACGCAGCACCAGACCGGTAGAATCAGCAGCAAAACAATTTGCCGAACCGATAAAGAATAGCGTCAGAAGAAGAATAAAATATTTATACACTGACCAGCTCCATACAAAGTAACACACTAACGCATAAGATTTTACTAATATTTTATACTTTAAGATAGTCAAGTCAACTTCTCTTTAATATAATAAACTTGAGAATAATCAGAGTAGGACAAACAGAATGAATACCAGCATCAAAGAACAGAAACGAAAATTACGCCAGACGGTAAAAGAATCAATTCTCAACCTGACTGTAGAACAGCGACATAGCTATGACCGGGAACTCATAAGGCATTTTTTCAAGTTAGTCCATGAGGTTTTTCCCGGAAACCTGCAGAATTTAACCATCCTTAGTTATATGCCATTACCGGATGAACCTGATTTAACCGGCATTATGGCGCAACTCTCCGGCTCAAACATAGTATTACCGGTTACAGAATCAGATTTTACCCTAACGCTCCGGCTAGCAAATCAGAATCTGATACAAGGCAGATATAATATCAGTGAACCGCCGGAATCCAGTCCGACAGTTTCAGTATCTGAAATCGATCTGGCGCTTATTCCAGGGCGGGCGTTCAGCCGTAAAGGTAAAAGACTTGGTCGCGGAAAAGGCTATTATGACCGTTTTTTAAGTGAATATTCCGGACCGACCATCGGACTATGCTATGATGAACAGCTATTTGACTCGGTTCCTCATGAATCACATGATAAATCATGTCATTATATTATAACGCCAACACAAATAATCCACGCCACAGTCGCGTAAAGTGATTTATACAACATGTTACTTTTATATTGCTAATTTTTTTTCAGCAGCATATAATTTATTACACAGGTGTGGAGAATACATATGATAACCAATGAAAGATTCGGAGATTTACTCGAATTCGCTGCAAATGGCATATTCGATGTAATTATACATGGCTGCAACTGCTTTTGCAGCATGGGCGGAGGCATTGCCCGCAGTATTGCTGAACGGTTCCCGGAAGCAAATATTGCCGACCAGCGCACAATTATCGGAG
Source organism: Planctomycetota bacterium (assembly GCA_963667375.1). Taxonomy (GTDB): domain Bacteria; phylum Planctomycetota; class SZUA-567; order SZUA-567; family SZUA-567. Next base: position 2,729,889 of record OY763323.1, on the reverse strand, counting down.
ACCGATCAAAACTTGGCGGCTACACTTCCGTTACAATTAATAATCTCAAAATTATTAATGCCTACACCCAGTATGACTGTGGCGGTCCCAAACCAATTGACTACAACGCCTTAGAAAAAGTTTTCACAAAACTGAATAGCGATCTCGCACCTGATTCCAAAATTGGAATTCCTCTTATCGGTGCCGGACTTGCCGGGGGCGACTGGAACACAATCCAGAGCATTATAAACCAAACCACCCCAAGGCTGAATATTACTCTGGTACGTTATCAAAAATCCTGATTTTCAGTCGTTATTTATTTTAATCATAATTAATTTCACATCTTATTACTTTCTTTAAATTAACAAATACACTGCGTAAACGCCTGCAATACGATCTTAAGTCACATCTCACACCTTATTTTTGTTTCCGATTCAACAATTTTTCTTGACTGCCGCAGCATTTTTTGCATACTTTGTTTCCATAGAAACAAAGTTATATAGGGAACCGTCAATGAAAACTATCGATCATATCACCCGCCAGCTAATGAGCATTGCCTTTAAACGGCGCAGTCTCATACGGCAGAATTTCAAATATTTATGCAGTTACTATAAATTCTCAGAATTACACACCCTGGAATATATCGGCACAAATTCCTATCCGAACGTTACCGGAATAGCCTCACACCTGGGTATGACCAGGGGCGCAATCAGCAAAGTAATTAAAAAACTGCTGCGTAATAAGCATATAAGGAGTTTCAGGATACCGGACAACAAAAAAGAGATATACTACGAACTGACAGACGCTGGATATGAAATTTTCACGAAACACACCAAAATTCATCAGGAATTTACCAAACTGGATGCGACATTTTTCAAGCAGTTCGATGCCGCAGCGGTTGAAAAATTCTCGCAAATACTTGATGGCTACTCTGACTATCTGGAAATGAACACCGGCAACTACGACATTTCAGAAACCGCTAACAACTTATAATTATAATCTACCCATAAACTGGAGTTGGTAATGACACAACAGAAACAAACCCTACTTTATTTCTACGCCTTTCTAGCTTTTACCGCTATGGGACTTGGACTGAGCTTTGAAACCATATCCAATTATCTGCGTGACGCCTATAATACCGATGCGCTAGAACGTGGTTTTCTGGAGTTCCCTCGTGAATTTCCCGGAGTAATAAGCATTTTTATTGTCTCCAGTCTCGCCTTTATCGGCGATGTCCGTCTGGCAATTGTCGGAGAGATTATCTGCGTTATTAGTATCACCCTGCTCGGCACCATCTTTCCCAGCTATTCAGTAATGATCCTCCTGTTATTCTGTTTCTCCACCGGCATGCATCTGCTGCTGACACTACAGAACAGTATAGGGCTGTCACTGATTAAAAACGCCAAGACAATGGGCGCAGAGCTTGGCCGCTTCAGCGGAGTTTCAACCGCTTTTTCCATGATCTCAATGGTTATCATTTTTGTCGGCTTTAAAACCGGTTATTTTTCCTATACCACTCATATCATAAAACCCTTTATCTTCTGTGCGGTGTCCATGTCATTAGCTGTTTTTGCGCTGATAAAACTAATTATAATTTTGAAACACAAGATTCTTGCCGATCGGAAAATACGCTGGGTGATTAGGCGTGAATATAAATATTATTATATGCTTACTATAATGTCAGGGGTTCAGAAACAGATCATGTTTGTCTTTGGTCCCTGGGTACTTATAGAAATGCTCAATAAAAAAGCCGACACAATATCGCTGCTATTCTTTATTGCAACGTTTATAGGGATCTTTTTTATTCCACTACTCGGCAAAATGGTGGACAAATTCGGTGTAAAGAAGATGCTCTACGCGGATGCGCTCTCATTTGTCTTTGTATATATCGCTTACGGACTGATCACCTCCGGTTTCAGAAGCGGTTTTCTGGCAACTACCGGGATCTCGGTTATACTGGCATATTCACTGGTAGTACTTGATAAAATGTCCATGCAGATGACGATCATCCGTACAATATATCTTAAAAATATTCTTGTCGACGAGAGTGATCTGACCAAGACTTTATCTATGGGCATGAGTCTTGATCACCTTGTAACCATTATAATTGCCGCGTCAGGTGGCATAATATGGTATAAATTTGGTGCAGAGTACATCTTTTACAGTGTAGCCCTGCTCTCGATTGTAAATGTTTACGTTGCCTATATGGTCAACCCCAAAGACCTCAAAACACATTAAAAGCACTGAGTTTCACCCCGCGTTGTATTATTAATAAAAACAGCTTCCCGAAACCTACTAATCCGGGAAGCCGTTTTGGTGCATTAGTTGGATTGTAAAGACTACATCTCTATAACAATCTTTACCTGATCATCAGGGAAAGTCGCCGCCAAATCATATGCTTTCTGTGAGTCGTTAAAACTGAATTTTGAAGTAACCAGCGGCTTTACATTTACTGCACCGCTGGCAATACTGCGAATAGCCCGTTCATAGACATTGGCATACCTGAAGATTGTCTTCATAGTTACCTCTTTAGACTGAGCTTTGACGATATCAACCGCTGCCGGCTCAGGCGGCATACCGACAAAGACGCAGGTGCCGCCCGGACAGATATAGTCCATACAGCCGAGAATTGCTGCCGGAGCCCCGCTGGCTTCAAAGAGAATATCTGCTCCCCAGCTCCCGGTAGCAGCATTCACGATCTGCTTGAGATCCTCATTCTGCGGATTAACCGCACGCATATTCAGCTCCGAATAATGCTTATGTATGAAATCAAGCTTGCCCTGCTTATAATCTGCAATTATCACCTGAGAACAACCGGCTCCCAGAGCAGCAAGAGCTGTCACTAGACCAATAGTCCCCGCACCAATGACCACAGCCACATCACCAGGCTTGATACAAGCCTTTTGCGCAGAATAAATACCAATTGACAGCGGCTCAACCAGTACACCCTCTTCATAACTGACATTCTCTGGCAATTTGAAGGTTAATGCGGCGGGATGTACCACCGTCTCACGCATACACCCATGAATTGGCGGTGTAGCCCAGAAGCGTACAGCAGGATCAAGGTTATAATGCCCTTCAAATACCGCTCTGCTGCCAGGGTCTGGAATTCCAGGTTCCATGCAGACTCTATCCCCGACCTTGATGTCTTTGACATTACAACCAACCTCAAGAACCTCACCACTGGCCTCGTGCCCCAGAACCATCGGTTCACGCACAATAAAATCACCAATATGTCCATGCGTATAATAATGCACATCACTACCGCAAATCCCGACAAATTTTGGTGCTATTCGCACATCCGCAGGCCCCAGCTCTTCCTTGATATCAATATCACGAATTGCCAGTTCACCTTTCTTCTCAAGTATAAATGCTTTCATAGTCCTCTCCTATACCAACTCATCATTTACCCGCTGCACAAAGTTCCGTGCAGACATTTAAAATGAACGGTACACTGCTTTTAAGATATTAAACTCTGAAGACACACAACCTCAGAGTTATGCACTAAAAATTAATCCTCACAAAAGAATATTGCAATATGATTCCATTGCAGCAGCAACTTAAAATTACTGACTATCCGCATACAACATCATGTCGCAAGCCTTGCCAACAATGTCGGACATCATATAGTATGAATGTGGATTATCAGCAGATAAGTACAATACGTTCTTAACAATAAATATACCGTAGCTTATTTACAAACTCACAGTATTCCACCATATTATAAAGCTTTCAAGTACCTGCATAACCGGTAACGCTCTAGTATTAAAATATACCCTATATAGAACAGGTTCAATGCCCCTAAGTTATAATTAAGCAATAAGACGGTCAAAAGTCTTGGCGTCAAGTTCACTCAAATTATCAATGACCAGATCCGCATATGGTTCTAACTCATCTCTGCTGAAGGTACCGGTAAGTCCAACAGCTGCCATGCCAGCACTTTCAGCCGCCTGCAGTCCATGGATACTGTCTTCTATAACCGCACAATACTCTGGAGCCACCTCGAGCTTGGCTGCAGCAAGCAAGAAAACCTCAGGATCGGGCTTTCCGATACTAACATCACCAGCACAGATATAATTCTGTAATAACTCTCCATGCGGCATTATTTCGACCAAATCCTGTATATTCTCTCTGGGAGCGGAAGACCCGATCCCGGTTTTGAAACCATTCTTTTCTAAATCCAGCAATAACCTGCTGAGAGGTATATTCTCGGTAAAGGTATTCCTGAAAGCTGTACGGTAATAATCATCCTTCACCACCATCCAGTCGGCAATCTCCTTCGGTGTCAGCGTAATACTGTGATCTTTACATAATGTACGTACGAAAGAATCACAGGTCTGACCGAAATGGTTCCCAAACTTCTCTCTTTCTACCGTAAAACCAAACTTATCCCCTGTAACCGCCCAGGACTGATAGTGTACCTCCCAACTGTCAATAAGTACCCCGTCCATATCAAATATTACTGCCTTACCACTCATAAATATTTCCTTCACTAAAATTCTGCCTGCAAAATAACCAATAACAAGTAAGGTGATTATACAATAAATGCGTAATCATGTCTTGAACTTAGGAATATAAACTTTCAAATTATTGACTGCAGGCAGGATTTTACAATACTTACTGAATGGTATAACCGCCATCAATAGGCAGAGACACACCTGAAACCATAGATGCCGCATCACTAAGCAGGAACAACACTGGTCTGGCTATTTCTTCCGGTTCTGCAAAACGCCCCAGAGGCATAGCTTTGAGTACAGGACCGCTCTTAGCAGGATCTGACCATGCCATTTTACCCATAGCGGTCATGGTTACCGTCGGATTAACCGAATTAACCCTTATATTATATTCACCAAGTTCAAGACACATTACTTTGGTAAGTGCATCAACAGCTCCCTTGGAAGCGCAGTAGCCAAGGTGATCCCTGAGAGCGATGATTGATGCTTGTGAAGACAGATTAACGATAGCACCGGCTGTTTTATTTTTAATCATAACCTTGGCGATCTCTTTACTCATCAGCATACCGCCAATTACGTTTACGGCAAAAATTTTCTCAATACTCTCTTTCTTGAATTCCAGAACCGGCTCAAGGATACTAATACCGGCACTATTCACCAGTCCATCCACAGTATCGAGACCTGCGGCATAGGCTGCAACCGCCTCCTCACTGGTAACATCAAGTTCAACAGCTTCACAATTATCAAGCGCATTCAACTCAGCTATTACCTCAGCCCCGAAACCAACACCGTATACATACGCCTCTGCCGCCAGCAACTCAGAAACAATCGCTCTGCCGATACCGCTTGTAGCCCCGGTTACAACGATCTTTTTACCCTTCAAACAGCCCATTACAAACTCCTTTTTATATTTAATTGCATGGCAGTTTTTTCAAACTGCCAGACAATTGTCAAACCATTAACTCATACGAACTACAACACCTTTAAACTATTTAGAGATATTTATTGAATCAGCAAACACTTCAGTATATACCGTATTTATGATCCGCACCTGCTTCGTAACTGACAAAGTTCCTCACTATCCATCAGACTATAACGCCAGATTTTATAGTATAACCGAATGAATAAGAAATACCTCAGACATGGTAGCAGCAGGGACGCTGCTCACCCCATATCAACTGATAATAATCCATGATAAAGCCAAGTCACATACTGATTACAACCATCAACACATTATAACCAGAGCCGAATAGTCTTCCCAAATATTCACAACAACACTTTTATATACTGCATGCCGTGATCAACGCTATTACCTTAGTCACATCACTGTTCCAATTAAAAATTAAAACTACGGAACGAGAACAACCTTGATTGATTCAGTGGTAGAAGCGATTTTAAAGGCATTTTCAAAATCGGAAAGCGGGAACTGATGAGTTACTATTTCTTCAGCAGATGTCAGTTTCCGTTCAAAGTGATCGATAGCTATCTCGTATGAATATGGTCCGAGATGTGAGCCGCGGATATCAAGTTCCTTTCTGTCACCCACAACCGACCAGTCAACAGTAGTCTCTTTGGAGAAGACACTGAACTCGACGAATCGACCGAGTTTTCTAATCATTTCCAGACCCTGGGTCACACCAACAGGCGCCCCGGTAGCCTCGATATAAACATCACAACCATAGCCATCGGTCAGATCCTTGACAATCTTCACCGCATCCTCTTTAAGCGGATTAATGACCAGATCCGCACCAAGTTTTTTTGAGAGTTTCAGTCTGCTGTCATCGGCATCAAGAACAATGAATTTTTTCGGTGTTTTAAGTTTGATAGCCTGCACCATGCAGAGGCCAAGCGGACCGGCACCTGCAAGCACAACTACATCATCAAAATCAATGTCACCTCTGCGTACAGTATGCAGCGCACATGCCATAGGCTCAACTAAAGCAGCCTCCTTGGCGGTAAGTGTCTCAGGTAGTTTGTGCACAATAGCTGTCTCAGGGAAACGCATATATTCAGCCATACCACCTTCAGCCACATCCTTCTGAAAGCCGAATATATTATGCACCTCACACATCCAGTATTTCCCGCTTTTGCAGAACCTGCACTTATTACAAGGCACAATCTGTTCACAGAGAATCAGATCCCCCATAGCCACACCATGATGTTCAGCTGCTCCCTCACCTAGTTCTACAACCCTTCCGTAGAATTCATGTCCAGGCACTACCGGAGCCTTTACCCACGGCTCGTCCCCGCCCCAAAACATCTGTGCCCCAGCCGCAGCCTTCACATCTCCGGCACAAATACCGCATCCTTCAACCTTGATAATAATTTCATTCTTGCCGGCTACCGGTCTGTCAACCTCTTCCAATTTATAGTTCTTTGGTCCATGACAGATCACTGCCTGCATTTTACTGGGTAACTTACTCATCTGATATCCTTCCATAATATAAAATCTCTTCAAATTACAGTAAATAAACACTGAATTTTGTTATCATTAAAAAGTATAAGTGCTATCCATTTTTCATCTATTTTCAGCGGTATTTCAGTACTGAAAATAGACAGAACACCCCTCTTCTGTCATAAACGACAGAAAATAATATCATTCGCCACAGGTACTTCAGGTTACTATGATGATTTGTTAAGTGTATGCATAAGGTTAGTAAATTATCTGCAGTTGCGAAGAATATTGAGCAACGGATAACACTCATACCGATAAAACATTAATTTGTATTCTTCTGGCGTGATGAACTTATATATATTGCCAGAATAATTATCGCTCCTTTTAATACTTTCTGCGTATACGGTGACACGCCCATAAGATTCAAACCGTTATTGAGAACCCCAAGTATCATTGCGCCGACAAGAGTCCCGATTATATGCCCTTTACCGCCAGCGATATCGGTACCACCAAGAATTACCGCCGCAATTGCATCCAGTTCAAAGCCAACACCGGAATTAGGCTGACCACTCATCAGTCTGCTGGTAAGGACAACGCCGCTTATTGACGCAGTAAGTCCGCTAATGACATACACCAGCATTTTAAACTTTTCAACCTTGATACCGGAGAGACGCACCGCTTCCTCGTTACCGCCGATAGCATATACATAACGGCCAAAAGGAACATGATTAAGCAGTAAATACACCAGAATATACACTACAAACATAATCAGAATCGGAGTCTGAATTCCAAGCAAAGAACCACGTCCTATTATCTCAAAAGACTTTGGCAGACCGCTCATCGGATAACCGCCAGTATACAGCAGGGCAATACCACGGGGAATCTCCATCATAGCCAGGGTGACAATAAAAGCCGGCATTCGTGCATATGAAACCAGAAAACCATTGATAAATCCTGCAACCACACCGACACCAAGACCAATAACAATTGACAAGATTGGATTCCAGCCGGCAATAAGTGCACCAGCTAAAAATGTACCGCTCAATGCCATCACCGCACCAACCGAAAGATCAATACCGCCTGTGAGAATAACAAATGTCAGACCTGATGCAATAATAGCATTTATTGATACCTGTCTGGCAATATTTGTAAGATTGTTCATAGTTAAAAAGCGGTCTGAAATTATTGACATCAGAATACACAGAACAATAAAACCGATAAATGACAATATTTCTGGTCGGGAAGAGATATAGTGTGATATACCTTCAGTATCAACCCGCTTCTTCTCGATCGCCACATTAGACACCATTATTTCCTCCTTTTGCACCCGCTGCATATTCCATAATACCATCAGGTGTAATATCATCACCCTTCAAAGCTGCCACAATATCATCATTTCTCATTACAAGGACTCTATCACTGATACCAACAACCTCAGGCAACTCCGAAGATATCATGATAATTCCCATTCCGGCTCTGGTAAGACCACGCATCAGTTCATAAATTTCTGCCTTGGCTCCAACATCTATACCTCGTGTCGGTTCATCAAAGATAAGAATTTTACATTGAGTACTGAGCCAGCGTCCGATTACGACCTTCTGCTGATTACCGCCCGAAAGATTTTTTACTTTAGTGCGTTCAGATGGAGTTTTTATTCCAAGATCCCTAACCTGCTTCATTGTTCTGCTGGACAGCGACTTTCGCCTTATGGTTTTGAACTTACTCAATGATTCCTTTAAAGTGTTTATGACAACATTATATTCAACACTAAAATCAAGGATCAGACCTTGCGTTTTGCGGTCTTCCGGAAGCAGCCCGATACCAAGATCAAGCGCATCTTTCGGATTTCTGATAGCAACCTTTACACCCTCAAGCTCTACCTCTTTTAATAAAGATTTATCTGCTCCTGTCAGCGCCCGCACCAATTCGCTGCGTCCAGCCCCTACCAGCCCGGCAATACCGAGTATCTCCCCCGGATAAAGATCAAAGCTAACCTTGGGAAGATTCCTGCTTCTCTGCAATGCCTTAACACTCAGTAAAGGTCTGGCCGAATAATCAATTGGCTCATGGTTCTGCGGATAAGTCTGGGAGACATCCCGTCCAACCATCATGCGAATTAACTCATCCATCCTAATTTCTTTTACATCCTTATAGCCTACAGACTGACCGTCACGCAAGCATGTAACCTCATCACATACCTCAAATATCTCTTCAAGATGGTGTGAAATAAAGACCATTCCCACACCCTTTGCCCGTAATTCCCGCATCAACTTAAAAAGATTCTTTACCTCCACTGGAGTAAGCGGCGCAGTAGGTTCATCAAGGATCAGAACCTTAACTTTCAGGCTTATAGCCTTGGCAATCTCAACAAACTGCTGCTGGGCAATACTTAATTCGCTAATCTTGGAATTAGGGTTGATATCCATACCCAGATGATTTAGCAGATCTGTTGCCTTCTTCCGCATTGCTTTCTTATCTAAAAAACCGTTCTTGCGTATCTCTCTGCCAAGAAAGATATTTTCATAAACCGTCATATATGGTATAAGACTGAATTCCTGATATATTATACCTATTCCCAGTTCCTGAGCCTGCTGAGGGGAGGTATGACTTACGACCTGCCCCTGAAAGGTCATCTCGCCACTTTCAGCATCCGGCTGATATACCCCTACAATAATCTTCATCAGCGTTGATTTTCCGGCACCATTTTCACCTGCCAATGCATGTATTTTGCCGGCATTGATTTTGAGATCAACGTGCTGTAATGCCTTAACCCCGCTAAAAGTTTTTGAAACACTTTTTAACTCAAGTAGACAATTATCACTCATTTTAAACCCTCATTAATAATGTTACTCATGTCAGATTAATTCCTACTGTGAATACAGGAGGCCGAATATACGCACCTGATCCGGCCTCCAAATTTCATAACACTCATACTGACAAGGTTATTACCAGCTGAAACCTTCTGCATTATCTTTATTGATGAGCTTAACATCTACAGGGATAACCTTTGGAATGTTTGCACCCCAGTATTTTGCCAGAGCGATAGCCATACCGATACGAATCTGGTCACGTGGATACTGAGCACTTGTAGCTTTGAAAGCGCCACCTTCTTTAATATACTTGATAGCTTCTGGAGCACCATCAACACTGACCAGCTTGATATCCTTACCGGAAGCGTCAATAGCAGCAAGAGCACCATATGCACCGGTATCATTAACACTGAAGATACCGTCAAGATCAGGATGACCCTGAATCATGTTCTCAACAACATTAAGAGCAATACTTCTCTCCTGTTTGCCGTTCTGCACATCAACAATCTCAATACCAGGAGCCTTGGCAACTGCATCTTTGAAACCCTTTACTCTTTCAAGAATTGGCACAACAGGAATACCATCAAGAATAGCGACCTTACCCTTACCGTTGAGCAGCTTTACCAGATATTCACCGGCATAAAGACCGGCATCATAGTTCTTTGAACCAACGAAAGAATCGAGAGGACCTTCAGCCTGAGCGTCAACACAAACAACGATAACACCAGCGTCTTTTGCAGACTGAACTGCGCCCTGAACACCAACTGAATCAGTAGGATTGAGAATCAGGATATCAATACCCTTCTGAATCATATCTTCGATGTCATTGATCTGCTTATTAACGTCATGGCGGGCATCGGTAACGAGAAGCTCAGCACCCAGCTGTTTTGCAATTGCTTCTGCAGCTTCATTCATAACCACGAAATATGGATTATTCATTTCCTGGAATGAAACACCGATAGTCAGCTTACCATCTTTGTCCTCTGCTTTTGCATTTGGAACAACCAGACATACCATCGCAACTGCCACCAAACATAGAGAAAGTAACTTCTTTAACATAAATAATCTCCAAACAAAAAAAACAACAAATAAAACTATAAACCGTAACGAGACACTCTCATTAACACACTAACAATTACAATCTACAGCTAAAAATTTCTTAGTCAAATTATTTTGCGCAATTTTTTCTAATTTTCCGCAAACAAAACTACTTTGTTGCTTGACAGATGAAGAAACATGATATAGATTATAAATATAAATTATTTTTGATTCAGGCACACATTTGCCAAATATAACAGGCAATATTATTACTGAAAAATCCTGATATCAAGGCTTGATTTATAGCATAGTATATATATAATTCAGGCAAATAAAGAAATTATTATCTATTATTTTGCGCAATTAATATCAGCATTTCGCTAGAATTTTTTGTTGCGAACTTTTTTTTATTCTGCAAAATAAGTAATTATTAACGATAATATTGATAATATATTTTTTTAAATAATACTCAGTTTTATTAATACTAGGGATATACATTCTACAATTTTGCATAATATTCCGATTTTCAGCTGATTTTCAAATACGGAAAAGAGAAGTAACATGGCTCAAAAAAAGAAGGTTACATTACACGATATTGCTCAGAAATCTGGCTTTTCTATTACTACCGTCTCCCATGTAATAAATAAAACCAGACATGTTGATGAAAACACCAGAAATATAATAAAAAAAACCATGGCAGAATTGGGATATAATATTGCGCAAAATTCTACCAAAAGGACTGCCGATAAAACAATCGGAGTCGTAATTTCTGATATCAGAGTAGACTTCTTTACGGAAGTAGTTCGTGATATGCGAGATATAGCGTTTGAAAATGGCTATAATCTGATATTTACCGAATCCGCAGAAGATGAAGATAAAGAACGTGATTGCCTTGAGATGTTTGCAGAAAAAAAGGTCGACGGTATAATATTAGCTCCGACAAACTGCCAATCTTCACTTAACTACTGGCAGAAACAGAATATTCCGACAGTCCTAATTGACCGCGATCTCGATAATGGCGCCTTTGATTTTGTCGGTATTGATAATTTTCAAAGTGCCCATGAAGCGACCATGCTGCTCTTTGCCAATGGTGCCAAGAATCTAGGTTATATCGGATTCAATAAAGAAAACTACACTACCAGAGAACGTGAACGGGGATTCGAAGTTGCTTTGCATGAAACCGGTAATTTCAATGAACATTGTGTTTTAATGCAGGGGTATAAAGCCCCTAATGATGTGAGTGAGGATTTGTACAAGGATTTTCTGCTCAGATCACCTAAAAAAGACGGTATCCTCTGTGCTTCCAGTAATATTTGCTTTGAACTGCTCTCACAAGCTGAAGAACTTGGAATAAAAGTTCCTGAAGAACTCCTTATTATTGCTTATGATGATAATAAGTGGTTCGAATTTTTACAGTCTCCGGTATCGGCTATTAAACAGCCAACAGGCGATATTGCCGTTTTGGCCATAGAACTGCTTATAAACAAAATTACCAATAGACAGAATTCACAGCTTAGACAGAAAATAATTCTGGCTCATACAATTTCAAACCGTTTCTCAAACCAAATTTATCCTAAAGATTAATTACTAAAGCAGGGTAAATAGTTCCCCTGCTTTAGTAAATGGAAATTCAGAACCAGAATCATAAATTTAATATAAGCACACTTATAAAATTGACTGCGAGCGCTACTAATCACAACCCAAAGCTTAATCTGCTCCGAAAACACGGCGTTTCACCTCATCGCGATTATTTTTCCTTTTGAAAAATTACGGTCATATTCATATAACACCATAAAAAAATAATAACACGCAAATAGTTTGATTTCACTTATAGATTTTTATATAATAATCTAAATTTTACTTGTTAACTTTCATATCAAAGAAAATTTGTTTTTTTTACCCATATAGTTTCTTATTTGGCAAACAAAGAAACTTGCAAATGTGACGCAACTTGTAACTGATAATCGTTAATAACGCATAAAAGGACTAATAACAATGAATTATATTAATACTACAATAACAACAATGTTTTCGGTCATTGCAATAATCGCCAGTGTACTGCTTACACCAACGGTTAATGCAAGCGAATTGAAAATAAACAATAACGAAAAAATATATGTATATTATTTTCATGGTAACAGGCGCTGTGCAACCTGTATGAAAATCGAAGAATTAACCGAAAAAGCGGTGAAAAATACTTTTGGAGATAATTATAACGACCACAATGTCGTATATAAAGCTATTAACGTAGAGGAAAGCACAAATGAACACTTTATAACCGACTATCAACTTATGGTAAAGTGTGTTGTCATTGCAAAAGAAGAACAAGGCAAGGAAACAGCATGGAAACGTCTGGATAAAGTCTGGAATTACCATTCAGATCAAAATGAGTTTTTCACTTATTTTACCGATAATATTCAAAAATTGCTGGCTGAAAAATAAAGGGCTGACCAATGTCAGAATTATATATCCCAATGGTAACCGCATTATGGTTAGGTATATTAACATCCATCAGTCCCTGTCCTCTAGCTACCAATATTGCGGCGATATCCTATATCGGCCGAAAAATAGAGAGCCCGGGAAGTGTAATTAAAACCGGACTGCTATACACACTCGGGAGAGTCCTCACCTATATCGTTATTGCATTTATAATCATTAAAAGCCTTCTGGCTTCAGCACCGGTTTTTGTTAACCATCTTCAGAAATACATGATTTTAGTACTAGGTCCAATCATGATTCTCGTCGGACTGGTTCTTATAGGCATTATTACCTTCAAGGTCAAAGGTTTTACTATAAACGAAAAAGTTCAAAACAAAGCAGAATCATTAGGTACTATCGGTGGCGGTCTTTTGGGAATTCTTTTTGCTTTGTCCTTCTGTCCAACTTCTGCGGCCCTGTTCTTTGGCTCACTCCTGCCTATTGCCCTTGAAAATAACTCCAGTATTATCTTGCCCTCACTTTATGGTATCGGTACCGGCTTACCGGTTATTTTCTTCGCTGTTTTACTGGCAACAAGTACCAATCTGGTTTCAAAAGCCTATAATAAAATAACTATTTTTGAAAAATGGGCGCGTTTTATCACTGGAATTATTTTCATTGGCATCGGAATCTACTATACACTATCCTATACGATTTAAAACTAATTTATAAGGAGTACTGTTATCAACAGCACTCCTTATAATTCTAAAACCAAGTTACAAAAGACTAAAATAATTATTAAAACACTACATCATCAGCATAAAATCATGTGCCAAGGTATTTCCAGGATCTTTTTCCAGAATCAAAGCACAAAGTTCTTTCGCTTTAGCAATACTACCCAAACCGAATAAAGCCTGAACTTTCAGAAAACTCGCCTGTCTCTTCTGAATCTCATCAAGATCCTCATCAAACAAGAGAAGATTGGGTAAACTGGTAGCAAAATAATCAATTTTCGCCTTTTTACTCATTAGCGAGTCGGCATATTCATTGAGTGAATTTAAAAGCTTATCTGCTGCTATATTGTTACCCAGCTCCCTGAGTGACAGAGCAGAGTAATAGGTCATTTCTGAAAACTCTTTTACTTCCATTGTCTGAAAATCACCCCGGCTTTCAGCGGCAATATTCCAATGCTTTTGGGCATTTGTTTCATCACCGCTACTGTGATAAGCCTGCCCCAGCCAATAATGTATATCAGACTGATTAGCTAATAGGTGTTTAGCTTCTCCGAGATTGCGCGGTGAGGTGAGCGCTCTTTTAAAATAATCACAGGCATCCGAGTTATTACCCGAACCCAGAGCAGCTCTGCCAAGTATCAGATTTAATCTTACATGCAGTTCAAGAGCTTTGCCTTCACCACCTTCCCATGGCTGAAATTTATGCGCATATAAAATATCTTCCGTTTCTTTTACTCTTCCTGAGAGATTAAGCAGAGTACAATACTCGATCAATAGTTCGTCGCTCATAAATACCAGTTCTGAATGCTCTTCAAGCACCCGTATACGCTGCTCAGGCGCAACCCCTAACCGCCTCCATAGCAGATCACGCTCAAAATACAGACGCGGATCATCAGAATTATGTACCAGTGCCTGCTCAAACGCTTCCGCCGCATAGGTATTATCATGCCTGATATTATAAGCACCGATACCAATATTACGCCATGCCACGGCATTTTCCGGTTCTATTTTAACCGCCAGTTCCCATTGCTGAACAGCCTCTTCGTGTCTGCGGTTATTGTAATACAGATTTCCAAGATAATATGCAGCCCTGCCATCAGCTGAATTTTCAGAGAGCGCAGACTCCAGAGCCAGCATTTCCTCTAATCTTGACGGGAAGCAATAATCTTTAGAATATCCACGAGCTTCTTCCCGCAATTTCCCAGCAGACTCCCTATTACCACACTTTTCCTCAATCCAGGCTGCAAGATAGAGTAACATCGGACCAGTACCACTGACCCCTTCAGGTTTGGTCGTTAACAGAATTTCTATCGCTTCATGATAAAATCCCGCTCTTTGCAGATCTATAGCAAAATCAATTCTCGCCTGACTGTCCGCCAGACACTCCTTACCGGCAAGATACCTCGACCAGATATCAAGCATATCCAGCTTCAAAGTTTCAGCTAACATCTGCTGCGCCTGCTGTTCTCGGTTTAGCTTGAGTAAAACCATATTTTTCAAGTTACGCGCCCGCAGATTATCAGTATTATATCGCAACGAATAATCCAGATGTTCTAATGCCTGTGCCCAGTCACTGTGCATACAGTCAATTTCAGCCAGAACATGATAGGCGGGAGCACGCCAGGCCATATTCCAGGTGGCTTTATACAGCGAATCATACGCTTCTTTAAGCTTACCGGTTATTCTCAGCGTAAGACCAAGATTATAAAACGCTTCACCCTCAGCAGGATTAGGATTTCTCCGTGTGAGCCGTTTGATTGCTGCTTTAAAATAAGTCTCAGCTTCCGTAAATCTTCCGCTCCAGAAACACTTCAATCCAAGTGCATTATTACAGCGGGAATCACCGGGATCACGTTTTAATGCTTCTTCCCAGTACAGTTCAGGATAGCGGGTGGCATGCCGATACTGCTCAAGATGGAGTCCAGTAATATACAACTCATCATTTGAAGAAATCTCTTCTGGAAGCGGCGGTTCGGTAGCAGTTTCAGGTTCGACAGATGCAGCCGCTTTAGCCAGTTTCAGACACTCTTCATGATTATTCTTTGTACGTACAATCAGAGTCAGATCACATTCATTAACTGGTTCAACTGCGTCAAACTCATATAAATATGGTTTATCTGGTGCAATTGAAATCTGAGTCTGAAAAATAATCTTTCCCGCATTCATTACACTTACATCAATAGTCTCATGTACCGCTGTAGCCGCAATACCTAGACGTATCCTGCCGGTATAGCAAACCAGATTCATCGCAAAATTCTTACTCGCATATTTCGCCGTACCTATCTCTGAAATCGGATAAAAATACTGTGACCAGGTCTTGGTCTCACCTGGCTGCAGATACGAAAAGTCAGGTTGATTATCGGTATATACCCCAGCCATAAGTTCAATATATGGTTCCAGACTATCACTGAGGTTATCATCCCAGGCATAGCCAAAATCATGATTGCCCCAGGTCCATTGCTTCTTCCCAGGGGATATGTGATGATTCGCAACATGAACAATACCGGCATGCGCCTTATAATCATAGCCACCGCAAAAATCACCTTCAGAGCCTATGCACATATATGATGTCGGCACCGGAATATTCGCATACCATGAAAGATCATTGGGTTGATAATCCTGCTCATCTGCTTGCTTATTCCGGCAGTGCGGAGGTATAAATTTTGCCGGGACTTCATCCCCAGGAACACCATCACGCCCTCTCTCAGCATAGTCAACACCGTAATATTTACCGCTGCATAGCGGAAAAGTACTGAGCGCCCTTTTTGCATGATCAGCCACCATTCTCACATCTGTCGGGAAAAACGACTGATATTGCTCATGAACTCTGGTTGCAATATTCGCCCACCACAAAAAAGTCTGGGTGTTCTCTGTTCGGTTATACGCTCTGACCTTCAATTCCAGATATGATTTATCCGGATGCAGACACACACCATGCATGCCTTTCATATGCTGCAGCGGATCATGATCTGAAAGCCATACAGTGATTGAGCCATCCTCCCCCTCTTCGATTTCATAGGATACAGGCATATAAGTTGCTGGACGGTGATGCTGAGGCCAGTTAAATTCGATTCCTCCCGAAATCCAGGGTCCAGCCAGACCTACCAATGCCGGCTTAATAACATCCTGCCGGTATATAAAATCATAACCATTGGTTTTATCCTTAGCAGAAAAGATTCTCCCTCCTATTTCCGGAAGAATCGAAACTTCTATAAAATCATTCTCAATATATATGGCTTTCCAGACCTGATCTGTTTTCTCCTCACTAATTCTGCTATAAAACGGCAAAGGATAAGTTTTTCCTGAACTACCCTGAAATACCCTTTTTTCAAGAAAAATAGGATTAAGTTCCGGTGCCTGAACAGTATATGTAGGGAGAGTAACTTCTTTTACCGTAACATTTACATTAGACATTATCTAGGACCTTTCAACGGCAACGATTAAACATAGTCAAAGCAACAAATTTAATATATAATTTTACTATAGTATACTTGATATCTTTCCTTATAAAATGCATAATTGCATTTATAACATACAATATATTACGATTATTTGGAGTTTTCATGCATAACATTAAAAAACAGGAAGGTTTTGAGGGGCAATTACTATTCAAGTTTACTCCCGGTGAAATAAACAACGCCCAAAAACATCCGGTGCACCGGCAACTATATGCTACAGACATTGGCTATTATCCCTACGCCGCCAACCATTTTGTAGAAAGACAGGTTGGTATTAAGAGCAATATTCTTATTCACTGTGTTTCAGGGCACGGCTGGTATAAACTGGGAACCCAAAAATATGATGTCTATGAAGGAGAATTCTTTGTTATCCCGGCAGGTCAGCCACATCAGTATGGCAGTCAAAAAGGCTGGAGAATTTATTGGGTACACATTGAAGGTGAATCAGCACAAGCCTATATAGACACGATAAACCAAAATGATCCTGCGCCCAAAGCCGAACCGTCAAGCAATGTTTCCACCGATATATTCAGAGACCTGCTCAAACAGCTTTCCACCGCTTTCACAAGCTCAACGATAAGTTACATACATTATTCACTCGGTCATCTGTTGGGAGGCTATTGTTTATATGAAAATTTTACTGAGAACAAGCCCCATACACATTATGGAACCAATGATGTAATCGCCTATATGAAAGAGCACCTCCAGGAAAATCTAACTCTAAACAGTATTGCCGAATATGCAGATCTTTCTGTCAGTAGATTCTCCCAGATTTTCAAGGAAGAGACCGGATCATCGCCAATCGACTATTACATAAAGCTTAAAGTTCAGCGTGCGGCACAGCTGCTTATTTCCACTTCATACAAAATTAAAGATATAGCACTACTGTGCGGCTGGGAAAACCCTTTTTATTTTTCGCGATCTTTCAGCAAAATAACAGGCTATTCACCCAAAGATTACCGAAAATTATATTCTATATAGTCAGGCATCACAACCAGCAGGAATTATGCAGTTTCAAACGTCCCGCCTTGACCCGCTACATAACCGAAATATAGATTAAAAGACTGAAGCAGGTGCCGAACAGCACCTACTTCAGTAATAAACTTAAGAAGCATTTTTACGATTTTTAACACGATCGAAAATCACTGCCGCCAGTAGAATTACACCTCGCGCCAGATACTGATAAAAGGAGTCCACATTGAGAAGATTCATCGAATTCTGAATAATTCCCATAATAAGAACACCAGCAATTACAAACGAGATCCTTCCGACACCGCCACTCATCGTTACTCCGCCAAGAACACAAGCACTGATTACTTCAAGCTCAAAGCCCTGGGATGTCATTGGCTGTCCACTGGTCATTCTGGAAGCAAGCACAATACCGGCAAACCCGGCTATCACACCCTGCAATGAGAATATGATAACTTTGGTCAATTTCACATTGATTCCGGCAAGATAAGCCGCCTCTTCGTTACCACCTATTGCCAGAGTGTTTCGGCCAAATGTAGTTTTAGCCAATAATGTGCCGAAAACAATAAAGCAGAGAATGCATATCCAGACCGGAATTGGTATACTCAGGAAATCCTCATTTCCAAGAACAAAAAAATTATCCATATAAATACCGACAGCCCGACCATTTGAGAAGATATACCCTGCTCCGCGGACAATCTGCATCGTAGCCAGTGTCGTAATCAGAGCATTAATCCCCAGGATGGCAATAATAACACCATTGGCAATTCCGACAATCAGACCAAGAACCAGACCTCCGGCAATCCCGAGAAAGATACTGCCGGTATATTCCATAATTACCGCGCAGACCACACCGGAACAGGCCACAATTGATCCTACCGACATATCAAAATCACCGGAAGCCAGACAGAACAGCATGGTACAGGCGACCATACCTGTCTGTGAAACTGCCAGTGCCAGCGACTCCATATTAATGCCGGTAAAAAAATTTGGGACGACTATAGAGCACAAGACAAAAAGACCAATCAGCACAAGGATCATCCCTGCTTCTTCCCAGATACCGCCTATTATCCCTTTATGTTGCCGCATTGAATCAGAAAATTCAACTTGAGAACTCATTCCACCACCTTTCTATTAAAATACTTTTTCCGAAGATTCTGCATAAAGCTATCCGTAGTACCAATTCATGCATCCTCTTCTATAGGAAGAGCTAATTTTAAAACCGCAGCCGGAGAAGCTTCATCTCGACTCAGTTCCCCAGAAATTTTGCCTTCACGCATAACAATAATTCTATCACTGATACCCAAAACTTCAGGCAAATCACTGGATACAACAATTATTCCTGTTCCTTCCTCAGCAAGTTTATAGGTAATTTCATAAATTTCACTCTTCGCGCCAACATCAATACCGCGAGTAGGTTCATCAAACAGCAGCAGATCCACCTTCTCGGAGAGCCAGCGCCCAAGAATAGCTTTTTGCTGATTACCCCCGGAAAGATTCTTCATGAGCTGCTTTGCCGAAGGAGTTTTCACTCTGAGAGAGCGAATCTGTTCTAACGCGTTTTTTCTTTCCCAGTTATTATTGAGCCAGAATCTGCCGGTACTGTGATTAGGTCGCGATGTAACATTAATATTCTCTTCAACAGTCGCTATCGGTATTATTCCATCCTGCTTCCGGTCTTCGGGAACATATGCCACCCGTTTTTTAATGGCGTGCGACGGTCTGGCGGAACTATATTTCTTGTTGTTCAGCATTATCGAACCACCGGTTGTTCTTTCAGCTCCGAATATCAGCCGCATAAGCTCGGTACGTCCTGCCCCGACCAGCCCGAAAAACCCTACAATTTCTCCTTTATTAACTTTGAATGAAGCAGGAGCGGTCAGCCCCGGGCCGGTTAATTCAGCAACATTTATAAGCTCTGAACCTGTCTTCCGTGACCGGTAATTATAGATATCCTTCAGCTCTCGCCCGACCATCAGCTTGACCAGACTGTCATTATCAACCTTGGTAATATCATACTCTGTACTGACATGCTGACCGTCACGGAACACTGTCACCGCATCACAGACCGTAAATATCTCTTCCATGCGATGAGACACATAAAAAATAATTTTTCCTTGTGCCTTAAGATCCGCAATAATTTTAAATAACTGTTTTGTTTCTCTTTCAGATAGAGAACTGGTCGGTTCATCAAACGCAATAATCTCAGCCCCCTGCGACAAGGCTTTGGCAATCTCAACCATCTGCCGCTGTGCTATCGACAGCTTGCTGAGGCGGGTATTTGGCGAAAACTTCTCACCTATCCGCTCAAGCTCTACCATTGCCCGTTTTATTAATTCCTTCTTGTCTACCCAGCCGCAACGATTGGCAGGCAGATGCCCCAGAAAGATATTCTCCGCTATTGACAACTCAGGAACCAACTGCAATTCCTGATATATAACCGCCACTCCAGCCGCAATAGCGGCTGAAGCATTGGCGAATTTCACATCTTTATTATTGATTAATATTGAACCTGAAGACGGCTGATAAGCCCCTGATAGTATCTTAAGCAAGGTTGACTTTCCAGCACCATTCTCTCCAATCAGACCATGAACCGATCCCTTTCTTGCTCCGAAGGTAATACCATCAAGAGCTTTAACTCCGGGGAAGTTCTTACATATTCCGTCAAATTGCAGATAATTTGAATTCTCCATTATTATTATAGTCCCTGTTCCTTATAGATTTTTTCCCAAGTATCACGAGTAATAAATACACCTACGGTACGGGTATCAGCTGGCGGTTCCTTACCTTCAACAATCCATTCATACATCATTTTCGCAGTATCATACCCATGCTGCTTGGCAGAAAGAAGCATTGAACCGTAGAAGCCTGTAGGAGAAGACTTTTTGAATTCTGTAATGCAGTCAGTTCCGTTAATACCGACACCAATAACATTATCAGCCTTATAGCCGCGTCCTTCCATAGCCCGGACACCACCGATTGTTGCACTGTCATTCATTCCGGTAACAATCCAGTTTTTGAACTTTGTCTCTTTAGTAAGGAGAATGTTAACACCATCAAATGCTCCCGGAACGTCAGAAGTTTTCTGTGGTGCATGGAATATCTGAGCCTTAGGGAAACCTCCTGCTACAATAGCATCATACTCACCGTCAGTACGGTCACGGGCAGTATCAAGCTCATCAAAGGTTACGATACAGACACCGGTTTCAGACTCTTTCCAACCGCGATTTTTCATCTCTTTCAGAGCTTCTTCACCACATTTCTGACCAATTTTATAGGCGGAAATACCAAGGTATTTTACCTCTTCCATAGGCTTATCACCCTTCATGAAACGATCATCAACAGCAATGACCTTCATATTATGCTTTTTTGCCCGCATCATAATAGCAGGTCCCAGCTTTACATCAGGTGTACAGATAACAAATCCCTTGGCGCCAGTTGCGGCCAGGTTGTCAATTGCGGCAAGAACTTTCGGACCATCAATTCCACTGATTTTAATGAGTTCAAACCCTTTTTCTTTAGCTGCCTCTTCAGCAAATTTCCATTCCAACTGAAACCATGGTTCCTCAGGCTGTTTAACAATAAAACCAATTTTAATGTCTTCAGCAGCATTGAGCACAGATGAAGTGAAAAGGCTTACGATAACCAAAAGACATAAGCTGATAAGATGTCTAATCATTAATTTCTCCTGCAATAGAATAACAAAACAAAATACACATTACACACAGTCATTACGAAGCTATAGCTCGTACACAATACAATATATCAAGAAATATATACCGGCTACAACGGCCAGTAAGAGGCTTTACATTTTTTAGCACTAACATTAATAAATATTTTTAAAGTGCTATGACCAGTAATTATAAAGACATATTTCCAAATGCACAACAGTATCTCAGATACTGAAACAATATACAATATTATTTTAGTATACCGCATAATATTGATTAAAGAATGCAGAATAATATTATTTACATTCAAAATATTACTGCAACTATAATTTACCAATTTAAAATTATGCCACTATATACAGCACAATATATTCCACTTATTACGAACTGAAAAGGAAAAAGATAACGAATATTCAAAATCAAAATAATATCTGCCATGACCTTATCAGCTTAAATCGACCTTAAAGATGCTTAAGAATTATCGAAACCGCTCAAGTTCAAGTAATTATCTTGCCTGTCCAAGACACAATAGAAGTACTGTATATTGATCAGTAATACTCAGATAACGGTGATGACCGGCAAAGTTTTACTACAACCAACATAAGTCAATAGTTGTACGATTCTATAACACCTCAAGATAATATCACTAAATTTTCTCAGGATTATGCACTCAAATATTAACTACTTATTCAGATAAATGATCATCCACAGGTAAAGCTTCAAATTAATTATCAATCGATAACAACGAACTTATACCAAGTTTGCCGCCGGCTGCTCAATTCCCAAATGCCTGATTTCCTGAAGACTCCACATAACCACCAGCTTTACCATAATATTAGGATCACAAGTTAATACTATAACACTATGCTGTAATTTTTACTATATTTAAATATTTTTAAAATACATGTACTCAAATAACTTTAACTACTCATAACGACCTCGCTATTATAAACGAACGAATAACGCAATCTAACCTCTGACCCCGCACTTCACCCTCCCGTGTAAAGCCCATATATCAGTAATTAAAATTTTTTTTTGAAAAATATTGTTACCAACCTCTATTGTATTGAATATATGCTGAAAATTATCAATTTATCCTCACATATTCCTATATTACACGCAAAATGCTGAAAGTAAGATAGTTCTAATGTTTTTTGTTTAAAACAATAATCACGCCTGATTTTACTTTGATATACACATTTCAGAGAATTGAGTATATTGACATATATGTAGTATTTACTTAGGATTTTCAGTGTATTAGGTTAATTAAAGGGTCAGAGACTACTGGGATTTATGTTTAAATATTGAGTAAGAAATCTAATAATAATGAAGCCAAAATATTCACGTCAGAACTCATGGATGATATTACGTGATTTTAGACATTTTTTTTTACTGCTTATTTTTTTGCTGTCTTTAAAAACTGAGATTGGCTCAGCCGCTTCCAACTACGTTGTCACCACCGCAACAACCGCAACAAACGGCGGTTTAACAAATTGGCTAGAAACCGGAGACTCCCTAACTGTTGCCAACTCCGGCTCAATAACCATGTCAAACAATTACTCGATTGGTATTAATGCAGACACCTCCAAAACCGAAATTTCTGTTGTCGTTGACAGTGGCGGCTCAGTTTCAGTTACCGGCACCGAGTCTATCGGCATACAGTTGGGCGCTAATTCCAAAATACAAAGCAACTCAGGCAGTACTATCAGTGCCTCCGGCACACGGTCTGTGGCTTTAATTGGTTTCGAAGGTTCTGCTTTCTATATTAATGGCAACGTCAGTGCTACCGGCACCGACTCTTATGCGGTCAATTTCTTAAATACGACAGTCTCCGCTCTACATATACTTAATGGAGCTCAAATAACCGGCGACATACATGCCGCTAATACTGCACATATTACCTTCGGTTATGCGGATTCCAGCTTATCGGCAGTCGATCCTTCTTTTAACTTTGTGTATAACGATAACATTACAGGAGGAAAATTCAACGGCTACTTCGCTGGAGGCA
This sequence comes from Planctomycetota bacterium, assembly GCA_963667375.1. Lineage (GTDB taxonomy): Bacteria > Planctomycetota > SZUA-567 > SZUA-567 > SZUA-567. The sequence goes on along the minus strand of OY763323.1, from coordinate 2,705,955 downwards.
CGACCACCCTCAATGGAACCGAAAACAGTTTAGCCCAAATTTTCATTGGAGCCGACTGTTTCTTGCTGACATCCACTCCTACCGGTACAGGTTTGAACCAAATAATCAACAGCATTACTGGCGCAACCGCCACACTCAGCATTAAAACCAATCTCTCCGGTACAGCTCTGACTCTAGGATCAGGAAGTACCCTAGGTCTGAGTATCACTGATACCTACAGCTCCAGCGTCACTATTAGTGGTACTGCCACTCTTTCCAATAATTCACTAGTCAAAGTTACCGGTACCGGTGGACAGGTTGATACCACCTATACCCTGCTCTCCACTAACTTTTTGACCGATAACGGCACAACCATAGAAATAGTTGACAACTCAGCTCTACTTGACTACAGCTATACTTTTACGACCGGAGCCAATGGGACACTCACAGTTACGACTCAGAAAGCCGCCAATGGCACTACTTGTGCCAATGCTGCAAGCGCTGAAAATACCGGGATAGGTAAGGAGCTGGATCGTCTTTCCGCAGATCACCCTGCCGGTATGGATGATCTTTTCCAGTCACTCAACAGCCTCCCAAACAGCAGTGCCGTTAATTCTGCCATGACCCAGCTCAATAGTAACACTGCGACAACCGCTGTAACCGAGATCGGCAACTCGGCTGTAGAGATGTTCGATGCCGAATTCAGTAATCAGATGAGCTCAATGCGTATGGCAAATTTATCCGAATCTCTTCTGCCGGTTACAGTAGCCCAAAATCAGGAACGCGGACAGATTCGCGATGCCGCCGGTGGTATTCCGACCAAAAATTATATAGCGAGCCTCAACCATAACACCTGGGGCGGCATGCTAAAAGTCTACGGCGGTTTTGGTAACAATGGCTCAACCACTACCGCAACCGGTTATGACTTTGGCAGTGCCGGTATTCTCGCCGGCATAGATTATACCTTGAGTAATGAACTCCGACTCGGAGGGCTGATCAACTATTCATACAACCGGGCCAATCTCTATAATAACCTTGGTAACGCCACCGACCATGTGCTGCGTATCGGTCCTTACTCCAGCTATAGTTTTGATAATCTGTTTGTTGATTTTTCTCCAACAGTTGCCTTGCATCAGCTCAAGACTGTACGCAATATCAACTTCATGAATACCAGTGCCACCGGTGAGCGCAATGGTATGGATCTTGACCTTTTCGCACAGACCGGATACCGTATCGATCTTCCGAAAGATTTTATGCTTACTCCCAGCTATAGCCTGAGCTTTACCACGCTCTATGATCCCCAGTATACCGAGACCGGTGCCAGCGGCGGAGCTAATCTGAAGGTAAGCGAATATACCAGTTACTCACTGCGTCAGAAGCTGCAGTTAAAACTTGGGAAAATTTTTGTTATTAATAACCGTATAGCGCTACTGCCTGAAATCTGGGGTGGCTGGGAACACGAGTACCTTAGTGAGGACTCAGAGATAACTACCTCTTTTGCTACCGTGCCGTCCCAGAGCTGGACCACTCCGGTCAGTAAAATCGCAGCCGATCGCGCAACTTTCGGTGCCAGTCTGACAACCATGATCTCCAGCCGCTGGGAATTGAACTCCCGATTCAATCACACTCTCTGGGAGACCTGTTTCAATACCGAATTCGCCTTGAGCGCCAAACTTAAGTTTTAATACCATATCAATTAACTGCATTTTCATTATTATCATTTCATCAACCACAATTCACCTTTGTTATAGATAACTGCCTATAACGTGTATTTTTAGGCAATAATTATGGAGAATTAATCTATTACATTCTGATTTATAATATATAATAAGAAGCCATAATAATTGATTTTTACGAACCAAACTACAAAAAAGAATTGTCTTAACTAATGCTAATACTAATATCAATGCTGCTTGTTATATTCTCTATCTGGTACGTTCCATTCAGATTGAAAGGACTTCTCCCCCTCAGACGGGCATGGCCTTTACAGCTCATAACTCTTATTCTGCTCGGCGGATACTTCCTGGTTTTTGTAAAAGGCTTCTTTGCCAGCGCTAATTATTTTGCAGCGACAGCATATAATGTTCTGGGACTGGTATTCATGTTTCAGGTATACTTATTTCTCTTCATGCTGATCATTCATCTTCCTGCTGTTTTTTTAAGTCCGAAATTTAGACGAATTCTTGCCATATCAGGAATTTGTCTAAGCTTTTCCCTTGTCGCCTATGGTTTTATTCATGCCCAGTCATTCACAATTAGCCGCGAAAGCCTGAAACTGCACAATCTGAAGCATCAGGTTACCATCCTGCATATTCCCGATCTGCATTTAGGCGCACAACGCAGCGAAAAATACCTTAAAAATGTTATCACTGCTATAAATGACATCAACCCTGATATTGTAGTCTACAACGGCGATCTGGTTGACAGTAACATAGCATTGCGCCCCGAGCTCTTTGAACTATTCCAGCAGGTAAAGTCAGAGCAATATTATACCCTCGGAAACCACGAATATTATATGAATACACCCAAAGCCTTAAAGCTTATTGGTGATAATAATATAGCTATTCTCCGTTCGAAAATGATTACAACACATGATGTCCAGCTTATTGGCCTGGACTACATGAGCGCAGATGCCGAGGACCACAATCCACACCGTGTAAACAACCTGACAATCGCTGAGGAACTCCCTAAAATTGCGCGCTCGCCAGAGCTGCCGTCAATTCTGATTCACCATAGTCCTGTTGGCCTCCAGTATGCGGCTGCAGGTAACATTGATCTAATGCTTTCAGGCCATACTCACGCCGGTCAGCTCTTCCCTAACACCATTCTTATCCGTTTTCTTTTCCCGATGTACGCGGGTAAATATACCGATGGGCCTACGACCCTTCTTATCTCCGCCGGAGCAGGAACCTTCGGCCCCTGGATGCGCTTGGGAACGACCAGTGAACTACAGCTAATAATCCTGACACCGTTTAATTAATACCTAGCAGGCAGATGAATAATTCTGAAAGCAGCAGCCCGCTCTATAATCCTGAGGTCTGCTTCTGGATTAATATTTAAGGTAAGAATTACTAAAATTATAGGGTTGCAACAATATAAGACTCTTAACCGCTTTAATTAAGTCACTAGTTTCTTCCTGCTGATAATAAATATAATCTTAAAAAATAATAAAGATGATCCACATACTTTAATGGCAAAATATCCCTAATACCCCGAAATAACAATAAATATTATCCTTTCTAACATATAATAATCAATCTGCTCATTATAGGCGAAAATAATTGACAGAAATTTTTTTACACAATATACTTAATATATATCTTAAGACCATAGCCTATAGGGGACACCATGCTGGAAAACCTCCGAAAATTTGTTGCGCCCGAATTTATAACCGGAATCGGTGCGAGAAAAAGAGTCGGGCAGTATGCAAGTAATCTTGGACTTTCAAAAGCCCTGGTTGTTACCGATCAGGGGGTTCACGCTGCCGGATGGGTTGACGAAGTTCTGACAGAACTTGACGCTGCAGGTGTTGAGCACTCACTATTTATGGGCTTAACACCCAATCCCAAAGACTTCGAGGTTCATTCTGGTGTTCAAGTTTATAACTCCAGTAACTGCGATGGTATTGTCGCTATAGGTGGCGGCAGTGTCCTTGACTGCGCAAAGGGAATAGGCATTATCTCAACCAATGGCGGAACCATACTGGATTATGAAGGTGTTGACACAATTCAATCACCATGCCCCCCCCTTATATGCATTCCGACAACCTCCGGAACCTCTGCCGATGTCTCACAGTTCGCCATCATACGTGATTCTAGCCGGCTGGTCAAGATGGCTATAGTAAGTAAAGCACTGGTACCTGACGTATCCCTTATCGACCCGGTAACAACACTAACCATGAGTGATACTCTAACAGCCCATACCGGACTGGATGCTCTTACCCATGCCTGTGAAGCTCTGGTCTCCAACGCCTCATCATCGATCACCACGGTTCATGCACTTGAGGCAGTCAGGCTTATCAGACAAAGTCTCAGGACGGCATACACTAAAGGCGACGATATCAATGCCCGCAGTGCAATGATGCTTGGAAGCCTTCACGCTGGACTGGCTTTTTCCAATGCCAGTCTTGGGGCGGTTCATGCTATGGCGCATGCACTTGGCGGTCTATACGATCTTCCACATGGTGTCTGCAATGGTATTCTACTGCCGTATGTGATCGAATACAATTATCCCGAAGCAAAAGAGCATTATGACCGGGCTTGCCGCAGAATGGCTCCAGATAAAGAGGCTAACTGCGCGAATCTGATTGCAGCTATCAGAGAACTGATGCAGGCGGTAGGTCTTACCGAAACCTTAAAAGATTTTAATGTTAAGCAGTCAGATTTTTATAGCCTTTCTGAACTGGCACTACAAGATGCCTGTATGGCTACGAACCCGCGTATCCCCAAAATTGATGATATTATAGGAATATTTGATAATGCCTTCTGACAGCTCTGGCAGACATGAGGAATACCGTAAAAAACTCCTTGGACTCGGTGAATCCTCACTACGCAAGAATTACTACCCGGAACTCCGCAAACACATGCGAGAGCTTGAAGAATCGCGTACCCGTTATAAAGCTATCTTCAATGCCACCGCTGATTCACTATTTATCCATGATTCAGAGACTTTCAACATCCTTGATAATAATGAACAGGCCTGCCTGATGTTCGGATATACCTCTGAAGAATTCCTGCAAATCGATTTTAATCAGCTCTGTAGCGGCGAAGGATCATATACCCGTAAAGCGGCAATGGAGTATTTATATAAGACACTCAATATCGGCGCCCAGAATTTCGAGTGGCACTGTCGCAAAAAAGATGGCACCTTATTCTGGACAGACGTACTACTCAAGCAGGCAATGATTGACAATAAAAATTGCGTTATTGCTTCAGTCAGAGATATCTCCTCGCGAAAGCAGCTGGAAGAACAATTACAGCAAAGCCAAAAGATGGAAGCGGTTGGACAGCTTGCCGGAGGCGTAGCGCATGATTTTAACAATATGCTATCTGGAATAATGGGATCCGCAGAGATAATTGGCAAACTCAGCCATGATGATAAGATATCAGAACTCGCAGATGTGATTATAAAAGCTGCCGAAACTGCAGGGAATCTCACCAAGCAACTCTTATCATTCTCGCGTAAAGGCAGATTTAAACTCAAGCCTCTTCACCTGCACCAGGCAATCTACAATGCTACCGATATACTTGAACGCAGCTTTGATCGCAATATCGAGTTACGGCTGAATCTTGATGCTGAAAATGACACTATTAATGGCGATCTGCCTCTTATTGAAAATATAATAATTAATATGTCTTTAAATGCCAGAGATGCAATGCCATCAGGCGGTTTGCTGCTTATTCAGACCGATAATCAGGTTATTGATAATAATAATAACTTCAGAAATCAGAACCCTGAAAATGATTATATCTGTCTGACCATAACCGATACCGGAACCGGCATACCTGACGATATCAGAAAACACATATTTGAACCGTTTTTCACCACCAAAGATATAGGTAAAGGTACAGGACTGGGTCTGGCAGCGGTTTATGGTGCCGTAAAACGACACAATGGCTATATCGAAGTTGAGAGTGAGATAGGTCGCGGCACAAAATTTCTGATCTACCTCCCGATATCAGCTCCAGCTCAAAGCAGTGATTCAGATATTCATCCAACCTCTGAAATCAAAGGTACAGGTACAATTTTACTTATTGATGATGAAGATATCCTCCGCTTTGTGGGTGAGAAAATGCTGACAAAACTCGGTTACAAAGTTAATACTGCGGTCGATGGGGTAGATGGTATTACTAAATTTAACGAACAGAGACCTGATCTGGTATTGCTTGACATGGTAATGCCTAATATGAGCAGTACAGAATGTTTTTATGAACTGAGAAAAATAGATCCACAAATTCCAATTATCGCTGTCTCCGGCTTCACGCCTGATGATACCATAAACACCCTCTTTGATAATGGCCTTGCTGGTTTCATGGAAAAGCCCTACAAACTAAATGAATTAAGTTTTAAAATTGCCTCATTACTCTCCAAATCGTAAACAGCAACCAAAAGACGAACTATCGAAGTACTGCAAGTTTGTTACTCTTTTTCATTAAAAGAGTTAGATATAATTAAATACTCACTTTCTAAAAAAATCTTTCTAATTATCAAAATTACTGAAAGTAATTTCAGTACCCTTTCGTAAAATATTATTGAAAGACTTTAACTGTTTAATGCAACTAAACAGTATACAAAGGAGAGCTAAAATGGGTATAAGTGGAATTTCTGGCTTTAGTTCAATGCCAATGATGAACCTGCAGTCATCAAGTCAAAACAATATTAATGATCTTTTTTCATCAAATGATGTTGATGGCAGTGGTGGTCTGAATGAAGAGGAATTCGCCAGTTTTGATAGCGCCATGCAAAGCGCAATGGGCAGTGGAGCTGGAAGTCCGCCACCTCCTCCTCCTTCTTCTTCTTCTTCTTCTTCTACAGAAAGCTCAGAAGACCTATTCAGTCAATATGATCTCAATGGTGATGGTGAAGTAACGGCTGATGAATTGGCTGAAGCGCTCGGTTCCGATTCAGCTGAAACCAGTTCTGACAGCGATAGTTCATCTGCCAGCAGTATGATGAATGAACTTATGGCTCAGAATTTTCAAGCAATAATGAGCATGATGGACACGGCTACCGAGAATTCTGATGATGAAGCCGCTACTCAGCAAGCTAGTGTTTTCAACCCGCAGTATGCCTCACAAATTCAGGAATATATTAATCAGGCTTCTGCAGTTTCAAGTTCCAGCGCCTCATCCAGTCTGATATCCAGTACTATATAAAAGCATTATATCTACATATAATAAAATCCCCCATAATACCCTTTGGTTTTCCAAAGGGTATTTTTTAAATCAATAAAAACCGGGAAATCACCTACGGCGAATTCCCGGCAAAAGCTGGACCTGATCAAGACAACAATAATTATCTTCCGTATAGGTAAGCATCAATTTTTTTCTGGGCATCAGTATCATACATATCTATATTAAGCCCCGGAATGTATTTGCATGCTTCATAAACTACTGGAACATAATCACCATGCACCCCGACACAATGGTGAATATATGGTCCTTCAACCAGTTTTCTCTCAAGCGCAAGCCAATCTTCTACTTCAATCCAGACATATGTTCCCATAATATATGGACCTTCAACACCCTTGGCTTTTCCAGCCAGAAGCTTATATTCACCGTGATCACCATCAAAGCGGAGAATCGTCATTTCTCCACCCTTGATCTCGGATAATACCGCACCTGCACACTTACCTGGGAGAGCAAACGGGCGACCCAGAATTGGTTTTTCTTTAGCGAGTGACAGAGGATAAGGTCCGCAATGCTGAAGAAGTTCAGCATTGTCATTATCAGGATGTCTTACAGTCCAGTCAGCAAAGAAGGGTGAAGTCTCACCCATAGTTGCAGCCTGCGCAATTACCGCTGATACAGCACCATGAACATCGGTTTCACACGCAACAGGAATACCGAGATCTGTAAGAATGGAATTGCAGACACAAGGCATTATTGAAAGTTCATGCTGAAGCGAATCCCAACATTGAATAGCAATAGAATTACAGCCGTTATTCTTCGCAGCGGCCTCCATTGCAACCTTAAGCGCAGCAACTCTCCGTACTTCATCAGGATTAACATTTACCTGCATTTTTTCATTCATAAAATCAATGGTTGCAGCAACTTCAGCATTATTGGCATCTGCATCAAGCCGTTTTACCGCAGAAACGATCTCTGAAAGACTTACTGGAAATACCTGAATACCGAATTTTTCCAGCAATTCACCCTCATTGAACATAACAGTCCAGAAACCGGCAGGTCTTGGGGCTATCTGCAGTACCCGGGTAGTCCTGACTTCACGCACCACATTTACAGCCGCAATAAAGTTCTTGATCCCACGTTCAAAGCTAGCGTCTTCAAGACGGTCATTAGGCAGGTATGTAAATGGCAGGTTAAAACGCCGAAGCACTTTACCGGTAGCAAAAAGGCCGCACTGACTGTCACGAAGGCGCGAACCGTCAGCGAGCGGACTCTCATCCCTTGGTCCCCAGAGTAAAACAGGAAGTTTAAACTCTAAGGCAACTTTACAGACAAGATCCTCCGTGCCGAAATTACAATGAGGAAAAAACAGGCAATCAACTTTTTCCGCCCTGAATTTAGCAATAACCTTCTCAACATCACTTTCAGAATGCAAAAGTCCTTCATCATTAACATCATCGATTCCGACATACTCAATACCAAGCTCATCTAATTTCTGATAAGTCTTATTTTTATAGGCATGTGCATCCTCTTTGCTGAAGATAAATCTTCTTGTAGGAGCCACGCCTATCTTTACAGAATATTTTTTCATATTATTTCCTATCAATATTTACTGAAGACAAAATTTATTTAGCTACTGAAGCTTTCGCATTCATACGCTTCTGTATCTGGTCAAAAACCACAGCCGCGATAATTACAATACCCTTAATAACATTCTGCCAGAACTCAGAAACACCGAGCATTACCAGACCGTCATTAAGAATACCAATTACAAAAGCACCAATCACAGTACCACCGATTGTACCAACACCACCTGATAAAGAGGTACCACCAAGAACCGCCGCAGCGATTGCATTCATTTCATAACTTTCACCTGTTGCCGGGTGTGATGCCACCAGCTGAGATGAAATTATAAGACCAACCAGACCAGCACAGAATCCTGAGAACATATAAACCCAGAGTGTAACCTTTTTAACCTGCACACCGGAGAGTTTTGCAGCTTTGGCATTACCGCCGATAGCGTAGATATGTCTTCCTAACGGGGTTTTCTTTGCTACATACACAGCAATAATAGCCAGTACAATCATAATCCAGATAGATACGGGTATACCAATTATATGTCCGGCACCAAGGAAAGTAAAGCCGGTATTTCCCAGCTCTTCCTTACCCTGAAGATTAGGGAAGGTAGCACCGCCGGAACGCAGATTAGCCAGACCTCTGGCAATATACATCATACCGAGAGTACCTATAAATGGAGCTACATTGAGCTTGGTAATCAGGACACCATTCAGATAACCGATAAATGTTCCAATAATAAGAACTGCGATAATAATCGACCAGATATTGAGGAACATAATATCGCCGCCTGGAATAGCCAATCCTTCATAAATCAGCCCGCCGGCTATCATACCACACAAACCGACAATACCACCGATAGAAAGGTCAATACCACCGGTAAGAATAACAAAGGTCATACCCAAAGCAAGAATAGCAGTTATGGCCACATGTTTACCAACAGTAACAAGATTCAATGGATTGAGGAAATTAATATTCCTTGTCACCTCTAATAGCACTGTAATAATCACAGTAATAATGACCAACGCGATAACCGTACGCATCTTCATTATCCACAGGCTAAGATTAACATTCTTTTTATTTTGCATTTCTACTCCTAGATACCATTATTCAGGCATATTTAAAATCATCACAAACAAGTTTTACCCAACCTTAGTCGTCCTGTGACCGATAGCGGAAGCATCAACAAGATTCTCTTCAGTTATATCTTCCTTGGAAAGTTCTTTGGTCTTTTTACCCTTGGACAATACGATAACCCGATCACAAACACCAATAATCTCTTTGATTTCAGACGAAACAAAGAGTACACCCAGACCCTCTTTCGCCAGTTCGTCCATCAGCATGAATACTTCGCCTTTGGCTCCGACATCAATGCCTCTGGTCGGTTCATCCATCAGCAGTACCTTTGGCTCGGTTAACAGACATTTACCGATAACAACCTTTTGCTGATTACCACCGCTCAATGATGAAACCGGCACCCGCGGACTTGGAGCTTTAACACTCATCTTTTCAAACATGCGGTTTATGGAACTGCCCTCAAGTGCTTTATCAATGTGAAATCCATATTTTATAATACGCCATAATCCAGCCATAGTCATATTATGCCCTACCGACAGTACAGGAACCAGCCCCTCACGCTGTCTATCCTCAGGAACCAGCACCACCCCTTCCCTGATACGTTCTTCAATATCCTGAGTCTTCAACAGTTTACCATTGATTTTAATCTCACCTTCATAATCCAGGTTGAGTCCCATTATTGCTTCCAGAACTTCAGAACGTCCAGCTCCCAGAAGTCCATAAATTCCCAGAATTTCACCCTTCTTTAAATCGAATGAAATATTTTTCAGATCTTCCTGTTCCGTACCAAAACGGCATGAAAGATTATTCACGCTCAAGATTATCTCATCTGAATCAGGCTGTTCACGCTTGGGAAACACATCGCCCCAGTCTTTTCCTGCCATACTCCGGACAATCCACTGCAGAGTCACATCTTCCATTTCTTTTACAGTTACGAGTTCCCCATCACGCAAAACGGTGATATTATCACCGATTTCAATAAGTTCCTCAAGTTTATGAGAGATATAAATTACAGCTACGCCCTGACTCTTAAGATCATTGATAATATTAAATAGCACCCGAACCTCAGAGTTGCTCAGTGCCGATGTCGGTTCATCCATAATTAGAACCTCCATCTCATTACGCAGTGACTTGGCGATTTCTACAATCTGCTGCTGACCAACTTTTAAATTCGACACGAGCTCTTTAGGATTTATATCCTGCTCAAGACGTCTCAATAACGCAGCGGCCTCTCTCTCCTGACGTTTTACATCAATATTGCCATATTTGTCGGTCAGTTCACAATTGAGAAAGATATTATCCGCAACTGTAAGATTCGGACAGAGATTGAGTTCCTGATGTATGATTCTAATTCCAAGACTCTCTGCCTGTTCCGTAGTATCAATTTTGATTTCCTTACCCTTCCAGAACAACTGTCCTTCAGAGAGGAATTCAATACCCGCCATTATTTTCATCAATGTTGATTTTCCGGCACCATTCTCGCCTACAAGAACGTTTACCTTTCCCGGGTAGATTTTAAAATCAACCCCCTTCAGAGCAATTGTTCCTGGATAACGCTTTACAATATTCTGGGCTCGGTAAATTATGTTATCCGGTATAGGCTGGTGTACCGATGTTTTATTACTCATAATTTTATTTTCCCTCAACACTTATTTTAACTGGTGAAATAAGAACCTTACCCCCGCGCTTATCATAAGTAAACGCTCCTTCAAACATTATCTCTTTACCCACCAAGTCTTTTTCTTTTATATCACTAACAATATTCTCAAGAATATAATTCTTTATCTCTTTCGACAACTCACCAAATTCTATCTGATTCTGAAAGTCATTAAAATCAATAAAAGATAATGAATCTCGAATTGCACTCTTCTTAATAACCGGTCCTACCTGAATGATAACATCTTTCTTCCCTGACAAATCCTTAACATCGAGGACTATCGCTCCTGCAGCCGACTTTGTCTTCATTTGCTTTACTACGGCCTTACCTTTAACAATGTAATTCATAGGACTGAAGTCATTGTTGCGCTTGCCGAATTTGGCGGCAAACCCTTCCGGGTCTTCCTTAAGACCAGCCAATACGACAGAAAGCTCCTGGGCATTCTGATCGAACTCCGGCACAATTTTTGATGCCCAGATATCCTTCACATAACCCTTCATATCTTTACCGCTATCACTATTTGATACTGCAGTTGCCTTCTTTTCTAACTCTTCAATATCTTTGGGTGAAAGAGTTATTGCTGTTGCAAACGAAACCACAAGATATACAATCAGTACGACAATTCCAATAACCTTAAATTTTGACATTTAACCTATCCTCATCCTGTTTTACTAAATACTGTTCTGTTAGCTTATTGAACTCGATACTCTGATATATCAGATATACGCGACTACCAGAGTATCGGGCTTATAATAATTATGGCTATATATTCTTAATGTAAGAACTGATACTACTCAGCAAGATCAAAATTATTGAGTTTCTTTGCATTTGAAGAATCAATGAGGATACAGTCGGTCAACTGCTTCTCTGGAAGGCCGGTTGAACCAGTTGTTATAAACTTATCAGCCTGCTCAACCGCCATCTTTGCGTTGATAGCGCATGTCTGCAAAACTGTAGCCTTGATACCATTTGAAAGAATTGAATCACGTACATCATTACTGCCGTCAAAACCTACAACAACAACATTACCCATTCCTGCAGCTTTAAGTGCGGCATAGGCACCCATCGCCATTGTATCATTACCGCAAACAACACCCTTGATATTTGGATTTGCCTGAATAATGGTCTCCATCTTTGAAAAACCTTCGGTCTGTGACCAGTTAGCACTCTGACGAGCGACCAGCTTCATATCTGGATACTGATCAATAACCTCATGGAAGCCCTTTGAACGCACACCGGCATTAGTATCTGACTCTTTACCGACAAGCTCAACATACTCACCAGCTTCTTCCATATACTCAACGAATGCCTCACCACCGAGAACAGCACCCTGGTAGTTATTGGAAACAATCTGGCTGACAGCCAAATCAGGAACGTTGATCTCTCTGTCAATCAGAAATACAGGAACACCAGCAGCTTTTGCTTTCTTTACTGCAGCAACAGTTGCATCAGCACCGGCATTATCACAGATAATAGCCTTAGCACCACTGGCGATTGCGGTTTCAAATGCCTGGTCCTGCTTGTTGGCATCATCATCATGAGACAGAATAAGAGTTGTGTAACCAAGGTCTTCTGCAGTCTTCTTTGCAACCATAGCCTCGGTCTTGAAGAAAGGATTATCATGTGAAGGAGTAACAACAACAATCAATCCTTTTTCAGCGGCATTAGCAGTTACCGCAAATACCATAACGAGTGCAACAAGAGTCAATAGAAGTTTTTTCATAGTAAATTTCCTTAAAAAAAAACATAAAAAAGTACAACACAAAACAAAATGTAGCCACGCTTTTAGTGCAACAAAACAATATAAAAAATAGCTAAAAAACATGAAAACTATGAATAAACGAATAATAATTTGTGACAAATGAAAGCAACGAGACAATGCCTTAAAATTAATTTAAAGCACCTAACTAGAGAATACACCACAAAATTTATTTGTCAAATTAAATTAAAATTTTTATTTAAATTAATTTAGTAACACCCTAACACAACAACCATAATATGCTAATACAAACAAGGATAAATTTACTAATAATCGTTTTACATTATATATACAGTAAGTAATTACCCTTCAAATTCAACGATCAGTGCTATATAAAATATTAATTTCATTTTTTCTACACGTTTATACACTAAGTTTTAAATTTATTAAATTAATTTAATAAATTTATTGACTAAGAGAATTTAGGTATTAAAATATTAATAGTACTATCCCTATTTTTAATTTACTTTTTTAAAAGGAAACGGCATGAAAGATATTACCGAACTTAAGAACAAAGCGACAGATATCAGAATCAGCTTGATCAAGATGATAAGTCACGCTAAGACCGGACATACCGGCGGCGCACTATCCTCAACTGATATTCTGGTTTCATTATTCTATAATACCATGAAACATGACCCAAAAAATCCCAAGTGGGAGGAACGTGATTACTTCCTGCTGAGTAAAGGGCATTCGGTAGAACCATATCTCTGCATACTTGCCGACATGGGTTACTTTCCAAAAGAAGAACTTGAGACCTTCTCTGCCTACAAGTCACGGCTCATTGGCCACCCTACCAGAAAAGTTCCAGGAATTGAGATGAATACCGGAGCTCTCGGTCACGCCCTCTCAGTATCTGTCGGTATGGCCATTGCCCAGAAGAAACTCCACAAGCCAAACCGTGTCTTTACTCTAATGGGTGACGGTGAACAGGCTGAAGGTTCTATCTGGGAAGCGGCTATGGCTGCAAGTCACTACAAGCTCGGTAATCTTCTCGGTATTGTCGACCGGAACTATCTTCAGATCAGCGGTAACACTGAAGATGTGATGTCACTGGACAATCTCGCCAGCAAATGGGAAAGCTTCGGCTGGGATGTTCTTGAAGTTGCCGGAAATGATATAGAAGCGCTCTGTACAACCCTGGACAGTGTTGATTATACTAAAGAAAAACCGACAATGCTTATCGCCAGAACCACCAAAGGCAAGGGTGTATCATTCATGGAAAATCAGGCAAAGTGGCATCACGGTGTTCCAAAAGGTGAAGAATTCGAAACCGCACTCAATGATCTGGAGTCAGCCTACATCTAAGTCATGTTTCTTATCTTCAGGTTTATAACCACTTAATTTTTCACACAGTTAATAACAAGGATAATATAATTATGATTAACAGTAAACCCTGCAGAAAAATCTTCACTGAGACAATTCTGGAGCTTGCAAAAGAAAATCCTCAGATTATGGTTCTGGCAACAGACTCACGTGGTTCAGTGACTCTGAATGAATATGCAGATACTCTTCCTGAGCAGTTTATCGAAATTGGTATTGCCGAACAAAACCTTGTCGGCGTCTCTGCCGGTCTGGCCAATGCCGGTCTAAAACCATTTGCCTGTGCCCCTGCCTGCTTTCTTTCTGCGCGCAGTTTCGAACAGGTAAAGGTTGATCTTGCCTACGCCAACACCAATGTAAAACTGATCGGCATCAGTGGCGGCGTAAGCTACGGTGCTCTTGGCACCTCTCACCACTCACTGCAGGACATCGCCATGATGCGTGCTACCGCCGGACTGACTGTGGTCCTCCCCTGTGACAACACTCAGACCAGGCAGCTGACCAAAGCACTGGTTGATTTTGAAGGACCAGTTTATGTAAGAATGGGGCGCGGAGCGGTTGAGGATGTCTATGAAGAGGAAGTAGAATTTACTATCGGCAAGGCAATCAAGATTCAGGAGGGTAAGGATCTTACGATTATAGCATGCGGAGAAACCGTAATTATTGCCAAAAAAGCTGCTGCAGAGCTGGCAAAAGATGGTATCACCACCAGAGTTCTGGATATGCATACCCTAAAACCTCTGGACACAGAAGCTATTCTTGCAGCAGCGTCTGACACTGGACATATCATAACCATTGAAGAACACTATGCGTTTGGCGGACTGGGTGGTGCCGTAGCAGAAGTTCTGGCGGTCAACAATCCGACACCGATGAAAATTCTCGGAATCCCTGATGAGCAAACTGTAACCGGCGAATCTGCAGAGGTATTCAAGCATTATGGACTGACCGTAGAAAATCTTTGTGCGCAGGCTAAAGATCTACTCAAAAAGTAGTACCGGTGGAAAACTCAGCCCACATTGGTTCTAACTGTATATTATAGAAGGGAAAATGCCACTCAATTATGTATATCTTAGCTATAGATCAGAGCACCTCGGCAACCAAAGCCATGCTCATAGACAAAAAGTGTCAGGTGACAACCCGTATAAATAAAGATCACAAACAGTACTACCCCAAACCAGGCTGGGTAGAACATGATCCTGAAGAGATCTACAATAATCTGGTAGCAGCTGTCGCTGAACTTATCGATACCAGCCGGATAAGCTGGGATACCATTAATGCAATGGCAATAACAAACCAGCGGGAAACGGTACTGGTCTGGGATCGCAAGACCTCTAAACCTGTATACAATGCCTTGGTTTGGCAGTGTGCAAGAGCCACAGAGATTTGCGAACAGCTTGAGACCCCAGAGAACAAGAAACTTGTTCGGGAGCGAACAGGACTCACACTCTCGCCATATTTTTCCGCTGCGAAAATTAAGTGGATACTCGATAATGTGCCCGGCGCTCGTGAAAAAGCCGAGAATGGAGAATTACTTGCCGGTACCATTGACAGCTGGCTTGTCTGGAAACTGACCGGAGGCAAGGTGCATGCAACGGATATGTCCAATGCGTCCCGCATGTCACTACTAAATCTCAAAACTCTTGACTGGGATCCGGAAGTCTGTGAACTATTCACGATACCTCAGTCAATGCTTGCAGAGATTAAGCCCTCTGACACTATCTGGGCCGAAACAGACATAAATGGTATTGCCGCCAAGAAACTGCCGATAATCGGTATTCTCGGTGACTCACATGCAGCTTTATTTGCACAGCTCTGCTATAAGCCCGGTATGGCGAAAGCCACATATGGTACTGGTTCATCTATTATGATGAATGCCGGAACCGATACCATACCGGATGTTGATGGTCTGGTAACCTCAATAGGATGGGGACTGAGTTCAGAGGTGATCTATGTACTAGAAGGGAATATCAACAGTACCGGAGCTACCATTAAATGGCTGGTGGATAATTTACAGCTTCTGAGTAATCCTGCTGAAGCAGAAAACATGTCAATTGCTATTGACAGTACCGAAGGCGTTTACCTTGTACCAGCCTTCAGCGGTTTATCCGCTCCCCATTGGAACAATAACGCCCGGGCTGTGATCAGCGGCATGAGTTTCAGCACAACCAGGAACCATATTGTCAGAGCCGGTTTGGAGGCAATCGCGTACCAGATTGCGGATGTAGTAAATTTAATGACTGAGAAATCAGGTCTTCCTCTGGCGAATCTGAGAACCGATGGCGGACCAACCAAGAATAAATTCCTGATGCAGTTTCAGGCGGATATTCTTAAAACACCGGTAGTACCGGCAAAAATTGAAGAGCTTTCAGCTCTTGGAGTTACACTTATTGCAGGTCTAACCACCTGACTGTGGAAAAGTCGTAATGAATTTGAGCAGCTCATTGCTTCAAAGAACACCTTTACCGCTAAAATGCCTGAACTTCAACGTGAAGAACTCTATACTGGCTGGAAAAAAGCTGTAGGCAAAGTAGTAAATTAATAGCGATTCGTCTGTATGCGGTAATCTGTTTTTATTAACTGCATACAGACATTACTACCTGAAAATACTTTACATTAGAAATAACAATTGCAAAAATTTTTACACAATTTTGTAGCGCCGGAGATAAAATAATCAATTATAGTTTCATTGATTTGAGTTTTTATATATAATCAGAAGCAAAATAAACTGCGGTAAGAATAAACACATAACCGTATTATTTTGCAACTGAATCAAGAGCAACCGTAACAGGGAAAACAGAAATGCGTGCAAAAGATATAGCAAAGCAGTTAGGATTATCTGCGGCTACTGTCTCCCTGGTTTTAAACAATAAACCAGGTGTCAGCAGTAATACCAGACAGCGGATTTTAGATGCAATCGCTGAAAGTGACTTCAATCCTCAAAAATTCCCTGCAATCAATATTCCTTCATCAGAAGCAAAGAATATATGTTTTCTGGTTTTTAAACGTACATCGGACGATGTGATCGAAGACAGTCAATTTTTGTCCAATGTTATCAAGGGGTTAGGAACGCAGGCGAGTGAACACAACTTCAGTATGAGCATATCATACATAAATGACAGTGCGGTTGATGATATTCAGCCGATAATAGAATCATTGAATGATGGCAGTATAAATGGAATGCTCATTTTGGGTACCGAAATGAGCGATGAAGACCTCAGTAAACTTGCTGACTACTCAAAAGACCTTCCAATAGTACTGCTTGACCGCCATACCTCAGAGCATATAGACTCAATTGCGCTTGATAATGTAAGTGCGACGATGAAAGCCACCCAGCAGCTTATTGATAACGGTCATACGGAAATTGGCTTTATTAACAGTTCATTCTGGCTCAACAATTTTGAAGAACGCTTTGAAGGCATGAAACTGGCACTCAAAAAGAATGGACTAACCTTTAACAAACAGTATTACTGTGAACTTACACCAACTATTGAGGAAGCCAAAAATGATATGCAGGAATTTCTTAAGAATGAGAAAAAACTGCCTACCGCCTATGTCGCGGCCAACGATGTGCTGGCGATAGGAGCCTGTAGTGGACTCAAGGAATCCGGTTATCGAATACCGGAGGATATCTCAATCATCGGATTTGATGATCTGCCATACAGCTCAATAATCGATCCTCCGCTCACAACAGTAAAGGTTCAGAAAGAACGTATGGGCAGACTTGCGATGTCAAGGCTTATCGACCGTATTGAAAAACAAATGCCGGAAAGAATAATGCTTCACATCCGCTCCGAACTTGTCAGCCGTGGCAGTGTCGCAGACATCACCAGCTGACATCTTTAAAATTTGAATTCATATAATTATTCCCGCAAATACCAGCGGGAATAATTATATGAAAAACCATCAATACCTTAAAACAACAACTTACTCAAACAATGAGCACATCATCGGCAATATGCTCTTCAATATGCCGGATAATTATATTCTGAACTACATCACAACTCCCCAGACCTTCCATTTGGCACTGACAGTCAATCCCGGCACGCAACAACTGTGATTTCAGACTATTCTCCGAATCTGAAGACATATCAACGAGGGCATGTTCACCGGCTGTGATAAGCATTGGCCGTATGAGTGCTTTGTCAAATCCAGATTCACAAATTTCCTCAACGACATCGGCAAAGGTTGGTTCCCCATCAATTAAAGTTAAAAAAAACTGTTTTGAATTTTTTCGAATTATATTGAGCAGCCGATGATAAATTGCATTCGCAAAATGCTCTGTCCCATGCCCCATAAGCACAAAAGCAGTGGAACTATCCAGTTCTGAAATATATTTTTTCGCACATTCCGCAAACTCTTTGACATCAACTTCAGAATGTAGAAGCGGTGTTCCGATTCTAATATTGACAATATCAGAGATGGTCTGATATTCATTGACAACACTGACCAAGGCCTCATATTCCTTACCCGGGATCACCAGCGTAGGCTGAATAATTATATTATAATAACCACTGCGTAATAACCTCTCGATCGCTTCGGCTGGAGAATCAACATGTATATTGTCTCTGGTATTCAGTATATTTCGTATCCGGCTGGAAATAAAAGCCCTTGCTACCTTGCAGCCGCCAAATCGAGCACGTACCTCTTGCTCAATCGGGACAATCCCAGTACTTAATGCCTGATCATGGCTTGTACCAAAGCTGACAATTACAATTGCTTGTTTAAACATTATGCCCCAACTTATTACTAATAAATAAAACTTTTAATAATGACACAACATGAATAAACAGTATAACTGTAAAAAAATTCATTGTCAAGCAATTTTAAAATATGTAATATTAATATACAGCATCCAGTTACAATACCGCACAAATGTAATAAAATATTAGAGGCGGCCATTCCCGGAATGACCGCCTCAGTGAAAACTGAATTATAAATAACTACTCTTCAATACGCAGCAATACCGTTTCAGCGGTTATCGAATCACTTCCGTCTATTGCTTTCAACGCCTTTTTAATATCACCTTCACGCGCCGAATGCGTAATGAAAATAACCGCCACATCACCTTGCTCCTCATGCTGCTCTTTCTGATTGACAGAAGCAATACTTACCCCGGCCTTACTCAGTTCAGTAGCTATTTTAGCGATAACACCCGGTTTATCTGCGACTGTAAAGCGCAGGTAATAACGGGTAATATAGTCTTCGATCGCTCCCAACTCAAATGCTGATTCCATTGGCGGTACCCATCCCGGTGTAACCGGTGAATACTTCAGTCGTCGGGCAACCGCCACAATATCAGACACAACCGCACTGGCAGTAGGAAACTTTCCGGCGCCACGCCCTACGAGCACAGATTCCTGCACCACATCGCCATACAGCGAAACAGCATTGAGCGAACCATGGACTCCGGCAAGATTGTGCTCAACCGGTAAAAGTGCCGGATGAACCGAGAGGAAAAGCTTTTTACCGACCGGTCTGGCTACAGCCAACAGCTTTACGGTATAACCATGCTCCTGCGCATAGTTAACATCACGCAGATCAATTTTATCTATTCCCTCAATATGCATTTTTGCAAACTCAACATTGGTCTCAAATGCCAAAGCCGATAACAAAGATAATTTATGACCAGTATCAAAACCACCCACATCGGTTGTCGGATCAGCTTCCGCAAATCCCAATGCCTGCGCTTCCTTGAGACACTCGGCATATTCGACACCATTTTCAATCATCTCAGTAAGAATATAATTGCAGGTTCCGTTTAAAATACCGAGAAGCGATGTAAAATTATTACAATTTAAGCCTTCGCGTATTGCAAGAATACAAGGAATACCGCCACCAACTGCCGCTTCAAAGGCCAAAGGAGCATTTTTTTCGCGCGCCAGAGCAAACAAGCCCTCACCTTTTTCAGAGAGCAGCGCTTTATTAGCAGTGACTACCGCTTTGGAATTTTCCAAGGCACTTTTCACAATAGCTTCGGCAATACCGACACCACCTACAAGCTCAACTACAATATCAATATCCGGATTCTCGGTTACACCTTTATAATCACCTACAATAATATCTCTGCTCGCGCCGGTAGCCAAGGCTCTCTCGGTATCAAGTTCGGCCACAGCTGCCAGCTCAACCTTTACCCCACTTCTTCTTTCCAGAAGCTCAGAACGCTCAAGCAAGGTCTCGATAGTACCAGAACCAACTACCCCGGCGCCTACCACCCCTACTCTGATAACTTTACTTTCCATGCCACCCTTTCGTACAAAAACTGATTCTGAAAGCATAATAATCATATACCTTCTAAATTTATAATTTTCTCATTAATATTATAATATATAAAGTCAGGAAAAGTACAAGAATAATTAAGTAATAATACCAATACACTTACGCCTCGATATCATCAAATACCGTATTCTCGCGTAAACGCTTAATATTCATGTTAAAATGAACATTGACCGCCTCCAGCAGATTGATTTTACCGTTTTTATATACCTCTTCAAAAGCTTTAAACACCGCCGGATCAATCTGAATACCTGAACAGGCACTAAGAATTTTCAACGCCGTTTGCGCATTTCTGCCCTTACGATATGAACGGTTGCTGGTAATGGCATCAAAGGTGTCAGCTACTGCCAGGATACGTGAGACCAAAGGAATTTCTTCACCCTTAAGACCATCCGGATAACCGGTACCATCGTAACGTTCATGATGAAACAATGTCGCCTCCGCCACTTTTTTAGTCGACACAAAAGTAGAAATCTCAGGCATGTTCTTTATTATTTCAGATCCTTTAAACGGATGGCTCTGCATGATCTCCATTTCCTCACGGGTAAGTCTGCCGGTACTGCATAACACGGATTCAGGAATACCTATCTTACCGACATCATGCATAATTCCGGAAAACTCAACAACATCTCTGGTATGACTATCCAGCCCCATTTCATCAGCGATCAGCAGACTATAGCAGGTCACCCGCTCAGAATGACCGCAGGTATAATAATCCTTCGCCTCTATACTGGCGGTAAGAGTGTGAATCGCCCCGATAAAAAGACGTTCGATATCATCAAACAGACTGGTACGCTCAACGGCAACCGCTGCCTGATGCGCAATTGCTGCGAGTAAAGCCAGATGCATCTTGTCAAAGGCTTCAAGCCCGGTGGAATTATCCACATAAATCGCACCAAGAACCCTGCTGTCAAGAGTTATCATCGGCACACACATTACACTTGAAATATTACTTATCGCAACCGAATCACCATTTGAGAAGCGCTCGTCAGCCGAAGCATTCCCGGTTATTACCGACTCCAGAGTTCTCACGGTCTCCATTACAATCGTCTTACTGATTGGAAACTGCCCGCTGAACTCACTTCCGGCAAAACGGGTTACAACCGACTGCGGCTCAGAAGTTTTAGGATCAAGCAGCAAAGCAGAAGCCCGTTCAGCACCGGTCAATTCTACAGCCGCTTCCAATGCCGTCCCCAGCAAGGCTTTTATTGATTTTGTTGAAAAGAGTTTACTGGAAAAGTTACAGATACTCATAAGCCGGGAATGTTCTAAGTCACCATCTGAAATCCCGCCATCATTCACAAATGCAGAAAAATTATTTACATTGAATTTCTGACGGTAGATAGCTGTGGATTTCCCGGTATCAGAACAGAGTTCAGCATTATCATCTTCTGAAAGATCCGAAAGGCCTGATTCCAAACAGAACTTTATTTTGACCTGCCCCAGCTGAATAATATCACCATCTTCCAAAAGATGCTTGACAGATTTTTCCCCGTTAACATATACCCCGTTTCTTGATCCCAGGTCACTAAGCAAAAATCTGTTGGCGTTCTGATAAATGGAAAAATGCTTACGGGAAATCATCTTTCCATTAAGACAGAAATCACTGCTGGCATCTCTTCCGACAATCAGAGGTTTACCGGGAGCAATATCAAAAATTTCTCCCTTATTTCTGCCACTTATAACTACAAATTTACCATCCAAAATCAAATCTCCCGCAACTGTAAACTTTTTATAAAATCTGTGCTCAATGATAATTCAAAAAGATACATTTTTCAAGTCGAAATAGACTATACATAATATTAATAATGTGGTAAATGCATATACAGACGCGAAATAAAGTCTACAGCTCTTAAAATGCGAAGAATAATCAGCTACCGGTCAAAGCTGAGGCGTAAAACAACTATATACAAGTAATATATTTAACAATTACAATAATAACAAAATTTTTAACTTGCATTAACATAAGTATTTATGTATGATTTCCGATAAAAGTTGATAAAATTTTAAACCTAATGAGATATCAATAATGAGTAACTTAACAATAACTGAACTCGGACGCAAATGGTATGGTGTGTCTGTCAATTTTGAAAATGAAGATATAGATAGAATAACCCCTGATGCCCTACGCGGTATGGGAGGTAAATTGCGTTATAACAGTGATGGCGGCTTGCGTGCTCTTTTCCACTTCAATGTCACCAGACCGGAAAGCAGTGAAGAGATGATCAAAGTATTGAAATATTTCGGCAAAGATGGTTATTTCCAGCAGGGAGTTGACCTCAAAGCCTCAACGGAAACCAATATCTGTGAATCCGAAACTGCAATCAACGCGGTAATTTCACGATTAAACACCAGTTGCCGCTCATGGTCGGAGCAATGGAAACACCTGACTGAAAATGCTGTAAATCTTAAAAGATCCCGTGTACAGTTGCTGCGTAGTATACAAGATCTGGGTACAGACCATATCAGTGAACAGCAGATAAGAGATTATGCAGAAGATATTTTACGCAGTAAATATAACTCAGAGTTATTCGTTGAGACCTTCATGTGGCGTCTTGGCTGGCCTGACAAGCGCAAGCCTTTCAGCACACTGGCGTCCAGACCGATGTTTGTTGCAGCTGGTTAGTTTACAATTTTACTCCAGTTTTTACCATTTTTTTTCGATACTCCATAAAGTTTACCTTATGGAGTATCTTTTATGGCATTACTCTCGGTCTGGCTGCTGCTGATTCTGATTGCGCGTTCATATCTTAAGGAAATCTAAGATTTACACTCAACAGTGCACAACCTGCAATAACTTATTAGGCATTTTGCGGTATTATCCTTGAATTGGCATATAAAATAATGATAATAATTTACAATTTTATATGTCTGAAAAGAAGGAGTGCCAATAATGAATGATCGCTCTGGCTGCATGATCATTATTCTGATATTACTGCTGCTCAGTAATATAGTCGGGTTTTATCTGTATATCGATTCCAACAGCCGTTATACGGTTGCGGTGGCTGAGAATACCGAAAAAATTGATTTTCTTAACAGTAATATTGAAAATCTCAAAGAAAAAATTGCTAATATCAGAATAGCCCCTGCGGGCACTTTTCCTACCTCTTCAGCACCAGACACAGCAACAAATTTCACTCAATTCGCCAATTCCGAATTTCGCCCAGAAAATGCAGTAAGCGGTGGCGTAATAACTCAGGCAATTGCATCTTTTTCAGGTAATCTAAACAGTCTCGTCCGCTCCGAAGCGACAACCTCAATGATTGATTCCTCCTGTAATGACACCTTGGCCGCACGAAATTTGATGAATCCAGAACAATACGAACCCAAAATTGCACAAAGCTGGGAAATTTCCAGTAACGGCCTGATCTACACCATTCACCTCAAAAAAGGCGTCACCTGGCACCCTTATACCGATCCGGTAACCGGGAATAAAGTACCTTCCAAAGAGGTCACTGCTGATGATTTCATTTTCTTTTGGGAGACCATCAATAATCAGGAGATACCCTGCGACCCGATACGAACCTATTTCAAACTTGTTGATCGGATTGAAAAGATCGACACCTACACTTTCAAAGTTATCTGGAAAGAACCTTATGCTCTAGCCAAAGGTATTTCTCTCACACTCTCACCTCTGCCCCGGCATTACTACCGTCCGGACCCGGCATGGACAGATAGTGAATTCGCCGCTCAGATGATAACCAGCAAGCGTAACCAGTTCCTGATAGGCTGCGGACCGTATTATCTGGACAGCTGGATAAAGGGAGAGTCGTTGACACTTAAACGCTATGAGAACTACTACGGTCCTAAACCATATATTAAGGAGATTCGCTACAAAGTAATGCCTGAACCAAATATTCAGCTCGTTGAGTTGAAAAAAGGCGGAATTGATCTTATGGGGCTTACCCCGGAACAATGGATCAAAGAGACTGACAGCAGCGATTTTAAAGTTGTAACCCCTGATATCAAAACTGCGGTTCAGGATTCACTGGCATGGAACAACTTGAAAATAGCCGGTAAAACCCCTAAGGACTACGCAATAGAAAAATTTCAGTACATTAGCGCTGCAGTTCCCTGGTTTTATATGGCCTATAATCAGGATATGCCGCTGTTTCAGGACCGTAATGTGCGTACAGCTCTGACCATGCTTACCGATCGAGAGCGCATTATGAAGGATGTCCGCTATAACTTCGGTAAAATTATCGCCGGACCTTTCGTCGGATCTTCGCCCTACATTGACCCTGAGGTCAAACCCATACCCTACTCTCCTGAAGCGGCGCTTAAACTGCTGAAAGAAAGTGGCTGGGAAGATACCGACGGCGACGGCTTACTGGATAAGGACCTGAATGGTGACGGCAAGAGAGAACCGTTCAAATTCTCACTGATGATCTCAAATTCCGGTTCCACCGCCCGCCAGATGGGGGCTATTATTCAGTCTGATCTAAAAAACGCCGGTATTCAGCTTGATCTCTCGCCAATAGAGTGGAGTGCCTTTGTTGATAAACTAAATAATAAAGCCTTCGATTCCTGCATACTGGGCTGGACCGGAGTACTCGACCCGGATCCTTATCAGGTATGGCACAGTTCGCAGGCAGATTTAAAGCAAAGCAGTAACTTTATCAGTTTCAGGAATAAGGAAGCGGACAGACTCATAGATGAAGCACGTACAAGTATTGATCCTGAAAAACGCAAACAGCTGCTACGAAAATTTTATCGCCTGATTCATGATGAACAGCCCTATACCTTCCTGTTCAGCGATGTCAATCTGAGAGCGCAGAACAAGAAATATTACAACAACCGGGTTTATAAACTTGGTATGGATGATAACCTTATCTGGATACCGCGAGACCTCCAGTAGTGAGATAGATAGAATGTTACAATATATATTCAAGCGCATTTTAATAATGCTGCCAACACTTCTGATGATCACCCTGCTCTCATATATGATGATGCGTCTGGCGCCTGGTGACCCGGTAAAATCAAATATGCTCTCCGCTTCAGGCGATCCCGGGCAACTCAAGGAAGGCGAGTCCGAAGCAGCAAAGCAATTCCGTAAACATTTCGGTCTGGACAAACCCTGGTATGTCGGTTACTGGTACTGGCTCACTGGAAACCCGAATATCCCCGGAAGCAAAGGCATTATCCGCGGTGACTTTGGTATTTCGATTACGGTAAATCTGGGCACCCCGGTATCAGAACTTCTGAAGGAACGCCTGCCGCCGACTTTAAAACTAAATCTGATATCAATTGTTATTATGTACCTTATAGCTTTGCCTATTGGTATTTACTCGGCTATTTTCCGTGACTCTTTCTTTGACCGAACGACCTCACTGATCTTCTTCATGCTCTACTCGCTGCCATCATTCTGGGTTGCATTATTATCAATAATATTTATTTCAAAGTATCTTCCCTGGTGGCCGACCAGTGATCTCGATCCAATAATTCCGCTGACTACCAGTTACTGGTCTGCGCAGTTACAGACAGCCACACATTATGTTCTGCCCATAATCTGCCTTTCATACGGGTCATTTACCTTTTTAAGCCGGTTTACCCGTTCTACCATGCTTGATGTTATCAAGCAGGATTATATTCGCACCGCCAAAGCTAAAGGACTAAGTAATAAAAAGGTCATATTCAAGCATGCTTTGCGCAACAGCGTTATCCCGCTGATAACAACCTCCGCCTCAATGCTACCAGCACTGATAGTTGGTAGTGTGTTCATAGAGTTTATTTTTAGAATCCCGGGAATGGGAATGCTGAGTTTTGAAGCGATCAGCAGTAGAGATTATCCCCTGCTGATGACAACTGCCGGTATTACCGCCGCGCTTACACTGATGGGGATTCTGCTCAGCGACATTGCCTATGGTATTGTAGATCCACGTATTTCACTAGATAAATAGCCTTGAAAGATAATAGCATATCATGAAAAACAGCAATAAAAGTAAGACATACTGGCAGAATGTCTGGACTCAATTCCGGCAGAAGCGTGTTGTTATGCTCAGTCTGTATATTGCCGTTGTGCTTTTCATTATCGCCCTCTATGCACCATTTATCGCTTCACGTTTACCATTTATCTGGGATAACGCCGATGGTTCCCGCACTTATCCATTTTTCAGGGAATTTTTTGCTCCCATGGATTCGCGGGAAAAACTAATTGAATACCTCTTCAATTATCTGGCATTCTGTCTGCCGGCAATTATACTGCTGAAGCTGCTGCTAAAAAAACATCTTAAATTATTGCTTCCGATTTTACTGCTGATACTCGCTTTACCGTTCATATTAACCCAAGCGCGTAATCAGCCCCAGGATTATACCAAGCTCCAGTTACAAAATAAAGGCCATGGAATCTTTGCCCCAATAGCATACGGTCCTTACCAGCAAAAATTCCGCCCCAAACTGCCTCCGAACTGGATAGAGAACACCGACATACCACGAGATGGATATAATCTTCTGGGAACCGATGAAGTGGGAAGAGATGTTCTTGTCCGCATGATTTACGGAGCACGGGTATCGCTTTCTGTGGGATTTTTTTCCGTAGGTATCGCCACCATTTTAGGAATAATTATCGGCTCATTGGCCGGATATTTCGGCGGATGGATAGATATTATAATATCGCGTGTAATTGAACTGGTAATCTGCTTCCCGACATTTTTTCTTACGCTGACAATAATAGCTTTTCTAGAACAGCGTTCAATACTCAACATTATGCTGGTAATCGGACTTACCGGCTGGACCGGTACTGCCAGACTGATACGAGGTGAAATCCTCAAACAGAAACAACTTGATTATGTAACTGGTGCCAGAGCTCTTGGCGCCAAATCCGGCAGAATTATCTTCTATCACATACTCCCCAATGCGATCAGCCCGGTTCTGGTAGGGATCTCATTCGGTATCGCCAGTGCCATTCTAGCGGAAAGCGGTCTCTCATTTCTCGGTCTTGGTGTTGCGACCCCGACAGCAACTTGGGGGGAACTGCTCAACGAAGGTCGTGATAGCCCGCTTACAAACTGGTGGCTTACAATGTTCCCTGGCATTGCTATTTTTATTGCAATGACAGCCTATAATCTAATCGGCGAAGGACTACGCGATGCGATGGATCCAAGATTAAAGGAATAAAGACTCCACCCCAAAAAATTAAATTTGAGTTCCTAGGCTAGTTAATGTTAAAAATAAAGAACAACTCTGAAGATACTATGAAATTACTAGATCCAGCCGGTCTCATCATCACGCTTCAGCCAATTATCATCACGCCCTTTTTTAGCTTTAGCGGCTTTTTCTGTTGAACTACCGGTTGACTTGAGCGAACTCTGCATCTCTCGGCGTTTTCGATTTACCTCTACCAGCTTCTCCCTGCTGACACGCGGAGAAGAATTATCAATAGCCGGCTTGGTAGAATTTGAATATTTCGGATCTGAGACGCGTTCAAAAAGACCGATTGCAGAACTTTCGGACGCAGCTATTATATTCTTTCCAGAAACGAGTTCTTGAAAAGACGG
Organism: Planctomycetota bacterium; assembly: GCA_963667375.1. Lineage (GTDB taxonomy): Bacteria > Planctomycetota > SZUA-567 > SZUA-567 > SZUA-567. The sequence goes on along the minus strand of OY763323.1, from coordinate 2,677,968 downwards.
TTTTTGAGCTTCCTTCGATGAGTACTCACTAATAATACTTTCGCTGCTCTTGCCATAATATGAATTTTCGTCAGCAATCGCATCGGACGCTGCAAGTTGTTCATAATATTCTGCACTGTTCTCTAGAGCATTGACTGTTACCGGTTCCGGCCTATCAAAATGCGTTTCAAAAGCCATTGCTGGTAAAGCCTCTCCCATAACATCAGAATCAAGGTCTGAATCAAGATCAAATTTAGTATTGAGTAATCCCGGGACATTATCAGATGAAAAATGCTGGTCATAATACATCTCCCATTTACCAACACCTTTGATACTCATCAGAGCCCCTAGGGAGACTATGAAGCCGCCACATATTTCTACAAGGATATGCATCTTGACACCAAAGATGGTTCTGGCGACAAAATGATCTAAATGGTGAAATGAGGCCGCTCGCATCCCAATAAAGGTAAACGTACATAGCGCACCAACCATGGAAATTTTATTTCCAGTCGGAAGATAATAAACAATATAGGCCAGATAGAATAAAAACAGAAACGCCACCAGACCGAGTACAAGAATAAAGTCTTTCTGTACCAGCCGCCTCTGATCATACCAGCCTTGAGAATTTGCAACCTCTCTACCGACAGCCGTAATATAAGTCTGAATGTCAAGCTGCTTATTGCAGGCAAGAAACAGCATGATCACAAAGAGAACCGCCCAGAAGGCTTTACTCTTCTTCTTAATCTTTTCCGGAAAGAGCGAACGCTGTGACGCGAATAAAGCCCGCAGACAGAGAATTGCCGCTACCGCATACATTGCTACTATGAGCCAGGCCCAAACAGGGTCATGACTTTCAAAACTCCACTCTACTTTGGTTAGCGCATTTGAAATTGCATCAATCAAATTCATAATAATTACGTTACGATATATCCCGCATTAAAATAATAATTTAAATACCAGCTAAAAAACACCGGCAGAATCCACCTTTACCGGATCATCACCTCTTACCGGCAACTTACCGGCACCAGAACCGGTCTCATCAAAATCCAACTCATGACCTACCCCTTGTGCCGCAATTCCCGGAACTTCACTTCCTTGCAGCTCCTCCTTAGGTATAATCTTGACTCCAATACCAAATTCTCTCCAATTTCTCGGATCATGTTTTGTCGGTTTTGGCTTATCTGGATCCTCAATCTTAATTGTCGCTTTTTGTGCCAGAACCTTCTTTGCCGGATTCTCGGAATCAGGAAGAAGCTGGGTCGGGATCGGTCTGTTAACCCGCGGATACATGACTACCGGATCAGGTGTAAGGGTTGCCGCATTTTTTACCAGCGGATCCCCCTTGGCAAAACGATAAGTCAGCCTGCCGAAATCGGTAAAACGGAACAAGTTTTCAGAGACCACCCCGGAACGTATATTAATACCAGCTTTACGGGCGGTAGTTTCAGTATTCTTATCACAATCCCCAACAAACCAGATGCTTGCAGCCGGCGCCGAGACCTTCTGCTTAAGATTCTTTACCTCAACCAGCAGCTTACGAACTTCCTCCCGCTCACGTGTATGATCCCAGGTCGGGATCACAATAATCTGCCCCGCGGAATCAACTGCCCCCAGAAGATTACTGAAAGCGACAAAACGCCTCAACCCACCGGCGACATAATATGCATGCAGCAACTGCAGCTGGAGATAATACTGTGTCGCTTCGAATGCACTTGGCGCTGCAGCCATAAGTGAAACAATAGCATTTTTGCCAGAAACTACTTTCATATCATTAAGATATGCGAATATATATAATTGTTGACGAATAGAGTATTTTCCAGAATTAAGTAAAGCATTGACCGAGTTTTCAAGTTCCGCAACTCCGGCAAACAGTGACGTATATAATTGCTGCAATTTTACCCGGATAGTTTCCGGATCACTATTTACTATCCTCGCCTCCAGCAACAGATTATGACTGCCAGGGAAGAGATACCGCGACTGCACGGAAGCATCAATATTTTTCCGCCCCCGAGTTATATTGATCTCTGGTGTAAGTAAATCAACCCCATCAAGCCCCTTAAGATCTTCCGGCGACAGCAGCAGCAGAGAGTCCAAAAACGCCTGAACATATACATTGGGCGAATAAGCATCAAGACCGAGTTTATACGCCAGAGTCATCCGCCTTAGGTCATAATACGCGCCCACACAGAGATTTCGGTCTAAGACATTATCCAGAATCACATCGCGATCAAAATCCTCGGAGTATTTCTGATTAAAACGCCTGCCGATTCCGGCAATTGAATCAATCTGATATACCTTGGAATCCACGACTTCAGTATTGCTGAAGTCGACATTTTCATCCATCGCCGATTGAAGAACAACACCGAAACTTGATGACAGCATCATCTCCAAAACCTCGGTTTCATAACACCGCGCCACCAGTGCCGCCATTCCCTTCGCAAGAATAGTACCGTGAGGAGTGTAAATATTAAAAATATAATATTCACCCTCGATTCCAACCCTGTCATCCAGCGTGTAAGCCTTATTTTTACTCTGAGGAACCAGCTTATTTGCCTCTATCAGAGTTTTCAATTCAACTACCGGCAGAGCATTGCCAACATACTGCTCGGCCAATGCAGCCGCCTCCTGACTGGTATCAACACTTACCGGAACACACCCCTCAGTAATGATACATATTAGAAAAAAAATCATTATTAGCTGAATTTTAGCCATTATCAACTTCCATATGAGACAATAAACTTTCAAGCATAAGATAATAAGCGTAATCCAATATACTTTAAAAATTTACAGGATATCGCTCAAATGTATTCTCTATATAATATTAAACACATTTTCATCACTAAAATCCAGCATAATGTTCCAATATTGAGTTTATCAACAATAATGTTGGTTTTATCGTAGGGTTTTATCTTGACCCGCAATTAAATAAGAATATATTTATATTAAATTCAATTCGTTATAGCTCGATAAAAAGGGGAAAATATGATTGTATTAGTAATTAACTGCGGCTCATCGTCCATCAAATACCAGGTATTTGACATGCCAGAAAAAAAAGTGCTGGCAAAAGGTCTGGTAGAGCGCATTGGACTTGATGAGGGTCTTCTGACACACAAAGTAAAGGATACCAAGCATCAGTTTGAAAGAAAGATACCAGATCACACAGTAGGTATGGAACTTATACTGGCAGCACTTGTTGATCCCGATCACGGTGTTATCAAAGATATCCATGAAATCAAAGCAGTAGGTCACCGTGTAGTACATGGCGGAGAACGTTATAATTCATCTGTAGTTATTGATGATGAAGTTATCACAGGTATCGAAGAGGTAGCAGATCTTGCTCCGCTGCACAATCCTCCTAACCTCATCGGTATTAAAGCAATACAGGAAGCGCTGAGTAAAGATGTCAAAATGGTTGCCGTCTTTGATACCGCTTTCCACCAGACACTGCCAAAGCACGCCTTCCTCTACCCTCTACCATACAAACTGTATAAAGAACACAAAGTTCGTAAATATGGTTTCCATGGCACATCACACAACTTTGTAACCCGAAAAACTGCAAAAATACTTGGGATCCCTGAGCATCAGGTGAACCTCATTATCTGTCACCTCGGAAACGGCGGCTCAATTACCGCGGTAAAGAATGGTAAATCAATCGATACCACAATGGGTTTGACTCCTCTTGCCGGCGTGATGATGGGAACCCGGTGTGGTGATGTTGATCCAGCAATTGCTTTCTATCTGATGGAAAAGGGTGTATGTAAAGATTACCACGAAGTTGATAAAATGTTCAATAAAGAGTCCGGAATTCTTGGTGTATCTGAGATGACCAGCGATATGCGTGATATTGAAGCCGATGCCGAAGACAACGGTCCTGAAAGTCGCGGTCAGCTGGTTCTCGATCTCTTCAGTTACCGCGTAAAGAAGTTTATCGGCGCATACATGGCAGTACTGGGACGGGTTGACGCGATTGCCTTTACCGGCGGTATCGGAGAGAATGCACCAATTATCCGCTGGTCTGCATGTGAGAACATGTCAAACTTCGGTATAAAGCTTGACCCAATCAAGAATAAGAATACTTGGCGCGGTGTTGAAGGCGATATCTCGGCTCCTGACAGCTCTATCAAAGTTATGGTTGTTGCAACCGATGAAGAAGGCTTTATCGCTTCTGATACCTATCGCCTTGTAAAATAAATTTAATCCAATAGTTATACATCTCAAAATCCCCCTGTTACAGGGGGATTTTGTTTTTTTATATTTACTTTGCCATAGCGCTCTCATATAATGTATTTTGCATTATTTTGACAAATAATCAAAAATAATTACATTTACAATATCACATAATTATAGCAATTGCTATATGCAGGAATAATAATGACTGGAAAATTTATTGTCTTTGAAGGAACTGACGGCGCCGGTAAAAGCGCGATGATTGAAGCTACCAGAAAGCACTTAACGGCCAAAGAAATAAGTGCTACTTTTGTTCAGGATCCAGGTGGGACGGCAATAGGAACCGCAATCCGCAAAATCCTTCTCAATCCCGAATTTACCAGTATGACTCCCCTGACCGAACTCCTGCTCTATTCCTCCAGCAGAAACCAGCTGGTAAATGAATTGATTATCCCGGCCTTACAGAGTAAGCAGCATGTTATAAGTGACAGATTTATATATTCCACACTCGCCTATCAGGGTGCTTCGGGTTTAATCCCGAATAACATTCTGCTTGCGGTCACCAGCGCCGGTGCGGATAATCTAATGCCTGACCACGTGATATTCCTTGACTTACCGGCGGAAACAGGGATGAAAAGAATTTCGGGAGCGAAGGATCGCATGGAAAATAAAGGCATAGAGTATATGAATCAGGTACGGCAAAGCTATAAGGAATCATTCCGCCTGATACCGCCGCAGCGGCTGCATATTATTGATGCTGCCCAAGAAAAAGAAGAAGTGGAAAAAGCTGTGCTGGAGCTTGTTGATGAGATTCTTTAAGGATATACTTGAACAGGAGCGTGCAAAGTCGGAATTATACGTTTCACTAGCACACAACCGCCTGAATCACGCTTATCTTTTCTGTGGTGACAAAGGTATTGGAAAGCTCTCATTGGCGCAGGCGCTCGCCGCCAGATTCCTCTGTCAGAATCCGCAAGACAGTGATGCCTGCGGTAACTGCCGAAGCTGTAAACTATTGCAGAGTGGAAATCACCCGGACTACCTTGAACTCCCAAGAGAGCCAGGAGAACTCAGAATCAGGCGTTTCACACCTCGCAACAGCACCGGCAACGAAGATATCGAGCACCCGCCGGTACTCGATTTTATGCGTCTTAAGCCTTTGAATGGAAACGGAAGAGTCTGTATTATACCGGATGTTGAGCGGATCAATACCGAAGCCGCAAATGCTTTTCTCAAGACTCTTGAAGAGCCGCCGCCTCAGAGTTTAATAATTCTAACCTGTTCGGCCCCAGACAGACTGCTGGCAACAATTACCAGCCGCTGCCGGATAATAGGTTTGAGCCATTTGAGCAGAGAGACCATAATCTCATATTTACGACTTTATGATAACCTGACAAGCGAGGACGCGGAACAGCTGGCAGAATTAGCAGAAGGATCATTAGGCACAGCACATGAACTTAGCAGTACCGACACTCTAAAGAACTGGCAGGATATATGTGAAATTTCAGAGTATTGCTCTCCAGCGGAGGCGATACAATTTGCAAGAATAATTACCCAAAAGCTCAAAGACTGCAAAGATACTGCCACCAAGCGTAATATGGCTCTGAAGATCCTGGACTTACTTGCAATGTATATACGACGAGAAATGCGCTGTGGGCTCTCGCCATTAAATAGCTATAGTGCGTTGGAAAATTTATGGGAAGCCGGCGACACATTGAATGCCAATGTCCGCCCCGAAATAGTTACTCTAAATGCAGTTGCCAGTACAGTGACTGCCTTACATACAAGGATATAAATAATGAATGATGATATAAGCAGCAGGTATCCGCACTCAAATCACAGCAAACGTGAAAAACCCAAAGATCATCTGGAGCTTAATCCTGATGAATATAAATATATTGTCGGAGTAAAATACACCAAAGCCGCAATACAGGGTTATTTTTATACCAATATAGAGAAGCTCCATCAATGCAGCAAGATAATCATCAAAACTGTTTCAGGACTTGAATCCGGTATCATCTGCAGTACGCCGCAACTGATATCAGAAGTCGGCATACAGAACTCTGAAATATCCGGTGCAGTTGAGCGTGAGCAGACAATGAGCGACAAGAATATCATAAATCATATCCACACGCAGAAAGAACCTGAAGAAATGGAGTACTGCCGGCAGCGCATTCGCAGCAGAGAAATGAAGATGAAGCTTGTCTGTATCGAACACCTCTTCAGCGGTGAAAAGATTATTTTTTATTTTATAGCTGACGGACGTGTAGATTTCCGGGAACTGGTAAAAGATCTGGCCCGACGCTATCGCACAAGAATTGAAATGCGCCAGATAGGTGTTCGTGATGAAGCCAAAATGCTCTCGGATTATGAACACTGCGGGCGTGAACTCTGCTGCCGCACCTTCATTAATGACCTTGAGCCGGTTACAATGCGTATGGCAAAAATGCAGAAAACGACCCTCGACCCCAGCAAAATCAGTGGCCACTGCGGTCGTCTGATGTGCTGTCTGCGCTTTGAAGACGATGTTTATAAATCCCATAAATCACAACTTCCTCGCAAAGGAGACAGGGTTGCAACCAAGGATTTCAGCGGCTGCGTAATGAATACACATATCCTGAGCAAAGACATACAGATATGCTGTGATGATGGCAGTGTTGAGACAATTAATCTTAAAGATGTTATTGATCATGAATTGAACCAGAAAAAGCATCGATCAAAGTCCGCTGAGAATTCCAGTGAAGACGATGGTAACTCCCCGGATCCAGAGGAGCCTTGTTGCAAGTGCCACTGCGCGAATGCTGCTGACTCTGACTCTGACTCTGACTCTGATTACAATGACCAGGAAGATACTCCCGAAAATTCTATAAATGAACAATAAAATGGATTATCCGCTATGAATGAGCATCTTAAATACATCAGAGAGCTTGCCAGAAGAGACGGACGCTACAGTCCGGAAGCATTTATTTTTGTTTCAGAAGCAATTGTTCTAACTGCAAACTGGCTGCGCAAAGGCATGCTTGCAGAAGATGATGGTCTTAACAACCGTGGACAGGGTTCAGAGTTTCATGTAAGCGGCAGAGAACTCCTAGCCGGCATAAAAAAGATTGCCAGGGAACGCTGGGGCTGTATGACCAAAGCGGTCTTCAACTCCTGGAACGTTTATAAGACAGATGATTTTGGTGAGATCGTATACTGCATGGTCAATGATAAAGGAATGAACTGGCAGAAGAGAGATTGTGACTCTATCGATGATTTTAAAAATGTATACGAGTTTTCCAGCACCTTTGAAGACTTATCCTAAAATACCGAACAGGAGCAGATATGCCGAGCAATTATTCATTTATTATCCCCAAACTTCTAGCCGGCATGGCATACCCGGGGATTATAAACCCCATAGAAGATGACCTGCAGCAGCTCCTTGATGATGGAGTTAAGTCGGTGGTTACGCTGACTGAATATCCACTTCCACCTGACTTACTGGCTGCAAAAGGCTTTAACTACCTGCATTTACCCATTACCGATCTTACACCACCGACACTGGCGCAGATTGCTGAATTTACGGACTATGTGTCGCTGATGCACAAACAGAACATTGGAGTAGCCGTCCACTGTGCAGCAGGAATGGGAAGAACGGGCACCATGCTTGCTTGTTACCTCGTATTTATAGGCGAGACTGCGGAGAATGCAATTGAATCAGTTCGCACAATCCGTCCAGGATCGATCGAAACCTCTGATCAGGAAGAAATTGTTTACAAATATTACAAGGAGATAACCAATAATGGCAGACGCTAATAAAGACCTTGATTTTGGAACACTTGCTATCGCGCATAAAATTATCAATCACGAACAGCTCGAAGAAGCTCAAGAGTTACTTGAGAAAGAAAAAGAACAGAACAGTGAAACAACCCGGACTTTGGAAGATATTCTCAAAGAGCTGAATTATGTAAAAGAGGAAGAAGTCTGGGCTATCTATAAAGCTCAGGAACGTCTCCTGCGTGATGCTACAAATATTGGTGAGAAAATTGGCGGCTATGAAATTATAAGTAAGATCGGTGAAGGTGGTCTGGGGGTTGTTTACAAAGCCCGTCAGTTAAGTATGGGGCGGGTAGTAGCGCTCAAGGTTCTTCACGAAAAATGGCTCAGCGATGATGAGTTCAGAAAACGCTTTCTGGTCGAGGCCAGACTTGTCGGCAGACTCTCTCACCCCAACCTTATCCAGGTTATTGATGTTGGCAGACACCGCAACCAGCTATACTACTCCATGGAGTTTATTGATGGTGATCCGGTAGAAAAGATGCTTGACGAACAAAAGAAACTCCCGATACTTGAGAGTATAAATATTATAACGCAGGTAGCGAGTGCTCTCGACTATCTGGCAGGCAAAAAGATTGTACACCGCGATGTAAAACCCGGAAACATAATGCTCACCCGCAAAGGCATTGCCAAACTCGGAGATTTTGGCTTTGTCAAAAGCTCACTTGATTCCATTCTCTCTCCTAACGGAGAGATTCTCGGCACACCTGATTATATCTCACCAGAAGCGGCCTCAGGAGACCGCACCATCGACTACCGCAGCGATATCTACTGCCTTGGGGTCACCATGTATCACATGATCTGCGGTACTCCGCCATTCTATGGAACCAGTGAAGATGTGCTCGACAGCCATATTTTCCACAAACCGCCTAGCATCAAGGAATACTGCCCGGAAGCCCCCAATAAATTATGTTCGATTATCTATAAAATGATGGAAAAAGATCCTGACAAGAGACAACAGTCTTTTGCGGAAATAATCACCGAACTGGAAGCGGTAAGACTGACAATATCGCCTAACAGCCAGCCGGCACCGACCACATCATTTGCACCAATATCACCGACTAATTCAATCCTAGCCAAAAAAGTAAAGTATCTTACAGCAGGTTTGATTGGAGCCGGGGTACTGCTTGTTGCCGCCGCCGGTTACATCATATATTTACTGCACAGCATTTCCCAGTAAACTTCCAGTTACCTGACAGGAGAAGTAAGACATTATCCTGTCAGGTAACTCGCCAATCCCCTGCCTCAAATCCTTCTAAAAGAAGCTAGCATTACAAAGATACAATTGCAAATTATAGGCCCAATTCCGCAAATTTAGCAGGCAATTCCGCAAAAAACAACCGCAGATAATCCGGAGAAATTGCCGAGGCATGCGGCATAATAAATAAATTCTCAACATTCCGTAAAGGCGAATCCCCAGTCAGCGGCTCTTCTTTGAAGACATCAAGATAAGCCCCGGAAATTTCATGCTGATTTAACGCCCTGATCAAATCATCCTGCGCAATAGAATTCCCCCGACCGAGATTATAAACAGCCGCGTGATTCGGCAAACGCTTTAATACCTCATAATTAATTATATCAGTTGTCTGTTCAGTATCCGGCAGAAAAGAGACCAGATGATCGACAGTAGGCAGTATCTCCATCACAGAGTCAAAATTGACGATTGAATCACCTGAGGAAAAATAGTCTGGGTATCCTGTAAGACTACGCTTAACCCCCGTAATCCGGCAGTCGAATGCTTTAAGTCGTCTGGCAGTAATGGTACCGATTGCGCCAAACCCGAATATCATTACATGAGAATGGGTAAAGCTCCTTAAATTCTTAGCAAGAGCTGCCCGGGGCCAAATTTCTCCACTGTGCATACGCACATCAGCCTCAGCTATTCTTCTAGAGTGCTCAAGCATCATTCCAATTGCAGTTTCCGACATAGTTATACCATGAAATGACCCGCGGACAAGATGCATATCAGATTTTATTATCTCCGGCAAAAATTCCTGACCGGCTGCTGGTGATCCCATTACTTTTACATTGGGATACTCTTCAACCCATTCGTCACGATATTTCCAGGTAAGAGCAATAGCCACATGCGGCAGTAAATCCTTGAACTCCTCAACTGTTGCCGCTTTAAATATTTGATACTCAGGTAACAGATCACACAAATAGCGAATATCATCTTTTGAAGCATGCCACCCTCCGACCTCACTATTAACTAAAAATACGGCAATTTTTTTATTCATGGTGTTATTCCCGAAAAAAGTTGAAAAAGGTTAAAGCTCCACGATTAAAGTTGACGATATTCTATTATAGGCATAAAGACCTGATAAAAAATACTAATAACCATGTGCGAGACAAAAAATGAGCAAATTCAGAAATTACATATTATTTATAGCTGTTCTGGCAACTGCCGCTGCTGTAATCGGCTCACGTGCACGCGCCTGGAAAGAACCTGAAAAAGAGATCCGACCGGTAATGATCAACATCTCTGATATTGCCAAAAATCCTCTGGCATTAAAGGATAGAAAGGTTACATTTATTTCACGTTTTGCAGCCAGAGGCAACATGTTCAGAGATAAGGATGAATTTTTCAACCAGGAACAGTTCGAAAATTTTTCTGTATGGAATAGTGACATTAAATTCTGGAAAGAAAACGAACTTAATAAGGTCTACCCTACATTATATCTAGAGAAGAATAACACCAGGCTGATAAACATCTTAAGAATTATCAATCAATTTGAAAAAATTGAGATTACCGGAGTTGTTGAAAGTCTATATGCAAATATGCCTTGGATAAAAGTAACAGATATCAGGATACTCAAGGAAGATGATCTTGATCAGTCTATGGCCAGCCAGGTCACAAGAGCCATCAAGTTTATTGAGAACAATGAATTTCAGAAAGCTAAAATTTGTTTTGAAATAGCCCGTGAACGCCATGTGCCGCTATATGTTAATGAACTGATCGAACATAAGTTGACTGAAATATCAACTATCAAGGCTGAACGTGAGCAAGAGAACAAACGTCAGACCGCCAAGGCAATTCTTGACAATGCTCGTATTCTGGCAAAATCCGGAAACTACAGCAAAGCTGCAGTAACCTACGGCAAAGCGCTTAAAACAAGTACAGAATTCAATACATCTGCCGATATCCATAAGGAAATAGCCGGATTCTTCATTGACTTCTATAAATCTAATGGTGATATGTCACTCTTGGAATACAGCATCAATGAGTTCAAGATTGCCCAAAATCTTATTAAAACTCCAGACAGCGATATTTATTATGCTCTGGCGTATATTGAAATGCTCAAAGCAAAGATTACTCATGACTACAACAAAGCGGAAAGTATCGCCAGACAGTGCCTCAAAATAAATGAACACCATTATAATGGCAGAAAACTACTGGCGGAAATAATGAGTTGTGAACTTACCGTCAACAAAGCCAGCACTCAGGAAATAATCCTGCCGGTCGCACCAAAAAAACGCATTAAGTTCACCAGTAAACCTGAAAAACAAGAAAAAACCGATATCAAAGTTAAAATTGATGATATGATCAGTGAAAAAGAACTTATTGCTCTTGAAAAACAGATGGACAGTACCAGTGAAACCCTGGCTGAAGACAAGACCGAACTTACAGCGAAAGAAAACACTGCGGAACATGCCGATATTTCAGTTCATAAAGTCAAAATACCAGGGATCAAGGCTGAAAACTTTGACCAGATATTGCAGGAAATGGAATCAGAAATGACCAGTATCAATATTGAGAACAACAGCGTCTCACAACATAATGAACCGGAATTACCAGATTTCCCTGTCGATACCACCCTGGAGAGCACCTCTCACCTTCCAGACCTAGCTCTTTAAAGCAAATACCTTATACATAATAAATAGAGGGATATTCACCACGAATATCCCTCTATTTATTTTAAAAGAAAAATCATGCCTGCGCGCGTTTTTTACGCCTTTGCGCCTCTATAAATTTATCATAAACAACCGATACATTATCCCAGATTGGAGTAACTACCCGTATTACCGAACGGTAATTCTCCATTCCCGAACGGATAAGCTGCATATTCTTGTCAATTTCCTTGAGCCGATTATTAATCTGCTCTTTCTTCTGAATATTCTTGGTCTTCTTCAGCTCACTCCGGGTTTTCTTCAACTTAGCTTCTTCAAGCACAAACTCTCTCTCTGCTTTTTTTATCAGATTAGAGAACTGGTTAAATATACGCTGTAATGCCGAACCGGCTTGCGCGAAAGCTCTAAACTGCTTGAGTTCATAAGCCGCCCAGAATTTACGGCAATTATACTTTACTCCTTCGCGAACATCAAAATTCTCCACACTTGATTCCGGAATCTTGAGGAAACACTCCAGAGCATTCTTGACACTGCCACGGCGCTTACGCATAAGATCCTGCTTTGATTCGGCGAATTCCGGATCCTCAAGCTGCTTTTCATATTGCAAAGACTTCATAAGCTGCAACTGCCCCAGTTGATAAAGCAGTTCAGATTTACGGTTTGCACTAACCTTACTTATCAGAAAGTTAAGGGTATGTGCCGCAAGATCTAGTGAAATAGCCGCGTCTTCCTCAGTCCTTTCGGTTGAAAACAGCTGCATCCCCTGTTGTCCGGCCTTTTGGGCAATAGCCATACGCTCTTTGAGCCGCTCGTGATAGCCGGCAATAACTTTTTTAGAAAGTTTAGCGCGTTTACGCCTTATCCAGTGCGGATCCTTGGAGGCTGAATCCCAAAGATCAAACTCCTTTTCTGAAGCCGCATATAAACATTTCGGGCAAAGAAGAATATGAAACAACGAATAATCAACAAATTCTTTTTCGGAATCCTGCCTCACACCGGTATATACTTCCATCTGAGTCCGGTTATCCATCTTAACCAGCAGACTTCCCGTTTTAAGGGAAGGCGCGGAAAATTCCGCTTCACAAAAAGGGCACTGGTAACGACGCTTAAGAAAAATTGATTCTATTCCGGTATCAAGATCCATGAACTCTTCAGGATAATCAATAAACTGAATATTATCCAGATCTTCATCGGAACCATCCTGCTCTGCCTTTTCAGCCTCCATCGCTTTCTGAGTATATTCATCATAATATACTTTATAGTTCGGTTTCGCTTTCAACAGAGTAGTATGAACCCGACCAATAGATTCACTGACCAGCATTTCTGGAGTCTTGCGAATCCCCTCCTCTACCGCAAACAGTTTGGATATCGCAAGCAACCTGGTTACTGTCTCCACGTCAACTTCAAGTGATTTATTGCTATAATCAAGTTCTGTCATATTATTAAAAACCCATTTAGTCATATCTTTTAATATAATACTTTTTTATGTATTATACATTTTAGCAGATAATGTAAAAGATCTTTTAAAAAAAAGTAACTTATCTCACAAAGCGCCTAAAATCCATACTCTGATCAAAAATATTATCCGCAACCTCCAGGGTACAGAGATATGACATATTAATTTCCGAGGTCTCAATCTGCCGCAATAATTCCTTACACCGGTCGATATGCTTTATTGTCCGTACTTCAGAGTAACGCACCGCCTGACCTGTAGAGATCAGGAAGCCCCAATCCGAAGAGATACCAAGGAATAACTCACGGGCGGCCTGATTTAGCGCTCTGCCGATAACACGCCGCTGAATATCATCCTCAGTATCAAGATCCAGATCTTGATACTCGGTAGCAAGATCTATCATTTTATTGGTCAACCGGAACAAATGTCTGAAAATCCAGTCATTTGACTGATATTCTTTATTTTCAACCCAGGTCTGGAAATAATCCTTCTTACCCCAGGAACTGGCTCCAGGTACCATTTTCTGGTGTGTCGGATTCTCCTGAAGATATTCACTAGGTGTAACCGGTCGAACCTCAGTCTGATCAAAGAGCATCTTGCGGAAGACGCTCTCCAGCCAGAATGGGCCTTCCTCCCACCAGTGACCGAACAGTTCAGCATCATACGCCGAGGTTATACATGGTTTCAGACCTGTTTTGGTCCGTTCCGCATATACCTGCGCCCCGCGGTGGCAGACAAACTCACCCGCCTGTTCGTGAGCAATTTGGCGGGCCCATTCCGGATGATAATAATCCTTATCCCCAAGACCAGCATTCTTAGCGGTTATACGGTAATATTTTAAACCGGTATTTCTTCTGACATTCGCTGTTTTAAAGTAGTCCGGCAGATAATCCCAATCCGCCTCATAACCGAGATCACGATACCACTCCTTATAATTCGGATGCCCAGGATAACCACTTTCACGACTCCAGACAGCAGCTCGGGTCAACTGATCAATACCGAAAACCGCAACATTATTAGGTGTTACAATGGGCTCATTAGTTCCACGGTAGCACTTGGTATCACCCTCAAGCAGACCGTTTTCATTTACCAGACACCACTTGATGCCGAACTCACTGAGATACTTGTCTATTCCGGGTGTATAAGCATTCTCCGGCAGCCAGATACCGCGTGGACTCCTGCCAAGAACTGTCTCATACTGATTGCAGGCGGTTGCCAGCTGCGCCCGGATAGCTTCAGGAAAATGTTTGAATAACGGCAGCACCATATGTGTTGCCGGACAGGTGATGACCTCAATCTTCCCCATATCCTGAAAATCACGATATGCCTTAGTCAGATCACCATCATAAGCGTCAAAGACTTTTCTCGCAGTCCAGAACCGGTCGAGAGTATCATTAATAGCCTCCAGATACGGAGCGCCCTCGGAATTATTCTTTTCCCGGGTCGCAAGTTCGATGAGCTGATTGATATGCCGGTCAACCCGCTCTTTGAGCAGGTCATCGGTCATCATACTCATAAGCGAAGGAGTCAATGACAGGGTCAGCCTGAAATCAACACAGTCATCCTTGAGATTCCAGAACATCTTTATCAACTGGGTATAAACCGAGACTACAGCCTCCATATACCACTGCTCCTCCAGCGGCACATCATACTCAGGATGACGGACATGTGGCAGGTGCTGATGTAACACCAGCGCCCAAAAACCTTTTTCTTCCGGCGCCTTGTGCGAGCCTTCCTTCCAGTACTTATACTGATTGATACGCCAGTCCTCATTCTCACCACTTACCGGGAGTTCAACACAGTTACCATCCGACTCAACACTCGCATACTCGTTATACCGCTCTTTGGTTTCAACAAACCCTTTCGGTGAAAAGCAGTCATTAGAGCGGGCGACAAGCTCAAAAAATTCCGTACCAGCAGCACGGTAACCAATCTCAGCAACATAATCCGCACCTTTTTTTACATGCAGCCAATATGAATTCTTATCATCAAGGAAATCATCAATTTCCTTGACGCTATTAGCATTAAAGCCATCAAAATTAACGCCGGTTACTTCGTAAAGACGAATAATAAGATGATTATTCTCAAAGAAATCTGGGCCATATTTAGTTACAAGCTGCTCTCTGGTTTCAGTTCCAACCTCCCAGAAAGTCAGGATTATTCCCGGCTCCCGTGGAATCAGATAACAGTAAGTCTCATTATAAAACTCATTAATATAGGGTTCTTCAAGAAGCATCTCCCGGTTAAGTTCCACCTCTTCGCCAGTATCAGGATCAATTATGACTGGAGGAATCGCGTGTTTTTCCGGTTCAGAATCCTCAGCCGTAGCAGGAATCTTGTCAATGCCGGACTTCCTGTCTTCGCCGGTAGGTCTGCCAGTAACCTCATAACTCAGACCTTCAACATCAGACGAGGAATTGAATTCTTTATAATCTGTACCAGCACTTCCATACAAATCATCATCACTATGTGTTAAAATTTTGGAACTCTGCCCATCATCAGTCCCGCTGCCATCGACAAGATCCTCAGAATCGGCTTGCTCATCACATTCATTATCACTGCTATTTACCATAATAACCCCAATTCATAACACACTATATACAAAATAAATATTACAGCCTTACACTGCACACAGCGTGAAGCCATAACGTTTGAGAGACAACTTTTCCCCAGCGGTCTCCCCTAGCTGTTTTGCACCAACCCTGCCAAGAAGAGCAGAAAAATCCAGTTCAATATCCGCATCAGTACGATTAAAGACAAACAGCATTCTCTCCGGAAACTCAGCACAACTCTTTACAAGAGCCAGGACTCTGGAACTTCCAGAATCAACAACTTCAAGTAACCCATCACACGAGAGCAGCGGATAACTGATCTTCATTTCATTTATCTGCCGGATATAATCGGTCAGATCATAACTTGCGCCCTCATAATCATAAGGATTAGTATGAACTACATGCAGCTTCTTTTTAAAACCATACTCAAAGCCGATAGGAATCAATACTCCGGAAGAGATCAAGGCAGTGAACAGATAGTGCTGCTTTATTCGATCCAGATCACTGTTAAATTCCACATCAAGTCGCTGAGTATCATGACTTTCCGGAAAAGCAATGGATCTGCCATGTTTTTTGACCAGCGCATTATTCTGTTCCACAAACCATTCCGCCTTGTAGTCCCACCATTTACCGGAATTAAAGACAAAATCATGCCCCGCCTCCACCAGCCCCATGGTCTGCTCAAGTGAGCACCCCAGGCTCTCCGCAAAAAAAGTTATCTCAGGATCAATCTCGCGGGCACGGGTTATCAGCAGTTTCCAGAGCTTATTAGGAATCTGATAAGCCGCATCACACCTGAAACCTCGAACCCCGACATCAATAAACTTTTTCACCAGACGCCACCAGTATTCCCAGAGTTCATCACGGGCAGACGAATGCTCATTATCAAATTCATTAAGATCACCCCAGACTACCCAACCGCCAGGCGCAGAGTTATCTTTACAACCAGGATTTTTAATACTGCCGTCAGAATTAAGCTTATACCACTCGCGCTTATCGCGGGTTAGCGGATTATCATAGGCGCTGTGGTTAATAACCAGATCGACCATAATCTCGACCCCAAGATCCCGACTATCGGCAACAAATCTCTTGAAGCGTGACCACTGTGCATCTTTGCTGTTAGCGCCAAAAAACACCGGGCTCAACTCAAAGTAATCCCTTACAGCATAAAGACTTCCTGAAGCCCCAACCAGATGTATAGGATTCAGAAAGCACCAGTTGAATCCCATACCGGCAGCACGCTGCACGTGCCCTGGCCAGTTTTTTACATCGCCGAGAATTGGAGGGAAAAGGTTATATATTACAGGTGGAGTATTTCGCAGACTTGTTTCCATCGGATACTTTCTACTGGTGATAAGCAAGTTTATCTGAAAAGACGACCATGACCAGGCATAATTCTAATCAAAAAACCGTCACAATTATTTTCATTATTTTCACATATAGGTCAAGTAAATTACGATTATTCAAGAGTTTTTATTTGAATACAATTGAATTTATTACAAACATTATTATACTCAAACACTTAATTAACTTTTTTACAACATAAGCTGCTATACTTCATGAAAAACACCCTGGAGAACTGCATTGAAGAACACTAAAACTAAAATCAGCTGGAAAGAAGCATTTCTCGCCAGCCCCGGGCCAACAACTTATGTTGATGCTCTAATACTATTTATCAAGGGGATATGCATGGGAGCAGCGGATATCATACCCGGAGTATCCGGCGGCACAATCGCGTTCATAACCGGCGTCTATCAGAATCTGATAAACGCTATCGCCTCATTTGACCTCCTGGCATTGAAGCAGGTATTCAAATTACACATTAAATCAGCACTTACCCATGTTCACCTGCGTTTTATTATTGTTCTGTTTTCCGGTGTCAGTCTGGCAATTCTCTCTACCGCCAGTCTGATGCACAGCCTGTTGGAGAATCACCCTATTCTGACATGGTCAGGTTTTTTCGGATTAATTCTGGGCTCTATTTTTATTGTTTTCAAAGAGATAAAAGAATGGAGTGTTGTCAAAGTTTTACTGGTATTTTTAGGATTTCTCGGTGCCTGGAAAATATGCGGACTGATACCTGTCGCGACCCCTGAAAGCTGGTGGTTCTTATATCTTTGCGGTATAATCGGGATATGTGCGATGATCCTTCCTGGCATCAGCGGCTCATTCCTGCTATTGGTATTGGGAAAGTACTATTATATAACAGGAGCGATAAAAACATTTGTAACCGCACTCAAACTTGCCGCCGCCTTCAAATTCAGAGAGAGTTATGATCTGCTGGC
Organism: Planctomycetota bacterium; assembly: GCA_963667375.1. Classification (GTDB taxonomy): domain Bacteria; phylum Planctomycetota; class SZUA-567; order SZUA-567; family SZUA-567. The sequence goes on along the minus strand of OY763323.1, from coordinate 2,659,867 downwards.
AGCAACCGGCGCTTTCTGGGCACTGGTAATATTTCAGCTGGGGCAGATCTCAGGAATAATCGGTTTCTCACGGGTTCTGAAATGGCTTCTGTCCAGATGGTATCAGGGAACGATGTGTGTGCTTGTCGGAATGATGATAGGAGCCATGCGTAAAATCTGGCCATGGAAACATACACTAATAAAGCATGTCATAGACGGACACAAAGAAAAAGTTATAGAGGAAGCACTGGTTTTACCTTGGAATTATGCTGACACCTTCAGTTGTAAAGTAAGCGAATACAAGGATTCGATTCTGACAAATGAGTATATAACTCAGATCAGCGGCTTAAAACCGCTTATTGCCTACGCGCTTATAATGGCGATTACAGGGGTTCTCGTTGTTATACTATTGGAAAAACTGGCCAACATCAAAAGTAACGATAACGATAAAGACTAACCTACAATTCAAACAAAGCCTCCGAATAATCCGGATAATCACGGCAGAGCTGTTCATGCCGTAATTGATGACAGGTAAAAACAAAGATCTGTTTTTCAGCAGCGAATTCTCTCAACTCCTCCATTCCTGCAATAAATCTGCTGTCATCCGCATTGATAAACGGATCATCAAGTATTACCGGTATACTCTCATCCTTAGCAACCCGCTGCGAGAGCAGAAGACGCAGCGAAAGATAGGCCTGATCGCGCATCCCTTTTGAAAGATATCCTGCAATATCCTCACTGGCTACCGGTAAACCACTGGCTCGCTCTACTGCACATAAACTGAGATCCTGAGAAAGTGAAAATTCCAGCCTGCTTGAAAACCGCGAAACCAGTGTATTGAACTCTTCTGAAAATAACGGACTCCACCTTGAATGGAGTTCTTTACCGATATCAGCAAAGACCGCAAGTGCCAAAGAAATGGAAGCATTGAAGCGCTCCGCTTTCTGGAGTGCAATAACGGCTTCCTCTCTCTCATCCACCAATACCGGCAGACGCTCACGCTTTCTTCCATGCTCAACCGCCAGCTCTTTCTCACAAGTGACAAGCTCTCCCTGAGTGTCCTCAAGCCGCAGCCGTGCCAGCTTTATCTCCTGCCCATACTCAAGGATACTGAGCTCCGGCTCACACTCCTGCAGCCATGGATCATCCTGCTCCATCTTTGAAATTCTATTATCCCAGATTTCAATATCACTCTCAAGCCGCTCGATTTCAGTTATATCCCCCGCGCTTTTCATAAGAGCAGGAAGCGCTTCAGTTTCAAGGTGATGCAAATGACGTAATTGTTCAACCCGCTTTTTATAAAGAATTAATGCCTCTTCAAAGTTACCGGCAATCACTTCTACCCCGGCTTCAGCAAAGATATCATCTAACTCAGCCTTGAGCGTATAAATATCACCCAAAAGCTCGGATTCCTGTTCAACGAGCGCATCCAGCTCCCCCCGCAGCTGCTGATACTGCTCAATCAGCGAGAGCGCCTCTGTAATCTCCCGCATTAGGACTCTGGCTCTGGTAATGTCTAGTTCTGTTGACGCGTCAGCAATACCAATTTCACAAAAGACATTCTTTAACATCGTATATGAATCAGCAATTATTGTCTCAATCTCCAAGTGCCGGTCCAGACGCTGCCCCCAGGAATCCACCTCTTTTTGCGAATGCGCTATCTTATGGATAAAACTCAATAGTTCATCCTTACCAAGACCGATATCCCCTGCGAACAAATTGAGTTTCTCGTCCATCTTGGAGTATTTTTCCGCGAAACCGGCGAGTAAAGCCTGCAACCGCATAATCTCTCCGGTGGCCGTATCTTCGTCGCCTGCTCGCAAACGCTGTACTCCTACAAGCCGCACCGCGGCGAAAACAGACCACCCCAGACATGCCACAGCAGGAATGAGCATAAATGGCAGAAATCCCATCGCCACAAAAAAGAAGACTGAAAGCCCGGTAAAGACACAACCAAGTATCAGATTATTCCTACTAAACTTATAACTGTACATACGGACAGCATTTATATCGTTGATGAGATGCATTTGCTGCTGCATCTCATTTTTAAGACGATTCTCCTTACCCTCAATCTGCTCTAAGATCCGCTCATAATTAACGACAAATTCGACCTCAACATCCTTATGCTCACGCTTCCAGGCGGTAAAACGTCTGAGTTTATCAACATCTATACCGGATTCAGTAAGCATCATGTCAGCATTCCGGCAATCGATGCGCACAGAACGCTCCCGTCCTAAATTACTCTCCAGAACCGCAATAGCCTGCTCTACCCGGAGCAGATACTCCTGACTTACCCGCTCACGTTTTCCCAGATTCTTCACTCGTTTTTCAAAATATTGCAGATTATCAGTTTTAACATCCTTAACACTTGTAATCCCGGCAGCTCTCTCATTTTTATCGTTCAACAACGTCATCAAATGCGTAATATGCTCAATATCAGCGAAACCGAAACTCTTTAATGCCGTCAAATCTATAATTTCCTGCTCACATGCAGCAAGACTTTTACGCGCGGTTTCTCTCTCTTCCAGTTTAGATCGCACCTCCCGGCGCTGCAGTACACAGATACAATAATCATACTTTTTGATAGTTTCACTAATTTTATAACTTACCTGCTGCTTATCGGCAGCCTGTTCAAATCTGGACTCAACCGTACGAAAAACATGCTCGATTTCAGCAATCTCAACATCTATTGCTGAAAGCTTATCCTTCAGACGCTTAATCTCTGTTTCCGCCTTGAGCCTTCCTTTGCTGGTAATCCCAGCATAATTATTTACCGAATCTTCAAGGAGGGTCTTGGCTTTTTCAAGCCCGACGCCTTCCATATCACCGGTACTGAACATAAGTGACAAAGCTTCAGTAAACTCAGCAAAATCCCAATTATTATTGAGTTCATCCTGAGAAAGAAATGCCAGTTTCTGATACTGCCTGTAACTAAGACCGGTAAGGCTCTCCCCCACCGAATCGCCATTTGGAGGGGCTGCGAACTCAGAGGTGACATCCTTACCGCTGAGCAGTTCCAAAACCCGCACTTGGCCTACGGCAAAATCACGCCAGATATTCAAACGCCTGCCGTCATCAGTACAGACTATCAGGCTACCAGCAAAAACCCCACCACCTACGGGTTGATAATCTCTCATAAAATAAGGGTTAGCATTTTTTTTACAGGTATGCGCAAGACCATAAAGCAGTGCCGTAATAGCATCTGCCAGCGTTGTCTTTCCGGCTTCATTATCACCAAGAACAATATTGAGACCACCGGAAAAATTATATTCTCCGGAAATGCAGCCAAACCCGGCAATCTGCATATTCTCAATAATCAAGCCCTGTTCTCCCTTGAAGTTACATTGACAACAAAGTATTTATTTTGCATTTGTTCTTGCATTAATCAATGAAATACTATAATAAATATTGAAGAATACAATTATAAAATTTATAAGTTCGCTATGAAAGATATAATATATGAAAACAAAATTCTGGAGTGATAAACGGGTAATTGTCACTGGTGGAGCCGGATTTCTTGGATCATTTGTTGTTGAAAAACTGACAGAACTAGGCACTGACGAGATTTTTGTGCCCAGAAGCATTGAATATGATCTGCGTGATTCTGAAGCAATCAAACAACTTATAAGCGATACTTCCAGAAATGGCAAGACAGCAGATATAGTAATTCATCTTGCTGCGAATGTCGGCGGCATTGGCGCCAACCGTGAACATCCGGGATCATTCTTTTATGACAATCTGATGATGGGCGTCAATCTGTTGCATGAAAGCTATAAAGCCGGAATAAGTAAATTCATTGCCACCGGCACAATCTGTGCCTATCCTAAATTCACCCCGGTCCCTTTCCGAGAGGCTGATCTCTGGAATGGTTATCCGGAAGAGACCAATGCCCCATATGGTCTGGCAAAAAAAATGATGCTGGTGCAAAGTCAGGCATATCGTGCTGAATATAACTACAATTCCATATTTTTATTACCGGTTAACCTTTACGGACCCAGAGATAACTTTGATCTGAATTCTTCACATGTCATACCGGCAATGATCCGCAAATGCCTTGAAGCAAAGGAAAGCAATTCAGTCAATATAACGCTCTGGGGTGACGGATCACCATCACGGGAATTTCTGTATGTTGAAGACGCGGCGACAGGACTGCTTCTAGCGAGTGAGCACCTTAACAACTCAGAACCTGTGAATTTAGGCTCTGGAAGAGAGGTAAATATCAAGGAGCTTGCAGAAATAATCCGCAAAGCCGTAGGATTCAATGGAGAAATCATCTGGGACACCAGCAAACCAAACGGACAGCCACGCCGCTGCCTTGATACCACTAGAGCCAAAGAGCTATTCGGTTTTACAGCACAAAAACAGCTGGAAGCAGGAATTAAGGAAACTGTCGAGTGGTATGTAAATAACAGGAATCAGGTATGACCCCAGGCTCAAGCATAATTAAAAATGCTTTACCAGAATCAGCAACGGGAAAAGCTGTTCTTGAGGTTAAAGACCTCTGTAAATTTTTTCCTATAAAAAGCGGTTTTTTCAATACCCTTAAAGGAACCGTTAAAGCTGTAAACAATCTGTCATTTACTATAGATCAGGGTAAAACATACTCTTTGGTTGGAGAGTCCGGCTGCGGTAAAACGACTACCGGACGCGCCATACTGAGGCTCATCGAACCGACATCCGGCTGCGTTACCTTCAATGGCAAAGATATGAGTTCCCTCAGTCCCGAGGAACTTAGACATACCCGCCAGCAGATGCAGATAATTTTCCAGGATCCATTTTCAAGCCTTAACCCCAGACATACAATCTTTGATATTATCTCTGAAGGACTTACGATACACCAGAAATTATCCCGCGCAGAAATAAAGCAGGAAATACTCCGAATACTCCAGGATGTAGGTCTTGAAGAAGAATATCTTGACCGCTATCCCCACGAATTTTCAGGCGGACAGCGTCAGCGCATCGCTATAGCAAGAGCTCTGGCGGTAAAACCTGAGTTTATTGTCTGTGATGAATCTGTCAGTGCGCTTGACGTCTCGATTCAGGCTCAGATTATAAATCTTCTGCAGGATTTACAAAAAGAAAAAGGGATTGCATACCTCTTTATTACCCATGATCTTGCTGTTGTACGTCATATCTCCCACAAAGTCGGAGTAATGTATCTCGGACAGCTTATGGAAGAAGCTGACGTTGATGATCTTTTTGAAGAACCTCTTCACCCATACACCAGGGCATTATTAAGCTCTATTCCAATCGTTGATCCTGCCCAGAGACGGCAACGCATTCTCTTACAGGGCGAAATACCCAGTGCCGCCAACCCACCTGCGGGCTGCCCTTTCCATCCTCGCTGCCCCGACGCCAGGCCAGAATGTTCTTTCGGAGATATCCCAGAAATCACTACCCCAAGCGGACATATGGTTCGCTGTATTTTATATAAATAAAGCATATAAATTTTGTTTTAAATAATTATATAAATATGATTATTTCCTTGTAATTACCCTGCATTTCAAGAAAATTATAATGTGTCATTTCTATTTGAATGTTAATAAGAAAGAACAACTGTTTTATTACTGTGAATACACCAGAAAAGAATCTACGGAAAAAACTAGCTAAATTTTCAGTAATTCTGCTCTTAATTATAATAGCCGTAATCTCAACTCTTTACCTTTTATTCTCTGAAGAGAGGGTTAAAGGTATTATTGAAAACGGTTACACCCAATACACTGGGCTTGAGTTGGATATTGCTAATGTCGACCTGGAATTGCTCAAAGGTCGACTTATTTTGCGTAACGTAACATCGGCTACACCTAAAGGCAGAAAGATAGCGACACTTTCACGTGTCGCATTACAGCTTTCCTTGAACGACATCTACAATCTTTATCGTTTCAACCGTATCCATATTGAACACCTGGAATTAGCAGAGCTTAAGCTTTCAGATATCCCATACCAGAAAATCATCGAAGAAATCGCCCCTGAAAAGCAAGACTCTGAAATGACACGGCGCATCGCAAAATTTTTCGACAAAACAAATTTCAATATTTCATATGTATATCTTGAACAGCAAGATATTAATTCAATCAGTTACCGGGCTGTGGGAAGCATTAATGACAACAAATTCTCAGGATCCGGTCAGTTTTCAGGATTAATCACCAATCTCAGCAATTCATCATTGAAGGATCTGACGATTACCGCCCAAACTAACAATTTTAAAATGGAATTCAACAACTCCGAAAACTTCTTTTCAGGAAATGTTACGTACAAGAATTTCATCTGTGATTTTGATGGCACGATGATTTCATCGAAATCCCCTCTGGAGATACTGAATGCCGAAGCACAAACCAACTATAAAGGTTCCGGCAGCTGGGATTTCAGTAAAAACAGAATCACTGTCAGCCATGCCGAAATTTCTAACCATGCGGGTCTGATCATAAACGCTTCCGGAATTATTGACAACCCGACAAGTAGTGACAACTACAGTATTAATGCTGATATTGAAAATTCTCGAGTACAGTTTAATAAAATCAATTTTTATAATAATAAGCTCGCCTTTGGCATTCCCGATGATTTCTCCTATAGTGGTAAAGTCAATCTTGCAGATAAGCAGTTCCAGGTTAAAGGCAAAGTTAAAACCACACAACTGGTACTTGAAAATAGCGGCTCTGCCGAACTGACCACTGACTTTTCTGCACTGATTACCGCTGACAACGACGCGGTTATATTTGAAAACATTGAATCCCAAAATTCCGAAGTAACAATGAATGGAAGTATTCTGATTCCCAACCGGCTTTTTAAATCAGAATTAAATTCAATAGCTGATTTATCTCCTTTAGAACTGAACCTAAATATAAAATGCCAGCTGCATGAAACCGTTGACAGGCTCCAGAAAATTGGTCTGCTTCCGTCTCTGCGGTTTTCTCCATCTGGAGACCTTTCACTATCGATCATAACCCGTCCAGAAGCTGATAAAACCACTTATAAACTGGCATTTGGTTCAAATGACAATTCTTTCTTCATTCATGATACGCTACAAAATAATGATCTCAAGCTCGGACACTTCACAGGCAGTGTCAATGGCTTTATTCCGCATGATCACGCTAAATCACTAATACCTGATGAAATAATCTTTAAATCCAGTGTTTTGAATATCAATTACCAGCAGGATAATAATAGCGGAGAATCTAAGTTAATACCCGCGTCATACATAATTGATTGCAATTTAAGCAAAACCCTGCCTGTGTTCTTTCCCGCCGATAGTAAAATAGCCTCAATTTTTGATCGCTGTAAAATAAGCGGCAAATCAAATTTTGATTCTGACACACACACCCTGTCCTCTGCTGACTCTAAGATTGATCTAAGATTTGCAGCAGGTACGCACCCCACTAATCTTACCCTACAGACCCAAGCTACACTCCAAATGAATAATGACTGGGAACTGGAACTTAATAAAGGAACACTGCAGCTTATCAATATTGATCCGGTAAATAACCAGACGCAACTTGGCAGTACTTCTTTAATAAATATTAAAGCAAACCTTCTGCGTAAAACCTCATCAGGTGATTACGAATTCTATCCAGCAGGGAATGCATCTATAGGAACAAGATCAAAAGATACAATGCTTTTACGAACTTTACTGAAACTGACAGGTAGTTCAGAATTACCGCTCACCTGTACCGACACAACTTTACGCGGCAAACTGACATTTACCCCTGAAGAAGCAGCCATCAATACCGCATTTAACATAAAAAACCTGCATATAACCACACCGATTGATTTTTCAGAGACCTCACTCAATGGTAATGCCTCACTTAAATATCTTATCAATGACAACAAACTTGCAATCAGTGAACTCCAGCTTTATGATGACCAAAAAAATTATACCTATAGTGCCACAGGCAATTTTTATATCGAAAACGCAATATTTGAAGGTTTTAACAGCAAGCTTGAAGCAAATATCGATAACTTCTTCAGCCACTTCAAAGGCTACGGTAATAATGAAAAACTAGAAGGAAAGATCGAAGTTTATACTGAACTTATCGGTACTACCAATGATCCCAGCATGTTGCTAGTTGGCAAGTCAAAACAGATTAAGATATCAAAAAATAACTTTTCCGATGTATCTGACGACATCCAGTTTGATGCCAGACTGAGCTGGAGCCGTGATACAGATGGCAGCCTCTTTGGTCTGAAAGCGGATGAAGTTTTTCTTAAATCCTCTAATGCCTCGTTATACCTTACAGGAATAGCCGAAAAATTTAACCTCGAAAAAAGCGGGATTGTTAATTTTGGCAAAGGTTGTGAACTTAATTTCATGCTTAAAGGAAATAGAAAACTGCTACAGCTATATTTGCCGGGATACGAATATAATGCTGAAGAATTTGGTACCAAGGACAGTCTTAAGATATCAGCAAAAATTGAAGCTCAGCGACTTCCAGTCTTCAGTTTTGAAAACTCTCTACATCACACTTACCTGAAACAGGCTAAAATTTCCAATGGATCAGTAAGTATTGATAAATTAACCTATAAAAATATAAGCATTTCTAATTTGAATTCTAATTTCAGTCTAAGTGACGGAATAGCTAAAATAACCAATGGGCGCGGCACAATGGCCGGTAATATTTTCTTCTCAGCCATAGCAGACGTCATTCAGACACCTAAGGGTAAAATAAGCCTTAAACTGGATAATATTGATCTCCAACAGCTGCTTTCACATATTCATACAGAGAATGCGGTATTAAACGGCTGGCTTAATTTACCAAAGGCAAAAAGCAGCCCGTCAACCTTGAACTTAACCTGGGAAGGAACGACTAAAGAGAGCATTCTGGCTAGCCTTAATTCCGATATGGAAAAAGCAGATATAAAAGATCTTATTCTGGAAACAACAAACCAAAGACATGATTGGGAAGAATATCTTGCTCAGGATCTTCCTCCAAATGTGGTCAAAGAAGTTGCCTCACAGATTGATAAAAAAATGGCTCCCACCTATGGTAAAAAGCAGAAATCTTTTTACAAGTATTTCAATATCGATTACAAAATTGGCAAATCAGCATTCCAGATTCACCAGCTTAAATGCGGAGGCGGCAATACTGCAGATTACCTGATACGCGGCTTTATAACTTTTTCAGGACAACTCAAGCTTCGAGTTTACCCGGTCGCAAATATTCAGAAGTCTTTTGACTCCAGACAGCTATTGAATATCCCATCGGTAAACAGCTTCACCGCTACTCTGACCCCACAGGAACGTACAAAATTCTATGAAATTATTCCAGCACAGCTGGAAAAACTTGCTGCTGAGAAAAAACTTTTTATTGACATCAAAGGAACTATTGAAAATCCTATTGTAAATATTGATAATTTACGTTCAGAGTTGAGAAAAAATATACCGGTAATTACCAAACAATTCAATGAACTGCTGGGAAACGGCGGACTATTGAAACTTCTCATGAAGGATATACAATCTGAAAAATTAAAGAGTGCTCTTGGTATTAACGGTGACACTAATTCTTTGAAATCAGGTTCAAGCCTAGGTGATATTTTAAAATTATTTGAATAAATTATGGAGTCAAATATTAATGAATAAAGAAGATGAGCTGCGACATCAGGAAGAAATGACCGCAACTTTAGAACAGATTAAAGCGTTCAAAGATGCATCTGGTAAATCCCGGTTTTACATCGATATCCCGGTCTGGAGATTGGCCATAGAAGGAATATCTGCCTTTATGCTGGCTATTTTTGTAGGTATGGGTTTGGCGGTTCTTTACAAAGTAATTGCTTTTTAATATTAAGGCGGCTGTATTATGAATCAGAAAATATTGCTGGTAATTAGTGAAAAACATGAACGGGAATCGATCAAGCAAGCCCTCAGCCCTTCAGGTTACACTGTCGTTGAATCCGAAAGCAGCGGCTCTGCTCTAGCGGCGATTGCCAACCACCCAGATATTTCGATGATAATTTTAGACTGGAATATTGAAGATCAGGATGGAGGTTCGGCCTTTACTCTTCTTTATGACAATTTTTCAAGCATACCAATCTTTGTTATTGGTGATAACCACAGCAATCAGGCGGTAATCTCAATAATCAGCCTTGGCGCCATTGATTATCTAAGCAAACCAGTAAATAAAGAGCATCTGTGTTTTATGGTTGACAACATACTCAACCATGAAATAATAGCCTTGCGAAACAAATCAACTAGAAAACAGGTCTTATTTCAGGCAACCAGTCAGATTGAACTGATTAAAATATCCAAGCAATATGTTGAATTCAAGCTTAATTTCAGTATTCCGCAGGAAACAATCACTGTCTTCACCTGTAATGACCTCTCTGAAATACTGGAAATTTCCTATAAAACACGCTTCTCATGTAAAGTTGTCGCCTGCACCAAGAAACTCGACGAAGAAAACAATGTTCCGTACTATGTTGTCAAAGCCAACTTCATGAACTTATCACCGTTAATTGCCTCCAAAATTGACAAAGCACTTGAAAAAGGCATTTTCAGTAAGACTGCCGGTAATGATTCACAGCGTTTTATGCTGTAGCAGTCTCATGAAAACCAGAGAAACGGCGATGTGCTGTCATTAATATCTATAGCTTTAAAATGCGCAAGTAACAACACCAGAATAACCGCGACACCAGCACAGATATACGAGACTTTCTCCGGCCATTTACCGAAATAATGAAATAGAAGATTAAAAACAATTACAATCGATACCGACCACAACAGCATCAGTGCAGTCACCCCGAACTTAAAATCAAAATACCCTGATAACTGTTTTTGCAGCAGATCCAGGAAGATTGCCGCTACCAGAAATATTATAAAAATTGAGACATGTTTGAATGTTTGAGCCATTATCCGCTATCACCCTATACATTAATTTAACTAAAATTAAAGATTAATTTCCTCATAGTCTTATCGAAATTTCACACTGAATTCTGCATTTTTATTGATCCATTTTAACCGAAAACTTACATTGACCTTACCCGTATTTTAACTATAATTATTTTATACTAATCTATCCAATATTTATAATCAACTTTGAAAGATATATCGAGTACTGCAATGGAAAATAAAGAGCAACGCCCTAGCTGGGACGAATATTTCATGACAATTGCCCAGGAAGTTGCAAAGCGCAGCACCTGCCTGCGACGGCATGTAGGAGCCATACTGGTAAAAGATAAACGGATCCTTGCCACCGGTTATAATGGTGCTCCCAAAAAAATTGAACACTGCTCTATAGCCGGCTGTGTCCGGGAAAAAGAGAATATACCATCTGGTGAGCGTCACGAGATTTGCAGAGCCCTGCATGCTGAGCAGAATGCCCTGTTGCAGGCGGCCACATATGGAGTCAGAATCGAAGGGGCTACACTTTATTGTACAACCCAGCCCTGCGTTATGTGTGCTAAAATGCTTATCAATGTCGGAGTGGAAAAGATCTATATTCTTGAGAGCTATCCAGATCCACTTGCGCTGAACCTACTAGCTGAAGCAAATATCGAAATTATCCATTTTAAATATGAAAACGAAAATTAATCTTGCTGCAGTATAATCCCTCTGCGTACGCAATATACTGCATGTAAACCAATAAACGATAATGAGTTTTACTGGAGATAAAATGACTGATTCTGAGCTAAACAAACTTTTAAAGGACAACGGACAGGAGCACGTTTTACATTTCTGGAACGAATTAACCCCGGAAAAAAAAGGCGTTCTAGCCGGGCAACTTCAAACCATAGATTTTAACTGGCTTGAAAAACGCTGTGATAATGTAAAGAACAATATTGAAGAATTCAAACTACCGGTTGCAGTTACACCGGCTCCGGTAATAACCCTTCCGCAAAATGCCGCCGACATAAAATCCAGAACTCAGATGCAGAATTTAGGAAGTACCGCAATAAGTGAGGGAAAACTCGGGATCTTCCTTGTTGCCGGTGGACAGGGCTCACGGCTGGGATTTGACGGCCCCAAAGGTTGCTACCCTGTGGGACCTAATTCTGGAAAGACCCTGTTTCAATGGCACGCGGAACAGATCAAAGCCGCAGGCAAGAAATACAACACAACCATCCCCTGGTATATAATGACTAGTACCCTGAATCATAACGATACTATTAATTTCTTTGCTGAGAACGATTACTTCGGTCTGGGTCAGGAAAATGTTCTATGTTTTAAGCAACGTATGGTTCCATCCGTTGACAATGATTACAAGTTAATACTCTCTGAAAAAAATCAGCTTGCCTTGAACCCTGATGGGCATGGCGGCTGTTTCTGGGCTATCTGCAACAGTGGCGCACTGGAGGACATGCAAAAACGTGGCATTGAGTATTTGAGCTATTTTCAGGTTGACAATCCGCTGGTAACTATCGCCGACCCGGTATTTCTTGGTTATCACTTAAACGCTCAGTCTGAGATGTCCTCTAAAATACTTAAAAAAGCTACCCCAGATGAAAAAGTCGGCAATATCTGTATCGGTGACGGCAAACCTACAGTAATAGAATATTCAGATATGACCGAAGAAAACACTCTCGCCCGTGACAGCGAAGGAAATCTTTTATTCTGGGCCGGATCAATAGCAATTCATATCATAAATGTCGATTTCGTTGAAAAAATCGGCAGCAACGCCAGACTGCCATGGCATGTTGCCAAAAAGAAAATACCATATATTGACCGAGAAGGAACCAAGATACAACCTGAAACTAATAACGGCATAAAGTTTGAAACCTTCGTTTTTGATGCTATTCCACTGGTAAATCAGACACTAACTCTGGAGGTGGCGCGTGAAGAAGAATTCGCTCCGGTCAAGAACGCAACCGGTATTGACTCAGCCGAGAGTTGCAGGCAGCTCATGTCAAACCGTTTCGCCAACTGGCTTGAATCCTGCGGATATACCGTACCAAGAAAGGACAACGGTGACAGCGCTTTCAGTCTGGAGATCTCTCCGCTGTTCGCGCTTGATCAGGAAGAATTTATCAAGAAATGTCCTGAAAATGTCGAAGTAAAAGACGGAATGATTATAGATTAAATTATTATATAGCTTGAATTTTACAATCACATTCTCTTACTCTTTTTTATAAGGAAAGACTACAATGGCAGGCAAACGAAGAGCAGCGGTAAACCCAGAGAAGCCACTGACAACTACTCCCGAATGGAAAGAACTTGCAGCTCACTTCAAGCAAATCAGCAAGTTGGAATTACGGAATTTGTTTTCAGAGGATCCCAAGCGTTTCAGTAAGTTCTCACTAAGCTTCAATGATATCTTCTTTGACTATTCAAAAAACCGCATATCAGCCGAAACCATGCAGAAACTCTTTGCCCTTGCCAAGGCTGCCAACCTTGACACCTGGAAGAAGAAGATGTTCTCAGGATCAAAGATAAACTTCACTGAAGAGAGAGCCGTCCTGCACACCGCCCTGCGCTATCAGGGTAAGGATCAAATCAAAGTAGATGGCATTGATGTTATGCCTGAAGTACGTAAAGTCCTGGCAAAGATGAAAAAATTCTCAAATGCCCTGCGCAACGGAAAGTGGCTCGGATATACCGGCAAACCGGTTAAAACTGTCATTAATATCGGTATCGGAGGTTCAGATCTGGGACCGGTAATGATTGTACAGGGGCTGAAGAACTATGCCGGCAAGGGACCTGAAGTAAGATTTGTCAGCAATGTGGATGCTACTGATTTTATTGAAAAGACCAGAGATCTGAATCCTGAGGAAACCTTATTTATTGTAGCGAGTAAAACCTTCACCACTCAGGAAACTATGACCAATGCCCTTACAGCAAAGAAATGGGCTCTGAAAAAACTTAAAAAGCCGGAAGCGATTGCCAAGCACTTTGTAGCTTTATCAACAAACGAAGCGGAAGTTGTAAAATTCGGTATCGACCCGGCAAATATGTTCGAATTCTGGAACTGGGTCGGGGGCAGGTATTCCAGTTGGAGTGCTATCGGCCTCTCCATCTGCTGCGCACTGGGTTATAATACCTTCGCAGAGCTGCTGACCGGTGCCTACGAAATGGATCAGCATTTCCTTAACACTAAGGCAGAAAAGAATATACCGGTAATTATGGCTTTGCTCGGAATCTGGTATAACAATTTCTTCGGCTGCGAAAGTCAGGCTATCCTTCCATACGACCAGTATCTCGCACGTTTTGCCGCCTATTTCCAGCAGGGAGATATGGAGAGTAACGGTAAATATATTGATCGCTCTGGTAAAGCGGTTAACTACCAGACCGGTCCTATAATCTGGGGTGAACCCGGCACCAATGGTCAACATGCCTTCTATCAGCTGATTCATCAGGGTACCAAAATAATACCTTGTGATTTCATTGCGGCCGCCCAGCCTCAGCACAAAGTCAGTGACCATCATGAAAAACTGATCGCAAACTTCTTTGCCCAGACCGAAGCCCTCATGAAAGGCAAGAATAAAGACGAAGTGATTGCAGATCTGGAGGAGCAAGGACTTTCTCCTGAAGCCATTCAGAGCCTGACTCCACATAAGGTCTTCACCGGCAACCGCCCTACCAACTCAATTCTGGTTAAGAAACTCACACCCAGAGTACTCGGTTCGCTTATCGCAATGTATGAGCATAAAATCTTTGTACAGGGAATTATCTGGCGTATTAACAGTTTCGATCAATGGGGGGTTGAACTTGGAAAGGTTCTGGCGAAAAAGATCCTTGATGAAGAAAAAGAGCTGCTTAAAGGGAATAAGATCAGCCTGAAGCACCATGACTCATCAACAGCAGGTCTGATAACAGAGTTTGTAAAAATGCGCAACACTAAATAGACATTCGAAATTTTTTAAATTTTACTATCTTCAGGACTGCCGATTAGACGGCAGTCCTGAACTATTTCAGCCGACAAAATTATCATAAATAGAGTAATTATGAAAATAGTTGACCACACCCTGATAAATCATATAATATTAAATGCTATTTTATAACGATATACCTATTATTAACAGGATAAAATAAATGGGAATTACAGAATCCGTACTTGAAGGGGTTTCAAAGGTTGTTGGTAAAGTCTTCGGAACCGCAAATGAAAGAGAATTAAAAGAACTCTGGCCAATTGTAGAGCAGGTAAATGAAGCCTGGAAAGAAATAAAGCAACTATCAGATGCTGACTTAGCTGAAAAAACAAATGAATTCCGCAGAAGACTGCTCCAAGGTGAGACCGAGGATGATATTCTTCCGGAAGCCTATGCTGTCTGCCGCGAAGCCAATCACCGGGTAGAAGGTGAAGGCAAGATAATAAAGAGCAATTACGAGCGTATCAGCTTCACCGGAGGAAAATTCCAGTATATCCCTGAGACCGCAGACATCCCATATTTTGCACACTTTGACGTACAGATTCTGGGTGGTATTGTACTCCATCAGGGGAAAATAGCCGAAATGGTTACCGGTGAAGGTAAAACTCTGGTCGCAACCCTCCCCTCATACCTTAATGCTCTTCGCCCGCATCCAGACTGGGTGGAAATGGCGAAAAAGACACAGGGAGAGGATGTTAATAACTGGGTCTTCAAGCCATACGTTCAATATTACGATGAAGAAGGCAATGAAATCTGGAGTCAGGCAGATACTCTGATACCTGATCCTACTGATGTTACCTACCGCCTGCCTCTGCGTATAATACCCCGATCCATGGGTGTACAGGTGGTTACGGTCAATGACTATCTGGCAGCACGTGACGCTGAATACAATAAACGACTGTTCAGTTTTCTTGATATCGAACTTGGTGCCATACAGTCGCATATGGAGTCCTCCGAACGTATTCCGATTTATATGAGCGACATCGTATACGGCACAAATAATGAATTCGGATTCGATTATCTCAGGGACAACCTCAAGGTCAGAGCTGAAGAACAGGTACAGCGTTCGCGTAATTTTGCCATAATCGATGAGGTCGACAGTGTGCTTATTGATGAAGCCAGAACACCGCTGATTATCTCCGGTTCGACCAATGAAAGTACAGACAAATACTTTATTGCCGATGCTGCAGCGAGAAAGCTCAAAGGCTTTGAGATGAATGATCTTGAAATAATCATTGAAAAACACATGAAAAAAGGCTTACAGCGTGAAAATGCCCGTATTGAAGCGGAAGCTGAATCCGGAAGTGATTATATCTACTCCGAGCGTGACCATTCAGTCAAACTGACAGAAAAAGGTACCCAGAACGTGCTTAAGGTTCTCGGCATGGATGATATCTATTCAGGTGCGAATATGGATATGCCACACTTCATCGACAATGCACTCAAAGCTCATGCCCTCTACAAAAAAGATGTTCATTATATTATAAGTGACGACGGTCAGGTTCACATTGTAGATGAATTTACCGGACGTGTTCTTGAAGGCAGACGCTGGTCGGACGGTCTGCATCAGGCGGTAGAAGCCAAAGAAGGACTGAAGATAAAATCTGAATCTCAGACAATCGCCAGCATCACCTTCCAGAATTACTTTAAGCTCTACAGCAAGCTTGCAGGTATGACCGGTACCGCACTTACCGAAGCCAAGGAGTTTATGAATATCTATAGTCTCGGCGTAGTTTCGATACCTACCAACCGACCGCTGAAGCGTATAAACTATCCGGATCTTATCTTCGGTTCGCTCAAAGATAAATACACCTCTATTGCGGAGCATGTTCTGGAAGTTCACCGTACCGGCAGACCGATACTTATTGGTACCGTCTCAATCGAACACTCGGAGATCGTCTCTGAAAGCCTCAAAGTTCGCGGCATCAAGCATGAAGTTCTGAATGCCAAACACCACCAGCGGGAAGCAGAGATCGTTGAACGCGCCGGTCAGCTGGGGCAGGTAACAGTTGCGACCAATATGGCTGGCCGCGGTACAGACATAAAGCTCGGTAGTTTTGAACGTGCAGAACTGCTGGAATACTGGCAGAAATGGGGGCTTGCGCCAAAAGATCTTAAGTTTGACGGCCTAAGTGAGAGTGAACTGGAAGAAATTCTTATCAAGACTTGGGCCGGTCACTATCTGAATGCCAAAGCGGCAGGAGCCTCAACAGAGGAATTGAAAAAACTTCTGCAAAAGCGTTATGATGAATTAGGAATAGCCGGGCCGCAGCTCTGCGATAATGTTGCCGGTCTGGGTGGTCTACATATTGTCGGCAGTGAAAGACATGATGCCAGACGTATTGATAACCAGCTGCGTGGACGTTCCGGACGTCAGGGTGACCCCGGTTCAAGCCGTTTCTTTCTCTCGCTTGAGGACGACACAATGCGCCGGTTTGCGCCTGACAAAGCCCGTCAGTTCATGCAGTGGGCAGGACTGAAGGACGGCGAAGCAATTGAAAGCAAGATCGTCAGCCGTTCGGTTGAAAAGGCGCAGCTCAAAGTTGAAGAACGAAACTTTGAAGCCAGAAAGAATGTGCTAGAGTATGATGAAGTAATGAATAATCAGCGCCTGGTTATCTATGATAAGCGTCAGGCATGGCTGGAGGACAACGAACTTAAGGAGTCAATGCTTGACTTCTGTAAAAACTACATCGAACAGCGTGTAAATGATCTGCTATCAGACTCTGTAAACTATGAACACCATCATATCATGGACTTCATGCTCGAAGATTTTATGATTAACGTCAACGAAGATGAAATTATCGAAGCCTCCAGCAAACAGTTTGATGCTGATAAATCCTTGCTTAATATGCTCTTTGACAAATTCGAAGCCGCTTACGAGCTCAAGGAATCGCAGGTCGGAACTGAAAATATGCGCCTGCTGGAAAAGCTTCTCCTGCTGGAAACTATTGACCGCAAGTGGATGGATCATCTTTATGCGATGGATATTCTCCGTGAAGGTATTCATCTTGAAAGTTTTGCGCAGAAGGATCCAAAAATTCAGTACAAGGTTAAAGGATTCGCGCTCTTTGAAGAGATGTGGGCCTCACTGGAAGCCGAAGTCGCACAGCTGATAATGAAAATCACCCCGGTTCAGGAGATGGAACTGGAAAATCAGATCGATGTTTCAGAAACTATTCATGATGATTTCGATGAGTTGGCCGAAACTGCTGCAAGCAAAGGTGCAAATGCCGGAGAGGCGTCAAAGCCGCTTACAATTGTAAACAATAAAAAAATCAGCGGAAACGATCTCTGCCCCTGTGGCAGCGGCAAAAAATATAAACGCTGTTGCGGGCGTAAATAATTACCATTGCCGAAAGTTATACCCTGATGATATGCACAAAGTTCTGGAGAATACTGACCGATATAGCGTACATTTTCACCCTGCTACCCTATATTCTTAACCACAAATACCGTACAGGAAAATACGGCACTAAGGTAACGGAAAAATTCGGAAAGGTTGCACAGCGCAGCTCAAATAAGGATTGCCTGCAGATACATGCGGTATCTGTCGGTGAAGTTGTTGCGGCCGCCCCGATAATTCGTGAATTTTCCAGCAAATTTCCTGACTGGGATATCCATATCACTGTCAGCACAGCAACAGGTCTTGAAGTTGCCAATAAACGCTACCCTAATCTTACCGTTACCTACTTCCCGCTCGATCTGTCACTGTGGGTAAAGCGTTTTCTGCGGGCTATTCGCCCGACTGCGATAATACTGATGGAGCTTGAAATCTGGCCAAACTTCCTCAGCATTACCCATGAAAATAAGATACCGCTGCTTATTGCAAATGGCCGTATTACTGAAAGAAGTGCCGCTAGCTATCAAAAATACCACTGGTTTCCAGTCCTGAGGAATATGCTGAAATTACCCGATCTCTGGCTGGCGCAGGATACGGTATACGCCGAGCGATTCAAATTAATCGGTGTAAATGAGGACAGAATCAGAATCCTTGGCAATGTTAAATATGATGCTATCCCAACGCAACCGGATTCTGAAACAGGATTAAAATACCGTAAACTGTTCCAGGCTGATGCGGACACTAAAATTATTATGGCCGGAAGCACCCATTCCCCGGAGGAAAGATATTTACTTGAGGCCTTCTCTACCGCGCAACAGTTGTTTCCCAATCTAATCCTAATAATTGTACCGCGACATCCTCAGCGTTTTGAAGAGGTTTACGCAGAATGCTGTAGTTTTGGCAATACTTTGAAATATACCGCGCTGGAAAATACTCTGGACAATACCGCCCCGGAGCGTTCCGCAATTATTCTAATCGATAAAATGGGGATACTCTCTGAGTTGTATAACGCAGCTGACATTGTATTTATTGGCGGGTCATTTATTGATCACGGCGGTCAGAATATGCTTGAACCCTGCGGACTGGGGAAACCGACCATTATAGGCCCAAGCTATTATAATTTTACCGACACCGTAGAAATACTTAAAAACGCTGAAGGCATCAAAATTGAAGACAACCCGGAAGAACTGGGACAGCTTTTTTTCAATATGCTCACACATCCACAGACTACTGACGCTCTGGCTAACGCCGGAAGAGAAGCGCTACTCAAACGCAAGGGCTGTGCCCGCAGAACCATTGAAACATTATCCGAGCTGCTTGCCAGCACCAATCGCATTCATTAAATTATCCCTTATTTATAACGCCGGAAGCGTCAGTGTAAAACAACTGCCCTGCCCCAATTCACTATCAACGACTATAAGACCATGATGCTCGGTAATAATCCGCAAAACCGCCGGAAGTCCAACCCCCATACTTTCTCCGGCTTTCTTGGTTGTAAAAAACGGTTCAAAAATCTTGTCTTTATGTAATGATGATATACCGACACCGTCATCAATTATTTTAATCTGGAGGAGTTCACTCGTACTGACATCCTGCAGATTAAGCATATCCCCGCTATTTGGCGCAACAGGAATATTTACAGTTTCGATCCGGATATTTCCCGACTCCCGCACCGCCTCCTTAGCATTTACCAGCAGGTTTATGAACATACTTTCCAGCTGCGCCGACACACCCATTACTCTATATTCACTGGCCTCTAAAGATAAATCCAGACGAACCCTGCCAAAAACCGAGAGTCCAAGATAATTGACAATCTCCTCGAGCAGATTGTGAACATCCACAATTGTCTCATGCTGCTGATCATGCCGTACAAAATCGATCATATGCCGAATCGTTTTCTCACAGTAATAAGCACTTTCAAGAATATAGGCGACATATTCCTTTTCAGAAGAGGTAAGATTGGCACTCTTTTCCAAAATACCTGAAAACCCGACAATGCCGTTTACAGCATTGTTAAACTCATGTGCAATGCCCATGGTTAACGTTGTCAGTGACTGAATTCGCTGCGATTCGTTCAATGCGTTAAGCACTTTTTTATAACTTGTGATATCTTTATTAATGCCTAATAACCCAACAATAACCGCATCTTTATTCAACAGAGGCACCTTGGTTGCTAAGACCCATTTTGTAGAACCGTCCGCCAGATAATGGGACTGTTCATAATTTACTATCGACCTTCCATCTTCAATTACAACTTTTTCTAATGACCTAAATTCCTGCGCCAACGGCTCAGAATGAAGATAAAAATCATCCTTCCCTATAAGGTCACCGTGATTTGTCAGTCCATACTCCTCAGCAATCGAGTCAGAATACCACATAAAATTATAGTCTGCATCTTTGGCATAAATGTCATCCGGCGAATTATGCATAATAAGTTCGAAATTCCGTGAAAATTCCTCGAGCTTCAGGCTCATTCGTTTCTGCGGCTCAATATCAATAACAACACCTACAAGCCTGCTAACCTGTGATTGCTCATCCCGCGACCTTACTCTGACATCTAGCCGCAGCCAGCTGTTAGTACCATGTTCCTGCTCCAGCTGCATTTCAACCGAACAGGAATTTTTTTCCCCAGCAACAACTGGTTCAAGTTTAGTACGTATCTCATCATAATTGACAAATGACACCAGTTCCTTCAATCTGTTCAAAGAAATTTCATCGCTGTAACTGCCAATTCCAAGATTGACAAAAAACTGTCTGGATCCGGTCAATACTTTCTTTAAGACATCATACTCAAAAAACCCAACACTCCCGGTTTCAGATGCCATTTCAAAAGCATACTGACTCTCCTTCAATTTAAGGAGAAGATCCTCTTCATCCTGTTTATCATTGATTGCGACAAAAATACCGCCAGCCACCGGCAATCTCTGAATTATCAGTTCAAAGCGCTGCTCGCCCGCAGATTTTTTAAGCCTCACATTAATTATTTCCTTTGATCCCGGCGCAATCCCCGAGATATAATCTGATATCTTAACATTTGAATAACTAAAGAAGAAGATATCATCAAAATCAAGACATGCAGATTTTGTCCCCAATAGTTTTTCTGCCGCCTGATTTGACAGAACGATACTGAATTTCGACCCAGAAACCGGGCTAAGCAAGAGTAATGGACTATCATACCCCATTAATAATGTATAATATATCGTATCGGTACTGTCACCAGCCTGCCTGCTATTTCCGGCCCAGAACTGATACGCAATGATCAGAATTAGAATAACAATAACACCGCCTAGGATGTACTCCAGAAACATTATTTATCTCCTGGCCAAACAGCCAAATATTTTAACAAATATAATCCAGGCTACATAATTACTACAACTCTAACATTACAAATCAGTTAATGCCAATTCAAACCGCTCACTACAACATTTTTTGATACAGATTCATATTATATTCAACTATACCATGCGAGAGTTTTTTTTCAAACAAAATACAACGGGTGCAGCTTTATACCTGAAACGCTGACAACCATAGTCCTATTAAATTCAACTTTCAACCTTGATTAGTCTGGTTTTGTCAATTTGACCGAAAAATTACTGACCAAGGCATAAGTATCAGATTTTATACGATAGAACAAAATCATCAATATCCATAACACCACTACCAACAACAAGTTAAACAATAAAGGATACAGCCTTATCCTTTCTGGAACAGTTATTGCAATATTTGTATTGATTTTAAAATTTTGTAATTATGACATTATTAAAATAGTTATTACTATATACATCAATAAAGGAGATAAGAATGGGCAAAATTATTGGTATTGACCTTGGAACAACCAATTCATGCGTTACCGTCATGGAAGGCAGTGAAGCAAAGGTTATCCCAAACAAAGAAGGCAGCAGAACAACACCATCTGTTGTGGCATTTACCAAGGATGGCGAGAGACTCGTCGGACAGCTTGCAAAGCGTCAGGCAGTTACCAACCCCAAGAACACTATCTACTCAATCAAGCGTTTTATGGGTCGTAGGCACAATGAAGTAGGCAGTGAAGAAAAAATGGTGCCATATAAGATTACCGGAGGTTCAACCGATCTTGTAAAGGTTGAATGTGCAGGGAAAGAATATACACCACCTGAAATATCAGCGATGGTTCTGCAGTACCTGAAGAGCTGTGCTGAGGATTATCTTGGAGAGAGTGTAACTGAAGCGGTAATTACAGTACCGGCTTATTTTAATGACTCACAGCGTCAGGCAACCAAGGATGCGGGCAGAATCGCTGGACTTGAAGTAAAGCGAATCGTAAACGAACCTACAGCAGCATCACTTGCATATGGTCTGGATAAAAAATCAAATGAAAAGATTGTTGTATTCGATCTGGGTGGTGGTACCTTTGATGTGTCTATTCTTGATGTTGGAGATGGCGTCTTTGAAGTACTTTCAACAAATGGTGATACCCATTTAGGTGGTGATGATTTTGACGAATCACTTATCAAATGGATTATAGCTGAATTCAAGAAAGACCAGGGTGTGGATCTTTCAAACGATCCTATGGCAATGCAGCGTCTGAAGGAAAGTGCCGAAAAAGCCAAGTGTGAACTTTCATCAGCGACTACCACTGATATTAATATTCCTTATATCACTGCAGATGCGTCAGGACCAAAGCACCTCCAGATGACACTCACACGCTCAAAGTTCGAGGAATTATGTGACTCACTCATCAATCGCTGTAAGGGGCCTTGCGAAAGCGCTCTTAAAGATGCAGGAATCAGTGCAACTCAGATTGATGAAGTTGTACTTGTCGGTGGTTCAAGCAGAATTCCTGCCGTACAGGCAATGGTTAAGAAAATTTTCGGCAAAGAACCTCACCGTGGTGTAAATCCTGATGAAGTTGTTGCTATCGGTGCCGGTATTCAGGGCGGTATCCTTACCGGTGATGTTAATGACGTTCTTCTTCTTGATGTTACCCCGCTAACTCTGGGTATTGAGACTCTCGGTGGTGTAATGACACCATTGATTGAACGTAACACCACCATCCCAACCGAAAAGAGCGAGGTGTTCTCAACCGCTGCAGATAACCAGCCGGCTGTGGATATTCACGTTCTTCAGGGTGAAAGAAAGATGGCAAAGGACAACCGTACTCTTGGTAAATTCCAGCTTGATGGTATTCCAGCTGCTCCAAGAGGTGTACCGCAGGTTGAGGTTACCTTCAAGATTGACGCTAATGGTATCCTTTCGGTAAGTGCGCTGGATAAAGCCACAAATAAGCAGCAGAGTATTACCATCAAGGACAGCACTGGTCTCAGTGAAGATGATATCAAGCGCATGGTTAAAGAAGCTGAAGAGCATGCACGTGAAGATGAAGACGCCAAGAATCTGGTTGATGCTCAAAATCAGGCAAGTCAGATGGTTTTCCAGGTTCGCAAAATGCTTGACGAAAATAAGGACAAGCTTGAAGCCGCTGATATTTCAACCATTGAAAGCGCAATCAATGACCTTGATAAGGTAAAAGACAGTACCGACCTTGAAGAAATCAAGAATGCCACTAAGAAACTTGAAGAAGCAAGTCATACACTGGCTCAGAAGATGTACGAGCAGAACTCTGGCGGTGCTTCCACCTCAGGAAATACTTCAGGTTCAACAGCTGATAATGCTAAATCAGCTTCAGGTAGTAATGATGATGTCGTTGATGCCGACTTCACAGTTGTCGATGATGACGATAACAAGGACAAATAGAATAATTCAATATTATCAGATAATGCGAGGAGCGGAAATATTTCCGCTCCTCGTATTTATTTAAAAAACATCTTAATCTTATCTATCGGCAAATAACTAGAGAGGAAATGAAGGATTCAACCGCGCATAGCGATATTCATCCTGTATTATATCGTTCTTGATAATCGCGTTCTTAAATACTCCTTCGAGTACAAACCCGGATTTTTCCAGTACTCGCTGTGATGCGGTATTAAATTCTTTTACCGAAGCAAAAACCCGCAACAAATGCAAATCATTAAAAGCGATACCAAGCATCTTCCCCAAAGCAGAGGTCATTATTCCATATCCCCAGTACTGCTCCCCAAGCCAGTAACCCACCTCGGCTGAAAGCCGGTGAATATCCTTTTGCAGAGTAATACCAATAACGCCGACAAGCTCTTCATCAACCTCAATTCCATAAACCTTTTCTTCAGCATTACGCCGCATTTTAATGATGAAATCACTCCCATCTGCAGGCGTATAAGGATATGGGATATAGTCACACAGCTGATCCCAGATTAATTTATTATTTAGCAATCCTGCTATACGCAATGAATCTGTTACGACTAACTTTCTTAAATTAACCATGATTTTACTTCCACATAAAGCTTAGCCTCAACTTGGCACAACCTTTCTTTTAATCTATGATTTAACGAAGAACCAGCCAGCCGGATATGTTACATACTTGACTGATAAACATGCTTGTAACCATAAACTCTGTTAATAGACAAACGCTCATAAGCGCCACTCATCAAGCCCTCTGCAAAAAGCACACCATTAGGCTTGAGAACCGACAGAAAATTATTAACAAAATCCACCTGCGCATCCTCATCATAATACTGCAGCACATGATTACAGGTAATATAATCGAAGACATGCTTTTTAGGACGCCGGCGCAAATCGAACAAACCAAACTTGACATGTGACCGTATTTCTTCACCCATCTGAACTATGCCGCCATCCACCGAAGCAAAAGGTAACAGCACATTATTATATTTTCTCAAAGTTGAGGCCGAACTTCCACGCAAATAACGCCCGCGTTTGGCTTTTTTCAACTGATCAGAACTGATATCAGTCCCAAAAACCGTAAGTTTATCAGGAACTGATGAATGTTTAAGAATATACAAACCTAGACATGCCAGAGAATATACCTCTTCACCGCTGGAACAACCCGCACTCCAGATATCAAGACCGCGTTTAAAACTCTTCTGCATATAATGTGGTATTACGATTCTTTTAAGAGCATTCAGCATTTCATCATCACGAAAAAGTTTCGTTGCTGTAGTCGCTTTTGCCTGTGACTGCACACAAAAAGTATTTTTAGGGTCATCATTTTTTGACAAAGGATTCATTGCACGGGAAGAAACTCGTATACTTGGCATAATATCCTCAATTTATAAGTTAATCATTAGTATTTCAAATGTATGGCTACGCTTTATGAAACTTTACAGTCTGACCTGTGCTCTGCACAACCATACGCCACAGCGGGCCGTTAATATCAACCTGCTTCCTTTTTCCGGCAATCATTGACATTGGGATATGACTCAGTTTGCCATTGATACTGCCAACTATCATAGATGTCTTGCCAGCCATTGCCGCATGTACCGCATCAATGCCCAGACTGAGACAGTAAGTACTGTCATAACCGTTTGACGGCACACTGCGGACAAAATAACTCGGATCAAAATATTTAACCGTATAATCATGCCCTTTTTTCTCGGAAAACGCCTCTATCTTCGCCTTTAAAAAGAGCCCGATATCCCGATACCGAACATTCCCTGATTCATCTGTTCCCAGATCCTCATTTTTCATAAATTCCTGTCCCGCCCCCTCGGCAACTGCAATAACCGCATGATGACTGCGAGCCAGCCGTTCTTCAAGGCAATCCAGAAACTTATCAAGATCAATCTTCTGCTCAGGGATAAGCACAAAATTCACATCACTCATCGCCATCGCCGAGTTACACGCAATAAAGCCTGAATCACGCCCCATAAGTTTTACCAACCCAATACAGTCAGGAGCCCCCTTTGCTTCAACATGCGCACATTTTAAAATATTTCGTGCCGCATCAACTGCAGTACGGAAACCAAAGGTTTCATCAACAATTTCGATATCATTATCAATGGTCTTGGGAATACCGATAATAGAAATTCTTATCCCTCTATTTTTTACCTCTTCCGCGATTCTCATAGCGCCGCTCATCGTGCCATCACCACCGATAACAAAAAGCATATTAATTCCATGATTCTCCAGACAATCGGTAATCTCACCAATATCCTGCTGCCCACGTGAAGATCCCAGCAAAGTACCACCAATGTCCTGCCAGCCATCAACAACCTCTGGACTAAGCTCAAGAAATTCATGATTATATTTAGCAATAAAGCCCTGATAACCGTATCTTACCCCAAGTATATTCTTCACTCCATAATTACGGTGCAGCCCTATAACAATAGCGCGTATAACATCATTCAAGCCCGGACACAGACCGCCACAGGTTACAATAGCCGCCCGAGCCTTTGACGGATCAAAAAATATTTTTTCACGAGGTCCTGAAAGCTCAAATGAGACATTCGGTTTACCTGTAGCTACAAAAATTCCATCTTCGAGATCATTATCGACAAATTTAGTCTCAGCCAGAGAGAACTGAGTATCTTTAATATAGACATTTATATTGCCACCAACGAGGGCATTTTTAGCAAAATTCGAGACTATTTTTGCCTCACCCAATGATTCTACACTTATCTCTTTAATATCGGCATGATAGTCAACAATGCCCCGTTTGTTCTCTTCATTAAACAGCATACTAAATCTCCTGTTTCATATTCTTACCATTTTCATGCTACTATTAGATATTATTTTATCACATTTTACATTTTTTTAAAGGATATTTATAATATTTCACCAAATGTGCTTAAATCAGACAGGTTTGGGATATTTATAAATAAATGATCAAAAAATTAATTCGCAAAAATTTTTTATTATGGTACTATAAAGAATGGAATATATATCATTTTACCATAAAAATATTGTTGTTTTACTATAATATAGTTAAGGATAGGCTAAAAATGGAAATTTTAAAAAAAGACAACATTGTCAAAGTACTTATAGCAATAATTATAATTCTGGGAGTGATATTCATTATTGTTGGAGAACGCCCCAGGCATAAGGCAGAAGCGAATAAAACAGCTCAAAATGAAAATATAAATTCTGAAAAAGCCGCTACTGCTGAAGAAGTCACCCCACCGGCAGATACTAAACAGTCAGCACAGCCGACTCAACCTCAGGTAAATTCTGAAGAAACTGCAGTTGACAGCTCAGATAAAAAAACAGCTGCCCCTGGAGCCGAAAATACAAACGAAATTGATGGCAAAAAACTGATCCATGATAAATACCAAAATTCAGATATGACCTTCATGCAGCATGCAATTGATGAACATAACGCACAAAAAGCCCGTGAAATGAAGGATTTTGCTGAAAAGAACAGTGTTAATTCCGAAATTTCAGAATCTGGAATAAGCACTGATGCCGCAAACCTCAGCATGAATAAGGCAGAAGAAGAAAAAATAGCTCAGGAAGAAGGCAAACCTTCAGAAGACGTAAAATCCCTTACTAGTCTGAGCAATCCTGATATTAAAGAAACCGATAATGTCAATCCGGCTATCGCTAAAGCAGAAAAAATTCAATACGAAAATCCCCAAAAATATGCAACCAGTACAGCTTTGGACGCATCGGCCATTTATGCGGTAAACACTGAGACCGCTGAAACCTATATGTTGAAAAAGGGAGATACTGAATGGCGGAATCTCGGCAAACCAGAGGGTGTCTCAACCAAGCCTATCGCCACCTATACTCTTGAAGGTGCCAACGCTGATTCAGCGGTTGTACTCGATACCAGCACAGCTGAAGCCTGGCGGGTATCCCTGAACGGTGAGAATATTTCATGGAATGTAATCAAACCATTTGCAGATAAAGAATAGCATTCTTCTCTAAAATTTGCATAATTATAGGGACACGTTTACCGTGTCCTTATATTTTAATTATTATTCTCAAGGAGATGTGCATGAAGATTCTACTCACCGGCGGCAATGGACTGCTGGGAAAATGTTTCGCCAAAGAAATACGTAACAGCACGCATCAATTAACAATTGCTGGGAACCATGATCTGTCCAATGATGCTATTAAGATTGATATAAGTAATTATGCAGAAGCAGCCGCTGCGCTCGATAATAAGGGTTATACTCATATAATAAACTGTGCGGCTGATCGCGAACCTGACAGCTGCCTGCAGAATCCGGTTCGTGCCTATACCATAAACTCTGCCGGAGTTGAAAACCTTGCCCGTATTGCCAATAATAACAAGATTACTCTCTGCCATATCTCTACAAATTATGTCTTTGACGGTAAGAATCCCCCATACAGAGAGGATGCCATCACCTGCCCTGTAAATGTGTATGGTCGGAGCAAACTTGCCGGAGAGCAAGCGGCACAGACAGCGGCCAAACATCTGATACTGCGTATTCCAGCGCTTTATCGTACAGATATACACGATCCGAAAAACCTCGTATGTACTCTGGAGCAAAAACTTTCAGCCGGCGAAGGCATTTCCTTTGATAATACTGACAGCAGATTCTATACCCTTGCGGATGAGGTAGCACATGCTGGATTATTACTGCTTGAAAAAGAGATTAACGGTGTTGTACACCTGAGTGCTGAAGAAAGAACCACCAAAGCTGAATTTGCCCGGATTTTTGCCCGGTCCAGAGGCTATGATGCCAACCTTATAACCGGCATGGATAAGCCAGCACCAGCACGTGAGAAGCGCCCTGAAGACAGTAATCTCAGCGCAGAATACTTCAAGAGCTTATGCGGATACAGTTTTACCGGTCCTACAGCTGCCTTTAGCAAGTAAAAATATACCTGCTATTGCCCTGTGCTTTACAAATAAGTATAATTTAGGTAACAACTTAATCATATTTTGTTAGACTCGTTTTCAACTTAAAGTAAGGACATTATGACCAAAAAATTAAAATTAAAGTCAACAAAGGAGAAGGCCAGCTATTCAATAGGTCTTACTACAGCAGCATATCTGAATCGTGACATGGATATTGGCACCATAAAGGATGATCTTAATCTAGACCTATTCTTTGAAGGTATCCGTGACGGCATAGAAGGAACCAAAGCGAAAATTTCCCGCGAAGAAATAGAAGAAGCGCTCAATGCATTCCGTGAAAAAATGGAAAAAAGGCAGAAAGAAGCTCAGCAGGAGAACAACGAAGCCGGTATTAAATTCCTCGAAGAAAATGCAAAACGTGACGGGATCATAGTAACTGAGAGCGGCATGCAGTATGAAATCATTACCGATGGCGGCACCGCAAATATTCCAAACTTAAATGACCAGGTAAAAGTACACTACCGTGGAACGCTTATTGACGGTACAGAATTTGACAGTTCATATTCACGCGGAGAACCAGCAGTATTCAGCCCAACCCAGGTGATTAAAGGCTGGACTGAAGCTCTTACCATGATGAATGTCGGAAGTGAATGGAAGGTTTACCTGCCGTCTGAACTCGCTTATGGTGAACGTGGAGCACCACCTTCAATCGGACCGGGAGAAGTACTTATCTTTACAATAAAACTTGAAGAGATTATCTGATAATTACTTGCTGCAGCCTCTACCTATAGAGGCTGCTTACATCTAACCCCAGTTAATTCAAAGGAAAATACAATGTTGGAAGATGGAGATAAAGGGGTCATTATCCAGCGTGATAAAGAGACATATGCAGTTGCGCCACATATCCCCTGCGGCATTATAACACCGGAAACCCTCAGAAAAATTGCAGATACTGCTGAAAAATACCATGCGCAGGCATTGAAGATAACCAGTGCGGCCAGAATCGCTATTATCGGTCTGCAGGAAGATGACATTGACGATGTCTGGAATGATCTTGGGATGTCACCGGGAGCCACTGTCGGTCTCTGTATACGCAGTGTAAAAGCCTGCCCTGGTACCGCCTACTGTAAGCGTGGACAACAGGATTCACTCAAAATGGGTTTATACCTCGATGAAAAATACCATGGTATGGAAATACCGGGAAAAATTAAAATCGGGGTGGCCGGCTGCGGTAATAAATGTGCTGAAATTGCCATCAAAGATATCGGACTTGTAGGAACTCATAAGGGCTGGGATCTGTTTGTAGGTGGCTGCGGCGGCGGTCTGCCAAGACTGTCAGAGCGTATTGCCAGAGAGCTTGATGATAAAACGGCCAAAGATCTGATTGAAAAGATAATAAATTATTATTGCCAAAATGCGAGGCGGCACGAACGAATGGGAAAGTTCATCGAAAGAACAGGAATGAACGAACTACTCCTGGCTGCCGGTATTGAAGAATAGTAAACAGCTCTTCACAATATACACAACTATTAGTTGTAAATGCTAACCGTCACCGCTTAACATTTACAACTAATTCATACCGCAGCGTAAAACCATATTAACCAGATCGCTCTATCATACCTCAGACGACAGCCGCATCTTCAAACATATCTTCAATCCACTCCTTGAGCACTGGCACACCCACAACCCGCAGATCTACCCCTAGCACATATACATCCTGCTTATACCCATCGGAAAGAACCTGATTTAATTTTACCGCATCTTTCTCAGTTATAATAGGAACAAGTGATGAATCAATCTTCGATAACGCCTTTGAGAACTGCGAAGCCGAATACGCATTATGATCCGGGAACTCAACAATCTCTCGAACATCTGCTCCAAGTTCAGTAAGGGTTTTAACAAATGCCGCCGGTTGCCCTATTCCACTTATCGCGACAACTCTCATACCTTCAAGCTCCTGCAAATCATGAGACTTACCAGTCATATCGTAAAAACGCGATGGCCGGTGTGTACTATGCAGCACAGAAATACTTGGCGCAAACTGTTTCAACTCTTTTAATAGCAAATCCAGCTGAGCTGAAGAAACCTGGTCAACACGCGTCAGGACAATTGCACTTGCGCGCTTCAAACCTTCTAGGGGCTCACGAAGCATTCCCCCAGGAGTAACCCGTCCACCTCCAAATGGAGAGGTAGCGTCTATCAGAACAATATCCATGTTACGCATTAGCTTCAGATGCTGAAAACCATCATCCAGCACCAGGACATCTACTCCATCCTTCACCGCTTCCATAGCCGAAAGAACTCGGTTCTTTCCCGGATAAACTTTCACCTCCGGCAGCAGATTGCGGTAGAGCGTAACCTCATCAGAATCATTAGGATTCTTTGATTTATAGCCTCGAATAAGAATTCCAGGTTTTATCTGCATACTTTTCAACAACCGGCAGAGCATTATCACAAATGGAGTCTTCCCTGTACCGCCAACACTGATATTTCCAATACTTATTACCGGCAGCGGCGCTCTTGAACGAACAATCCAGTTTTCAAAGTAGGCTTTATTGCGCATATTCATTAACAGCGCGTATAATGCCGAGAAAGGATATAGCAGGGTTCGCAGCATAAAAGCCGGCAGACCTTTTTTCTTCTTCTCAAGCATTGATCGTACAGTACTAGGCAAACTCATTCCGCTTCCCTTTCAATTAAACCGGCCACTCTGAGCTTATCATCCAGATATGTTGCTTTATCAAACATATCATCATACAGTTTTAATGCCAGCGCGAAATTGCTGTTTTTTTCATGTATTATAGCTGCCGCGTAACGTGCCGCGTCGGCCTCTTCATACTGATTATAGAACAAGGAAAATACCCGCCCGAAATAACGTAATGCCTCTTCCTCTTTCCCCAGCGACAGCAGCGCCTGCCCCTGCTCATATATCGACCGCGCCCGCTGCTTATTACCGAGGTTGGTTCTGGTATTTGCGCGTTCTGCCTGCGCAAATGCACGTAGAGCATCAGTATATAACG
Organism: Planctomycetota bacterium; assembly: GCA_963667375.1. GTDB lineage: Bacteria > Planctomycetota > SZUA-567 > SZUA-567 > SZUA-567. The sequence continues at coordinate 2,628,090 of OY763323.1, read as the reverse complement.
CCTGATCCTGCTCTTCCTTACCACCTTCCATAAGGGCATTACCTTTTAACAGATACATTGCCTGAACTGTATCAATAGCCTTGATATCGCCTTTAAGTGAGTCAATGCCCTGCACCGCTTTTTCCAAAGCAAGCTGCCACTGATTATTCTTGAGCAGCCAGGTACCAAGCACCAGCAGTCCCTTACTGGCCCAGGTTGTGCCGGGGTAACGTTTACCCAGATCAAACAAGCCATCAGATGAATCCTTGATTATTTGTTCGCGATCAGCAGGATTCGCAGCTATATTATCTGACTGCTCAATTCCCAGTGAATAAGCTTCATACATCGCAGCTGCAATACCGTCATCATCAGGATGCCGCGATTTCATCGCTTCCTTAATTCCATAAGTCAGTGTCTGATACGCGATACGCGGCTGCTTCAGATCCAGCATCATCTGCCCACCCAGGCTGACGGCCCGTATGTTACTGCTAAAATATGGCTTCAGTACATCATAAGCCTGCTGCTTCTGATTATTCTCGGAATATGCTACCGCCATATTATATATGGCCTCGAAACGCTTTTCAGCTGAAATAGCCGGTTCACCAGCAAGTATTCTGAACTCATCAAGCCCCTTCTCAAACTGTGAGAATTCCTTGGAAATAGAGCCGGAATATTTACCGATTGCTAAATATGTTCGTCCCAGGAGCTCCCTGGAGTCAATTCTAAGCGAAGTATTCCCTTCAGCTGCGGTAACCGCCAGATTCAGCGGTGCAACCGCCTTCCGGTACGATTCAACACCTTCCTTTTCTATTGGTGGAGCAGACGCTCCCATACCTCTGCTCTTCTGCAAAGCAGCAAGCTCAAGCTTGAGTGAACCGAATGAAGTATATATCAGGCCTAAAAGATATCTCGTCTGTGCTGAAAAATCACCTCTGGGATTAGCATCAAGAGCATCCTGAACAATTGATTCCGCCTTATTGTAATTGGCAAAGACTTCATCAAATTCAGAAAGTTGGGTTTTGAAATCAATTACCTTTTCACGCCGCTGATTCTGAGCTTTTAAATAATAAATACGCCCCTGCACGTACTCCAGTTCATCTTTACGCAAACGCGGAAGAAGGCGTCCCTGTAATGTCGATAAAATTTTCAGAGCTTTATCAAGATTCCCGCTATTCGCTTTGGTCCACTCATCCAAGGCTCTGGCTCTGAATTCAATTACCGTTGCCGAAGTCTTAATATCTGAGGGTTCTCCTTTGCGAACCGCTGCACTCATGTCAATTACACTATCCAGAAGCCTGCTCGCTGCCTCTTCACGCTTTGCTTCGTCATAATACCCAAGTTCGGCCTGAGCCGTAGCCATTCCCAAAGAAGCAGAGGCGACAATATCGTACTGGAGCTGTTTTATCGCTTCATCTCTGGCTGACTGATAATACTCCAGAGCCTCCGCATATGACTGACGCATACTCTCAAGCGAAGCCAATTCATTCAAGGTCTCCAGAATATATTTATTATTACCGTAAGCATGAGAAAGCTCAAGCACTGTATGGAAATGTCTGGAAGCAGCATCAACATCACCTGAATTCTTCAGGGCCAGCCCGGCATAATAATTTGCCTGTATCCGGGTTGAAGGCACATCTAAAACCTCCTGTACCACCTTCACCGCATCTTCATATTCCTTATTCTTCAGGAGAACATCTGTCAGTTCCAGAATTGCGCTGTCACGCTCAGCATTGTAAGGCATCAGTTCTATTGCTGAGCTCAACGCTGTCTGGGCTCTGGTGAGGTATATCATACGCTGCTCAGGGCCGGCAGTCTTTGCCAGCTGCGCATTACACCAGCCGTATCCGTAATACAATCTGGCGCGATAAGCACTATCCTTATTCTCTTCGATAGCCTGCTTAAAGAGTGTAACCGCATAATTTATATTTCCTTGAGAATATACGGACATGGCTCTATAGTATGAGACAAGTGCATATTCCTTACTTCCAGGTGTAGCCCGCGAGAGGAAGACATTCGCCAGACGTTCCGCATCATCATATTTATGCAGCTTGTAGCGTAATTCAATAAGCCGCATCTCAACATCACCGAAATAATCCTTCCGGCCATTATTGGTGGTTATCTTAGAAAGCTCCCGCTCTGCTTCCTTGAGTAGCTCTTCACGTGTCTTTAAAACCTCCTGAGGATTATCCGGAAGGTCCTGCGGACTTCTTCCGGGCTGATCGCTCCCCTTATCTCCGACGATCTCCGCCTGAGCGGTCAGCGCATCAGCCAACTCCAGGTTTGTCTGAATATCCAATTCCTGAGTCGGTTCATATTTCGCCACCTCACGAAAATACTTTATTGCGGAAGCATAATCGCCAAGCAGCATATAACCTTTGGCCGCCCAGAAAAAAGCCTGAGATCTATACTGCTGCTGACTGAACCCATACCGATTTTCTCCAATGCGCAAAAACTCATCGACAGCCTGAAAAAGCTGATCCCGATTATTATTAAGCTTATAATTTTCATACAATGAACGGGCATGATAAAAATACAGCATTTCACGCGTCAGCTGTCTGGCGATGCGTCCAGCCTGCATAAAATTATTCTCATTTTCCAAGCGGGAGATTTCACTGCTGGACATCATATCAGTAATATCAGGTTTACTTATAGGCGGAATCGGCTGAAAGAATTTGTTATCCAGCAATGCCTGGCTCAATTCGATAACCTGTGGAAAATTTCCACCGTCAAACAAACGCTGCATAACCTCGATGCTATCATCAATATCCTGCGGAGTCGTAGCCGCAGCAGCAGTGACGACCTCATCATAAGTCACAAAACTGTCATCAGCCTTCAGAGCCTGAAGACTGAAACCTAATATAACCGCCAATAAAGGTAATATAGAACGTAAAGACAAAACAGCTCTCTCCGACAATTAACAAATCCCGTCTTAACTCAAATAAGATACCTTACTCATCAGAAATTTCAAACTTACTAAAAGCCGCTGCAATCTCTTCCGGAAAACGCATTGGGCGTAAATTTTTACCGACACAGGCCAGCTCTACGACTCCGAGAGTTATCGGATTATCGCGTCCGGGATTAAACGCCATTGTTGTAAATTCAATACGGGCTCTGGAAAAAGCACTCACCCAGGTCACCAGCTCTATATCGTCATCATACTGAGCATACCCCAGATAACGGACATTACATTCGCGTACCGGCAAAAATAGCCCCATCTCTTCAAGATCACGGTAAGCATACCCCATACTGCGCAACATCTCAGTTCGTGCACGCTCCAGCCAGACAAGATAATTTGCATAATATACCCGGGCCATGGCATCAGTCTCAGAATATGGAACTCGGTAACGCATGGAATGGGCATTTTCAGGAGGAACCGGTATCTTCCTGCTCATAATAGATCTCCTTAATTTAAAATTTTGCGATTAAAGTTGATTTTTATTATACATAACTATCCCCCGCATCTCTAGAGTAAAGATCTATTATTTTACTTTAAATAACCAGGCAAAATGGTTAAAATAGAAATATTCAATCTGCCAACCGGAGGAAATAAAAAAAGAAAATGCGTATTCTGCTTCATACCTGCTGCAGCTCCTGTCTAAGTATGGCCTTCTCAGGTCTGACCAAGGAATTCGGTCCCGATCTTGATCTTGTCTGCTACTGGTACAATCCTAATATACACCCGCTTATAGAATACAGACGAAGACTCAAATCAACCCACATGCTGCTCAGCCGCCTTAAACTTCCTGTCATCTCTGACGACGAATACGGTCTTAAGGAATTCTGCCAGCTTACAGCTCAAAATCAGGAGGTTCCATATCGCTGTCAAGTATGTTACCGCATGCGACTGGAGAAAACAGCCCAGACTGCACAGGAAAATGGCTTCACTCATTTCGCGACAACCCTGAGTACAAGCTCTCATCAATCACACGAACTAATTAGGCAGGCAGCTGAAGCTGCCGCAAAAAAATATGGCGTAGAATACCTTTACCGAGACTGGAGGCATGAAGTTAAAGACGAGAAACTGCTCAATGGCCTTTATAAACAGCAGTACTGCGGCTGTGTCTTCTCTGAATATGACCGCTATAAGGATACGACCAAGCATATTTATCGTGGACAATAGTAAAACCAGCAAAAGCGTAAATCAATCACGCGCCATAAAACCACAGCATGCACCACAAAAGCTTTCTAATATTTTTTGAAATACCAGAATCCACTAACTCACCGGGCATAACAGTAAACACAGTTATGCCCGCATCTCTGATCATAACTGCCAATATCGGTTGAGCGCGTACACCCGCACTGAGTGCGTTGTCCAGCATCATGGCGTGAGTCAACATCTATATCATAAAGCTCTTTAAACAATCCCGCATTTACGCAACTGCCCTTTTCCAGATAATCCTTCCCGGAATCCAACAAATCATCCTCGCAACAAAGCTGAATCTTCAAATTCCCGATCCGGTGTAATTCCGCGAGCACAGCGAGTTTTTCCGTATCCTCCAACTCAACAAAAGCAAGCCCCGCGCTGCGCAACCGCTCTCTAACCTTCCGATAATAATCCGGAAAACTTACAATCACACTATCCAGATTCAGACCAGCAGACCTGAACCCTAACAGTATTTTTTCAAACCGCTCATAAAGCTCATCACCGGCATGAAGAACCGGGTCAAAACGCCAGCGAATTGCGCCAGAAGGCAGCAATGAAGCGATCTCACACAAAGCCTCCAGCTGCACTGAAAATGCCGGAACCTCCGGTTCCCAGACACTGCCGGCCAGCCCGGTTACGGTATACTGTATAATTGCCGGGTAGCTGGTAAGTACCGCATTAAGCCCTAAATGCCGTGCAAAATTTCTTATATCCTTGGTCCAGAAAACGATTCCATCAAGCTTTCTGCTGCGTCTGACTTTTGCAACAATATAATCCGGATAAAATGTTGGCAAATCGGTGCGGCGACTAGCGGAATATATCATAACCCTCAGAAATCCATAACAATGGTAACCGGACCATCATTTAGAAGTTCAACCGACATATCGGCACCAAACACCCCTTTTTTAACCGGGATACCTTCCTCCTCAACCAGCTTGCAAAAAGCATTATATAATTCTTCAGCCTGCTCACCCCGCGCCGCATCAAGAAACGACGGCCGATTCCCTTTACTGGTATCAGCAAGCAGCGTGAACTGACTGACACAGAGTACACTGCCCTCTACATCACTAAGCCCAAGGTTCATCTTCCCTTCATGATCACTGAACACCCGTAATTTCACCACCTTCTGAGCAAGCTTACGCGCATTTTCAATAGTATCATCAACACCGACACCGAGTAGGACTAAAAACCCGGTTCCTATTTCTGCTACAAGTTCAGAATCAACACTAACTAAAGCGGTGCTGACACGCTGGACGACAGCTCTCATTATTCCCTCTTTTCTATCGGAGAATCCAGCGGTAATTTTTTACCATCATTTCCAACCCGCACAAAGACCACCGATGTTGTAAAAACCAGAATCTGCTCAAGCGCTTCTACTCCTCTTGAAGCCCGGGCATAGACTTCTACCTTATAGGTCATTGAAGTCCTGCCGACATGGGTTTTCTTCATTTCAAAACGCAGTATAGAACCATTCTTCACCGCGTGCTTAAAATTGGCCTGCTCTACACTGACAGTAACCAGATCACATCCCGGATGCTCCCAGGCTGCGGCCAGCCACGCATATTTATCTACCCAAGACAGCATCACTCCGCCAAACAAATGTCCTTTCTGATTCAGGTGTTCAGGCATTACCACGGTAAATGTCTGCATTTCATCCCTTCCATTTTTAAGACGACAAAGAACTAAATACCGATAACTGTCTATATATTATCCAGTTAAAGTTGATTTTAACATATATTATTTTTTTTCCAACAAAAAAATCTACAAAATAAACTTGACTAGTAATGAGGTATAGACTATAAGTAAAGTATATTTAAGTTGTTTCTGAAATGAAACGAAGGGAAGATTGGTGTAAGTCCAACGCAGCCCCCGCTACTGTAACCAGAAGACATTTCTGGAAGCCAGATCGCTAAAAGTAGAGTTTCTCTACTTTCCTTCGGAGGGAAGGTTAAACTGAATACAGTGCAGTTTCAAGCTGGCACTGTCTGGTTTAACTTATCACCTCCGTTCTGCGGAGGTTTTTTTATTGCCAGCCTTCACTTTGTTTTTGTATATTTTCTCTCTCGTGCTGCTCCTTACTGCTGTTCCACAGTGGGAGTAGCGCTCTTAAACTTGCAGGTTATATTAATCAGCCCGACTGATTTGTAATATATATAAAAAAATGTTAGATAAATTTAATTTGTATTTTAAACGGCTCTCTCTCGTGCTGCTCCTTACTGTTTTTTCTACAGTGGGAGTAGCCCTCTCTTCAGAGGCTGTGAATCAGAAAAATGTTTCAACTCAAATTACCCACTCAGCAGCGGACACTGCCCAACCGGTTAAAACAGAAAAAGCGCCCACAGCTCAATTAATTAAACATTATCATAAGAAAGCTACGTCTTCAAATGCCTACACCAGATGGAAACGCAAGCTGCCATTCTGGTGGCGTAAACTAATAATTTTTCTTGAACTGGCCTTATATATTGTGATCGGTGTTATTCTTGGACAAATGCTCGAAGTAGCAGGAATCGTCAAATATATAGCAATAATAACCAAACCTTTCCTCTTTCTGGGCGGTCTGCCCAGTGTAGCCGGGCCACCATTTATACTCTCACTGCAATCAGGCGCAGTGGCGAATTCCATGCTAGTCAGTTCCAGAGATGAAGGAGAGATGAGTAACAGACAGCTCTATACCAGTGTGCTGGTTGTTTCATGTCTTTCACTCTTTGCCCATCTGCCCACTTATATTATCCCACTTGCTATCGCTTTCGGTTCCTTTTCGGCATGGCTCTTCTTTGCAGTACGTTTCGGAGCAATACTGGTTGAAATACTGGTAATACTACTGATATCAAGCCTGCTTATCCGCCGCTTTACCGGCGATAAAATGGTTGACATACCAGATTCAGAGCGCCTGGAAAGAAAAAAAGCACACCAGACTGATGACCGCGGGTATTTTGCAAAAGTCTGGGCTCGCTCTAGAAGAACTATCCGCCGGATTCTGCTGTATACGATCCCCTCATTTTTCGGCTTGGGTCTTTTGGAGTATTTCGGATTCTTTACCTGGCTCAATAATACCATTCCGGATTTGTTCAATTACTCTTTTCTACCACCGGAAGCAACGGCGATTATACCAGCGCAGGCGATTAATCTTTATAACGGCATTATCTCAGCCGGCAATTTTATTGATGAAGGCAGCATAACCGCCATCCAGGCGGTAATAATCCTGCTTGCCGGCTCCATAATCACATCTCCTCTGCGCACGCTGAAGCATGCTCTTCCTACTTATATTGGCATACTAGGTCCTAAGCCCGGACTAATTCTGGCATTGTCAGCACAGATCCTGCGTATAATTTTTATAGGCTCAGCAATAGCTCTGACACTGGCAATTTATAACTAAAACTTCATACCGCAGCATTTCAAGGTAACCATCAACCACCGACGGCACAGCCAGAACCAAGCTTACCCCCCATTATAATAATTAAACCTGCAGCTACGACATAAGTAGCTGCAGGTTTAATTATTTTGTTTTGAAATATATAATATTAAGATGTCAGATTGATCTCAAACCGGAATTCTATTTACTCCTGGTCACCAGCATAGGCATCTTCAGCGGCAATAATCTCTTTACGCCCTTTCAGATAAAGCGGCAGACCAAATACAATACCATAAATATAATTCCAGAATCTCCAGAGAAGGAATATTGCCGCACCACCGGTAATACTTGCACCTTCAGGGGTTCTACAGAGCTCTAAGAGCTTATTAAAGGCCATTTCTCCAACACCAAGACCGCCACCGGGTATCGGCAAGGTATTGGCCACAAAGGCCAGCGGACCGGCAAAGAACATATCTATCAATTGCGGATAATGCGGGAGAATTACACAGCGGCTGAAAAAGTAAAAGGCAAAGAAATTGAGCAACTGAAGCACAAATGACAGCGCATAAGCGAGAATAACCGCGATGAGGTCATCTTTATACATCAGAAAATTACTGATAAAGTTCATAAAAAATTTCCCCAGAGGAAGTTTTATAACCAGACCATGCAGAATTCTGCCATCCTGACAACTGGGAACAATCACAATTGAAACAAATGATATTACCAGTGCCACCATAACCGCTACAACCATGCGGCTGCGCAACAGCACCTCAGGATCAACCGACCCCAGAACATGCTGTATGGGCGTAAATTCACATTTACCCAAAAGCAAGACCGCAAATATACCGGCTAAGACTGCAAATACACCCCAAAGCAGATAACCGACTTTTCTGCCTTTGAGCAAAGCAGTAAGTGAGACCGCCGCCGAAAACAGCACCGTACAGATTATGCCGGTAACCGCGATAATAAGAGTATGCAGATCAGTATTATTAATAATATCAGCAAAACTGAGTAAAATTGCCAGCCCGGCAACCGATATCATGCCAAACAGACCGATAATGCGGTCAATCATAGTAGCAGCAATTGTCGGAGACTTCCTGCCGGTATCTTTTATAATATAAGCGATTTTAACAACATCCCCCCCCATACTCCCAAGCATAAATGTATTGAAAAAACAGCCGATAAATCCAATTCGTACAGTATAGGAGAGCGGCAGATCAATACCTACAGCCCGCAGAAGATATTTATAACGGATGAAACACATTACCATTGGGACAAAACTTAGTATTATCCCCAAAGCCAGATACAGCGGATAATCAAAGACACCTTGAAGCTGAGAGAAATTCAATTTATTGGTCTTAATAAGATAACTGAACGCCGCTACGATAACCGCCAGCTTGATGATTAAAATAACCTTATCACTTACCCGTTTTTTTTCTTTCATATTGCCCTTAATTATTATCTGTTAAAATATAATGATAAAAAATCCATTGTATTGAATTATAGTAAAAACATAACCATTTTACAGACATTAATCTGATAATTTCACACGGTATTTAAAACATATTGCTAAGTCATAGTAAAAAACCACGATCATACCCTAAGTCGCACTTTTCTCAATTTGCAACGTAACCGATACCAAGTCAATACCGGGAACGTCAAAATACTGAATATAACTCACAATCTATTACAACTATCACAGTCACAATAAGATATAACAAATACTGAGAAATAAGTAATGAACTTTTTCTGCTTATTATAAAATTAAACTTGACTAGTAAAAATTTCCATTGTATTGTAACTAATGAGACAATGATAAAATAATTTTACACATTATCATACTATATGCAGAATACAATGAGGGGAAGTTAATGGCAAGCAATAATGATAGCGGCTATTCATTAGGAAAAGTAGCTGCTTTCTGTGGAGTAACCAGAAAGACAATTTTACGCTGGGTTCAGGATGGCACTATACGGAGTTTTTCACTACCGAGTGGGCACAATAGGGTTCCCAGATCCGCACTGGTCGAATTCTTAAAAGCCAACAAAATGCCGATACCTGCGGAACTTCAAGATAAAAGCAGAAAGTCCGTACTCGTTGTAGATGACGATCCCAATATCAGAAAATTCATTGTAAACCTCTTCAAGCCCCATTTTCAGGTTACCGAAGCGAGCAATGGCATTGATGCCTGCATTGCTATCGGTTCAAGTACTCCAGATATTATTTTTCTGGACAACCTTATGCCACATATGGATGGACTGCAGGTGTGCCGGCATCTCAAGGAACATCCAAAATTAAAAGACACTAAAATTGTCATCATCAGCGCTCACCTTGATGGCGGTCGTGAAGAAATTTTCAAAGAACTGGTTGATAAGGTCATCAGAAAGCCATTCAAACCCGCGGAACTTGTCAGCACCGCATTAGCGCTCGCTTCAAACTGACCCCGGTTGTTACCAACCTTAACAGACCTATTTTCCGCATCATTTTCATAATATACTGAATGATGCGGTTTTTTTAATTCCTCTAAGAATTAAAGCGTAGTAGTATTATGAAATATTAAACAGAAAATAACGATATTTATCGCTGTAATCGCGGCCTAATAAGCGGGATGCCTGAGAGGTTTATTCTATACACTAATTACATAACCTGCCAATAAAAAAAATAACCTTACTCATGCGAGTAAGGTTATTATTATGGTGCTGAGACCCAGACTTGAACTGGGGACACCTGCCTTTTCAAGGCAGTGCTCTACCAACTGAGCTATCTCAGCGACTGAGAAAACTAGTATAGCTAATATTCGATTTCAGTCAATAATAAAATAACCATAATTTAACATTTTTTTTTGCACTTGCTTAAACCCAGCAATTATAAGCATATAGCACTATCAACTTTTTCAACTGATAATATTTTTTACTTCACCAGCAATTTTCTCAATATTAAGGAATACTTCCTCTTCATTAATAGTCATTATCTTACGGTCTTTAAGAAGCCATTTTCCGGCAACCATATTATGACTGACATCAGCTCCAGAAGCCGCGTAAACCAGGTGTGAGGCATAATTATACACCGGACGCAGATGTGCCGCGGAAAAATCCACGACTATCAGATCTGCAGACTTGCCAGTTTCAATGCTTCCGGTGACCCCTGCTACCCCCAGCGCTTTTGCACCGTTAATCGTTGACATGCGCAAAACATCATTACAACCAACTTTTATCGGATCACCGCTGAACCCCTTATGAATTTTCGCAGCAAACGACATCTCTCTAAACATATCAAGATTATTATTGCTGGCACACCCATCTGTTCCCAACGCCACATTTATATTATGATCAATAAACTTACCTATCGGAGCAAAACCACTCGACAGTTTCATATTACTTTCCGGACAATGCAGAACATTACCGCCACGAGCAGCAAACATCGCAATTTCAGCCTCGCTGGGATGAACCATATGGGCGGCAAGCAGTTCCTCATCAATGAGCCCCAGTGAATCAAGATATTCCACCGGGCGCAAATTCTGAGCTTTTCTGACAATGTCAACCTCGTTCTCGGATTCAGCCAGATGAACATGGAACCTGACACCATACTCATGAGCGACTTCACTTACCCGCTTAAGTAATTCTGTCGAACAGGTATAAGTCGAGTGCGCCACCATAACCGGCTCAATCAAAGAGTAATCCTTCCACTTTTTAATACGTTCGATTATTACCGCTATCGCCTCCTCAGCCGCACCGACACTCGGAGTAGGAAAATCAAAGACCCCCTCTCCTACCATCGCCCGCATCCCAGACTCAAGATATGCCCTGACCGCATCATCCATAAACAAGTACATATCATTAACCATCGTTGTACCCGAACGAATCATCTCAATACAGCCAAGTTTGGTTCCCCAGTATACCCAGTCTTTGGTAAGATGCTTTTCAGCAGGAAAAATACAGTCATTGAGCCAGTCCATAAGAGACATATCATCACCAAGACCACGAAATATTGTCATAGCCACATGTGAATGAGAATTAATCAGCCCCGGCATCAGCAGTTTTCCCGACAGATCTACTTTTTCACAGTTTTCAGGAATCTGTCTCGACTTCCCGTCCCAAACACCGAAATCAGCAATTTTCCCGGATTCAACCGACAAAAAGCCATTCTCAATAACCTGCACCTCATCTGCGATCAGCATTACAGGTCCATTGTAAAAGAACACATCACTGTTTTTTTCCATTTACATCCCTTCCGTGAGAAATTTCTGACTGCGCCATAAGAGGATTATAATCAACAAGTCCCAGCACCCTCTTTGGTGAAATCCGGTTTAACTTTCCGACAATAATCCGCCTGCGTTCAAGAACATCGATTATCTCTCTAACCTTTTCATTAAGATTGTCCACTTTAATAGTTTCAATTGCAACACTGAGTGTATCAATCTCTTCTATCATCGAAATAATTTTATTGCAATGCAGCAGTAACGCCTGCACGAGAACTATCTCTTCAGATGCCCTCTCTATCGGATCAATTATTTGACTGATTCTTTCCAGCTGACGGTTGCAATCACCACGACTGCGCAAAAGCTTTATCAGAACTTGCGGGTCGCTAAAACGCTCGGTAACCATTTCAGAACCATCTTCATTTACCACCAGCTCCGAATCGTCAACATTCACCCCCCTTGACTTGAGCAGATTAAGTTTTTTCTTATAATCTTCATGACGGATACGTGCAAGCTCCTCATTCTCCCTTATTTCATTCAGACGCTCAGCCCCGATCGGCGATTTCCAATACTTTAATTCTTGATCAAGCTCCGAAAGCCGTTCTATCAGTTTATTTCGTACACTGAAAATTTTAGAATTGCGTGTCCATTCACTCGGTACAATAAGCGCACTCCACCAGCGCAGGCGCTTGGTAATAGAATCTTTGATTTCAGGGGGAAAAGTACCATTATTAATTGAGCTGATAATACTCTCAATACTGTTTTGAGTATTACTGTTACGTACAAGTATTATCCAAACAAACAGACCGAGAGCAAACAAACCGGAAAGAATTGCAATCAGACTTTTCAAATAACCGAAGAAAATTGTTGCAGCAATAAAAGCAATAAGGACACCCCAGGGAGGACTGGAAATTCGCGATGCGAACCAGTGTTTCGCATCAATAACGGTCTTCTCAATAAAGAAATCCCACAGAGCCGGAACATGCAGTAATTCTTCACCTAGATCAACGGTTAAATCCTTGTTGCTGCCTGTATCCGCCATTAATTTACTCCGTTAAAAAAAGACTATACATTCAATTTTAAAAAAGTCCTAATGTAATGTCTATATATTTTCGATAAATTAACACCTTAAAATTAAATAATATCTGCACATGGCATATTATAAGACCTAATAATGATATGTTTTCAATAAGCTGATTACTATTATTTTATCTGTTTTTTATTATTTATTAAATATACCCTAACCTTAAGAACAGCTATGGCAATCAAATGCAGTGTATGTAATAAAGAACTCGATGCATTTTCAGGTGGGCGCTGTAAGATCTGCCGTTCACTAGTCTGTCAGAATTGCATAGCCAGCGGCAGCAGCGAGAAAAAGAACGGCATCATCTGTAAAAGCTGCTATGAACGCACGCATGCAAAAAAAGAGCAGTCAACCACCGCCAATAATAATGACACATACATTGCTCTGCCGCTAAAAACCTTTAGCCGGCGTTATATAATTATGCTGATTATCACCTGCTTCGCTATTCTGGCACTGTTCAGCTATATTATTATTGCACCATATATCATTTCACGAAATGCCTTGCAGATTGTTGAATTCGGACCAAATGACAAGCTGGAAACAGCGAAGAACGATCTGGCTGATATTTCCGGTTCATACGTAATAAGTCAACTCAAAGACATGGCGTTAACCGGCAAGATGAATACCGCTATCAGAGCGATAAAAACACTGGGGGCCCAGCCAAATCCAGAAGCGGTACTTATTTTACGCCAGCTGCAGGATTCAGAAGACTGCCCGGAATACCTTAAATCTGTTATTATTGAAGCTCTTCTGGAAAACGACAGACTCTATAACACCCAGAACAATACAGAAATAACCGAATAATAGTCATAAATTAATTCAATCCATGATCAACCTGTGCTTGCATGCAAGCTTATCACATCAACCAAATTATTATGTTAAACGATATCGTAAGCCCATCATAAAAATACCTCACAATATCTTCATTATCAGGTTACTATTCTGAACCAGCAATTATTAATTCAGTAAAGACCTCAAAACAGCCATATCTATCTATATAAGTTCTTTATTACACCAATTACCCACCACCACAATATATACGACATCCCAACCACCACAACACAACATATCCACACAAAACACTGTATCTATGTATTTAACAGTGACTTACAACTCAAAACTTGAAACTAAATCAAATTTTGTTCTTGCAACTTTCATCGAAAAATCATATAAATAGCATGTGTAAGTGATAAATAGTGACTATTAGATATATATAGTGAAGGATATGTTTTGAATAATGAAAACCGGGCATACTTTTACGGTCACTATATAAATTCAATCAGCTCCAAGGGGCAGGCATCAATACCTAAAAAATTCAGAGATAATCTGAATGCGGAAGAAGCAGTCGGGGGATTTGTTTTACTTCCAGGGCAGGATAATTGCCTGTATTTGTATACTCACTTACAATTTGCAACAGTTAAAAACCGGGTAAAAGCATTGGCGGTAGAGAAAAATTCACCCGAATTTTTCCGCTCATTTATGGAAGAAGTAGTCGCCATTGACACCGACACACAGGGAAGGTTTGTTATTCCGCAACGAATGAGAGAATATGCTGCTCTCAGCACCAAGGAAATAACCTTTATCGGTATGGATGACAGAATTGAAATCTGGAATCCTGCTCTGCGTGAATCTAGGCGTGATACTGCTGCTGCTGAATACAACGGCTTGCGGGAAGCAGGCTCAAGGGATATATTCGGGATTTAGGGGAAAATTAATCAACACACCGGAGTTTGTCGCACAATTGACAAGGGGCGGCCGCACATTTGGCTGTATCAGGGGCTTCGGTGTGATATTATTTGTGGGATTTTTAATGGTTCCGGTATGTCAGGCCAGATTTTATACCGGTTAAATGTGGGGAGAAAAGAATGCTTAGTCAAAAATTTTCAGAAGAAACACTTAACGTACAGTCACATCAGAATTTCAATTCCAAAAACTTCGTTAAAGAAACAGCCAAAAATCAGACTGCCACAAACTGCATCCTTACCCGCCCGAACGGAATCAATAAAATAATCGGCTCATTAATGTTGATATAACATGATGATCTCCTGATTCTCAAAAAAAAACAGACAGGCCTGGAATTAACACCGGCCTGTCTCAATAAAATTTTAACTGACAGCGTTATTCTCAGTCAAGTTTAACTTTCAATGATTCTGGAAGCTTGGGCATAGCACCTTCCTGAAGACAAACATAAGACGCAACTTCACAGGCTTTTGCTATCAGTACTGCTGGATCCTCTTTCATGAGCAGTCCCATAACTGCACGGGCAGTAAATGAATCCCCTGCCCCCACAGTACTTACAGGCTTAATAGGATCCGGTTTAAAGCCATAAGACTTACCGTCAATAAAAATTCTGGCTCCATCCTTACCAAGCGTATACAATACCGCCGAAAAACCATACTTCTTAATAAAGTCAGCAACTATCTCATCATCACTCTGTGAATTATCAATTCCTGCAATCTCAGCAACTATTTTCAGTTCTTCATCACTTATTTTCAGGACATCAGCCTTTTCCAGAGAAACCAGAATGGTCTCGTCAGTATAACCATTTATACGCAGATTTATATCACATACTTTCAGACAGTCAGCACCAACGCTATCAAGAAATTTGTGTACGGTCTTCCTGGTCAACTCACCACGCTGCGCCAAACTGCCGTAACAGACCGCATCAAGGCTCTTCGCCAGTTCCGCCATATTCTCATTCCAGGGAAGATTTTCCCAGGCTACACCCGCAACAATTTCATATGTAGGTACTTTATTTTCATCCAAAGTAACATTTACGGTACCGGTAGGAAATCCATTTACAACGGTCAAATAAGAAATATCAAGGTCATGATTTTTAAGATATTCAAGCCCCTCTTTTCCCAGATCATCATTACCGACGGCACTGATAATATACGCCTCAGCTCCAAGCTGACTGGTATGAAAAGTAGCATTTGCAACCGCACCGCCAAACCTCTTACTCGTCTCGAAAATATCCCAAAGTACTTCACCAATTCCAGCAATTTTATATTTCATTTTACAATTCCTAAACCATAATAACCAACAAACACAAGAACAATATGACAACTATTATAATATTTTTTTCTTAATTTAAAACATTTTTTTTATATTTAACAATATTTTATTTGCATTTTTATCATTTATGATTTACATTTAATTATGTAAATAACTATTAAATGCTTATTATCTGAAAGAGAAAAGTTATTCTTTGACCCTATTATTTAGGAAATAATGTGAACCCCCGTAAAGGCAAAATGCAAAAGATTTACGATTTTTTTAAAAAGGAAATCGACGAAGGGAGATATTCATATGGTGAACTTTTCCCTACGGAAGCACATATAGCACAACAGTTTAACACTTCTCGTCCCACTATTGCCAAAGCACTTAATCTTCTAAAAGAAGAAGGTTACGTAACGAGAAAAGCCGGCTACGGAACCGCTGTTGTCAAACAAATCAATAAAGACAAGCTTGACGAATACCGTCTGGGCACAATTATCCCATACCTTAAAGATACAGAAATTTTTGAACCAATATTCGGTGAAATCGCTCAACAGGCAAATAGTAAAAATTTTTCTCTGGCAATAGATGAGAACAATTTTTCACTCATGTGGGGCGGCAACAACTTTATTGAAGGTCAAGGACAGGAATATGCGTTACAAATTGCTAAAAAATACATTGATCAAAAGGTAGATGGTGTATTTTTTTCACCATTGGAATTCTCCGAACAGGCTCACGACATTAACCGTTCAATTTGCGAGCAGTTTAATAATGCAAATATCCCCATGGTACTGCTCGATAGAGATTTTACAACTTTTCCTCAAAGCAGTTCGCACGATCTTGTCTGCATGAATCATATTATCGCAGGTTATGAAGTTGCAAAACATCTGATAAGTCTTGGCTGCAACGATATCCTGTTTTTGAGCACCCCCAATGTTGCAAATACTATAACACAACGTGTTATTGGTGTAAACATTGCGGCCCAGGAGGAGAGTTCACATATCTCCGTTAAAATGATAACTACAGCCCATACTCCGAAAGAGACGGTTGATCTGATCATTAAAGAGCCGAATCTCTGCTCGCTGATCTGCTACAATGATGCCGCTGCGGCAAAGCTAATTCCTGAATTCCTCGAACGCGGAATAAAAATTCCACGTGAACTGAAGGTAACCGCTTTTGATGATGTAAAATATGCGCAGCTGCTGTCTATCCCTCTTACCACCTATCGTCAGCCCTGCATTGAAATAGCCAGAGCAGCGGTAAATATTCTTATTGAACGAGTAAAGCATCCTGCCACTCCTCCTACGACCCATCAGGTTAATGGCAAACTGATCATAAGACAATCAACCGTTGAATAATTTTTTTTGAATTGATTATTTACAAATGCCAAAATTTTGCGCTTAAGCTATAATAACAGGTAGTACCTTACCAATCCTTAAATTTTTATGAAAGGAGTTATTATGCCTGTTATTATTAGTACACACGCCCGTGAAATACTTGATTCACGCGGTAACCCGACAGTAGAAGTAGATATAATTACTGAATCTGGGGCATTCGGCAGAGCAGCTGTACCTTCAGGCGCATCCACCGGTATACATGAAGCGGTTGAACTGCGCGATCAGACAGAACCCCGATACCATGGTAAAGGCGTACAAAGCGCTGTTGATAACGTCAATAACCTGATAGCCCCTATAATCAATGGACTAGACTGCAGGGATCAGCGCGAAATTGACAAGTTGCTGATCAATGCCGATGGTACCGCCAATAAATCTAAATTTGGTGCGAATGCAATTCTGGGGGTCTCACTTGCTGCCGCCAAGGCCGCAAGCGCCTTCTCAGGATTACCGCTCTATAAATATATCGGTGGCGCCAATGCCTATACACTGCCTGTACCAATGTGCAATATCATCAATGGCGGCTCACATGCAGACAACAATGTTGACCTTCAGGAATTCATGATAATGCCGGTTGGAGCAGAGACCTTTAAAGAGGGACTGCGTTATGTTACAGAAGTATTTCACACGCTTAAAGGCGTGCTAAAAGATTCTGGACTTAATACAGCTGTAGGCGACGAAGGTGGATTTGCTCCAGACCTGAAGAGTAACGAAGAAGCTATAGAGATCATTATTAAAGCCATCAGTGATGCCGGTTATAAACCGGAAAGTGACATTCTGATCGCCATGGATCCGGCCAGCAGTGAATTCTATAAAGATGGGATCTATAATCTGGCCTCTGAAAACCGCAAACTGTCTTCAAGTGAAATGATCGGCTACTGGAAAGATCTGGTTGCAAAGTATCCGATCATAAGTATTGAAGACGGGATGGCTGAAGATGATTGGAATGGCTGGAAAGAATTGACCGGCACCCTCGGCAACAAGATTCAGCTGGTTGGAGATGATTTCTTCGTAACCAACACAGTACGCCTGGCAAAGGGTATATCCGAGGAATGTGCAAATTCTATACTGATCAAGGTCAACCAGATAGGAACACTTACAGAAACACTCGAAGCAATAGAAATGGCAAAAAAAGCCAACTACACCGCGGTTATCAGTCATCGTTCCGGTGAAACAGAAGATACAACGATAGCTGATATTGCTGTAGCTACAAATGCCGGACAGATAAAGACTGGTTCGCTCTGCCGTACAGACCGAATAGCCAAGTATAATCAGCTGCTGAGAATTGAAGAAGAATTAGGTGACAACGCCTATTACGCAGGAAGAGATACGTTCTATTCTATTTAACTTTGACACGATCTGTTTTATAGCCAATGACAGGCGCAGCAATTAGTGCTGCGCCTGTCATTTTTTGCACTATACGTACAAACCCGCCATTTAATTGCACATTTTATTTTTAATTTTTATTCACTTTTTTTTCTTAAAGTTTGTTACCGGCAAACCGTTACTCTACTTGTCTTAAATATAATTGTTCTCTTGATAACGAAGAATGAAAGGAGCAGCCATAGAGGAATCAAAGATTTTAGAACGTAGAAAATTTTGAAGTATGATTGCTGATTACAGCTCCGGTATTTTAGCGGGTTCAGCCGGATAAAAGAATGAACTCACGTAGCACGGACGCTACAAATTTACATTTTATTTTGTATGATTGATTTCAAGGAGGAAATCCCCATGCCTATGATCGTTGCAAACAATCTTAATGCATTAGCCACTCAAAACGCCCTCAACGCAAACAATGCGAAAATGAGCAATTCTTTAACCCGCCTCTCTACAGGGTATAAAATCAATAGCGGTAAAGATGATCCATCAGGTCTTGTAATTTCAGAACAGTTAAGAGCTCAGAATGTCGGTCTGGAAAGAGCTATTCAGAATACTCAGGAAGCGAACAACGTTCTTGGTATTGCTGAAGGCGCTCTGAATGAAATGAACAACATTCTCAAGAAAATGCGTCAGCTCGCTGTACACTCTGCCAACAACGGCGTGACTTCACCTGAACAGGTAGCTGCAGACCAGGCTGAAGTGGACTCATCAATTCAGACACTTGACCGTATTGCACGTACAACAAAGTTCTCTGATCAGTTCCTGCTAAACGGCAATAAAGAGCTGCAGTATGACAGTTCAGTCATGGTTACCGATAGTATGGATATGAAGCTTATCAACGAAAGTCTGTCAGACATCCGTCAGATATTTAAGCGTGATGACTTCAAAATGAATATCAACTTCTCCGGTGTCGGAGTAAACGCCAGCGGTAATGATGTTGAAAATGGTAATGAAGCACAAAAAGCATATTTCGAGATTTCGAAGAATCAGTCAGCCGCCACCCAGATCGTTACCGGAAACGCCGACTCAACCAAAAATTATACACTTACAGATGACCAGGCCTTTACCCTCAGTGGTAATCAGGGAAGCCGCTACCTCAGCTTCGCCAAAGGCACTCACCTCGGTGAAATGGTAACATCTATCAATTCCGTCAAGGACTCAACAGGTGTTGAAGCCACCCTTATTTATGACTCTGATGCGACAGTTACATCTGTTACAGCTGGTGGTACTCAGGATATCGGCACCGCAGCTCACAGCTCAGGCGAGACCGATGTCTTCAATAGAACCGAACTTGGTGAAATAACCACTGCCGGTATCTCAAATGTATCTACCGACTCAAACTTCAGTAACATGGAGATCGGTAAGAACATTGATGGCTACGGCCGCGCCTACCTCAAGATGATTGATGATGATACATTCGAGATCTATAAAGACTCAGCAATGACCATGAAGGTCGCCGAAGGTGATGTTGATTCTTCCGGCAATACCCAGGTAATGGCTGTCAACAATTCAGATTTCAAGGGTATTGATCTCACCTTCTCTTCAGGCCTGTCAGCCGGAATGACCTCTACTCTGCAGTTAGGTGTCTTCCAGGAAGCAGGAACCGTCGGAACAGAAACCATCAGTTTCGAAGATCTGGCACTTGCATCATCTACAGCCGGTTCAACTACCAACAGTCATTTCATTGAGTCCGGTTCATACCTCAGCGGTATCAAGCTCGGTGAAAATACCGATGAAACCGGCAAGCTCTATGTTAAGGCAGACCTCAAGGATGGTAATGATGGCGGTGAAGGCACCCTGTCTCAGATCTTTATCTACCGTGACTCAAGAATGCGTGATGAAGACCTGGTTGCAATCTCTGACAAGGTGGATCTGACTACTGACAGCACCAATGGTAACTCAATCCGTGTATACGCCTCAGATGCAGGATCTAATGGTACCACCTCAGGACTTTACGGAACCTTTAATTTCAATATGGGTACCGCCACTCAGGATCTGTCATTCGAGACCATCATAACCTCAGAGGATCTGGCACTGCGTATCTCCGCAGACGATTACGGTTCAAACAAGTTTGTCAAGGTAGATCAGCATGAAGGTGCAATCTTCAGTCGCTATAGTGAAACAGACGGAGCGGTACTGATTGATGCCGGTATAGACGGCGAAGACTGGACCGAATATGGACGTGACGCCACAGTCTCATTGAATGGTCAGGAATTGAAGCTTAACGGAACTGAAGGCACTATTACCAACCTCGATACAACTGCAAAAATTGTCTTCAACCAGGGAACACTAGGTGCGACTACTATTGCCGCAGTAGGTTATAATGAAGGTGCGTGGGCATCAAGAGCCGCAGAGATGTATGATGA
The DNA here is from genome assembly GCA_963667375.1 of Planctomycetota bacterium. Lineage (GTDB taxonomy): Bacteria > Planctomycetota > SZUA-567 > SZUA-567 > SZUA-567. The sequence continues at coordinate 2,607,196 of OY763323.1, read as the reverse complement.
CGAACAGAACTACGCGGTTCATGCTCTTCACAGCACTACAGAAACACTTGGTGATTGGGAAGGCGGCATGCAGTTCCAGCTTGGTGAAGGTGCCGGTGATCAGGAAAGAACCGTCCTCTCCATCAAGAATATGACCGCTACTGAACTGGGCAGAGTAAGTTTCAATGATTCATTCGAAACCGACATAAAGTCTGAGAAGACCCTGTCAATCAATGACATGCTCTCAGGCGGCTGGGCAAGTCTGTCAAAAGATCCGGTAAAAGCTCTGGAAATTATCGATCAGGCGATCGAAGATGTATCAGAACTCCGGGCAAATATCGGTGCATTCCAGTCCAACATGCTCGAAACCAACGCCAACAGTCTGAGTGTCGCGGTAGAAAATATTACCAAGACCGAGAGTTATATTCGTGATGCTGATATGGCAGCAGAATCTACTGATTTCTCCAAGAATCAGATTATGGTTCAGGCCGGTACTTCAATGCTGGCTCAGGCAAATCAGCTCAATCAGGGAGCTCTATCGCTACTCCAATAATCAAGAGAAGAGTAGACTACGTTCAGCAGGTGTGGAGTTCACTCCACACCTGTTTATACTTATTATGGTTGAGCAACAAAACAAAAGAGTTCCTAACCCTAAAGATCAGGAACTCCATAATAACTGATTAACAGAATAATTGGCTGTTAGCCATTCTTCTTTTCAAAATCGGCCATAAACTGAGTAAGAGCCTCAACCCCAGCCTTGTTTGTTGCATTATAAATGCTGGCACGCAGACCGCCCACAGAACGATGTCCCTTGAGTCCGACCAAGCCCGCAGCTGTAGCTTCAGAAACAAACTTAGCTTCCAGATCATTATCAGCAATTCTCCAGGTAACATTCATAAATGAACGGGAAGTCTTATCAGCACATGGCTTCCAGAAATCAGAAGCATCCAGTGCATCGTAAAGTATACCGGCTTTTTCGGCATTCAGCTTTTCGAGCCCGGCAATTCCACCCACACTCTCAACCCAGTCACAAACCAGTTTGACAATATAGATACCCCAGGTATTAGGAGTATTAAACATACTACCATTTTTAGCATGAATAGTATACTTGAAGAAGTTGTTTATATTCTCAGGAGTTCTTTCAAGAAGATCTTTACGAATAATAACCATACCCAGACCTGATGGACCGATATTCTTCTGAGCACCACAATAAATCAGGCCAAAATCAGCAACATTGATCTCACGACTCATTATATCACTTGACATGTCAGCAATTAGAGGAGCCTTGGTTTTAGGAAATTCTTTAAACTGAATTCCACCAATCGTCTCATTTGAAGTTATGTGAACATATGCAGCATCAGCGGTTTCAACAATGTCCTTAGCAGCAGGCACTGTCATGTAGTTACTTTCAGCACCATCCCAGATAACTTTGGTACTGCCGACGATTTTACCTTCGGTAAGTGCCTTTTTAGCCCAGCTTCCGGTATTCACATAATTAGCAGTCATACCCTCACTCAGCAAATTGAGTGGAATCATAGCAAACTGCATGCTGGCTCCACCCTGAAGAAACAGTACTTCATACTCATCACTGATACCCATAATTTTGCGAATTCCAGCATTTGCAGCATCAATTACCGCCTGATACGACGCGCTTCGATGGGACATTTCCATTATGGACATTCCAGAACCATTAAAGTTAAGCAGTTCCTCTTGTGCTTTTTCAAGTACAGGTAGTGGCAGTGCGGCTGGACCGGCACCAAAATTAAATACTCTTTCCATAATTCCCTTTCGCAAAAAATGTAATAAAATAAACCTGCACGGTTTAAGTATTTTTTTATCTATTGCGCATATTATGCTCTGGATGCTGCCTCTGGTCAAGAAAAAAGTTTGGTAAAATCTAATATAACGCATAAATATTTGTTTAAGCAAATAATTATCGTTATATTTTTATCCATTTCCTGTTAGCTGCCAAGTATTTAAAATAAGCGCATAAAAAAAGTATTATAACCGCCATTTTTTGAAATTCTAGGGTTTACCTTTGTAAAAATTCTGTATAATACACTAAATATGCTAAAAAAAATAATTGGACGATTCAAACAATCAAAAATTATGAGGCGATCCTGTTTAATAATTGTCCTCGTGCTTCTTTACTTTCTGTTTATCGGTATTGTTTCGGAACTTATGGATCAGAATGCGGTTGAACAGGATATCAAGAAATGGTTTGAAGAATCGCTGAATTACAGCACATATGTTAATATTGATCACACCGATACTGCTCTGCGCAGTGATTGGCGCAGTGATTTATACATTCATGAACTTGAAATTGCCAGCCCGGATCCTGAGTTCATTCTGCCCCTATTATCTGTCGACACCGTACGAGCGAGCTCCGGCTTATTGTCTTTATTCGGTGGGGTCAAAGCCAACCCGGTAATACAGCTGCGAGACGGTATATTAAACATTCAGAAAAACAGTGAAGACACCTATAATTTTTCAGGACTTGAAACTAGGTTCAGTGGTTATTCACGTCTGAGTTTTCTGCCGCACATCAATATCGGAAGTATTGATTACGTTCTCATGTCAAATAAAGTATTCATTGACACCCCACCCTATTCCGCCGAAATTCCGCTATCTGGGGATCTCATAGTCAAAGATAATATTTTAACCTTTAAAACACTGGCACCGAAAGCAAAATTCACCAGAAATGATGACGGAATTATCCGTACAACTAACACCTCGATCAATGTAACCGATCTAAGCGTTGATCTACATAATAAGGACATAAAAAAATGCCATATCGATGTTGAAAATCTTCCCTGCTATATACTCAATATTATTCACCCGGAGATGCCGCCACTTCCTAATGGCTTGAGCTTCTCTGGCAATATACTTCTACAGGACTCAGAGATAATTCTCGCCGGACAGCTTGAAAATCAGCGTATCAATAATCTTCCGCGCTATATGGATATTAAAGCTAAAATGAACCATAACCTGCTTCACAGCCTTGAAACTATCTCGATAGAGATAAGCAATCATAAACAGAATATCCTAACACTAAATTCCAGCAAAACTCCTGAAGGAAACTGGAACCCGCTCAAACTCTTTATCTCAACACTTGATATAAACCAGCTGCTTTCAAACTCGGAATCGTTCTGGCTGAACTATCTGGTATCCACTTTCCCTGCGATTAATTCTATTGCTTCATCAGCAAACATTTCCAACTTTGATATTGGTGAAGCAGTAATGAGCATCATTAAAAACAAAGCTGGGATTACCAATATTTCTCTGGACGGCATGGTAGCAGGAGGAAAGCTCAATCTTCTGGCAAATAATGTTTCACTTACCGGCAAGCGACTGCCGGAAACAGTAATGGCGACACTGGAAATAAAAGACACTGCAAATACCTTACTAAGTTTCTCAAAAAACCTTCCGACCTTTCTTGACTGTACCCCAACCCGTGGCAAAGGCGAACTGGCAATAATCTATAAGCGCTCTGATAATGATGATGCTAAAGCGCATACCAAAGTCCAGTTAAAACTGAAAGATGTTGTTATCCCGTCTCTTGGCAGCGGTATAGTGGTTAACAAACTTTCTCAGCTGCCGGCAATTCTTCATAAACTCAATAAACTTTGTATAATCCCGAAGACGGAAGAGAAAGCAGTTACTCCGGAGATTATTGAGCCCTTCAGTGAAATTACCCTGAACACCCTAATAGTCAGCTATGAAACCAGCAATAATGATGAGATTCGCTTGAGCTCGATTGAGGCTGAAAGTTCAGAATTAGGCTCTATCCAAGGCAGACTCTTTAAAGTCAGCAGTAAGGCTCTCAAATTTATTTTAAACTTATATAATATTCCGGCAAGCACCTTGAAAAAAGCCAAACTTACCTCTGAAAGTCTGAGCGCCTATCAGGAATACACCCAGTCACATCCACTGCAGATCGAACTTATTGATGGCAATAACATTGAAAATGAAGAAAATATTTTTATTGAAGATATATATCGAAACTGGCTCACTTCACCATCGGCCAACCAAAATTAGGAGGAAGCATGAACCTTTTACTGGCATCCCACAGAATTGAAAGAATATTCGGCATTGAGATACATATTGCCTATTCACTATACATAATCATGGGCTTATTTATACTGCAATCTGCCGGCAGCGGCATTTATGGAACTCTTTCAATGCTGCTGCTGCCCGTATGTGTACTGGCACATGAACTAGGCCACTCTCTGGCTTCAAAAAAATTCGGCGTGAAAGTCAACCGCATAGTCCTCCATATGCTCGGAGGAGCCGCAGAGATAGGCAGTCTTATTCCAGGCCCCAGAGCAGAGATTATAATCTCAATAATGGGTCCTCTGGTCAGTCTAGCCATAGCGGGCATATCATATTACATGATGCTTATAATCGGCAACAGTCCGGCAGTGATACTCTTTTACTACCTTATGTACATGAATACCTTTCTTGCTATATTCAATCTGCTGCCGGTATTTCCAATGGACGGCGGGCGTATTGCGCTGGCTGTCGTTATGCTGCTCAAAGGACCGGAAAAAGCCCTTAAGCTAGTCAAGCCCCTCAGTATCGCCGGAGTCGTACTGCTATGCGGTTATGGCGTATTGCAGATGCTCTCAGGCAACCAGTCCGGGATGATGATGATACTTATAGGCTTACTGGTATATTTTCAGGGAAATCAGGAACTGCAGGCTCGAATGTACGCTGCGCGCTACAGTTCCATGAATGACAGCTGGAGAACAACAGATAATAAATATTCTCAGGACGCTACCTTCACGAGTTACACCCGCAAAAATAAAAAGACATCAGCTCAGACTAAAGAGAAAAGCGAAAGCATACTTGGAAGCTGGTTACGCAAACACCGTGAAGCCAAAGAGAAAAGAGAAAAAGCCAGTCGCACCGAACTAGATGAAAGAGTTGACGAAGTACTGAAGAAAGTAAAAGAAGAAGGAATATCCAGTCTTTCACCCGGAGAAAAAGCTATCCTGCAAAGCGCCAGTAAAAAATATAAATCAAAGAGAAAATAATACAACAAAGAAGGCCGCGTAATATTACACGGCCTTCTTAAACTTAATGACATTGGTGTTCTTCAAACACTCAAGGCTCATCTTTTACCAGTCCCGCCGCATCAGCTCTCACCCAGCACTCATTACCGGAATTAAGCTTGATTTTAAGCCAGTCACCACGAGCTTCAACCAGCGTAAATTCAGTCCCGGCTGAAAGCGGTTTGAGAAATGCTTCGGCATAATTTTCACCATCACCCTTACGGGCAATAACCTCAGAATTTAAAATAACTCCGTCAGCACTGGTCGTTGCCAGATAAGACATGCCGGATACTGCCACCAGACTCAACCACCAGACAATCGCCATAAGCAGAAATTTTTTACGCGCCACCTTTCTACGAAAATACAAAAATCCAATAAGTCCGCCCCAGAATAAGACATAAGAAATTTTATTAAAATATTCTTTTACAACCAGCGGAATCTTTGAGTTGTAAGCCATAATAGTATCGAAAATGCCTGCTTCTTTCTGCTGTGGATCCTGAAGATTGAGCATACGCTGGGCGGCAGCAAGATTTGAATGGATCTTCTCATCATTTGGTGCATAAACCAGAGCCCGGCGATACTGGAGAACTGCGCGTGGATAATCATTCGCCTGATAATAGCAATTACCCAGATTGTAATAAATATCACTATTCTTCACCCCATTGTGAATAATCTGGATAAACAGATCTGCCGCATTCAGATAGGCTTTTTTAGCTACCTCAGGTTTATTATCCCCTGCTTCAGCCGCTATTTTAAACTCCTCGTTTGCCTTATCAAACAATTCCTGATTTTGATCTTCGGCAAAAGAAACTCCAGCCAGAAGCAGGACCAATAATAGAAATGACGCTATTCTTTTCATAAACTTCTCACCCATAATCTCAATAAATAAAAGTATTAACCCAAACTGCTGTCAATATTCGTAATAACCGCTTTAACATTCTCAACAAAGACCGGACTCATTAACTGTTCGGAACCGCCAGTATAACAACACGCCTCACAGTAATCAACTATCTTTTTAAAGTTAACCAAAGTAGACTCTCCAAGTTGAGCTTCAGACTCGAGCAGATTATTGATCTCAGAAAGCGTGATTTCACGGTCATCAATCTGCAACCTGACCTTGAAATACGCAACAATCGCCTCTGATAACATCTCTGCATTCATATCCTGTTTGCGCAGTGAATTGATTCTTGAATCAAATAATTTCAAAGCCCTGCCCGCAGCTCGCCCTCCGGCATTACGCCGGCGTTTTACAGCTACAACCTGCCCCAGAAGCAAGGTAAAATAACACCCTGGGAACAGCGCAAAAAATACTTTATTATTCCCAAAATAGTCACCAAGTGTTATATCCTCATTGACCAGTACTGAAGAATCGGTAACATTCTCATGAATTCCATTTGTATTCTCCTGTAGCGGAGCTGAAGCGACTGTTGCCGCAGCATTACCTCCCTCAATATCATCTGCCCCCATAATCTTTGCCGCATTGATTTTAATCGGCAATGCCTTACTTGAAGCTTCTTCATAATCTCTTGACTGCGGGTCATAATATGCGATTTTAAGTGGCGGTATCGCTGTTACCTTTGAATTGAGAGCTCTAAACACAAGCTCAAACTTACGCGAATTACCAACGATTGTACTTGCTGCGGGATTTATCGAAACCTTGAAATTCCCCTTAACTTCAGGCTGCTCGTTGAAATCTGGAAGGTGAATATTATAAACATTATCATTTCCACTTACAAACAGATCCACATTTATGGGTTCACCTACAGAAGCATTCTCGACTTTAGTCTCAGCACCCAGCTCTATTTTTGAAACCACACCACTGAAATTAGCCGGTTTATCCTTCTGCGGTAAAGGTTTGACCTCGAGCGTAACCGGTTGCGTTCTAGTAACAAGCTGCTTATATACAGCCTCCCTGCCACTAAAGAATGGATCATCTCGAAACATCCCGGCAAAATCCTGCGGCATACCATTGAAGATTGAATTCCGCCTGTAACCTACAATATAGGAAGCCAGTACCGATGCCGGATCCAGAGAAACTTTTCCTGCTTCCTTAGGTGAAATATACCACTTCATTGTCAGAGTGGCATATGCCACGCCATTTACCACCTCTTTACCCTGTAGCGCCCAATATTTTCCACCATTAAATGCTATTTCAAAATACCGGTTATTCGGATCTATCTTTAACGGAGGGCTCATCTTTGACACCACAAAACGCTCGTCGGTGAATGCCGGAACCTCAATCGAATTCAACTGCGGATTATTACGGAAATACCAGACCAATTCAATAGGAATTGTTTCTCCCAGGTATACATCCTTTCGCGGCAGCTTATATTCCAGCATACTTATGCCTTCCTGAGGCTTATCTTTAGCAACATTTATAGTTATCTCCTCGGTCTTATAGACATTGCCTTCAACGGTTACATCAATACTTGGAATAACCAGTTTACCTTCCTTTAACGGAGTAAGACGGTAATCCATAATAATAAAGTTTTTGTTGACCATCTTACGCTGTCCGTTGACCGAGGAAATTGTCGTAGACGAACTGCGAGACGCACCAAGATAAGAAGAATTAAAATCCTTGACCACGCTCATATCCGGCGGCACAACCTTATCGGTATTCGCCTCAATCTGCAACTGCAGTGTCAGTACCTCATCTGCAGTTATGCTATTGGAGTCGACCAGAGCATTGACCTTTGAAGGAGACTCCGCCCTGCCGGTAAAAACAACTCCGCAGAACATAATCATCACTATACTCAATAATCTATACACTGACATAATTTTCACCTCACAAAATTACAAAAAGTTAAAATAAATCCCTGATAAACACCTTATATTACCAGTCCTTATCCACTCTAACCTTTCTGCCCAAACGATACTTCTGACGCCGCTGATTATCCTCTTCTTCTCTCCTGAGAATATCACCCGCTTTCCGCTTTGCCACCTCCTCAGCACTCAATTCTCCAGGAAGCTGCTGTGACTGCTGGGTATTACCGTCAATATTGCCGGCACCGGCAGTACCACTGCCATCAGAATCCTTGTTTCCTTTATTATCCTTATCCTCCTTCAAAGAATCAAGTGCATCCTGCATTTTATCAGCAGCTTCCTGTTGCGCCGAAGCAGCCTGCTGCTGCTTATTACTCTTCAAATCTGCTTCCGCTTCACGCTGCTTAGCAATAGCTTCTTCAAGCTTTTCCTCGGTTTTTTTACCATTCGGACCATTATTACCCGCTTTTTCACGATTCTTCTGCAATTCCTGCTTTAACTTTGCAGTCTGTTCGCGCAGATCTTTCTGCTGTTGCTCAGATTGTTTGGAGCTCTGCTGCTGTTGCTCAGTCTGCTGCTGTAAATCCTGTTGTTGCTGCTGCAGATTTTCAAGTTGTTGCTGCAGCTGCTGTTGATTCTGTTGCTGTTGATTCTGCTGTTGCTGATTCTGCTGATTCTGCTGATTCTGCTGATTCTGCTGATTCTGCTGTTGCTGCTGTTGCTGCTGTTGCTGCTGATTCTGCTGATTCTGCTGATTCTGCTGATTCTGCTGATTCTGCTGATTCTGCTGATTCTGCTGATTCTGCTGTCGCTGCTGATTCTGCTGATTCTGCTGTTGCTGCTGATTCTGCTGATTCTGCTGTTGCTGCTGCTCCTTCTTTATTTCATCCTGCAATTTTTTTATAGCTTTACGCACATACTCCAGATTATATACAATATCATTATTTGTCTGATCAAGTTGATATGCAGATTTATACCTGGCGGCACTCTCCTGCAGTTCCGTAACCGCTTTCTTCTTGTCTTGTTTCATATCTCCAGCAGCGATATGAAATAATGAATTACCCTGACCATACAACGCTTTTGAACGCAACAAAGGATCATTACTTACCAATGCTGCTTCCTTATAGCTCTCAATCGCTTCTTTATACTTGCCGAGACGGTATCTGGTATTTCCCGTATTGAATTCTATCACGCCCTGATTCAGTTCATCACCGTCCTCAAGTATACTCCCTGCATATTCCTGTAATGCTTCATCAAATCTGCCATCTGAATACAGTTTATTACCTTTTTCCAGACTCCCTTTAGATATCACAGTCTGCTTGGAATTTTCTGTTTTTTCTGCGGCCTGAGTTAGAGGTAACATCCCAGAAAAAAGCATAATTATCAGTATTATTCTATTCACCTTGTTCAACCTCCCTGCCGCCTTTAACCCGTTTATCATTTAGAATATGCTCTGCCAGCAATAATAATAATGCCGCCGCAAGCAGATACTGAAAGCCCTCGGTATAAATGGTAACTTTGGAATCACCAAGATCTACCTTCTCGGCTCTGCCAATAAGCTTCTGATAAATTGAGGGGAAATCAAAAGCATTAGTTCCAACATTAATATAAACGCCTCCAGGTGTTGCTTTAGCCATTTTACGTAAAACATCCGCATTCAGTCTGGTAACAACCTCCTTCCCGTCATACTTCAGATACTCTTTCCTGCCGTCTTCGGTAGTATATGGAATCTTTCTACCGGTTTTCTCGGAACCGATACCGATAGTGATTATACGTATTCCCTGTTCTGCCGCTTCGCGGGCTGCCTCAATGGCAAATTTATCATCTGCCTTATCCTCATCACCGCCATCTGTTATGATTACGATATCCTTCTTTGTAACCTCACTTCCGGCAAGCATATCATGCATACACTTTCTTACAGCATCAGCCAGCATCGTACCGCCAACATCAACACTGCTGATTCCCGCATCATCCAATGCTTTTCTGAAAAAAGAGTAATCCAGCGTCAGCGGACAAAGAATAGATGCATTCCCTGAAAAAGCCACAAGGCCTACTCTGTCACCATTTATACTACTTATTGTATCGTTTATAGCAAATTTCGCGGCTTTCAGACGGCTTGGCTTTACATCTTCCGCCAGCATACTTTTGGAAACATCAAGAAGAAATACCACATCCCGCCCCTTCTGCTTCGCCTCAACCGTCTGCGGATTCCAGGCCGGACGCGCCAGAGCACCAACAATACACGCTGCAGCCGCGATCAGCAGTAGTCCTTTGATCCAGCGTTTTCTCCGGCTCAATTCGCGCTGCAGATGTTCCAGCATCCTACTGCCCGCAATCCGCTTCAAAAGCACCTTCCGACGAATCCCTGCATAGGCGAATACTGCCAGTAATAGTGGAATCAGCCAGAAGAGATGCATCAGAATCGTCTCATTCAAAAATTTATAATAATGCTCATCCATCACATAACTCTCCAAAAAATTCTCTAAGCGACTATGGAATTACTCGATACACGGTTGACCGCAGCACCAACTCAAGTATCAGTAACACCAGCGCCGGAACTGCCAGATACATAAATTTTTCTGCATAATCCGTATACTTTATTGATTCCACTTCACTCTTCTCAAGCCGGTCAATCTCCTGATAAATTTTCTTCATCGCCTCATCACTTCCAGCCATAAAGAACTTACCCCCAGTATTACTGCTGATATACTCCAGACTTCGTGTGTCCACACTGTTCCCAGCCATAGCGGCATTCCCAAAGAATGCATTCATCAAATTATTCGGCGTATTACCGCCAATTCCTATAGTATAAACTTTGATTCCCCACTCCTTGCAGAGTTTTACAGCCTGCGAGATTGAGGTCCTACTGGAATTGTCCTGACCATCTGTAAGCAGAATTATTATCTTGCTCTTTATCCTGTCATCCTCACTCTTAAGAATTTTACGTTTCTGTAATTCTTTCTCTGCGGTATACAACCTTGCTGCCGCCAGTTCCAGCGCATCACCAATAGCAGTACCGTCTTCATTCTTAGTCAAAGGCAGATGAATCTGTTTAAGAAATTCTGGCAACGGGTCATGATCAAGAGTAAGCGGACATATAGTATCAGAATACCGGGCATAGCTTATAATACCAACCAGATCATTCATTCTGCCATCAAGTCCATCCTTACCGAGTACAAAATCAGCAAACACATCTTTGGCTACCTCCAGCCGATCAGCCTGTCTGCCGTCATACGCCATCGGCGCCTGCATACTGCTGGAACGGTCAAGAACCATCTCTATAGCTATTCCTTCACTGTGATTAACCACCCGTTCACTTCCTATCCGCGGCCTGGCAATTGCCAGAATCAGCAGTAACAGAGCGATAACCCGTAAGATATCCGGTATAACCCTTGTACGCTGTTTTAATGTCGGTTTGAGTAGTTTATAATTACTGATGCTTGCCACCCTTACTCCTGCAGTGCGCTTAAAACGTCTTCTGAGATAAAACATCAGAGGCAGCAGCAGGATCAGCAGCAGCGCGTAATAATTTTCTATCTGCATCTATCTCCCTCCATTCTGATCTGCACTCTCAGAGAGTACACCAAACTCACCTTTATAATTTATCTCTTCCCTCTTGGTACTGAGAATAAATTTACGGCAACTGTTCAGAATACGCTGACACTCATCACTTCCTGCAACATACTTTGCAAACTTTACCACATCGCAGCGTTGCAGAAAATCTGTCAGCAGCTCTGAATAATTACTTATCAGCAGATTCTTATCGGAAAGGGTGATCAGAAATTCTTCGGTAGTACATTTCGAAGCGACAATTCCGAAACGTTCTTCAATATACTCACGCAGAACATTACTAATGGTAGTACAGATATAATCATCATTCCCGTTCTTAATGGCCCCGGATTTTTCAAGATTATCTAGCTGCTTAAGCGCAGTATAGAATGGACGGCACAAAGCATTATAACGCGCCCTTCTGCGTAACCAGATAACAACCAGTACAACTACTGTCACCAGGAGAACTACCGCCGCCGTAACCCCGGCAATATACCAGTAAAAGTAGTCTTTTTTCAGCTCCAGAACTCCGGGAATATCCTTCAGTCTGGCCTTACTGATATCAGTAATAAGCGACTCAACCTTGACCTCTAGCGGCTTACTCTCTAGAGTAATACTCTTGTCCCTATTTTTAAATACCACCTTGAATGCAGGTATCTTGAAGGTTCCGGTATTTACCGGTTCATAACTTAACCGCATAAGCAGCTCTACACCCTTGCTTCCGTCATTATGAGTCCGCTGTATGTCCGGACTTTCAGATAGCATAAAACCAGCAAACTCCTTAACCGGAGGTTCGTACTCCACCTCCCACCCTGCTGGCGCTAACGCTGTAAGACTTATATCCAGATCATCAGCAACAGAAATTTTGCTGTTGTTAACAACAAGTTTCAAGTACGTCGCATCCTTACTGTATTCGGCCCGTAACACATTATCAATCTTCGGCTTATTTTCATCACCGCAGCCGCTGAGCAGCAGCAGAACAATAACCGAAAGCAGCAGTACCGGCAGCTTACGGCAACACACCGGTTTATCATTATCTACAATATAATTCATACCCTACCTCTATACTGTAAGTACAGAAATTATCCATAGTAAAAGTGCACACCTTATCAGCCTATCAGCCGCCTGCGTTCACGCACTCTAAAGAATTTTACTAATTCAGGAATGTAATCACTACCGGCATCAATACCGACATGATCAATTCCAAATGATTTGAAGTTTTTCTCAAGTGCAACCCGTTGTAAACCGGCTATCCTTGAAAATTCACGCCTTGCAGCAGCGCTTGAAGTATCGACCATAAATGCTTCACCGGTCTCGGCATCAACGACCTGCACCATACCGCAAGCTGGAAGTTCTTCTTCCTGCTTATCACGCAGGGAAATTGCCACTATATCATGCTTCTTTTCAATAACCCGCAAAACTTTTTCATAATTGTTATCTATAAAATCCGAGATCAGAAAGACCAGACATCGGCGTTTACAGACCTTTGCCAGATACTTCAGCGCTTCAGCGATATTAGTTCCTCTACCCTCCGGATTGAGACTCAGTATCTCACTTACCAGACGGAGGACATGCGCCGTTCCCTTCTTCGGAGCAATGAACCTTTCAATACGGTCACTAAAAGCCAGCAGCCCGACCTTATCATTATTCTTGGTGGCCGACAAAGCAAGCAGCGTTGTTATCTGAGCCGCCACCTCATTCTTGCTTACATCGGCGTTACCATACTTTCCGGATGCCGAAGTATCAACAACAAACACAACACTCAGATCTCGCTCTTCTTTAAAACGCTTAATATAGGGCTCGCCCATTCTGGCGGTTACATTCCAGTCAATAGACCGTATCTCATCTCCTGGCTCATACCTGCGGACCTCTTCGAACTCCATTCCAGAGCCTTTAAATACACTCTTGTATTCACCGGCAAGAATATCGTTCACAACTTTAGAACTTCTAAACTGGATGAGTCGAACCTTCTTAATCAGCTCTTTATCTATCATTAAATTATTCCTCTAAACTAAAGAACAAAGAGTATTTCTCCCTCAAAATTATGGTACCTTTACCGCATTAACAATCTGATTAATCAGTTCCTCGCTATTGATGTCTTCTGCTTCTGCTTCATATGTAACCACAACTCGATGCCTGAGCACATCCATGACCACACTCTTTACATCCTGAGGTGTCACATATCCTCTACCTCCCAGCATCGCGTTAGCTCTGGCAGCCATAGCCAGAAAGATGGTCGCTCGCGGACTGCCGCCGTACTGAATATATTCACCGATATCCAGACCATACTTATCAGGGGTTCTTGTTGCCTGAATAATATTTACAATATAATCCTCAACCTTGTCATCAATATATATCTGATCTACCACACGGCGTAACCGGATAATATCATCAGGAGTTATTACAGAGGTGACTTCATCTTTACGTTCTGATGTTGCCATACGTTTGAGAATAATCTTTTCCTCATCCATACTGGGGTAGGTCACCATGAGCTTGAACATGAATCTGTCTACCTGAGCCTCAGGTAGCGGATAAGTACCCTCCTGATCAATCGGATTCTGTGTTGCCAGCACCAGAAAAGGGTCGCTCATCTTATATGTTGAGTCCCCAAGGGTTACCTGCCGCTCCTGCATAGCTTCAAGCAGAGCACTCTGCACCTTTGCCGGAGCACGGTTTATCTCATCAGCAAGCACAATATTTGCAAATACCGGACCCTTTTTCGTAGTAAACTCCCCGGTCTTGGGATTATAGATCAAAGTACCCAGAACATCTGCAGGCAACAGATCGGGGGTAAACTGTATTCTGCTGAAACTAGCCTGTAACGTTTTTGCAAGAGTTGTGACCGCCAGCGTCTTAGCCAGCCCGGGGACACCTTCAATCAGCACATGATTATTACAAAGAATAGCCATAAGCAAACGCTCAACCAGATACTGCTGTCCAACCAGAGTACGACCTATCTCAGAACGTATCTTATACAGAACCGATTCTTCCTCTTTTACAATACTAGTTACCTCCCTGACATCGCTCACCATATTCATTACTCCTGTTAAATTATCATTGTTATTGTGTTTTAAGAGATTATCCCTAAAATAATGCTTATAAACATAGTTTTACGGATTAATTTTCGCATTTCAGCAATCTATCTACACTACTTTATGTCAACGATAGTGATAGTTCCTGCTACCATATAATAGTTTTTTTATAAAATTTTCCTATTATATCAATAATTATATATTTTTTTCTGCAAGAAAGACTATTTGCAAATCAACTTCAGCCGACTATAATATTATATATGTCTTTAAACACAATGTTTAAAGGATAATAACAGCATTTATGCAGTAATGTTGCACTGGAGATTAAATTGGTACTCAAAAAAATACTACTTGTTGATGATGAGGAAAGCCTGAGACAGCTCGTGGGCAATGCTCTGATTCACAAAGGTTTTGATGTTATGACCGCAATTGACGGAGAAGACGGTCTGAATAAAGCACTTTCATACGAACCACACCTTATCCTGGTTGATATCATGATGCCAAATATGAACGGCTACAAAATGGTACATGCTCTCAGGGAATCGGGTAATAACAGCTATATTATCTTTCTAACCGCCAAATCAACCAGCAATGACCGCATAAAGGGCTTCACTGTTGAAGGTGATGATTTTATTGCCAAACCATTTCAGATGCCGGAACTGCTGGCCCGTATCAAAGCTGGCCTACGTCTGAAACAGGCGCAATATGATCTGGAAAAGTCCAACTCCAAGCTTCAGGAAACCGTCAAAGAACGGGACAAGCTGATCAATATGATCGCCACCAATCTGCGTGATCCGATCAATGAAATAAGTTCATATCTCAAGCTGCTTACCGAACGGACACTTTCTCCCGAGACCGTGCGTGATGTCTGCCAGCTCCGTACTGAGAAGATCAAGCGCATGATAGACAATATTTGCGAAATGGAAGATATTGAAAATCAGCTGATCAATATTAATCTCGCCAAAACTGATATTTCCGAGATAGCTCAGGAAATGATTCTGCGTTTTGACAGCATTTTCCAGAAAAAACGTATCGGCATTGATTACAACCTGTTCTCAAAAATATTTATCCGAACCGATAAAACTCTGGTATCAGAGGTTATTAATTCCATACTCTTTGGTGCCTTTCAAATTGCCGAACCGGACTCCACAGCTCAGATAACCCTGTCCAATACGGATACAAATGTAAAATTTGAAATTACCGTAAAAGGCGGGAGCAATTCTGCCATGCTTCCCGAGATTTTCGAAGGCATTCTCAATTTCTCAACCAAGAATTTCAAATGGAATGAAATTATTGATATCGGCACCTTCTTCGGATTGCGGATATCGCACAAGCTAATATCAATGCTGGGCGGAGTTATTCTGCTTGAGAAGGATAAAAACAGTGATACCATCAAGATGGGATTTCTACTCCGCTATCATAATCCGCAGAATCACCGTTACAACCTTTTCAGCACCGGTATTAATAACGAAGGCTGAACATCCGCAATTAAGAACCCAACAGAGCGTTAAAAGTTTATGCAAGATCTCCATGAAGTACTCAAATCAAATTTTGGTTATGATTCATTCCGTGATAATCAGGAACAAATCATTTCGAAAATAATTAGTGGTAAAGATGCGCTGATAGTCATGCCGACCGGCGGAGGAAAATCCCTCTGCTATCAGCTGCCGGCACTGGCACTCGCCGGCACCGCACTGGTTGTCAGCCCGCTTATTGCACTGATGGAGGATCAGGTTACGGCACTGCAGGAGAACGGAATTTCCGCCGCTTATCTTAATTCCACTACCTCTTATCAGGACCGTCTGCATATCGAAGATTCATTTATTGATGGCACTCTCGATATTCTTTATATGGCACCGGAAAGGCTGTTACAGCCGGAAACCCTGCTCTTTCTTAAATCCGGACGTTTAAATCTTATAGCCATTGACGAGGCGCATTGTGTCAGCCAGTGGGGTCATGATTTTCGCCCGGAATACCGGCAGCTGAATTCTGTCCGTCGCGCTTTCAGTGATATTCCGGCAATTGCTCTGACCGCTACCGCCGACCCGGTGACACAGAATGATATTGTCCAACAGCTGGAACTGCACGATGCGGAACGCTTTATCTGCGGTTTTGACCGCCCTAATATAACCTATAGTATCCGAGAACGCCAGAATCCTAAAAAACAGCTCCTCGGTTTTCTTTCACAGCACCGTCATGAAAGCGGAATAGTCTATTGCAGCACGCGCAATGACGTTGATGAGTATACCGCCTTTCTTCAGGATAATAACTATAATGCCCGTGCCTACCACGCCGGACTAAGTACCGACAAACGCTCGCGCGCTCTAACCGCCTTTCAGAACGCCGAGGAGATGATTATCGTTGCCACCATCGCATTCGGAATGGGGATTGATAAGCCGGATGTGCGTTTTGTTGCCCACCTTAATCTTCCCAAAAGCATGGAGTCTTACTATCAGGAAACCGGCAGAGCCGGACGTGACGGCGAACCGGCAACCGCATGGATGATCTACGGAATGAAGGACATCATACTGCAGAAATCATTTATTACCCAGAGTGAAGGAAGTGATGAATTCAAACGTATTGCCACACAGAAGCTGAACTCCCTGCTGGCATTCTGCGAGACGGCTCAATGCCGGAGACAGGCGCTGCTCAATTACTTCGGCGAAAAACACCATGAAAACTGCGGCAACTGCGATAACTGTATTCAGCCTCCTGAAACTTATGACGCGACAGTACTTGCGCAGAAGGCACTATCCAATGTTTACCGCACCGGATCACGCTTCAGTATAACTCACCTCGCAGATGTTCTGCTGGGTAAAAAAACCGACAGAATACTGCAGTTCAGACATGATAGGGTCAGTACTTTCGGCATCGGAAGTGATCTGGATGCCAATGACTGGAAAAACCTTTACCGCCAGCTGGCGGTTGCAGGCTATTGTGAAATAGATATTGAAAATTACAATGCCGTCAAGCTAAACGCGGCATCATATAGAATTTTAAAGAATGAAACCACATTTTTCGCTCGGAAAATATCACGATTATCAGAGGAAAAAGCCACTAAAACCCGTAAAAAATCCAAAATTACAGCAGAGAGCCTGAATACCGCCGATCAGAAATTGTTCGACAAACTTACAGAACTCAATGCTGAACTGGCAGCCAAACACGGAGTTCCTAAATACGTGATCTTCAACCGTGCCTCGCTCGCAGAAATGGCGGTCAACCGACCTGAAAGTCCGACAGAGTTTTTAAAAATAAACGGCGTAGGAGAGGTAAAACTGAAAAATTACGGCAGTGACTTCATCAATCTGATACGAAACCACAGCAGCTGATTAATTATGATCATCTCAGGGGAACACTGATAACTTTTTCAAAAAGAACTCAAGGCTCCAAATATATTGCAGCCATAAACTACAATCAGATATATTATTATGGCTACCTAACAACCACCGGAAAATCACTGAGCACCTAGATCACACCATCATTCTTAAGCCAATTTCTGGCTTCAGAAATAATTTTCTGATCAGCGCCGCTGCCGGCCAGCACCATAAACTCTTCCCTCGCCTCTTCATGCCGCCCGAGATTTACCAGAACATACGCTAAATTTCTGCGCACCGCATCATTGTTAGGATCATACCTGAGCGCCTGCGCGAAATACTCTGCCGCAGACTGCAAATTGCCATCATTACGTTCAAGGCAGCCGATATTATTGGCAGCGCTGGAATCAGCCGGGTTTAACTCCAGAGCTTTGAGGAAAGACCGCCCCGCTTTTTCATATTCACCAAGGCGGTTATAAATAACCCCAAGGTTATTATGTGCCAGAGATAATTCCGGAGCGAGTTCAATCACCTCCAGAAAAATCTCTTCCGCCATATCATATGCACCTTTACGGCTCAGAGCGATACCCAGATTAATATGAATCTCCACATCCTGCGGTTCTGCAGCAATGGCGTCCCGAAAGCAGTTTATAGCTTCTTTCAGCCGGTCAACACTCATCAGCAGGTAGCCATAATTATTCAGAACCTGCGCATCCCGTGGCCGCTGTTGTAACAGAGTTTCAAAGATTCGTACAGCTTCCTCAATTTTCTGATTATGAAAACAGGCGCAGGCATAGGCGTTCGCCAATGCAAAATTATCAGGATCATTACTCCAGGCAGTATACAGCAGTTCAGCAGCCTGCTCCGGCTGATTATTTTCAAATAACACTTCTGCTTTACTCAGTACCTCTGCTGAATTCACAATAACCTCACAAGTATAGAGACAACATTAGCATGAAACTGCAAGTATTGAACATCGATAATAGATCAGCAGCTTCAACTCAATAATAAATTAACTACATAATAATGCAAGATAAAAACTACCGCCGATTCCCGCACGCAGCCAGACCGGCGGGGTTAACAATTATACCTCTTAATCCGGGAAGCGCAGCGAACCGGTAGGCGGAAGCGGCATACTCTGCTGATTACTTCCGGTAACTTTAATCTCTTTGGTTCTGGTATTATACCAGATTCTGTCTGCCTTCTGTAGATAACGCATACGGTTGCCGCCACTTATCTCCTGGAATAATACTTCAGCCGGTTTATCCTTGCCGGTGAGCAGTATCACATTATGCTGGGCATCATAGTGAGCCTCCTGACTGCGGGTATAAACCGTTCGCCCAGGCAGATTGGTTGGATCCCGACCTTCAAATGGCTGAGGATAACTCTCAAAACGGACATTACCATAGGTTTCAATATTCTCAACCCGTATCGGCTCATCACTTACAGTGCCACCAAATTCCTCAGGCGGTTTATTCAAATATACGGTCAGTAGTTCACAACGACCACGTAAAGTATCCTGAATCATCCGAACATTTTTCTCAAATCTAATCTTATTCAACAGCTGATTATACAGAATCTTACCATCATAAAACAGGCGATATGTACCACTGTCCGCCGCAACCAGAGCCGGATCCAGCCCCGCATTCTGCGCTGAGGCATTACCCACGAGTTTGACCTCTCCCGGTCCGCTGGCGGTTACAATACCCGCACTCTCCTTGATCATAACTTTAGGCGCTCGCAAAGAAAAACCATTATTATCGTTTACTTCCGCCGGGACCTCCTTGGTTCCCGCAAGAAGCATGAGGTCTCCATTATCACCGATATCTACCTGACCTTTGTTACCGAATGCAACACGCATTCCCTGCCGTACAATAACATTACCTTCAATAGTAACCCTGGTAAGTCTCTTGGGAAGAGTAGCGGTCGATACTCCAGCCGCCTGCGCATCGGTTGCCAATGGCGGCGCTACCGTCTCACCGGTTGAGACCAGCTCTGCCTTCATTTTATCGCCGGTCACCTTCATATTTCCACGGCGCAGAATCACATTATCACTGAATATTGCCTGACTCTTCTGCCCTTTGGTTGTATAATAAGCATCACCCGAATAAATGACCATTGCTTTCTCGTTTGTCTGCCGGTCTAGCATACTCAATTCGCCGCCACCACTGGAATATATCCAGCTGCCATCATCCGCCGCTTTAATCCATGGTCCCTGAAAAGAAGCTCCACTCTCCTCCCAGATCTTTGCAAGTCGGGTCTTGGTTCCGACCAGTATTACCTGTCCCTTACCATCAGCCTTGATCTGACGGTCAACTTTATCAGCTTCACAATGCTGCGATCCCCAGTGCATGCTGGCATTGCCAACCGCGGTAAAACGTGTTATCTCCTTCTCTGCTTTACCAGATCCATTGGTGGTATCACCAAGAGTGATAAGCAGACGATCACTTGTAAGGACCTGATCATTATTTGTTGCTGTAACCTCACCATAAAGATCCACCCGGTCATCAAGCTCATCATATAGCATTTTATCAGAAAAACGTATGATAGTCGCAAGTCCCTTGACGGTACTGTTGGGTGTAAGCGGAGAATTCCCGATAGACCCGGAGCCCGGACCGGAGGCATTGATATAGACAGTTCGCTGCCCGGTAGCCATCAGCTTATAGCGATTGATCGATATCCTCTTGGACTGGAAAAAACCACCCCCCGGAATTTCAACCTCCGGCATGGTTTCACCGGAAAGAATAAAGTTGTCCTGAAGTAGTCTACCCTTACTGTCAGGTTTGCTTCTATCCTGAAGATTAGGGGTAATCTCAAGCTTTTCACAACTGGCTTTGCGCTGCTGATATAAGAGCTTCACATTACCGAGCGCCGTAGCTTTCTTGACACTTGCGGCTTTACTCTCGCCTACAGAGTCACTGACAAAATCGATGAGCAGCCTGTCTGTATCAAGCTCCATACCGGAGCTTCTGAGTTTTACAGCACCGGTAAACTGCGCCACATTCTTGATCTGATCAAAAAGCAGGTTCTCATTGAACTTTACAACCGTTTCCTCAGCCTCTGCTTTAGCCGCACTGTCATAATCATCGAGACCTGCCCGCAGATGAGCCACCCCATCCTTGCCGGTAGCGTAGAACCTCTCCTCTTTGACATAAAAACTGATTGTATTATCCTGAATGGTAACATCGTCCATCTGCGCCAGAGGCAGCATACCATCACGCTCATCTGTAAGCAGCATCTCACCGGTCTCTTCAATATAACGGGCGTATTCAGCCTGAGCCTTCCAGTTTCCAATCTTACTGCTCAGATTTCTGGGGTCACCACTACCGGTAATAGTGACCACCCGCTTATCAGTAGACCAGGCGACAGTCTCCTCAAACTTGCGCCTGCTTCCATCTCCAGCCAGTTTAACCTTCAGATAATCTGACTGAATCATCATATTGGAGCGGGCAACCCTTACATTATCCGAGAAATACATCTCCTTGTTATCAAAATCATATCTGCCGATGCCATCACAATTCACATTGACACGGTTATTTTTATCAATACGCCCTGAAGAATTGCGCTGATTAACAACTAATTCAACGTTACTGGTGATTTCCAGAACCCCGCTAAGTTTCTGCTCCTCGTTATCAATTGGAAAATCAAGACTGTTATTCGGATTCACCTCATAGACCATACCCTTACCACTGAGCATCATCGAATTATCCGCACGCCGCATTGAGACCAGACCATAGCCATTCAAAATACCGGTATTATGATTCCACTTGGCCTTGTCGCAGGTTACAACCGAATCGACCTCCTGCTCCATACCGGCAGGTGTTTCTTTTTTATATCTGGTGACAACAACATTCCCTTCAAGCACGACAATCTGCTGAAACTCTTTGCTTTCCTTGTTCTGCGCCTGCATGAAGGTACCGCGCTCACTGGTGATCTTCACTTTCAGCGGCGGTTTTTTATCTCCTGCCGCTACAAAATCAGTATCAAAAAGTTCGATGACAACACCTTTGTCAAGATCAACCCGCGGATCTTTACGATCCAGTTTAGTCGCATTCGCCTGCCCGGTAATCAACTCGCCGGTAAACTGATTCTCGCGGTTATAAAGCTGAAAACGCACATCGGTATACACATTCTCCATCGTGGCATGAGCAATCTCACTGCCGCACACCAATAACCAGACCAATAAAAACAGAGTATGCCATGTTCTTTTCATTTATATTTTTCCATTAAGGTTTCTAGTTTATTCTGTGTTCTAAGCAAGAGCGAGATAACCTCGCGTACAGCCCCTCGCCCGCCACCATGCTCGGTAACACCATCCGCGATATCAAGCACCTCCGTAACCGCATCCGCAACCGCAATACCGATACCGGCACGCTGCATACAGGAGATATCAGGTAAATCATCTCCAATATATATCGTTTCAGCAGCGGTAACCTCCAGCTCCTGCAATAGACTGTCAAAAAACGGCGGTTTTACTTTGGCATTCATCACAGCTTTATCGATATTCAGCTCCAACGCCCTGCGTGCAACCATTGCCGAGCTTCTGCCGGTAAGAAAAGCAAATTTTCCACCACTTTCACACCAGTAGCGAATCCCGGCTCCGTCTCTGGCATCAAATTTCATCAACTGCTCACCGGAAGTGGTATAATTGATAGTTCCATCAGTCAGCACACCGTCAACATCGGTAACTATCGCCTTTATTTTCAACAACTTATCTGTATCGATACTTGAAAGTAATTTCATAAAACCCCTGTGTCCATACAACCACCATGCAGTTGCTGGCAAGAATAGATAATAACTTAAACGCTGAGAATATCCAATTAAAATATAACTAATATTATTTATATCTGCAAGCCGGGTCAATAGATAGTGTAAAGGTATATTATAGGTAAATCAGAAAAATAATAAAAAAGGTTTACCCGCAGTCTGACTGGAGGTAAACCCAAAAGGAAATCCCTTTACACCATATTCACACTATTACAGAGCAAATAATCCAGAATGTTTCATAATATATTTATGCCCCAGATACACCGCTTCTTCAGGATCATGAGAATCCCCGGTAATATCCAGAGTTATCCACCCCTTGTAACCGGCTGTTACCAGTTGCTTACTTACCTGATCAAAATCAACGGCACCACGACCAAACTGTGGAGTTGATCCTGGCTCATCACTGGTTGATTTTGAACGCCGCTTGCTAGCTGAAACATCATGAAAGCGAATCAGCTTGATTCTGTCAATAAGTGATTTTATCACCTTTTGCGGAGTACTCTTAGCAAGAACAACCTCCGCCGTATCAACCGCTAAATGCACCAGATCAGGATTGGTAGATACCATAAGACGTTTGATGTCAGCCTCGATAGAGATCAGCCTTCCTGCTCGTGGCAGATAGCAGAGTTCGATATTATGCTCATGACACCTTTCACCGATCTCTTCAAGTATTGAACCGGCGGTATTCCACTCCTCATCGCTGAGCTTTTCTTCATGCAGATATTCATGACAGACAGTAAGAATCTTGGCCCCGGCAGATGAGGCAAAACGAGCGGCACTGGAGGCCTTCTCAACCTGGATATCAGCATTATCTCCATCCAGTAAATCTATCTTCTGAATTAAATTGATTATCGAAAGACGCTGTGTTTTAAGTATTTCCTGAAAAACGTGAAGTCTATCCTCAAAAGCAGTAACAATTTCCGAAGGACATTCAATACCGTCAAACTGATAGTTTGAAATTGTTGAAATTGCATTTACAAACTTATCAACACCCCATGGTCCGCTATAACAAGCCAATTTTATATCAAACAAGATTTTTCCCCGCCATTATTCCAGATTACGAAATAAAACAATACCTCTTTTTAGCAATAACCTATTAGCATGATACATAAAACCAGCATACATGTCAACTCATTATAATAATTACAGTAATTATTATAGGTAAATACGTGAAAACCCAGCTCAATATACTGAACATAATTTCTTAAATATTGAAAATTTATATTGATTACTGATATTATTATCAGTAATATTACAGCATACCACTTACAGAGGATCGTACTAAATGGACAAACTTACCAGTAAACAACAGAATATCTATGACTATATCAGGGAATGCCTGACCACAGGCGGCTATACCCCAACAATGCGAGAAATTGCTGATTATTTCGGTTACAGTTCGACCAATACAGTAAATGATCATCTCCAGACCCTCGCCAAAAAAGGCTACATAATAAAAAAACCCGGAACTGCACGCGGCATAATGCTTACAGAAGCCGCAACCGCCAGTGAAAAACATAATCAGGGCGTACCTATTATCGGTCGCGTTGCGGCCGGCACCCCAATTTCTGCAATCGAGAATCTTGACGGCTATCTTGAACTGTCCGAATTCTATGACGAAAGACACTTTGCATTGCATGTAAAGGGCGACAGTATGATTGACGCCGGTATCTGGGATGGTGATTTTGTTATCGTAAGGGAGCAGCATGTTATTCACAACGGTGAAATCGGAGTAGCAATAGTCGAAGGAGAAGCGACCGTAAAGCGCATAACAATCACGCAGGCGGAAGCTATTCTCTATCCAGAAAACGAGTACTACAGCCCTATTCGGGTTGATCTGAATGTTACCGATTTTCGAATTGCCGGAAAAGTTGTTGGTTTGCACCGGGTAATTCGCTAAAATCTATTTTTGATATTTACTTTCTACTAACCTATAGGATCATTAATCCAGGAGCAACATAATGGCAAAGAATAAAGGGAAAAAAAATTTAGACCTACCAGATGATAATGAAGGACGTGCCAAAGCACTCAGCCGAACCCTGGGAGAAATAGACAAGCGGTTCGGAGCAGAAGCGATCCGCAAGCTTGGCGACAACGAGATAACCCTGATCCCGTCTATCAGCACTGGCAGCCTGTCTCTTGATGCCGCAATCGGCATCGGCGGAGTTCCAGTAGGTCGTATCGTTGAGTTTTACGGTCCTGAGAGCTCAGGTAAGACAACACTGGCGCTGCATGCCATTGCCAGTGCTCAGAAAACCGGTGGCGTTGCCGCCTTTATTGATGCCGAACATGCCTTGGACCCGGCATACGCCCGCAGACTTGGAGTAAATCTGGATGACCTGCTGGTCAGCCAGCCCGACAGCGGCGAACAGGCCCTTGAAATCACCGAGCTTTTAACCCGCTCAGGAGCGGTCGACATAATTGTTATCGATTCCGTTGCCGCACTTACCCCGCAGGCAGAACTTGATGGCGATATGGGAGACTCACATGTCGGACTCCAGGCACGTTTAATGAGCCAGGGACTGCGAAAACTCACCGGTATCGCCAAAAAGTCGAATACCACCGTTATTTTTATCAATCAGATACGTATGAAAATCGGGGTCATGTTCGGTTCACCAGAAACAACCACCGGCGGTAACGCCCTGAAATTCTACTCCTCATTACGTCTGGATATCCGACGTACCGGAACAATTAAAGATGTCAAAAATGAGGATAATCCTATCGGCAACAATGTAAAGGTCAAAGTGGTTAAGAATAAAGTTGCCCCGCCTTTCAAAGTCGCCAATTTTGATATTATGTTCAATAAAGGTATCAATTACACCGGTGAACTAGTTGACCTAGGTGTAACTTATGATATTGTCAATAAAAGTGGCGCCTGGTTCAGCTATGGCGCAACAAGACTTGGACAAGGTCGTGATAATGCCTGCCTCTTCCTTGATGAAAATCATGATATAAGGGATGAAATAGCAGAAAAGCTGAAAGTAATCCTTTTCCCGGCTATGAATGAAGAGGCAATAGAAAGCCGTGATGCTGAAGATGACTCAGAAGTAGACAATGTTACCGCAAATACAACTGAATAACATTTTTCTGGCGACAGTTTTAATACTGTCGCCAGAATGATTAATAACTAATAATATTCATGCAACCGAACTGCTGCGCAAGGTTTCAGGATCAACCCACTCTCCATCGACCTTAATCAGCGGCAGACGCATATCCTGAAAAGATAGCTGTACCATTGCGTCAATATCTGCTTTATCGCCGGAAATCAGATCTGCAATATCATAATATCTGTAACCACTGTCCGAGTACAGCTTTTTTACTCTTTCACACTCAGGACAATCCGAACTGCCCCATATTTCAATATCCTTAATTTCACCCATTAGAAATTCCTCCATTGCATCCCATGAAATCAGATAGTACCTGCTATAATTGCACCTTAATGACATGATTTACTCCTTGTAAAACGTTTGGGCAATTTTGTACCTGATACTTTATCGACAAATCAGAAGTAAACGCATTAACAATTCCAACTTTTACTGAATTTAATTCTGCGATTTACCTAAGTTTTTAAAATTTATCTATTCCGGTGTAAAAATTAACTGCCAAAGCACAAAAAAACTGTAAAATAAGGCAAATAATTATAAAATCAACTTTTTTTGTATTTGACTTTGCCCCTGATTCTTAGAGAATATAGATCTTTATTCAAGGAGAAAGAATGCCAGAAAAGAAATTATCGCGCCGACAGGAGCGGGTCAATTCACGCATTGTTCAGGAAGTAAGTGCGATATTACGTGATATTAATGATGAACGTATCGGGTTTATAACCGTTACCAGATGTGAAGTATCTCCAGATTTGCGTCATGCAAATGTCTATATCAGTGTTTTTGGTGAAAATACTGTCAAAATGGAGACAATGCGCGCAATCAAGGATAACACCTCTTTTGTCCGCAAATGCCTGGGACAGGTTATGAATACCAAAGTTACACCGGAGATTAATTTCAAAATAGAAAAACGGATTGACCGTTCCGCCGATATTAATGAACTGATTAAGGAAGCTCGCGCAAGTGATCCGCATCCCGATTCAGAACTGCCGGATGAATCTGAAGAGCAAGAGTAATGAATAAAGTCCTATTGCTCAAACTTATAATAGGCTTACTGCTTATCTGGGGCGGTTTTAAATTACAGAAATATCTTTGGCCAACGACGGTTTCATCAAACTCACTAGTTAATAGCTCTACACAAGAACGAAATGCGGACAAGTAAAACCTATAATTTTTTTTTCACAGTGCTGGCAATTGTAATCCTCCACAGTTGCTTTTCTATTGCAATTGCGCTGACGCCGGAAGCGGTAGCAGATCTGGCCAAACCGGCAACGGTCGGCATTTATGCGGCAGCTGATGATGACAAATATTACGGTACTGGTGTTGTGATCACCCCAGAGGGCATCATTCTCACCTCTACGACGGTTGTACCGCAGAATGCAGACACTATTACCGTTTATTTTGAAGATCACACGTCATATTCTGCAGAAATTGTTGAATACACCCCCGAGGTGCAAAGTGTTCTGCTTCGGATTGTCAGTCAACACAATAGTAAATTTCCCTGCCTTCCGCTCAGTTCTGAGATTCCGCCTCTGGCTTCCCCGGTTTATACTCTGGGTAATGCCAACAATTCTATAAAGCTCGGTGACGGTGTAACCTTCAGTTCAGGGGTTATAAGTGGGGAATACACTCTTAATATTGCAGCGCCTTCAGCAAGTAGACCTGAAATACTAAACGTAATTGAAACCGATGCCGCAGTCAACGACGGACAGGACGGAGGCGGTCTTATTAATTCGAGTGCCGAAGTTATTGGCATAATATCCAAAGACTTCTCGCAGCAGCGCTGGCAAGGGACTGCGATCCCGACACAAACAATCATTTCCCGGATGCAATATTTTTACAAACAAACTACGGGAATACCAACAAAAGCAAAATTTTCTGCAGCGGCTACCGGTTTTAAAAATCTTGATCAAATAACTTCAGCTCTGGTCAATATTAATATTGACAGAACCTATCCCCCTGAAAAACTAAATTTTCCCGACTGGGAAACCTACAAGGAGACGATAGCCGACTGGACAAATCTCAGTGATAATGAAAAACGTCGTATTATAGTTGACTTTTTCTCCGCCGAGAGTCTGGTAGCGGCAAATAAAATGCTCAGAAGACCTGCTGGAGCGGTTACCGGTCTTATGGTATCCCCGGATGGTTATCTTATAACCAGCGCGTTCAACGTTGAATCGGCTGATACCGTTTTTGTTGATAAATCTACCGGCAGATATAAAGAACTAACCTATAACGGCAGCATGGAAAAATTTATCGCCGATTCACAGATTAATCTCGAAAAAGTCAATAACCGGGTCACTGCGATACAGATATCTTTGACTGACGGCTCAGAAGTACCTGCAAACATCATAGGTTTTAGCACTCCGCTGGGATTGGCGCTGTTAAAAGCAGATGTTACTGCGCCCCAGCCCTTTATCGACCTGGATAAGACCGCCGCCCAGCCTGTACTTGCCGAAGAAATCGCCATCATCGGTTCAAACTCATCTTCTTATACTATCAACACCGGAATTGTCAGTGCGTCCACCCGTAATGACGGCAATTACTTCCAGGTGGATGCTCTACTCAACTACGGAAATTCAGGCGGACCAATCGTAAATACTGACGGAAAATTTCTCGGTCTGGCCGCCCGGCCCCTTACCCCGGCCCCGATTTCCGGGAGTATTCTTCCATTCAGCAATGATAAGACAAAGACAGTAACATCCATAGTTCCAACCCTGAAGATATTCTCCAGCACCCCAAACAGCGGTATTTCTATGGGGATTATGGCGGATAAAATAATAACAGCTCTTCCTGAGCTCAAAAACGGTAACGGTATTAATGAAAGTGACAAAATACAGTTAGGACTTCTCGCTTCAGGAAATGACCCCTATTCCTCGGATGTTACCGTAGGGCGAGTATTGCCGGATTCGCCTGCAGCTAAAGCCGGCTTTAAGACAGGCGACATCATCCGGAAGATGGATGGTGTTGGAGTTCGCTCCTGGAGCGAAGTCAACAGTTACATTACAGAAAAACATCCCGGTACGGTGGTGATATTCAACATAACCAGGCCTCTGGAAAAACCTTTTATTCTTCTTAATAACAAGCGTATAAGTAATGCTGCAGAGCTTGCTGATTTTATAAAAAACAACAGCGACGGTACCGCGGTTTCAGGGCATATATCAAGCCCGGGAATCGACCAGAAACTCTATGTTACTCTTAATTGACAGTTGTGTTAATTTCTTTGATAATAGAATGTGAATCTATGAATAAAATAACCTATCCACTTAAATTCGAACCCGTACTTCAGGAGAATATCTGGGGTGGCGATTATCTGAAAACCCGCTCTTCAATAATACCTATTGGAACAGTTGGTGAAAGCTGGGAAATTTCAGATTACAAAGAAGACACTACTAAAATTATCAATGGCGCCCATCAGGGGAAATCACTTCATGAAATAATTGATCTGATTTATCCGGATTCACAGGCACCTGAGCGTTTTCCACTCTTACTGAAAATTCTAGCCCCCGAGAGTGAACTTTCGGTACAAGTCCACCCTACAGACAGCTACGCCACTGAAAATGCGCTTGATGACACTGGAAAAGCCGAATCATGGTATATCCTCGATGCCCCAGATAATGCCTTCCTGTATTTAGGACTTAAAGAAAGGCTTACTCCAGACCTGCTAAAGCAGGCAATACATGACGGCACACTCGAAGCAGATCTGAATAAAGTCTATGTTAAAAAAGGCGACGTCGTAAATATCCCGCATGGGACTATCCACTCACTCTGCCCATTTATTAAAGTCTTTGAAATTCAGCAGAGCTCAAATATTACCTACCGCCTATTTGACTGGAACCGAGTCGACAATAATGGCAAAGGACGCACGCTGCATATACATGAAGCACTGGAGGTAATTAATTTTGACTACCTCCCAGAATCACATCTTGTAACTCCGGAAGTAATACTTCATGATAATTACAAGTATGAAAAATTCGTTAAAAACAGCAACTTCGCGATGGATAAAATATCAGACATTAAAGCCGCTGTAACCTTGAATAACGTTGATCAAAAAATATATATCATAACTTCCCTGAACTCGCATATAACGGTTACTGCCGGCGGAGTAGTTATCACTCTGGAAAAGTATGATTCATGCCTGATACCGGCACTTTCCGGTGAAATAACAATTAATGGTGATATTAACTCAGAACTGCTTATTTTCAGCTAATTCAAAACACCCGGGACCCAACCGTTAATTCCAGCATTTCTGATAAAGATATTGTATATCAGCAAATTAATGATATATTTAAACAATGTGATACGTAATGGAGGTTTAAATGTATGAATAAAAAAATCCCAAATGAATATATACCAGAGAACGTGGTTAATGCCCAAAAATTTCTGGCGCAGATATACGCTAAAAACTATAGCCGTAAACAATCCGACAACATTAAAATTGCTGATGCCAAGCTGATAATAGCCTCTTACGGATGCCAGAAAGAAGGATTACCGGTAACAGTGAGCAACTTGATTATGATACTGGGATCAGACGCTGCAGATACGTTAAAATATCTGAAACCAGAGCAATATTCACGCTATGGCATAGTCGATTCAAAAATCTAGCATTTTATAACACCAAAGATAAAAAAAGCCAGCGTGTAATAGCTATTACACGCTGGCTTGATTTAAAACAGCTATTCTAAAACCTACTTGACCGGTTTCACACTCTTGATAATTACCGACTCTACCGGAACATCATCATGAAAACCATGTGAACCTGTCTTCACCTTGGAAATATTGTCTACAACCTCCATCCCGGAGATCACCTTACCAAAAACAGCATAGCCAAAATCACGCTGACCATGATCAAGAAAAGCATTATCCTTGACATTTATAAAAAACTGTGATGTAGCGCTGTTGATATCAGCAGTCCTAGCCATAGACAAGGTGCCGCGGTTATTCAACAAGCCATTATCAGCTTCATTCTTGATTGGAGCGCGTTTATTATCCTTCTCCTCCATTTCCGCATCAAACCCGCCACACTGAACCATAAATCCGGGTATCACACGGTGAAATACAGTACCATCATAAAAGCCGTCTTCAACATATTCCTTAAAATTCGCAACCGTTATTGGTGCTTTATCAGGATACAGCTCAACCACAAAATTTCCCATTGTGGTTTCAAACTCAACCTTCTCACTTTTTTTCTTCTTCGATGCCACAGACATACTCCTTGAGTCATCACGATCCATCAGGCTGCACCCAGTAATGAGCGCAAAAACTGCAAATATAATAATAAAATACTTCAAGTCTCAATCTCCAGAGGGACATTAAACTTAAAACTTAATATATTATAATGATACATATCGAAACTCCTAATGTAAAGCCTATTTTTCGGTTAAAGTTGCATACAATAACAAATATCTAACTTGCACCGCCCACTCGCTGCCGGAACCCAGATAATTCAGCATAACCTTTACCAGTTCGGTACATATATCCAGAAATTCTTCATACCCCAGTTCATCAAGAGCTTTTTTACTGTAAAACGGTACAACCCTGGTAAGTGCCCGGGTAAAAGCCGTATTGCGACAGATAAAACGATGCGGCCTGGCCACACAAAGAAGCTCGGTAAGTGTTACCAGTCCCGCCTG
This sequence comes from Planctomycetota bacterium, assembly GCA_963667375.1. Taxonomy (GTDB): domain Bacteria; phylum Planctomycetota; class SZUA-567; order SZUA-567; family SZUA-567. The sequence goes on along the minus strand of OY763323.1, from coordinate 2,576,004 downwards.
TGGAAACTTGGCGGCCCGGTATTTTTCTTCAAAACCTCCCTGCACGCTCAACAGCTTTATAAGCGAATCCACTACCTGAGCCGCGGAATTAGCTCTCCCAAGGTTTGTCATACGTATCGGGCACTCAGGAATAGTCAGAGATTTTAACTCCTTGTAAATATCTTCCGGCTGCATACTCTGCAAAAACTCCGGATTGAGAACTGCCGCCGCACGCTCATGAAATTCCCGCACCCAGGAGAATTTGCGAGCAAATGCTTCTGCATCCACCTCAACTCCGAAACGTGCAGCAAGTTCATTATAAAACAGATCCGACCAATCGGCCATAAAATTCTCCCTTACCGACCGCCTCACTTGATCTGAGGCAGATCTTCCCAACGTGTTGTGTACCTGGGTGACAAATACTCGGAGCGTAAGGACCAGCCCTTCGCCGACAAACCCTGTGAGGCGAGCTTTAGGCTTCCCCTGCCCATCTCACGATTTATTTTATCAAGTGTCCCCATCAGTTTCTGCTTCTGCGTAATATTAGCGGTAATACCAAAAATATCCTGCTGCTGGTGTGCGCCCTCTCCGACAAGATCCAGCAGCATAACCCCGATCTTTTGAAAAAGATAGCCCTGCTGATACACCTGCGCCAGCAGCCGCTGGGCCTGCGCCACGATCTCAAAAGATGAATTTGTCGGCACAACAAAACCAGTGGCAGCAGAAGCCGAGTAATACTCCGCCTCAGCATGTTTATTGGTACGGATATATAAATATACCCCGCTGGCTAGAAGCCGCTGCTTACGCAGTTTTTCCGCCGCCCTGGAAGCAAAAGTTGCGGTAGCCTGTTCAAGTTCCTCATAGTCGTTGGTTACAGAGCCAAAAGAACGCGATACCGAAATATTCTTGCGCTTTTCAACCTGCTCAAGTTCCAGACAGACCTCATTATTCAGTTCTCTGGCTGTTCGTTCAACTATTATACCGAGGTTTTTACGCAGAAAAAAAGGATCCGCCCGGCAGAGCTGCAACGGCGACCAGATACCATAACGATTGAGCTTCCGTGCCAGCTTTCCGGAAATGCCCCAGATATCAGTGAGTGTGATAGCTTCAAGCTCTTTGGAAATATCCTCAGCAGCTAGCAGTATAGCGGCCGGTTCCCCCGAACGCTTCGCAGCGTGATTAGCAATTTTAGCCAGGGTCTTGGTTTTAGCTATACCGACAGAGACACTGATTCCAACCCAGCGCTTAACCGTCGCCGACAACTCCTGCGCCCAGTTTAAAAACGCATCTTCCTTGATCCCCTCCACTCCGAGAAAAGCTTCATCAATGGAATACTGTTCAATTTCCGGGGAAAAATTTGACAGTACCGCTATCACTCTACTGCTGATATCACCGTACAGAGCATAATTGGAAGAAAAAACCGCGGTATTTCTACTCTTCAAATAATCCTGACACTTGAAGAACGGCTGTGCCATCGGCAGATCAAATTTCTTCGCTTCAGCCGACCTCGCAACTATACAGCCATCATTATTCGACAGAACAACCACCGGACGGTCTGCTAAATCCGGACGGAACAGTTTTTCACAAGAAGCGTAAAAGTTATTGCAATCCACCAGAGCAAACACCGCCAACTCCTAAATACGTGCGAGCTGAACACTGTCCAAAGTCATCATGCGAGTTCCCTCTTTATCAAAAAGAACGACTATATGACTCCGGCTGCAGGATAGCACCTTACCAGTTCCAAGAATTTTATGTATTACCCTTTGCCCGGATTTGAAAGCATATTCCTCTCGTTTCTTCTTTTTCAGCGAACGTGCCTGCACCTTCTGCAGATCATCAAAGACTGGATCAATACCCTCAAAATCACTGACAAACGGGTCATCGAAATCGTCAAAATCATCTTCGCCAAAGGGATCATCATCAAAACCGTCATCCATACCCAGACCATAAGCACCACTGCCGCCAGCCAGATCAACGAGCTGCATCTCTTCGGTCGGTAATTCATGAAGAAACGGACTGGGACGGGAATATTCTAGTTTTCCCCAGATCATTCTCTTGGCAGCATGGGTTATAAAGAGCTTCTTCTCCGCCCGGGTTATTCCCACATAAAACAGCCTCCGCTCCTCCTCTTCACTGGCAGTCGAATCTTGAGAATTGGAATGCGGCAGCAAACCATTCTCCAAACCGCCAAGAAAGACCACTGGAAACTCCAGCCCCTTGGCACTATGCAAGGTCATAAGTGTAATATTATCAGCATTTGGATCATAGCTGTCAACATCAGCAACCAGCGCCACATCTTCTAGAAACGCCGCAACTCCGCTCTCCGGATGCTCAGCCTCAAATTCTGCCGCTCTGCCGACGAATGATTCCAGATTCTCCAGCCTTTCCTCCCAGGCCGGATCCTTCTCAGTCGTTGTCGAGATGTGCTCGATCAGACCGGATACACGTAAAACCTCTTTCACCGCATAACCTACCGGTTCAGGAGCGACCGCTTTTAAGCGGTTACACCAGTACGAGAAATCTCGCAATTTCGCTGAGGTTCGACCCTCAAATATTTCAACAAAATTCTCAGCAGCCAGAAAATCAAAAACACTGATCCCCAGCATTTCCGCCTGCGCTACAACCTTTTCAAGTGTCTTCGGTCCGACACCGACCGGCCTTGACGCCAGTACACGCCGCAATGAAATCTCATCTCTGGGATTCACCAGAATCTTCAGATGCGCAAGAAAATCCTTGATTTCCTTACGCTCGTAAAACCGTACCCCACCGACAATCTGATACGGCATACCCGCGGACATAAACGCTTCCTCATACATGCGTGACTGAGCATTGGTCCGGTAGAAAATCGCCATATCGGCAAACTTCTGCCCCTCACTCTTGAGTCTGGCAGCCTGTTCCGCGACCCAGTTCGCCTCTTCCCGGTCACTGTCAAGCGCAATAATAGCCACCGGTTCTCCGGAATCACCTTCAGTGTAGAGATTCTTCTCAATTCGGTCAGTATTATAGCGTATGAGATAATTTGCGGCACTCAAGATCTTCGCTGTTGAGCGATAATTACGTTCCAGACGCACAATTCTGGCTTGCGGGAAATCCTTCTGAAAATCCATGATATTACTGTAATCCGCACCACGCCAGGAATAAATACTCTGATCCGGGTCACCGGTCACATGGACATTTTCATCCTTATTACAAAGCGCACGCATCAGCTTATACTGCACCTTGTTGGTATCCTGATACTCGTCAATAAGCAGATACCGAAAGCGGCAGCGGTACTCCTCACACAGCTCCGGCACCCCCTGCAGCATCTTTGCTGTCAGCAGCAGCAGATCATCAAAGTCCAATCCATTCATATCTCTTAAGCGCGCTTCATAACCGGTATAGACCCGCCTGACAACATCGGCATACCATGAGCCGTCACCATAATTATCAGGACTGCGCATATCGCATTTCGCGCGCGATATTTCCGAAGCGAGACTTCGCGCTTTAAAACGCTTATCGTCTATAGCATAGCCTTTCATCAGATCCTTGATAATACCCTGCTGATCGGTGGTGTCAAAGATAGTAAAATTACCATCACGACCATCGCGCAGCCGGTCAATATCAAACCGCAGAAATCTGGCACAAAGAGAATGAAAGGTACCGACCCAGCGCGGTGACTGCCCCACCAGCGCCTCAACCCGCTCCTTCATCTCGCCAGCTGCCTTATTAGTAAAGGTCATAGCCAATATCTGCTGCGGCTGCACACCATTACCTATAAGCCAGGCTATACGTCTGGTAACCACCCTGGTCTTGCCGGAACCGGCGCCGGCAACAACCAGCATCGGTCCATCCATATGCGTTACCGCTTCCTGCTGCGCAGGAGTAAGATCCTGCAAAATACCGTTACTCATTATTTACCGCTATCCTTACTGTCTCCAGAGCTGTCATCGTTACTGCTGTCTGCAGACACATCCTTCTCCGCAGCCTTTGAAATTTCATCCTTCATCTCATTTACACCGGATTTAAACGCAACAATCCCTTTTCCAAGAGTGCGTCCAAGCTCCGGCAGACGCTTACCGAACAACACAACTGCAACAATAAGTATTATGGCAATTTCCCATGGCCCTAACCAGCTGAACATAATATTACTCCATCATATAAAGTTAACTAAGCAATCATATTATACGGTAAAGATTGATTATTGCAAGTAAATCCTTACCTGCTGAGATATAAGAGTAGAGACTTGCGGCGATGAATAAAATCAGGGCTGGAGTTTCAGATTGAATTTACTCTGACCGGACTGTTTGATAATATCTGTTGCTCTTGCGACATACTCATAGGGAGTAGATTTATCAGCATTTATTACAATAACCGGATCTTTAAATTCTTTACGCATGCCTGTAATACGGGCAGACAGCTCGGAAAAATCTATTTTATCCTTTTGGAAAAAGAGCTCCCCATCAGGCTTGATGGTCAGAACCTGCACTTCCACCTTGGCAACTTCGGTACTTTTACCCTGCGGCAATTCAACCGCGATGCCACCATCAGGTTCGAATTTTGCAGATATCAGTACAAAGATAACCAGCAGAAACATCACATCAATCAGTGAAGTAACATTTATTACCGCAGACCGTTTTGTTCCCGTCTTAAACCTCATAACCCGTAATCCCTGTCTGTCAGCGGATACGCAGCATCAGGCCTATAGCCAGACGCTCCATCTCCAGAACGGCCTCATCAATTCTTCGTGAAAAATAACTGTAAGCGACATAAGCGGGAATACCGACGATCAGACCGGCAATAGTAGTAACCAGGGCCTCTGAAATACCGCCGGATAATTTATGCACCTCACCGGCACCGACCTCGGCAATAGTATTAAAAACCGTATACATTCCGGTTACCGTTCCCAGCAATCCCAGTAGAGGTGAAATTGAAGCAATGACTTCAAGAGCAAGCACCCCTCTGCTTATAGCGTGAGCAGCACGTCTTCCTGCACCTTCCACCAGCGCATCAGCCTCTTCCCGACTCAATTTTCGACTCATAACCACGGTTATAAGTACTTCAGCCAACGGACCGCCGATTTTTCGCAGCAGCCGTTCCGCCCCGGCAAAATCAGACTCATGGGTCAGTCCCTGAGCCAGATCAACCAGTTCCTTGGGAAACAGTGTCCGCCGGCGCAGCAGCAGCAGACAGTAAAAAAAGAATGCCAGACCAACAACTGAGACCGCCAGCAGAATATAAATAACATTACCACCCTGACTGAGTGTCTGCCATAACTCCTTTATTTCATTCATCATCTTCTCTTCTGTCTGAATCTGTGATTTTTATACTACCCGAAGATTGAATTTTACTCTTCGGTCACCTTGACAGCAACCTTTTTGGTAGTTTTTTTCTTCGCGACCTTTTTAGCAGCCTTCTTGGTTGTTCGCTTTTTTGCAGTCTTTTTCTTTGCCGTCTTTTTACTGGTAGTAGACGTACTGTCTGATTCATTCTCCGCTTTCAGACGCTCACGCTCAGCTTTTTTTGCAGCACGCTCTGCAGCCTTCGCCTCCTTCTCCTTGAGCTTCTTCTCCTGTTCGCTTCCAGGTATCGGTTTGGCATTCCGACATTTAGGAAACGCGGAACAAGCCATAAATGGTCCACGTCTGGACATCCGAGCAATCATTGGCGCACCGCATTTTTCACACTTGATATCACTCAGATCCGGCAACGCGATAATATTTCCATCTTTATCCAGATGCATGGTAGTCTGGCAATCCGGATATCCCGAACATGCAAGGAACGGTCCATTTTTACCCAGCTTTACCACCATCTCCTTACCACATTTTGGACAATCTTTCTTTATCTCTGGCAGCTCCACTGGTTTACCATCTTTACCCAGCGGCAGGGTCTGATTACACGCCGGATAACTGGAGCATGCCAGAAATTCACCATAACGTGAACTCTTCTTTATCATTGGATTACCGCATTTAGGACAGCTTACGGTCTCAATCTCACCACCATCGCCATCCTGCTCTTCACCTTCCCCCGGCATTGAGAGTAGACCATTACAGTCAGGGTATTTTGAACACCCGAGGAACGCGCCACGGGCTGAATATCTGACCACCATTTCCGAACCGCAAAGCGGACACTTCTCACCATTTGGTGCCGGGCGGCCTTTGAGCGGCTCGATCTCCTTGGTCGCCTTCTCAAGGTCTTCGGTAAACGGTTTGAAAAAATCATCAACAATCTTGTACCAGACGGCTTCGCCTTCTTCCACCCGGTCAAGGTCACCCTCCATCTTGGCGGTAAACGCCAGATCCATAATATCCTTGAAACTGCTGAGTAACAGCTCCGTAACCGCTATTCCGAGCTCGGTAGCATGAAAACTCCGTTTCTCCAGACGAACATATCCCCGATCCTGAATTGTCTGCACAATCGGCGCATAGGTTGAAGGACGTCCGATTCCTTCTTTTTCAAGGGCTCTTACCAGCGATGCCTCAGAATACCGCTGTGGAGGAGTAGTAAAGTGCTGTGAGGTATTCAGCTCTTTCTTTACCAGATCATCACCTTCGTTTATAGCCGGCAGAATCTGCTCCTTATCATTGAGATTCTTCTTTTTAGTCTCGTCATCATTGGAATCCGCATCAGCTGCGTCTTCATCATCCCTCTTCTTTTTTCCAAGCTGGAGTGCAGTATGACCATCAAAGAGCACGACCCGACCCTTGGCCTCGAGAATTCCCTTATCCGCCTCGATAGTGGCGGTGGTTGTCTGATAACTTGCCGGAGACATCTGTGAAGCGACAAACCGCTTCCAGATCAGTTCATACAATTTGAACTGCTCCGGGCTCAAAGCTCCCTTTACCCGTTCTGGAGTTAGAAAACAACTGGTAGGACGTACCGCTTCATGCGCATCCTGAGCATTCTTCTTGGAAGTAAAGAAGTTGGGTTTCTCCGGCAGATAATCGGCTGAGAAATTGCCTGAAATATAGTCCCGAACTTCAGCGATACCTTCAGGAGCTGTACGTGTACTGTCTGTTCGCATATAAGTAATAAGACCGGTCAACTCACCCTCGACCTCAATCCCTTCATACAGCTGCTGAGCGATACGCATTGTCCGCTGCGCCCCGAAATGCAGGAATGTACTCGCAGCCTGCTGCAGAGTAGAGGTAATAAACGGCGGACTTGGACGACCTTTAATAACTCTTTTATCTATTCCGGTTATTCTGTATGCAGCATTCTCAAGAATACCCGCAATCCTGGTCGCACTCTCCTCATTAGAAGCACAAGGACTTCCAAGGGCAAATTTTTCATCTTCCCATTTTACCAGACTCGCCTCAAAAATTTCATCCGCCCCATTCTTGGCAAGCCTTACCACGATCTTCCAGAACTCTTCCGGTGTAAAACCGGCGATCTCTTTTTCACGCTCAACAATCAGACGTACAGCAACCGATTGCACACGCCCGCCGGAAAGCCCCTTAGTAATCTTTTTCCAGAGAAACGGTGACAATGAAAAACCGACAAGCCTGTCGAGCACACGCCGCCCCTGCTGCGCATTTACCAGATTCATATCAATCTTGCCCGGATGCTCAATAGCCTCCCGAACTGCACTCTTGGTAATCGCATTGAAGGTCACACGATAGGTATTCTCATCCTTCAGATTCAAAGCTTCCTTCAGATGCCAGGCAATAGCCTCTCCTTCTCTATCCGGGTCAGGCGCCAGATAGACTTCATCTGCCTTACTGGCAGCGGCCTCAAGATCCTTCAAGGTCTTCTCACGCGTCTTAATTGGCTCATACTTCGGAGTATAGTTATTGTCAATATCAATACCAAAACGTTTCTTACCCCGCCCCTTACTCGGGATATCACGAATATGCCCCATTGAAGCTTTCACGGTATAACCCGCACCAAGAAATTTCTTAATGGTCTTGGCCTTGGCCGGACTCTCAACGATTAATAATCGGTTTACTTTAGCCACTATTATACTCCCGCTTTGTATACATTATATAAGGAAATCAATAATTCCTGTTTGAAAATACCGACTTAATTATTTATGTCAAGAACTTTTTAAAAAAAGAGCATTCCGGTTTGCTCAGGCAAACGATTACCTGATCAACTTTTCACCCAAGCCACTGACTCTGCAAACCTTTTTAAGAGCAGAAGTTACAATTACTTTTTCATCACCGAAAATATCAATTTTATCTTTTGCACGTGTAACTGCAGTATAAAGCAATTCCCGGGTCAATATCTCGGTGGCGACATTAGGCAGAACCAGCAGTACCGAATCAAACCCCGATCCCTGAGCTTTATGAATAGTCATAGCGAACGCCGGTGAGAAGAGCGGAATCTTGGCCGGCGAAAAAGATCTGAACCCCGGAACCTCAGTTTCAGCAGCTGCAGAGAGCGCCGGAAACCAGACCTTGAGTTCCCCCTGCGAATCCGGCCAGAACATACCGACATCTCCATTAAAAATCTGATTGCGGTAATCATTTTTCTCAACCATCACCGGCAGCCCAGGGCAACCATCCTCATGCATACCCAGTAGCTGCAGCAGCAGGCGGTTTATTCCTGACACACTGAGACTGCCGTTATTCAAAACGGTAATAATCTGAAACCGGCTGAAATGAACAAAAGCCTCAGCGACAGTAGCGCACTCCAGATATGCCAGATAGCGCTCTCCGCCATTCTTCCATTCAGATATAAAGCGGAGCAGTTCCCGTTCTCTTACCGCTGGAATATATGAAGAAAACTGGTGCAACGCAAGTGAGCTGCTATACGAGGGTAAATCGCTGGCGAGAAACGTCCGTAACTCATTCTGATCACCGGCGGAGAGCAGATCCTTGAGTCTGCCGATACCGCTCTGTGCAGAAAAGCGGAAGGTATACTCCAATGGCGCCAGAACATCCTGCAGCAGCGCAGGCGCAGCGCTTACCTCCGGGACCTCCGCCGCATCAGAAAAAGCCCGAATAAAATCCCGCTGATACTGAGCACTGAAGCGCTGAGGCCGAGAAACAGAATTGTACAGATCACTGAGTACAGCCCCGCCCTCTACCGCTGCAAGCTGATCTCTATCCCCGAGCAGCAGAAGTTTTGCAGACGGCGGTACCGCCTCAAACAGCCTGCGGAAAAGCAGCACACTTACCATCGAAGCCTCATCAACTATTATTAAATCAAACCCGAGTTTTATCCGGTCTTCCACGGATCTGTTCCGCCCCAACCCTAACAGACTGTGAATAGTTTTAAAGGTTATACGTCTGAAACACTCTTTCGCCTCTTGAGAAATATTGAGCCGTTCAAGCTCGGCATAAACCGCTTCCTTCAGACGTGCCTGCGCTTTCCCGGTCGGAGCCACAAGTGCAACTCTGGCAGCACCGTGCACTGAAAAATATAAAGCGAGCAGTATCGCAACCACAGTAGTCTTACCGGTTCCAGGGCCGCCTGTAATAAGCGCGAACTGCGAACGCAATGCAGTGAACACCGCTATCTTCTGCCCCCAGCTCCTGCTGTCTACAAACCGGCTGTAAACCGACTCCAGGTTTGAAAACAACACTGGAGGTAATTCCGAAACAGCCTGCGCCACTCGTGATTTTATAGTAGCGACAATAATCTCTTCCGCTTCGTAATACTGCTTTAGATAGAGCCGCCCCCTGGAAAACACCAGCGGCTTCGAACTTATTCCAGTTTCTTCAGAACCGGCAACAGTGACAGTAGAGGAATCAGTAAATAATTCTGTAAAGTTACAGCCATCCAAGAGCAGAGACATATCGTTGCATACCGCGGTGAATGCGTCTTCTGTCTCAGGAGTGAAGTCAAGACCAAGCGTAGCAAAAAAACCGAGCGGATCATTCAAATCCAGACAGACATTATTAGCCCTGGTTGTACTGCAGCTTAATAATCCGGCCAGAGACGAAATAATATGCCGCTCCTCAGACGACTCTTCTCGCCTTATAAACATGGCAAAGGCATAATCAAGATACCGTATCGCGCCAAGCTCATACATGACCTTGAGCATATCATAAGCAGAGAAGATATCGTCCATTATGGTTTCCTTCCGCTGAATATTTCAATAAGCTCCGTCACATCTGCCTCACTCGGCAGATCATAAAAGACACCATTGGACCGGTTACCAAGCTCGAGTCCCCGCAGATACAGATAATATCCGCCACCAAAATGTGTAGTATAATCAAAGTTTCTGATACGCGAACGCAAATATAGATTGAGTGCCGCAGTATAAATATAAAACTGCAGCAGATATCCTGAATCGCCCATACTGGCAAGTACCGCCTGAGGGCTATAGCCCCCGTAACGTGCCAGGTTATTCGTTTTCCAGTCAGCAAAATAATATCGCCCTTCATGCTCAAATACCAGATCGATAAGTCCGTAAAGATAACCTTCGCGAAATCCCCTCTGCTGAAGTATCAGCCCAAGCCCTGAGAGTACGGCAGCAAACTCCTCACGATGCTTAAAGCGTTTCAAGCCTCGTTCGCGAAAAAAATCATAAAGTCTGGCGGTGTCAATACGCTCCCGCACCGGAAAATAAAATGCCATCTCAGCTACCTGCGCTGTACCGGCAACTTCGGAAAGTCTAAAGTGATTTCCATAATCCGATTCCAAGGTTAATTCTGAGATAATTTCCAGCAGGCGTGTAACCGCCGCCACACCTGTAGAATCTATACTTCCAGAACTGACACCCTGCGCGATTCCGAATTTAGTTAATATCTCTATGATATACCCACGGTCAACCCCGGCAGCGACCTGACTGAAACAGGTTCCCTCCAGTATCTCATGAACGGCGCTACCGACAATATTACTTGAAGGCAGAGGATAGAGATTATCGATAACGTCAGCTCCATCCGCCTCGCTCCCGCTCACCCAGGACATATCACTGCGCACATCATGACTGCTGAAATCATGGCTTACCAGTGAAGAATAACTCATCACGCCCCAGTCACGTTCAATCTCACCACTAAATCGCTGAAAAGCGAAACCAGCTGTACTAACCTGCTGCCGGTAAAATTGTTCCTGATAATCCCAGCCAGCGACAACAGCTATATTACGGTTACGCTGCAGTTCAGTCAGCCGGGAAAAGTCAGCAGCGAAAATATCCGCAAGCGCCGAAGCCTCAACCCCTTTTACCAATCCGCCATAAATTATACATTTAACAATAGCCCGGGTCACCCCGACATACAGTAGTCGCATACGCTCCGCTCTGGCTTCCAGTTGCAGCTGCTGCTGTTTTTCAGCAAGCGCCTCTTGCGAAAGAATCAACCCGGTTCGACCGTTAGCAAGATGACAGGTGATCGGAGCTGAAAACCGGCTCTTATCCTGCCGCCCGGCAAACATAAACGGCAGATAAACAATCGGAAACTGCAGACCTTTGCTCTTGTGTACCGTCATAATTTTAACGGCATTCTCATCGCTTTCAAGCCTCATCTCATGCTCTTCACTACTTGATACTTCCAGCCGCATCGCGTCGAGAATCTGCAGCACTTCCCGCCCCTGATAATTTCGCCGCAACAGTTCCTGCTCCAGAATTTCCACCAGCTGGAGATAATTAGTCAGAATACGTTCACCGCCAGCAAGACCGGCAAGCACCGATTTCACACTGCCATGACCCACATTTTCATGCTCACGCTCAAAGAAAATGGTTATAGCCTGTAAAAAACCGCGATTTTCAAGAATCTCAGATAACTCACTGAAAAAATCCAGCCAGTAGTCGAGCAGACGATTCTCTTCAAGCCGGTAATCAGCAAGTTCCGCAAGTGAATAGTCAAAGCATCTGGTTGTAAGTGCAGACATCAACCCAGTCTCCCGATTTTGTCTCTGCATCGCCCCAAGAATAATACCCAGCTCATCGGCTTCAACAGAGGAGAAGACACTGTCACTTTTAAGGAGCACACCAGTTACACCGCGTCTGTTTAGCTCACTGCGAACCCATTCACCCTGAATATTTTTATCTACCAGTACCGCAAAATCAGCGGGCTGAAGCTGCATCTGCGCCCCATTATCATCAAGATACAGCTCACCATTCTGCGCCGCAGTAAGCTTAGAGGCGATATCGACTGCAACCGACCGGATAATTTCCTGTTCCGCATCACTTACTTTAAGTTCCGTCTCAGGAGAATTCCAGCGTATTTCCAGCGGTGCTAAGCAATCGTTACCACACAACCGGCAACCGGATTTACCTCCGGCCGAGACCTCAATATAATCAATACCAGGCAGAATAAATGGCAATTTAACACCGCCTGCATCCTCTCTATTGACAAACAGCGCATTCATTGCCGCGATAAAATCCGGTGTCGAACGAAAATTCTGCGTCAATGTCGCCCGGCATACCCCTGGTCCGTTAACCGCCTCTAGATAAGAATTAATATCCGCTCCGCGAAAAGCATATATTGACTGCTTGGGATCGCCAATCATAAAAAATGCAGCCTGCTTATTACCGAAGAGCATATTAAACACCTCATACTGCACCCCGCTGGTATCCTGAAATTCATCTACCAGCGCCACTGGATACATTGCCCGCACCTTTGATACCAGCCCGCGTTTATTCTCTTTTACGGCCTTCCTTGTAAGATACAGAAGATCATCAAACAGCAGTCTGGCTTCCTCCTGCGCCGGCATCAACTCTGCACAATAGTGCTCCAGATAGCCAATAAAATCCGTATAACCTTGAAATGCGATTATATCCGGTATTTGACGGATTTTCATAATTCCGTCCTGAAAATCCTGAGGAAAGACCGTCTGAAAATATTTGGCTTTTATAATATTGTCCACCTCTTTACTGTTAATAAAGCAGATAAACTCCAGCAGCTCCTCAGCAGTGGGAGACGGATGATTCTCAATAAAATCAAGAATAACATATGATTTAGTGCCACGCTTACTCTTCAGAACTTTACGCAGTGCTGTAAAATCCTCAAACTTCAGCCGTGTATAGATACTACCGATATCAGGAAGTTGTGCCGAACCGATAATTTCAATATCATCACGCGCATAGACTTTTTCAGGAAGTTTTTCCAACACATTCAGGTTGAGATACTCCCTGAGTAGTGCCCCCTCCATATCACTCCGCGATGCAATCCGCGACTCAACATAATCAGCCAGCAGTTCAGCAAACAATCTGCTCCTATCCTCCGCCAGTTCAACCCCGAACAAAGCTCCGCTCTCAAAAGCATAGTCACCAAGCAGTGAGAGGCAGAAACCATGAATAGTCTGAATTGCCGCTTCATCCATAGCTCTGACCGCAAACTGCACCCGCCGCAAGACCTCAGTATAACCGTTTAGCTTCAGCGCCATTTCCAGCAGCAGAACCAGTGTCTGATCAACATCCGCTGTTACGTTACCAGAACCATCCTCCCGGTAGTGTTCCAGAAGAATGCTCTCCGCACTCGCCAGGTTAGCTCCTATACGCTGCTTCAATTCAGCAGTTGCTTCCCGCGAGAAGGTTACGACCAGTATCCGATCCGGCGTAAATCCCTTCTCCAGCACAAAACGCAGATACAGATGCTGAATATTATAGGTTTTACCGGTACCGGCACTCGCTTCAATCAGTGTCACTGCCGGCTCAAGGGTCTGCTCTGCTATTGAAAATTCATGCATATTCTTCAACTGTCACCTCCGGCGGCATTATTGACGAAAAGCGGCAGCACAAACTCCTCGCAACAATACCTGAACTCAGCCGCTCCGGCTTCAACTCCGGTAAAATCATGACCGAAACAGCACCGGATATAATTATCACCGGAATCCGGATAGTCACCGCCAAAGCTGCTTCCAACGTATTTTGTTCTTGCCGCCAGCAATGCCTCATCAGCTGTTTTCTGACTCCGCGGTGCATGCAGCTGCCTTGCATACTCAAGGCTCGCGCCTTTGAATAGCGGCAGCGGTCGTACCATCCCGGCAAGAAATCCCCAAAGATAACGTCCTAGCCAGCTCCTGGCAGCTTCGGGGTCAAATCTGTCAAACATCAGCTCTGCTTTACCTTCTGAATTATACAGTCGGCTTTGAAACGATAGCCCTGGCTTAAGAAGCAGTGAATACAGCAGATGTGAGAGCCAGAGTTCACTGTAGTTGCGCCATGAACCTTTATTAGAAAAATGCCAGTGCATATTCACCGTTTCACCGCCATAAAGGTCTAGAGGCTCCAGCAAATACTCGAGTGTAATTTCATCCTCCCCTTCTGAAACCGGCAATACAACCCTGCCGGCAAACTCACCACTCGCCCCGGAGGTGACATCACCGAAGGCTGCCGCAAGCACATCCGTTTCCCGGTGCAGCCGCTCGAAAGCTGTTATCGCATACTCTCCTACCGGCAACACCCGCTGCGCCGCGACCAGCCGGTAAATATCCTCTTTAGCCGTGCCAGCTACCCGGCTGCTCAGAATATAGTTCAATAACTGCTGACGCCGATATCCTCCCTCCAGCAGCAGACGATCAGTATCAGCAGGCAGCTCCTCCTCTGGAGACCGCAGGAAAACCGCGCACCGGTTCTGCAGATACCAGCGACACGGATGCGCGTAAAATGACAGGAGCTGCGCGAAATTTATTTCCGAGTCCCGAGCCGCAATTTCCGAAATTTCAATAGCAGTCAAGGGTAAAAATTCTTTAATGGGATCTTGTGTAACACCGGCGATACTGGTAGCAACCTTACAATCAACAGCTGAAAAACTCGCCAGTTCTGAATTCGTACCAGAAAAATATCTGGGTGAAAAGCTCTGAAGCGGATGCTCAACCGTCAGCTGCCCAAGTATACCGACTTCACCAGCAGCAGTAGAATAGAAGCGCTCAAGATAATTCTGCAGCAGTACAACCGGTACCGCCGGCACCAGTTCCTCACCCTTTCTGATCCCGCGCCCCGAATAAAAGATCAGCAGTTTTTCTGTCACCGATAAAATAGTCTCAAGGAATACCCCTTGATCATCAAGCTTGAGTGAAGGGTCACACAGCCGCCGTTCGGCAGCAGAGATATCAAATGTCAACGGTTTGACCACCCGCGGGAAGGCACCTTCATCCATTCCCAGCATACAGATAATACGCGAAGGAATATTTCGCATCGGCTGAAACTGACAGAAGGTAACGCCTCCCATTATAAATCCCGCTCCTGAGCTTGTCTGCTCCAGTGCCGTGGTCAATTCCAGTTGATAAACTTCAAAATCAAGTTCCACATCAATCATCGCAGATTGTGTAAAGGTATTCTCAAGTTCCGCCAATGCCAGAAGGACAACCTGTTTTAAATTACCGGTATTATCATAAAATGCCGCCAGCAGCTCACGGGTAAAACCGATCCAATCACCAGCCTTACGGCACCGCCGGTATCGCCGGTAAAAGTCAAAAAGCCGCGCCAGAAACTCCAGCCAACTCTGCAGCGCGTTAATCCGTCCTGCAACATCTACACCCAGAAGCTCCCGGCCATCACGCAGCAGATAACAGGCAGCAGTTTCCCCGGTGGCGTACCCCAGCAGCAGACGCTCCTCCGCCTCCTTCCAGGTGCTTTCATTCGTTCCAGTGCCGCATATCTCTTTACGCTGCGCCGCATCCAGCCCCCAGTGTACCTGCAAAGTATTCAGCCACTTCTTGACCAACATCAGATCGTCAGCATCAATACCGGCAGCCGCGAAATACACCG
Organism: Planctomycetota bacterium; assembly: GCA_963667375.1. GTDB lineage: Bacteria > Planctomycetota > SZUA-567 > SZUA-567 > SZUA-567. The sequence continues at coordinate 2,560,448 of OY763323.1, read as the reverse complement.
GATCCGCATAAATACTCCAAACCTCGGAGACTCTGAACCTGCCGGCTAGTAACTCCAGAATTGCGGACAGTCCGGAGCATACACGGTTATCGGCACCAACAGCCCTGTCACTGATAGTATACGGAATATATTCCGCAGAATCACTGGCGACCCCACCGAACACCGCGCGAATATATGGAACGAAATCTTTTATCGACGGCGTAAGAACCAGTATATCCTTGGGCTTCAGCGTCGGATCAGCACTGAAAAGTCCGAGCAATGTCTGATATAACGCCTGTACCTGCCGCATGCGACCAAAACAGGAGTGAAACCTGATACTGTGATCCTGACCAAGAACCACACTCTTCTCCTCGGGCTGCTCCATAAAACGAATCCCAGCCTGCACTCTATGCAATAACGGCACCATCACAGCGGTCATATCACCTGTAGATCCGACCTCACCTCTCTCTTCCTCATTAAAACCGCTATCAGCAGCATAAGTTGTCAATAAGTTAAGAAAATCCCTGTTTCTGCCGCCGAAACTAGCCAGCAGCGGATTCCCCTCCTCATAATTACTCCCCTCCCGTCGCAACAGCTCTTTTTCCGAGCGTACCAGTCCCCAGTACTCATGAGAGACCTCCAAATAATAGAAATACACCTCAATATGCCTGGACAGTCCTACCAGCAGCTCCAGATACAGCGGAGGCATACTGGAGACCCCGAAAATATGAACCGGAGTGGCTGCGAACTCAATATCTCCGCCAAGCCATTTTTTACATTCAGCTGCAAGTTCCGCGATGCTGTACGCGGGGGTTCTTCTCTTGATGAGTGACCAGAGCTCTGCGAGCCAGAAGCCCTCACGCCTGTCACCGGTGAAAGCTTCAGCTCCACCATCTTCCCATGCGAGCAGCCAGTCCGAACGGTAGAGTGCATATTTATCATAAAGCTCAGCTAATTTCACTGCCAGCTGATAACGCCGGATACTGTCCCCGCCAATATAATCATGCACCGTTTTGAATAATTTATTACTCTCCGCTTCCTCAAGAAGCGCGAAGATGATCCACTGCAGCTGGGATACAGTCAGAAGCTGACAATCTCCAGACTGGTCCTTAGTGTAAGCCGCAGCAATGACATCCTGAAAATAGCCGTTCAGAAAATAGAACTCCACCCCAGCAATCACACCAAGATCAGCAGCCAGCCGCAATGAAAGCCAGCGTTCCATGCCGGAACTCTGAATAATAACCTGAGGAAAAGACAATGCTCCGTCAAGCCCGCAGAAAATATTATCTGCCAGCCTCCCAGCCAGTACCTCCAGCGATGACGCGGTAATCAGATTAAAAGCCATGGCTATTCCTAAATACTCGGTAAAACTGAATTATACCGGTTCCACAGGTTATTACAAACATCTTAACAAAAAACGCATGAACTTTATGCGACTCAATCTACTTCCCCGGTACATCCTGCCTGAAATAAAAAAATGATCCCGGAAAAAACCGGGATCAGCAACTGAAGAATAAACCTGAATTAATGATATCAGATACTCTGATTGCGATTGATAAGATTCATGAACTCAGCACGGGTATTGGAATTTTTACGGAAGGTTCCAAGTACCTCGGAAGTCGTCATCACCGAATTCTGCTTCTGTACTCCCCGCATCATCATGCATAAATGCCGGCACTCCATAACAACCCCGACACCATCCGCATCAATCTGTTCCATTATCGCATCTGCAATCTGACAGGTAAGACGCTCCTGAATCTGGAGTCGACGGGCAAAAGTATCGACAATCCGCGAAAGCTTACTTACACCGATAAGTTTCTTTTTAGGGATATAACCTATATGACACCGTCCGTAAAATGGCAGCATGTGATGCTCACACATACTATAAATCTCAATATCACGGCTGATAATCATATTATCACCCTCTGCGGTAAATACGGCCTCATTTACCACCTCACTTACCGACATTCGATAACCTTCGGTGAGAAATTCAAATGATTTAGCTACCCTCAGCGGTGTTTTCAGCAAACCCTCGCGTTCAGGATCCTCACCTATCTCAACCAGCAGTTCACGTACCAACTCTTCAACTCTTGCAATATTCATATATTCAACTATCCATAAAAATTATTGATCAAATGTCTGCCGCCATCAACTTTCAAGACCTCACCGGTGATAAAGTCACTGGCCAGAAGAAAGAGCACTGCATCAGATATATCCTCTACACTACCGTAACTATTGAGAGGGTTGGTAAACTTTAATTTCTCCAACCATTCAACCCCTTTACCTTTGGGAGGCAGGATAATCCCAGGAGCCACCGCATTCACCCGCAGATGCGGAGCGTATTCGAACGCCAGCATCTTTGTCAGTGTAAACAGAGACCGCTTACTGAAACTATAAGCGATATGCTCCCTATCATAACTGTATATTCGCGTATCCAGGATATTGACTATTGCCGAATGAATACCCTGCTTGGCGAAGGCGCGACTTATAAAAAGCGGTGAAAACGTATTGACCGCCATACTCTGTGACAGCTCAGCCAAAGATGTCGTTTCCAGTGTTGACTCGATATAACTGGAGGCATTATTTATCAAATAATCAATAGGTCCCAGAAGATCCACTGCCCGGTACAGAATACCTTCCGCCTCCGCAGTATTTTCAAGATCCCCGGCTACAGCGTATGATTTAACCCCAAGTTTGGACACTTGCGCGACTGTTTCCTTCGCCTCATCCTCACTGGTAGAGTAGTGAACAATCACATTCGCTCCCATACGGGCCAGTTCGAGTGAAATTGCCCTGCCGATTCGCTGGGCACCTCCAGTCACCAGCGCATTGCTGCCTCTAAAAGTTTCAGAATATCTTTTCACAAAACTCCTCCGCTTACTTCTTATCAGTCATATCTGCCGACCTCTTTCTGTGATTTGAAAACAAGTTTAAGCGGTATCTCAGAGTATCCAAGTTCATCACGCATCTGATGTTCAAGATATCGTTTATAGTTTTCATCAAACGCCAGAGGATTATTACAGAAAAGCAGAAAGGTTGGAGGCGATACAGCAACCTGTGTTCCGTAGTAAATCTTGCCCAGCTTGCCCTGATAAGGTTTAGGACGCCTTTTTTTATAGGCATTAGCCAGCGCCGCATTTACTTGAGCCGTACGTACTTCCATCGTACCCTGCTCATAAATTTCCCGGGCCGCAGCTACCAGAGACCAGACATTCTCACCGGTTTTTGCAGATACTCCGGCCATTCTGCAGAAATACAAGCCTGGAAGATTCTCCGCAATATACTCTTGATAATCAGCCAAGGTTATACCAGGTCTCTGTGCAACAACTAGATCCCACTTATTCAATGCTATAAGACAAGGTTTTTTGTTTTCAATAACCTGCGATCCGATTCTTTTCTCAACCTTACTTACATCTTCAGTGGCATCAATCATCAACACGATAACATCTGCACGGCGCAAAGCTCTTTCACTTCTCATATGACCATAAAATTCCATCATATCATCCATTTTGCCGCGTTTTCGCAGCCCAGCGGTATCAATGGCAACAAATTTTTCACCATCACGCTCGACAATGACATCAACAGAATCTCTGGTCGTTCCCGGAACATCCGAAACAATAACCCGGTCACCACCACAAATCTGATTAACAATAGAAGATTTACCGACATTTCGCTTGCCGACAAAGGCAATTTTAAGCAGATCATTACCACTCAGCGGCTCTTCATACTCCTCCGCCTCAGGCAGACGCTCCAGAATCGCTTCTTCAAGATCATCAATATTACGGTTTTCTTTTGCACTCACCGGAAGAACATCGCCAAAACCAAGCTCATGAAAACTCGGCATATTAACCTCAATACGATCGGTATCAGCCTTGGTTGCAACCATAAGTATCCTGTCAGAAACTCGGCGCAGCCGGTTAGCGACCTCAATATCCAGCGGTACCACGCCATCTCTGGAATCAACCAGGAATAGAATAAGCGAAGCCTCGTTAATCGCAACATCTATCTGAAGTTCTACAGAATTTTCCAGTTTCTGCTTATCAACAATTCCGATTCCACCGGTATCAATTAGATCAAAGGTGCGATCTTCAATTGTCAGTGGATACAGTACCCGGTCTCTGGTTACTCCGGCAACAGGGGCTTCAATGGCAATTCGACTTCCAACCAGACGGTTGAAAAGAGTCGACTTGCCGACGTTGGGTCTGCCAACGATAGCTACAGATAAATAACCCATAATTACACATTTCCTCCAAACTGTGTGGTTGCTTGTATTATATCAGAAATGTGCATGAAAATTTCTCATAAATATAACACAAACCACGAAAATTAAAATACCCGGTCACAAACGACCGGGTAAGATATAATACAAATTAATCCGTAAATATCAAGACCAGCCGTAAAGTTTCTACTCCTTATTTTCAGCTGAATCAACCGTTTCACCTGAATCTGCTGCTGTCTGCTCCTTCTCAGCCTCATTCTGCTTATTTTCAGGCTCCGCTTTCACCCCTAAATCCTCTTTCAGATTATCAGAAAGATCCTTCAGAGGCGGGTCAATCGGAACCAGCTCCCCCTTCAGCCAGGCGGCAATAAAGAAATAAAGCGCCAGCAGCAGAGTAAAGGCCGTAAAGAGCACAGGGATAGCAATCAGGACTATGACAATAATCAGAATAGTCCAGAGTATACTGGAAATAATTCCGCCATGAGAAGCTGAGGCGGCGGCAGTACCGCTGGCATAGCCAGCAGCTTCATTACGAATAAACTTACCCTCCGCGACAAAACCGCCGGCATTGAGTGTTGCCTCATACAAAAAAGCCGCATCCCCGGCGATATCCGGCTGAACCGTTTCCGGAATATGCACCTTATATTTTGGATAATTCACTAACATCGAGTTGATTGCAGTATAAAATCTCACCCGCGGCATTTCCGATTCACCATCACCAAATTTAATATTACAGGCAGCCAGCGATAAATCCTGCCCTTTGTACGCAGACAGAGCGCGCAACAGCAGAGACTTGTCTTCAGCTAACAGAACGAAGTTGGCGACTTTCTTCAGATAAAATTCACTCTTGTCGTCCCGGGTAATCTTCAAACCATGCATACTCGGTGCAAAAGTAACAGGAGTAGATATCTTACTGTATTCACGCCGGTAATAACTCTCAATATCCCAGCCGTTACCGACCTTTAAAATCAGCAGTTTCTCCGGTTTTTCAGCGACCAGTGACTCCAGCAGAGTGACGCTCTTAACATTACCGGCAAATTTTTTAATAATATCACCATCAGCCCCGAACCAATGTGAAAACTCCGTAATAAGTGCCCCTTTAGTCAACCTGTCATCTTTCCATATCGGCAAACTATCGATAACATCTGCAGCCCCCTCAATATTCTCCACTTCAAGAGCATAGATGGAATCCGCCGGAGCGAAAGACAGTACATCCTCCTCGGAACTCTGGCTGCGGACAATCAGAACGGTCAGAACAACGATCAGCACCAGACCGACAAGAGCGAGCGAACCAACACCACCTACCCCAAAGTTGCTTTTATTCTTCTTGCTGAGGACAAGATCTGTATTCTCATCTTTCTTCTCCTCACTGCTTGTATTAACCTCATCTGCCATATCTTGTCATCTCCAAACTTAATAGATTGATTTCGCTTACAACCGGTATCAATTTTACGCAATTTTTAAATTCACACAACAATACTATCCTTCAGACAGGATAAAATCTATAAAAAACCTTAAAATTGTATTGAAAGCTAAATTTTCACCGGTTCAGACTGTACTTCCAAACGTTTTATGACCACTGCCGAGCTGAAAAATTCCGCATCGGAATCGGTTATAAGACCTTCCCCATACGGATTTATTATATAAAGCGGCTTTATCTGACCATCAGGTCTTCCTTTGAGCACCAGCGACTCACGATACCGCTGATATGAACCTCTCTCCAGCAGCAGCATAAACGGCTGCTCAAGCCTTCCGCCTCGACGTTTATCGCTGTACTCAATATTCTCCCGCGCCAGCTCTATATCAAATGCAGACAACAACTCTTCAAGTTGTTCAGCCGCAACCTGCTCCTCCAGTTCCAGCAAAAGAACATAACGCACCCTGTCAGTAAATTCAATAGTTACTGAAAAACCATTGACCTTATCCGCGATATTCCGGCATATCCTTGACATAACCGCAACCAGCTGATCTTCGTACACTTTTTCACCGGTTATAGACAACACCCCACCCGCCTTATGTAAAAACGCCACTTCAGGAGTATTTTTATTCATACCGGTAACCTCAACAATATCTCCCAGATCATAACGGTACAATCCAGATGAAGTCGTAATAATCAGACGGTAACGCTTCCCCACCTCCAACTCATGCGCCAGCAGTGTTGGAGTAGAGGGCTCAACCTCAATCCCATCCTCAATAAACTCCATAAAATGCCCATTAACGGCAAGCACCCCTGACGCAGAATTATCCTCAAGCGGAATCGTAAACATTCCCTCTGTCGCTCTCAAGCCAAAACAACGCTGTGGGGCCTCACCCCAGAGCTCCCGCACCCGCCCAAGGTAAAACGGTGCGTTCCCTCCCTGCCAGGTATTGATTGCACTTATACCGGGCCATACTGCTTTGGGCATAAACCAGCCCTCACGCTCAATTACATTGCGCAGATAGCTTATACGCTTGGGTGTAACACGCGACATTTTCACTAAGATATTAGCTCTAACCTCTAATGGAAGTTCGGAAGCTATACTCAAATTACCCGCAACAATGTCTTCAAACATGCGCTCGCTGTTCTCACGAAGAAACGCTGCCAACATTACCAGTGAAGACGGATTAACACTGTTAACTACCCGCAGATCATACAGTAAAGCCAGAATCAGTGCGGCATAGTATTTAATCTGAGGCTTACTTATAAGAAAAAGCTGATACGGCAGCGGATGCAGCGCTCTGACCGGAATTGACTGATCACGATACTGCTTGCCGCTGCTGGAACCATAAGGGATCCCCCCTTTGGTCCAACCTTCCTCAGCCGGACTTACCATACTGAAGATACTGCCAATAACCTTATCTGAGCGCTGCTTAATCATATTATACATCCAGATAAGATGGCTATTATGATATTCTACCGTAAAGGAGCGTGTAATCGGGATAAATTTTGGCTGCGCAGTACTGCCGCTGGTAACCGCGAACATCGTAACCGGCGAGGAAACCAGAACATTTTCCTCACCCTCAAGCATTGATTCAATATACGGATAAAACCCTGAATAATCACGTATCGGAACCGCATTACGATAATCACGGATAGTGCGAATATTACCAAGAGAATGATCTGCGGCAAAAACAGTACCTGAAGCATTCGCCAATATTTGCCTGAAACGTTCCGACTGCGCTGCTTCAGGATTTTCCAAGGAGGCTGTAAACTTTTTCAAACGCCCTGCCACAGCCAGATACATCAAACTTTTTAAAAATCTTCCTATCACTTCTCTTCCATTCTAATAGACAAGTCTACTCTGATTCCTGTCCAATAAGTTTTGAAATATTATAATTAAAGAAACGCGGACCGTCCTCCTGCCGGTAACCGATCCAGGTCTCATCAATACCACCAAGCTTGGGTATAGAATATTCAATTGAAATAGCCGGTGTCGTATTATCATCACTGCTATACGCCGGGACACTTACCGTAGGCATAAGAGTCTCAAGATTATTTCCTTTTCGGTAGTACGGCCGGAGCAGAATCTGAGTCTTACGATTTGTGCCCTTGACCGGGATCCACTTCACTTTGAGCTGAATAATATCGACATTTGGATCTTCAACACTTGTAAGCCTGCGCATTGTGCCATAAATATCACCGGTTAAATTAGTCTGCCTGATAAGACGCAGATTCTCCGGTCTATCTCCCATAAGCGAGATATTGAGACTTACCAGCTTTTCACCGATATCCTTTCCGTAATCCACAGGGGTGGCCTCAGGTGGACGCACTCTGAAAGGCAGCACAACATTACGCGGCTGGCGATTCTGTGGTCTGGCTATATTAAATCTTATTCGTTCTGGCTGCACAGTCCAGTTCTGTTCATATTCAAAATCATTACGGGCCGCATAATTCAGTTCAACAATACCAGATATTGACTGATCAAAAAAGTTAGTAATAGTCAAATACTGCCGCTGCACCACAGTCTGCATCAGAAGCTCGGGAGAACGCAGAATATCTACACTCATTCTGGTTCTGGCGAAAGCGGTACTCATACCGGTAATCAGGATTGGAGTCTTGGTCGCAAGAATGGTGGTTGATGCTGGCACTTGGGTTATATTTCCCTGCATATCAACCATCTGCAGCTGATACCCGCCACCAAAATCCAGTGAGGCTTCATCACCATCGGTTCCATCATACCAGACCACCGCAACCGCATCCTCACCATTTGGCCTCGCGAAAACATAATTAGGGAAATAGCCATGCTGATTACGCAGATAAAAACTTCCAAGATATTTTGTTCCGGCAAGATACTCCTCAAGAACTCTCAAACCAAGCAGCGCCGGCATCGGCACCGGATGCCCTTCTTCATCAACCCGGCATAATCCCTGAACCGGATCAATAAGAGAATCAATATATGTTCTGGGAATATTCAAGACTCTGGCAATAACAGCCTTCTTTGCCATATTGTCCAGCATCTCACGTTCTTTGGCAGCATCATGAATATCACGCGGGCAGGGATCAAGTTCCAGCGACAGCCATTCCTCAAGTTTCCGCTGCGGAGTCTGAGTTTCATCGACCGGCTCTGGAACCGGTGACATATCATAAAGCCAGGCAGGAGGGTATAACAGATTATTCTCCTGCTTGAAAATAGTAAAATATCTCGGCGCCAGAGTCACGAGTTTACGGCAAATATCCATTATCGACATTGCATAAGGCACAAAAATAGAGGTAGAATAAGCAACATCAGCATCTGGCAGTTTCACCTCATTTACGGCCAATGACACCGGATATGACTGAGACGGACTACTGGTACGACCGGTAAGAAGCCCGGTAGCATCAGCGACATCACTGCGACTGAGTCCATATGAAAAATCAGTCTCCCCGTCCTTACCCCACTGCCAGTACTCAATATGCATATCAAATTTTTTAGTTACAATATTGATATAATCTTCAAGAACCTGAGGACGCCCAGTCATTATATCGAGCAGAGTCGCTCCCGCCAAAATATGCTTTGCAGGCTTTAGCTGAGCCGTTACTCTAATACCGGAACGGCGCATTATAGTAAACTCACGGGATAACGCATTCAGATATGGTGTAACATCACTGCCGTCAGAATCATCAGGCCAGATAAGAGATTTTACATACATGGCACCTGTACGCTCAACAATATCAGCCAGCACCCCTTCCTGAGCCAGGATAGTATTGGGAACCCGGTTAATCACCACTCCAAAACCACCAGCCTGAGCTTCTTCGTCGGCACCGACACTGCGGTTCTCTTTCGGCATCCAAAGTCCAACTACCTGCGTACGCTCGGTCAACAGTTTGCCTCTATAACCATAAAGGACAACATGCACATAGTAGACTCCCAGACGCTGCAAATTAATATTAATTGTCTCAGGATATGTTGTAAGCGCTCCGGAAACGGTCTGCTTTCTTTTTTCAAACCCGAGATTAAGCACCTTGCCATCTTTCGTAAGAGGAGGACGCCCATTGATGTCATAAATATTGATCACGCGGTAATATGACTTCCGGTTATTCCCTTTAAAATTCTTATCCGACTCTGGCACGTTATCCACAAGTCCGCGAAATTCAATATTGAACTGTATCGGTTTGGGTGGACTGGAGCCGCCATGCTGTACTTCATAATCAACAAATGTCGGTTGCATATAAATTTTCGGACGTGAAGAGATTAAGATATCATCGAACCAGGCGAAACCATCCCGGTCTGCACCGACAAATTCCGGATTGTCATAAATATCAAGCTGCAAGATCATATAATTTGCAGTTGCAGGCACAGTGTTTATCTTCATTTCTAAAGGTGATTCAGTCCAGTCATACTGACCGGGAGGCACAGTAAGTACATTTCTGCCAACCTCCGTCCGTTCACCTTTATCATCAATATTAAGCCAGATAGCGCTCAAGCTGGCAAGACTTTTCTCCAGACGTAAAGTTCTGGCAAACACAGATATTTCATAGGCCATATCAGGTGAAACAGCTTTAGGAACCTTGGTGCGTATTGCCACCCCGGTACCGTCAAACGGAATGCGCAGAACGAAACCCTGTACACCCGGTATGCGGCTGGGTCGAGAAGGATCGGGCACAACCCTTATTTCGCGCGCCAGATAATCTTTATTCTTATCATCAATAATCTTTTCCCAGAAATCAGGCCAGCCGTTACCATCTAGATCACGGTTTACAGTCGGTTCTGAATACTGCTCAAAATCGTAGCGGTCAAAATTTCTCGCGGCCTCACGGCGGATACTGTTCAAAGTATCGCTTGCAGCGAACCCGCTTTCAGCCATTGCTACCAGCAATACAGCCAGCAGCAAAAGAAAAAGTAATTTATACAAGCAGGTATTAATATATCTGATAAAAAGCATAACCCTTCTACTCTACGTCGCCCAATGGTTCCAGCTGATCCATACTCTTACCTTTTTTGTACTCCAGATCCATAGTATCAACGGCAAGCTGCTTTCTGACTTCAGCAGCATCATTAGCGTTGTTTGCATCTTTTTCAGGGAGAATAGGCAGATCCTTCGGCTGACGCTGTGAATCATAGACCCGTCGGGTTGTTATGATTTCATCAGTTCTGGTAATCATGTCGTCCGCCCTCTCAAGCACCCCTGAAATAGCATCAGGTTCCTCAATTTTCTGCAATACATAATGCAGACTGCGGTTATCTTTTATAGTAGCCGGAATTGCCGCTTCACTTACAAGATCAATTCCTGGCTGTTCATACAACGGCGCCGGAACCGGTTCTTTAACATATATGGGATAATATCCCTTGGCTTCAAGACGAATACTGAAGACACCATAATGTTTAAAAGGAAGTTCATAAGGAGTTTTACCGTGCCACTGCTCGTTAACCCAGACATCAGCGCCGCTAGGCTCACTGGTTATGACCATTTTTCTCTCCACGCAGCCAGAGAAAAAAAGCACAGTCGCAACCGTCACCGCAAAAATACAAACAAAAAATCCAGATTTTTTATTCATTAATATCTCCAAAGGATAGCTTAAAATTTATTATATAACCTGCATGAATTATCGTCATAAAACACCGAAAATTCGAGCAGTAATAGCGCAAATACCTACAATATTTTATCAACTCTTTGCGGAAAGTTTACTAAATAGAGTTTACATAATTTTACAAATCCATTAGAATCATGTCAAGCAAAGTTTAACTAATAAAGAATTTAGCGTTAATTTGCCTAATAATTATTATTACACTTGTATTTCTTGAAATCGCTATTCCGATTGCTATAATATAAAAAAACAACCAGCTTATATAATATAAGGGAGTTCTGTCTTGAATACTATTCATCACTTCAGATATTTATCTATACTATTACTCATATTCTGTCTTGCAGGATGTGGAGAACCGGATATTGTTGTTACTGACAGCGCAGCGGAACCGGGTGACATTTCAGATGGCAGCAGTACCCAGCAAACAGTCTCTACAGCCGCATCAGAACAGGATAGCGGTGTCGGTGGCTGGTGGGGGGTACGTCAAGTTAAAAGTGTTTTCAAGGATGACAATGATTCCAAGGTCGACCCGAACAATGATGAAAGCCTGCCATTCGCTGCAACCGCAAGTGATGAACCGACAGACCCGGATCAGGTATGGATGAGTGAAGATAAGGTTGTAACCGATGAAGAGTATGAAAAAGCAAAGAATCTGGTCGCACAGCAGCAGTTTGCCGAAGCCAAGGCAACACTTCAGGACATTATCCGCCGACATCCGGATTCCTCAACAGCCTGGCGCTGGCTTGGCGACTGCAATTACAATCTCCTCGAACTGCCTCAAGCCATAGAAGCTTATCAGAAAGCTTTAACATTATACCCTGAAAACTATTTTGCCATGCGTGGAGAAGGTTTTGCCCATCTGCATTACGGAAATGAACTCTGGCGTCAGGGAGAACGCAGAAGCGCCCACGATCAGTATCGCCAGGCCTTAAAGACACTTCAGGAGTGCATGCGTATTTATCCTGGTGATGCCGAAGCGCTTTATGGCCGAAGTATGGCAGCTGAAGGCGCAAGTAGAAGATTATACCAGAACGCCATTACCCTCCTGCGCGCTGACAAAAGAGAAGATGCTGAAAATGAAGCCGGCACCTGTATTGAAGTCATTGACGAAGGAATAGAATGCGCCCGGCAGCGCCTCATGAAGAACCCCAATGAAATCGGTCCAATCATCATTACAGGCGGACTCTTCCAGCGGCGGGCGATACTGCTCAAGAACTTTAAACGTTACCCTATGGCCGCAGATAATATGGCTAAAGCCATTGAAGCCTATGAGGCTGTTATCAAACTTTCACCAGGAAATAATCTGGCTACCGGTGAGCTTGAAAAATGCCAGAAATATCAGGAAGAACTCAATACCCTGGCGGAATCTCAGGAAAGCAAAGGTGGTTTTTAAAGATAATAACTTTATAAAATTTTTACAAATTCATTCTAATTCGAGGATCGTTTCAGGGTTTTCGGTATTAATATTAAGAAAAGTAAGCCCGCACGACAGCAAAACACAAATAGCAGCAACACTGAAACCACGTAATTCTTCAGGAATATCCAGCATCTGAATGATAAAAATTAATAACAGCATACAGGCTGCAGCCAACCGGACTTTAGTTGCTGCAGCCTTTTCAATTATCATATGAACCAGATAATACACAGCAGGAATTAACAATACCATATGGTGCGGTTGCAGTAACGGACTCAAGGGGATCGGAGCCAGAATAAGCAATGAAAACATCCGCTGAAATTTATAACTGCGCGAAAATCGATTTATAAAGACGACTGCCGAAACAATAGCCATAGCCCAAACAACCCTGAAAAAGAGCAGCAGATGATTGGCATAATTCCAGTCAGTCTGCGACAGCGAACCAATCCCTGCAGCGTGATCTGCCCCCATGGCACTTGTCAGTGCCCGATTAAATGAGATCAGATAACAACTCATAATCTGACTTGCCTGTGCAGTTGAAGTTGATTTTACAGAACCAATCCAGCTTAAAGTCAAATGCACGGTTTTAGACCAGCCAAGGGTACATACAGGAAAAACTATAAACAAGATCAGCAGCGCTATAACGGTATAAAAACATGCCCGGTATTTTTTACGGTACAGCCAAAGCGGAATCAATAAAACACTATATAACTTTATAGCTACACTAAAAGCAAGAAAAACCCCTGCCGCGCACGCCCAATCTCTTTTTAAAAAATACATAGCGAGAAGTATCAGAATAAATAAAATCATATTAATATTGAATGATCTGATATCAAACTGGATATAGTCCCAGACAATAATAAATGTCAGAAATGCTATAAGCCAACGGTATGGATTTTTATCATCATCAAACAAGCGAATAGACAAGAACAAACAGACGGTCGCCGCAACCGGATAAAACACGACAAATACCAGGGACAAAATATCTCTAGGAATGGCTGAGAATAGCTGGAGCAGCACCAGCATCGGAACCGGATATGCAAAAGGACCTTTTACGCTTTCACTAATCTGCGGATAATCATTGGCTTTCAAAAAATCGGAGGCTAAACTGATATTCCATAATATATCACCGGTCAAATTCGTAAGAGAACTGTCTTCGCCGATAGTTGTCAGATTTGCCACAGCAAACACTGACATTACCAGCATAACCCCAATTAAGACGACATTACATATCCGTAAATACCTGCTCATAATCTACCTGTTGAAATAAACCTAAGCCATAAATACCAGAAACCATAGCGGTTATTTAGTATTTAAGCCGTTTGAGTAAAATATAAAATACAACGAAAGTTTGCTGGAAAACCTATATTTATACTCCAGTCTATCCAGCTCCACCCAAAAATCCCGTAATTTATCCATAGTGCTTTTTCTAGAGCACACAAATCCATAATGAATTTATAAGAATTTAAGTCAACAACATTGACAAATGTTTGAATAAAAACTATCTGGATAAAATTACAAAAGATTATCATGTCACCCGCTAATACAGGAATCCTGACCCGAAATGGAGCTGAACCCAACCCGCGTTACATAATTTTAAACGCTTCGTAAAAAGCCAGAAAACTACTCATATTACCGCAGACGAGTCTCGTATAACGTACTCTGCAATCATACAGTTGCAGTGGCTGTAATGCAACAATATAAATTTGCTATGACTAACTTTCCAATACCAAAAAGCAGCATATAAAATACGCAAAACACTTATTATAAGCGTTTTGCGTATTTAAATACCCTGAACCTTAAAATTATGCATTAACTTACGATAACCTAACCAGCCAATCAGTTATAGCAAAGAAACCATAGTAGAATTATAAAAACCGATTCAAACTGAAAGATTATTGATTACATCAAAAGCCAGGCAAAATATACTACCAATCGGTAACGCTTAGTACTTACTATCAGCATAACCAACCCAGCCTTCAGCCTCCACCAGCGCCGCATCAAACTCAGTTAATTCAAAATCAAACTCCACCTCTTCTCCAGCAACCTTGAAGACTATCTTTTTAGCAGCAAAATCAACATCTGCCAAAACATCACCCTTCTGTGCAAGAGCAAATAAAGCATCAATATCTGTTTTTGGCATTTCGATTGCCATCATACCGCAATTAAACATATTCTGTCTGAAAATTCTGGCAAAACTTTCAGCAATTACAATGTTGATATCATTTACTTCAAAAGCCCATGGCGCATGCTCACGCGAAGAACCGCAGCCGAAGTTCTTCCGTGAAACAACAATTTTTGCTCTTTCAAGCTTTTTGCCTTTCGGATCAAACCCTGGAATTTCCAGATCTTCAAGAAGGTAAGGCTTCAAAGCTTCCTTCTTCACCTCGGTCAGATAGCGAGCAGGGATTATCTCATCTGTATTGATATCGGCTCTATCAAGAAAAATTACCTCTCCACCAAAATTTTTCATTTTAAAATCTCTCCAAAATTGAGGTTATATCAAAATATCATTAAATTTACATATACTCGCGCGGATCACAAAGCTCACCCTTAACACCAGAGGCAGCAGCCGAAGCCGGACTCATAAGATGAACCATTCCGCCCTGCCCCATACGACCATTAAAATTACGGTTGGTTGTTGAAGCACAGATTTCACCAGGAGCCAGAACACCATTACTCATTCCCAGACAAGCACCACAAGTAGGATTGGTTACACAGAAACCGGCTTTACGGAAGATCTCCATAGTACCATCATTCATGGCCTCATCAAAGATTTTTGGTGTAGCCGGGGAGACAATTCCCCTGACATTGGCAGCCAGCTTATTACCTATCAGAATCTTCGCAGCAGCATGAAGATCAGAGAGACGACCATTGGTGCAGCTTCCAATATAAACCTGGTCAATTTTTGCTCCAGCCTGCTCCTTGAGCGCCACGACCTCATCAGGCTTATATCCGACAGTACATACCGGTTCAATTTTTGTGGCATCAATCTTCACGACTTTGGTATACTCTGCATCAGGATCTGAATGCCACTTCATGAAATCAGCCAGTGCTTTATCCTTATCGTTATTATAATCCTCAGCAATAAACTCCCACAGATAATCCAGAGTCACCTTATCAGGAAGGCATATACCACAGGTTCCGCCAGCCTCAATTGCCATATTAGAAAGGGTCATCCGCTCTTCCATAGTCATAGCCGCTACAGTTGAACCTACAAACTCTATTACATTATCGGTTGCTCCGCTTACAGTGAGTTCCTTGATCACAGTCAGAATCACGTCTTTAGCAAAGACCCCCTCACCCAGCTCTCCATCAATCTCAACCTTGATACTTGCCGGTTTCCTGAAAGCGCATACGCCCTTAAGAATTCCCACTTCCAAATCGGTAGTTCCAACTCCCGCAGCAAAAGCCCCAAATGCGCCATGGGTACAAGTATGACTGTCACCCATAATTACAGTATATCCAGGACGGATAAATCCCTTTTCAGGGAAGATCGCATGGCAGACCCCATTTGAACCGATATCAAAGAAATCCTTGATATTATGACGATGTGCCCACTCGCGGAGAATCTTGGACTGAATTGCAGTCTTGGTATCTTTGGAAGGTGTAACATGGTCAATAACCGCTTTAATTTTAGTTGGATCGAAGACCCGGTCCATTCCTCTATATTCCAGATCTGCAATCGCAACAGGGGTGGTAATTTCGTGGCACATCACCACATCCAGCGACAGAACATTTGTTCCGGCAAACGGTTGATCTTTCAAATGTGCAGCAAAAATCTTATCTGCAATATTTTGTGGCATTTTAGTACTCCCAAGCAAATGTCATATGAAGCCAAATTCACGCTGAATCTGAGGCTATTTACATTATTTTATGCTATTATTCACTATTGTCAATGCCAAATTACAGAAGACCTCTTGGATATAATTCGTTTATGTCTTTACTGTTCAAGACAATAATTCAGAACAATTAGTGCTAAAAACTTCTTGCATCTAAGTGCGTATACTGTATCATACCAACAGATACATTTTGTAGACATTATATTTTTACGAGTTCATAATACATGCAAGAGGATATTAATAATGGGACTTTGTGGTGTAACAAACGAAATTAAAGAAGATTTTGGCCGCAGACTGCGCGCCGCCAGAGATGCAAAGGGACTGTCAAGACAGGTTCTTTCTGCCAGACTAGGGGTCAGCCCGAAAACTGTTCAGAGCTGGGAAATGGGAAGAACATTCATTGAAAAACTATCCCTGTTCCCACTTATCGAACGTGAACTTGGGATCTCTCTGTCTGAAATTATTGAAGAAGCAATGCTGCAAAAATCAGGCAAAAGCACCAAGAAAGCCGCTGAAAGCAGAGCCAAATACGGGAATAAAGCCAGTGTTGAAGCAGATGTAAATGACACAGAACCGGTAACTTTTGCTTTCAGTCAGGTCAGAACCAACGCAGAACTGAACCCTGAAGTAAATGAAAATTTCTATGCAATCCCGATCATCAAGCCATCATCACTCGCCAAACCGGTGTTTGATCTCAAGGAGAGTGATGTTATCGATCATACGATAGTCAGCAAAGAGTGGGTCCCACGCGGTGGCGTTATGATTGCCTGCAATAACAGTGATAATGGCTTGGAACCAACCATTCCGGCAGATGCTCTGATAATAATCGACAGACGTGAATTGATCCCGGAAAAGAATTTCGGGCGCAATATAGCTGTTATTCAAAAAGGCAAAGGCTTAAAACTACGGAAACTTGAAGAAGGAGCAACCCCCGGATCTCTGCGCGGAGTACTTACAGGTGGTAAAGCACGCGGCAGCTTTGAAATTAAAGAAGATAAAGGTGATATCATACTAGGCAGAATCATCGCAGTCTTTGCCAAATATTAGTTTTCCATATTTTTTTAAAACAAAAAAGCCTGTAATGAATTATCCATTACAGGCTTTTTTTATAGACATACAACCGAATATTTCATAAAATTTACTTCTTACCACTATCTACAGCAGCAAATAATTAATTAACCTTAGATAGACAAAACTTTTACTGAGAAAAACAATGTTGGACAAATCCAGACTGAAAGAAATATTTGAAAGCGTACGCAGCGGAGCCACCTCGATTGAAGACGCACTAGACTTCTTCCCGGAAGAAGAAAATCTAAATTTTGCCCGAATTGATCATGACCGCCAGAAGCGCTGTGGCTTCCCCGAAGTCATTTTTGCCGAATCAAAAACTCCCGAGCAATCACTGGCAATTGCAGAAGCACTGGTGCGTAAAACCGGCTTTGCCTTTCTTACCAGAGTGCCTGATGCCACGGTAAAGCTTTTATCCACCCACTGGAATGAGGTCGCATTCAACCCTCTATCCCGGACACTGCTAATTGGAAATATTCCTGAAACCCCAGAAAAAATTCGAGGAAAAATTCTGGTTATCTCTGCCGGCACCAGTGATATACCTGTTGCCGAAGAAGCAGCGGTTACGGCGCAGATAATGGGCTGCCAGGTTAACTGCCTGCATGATGCCGGTGTCGCCGGTATTCACCGGCTGCTGCGTGCCAGAGAGGAGTTGAGCAGCGCCTCAGTCATCATTGTAACCGCCGGAATGGAAGGAGCCCTGCCCAGTGTGGTTGCCGGACTTGTCGCCGCTCCGGTTATCGGTGTACCGACAAGCATCGGATATGGCGCCTCGTTTAAAGGTATTGCGGCACTTCTGGGAATGCTCAGTTCCTGTGCTAATGGTGTTGCCGTAGTCAATATTGATAATGGTTTCGGTGCCGGCTGCCTGGCAGCTAGAATTTTAAAGAGCAATGGAGATAATCATGAGCATCAATAACGGTCTGGTGTCACTGCCAACCCGTCCCAAAAACATGCATAAAGGCAAAGCTGGAAGAATTCTGGTGATTGCCGGTTCACGTGGCTTCACCGGTGCCGGTGCCCTGGCGGCAATGGCCTCAATGCGCAGCGGCGCCGGTCTGGTAACCTGGGCGATTCCTGAGAGTTTGAGCAGCGTTGCCGAAA
This sequence comes from Planctomycetota bacterium, assembly GCA_963667375.1. Classification (GTDB taxonomy): domain Bacteria; phylum Planctomycetota; class SZUA-567; order SZUA-567; family SZUA-567. Next base: position 2,541,837 of record OY763323.1, on the reverse strand, counting down.
CTTTATGCTTGGAGAGTATCACTATGCCGATCGCCGAAACAGATCAGCAGGCTCCGGCTGTCAAAGCCCGCGAAACGCTGCTGGAGGCAGCGCAGGAGTCAGATGCGGTTATTCTTGGCCCGGGGCTGCCGGTTGCCGGCGAGAGTGGAGAGCTGATGCGGCTGCTGATACCGGAGATAAAAAAATCCCTGGTTCTTGATGCCGGCGGAATACGTGCTCTCGGCAGTAACCTCCTAGCACTGCGCAACCGCAAACACCCGACTGTTATAACCCCTCACCCCGGAGAATTTGCAGATTTAATTAATATCAGTATCGCCGATATTGAAGGTCAACGGGAGATGCACTGCAAAGCACTTGCCGAAAAATCTTCGGCTATAGTTCTGCTCAAAGGTTACAACACAGTTGTCAGTGACGGCACAAACAGCTATATAAATCAGACCGGCAATCAGGGTATGGCTACAGCTGGAATGGGCGATGTCCTGAGCGGAGTCATTGCCGCACTTATAGCCAGTGGCGTAGCTCCGTTTCAGGCTGCATGTACCGGGGCCTATTTACATGGACTTGCCGGCGACATTGCCAGAGAACAATTTGGAATTCATGGTCTTATAGCATCAGATGTAATCAACAAAATACCTGAAGCGATTCTTCGATATACCCAGAATCGCTAAAATAGTAATATAAACATTTCTATTCTTATTTTTTGCATGAAAGAGTTATTAAGTGATAAAAGAACTGAAATTACCTAAAAAAGCTTCCAGAATGACCACCGCTATTTTTTCAGAATGGCTGGTAAGCACTGGCGATGAAGTAAAAAAAGGCCAACCTATTTGCGATGTGACCATCGATAAAGTCACGCTGGAGATTGCCAGTGATGTCGCAGGCATTATGACCCACAAAATTGCCCACCGCGGGCAGCTGGTACCGGTTAATGGGGTTATGGGACTACTGACCGATGACGGAGTTCCACTGAAAAACGCTGTGGTCTCGGAATATCCCGGATTTGCTCCCGCGCCACCAATGCATGTAAGTTGTGCAATTACTCCGGATTTAGGTGACAGCATCGTACCGATGGATGCCATGCGGACAGTAATCGCCCAGCGAATGAGTATTGCACGGCATGAGATGCCACACTTTTATCTAACAACAGCGGTAGACATGACCGAAGCGATAGAGCTGAGACAAGAGCTGAAAAAGAAAGATCGGGTTCGTATTGCCTATAATGACATGCTGATAAAAGCCGCCGGACTGGCACTGCGGAAACACCCGCAGGTTGCTTCCCTGTATACGACCCAGGGTTACGTACGGCGCAGCAAAATGCACGTAGGATTTGCAGTATCACTGGAGCCTGAAGGACTGGTGGTTCCAGTAGTGCGAAATGCCGATATCAAACCACTTAAGGACGTTTCAAAAGAAGCAAAGGAGCTGGCAAAAAAATCGCGGAACAAGCATCTGACCCCCGATGATTACGGATTTGGTGTCTTCACGGTAAGTAATCTTGGAACCTATGATGTCGAACAGTTTACGGCAATTATCAATCCGGTAAATGCTGCAATTCTAGCGGTCGGAAAGGTTATTGATACCCCGATAGTCGTCAATCACAAAGTTGCAATACGCCCAATAATGAAAATAACCCTTTCAAGCGATCACCGTGTAATCGACGGCGTCCTGGCGGCAAAATTCACCGGTTATCTAAAATACCTGATGGAGCATCCAGAACTGCTGCTGACAGATATTGAAGATGAAGAACAGTAACTGTTTCAAAAACAGCTAAGATTATAGCTTAAAAAAAAGAGACGGTAATTACCGTCTCTTTTTTGCATAAAGCACCAATAACGCACATAAATATTAATAACAAAAATTCAGTCATTACGCAGCGGCACAACCGACTCGACCACCGGTTTACCGAAGATAATACCGGCAATACTGATTACCGCGGATATCCCCATTCCCAGCATGGCATAAAAACTATCATCCACAATTCCTGAATACGCTCCAAGTCCCGCACCGATAAGAATTGCCAGCGAAATTATCACAATGTTCATTTTCCGCTTATGTGATGCCAGAATAGAAATAAGCAATGGCGGTATGACCCCTGAATTAAATACACTATATGAAAAGAGCAGTATCTTTATAATATCCTTATTCTCCCAGACCGCGGCAATAGCAATAAAACCGAGCAGTAGGGTCACCACTCGTGCTCTGAAAACATTTGTTCCACAGAGAATATCATGTTCAAAGGTTGTAGAAGCAGTAATCAGACAGGTATCGGCAGAAGAGACAATCGCTGAAAGAATACCGAAGAGGAGTAGAAATCCCAGCCAGTCAGGAAGGCTGTTTGAAAGGATATAAATCAACGTCTTCTGTCCTTCTGGTACAACCACAAAGTTCTTGGCCCATATTCCAATCATAACAATCGAGATACTGAAAACAAAGAGTAAAATTCCAGAACCGAGAGCACCGGCACGGGCAGCAAATGCTCCCTTGGCCGTAAAGATACGGCTGAATACATCCGGACCTACCAGAAAACCGGAACCGACGATGAGCATAAAATACGTCCACTTTGAAAAACCAAAGCTGGAATTCAACAGCGAATAGTCTATCCCGTTCTGCGGCATCCCGGTAGAGTTATACAGAAAGAATAAGGTCATACCGATACCCAGAGCCATCAGTATAACCTGCAGAAAATCTGTTTTCATTACTGATGCCTGTCCGCCAAGAACACAATAAAGGGTAACAAAGGTTCCGGCAACAACCAGAGAAGTATGATAACTCCAGCCGGAGATCTGTGACACAATCTCCGCTGCCGCCACATACTGCGCCCCGACAATGCCGGTCCAGACAACTACAACAACCACCGAGACCAGCCAGCGTGCCGCAACTCCATTTAGTTTTTCTACAAGATCTGCCAGTGTATACACATCATAGGTCGATAATTTCTTGGCGATGGTTATTCCCAGAAGTACAAGACCGATAGCGCCGCTGCCAAGCCACCAGAAAGCCGGCATGCCAACTTTATAGGCCATATCAACAACACCGATAGTCGCAGACGCTCCGACAACACTGGCCAGCAGTGATGCCGCTACAATAACCCCGCCTCTGTTTCTGCCGGCCAGGACATAGTCACTGAAATTTAGAACTTTTCGTGAATCAAGCCAGCCCAGCGCAATCAGTCCGACCGCATACAGTATCAGAAAGACCATTAATCTCTGCTCCTTTTAAAAAAAAGTTTTTTTTAAATTAAAACAATACCTATTCAGCAGCAAAACATCCTGAAAAAGTTTCAAATAGAAGTTACATCACCTAAATACATAACCCCTCTAACTTTACTCTGTTATTTTATATAAATACTGTAAAATGTAAATAAATAAATATATAAGAGGTACTTTGATTTTTTAAACAAAGATTAAAAAAAACCAAAAAAAAACGTATTTTTAATTTGCTTCACAAGCGTTTATAGTGTAGATATACAATATAGACTTCACACATAATCAGGACATATAGTGTCCTGAAACTTATGGTTAAAATTTTCAAATCGTTCAAAACATAGAATCATTGGTGTTTTTTGTTAGAAAAGTAAATAAGAAATAGGAGATTTAATTATGCCTGAGCTGCAGAACATGCCAGAGGTCAAGATTGGAGTAGTTGGTGTATCAAGAGACTGCTTCCCAGCATCTCTCACTATGAAGAGACTTGATGCCCTGTTTGCAGAGCTGAAGAAGAAGAAAATAACCCATGTCGTTCGCTGCAACACAGTTATTGAAAATGAAATAGACGCAATGGCAGCACTCGCAGACATGGATGAACAGGGAGTTGACGCAGTCCTTGTCTACCTTGGCAACTTCGGTCCAGAAGGTCCAACCACCATCTTTGCAGAACGTTTCGGCGGCCCTGTAATGGTAATGGCTGCAGAAGAAGAGAATAAAGAAGTTCTTAAGAGTGACCGTGGTGATGCCCTGTGTGGTCTCTTGAACTGTAGTTACAACCTTAACCTCCGCTCTCTTCCTGCTTATATTCCACAGTATCCTGTAGCCGGTCCTAAAGCTATCGTTGAAGAGATTCTTGAGTTCACCAAGATTGCACGGGTTATAATTGGTCTTACCAATCTAAAAGTCTTCGGCTTCGGTCCTCGTCCAGCCGACTTCTTTGCATGTAATGCGCCAATCGGCCCTCTATATGATCTGGGTATTGAGGTTACTGAAAACTCTGAACTTGATATGCTAGAATATTTCAAGGCCGCTAAAGGTCAGAAAAAAGCCATCGAAGCCATCGCAGAAGATATGGCCAAAGAACTTGGTAAAAAAGGCAACCCATATCCTGACCTGCTTCCAAAGCTGGCTCAGTTCGAACTTGCTCTCACCAAATTTATGGAAGAGAACATGGGCGCATCAGAATACGCCGTCTTTGCCAACAAGTGCTGGCCTGCTTTTGAAGGCGCATTTGGTTTTGTACCATGCTACATCAACAGCCGTCTTGCCGGACGCGGTATTCCAGTAGCCTGTGAGGTTGATTTGTACGGTGCCGTAAGTGAATATATGGTTCAGTGTGCAACTGAAATGCCAGCAACTCTGCTTGATATTAACAACAGTGTTCCAGCTGATATCCTACCAAAGAACAAGGCTGCTCTGAAGGGAGCAAAGGTTGAAGATCTGTTTATGGGCTTCCACTGCGGTAACACCTGCTCAAGCTGTCTCAAAGACGGTACTTGCGGCATGAAGTACCAGCTGATCATGAATCGTCTGCAGGAAGCTGGCGGTGAGCCAAATGTTACCAGAGGTACTCTTGAAGGTCAGCTTCTTCCTGGTGAGACCACAATGTTCCGCATTCAGTCTACTCCTGACTGTAAGATACGTTCTTATATTGCTGATGGTGAAATCCTTGATATTGAACCTCATAGCTTCGGAGGTATCGGTATCTTCGGTATTCCTGGTTTTGCACGTTTCTACCGCCACATTCTGGTTGGCCAGAACTTCCCACACCACGGCGCTATAGCCTTCAAGAAATGTGGTAAGACAATGTACGAAGTCCTGAAATACATTGGTGTTGAAAATATCGGAACCCCTCTTCCAGATGGTGTACGTTACGAAAATGAAAATCCATTCCTGGTTTACTAAGTAATACCTGCGGTTTTTCAATATTATAAACGAGACTGCCGATTACGGCAGTCTCGTTTATTTTCAATCACACAGCGCTAAATGCGACAAAATAACATCATACACAAAAAACGGACGGTATGCTTGTAAGAGACAACAATATCCGTCAACTTAATGCAATTAAAAATGGCTGCCTGAATACAGGCAGCCACAAAAAAAAACCACGCAATCAGTCAATAGCGGTAACTTTCAGTTCTACCGGTCCTGCCGGAAGATCTGCAGTAACAACATCACCAACTTTAGCTCCAATAAGAGCCTTACCAACAGGGCTAGTCGCAAGAATCTTACCTGATGCCGGATCAGCCTCACCTTCGCCGACAAGTGTACGCTTCAGCTCCTTGCCATCAGCAACCCGCTTGAAAGTAACAGTCTTGAAAAGCCCCACCTTACCATCTTCAAACTGAGACGGATCAACAATCAGAGCATTCGCAAGCTTGGTATTAAGCATACTAATCTTGGCATTGAGCATTCCAAGTTCTTCACGCGCTGCGTGGTAGTCAGCATTTTCGCGCAAATCACCTTTTTCCCGAGCCTCTTCAATTGCCTTCTTGATCTCAGGTCTTCTATTTTCGAGATCATCGACCTCTTTCTTAATCATATCATACCCGTCTTGGGTCATTGGAAACTGTGCAGACATAATGAAAACTCCTGTTAAACCTGTTATTATGCACCATCATTTATGACAACAACAACGAATATCAAAAATGAAATTAAACAACAGTGTTTCTAAAAATACAAAAAAAGAACACAGCCTATCACCCTTGGATAATAAGCTGTATGATTACATTATACAAAATTTAACCACAAAAACAATAATACAAAATCATTTACTACTGTTCAAGAAATTCTTTGATCCGCTTGCAACCTTTTTCAATATCCGCGCGACTGGTTGCATAACTCATACGAATATGCTTGTTGGTACCAAAAGCCTCACCTGGGATACAAGCAACATTCTGTTCCTCAAGCAGTATATCACAAAGTTCAAACGGAGTATTTATCATTCTACCATTATACTCTTTTCCAAGACACTTTGAAATATCTGGAAGCACATAAAACGCTCCGCCAGGTACCGGACAATCCACGCCCTCAATCTCATTGAGCAGCTTTACTATAAGCTTCTGACGCTCTTCAAATTCCAGACGCATACTCTCAACACATCCCTGATCGCCGGTAACAGCGGCAAGGGCGGCCGGCTGCGCTATAGTACAGGCATTACTGGTTGACTGACTCTGAATATTTGCCATCGCCTTGATGATTTTCTCAGGACCGGCAGCAAAACCTATTCTCCAGCCAGTCATGGCATAGGCCTTAGAACAACCATTTATAACAATGGTATGATCTCTGGCATAATCGCTGACCGCTGCTACTGAATAATGCTTATTACCAGCATACAACAGCTTACTGTATATTTCATCAGAGATACAGTAAATTCCATATTTTTCCATAACTGCCGCAATTTTTGCGGTCTCTTCCTGTGAAATAACCGCACCGGAAGGGTTTGATGGGCTATTAAGAATCAGCGCTTTGGTCTTATCGGTAATCTTCTCTTCGATCATCTCCGCTGTCAGTTCAAAACCATTCGCTTCATTAGTCTGCACATATGCGGTTGTACCGCCGGCAAGCGCTACCATTTCGGGATAGCTTACCCAGTATGGAGCAGGAAGCAAAACCTCGTCATCAGGATCTATTAGCGCCTGTATCGCCAGATACACACTAAATTTAGCCCCCGGGCTGACAAGAATCTGAGTAAAATCATACACTCCTCCCATATCCTCCTGCAGCCAGCCGCAAACAGCTTTTCTCAATGCAGGCATACCGGGATTAGGCAGATAGCCATGCATACCATTATTGATTGCTTTTATAGCCTCCTGACAGATATGATCTGGAGTTTTAAAATCAGGCTCACCAGCAGCGAAACTGACAACATCTTTACCCTCTGCTTTGAAACCTTTAGCTTTGGCTGATATAGCCATAGTCATACTTGGTTTACCGGCAGCGGCACGCATACTTAGTGGAGTTTTTTCTGACATTTTTCAATCCTAAAACAAAAAAAGTAAATAATTAATCCATATTATCAACAAAAGAATATGGTCGCAGCAATAAATCTGCAAAAAAGGCTATAAAAAAAGGTACGGCAAGTCACTTATGACATCACCGTATCTTTTAAATAATTAAATTTATTCTACCTCTAATAATTACAATGTCAAGAAGATTTAGACAATAACCGAGTGTAAAATATGATATTTTTTTTATATACTATTGTACATATCTAAATTAATAAAATATTCTACTCCCGACTATAATTCTTATAATAATGTGGTTTTTACACCGAAAAATCCAATCAACTGCATTATTATCAGTAAAATTAATGTCTTTGACCATCAATAAAAAAATGCTAATATTTCCAGCATCATCTTTTCTGAATTGCTCTGTCGGCATCAGATAGAATTTCAGTCACACGAACACAAAAATAATCATTAAGAACCAGAACCTCACCAAATGCCACAAGTCTGTCATTAATAAGAATGTCAACCGGAGCACCGGCATCCTTTTCCAGCTGAATTACCGACCCTTCTCTGACATTCAGGATATCCTCCACCATCATCTTGGCTCGACCCAGCTCAATTTTAACCTCCATCTCCACATCATAAAGCATTTCCAGAGATCCGGCAGGAATATCAGCAGCGGCAACGCTGGCCTGAGTAAATACATGCTGTGGCGGTGCTTCAGGAACACCGAGTATCGCTTCCATGTCCGCATCATCATCACCGATTCCACCGGCCAGCAGAGCATCAATTTCATCCTGTGACAGTTCATTAGGAGCCATATAATACGTTCCTTTCCTAATTCAGATAGTAATTTGTTATCAGTACTTCCCTAACCCGATCCTTGCTTATCTTATCACTTGATAGCTGGAGATCAAGCTGCTGTAACTGATAGTTCACACTCTCAATTACGAATTCCCTGATCATCTGCTGACCGCGGTCGGTTCCCAGTTCGCTTGCTGTCATCCGGTTTATTCGCCGGTTAAGAGCGTCTCTGATTACCGGGTCCATCTTCTTGACCGCTTCATCAAATTTAGTCCAGTCCTCGGGAGTAATTGCAATTTTTTCCCTGATTTCACGCGGTGTCGGCTCCATTACCAGTACCATGTCCATAGCCAGTGTCATAGGCTGACCGCTGGGCATGGCAATACTGTATGTAAGCTTATCCAGCTTATGCTCAAGGTGCATGAACTCCTCCAGATTTTTCCTACCGGTAAGACCTTCACCAACCTCCGTATCAGCAGGCGCTTTATCACTCTTAAAATACAGCAGTACACTGAAAAAAGCCGCTTCCAGAACCACAACCGAGATCACGATCACCCAGCCCCGGACACCGCTCATCAAACCGCCGCCACCATTTTCCAAATCTTCGTCTTCAGCCATAATACACCTTAGTATGTTTTATTATAATAAAGCTATCCCTTTATAATTCCATGTCAGTTTATTTGTTATCACTCTCGTCAATATCCTTGACAAATTCCTCGGTCATTATTATTTCTACGCGTCGGTTCTGCTCCCTGCCCTTGGGTGTAAGATTACTGGCAATCGGTTCATTGTCAGCACAACTGGTTACTCTGAACCGGCGTTTTGAAATCTTACCATCATCAGATAAATACGACATCACAGCATATGCCCTCTGAAAACCCAGATACCAGCCATCCTCATAACCGGAACTGGCAGTATGTCCTCTGACATCAATCCGGTTACGGTATCCCCTGAGGGTTGGGGCAATGTCCTCACGCAACATCTGCTTTCCCTGCGGTGTAAGTTCGGCACTATCGGGGCGAAATAATTCTGTACCGCCGATAGTGATAGTCGTTCGCTGATCCTCACGGATCGTCTTGACCGACGTCGTCTTCCCTTTCGGTCCCCGACGCAATACAAAAGCCTGAATATCGGTCATGGTCTGTGGCTGCTTGAAGATCTGCTGCTGCGCCCGGTATGCGGGCATGACTCCAAACTGCTGCTGAAACTGGCGCGAAGTCCGTGTTACCTTATCTTTTCTCAATTCCATCATTGAGAGCAGAATTACAAAGAAACACAGCAGCAGGGTGATCATATCACCATAGGTCGTCATCCATTCGGGAGCTCCGCCGCCGCCTTCATCATCAGCCATAAATAAATCACCTTATATTTATAAATTATTACTGTTAATTATGTTACTCATCCTTATCATCAGCCTTACGCATTGATGGAGGCAGGAATACATTCAATTTCATCTCAACAATTCGTGGATTGTCTCCGGACTGAATCGCCAGTACCCCTCGCAAAACTATCTGTTTAATCATCAGCTCTTCGGCATTACGGATAGAAAGCTTGGTAGCGATAGGACCAACAATAAAGTTTGAAATAATCGAACCATACATGGTCGTAATCAATGCCACCGCCATACCGGAAGTAAGTGCTGAAGGATCATCCATACCCTGTGAAAGCATATTAATCAGACCGATCAGCGTTCCGATCATACCCCAACCCGGAGCATACTTTTCAAATGAATCAAACCAGCCCTTACCACTGCTGTGCCGATTATCAATACAGTCGATCTCAGTAGTCAGAATCGCTTCAATCAGCTCAGGATCGGTTCCATCAACCGCCAGCTGTATTCCTTTAACCATAAAATCATCGGAGATCTGATCGGTTACATTCTCAAGCGCAAGAATACCGTCACGACGTGCGACTTCGGCAAATTCAACCAGCTGGGTTATCGTATCTGAGGCCACCGTACTTCTGACAAAAATCGCGTTCAAACCTACTTTTACCGCATTTATCGTACTCTCAAGCGGCTGTGAAATCATGGTTGCGGCGATACCACCACCAAACACAATAGCTACCGACGGGACATCGATAAATCCCCCCAGAGCACTGACTCCAATACCGATAACAACCACACAAAAAGTTCCAACCAGATAGCCAACCAGTGTCGCTAAATCCACTTTATTATCTCCTAATCAACAGGCAAGTGTCTGGTAGAGCGTATATACTCTACCGTCTTACTGATAACCTCATCGGCACTCTCTTTAACCATTATCTTATCATTTGTTACCAAAGTTATGATAGTATCAGGTGTTTCCTCAACAAACTTTATCTTATCCGCGTTTATTACCAAGCGCTTATTATTGAGTCTGGTCAATGAAATCATATCAGTCTATCCTTACACATTATACTTCAGCATCTCTATTATCGGCAGTAACACCACTATAACTTGAGCTAAAGGTGTATTTTGGGATTATATCCAGCCATAGTTGATGAATTAAACTAAAATACAGCAGCTTCTGCATTAAAATGCAGAAGCTGCTGTCAATAAAGTCTAAAACTGTAAAAACTATCTCTTCAGATTTATCAGTTCCTGCAACATTTCATCCGCAGTTGTGATCGTCTTGGAGTTTGCCTGGAAACCGCGCTGAGTAGTAATCATAGAGGTAAATTCCTCAGACATATCCACATTTGAAGTTTCAAGGGCACCGGAACGGATTGAACCACGACCGCCGACATTGGCGAAAGCGATCTGACCGTCACCAGAAGCCGGTGCAGTATAGTACAGATTGTTACCTGCCGCCATCATTCCATTCTCATTTGGAACAAGAGCGATTGAAAGTCTAGCAATAGCCTGTACCACGCCATTTGAGTAGACTCCCTGAATTATACCATCAGGGCTGGTTGTAAAGGAATCAAGTGTTCCCGGAGGGGAGCCATCCTGTTCACGCAGATTAAAGTCACTTGAAGCCGCAACCTGTGTCAGATAGCTGAAGTCCAGATCCTGTTCAGCGTCCGGTGACAACCCTTCAGTAAGATTTACACGCAGCTGGTCACTTACACCCATACCTTCAAGAGTTATATCGATACCTGATGTTTCAGATAATTCCGCACCCTTTACATAGTTACCATCACTGTCAAAGCGTATTGTTCCAGTACCGACATTTACATTGGTTTTTATCTCATTACTTGCAGAATCCACAAACCATTTCGCGTCGGTATCATCCTGAGAATCTGCTATCCATCTATAAGTAGAGAAATCACTGTCACGTTCAACCAGCGACATTGTCATTGTAACTTCCTTTGGATTACCAAGAGAGTCATAGACGACAATATTAGTAGTAGTGGATCCGCCCTGTTCCGCACTGTATTTAGTATCCTGAACCCACATATCACTGTATGACACATTATTATAGGATATCACGATATCAGTAATGGCGTTTTCCGAACCCAGGTTACTTACAATGGAATAATTCTTTGATGGTCCATTGGTATCAAGGGAACCGTAGCTCGGATTTATATCAGTAGCGGCAAAATACGAACCGAAATCGAGTGAGCCGTCAAATGCGGACTGCGCAGTATAAAGACCGATACCGTTATTCTGAGCATAAGTAATACCTGAAAGGGTTGTCTCAAGATGAACAGCTGTGTCGCCAGGATCGCTCAGACCGGTTGACTGATACATATTACTCATATAAAGATTACCGTCACCTGCCTGCATATCAGTAAGAGAGCCGAAGTTTACTGAACCGATATTGGTTCCAGCACTATCAACGATATTGATACCTGTTGCCCCTGCTGACTGTGAGCCTGTAGTACCAATAACATCACCGGTATCCATGTCATATACTGTCATTGTATAGTTACCGGAGGTATCAGGACCGGAAATATCATATTCATAGATATCATCAACATCACTTCCCATAGCCGCTGAGTTGAGATATACTGACCGCTGAAACTCATCACAGCCACCTAGACCCAAAGCTTTATTGGTAGTACTTACAGGTGTATTTCTGGCTGAATCAGAGTAAGCGGTAACTGCATATTCATAAGAACCTGTAGTTCCAACTTCATAAGCATCGACCTCATAATACCACTTTGACTTGATAGCCCATCCCGGTTCATCCAGAGACCAGTTGGTCAGACTTGTTGAATCATCACCTGTCGCCTGGAAAGCACCGGCATATGGTACGGTTGTGGTAATACCTGTCCGGGTAAAGGCACCGGCGGTTTCAGGTGGTACATTATACCCGTATTCACCGCCGTCAATTGAACTTGAAACTCTTCCTGCTGTCTGAATCGTTCCCATAGCACCACCGATAGGAGGAACTGTAAGCTGGGTCTGAATAGCTTCAATAGAACCGGCATTGACCGTAGAATTAACATTACCGCAAAGCATCAGCATTAGATGCTCAATAGTGGTTGACTGCGCCCCGTTAGCATCATCATAAGTAAATGTTGTCTCATACTTTCGACCACCCTTACGATATGATATGGTAATATCCTGATCGGTGTTTGATGGGGTATAGCTGTCGAGACGTCCATTACCGCTGGAGATAGAGTTACCGAAACGAACAGAACCGTTGAAGGCTTCACGCGCATCAGATGCAGACATGGTTGTGTCATTTGCCTGCGCCCAGTCATCCCCTGAGTCGGTAGTTACCAAGTTTACAATATCCGTTCCTGCAGGAGTAAACGTACCTGTAGTAACTGATAGACCGGCATCACCGTAACCATTTGTCTGAGCCCAGTCGTGAAGTGACCATGGTGAAGTAGTTGACGCGGTAGTTGTTGCAGAAGTTGCCAGCAGATGTGAATATGCCTGATCTGCATCCCATGAACCGCTTGACATATTATCCTGAAGATCAGAGTATGCCACATCGTATACTTCAATTACATATCCAACAGGATCAGACGAATTCGCTTCAAGATGATAATACAGCGTATCCGCAAGCTTATAACCGGAACCTTCGAAATCCCACTGAGTGAGCTGAGTAGCACTGTCACCTACAGCGGTAAAACGGGCTGGATTATCAATATTTTTAAATGGCTGGGTCCAAGTATTTCCTGAAAGATACCATAAATCCTCGAGCGCAGTTGCATTATCACCGGCAAGGCTGGCTTCAGTAATTGCCCCGGTTTCAGGATCCTTGACACCAAATGCTGAACTTGACCAGACAGTACCGCCATTGATATAGGCGTTACCAGTCAATATATCCCAGGTACTGTCATCTGAACCGGTACCATAAGCGGCATCCTCAACCTCACCCAGATAAGCTTTCAATGCTTCATTTGAATTGATTGTACTCGCACTTGCAGCCAGATTCAGACCACTTGCGACCTCTACATTTGAATTGAGATTACCTGTAAGGCTGATCTTGGTTGTTTCAACAGCAGCGCCGGTCTGTCCGATAGGAATTGTGATATCATCAACATCACCGGACTCAGGAATACTTCCGCCGGATTCAGCCATTACGCCCTGCACCTGCAGACCATCTCCATAGAGAAGACTGCCGTCGGAACCGATATAGAATGTTCCGTCGCGGGTATAAACATTATTATTACCGTTACGCAACACAAAGAAACCGTTACCTTCAAGACACATATCTCGCTGATTTCCAGTTGTCTCTGGTGAACCGCCGGTAAAATCTTTCATAATACTTCCGGTCTGAGTACCCATACCCATCTGAAGTGGATTGATTGATCCACGACCGGTATTCGGATCAGCAGTAGTACCACCTTTTAAAGTATGTTCCAGCATAGTTCTAAACTGAAATACACCTTTTTTAAAGCCTATGGTATTAACGTTGGCAAGGTTGTTACCAATGTTATCCATACAACTCTGATGTGTCTGTAAGCCGCTGATACCGCTATACAGTGCTTGACTTAAACCCATAATACGCTCCTTATTACCAGTGCAACTCCGTCCTTCTGACCAGACTCGGAAGCAACTTTTAGAAATTCATTTTTAGTTTACCTATACTCCCATAAGTGATGCAGGCGAAATAGCTTCTCCTCCTTCTTCAAATCCAAACATAATAGCTATCTTTCCATCATGACCCTTTTTATAGTAAATACTGTTAACAGTACCACTAATAGACTCGTTATCAGGGGTATAGCCGGAGAAGCTCTTACCCAGATTATTCTCAATAGCCGACTGCATATTCAATACCTGCAGCTCGCTCAAACCATTGACGTTACCATAATCACTCCAGTCATCAGAGGTCGCATTACGTACAGAGTAGATATCATCCGCACTAATAGCCTCACCCCTGGAAGTATAGAGATAAAAATTATCATTTTTAAAGAAGAAACCTTCAACAATACCTCCGGCCATATTTCCGTTATTTGCCTTAACAAATCTTTCAACGTATTTTTTACAGCTCTCCATCTGCTCAACCTGCTCGGTAGTGAGATTTTCATGGGTATCGATATCCTTGATATAAATACCCTGACCACCCCAGGTTTCAACCCAGTACTGTCCGTCTTTGCGATATACATCTTTGACGATTCCGCTCTTTACACCGTCCTGATTACCTTCACCATCCAGCTGCTCTGACTCAACATACTGATTGATAAGTGAAACAGCATTTTCAAGTTCAGTCTTTTCAGCTGCGGTAAGATCACGTACCTGGGCTACACCGATCATAGGTATGGAGTCACCTTCATATGTATTGAGATAAATCTGACCATTCTGAGTAGTAATATTCTTGACGATTCCCTCAAAAGCTTTGGCATTCGCATCAACTCCGACCACGTATTTCTGAACCATGGCTGAAGCGGCATTGATATCGGGAGACTCCTCCATATCTGAAACTTTTGAAATATCTTCATAGGTAACAATAGTGCCATTATCCAGAGTAAGTCGGACACTACTGTCATCGGTAAACGTATTTACAACCACACCAGTAGCTTCATAACCGTCCAGATCCTTGGAAGTAACTTCTTTGCCAATCAGTGAACTTGCTCCCTGAACTGCATATTCATGGCGCATATCAACCATCGCATCGGTCATTACCTTCTGATTATCGAGCTGCTGAAGCTGGGCAAACTGCGCCATCATATCGGTATCCTGCATCGGATTAAGCGGATCCTGATTCTGCATCTGTGTAACCAGAAGCATCAGAAAATCTTCATGCGACACATTATCTGTATCACCGCTATTAACTACACTGGCAGCCTTTTCAGCTTCCTGAGCACTGCTCATATAATAGTTTTCGCCGGTTGAAGATACATATGTAGTATCTACTGCACTCATTTTATATACTCCTGACAATCTATCCTATGCGACAACATCCACAGATCCGTCTTCACGAATCACACTCGTTGCTGCGGAACCAGTCTCTACCGTTTCTTCAGCACTCTGTCCTGCTACGCCGGAAGCTTTTATTGAACTCTGGCGACGACGGAAGCGGCGTTCCTGCTCCTCCTGCTGCGCCTGGGCAAAGGCACTCTGCCCACCACGACCATCCTGCTGCTGTTTATTAAGCTCAACCTCAAAGTTTTCCAGTTTAATTCCATGGCTCTCAAGATTACGTTTGAGCTGCTCAACGTTATTCAACAGCATACTTTTGGCACCATCGGTCTCTACCTTGATGGCGGCATTAGCCTGACCATCCTTGACTGAAACCTCTATTGTCATCTTTCCAAGTTCTGGAGGAGACAATTCCATAGTGACACTCTTCATGGATTTTTCTGCACTGCTGGCCATCAACTTTGACAATCGGTCAATATTCTCCATCATATCCGCATAGCGCACATAAGGATTTTCAGCCGTAGCTGTATTATTCACCGCTTCATTTACCACTGTTTTAAATTCTGCCTTGGTATCTGTTTCCACAGTTTCATAATCAGATTTAAGAATTGAAGCAGGATCTTCTTCAGAGCCCAGACCTTCTTCAGAATCACCTGAACTCTGCTGCTTGCTGTTACTCTGATCTGAAGCATCCTCACTTACGATAGTCTCTGAATCTGCCGCAGCAGCCGTATTTTCGCCGTTATACGCTCTTCCAGTCAATGAATCCTTTGCGGTATCTTTGAGTGGTTCTGGCTGAACTTCAGCAGCATCTTCAGTTTCCGCAACAGTTTCAACAACCTTCACCTCATCCTTGACGATAGCTTCAGCTGCCGGGATCGGCGAATTATCACTCTTGAGCTGCTGCGCTTGGTCGCTTACTTTCGCAGTATCCTTGATCTCCTCGGTTACTTTTTCAGCAGTAGAGTCAGAATCTGTCAGAATCTCAGTCAGCAGCTCTGAAGTATATTCTGTAACTTCGGTATCAACTGTAGCCTCTGCGGAATCTTCCTCAGACTCAGTACTTTCTGCCTCTGCACTATCAGCTGAAATCAGTTCAGCAATTTCACCTTCGGAACTATCTTCAAGTACCGCAGCCGCCAGAGTATCTGCAAGTTCTGTAGTCGTTACTGTTTCATCAGCCACCGAAGCAATCAGTTCCTGACCGGAATCAGGATTACTCAGCTGCCTCAAAATCTGTTCACGCAGCTCAGCATTGTTATTCAATCCGTCAAGCAGCTTACTATTTAATTCCGCGGCATCAAGCATCCGGTTATTAACATTCACCACTTCAATGCAGAGTGATTTAAGAACTGTTTCCGGAAGCTCTGCCGGAAGTTCAACGTCGGGGTCTATCTCAGCCAGCGTATCCTCTACCGCCGCCGCAAGTTCATCAGCAGGAACAAGCTTGAGCATATCCTTCAGAGACATGGTTTCAGCATCACTACCGGCTGCAGCCGAAGCCTCTGTACCGGCATACTCTTCGGCCAACTCCAGAATTGACTGTGAAATTTTATCAACTTCAACCGGATCAAGTTCAGAAATATTCAACAGATCACCGATTGCAGCAGTTTCTTTTTCATTCAGACTGCTCTGACTTATTCGATCATAAATACTCTCCATCTGCTCAAGATTCTCATAGCTTTCATCAATCCCAAACAGTGTTAAATTTTCACTTGCACCATTGTTGCTGCTTTGCAGCTCAGCTGCTATGGAATCATAAGGGCTGAAAAGTCCATCTGCACCAGCCAGAACCCAGTCCACAACTTCTTCAAGCTCATCTTCAGAAAGTTCTGACATTGACTCAGGATCAAGACTACCGTCAGATACCAGTACAGCTATACGCTGAAGTGCTTCCAACTCTTCTGGTGTCAATGCGGCAACAGCTTCAGCCGTTTCGTCAAAAGTATCTTCTGCGGTATCAATATCATCAGCAGTATTACTACTTACTCTCTGCTTACCGGTTTTACTCTTATAGCTTGTAGCTGTATTCTGACTAGCGTCTGCAGTACTGCTTACAGTAGTATTAGAGGCAGAATAGGCTGAAGATGCTGCAGTTGAAGTACGAACACTCTTTGCTTCACTGGCTGCATCTAATACACTATTCAGGCAATCACTGAATGCGCTGGAAGTTTTAACCTGAGTTCCAGAGGTACTGGTTGCAGATACTGTAGAAGCAACAGAACCGGTTAATAATTGAGCAATTTCCATTTTTTCTCCATCTATCAGGTAGATAACCTGCTATGCACCCTGTAATTCCGGTATACGTTCAGGAATATTTTCAAAACCACTGCTGTTTTTATCGATGCTGAAAGGCAATTCCTGCACGGCATCACGCGCCTGTTCTATTCCGATATTGTCCCAGGTTATCTGTTCATCGGCAATATCTCGGTCTTCAATGAGTGAATTAACCCCTTCGGTAACAACTTTTTCATAATTTTGATTCCAGTCTGCATCATTGACATTCTTTTTATTAACCGAAGCTCTGCCCCAGGCAATGACCAAACCGACATATGAACTCCCTGATGAGCGTAAATCTCTACTGATAATCAGATCCGATCTGGGAGCTGTTACACGAATATCACCAGCAACAAAAGTCAGTACCGTAGCGCTGATAAAATTCTCACGAACTCTGGCTCTGACGATACCTTTCTTAAGTACTAGTCTGTAATTGACTGTACTGTAAAGTTGCTTATCTTTGATTTTGGATTTTTGAGTTACAGATTCAATCAGCAGTTCGGTATTACTGCCAATCTTGATGCGTGAGTTGATGCCAAATACCAGTTCAATACTGCCTTCACCAGTACTAATAACATCTTGAGGATATATCTTACCACCAATCTGCATGCCTTCACCAATGCTGGCTGAAGAATGAGTAATATTGGTATCACCTGAATAAGCTGAAATCTGACCAACATTTGAACGATCTATTGTTGTTCCCTCATCTGCCTTGATTATCGGACTCAGGAAGATGACAAAAAACAAGACAAAGCTGATCCAGTAAATACGATCCTGAACAGTACATCCGTGTGATTGAGTTAGGGCTAATCCGCATCCATTCAGACATGCCGCATTATTAATTATTCTCATTACCGTTGGTAGATATCAAAAGTCGTACCAAATCGGCTCTTATTCGCGGCTGCATCATAGTAAAAATTGTAAAAGCGTCTGAAACCGTCATTTTTTTCATATATTCTGCCATCTGTTCAGGATTTTTATAATCTGAAGTACCGGGAGTAGTCCAGGCTTTTGCTATTGCTGCGGGGGACATCCCGGCATATTTGTTCTCCAGAAGTGGCAGAATCTGCCTTTGATTACGAATCGGCAAAGCCGCCATGACCTCGGCTGTAATATCCGGAGTAAGATATGAATCTATAGCCCGCGCACTTTCATATGGTGAGATTGAAAGAAAATAATTGGCAATAAGCTCAGGATCCAGAGCCCGCAACGTACGCCCCATTCGGTCAGTCTTTTCAGCCAGAGACGCTTTAGTATTCTCTATCTTCCAATTCTGGAGATTTTCTTTCTCTTTGACATAATCCTTTTTCAGGGTCTCAATCTGTTGGCGCAGGTCGGCCAGACGCTGTTCATGCTGATTCCGCAAAGCTCTCAATGCCCGTATTCTTTCCTCAAGCTGCTTTTTCATCTCATTAAGCGCTGCAGCTGAGGCGTTACGAGTATCATCTGAACCTTCGGTTGCAGTAAGATTCTGTTTACGCTGTTCTCTATCCGCTACCAGATCATTATATTCATTGATCTGCTCTTTAGTCATAGCATACTTGCGGTTTCCAACCAGAACCCAGACCATATCCTCCAAATCAGTTGGAGTAATAAACTCCAGCTGTAAGGCAACAATAAGATATATTGCCAAAGCCAGAAAATTCATAGCCATGACACTCATAATAATATACAGAATACCGCTTACAGTCAGCTTTTTCTTCGCCATTTATTCTATCTCTTGCTTCTCGTTTCTAACCTTTGCAAGCCTCAACTCCTCAGCCGCACGCTTACGTGACATTCTAACCGACAATTCATCGAGCAACTGCTGCTGCTCAGCTTCAAGATCGTGCAGATAGGTCTTTCTGCGCTTATCCTTGAGAATTTCAATGGCTTTTTTATCCCGCTGGGATTCAACAAAAGCCTGCCTCTTACCGTCAACTTCCTTTGAAAGTCGCTTGACCTCATTATTTGCTGAAATAATACCCATCTCAATACCGCCGACAATAAGCATTGCATCCACCATCCCCGACATATGTATCGATTCTTTCTTTTTTCCGTCACGCATCTCCCGAATAGAATTGATAAGATCCTGACGATCATCCTCAAGCTCACGAATCCTCATCCGCTGCTCTTCTACCGCCTTATTTGCTTCGGCAAATTCTCGTTTTTTTTCATCCTCGATAATTTTCCGGTACTTCAATACCGACTCCAGACGAAATTTAAACTTTTTAGCCATCTATACCTGTTATTCTTCCCGGATAAAATCTCCTGAAACTGAACTACTGTGCCGGCGGCACCTGTCTTCTGACCACCTGAACCGGCCGGGCATACTGTTCAGCAAGATCCTTCAAACTCGCCTGAACAGCGGTAAAATCCGTCTGCTCAGTCATCCCCTGCTGCAGAAATTCATTGAGTTGGGGCATAATTTTAATAGCCCGGTCAATCTCCTGATTCGTTCCGGCAACATATGCTCCAATATTAATCATATCCTCGTTTTCAGCATAACGTGCCGCCCCGCCACGCAATTGCCTAGCAGCCTGCACAAAGTCTTTAGGCATTATTTCAGACTGTAAACGCGAAAGACTTGCCAGAAAATTAATCGCCGGATAATGTCCTTTTTCAGCAATTGAACGATCAAGCACAATGTGCCCGTCCAGAATTCCTCGGCTGGCATCACCGATAGGATCATTCATATCATCACCCTCAACCAGAACCGTATAAAACCCGGTTATCGAGCCTTTTTCTGATTTACCGGAACGCTCCATCAAGCGCGGAAGCATGCTGAACACACTTGCCGGATAGCCTTTACCGGCTGAAGGGACTTCACCGATTGACGAACCGATATCACGCTGCGCCATGGCCATACGTGTTACCGAGTCCATCAATAACGCCACATCCCGTCCCTGATCACGAAAATACTCGGCAATTGCGGTAGCAACAAACGGACAGCGAACACGAACCGGTGCCGGCTGATCACTGGTGGCAACCACAACCACACTTTTTTTCATCCCTTCTGGTCCAAGCTCACGCTCGATAAATTCACGTACTTCCCGGCCTCGTTCCCCAACAAGCGCCACAATACAGATCTCCGCCGCAGAAAACTTGGTAATCATGCCCATAAGTGTAGATTTACCAACCCCGGTACCGGCGAAGATACCAATACGCTGCCCCCTGCCAATAGTCATAAAACCATCAATAGCCCGAATTCCAGTAGGAAGGGGTTCAACAATACGCGGTCTCATAACTGGATCAGGCGGATCGGCATATACCGGACGCGTAGCAGTTGCAAAGAGTGGACCTTTACCATCCATCGGCTCTCCCAGACCATTCAAAACCCGCCCCAGAAGATGCTGACCAACCGGTACAACCTGTTGTGTATTAACACTTTCAACCAAATCACCCGGACCTACTCCACGCATCTCACCCAAAGCCATAAGCAACGTAGCATCCTCCCGAAAACCCACGACCTCGGCTTCAATAGTCTGCTTCGATAATCTGGAATGAATAGCACAAATACTGCCGACAGGGAGAGACATGGGTGTTACTTCTACCAGCAGTCCGACAATTCGCCGAATTCTGCCGGCAATACGCCCGGCCAGTATATTTGGAAGATCCTTCATCTTTTCCCTGAATACAGAATCAGTCATCCTGCTCTCCGACATTTGAATCCAGTACCTCTTTTATTATTGCTTCCTCCGCGCTGGGCAAGGTCAGACCGGAGAGCTCAGTAATACCGGCAAGTGATGACTGTAACGCGGGATCAACAGCAGAATGTACAGTTGTAGTATCAGAGACTGTAGACTCCTTCGCCGCCGGCGCTGCTGCTGGTGTTGTAGCGTCGGCTGCAGGTTTATCCCCCGGTTGTACTTTTTTCGGCGGCGTTCTTGGTCCACGCCGCCGCTTGCTCGGCTCTATTTTTGATTTACGAGGGACGGTCGTATCATCTACAGTCGTCACCGGAGCCTGCGCAGAAGTGTCTGAAGCCGGAACAACTGGTGCCTCCTGAGGTGCTGGTACAGAGGCAGCAGCGGGCTCAGGCACTATAGAGTCAGCCTGTGGCAGCGGAGTCAACATCTTGCCGTCCCACTCACGCATTCCTTCAGTATCACCGACAAGCGCCCGCTCAAGAGCCGCAAACTGTTCTTCAAGTCTCAAATCAACCTCGCCATCACGACTGACCACTTTTACGCCACCAGGTTCAATACCCGCGTCGGCAGCGATACTTACCCTGCCGATATCATTAAAAACAGCATTGAGAGTAGGGATTTCTTCTTCAAGTGCCTGCTGATTCGCAGGATTCACCTTAATGACAAGATCATTACGGGTATTGGTAAGTGCCACAGCCTCCATTACCAGAGGAAAGACAAATTTTTCATCTACTTCAACCTCTCTTTTGACTATTTTTTTCGCAATCTCAACCGCCAGTGCAAGCATATCTGCCTCAGCTTGAGCCTGTATTGTCTGCTTTCTGAAATTGAGTTCACTCAAAATATGCTGCAATGCGCCATTGAGTCCACCGACCCGGGCTTCAAATTCACTGCGGGCAGCTGCTTCCCCGGTCTTACGCCCTTCAATTTCACCCTGCTGCACCCCCTCAGCAAAGCCTTTATCATAACCCTGCTTACGCATTATCTCTTCAAGCTCGGCAATATTCTTCTTGGCCTGCTCAATCTTCTTATTTGCTGTTTCCGTTGCTTTGGCAAGAATCGCCTTGGCAGTACTCTGAAGATCAGTGTACTGATACGCTACGATTGACTCACTGTTGGTCTGACCGTCATACTCATTCTCGATCAACTCACCCATCTGTATCACCTTTCACACCCGACAAATAAGCTTATCAACACCGGTTTCAAACTTCCGATAATAAAACAAACAAGCGATAATCCTTAGACGACGACCTCATCCTCGCCGCCTCTACCGGCGATAATAACCTCACCAGACTCTTCGAGTCTGCGGACAATATCCACAATACGCTGCTGCGCAGCTTCAACATCGGATACTCTTATCGGCCCCATAAATTCCATATTCTCCTGAATCATGGTCGCGGCACGTTCAGACATATTCTTGAATATCTTATTCTGCAGTTCCTCTGAAGCAGTCTTGAGCGCCAGCGCCAGCTCATCATTCTCAACCTCCTTGAGCGTTGCCTGAATACCCTTATCATTAACCAGAATAAGATCTTCAAAGACAAACATAAGTCGGCGAATCTGCTCAACCATGTCCGGATCCTCTTCCTCAAGATTCTCCAGAATACCTTTTTCTGTTGTACGGTCAACCAGATTAAGAACCTCGGCAATATTCTCAATACCACCGGCAGTTTCAAGATCCTGATTAACAATTGAGGACAGACGGGCCTCAAGCCCCTTTTCAACCTCTCGGATCGCTTCAGGAGTTGTCTGCTCCATACGGGCGATTCGCTTCACAACCTCCAGCTGCTTCTTGGGAGAAAGACCCGCAAGAATTTCAGAAGCCTGCTTGGGATGCAAATGTGCCATAATCAGTGAGATAGTCTGGGGATGCTCATCCATAATAAAAGTAAGCAGAGATTCCGTGTCGGCCTGCTTGAGAAAATGAAATGGGGTCTGCTGTATGGAATTTTCAAGTTCAGAAAGAATTTTAGCTGCCTGCTCCGGCGAAAGACTCTTCTCCAGCAGCATTCTGGCATAGTCAAGACCGCCCTGTTCAATATACTTACTGGCCATATAAGTCTGGTAATACTCTTTTACCACCGCATCCCGCAGTTCGGAACTGATTTCCGCATCAAGTTTTGCGATCTCCATAGAGAGATTCTCTATCTCATCCGTGGAAAGATTGGTCATTATTTTAGCAGCGGAATCGGAATCAAGGGCGATCATCAGCACCGCCGCCTTACGTATTCCGCTCAAACCTTCAACTTTTTTGGGAGATGCAGACATTATTAACTCATCCAATCTAAAATTTCACGGTAGTGCCTTACTCTTCGCTACCACTATTATACACAATTCTCAGGCATAAGCAAAAAAAAGTACCTCTGACCGCCGAAGTCAGACCGCTACCTGCAACGCGCATTAATAACCGTCCCGAGATGCCATCCAACGCCGCACAATACCTGCTGCCTTTACCGGATCTTCATCAATAAAGTCTCCAACCTGATCTCTCATATTCTCAAAATCAGCCTGCAATCTATCCGCTTCAGAAAAAGTTCCCCCAGTAGCCATCGCCAGCGCGTCAGACTCCGGAAGTTCGACCTCCTCGGCCGGTATTGAACGTTTTGCCTGTAAATAAAGGAAGTATATTGCAGCAAAAAGGATAAGCAGTAAAATCAGCGCTACAACATTGTCGGTCAGGAAATCTTTCAGACGGTCAACCTTCTCTTTGCGTTTATCAGGTTCAAGCTGCGGACGCCAGAGCACCTGTTCGATCTGTATTTCCATGTTATTAGAGCCGTCGAGCATACCCGCCACCTTGGCAACACTACGCTCAAGTGCGGTAAGCGCATCCCCCTCAAGTTTGGGCAGCGGGGACCTCAAACGCATCGGTTCGCCGGTCTCCGGATTTATGATATCTTTACCGTCAGCATCTTTTTCGGTAACCCACTTACCACTTGCATCCTTGGTATACTGATATGGCAGATGCACAACCACCGAAACCGTCTGTGACCGAATTACCGGGTCATACACCAGATTAGTATCTTCATACCCAAGCTCCATCAGGGTATGCTTATCCTGCCTATTATATTCACGCATAATCTCCCGGCCATTACCTCCAGGAGCCATATTGGTATTCGTACGGATATTGGGCTGAGTACCGACAACATTCCCCGGCGTGTCACTGGATTTATCTGATATCTTCCGTGAAGTTATATCCTTGGCCTTACCCTCAAGAATTTCATGTTTCTGCACCTGCTTACGGGTCATATCCCATTTAGTATCAACCCAGGCATAAACCTCGGAATTCGGGATGATCTTTCTAACACACTCCTCTATTTTTCCACTGACTTTGAGATTTGTTTTATTATTTAAATCCATTGCTGTAGCCGCAATACCACTGACGGTATCCTCGCCTTCAGCCCTGAAATGCCGCCCTTCCTGATCAGTAACCAGAACCGCATTGGGACTAAGCCCTGATCGGGAATATGCCACCAGACTTATAATTGCATCCGCGAGATTTCTGGTCAACGGCTTACCCATGGAAGTCTCTACCATAACCGAAGCACGCTGTTTAAAAGGCATTCTAAACAGCGCTTTTCTCTCGCCGCCCTGATATATAACCTTCGCAGTCTTGATCCCGTCCATACGCTGAATCATCTTTGCAACCTCAGAAGACAGTGCAAGTTTAAACCTTTCCTGGGTTATCTCCTTAGTATCTGTAAACTGCGTGTCCTTCAACGCCTGCTCAAAACTGGTTCCGCCATCCTCAGGCAAGGCATTCTCTTTGGCAAGAATAATCAGCGCATCATACTTCTTATCCTCAGGCACCAGCAGCACCTGATTCTTGGCATCATATTCCGCATTGATATTCTGTGCTTTCAGCATAGAGGTATACTCATCAGAATCTTTCAACGAGACACGAATATCCAAAGGAACGTTGAGTTCCTTTTCGTCACGTGATCCAATCCAGATAATGAGCGTCAACAGAGATGCCACAGTTATTATCATCGTCACCACACTCGCCCGCTGAGTCGATGACATCTGCCCCAAAAGCTTCCTAGCATTCTCCATTAACTGCCTAATTACTTCCATCCCACTCACCCCTTTATAGTAGATTCATTCTAAAAATCAGACATGACTCCCCTTGAGAAATCCCCTATTATCAGTTCATTATATAACTTACAACACCCCACCACCACAAAAATTTCCGATAAAAGTTGATTTTTTTAACAAAAAAATAGCCGGTAACGTCATATTACCAGCTATTTTAAAAACATATATCTTGCAGCCGTTATTTTACAGACGCATCTGCATAACTTCATTGTAGCTATCAACAAGCTTACCGCGTACCGCCATTAGCGTCTGAAAAGCGACATCAGCTTTCTCGACTGCTCCCATGACTTTGGTTATATCAGCTTCTCTGCCAGTAACAAGACCTTCAACCGCAGTATTGGCCTCATTCTGCATCTGATTAACTTTCTCAAGGTTATCAAGCAAGAAATCCTTGAAGCCAGCACCGTCTACAGCCTGGCCGGTAGCATTTTTTGACTCAGACACTGCCTTGCCAATGTTACCCAGTCCTTCTAAACCATTGATATTAGCACTCATATTTCAACCTTTTAAAGCACGGAACAATACCTAATCACTCCGTAGGACATAACTTACAATCCACTCCACCCCACTATAATCATTATATCATTATATATTAGCGGTAGCAAGACAATACTTCTGTAGCAAAATATAAATATCAGACCTGCATATCTATATTACCGAACTCAACAGTTTTATTTCACTATTTTTACTTCCAACCGGTTCCTAGGCAATAATCTGCAGCGCACCGGTAAATATTCCTTTCGCAGTTTCAAATGAAGCCAGATTCGCTTCATATGCCCGCTGTGCAACCATCATATCCACCATCTCCAGAGTAGGCGAAACATTAGGATATTTTACATAGCCGTTTTCATCAGCATCCGGATGATTAGGCTCATATCGCATCAGAAGATCGGTATCATAATCTGTCTGAATACTGTCAACCTCTACCCCTAGAGTCTCAGACCCGGTAAAACGCGGAGATCCGGGTTTAAATGAGATAAGCTTCCGTCGGTACGGGTTATTTTCACCATTCTCATCATGTATGGTATTAACATTCGCCAGATTGTTTGCATGCATTGTCATGCGGGCACGTTCTGCATACAACGCACTGCCGGCGATATCAAAGTTGGTAAAAATTCCTCCAACCTGTGGCATAGTCAAAATCCTTTAAACAAAAAATCTCTTCAATAACAGCAGTCAACTTATTCTAACCAGATTATTTAACCTTTGCCGAAGCATTCAGCAGCATTGTAGTCTGCTTCTTATACAGCCTCTGCATGGCGCTCATCTTGAGCTGGTTTTTTGCCTGATCCAGCATTTCAGTCTCAAGATTCACACTGTTCTCATCATGACGTTCAACCGAATATTCCTTGCCGTTGAACATCCGCATCCGGGGATAATTCCCCTGATAAGTGAGATCCAGTTTTTCATCAGGTGCAAACTGACTGGGATGGTATTTTTCTCGGTTATCAATCGCTTCAACCAGAGACTCGGTGAATTCATCTTCAGGCAAAGTCTGTCGATAATAATCCGGAGTCTCAACATTGGCAATATTATTGGAAATAACCATATTTTTCTGGAATGAGAACCCCATTCCTGCTTCCAGAACCGGTAAACTCTCCCTCTGAAAGAGCGAATCTATCCACGCCATATCAATCCATCCTCAGATTTTTACTACGCTGGTAATTAATTAACAAATACTGTACCAGCTAACCCATCAAAAGCGTCTTTAAACATAACATACTATTATTCATAATGTTATAATAAATACACCTGCTAATTACTGTTGTATTTATCATGTCCTATAATATTTAATCGGCAAAATAATCCAATGACTCTAGGTAAAATCTGCCGTTTTCAACTTTTTTCGCAAAATTTTTTTCCTTATTATAAACCTCTTTTAAGCTTGAGCATTCTACCAAAAATTCATACTTAATATGTATTATGATTAAAGAATGATCAGCACTATTACCGATATCCTAAATGGTTTATCATTGTCAAATCATAATCGAGAGTTGAGGAACGCCATGTTATATAAAAGACTACTAACGTTAATATTGGGTGCAGCATTTCTGGGGACAGCTTATTTCCCCCGCACAGCCCAAGCCAGCGAAAACAATCTGATACAGCTTGACGGCAGCGGTTCAGAGGATGCCGATGGCGACAGACTTATCTATAGTTGGCGTCAGCTATCCGGCCCCAGAGTTGATCTTCTGAATGCTAATACCGCCAAACCAAGTTTCCAGGCTCAAGTACCAGGAGAATATACTTTCGAACTGATAGTTTCAGACGGCAGAATTCAGAGCAAACCAGCCAAAGTAAATGTTCTGGTTGAAGAAGCCAATGAAATCCCGATTGCAATCATGCCTGAGAAGATAACAATAGAACTCGGACAGAGCGCTGTACTTGACGGCAGTAATTCCAGTGATGCGGATAATGACAATCTGCTCTACAACTTTACCCAGGTCTCTGGTCCCAGTCAGGTGATCAGCTCGACTGTTTCTCAGGAACCGGCATTCACTATTGTTCCCAAAGTCATTGGAACCTATTCTTTCGAACTGGTAGTCAATGACGGCAGAGCCAACAGCAGTCCGGCACTCTGTATTGTCGATGTGATCAAACCAAACTCCGCCCCGGTAGCTAGGGTAAGTGCCCCGCAGAAGGCTGTTATAAAGACCAGACACGACTTCAATATACCCCAGAAAGAGCTCAAGGCAACCATTAATGCACCACAGCAGATAACCATACCCAAACCAGCCGTTTCGCAAATCAAAAATACCGCAACCCGCCAGCTGACAGCGACCATACAGACTTCAGCAGAAAGCAGCAGACCTAAAATGCCAAAAATGGTTGAAGAAATAAGTAATCTAAGCTCAAATCAGCCACTAAATATCACCCCCATCGCTTCAACCTCCGGCGACATGGTAGTTACACCGGGAAGCAAAGTTGTAATCAAAGGTTTTGGAGTCGATCCTGATGGTGATTCACTACAGTTCACCTGGAAACAGACCTCCGGTCCAATAATACCCGGCAGTCCGATACTCCGCAAAAATCTGGCCTTCATTCCACGCAAAGAAGGAACCTACGTCTTCGCGCTTACAGTAAATGATGGAAAGGCCGAGAGTGAACCCGCAAGTTGCGCTATTACTGTAAAAAATAATTCCGCCGCAAATATAAAGCCTGCGGCACTTGATGATACCGCCGTGGTAGAAGATATAAATTCTCTGGAACTGTCCATACCACGAGATGACGACTCCGTCCACGCAAGTGTTGATGAAAAAGAGAGTGATGACGATATCTCATTCAGAGAACTGTTCAGCATCGACTAACTAAGACAGCTAATTAAAAAATCCACGTTAAAAAACCTGCCCAACCGGCAGGTTTTTTAACGTATAAGGCACCATACTTACCAACTTCTTTAGAGATACTTTGATAAATAGTAGTTTAAATTACAGAATATCTCAGAATTAAATTCCCAAAAAAATAATTGAGATTTATAATAATACAACTGGAAACGCTCCGATTAATCAGAGTTCCAAACCCAATCCACAATTAGGAGAGCCATATGCAGAAAAAATCATCTTTAAAGCCGGTAATGATTATTGTTGGACTTACTGCCGCCCTCGCCGGGCTCCTGTTTGGTCTTGATATCGGGGTTATATCAGGGGTGCTCCCCTGGCTGGATAAGGACTGGGACACAACCACTAAAGACAAGGAAACCATAGTCAGTGTTATTCTGATAGGGGCTTTCTTCGGTTCGATCGGTGCCGGCTACGTCTCACAGAAGATCGGGCGTAAACGAACAATGCTGATAAGCGCAGTGATCTTTGCTGTCGGGGCCGTACTGTCCGGACTGTCAACAACTCCGATTATGATGGAATGCATAAGGTTCTTTCTGGGTATAGCCATTGGAATTGCCTCATTCACCGCACCGCTGTACATTTCCGAGTGCGCCCCGCAGGAGATCCGGGGAGCACTCATCTCCATGTATCAGCTCATGATCACAATCGGTATTCTTGCAGCCTTTATCTCCGATACCCTGCTGGGATACGGAGGACACTGGAGGCTGATGCTGGGGATCATTGCACTTCCGGCAATTATAATGTTCATCGGTATTCTATTTCTCCCCGAAAGCCCACGCTGGCTCTATCTTGCAGGGAGAAAAAGCGATTCGGAGCGCGTGCTGCTCAAACTCCGTGGCGATCCCAAAGAAGTTGCAAAAGAACTGTCAGAAATTGGTCAGGCGCTTGAGCAGGATAGTAAGGATTCAGGCTGGGCGCTGCTTAAAAACCCCAATTTCAAACGAGCTATCACCCTGGGAATCTCACTCCAGCTGTTCCAGCAGTTTACCGGTATCAATGTAGTAATGTATTACGCTCCCACCATCTTCAAGGCTGCAGGTTTCAGCAGTGACAACCAGCAGATGTGGGGAACGGTTCTTATTGGACTGATAAATGTTCTGGCAACTTTCATTGCCATCGCCTTTGTAGACCGCTTCGGACGTAAACCCATTCTTTACGCCGGCTGCCTGGTTATGGCGGCATCACTCTTCTTTGTCGGCATGGTGTTCCATGCGGGTGTCGAGACCTCGCCGCATTACCCATTTATAGCTATCGGCTTTCTGCTGCTGTTCATCATCGGTTTCGCCTTCAGTGCCGGTCCCTTGGTCTGGGTTATATGTTCAGAAATTTATCCTCTTGCCGGGCGTGATGTCGGAGTAACCCTCAGTACTGCCAGCAACTGGATTTGCAATGCCATAATAGGAGCCAGTTTCCTCTCCATGCTCAACACCTTCGGCAATGCTGTAACCTTCTGGATTTTCACGGTTCTGAACCTTATTTTCTTTGTGGTCGTACTGCTGTTCACACCTGAAACCAAAGGAAAATCACTTGAAGAGATTGAAGAAAATCTCATGAGCGGCAAAAAACTCCGTCATATCGGAGATTAAGTTCATAACAGTCGCAGCTCCACCTGATATTATACTCGGCAGCTAAAAAAATGGAGGGACAGAGCCTATCTCTGTCCCTCCATTTTTTATATTGTACACGCTAAAAACGTAATCTTAATATCTAACAGTTAAAGTGCTGGCAGCTCTTTCTGGATACGCTGTTTCAAGGCCTGAATAAGCTTCGCAGTAACCGTCCGCTGAGTATATTGTCTCGCACCAAGTCTGCGAACCGGTATTACCCCGCCAACAGCACTTCCACAGATAAATAGTTCTTCAGCCGCACTAACCACTTCCGAACTAAGTCGCTCCTGATACAGCATAACGCCTTCCCTGGCCAGCGTTTCCAGCACCAGCTCCCGCATTACTCCCGGCACAACTCCATCCTTCTTGGGGTGCGGAGTAATAACGCCGCCATCAACAACCGCAAAAATATTAGCTCGGGTTGTAGCCAGTAACGCTCCATCCTCGTCACAGATTACAGCCTCATCATAGCCCTCCGCGACAGCTTTACGCAATGCCACATGCTCCCGCATCGAGGTTCCAAACTTATGCAGTGCCAGAGGATCACCGCGCAGTCTGCGAAAACAGGCATAAGTTACATCAACCCCCTGCTCCGCCTTCGACTGCTTATAAGTATAATCAGACAGCAGAATTATCTCATTCACATCCTGCCGGAGCAGAATTCCAAACTCCTCTTCGACCGGCGAACACCCGGGGGTAAGTATTATTCTGGCAATACCGTTATAAACTCCAGAACGTGAAACCAGAGTCGCGATAGCCCGTTCCAGAAGCCGGGAACTCAGTGCATGAGAAATACCTATTTCAGGGAGACGCAGACTCTCTGCCAGAACATCAATATGACGATTCAGGCGCAAGGGTCTGGAATTATTCAGCATAACCGCACACTCCAGACGTTCCCCCCAGAGAATACTCCGGTCGAGAACAGATAACTGCGCAAGCTCCGCCCTGATCAATTCACCGTTGACAAACACATGCTCCATTTACAGACCAACCTTCCTCTTCAGCGCCCCTGTCGGACAGCTATGCACACAGTCGCCGCAGGAAAGACATTCACTGCGCCCCACCTCTTTTCTCACATCAAGCTCTACCGGACAGACATTATCACATTTACCGCAATTAATGCACTTAGCTTTATCAAGCGTAATCCGCACCACCGC
This sequence comes from Planctomycetota bacterium, assembly GCA_963667375.1. Classification (GTDB taxonomy): domain Bacteria; phylum Planctomycetota; class SZUA-567; order SZUA-567; family SZUA-567. The sequence goes on along the minus strand of OY763323.1, from coordinate 2,510,528 downwards.
AAAACGCGAAACGATACCGTACATAGCACCCAACGGGCAGAAGCCTCGACAGAAAAACCGGCTGATAAAGATTGATAGCCCAAGCAAAACCACCGTAATCAGCAGGCGAGGTATATTCATCCGGGTTGTCGCATACACCAGCTGAGAGACATCGGAAATTCCAGAAAGTTTACTCGGAATATCCGCCTCTATCGCCGCAACCGGGCAATAGGTACAGAACAGTGTCGAGTAATTCATATCAACCGTAGTTTGCGGGGACAAAATAACAATATCAGCTTTGTGCAGCAGATAAGGCACAGTAAAGATCTCAGTTGTAAAACTCCCGCCAGCCGGGACATGATACTTATAAATCCGGTCATCCCCACGCCATATCTCTTCTCCTGTCGCCTTATCGAAAAAAACCGGCGTCAGCACAAATTCATCCAGTGGCAAGCTGCTGAGATTTTCAACAGTCACCTCAACCAGCAATTCACTATCCTTATACTGTTCCTCAGTCTTCTTCTCGAGCTGCTCAAACACCGATACCGAATTTACCGCAGTTGAGTCAACTTCAGAAGCAGGAGATTCACCAGTGAGCAGATCCCCGATACCGACTGTACCCAGACCTACAGGAGAAAGTCCACCGGCTGTTTCAGCAGAAACCTGAGCGGTGTCTTCAGGAGTATTATCAGCGATTTCTGTAAGTGAAAACGGATCCGCCGAATCTCCCGCCAAGCCACCTGCGCTCAAACCAACCGGCTTCAAACCACCCGAGTCAGCACCGGCCGCCAACTCCTGCGGTACTGGAAACCCACCGGCAGTCACTGTGGTATTATATTTATCATTTGCAAAGTACGAGCGGTTTTTATCTGCAAATATACCCTGATCCAACTCCGGCGTATCCTTGGCAACTACCGGCTTATTAACCCGGATATATGCCGAATCCGCCCAGAAGCCAAAGACATAGGTCAGAAGAAAAACCGTAAGTAAAAGGATTAGATATTTCAGATAACGCAATGGTCTGGGCATGGAGAGTTTAGGGGTTTTTATACGGTAAAGAAGCTCCTGCAGCATACCGAACGGACAGGCGTAGCCACAGATAAGCCGCCCCAACGCAATCCCGACAGCCAGCACACTGCCGAGCGCAAACGCCGGAATACTTCGTACCCCAAAGCCATAACCGATTATCCCCACCGGGCAGGAAAATGTCGCCCACGGACATCCGTGGCAGTTAAAGCCGGGTGTACAGATATTCTTTGCCGAAATACCGAATATATTAAGATTATAGATAAAAGCCGAAGCTACAGCCGTATAGTTACGAACCTGAGACCAGAAAGGAAGCACTTTACGCATAAAATCAACCTCATGCCACAGTAACGACCGTGACCTAAATCAAAAATTACTCAGAATATTGGAGAGCAGCGCCCCGCGCCACCAAATAATCACTACATTCATGTAGGGCAATCATCAATCTGAGCCGCCTCCGGTTTGAGTGATTTTGCATCATAGAGTTTCCCATCAGCCTTACGCCTGAGTAACTGCCCGGATTCAATACTGTTTACATAGTCATCACCACCGAAATTTTCCCTGGTGTTACCATCAAACAAGGTAACCGTATGCTCTTCGTAAACCAGCGCATACCCAAGTAAACCCAGAGCGACCAGAATCAGCACTAATGAAATTAACTTTCTGACACTGAACATAATCAATTATTATCCATCAATTCCCTGCCTTCTGCAACCCGGCGGGTAACACCTTTATCATCAAAATATTCCAAAACCGCAACCGCATGATTTCGTCCCAGACCACTAAGACTGCGCCAACGCGGAATATCAAGAACCGCAGTCTGCGTAAACCCCTGTAACAGAATTTCTTCTAAACGCCGAACTTCTTCAGCGGCCACCAGATATTTACCCCCGAGAATAACCCCGCTTCCAGAAGTAACAAATAGTCGTATCACCTGCTGCGATTCGCGGTTCGTAACCATAAATCGGTCTTTAATCTCGCCCAGCGGCAGCCAATATCCCGGCTCATGCTCCAGACTCTCTGCCACCACACTATACATTGCCAGCGACCGACCCTCAAGTTTCGGCTTGAAATCCGCACACCGCACCACACCGTCAGCACTGACTATATCGGCATTTTCCGCTAATAGTTTTACTGCCGCCTCAATGCCCTCCACCGGTATACGGAGTATCTCGGCTGCCAGTTCGAAAGCCATACCACTGCGGTATTCATTCGCAGAATGATAATCCTGCAGCCTGCGAACAAAGTGCTGCGCCAGTTCCTCAACCTTAGCGGCAACAAGCCAGAAATCCAGTGCCAGTCGGCATAATATACCACTATTCACATGCTTACTAATTTCCCCCTGCAGACGCTCACCTGACATATGCCCAAGCTCTGACAAATCGCGGCGAGAAACTGCATACCTTTCACCAGCCAGCAGTTCTGAGAACAGATAATCCTCTTCGGCAATTGCCTCAGCTGCCTGCGTAAAGAGAGACATGCGAAAACAATCCTTATTGCTCAGACGGTATCCGCCTTCAGCAGACAGAACCCGTCCACCGGCAATATTACCTACCGGGCTGGCACCCCGAAGCAGAAACCGGTCACCAGCCGCCAAGACCGACTCCTTATCAAGCTTCAAATGTGCAAAAACAGTTTCTCCCGACTCAGGTAAGTTCGAACCGAAAAACTTCAACGAGGCATTCAGAGCCAGAGTTCCCACATGCAGCCGGCATTTCAGGACACGCTTATACGAGAATTCATTGGCAATACAGTGTACCTGCACTATAAATTCAGCAGAAGGTTTATATGAATCATGGCAGAGCACCGCGCCGCGTTTTATTCCATGCACCCCGGAAGAGGCAGCAGTAAAATCAATATTCAGCGCCAGACAGCCTCCACTCACACCGAGTTCAACCCTTCGTCCATAACTTTCTATACCGCGAACCCTCACCTGCTCACCCTGAAGCTTAAGGTAATCACCAATGCCGATCTCACCTGATACAGGGATGCCGGTCACTACAATACCATGTCCTTTAGAATGAAAAGTCCTCTCCACAAAAACTCTGAAATCCCGGTTATCGGCAGTCAACGACTGCTCGGAAACCAGCTTTCTTATGCCCTCACGCAAGCCGGATAAACCTTCAAGTGTCCTGACTGAGGTATAATGCACCTGCTGTGCAGAAAGTCCGTATTCAGCCAACAGTGCGCAGCCAGCGGCCGCGGCCACCTCCCGATACTCAGCACTTACCAGATCAATCTTGGTTATAACCAGAATTATTTTCGCCACTGTAAGCTGAGCAACAATCTCCAGATGCTCACGCGTCTGCGGCATAACCGACTCATCAGCAGCAACAATCAGTAACAAGATATCAGCGGATGCCGCTCCGGCAGCCATATTCTTGATAAAATCTTCATGCCCCGGCAGATCAACTATTCCGACATTACTATCCCGATCCAGCGGACAGGAAGCAAAGCCGATATCAATACTCAGGCCACGTTGACGTTCCTGAGGCAGACGATCAGTATTACAGCCGGTAAGGGCCTCAACCAGAGCGGTTTTACCATGATCAACATGCCCTGCGGTCGCTATTATTACCGGTAATACCTCATTCATGACAGATCCTTTTATCACCAATACATATTATAATGCCACTTGCGTCAGCCGGATTCAGAAACTTCTGCTCTCACTCAAAGCTGAAGCACCTGCAGCAATCTGGATGACAACAGCTGAAACTCCGTATCCGCCACAGCAATCATATCAAGCCAGACCTTACCGCCGTTAACCCGCGCAAACACCCCTGCCTTACGCAGTTCCTGCGAAAGATTCTCAGGATCCAGATTCTTCGGATCTGCAACCACCGCCCACGACTCAACCCCCGAATCCGGTAGCGAACCGCTGCCGATATAGGCTTCGCTTGCACATACCTCAAGATTTACTCTTACCCTGTCCGCAAGCTGAGCGCACAGCAGCTCTGCCTGCTGCTGCAGATAAGCTTTTGGTGTACTCAGCATTTTATACAACGGTATCTTCTCGGCATACTCCCCGTTTACCCAGATTTTCAGCGTCGTTTCAAGCGCCGCAAGGGTCAGTTTATCAACTCGGAACATCCGGGCAAAAGGGTTCTTCCGTACCCGTTCAATCCACTCCGACTTACCGCAGATTATTCCGGACTGAGCCCCGCCAATTAGTTTATCCCCGCTGAAACAGCAGAGATCAACATCCGCCGCGATAGAATCCCGCACCAGCGGTTCATCTTCAACACCCCAGCGGCTCAACGGCACCAGTGCCCCGCTTCCAAGATCATCAAGTACGCATACTCCCAGTTCCCGCGCCAATTTGGCAATCTCCTGAATACCAGGAGTGCCGCCAAACCCCCGCAAACGATAATTTGAAGTATGCACATGCATAAACGCCGCAACCTCTTGATTAAAAGCCTCCCTGTAATCACGCAGATGCGTGCGATTGGTCGTACCGATTTCATGCATTTCGGCTCCGCTCATGCGCATAACATCCGGCATGCGGAAAGCCCCGCCGATCTCGACCAGCTGTCCTCTGCTTATAACTACCTGCCTGCCAGTGGCCATGGTATTGAGAACCAGCATTGTTGCTGCTGCATTATTATTAACCACCGTTACTGCCTGCGCCCCGGTAAGCTCCCGCAACATACTCTCAACCTTCAATTCACGGAGTGATCTCTTGCCGGTAACCGGATCACTCTGCACCGGGGTATAACCTCCGGCAGCCATTACCGCTTCCTGTGCCTCTGCCGCCAGCGGAGCCCGGCCCAAGCCGGTGTGGAGCAGAATTCCGGTAGCATTGATGACCTTTCTACGCTGCACATCGGCGATCGACTCAACACTGAGGCAAATCCCGGAAATAAATGAACTATAGTCGAAGTCCACAGCATCACCGGAAATAATCTGCTTCCGGCACCGCTCCAGATGCCATACCAATTGCGATTTGAATAATTCTTTACCATATTTAAGAACCATTCCGGCAAGATCAGGATCTTCAAGAACCTTCCCGACCGCCGGCAGTTTCCGCAATAACTCCTTGGCATCCATACAGTAATAACCCCTATAACCAACGAAAAATCATAAAAATAATATAATTATGGGTATCCTCAAAAACAATTCAACCAAAACCCAGCATAATTATAGCAATTTACCAGTATAATAACTACTGCTATTCTCAAAATTATACTATTCAATCTATTGTCTTGAACAGCAGAGGTATTTTTATATACTTAATAATAATTTGAGTGTGAAATTAATCATATTTAAATATCGTTTTGAAGAACCAGACAGACACTGCTCGTCTCTCACAATTGCTAATAGACATATTCTGGAGTTAATAAACTGATGGCTAAACACTTATTTATCATAATTCTCTTGACCTTTTCTGTTTCATCATATGCGGCAGATCTCTATCCGCCGGAAGAGGAGATGACCCAGATTCAGAAAATTCTTCTACGTTCCACCCCACTTGAGAGTATTGACAGTAATAAAGGTTTAAGTGCGCTGACAAGCTTTCCTACCGGAGAAGGCAACGCCGCAGAAAATTACTCCAAACTCGACGAACTCTTTAAAACAGACCGAAAATCCGAGGATTACATAGAGTTGAAAGACAATCCCAAAGGGTTGCGTGAAATTTTCATCGCAACCACCAAGAAAGTCTGCGATTTGGATAAGTACTTTCCATATATGAATAGCGGTACCGTACGCCAACCGGACATCATTGTCTTCCTGACCTACCTGAATTCAATGCTGGATCTGGCAGAAAAGCTTGAAGGACGTGGCGACGTCAAAGGTGCAGAGGCAATTTATCGTCGTGCCCTGATCTACGGCTGGCAGCTTACTCAGAAACCTACAACTATAGTCTCGCTTCTACTCGGTATCGCTATAAAACGTGAAGCTGCGGATAAATATTCTGCCTTCCTCTTCCGCAAAATGGACATGAAAGGCAGTGACACTGCCAGAGAATATAAGGAATACCTTGAAGAAGTAGGTTTCAAGCTGAATCGAATCAATAACTACTTTCTGGGATCCGCAATTAATTTCAATTCACTTTTCAGCGCTATTAAAATTGCCACTGAAGCCCAGGATATTGTCTGGAGACAGCAGGCAATTCTAATTCTTGGTCTTTTCCGGCATGGGGTGGTTAATCGTGACGGTGTCATTATCGCCAGAGATCCTAAAATGCAGAAATATGCTGAGAATGCCCTGATATTTATTGCCGAAAACGGCAAGACCCAGAGTGAAAAAGAGCTGGCAGCCTGGTCTGTCAAAAAACTAACCCCCAAAGTCTTTGTTGAAATCAACAGTAAAATGAATCTGAATCCGTATGATATAGGTGTAAAATAACGCTTATGGATGTGTGGATTATTCTTACAGGATTCCTTATTGATTATATTATAGGCGACCCGGTATACCGGCTTCATCCTGTACGTCTTATAGGAAGTCTGGCGTTAGCGGTTGAATCACCACTGCGCCGCATTTTTAACAACCAGTATCTGGCTGGAACAGCCGCAGCTGCTGTAATACTTGCCGCTGCCACCATACTGACCTATTTAATATCCGGAGTGCTCAATAAATTAGCGGCACCTGCCGGTTTTATCATCTGCACCTTCATGATATACTCGACTATCGCCTGTAAAGACATGATCAAACACAGTCGCGAAATACACAAACAGTTATCGGAAAACAATCTGATTCTCGCCAGAGCCAAGACCGCGATGATTGTAGGTCGTGACACTAGGAATCTGAACGAGACACAGGTTATAAGGGCGACTATTGAGAGTATCGCGGAAAACTCTGTAGACGGAGCACTTGCACCTATTTTTTACGCGACTATCGGTATACTTCTTGCCGGACCTGTCGGGGGAGCGTGTGCCGCTGTATTATACCGGACTGTAAACACCCTCGACTCAAGTTTCGGCTACCGCAATGAAAAATACCTGAAATTCGGAATGGTATCAGCAAGACTGGATGATGTTTTTAATTTTATACCCGCCAGACTTAGCCTGCTCCTGATAAGTCTCGGAGCACTTTTCAGCGGTTTAAACTGGCGAGCCGCTTTAACCATCGGTTTTACCGATCATGCGCAGCATGCCAGCCCAAATTCCGGCTATTCAGAAGCCGCTTTCGCCGGAGCACTCGGCCTGCAGTTTGGCGGAACCACCGAATATCAGGGTAAAATAATTGAGCGCCCACTACTGGGCAAACCAATAAAAGATTTTGCCATTTCAGATATAAACCACGCCTGCAGTCTGCTGTTCAATACAGTGCTTCTCAGTGTACTGCTTGCCACCCTTATTTTATTTTTTTATTCTTACTGATCATAACCTTGAAAAAAAAGAAGCTTACCCTATCATAATATAATCATGAATATACGATTTGTTGCCAACCTTCTGGGTTCACTATGTATTTTAATTGCAGCGACAATGCTGCCATCACTGGTAATTGCCTTTTTCTGCTCTGCAGGTGCAATATGTTATCATACTCCCACCAATGGCTTTGCAATCAGTATCTTTATCTCGCTCGCGATCGGCATTGTTCTGAAATATTGCATAAAATTTGATAAAGACCAGCTTAATATCAGCGCTGCCGACGGTTTTGCCATAACCACCTTCGGCTGGCTGATAGCGGCACTGCTCGGCGCCCTTCCCTATTATTTCATATGTAAAGGCTGCGGTGAGTTCGGAATTATTCCGGCCTATTTTGAGTCAATGAGCGGCTTTACAACCACCGGGAGCTCGGTTTTCGGAACTTCCATTATGGATGGTGGTTATGGACTGATAGAGGAACTGCCAAAATCTTTGCTCTTCTGGCGCAGTCTGACACACTGGCTGGGCGGTATGGGAATTGTGGTACTGGCACTGGCAATACTTCCGGCGCTGAAAGCCGGCGGCTACCAGTTATTTGCAGCAGAAGTACCAGGACCGACAGCCGAACGGCTGCAGCCCCGCATCAGACAGACAGCAGCAATTCTCTGGTATGCCTACTGCGTACTTACAATCGCTGAAATTATACTGCTTTGTATCGCGGAATGCCGCTATTTGACAGTATCTGCCATACCTTCGGCACCATGGCGACAGGAGGCTTCTCTACCAAAGACGCTTCAATCGGCTATTATGCCCAGACGGGACATCCATCCGCACTATATTTTGAAATCATTATTGATATTTTCATGTTTCTGGCAGGCTGCAACTTTCTGCTGCACTACCATGCGCTCAAGGGAAAACCACAGGAATACTGGAAAAATGCCGAATTTAAATTCTATACCTATGTTATAATTCTAGTCTCTGTTGCGCTGGCACTGATGGTCTATATTTCAGGAAACTATGATTCTTTTGGCGAATCATACCGGCAGGCCATTTTCCAGACCCTATCAATAATGACAACGACCGGTTTCGCCACGACCGATACCAATATCTGGCCGATGGCAGCAAGGTTACTCCTGATAATTATAATGTTCATGGGTGGATGTGCCGGATCAACCGGCGGCGGTCTGAAGCAGATTCGTATAATGGTAATGTGGAAATGCGGAATCAGAGAGATCAAACGCCTGCTTATTCCACGAATGTCGAATATGGTGCGAATCGGTACCGATATGACCCTCAACGAACGGGCAATAATGCTTATTGTCGGTCTGGTATGCCTCTGGTTTTCAATATTCACGATAATGGCATTTGCACTGACACTTCTCCTGAATGATGTCGATCTTCCTACAACCATTTCCGCGGTTGCGGCCTGTCTGAATAACATCGGTCCCGGTCTTGACCGTGTAGGTTCAACCCAGAATTTTCATTGGGTACCGGCAGCCGGGAAAGGTCTGCTTTCGCTATGCATGCTGCTTGGCAGACTCGAAATCTACTCTGTGCTGGTCCTGCTATTCCCTGTTTCCTGGCGCCGATAATCACTTTAAATCTCCTGCGGTATCTGTATAATATTATTAAATTGCCCGAAACCAACCGAGGATATAAAATGGATACGCTAACCCATGCACTGATTGGTTCAGCAATTGCTGAAACCGCTTTCCGCAAAAAATTAGGGCGCGGCTCGATCATCGCCGGAGCTGTCTTCGCAGCCCTTCCGGATGCAGATATGCTTTTCAGTCTTACCGGTGACCCACTGGCAATGATGAAATATCACCGTGCAGCCACCCACTCACTCCTCTTGGCCTGTATTGCCGCCCCGCTTCTAGGCTGGCTTACCTGGAGAATCGCCAATAAAAAAGGGCGTATTCTCACCTGGAGTCTACTGGCATTGACCGCCATTTTCTCCCATGACCTTCTGGATCTCTGCACCACCTGGGGTACAGAAATATTTTATCCACTGACCAATAAACGCTATGCACTCGATGCTCTGCCCATAATAGACCCGCTGATTACTATTCCTCTGCTCGGCGCATTTTTTCTCATGCTGCTCAGCAGTAAACTCCAGCTGCGAAAAATTCTGGCGTTTATCGTCTTATGCTGGTGTGTTATCTATGCCGGAATTGGCTTTTACCTCTCCAGAGAGGCAATATCCCTCGCCCGCACTGCGGTTCCGGCAGGATTTAATATAATCAGAGAAAAGGCGATACCAAATACGGGAACAATACTGCTCTGGCATGTAGTCCTTAAAGACAGTAAAGGTGATTTTTTCTCCGTATTTACCAGCAGCCTCTCCGGAAAGGTCTTTGCTGAGAAATTCTATCAGTCCTACTCAACCCCGGAGATTGCTAAAATCCTGAATTCAGAAAAACTCGAGGTTATCCGCCGCTCATCAAATGATCTGATACTGGCGAGCAGAGAAAACAACCATAGTATGATCACCTTTATCGATATGCGCTATGCTATGCTGGACCAGAATATGTCAAGTATCCCCATGTTCTTCTTTAACGTCATTATCGATAGAAACAACCGGAATATTCTGCGGGTGGAACGGCCAATGCCGGATCGCCATAAATCCGGCAGCCTGCAGGTTTATTTTGACGCCATCTTCAACTGATTTCAAGGCAGAACACATGAATCACACAAAATCAACCACGATTAGTGTCTATCTTGCCGATTCAACCACTGCTGATGAATACTGGTTAACACCAACCGACAAACAACGTCTTAAGAAGATAAACTCGGCAAAAGCGGCTCAGGAATTTATCACGGCACACTCCCTTTTAAACCGTCTGCTGATCACTAATCTGCAAATAAAATTAGCACAGCTTGAATTCGCCACCACCCGTTACGGCAAGCCTTTTCTCCACCCGGATCTTTTTGCAGAGAGCACGCTATATTTTTCCCTTAGCCATAGTCAGGGTACAGCGGCAGTTGCGCTCTGCACCGGTGCTGAAATCGGAGTTGATATTGAACATAATTCTAGAAAAAAAACCGCAGTCTGCATAAAGCTGGCGCAGCGGTTTTTCAGTGATAATGAGAATTCATGCCTTAATTCAGCTGAAAATTCAGCAGAACAGCTGCAAAAACATTTCTTCAGAATCTGGACTCTCAAAGAATCCTTTCTAAAAGCCCGAGGCACCGGTATCAATACCAGCCTCAAGGAGATATCGTTTTCAATCCAGCCTTCAGCCATTCTCCTGCACACCCCTGAGAGCAGTATCCACCCAGACTGCAGTTTCTGCAGCCTTGAACTTGGAAACCTGACCCTCGGACTGACAGCCCTGACAGCTGCTACATGCCGCCTTCAACTCTACAGATATAGAGAAGAATACGGCGTATATCATGAGAAGACTATTGACTTTGACAATATTTCCTAGAGAATATAAACCTTTAGGCTATATAGTATACGGACAAATTTATTATGCCTGATCTGGATAACCAGAGATTGAGTAGCAGAGAACGGCTGAACGCCGGTGAAGTATCAAGTTTGTTTGCCGGAAGCAGCTCTGCCCGTAGCAGATATTTTGTCGTTCGGGCGGCAAAAAATGGTCTCGATTACAGCCGGATTGCTCCTATTGCCAGCCGTAAGGCCGGTAAGGCAAATAAGCGCAACCGGATAAAGCGCAGAATTCGTGCTGCCTTCAGAGAGCAGAAACAGAAGCTTCCGCAAGGATACGATCTGGCGATTATTGCCCTTTATGGTGTAATTACCGCTGAGTACACAGAATTAGTGAGGTCACTTGAAGATGCCGCTGAAAGAGCATGTAACCTTTGTGATAAAGCTGCCGGCAAAAGTAGCGATGCTGACAATAAAGTATCTCTACCAGAAGGTAATCAGTCCGATGACACCTAGTGTCTGCATCTACCGCCCTACCTGCAGCTCGTACATGATTGAAGCGATCGAACGCTTTGGTCTGATACGCGGAGGACTAAAGGGAGTATGGCGGATTATGCGCTGTCATCCATTCGCTAAAGGCGGTTATGACCCGGTTGTTCCCGATGATGAAGATGAATAATTATTATTAATCAGATATGCAGCTAAATAACGCGTAAGAATCAGAATAAGGAAAATTAAATTGAATAAGGATGTTAAAACACAGGTAATTCTGGGTGTTGCAGTTTTTCTGACACTCATGTTCTTGATGAACAGGTATATGCCGGCAACTCAGCTCCCGGCTGATAAGCAAGCTCAGAACACCGGCGCTCCTGCCCCTGAATCACCTCTGCCGAAGGCTACCCAGCTAACCGATGTAGAAATTGATGACAGCACCGATACTGCAGACACTACAGCTGAGCAGATCAATGACATCAAGGTTGTATCCAAACAATACACTGCAGTATTCAGTACCAGAGGTGCCGCAATGCAGAGCTACACCCTCAATAATTATTATAACCTGCCACCAGAGAATAAAGACCGCATCAACCTGCCGGTTGCGGCGGTGATTAAAGATAAGAATTACTCACTGGCCATGGGAATTGTCCGTATCGGCAAAGATACCTACCGCCTGACCGGAAAAGACTGGAAGCTGGTTCTGACTCCGGAAGGAACCGAGGTTGAAGGTGTCAAATCCAAAGGCAGCAAACTTATTTTCCAGACCACCGCCGGTAAACTCAAGCTAAGCCGTGTCTATGACTTCGCCAGTAAAGAGGCCGATGGTGATTTTGGTTTCAATCATTATCTGATCATTGAAAATACCACCGGTGAACCGATTGTCGCCGACTATTCAATAGCTGGTCCTGCCGGTATCGTACCGGATGATATTGACAAACGTTTCGGTGTCCTTAACGGTGTCAGTGCCTATATTAACGGCAGCAGCAGCATTGTAAAAGAGGAAACCGCCCTCACCAAGCTTTCTGACGAGCAGAGCTTTATCCATAATGATGCAATGACAGCCTGGATGGGACTATATAACCGTTTCTTTGCTTCACTGCTGATGAGCAATCAGCCTGAAACAAACCTTTCAGTATCCTTCGAAGCCCTTACTCCATCGCAGAGTTTCTACAACAGTTTTGCAAAAGGGGCTCAGGAATGGCTCGAAACCACCTTTAAAGCTCATGAATATAATGCCAGTGTCTGGCTCAGCACCAATATTTTTGAGGTACCGGCAAACAGTGCGGTCGAACATAGCTACCGGTACTACGGCGGTCCGATGGATGACCGGATAGCCAATGCCTTCAGCGCACAGCTCGACTCTCTGGTTACCTACTCCTGGAGCTGGCTCGGCTCTATTTCAAACTTCCTGATTCTGATTATGGAAAAGATTGTCTCGGTTGTCGGTAACTACGGTATCGCCATCATCCTGCTAACAATCTTTGTCAAACTGTGTATGCTCCCGCTTACCCGCAAAAGTATGCGTTCACAGCATAAGATGCAGCAGGTTCAGCCCCTGATCAAAGAACTCAAGGAAAAATACAAGAATGATCCGAAGAAACAGCAGGCAGAGACCATGCGCATCTTCAAAGAAAATGGTGTCAGTCCGGTTGGAGGCTGCCTGCCGATGGTTATACAGCTACCGATATTCTTTGCTCTCTACGGTGCGTTCTCCAAGAGCTTTCTGATCAGACAGCAGGACTTCATCTCCGGCTGGATCAATGACCTCTCCCAGCCTGATCATCTTTTCCGTCTGCCATTTGAGATTCCATTCTTTGATATTCAGTTCTTCAATCTCCTGCCGGTTATCTACCTCCTGATGCAGTTACTCCATATGCACATGATGCCGAAGAGTACCGATCCTCAGCAGCAGCAGCAGCAGAAAATGATGAAGTATATGCCGATTATATTCGTATTTATCTTCTACAGCATGCCTTCCGGTCTGGTGCTCTACTTCGTAACTCAGAGTTTACTCACTGTTATTGAGCATTACTTCATCAAGCGCAATACCGATCACGAAGCAATTGCCGGTGTTGAAACCGGGAAAAATCCTGATGGTTCAATAAAAGCCGGTACCGGCATCCAGAAGAAGAAAAAGAACAGCAAAAAATAAACCATTATGAATATTCATAATAACGATACAATATGTGCTATTATCACCCCTCCCGGCAATTCGACTCTGGGAGGGGTGCGTATTTCCGGTCAAGAAGCGCTGCGTATCGCCGCCGAGATATTTTCACTTGAAACATCTGATACGCTCAAGCCGATCCGCGGTATTTACCATGGCCGCTGCCGTCTGCTGTTCAGTGAAAACACCAGCCTTAATTCTGCATCCGAGATTGAAACAACGGCCTTTCTCTATCTTTTCACCGCTCCCCACAGCTATACCTGTGAAGATATTATTGAGATTTTTGTACCAGGCTCTACTCCCATACTCAATGCTCTGTTGCGACTAATCGTTCATAATGGTGCACGATTAGCAGAACCCGGAGAGTTCACCCTGCGGGCATTTCTCAATGGCAGATTAAGCCTGGGTGAAGCAGAATCGGTAGAACGTATTATCCGAGCCCAGACCGAGAATCAGCGGCAATTAGCCATAAACCGTCTGGAAGGTGATTTTGAACATAAAATAAAAGACTGGAAATCAGAGCTGCTGCTGCTGGCAGGAACACTTGAGACCACTATTGATTTCGAAGATGAAGATATTGAAGAAGATTTAGAGCATGATCTCATTGAACGGCTCAACCTTCTGGCAACGCAGGCTGAGGAACTGGCCAGAGAGAGCTCTACGCCGCAGCACCTTGACAATTCAGAGACCAGAATAGTTCTCGCAGGACTCACTAATTCCGGCAAATCAAGTATTCTCAATGCCTTACTCGGTGAAGAGCGGGCACTTATATCGCCCGAACGTTCGACTACCCGCGACCACACCGAACATCATTTAACAATCAATGAGCTTAAGTTCATTATTGAAGACTGTCCGGGAATTGATATTGAACACGGAATAATTGCAGATGGAGCAACCGCGAGAGCGAAGAACCGTTTCCAGGCAGGAAATATTCTTCTGCTTATAATAGACAGCAATACCGCAAATTATCAGGAACTTACAGCCCTCTTTGACAACCTTCCAGCTTGCCGGCTGCTGCTAGTCTTCAATAAATCCGATCTGCCGCAAAATCTTGACAAAGCAGATATTATCAACTCACTCGAGCGGAAAGCGGAAGTTATTGCAGTTCACGCCGTTTCAGCGCTAAACGGAAACGGTATCGCCGATCTGCGTGACACCCTTTATACAGAAGGTCTTGCAGATAACAGTAATTATAGCGGCGTCGGTCTTAGCAGCCGGGAAGAAGAGGAACTATATCACGCCTCAGAACATGCTCAAGCGGCAATTGCGGCACTAAGTTTCGGTGCTGAGATGGCAGCAATAGAATTACGCGAGGCCTATGAAGCTCTGGCCCGGCTTGGGGGTGAGGGTTATGCTGAAGATATTCTGGGAAATGTCTTTTCACGCTTCTGCATTGGAAAATAAATCACCATACTGCGTAATTACCATTTGCAAAAAAATTAATTAGTGACTAAGCTTATAATAAAGCACCTAAAAAAAGGACTCAAAATGAATAATGTTCTTCTGATGACGCTGACTGAGATCAATGCCCACGATCCCCGGCGTATAAATCACGCTTTTAAAGTATACTGCCTCAGCAAGCTCCTGGCCTATATGGAAAATCTTGATCCCAGAACAACAAGCATCATAGAAGCAGCAGCGATTCTTCACGATATAGCAATACGCTACTCACTCGAAAATTTCTCCTCATCCTCCGGAAAGCAGCAGGAAAAACACGGACCGATTATAGCCAAACCGATTTTGGAAAAGGTTACCGATGATAAGGAATTTATCGACAGAGTGCTGTATCTGATAGCCAATCACCACACTTATACCAATATCGATGGAATTGATTACCAGATTCTGATTGAAGCAGATTTTATTGTCAATGTTGAAGAGGAAAACATTACCCTTAAAGCCTTTGTAAATGCCAGAGAGAAACTCTTCAAAACCAGTAGCGGCATCAAACTATCAAAACAGTACCTTAATAAATAATCAGGCACTGCGTTAAGTATTAATTTGGCTTTACAAAAAATAAATTCCCTGAACCGAATCATTCATCTTCAGGGCTGATAACATGGCTCATTTTCACAGAGAGTACCGCCAGACCGCTGGCAAGGTCTTCCTGCTGTACAACCACATCGGCAGGTACTTTCAGTTTTACGGGGGTAAAATTCCAGATTCCCCTGATACCAGCCTCCACCATCATATCCGCCACTGCCTGCGCCGCATCTGAAGGCACGCACAGAATTCCCATCTGAAGTTTGGTCCGCCTGACAATCTTAGGAAGATCAGCCAGAGATAATATCGGGATCTCATTGATCTCGGTACCAACAATAGCGGGATCAATATCAAAAGCAACCGGAATTTTCAGACCATACTTTTTCAGGCCGGAATACCCAGACAGCGCACTGCCAAGATGCCCTACTCCCACGAGCGCAGCCTCAGACTTTGAATCCCAGGCTACTATCGAATTAATAGCTTCATACAACTCGGAAACATTATACCCATAACGCGGCTTACCGACATAACCGGTAAATGAAAGGTCCTTGCGCACCCCGATAGGCTCCAGCCCCATCTCTTCAGCCAGTTTCTTCGAAGATATAGACTCAACCCCTTCATTAAGACATCTGCGCAATATACGCAAATACATCGGCAACCGACGTATCGTCGGCACCTTGGTTACATTACCCTTATGATTAATATCGAAAGCATTATTCTGCACTTTTTTCTTCGCCATCGACAGAACTCCCCTCTCTATAAAAGGTCAGCTATAAAGAGTATTTCACACACTATACTATCCCAAACGACATATACCAAACTGAAAAAAATTAGTCTCCCGCGTAGAAGCCTTAAAAAAAGGGAGGAAAAGAGGCAACAACACAGAAGACTAATTCTATTATTTACTTAACTATACAAATTTTATCCAAATATACAAGGATTATTACGCAAGTTTCGGATCGTAAGACTTAAGATACAGCTGCTTAAGCTCCTTGATAAGTGGATAACGTGGGTTACCACCTGTACACTGGTCATCAAAGGCCTGTACCGCAAGATCGTCCAGAGCAGACATGAACTCTGCCTCTTCAACCCCGGCATCACGAATAGAAGCAGGGATACCAACCTTCTTCTTCAGCTCTTCAATCGCATCGATCAGACTCTTGACCAGCTGCTCATCGGTTTTACCTGGAAGTTCCAGATATCTGGCAACACGCGCATAACGTTCTTTACAGTTTGGATATTCATACTGAGAGAATACCGCCTGCTTGGTTGGAGCATCAGCAGAGTTGAACTCAATAACCGCATTGATAAGCAGCGCATTGGCCATACCATGTGGCAGATGGAATCTGGCACCAAGCTTGTGCGCCATAGAGTGGCAGACACCAAGGAACGCATTTGCAAAGGCCATACCAGCCATGGTCGCAGCATTATGAACCTTTTCACGGGCGAGAAGATCTTTTGCCCCGTTATTGTAAGCACGCGGAAGATACTTGAAGAGAATTCTGATAGATTCAAGTGCCAGAGCATTGGTATAATCACTCGCCATAACCCCGGCTATTGCTTCCAGACCATGAGTAAGAGCATCAATACCAGAGAAACCGGTCAGTGACTTAGGCATAGTCTTCACCAGATCGGTATCACAGATCGCGATATTTGGAGTCAGCGCATAGTCAGCCAGCGGATACTTCTTACCGGTTGCATCATCAGTAACCACCGCAAAAGGAGTCACCTCACTACCTGT
Organism: Planctomycetota bacterium; assembly: GCA_963667375.1. Classification (GTDB taxonomy): domain Bacteria; phylum Planctomycetota; class SZUA-567; order SZUA-567; family SZUA-567. The sequence goes on along the minus strand of OY763323.1, from coordinate 2,493,441 downwards.
ACCACTGGTTGTAGAGATAGCAACCATCAGGGCTTTCTTACCCATCTCAGGGAAGGTGTAAACACGTTTTCTGATATCCATGAAACGCATAGCCATATCGCCGAACTCAACCTCAGGATGTTCATAGAGAACCCACATCATCTTCGCCGCATCCATTGGAGAACCACCACCGACAGCAATAATAACATCAGGCTGATAGATCTTCATCTCTTCAACACCCTTGTTGATGGTTGTAAGATCCGGATCCGGTTTAACCTCATAAAATACGGTTGAATCAAGGCCGAGTCCATTCAAGTGCAGCTGAATAGTCTCAGGAATACCCAGATCATAAAGAGCCTTATCGGTAACGATAAATGCACGCTTTTTACCCTTCAGATCACCCAAAGCAACAGGCAGACAGCCACGCTTGAAGTAAATCTTTTCAGGAACACGGAACCAAAGCATATTCTCTCTTCTTTCTGCAACTGTCTTGACATTCATGAGATGTTTTACTCCTACGTTTTCACTTACACTATTGCCGCCCCAGCTACCACAACCCAGAGTCAGAGATGGTTCAAGACGGAAATTATAAATATCACCAATAGCACCCTGTGAAGCAGGCTGATTGATCAGAATACGACCGGCATTCATCAACTCGCCATAACCTTCGATTCTATCCTTGTTATCAAGATCTGTGTAAAGAACCGCGGTGTGACCGATACCGCCAAACTCCAGCAGAGACTTCGCTGTCTTTTCTGCAGCCTCAAAATTATCCGCCTTATACAGACCAAGTACTGGGGAGAGCTTTTCAAAACTGAAAGGTTCGTTCTTACCTACCTCACTTACCTCACCAACAAGAACCTTAGCCTCAACCGGCACCTTGACCCCGCCAAGCTCAGCGATCTTATAAGCAGGCTGTCCAACAATAGCAGCATTTAGTTTACCGTCTTTGAGCAGAATACCGGCAACTTTTGCAGCTTCAGCTTTGCTCAGGATGTACGCGCCACGAACGGTCAGCTCCTTCTTGACCTCGTCATAAACATCCTTTACCACAATCAGAGACTGCTCAGAAGCACAGATCATACCATTATCAAAGGTCTTACTTACAAGCACAGAGTTAACCGCCATCTTGATGTCTGCAGTCTCATCAATTACAGCCGGGGTATTTCCTGCTCCAACACCCAGTGCCGGTTTTCCACAAGAATATGCAGCCTTCACCATGCCTGGACCGCCAGTAGCAAGAATGATGTCTACTTCAGGATGATTCATGAGCTGCTGAGAGAGAGCAACTGTTGGCTCCTCTATATAACCGATAATACCTTCTGGTGCACCTGCCGCTACTGCTGCGTCATGGACAATTTTTGCAGCCATACAGGTGGATTTCTTTGCACGTGGGTGTGGAGAGAAAACAATAGCGTTTCTGGTTTTTAGAGCAATAAGAGACTTGAATATCGCGGTAGAAGTCGGGTTGGTGGTAGGTACGACACCGCCGATAATACCGATTGGCTCAGCGATCTTTTTTACGCCATAACGTGTGTCGTCTTCCAAAATACCGCAGGTCTTCTTATCTTTAAATTTGTTATAAATAAACTCAGATGCGAAATGGTTCTTGATCACCTTATCTTCCGCAACTCCCATTCCGGTCTCTTCATGAGCAAAGAGAGCCAGTTTGATACGGGCACCGGCAGCTGCCATGGCCGCTTCCTTAAAGATTTTGTCAACCTGTTCCTGGGTAAAGTTGGCATAAATCTTCTGCGCCGCTTTAGCCTTGGCAATCACCTCTTCCAATTTTGCCTCTTCATCGGTCAGCGTTTCCGCTTCCTTTGTCGTCTTCTTTACAGCCATAATATCCATCTCCTTTAAAATATACGCTTTTTAAAACAGCAAAATACTAATCGAAGTATTCAAAAATTTATTTTTAATAGTGTTTCAAGTAACTTTAATTTATTTTTAACATCTAATATCGATATCAAAGTATCGATAATTGAAGTATATATCAATCTGGTAATATTTCAAGCAAAAAAGATATTTTTTTATCGATACAATAAAAATACGGGATCATGGCCGCATACCATAATCCCGCTAACATACTATTTCATAAGATATTACAACAATGAACAACAGCTACAAATAAATAGAAAAAAAGCTATTACTACAACCGAATATCACATAACAACCATACCAATTATTACAAAAAATACATTTTTCCCCTTCGCCATAAACTATTTCCAATGCAGTAGACGCTCCAAAATATCATCCTGCATACTCTCGGCAGCAGATAGACACAAATATACCCCTTCAGGTGCTACTGCCGACATAAATGGCTCCAGTTCATCAAGCGTAAGGTACACGATCACAGACTTACCCTGAGACTGTATCAGTTTGATCAACCCTAGCCACTGCATTATCGGTGCATCACGCCCCAGTCCCTGCTCCCACTGAATAGCATCAAGGTTATCGATAGCAAGAATAGATTCGATATGATTGGCAACTCCTTTACCATCCATATGAAATATAACCCTGTCCATCATTCGTGATTCAAACTCTAGCGACGGTTTACAGAATTCATCAAAAAGCTCATTTGAAATAAGATTGGAGAAATCAGCCTGTATTATATGTGATTTTCCAGCCATAGTCGGAATTCCAAGCCAGCTTGCGGAAGGATGGCCATATTCCAGGGTAACCAGATTATAAAAGCTGTCATATATATCCCGGAAATTCTGCTGTGACCTAAGAAGCAGGTTATGAACAGCCTCCGGATAATTGAGCAGATCCTTCATAAGATCTTCCGGCTCAATCCAGCCAGCGACAGTATCAATGCCTGTAGCCCAGCTGGTAAGCCCCACGATATACCTGTCTTTACACTTTTCCAGAGCGATCTTTGTCTGTTCCTGAATGCTCAGATAATAAGGATTCTCAGGTGAGAAGACCAGCTTTTCAGCTGCAAAAATATCCTCAGCGTTTCTTAACACCGGCTTGGCCCAGGATGAGACCTCACTGAATTCAAGTTCCATACCAAAGAATGCCCCGTAAACCTCACTGCCCAGATTCGGCCAGAGCACCGGAAACGTCTCACCCTTACAGCTCATCTTCTCCAACTTGCTTATTGCGGTATCGACCTGATATTCCGCATCAAACCATCTGTCTTTGAGAGTCTCCCATTTACCACTGTCGAGAGTTACGTTCTGATCATACAACAGATGATGCTTTGCAAAGCTTATAGGCGGTCTATCAATAATTTCTCCATGATACCATGCTTCTACACGTTTCAATGCACTATCATAGTCCTGCATTCGTTCTATACCAAAGCTCATAATATGCCTCCTTATACTCTAGTAAACTTGAAGAATAGGCAACATATACACCTGCTTTCAGTCTAACCCATTATCCCGTCTAAAACAATTGCATATATTTCGATAATAATGCATAATATTACTATATACTTTTTAGAACCAGAGAACGAAAACACCTATGACTAATAACGCAAACACCCTCAAACTTACGCTGTCTCTCCCCCATATCACCGCAATTGAGGGTAATGAATTATTCGCCCAGCTCTACCCTGTTGAATTAAAAATAATCCGACTCCCCCGAGGCGAAACCGAAAAAATATATTATCAGGACTGCTATGCACTTATTTACAATAACACTGGAACCGGTCAATTGCATATTGCTGAAACCAACGCTATTTTTCCCGCAGATTTTTTCACCCTGCTTTCCCCAAAGACACCGGCTATTATCGAAACTCCGGAAGAGCTCACAATTTATATCCTCGCATTTTCCGGCAGACAAAGTACTAATATACTCACTGCCATGAAAATTTCTTCAAATGACCCCATACCGCTTTCAGCGTCACATCATATAATTTACAATCTCTTTAATGAACTGATATCCATACTCAACAATAACACTGATAACAGCGATACAGAATACTCCTGCATGCTTCTCTGGCATCTTCTGGGTGAATTCATTTTTAGAGACCGTTTACTTAAAAAGACCGACAACAGTGATATAATTAATAACAGTATTGAGTTCATGGAAAAAAACCTTAACCGTGACCTCAGTCTTGAGGTACTGGCAGAACATTCCGGCTATTCAGCATCATATTTCTGCTCAATATTCAAAGAAAAAACCGGAGAATCCCCCATCACCTTCTTTATAAAGCTGAGAATGCAACTCGCAGCTGAGTACCTTGCTCAAACCGGGAAGTCTGTGAAAGAAATATCATATCTGCTCGGTTACAGCAGTCAGTACTACTTTTCACGACTCTTTAAAACCCATATGGGAGTCAGCCCTTCCGAATACCGTAACTCCAATGCTCAAAACCACTGAATATAAACCGGGTACCAGCACTTAAGCTGATACCCGGTATAATGCTCATAATCCGGCTCTTACCATTAAAACTATGCCTCCACAATAAACTCCGCCAATTCTTCAGGGGATGCTACCAGACAGTCTGCTCCATGCTGTTCCAGCTCTTCACGGCTGCGAAATCCCCAAAGCACCCCGCAAGCGAACAAACTGGAATTTTTCGCCGTCTGCATATCAACCGAACTGTCACCAATGTACACAGCATTATCCAGAGACGCACCCGCTTCTTTAGCCAGAGCTTCAATACCGGCAGGATCAGGTTTTACCGGGATTCCCTCGCGCTTACCGCGAAATGCGGCGAAATCAACGTTGGAATAATAACGTTCACGAATACCCTGCATATAACGGTCAGGTTTATTGGAGAGTACCGCCATTTTAACCCCGGTGGCAGCGATACGTTCCAACGCCTCAAGTATTCCGGGATACACATCAGTTTTCACAAAACAGTTCTGAGCATAAATTTCTGAAAACTCCGCATGCACCTTTTCGACAATCTCATCAGTACGCGCCGTTTCAGGCAAGGACCTGGTTATAAGATTGAGCGCACCCTTTCCCACCAGAGTACGATAATCAGCGTAAAGATGAGCCGGATAACCATTATTCTCCAGAGCAGCATTTACCGAATCAGCCAGATCCTCCAGTGTATTCAACAAAGTCCCATCAAGATCAAAAACCACAAAATCAAACTTACTCATTACCCTAACTTTCTTTTTCTCTTTTACCACCTACCCTAAATATCCCTGTAATTCTTCTGAAGCCAGTCCTGAGCTTCCTCGCGACTGGTCACTATACCTTCGAGCTGCGCATCTTTGAGTGCAGTCAAAATTTTACTGAATAACGGTCCGGGTTTATACCCCAAAGCAATCAGATCATCACCGCCGAGAAGCGAAGCCGCTTCAGGGGGTCTGTTCCGTTCCTCTTCAAGCGCCGAGATACCAAAATAATAGGTATCGAGTATACCGTGACTGGCCTGACAATCAATACGGTGCAGCTCCAGATGCAACGGAAACAACGGGTCCTGAAGAAACCGCCGGCGTTTAGGAAGACGCATACGCTCAAGAGTAGCAAAATGAATATGCCTGCCGATCAGCTCATGAACCGCCTCGATAACCTTCCTCGGACGCTTGAGACGCTCTAGAATAACATCACTCATCTCCGCACTCAGATAATCATGACGATTAAACCTGATTCTGCCTTCAACCGAGATAACCGCAGGTTTACCGATATCATGCAGCAGCAATCCCCAGGCCAGAACCTCACGTGAAAATTTATCCTCTGGAATATTCCTTGAAAAAATATCCAGCATCAGCTCCGTATGGGCAAAGACATCGCCTTCAGGGTGAAATTCCGGCGGCTGCGGGCAGCCTTTGAGTTCTACGGCCTCTGGAAGGATATGCTGCAGCAGATTGGTTGCATACAGCAGCGACAGCGCCTTTCCTGCACCTTTGCAGGTGAGCATCTTCAGCAGCTCGGAGGCAATACGCTCTTTGCTCACAGTCCGCACCAGCCCCGCCAGTTCGGATACAGCCGTAAGGGTATCTTCCGCAATTACAAAACCGGTTTTCAGTGCAAAACGCACCGCCCGCAGTAACCGCAGATGATCCTCCTGAAAACGCCGATATGGCTCTCCTACAGTTCGTATTATACCTTCCCGAATATCCTCTTCACCACCGACATAATCAATAATCTCAGCCGTCACCGGATCGAACAACAGAGCATTAACCGTAAAATCCCTGCGCTTGACGTCCTCAACCGCTGAAGAAAACTCTACCGAAGCAGGTTTACGGCCATCAATATACTCACCGTCATTGCGAAATGTCGCAACCTCATATTCAGTCCCGTCTATAAGAACAATAATAACCCCGAAGGCCTTGCCAACTGCAATGGTCTTACTGAATAAGGATTCAATCTCCTCCGGTCTGGCCGAAGTAACGATATCCCAATCCACAGCTTCCACTCCCAGCAGATAATCACGCACGCATCCACCCACCAGATACGCTTCATAGCCTCTGGCTTTCAGAACATCGATAATCTTCCTGGCGTTGCGGTCAATATTCATCAGACACCTATAAAAAAACATTTCTACAGCAGATTAACTTACTGTAGAAATGCAAATACTCCAGACTGCTCACAAAATTTCTTTTAATACATAAATTCCAAAAATAACCAGAAAAATCAGAAACAACAATATTATACTATTACCTAAGGGATCAGTCTTGAAAGACCACTTCAACTTATCCCGAAATCCTTTCCCGGCAATTTTTCTGCTTACTGAACCGCTCAACAACGAACCAGCCACCGGCTTCTGCAACATATCATCAATTTCCGTATCTTCTTCACTGTTAACCTCAGAAATTTCCGTATCTTCCGTAACCGGCTCCTTATTGTTTTCCGCGCCGCCGCCCAGCCATAAATCAGCGGTCTCCAGAGTTTCCCCAGGACCTTCTATAATAGAACTATCCAGGTCTACCTCAACAATATCAATATCTGATTCCGAATCAAGCTCAACAACTTCAACCTCATAATCGGCTGTAACCTTATCACCCTCCAAGACCGCAAGAACTTCGGAGTCAACATCAGACACAACCCCATAAACTTCATCAAAATCCAAATTACTTTCTGCTTTATCTGCAGTGGTATTACTCATTTTATTTTTCTGCAATTTATTACGCCATTACTTCAATATTACATATCAAGACTGAAAAGGCTGTCATCTTCACCATCGGTAGAGAATTCACCGAATTTAAGATCAATCTCAATACGCAGATTAATATTCTTAACCAGCGCCGCCTGCGCTTCAGGGAAGGAATCAAGTTTTTTTCTGGCCAAATATTCAAAACGCTGAATCAGATGACCAAGAAGCTTCTCCTTATCCGGACCAAATTTATTATGCAATAAACCATCATTGCCAAATCCCATATCCACCAGCATCTTATCGACATCCTCATCATCAATATCTTCAATCAACTCAATGCTGGGCTTAGGAACAGCAACTGTCTTCACCCCTACAACAAAGTCGTCATCGTCATCATCTTCGTCTTCATATTCAGAATCAGAATCCAGCTCATCTTCTTCTGAGATATCATCAAATTCGTCCTCCTCAGGATTTGACACTATTGAATCTATCTCAGAATCAAGTTCATCAAAAAACTCCCGGGACTTTTCTTCAGCTTCAGAATCATCATCAAGTCCAGAATCATCCAGCTCCAATAAATCAGAGGTGTCATCAAAATCAAAGGCATTCAAACTCGGCTCATCGGCTACTTCAGCAGCTGCCGCTTCCTCTTTCTCTTCATCAAATTCACTGTCAATATCAAATGCGGACTCCATGAGATCCCCTATTGACCCACTCTCCAGCGAATCACTATTCTCTTCCAGAGAGCTTATAGCTTCATTAAGCGCATCTTCCAGTTCATCTTCATCTTCCTCATCCATACCGGAGAAAGCCGAATCATTTGTGAGATCATCAAGAAGAGAATCAAGGTCTTCATCAGACTCAAACTCCGAAGATGCATCATCAATATCCAAATCATCATCATCAATTTTATCAGTCACAGCATAATCCTCCGGTTCATCATAAACATCAGTTCTAGATTTGTTACCACTAAAATAGCTATCACTCACAATCCAACCAGTATTACTATCTCCCCAACAAGAATCTTTCGTAATCCAGTTTGCATCATGTCTGTCATCATCAATTCTTTTCCCATCGACATTGATAATAATCTCAGTATCACTACTGTCAGCAGTGAACCCGTCCTCATCAATATCAAATTCCAGACTGTCTTCAGTATATAAATCAGAAAAATCATCTATAACCTCAGTAGAAGGCAATTCAGGACGGAACTCCTCACGGCACTCAGCCAGCAGCGCGGACAGATCCTCTTCATCGTCCTCTACCTCTGCGTCACCCTCACTTGAAGGACGGAACTCCTCACGACACTCAGCCAGCAGCGCGGACAGATCCTCTTCACCGTCCTCTACCTCTGCGTCACCCTCACCCGAAGGACGGAACTCCTCACGACACTCAGCCAGCAGCGCGGACAGATCCTCTTCATCGTCCTCTACCTCTGCGTCACCCTCACCAGAAGGACGGAACTCCTCACGACACTCAGCCAGCAGCGCGGACAGATCCTCTTCACCGTCCTCTACCTCTGCGTCACCCTCACCCGAAGGACGGAACTCCTCACGACACTCAGCCAGCAGCGCGGACAGATCCTCTTCATCGTCCTCTACCTCTGCGTCACCCTCACCCGAAGGACGGAACTCCTCACGACACTCAGCCAGCAGCGCGGACAGATCCTCTTCATTGTCCGCTACCTCTACGTCACCCTCACCCGAAGGACGGAACTCCTCACGACACTCAGCCAGCAGTGCAGACAGATCCTCTTCGTCATTCTCTACATCAGAAGATGCGACTAACGCTGAAGGGGCAGGAATAACAGAAGATTGGGAATTTGCAGAAGATTTTTGAGTGCCTGAAGTAACAGGAGGTTCATCTCGAAATAATTCATCACCATAACTATGATGCTTCCACTCTTTTTCAAGCTGGAAGATAGCATCTTCGAAAATATTATCTATAACCCTGCTTTGGCGCATAACCGACCTAACCAGACACCTGAATAACAGTAAAAGCTGCCGCTATTCTATGACAATAAGACACAACTAATAATATTTATTCAAACAGCAATAGTATTATAGCTTTTTTCCCAGAAAAACCCAAATACTTTATAATATTTAAGCGCAAAAAAGAAACAGATGAAAGTTCTATAAAAACAGGTTGCTCATAAATATGAGCAACCTGTAAAAATCTTATAACTACATCGTACTATTTTGCACCAGCAGCCTGAGCAAATGAGATATCGACAAATTTATCATAATCAATCGGAGTCACAAGTTTACCAAGATTCTCCTTAAAATAACTCTGAATCTTTTTCAAATCATCAAGAACAGGCATCAGTTCATGGGTTGTTATTCTATCAGCTGGTTCGGTCAATACCTTCAAAACAACATCTTCATCCTGATTAAGGAATTTTGCACCTACAGGCGTTACGGCCTGAGGATTTTCCTGAATATAAATACCAGCTTTCACAAGCAGGTTTATAAACTCCTGTACAGCTTCTTTGTCTTCCAGAGCGCTCTCACGCATTACCAGCACACAGCAGGGATGATTAGGCCAGATATCTTTGGATAAAGCCATAACCTTACCAATGCCCATCTTCTCAACCTGACTGCCAAATGGCTCAGCAACAATAAATCCAGCCAATTCGCCTTCCTCATCCCACTCAACAGCTTCAGGAATCTGCCCGGGAGCCATAACCTCAATCTGCACATCCTTACCCGGTCCCATCTCCAACCCCTTTGCTTTCAACAATTTATGAAATAGCAAAGTATGTATTGATAGCTGATAAGGGAAGACCACGATTTTACCCTTAAAGTCACCGAGAGTTTTAACGCCACCGGAATTACTTGAAGCAATAATTGAACCGTTCTTATGTCCAAGCAGCACCAGCTTAATATCCGCCCCAGAGATAAACAGTTCCATAGCAAAAGGCGCAAGTATAAACGCACCGTCAACTTCCTTATTTCTCAAGGCATCACCTATCTCATTCCAACCGACCTTTTTTATTGGTTCAATTGTACATTTTTCAAGATTAGCCTGTCCCTTGTCCACCATATCTTTGGCAACACCCAGAACAAGATGATCAGTAATCGGAAGGTGTGCAATTTTAAATACTTTTTTGCCCATTGTTACATCTCCTAAAATAAAATTAATATCAATACTTACGGGAATTCCTTAACAAATACACACTTCATATAAGATAATCACAAATTATCTAAAAAGGCAAGTAATATTTAAGAACACCCGAAATTTATAATATTTCGCGATACTCACAACACTCCCCGCACGAAAAGAACACAACACCAGACGACATTAACAAATAAAACGAGCCCCTTCTAAGGGGGGTGTTTTAGAAGGGGCTCTAACATTACAGCGTTACAGTTCAAAACTAAAATAGGGGGAAGTCTTAAACCAACACTGAACGCATTGCGAAGCTCTTAAAAGAATAGCTTCACGTTTATAAGAATAGCTTATTTCACAAATTAAGTCAACTTTTTTTCAACTTTTTGCAACAATTCAATTCACTGTCAAGTTCAATGCTAACAAACTGTCAGGAAAAAGGTTAGATACTATAATGTTTGATCAATCCTGCAAAATTTAAAATTTATCAATAAAGCTCATAGCCTTTTCACCCCGTCTCCCATATAATATTTAAACTGTTTATTTACCTTTAAATTAGCGTTTTATACTATTACAGGCTGTTAAATAAGATTATGGTAAAATTCCAAGGAGAAAGTATGATCAACGACTGGAAAGAAAAGCTAAAGTCACAGATAGATTTTTTGCGGGGTGAATTCACTCTCGCTTCCGGCAAGAAGAGTGATTTCTATTTCAATGGCAAGACTTCAACCCTCCGTGCTGAAGGTCTGAACCTTACAACAAAAATCCTCCTTGAAATGCTGAAAGACAAAGGTATCAACCGTGTCGGCGGAATGACCCTTGGAGCCGATGCCATGATCGGTGCGGTTACAGCAATGAGTTTTGACGCCGGTACTCCATACGAAGGCTTTATTGTCCGTAAGGAGCCAAAGACTCACGGCACAGGTCAGTGGATCGAAGGTCCGGAACTGAAAGCAGGTGACAAAGTGGCAATACTTGAAGATGTCGTCACTACCGGCGGCAGTTCGATTAAGGCTATCGATAGAGTTCTAGAGACCTGCCCGGATGTAGAAATAGTCGGTATCTTCGCTCTAGTGGACCGTCTTGACGGCGGTGAAGCAGCTCTCAACGCCAAAGGCTACAAGCTCTACCCTATTTTTACCAAAGACGATCTGCTCTAACAGGTCTACCTGAATAAAAGGTTCAAGCGGTTACAATGCAGAAATTCGGAGTACATGTTTCAATTTCAGGCGGAGTAGACAAAGCTCCGGAACGAGCGGAAGCAAACGGCTGTGATACCTTTCAGCTCTTTGTCAGTAACCCCCGTTCCTGGAGTCCTCCGGCAATTACCCCGCAGCAGGCAGCTAATTTCAAAGAACTCGTTGCTGCCAAATCACAGCAGCCGGTGACCGTTCATGCCACCTATCTGCCGAATCTGGCAAATCCTGAGCAAACAGCCCATTCCAAAGCCACCGAATATATTTCACTGCAGTACCAGGCGGCAAAAGATATAGGTGCCGCCTATCTGGTACTCCATCCCGGTAGCCATAAAAAAAGCGGCACCGAAAATGGGATCAGACAGATAGCCTCAGCACTGCTCCGAATCACCGAAGCGATACCGGACGGTCCTGTATGGCTGCTGGAAAATACCGCCGGTGGCGGTGACACTATCGGACGCTCAGCAACCGAGCTTGCAGCCATATATCAGGCATCAGGACTTGGAAGCGCGAAAATGGGAATCTGCTTCGATACCTGCCACGCATTCGCCAGCGGCATTGATATTCGCAAAAATAATATATTCGCCGCGTTCTGCAGAGAGATAGAGAACGCAATGTACCCTGGAGCACTTAAGGTTATACATTTAAATGACAGCATGTTCGGTTTAGCCGGCGGTAAGGATCGACACCAGCACATCGGTCTTGGCAACATTGGTGAAGACGGCATGCGACAGGTGCTGCGCTCCAAATATACCAGAAACCTACCGGTAATTCTTGAGACCCCGATCAATGACGAACGTGATGATCAGGGAAATTTACAGACAGCCAGAATTCTAGCCGGCACAGCAGAATAGAAAGATAAGATTATGCAACTCGACCCATTTATAATTGACCCCCATTTAGGGTGGATACTCTTTGCAATAGTAGGCATCATTATTGGACTCGGTAAAGGCGGTCTGGTCGGTATCAGTATTCTGGCGGTTCCACTGATGGCGAGTATCTTTCCTGCGGCCTATTCCGTCGGCATACTGCTGCCGCTGCTTATCTGTGGTGATATTCTCGGTATCTATTTCTACCGCCGCAGTGTCATCTACAAGGAGGTTTTCAAGGCTCTGCCTCTGGTTATAATCGGTATTGTCTCGGGATATCTCCTGCTCAAGTTCTACCCGCTAAGTAATAAAGGTCTCAAAGAACTTATCGGTCTGATCGTGCTATTCATGCTGCTATTTTCAGAGTGGCAGAAACGCAAAAACTCCGGGACCACCAAAGCGGCTAATCCGGTAATAATGATAATTCTGGCGTTTCTCGGGGGAAGCACCTCAATGCTTGCCAACGCCGCCGGGCCGGTTATGATTCTTTACCTGCTCTATCTCGGAATTAATAAAGAGGAATTCATGGGAGTCCGTTCCTGGATCTTCCTGGTCATCAATCTGGTGAAAGTCCCTTTTCACATTGAGCTCGGTAATATCACCGTCAAATCAATCACCATGGATATCTATATTGTTCCGGCTATTATTATCGGTTTTCTTATCGGTTATAAGGTGCTCAAATGGATACCGGAAAAGGCCTTCAATTTCCTGGTGAAGATTCTGACCATCGCTTCCTGCCTCAAATTATTATTCTTCTAAGAACGCTAAAAAAAAGCGCTTAAAAACAGTTGACATTTTTTGACCAATACTTAGAATGTTTAGGCATATTAAAGCATGCCGGGGTGGCGGAATGGCAGACGCGAGAGATTCAAAATCTCTTATCCATTAGGGTGTGGGGGTTCAAATCCCCCCCCCGGCACCAATTCATAATCCGATTCTTCCTCTTATTTTTCAGCTAATTGTACGTTAAAATTTACAATATAGAATTACACAATATAAGTTGAAAAAAGCCCAACCAATTATACCATACTTACGGCGTATTCTGTTCTCTTATGTTTTCTAACTCACTCTCTGACAGAAACTTCGCTAAGCCAGCAATAATAAATTCCGTTTTTGCGGAACAATAACCAGCAGGATCATTATAATAACGTTCAGCCAAAGCTTTTTTTAATTTTGCATATTCAGTACACAACGCCACAGATGAGCGCAGGCAATTTCTCCAGTTCAAATGATTTTTCACCGCCAGAGAGTCTTCCAAACACAAATATAAATTATGCCTCATCAAGCCATTCAGATTATCCAGACAGAAAGCCTCCCTGCCGATTATCCCTAAATCACCAAGATGCCGATATCCCAGCTTACATAATATTCGGAATACCAGAGGTTTCTGTTTCGGCTCAACGATAATATCAATATCTATTATTGGTTTGGCTGCCAAACCCACTACCGAAGTACTTCCGACATGTTCTATCTGCATACCGCTCAAAACCGAATCAGTCTGTAAATAGCCCTTAATTTTCTCAAACTCACCTACCCATGCCGAATTATACTCTGCTACGATAACAGTAATATCCTTATCTTTCATACCAGCCCTACAAATAATGTAATAATAATTAAATTACCTTCTAAATTTTAATCAGCTGCCTATCATTCTAATACAAGAGTGAACATTCACAATAAGCAAGAAGCACAATCACCAATTATATAATAAATCATTTATTAGTTCTTTATAAAAAAATGGACAATCTAAAATCATACGTTATAATGCATAACACAAATTATTTACAATATTATAACACATGAAACAACTTATCAAAACCTACGTATACCTTAGGGTAAATACAAATATACATAAGCAGGGAAATATGCGAAAATTTGAAACCATCACCGATGTCAGAGAGACCATCTGCAAAACCGGCATTATAATATTAGTAATTATCACAATACCCTCATTGCTTGCAAGTTTACTCCGTATCTTCTGCATTGGCTGGCAGCCGATAATGTGGTTGCACCTCATATGCGTTTCAATCGTCATGGTCGTCGGAATTCTGCGCAACCGCTTAAGCTATTCCACAAGAGCCGGCAGCATTGTCCTGTTGGTATTTATAGTCGGTGTCGGAGAACTGCTCCAGTTCGGTGTTTTGGGTGCCGGCGGTTCATATCTGACCCATGCTTCCATAATTGCCGCTATACTCTTCAGCAGAAAATCAAGCATACTTATCTTTTCTCTTTCGTCACTCACGATATTAGCCGGTTATTTTGCTTTTAAGAGCGACATTACCGGTATTCAGAATATTGACATCTACGCTTATGCCAAAGACTGGAGTTCCTGGGGAAATTTTTACTTTGACTACCTGCTTATCTGGGCCAGTACCATCGCCACCTTCTATTATATAGCCTCCGCACTTATTTCATCAATCAGAGGCTTGGAGGATAAGGTTGCACAGCGAACCCATGAGCTGGAAAAAATGGCGATTACCGACCCGCTTACCGGTCTTTATAACCGGACTCGCATTGATTACGAATTCAATCTGGAGATCGAAAAGGCCAAAGCCTTCGAAACACTATTTTCAATAATAATGATTGATATCGATAAATTTAAAGATATCAATGATAATTTTGGTCATCTCACTGGGGATACCGTACTGGTCGAATTCGCCCAAATTCTCCATTCAACCTGCAGAAAACCGGATATAATCGGCCGTTGGGGTGGTGAAGAATTTATCATAATCTGTCCTCAGACCAACGCCGAGGACACCGGTGTTCTCGCCGAAAAACTGCGTAATAATATTTCAGCACACTGCTTTGCCGAGGCACACCACATCACAGCCAGCTTTGGCATTACAGAATACATTAACCTTGATGAGGTCGATACAATCATGAAACGTGCAGATGAAGCGTTATATAGAGCCAAAAACAATGGCCGCAATAGAGTTGAGTTCATGGTCTGATAATAAAATATATAATATAAAAACTTATTCTAAAACATGGATGGATAGATATTAAAGAGTTTCAATTCCTTAGATGCATAAAGCTAGCGAATACACCATTCCCAAAATATAATGTTACTATAAATATTGACAAAGTTACAAAATACTATATAATAATTTTTTGTAATCAAGATAACATATTCTAAAATGATTATTGCGATATAAAACCTATTTATTAAATAATTCCCTCTTCGCGTAATCTGCTTCTTGGATAATTATTTAGCTTTCCTCGCGTTGTCGGACGTCAGGTCTGCATATTATCCGACAAGAAAAGAAAGTGACTCCCATTAAATCATTTCATGAACTAGAAATACACGCAAAGTGTATCAGTGTACTGCATTCTCAAAATATAACCCAGGCTATGCCGATTCAGGAACAAGCGATACCAAGTATTCTCACGGGTAGAGACATTGTTGCTATCGCCCAGACCGGTACCGGCAAGACTCTAGCCTTCGGCTTACCATCTCTGACCAGAATCGCTCAAAACCGCGGTAAAGGTATAAAAATGCTCGTAATCTGCCCAACGCGAGAGCTGGCAGAGCAGATTAATCATGTCCTTGTACCACTGGCCAAAGCGTTAAGCCTTTCATGTGCCTGCGTATACGGCGGTGTAGGAATGAGCCTACAGGCAAAAAAATTACGGGCTAAACCGGCAATAGTTGTAGCCACCCCAGGAAGACTGCTTGACCACCTGCAACGTGGTAATGTCAGCTTTAAAGATCTGGAGATTCTGACCCTTGATGAAGCAGACCGTATGCTTGACATGGGCTTCCTCCCGGATATAAAGCGCATAAACTCATATTTACCGGAAATAAAACAGACTCTGCTTTTCTCAGCTACCTTCCCGGAAGCGACGCAGAAAAAGATCGGTTCCTTTGTCAATAATCCAGTAAAAATAGAAATAGCCCCGCAATCAACCACTGCCGAAAATGTTATACAAGGCGTGTATCCGGTTATCTCTGAGCACAAGGCGGAATTATTACAACAGATTTTACAGCAGACAGATGTTACCTGTACACTTGTTTTCACCCGTACTAAAATACGAGCTGATAGAGTAAGCAAAAAGCTCAAGGCAAATGGTTTTCGCGCCGAAGCTATTCACGGCGGTTGCACGCAGAACAAAAGACTCGCCGCAATCAGAAACTTCTCCAGCGGTCAAAGTAACATCCTAGTAGCTACTGATATTGCTGCTCGCGGAATTGACATAAAAGGGGTTAGCCATGTTATAAACTACGATATTCCATTCAATCCCGAGGACTATGTACACCGTATCGGACGAACAGCCAGAGCTATGAACAGCGGAACAGCCTACACATTCGCAAGTCCCGGTGAAGAGTCATCTCTGCGTTCGATTGAAAATACTATTGGAAAAGAACTATTCCTGCACGAATGGGAAGGAATGGCGAAGTTATCACAACCCAAAGCCAACAATTCAACTGCGGCCAGAAGCTCCAAAAGACCCAAAAGATCAAAGAACAAGAGCTCATCAGACAAAACATCGATAGCTAAACCACAGCAAAACAGAAACCGGAAAAAGCGTAAAAGTCGCAAACGGCAAGCCATACAGGCAAGCTGAATATTTTACATTCACCCCCATTGATCGCTTAATAACTCGGCAAATACTGAATCTCCAGCTTCCCAAGAAAGGAATGCACATGAGTTTTCCAGAGTTAACAATTCGCAGTCTTACTGCTAAATATCCTGTAATTCAAGCTGGAATGGGGGTTATGATTGGCGATGCCAATCTTGCCGCCGCTACTATAAACGCTGGCGGCTTTGGTGTAATCTCGACAGTTGGTCTAAGCCTTGCAGAAAAAAACGTACAAGACTATGTTACCTACACAAACCAGCAAATTACTAAAGAGATTAATAAAGCTAAAACATTGCGACACGCTGGTTCAAAAAATCTTGGCGTAAATATAATGGCAGCTACAACTAATTTTAATGAAATTGTTAAAACAGTTGTCGCTGCAGGTATTGATTTCATAATATCAGGTGCAGGCATGCCTTTAAAGCTTCCGGCTCTTATTGGTAATGCTGATATCGGGATTATACCGGTAGTCTCATCCCCAAGAGCTCTCAGACTCATTCTTAAATCATGGGTCATGCGCTATAACCGGAAACCTGATGCAGTAATTGTCGAAAGTGTCGGCTGCGGAGGACATCTTGGGTTCAATTTAGATGAACTTGAACAGCCACAAGAGCACACCTTATCTATTCTTTATCCAAAACTTAAAAATATTATGCAAGAATTCGACTGCTCAGAGGTTCCCCTCATAGCAGCTGGTGAAATCAGCAGTAAAGAGGATATTAAACAGGCAATAGCTATCGGGTACCAAGGCGTCCAGATAGGCACTAAATTTATCACGGCCCAAGAATCTGGAATTCACACCAAAAGTAAAGAATATTTTGTAAATGCCTCTGATGACGAGGTTGTAGTAATAACCAGTCCTGTTGGAATGCCGGTTCGAGTATTACGTTCTCCACTGGTAGAGAGAGTTCTTTCTGGAAATAGAGAATCTTTTAAATGTAAATATCATTGTCTACGTCCATGCAACCCCCAAAAAGTTTCATTCTGTATAGCACAAGCCTTGATTGCTACAGTAAAAGGTGATATTGAGAATGCCTTGTTCATGACAGGGCGTAATGTTTCGTCTATGGAATCAATTTATCCGATTGCAGATTTTTTTGCTACTCTAGAGGATTAAAATTATAGCATATTAACCTTTATTCCGCAGATTTTTTTTAACTCTTTATATCCCGTGTCTTAAGAATCCAAGACTTGGGATATTTTTATATTACAACATCAACATTGCGCATCACTCCAAGAGCATACAAAAAGAGATTATTCAAAAACCATGCAACTATAAAGAAAAAGATATCACAGAAGATTTGAGAGTTGCAGACATTGATATTTTTGATATTATAATAATATACCAAATATTAAATCAACTATTTATCAGTGGAAAGGGTAACAATGACTGTAATATCCGTTACGCCACAGAAAATGACCAGTAAAATTATGGACGAACTCGAAACACGGGGCTTGATCGTACGTCTCACGCCCTCTCGCAAAGAGCATCGACTCATGGCCAATGCCGGAGAATCAATTGGAGAGCACATTTATTCTTCCAGTATCTATTCAGGAACTCATGCCCTGGGGTATGCAACTATAAACAACCCAGACTTCTCAAATTTCGGCAGTCATCCGGATAATGAGGACTTTCTGCTTCTCGGTGGTGTAAATGAAAAGAAACTCTTGATACTTATTGCGCTAATGTTCCAGGATGAACTGGAGGAAAAGATATCTAACATGACCCTCAGCGCTGCTGATTTCATCTGTCTGGAAGCAGTATTCAATGACCCGGAATTAAGCTTCTTTATTATGAAGATGGATGTTCCGCACGGAGAATGCTGTTACGGTGAAGGCCTACCGGCGACGTTCTACATCGCTGAAGGTAACAAACTTATCGTCAACAAAATAGATTTCAAAGATTATAAGATTTCAGCACAATATTAAAATTTCTTGTAAACTCATAATATATAAAGTCAGCCTGATAATCAGGCTGACTTTTTAAAATTTTAAAAGCCAGAAACAAGTTTTAAGCTATAACACGCTTATAATTCTATATCATCATCCTTACCAGTATTGCTCATCCCGATACGTTTTATCTTATGCATCCCAGCACTGCCATTTCCAACCTTCTTAACCGTATCACCATTCACAATATTAGTTAATACCGTAACAATAGCCATTAATTGTTCAGACTGCTCTGCCAGCTTGATAGAAGCAGACGCAGCCATCTCCGCATTTGAGGAATTCTCCTGAGTGACCTTATCCATCTGGGAAATCGCAATATTAATTTGCTCAATTCCCTGTGCCTGCTCAGAGCTGGATTGAGTTATCATATTAATTACTCTTACCGCCTCAGTGGAACTGGTCTCAATAACCTCAAACCGCTTTTTAAGATCGTCTACAATGTGCACTCCGCTTTTTACCTGATCAACCGTACTAACAATCAGATCCGCGGTATCCTTTGCCGCACCTGCCGCCTTCTGTGCAAGATTTCTCACCTCACCAGCGACCACAGAAAAACCTTTACCAACCGCACCCGCCCGTGCAGCCTCCACAGCCGCATTCAGCGCCAGCAAATTTGTCTGGAAAGCAATTTCATCTATCGTATGAATAATGGTATTGATCTTTTCAGTTGATTTGCTGATCCCCTCCATTGCGATAGTAATACTGCTTACCGCTTTTGCCCCTTCCTCAACCTGCAGCATTGCCTGACGCATATTAGTATTACCGGTTACAGCATTATCTGCAGCACTCTTGGAGACACTGGACATCTCTTCAATTGATGATGCCACCTCTTCAAGACTGGCGGCCTGTTCGGTAGCACACGAAGAAACTGATTGACTGGTTTCAGAGACCTTTCCGGCGGCAGAATCTATCTGAGTCGAACCGATGTTCAACTGGGAAATAATATCATTAATCGGCACTGTAATACTTTTAGTAACAAACACCGCAATAAGAGTCACTATTATTACCAGCAGAATCGAAGCGATTACGGTTATCGTAATCATATAATTCAGAGAATCACGAATATTCAACTGACTGGCCATAAAGTTTTTTCTATAGGCATTGACACCTATCAGCCAGTTCCATTCAGGAAGTCTGGTAAAAGCTACCATTACATCTTCCACCGGCCCGCCAATACTGCTCTGCTTCTCATACTCGGTATATCCAATATAACCCGGAGGATTAGAATTTGCCATCTCCAGAATTTCCTTGACAATATTCCGTCCATCACCGGATTTCAAACCAAGTACGCTATCACCATCATGCTCACCTTTATCACTGATTATATACTTACCCTGATTAGCGCCTGAAGCCTGCAAGACAAAAGCATAACCATCATTACCAACCACCGTCTCCAGAAAACTGCGCCTGATATTACCTCTTGAATCATGTTTTACTCCAACATAAATTATACCCACCACATTTCCGCCAGCATCCGTTATCGGCATATACGCAGTAAGATAGTTGGCATTAACGACAAATGCCATACCGTAATAGGTCTTATTATTATAAATAGTTTCCAGAACCTTATTCTTAGAGCCGTCAGGCATAATAAACGGAATATAGGTTCCAACAGCCCGTTTACCATCTAATTTTTTTATATTTGTGGCAACACGAAGCATATCGCCATCTTTATTCATACGCTGAAAAACTGTACAGGTGCTGCCGGTAAGTTTCTCAACCTCATCAACAAAAATACTCGGCTTATCAGGATTGTAATTCATCCCCATCCAGGTATGACCAAATAACATTTTGGGTAACTGCACATTTACAGCCTTCTTGGTAAATTGATTTACTGCAGTCCATTCAACCTTCTCCGAAGCTGAATCGATAACTATTCCTCCAGCTCTGGATACCAGAAAATTGGCAACATTCAGATCACTCTGAAGTTTGGCTGAAATTTCATCATTCTGCACCATACAGAATTTATATAAATTATCCGTAGCCATCTTAATTTTATCGGTTATCTCATGATTAGTCTCTTTAACAATAACCGAATCAATACTATGCTTATTGAATAATACAACCACTATTATTATGACTGCAAAGAAGACAACAGGTAAAATAGCCAATAAGAGAAGCTTGCTTGAAATTTTCATCCGTTATTCCTTAATTAGTATATTAAATATACATTTCATATTGACACATATTATTTATACAAAGATATAACAACCTCAACTTAAAATCACTTTTCTCCAGTAAAACAGCACAACAATAATGGTTAAAACATTTATTGACTTTATAATTATAGAATAGCATAGTTTTTTTTTATTGCAAATAACGTTTACTGCTTTTTATACATTTAAACCTGCTATCAGCGTTTATAAAGCCATAATTTTGCAAATAATTAAACCATAGATTAATTACATCAATTCCAGGCCTTTCAAGACATCAATGAGTTTTTCTCTTTCTATCGGTTTGGTAACATATCCGTCACACAGATTATTATATGCCGCCATTAAATTCTTCATATCCTTCATTGCTGTTGTCATTACTATCCTGACCCCATTTGTGAAGTATATCCCGGCTTCTTCCTCTTTCTGGCGAATCTGCTGCAACACTTCATGTCCATCCATACCTGGCATCCGGATATCAAGACAGATCAGATCATAGGGTTCTCCCTCATCCAACGCCAAAGCGATTGCCTCCTGAGCTTCAACACCATTAACCGCAATATCAACAGTACCGAATTCCCCAAGAATCACTGAAAGAATTTTCCGGGAAATAAATTCATCATCAACGACAAGTGTCTTCATATTATATCTCCTTATGAGCCAATAAATTGTTGAAAGCTGCAAAAGCATTTTCCAGTTGCGGAAATAACAGCTGCATTTCAGAAAGATTCTGAGCTGCTTCAATATCCGCGGCAATATCCGCTATCTGCTGGGCACAGATATTTGCAGCCGCCCCTTTCAAACTATGAGCGTACCGCTGTATCACCGAACAAGCCTCTTGATTAGCAATAAGTTCACCTATTGTCGCTATTTCCTGAGGCCAGTCTTCAAGCGCGTAGCTAACCAGTTCTTTAATTACCTCATCACCTATCCCAAGTTGTGCAACTACTCTTTCTTTATCCCAGATAACAGCTTCTTCCACAGGATCATCTGTTGTTACACTATCCTTATCATATCCCGTACTTTCAGTTAGCAGTTCAGGGATATACTTGAGCAGAATCTCCTTTACTCTCTCTGCAGATAAGGGTTTGGATATATAATCATTCATACCCGCCTGCATGCATCTCTGTCTGTCTTCCGGCATAGCATTAGCAGTCATGGCGACAATTACAGTATTCTCATCAATCTGCTCAGATTCCGGAGAACGGATTTTGGCCGTGGCCGTATAACCATCCATTACCGGCATCTGAACATCCATAAATACCAGATCATAGCTTTTCCGCTCTATACAGTCCAAAGCCTCAACACCATTGTTTGCGATATCAACATTCAGGTTGAATTTCTGTAAAATATAATATGCTACCTGCTGATTGGTTATATTATCCTCTACCAATAGTATGTTTACACCATTACCCACACACCGCACCTCATAGGAGACAGAGGGTGCAGTTGACATTTCCTGTTCCTTACTTTCTACTCCACTCAGTATACTTTCAATAATCATACGTAACTTAGATACACTTACAGGTTTACTCATATAACGTATAAACCCGGTATTTGCAATACTCCTGTCAGCATCGAATTTTTTTAATGATGACAACAGTATCAGTGGTATCATATTGAACTCTTCAATACCTTTTATATTCTGTATCAGCGATTCTCCGGGCATCCCGGGCATATCCATATCCAATATAATCAAATCAAATCCGTTATCACGACCTGTCTCTTCATAAAGAACTTCCAACGCTCTGATTGCAGACTTGACTTCCACTACCTGCATCTTCCAATGCGACAAACGTTTACTCAATAAATCCCTCGAAATATCATTATTCTCAATAACAAGCACCCGTGCTGGTGCAAAATCGGTAGCAGCTTCAGAAATCACATCACTCAGGTCTTTCTCCAGAACCACAGTAAACCAGAATTCAGTTCCCTGCCCCTCTTCACTTATTACACCAATAGTTCCTCCCATCTTCTCAACAAGCTGCTTGGAGATTGCCAGACCCAGCCCCGTACCACCAAACTTACGGGTAATACTGCTGTCAACCTGACTAAACTTATCAAAGAGTATTTCAAGTTTATCCTCATCTATCCCGATGCCGGTATCAACAACATAAAAACAAATAGTTACAGTCTTCTCCGTACTGCTAACCAGCAGTGCCTTGACCTCAACTATTCCTTTTTCGGTAAATTTGATCGCATTACCTGCAAGATTTATCAGAATCTGCTTGAGTCTTCCAGGATCGCCAATTAAATGTACCGGTATATCAGGATACACCCCGCATACAAATTCCAGACCTTTATTGCAAGCCTGCACCCCGACAGTTGAAGCAAAATTTTCCACCAGCTCCTCAAGATTAAACGCAATATGCTCAAGCTCAAGGCGATTGGCATTTATTTTTGAAAAATCAAGGATGTCATTAATCAGTGTTAGAAGTGATTGCGCACTCTCCTTCACCGTATTGGCAAACTGCTTCTGGATTGCGGTTAATTTAGTATCCAGCAAGAGATCAATCATCCCGATCACCCCATTCATCGGAGTCCGTATTTCATGGCTCATATTAGCCAGAAATTCACTCTTGGCCTCATTGGCGTTCCTTGCATCTTCAGCCAGGGTTTCAGCACGTACTGTTGCCTCTTCCAGTTCTTTATTGGTTCTTAACAATTCAATTTCTGCCTGTTTACGCTTGGTGATATCAACCATTACAAACAGACAGAATTTTTTTCCAAGATTATCGATAACCTCGCCCGAGAAGATTACATCAAGCAGCGTATTATCGCTCTTCCGAAGTTTTATCTCAATATCCGCAATCTTTCCATCATGCAGCATTTTTCTTGAAATCAGCTCCTCCAGATCACTGCCCGCGATAAATCCTAGCTCAGAAATGGCTCTGCCGATAACCGCCTTGGCCTCAAATCCTGTTACCCGGATAAAGGTTTCATTGACCTCAATAATATCACGTTCAGGAAAAGAGGCGATAGCCATAAGCGCAGGATTTCCGGCAAACAGCTTATTAAATCTCTGCAAAGCTTCCTGCTGTGCGGATAAATCCTTGACAACACCGAAAATACACTCCTCGCCATTCCATATCCCCAGCCACACTCTAGACTCAACCGGCAACAGCTTACCGTCATGCGTCTGAATTGGCAGCAAACCAATATCCTGCTTACTTTGCATTATATCACTGAATACCTGTTCCGCTTTTTCCCTTTCATCATAATAGAACAGATCAAGAATATTCTTTCCGAGCAGCTCATTTGCAGTATATCCCAGTTTATTCTCCGCAGACACATTGGTATAAATTATTAGACGCTTTTTATCCGTGATAAATATCATATCATCAATGGTCTCAAAGAAAGTACTGAAATTCTTCTCTTTTTCCTGCAGAGCAATTTCGTTCTGCCGCTGCACGGTTATATCATAATTAACCCCAATCATGCGCAATGCTGCCCCCTGTTCATCCCTCAGCACTTCGGCCTTCGCTCTGATAATCCTTCTAGCGCCATCTTTTCTGATAATACTGTATTCCGTATCAAGTACTCTACCCGAATCAATAACCCTGACAAGCTCTTTCCATACCTGATCCGCAATTTCAGGATCAAGAAACTCCAGCCAGTCTTTCAAAGTATATGTTGCCGAATCTTCTGGGACACCATATATTCGTCGCATCCAGTCATCAAGCTGAATTTCACCGCTCAATGCATCATAATCAAAGACCCCGAATCTTGCTGCATTTGCCGCCATTGCCATTTTTTCATTTATGCGCAATATATTATCTTCAAACTTTTTCTGCTCAGAAATATCGACAAAACTCTCCAGGAAACACTCCCGGCCATTAATTTGTATCTTGGTTACAGTTTTAAGAATCGGCACTTCCTCACCGGTGCTGGTTATAAGCACCCGCTCTGTATTATCAACGTCATTTCCTAAATCAGAGATCGGACATTGCCCTTCGAGCGCCGTACAGATAAATTCATGACAAATCTTCCCTACTATATCCTCTTCAGCCAACCCAATCATGCGTTGAGCTTCGGAATTGACCTCGATTATCAGATGTTCCAGCGCATCAATTATAATAATACCAACGTGCACTGTATCCATTACTGTCTGCAACTTGTTCTGCGTGAATAACAGCTGACTTTCAGCACGCTTTCTGGCGGTAATATCCTGAATTACAAAGTACAGTATAACGCGCCCATATACCGGTATAGGGCTGGATTGCACCTCAACCTCCACGGTAACATTATCCGACTTGTACTGCCCAATCTCAAAAGGCGAACAACTTGCACCCAGAGCGTTACAAAGCATCTCATCAACAGCTGATTTATCGTCCACTGAAAAATCATATAAACTCTTAAGTCTGATCGCCTGACGCGAGAATCCGTAAAAACTGCAGGCAGCATCATTTGCATCAATAATTGCACCTGTTTGCGGTTCGATCAGCAATTGTATTGACTGATTTTCTTCAAACATCGCCCGATAACGTTCTTCGCTCTGCTGCAGCCTGTATTTACGTTCAAACTCTTCGGTAATGTCACGAAATACCAGTACACCTCCAAGAATCTCAGCAGTATCATCAATTATGGGAGCACTGTTTCTGATTATATGACAACTCCTGCCGCTGAAGTTATTCATCGTGTCGCTGGTTTCACTCAAAATTTCTCTGGAAGTTATAACCTTGCTCAAAAGCGATTTCTGCGCTGCTTCCGTATCAAGTCCGACAGTCTGAAACACCGTAAAAATATTCTCACCCTTGGCTTGGTTCAACTCCCAGCCAGTTAATTCCACAGCGACATTATTCATATCGGTGATTTTACCATCCTCGTCAAAGGTTATAACCCCGTCACAGATCGAGTTGATTGTCGCCTCAAGATACTCTTTGGTTTGACTGAGATCTCTGGTACGTGCGCCTACCAGTTCATCAAGGAACAGCTTCTGATTAATAATACCGCCGATAAACCATGCCACGATTACCGAAAAGAAAAATCCTATAACCAGTATCTGCCACCAGACATGCGTAGGATGCGAATTAATAAATTCATCTCCCGCCCGGGCTATAACCATAAATGTCCGTCCGAAAATGAATATTGGACGCCAGGTAGAATACAGTGAGCCTGCTGAATTCCAGTTGCTATTTTTTGCGGAATGGCAGGTTGTTGATAGCAGGTCTTTCTCAGAATCTTCGTGGAGCATCAGCAGCGTCAAACACACATTATTATCACTTACCATTTTTGCCAGTATGGTCTGCAGATTAAGTATGGCAAAAGTGAAACCACGAAAACTTCCGTCCTTATAATACACAGGATTAAACACCAGTATTCCGTCCTGAATAATTTCATTATGCACCAGTTTAAGCGGTGGTGAAGCACTGTTAAGTCCAGTGTTATAAGCAGATTCCAACGTATTTTTACGATGTTCTTCCGAACCTTCGTCAAAACCGATAACCTCTTTATTGTTTTTTAATGGTGCAATATATTTGATTGGGAAATATTCTTTTCTACCCGTTGCAGGCACTCTTTTACCACCAGAATCAACCTCCCAGATAGTTCTCTCTTCCTTCAGATTTTGTGACATCTCTTCTTCAAAATCGGCAGTTTCGGCACTTAGCACCAGCGGTGCCCAGCCCCAGGCTTTAACTGTAGAATTATTCAGCAGATACTGGGTATAATCAATAAAGTCCTGATAACTGACATGATCAGAGCTTTCGAAATAACTCTGCAGCCCTTCAAGCTCTATATTATTAATAATTGTAAAAGAATCTGAAATCATTACCGATTTATTCTTGGACAGATCCCAGAAATCGGCATATATATTATCAGTTTCCAGAACCTGACTATTCCATGCCAGATATATTGATATGACAATACCGACTATAAATACCGTAATACCTTCAAGATAGTTTCCCCAAATGCAGGCGGTCGTTCTCCTCTTGCGGGCAAAATAGATACTAACAAGCACAACGGCAAAGAGAATCAGCGTAAATACTACCGGTGGAACCGCCGCTTTCAACAATTGCTTCAGGTAATAGTTCTTTTCCACCGTTACCCCTAGAACCACTCCAGTCCTCCCGGAAGCAGTATAAGTGCCGGCGCAAATTATCATATCGTCAATCTTGCTCACATAAGTCCGCTTCGGCTCAAGTTGGCCACTTACCGGATTCTCATATTCATACTCAACCCAGCCTTTTCCAGCTGTATTTGCAACCTCCTGAATCTCCCGTCTGAAATACTTGCCGCCGGGATAATCTTTCTTATCAAGCAAATTTTTACCAATAAGTTCCGGCTTTGTCGGATGCGCCAGAATCGTCATATTCTCATCATAAACGAAGGTATAGATATCATTATCATAGAACTTTCCAGAGCCGCTATTTATGGCCTGCAACAGCGCGGATCTACCTTCAGCCTCATGCATTCGCTGCGCGCTGTCAAGCATTGTCTTGACCTTATTCATCTTCTCTGTAGTTGTCCGCATCGTGATTCTACTGGTAACCGGAACAAGCGCCAGCACACCATAATCATTTTTAAATTTTTCATTGATCTCGATAAGAGAACGCTGTTCTTTAAAAGGAATATTATACAGACTCTGCTCAGAACTTTCAGCAGCGCTTCCTGAAGTAATAGCAGCATAACCATTCTTGTCAATATCAAGGTAATAAAATATCTCACCATCGACACGTCTGCCGAGCAGGAATATTGAATTAAAATAGCCCTTAAATTTTATTACTTCGGTAAGCGCCGTTTTCAGACGCTGGTAATCAGGTAGTGAAGAATCCGCCGCAACTCCGCGTAATGAGGATACTCTGTCAGGATTGATCGCTTCGGAAACAGTCTTTACTTCATTTAAAAATCTTTTCCTGAAAATATTACTCTGATAAATCACTGACAAACCGGTCAGCAGACATCCGGTAACCAAAATAACCATTAATATAATATGGCGCTTGTTACCTAAAGCACCAATGGTATTAAGTATTCGACCGGATAGAGTAGCCATTAGTACATTATTCCCATAAAAAATTACTGGCACTAATAAACAAATTAGAAATACCTCATTTTGCGTTAGCTAATAATTGCAGTACGGCAATATTCTCTACTCTAAAACAACCTTGATTTTTTGTCAAAAGAATATTCTCCACTGTCAGATTGTTATATTCACAGTTACTAAAATAAAAAGGATTTGCCCCAACTGGAGCAAATCCTTATTTAACACCTTTACTGTCATTAACCAGTAATAGACTATACGTTATATCAATTAAAGCTGAAAACCATCCTGAATAAAGCATGCAGAAGTACTGCTCCTGCTGAACCCTTCCCAGTACTTCTGCATGCACACCTCAGCGTATATTTTACAGCAGGTAGCTCAACTGATACTGCTAATACAGACTAAAAATCAACCTTCACACCATTATAACAGCAGGTATAGATCTTCTTAATATCATCACCTTCAGGCTGACGAGGATTGGTACCGGTACATGGATCAGCCATAGCGTTAGCAGAGATAGCGTCAAGTTTTTCATTCCAGAGCGCTTCACTAATGCCATACTCTTTAAGCGTTGACGGCACGCCCAGATCAGCTCGGAGCTTCTCAATCGCAACTGCCAGACCTTCAGCATCTTTAGCCCCAACAATCTCTGCAAGCTTGTTATATTTGTCTGTAGACTTACTGTTATAACGGATGATATTAGGCATAAGAATGGCATTTGCACAACCATGTGGAATACCGAACATACCACCAGCCTGATGCGCCATTGAATGAATAATACCCAGCAAAGCATTACTGAATGACATTCCAGCCATACAGGATGCTTCATGCATAGCCTGACGGGCCTCACGGTCAGTACCGTCCTTATAAGCACGTGGCAGATTTGCGAAAATCATCTTTACAGATTCAAGGGCCAGAGTATCACTGAATGACGAAGCAAGAACAGCAACATACGCCTCAACGTCATGAGCCAGAGCGTCAAGACCGGTATTGGCGGTCACATGTGGTGGCATACTGACGCAGAGTTCACCATCAACAATAGCAATATCAGGAGTAATCTCATATGAAACAATCGGATACTTCACACCCTTATCGTGATCGGTAATAACTGTGGCGCAGGTCACTTCGGTTCCAGTACCGCTGGTTGAAGGGATCGCGATAAACTGGGCTTTGTTACGCAGTGGTTTGATTGAGAATGGAGGGGTGATATCTTCGAACTTTGAATCTGGATATTCATAAAATACCCACATAGCTTTTGAAGCATCAATAGCTGAACAACCGCCAAGTCCAATGATAACATCAGGCTGCTCTTTGTTGAACAATTCAACACCGCGCATAACCGTCTGAATAGATGGATCCGGCTCAACACCTTCGAATACAGCAGAATCAATTCCTGCCTCTTTTAGATATGCTTTACACTTCTCAATAAAACCGCCCTTCTTCATAGAGCTGCCGCCGGTAACAATTACTGCTTTTGTTCCTTTGATTTTCTTGAGTTCATCAAGACAGCCAAGACCAAAGTGAGTAAAACGTGGTACTGTGAATGTGGCCATAATAACCCTCCTCCTGCTAATCATCTATATTTAAATACTGCTCAAAAGAATACTAGTTTTATCGATATTTTATTATCAACATATTTCCTAGTTTACACCTAATCTCGCAATATTCAATAATAAAATATTTAAAAACTGCAAAAAACGCAAAAACACACCGCATCTACACCCACCAATAAAAAAACACAAACACTGTAACAATAAGCTATTACAACCAATCCACCAAGCAATATTTCCTCATTTAAATTAGTTATTAATTACTTAATAACCACGACCCAATTACTTTTAAAATTAATCAAATACAAGACCTCATCTTTTATTAATTATTTAATTTATCAAATATCATAAAAATACAATAAAAAGTGGCAGCTAAAAGAGCTGCCACTTTACGGTAAACTTGCGCTAATGATATCCGGACACAGACTAATTTGATCTACTCTTAATAAACTCAGCATGATTGCTGCGTAATAGTAAAACCAAAGGCACACCAATTAAAAAACATAAAGAAATTTCCATAAAAACATGATTGAAAGCAAGCATGCTCGCCTGACTCATCACTTTACTCTCAAGCATTTTCAGTGCAAGCTTGGTGGTAACCACCGGCTCAGACATATGCCTGCCGACAACATTTTCAAGCACCTCCTGCTGATGCCGGGTAACCTGACTGAAATCCGAGATATGCCGAACCATATGTGCTCTGCTTGTCGCAGTACTGACAGTAAGCTGATTGGTAAAAATTGCAATACCGATACTGCCGAAAACCTGCCTGGTAACACTATACAGCCCGGTTGCGGCGGTAAGCCGGTTTTTCTCAATAGTAGCCAGAGCAGCTGTACTCAGTGCTACAAAAATCAGCCCGAAGCCAATACCCTGCATAAACTGCGGCCAGAAGATACTCCAGTAATCGACGGCTAAAGAGATGTTTGATAGTTCATAAAATGAAAAAACACTCATCAGCAACCCTCCAGCAATCAGCAGCTGAGGACCGAGCCGGTTATAAAATGCTCCTGCAATCGGAAAAATAATGGCCATTGCCAGACTCCGCGGCATCAGCGCCAGCCCGGATGACAAAGCATTATATCCGAGCATATTCTGTAAAAACTGTGGCATAAGAAACAGACTGCTGTTGAGCCCAAGGCCGAGTATACCGCCTATAGCCGTTCCAGATAAAAAACAGAGATTCGAGAGTACCCGCAGATCAACCGCCGGAGTAGCCGTTGTCAGTTCCCGCCAGATAAAGAGCGCCAGACCCATTACCGTCAGAATTCCCAGAAAAACGATAAAACTCGACTCAAACCAGTCATTACGTTCGCCCTCCTCCAGCATAAGCTGCAAAGCTCCAAGACCGAGAATCATAAAAAAAAGTCCTGCCCAGTCTATCGGTTTATGCTCCCGAACAAAATAAACCGGATCATGTATATATTTTATCGTAAGCAAAATTGCGACAATGCCGATTGGGACATTGATATGAAATATCCAGGGCCAGGAAAAGTTATCGGTAAGCCAGCCTCCGACTACCGGTCCACATGCCGGTCCCAGGACTACCCCCAGCCCATATATTCCCATGGCTCGTCCCTGTTCTTCCGGTGGATAGATTTCACGAAGTACCGCCTGTGCTACCGGTATCAGTGTACCACCGCCGATCCCCTGAAATACTCTGAACAATATCATTGATTCCAGATTCCAAGAAAAACCGCAAAGCATAGAACTGCCAACAAAGAGAATAAGACTGAAGAGAAAAAAATTTTTCCTCCCAAATCGCGCACTGATCATCGCAATAATCGGCATAGTTATAATGTTAGCAAGAATATATGCTGTCGCCACCCAGGATATTGCTTCTACCGATGCCCCGAAGTTTCCCTGCATATACGGTAATGTTACATTCACAATACTCGAATCAAGAGAGCTCATAGCGGTTCCGAGCATTACTGCCAGAGTAATCATTCTCCGATTTAAATTAACAGTCCCATTGGACATTATTACCTCTGACATTTCTGCCTCACTCTCTGCAGTATCATTGTGCAGCTACACTCTCACCTGACACATTAACCTCGGGCACCACCGACATTCCCGGTCCGAGAACAATACCGCCGACGATAGTACGGTTGTCAAAAACGATCTTTACCGGAACCCGCTGTACAACTTTAACAAAATTTCCAGTTGCATTATCCGGTGGCAGCAGACTGAACGCCGCTCCCGTCCCATGCTGAATACTGTCAACTTTACCGGTGATTTTAATATCTGGGTAAGCATCAACAGTAATATTAACGGTTTGCCCCGGATGCATATGCTCTAACTGTGTCTCCTTAAAGTTCGCTGTAACCCAGAGCTCTTTCGATACCAATGCCAGCAATGACTGCCCAACCTTGACATAGACTCCCTGCTCGACATTTTTCGAAGTCACCACCCCCGAGACCGGTGCATATATCCTTGTATATGACAGATTCAGTTCTGCCTGTTTAAGATTGGCCTGAGCTTCCTGTACATCAGCCTGATCAACCTCTGCCATTGATTTACTGCGTGCTATCTGCGTGGGTGCTGATGCTGCCGCCTGCAGGCGGGCTCGAGATTCTGCAGCTTCAGCAACTTTTTCATCAATTGCTCTGCTTGTCTGCAACAGATTATTCTCTGCTGCCATAAGTTCAGCCCGCGCCAGCTCCACCTGTGCTTTAAAAGAATCAAGATCTTTCTTGGCAGAAGACAAAGACGCAGCAGAAATTTTCTCAGTTGTCTGAGCATGGTCGAACTCTCTCTTGCTTATCGCTCCGGCGCCAACCAGTTTTTGACTCCGGTTCAAATCATGCAGATCACGCTCATGCTGTTCATCTGCAGCCTGCATGTCCATTTTTGCACTTTCCAGATCAGCAAGAGCAGCATCAAGTTTCGCCTTCTGCTGATCACGCTCATTTACAGCAGACAGCGCCTGCGATTTTACGATATTAATTTCTGCTTCAGCCGCTGCAAGATTGGCTCTGGCCTGATCGTATTCGGAATTCGAGGACATACTCGTCAGATCAATATTGAGTTTACTAGACTCATACGTAGCCTGCGCCGAGGTTAACTTGGCCTTAGCAGCATCCAGATCGGCACTGTAGTCATCAGGGAATAACTCAAGAAGCAACTCCCCAGCTTCGACATACTGATTGTCAGAGACATACACCTTTGCCACATGACCAGCCACCTTCGGACTGATAGTTACGATCTTGCCGTCAATAAAGGCATCATCTGTTGAAACATACTTTAGAGAGCTATAATAACAATATCCACCCACCACTAATATCACCGCCAACAGAATAAACAATTTATTCTTTGATTTCTTGGGTTTACCACCAGCTGCAATGGTACTGTCTCTACTCTCAACCTGGGCTTCCACAGCCTCTTCTACAATCTGATCAACCGACATTAGTCTCTCTCCATACTCCGGTAATGTCTTAAATTACATTATAACTTACAAGAAAACATGTTTATTTTATTTTTGCAATGCTCTGCTGAAAAAACTAAATATATGCTCAATAAGCTCTTCCTGAGGCAGATTACCCTCACTGTAAGTCAACCCGGAACGGACAACATCCAACAGATAATTTGCAGTATATGCTGGTTTGGAGTCGCAGAGTATCCCTTTTTCGACACCGCTTTCAATAACACTCCGGGTCAATTCCAGTACTTTTTTTCTGGTTTCTTTTATCTTTGGATTCATCTTCCTGCCGGTTCCGGCACGCAAGAGTTTGAACACAGATTTATTCCGGTAGCAGTACTTCACGGTTTCAGATATTATCTTATGAAGATTATCCAGTGGATCACCACTCAGAGTATCGATATTTTTGGAAAGATAGCGGTACATATCCGTATACCCTTCAATACGCACACAGGAAAATAAATCCTCCTTACTCTTAAAATACACATAGAGTGTGCCTTTACCTACTTTCGCCTCAGCAGCGATCTCACTCAGACACACACTATGATAATCATTTTTACCGAAGAGCTTCCCGGCCGCCGCAATTATTTTTTTACGTTTATTCTCATCCAATATCTGCATCTGTATTCTCCAGAATAATTTTTTTAAAACCCTAGTATTGCCACTACCGGTACTGTTATCAGTGATTTATCAACAATTAAAATCACCATTCAATACCGACTGACCGGTATTGTAATTCTATCAGTAACTTTGTCAATAGCTTTAAACCTAAAAAAAAATGTCCCGGGGTAATCCCGAGACATAATCAGTATACTGCTTTTTACGAATACGACAGAATCAAGACATAAACATGCCGCCGTCAATATTAATAGTCTGTCCAGTAATATACTCAGCTTCATCAGAAGCGATAAAACTCAGAAGGTTTGCGACCTCGGTACCGTCACCGGCATAACCGAGAGGAATATTATCGACCCATTCCTGCATCAGTTCCCCCGGTTTATAATCTCCCAGCAGCGCCCCCCACACCCGGTCATTATAATCCCACATATCGCTCTTAATAATACCCGGGCAGTATGAATTTACCGTAATCTTATCTTTAGCAAGTTCCTTGGCCAGACTCTGAGTAAGTCCGATAACTCCAAACTTACTTGCCGCGTATGAAGGAGTGTAAATAAATCCCTGCCGAGCCTGTCCTGAAGCGGTATTTATAATTCTACCACCGTTACCATACTTGCGCATCCTCAGCCCGGCTTCCTGCGCGCAGAGGAATACCCCCTTGATATTAACGTTCATGACAAAATCCCAGTCAGCTTCGGTTACATTTTCAAGTTTATCAATTTTGATAACACCGGCGTTATGTATTGAAACATCAATTTTACCATATTTGTCTTCGGCTTTCTGGAAAATATTGATTACCTGATCCTTCTTGGTCACATCGGCAATAATTGAGATCGCATCTCCGCCATTACTATTGATTTCCGCAGCCACTTCATGTACCGAATCCTCAATTGATGAAACGACTAACTTTGCCCCTTCCTGAGAAAATTTATTCGCAATACAACGGCCAATACCTCTTCCAGCTCCGGTAATTACAACAACTTTGTTCTCATGTCTTCCACTCATAATCCACTTCCAATCTATAAAATAATATATACTCAAACTATGACTGCTTATCCTGCTTGTTACCAGCAGGTAAAACCTCCGTCAACCAGCAGATCAACTCCGGTACAATACGATGCAGCCTTGCTGACCAGAAAGACTGCCGGCCCTGCCATCTCTTCACATTTCGCCATTCGCGCCATAGGTGTTTCATATTCAAACTGCTTCACCTGCTCCGCCACCTCTGGACGTGTATTCATCGGTGATGCGGTATATCCTGGACTGATTGAATTTACTCGTATGCCACGGTCGCACCACTCCATTGCCAGACTCTTGGTAAGGTGGATAACCCCGGCTTTTGCTGAATTATAATGTATCTGAGTTAGACCGCGATTGACAATACTTCCAGACATTGAGGCAATATTCACAATCGCACCGCGTTTACGTTTGAGCATGACCCCAGCCTCGGCCTTACAGGAGAGAAATACCCCGGTAAGATCAACTTTCAGCATTTTCTCCCACTGTGCAAGTTCCATCTCCTCAGCCGGAGCAGCATTGGCAATGCCGGCACTGTTTACAGCAATGGTCAGTTCCCCAAGTTTCTCCTCGACCTCTGCCACCGCCTTGACCATATCCTCTTCTACCGTTACATCACCGGTCAGGCATAATGCTTTCTGACCGGTAGCCTCGACCCGTCTTTTAGTCTCCTGCAACCCATCGCCGTTATTTAGATCGAATAAAGCAACATCCGCTCCGCATTTAGCTATTTCAACTGCAATAGCCTGCCCGATTCCAGAACCAGCTCCAGTAACCAAAGCTACTTCGCCCTTCAAACTGAATATTTCCATAATTTATTCCTTTCAGAGTTGATAAATTCAGCAAATAAAAATGACTTACTTAGTCGCCAGCGCCATAACCTTGATACTGGTAGCTTCATCTCTGGAGAGAACACCCTGATTTCTCCCTCTGGCTAAAACCATAATCCTATGTGACAAACCAAGTATTTCTTCCAGATCAGAACTTACAATTACCACCGCCATCCCTTTCTTCGCCAGACCGGCAATGACATCGTAGATAGCAGACCTTGCACCGACATCAATTCCGCGTGTAGGTTCATCCAGAACAAACACCTTGGGGTTTCTAGAAATCCACTTGGCAATAACCACCTTCTGCTGATTACCACCTGATAGCGAACTTACTTTATGATGCGGCAATCCTTTAACATTCATTCTTTCGCTATGACGCTTTGAAAACTCGGTCTTCTTTTTTGGCGTGACCCAGCCCTTATTACCGAAGATATCGAAATTTCCATACGACATATTTTCGGCAATCGTATGATCGATAATCAGGCCATCATGCTTTCTGTCTTCAGGAATCAGCACGATACCCTCTTTAATGGCATTTCTCGGTCCAATACCCAGCAGCGATTTTCCATTGAGCGTAACTTCACCGCTTTCAATCGGATCAACCTGACAAATGGCGCGGATTAATTCGGTTCTTCCTGCTCCGACAATTCCTGAGATACCAAATATCTCACCGGCATGTACTTCAAAACTTATATCCTGAAATGAACTATCTGGTGCGGTAAGATTATCAACCTTGAGTACGACATCGCCATGCTCAATACAAGCTTCAGGGAAGAGACGATCAACACTCCGGCCAACCATCTCTGAAATCACGATATTCATATCAACCTGAGCGGTTTCATGAACCGCTATCTGCATGCCGTCACGCAGTACCACGATACGATCCGCGATTCGAGATATTTCCTCAAGCCGGTGACTTATATATATAAAAGACATCCCCTCTTTCTTTAATTTTTCAATCTGCTCAAACAGCTTCTCAGTCTCCTCGCCGCCTAAAGCTGCAGTCGGTTCGTCAAGAATAATAAGCTTGGCGTTAAGAGTAAGTGCTTTTGCAATCTCAACCTGCTGCTGCGCCGCGACTCTGAGGGTAGAAACCTTTTGCGTTGGCGAGACATCAAGACCTAGTCTTCGCAACTGCTCACCAGCCAGTTCATTCATTTTCTTTCTATCGACTACCCCGTTTTTTTCGGGAAGTTTACCGACAAAAACATTCTCAGCAATACTAAGATCAGGCAGAAGCCGTAATTCCTGATGAATCAGTCCTATACCTGCTGCATGTGCCTCTCCCGGAGACTGCGGTGCATACGGTTCCCCCTGCCAGTACATCTTTCCTTCCGGTTCCGGCTGAATAACCCCGGCTATAATACCGGACAAAGTAGATTTACCCGCTCCATTCTCGCCCAGAAGCGCTACAACTTCACCAGGTTCAATATTAATATTAATATCCTGCAGCACAGGAATGCCAAAATAACATTTTGATATACCGCGAATAGACAACCCATCCGGAGAGATTTTAAGTTCCGAATCAGAAGCTATCTTAATATCTTCTTGTACAGTCATGAATTTAGCCTTTTGTAAAAATATATTTGTAACATTTCAAAATCTGTAGAACTGTCACATCATTTCAGCCAGTATTCCTCTAACATCTGCTCAACGCGCTCAAATAAATTCAGGCCTGATTACCCGGCTATAATAGTCTGGAAAAACTCCGGTATACGCTTCAAGGTTACCGGCCGGTCTCTATACATACGACCATTTAATCCTGATTTATTTCAATTGGATCATGAGCCCGGTTAATTAGTTTCCCGATTTTCCGGGCTCACTATCGTGTGCTGTTTTACTTCATTTTGCGTGTTGGTGCCATCTTATGAATTATGGATGAGTCTTGATGAACTGATCAACATTATCTTTAGTTGTCAGTGTTGCGTTCTGCAGCTGAGTAGCTGGAACATACAGACCATTTATACAGTCAATAGCGGAACGAATTGCCAGTCTTCCCATGAACTGTGTCTGCTGAGTCATAGTAGCGTCAAGTACACCTTTCTTAACTGCTTCGAGTCCAGCCAGATCACCATCAAAACCAACAATAAGAACCTCATGAGGAAGGTTAGCAACTTTTACAGCCTGAGCCGCGCCTAAAGCCAGAGCATCAGCTCTACCGAAGAAGACATCAATCTCTGGATCACGCTGCAGCATATCCTGAGCAATCTTGAAACCTTCATCCTGCATCCACATATTACTTGCCTGCTTGGCAACTATCTCCATTCCTGGGTTTCCTGCAAGTGCTTCATTGAAACCTGTGTTACGGTCGATTTCAGGAGTTGTTCCAATCTGTCCCTGAATAACACCGATACGGGCCTTGCCACCGGTCTTTTTAACAACCCACTCACCAAGTTCTTTGGCAGCGGCGACACTGTCAGTAGCAATAAAACTGTTACCAGGAGCATCTGCTGGATTACGGTCAACGGTAATTACAGGAATACCTGCTTTCTGCGCAGCCTTTACCGGAACACTAGCAGCTGTAGCACCTGCAGGAATATAAATAATAGCATCCACTTCCTTGGTAATCAGATCCTGAATCTGATTTACCTGAGTTGCAGAATCACCTCTAGCATCAACAGTGAACACCTTTACGCCGATTCTATCAGCTTCATCGCAGACAGACTGCTTTATCTGATTGAAGAAATCTGCCTGAAGGTTTGCAACTGCCAGCCCTAGAGTAATATCCTTATTTTCCTTCGCATTAGCAGCGAATGCACAGAGACACATCACACAGAGGGTTAGCACGAACATCTTGAAACTTGTTTTCATAACATTCTCCTAAATTAATATCAAACACATTTAACCATGAAATAGAATCTTCCACCAAATGGACAACACCTCTATTCCATTCACAAAACACCCTAATATAATTAACAAATAAATTTTCTGACAGCTTACCCGACTTGATCAGACTGCGGATTATTGCTATTTTCTGCGGTTACGCCCGAGTGTATCAAACGCCACAGCCACAGCAATAACCACACCGATAACGATCTGCTGCGCGAATGGTGAGACACCGATAAGGTTCAGACCGTTACGCAGCACGCCGATAATAAACACACCGATAACGGTTCCGGCGATACTTCCAACACCACCGCTGAGACTTGCACCACCAATCACAACCGCAGCGATACAGTCAAGCTCCAGACCAAGACCAGCACTAGGCTGAGAAGAATCAAGTCTGGCCGCCAGCGTCATAGCAGCAATACCAGACAACAGACCGGAAGCGGTATAAACAAGTACAGTAATAAGCTGCACATTAATACCTGATAGTCTTGCAACCTCTTCACTGCCGCCAATTGCATATAAACTACGCCCATTAGCTCTAAAACTAAGATACAGCCAGGCAACAATTGACAGCACAATAAACAGAATCATGGTTGTAGAAAAAACCCCGAAGTGACGGACAGTTGCGAAATTGGTGAACCAGTCAGGATATCCTACCACCTGACGTCCGTCGGTCATAATATTTGCAGCACCACGGGCAATTGACATTAAAGCAAGTGTCGCAATAAACGGCGGAAGCTTCGCCTTGGTAATAAGCAGACCAGAAGCCAGACCGCAAAGACCGCCAATCAATATTCCAATTATTATCGCCAACTCCAGAGGAAGCCCGAGAAAGCGCTCGGCATACCCCATAGACATCATTGAAAAAGCCAGCACTGAACCCACCGAAAGGTCAATTCCACCGATAATAATAACAGCAGTCATACCCAGAGCCATAATTCCCAGCATTGTTACCTGATCAAGAATATTCAAAGCATTCCTGACCGAGAAAAAATACTTTGAAGCAAACGAGAAGACCACAATTAGTAAAATCAATCCGAAAAGCGACCCATGCACTCCGCCTTTAAACTTACTGAGTTTCATACTATCTCCAAATCTTTATACGTTAACTCTTTAAACACCCAAAACCCCTATCAACAACGAAGTCTTTGATACTCGACTTTCAACTTAACACCTGAAATAAATTTTATTAAATTCTTGAGATTATTTATGAATGATCACCACACAAAGACACAAAATTAGCCTTATCAACACCCTAGTTATTTTAATAAACATATAAAAATATTTTATTAAAAACTGGCATTAACTCAGAATTCACACCTTTATTCACACACGAACACACTTATATATGTTTGATACTTGGAAATGACTTGGCAAAAATTTACAGATAAATATCAATAAATTACTATAATATTTATTAAATCACTGCCTGCTTGATATTTTAAATTTATCACAATTTATTTCTTAGTCAATTTATAAAAGCAATAAAAATTTAATAAACCACATAAACACCTATAATAAAAGATTATATAAAATTATTTTTTTATAATCGACAGAAATTTATCGTATGATTTTACTAAATAATTTCATAATTTAAAAACTATTTAGTAAATTATTTTCTTCTAAACGTTGACTAACATGATTTATATGATAATATTCCATATATATAATTTACTTAACATTAACTTTACAATATAACAGAATTTGAATATATATATTTTTTTTATAGGCTTAATCAAACTGTTTTTACAATGCATAAGGAAGAAATATGGATAATTTAAAAGACCTGACGACAAAAGCGACCAAAATACGAATTAACCTGATAAAAATGATTAAAACAGCTAAAACCGGACATACTGGAGGTGCCCTTTCATCGGTTGACATTCTTGTTTCCTTATTCTATCGGATTATGAAAATTGATGCCAACAAGCCTGACTGGGCAGAGAGAGACCGCTTCCTTCTCAGTAAAGGTCACTCTGTTGAAGGCTATCTCTGCATCCTTGCCGATCTCGGCTTTTTTCCTGAGTCAGAACTTGCAACCTTCTCGGCTTACAAATCACGACTTATCGGTCACCCGACACGCAAGGTTCCGGGAATTGAAATGAACACCGGCGCGCTTGGACACGGGCTCTCTGTCGGTGTGGGAATGGCAATTGCAGCAAAGAAACTCGGCCAGCAGCATCGTGTATTCACCCTTATGGGAGATGGTGAACAGGCGGAAGGTTCAATCTGGGAAGCAGCGATGGCAGCCGGACATTATAAACTGGGTAATCTGGTTGCGATTGTTGATAGAAACTATCTTCAGATAAGTGGCAATACCGAGAAAGTAATGTCAATTGATCCATTGGCAGATAAATACGAAAGTTTTGGCTGGAACACGCTTGATGTCGCTGGAAACAATATCTCAGAACTCTGCAGCACCCTCGAATCTATTGACTACTCAGGTGAGAAGCCTACCGTTCTTATCGCCAAAACCACCAAGGGTAAGGGCGTTTCATTTATGGAAAACAATGCGAAATGGCATCATGGGGTTCCAAAGGATGATGAATATGCGACCGCACTGGCAGAACTCAACAGCTTCCTTAATGCATAACCTTTTTTACCACCAACTTTGAAAGTTTCTTATATCCACAACCAAACCAGGAGTATTCCACATGCCAAATAATAAACCATGCCGTAAAGTTTTTACTGAAACTATTCTTGAATTAGCCAAAATCCATCCTGAAATAATGGTTCTCGCTACCGATTCAAGGGGCTCTGTAACTCTCAATGAATTTGCCGAAACCCTCCCCGAACAATTTATTGAAATAGGTATTGCCGAGCAGAATATGGTCGGCGTTGCTGCCGGACTTGCCTGTGGTGGTCTCAAGCCCTTTGCCTGTGCCCCTGCCTGCTTCATCTCAGCCCGCAGCTTTGAACAGGTCAAGGTGGATCTAGCCTACAGCAACACAAATGTCAAGCTTATAGGCATTAGTGGTGGTGTAAGCTATGGTGCACTCGGCACGTCTCACCACTCGCTGCAGGATATTGCCATGATGCGGGCTACTGCCGGCATGACCGTAGTCCTGCCCTGCGATAATATACAGACTAAACAGCTTACAGAAGCTCTCGTTGATTACGAGGGCCCCGTATATGTGCGGATGGGGCGCGGAGCAGTTGAAGACGTCTACTCCTCACCTGTACCCTTTAAGATAGGCAAAGCGAATCTGCTGACTGACGGAGACGATCTAACCATAATCGCAACCGGCGAAACAGTTATAATTGCTCAGAAAGCCGCTGCTGAACTCAAAGCTGCGAATATATCAGTACGCGTTATCGACATGCATACCCTGAAACCACTTGATGAAGAGATTATTCTGAAGGCGGCGGAAGAGACCGGTCATATTATCACCATTGAAGAGCACTACGCCAAAGGCGGTCTGGGTGGCGCGGTTGCTGAGCTGCTGGCAGTAAATAATCCGACACCAATGCGTATCCTCGGAATTGCTGATGAACAGACAGTTACCGGCGACTCTGCCGAAGTTTTTCAGCATTATGGACTGACCGTTGCAAATCTTTGCCAGAATGCACGAGAAATGCTGGCTTAACCGATAACAACCGAACTGAGGGAGTATAATAAAATGTATATTCTTACCATTGATCAGAGTACCTCCGCTACCAAAGCCCTCCTGATTGACCGTGAGTGTCGGATACAGACACGAATTAATAAAGATCACGCACAATTTTATC
This sequence comes from Planctomycetota bacterium, assembly GCA_963667375.1. Lineage (GTDB taxonomy): Bacteria > Planctomycetota > SZUA-567 > SZUA-567 > SZUA-567. The sequence goes on along the minus strand of OY763323.1, from coordinate 2,451,629 downwards.
CACAACCAAGCTGGGTCGAGCATGACCCTGAAGAAATTTATAATAATCTGGTATCTGCCGCGCTGGAACTGGTTGACAGCATGAAACTTGACTGGCGGCAGATTGAAGCATTGTCAATATCCAACCAGCGCGAGACGGTTGTAGTCTGGGACAAGACCACCGGCAAACCCGTATATAATGCAATTGTCTGGCAATGTGCGCGTGCTACCGAACTCTGCAAACAGCTGGATACTCCAGAAAACCGTGATGCTATCCGTAAAGCGACAGGTCTCATGCTTTCACCGTATTTTTCAGCTGCCAAAATAATGTGGATACTTGAAAATGTCTCAGGAGCCAGGGAAAAAGCCGAAAAAGGCGACCTGCTTGCCGGTACTATCGACAGCTGGCTGGTCTGGAAATTAACCGGCGGTACCGTACATGCAACCGACTATTCAAATGCTTCCAGAATGTCATTATTCAATCTCACAAGCCTTGACTGGGATGAAAATATATGTAATATATTTAACATTCCTGTATCAATGTTACCTGAAGTCAAACCCTCCGACTGTATCTGGGGAGAGACAGATTTGGGTGGCAGGATACAGCGAAAAATTCCCATTGCAGGTATACTTGGAGATTCCCATGCAGCGCTTTTTGCACAGCAGTGCTACAGTCCGGGAATGGCTAAAGCGACATACGGCACCGGCTCGTCAGTTATGATGAATGTCGGTACCAGCCAGGCCCAAGATGTCGAAGGAATCGTAAGTTCTATCGGCTGGGGAACCAGTGATGAGGTAGTTTATGTTTTGGAGGGGAACATCAACTGTACCGGCGCAACTATTAAATGGCTTGTTGACAGCCTCAAACTTCTAGACAGTCCGAAAGATGCTGAAAAATTTGCAAGGGAGGTAAGCAGTACTGAAGGGGTTTATCTGGTACCGGCCTTCAGCGGTCTTTCAGCACCCTACTGGGACAATGAGGTACGGGCAATGATATCCGGTATGAGTTTCAACACTGGAAGAAGTCATATAATCCGTGCCGGTCTTGAAGCGATAGCATACCAGATAACCGATATCGTCAGACTTATGACCTCCGGCTCCGGTATGACATTGAGTCACCTTCGTACCGATGGCGGTCCCACCAGGAACAACTTTTTAATGCAGTTTCAGGCAGATATGCTGGGTTGTGCCGTTCTTCCGGCACAAACGGAAGAGCTTTCGGCACTTGGAGTAGCTATGCTCGGAGGACTGACTGTCAAAATGTGGAATGACCGCTCTGAATTCAGCCAACTCCTCAAGCCGGCAAATACCTTTTCCTGCAGTATCGAGAGTAACACCAGAGACACACTCTATGCCGGATGGCGGAAAGCCGTCAACCAGGCAAGAGGGATTAATATGAAAGTGTAAGATGAACGCCAAAGATTTAGCTAAAAAACTGGGGTTATCCCCATCAACCGTCTCAATGGTACTCAATAATAAACCGGGTATCAGCGCCAAGACACGTCAGCGTATTCTTGATGCCATCGCTGAAAGCGGCTTTAAATATACCAAGTCACAGGCGACCAAAAACACTGCCGATACCATGACTATCTGTTTTCTGATTTTTAAGCGCGATATCCAGGTCAAAATCGAAGACAGCCAGTTTTTCTCGAAGGTGATAGAAGGTCTGGAGACGGAGGCTAATGACTATGGCTACCAGATGAATATCTCATATATAAGTAATAATGCGCTAGAAGGTGTCAGACCGCTGCTCAACGCTGTACGCAGCGGAGAGCTCAGTGGTCTGATTATTCTCGCGACCGAAATGACCGATGCCGATGTCAAGCGCATCGCCGACGCCTCAATTGACCTGCCGGTAGTAATACTCGACTTCTACACTGACGAGAAAATTGATACCATCTACCTGGATAATACCAACGCGACAATGCGAGCTACCGAATATCTCATAAACGGTGGACATACCGAAATAGGATTTCTCAACAGCACTTTCTGGATTCATAATATGGAGAAACGTTTCGACGGCTATAAAACCGCGTTGATGAAACACAACCTTGATTTCAAGGATGAATACTATTTCGAGTTGAATCCGACCATCGATGACGGTCGGATTGATATGCTTAAACACCTTAAAAAAGCCAAAAAACTCCCGACAGCATTCATTGCCTCAAATGATGTAATTGCGATTGCAGCACTCAGCGCCATTCAGGATTTCGGGCTCAAAGTTCCTGATGACATTTCCATTATCGGCTTTGACGATATCCCCTTCTGCTCTATTCTCAATCCGTCATTATCAACAATCAGAATTCAGAAGGAAAGAATGGGTAAATTAGCCGTTATCCGCCTGCTGGAACGAATAGAAAATCTGATCCCAGAGCGCATAACCTTACGTTTGAATTCAGACCTGATCATCCGCGACAGTGTTGCAGACAAAGTACCGGCCCGCACCACTGAAAATACTGCGGATTAACGCTTCCCCCGGATAATTGAAGGTAACCTTGGCCGTGGACTTTATTGCGCCAAGGTCAGCAGTCAGCCATAGCTTGTGCAAATTTAAAGATATTTTTATCATTCGCACAAAAGAAGAATTACAAATCACACCCTTAAAATCTCAGAGTTCCTTGAAACAGATAAAAAATAACTTATAATACAAGAATAATCCAGTTATAAAGATTGGAGTATATACATTTTCTAAGATTAAGAACTCCCTTAACGCTAACGGAACAAGAGCTATCACTGCTGAGATAAGACTATGAATGCAAAAGATTTAGCAAGAAAACTCGGGCTTTCACCATCGACTATATCCATGGTGCTCAATAATAAACCTGGAATCAGTGACAAAACCCGCCAGCGTATTCTCGAAGCGATAGCAGAAACGGGGTTTGAATTCAGCAAACCTCAGAATAACAAAAATGAAATCACACCCATGACTATCTGTTTCCTTATATTCAAGCGTGACAGCCGGGTTAAAATTGAAGACAGCCAGTTCTTCTCAAAGGTAATAGAAGGTCTGGAAAACACCGCCAACGACAGCGGTTATCAGGTAAACATCTCGTATATCAGCAATCAGGCACTTGAAGGAGTAACCCCGCTGCTCTCAGCGGTAAGAAATGGCGAACTCAGTGGGCTGGTAATTCTTGCCACCGAGATGACAGACTCGGATGTCCGCATGATTACAGCGGCATCAACCGATCTGCCGGTACTCATACTCGACTTCTATACCGATGAAAAAATTGATTCCATATATCTTGATAATGTAAATGGCGCAATGCGGGCGACAGAGTATCTGATAAATGCCGGACATACCGAAATCGGTTTTCTGAACAGTACCTTCTGGATACATAATATGCAGAAACGCTTTGAAGGTTACCGGACAGCCCTCGCCAAACATGGACTAACGTTTAAGGAAGAGTACTACTTCAAGCTGAATCCCACCATTGATGACGGCAGAATTGATATGCTCAATCACCTCAAAGTTACACGCAGACTGCCCTCTGCCTTTATTGCTTCCAATGACATCGTTGCTATCGCCGCCTCAAGTGCAATTCAGGATTTTGGTTTAAAAATTCCTGAAGATATATCAATAATCGGCTTTGACGACATCTCTATCTGCTCAATACTGCGCCCGCCCCTCTCTACAATACGTATCCAGAAGGAACGTCTGGGGCAAATTGCGATTAAACGCATTATCTCCAGAATCAAAAAAAATATTCCGGAACGTATAACATTAAGACTAAGTTCTGATCTGATAATCCGCGATAGCGTCAGATCACTATAAACTATCTTACCCGATTAACTACTATCAATAAAACCTGGTTAAAGGCACAAGCCCCGGCATTTTATTTTACCTATGAACACCCTTTAATTTTATTAATCACAAAACAATATAAGTATAAAAATATCTATACCAAGACAAGTCCACATTTGCTTAAATCTATTATTTCAAATATATAACAATTTTTCAACTAATTAATAAATGCCATAATATCTTTAATTTGTAAAATATATGTTTATTAATCCATAAATGTTTAAAAAAAATTAAACACATTATAAGTCCTTACTATTGATATTTATTTTTGCAAGATTAAAATATAACAATGCTATTAAGGAAATAAATGATTACTTTTACTTATTTGCAGTAATTCTTTATTAGTTGTAATTTAATCAGTTGCTTAAATTAACATAATTTTATCTTGACTGATTTCAAGACATTGCTATTATTGAGACTAACATTATTAGAACAAACTAACACGAAGATTAAAATTTCCTTATTCAGTATAACTATGAGGTAATGATAATAACATGATACGTTCAAAACCAGAAAAAAGCAAATTAACCCTGCTGCTGACCAAAATACTCAGTCCGATGCAGAATCACCAAACCAGCAACACCGAATCCGTACGTATTCCACCCTCAGTTACAATACATACTCTTGTAGACACAACCACCCTGCTGCTGAATCTCTATGATGAATACACCGCAAACCACTCGTACCGGGTTGCGGCCATAGCTGAAAAGATTTCACGGCGCTTTGACAGATCGGAGCTGGAACACCAGCAGCTTCACATCGCGGCCCACCTTCATGACATCGGCAAAATTGCAGTTCCTACCAGCATTCTCAATAAAGCAGGTAGACTGACAGATGACGAATTTGCTGAAGTAAAAAAACACTCGTATGCCGGTTATGCGGTAATCCGCCGGGTAGCCCCGCTTTCATCCATCGCCGAGAGTATTTTATACCATCATGAACGTTATGATGGCAAGGGCTATCCTGCCAATATCAAGGGCAGAAAAATACCTTTTGATTCCAGAATAATCGCTGTTGCCGACTCTTTCGATGCCATGACCACCACCAGACCTTACCGGAAAAGCCTGAGCTTCAATGAAGCGGTGAGAGAAATTTCAAACTGTGCAGGCACTCAGTTCGACCCGGTTGTAGTCAAAAAATTTGAAGAGATTATACATGAACTTGATCCCTACCTGCACTTCAGTCAGGAACTCCCGCAGAAGCCGCAGCCGGCTCTATAAATTATAATCTACCGGCAGGATTATTGTTCAGGCCACAAACTATACTATTTTTTTTGCCAGTTTCTGAGCCCGGCTTTCACGCACTGATTTCAGTGCGATTAAACCGCCTGAAATAGCGACAATAACCATTCCGATAATTCCAACAGTGTCAGGGATATGATCAAATATCAGCCAGCCCAGAATTGCCGCCCAGACCAGCTGCAGGTAATTCATCGGTGCCAGCATGGAAGCAGGCGCATATCTGAAAGCCTGAGTATAGAGATAATGCCCCATACCTCCAGAAGCCCCGATACTTATAAACAGCAGCACAATAAGCAGACTCGGGGTTTCACCCTCCCAATACCAGGGCAACACAATACCAAAACAGACCGACCCGACAAGGGCAGTATAGAATAAGAGCGGTATGGTATTCTCGGTTTTCGCGAGAACCCTGGAAAGGATCTGATAAAAGGCATTGCCCAGAACGGCAAATAAAAGATAAAATACCGCCAGGGGATTTATTCCCCCTCCCGGTCTTACAATCAGCATAACCCCTAAAAATCCTGTAATGGCCGCGGTCCAGCCCAGAATGCCTATCCGCTCCCCAAGAACCGGACGTGCCAGCAGAACCACCAGCATCGGCGCAACAAAGACTGTTGCTGTCATCTCTGCCACCGGCATAAGCCGCAACGCCGACCCTACTGCCAGTGAAGCAATCATCAGACAGGCGCCACGCAGAATAACCAGTCCCCGGCGCTGCGTTTTAATCATCTTCAGCCCCTGAGTCGGTGCCAGTATGATAATCATGAGCAGACAATGCACGATATAACGTATTGCCACCACCAGCGGTGTATTATACCGCATAGTCAGATACTTTACTGTTGAATCCATACATGAAAAGAAGAGCAGTGCCAGTAACAGCAGCATTATACTCTTCGCCGGATTATAATCCAAATCAACCGTTTTTACTGCTACCGGAATATCTGACAACAGACTGTTATTCAAGTCGTTATTATCCGGATTCATTATTGGTGAAAATTTCTTTTTCACGATACTCTCTTAACCTTTACATAAAAATCAGTATAAAATATTAAAAACTACCCTGCAGGTAGTTTTTAATTACTTGACAGTATTAGATTGTCAACCTGAAACCGAAGAGCATCAGGCGTATCTTCTTTATTAAAGGATACTTATAATCAGCAACAAAATAATCAGCTTGCTGCCAGCTATAAACATACTATACTCTCAATAGCAGTAAAATCAATATCCAAGAAAATAAAACTCCGCATAAAAATTTAAGTTCCCAAGTATTCATACCGGCATACTACCTGACTTTTGTGCCAAATATATCCTCACGAAGATTACCATAAACCGTAAATAATCGGCACAAAATGAACCTCAAAGTCATAAAGACACTAATCGCTCCTGCCACTACAATCGCCAGAATAATTATCAGCTGATACTTTATCGCTACCGTAGGCAGAGAACCGCCAAGAAGCTGCCCGGTAAGCATTCCGGGAAGAGAAATCAACCCCATAGTACCGGTAGTGGTAATAATCGGTGTTAAAGCCCGCACAAACGCCTCACGATAAAATGGCCTGACCGCTTCCGCTACCGTCGCCCCCGAGCAGAATGCCGACTGCAGATACTGCCTGTTACTGCGGAGTTCACTGGTAAAATAGCGCAAAGAAATTATATTCATTGACAGGAAATTACCCAGCAGCATCCCGCTCATAGGAATAAGGTAGCGGGCATCATACAAAGGTACCGGCGCGACAGCATAGATTATGAGTGGTGTCAGCACCACCGCCATCGCCAGTGTCAGCGCGGCGAGTACGGGAGTTACCAGTATTCTCCAGCTAACCCCGGCACTGCGGATAATATGCCCTGAGGCAACTACCAGCATAACCGCAATCCAGCCGATATTAAGCCAGATACTGTTGTATGAGAATAAATGCCCGAGATAAAGCCCGACCAGAAACAGCTGCAAAGTCATTCTGAATACCGCCAGCACCAGCTTCCGAATCAATCCCGCTTTAAGATAATACATAAACCCGAGCGGAACCAGCAGCAGAAGATAAAAGAATAAAAGCCGTTCAAGCGAAATATCGGTAGTAATCATTCCCTGCCCTCCCTAACCGCGGCAACTCCCATTTCAAAGGTTCGCTCCGATGCTGCGATCCAGCTGGGATCATGTGATACTGAAATCACCGTCATTCCCTTATCAGCCGACAGCTGAGCGACCAGCTTAAAAACCAGCTCCCGCTGAGCACTGTCAAGTGCTGATGTTGCTTCGTCCAGAATAAGAATATCGCGTTTCAGCAGTAATGCCCGCACCAGCGCCAGACGCTGTTTCTCACCGCCTGAGATAGTGGCAACCGCAGTATCCGGAGTCAATTCAAGCTCAAGTTTCTCCAGCCAGAAACGAATATCAGACCGCTCAGGATAAAGCTCCCGGTTACAGCGAAAACCAAATGGTTGCAAAATAGCCTCTTCAACCGTTTCCGCCAGCAATACCGGTTCCTGAAACACCACCGCAACCGTCGCACGCAACTGCGCCAGCACCTTGCGCTCATATTCCTCGCCTCTAAAGAGCACCCTGCCCTCTGTCGGTTGGAGAAAACCCAGCAGCAGCTGGATCAGAGTCGACTTCCCACTTCCGGAGCGACCATGAATCGTAATAAAATCACCCTTATCTATCTTCAGATTTAACGCTGAAAACAGCCTCTTTCCACCCAGAAGTAGACTGCACCCAGCCAAACAGAATACATTATCCGTCATCAGCATCTCCCATTATTAAAACCGCTTTTTATATTATATTCTTCTTCCGTTATTCTGCACTCTGATAATACCTCCGGTAAAAATTATTTAATAGTGGCAACCCTTGACAAAACCTTAAAATACATGAAACTAGGGTATCAGATTAATACAACAGAACTGGACAGGTATGAAAGAACGCATAATTGATATTGAGAAAACCAATAAGCGGGTTACGGAGATTCTGCTTGCTGAATACGGTTTTGAGTTGAGCATGAAAGAACGGCTCTGCGTCAATAAAAACCACGAACCTATCCCTTGGTATACCTATCCCGCGATAGAATACCTTGATCAGCTCGATTTTTCCGATAAATCCGTCTTTGAATTCGGCTGCGGCAGCTCCTCACTCTACTGGTCACGTAAAGCCCGTGAAGTAACCAGCCTTGAGGCCAGGCGTGTCTGGTATGACCGTATACAGCCCCTCGCTCCAGACAACCTGCAGCTTATCTGCCGCGGAGTGGATGATAATTATGTTGAAACAATCTATGAGTCAGGGAAAAAATACGATATCATCGTTATTGACGGCATGCTCAGATATCCGAGCACCTTAGCGGCACTTGAATGTCTGCAGCCGGATGGACTGATTATCTTTGATAATTCAGACCGGGCTGCCGAATTCCGCAAATACGCCAGCGCCATGCAGCTGCTGCGAGAGAACAACCTGCTCCAGGTTGACATGCACGGCTTCACTCCGTTCAATCCCTACACCGCTACCACCAGCTTCTTCTTCACCCGTACTTTTCAGGTAAAACCCCTCAATACCGCCCACCCTCAGCGCCCAGTAGGCGGCCTCTACTCCAGCAATGCCCATATGAAGGATAACTAAATAACGTATCATGTAATAGCAACATCCTTAATCACCGCTTCTAAATTGTCATTATCAGTAATTGTTCATCCAAATGACCACACCGCAAAAATAATAAAATCTCATCCCAACATACTGGTTATTATTTAAAAACAAACCGGTAAAACACCATAATCGCCTGCACAAAATTCAAGTCTACGCCCATAAAACCATACTTAAATCAAAATAATTAATGATACGGAATACTACCTTTACCGATAAATTGTATATACAATTATCAAGGAGTAAAAATGTACCGTATTAATAACGATAAATTAACGCTGACAAAACTACCAGAAATAACATTCAAGCAAGAGAATATGAAAGAACGGCAACATATTCAACAATGGATAAAAAGTGAAGCAGAAAACGGAATATTAGATGAACCATTATTAATAATCCAGGAAGAATTCTCTGATTGGAACAAAAGCAGTGAAAGATTAGACCTACTTGCACTGGATAAAGAAAAAAAACTTGTCATCATTGAAAACAAACGTGATGACAGTGGTAAAGATGTTACGCTGCAATCAATAAAATATGCCTCATATTGTGCAACATTTAATACAAAAGACATTTTACGCGTTTATCAAGATTATCTCAATAAAACTGGTCGACCCAATGATAATGCGCTATCTAATATTCGAAAATTTTTAGCATATGACGATGAAAACGCAGAACTGATACTCAATGAAGGTTCAACTCAGAGGATTATAATAATTGCCAATAATTTTAGAATTGAAGTAACCTCTGCGGTTTTATGGTTAACAAACTTCGGCATTGACATTAAATGTTTTGAAATCAAACCGTTTTCAGATAATGATAATTTATACATACAAATTCAACAGATAATCCCCGTTAAAGATGCAGAAGAATACACTAATCGTATTAATAACAAGAACAAAGAAGATGCCCAATATGAACGACTAAATAATGAAACTAAACTAAAATATATTGAGTTCTGGAAATATTTTTTACAACACTGCGAAAAAAAGTTACCCAACTTTGAAATCAGCAATTCACCTTCAAACCGATCATATTCACACTTCCCATCAAGTATTAAATACACCGGATTTGCACTCCATGTGTTAAATAATAATTGTCGAGTTGATCTGTATATAAATAGCCATTCAAATGAAATCTATGAGTTGCTATACAGCAAAAAAGATGAACTCGAGTCTGAAAGCGGATTAAAATTTACCTGGCATAAATATGAAGATAAAATCCAATCAAAGATCTCTGTAATACCTAGTGAATTGGATTTTCATAATAAAGATAATTGGGATAATATTTCTAATTATTTTGTTGTCACAATTAAAAATTTCCAAAAAGCATTATCATTGTTCAAAAAAGAAATTGAAACCTTTAATTAACAAAAAAGCCTGCTGACAACTAGTCAACAGGCTAAAACTCATATAATTATCTGCTCGGATAAAGACTAGAAGACAATACCTGCTTCCAATGTTAAGTACGCACTGTCATCTATATCATAACCCTTGCTGTAATCGAAGTAATTGCGATCCTCATAGATATTTCTGGAGAATGCCCAACCACCTTCAGCCTTGGCATAGAAATACTTCAGGAAATCAGCTCTCACACCAGCACCCCATCTGCAGTCGGTGTAGAACACCCGAGCACGAGTATCAGATCTATTGGCTCTTGCCCAAGTCTCTGTATTCCACTGGAAATCAGAGTAAACCTGCAGCTTACCCAGAATAATATCATATGACAGCTGAGCAGAAAGATCACCGAACAGAATATAATTAAAGTCAAAGTTGAAGCGCTCAGTCTCCAGATAAGGCAGATCAGCGGAATTAATATGAATCATATTCAGCGGCATACCAACATTCAGATAACTGGTCTTACCAAAATTCAACTGATAACCGATACCGGCAATCGGCAGCTTGAAATCACTCATATAGCCGGCCATGATAGTAATAGCCTGATTTTCAAAGATCGGCATACGGTAGCTGACCAGACCGGTGAAGTTGGTTTCATCAATACTGTTAAAGAGTATATCGGAACGGGAATCAACAATCAGATCAACACCAAATGTTGTACCGTCAAAGAAACCGCCGGCAAATTTGCTCTCATTTACATCATAACGGTAATTCAACTTGAAATACAGACTCTGCATCGAATCCAGCTGCGCACCCAAAGGCTGATTGCCATATTTGAGTGGGCTGTCATTCTTAAGGCGCATATCAGTATCAAAATCATACATACTGTATTCAACGGTGAACAGAAGCTTGTTATTGCCTTTATACAGAATCGGCACACTCACCTGAGCCTCATATTCTGTAAGACCAAACTTGGTATCCTGCCCGCGCACATTCTCTTTTGTATGGACTGTAACATCAGCTTTAGCGAGAGTCAGGCGGTTTGCTCTGTTAGTCACATAAGACTGCTTTTTATCTTCAGTCTGAAATTTAACCGGCAATACCTGTGAAAAATCATATGTCTGGTAATCATTCGGTGAATATTCTTCAAGCACATATGGATCATCGCCACTGGTATCAATTCGAACCTTGCTCTTCTGAGCTGTCTCCACACTTTCAGACTCTGCAGTAGCAGCAGTATCTGCAGCAGCCTCAGAATCACCATCTGCGGTACTTCCCGAACCCTGCAGTACAGTCTGCTCTGCGACTGTATTATCGTCGAGATTAATTACCACCAATTCATTGTCATCAGCAGCAAATCCGGAAAAACACAGGCAAGACACAACGACCAGCAACAATGTAAAGTATTTAATACTCATTCCCCATTTTCCTAATAGCTATTTCCGAAAAACCCACAATGTTCACCCGGAAAAGATTATATAAAATAGTTATTCTAATAACATTAAATAATAATACAGATGTTAATATACATAATTTATGTGTTTTTTCAACATAATTTTAACATTTATAACTTTTTTTAGCCGACAGTTGCACTTTTCATAAAACTCAAAAAGGATTTTGCCGCGCGTTTTCCAGACTCTTCCTCACCAACAAGCTCACGGACGTGGTGTAACTCCAATTTTATATTATCGGACATTTTCTTATCCGAAATGACCCGGATCGCGTAATCAGCCATATTCTCCTTGGAGCAACCATCCTGCAGCATTTCAGGGACAATCTCTTTTCCGACAATGATATTGGGTAATGATATAAATTCAAGTTTATTAAGACGTTTCAAGAAAAAGGCCAGCTTTGCGCTCAACCAGTCACCGCGATACGCCACCAGCATTGGCGTGCCAAGAAGAGCTGCCTCCAGAGTTGTAGTACCACTCTTGGCAAAGACAAAATCACTCCCTGCCAGTATCTCATGGCTATGCCCCTCAATCCGGTGAATATAGTCAGGGATTACACCCGCAGTATTATCCAGATTCTTTTGCATATTTCGCGCAACTGAGAGCACGAACTCAATATCAGGGAATTTTTCCCTGACAATCTCGACCGCGCCAAGCATCGGTTTTAGGATATACTCTATCTCTTTACGTCTGCTGCCAGCAAATATTGAAACCACCCGGCAGCTCTCACTCAATCCCAGTCTGGTTCGTAACGCACCGGGATCGGTATTGCGAATCCCGTCAAGCACCGGACTGCCCACATACTGCGCCCTTACCCCATGCTTCTTGAACCAATCCTCTTCAAAAGGCAGAATACACATTGCCCAGTCAATATACTTCTGGAGCAGCTTGACCCGGCTCTTGTGCCAGGCCCAGACCTGCGGGGTAATATAATACACAACAGGCAGATCGGGAAAACGCTTTTTTAACGCTTTTGCCAGTCGCAGGTGAAATCCCGGATAATCAACCAGAACCACACACTCGGGCTGTTCCCGCTCAATATACTCCAACACCCGATAAAAGACCTTCCTGATAGCCGGCAGATGTTTAAGGATAGCAACAAACCCCATAACCTTAATTTCTGTGGAATCAAAGGCGATATCGACTCCGCCTTCACGCAGGATGTCCCCCCCCATTACACTGAACCGGCAATCCGGGGATAACTTCTGACAGGCCCGGATAAATCCCAAGGCATGCGGTTCTGCAGAGGTATCACCGGTTGAAAGATAAATATGCATAATAGTTAAAATAACAGTATCTAATGCTAAAAAAGAAAAACACAGCAACGCTGTGTAAAGTTATCAGTCAATCCCCAGCAGCATATCCCCGGGTTGCAGACGGGCTCCATGCATAAAGTCGACGCCTCGCATCTCATTCTTGCCTTCAGGTTTGACTCTAAGCAGTCGTACCGCTTCTCCATTACCACAGCCGACAACAAGGCCATTCTCATCATCAGCATAGAGGATCTCGCCATTGTCCACCGGATTTTCAGTGGTTAATTCATAACGCCGAACCTCAAGAATACAGAGACGCCGCAGCTTCCTGCCGGATATATAAAAAGTAAAGCACCGCGGCCATGGCTGGTACGCCCGCACATGCAGGTCAATATTTCTGGCATCCAGCGACCAGTTCAGCCGACCATCATCCTTCTGCATTTTCGGAGCCAGCGTCGCTTGTTCCTCATTCTGCTCAATCGGCACAATCCACCCGGCCTCAAGCTCCCCGACAACCTTACACACCAGCTCCGCTCCGATCGGAGAGAGTTTCTTCAATACAGTAGCTGTGGTATCATTGTCCTCAATAGGAAGAGTCTCGATACCGAGTATTCTGCCTTCATCAAAACGTTCATTCAACTGAAAAACGGTAACCCCAGTCTCTGAATCGCCGTTCAATATCGCATACGGAACCGGTGAAGCACCGCGATATCTGGGAAGTATTGACGCATGCAGATTGATAAAACCATGTTCCGGGATCACCAGCAGATCTTTGGGAATAAGGTGACCGTAAGCAACAATCACCGCCACATCAGGATAATATTTTCGCAACGCTTCAGCGGCTGTACCATCACGCAGGGTTGACGGCTGCTCTACCGGTATACCTACCTCCAGAGCTCGTTCCTTGACTGCAGTAACATGCATATGGCCACCCCGCCCAGCCGGACGGTCAGGCTGTGTAAAGACTCCAACGACCTCATGTTTACTGTCAATAAGAGCGTTGAGAGTTGAGACAGCAATAGGGGCACTTCCAAAAAAAACCAGTCTCATTAAGCATCCTTTTTACTCATCCTGTCCATGTAATCCTCTTCCAGCCGGCGCAGACCGCCCTTTACCGAAAGCTTACTGGCAAGTGAAACCTTATCGGTAAAGACAATACCATCCAGATGATCATACTCATGCTGAATACATCTTGCAAGCATACCATCAGCCTCAAGTACAAATTCTTTACCCTCCAGATCAAGCGCTTTTACCGTTACTTCAACCGGCCTGGTCACATTTGCTGATACCTCAGGCAGACTCAGGCAACCTTCCTCAAATTTCTCTTTTTCCTTGCTTTTAGAGGTAATAACCGGATTGATAAAGACCAGCTTCTCCGGATGTTCAGGATCTCTGATATCGATTACAAAGAGTCTGATATTCTTTCCTATCTGCGGTGCGGCAAGTCCGATGCCGGTATTTTTATACATAGTCTCAAACATTTCAGCCGCGAGTTCACGGATCTCAGGCGTAATCTCTTTTATCTCTGTAGAAACTCTACGCAAAATAGGATCAGGATAACATACAATATCTAACATACAAACCCTCAACAAATAAAATGCCGCGACAAATTAAATGAAAAACACGAATAAAAGTTGTAAAAAACTACTTCCTTTTATAATCCGGACACACCTGAGCATTTGGGCGCTCAGACCTGGTGCAGGCATCACCGTAATCATACATGCAGGTATCACACAGCATCTCACTGGAAACAAGCGCTTTGAGACGCTGCAGCAGTATTTTTAAAAAACTCATAATCTACACCCTTTTATTTTTTATTTATTCCCATAGAATAGCAAAAAAGAGAACCAAATTATGACTGTATTACGATTATACACTCTTGACACTTTTTGTTAAAGATGATTTATAATTTTCATTACTATTTTTAGTACTTATAATTGCTTACCGGCTTGAATGCCATGAGGTTACAGGATACAATTTATTGTTTCCGCACTCTCAGAAGATATTAAAGCAAGGATACACAGCAAAATGAATACCTCCAACATTGCCGTTTTTCCAGGATCATTTGACCCGATCACCTTCGGTCATCTCGATGTTATCAGACGCGGAGCAAAACTCTTTGACACTCTTATTGTCGGCATCGGTATCAACTCGGAAAAAAAGTCAATCTTCACAAATGCCGAGCGTGTAGCCATGACCTCCAAGCTTACAGCAGATCTTGGAAACGTCAGGGTTGAGACCTTCTCCTGCATGACCGTTGATTTCGTCAGACAGGTTGGAGCCAAAGCCATACTACGCGGTATACGGACCTATGCGGATTTCGAGTATGAATTCCAGCTGGCGATTGCCAACCGGCGCATGGGTGGTGTTGAGACGCTGTTTGTTATGGCCAGTGCGGAAAATTCCTTCATAAGCTCCTCACTGATACGTGAAGCCTGCGCTTTCGGCGGTGATATTTCCGCCTTTGTACCCAAGGAAATAGCCAAAACACTCAAAGAGCGGATACCGGTAAAGCCTCAGGGAGGAAAGGTCGGACTCGGTGGCGGTGAAGCCCCGCAGGCCGGTCACGGCAAAAATGGTCTTATAGGAGAAATAATAGAATAACCACCTTTTAACTCAGGAAAATCCTCAATAATGTCTGAAAGAGAATACACCCATTTACATCTGCATACCCACTACTCCATCCTTGACGGGGTCTGTCAGGTAGCGCCACTTATCGCCCGTGCCAAGGAACTTGGATTCAAAAATCTGGCAATTACCGATCACGGCTCAATGTACGGATGTATCGACTTTTACAAAACAGCTGAAAAGAAAGGGATCAAACCAATTCTGGGCTTTGAAGCGTATGTCGCCCCCGGGTCACGACTGGACAAACAGTCTCATGGTGTCAAAGACGCTTCCTACCACCTGGTTCTGCTGGCAAAGAACATGAAGGGATATCTCAATCTCTCTCAGCTCTGCACCTCAGGCTTTCTTGAAGGCTTCTATTACCGGCCACGTATCGATAAGGAACTGCTCCGTGAGCACTCAGAAGGGATAATCGCCCTCTCTGGCTGCCTTTCAGGAGAAGTCTCACGTTACCTGCTTCATGACAATTTTGCCGAGGCCGAACGTGCGGCCGAAGAATACCGGGAGATTCTCGGTGAAGATAATTTCTACCTTGAAATTCAGGATAACGGCCTGCCAGAGCAGAAAAAAATTATCCCGCCGATGGCGGAGCTTTCCCGTAAAACCGGCATACCTCTGGTAGCCACCTCTGACGTGCATTACATTCTGCCCGAGCACGCCAAGGTTCAGGATGTAATGATCTGCATCAACACCGGCAGAAAACTCAGCGATGAAAACCGTATGAAGATGGACAGTGAAGACTTCTATCTGAAGAGCGCCGAAGAGATGTTCGACACCTTTAAGGATTACCCCGAAGCCTGTGAGAACACGGTAAAAATCGCAGCCCGCTGTAATTTCGACCTTGAAGAGCTGCACAATGATGAACACGGCAACCGTATAAAATTCCATCTTCCGGTAATGACCTCTGAAAACGGTGAAACCGTGGAGGAGACCTTCAGAAGAGAGTGCGAAAAAGGTCTGGAATACCGCTACGGACGAGTTGACGGCAAATTTCCAGAAGCAGTGCAACAGCGGTATGACAAGGAGAGCAAGGTAATTCTGGAGATGGGATTCCCCTCATACTTTCTGATGGTGGCGGAGATTGTGCAGTTTGCCAAAGATAGCGGCATTCCGGTCGGACCGGGACGTGGTTCGGCTGCCGGCTCTATCGTTGCCTACGCCATGCGTATCACCGACCTTGATCCGCTAAAATACGACCTGCTTTTTGAACGCTTCCTCAACGAAGGACGTAACGAAATGCCGGATATCGATATCGATTTTGATGTTGAACGTCGCGCGGAAGTAGTGCAGTTCATCAAAGACCGTTTCGGACATGACCACTGCTCCCAGATTATCACCTACGGCAAGATTTCTGCCAAAAGTGCCATTCGAGATGTCGGCCGGGTCATGGATATTCCCCTGCATGAAGTGAATACTATCGCCAAAATGATCCCGGACGGTGTCAAAGCCAAAAACGGCTTCACCTCTATTCAGAATGCGATGAAAGAAAACCCCGATCTCGCCGATGTCTACGAGAAAGATCCGATTATCAAGGAGATGCTTGATATGAGTGGCGAACTTGACGGGGTGATCCGGCAGACCGGAATCCACGCCGCCGGAGTACTGGTCGCCGACAGACCACTGGCGGAATTCTACGGTCCGCTCGCTAAACGTGGTGACGATATCACCTTCCAGTATGATATGAAAAAAGTAGAAGTTCTCGGTCTCTGTAAGGTCGATGTACTCGGTCTGGAAACCCTTACCCTTATCCGTAAGGCGCTTGATATTATCAAGCTCTCAACCGGTGATGATGTCGATATCAACAATATACCTATCGATGACAAAAAAACCTTCGATATGCTGAGCCGCGGTGATTCCAAAGGCGTTTTTCAGTTCGAATCCGACGGCTTCCGGGCTCTTCTGACCAAGATGCGCCCGGACCGTTTCGAAGACCTGGTTGCAGGTGTGGCAATGTACCGCCCGGGACCACTTGGCTGCGGTATGGTTGACCGTTATATTGACTGTAAACACAAGCGGGCAGAGCCCAATTATCTCCATCCACTGC
Source organism: Planctomycetota bacterium (assembly GCA_963667375.1). Classification (GTDB taxonomy): domain Bacteria; phylum Planctomycetota; class SZUA-567; order SZUA-567; family SZUA-567. The sequence goes on along the minus strand of OY763323.1, from coordinate 2,434,273 downwards.
TCAAGGGAATTCTCGGTGAAACTCACGGCGAAGTACTATATCAGGAGCAGGTTCAGGCATTGGCGCTGCAGCTGGCACACTTCACCCTCTCCGAAGGTGACTTGATGCGACGGGCAATGGGTAAGAAGATCAAGGAGATCATGGATGAATACAAAGGCAAATTCGTAAAACAGGCTCATGATACGGTCGGTGAAGACATCGCCTCCCAGATCTTCGATCAGGTCGAGCAATTCGCTGCCTACGGCTTCAACAAGTCACACTCCGCCTGCTACGCTTTTATCGCCTATCAGACAGCCTGGCTGAAAGCCCACTACCCGGTGGAATATATCGCTGCGCTACTCACTATCAACCGCGGTAATTCCGATAAGGTTGTTCAATACACCGATGACGCCAAACATCTCGGCATCGCTCTGCTCCCCCCGGATATAAATGAATCTGGAGCTTATTTCACCGTCACCCGGGACAAGGACATCCGTTACGGACTGTCTGCAATTAAAGGTGTCGGCGACAAAGCTGTTGAGTCCCTTGAAGAAGAGCGCCAGACCAATGGCGAATTCACCAGCATCCATGACTTCTGCGAACGCGTTGACCTGCACAAGCTGAATAAAGGTTCGATTGAAGCAATCATCAAAGCCGGCGGCTTTGACTCACTTGGAGGACACCGCGCGCAGTATATTGCTGCTCTGGAACAGGCAATAGCTGCGGGACAGACCGCACAGAAGGATCGTAATTCCGGTCAGATGAATCTGTTCGGTGAAGCCGAAGATATAGCAGCGCCCGAACTCCCGGTTATTCCGGAATGGGACGAACAGCTAAAGCTGCAGCTGGAAAAAGAAGTTCTTGGAATGTACGTCTCCAGCCACCCGCTGGCAAAATACGAAACCGCGCTCAAGGTTTTCAGTAACGCCAGAGTAAACCGCCTCAAGGAAGCCAGTGATGGAGCTTTTGTAACTATTGGCGGTATGATCAGTTCGGTAAATATCCGTCTGGACAAGAAAGAACGGCGCTACGCCCAGATAGTTCTGGATGATCTGGATGCAAGTGTCAGAATCATGGTTTTTTCTAATCAGTTTGAAGAATACAAAGAACTGCTGGAAGAGGATAAAGTTGTCTTTGTCCAGGGAAAACTTGATCTCAGCCGGGATGAACCAAGTATACTCTGTGATAAAATAATTGCCATTGAAAATGCTATTGACGAACTTGCCGGCAAGGCTATCATCACCCTGCAATCCGATAACTACAGCAGTAATACCGAAATCTCCAGCCTCAAGGAGTGTATTGCCGCACATCACGGTAAAATTCCGCTATACTTCAGCGTCAGCACTCTGCGTGGAAAAACCATTACCATTAAAACGCCACCGGCATACTGTATAAACCCTACTGAAGAGTTCGCAACTGCGTTGCGTGATGTCATCGGTGAAGGCAATCTGCATTATACTCCAATGACCCAGCCCCAGAATGGCAACGGTAAAAATGGTCGTAATCGCCGTTTCCAACGCCGCTAGCAGCTTTCCACCCGCATTATTCAATCACTCGCATAAATAGCGGTGTCTGCACTTGACTGACACCGCCGCAACTCACGCAAATTTAGAATTAACTCGAAACAATCCATCACTATTAATTATTATATATTCCTTGCTATTATCAGCAGATATTTAAAAACAAAAAAGAAATTATTATTTTAACTTTATTTAAAAAATATCAACAAAACATCACATCAATAACATGCTGTTATATTTAACTTAACACAAAAAAATCACTTATTTCAACTTATTTTTTAAACTTAATTTAAAATATTTCTTGAATAAGAGAAATCATGTGATATGATACACATGTAGACACTGAGTAAAGTAAAGAGTTTGAATAAATTAGTTCTCATTTATATATATGAACCGTAACACAAATAGCAGTATATAGAAATACCAAACACAAAAACAAACCGCAAAAGAAGCAGTAAAAAAACGATTCGAAGTCTCTTCCATACTTCGAATCGTTTTATTTTATATTCAGATCAAATTTTTAAGAATAATTTATTACTCTACTACCGCGTAAAAAAGAACTGTCACCAACATCAGCTCAAACAACGACTAAGCCAATGGATGTTTTTTACCTGCTGCAGGCCGTGGAGTGGTTTTCTTCTTCAGCTTAGTCTTTGGCTTATCTTTCTTCACCTCTACCGGCACAGCGGCAGAATCCCGACGCTTAGGTCTTTTCCCTTTGAAGGGTCTGCTCTGCTCGTCGCTACCGCTTTTTACTGGTTCACCCATTCTCTTCATCCTGCCCACACCGCTGTAACGGCGAGGTTTAGCAGGATCAGGTTTTCCCTGCGGCCTCTTACCGGCTGAGCGTCTTTTAAGCTTCTGCAATACTTCAAGTTTGGCGGCAGACGGATTATGCATCAGTTCAAATACATGCTCAAGCTCAGGTACAGTTAATTTTCGACATTTACCCTTGGATATTCCTTTAAGAGTAAAAGGGCCAACCTCCAGACGAACCAGACGCTTCACTTCATGACCAAGAATTGCAAACAGACGCCGGACCTCACGGTTTACACCTTCGGAGACCCCGATCTTGAGAGTAGTACGCTCCTTGCTGCGGCGACTTATCTTACAGAAAGACGGTTTGACCAGCACCGGTCCGATACGTACGCCGTTTTGAAGCAAATCTTCTATCGCCTTATCCTCGACCCGCCCAATAACTGTAACTTCATAGACCTTACGCACTCCCTGACTGGGGTGGGTCAGATAATATGAAAGATCGCCATCATTGGTAAGAACGATCAGACCTTCACTATCCCGGTCGAGACGACCGGCCGGATATACCCTCTCAGCAATTTCCGGAGGGACAAGATCGAGTACCGTCTTGCGTCCATACTCATCCTCGGCGGTAGTCGTGTAACCCTTGGGTTTATGCATCAGCAGATAGACCTTCCGCTCCTGATGCACCGTCTTCCCGTCAACGGTGACATAATCCTTCTCAGGATCAATCTTGACGCCAAGCTCATCTACGACCTCACCATTGATAGCGACCCGGCCTTCAAGGATTATCTCCTCTGCCTTTCTGCGTGAAGCTATACCGCAATGTGCCAAAAATTTATGTAACCGTTCCATCAAAATACCTTTATTTACCTTTCGCTAGATTCTTTTGCTGGCTTAGCCCCATAGTCGCCGGCAATCCCAGGATATGCCATTTAAAAATATGAAGCGCCAGCTTAAACTTATGCCTTGATTTTACGGAAAAAGGAGCTGCAAGCAAGTTCAACAGCAGATTTATCGTATTTTTTACGAGTAATCCGCACATCAGTACCACCATAACCCACCATGAAAAGCAGCATTTAAAATAATGATAACGGCTGCGCCAATACTCGATACGCACCGCAAACGGCACCTTTTTAGCTGTCTGCCCCTGCAAATGATAAATCACCGCATCTGGAACCAGATAAGATCTCCAGCCCTGCTCCAATCCCCGCCGGCACCAGTCGGTCTCCTCAAGAAAGAAAAAATAGCCGGCATCGTAGAATCCAAGGTCTTTGGTCATCTTCTCTTTGACACAGAGTGCGGCTCCGACCAGTGACTCTACCGCCAGCGGCGCTTCCGCAACCAGCTTCTTCTTATAATAACGTGAAGGAAAGAGCAGACGCAACAGGCTTTTATTGGTCAGCTCGGTCAGCAGCGTCGGAAAATTAGCCGCCGTATTCTGCAGTGAGCCGTCACGGTTTAAAAGCTGTGGACTGGCAAAACCGCAATCCTCCTGTTGCGCCATAAAATCTAGTACCCGATCGATAGCACCCTCACACATTACCGTGTCTGAATTCAGCAGCAGATAGTACTCACTATTCGCCTGCTTTAGAGCGATATTATTCGCGGCGGCAAAACCCAGATTACACCCATTCTCAATGACAGTTACCTCCGGGAAACGTTCACGCACCAGTGCCACAGAATCATCGGAAGAACCGTTATCAACCACCAGCACCCGATAGCTGTAACGCCGAACGCCACACGACAGCGACTCCAGACAGTCACAAACCAGTGAACCGGTATTGAAATTAATTATAATTATACTCAGATCAACCCGCTCAAATTCAGACATAAAATCCTATCATAAACTATAATCCCTTGCAAATTCCAGTTATTTAATTATAACAGTATATTCACAAAACACTAGACTAAATTACCCCGGAAGGAGAAACGTTTGCAAAGTATACCTTTTCCAGAGCTGCTGGCAACCTTTAAAGCTGATCCCAACGCCTTAATCGGTAAAATTCCGGGAATTTTTCTGCTCAACAAGGAATCCGGGTGGACAAGTCATGATGTTGTCGCAAAAATGCGGCGAATCCTGCACCTGAGACGTATAGGCCATGGCGGAACACTTGACCCTCTCGCAGAAGGACTCCTGCTGATTTTTGCTGGTAACGCCACCCGTCTTTTCGATGCCATGCAGGACTTTGATAAGGAGTACATCGCCAGCTTCAGACTTGGCTATGCCACCGACACTCAGGATATTACCGGAGCTGTAACTGCAGAAGCACCTTCACCAGACTTTACCGTTACCGCAGAGCAGCTCAACTCCAGCCTCGATATATTTCGCGGTAAAATCCTGCAGCTGCCACCGATGTACAGCGCCCTGAAAAAAAATGGCAAAAAACTCTATGAACTAGCCCGTGCCGGCGAAACCGTTGAACGTGAACCCCGTGAAGTTGAAACCTATAATCTTGAATTGCTTGATTTCAATGGCATCGAAGGAAGAATAAAGGTAGCTGTCAGTAAGGGCTTCTATATACGCACCCTTATCGATGATTTCGGCAGAAGTCTGGAATGTTTTGCAACCATGACCACACTCACCCGCACCCGAATCGGTCCTTTTAAACTTTCAGAAGCCTCGACACTAACTGCAATAGCCGAAATGTTTCCGGAATAAGCCCATGTCTACTGCTGCTAAAAGTTGACCCATTACCGGCAACACTTCAACTCTCAGCACATAACAGGATATTATACGCATCACTATTTATAAATTTTTTAATTAAAGATTTTCTTTACGCGACCGTTAATAATGATAATCTTATAGTCTATAGCGAAAACGGAGAATAACATGGATGTTTCAGCCGTATCAGCACAATCATACCAGCCAACCGTAAGTTCAGCCGAACTGTCCGCAGCTGATAGCTCAGCAAGTGGAGACGGCGTAGTAGGCCTGCTCAAGGATTCAGTAGAAATCCAGGGAGATATGGCACTAAAACTAATTCAGAGTGGACTCCAGACACAGTTCACCGAACAGAAAATGGCCACAGCGCAGCAGATTATCGACACCTACGCCTGAATAATTTTCTATCCTGTCCTGATTTTTCAGTTACCTGCTTCATATAATATCCTCAGCCCTTCGTAGCTGCGGCGTAGATATTTTATATACCTATAATAATGATTTGTTATCAAATTAACTTCCTTGTCATTCCCGGCTTACCGGCATTTACCAATATATTCCTATACGCCATCACCATAGCCCCGGCAATCCGCGTCCAGATTACAAACTGCTTAAGAAACCATAACTTGCCAGCAAAGCAGAATACCTCCAACCACTCAGGCTTCAACTATAGAATCATACTTCTGCCGCAAACAAGTCAACCTTGCCCCACCAGCACTCCCGGAAAAACTCCCCACAGTAACGAAATTCAACCGTCAACTTTGAATAAATAATTAACGCCTTGTACACCAATATATTAACAAAAATATCAGCTACCATACCACCTTTCAACATATATGCAAAAAGCAATATTTCTTGACATATATGTAAATTTATAATATCATTTGTTTTAAAAACAGCTTTAAAAACGACTAAACACAAACAAGCAAAAGCGAGAGAATATAATGAATACAGCCTTAATCCCTAACGCTAACACTCAAATGGATCATTCCATATATATTGCACTTGGTATCGCCGATGAATTTAATCTGGAACCTACAGCATTTATCGAAATCGCCGAGTTCTGGGATACAAAAACCGGGATAACTGAAGATGCAATCCGTGAGCTCTTCTCACAGGCAAGAAGGCTTGGCTTGGAATGGCACAACCTGCAGACACTTATGAAATATATCAAGTCTGAACAGCCGTTACGTACTTCCAAAATGATTGGAGCTTTGGAAATAGTACGGAGTGCAATGGCAATAGCTGAATATTTCCATGTTGGCAGCCGTGAAGTACTGCGTTACATAAATTTGTTCAGCAAATACAAGCCCTTCAGAGTGCGGGTTGAATTTATCAGGGTCTTCAACCAGGATTCTGAAAGAAATTTTAGCTGGTCTGAAATTTGCCGCCGCATAATGACGGATGAATCCGTAAAACAACAGGCAATCAAAATCCTGCATAGTAATTTTTTATAAAGCAGCCGATATCCAGTCAGGTTAATTCGCAGTATTATGCTTCACCCTGTTGCGATTAAACACTACCACTAAAATAGCATAAAAACCGGATAAACTGCAGAATATCCCTGCGTATGAACTCACTTGGAAATTAATCTGTCCACCAGCTGACTCAAGCCCAATGTCCGGAACGGTTTCCGGATAAATCCAGCAAGCCCTTCATCTTTAAGCCTGCCAATATCTTCTTCACGGGTAAAGCCGGAAGAAATGATGACCTTTATATCCGGCCTCAGCTGCCTCAAGGCATAAAAACATTCCTTACCGTTCATCTCAGGCATTATCATATCAAGTATCACCAGATCGAATTTTTCCGGTGCGGTTCTAAATAGTTCAAGTGCTTCGTTACCGCTGGCAACCGTGGTTACAGTATATCCGAGATAGTCTAAAATCGCTTCTGCAGTTATACGCATTACTGATTCATCATCGACGACAAGAATATTGCCCACTCCGCTGATAACATCCTGCTCAGCTGCATGCGCCTCCAAATGCGATCTATCCACCGGCAACAGGATATGAAAACATGTCCCTCTTCCGACCTCACTGTAAACCGAAATCGCCCCCGAATGCTGACGAACCGTTCCATACACTGCCGCGAGACCCAGCCCGGTTCCCTTTCCGACCTCCTTGGTCGTAAAGAAAGGTTCAAAAATCCGCGGCAATATCTCTGCCGGTATCCCCGTCCCGGTATCCCGGATATCAATTTCAATATATTCCCCCGGCGTAAGTTTGAATTGACTGCTGCTGCAATACAATTCATCAAGTTCAATAGTCGAGGTGGAGATAAGCAGCTCTCCCCCCTCCGGCATTGCATGTGAAGAGTTGATCGCAAGATTAATCAAGGCACTTTGAAGCTGGGAGGAATCACCGATAATCACGTCACAGCCCGCAGCAAGCTTATCAACAATACGTATCTTCTTATCCAATGTACGTTTAAGAATATCAATGGTTTCATGAATAATATTGTGCAGATTGACCGAGGTTGAAATACTGGTCTGATGCCGCGCAAAAACCAGCAGTTTATTGGTCAGAGCCGCCGCATTGTCAGCGGCCTCCAAAATCACATGGTGCAATTTGTGGGCAGTTTCATCAGCCGGCAAAAACTCTTTTAACACCTCAGCCGCACCGATTATTCCTCCAAGCATATTATTAAAATCATGTGCGACCCCTCCCGCAAGCTGCCCTATCGCATCCATCTTCTGACTTTGCCTGAGCTGTTCCTCAAGTTTTACCCGTGTTTCTTCTGCTTTTTTATATTCAGTCATATCCCGCACTATAGCGAGAAGCAGGTAACCGTCACGATGCTTGAATTTTTTCAAGCTCACCATCGAAGGGAAGGTGCTACCGTCTTTCGGACGCTTTGACTCCCATTCAAATTCCCTGTTTTCACCATTATTAGCTGCAGACAGAACATGTTCAAGGTCTCCACGCGTTATACTGGGTGCAGATAAATCATCAAGTATTGAACAGTTGTAAACCTCTTCTTTAGTAAGTTGAAACATCTTCAGGGCACTTTCATTAGCATCAATGATCGTTCCATCAGCTTCATGTAAAAATATAGCATCAGTTGACACATTAAACATATTACGAAAAAGCTCTTCACTTTCACGCAAGGCATTTTCAGCTCTCTTGTGTTCATTTATAAAGAATGTTTTCTGCAAATTCTGATATGCCAATTGCGACATCAGATTGGCAAAGGTAAAGAGCACCGCCGCAATACTTCTAAAATGTTCGGTCGGCATATATGTTACCTGATCAAAAGCCTCTGCCGCCGCATCAGCATCCGCACCTATTTCCATGGCATACTTGCGGATATTATCAACATTCTGCGTGTTATCCCGTATTTGCCCGACAAACCAGCTCGCAATATGTTTGCCGCCGGCGGTAATCCCCGCACCTGCATCCCAAAGTCCACCACTCCGGCACTGCTTTATCGTCGGTCCATCAACACAAAGCTTCCCGATATCGACATCAGATTTGCGGCAATTTTCACAGCCTTTATCCGTTTTTCGGATAATATCATTGCACAGCCTGCAAAAGTTACTCGGTCTGGTTATTGGGGTACCATCAGGCTTAGTGATCAGTGAGCCGACACCGGTTACCTCTGAAAATTCATCCTGCAGCTTCTGTATATCATCAATATTGAATAAATCTTCAAATTCAATATCCTGAATTTCAAAATCCGCAGCAGACTCATCTTTAAATGTTTTTTTTGACATAAACCAGCTTCTACTCCGAAGTGACCGAGATCAGTACCAGAACCAAACAATAATTTTGATACCATAGCAACAACAAGCTAAATAAGCATATAACAGTATATTTATTTACATATAAACACATCCACAAGTACACTCATAGTATTACATCTACTACTTATTGTATGCTACCAGATATTTCCAAAAAATGAACTAGAAAAACCCGATAAATGAAACTATTATAAAGCTCCTGCAACTCTACTCATTAGCACAGACATAAAAAAAAAGAGACCGCCAAAACGGCGGTCTCCTCCTATTTTCAGTTAAAACTGCAGCTTTATACAACGACCAGATCATCCTCGACAATCTGCCCGGAAACAATACGCAGTCTCCGTTCAGCCCGTTCGGCTGCAGCCGGATCATGAGTAACCATAATCACTGTCTTCCCTTCTTCACGATTAAGCTCATCGAGAAAATCAAGGATATTCTTTCCGGTCTCCGGATCAAGACTTCCTGTCGGTTCATCAGCTAGAATTACCCGGGGATTGGTCACCAGCATCCGCGCCAGTGCGACACGCTGCTGCTGCCCGATAGAAAGTTCATTCGGTTTATGCTCTAGCCTGTGCCCCAGCTCTACCCGTTCCAAAACCCTAACCGCCTGCTCCCGCTGATTCTTCTGAGCATATTCATTTAAACTCAGCGGCAGCATTACATTCTCAAGGGCACTAAGATACGGGATCAGATTGAAGGTCTGAAAGACAAATCCCATATTGGCTCCGCGAATCTGAGCCCGCTTGTCAGGCTTATAGCGATACAGATTCTCCTGTTCGAAATAAACCTCACCCGCAGTTGGAGAGAGCATGCCTCCCAGAATAAGCAGCAGAGTACTTTTACCACTGCCGCTGGGACCAATTACCGAAACCGATTCCCCCTGCTCAATCTTGAGGTATACCCCATCAAGTGCCTCGACCATGCTTCCACGTACCCGGTAATGCATACTTACATTCTTACATTCAAACATATATATTATCCCTCCCTGAGAGTCATGAACGGGTCAAGTCCTGCAGCCCGACGTGCCGGCAGATAGCTTGACAGCAACGACAGCACAATACAGACACCTAACGCCAGCAGCAGCAGTTCCGGACGCGGCATAACCGGCACCTCAGCCAGTACAGGTCCTAAAAATACCGCCAAAACCGTACCAATCAGATAACCCAGTACACCGCCGGCCGCACCAAGTACTCCGGCTTTAAGCAAGAAAATCTGCTGCAATACCGAGCTCTGAGCCCCTAAAGCCATCATCGTACCTATCTCCCGACGCCGGTCGCGGACATTGGCATACATATACGTTGCTATTGAAGCCCCGCCGACAAGTACCATCAGCGCCAGAAAGAGTATTGACAGATTATGCATCAACTTTCCAGCCTTTACCTGAGTTTCAATGACCTGATTAATAGTAACAATCTCCTGATCAGGCAGCAATCTGGCAAGTTTCGGTAACAGATCCTGCTGAAGGTCACTGCAGCAGGCCATAAGCTCCAGGACACTGACCACTCTGCCTTTACCGCTTAGTTCCTGCACCGTATCAAGATGTGCAAAGATTCTGCCGTCATCAACAGTACCGGTAGACGGCAGAATAGAGACCACAGTAAACGCCCTATTACCGATTGTAACAGTATCTCCCTTGCTCTTATCCAGTTTTTTTGCAGCATCAGCACCTAGAAATACCTGATCACGGCCTAACTCATGAACGTATCTCCGGCGTGCAAGTGTCTCAGCTTCGGTAAGATTCATCTCATCGATTTTTATCAGAGGGTTAAAAGCCTTGACCCCGGTCCAGATCTCTTTCGCCTCGATCTCATTCTTCGGAAGGATTCCGGTTATCGGCATACTCATACCACCAACGTCGGTCTTCCAGGTGAGCTTTGGTGACATATTATCCAAACCCTTCAGCCCTGCGGCAGTAATAACATCAACAATTGAATCAGCCATTGTCGCCCCCTGAATATCGACGGCATAATAGTCCGACACCGTAGAATTTTTCGGCAGGATCAGAACATTAGCGCCGAGCGATTTCATATCTTTGTTTACCTTGAGCTCGGTATAATAGGCGATATTATACACGGCAACAATCGCCGCCGCACCGAGAGAGACAGCAAGAAAGCTGGTTGCCAGCTGATTCTTCCGCTCCCAGAGTTCACGCCAGACAATAGTAAGTAAATTCATTATGCGAATTCTCCTTTCACTTACGAATTGTTGGCGCAGCAGCTGCTTCCGGCATTCTTCAGCGCTTCTGAGATATCCTCGGCGGAAACCTTCCCGCTAAAAGAACCGGCGACAGTGCCGGCGGTAGTAAGCACCACGGTCTGGGCTTTTCCAGAATACAGGCTCAGTCCGTATTTTTCCTCGAGTTTCTTATCATCTTTACTCAAAGCGATTACCTCCAGAACCTCAGGTTTAAACCCGCGCAACTTCTCAAAATCGGTGATTACAGTATTAAAATCGGCATTCTCCTGCGGGGTTTTGCTTGGAATTCGAATAACCACCGGTTTCCGCTGCTGCATGTACTTTATCAATTTCTGCTCTACCGGACCCACCAGTGAAGTCTGAAGTTTAGCGAGTTCCACCTTCTGCGCGTAACCGCGGGTAATGGCGCCATTCGGAGCAAAAACAAGAAGCAGCGGCATGGGAGCACGCAGCAGACGGTACTTCTCTACCAGTGATGCCGCCCCGGCAGAATCTGCAGCGACCTCACGCAGTACAACCCGACGTGAATTATCCTTCGCAAACTGCTTGGCAGTTGAATCCATAGACTGATAAGCCGCAGAATCCGTTTTATCATAGAACAATACCGCGGTGAAAATACTCTTGGTGCCATTTTCCTGTATAAAGGTTTCAAGATCAGTACTACCGGCATATAAAGTTGTAGAAATGCATGCAAACAAGACGACACAGATATATTTCAGATGTTTCATTATAAAAATCTCCACGTTATGATATCCATCCGTTAACACACGGATGCTGTTATTAAATAATAGGACATACAGATAAGCACAAAATATTGCTTACCCGAAAATAAACCACTATTTAATAAGAATCACAGACGCAGAACTGTCGTCTTGACATAGCCAGGAGGGCCATGAGGGAGTGAAGTCAGATAGCCTGCAGTAATTCCCGCAGGTTCATTACTACTATATAAAACTCTGTCAGAGTAAAGATTGAGATTTACCGGCACCTGAAAAGACTGCAGAATTTTACCGGCGAAGGGCAAACCTCCACCTACAGGCAGGTCAGAACAGCAGAGCATTGGACCGCCAGCCTTGAGTGTTTCCACAGCCTGACAATCATCAAGCGGCAGGACCATTGCCAGCGGACAGCATACTTCCTGCTCACATGCGGGAGCCGTACCGGCTATTTCCGGTTCTGAAATAACCACCGACATACCGCTTGGCGACAAACGAAGCAGAAGTTTTTCCGCACTCAGCGACTGAAAAAAGAATATAGCCAGAAATCCCAAGAGCAGACTCTGCCTTAAAATCCTGCCACCATAATCTTTTGTCATAAGCTGTACCTTATATCAATTTAAACCGAAATTTCGCCTATTCTATTGATATGATAAAGTCATTTCAAGTCACAAATACCCTGATACGTAATAAAGCAATACAAATGCTCACTATCTGCGCAATAACAGAGCAATATTAATCACTGGCGCATAAAAAACAGCCGAAATAGAATCTACTTACTACGCTCTTCGACGATCACTGAGCAGCAGGATATCCTTGAGCAGATTTTCATTCTTCGCCTCCTGCCACTGCTGGTCAAAGTCTTTCCCCTGAATAACCTGAGCAATAGCTGCCAGAGCCTGCAGGTGCAGCTGACGCTTATCCTGAGTACCGATGATAACAAATATCGAGCCCACCTTCGGTGCAGAATTTGTAAAGAAGATCCCTTTGCGGCTGCGTACCAGCACCAGCTCAAAAATATTCTCACCATCAAGGATAATATGCGGAATTGCAACCGTCGGAATGAACGCGGTACTGCTTGACTCTTCCCGCTCCTCCAGCAGCTCACAGATCTTATCTCTTCTGGATCCGATACGCCCTTCAAGCACTTCCGCCACCTTTTTAAAGAGTGTATCCCGATCTATCTCCTCTTCAAAATCCAGAACAGCAGCTCTGCTGACCACAGCGTCAAAGGTATCAAAAACAATCTCATCCCGGTGGTGAATAATCCCCTTCAGTTCAGCTTCAAGATCATAGGAATCCAGCTTTTTATTACCGACTCTGGCAATCAGATGTACCCACGCTGATTCAAAATCTGCCCGTTTCTTGCCGTAAAAGAAATATAGCAGCATTGCCACCGCAACTATTCCCAGACTTATCTTGAGTGTTGTGAGCCCCATATCACTGATGATAACCCCGAAAGCGATAATACTCAGAATCTGCATCCAGGGATAGAATGGCGCGGTGAATGACGGACGGTAGTTCTGGAGTTTACTCTCGCGCAGGATAATAATTGCTACATTAGCCAGAATATATGACGTAAGCACCACTGTTGATGCCGCTTTAACCAGCACCTCAAGCGGCAGAAACAAGGACACAGCAATAAAGATCCCGGTAAGTAGCACCGAACGCACCGGAGTCGCAAAACGCTTATTTATAACACATAAAAATTTCGGCAGTAAATTATCCCGGCTTAAGGCTATCGGATACCGTGATGCAGCCATAATTCCGGCATTGGCAGTAGTAACAAACGCCAGCATAGCCGCCACTGAAATGGCATAGAATCCAATCTTACCGGCGAATATCTCAGCGGCATCGGCAACCGGAGTCAGCGAATTCTGCAACTGCTCCGCCGGCAGCAATCCAACAGTAACCACCAGCAGCAAGACATAAAGAATGGTTATTACAACCACTGCCACAATCATCCCCAGCGGAATATTCCGCTGTGGATTTACCACCTCCTCCGCCACACTTGATATCTTGAGCAGACCACCAAACGAGACAAAGACAAACCCGGTAGTCATGAGTACCGCCCCCATACCTTTGGGAACAAACGGATCAAAATGTGACACCTCAACCGAGGAGATACCGAGAAAGAAATACAGAATCATCAGTGTCAGCAGCCCCAGAACCAGTACAATCTCCAGCCGCACCGCTTCCTTGACCCCGAGTATATTAATAATCACAAATATAGCGCATACTGCCAGCCCGATTACGGTTGTATCAGCCCCCAGCATCAGTGTCAACAATTCGGCAATACCAAATATCGCAAAAGCAGTCTTCAGCGAGAGTGCAAACCAACTCATAACCCCGGAAAGAGTTCCGAGCATCGGCCCCATACTCCGGTTTACATAGTAATAATCCCCACCGGCTTTCGGCATCGCGGTAGAGAGTTCCACAACATTCAGTACTCCAGTCAGCGCCAGAATACCGGCAAGAAAATATGACAGCACCACCGCCGGACCGGCCGCGGCATAGGCTATTCCGGGAAGAATAAAGATACCGGAGCTTATCATCGCTCCTGCGGCCAGACTGAAAACACCAATAAATGACAATTCCTTTTTAAGTGTATTTCCCATATCGTCCCACCTTATAAAAAGTTGATTAATAATTACGGTTTAATAATACCTCAAGTCACAAATTTTAGCAATGTTTTTACGAGACCAAAAAAGCGGACTTGAATTCAAGCCCGCTTAAAAATTTTTCAGCATGGGAGCAGCATATTATCGATATAAGTATCTTCAAAATCCTCATCCAGATTCAATTCAACCACCGTTATATCAGGAGCCAGCCGCCCCAGATACTCTGATATCTCGGTTTTCTCGAGTGCCGCATACGCTCCGGCGAGTGAGGTATTGCCAACCAACTCCACCTGTGACCTCTCTACCTCCGGCAGTAATCCGGTCAATAGCGCCGCATCAACGTCCAGATACATACCGAATCCACCGGCAAGATAGACCTTCTTCAGATCTTCTGCTCCAAGATTATAGCGGTTAAGCATTGTCTCCAGACCTGCCGCCACCGCCGCTTTTGCCTGCAGCAATGAGGAAATATCACTTTCGGTTATTTTTATACCGCCTTTATTCTGCACCCCCTGAGGATAAAATTCCCCTCCGCCCTCACCGGTGCAGACATACGCGGTATAGACCTGCCGGAACTTATCGGTAAATCTCCCGGTCATCCCAAGCAAGCCTTCGCGCACCCCAGCCGCCAGAAAATCAAAATACGCGGTACCACAGATTCCTACAGCCTCATGACCGCCGCCGATAATCTCAATATCAACCACACCGCCACTGATCTTCAAATGACTCAGAGCCCCATGAGCGGCTCTGGTACCAGAGCTGAGCCCCGCGCCTTCAAATGCCGGACCGGCCGCGGTAGAACAACCGGCAATGCCTGAGCCGGTATTCAGAATCATTTCGCCATTGGTTCCGACATCGACAATAACCACCGGTTCCTTACTCTCCAGCACCCCGCTGATTAATGCCCCGACATAGACATCAGCCCCGAGATAAGCCGATATAGAAGGGAGCAGACGAACCGATACCGACTCCGTAATATCACTGAATACTTCTGCAGCCGCCAGCTTTTTTTCACCGGTGAAGACCGGCGTAAAAGGACTTACCCCTATAGTCTGCGGATTTATTCCAGCACAAAGATGAAGCATCGTCGTATTTCCGGCAACCACAATCTCTGCCAAATCACTAATTTCCAGACCATTCTCCTGCAGCAGTTTCCGCAGCAGCGGCATAATTGTAACATCCATTATTTCCCGCTGCAGAATCGTCACCATCTTCTCGTCATTCTGACAATGCTTGATTCTGCTGAGGACATTATCTCCATACTTGATCTGACCGTTAAACGCGGTTTCAACCCCGGCTATTTCCGCACCTGCAAGTTTTACCAGCATCACGGCAACGGTCGTAGTGCCAATGTCGATGGCCACACCAAATTTCCTGTCCCCGCTCTCCCGCTCTCCAAAACTGTTCAGCAGCTCAGAAGTTATTTTAAATCGCGAAACAGCGCTTGACCTTCCGGATATAATACTTTTCTCCGGAACCGAAATCTCTGCCGGTGCCGCCGCGGATAAAGTATGCAGACAGGCTAAGACCCGTTTCCCGCCCCGCACAACCTCTCCTGTATGAATATTAACCAGTTCACCAGAGAGAAGGTCAATACTGCAGCCCCCGCATTTACCGATTTCAGCACACCGGGTATCTAGATTTATTCCCAGTTCCCGAAAGACCTCTGTCAGCTTTCTAGAATCTGCAGCCGGTTCAAACCTATAAATTTCAGCCATTATTTTCCTGCCTTTTCTTCTCTGCTGCAACCTGCCGCATTACAGCCACCGTCTCCGCGACCACCTGTTTAAAATTCCTGTAACTCACATCTCTGCTGGCTGCAGCTCCCATCGCCTCACGCTTCTCACGGTCCTGAAGTTCGAGCAGGTATTCCGACAATTCCTCAGACGCCGCATACGAGCTTAGGACATAACCGGTAATCCCATGCCGTATCAGTTCATGTGAACCGTTTTCCGGCGTTGTTATCGCCGGAATCCCGCATGCCATCGCCTCAACCGTAACCCCGGCACAGGGATCATACATCGTAGGCAGTATCGAAACCTCACTGGCGACATACAGTCGCTCCGGCATCGCGTAAGAACCGAGAAAAATCATGGCACTGTCTTCTAGTCCAAGCTCCAGCCCCAGAGCTCTAAAAGCGGGCGCATCCCCGCGTCCGCCCACAAGGATGCGGGTTGTGATATTGGCTTTATTCCTGAGCAGAGCCATCGCCTCAAGAATAGTCTTGAGACCCTTACGCTCCCAGTTATGAGAAAGATACGAGATAACGAATTCATCACTGCTTATGCCGAATTCACGCCGGGTAGATTCGCGATATCTGCCGGCAACCTCTGAATTGAAGCGTTTATCATCAATACCGTTATGCACGACGAATACCCGCTCTGGCGGTACTGCTCCATACTTCTCGGCATGGCATTTGACAAGTTCGGAATTTGCAATAATCGCGCGGCAGTTCTCCTGCCGGTATATTTTATTCTCCAGCCAGAGCTGTGCAGAATTAACCGGCGTAATTAGCCGCTTCAGAAAATTAATGTACGGATCAGGGAAACGCAGTGAAAGCCAGTGTTCATGCGCACCGCCCCCCATAAAATACAGATCTGCCGGAAAGGCCTGGGTAAGTGCATAAACAATATCATACTCAGCAAGACGCCCGGAAATAAGTTTGCTGAAGTTCCGGTTAAAGGAAAGTATCCGCAGCCATCCGGGCTTACGATACATTCTTACCTTATACAATCCCGCCTTAGTCCCTAGATCCTCCAGTGTATTGCCATAGCAATCCACCTCGTGCCCCTGAGCCATGAGTGCATTTGCCAGATCGACAGCGTATCGTTCCGCTCCTCCGCCACTCAGTGAAAAACGCTTATTTACCAGAGCAATCTTCATACACAAACTTTCACACACAGAATAAATAAAACTTTAAAATTATACCTCAAAACCTATAATATTAAAGAGGCTTGAAGTAAAATCAAGGAGAATATACACCATTAGACAGTCTTGAGCCGGATAACCGGCAAACTGCCACAATGTTAGAATAATCCATTTTATGAAAGGAAATCCTATGCATGACGTTCAGAATAATCAGGAAAAGACCATCAAAATCCATATAAACCCCGAGATTGAATATAAATACCGGGATATTTTTAATATTCACATATCCACCGACGAAGTCACTCTCGAATTCGGCAATCTGCAGCGCGGGTCAAATCAGGGAGTAATCAAAGACATAATCGTAATGACTCCGGCGAATGCAATGCGGCTGCAGCAGGCTTTAGCCCAGTCAATTGAGACGATGCAGCAAAAGATACGTGAAATAAACTCTAAGAATGCGAATAACTGACTAAAAACCCCCGCAGATAATAAATCTGCGGGGGTTTTTAATTTTAAACGGTTTCTCAGCGCACGAGCCGCGGCAGAATAGTTCGCAAGACCTTTCCCAGAGTTCCACCTTTAGTCTCCATTGCTTCATGCGGGCACAATTCATGACAACAGAAGCAGCGGATACACTTTTCATAATCGATTTCCACCTTATCCTTACCCATGGTCATAGCCTGAGCCGGGCAGATTCGAACACAGGCATTGCATTTGACGCATTTTTTTGCCGAAGCCCGGGGATATACTGTAGCGAATTTACGGAAAAAACGATTAAACGCCGGATTCTTATCGAATACCGTACCGGCAAAAAGACCAAGATCAACGGTACGCGGCCAATGCCACTTTGCAGGACGAAGCGCTGCAACCTCCTCGCCTACGACCTTCCGCTCCTGCCAGGCGATATCACCAGCCTTCGTCGCTTCCTGAATCATATAGAGATCCAGAGGCTCACGTCCGAGAATATCCATCATGGTCGCATCTATTGCGATCGAATCAATACCGGCAGCCATAAAACCGGTATGATTGGGAGTACCGGCTGTAGGTCCCATACCGTCCATAGCCACTACCGCATCAAGAATATGCAGATCAGCCTTTATACAATCCGAAATTTCATAGATCATTCTGGCAAAAGCATTATAATCCTTACCGGCTCGGTAATGCCATTCAAATTTACGCGACCCGACCACCGCCCCAAACATATTCTTGGTCGCCGCCGTCAGCATCATCTGCCCATGCGTCTTGAGCCGCGGCAGATTAACGACCACATCCGCCTCAAGCAGCTCCTTCGCCAGTGTCAGCTTTTTAAAAATACCATTGGGCGTTGCAACCTCCTTGGGAGTAAATTCTATAATCTCTATACCCAATTCCTCAGCTACCGCTAAAAGTCCAGCACTCTTGGCTACTCGCCGCGCCGACTCCATACCCGGACTGTCACCTGCTCTTACTCTGGCACCGAGATCGAGCAGCAACATTGCAATCGCCTTGAAAACTACAGGATTGGTACAGACAGGAGCACTTTCAGGACGGGACATGACCAGATTCGGTTTAAGAATTACATTGTCACCACGCTTAACAAAGTTCTCTATTCCCCCAAAAGGCTCGAGCAGCGTTATAATTGACTGCCGCACCTCTTCGAGTTTATATGTCTGCTGTCGGCAAAGACTTACCAGCGGCGCCTCTGTATTCGCCATCAAATATACCTTTTCACAATTAGCGGCTACTTCCCGGCCTGCTCCCTCATCATCTCAGGAAGCTGCTTGATATACAGCCCCAGACTTATCATACCGACAAGCGCAGAGAGCGCAGAAGCCCACCAGGCGAATCCGGAAAGAATAAATTCAGGTACCGCAATGATATTCAGATCTGTAATCAGCAGCAGAAAAGCGAGTACTCCCATACCGATACATTGTACAAACATCTTGGCCTTTCCCGCCCAGCCGGCCATCAGCACAACTCCGCCTACCGCGGCATAGCGCCGCATAATCTGCACCCCGGCCTCACGATAGAGCATTATCACGGTAAACCAGATACTTACACCGAATCTGGGAGACATTGCCAGCCCCAGCATCAGCAGAGTAAAGAGCATACTATCAGCAACCGGATCAAGCATCTTGCCAAAATTGGTAACAATCCCATGCTTACGAGCCAGTTTACCGTCAAAAAGATCTGACAGAAACGCCAGAACAGCAAAGATCGCAATAAGAATTGAGACCCAGGCCTTACCTGCATTACCCGCTTCCGGTGTATTATACTGCATAAGCAGCCATAAAAGAGCCAAGCCGGCAGGGAAACGAAAAATAGTCAATGCATTCGGTAAATTATATATATTTTTATCCATGTTAAATTATCCCAGACATTATTATTTAATCATCATCATCATCAACAACATTGACATCAACAAAATCGGGATTATCCTGATTTTTTCCGGAAAACCCGGTAGCGGCATCATTCTGAAAACTATTCATATTAACAATATTGAAGTGAGATTTGAAATATTTTTTTAAAACCCGCGCCATAATCGCTCTAAAAGGCGGCAGCATCAGGCAAAGGCCGAAAGCATCGGTCATAATTCCGGGCGTAACCAGTAATACTCCCCCCACCAGCACCAGTGCACCTGATAAGAGTGAATCCGCCGGCATCTTTCCGGAACGCAACTCAGAATTTAGCGAATTTAATACCTTTATTCCCTGACTCCTTGCCAACTGCGCGCCGACAAGTCCGGTGACAATAACAATTGCAAGTGTCTGCATAATTCCGATATTCTCTCCCAGAGCCCAGAGAATTCTGAACTCCACCACCGGAATCATTATAAATAAAAAGGCTAATATTAAAAACATGGCTATATTCTACATTAATAAACCAGCAGGTCAATAGCTGCATTATACCTGCTAATGACCAGCAATAACACCGGGTAAAACCGAAGTTCCGTCATCAGAAACGCCGGTTACAACCAACATAAAGCTACTGGAAAATCAACCTGAAAACCGCCATGACACACACTTTTCAACATTTAAGTAATTAATCCAGTCGTAGAATTATAATAAAAAATTAAGCTGACTACAACCGGTTAATAAATTTCTTCACCAGACACACAACACAAAAAATCACACTCTAAATGAAGTTTACGCAGACGACAGCACGCCCCAAAAGCTTACCTGCCTTCATCGCCCTTCCACTGCGGCCTTATAACAGGAGGTAATTCCTGCTCAGCACGCGGATAACGCCGTAAAAATTTAGCGGGGTTCGCGCTTTGACTAAAAATTTGTCCTGCTGCCGCTTCGGAGCAGATTTCACCGCAATCCTCAGACTCGTCCGTATCCTCAACCACCGTCAGATTACCATCCAGCTCGGCAGTCTCTTCCAATACCGCATCCACTGCCGATTCATCATCTTCCTTAGGTATATGACTATCCTTGCCGGAATCGACCGCCTGAGCTATTTTTTCTGCCAGCGATTCCTGAACCGTTTCAGAAAGATCTTCTTCAGTTATACTGATAGTTTTTTTTTTGGCTTATCGCCATGACGAAGCAGAAATTCTTCGGTAATCAATCTATAGTCATCACTGCCCTTACAGCTGGAATCATAGAGTCCTACCGGCAGACCATAGCTTGGTGCTTCCGCCAGCCGAATATTCTTCCTTACCCCGGAATTATAGACTTTGTCAGGAAAGTAGCTCTCAACCTCATCCCGAACACTCTGCGCCAGAAGAGTTCTGCCGTCAAACATACAGAAAATAACCCCGCTGACAACCAGCCCCGGATTGAGATGCCCTTTTACCAGTTCAATCGTATGCACCAGCTGCGACAAACCGCGCAACGCCAGATATTCAGCCTGCATCGGCACAATAACTTCTGAGGCAAATGAAAGGCCGGATATGGTCAGAAGCCCAAGACTCGGCGGGCAGTCAAGAAGTATATAATCATAATTATCCGCAATTTCAGCAATAGCATTCTTCAGCCTGAGTTCCCGACTCATCATATTTACCAGCTCAATCTCGGCCGCAGAAAGATCAATATTGGCCGGGATAACATCCATACCGCATACCTGCTGCACAGCTTCGGCCGCCGGCAGACCTTCAACCAGAATATTATATACGGACTTTTCGGTGGTATTAGGGTCAATTCCGACATGATCAGAGAGATTACCCTGAGGATCAAGGTCAATCAGCAAGACTTTCTTCTCATGCTCAGAAGCAAGAAACGAGCCAATGCTGACAGTGGTCGTAGTTTTACCCACGCCACCCTTCTGATTCATAAATGCAATAATCTTCAAATCTATCCCCAGCAATAATCATTAACAGTAAACACTCAGAAATATGTTCCCATTATTCATGAAACTCAGCCTTTAGCAACACTCTTCCGGTAAGAATTGGCTGATATTCATAGATTAAACTGCAAATACTGCCATATTCAGCCGGATATCAGCTATATAATTCACAGCTTCTATCTCAGAAAAATATCAAATCTGACACTTTTCCCCTTTATCTGACTCGAAATTCCTTGATGCAGCAACGGCGCTTTCAATGGTCGCTTGAGAACAATCCGTCTTACCGGGGTCGCCAGTGCGGCCATGAGCAGCGCCTCAGCATTATCCTCAGCCTCAGTAATCAGCCGGGTGAGCCGCATCTCCTTTTTGACCTTTGATGATTTTCGTCTCTCGGGAAACATCGGATCAAGATAGATAACATCAAAGCTCTCAACTTCCATCCTGGATAAATATCCCAGACTGTCCTCCCTCAGCAAATCTACCCCACGGCATACCTCACGCAGCTGTTCATCAGCGCCGGCACGACTCAAACCGTCAGCAAGAAGCGCCGCCATCACCGCAGAACGTTCCAGCATTGTCACCTCACAGCCGGCAGCCGCCATAGTCATGGCATCTACCCCTAACCCCGCGGTAGCATCAAGAACCCGCCAATTCAGACGCTGCTTATTGTAACCGACCGCCCGCAGCACCGGCTGCGCGGTATTACTCATGGTAGACAGCCTGAAACCACTGCGGCCATTTACAAAATCAACCTGCACCCGTTCCTTGAAATCATCCCGGTTCACCAGGGACAAACCGCTGAAATCAAGTAACAGCAGAACCGGCACATCCTCAGCCAGCTCCTCCGCACCACGCACCAGCCTGAATCCAAACTTTTCCTGAAACATTTCTGCTGTTTCCGAACAGCCTGAATTCTCCACCAGTAAAGGTATTCCTGTATCACCACTCAACATGGAAGAATTCACCCTCTGGTTTATCAACACGTTCAAAAGTATGCGCACCAAAATAATCCCGCTGCGCCTGTATCATGTCGGTCCATAACCGCTCACTGCGCAGTGCCAGATAATAATTTAGAGCACTGGCAAAACACGGTACCGGCAACCCTGTCTTCAGTGCTTCAGCGACAATCAGCCTCCAGTTTGCTTCACATTTCTTGATTATATCATCAAATTCTGGCGCCAGCAGCAGATTTATCAGACCGGCATCATCACTATAAGCCCGGGCTATGTCATTGAGCATCTTGGCGCGGATTATACAGCCGCTACGCCATATCGAACTGATGCTGACATAATCAAGCTCCCAGCCATAGCGCTTGGCGGCCGTACTCATAAGCTTGAACCCCTGAGCGTATGCGACTATTTTTGATGCCAGGAGGCTGTCATATACCGCCTCTATCAGCTCCTTCTTATTACCGGTGAATTCAGGAACATAAACCGGAAACAGTTTTACCGCCATATAACGTTCCTGAATATCGGCACTGCTGTAACGGGCAAACACCGCTTCCGCAATTGTCGGTGCCGGAACACCAAGATCAAGCGCAGCCTGTGAAGTCCACTTGCCGGTACCCTTCTGTCCCGCCCGGTCAAGAATCAGCTCCAGCATCGGTCTTGAGCTTTCAGGATCGGTCTTACGCAGAATATCTGCGGTAATCTCAATAAGAAAACCACCCAGCGCCCGGTCATTCCAGCCGGTAAAGATATCGGCGATTTCAGCATAGTCCAGTTTTAAATAATTCCTGAAAATATAATATGCCTCAGCAATCAGCTGCATATCAGCATACTCAATCCCGTTATGCACCATCTTCACATAATGCCCGGCACCATCGGAACCGATATAACTGCAGCATGGAGTCCCCTCATACTTGGCAGCAATAGACTCCAGAAAAGGCTGAATCAGAGCATACGCCTCACCGTTTCCTCCAGGCATTATTGAGGCGCCGTTACGCGCGCCCTCCTCACCTCCAGAGACTCCGACACCAAAGAAATGCAGAGACTTATCCCTTAATTTACGCTCTCTTCTTCTGGTATCCTCAAAGAAGGAATTACCGCCATCGATAATTATATCACCCTCTGTCAGATAAGGCAGCAGCTTTTCGATAGTTTTATCAACCATATCCCCTGCTGAAACCATTAAAAATATTTTACGCGGCAATTCAAGTGAATCAGTAAACTCCTGAATACTGGCCGAGCCGACAAAGTTAAGCCCCTGCGCGTCTTCAGATGAAATAAGATCCTGTACTTTACTCTGAGTGCGGTTATACAGAGCCACAGTATATCCGCCATTATCCGCAAAATTCAGCGCCAGACTTCTGCCCATAACCCCGATCCCAAAGACACCAATGTCTGCTAATTTTTTCATTATTTACTCCCGGCTCAATTCAGGTAAATGTATTATATATTCAACAATATTCTGATTATAATTCAAAAAACATATTTTTCAATTATTTTAGATAATCGACACAAAACTTTGTTTGCTAATTTGATGGTGTTAAATTTATATCCTAGAATCAACAATTTAACATCCAGCATAATAATCTGCAACCACTTAACTGAAATGCAGTTATTTAAAAGCACACAACCATTTAATAATAATAGTCTCAAACCAAAATAGCAGCTAAAAATACAAAAAAATCAGGATGACCACAGCCATCCTGATCATAATAATATAATTAGGCGAAAATCTTACCGCTTAGTACTGGTATAAGTTCCGACTTCGTCCTTAAATGGAACTTCAACATCCTCAATACCTGAAATATCCTCTTTGCTTATCTCCTTGGAGAAACCGCCTTTATTATCTTCACTAGACATGTGCTCTTTAACCGCACCATCATCATTGGGCAGAATGTCCTTATAATCCTGGCTCATCTTGCAAACAAAGTCATGCAGATCGGTTACTATCTTCTCAGCACCTTCATGAGTAGGCTTCATATTATACTTTTCATAAAGATCTTTGAGTTCATGTGGCTGATCAATCTGAGGACATGGGCTACGCAGATCTTTGGTAAAAGGCTGACGCTTTCTGGCATCCTTGAAGCATGAACTGTTTAGACATTCTTCAAGAGACTTTTCATGAATGCTGTCAACCGCAAAATGCACAAAGACACAAGGCTCTACCAGTCCCTGAGCGGTAATATGAACATACTTACGCCCCCAAGCGATACAACCTTCACAAGAATCGCCGTCATTCCAGAAGTCATAGGTAAGAATCGGCTTTTCCCGGCGGAACTGAAGAACAGCCTCACGTCGGGCATAACGCTGCTCAGCAGAAGGCAGCAGCGACAGATCAGGATCACGTCCAATAGGCTGATACTGGAAGAACCAGCCGTAACTTGCCCCCAGCTTTATCATCTCATCCATATATTCACCGGAACAGACAACGTCATGATTCTTTGAAGTATGGGTAATTGAGAAACCGAAAAGAACACCATTATCACGCAGCCGCGCCATAGATTCGGTGATTTTCTGATACGCCCCTTCACCGCGCCGGGCATCGGTAAGTTCCGGGCTGCCTTCAATTGAAATTGAAGGATGAACATTACCATATTCAGCCCATCTCTTAGCAGTTGCTTCATCGATATTCATTCCATGAGTATAGACATGGAAGAAACAGTCGGAATTCTCGCGGATAATTTCCTCAAGAGGCGGCCAGAAAGTAGGTTCGCCACCGGTTATAGTAAAGAAATAAATTCCCATCTTCTCCTTGGCTTCAGTTATAATCTCCTGAACCTTCTCCTTGGAGAGACTCTTCTCCTTAGGATATTTCCAGGCATAACAGCCAAAACAACGAAGGTTACAGGCCATTGACGGAGAGATAGCCAGGAAGAACGGAGGGTACTCGCCATTTCTCTTAAAGTACGCTTCCCGTATATCCTCACCAGAAGTTATCGCATTGTAATACATATTGTAACAGAGATTTCTCTGAGTTGCCTTACTGTAATGCGGAAGATTTCTTTTGACCATTTCAAAAAAGGCATTTGCACCCTCAACCCGTCTCGCCAGTTCCTGCTCTGTTCCTTTATGATATGCTTTCATGCGCTCAATACCGCGTTTGCGCATCATATCAATCAATTTTATCAGAGTATCAGGGCTGTAATCGGAGAGAAAAGGCAATGCTTTTTCCATACCTTTCGCCAGTAAGAAGTTTTTCATTTTCCCTAAATTAAACAAGTTTTCACTCCCGATATATAAGAATTAAACACTGAAAATTATAACTACAAGTACCACACATAGGTCGGATAATAAATTCTCAGTCAATATTCCCTGCCGCCAAGAATCAACTGTTCCACTCTGCTGCGAGAGAACTGCCTTCTAATGCAATATTAACTTGAAAATCCACCATAACCGAATAAACTTATATTAATATTAGTTATTAAGATACATTTGTCAAGCAAGAAGTTAACGCAAGGCTCTGTGAAGCTCTCAGTTCTGCACAATAAATGATAATATGTTTAAAACTAAATCATTATACACAGGTTTAACGTTTTTCTTCTTTATTCCAGCGCTTAAAACGTATATAATATTCAGCGAAAGTTGAATTGTAATTTCCGGTGCCAAAAGTTTTTTATTCATAAACCAAGGATTGATAGGGAACATATGAAAGACGAACCTAAATCTGATGAGACACATATCATCATGAACCCTGATCATGAACACGATGAGCTTCATGGATTTTCCTCAGGTGATACTCTTGACATCGCTCCAGAAGTAAAGAAGGTTGATTCAAACCGCATTCTTTCACCGGGGAAAAAGACTCAGGGAGAACTCGAAAAATTTCTCCAGCATCTCTCCGACGCCACACCGACCATCTCTTATGAACCCGAAGAAGCGCAGGAGATAATGGCCCGCTATATCATGCATGATGAACTTGGACGCGGCGCTATCGGTCAGGTAATTGAAGCGACAGATGAACACCTCAAGCGTAACGTTGCAATCAAGATTCTGCAGGAAAGCAGTGGTCTTGACCGTGACCGCATCGCCAGATTTATCGCCGAAGCCCAGATAATTGCCCAACTGGAACACCCTACGATCGTTCCGGTTCACGAAATCGGTATAATGCCCGGGGGGCTGCCATATTTCACTATGAAAAAGGTACGCGGCAAACTCCTTTCAGAAGTTATCAACGAACGACGGGTGGATAACTCCAAAGATTTTGTACGTTACCGCAAACGCCTGCTCAGACGGTTTTCTAATCTCTGTAACGGTATCGCGTATGCACATAGCCGCGGAGTAGTACACCGCGATCTGAAACCGGATAATATTATTATCGGTGAATATGGAGAAATTCAGATCATGGACTGGGGACTGGCCAAGGTGATGGGTGACAGCTCAGTGGTTAAACCCAGCGAAATATCAACCGTCCGTAATAATCACTCGATGAGCACCATGGTCGGCTCAATCGCCGGAACGCCTTCATATATGAGCCCGGAACAGGCCCGCGGGGAACTTGACCGTATCGGACCGGCTTCTGATATCTTTTCTCTTGGGCTTCTCCTTGCCGAGATCATTACCCTGGTCAGAGTCTTCAGAAGCACCGAACCGGCAATTACTCTAAAGCAGGTAGGCAGAGCTGGTCCGATTGACGCCCGCGTTCTGAATAAAAAAATTCATGTTCCCGGTGAGTTGCAGGCAATCATTGCCAAATGTACCATGCCCGATCCGGACGACCGCTATCAGAGCGCCGAGCTGCTCTCTGACGACCTTAAAGCTTATCTTGAGAACAGAGAAGTAACCGCCATGCAGTATTCACCGGTTGACCGCCTGCGTAAATGGAAGAACAGAAACAGCAAGTATACCGGTTTTATTATTGGAGCCGCGGCGGCTCTAGGTTTCTCTATCATCGTCGTGTTTATCTGTAAATTACTCGATATTCTATAAGGAGAGCAGTATGCGGATTGCAACCTTCAATGCAAATTCTATACGTACCCGCCTGCCGGCTGTTCTTGACTGGCTTGAAGCTAAACAGCCGGATATACTTGCAGTGCAGGAGACGAAGTCTCAGGATAAGGACTTTCCTGCTGAAATATTGAATTCTGCCGGCTGGCATGTTGAATTTTGTGGTGAAAAATCTTATAATGGAGTAGCAGTCATAAGTAAAAAAGTACCGGATATGATAAGTTTCGGACTGGGCGATGATAACGGAGAAAGCTGTACCCGCATGGCTCATGCCAGATTCGGCAAGATAAATCTGCTCAATACCTATGTACCGCAGGGAAGAGCCGTCGATCATGAAATGTTCGGTTTCAAGCTGGAATGGCTGGCACGGTTACGGAAGTATCTTGATAATAATCTTGCCGGGCAGGAAGTAATCTGGGTCGGCGATCTGAATGTTGCGCCGAAAGCGATTGACGTACATGACTCCAAACGCATCTGGGGACACGTCTGTCATTGTCAGGAGGTGATTGATGCCTTCACGAAGGTGTGTGAATTCGGCTTTAACGATATCTTCCGGAAGTTTCTCCCCGAGCCAGACACCTACACCTACTGGGATTACCGGGTCAGGGATGCAGTAAACCGAAAACTCGGCTGGAGAATAGACCATATCCTCGCCACCGCGGGAGTAACCGATAAGGCCACCGACTGCGAGGTTGATATTGAACCGAGATTACGCGAAAAACCCTCAGATCATACTTTTGTATACGCGGATTTTTCGCTTTAAAGATTAGTGTTATAATTAAACGACAGGAATTGTATTATGTGCGGTATATTTCTTACCGGCTGCGGAACAGATATTGGTAAAACCGTGGTCACAACCTCACTTCTGCTTGGTGCCAAAAAACTTGGTATCAACGCCACCGTATACAAGCCGGTACAGACCGGATGTTTTACCGAGATAAGTTCAGACGGAAAACCCCATCTTGTTCTTCCTGATCTTGATTTTGTGGCCAGAATCTGCGCTGAAGATGAGAACGAAGCCCAGGAACTGCGCAAACATTACAGCTACTCGTATCTTCCTGCCTGTTCTCCACATCTTGCATCATATGTCACCAAAGAAGAGGATATTTCTATCAGCAGACTCTTCTGCGATATAAAAGATATTGAAAATAATTATGATCTGGTAATAGTAGAAGGTGCCGGAGGTCTGATGGTTCCAATCAATCCCAGCGAGACCTTCCGCGATCTGGCGGTAATGCTGCGCTATGAACCGCTGCTGGTCACAGATAACCGCCTGGGCTGCGTAAATGAAGCATTGCTCTCAATTGAAGCGCTGGTAAATAAAGAAATTCCGCCGCTCGGCATAATTATGAACAACACTACCGCCGTTACCGAGAGTGACGCCTATATTCGCGAGGATAATCCCAAGATAATTTCAAACTATACCGGAATTCCGGTAATTTCAGAAATTCCATACTGTGAGGATTTCACCCGCAATAATAAAAAGTTCTGGGATTACACCTCCGACAGCCTGATCCCTATTGTTGAACACATTATCTCACTGGAGCATGTCAGGTGAAGTATACCACAGATAACGCCGAATTCGACCGCCGCCATATCTGGCATCCTTATACTTCACTAAAAGATCCGCTCCCGTGTTATAATATTAAATCCGCCCATGGCGTAACCCTTGAACTTACAGACTCCCGCAAACTGATCGACGGAATGTCCTCCTGGTGGTGTGCGATTCACGGATATAACCATCCAGTACTCAATAAGGCGGTTACTGACCAGCTTTCACGGATGTCACATGTCATGTTCGGCGGTATCAGCCATGATTCAGCGACAGAAGCGGCACGTAAAGTTCTCGAGCTGCTTCCGGAAAAATTCGATTCCCTGTTCTTCGCCGATTCCGGTTCAGTAGCGGTAGAAGTAGCACTCAAGATGGCGCTGCAATACTGGCAGAACTCAGCACAGCCGGAGCGAAAAGAATTCATAACCATTCGTGGCGGCTATCATGGCGACACCACCGGAGCAATGTCTGTTACCGATCCTGATAACGGTATGCATTATCTCTTCGCTGAATTTCTTCCCAAGCATAATTTTGTCAATCGCCCCCAGAGCAGATTCGGGGAAGAGCTTATCCCTGACGACCTCAATGAGCTTGAAGCCCTCCTGGCAGAAAAACACCAGCGTATCGCCGCGATAATTCTTGAACCAATAGTACAGGGAGCCGGCGGCATGTGGTTTTATGCGGGTGAATATCTGAATAAAGTACGTAAGCTCTGCGATCACTACAATATTCTCCTGATTTTTGATGAAATTGCTACCGGCTTCGGCCGTACCGGCAAACTTTTTGCGTTCGAGCATACCGCTGTTCTTCCTGATATTCTCTGCGTTGGTAAAGCGATTACAGGTGGTTATATGACTCTTGCTGCAACCATCACCAGCTGCAGAATCGCTGAACAGATCGGTACGCTGATGCATGGCCCGACATTTATGGCCAATCCGCTGGCTACAGCTACTGCCGCTGCCAGCATAGACCTCTTACTGCAGAGTAACTGGCAGGAAAAAGTAACTGCTATCCAGAAAACCCTCAGGGATAATCTGACCCCGGCTCTGAATTCACCGCTGGTAAGTGATGTCAGAGTGCTTGGAGCAATAGGAGTGGTAGAGACAGTACAGCCGGTGGATACGGCAAAGATTCAACGTTTCTTTGTCGATAACGGTGTCTGGATCAGGCCATTCGGCAGACTTATTTACATTATGCCGCCATATATTATTACCCAGCAGCAGCTTGAGAAGCTCTGTACCGTTCTAATCCAGTCACTGGACTCCAGATACTTTAGCGCCTAGTCCCGGGCTTATTAAGATGTACCCACCGGTCAGTAACTCCAACCTTTGAAAGGAGCATACCGTGTTTACAACCCAGTACAAAATCAATCTTCCCGCTGATTATGACATGAATATTATCCGCAGCCGCATAAAAAATAACGGATTTAAAACCGATGGATTTACCGACTTGAAATATAAATTCTACCTTATTTCAGAGAAAAACCTCAATACCAACATCGGTAACAGTTATGCCCCGCTCTACCTTTGGAAGAATAACTTGGGACTCAATAAATTTCTATTTGAAGGCTTCTATGATAATATACTAGGTTCCTTCGGCTGGCAGAAAGTCCGTATTGGTATACCCCTGATTAATATGATTTCACCTAGAATTTCTGAGTGTCAATATATTTTTGAATACTCGGGAGACATCGCTCAACAAGCAAGCTTGAAGAACCTTAACGCTCAGCTGACGGCAGAAATACCGCAGTTACCAGATACAGAAATGCTGTTAATATACAACCCCGAAAGCTGGAAATATTCGGCCTTCTATTTTCTGAAGGATTTCACCGCAGCCGCAGATATACCGGGAACAACCTACAGCATTCTGCATATTTCTCCAGATAATAAATAGTATTTTTAAAGCAGAAGAATAATATTTAAAAAAACAGCTGCCACCGAATCAGAAAATTCAGTGGCAGCTGTATAGTTTTTAGAATGTGCAAAAAAACAACGGGTAATTATTTCTTAGCAACAGCTTTGCTCATGTCAAGCTCACCGATCTCAACCAGCTCACCAATAAGTGGCTTGCCCCACTTGATGAATTCTTCAGTAACATTGTTACCGGCAGCATTGATATGCTCTTTAGGAAGATGACGAGTCTTACCCGCAACCGCCTTGAGAGGGACACGTACAAATTTAGCTTCATATGGAGCAGTACTTACACGCTGAATAGCGATAGAACCATCGACGTTTCCACTCAGAGCTTCCTTCGCAGCAGTACGTCCGACATTGAGGGCTTCCTCACGGTCTACAGCACTCTGGTCAGGCCATGAACGCTGCAGGTAGCCGAAGGTATCACCACGTGCACGCAGGTTATCTTCAATGCCGTTGGCCTTGAAGTATTCCTTGAGTCTGCCAACTAACGCATCTGCCAGCGCCCCGGTACCTGAGAGCTGAACATTACCATGGCTGTCAGCTTCCAGCTCATCCTTTGAGAGCAGTGCAAGAATTGGAGTACCGTCTTTATCTTCAATACCTTCTGAAACAGCGATAACACAACGACCGATTTCCTTGTATTTTTCAGCAACATCCTTGACGAACTGATCAATATCAAAAGCAACCTCTGGAACATAGATGAAATGAGGACCTGAATCTTTGAATTCTTTACCCAGTGAAGCAGCGGCAGTCAGAAAACCAGCATGACGTCCCATACAAACACCGATGTAAACACCGCCAAAAGCTTTGTTATCCAGATCAGCACCGCGGAAAGCGTTGGCAACGTAACGAGCAGCTGAAGCATATCCTGGAGTATGATCATTTTCCATAAGATCATTATCAACGGTCTTTGAGACATGGAACATTCTCAATTCATACTCTTTAGCTTTAGCCGCATCATTGATGATGTCTAGAGACTCGGAAGTATCGTTACCGCCTGCACCGAAGACATAACGGATATTATACTTTTCAAAGACCTCAAGCATCTTCATATTATCTGCATTGTTTGGCTTATGACGTGTTGAACCGAGTGCAGTAGCAGGAGTGTGAGCGATAGCATTTAGAGTATGAACACTCTGTTCTCTAAGATCTACAAACTCTTCATTCAAGATACCGTCAATACCGTGAAGGCTGCCCCAGATACCTGTAACTTCTGCAGCATCAGCCAGACCTTCAACAACTCCAACCCAGCTGGCATTGATCACAGCAGTAGGACCACCCTGGGTAAAAACAATTGCGTTTCCAACAAGCTTATCGCTCATCTTTAAAACTCCTCATAAAATTGAACCTAAAATTTATCCGACAACAGTTTACTGATTTTATTTAATTGATAATTAATTATCCCCAAGATAATTCTATTTTAGAGGATGACACCTATTTAACAAGAAAAAATTTACAATTTCTGCCATAATGATAACTTAAGGAAAAGTACCTGACATATTTGGCACTATTTTTCAGCGAGCATATTTATTCTTCTGAAGTTCTCAAAACATCTGCCGTCAACCTGCTGTGTCGCCTCAATAACCCGCTGCACCACAATATCACGAAAATTTTCCTTAATATCTGCCGGCAAAAACCCCATAAAGGGTACAAGACTAGGCTGTTCTACCCAGCCGGTTATCGCAGCAGCATCTGAAAAATAATGATCCGCATTCTCTCCCCAGACCTTGAACTTTTTAAACTCACCAGCGGCCAGCAGCTCCTGATACTCTGATACCTCCGGCATATACCATGGCCAGGAAAAATCCGCAAAATATCTGGAGAATTCCGGAAAACGCATAACCGCTCGCACCTCCCTGAAAAAATTAGTACAATTCCCGGAAGCCGCAAAATTAAAACGGACTTTCCCTCCGGGGCGCAAAGCTTTGAAAACCCGATGCAACAATTCAGAATGCCCCGGTACCCAGTGTAAAGCCGCGTTCGAGAAGACCAGATCAAAACTTTCGGTATAATTGATACCGGCGATATCACCAGCTTCAAAACTGAGATTAGCCGCAGCATAATTTTCTCGGGCGAACTCCAGCATGCCGCGGGACGTATCAATTGCAGTCACTCGCCCCTGCGGTACAAGCGCCGCCAGATCCGCACTGAGCCTCCCATTGCCGCAGCCGAGATCCAGGATATGCTCGCCTCCATCTAAAGACAATTCTGCCAGCAGCCTCTCGCCCCACTGCTGCTGATGCCCTGAAGCCTTATCATATTTAGCACCGCTGAATTCATAGGCCATGAACGTTCCCTCTTCAAAAACACCGCTGACAACTCTTGCTTATCACTTCTTTTTCCAGATAAACCGTGAAGAGACACCATAATTCCAGATAGCAGTGACCATAAGGCCTGCCGCTCCGGCGATTATCCAGTAAACATTGCTTGAAAAGAGATAACCCGCCAGCATAACATTAGGGATAGCACCGATACCGCAGATAATATAGAACAATATAAGTCCCAATACCATTCTGCCGCCCTTGAGTGAGGTAGTGCCGTAGGTAAAGATATTATTGAAATGAAAATTACTGAAAATAGCTATAGCGGTTGCAACCATCTGTGATGTCGTGAAACCGACACCAATCAGCAGATAGAGTAAACCCAGAATTATCAGGTGCACACAGAGACCCATCAGACCCACCAGTACAAACATGACGAACTTAGCCGGAACAATACTGCCGATACTTTTATCGATAAGCAGCGTGGCAAAATCACCGAGTACACCGAGAGTAAGCTTACTCTCACCAAACTCACGCGTTCTGAAGGTATAGGAGACTTCCTGAATATTCAGGCGACGCTTTGAGGAAGCCAGAATATCGAGTAGAATTTTAAAGCCGTCTTTGGCAAGTTTCGAAGAAACCTCATTGAAGAGCTCCCGTCCAAGCATAAAGAAACCACTCATCGGATCACTGGTCTTATTACGGCGCAGTAAAAAATTTCCCAATATTGTGGCAAACTTACTCATGCCCAGACGCGCCACATCCCAGTCACCGGTACTGCCTTCGCCGGCATAACGCGTCCCCACCACAATATCAGCCCCGTTTTTCATACACTCCAGCATTGCCGGCAATCTAGTCTCATCATGCTGCATATCCCCGTCAATAACCGCCATATATGGAGCTGCAGACAGATGCATACCTTCAATACAGGCAGATGAGAGCCCTCTTCTACCGACACGATGCAGTATTTTTATATTGGACTTTTCCCTGGCAACCTCCTTGACTTCAAGCGCAGTTCCATCTGGAGAGTCATCATCGACAAATATAGCTTCCCACTTTATCCCCGCCAATGCGGACTCAAGTTTTGCTATTATTGGCCGTACATTGTCATGTTCATTATATGTTGGAATAATAACCGATAATTCAAAATTGTCCATTTGCTCAGTCGCCTTTCAACTACACTCAAAAAAATTATAAATAATTATCATTCTATGGAATAACCGGAATAAATCCACTGCATAATCAAGAATTAATCAATCATAATCCTGAAATTTGTCACAACCAGCCCCCTTCAATTCATACCGCTTTTCTGCATAATAAGAAATCAACCACTGTAAAAAAGGCAGAAAATATTTTATATTTATAAATATAAAAAAATAAGACCGTACTTCAGCAGCACAGTCTTAGATGATAACATTCAAATATTATAATTATATACGTCAAAGAGTACCAGGATGCTGTTATCTATCAGATAATATCCTTTTTGATTTGCTCATACTCATCTCTGGATATCTCACCCCTGGCGTAGCGTTTTTTTAAGATTTCAAGCGCAGAATCTTCAGCAGTCTTGCTACTCCGTTCATCAGATGAATAATGTCTGGCAGAGCGTGAATACAGTAAAACCCCGATAATAATCAAAAACACCAGAATAATCATCGGAAATAACCACATAAAACCACCCATCCACATATAATCCGGACCCATAGGAGCCTCCTTCACTGTCAACGTCAATAACCCAAAAGTTAAAACGAACATAACCAGGATGCAGCACTATTATACTAAAGCCTAATTCAAGATTCATACTCCCCAAGCAGTTCGGCACACCTGAGAAACTGCTCGGGAAGAAGCTTCTGCCCCCTTATTTCAGGATCAATACCGGCATCCGCCAGAAACTTGAGGACATCATCCTTGCGAATCAATCCTTTAAGTGAATTTCTGATACTTTTTCTGCGGGAATTAAAGACCGCAACACATACGCGGCGCAGATTTATCCAGGGGATAGCCATTCTCTCTTCAACAGGCTTAAACTCAATACGTATTACACCGGACTCAACATTCGGTCTGGGCCAGAAAACCTGTGGCGGTACCTTGCGTTCAATCTTAGCCTTCTTTGCCCCGATAGCAGTCTTGATGGCTAAAGATCCATAATTCGCGCTGCCGGGCTTGGCAATCATCCTTTCAGTAACCTCCAGTTGAAGCAGATATACACCGCTATGCCACGGGAGATCAGATTCGTAAATATTCGCTGAAAATGGGGTTCCCGCTGAATAAGGAAGATTTGAAATACACTTGAGATTACCACCCCGCAGCTTATGCATCTCCCGCAGCCGGTCAAGAACCTCCGGATTTATCTCGGCTTTACGTGCAAGGATATCAGCCTCCATCAGAAAGAAATTCGGAAAATCCTTCATCTCATCGGCCACCAGCCCTGCCATACCGTGATCAAGCTCTACCGCCAGAATCGTAGCTCCGGCTCTAGCCAGCTCTTTCGAAAGAAATCCCGTTCCCGGACCAACTTCCAAAATAAGATCCTGCTCACTCACCTCACCGGTGCGGGCAATAAAATTAACCTGGTTTTTATCCAGTAAAAAATTCTGCCCCCACCTGACTCTAGGGCTCATACCGTGGCGTTCAAAGAGAGCCATCAGCTTCTCTTTTCTTCTCATGTGCCTAGCATCCGCCATTATTTATTTACTCTCCTCTATCTGATCAACAGTCAAAATATATTTGACATTACCACTATCATTAACAATCGGGGTCAGTAGTGTACTTACGGTTATAGTACTTCCAGAACCGTCTTCTCGTGAATACGGCTGACTCCAGAACTGTTCCCCGGTCGCAACCCGATTCTGCAGCGACTCCAGAACACCTTTATCCACCGAGCCGTAATCAAAACCATCTATCGTCACAAAGGTCGTTCCGTCTTTATAAATATAATAAAAATCGTTGATTGTATTCATACTCCCGGCAACTGCAAGACCTGAGGCATACACTTCCGGATGAGCATACATAAATTCTTCAAGCATCGCATATACCTCACTGCGTGAATATTTCTCATACGGATCGATAGAACTGGCGAAGGCAGCGACAGAAGACTCCAGCTCTGAATGACGCGGATTCTGAGAAGAAGGAGGCTGAACCTCACAACCGGCAGTGACCACAAAGACACCCAGCAGCAAAGCAAAAATGCTCAGAACAATTTTTTTCATATATCATCTCCTCTAATAAAAGGCAAAGCACCCTGAACCGACCTGCGAAAGGCTTCTTAAGGTGTTGTAAACAACTGTGTAATATAAACCTCACCACTGCGTGGATCAGTATAAGCGCCGATACCGGTAAGCACAAAACTCGGCAACAGAATATTCTCCATATGACCGGGAGAACGCTGCCAGCCCCAAAGAGCGGCGCGTACCGGTTCTGTACCGACACTGCTGGCAAGATTTTCACCAGCCTGCGACCAGTCAGTAATACCATTAACCTCCAACCGGTCTTCCATATGCTTCCCTTGAGCATCCTCGTGAGATATTTTCCCGGCTCTGGCCATAGTCTGAGAATACCGGCGCGCGACCACATCCAACTGCGAATCTCGCTTCAGAACCGACAGACCATGCTCAGCCCGAATATTATTTATCCCGTCAAAGATCCCCGCCTCGATTGAATCGGCACTGCCATAATTCCTGTTCGGAGCCAGAGGTGGCATCTTGCTCTGTGACAAAACACTGCCCTGCACCTCTGACCTTCCGGTACCCGCCGCAACATAGTCACCGGAACACCCCGTAAGTAGAAGCACGCATATAATAAATAATGGAAATAACAACTTTATCATCCAGATCTCCAGAAATCATATTTAGTAATTATACGTTATAGTATAACAAATGTTAACTAACTTTTATGTCAAAATTTAGAGATTATCCCCCAAATAATATTCCAGCCGATTTATCCCAAATTTCCCAGATAACATACAACGAGACTTTCGAGATTAACCTCACTAAAAATCGTCCAATTTTTCACATATTGAAAACCCAAGATACACCAAGTCTGCAACCAAAGACAACTCTTTTATTTACAAGAAATTACACACATGATAGAAATTAAGAAAACAGCACTGTATAATAGTCCCTGAAGTTATTTTGTCCCATTATAACACCATACAAACCATCAAACAGCTATCAATATTTCAAACAATGACTCATAAAAAATGAAAAGAGCCTGTCCCGTACAAAAATAACTTGATTTGCACAGACAAATACTGAATATATACAATATGGAAAATAATGAACACTCAGAACAATTTGCCCATCACACCGATGAAGCACTGGCAGTATTATGCCAAAAAGGCATTGAGGCAGCCGAGCGTGAGTTGCTCGGCCGTTACATGCAGGCAATATACTGGCTTCCACACCGCATTTTCGGAGCAGATGAAGAGGATCTATCTGGATTTCTAATATATGCTATAGAGAAAATCCGTGAGCGTGATACCCTGGCTAAGTATGACAAAACCAAGGGAGCGCGCTTTTCAACCTGGATTGGTACGGTAATCCGAAATCTTTACTTGGACTATATCCGCAGTCTGCCCAGCGAGCCATTCAATGTGGAATTCGAAGAAAACTCCTTTCCTTCCGAGGAAAACCGGCGTCAGGGTGGGCGCAAAAGCCTGCTCGATCTAATGCAGATAAAATGCCGGGTCATGTTCAAACTGCTCCTTTGCGATACCTTCTTTCTGGAGAGTGAGGAGATATCATGGATAGCCAAGGAAAGCGGACAGAGCCTGATTCAAACCAGTGAAAACATAGCCAAACTCGAAGAAAATCTGAGATTCGGGGAAGAGAAGCTCAAAGCCCGCTATGAAAAACTTTCCCGGGCATATTACTGGAAAAGCACTTATGAAAAAAAGCTTCATTCTATGGAGAAAATTCGGGATACCGCGACAGCTGAAGAGATCCGTGAACTGCGTGAACTGGAACGCAAACTGGTCAAGAGACGCCGTGAGTATGAAAATATCCTTGAAGATCTCTCCGGTATGGGTGGAATTGTAACCGCACCATATCGTGAGCTGGCCAAACTGCTCAATATAAGTGAAGGAACACTTGCCAGCAGTATCAGCCGCTGCCGCTCAGGCGCTGCTGATCTGCTCCGCAGACTCAGAAACAACCCTTAAAGTCAGATAAAAAGGATACGGAGATGGAGTCCCCAAAACTAACAATCGAAGAGTTGTCACGTTTTATTGACAATGAACTTTCAGAAAGTCAGCGTGAAGAGATTTCGCAAAAGCTTGCAGAATGTGCAACTTCAGAGCAGTTGTTAACACGGCTGCGTGAGCTTACCTCACAGGTGTCAATGAGCATTCTCAGCTCAATGCCCGAAGAAAGTCCGGCAGATAGTGACGAATGCCTGACCGAGGAAGAGATCATCGAAATCGTTGAACACAAAGCATCCCAGGCAAAACTGAACAAAGCGGAGAGGCATATTTCAAGCTGCAGACGCTGTATGCTGCTGGTACTTCAGAATATTAGAACCGCGGTAAGTATGAATGCCAATAACTGGCTTGATCTTCCTGAAAAAGTTGCAGCCGACAGCCGGATATCGGTCGTCAGCAGAATAAAACGGCCTGATCACTGTATCGAAAGAACCGAAGAACAACTGGGAGAAATCAGATTCAACCTCAAAGGGGAGAAGACCGAACTGACTCAAAGCTTCAGCAAAGGGAAATACCTGCTGGAACTTACTCTTAAAAGAATTTCCGCCGAAGTCGCTTCCATAGCCATAAAGCTTGAACACAATCAGAAACCAAAATCTCAGGCAGAACTGATACTGACCATCATACCTGACGAGAAACAGGTCTTCCGCGGACTCACCGATCAGAGTGGCAGATCCCTTATCCGCCGGGTTCAGACCGAAGACTATATCCTGAGTCTTAAAGACATCAACGCAGTTATTGCGATGAAGATATTTGCCCAATAATTAACGAAACAATTAAGAATTACGGGAGATTTCAGCTAGACCGCACCCGGTCACCTGATCCGGAATCAAGAACGTCTGCCGGCCGGCATACCCAGTCGGCAGACTGCTTCAGGAGTAATCAACGCTGCGAATTCTTCAGAACTCATATAGTCATGCTCAAGTACAACCTCACGAATGCTTCTGCCGGTAGCCGCGGCTTCTTTGGCAATTTCCGCACACTCGCTATACGTCAATTTCGGCAGTAAAGCGGTTACGACAGCGGTACTTGAATCCAGATGCTGCCGGCAGCGCTCCGGACGGGCCTCAATACCGACAATACAGAGAGCCCGTAGTGAATACGCCGCCCGGGTAAGTATCTCGATACTTTCAAGCAGCTTTTCGGCGATCAGCGGCAGAAAAGCGTTTAATTCCAATGAACCTGCTGCTACCGCCTGCGCAATAACCAGATCATTACCCATTACCGCCATGGCGCCCTGAGTCACGGTTTCTGGTATTACCGGATTGACCTTTAGCGGCATAATTGAGGATCCAGCCTGCATCGCCGGCAGAATAATCTCCCCGATACCGGCTTCCGGTCCCGATGAAAGCAGACGCAAATCCGATGAGACCTTGATAAAGTTTGCCGCCACCGCTTTTAGAATTCCCGATACCTCGACAAAGACATCGGTATTCTGGGTCGCCTCAATCAGGTTCTCCGCTCGGGCAAACCCGTGCCCTGTCACCTCGCGCAGAGTATCCGCCGCCCGGAAAATAAACTGGCGTGGCGCCGCCAGTCCGCTGCCGATAGCGGTACCTCCAAGATTGACCACCCGCAGCCGTTCCACACACTTATATACCCGCCAGCGATCCCGATTGAAACACTCCGCATACGCAGAGAATTCTCGCCCCAAAGTTATCAGCACCGCATCCTGATACTGGGTACGCCCAACCTTTACAATTCCCGCAAACTCCTTCTCCTTCACCTGCAGTGCATCCTGAAGCTGAACCAGCTCTTCCTCCAGCTCACCTATAGCCAGAGTAGCCGCCACCTTAAGTGCAGTCGGAAAAGTATCATTTGTAGACTGATGCAGATTTATATCATCAAGAGGTGAAATATATGCATAATCCCCAGGAGCGCGCCCAAGAATTTGCAGTGCTCTATTGGCAATTACCTCATTAACATTCATATTCAGGCTGGTTCCGGCACCACCCTGCAACGCATCGACAATAATATGTTCATAGAGCTGCCCGTCTGCCAGTTCATGAGCAGCCCGTTCCATGGCATCCACCTTGACCGTGTCATCCCAGCAGTTCAGTCCGCGATTGACCTTTATACAGGCAAGCTTGACCGCACCATATGCCCGCACCAGACTCGGTCTGACCTTTCTTCCGGCGAGATTGAAATTCTCTTTGGCCCTGAATGCATGCACCCCGTACAATGCCGTTGCCGGCAAAGTAACTTCACCCAGCTGATCTTTTTCAACTCTGTACTCACCCATAATACCACCCTGTAATACAACATACCCTATAAAAAGCTGTATAAACTATCAGCAAAATCTCACCGGAAAGACAGACTTTACCAATTCGGAAATCAAAGTATAAATTACCAAACCCAAACCACAATTTTACTTACAACTGCAGGTCAACCTACTCCGGATTAAACAGCACAGCAAAAAAGTGTCACAAATAATCCTAACCATATTTCGATTTTATTGCAAGAAAGTAATAAATAATTTATTCACGCTTATCATATATTTACTTCGTACGCAATGGCTATTCCTTGGTTACAACAATACTCTCTGCCATAAACCGCTGCAACATGTAATACTCCATTTTTTCCCGGTCAGCATCTGAATCCTGCTGCTTATCCTCAAGCACATGGTATAACTGCACCGTTATTACTTTATTCCCGAAAAATACATTTAATATTCTTGTTTCGAGATTGCATTCTCTATTATCAATCACCGCTTTTCTTTTTGTTAAGATAATATCTGCAGGATGCCAGTTTATTGATATTTTTTCTCTACTGACAACCCTTCCGGCATCTCCTTCCAGAAAGAAACTGTCCGGCTGCCTGTAATGACAATTTTCCAGACATAGTGCTTTGACTTGCTCAGTCCAGTCCTTATATTTGAGGATATCAAGTACGTCACCAACAGAAATACTCAACCAATAGTCATTCTCTTGAGCCGCGGATAATTTTGTAAACCGCACCAGCTTATACCCATCAGAAATAGTTTCACCCTTATAAAAATCTTTCGGATATTGCACAGAAAAATTAGCCTTAGCCGCATTATGACTATTTACGAATATATCAAAGTCACCTGTAAGAAAGCGTGCATATTTCGATGATTTACTCTTCATCTCAGCTATATAATCCCTGATACCTCCCATATCCTGACTGCCACTATCGGAATTAACCCGCAACAACTCATTCATATACTTTACTGCATCTTCTTCCAACTTCTGTGAGATTCCCTCACTTTCAAGTTCACGACCTTCACTGAGTCGCCAAAAACAGAGCTTAATTAACCGGTAATTAATAATTGCACACGAATTAACTTCCGTATAAAACACAGTCTATTTACTGCCAGACTTTGTACCTGAACACTCAATACAGTAGCTTAAAACATTCTCCAACTTCGGTTGACACTCTCTTTCCCTATAATCATCTATATCCATGTTTATACCACGAGCGGCTAAATCTGAACTAACCAAAATCTGAACCATTACGGTAAAGCCTTTATTATAATAAGTATTACTTTTTGAGATAAATTCCGCTACCTTACTATCTGTATACTCTCTTCTGCCCGCAGTAATCCCTATACAATACTTTGAGCCGACTTTTTCTGCAGCGATATCTGTAACTCGCACAATATCGATATCATATTGATTCTTAGTGCCAAAAGGCACCTTGCCCTTTAAGAAATTTTCGGAATGATCAAGATTTATTCCCAACCCCTCAGGCTGCGGTATTGCCAGATTCTTCCCGAAAACATCAATAGTATAAACAACTCCCGCATATGACCTGCCGCCAAGACCGCAGCATAACAAGAGCAGCACCAGAATTATCATCTTCATTAATAACAACCTCAACATTCAAATATCAGACATATTTATTGCTCAAATTGAAAATAGAATACAAACCAATCATTACTACAAATAAAACTCGCAATCAGAGGTGACAAAGGCTTCAAGTCACCAATACCTATCCTGCCCTTTAACAGATATTCAGATTCCTCCTTATTTAGCGTCATCCCATCCGGTTGCGGAATTAACAGCTTTTTCCCTGAGATATCAATTTTATAATTCTCGTCACCGTATACGCAACCACCTACCACAAAACATGCAATCAATAAAAATCCTGCCCAACTTCTAACCCTCATTACCATTCTCCTGATTCCTCATAATATTAAAAACCAATTATCACTCCCCTCCGCTCCAACCTCCCGGCAAAAGAGAATACCAGATCCCAAATGCTATCAGCTCTGACACTAATAACACATCAACCCGAACACCAGCAAAAAAGCTGCACTAATGAATCTCTACCAAACCCGCATAAGGTTTTCGCCCATCACGGAAATCTTAATTTATTTAAAAAATACAATCATTCTGCACCACTGAACTTTATACTAGCCACCATATATGTCTGTAAATCACAATAGCTGCATATTGTTTTAGATTCAAGATCACTCAATTGCTGAGCATTATAGGTATAGATAAAACGCAAGGACACATAATAATGCGAATAGAAAACAGTAATTATTCTACAATTTACCTTTATATTCCTATCTGTTACTTCGCCTGCATTTGTAATGTTTAGAACAATCGCGGGATTCCCGTTAAACGTGGTTCTGTCACGTTCAACTGTAGCAGCTTCGTAGGATGAAAAAGTCTTATCGGGCACAGAATAATAGAGCTCTGAATTGAACTCCGCCCACTCATTTGCACTCATTTGCAGCTTTTCATCGTTATTAGGCAGATAATTCACAGCAAGAATAAAATCATATTTATATAATCCATTATTTTTTGAATCTTCAAATTTCTGCAAACTTCGGCTACTATCATAATAATGGCTAAAAATTGCCGGGTATTCAATAGTAAAATTCAACCCTTTAGCCTCTTTCAGCCCCGCACTTGAAAATGTTTCAAATTCACCGCCCAATAGTTCCAGTGTAGCCAGTAAATTTTTATTATTATCTACTCCCTGCTTCTGTTCCACCGCCTTGTTTCCCGGCTGCTGTGAAACAGATCCGGGAACAGAATTAACCCGACAAAAATCCGCGATATACTCCTCCGCATATTTCTCAATCTCTTCACAACTGACATAATCACGCCAAAATGATACTGAAAACATTATACCATCAATTAACACTGTAGACACAAGCGTATAACTGTCATACTCCTTGTCATTACTCTTATAATATCCTGTTGAATGAGTATAAAAGGAGGTCACAGCCTGAGTTTGCGGTCGACATGACGCAAACTCAACATTCATATTCTTATCACGATCCAACCCGCGCTTGACAAGACCATCAAGACACATTTTTGTATAATTATCATCACACCTCTCAACCTGAGTTTTTCTCAGAGCTTCAATATTGTCCAAAGTGAAACCAGTCGGAGAGGCGGAATTCACAATTCTTATCCGCACCCCAAAATCTCTATTTCCGCCGGTTCTGTCGTCTTGGTAAAAGTTAGCAACCGGTATAACGACTTTGGACTTATCACTCAGATCAACCGCACCTTGCAGCAAATTTCCTGAATCAGAAGCAGAAAGCACCAACCCCTTGGGTTGTGGTACAAGGATTGTTCTATTATTTACAACCAGACTAAACTCTTCACCCGCATTAATATTTTGAACCACAAATAAAGACAAGAACAGCAACAGCAACAGTCTTATTAGCTTCATCTCTTTCTCACACCTTTCTAGTACCAAGAACAACACTACCACGCCCAACAACTAAATATCTTGGTATTTACTCTTAATAATAAAATCTGATACTCTCTGCCATTCTGGTTAACAATTTTTCATACTCACCAAAAGCTGCGGTCGCATCATTCCACCCTTCCTCTGAGTCATAATAATATTCCATACTCAACAACACACTATCTTGACCATAAAATAGAGTAATAATTTTCACAGCTTTGCTCAACACCTTTCTATGAGCGACTTCATTGTAGTGAACATCCATAATAACTGCAGGATAACCCTCTATAATAGCTTTCTCTCGTTTAACACTACCACCTGAAGCAGGCAAAAATTTATCATCCGGCATTGCAAGATAATAACGCTCAAAAGCTTTAGCCTGTTTTTCTTTGCTCCATGAACTTATTTCTTCATTACTAGGATACCTGTTTATACCTATCGAAAACATATATCTATAATTTACTTTATCTTCAAGTGACTGAAAAACTCCTGCAACTCCGTATTCATCACTAACAGCTTCATATGCCGCTGGATACTCTATAGTTAAATTGACACCACATGAATTTTTCAGACCGGCAGTAGAAAAAGTTTTAAATTCCCCATTCAGTAACTTGGAAATTTGTTCAGAAACCGGGACACCACTCTGCAAGTCATCAACCCTACTACTCTTGCTGCTATTTCCGTGCTGACTATTCAAAGCATAGAATTTATTATTATAATCCGTCCAAAACTTTTTAAGACCATTATTACTGT
The DNA here is from genome assembly GCA_963667375.1 of Planctomycetota bacterium. Taxonomy (GTDB): domain Bacteria; phylum Planctomycetota; class SZUA-567; order SZUA-567; family SZUA-567. Next base: position 2,389,704 of record OY763323.1, on the reverse strand, counting down.
ACTCAGGACCGTGATATCTTATGGTGAAGGTGATTCTATCAAGCCATACCACTGAAAATATCCTATAATCATCATATTTAGCACCGCTTTCTTTATAACAACCGGCACTATGAGCACAACACGAGGTTATTTCGTTTGTTTGAGGTGGATAGAACCCAGTTTCAACTATAATTCCTTTGGTTGTATCAACTCCAATTGCCGCAAGCGACTCCATATCATCGGCATTATAATAAAACCCCGTCATGAGTTCTATCTCTTCCTTCATATCAGATATTGCCTCTACCGAACAATCATAAAATGCTCCCTTTACCGACACCGCTATCTCCATGGATCTTTTGGTGGACTCATTTGAATTAAAAGTCGCCACCACCAGTTTGTCTTGCGTTTTATTATTGCGGTCGACCTTACCTGCCACCAGAGATTGAGAGTGAGCAGCATCAAGCTCATACCCATCAGGCAGTGGTATAACAAACTCCCTCCCTTCAAAATCAAGTTTATAATTCTCTCCCCCAGATACTCTCTGTCCCACAATAATCAACAATAAAACACCAACCCAACATAGCTTCATAACAAACTCCCACCTTCTCCTGTAATCATACCCCACAGACAACCACTTTAATATCCTGAACAATACAGCTGCAATATATATCCACAATCAATACAATGAAAATCACAAAAATAAACAATACAACCATTCACATATCGGATCATAAAATAACGCCATTATCCCGAGATATAAAAAACAATCATAATTTACGTATCACGGCTTCAAACAATATAAACCATAATTACATATTTTTCAAGCATATTCCTACTTTAATTTCAGATTTACTAAAAACATATACTGCTATATAAAGATACAATACCATTAAAATAACAACAATAATTGCATCTTGATCAATCTAACCAACCGGCTATAATAAATTAAATTATTACTCTAGAATGATTTAATGGACTGTTATTCACTTATGGCTAATTCTTACTATTACAACCGCTTCGGTTATTATCTGAAACAGAGATTCGGTGAAAAAGTACACAAAATTTCGGTTGATGCCGGATTTGATTGCCCCAACAGAATTGCCGGAGAAACCGCTACCGGCTGCGCCTGGTGTGAGAACTCCTCTTTCAACCCTAACCCGCGCAGCAAGGAACGGAGTGTCAGAGAGCAGACCGAACTGGGTGTAAAAATACTGCGTAACCGCCTTGGCGTCCGCCTCTTTATCGCCTACTTTCAGGCGTACACCAACACATACGCTGATACCGAAACACTCTATAATCTATACAGCCAGGCTCTGTCTGTCGACGGGATCGTCGGCATCGCAATAGGCACCAGACCTGATTGTGTTGATAGTGAGAAACTTGACATGCTTGAAGAACTGGCGCAGAACCATTATATTCAGCTCGAGTACGGCCTGCAATCAGCCAATGACGAGACTCTAGGCAGAATGAACCGGGGGCACACCGTTGCCGATTACACCACAGCCATGCAACTCAGTACCGGCAGAGGTATCGAACTCTGTACTCACCTCATTACCGGGCTGCCTGCAGAAACAGCAGACGATGCCCACCATTCCCTGCAAACCGCTATTACAGCCGGCAGTACCGGACTGAAAATACATAACCTGCATGTTGTAAAAGGAAGCAGACTTGGGGAAGAATACCAGCAGAATCCTTTTAAACTGCCGACACTCGATGAACATGTCCGTCTGGTATGCGATATGCTGGAGCAAACACCGCCGGAAATCGTCATTCACCGCCTCTGGGGCGCAGCCACCACCAAAGACCGCCATATCGCTCCCGACTGGTGTCTGGATCATAACCGGGTACGCCGCGCTATCGAACTGGAATTCGCAGCCCGCGGTACCCGGCAAGGTAGTAATTATAAATAATAAAATTAGCAGCTGACAGTACCTTCTCCAGCTTTATCGCGCTCATTGAATACTTCAGCCAGACCTCCCAGCGCGGTTTCACGATATAATGTTGACATATCATGACCGGTTCTGCCCATAGTCAACACAACTTCATCATAGCTGACCCGGTGACGCCCGTCTGAAAGCAGCGCATACTCGGCTGCTGATATTGCCCGTACCGCGGCAAAGGCATTACGCTCAATACATGGTATCTGTACCAGTCCGTAAATCGGATCACAAGTCAACCCGAGGTGATGCTCCAGCCCCATCTCTGCGGCGTACTCAACCTGTGTCGGCATTCCACCCATAAGCTGAACCGCGGCTGCAGATGCCATGGCACAAGCCACACCGACCTCTCCCTGACATCCGACCTCCGCTCCGGAAATAGAAGCATTCTTCTTCGCTATATTACCGACAATCCCGGCAGTTGCCAGTGCATTTATGATACTCTTCTGAGAGTGGCCTTTCTCATGATATAGATAATACAACACCGCAGGCAGCACACCACATGAGCCGCAGGTAGGAGCCGTGACCACATACCCTCCAGATGCATTCTCCTCAGATACCGCCAGTGCGTACCCGGAGATAATTCCTGATTTACCCTCATCCTCCTTGAGTCTTCTGGCTCCGGCCATAACATCCATCGCCTTACGCGGCAGTTTGAGTTTTCCCGGAATAACCCCTTCAGTAGAAAGACCGCTGGATATAGCTTCCTGCATCTTCTCCCAGACGAATTCAAGATAATCCTTCAACTCCTCGCCCTCACTCGCAAACGCCAGCTGCCATATAGGCTGCCCCTCGGCATGCGACCAGTCTAGTACCTCCTGCATATTCTTCTGTGAGTAGACCATATAAGCTTCGTCACCGCGGTCACCCTCTTCACGAATAGCGCCACCGCCGACACTGTAAACAACCCACTCACCCAAACACTTATTTTCTTTGTCAAAAGCCTCAAACTTCATACCATTCGGATGATATGGCAGAGCCTGGTTTTCCCATACGACCTCGGTCTTAATCGGATCAAGTCCGGATATCACGGCTAAATCAGTGAGATGCCCCTTACCGGTCAGGCTCAGACTTCCATAGAGTGTCACCCGGCAATGGGAAGCACTGCGGTAGCGTTCCTTGAATATTTCTGCCGCTGAATGCGGTCCGATTGTATGACTGCTTGACGGTCCCATACCATAACGGTACAGACATTTTAATGATTCCATAGTATTTCCCCGTTAGTTCTTTATCACCCCGTTAAAATCGTTTATATGATACTCAATCCAAGGTTTAAGCTGAAGCATCCCAAGTTCCTGCATCACCTCTACCACCAGAACCGCTACCGCAAAGATAAAGGCCACCGCACATACCGTCTTCATGAATTTTGAACTGCTCTTATCTAATATAGTAATTAGTACCGGTAAGACGCAGAAAAGCGTCACAATACCGACCCCACCGACTATATCCAGAGCTTTCAAGAAGATATCAGGGTAAAAGAATGAAATACACAGCGGTGGCAGAAAGGTTATGAGTATGACCAGAGGTCTGCTGCTTACCTTGAAGGTATTGAACAACATATCCTTGATAAATCCCTGAAGCCCCACCCCATTGGCCAGAAATGACGTACTGATAGCAATGAGGGCAAAGAATGAGCCAAAGAAAGTAAATACCGCACTGTTGATCTGCATACCCATCGGAACTGTTGCCGGAATATTGGTCTGGTAGGCATTTAGAATACTGTTGTCACCGGTCAGTGGAATAGAACCGACCCCAACCGCGATCCAGATTGTATTCATGACAAAAGCCAGAGCCATCCCGATAAACACCGCTTTGGTATAGATCTTCATATCATACTTCAGATCACTGACAACCGTTGGTATTATATTATGAAAATGAAAAGCGGTTACAATTATCGGCAGAGTCGCCGGCAGGAAACGCCAGTCGGTATAAGCCATACGCGACACTTCAATATGACTGGCTCCCATACAGACAAGAATAATAAAAGCCGTTGCCAGACAGACAATAAACAGAGTGTTCAGTTTCTGCAGAAAGGACAGATTGATGCAGGTAATAAATATAAGAAAGGCCGCAAAGACAAAGAAGATAAGATTATTACTGCCGCTGCCGCCAATAAGAGAAAAGATAATCTTTGCCCCGCCGGTAAAATATGCAGTTAGTAAACCATAAAGAATAAGCATATTCGCCAGAACTGCAATCCATTTACCAATCGACCCCAGAAACTTCTCATATAATGACGGATAATCAAACGCCGCTTTACCCTCACTCTTCTTCGCCTGATTTCCCAGAATAATTGCCGTCAAAAACATCATGGAGCCACCGGCCACCATTGCCACAAATGATGGAATAATACCTGCCAATCCGGTATTTATCGGTAAGCCCAGAATTCCAGCCCCAACCAGATTGCCACTAATCAGACACGCTGTAACCAATACAGTCGCCCACATTGCCCTACTGCCTGAATTACTCATTTTCAAACCTTTCTCAATTAATAATTAACACTACACACTTAAACAATATACCAATTAATAATAAACTGTCAATATTTTTACCATATTCTAATTATTCCACAATAAAAGTTAATTTTTACCACTATAAATACCAGATACACATTTATCTTGCGCTTGTTACAAAACACACTCTCGTAACCCCGTTACACAATAAAAACATTTTGACATATATGCAGACGCCCAATAATATACAGTGAACACATTCATAAAACCTTGATTTTAACAGCACATCTCGTTATGATAGATTTCATTCCGGTTATGCTTGAAAATAATCATAACCTTAAATAATATTAACAGGGAAACCAGATGAAAATTGTTATCGCCCCCAATGCTCTCAAATCCAGCCTTGCCGCAAGTGCCGCCGCCGAAGCTATAGCAGCAGGAATACATAATTTTAATTCTGATATATCGATAGTGAAAGTTCCGGTTGCCGATGGTGGAGACGGCCTGGTTGATGTACTTCTGGGAGCTTTAGGCGGAGAACTGATCACCTGCAAAGTCCATGACCCGCTATTTCGAGAGATCACTGCAAGTTACGCCTACGTCAAGGCCAGTAATACCGCCGCAATCGAAATGGCACTGGCAAGTGGGCTGGCGCTGGTCAACGACACAGAAAAGAACCCTATGGACAGCACAACCCTCGGTACAGGAGAACTCATCAGAGACGCAGTAAACCGCGGGGCGAGGCATATAATACTAGGTATCGGCGGGAGTGCCACAAATGATGGTGGAATGGGGGTTGCGGCCGCACTGGGAGTCAGATTTTACGATAAAAATAATAATGAATTAAGACCAGTCGGACGGGAACTGATTAATATAAGCCGTATTGATACCAGCGGCATATTACCTGAAATGACCGATGTCGAATTTGATGTAGCCTGCGATGTGGAGAATCCGCTTACCGGAATAAGTGGTGCCGCCTATGTCTATGCCAAACAGAAAGGTGCTTCACCTGAAGAGATTGAATTTCTGGACAACGCCCTGTCACATTATGCTCAGATTATCCAAAATGATCTCAAAATTGCGATTAATGATATTAAAGGAGCCGGCGCCGCCGGAGGTCTGGGTGGAGGATTGATCGCCTTTACCGGAGCCAGACTGATAAAAGGGATAGACCTAATCTTCGACGCGGTCAAGCTGGAAGAAAAAATTAAGGATGCAGATCTGGTCTTTACCGCCGAAGGTCAGATTGACTTTCAGACCAAATTCGGAAAAGCCCCTGCCGGTGTCGGTAACATTGCCAAAAAATACCATATTCCCTGCATCGCTCTCGCTGGAAGTATCGGGGAAAAGGTTGAAGAACTGCGGGACTGCGGCATCACCTCCTGCTTCACTATCTGTCCCGGTCCGGTCACTCTGGAGACGGCGCTGAGTAACGCAAGCTCATATCTCAGCAGCACCGCAAAGGAAATCATGCATACCTTTTGCGCCGGAAAACAACTTTAAGCGCCATTCTAAAAGCTACAGCCCTTGCATTTACCCAAAAGGGCTGTAGCTCGTACCTGCAGGCAATTATTACCATACCAATGTCAGCATTTTAAAGATAATAACGGTTATCACCGCTGATATCGGAATAGTTACCAGCCAACCGACGGCAATTTTACCGAGCATACGCAGCTGCACATTGCCCCATCCCTGAGCTAACCCCGAACCGACAATCGCCCCGGTAGCGGCATGGGTCGTACTGACCGGTATACCTACAGCCGAAGCGCCTACCACACTTGTAGCTACCGAAAAATCCACACAAAACCCTCGGGAATTATTGATGGTAGTCAAGCGTTCACCCAGAGTTTTCATCACCCGCTTACCGAGTATACTGATACCGGCAGCCATACCCGCACCACCCAGAATAAGTATCCAGATCGGCATCTGAGTTGAGAATAATTCCGGTATTCCCCCGGAAGTAACCACCAGATAAATCGCCAATACCGGAGATATACTGTTAGCGACATCATTTGAGCCAATTGCAAAAGCTACATAACAGCTGGTACCTATCTGAAGATTCTTAAAAGCATTCTGCGCCCCGTCAATACTGTCCTCGGCATGCTTCAACCAGCCTTTCACCAGACGCTTGAACAGCATATAAAGCGGCAGAAACATTATCAGCGATATCGCGGCAACATGCCAGCGGTTCAGATAGAATATCGCCGGGAGTCTGCCTGTTGCCAGAACCTGCAGCTGCTGCATCGCATCGTTGGCTCTACCGGTAGTCTGATAAAACTTCTGAATAAGCAGCCCCAGTGATTCATCATCATCAAAATCCACCTTTTCCAGATTCAGATTGATCTCATCTGCCATCTTGCTTATCTCATCGGCAAGAGCCTTGAGCTGATCAATTTTATCAAGCTCACGGTCCATACGTTCATTCTTCGTAAGCTTCTCGACAAAACACTTATGCGCATCAATTCCAATAGACTGTTTGAGCTCGGTGAGAGTAAATAACGCATATATTCCCGCACATAACATCAGACTGACCAGAATCGGCAGCCACCGGTTCATACGCTCTATGATACCTGCGGTATGACCGATAAGCTTCTTCTCAATAAAGGTGCACATTATTACCGACAGAATACCGGCCAGCAGCGGTGAGACAATCCAGCCGATAACAATCACCAGCATTGCCGACCAGGGAGCGGCATGCCAGCCGCACAGGACTATGGCAATACCAGTAAGACTCCCGACTATCGCCTGCGATGAACTGACCGGAAGCGCGGTCAGAGTCGAAATAAGCACAAAGATACCTGACGCAAAGAGCACCGCGACCATTGCCAGGATATAACTATGCGGATCACTGAATTTATCCGGCGGTACCAGGCCGGTCACCAGCTTGGTGGCAACATGCCCTCCCAGAAGAAGCGCCCCGGAAAACGTCACCACACTCGCAATCGCTACAGCCAGCTTCATCTTCAGCGCTTTTGAACCCACGGCAGAAGCAAATGCGTTGGCAACATCATTTGCGCCGTTATTAAACGCCATAAAAAAAGCACCGATACTTCCAACAATTATAAAGAGCAGCCCATGTTCAAATGTCATAATGCCTCCCCTGCAAATAAGAATCAAATTACTCGTGTTAAATAATAATAACATATAACCAGTAAAAATTATTATTAGATTAGTATTAAAAAACCGGCTGCCGTAGATCGGCAGCCGGAAATAAACTATTTTTATTCTTAACACAAAGACACCTGAGACCTCAGGCTATGACCTGCTGTTATTAATGGTCACACATATTGGCACCTGAAACCAGAGTACCGCCTGACCATGAGGCAACCAGTTCTTCAGGGGTATTGGCAGGTGCACCGACAATCACATTTATACCCTGCGCCTGAAACAGAGACTGTGCTCGCTGCCCCATTCCACCGGCTATAATCTGACCTACACCCATTTCACCCAGCCATTTTGGCAAAAGACCAGGTTCATGTGGCGGCGCATCAACAATATCCTTACCTCTGATACTCTTTGCAGCCTCATCAAAATCAACAATAGCAAACTGTGCACAATGACCAAAGTGCATCGATAATTTACCTTCAGCTAAAGGAATTGCAATCTTCATATTTTCTCCTGTTATTAATTTTTAAATTATAATCATATACACAAAATAGCTTAAACCTATTATAGTTCATTTTCTATTCGTTTCCAGATGTTTCTTATATCTTCTGCAGATTCGGCACTTGTCTCAACAACCGCCTTATGCTCAATCTGAGCCTGACTCACCAGCGCATCATAACGCACCCTGCCGACAACGGTAGCACCAGCGCTTTCCGCAGTCGCTTCAATCTCCTCCGTCAGCTGCGGATTAAGATCCCATTTATTAATACAGACCAGCGCAGGAATATCAAAGTGCCGGGTAAGCTTGAGCACCCGCTGCATATCATGTGCCCCCGAGACCGTTGGCTCCGTTACAATAAGCACCCTGCTGGCTCCCGTCACCGACGCAATAACCGGACAGCCGATTCCCGGAGGGCCGTCAACAATGATCAGCGAAGCTCCAGTCTGCTCGGCTATCTGCTGCGCATTTCTGCGCACCATGGATACCAGCTTTCCGGAATTCTCAGCCGCGACACCGAGTTTTGCATGTACCATACCACCACATCTGGTGTCAGAGATCATCCATTCACCGCAATGCCGTTCTTCAAAGGCAATAGCCTGGACCGGACAGAATCTTACGCAGACACCACAGCCCTCACAGTTATTAGGGTCTACTCGATAGCCGCCTGCCTCTGAAACAATAGCAGTAAACCGGCAATACTCGGCACAAAGACCGCATGATGTGCACCTGGCGCTATCAATACGCGCCAGCTTACCACTGAAGAACTGCTCATGCTGCTGAACCTGCGGTTCAAGGATAAGATGCAGATCTGCAGCGTCAACATCACAGTCAGCTATAACCGCCTTTCCTGCCAATACCGCAATGGAAGCGGTGATACTGGTCTTACCTGTTCCGCCTTTACCACTGATAACTACAAGCTCCTTCATTGCTTCCACCTCTTATATTCTTCCTCGATTCGCGGCAGTACTCCCGCGAAAATTTCGCGATATCCAGGAACATTATCCACCAGAGATTCACCACGGGAATATGCTTCCGCTACTGCCCGGTCATTCGCTATCTCCAGCAGCACCGGAATCTTCTCTTCCGCACAATACCGGTGAACCCTGTCGTCTCCCACTCCAACACGATTAATAACCACCCCGAACGGCAGTCCAAGCTCCCTTACCATCGCCACAGCCAGAATCAGATCATTCAATCCAAACGGCGTAGGCTCGGTAATCAGCAACACATAGTCCACCTCACTCAAAGTCGCCACCACCGGACAGGTTGTTCCCGGAGGAGCATCCAAAATTACCAGTTCACTCTCTGACATCTTCTTTTTCAGTTCCCGTATCATCGGCGGTGCCATGGAAACACCAACATCAATACACCCCTGATGTAGAGTTACATCCCCGGTTTTATAGGTGGTTATTGCTCCTATACGGTTCTTGACCTCTTTTATCGCCTGTTGCGGACAAACTTTGGCGCAGCCTCCGCAACCATGACACATCTCCGCAAAGACCAGCGGTTTGGTCCCGAAACTGACTATCGCATTGAACTGACAGAATCTGGCACATTCACCACAGCCATTGCAGATACTTCCATCAATCTCCGGGATCAGAGTGTTGACAACCTCTTCCGATAGCTGCTGTGTCTCCAGAAACAACCTGCTATTCGGCTCTTCCACATCACAATCAAGCAAGGTCAGCGGCCTGCCGATAGCCAGCGCCATATTCACTGAGAGTGTAGTCTTGCCGGTTCCGCCCTTACCTGAGGCGATTGCAATCTTCATTATACTGTCCTCTCGTTACTCACTATACCCAATGACCTTCCACATCCGCCTCGTTGCTTTCCGCAAGTTCACCGGCTCGGTACTTAGCCAGCATAGATTCTACACTCCCATCAGCCCCGGCATAAATCTTTACACCGGCTGCATTCAGCGCGGCATAAGCTTTGGGACCGCAATGCCCGGTGATAAGCGCACCGGCACCCATATTAAAGACATTCTGTGCCGCCTGAATTCCCGCGCCCTGAGCCGCATTAAGATTCTGAATATTATCAACTACCTCAAAACTGTCATTATCCAGATCATAAAGCACAAACATGGCCGCACGCCCAAAACGAGAATCTACTGTTGCATCCAGTGTTGCGCCGGTACTTGTTATCGCTATCTTCATAATTTATCCTTTATATAATAGTTATCTTAAAACTACTGATTTCCGTTATCAGTGCCGCCTGCTTCAGTTTCCGAAATCCTTCCAAGCCCGCGGCCAAAACCTAGTCCCATTCCCTTTACCTGTTGAGTTATTCCTGCTCCCAGCCCGCAGCCTCGACCAAATCCGGCATGCTTTCCCGGCATGCTGCACCCACGTGATCTTCCGGCCTCCGCAGCCCTGCCATGTCCACCCCGCAGTCTTCTGCCGCAGCACCCGGGCATGATATATTCTTCCTTATCAAGCTGATTATTAATCCAGGCGTTCTTTATAGTGTCCAGTTCACCGGCAACGAAAGGTATTACCCTGATACCTTTCTGCTCAATAAAACCTTGCAGTGCTCTGGAGATCGCCCCACACACCAGCTGTTGCAGCTTGAGCTCCGATAATCTTTCAAGCAACTCAAAGACATTATTCTGAGTCAAAGCCAGTCGCTCAGCTTTTATCACCTCTTTACCAACACTCTCTATTACCAGAATTTCACTGGAAGTATCGAATACCGGTGCTATCCGCTGCTCCAAAACCGAGAAAGCGACAATAATTCCCGCCATCAGTCTCTCCTTATACAAAAAGTCTCACACAGTACTGCCTGAAGTGAAAACATGCAATCAATGTTCCACTTTTCAAATAACGACCACAAACGATATAACATATTATACAATAGATAGTTACTAAATTTATTATTTCACCCAAAAAACATATAGAGTCGCAAATATGCGACTCTATAACTTATTTTCAGTATCTTCACTGCTACCCTGTAGCGACTCAAGATGTTTCAGCCGGATCTGCCATCCTTACGGGGAAGCTCAATTCCAAATTTCTTTATTTTTCTGAAAAATGTAGATTTATGAATACCAAGTTCAGCAGCCGCAGCCAGACGGTTATAGTTGTTATTCTCCAACGCTTCAAGAATTCGCTGTTTTTCTATAATATCAACCGCTGGCGATAAGGAAGGAGTTTGAATACTGCTGATTCCACCGCTGCGCGCCCGCAACTCTTCCGGCAGATGCCTATTGCCGATAAGCGGGGTATCACAGAGAATAAACGCCCGCTCAATCACATTCTCAAGTTCACGGATATTTCCCGGCCAGTTATAAGCGACAAGGAGTGACAGTGCTTCAACCTCTATCCCCTGTACATTCTTACGCTGAATAAGATTAAATTTATCGATAAACCTCTCAACCAGCAGCGGGATATCCTCCTTACGTTCAGCAAGAGTAGGCAACTCCAGACGAGCGACATTTATACGGTAATAAAGATCCTCGCGAAACTCTCCACTCGCAACCATTTTCTTCAGATCGCGATGAGTCGCAGCAATTATTCTGACCTCCGCCTCCTCTGATTCAATGCCGCCCAGCGGTTCATAAACCCTTTCCTGCAGAACACGCAGCAACCGCACCTGCATTGCCTGACTTATCTCGCCGATCTCATCCAGAAAGAGCGTTCCGCCCTTTGCCAGCGCAAAGCGTCCGGGTTTATCCTTCACCGCCCCGGTAAAGGCACCTGCTTTATAACCAAAAAGTTCTGATTCCAGAAGTGAATCCGGTAACGCGCCACAATTTATCGCCACGAACGGATAGTCCGCCTGCGGACTCTGCTGGTGAATGGTTCTGGCCAACACCTCTTTACCGGTACCGGTCTCCCCCTGAATAAGAACCGTACTTCGGCTCTGAGCCACCGCCGGTATTATCTCAAACAGCCGCTTCATTTTGGCACTGTTACTTACCAGATCTCCCAGCATCTGCTGCCCGGACAACTCCTGATAAAGAGCAACTACCTCGGAAAGATCGCGGAAACTCTCCACCCCGCCCACGATATTTCCCTGCTCATCACGAAGCACTGCCGCCGAGATACTGATCGGAATCTTTTCGCCTTCAGCGCTGATAAAATATGCCGAGACTCCAATAACCGACTTCCCGGTCTCCATGGTTGTGCGCAGCGGACAGCCGCTCCCGCATAAGCTTGAGCGAAAAACCTCAGAACAGAGTTTGCCCAGAGCCTCATCGCTGGTTATACCGGTTATCTCCTGCGCCGAACGGTTGATTGACGTAATCCGCCACTCTTTATCAACGGTGAATACGCCATCAGAGATACTCTCAAGTATGACCTCAGTTGTAATATCCATACAACACTCCTTATGCCAGGTACCGTTATTCATTCTATAGGATACATAACATTTACTCAAATCCTTTTATAAAAAAAGAGGATACGCACGATAAGTGCCTATCCTCAAATCTAATGTTAAAAACATCCGTTATTATATCCTAACGCTGTACCCGTCCGGAACGATCACCTTGCAGCAGGCGTTCAACTTCCGCCAGCGAGGAGTAATTAAAGTCCCCGCTGATACTGTGGCAGAGACAGGAGGCGGCAGCGGCAAAACGGATCGCGCGGTCGGTTGCGGCGTATTCCGCAGAATTCAGAGCATATACCAGACCTGCAGCAAATGAATCACCACCTCCAACCCGGTCAACAATATTATATATTGCATAAGGATCATAACTCCCATCGGCCGCTACCGGGCCAAAGCAGGCTTTATCCTCTGCCTTATCATAAAGCATCCCGCCCCAGTTATTATGTGTCGCAGATATACTTTCACGCAAGGTTATTGCAACTTTCTGCATATCTGGGAAGCGCTCAACGATCTGCCGGGCAACACTGACATAACCCTCCGACGAAATAACTCCGCTCTGGATATCTGTACCCTCAGCATGAATATCAAGCACCACCGCCGCATCCTCTTCATTACCGATAAGTACATCCACATACTCAAGGATCTCCGGCATTGTTCGCTGCGCCAGAGTCTTCGCATCACACTCCGGATCAAAGTTCCAGAGTTTGGCGCGAAAGTTCAGATCACATGATACCTTCAGCCCACGCTCCTTGGCCAGCCGGCAAACCTTGAGCGTATTCTCAGCGGATTTCCGTGAAAGAGCAGCTGTAATCCCGGTAGTATGCAGCCAGGTAGCATCTTTAAAAATTGTATCCCAGTCAAATGCCTCAAAATCAACCATACTTATTGCAGAATACTCACGGTCATAAACGACCTTGCTCGGACGCTGATTGGCGCCGGTTTCAACATAATATACGCCCATTCTACCCGGACCTCTATGAATAAATCCGGTATCAACACCGAGTCCGCGCAGTTTATTGATGCAGGCATCACCCAGTTCATGAGACGGCAGAGAGGTCACATACCGGGTATTCTTCCCCAAATAGCTCAGTGATACCGCCACACTTGCTTCCGCTCCGGCAAAATTATATGACACCTCGCCAGGTAGGGTCTGAATAAGCTTCTTTTTTCCTGGCATATCAATACGCCCCATAATCTCACCAAAGGTTACAATTACATTATTCATAATACTCTCCTGTATATACCGCCTGAATACGGCAGAATATTGCCATTCTATTTCCAGTCGGTTCTTTAAATTCTTCAATCACTCGCAAAAGCACCTGCGCCCTGAGACAATGCCTTCCCACTCTGCCGGCCCGAAAGCCCTAATATCCCCTGGCAGTGACGTCACCGCGCCACTGCTTTTGAGGAAATATATCATAATTTACTTGATAAAAAGGCTGGTACCGCTCTCGCTAAAAACAACGCGCACAATCAGTCACAGGATTTCTTGATCGCAACCGCTTCCGCGGCCTGCTCTCTGATAGTTTTCCAGTCACCGGCGGCTATCAGCTTGCGCGGTGCTATCCAGGAACCACCGACAGCACCTATAATATCAGAATCCAGATAGCTCTTCAGGTTTGCAGTATTTACGCCTCCAAGCGGGATATATTTTATTCCCAGATGCGCATATGGAGCATTGATACTTTTGAGATACGGCATACCTCCTGAAGGTTCAGCGGTAAAATACTTCATGATACGCTTACCATACTCCAGTGCTGACTCAATTTCAGACGGAGTGGTTATCCCGGGGTAAAACTCAAGCCCGACTTTATCCGCAGCATCCAGCACCTTGCGGTTGAGCCCCGGCGCCACTGCAAACGGCACTCCGAGCTCCTTGATTCTGAATACCTGTTCGGGAGTTATAACCGTTCCGATACCGGCAGTCATCTCAGGGTACTCACTCATGACCTTGGCCACAGCTTCAATCGAATATTCGGTGCGTAAAGCAAGCTCAATGATACTGATCCCGCCCTCCAGCAAAGATTCAATAACCGGAGAGACCTCGCTCTCCTCATTGAATACAACAACAGCAATTAACCGTTCACGAAGAATTTTTTCCTGTATCTCACTCATATCTCTATCCATTTCATAAATCTGTCAGAGTGACCTCACGCCCTCTGTTAAAATCGCGCGGTTTACCCACCGGCTACTGCTTCTTGCGAAGTCCGCCCAGTGCAATTCGCACCAGTGGAACCATCCAGAGAAGAATAGCCAGAATTCCCAGACCGCAGGCTACCGGTCTTGAGAAGAAAGCGGTAAAATTCCAATCCGATTTGATCATCGACTGCATAAAGTTATCCTCAAGCATACGTCCGAGGACAATACCGAGAATAGCTGGCGCAACCGGTATGTCATTATCCTCCATGAAGAACGCAAGCACTCCGCAGAAGACCATCAGACAGACATCAAATATCGCATTATTTATTGCAAATGCACCGACAAGACAGAACATCAGAATGATCGGCATCAGAGCATTTTTAGGAATACGCAGAATCTGAGAACAGGTTTTGATTGCAATCATACCCAGTGGTATAAGAATTATATTCGAGAGTATAAATGCAATATAAATGGTATAGAGAATTTCCGGTGTCTGCTCAAAAATCATGGGACCGGGGCGTATACCCTTCATCAGAAGTACCCCGATAACCACCGCCGTAATCGAATCTCCCGGAATTCCAAAGATCAGCGCCGGAATCCAGGTGCCGCCAAGTGCGGCATTATTCGCGGTACCGGCATCGACAATACCTTCAATATGACCAGTACCATACTTCTCCGGATGTTTTGAAGATTTCTTACTTACAGCATAGGCAATCCAGGCGGCAATATCAGCACCCGCTCCGGGAAGAATACCCACTAGGGTTCCCAGCAGACCAGACCTGAAAATATTGAATTTATATTTCTTCAGAATAGGAAAAACTTCACCCAGCAGCCCTCGGAGTTTTACACTCTTGATATCATGCCGCTGCTGCTTATTGCGGGCGGTGACATTTCTTATAATCTCTGATATGCCGAACATTCCTATCATGACCGGAATAAATGAAATGCCGCCGTACATGTCGATTATATCAAAGGTATAACGTGGATAGCCAAAGGTCTCGCTAAGCCCTACCTGGGTTATCAGCAAACCGATAAGCAGCGAGATCATCCCTTTAGTCAGAGAACTCTTGGATACAATTACCGAACAGCTCAGGCCGATACAGGCCAGCCAGAAATATTCGTAAGTAGAAAACAGCAGTGCAAACTCTGCCAGCTGCGGTGCGAGCACAATCAGAATTATAGCCCCTATAAGACCACCAATACTTGCGACCAGCACATCAACAGTCAGCACCAGCCCGGCCTTACCCCGCTTGGTAAAATCATAGGCATCATTTACATACGCCGCCGATGACGGAGTTCCCGGTATTCTTACCAGAGCCCCCGGTATATCACCGGCAAAAATAGCCATCGCCTCCATCGCCACAATAGCGGCGATAGCCGGTCCCGGCTCCATAAAAAAAGTAATCGGAATCAATAGAGCCACCGCCATCGTGGCAGTCAGCCCCGGAATTGATCCGACAAACAGTCCAAAGAAAGCGGCAAGAATAATGATTATTATCGACTGAAAATTGAATATCAGCCCAAAAGCCGCTGTTAGATTTTCCAACATTATATTCTCACCCTTAAATACTGATAAGACCCTGAGGCAGAGGTACCAGAAGAATTTTCACAAAAACTATATATATTACGGCAGTTGTAACAGCCGCGCTAATCAGACTAACTTTCCAGTCAACTCTCAGCCAGAGAGAGAGGCAAAGTATCGTAACGAATGAAAGCGGAATAAACCCGATCGCATCTGAATAATAAATATATAGCAGTACAAATGCCAGCAGCACGACAATACTCACAATCCCCTTGATATCCAGGGAGGTAAGAGCAAAAAACGGCACTTTAACCTTACGGATAATATACTTGATAATCAGCGACAGTGAGCAGATCACCAGCAGTGAGAAAAGAACATTTGGAAAGAATGACGGGCCCGGTGTACCATCGGGCTGAACCGGAAAGGTCAAATTGGTATAGAGCCGCCCCGCGACACAAAAGAGCAGCAGGAGAATACCCAGTACCAGGTCATTAACTTTCATGTATATAAACCTCGACTAATAACAGAGAAAACAAAATATACGCCGGTAGAGTTGACTGCACCAGAGGCAGACCCTACCGACATACAATATAAACTTAATTCATTGCAGCTAACTATTTTACCAGCTTGGCTGCCTTCATAATCTTACCGAATTCAGCATCATTCTTCTTCATGAATTCTGCAAAATCTGTTGAGTTCTTCCATTCAACCCCAAAACCGCGGTTATTCATAAAGTCAATGAACTCTTTACTCTTCACAACATTCTCCAAAGCTTTTTCCAGCTTTGCAGTAACCTCTGCAGGCATACCCTTTGGACCGGCGATACCTCTCCAGGTACCAGTAGCCCAGTCCACTCCAAGTTCCTTCAGAGTTGGAATATCCTTATACTTTGGATCCTTGAAACGCTCATCACGCATCACAGCAATACAATCAACCTTACCGGCTTCGATCAGAGTAGCAGCTTCCGGCAGAGAGCAGCAGACAAAATCAATACCGCCAGCGAGCATATCCTGCAGTGCAGGTGCCGCACCCTTTGATGGAACCCATTTAACAACATCAGGAGTAAGCCCCATATCCACCAGCCAGCCGGCCATAGCCAGATGCCAGATAGCGCCCATACCGGTTCCAGAAGCATTCAGCTTCTTGCCGCCATCTTTGACCGCAGCAACCAGATCCTTATAACTGGCGAACTCGCCCCCCTTCTTCACATGCAGCGCGGCAGTATCAAGATTTACCAGACCGATTGGTGTATAACTCTCATTGGTCAGCTTGGTCAGTCCCATCCAATGCATCATATTAATCTCGGCAGTAGGCATACCGATAGTATAACCGTCAGGTCTGGCCATGGCGATTGCAGAGTGTCCTACCACCCCGCTGCCTCCGGTACGGTTAACCACATTGACCGGCTGACCGAGTTCCTTCTTTAAAAGTGTGGCGATCATACGTGATACCGCATCAGTACCGCCACCGGCTCCCCATGGACAAATCAATGTAATTGGTCTTTCAGGATAATCCGCCCAGGCACTCCCCATTGAAGCACAAACTGTCATTACCAGCACAGTAAGAGCAAGAATTAACTTCTTCATCTTCATCTCCTAGTAAAAAAAAAAAAAACACCGTACCCCAACAGGTACAACCAAAACTTTAAAACCAAAACTTTAAAACCAAAACTTTAAAACCAAAACTTTAAAACCAAAACTTTAAAACCAAAACTTTAAAACCAAAACTATAACATCATGACAGTTTTAAATCCCGAATTATTTCGTCCTTTACCCGCAAGAGCGATTTACCGATTACATCCAGTATCTCTGGCGCTTCCAGCGTAGTCGTCACCATACTTATAGCCAGAATCATATCCGCATAGCGAAAAGCAATACCGGCGCATTGTATACCATCTTCATTCTGTTCAATCTCGGTAGTATACCCCTGATCCCGGAACTTATGTAATAATTCAATAAGCTCGGAACGACCGGTAAGCGTCTTTTCCGTATACTTATTCAACCCGCCGACATAATCAAAATAATCCTCAATCTCTGCATCAGTAAACTCTGTAAGAATAGCCCTTCCCGCTCCGGTACAGAATAACGGGAGTTCGTTGCCTAAAATTGATTTTATCTGCAGAATCCCTTCATGCTGCAGTTTCTGAATATAGACCCCGCGCATATTGTCCTGAAGCTGCACCAGATGCACAGTATAGTTGAATTCCTTCAGCAGCTCCTGTAGATACGGATCAATTATTCTGGTTATACACTGTTTGCTGCTGGTGGTATTCATCCAGCGGATGAGAACCGAACCCGGAAAATACCGGCCGCTATTCTTATAAAACAGCTTCATCGCTGTCAGATTCTCCAGATTTCTATATGCCGTAGTCTTGGAAAATCCGGTTTTAATCATGACTTCAGCCAAGGTTAAACCACTCCCTTCACTCATAATCAGATCTATTAATGTTATCTCTTTTGTATTCATCTGTGTCTACCAACTCGCTCTAGTTCCGAAAAACGGAACAAAAGTTCCATATATTAATTTTACCCTACAGTTCGCCTTTGTCAAATCCATAACTGCATTTAATTGATATTTATTTACTTATTAGACTGTAAACTGTTATAAATATGCTAGTTAAACAATCTTAAAAAATATAATAAAACTAAATTTTACGATAAGAAACACTTTCAACACTGGATTAAACAGCAAAATTTCACAAAAATCATTGCTTTATATCTAACCAAACATTTTGTAGCAATTAAACCAGAATAAAGTTATACATGACATATAGCTAAAAATATATCGATTATTCTGGAATATAAATAAAAATCTCACAGCGCCTGAAACACTGTGAGATCATTAATAGTATACAATACAAACTAAAACTAGATTATAAAAGCGCCTTAGCTGTATTTGAATCGGTTATAAATGTCTTAATAATACCTGTTTTCAATGCCCCTAGAATACTGCGCTGTTTAAAATCACCGCCTGCAATCGCAATAACCTCAGGAATATTCCGTAACAGATCGACATCCACGCCTACTGTCCGGTCGTTATACTCATTCAGGGGAAAATTACCCTGATCATCAAAGAAGAGCCCGCAAAGATCACCGCACAGACCAATATCTTTCTTATAATCGACATCATTACTTAAGAAAAGCTTATTATGATACGGATCAGCCCCAATACCCAGAATAGCGACATCAATTTTTTGCCACTTCTCAATGAGTCTGCGCATCGCCGAACTTTTCATATACATCTCGCGTTCAGCCTTGGATTCAGACCAGAGAGGGGCATAAATATAATTTGGATTTCCGCCAAGCTTATCAGCAAATTTTCTGATCATCTCATTCTGCGGATGCATATAGCATGACAGATCAATACCGCCAAGCATCGGAACCACCTCAATATTACTGAATTTTTTATTATCCTTAAAATGGGAGATAAATTTATAACACCCCATTCCCCAGGCAATACCGACAGTAATATTATCTCGCAGGTGTTCCTCAAAGACCTCACCCGCACGGCTGGCGATAAGATCAGTTATATCCTCACTCTCCTTTAGCGAAGTATGAACGGTATAACATTTATTTACACCATATTTTTCTTTGAACTTAATACTATACTTACCATCAAGGCGAAACGGATCACAAACATCAATCCTGACAATACCCATCTCTTTGGCCTGAGTAAGCAGCGTAGATATAGTTGACCGGGCTAACCCCAGCTTTTTTGCAATATCACTCTGTTTCATATCCTTGAGGTAATAGAGTTCCGCGATACTTACCATCTGTTGAATTTTAGCTCTCTGCATAGTTCCTTCCGGCTGTTAATACTAAAATTAATAACAGGTAATGCCCTGTAAGTGATAAATAATATAACCCTAAAGATTGAGACCACGTAATATTCATTGGAAAACTTTGATTAATTGTAAAATTATATACTATAGTTTAATAAAAACAATATATACAAATACAAATAGTTAATATTAATACATTCACTTTGCCAGTTTTTCAACGAATGAAAGATAATCTTGATATTTACGTTCATAAACTTGTCCAAGCTCGCTGTTTGGCTCAAAACGGTCCTTTATATGCACCATTTTATCCGCTGCATCCTTGAGTCCGCTGAAAAGCCCGACCCCGACACCTGCGACCATCGCCGAACCCAAAGCTCCTAGTTCGTCAACCTCAGTAGTCACAACCGGTATCTGCAGCGCATCTGCAAACATCTGAGCCCACTCTGGAGAATTGGCTCCACCACCTGCAAGCACTATCTCCATGCCCTGAGGGTATTCGCTGAACAGCTTGTCAATATGATAACGGTGTGAGAACACAATTCCCTCATAAATAGCCCGTATCACATGCTCACGTTTGTGACGCATTCTCATATTGAGCAGACTGCCATATATCGGCGAATCAATATTTGAACCAAAAAGAAACGGTAGAAATATAATATCTGTGTCCTCTGCTGTAGTCTTGTGAAGCTCCGCATTACAGAAATCATAGATACTCTTGCCGTTTTTACAGACTTCTTTCTTTTCAAGCTGGAGGAAATTACAGATAAACCATTCAAGATTACTGGCCGAAGTTGCACTGCCCTCCATAATCAGCCAGTTTCCGGGACTAGAACTTATACTGGTCATAAACGGAGTTACACCAATATCAGGTTCACGTGTCAGATACTGATTGATTGACCAGGTTCCAACGATAACACTCAACCTTGGCACCTCAGTTGCTTCCACAATTCCGGTTGCAACCGCTGCAGCGTGGATATCGAATAAACCTCCAGCTACCGGGGTACCTGCGTTCAAACCTGTAGCCTCGGCGATATCAGGAGTGATATACCCACAGATATCGGAAGAATTTCTAACCTCAGGCAGCAAATAATAATATTCACTTATACCAAGAATTGAGAAGATACGCTCATCATAACAGTCACCAGCAACATTGTACATACTGGTTCCGGAGATATCGGTACGTTCGGCATAGATTTCACCGGTCAGCAGATAACGTACATAATCCTTTGCCTGCAGCACCCAACGGGCCTTCTGCAGCACCTCGGGTCTATTCTGCTTGAACCAGGATATAATTGCCGGTGGCTGCCCCGGCCAGAGAGTCTGCATTGTGTAAGGTATAATTCCTTGAGCGGCACCGTCTTCATTCCATTTCTGCACAATTTCAGCGGCTCTACTGTCAGCACTGAGGATACCGTCAAAAACCGGAGCTCCATCTTTATCAATAAGATAAGCACCATTACCATGACCAGTTATAGCCACAGCCTGTATTTCACTCCCCTGTATTCCCGCTTTGACAATAGCATCTCTGATAACCTTCAGATTACCGTCTTTCACCTCCTGCAGATTTCGCTGATAATGTCCGCGTTCAGGTGAAAGCATCTCGACACTTCCTCGTGCAACCGCAATTTCATTCCCGTCAAGATCAAAGACAGCAGCCTTGATTACGGTTCCACCATTATCCAATCCCAAAAGGTACTTCGACATACTTCTCTCCCACAACTTTAAAGGTTATTATACTCTTACACAAAACAAACTGATTACTGCTATATTCTACCTGGCGAGAAAGCGTTCTGCAAACATTAATGGAGAATTTGCAAATGCGTCATAGGTAGAACCGGCCAGATGCGGCAGTAAGGTTACATTAGGCAGAGACAGGAAAGGATGACCATCTGGAAGCGGTTCATTATCAAATACATCAAGAGCTGCTCCCATGAGTTTGCCATTGGTCAAGGCTTCAAGCATGGCATCCTCATCTACCAGACCGCTGCGGGCGCTATTGATAAATACCGCACCGTCTTTCATCTTGGCAAACTGCTCCTTACCAATCATACGAGAAGTATCATCACTCATACGCATATGCATTGATACGATATCAGCACGTGCCAGCAATTCATCAAGTTCGACCTTTTCAACGCCTTCATAATTAAGCTTGTCTGCATATGGTTCATAAGCAATAACATTTGCGCCGAAAGCCTGCAGATAGCCGCATACCAGTCTGGCGATGTTACCAAAACCAACCAGTCCAATAGTCTTGCGATACAGCTCTGGGATATAATCCTTATTTGGGAAATCCTTGAGGAAAGTATTGTTATTTACCATAGCCGCATGTGAACGGGCAATATTACGCACCTCTGAAAGCATCATACCGATGGTAAATTCTGCCACCGCACGGGCATTTCTACCCGGAGTATTGATAACCTCAACCCCGGCTTTTTCAGCAGCTTCAAGATCAACATTCTCAATACCGCCGCGTAACACGCCAACATATTTCAGCTTACTTGCAGCTGCTATAATAGATTTACCGATCGGTGCAAACTGAGTAATAATCATTTCAAAAGCATCAAGCCCTGCTCTCAAGGCTGCAGGCAATTCAAGAGCATTTGCTCCTTCCTGCTCAACCAGTAGATTATCTGTCTGCATTGCTTTTACTGATTCATGCTCCCACTGTCTTACTTCTATATCATGTCCGGCATTCGCCAGTGGTTCAAGCCCCTTACGCATAATATCCGCAGGGATAAATGTATCCGCGTATGCTAATATTTTCATTAAAATCCTCCGTTCTCAAATTTATTTTCTATATTATATAATTAATTAAATCTTACCCGCACTGTAGAAATCCATCATCTTGCTCTTTGCCTTGGCAATGAGTGCCGCCTCAATCGGTTCAAAAATAGCTTCTGGCAATGGATCAACACGCTTAGTAGCTTTTTCGGCGGTACTCATCAGGACCTCTCCTGAAGCCTGTCTCATCTCGGCAAAAATATTAATCTTGGCAATACCGTTTCGGATAGCATCCTGCACCTGAGCTGTTGGTGTTCCAGAACCTCCATGAAGGACAAGAGGTACTCTTGAAACAGCATTAATCTTCTTAAGCTGATCGATATTTAGTACAGGTTCTGCAACATATACTCCATGAGCGGTACCGATAGAAACTGCAAGAGCATCGACATCGGTCTTGGCAATAAATTCTTCAACCTCTACCGGATCGGTAAGCTTGGTTTCACCGGTATCATTTCCCATAACATCCACACCGGCAACAAATCCCAGTTCCGCCTCTACACTGACACCGTAGCGGTGAGCAAGATCGGCTACCTCGCGAGTTTTACGGATATTGTCCTCGAAAGACGCTGTTGACGCATCGATCATAACAGAGCTGAATCCTGATTCAATTGCCGCTTTACACTGCTCGAATGTTGAAGCGTGATCCAGATGCAGAGCAATCGGCAGATCATAATGACGGGCAATTCCCTTTACTGACTCTGAAAGCCAGATAACCTCATCCGCATCAGCATAATCAGGAATCATCATCAGAATAACCGGTGAGCGAACCTCACGCGCAGCCTTGATTACGGCCTTACTGTAAACATCGCTGTAAGCATCAAATGCCGGAACCGCATAACCTTCTCTACGGGCTTTAGGCAGTATTGAATTCATTGAAACAAGCATAATCTCCCTTTCATATAAATTAATATCAAATTTGTTTGGTTGTGTAATAAGGTGTTGACAGCAGAGACTGCAAGCAGCATTCTGCTGCCACTTCTGTTTGTCTGTTACAGGTGTTGCTTTTATGAGAAAATTATCGGCTCAGCATACCGCCGGTGGCATCGTAGGTTCCAGCTGTAAAGTAATCTGCCTTATCTGATACCAGGAACAAGGCCATATTTGCCACCTCTTCCGGTTCAGCAAGTCTTTTGAACGGTACGCGGCTCTCGTAGTAACCTTCACGATCGGACTTGGCTTTGGCAATCATCGGTGTATTTACTACACCCAATGCCATGGAATTCACATTTATACCGTACTGAGCGACCTCTTTGGCCATACTGATAGTGAAAGTAACCACAGCACTCTTGGAGGCAGCATAATGCGCGTGACCGGTAGTAGCGCCGTTAAACGCAGCCTGTGAGGTAATATTCAGAATTTTACCTTTGATACCTTTATCAACGAGTGAATTGGTCATAGCCTTACATGCTGTAAATACTGCAGTCATATTGATATCGAAGGTGAGATACCACTCTTTCAGCGGTGTATCCTTTACAGTATTTGTCGGCCAGAAACCAGCGTTATTAACCAGTATCTGAATATCCTTGCCGATCGCTTTACATGCATCTTCAATCATTGAATAGGTCTGTTCCTGATTAGAAAGATCGACTTTAATTCCAACCGCCTCAACACCCAGTGCTTTACATTCAGCTACAACCTTTTCAGCATTATCCAGATTAATATCGGCAACAACGACATCCGCTCCTTCTTTTGCAAGCCCGAGAGAAATCGCTCTACCAACCCCGCTGCCCCCTCCGGTTACAATTGCAGCCTTACCTTTTATCCCTAGTTCCATTTGTTTCTCCTTTTTATTAAAACACCATTATATTAGTTTGTTTTATTTCGATTGCTCAGATAATCCAGTGATACGGCAAAGAGCAGTATTGTACCGCTGATAAGCTGCTGATAATACACCGGAACATCGAGCAGAATCAGTGAGCTGTTTATTATCGCCAGCAAAGCAATACCCAGTACCGCCCCGAAAATTGTACCCTCACCGCCACTCATGCTGCAGCCACCGATTACACAGGCTGAGATAGCTGTCATATTAGCATCTACTGAAAGTGTTGGTGTTGCAGTGGCAAATCTTGAGATCGAAAAGATACCGGCGATACCAGCAAGCAGTCCTGAAGAAAGATATACGGTAATTTTGACCTTATCAACATTGATGCCTGAAAATTTCGCTGCCTGAGGATTGCTGCCGATATAAAACACTTTACGTAAATAAGTTGAACGACGAAATAGGAAATCAAGAACCACAACCATTGTAAAGAAGACAATAATCACAAATGGTATATTCAGGATATCACCTCTACCCAGAAACTTGAACGAATCCGGCACCTTATACAGACTCAGCGGTATACCCTTGGTTACAACGTACGAGCCGCCACGATATATCGCCATAGTAGCAAGTGTGGTGATAAGCGGATCCAGTCCAACCTTGGTAACAAAGAAACCGTTGATACCACCGAGGATAACTGCAATAAGCAGACCAATTCCAGCTGCGGCCCAGATCTCAAGTCCCATCCCAAGGTACAGCTGCCCCACAATAGTACCGACCAATGCAATCACCGAACCGACACTCAGATCAATACCGCCGCTGATCAGAACCAGAGTCATTCCCATAACCACGAAACCATCGGTAGCAAAACTGAGAATTGTTGCACGGATATTACCTGTAGTCAGAAAACTGCTGCTCAGAATACTCATTACAATTGACAGAGCCACAATTATCAGAATCAACGTTCCTTCACGAAAACTCTTTATATAATTCAAAAACTTATTCTCAGGCATTACTCATTTCTCCTACGCTATTTTTCTGCTCATTCCATTTTAATCCGGAGGCAAGATGGATTATTGCTTCTTCAGACAGTTCATCACTCTCAAGGAATCCTGTCTGTCTTCCCTCATACATTACCATAACCCTATCACAAGCACCAATAACCTCTGGAAGCTCTGATGATATCATAATCACCCCGACACCGGAGTTTGCGAGCTCCCTTATCAACCGGTGAATTTCAAGCTTAGCACCAATATCTATACCGCGGGTCGGTTCATCGAGAATTATCAATCTCGGCTTTACCGCCAGCAGCTTAGATAACAGCACCTTCTGCTGATTACCGCCACTTAGACTCCCCACTGTCTGATCTGCCCCAGAACAGCGAACAGCCAATCGTTTAATAAACCGTACAGACTCATTCTTCTCTTTTTTCTTGTTGAGAATAGTTCTTGTCGACACATTTGAGAGACTCATAGCCGACATGTTCATTGCAATACTGTAATTAAGGAATAATCCTTCTATCTTTCTATCTTCAGTCAGATAAACGATTCCGTCATCGATTGCCTGCTGATAATTTTCAAAATTTTTCTCCTCACCGTGATGGATAATCTTTCCACCATCTTTCTTTAGCAGCCCGCAGATGGTCTTCGCGACCTCACTTCTACCCGCACCAACCAGACCTGCAATACCGAATATCTCCTGCTCATGAAGTGTAAAGCTTATGTTTTCAAAACCGCCATCTTCCGAAGTTAGATTTTCTACACTAAACAGTTCCCGGGCTTTACTCAGATCTATTTCAGATTTGCTTGGATACGCTTTTGAAATTTCACGACCAACCATCTTGGTTACAACCTCTTCCTCACGCGTATCGGCAGTAATGAGAGTATCAATAATACAACCGTCACGCAGCACAGAGACCTTATCTGAATAGGTAAAGACTTCATTCATACGGTGACTGATATATACAATCGCAATACCTTCATTTTTTAGATGATCAATTACTTTAAAGAGCGCTTCAGTCTCGGTTTCTGTGAGTGATGAGGTAGGTTCATCGAAGATTATCAGCTTGCTGTCTGCAGCCAGGGCCCTGGCTATTTCAACAATCTGCTGATATGAAGTTGTAAGATTTGAGACTTTTTCATACGGATTAATTGTGGTATTGAATAACCCCAAAGTTTTCTTGATAATTTCCTTACCAAAGTTTTTCTTGAGCATGTGATGCTTATTTTCCATACCCAATATAATATTTTCAATAACTGAGACATGGGTACAGAGAGCTATTTCCTGATGCACAAAACCAATTCCCAACCGTTGCGACTCATGTGGCGAATCTATATTCACCGTATTGCCGTTTACGATTATATCCCCTGTATCCTGCTTGTATACTCCGCCGATAATATTCATCAATGTTGACTTACCGGCACCATTTTCCCCCATTATCGCATGGAACTCACCCGGATAAAAAGCCAGATTGACATCCTTCAGAGCCTGTGTACCTCCAAACCGTTTGCTTATGTTTTTTACTTCTAACACAGGTTCACTTCTATCCATGTTTCCTCCTGTATTCTTATTTTGTTTGGCGTGACGCACGTGATCTTACTTACGTCACGCCAGTCGGTCATTAGTTTATCAGAAATTACTCAGCAGTACCTTTGCTGCCGCGTGCCTCAAGATACTTATTGGTTCTGAAGTAGTCTGCATTATCCTTATTAATAATATTCAGACCATTATCAACTACTGGAATATCAACACTCTTCATACCAAGTTCTTTCCAACCGTTCATTGGGTCAACCAGGTTATGACGTGCCATGTATGCGAGCATCATACTGAGGTAACCCTGCATTACGGTATTAGGCTGAAGAGCAGCGAACATCTTGCCATCCTGAATCATATCAAGAATATTGGCATTGAAGTCACAGCAGATTACCTGAATACCACTGTCTAGATCGATTGCAGCCTGAGCAGCACCCTGTCCTGAACTTGCTTCTGGAGTGAAGATACCCTTAATGTCTGGGTGAGCCTGTACCATTGTCTGTACTGCAGAGTATGATTTGCTGGTATCCTGATTGGTTGCAGTTCTGGCAACGATCTTCATATCAGGGTATTTGCTGTCAATACGTTCGATAAATGAACGAACACGTACTTCGTGGTTCAACTGGCCAGGATTCTCAAGAATAGCCAGATCACCCTTTTCGCCAAGCTTCTTAGCCAGAGCATCAGCAGCTGCGTAGCCTTCCTTAACATTATCAGAAGTAACATAAGCGTTACGTTCGCTTTCCGGAGAATCAGCCGCCATAGTAACTACTGAAATGCCATCCTTCACGGCATAATCAATCGGATCAATAAATGAGGTAGGTTCCATTGGATGAACAATAATACCGGCAGGATTCTTTGCTACTACCTGCTGAAATACTGCAAGTTCCTTACTGATATCATAATCAGGAGTACCGGTAAATACTGCTTTTACTCCCAACTGCTTTGCAGCCTGCTTCATACCTTCATAACATCCGACCCAGTACTCAACACCTGAGACCATAACCACCATATAATAGGTTTCTTCAGGAGAACCCTTCAACGATTTCTCCTCATCAGCTGCCATTGTGGTATTAGCAGTAAGCATGATAGCTATTGCAGCGAACATTGCACAAACAAATTTCTTAAACATACTACCTCCTTATTTTTTACGAAACATACAAACACAAAAAAGAACTCTAAAAACCAACTCTTAGAATTTTGTCGTGACACTTGTCAATATACAACACCCTTGCTATTAAGCAAATTATTTTTTGAATTTTGTCATAAACTTTTTCACAGACCACCAGTTACAAAGAGCAATAATCTCTATAACTCATTTAATATAAAGATAATAACTGGAAAATTTATCATCATAACATTATTTCGAAACTTAATAATTTATTTACTATGACAACTAAATCGAAAAATTACCCGAATTTTTTCCTGACATATTCTAAAAGACAAATAATTGCTTATTACTTTTTTGATACATTTCGACTTCAAGAGAATTGAACTTTTATCAAACAAATACTATCGGCGTAATACCAGACGTGGTCTTCAAGAAATGACTTGACCGGATGAAGAGTTTATATAATATATTAAATGTTAATATTGTTTGTTCGATCAGGTTTGAACTGAATAGTTACTTGTTTTAACTTCTGAACCAATAAAATATGAAATACCTGCTAATTATTACATTTATAATCAGTCTTCTCACTAGCGGCTGTACTATCGTAAATCTTGCCCCTCCCGCCACTGACGACGGTTTGCTTCAACAGACACTGACCCGTTATAACGGCACAACACTCAAGGATCTCAAAGATCTGTCCCATAAGGATTAACTGTAATATTCATCCAAGATAATTATGTCTTACTGTCTACTTTCACTGATGATGTAAATTTCTATACAAAATTATA
Source organism: Planctomycetota bacterium (assembly GCA_963667375.1). GTDB lineage: Bacteria > Planctomycetota > SZUA-567 > SZUA-567 > SZUA-567. The sequence continues at coordinate 2,360,989 of OY763323.1, read as the reverse complement.
GATCTGGAAAAGATCATTTTCCGACTAATTTAATCCAGTGAATGCAGCCCTATACAGTCAGGCTAGTGTCTAAACTCGTCTTAATATCGTTTACGAAGAAAACAACGAATAATTAAATGTATATTTAGCATCACCTGTACCATCAGATAATTATTACCGGACTTAAAAAGTAAGATTGACTGTGAATAGCAAGAGGCGAAGAATTAGATCATAATTTATAAATGAAAAGTAATTATCTTATCAGCACCAAGACATTACTGAAACTGCTGGTAAATATTACTAAGACTTCTATTTACAATATGAAAGCGATAATCTGCGAAACACTGACTGTGCAATAATCTAACTTCCACATCGCTAATATTATAAAAAAGCATAATATAGCATTCTGCATAATTTCCAAATCAACAAAAAAGGTATGCATAAATATTATGCACACCTTAACCGGGAAAAATATCCGTCAATTCAGTCCCGCATGATCCTGAATTAAATGTCGGTAATAATAAACGCCACTCAATACATAATATAATGATATTAATCTACAGCGGTAACAATTACAACTCATGAACAGCCCGCAGTTATCAATGAAATAAACATTTATCTACCCGTTATATTCTCACAAAAACAATAATAACGCCTAACAGCTAATATACAGTAAAGTAGAATTAGCTGATTATGCTTGTTCTCTACCCTTATCTGCAAGCTTAATATATTGATATAGAATTTTTTTATAATTCTCCAGATAAAGATCACTAATAATTAAAACCTTGCAATTAATTTTTTATTAATACTGTGGATACAGCAACTCTGTCTTGCATCTGCAATTTAACCGTCAGGACACATAGCGTTTAGGTGAAGAATAAAAGAATATCCTTCATGATGAATAGAAAACAAATTAGCAATACTTTACTTACCCAACTTTGGTTTTAAAAAGAATCCTGATTAATTTATAATATAAAACAGCACCAAATTTATTGTTTTATACGAATCGCTTAAATTTTTTCTTCAACAATAAGATAAACCTTACAACATTTATATTATCCAACTCAAATTGTTATTAAAGTCAGACACAAGTATTTTAATAATACAATAGCCGAAGTCTTAACAATACTATCCGTACCAGACTCACTGTTTACACCAACGACATTATAAAATTAATATCTATATTATTATATTTCTGATAATTAATATAAACTGTCATCTTAATTACACTATTGTATTATTAAGAGCATATAATTAGTCAAAGCAATATATTATCCGCATCTATCCTCCAACTTATAATATTATATTAAACCCGCAATAATTAAAACCAGACTCTACAATGTCAGGCATAAACTTTAAAAATATGAATATAGCATTCACTGCCGTGTAATATAAAAATTTGACAATTTCATACCTATGAAATTTACTCTATACCAAACTTTTTTTAAGACTTTCATCTAGAAAAAAATATATAGAAAACTGACAATCAGTAAATTTCAACTTTGTGCTAACTTTTATCATTTAGAGTCACCCGCCATTCTTCTAATCATGTTATCTACCATAAACTTCAACAACACAATGACTCCAAGCAAAAACAGATATTTATAACTCTTTTCAGTTAGATAAATTATAGAAAAAAATTACTTAATATTCAAAGCGCAATATACTCAAAAAAATAATAATTAAATTGGTTATAAAAACCGATTTAAAAACTTGACTAAGGCTGAATAGAGGTTATATTGAAGTATATCTAAGTTAAACATACAGAGAATTAACCTCAGAAAACAACAGCTTCTGATTTATTAATACCTGTAATCCATAAATAGAACAGTCCTGAAAAAACAACTGAAATAAATACAGCTATCTACTAAGAATATTTGAAATAATATATATTGTGTCGCAATAAAACATCGGCTTGCATTTTTGTGTTTGAGGCCGGAATTAATGTTTTATTGTTTATTTGTGTTCATGTGTTTATTTGGAGAATAACAATGAGAAAAATGAAGGGTATTATTGTCTTATTAGCAGTTCTAACCATGTGTGTTTCCAGTGCTTATGCCGGCACAACAACCTGCGGTACAGCTATTCGTACACTGCAGAACCCCTACCAGGCAAATTATAAGGTAGGTGCTGATCTTTTTGCAAAACAGAATGGTCTGAAGAGCGTAATTCTAACCTGTGAAGGCAGCAGTGAAAAGCAGCTCAATGACATTAAAGCACTTGTCGGCAGTACCGGTGGTGATCTGGTCGTAGTCGTCGATCCAAATGAAGCACCAAACGTAATTCCGATTGCACGTGAGCTTGACATGGCGGATGTATACTGGGTTTCATGGTGGAATAAGCCTGAAGATATCAAAGTATGGGATTACAAAAACTGGGTCTGCCACCTCTCTTATGACGGTATCTCTGCTGGTGAATTCACTGCTGAAGAGCTCTGCAAAAAGATCGGCGGCAAGGGTAAAATCATTGCTCTTCAGGGTATGCTTGCAAACTCAACCGCTCAGGATCGTTTCAAAGGTCTGCAGAACATCCTCAAGAAGTATCCTGATGTAAAATTAGTTGCTGTAGAAGCAGCCGACTGGGACAGAACCATTGCATATGAAAAGACCAAGAACATGCTCGTTGCAAACCCTGATATCGCTGGTGTCTGGGCAGCAAATGACAACATGGGTCTAGGTGCACTTGAAGCTCTTAGAAGTGAAGGCAAAGCCGGTAAAGTTCTTGTAACCGGTATTGACGGCGCTCCTGAAATGATTACTGCAGTCAAAAAGGGCGAATCTGCTTGTACTGTTTATAATGATTCAAAGTATCAGGCTGGTATCGGTCTCGCTATTGCACTTGCAGCAAAAGAAGGAAAAATTGATGTTTCAAAGCTTCCAAAGGAACACAGACAGTTCTATATGTCAGCTATCAACGTCAACCAGGAAAATGTTGATGAAATAATCAAAACCTATATCGACAGCACTCCAAACTATGATTTTAATGATTTCTTTGGCGGTTTTGTCCGCGCAATGGAATAAATTACAGTAGCGCATACAGACTGCATTCTATCCACTCACCAGAGGATAGAATCAGTCTGTAGCATTTTAACTTTTTATATCTACACCAGATTTTGGTATTTAGCTGAAAGCTACTTAAAAAAACAGGAGTTCACATGGGAATTTACGCAGGTAAGTTGGCCGAAAATTCATATACAGATCAGGGGCAATTATTCAAAATTAAACGTTTCCTTGCCGACTGCTCAGTAACAGGACAATTACTGTCTTTAGCAATTGTAATAGTTATTTTTGCTATCGGTACCGGAGGCACTTTTCTGAGCCTGACCAATATACAGACAATAATCGGTCTTGCAGGAATACCGATGATACTCTGTCTCGGCCTGCATCAAATAATTATTCTTGGTGCAATTGATCTTTCCCTGGAAGGAATTATTGCTATCTCAGCAGTTATAGCCGGATTTGTAATTAAAAATCCCAATACCCCATATGACCTGGGTATGCTGGTGATTCCAGTAACACTGGTTATCGGAGCTATAGCCGGGCTGCTGAACGGTATTCTCAATACTAAACTGAAAATGCCTTCATTCATAGCAACCCTCGGTATAAGCTGGGTAATGTTCGGTCTAGCAGTATTTTTAAGCGGTGGTATCTCAACCCCCTTACTTGACCTCAGATTCCAGAATTTTATCAATGGCACAACCTTGGGAATCCCCAATGTCACTTACGTTGCCTTCGTACTGTTCATAGTATTAAATATCATTCAGAAACGTACAAAGCTTGGAAAATATACCTATGCTATTGGAGGAGACGAAATTCTCGCAGCACAGGCAGGAATCAATGTTACAAAGACAAAGATAATCAACTTCACCATAGCCGGAGCCATATACGGTCTGGCAGGTCTTTTACTCGTCGCCAGATTGAACAGTTCTGCTGCCAGACTCGGCAACAACCTTCTTTTCCCGGCAATGACCGCAGTAGCTGTTGGCGGTGTATCAATGTCCGGCGGTGTGGGGGGAGCGCTGAATGCTGTTTTCGGAACCATTATTGTTACGGCCTTGAATAACGGTATGGTACTGATGCACGTCAGCCCCTATACCCAAAGCGCAGTAAACGGTATCGTTCTCATTTCTGCAGTCGCATTGACAATTGATCGTAAAAAGATCGGTATTATCAAATAAGGAACATAATAAATATGGATACAGTTATTGAATTGAAAAAAGCGACCAAGAGTTTTCCAGGTGTAAGGGCACTCAAAGGTTTCGATCTCAATATATATAAAAATGAAATTCTCGGTCTGGTCGGAGAAAACGGTGCCGGAAAATCAACACTGATGAAGGTTCTTATTGGCATGTATCAGCTTGATGAAGGTGAATATCTCCTCCGGGGACAACCGGCGAAAATGAAATCTTCCAATGATGCCATCAAAGAAGGTGTCGGCATGGTGTTTCAGGAAGGCTGTATGCTACTGAATATGACCATTACAGAAAATCTCTTTCTCTCAAATGAACAGGCCTTTATCAAAAACGGAATTCTAAACCTGTCTGAGATGAGAAACGAAGCTAAAACCGCGCTGGCCAAGGTTGAGTTGAATATTGATCCCCAGACCCCTTGCAGCCGACTCAGTCCGGCGCAGAGACAGATGGTGGAAATAGCCAGACTCCTCTGGCTTTCAGAGCATTACGGCAAGGATAATCCGGTAATGATTCTTGACGAACCGACAACAGTTCTGCAGCAGAAAGAAGCAGACACCCTCTTCAGAATTCTTGATGACATCAAAAAACACGCAACCATAATCCTCATCTCACACCGGCTGGAAGAGGTGATTGAGAATTCCGACCGCATCGTTGTTCTTAAAGATGGAGATTATGTTACAGAAATGCCGGCTGACCAGGCAAGTGTTGAAGGAATTGAAGAGCTGATGGTTGGAAGAAACCTTTCCGGTGAACACTTCAGAGAAAGTGAACAGCGAGAACCAGAAACTGAAAACTTCCTCGAAGTACGCAACCTTACCATTGAAGGTGTATTCGAGCCGATGAGCTTCAGTGTTAAAAAGGGTGAAATTCTCAGTCTTGTCGGTCTTATAGGCTCAGGCAAGGAAGAACTCTGTCAATGTCTTGCTGGAGTCAGAAGACCTACCGGCGGTGAAATTCTGATAAACGGTAAGAATGTTCTGATAAAATCACCAAAGGATTCGATCAGATCACGCATTGGTTATATTCCTATCGACCGGCGTAAGGAAGGTTTGGCAACTGATTTTGATGTGGCGGACAACATAAATATGCTCATCCTCAACAGCTTGAAGTCAAAAGGCTTCCTCAGTCGTTTTAAAGAAGCCGCAAATGCCAAAAAATGGGTCAAGGAAGCACTTATCAAGACCCCGTCAATTAGGACCAAATGCCGCAATCTCAGTGGTGGTAACCAGCAGAAGGTGGTTATTTCCAAATGGCTGGCGGCAGAATCACAACTGCTGGTACTTGACCATCCGACACGCGGCATTGATGTTGGAGCCAAGGATGAAATCTATCACCGTATACGCCTTCTAGCTCAAGAAGGCAGATGTCTGATTATGATGTGCGACACCTTGGAAGAAGATATCGGCCTATGTAATCGCATGCTTATAATGAAGGATGGAAAGCTGGTAAAGATACTTAACTGCCCAGCCGCAGAAAAACCGGAACCACTGGAAATTCTCAGTGCAATTGTCTAAAAGACGCTGTAAACATACAGGGAAATTAACCAAGTAATATCAACAATGCTACGAAATGGAGGGACACCCCTTGAACGCACATGCAAAACAGCGAATGCAGATACCTGCAATCTATATATCACTTTCAATGCTGATTCTGTTTTTAGTTATATTCTTTATTGGCAACCCAAGTTTTTTCAAACGTTACAATCTGCTCACTATCGGTACCTCTGCCTCAATACTTCTCGCCGTAGGTATGGGTCAGGTATTCACCATTCTCACCGGCGGTATTGACCTTTCGGTAGGTGGTATAATGTCACTGGTATCGGTTATTTTTATGGCACTTCTCAATGATTATGGTCTCATGGCCTTTCCGATATCCCTGGCAGTTGGAGTTTTAGCCGGTTTCATCAACGGCTATCTCAACTCTCAGCTCAAGATTCCGTCATTTATTACAACTCTGGGAACTGGAGGAATATTTGTCAGCGTAGCCTATATGATATCTGAAAAACCGCTGTCTGCCCCCACCTCAGCCTTTAAAATGCTTGACATCGTCAACGGCATGAGTTTTGGCTTCAAGCATATTATGTTTATTGCAGCCGGAATATTCATCATCTTCTATATCATTCAGCGTTACACTGTAACCGGGCGTAATATCCTTCTGATGGGCAGTAATGAAAAGATGTGCTGGCTCTCCGGGGTAAATGTATTCTGGATTAGAATAATTGCCTTCACCCTTTCAGGACTGGGTTCAGGCTTTGCCGGTATCCTGCTGGCAAGCACACTATACAGCGGCTACCCTACAATAGGTAATGTTTATATTCTTAATTCTATCGCTACTGTGGTTGTAGGAGGAACTGCCCTTACCGGCGGTGCCGGAGGAGTTGTCAACACCCTTATCGGGGCACTTATAATGAGTGTGCTCAATAACGGCATGAATGTAATCGGCATTGATGTTTATGCCCAGCAGTCAATTCTCGGAGCCATGATCATTATCGCTGTTGCCGTCTCCTTTGACAAAAAGAAAGTAACAGTTATCAAATAGTCTCTTTTAGCGACAGTTATTTGCTGACCGTTAGATTAAAACATAAGAAAACACCATACTGATAACAGCAACACAACCTACCATATCAGTGAAGCCACAACCTGAAGGCTGCAAGTTCGAAAGAACCTGCAGCCTTCTCTTATATAACAATAAGACGAATTTGCCTAAATAACTTAAATAGATAATTCCTTAATAAATTCAGCACACCGCGATAAAGAGTAAATAAGGACTTACAAATATAATGTATTTTCTCTTCTATTATCAATACTGCTACTATTAATTTATAACCTGATTTAAATAAGCGATAACATTAACTTAAATATAATTAAGTAGTGCAGACGAATTTTGTCCCTTAAAAAGACGTAATTGCTCTTCCAGCTTTTTCATTTTTTCATCACTACTGTCGTCATCATCTGTAATTTTATAAAAACTGTTTCCTGAACGCCACCAAAACTCAGAATCATTACTGGTCGGCCAGGAATCACCGCGATATTGATTCAACGATTCACCTACGGTTAACATTACAGATGTATCCCGAGGAGCATATGATGATCCCAAGTCTCGCTCCAGAAGAGACAAAATCTTTTCACGATACTGTGGATTATCCTTCATCCTTTCAAATGCATCCTCCGAAACATTCACAGTAGCGTTTTTTACAGTACTGTGGCATTTTATTTTATCAATTTCACTATAGAATTCTTCCTTAAACTTATTCATTTCTTCTTCTGGAGTCAAACTTTGTCCATTCTCTGTTTGATTGGTAGAGCGATTGTTTTTTAATAACAAGCTCTCTCTAGCATTTTGAGCGAACGATAAATCTGAAAAATACGAGGAAATATTTGATAAATTACCGGTCAACATTGCATTGCCCCTTTATAAAGACTTATAATTTTACACATAAATGTCTTCAAATAGCATTCCAGTAATAACAAACAATCCGCAAATTTATTATAAACTAAATATTTTAAATAATTTAAAAATTAATACTGCTTTAATTAAATTATAGAATATAATAATTATATTGATCCATTTTACCAAAGCAGAAGTAATTGCCAGAATTATCTACCGGCAATTATTTACCACACAAAAGAACACTAATATATGCAATGAAAGTTCACATTTATAATTGTGGCTAAGTTTATAATAATATTACTTAACTAAGAAAGATGAATTTTTAACCCTAATTGCAGTAAAAGTTCTCCAACATATATATACACAATCCACACAAACACAACGCTATAAGTTCCAATAAAGCAAACAATGAACTGGATCAAACAGTCAGTGATCAGAAAAGCGGTACTTACAATGAAAAAATATTTCATATCTCTAGATGCCTTTAGAGGTATAATATCTATATTTGTTGTACTATTCCATCTCAGAATTACCAATTCATTTCTGACCGGGTGGCAATTTATATCTGCAGTTCCTTGTTTTCTAATGATGTTTTTCTTTATCCTCAGCGGCTTTGTAATAACCTTCAGATATGGTGCTAATTTTAATCTTCAATTTTTAAGTTTTATCAAATCCCGTTTCGTGCGAATATTCCCGCTCCATATTTTCATGGTTGCTCTCATTCTAAGCGGAGAACTCTGCAAGCTATTTCTTGACAACTATAATATGATTAATTTTAACAACACCCCATTTACCGGTCCATTGGCACCAGCAGAAATAATTCCCAACCTCTTATTACTGCAAGCATGGCTGCCATTTACCGATACCTACAGCATTAACTATCCGTCTTGGTTTATAAGTGTGGAATTTTATTTATATATCATATTCTATATAATCTCCATAAAACTCAGTAAAGCCAGCAGCTATATCTTATCAGCCTGTATTATACTGCTGGGCTATGCTTTCTTCACCCGAGCAGACACAACCTCATGGTACTACGCAATAGAATTCGGCACCTTATATTTCTTTTGTGGAGTGCTGTTATTCAAATTGTATAACCTGATATGTAAGATCAGACTTAATTATCTGCTGGCAAGTTTTCTGGAAATATGCAGCGCAACCAGCCTTTATTTACTACTGGATTCAGCAGATTTCCCGAATAAACCATTAATCGTATCGTTCCTGTTTTGTATATTCATTCTCATCTTCAGTTTTGATGCCGGACTAATCTCACAACTGCTCAACCATCAGTTAATACACAGCCTCTCCAAAATATCATACAGTGTCTATTTAACCCATACCTTTATTATCAATATTTTCGTGTTAATTTTTATTGTTATTCAAAAATACACCGGAATAAACTATACAATCATGCTTGGAAAAGAAAGATATCTAAATACCGGGAGTACTTTGGGAAATGATCTTCTAATCATTGTAATTCTTACCACTGTCATTCTTCTGGCATTACTGACAAATAGATTCATAGAACAGAGATGGAACCATCACTGATATTCTCTATTAGCATAATATTAAAAATACTGTTACCGATTGCACTATGAAATACTATCATATCACTTATTACCGCAAAATACTTTTCGTCAATACTGCCAGCAGCAGATATACACCAACAAAACCTGCTATTCAATGAATGATCCCCTTTACAAAAAAACCTAACAGCAGTAATATTATATCAATACGGTCGTTACTATTAGCATTATCTCAGTTATTTCTGGAGCTTTCTTAGATATGAATATCATCGCTTTTATAGTCAGAATATGGATGATCATTGCTGGCGGCATGCTGATTCTGGTCGCAGTCAAATGTTTATTTTCAATTGAAAAGATAAACCGGATATTCAGCGATTATGCCAATGATGATTACAACTATTTTATAACTTTTCTGATTCTTTTTATTCTTGGAGTGCCACTGCTGATTGCTGGTATCAATTCACTCCTGCTGTCAAAAAAGAAAAAAAATGATGAAACAGAAGTCTGATATAGAATAATATAGGTATTAGTGATAACAATTGTTAATATCATTTATTTTTAATAATGTTCAAAGACAGGTTTCTCTCCTTATTCCGTCCTGACTGTCAACGTCGGTAGTTCCTCCTGTCCCCCATTAGTATAAGCCCCATAATCATTAATCAGCCTCTGTTGAGCAGAGATAATTTCATTCATTGCCGTGAGCAGCCTGTCTATAGTCATAAATTCCAGATTACTGCGTTCATCGGTAAACAGGGAATCACTTGCCAGCGGAATTAATCCTGCCTGCGCCCGCATGTTTTCGCTATTCTGAGGTTCTGCCCCTGTAGCGGGAGCTCCCGCTGTATCTTCCGCAAGTTCAAAGTACGTTGGCTCAGTATGCCCACCTCCAGCCAACATGATATCACTGATATCTATCAACCGCACCTTTAGAAATTGCGTAGGCAGGATGCTCAAAGAGCTTCATCCAGACTGGAATGAGGAAAGAATACTTGATGAACGAAAACGGCTGATTTTTCAAAGCCTGCGTTACACTTTTGCCAGCAGACTGGCAACAACCGGAATTCCGCCGAAAGTTTTACAGAAGATAATGGGGCACGAAAGTATAGACACTACTCTGAAAATTTATGCAAAAGCCGAGCAGGACGACCGAGATTACCTTAAAAAAGTCAGCTGGTAGCTTTTTTATAACAACAGTCTCATACCCATATAATAAAATTATGCTGAACTTTGTGCCAAATTTGTGCCATTTAACAGCCATATTCCCACGTATTCAGCAGAAATCACGGATTTTCACCAATCCCAAATCACCTCAAAGAAAAAGCGTAACTCTTTCATAAAAAGAGTTACGCTTCAAAAATTTTGGAGCCACCTATCCGGATCGAACGGATGACCTGCGGTTTACAAAATCAAACACAGGGTTTTTACTACCATCGCACTCAAACACCACATACACAAGTAAATAATTAATAGAAAAGGAGTTACACTCAATAATTCTATTTTTCTGTATGTGAAAAACTATTGCGGTTTTCATGCTGTTTCTAAAAATGGGCAACAAATGGGCAACAAAATAGCTGTTGCCCATGTACAAAAGCCATGCTTGATGATACGAACCAACAGACAAAAACTCAACACAAGCCCTCTAAGCCCCTCAACTTTGATCGTAAACATAATTACATTAAGAAATTTAAAGAAGCGATTTAAGGGCAGCTTCTGGCGCTTATTCAGCCTAATAAGGCAGCTGCATGATACCTTCTCGAAGTGTTTTCTTATCGTAATGCAAATAGCGTTGAGTAGTAGAAATATTCTTATGACCAAGAAGCTTGGAAATAACCTCAAGTCTGACGCCGCCAGCATAGAGAACTGATGCGAATGTATGGCGCAAGGCATGAAGGTCGACACCGTCTGTGTCTATCCCCGCTCTTTTACAATCTCTCAAAAGCATCCGCCTCACTGATTCAATATGCTTCTTAGGAAATATTGGATCTGAATCATATCCCCGTTTAAACGTAAGCAAGATCTCTTTTAAATTTGGATGCAATGGAATCTGTATATCTTCCCTGGTCTTATATTCTGTCAATGGGATTGTGATAACATCATTCTGCATATCAATCCAGGACCAACAAATATTGGTAGCGTTCTCAGCTCTTAACCCGGTATACAAAAATACAGCATACCTACAGCGATATTCCTGACTAGCGACCTCCAATAACCTTGATATTTCATCCGGGGTGAGATCCCGACGATGATTAATATCATCCATCCCCATAGGCTCCCAGGTATCAAGAGGATTGATTTTAAGATATCCATGCTCTACAGCATAATCAAAGATCATTTTCAATCTGCCAACCTTCTGATTAATTGTCTGCCCCTTATTGCCCTCACTTCGCATAATCTCTGTAATAGAATCAATATGCTTAACAGACGACTGAGATATATCATCTAACGAAATCTTTTCAAGATACCTAAGCAATGTCTTACGATTCTTGACTGTTGAATAACTCAAAGACTTCTTCTTAAGTAATGATTCAAGATATGCCTCATACTCGGCATTAAACTCTTTAACATTCATTTATATTATCCTCAAACAATAGACATCTATCATTTAAAATACAACAGCAGCGGTCTATTGTCAAATTATAAATATAAATAAAATATTATGTGATTATAAATAATACCTGAGAACGCCTATCATTTGTACGTCTGTAGTTCTGTATATATATAAAGAAATATTAATATGTCGTGAAGTAAATACTGATATAATCAATATTTTTAATATACACTACAGAGTATACAGAATATATATTTTTTTATAATATACTATTATTTATAGGATATTATGAGATTTAGGTCTGTAGTACAAGTACTACAGTCTGTAGATTTCTGTAGTAGCTATCGTTCAGTTTGCCTTACTACAGAAGTCTACAGACTGTAGTGGATGTAATAGGTCGAATTACAGAACTGTAGTCTAATTAGCTGATGAGGAAACACAGAATATCATACACAACGCTAATAGCCCGTGATGAAATAATAGCTATTAAAATGAATAAATAGAATAAATAATATTGCGAGTAAGATGTGAATAAGTAGAAAATCAAAAAAACAAAAAAACAGTAGGATAAAAAGAGATGGATAAAAATATCGGCAGCTTATACATAACACAAACTAATCATATGCGCAGACAAACCCATAGTTGTCTATTATAACAATAGACAACTATAATATCATAACCACAAACACACCAACACATTACAATATTTACCCAATCAAATAGACTGTTGAAAATAATAGTATAATGCTATAAATGGCGCTGAATAGCCGTTTTTGAGGGGGTATAGGGGGGAATGGGGGGAAATTTTACGTAGATCCACCCATTCGAATTTTTATAGTATTTTTATTCGGAATAAAATTTAAACAAACCAATCATTAGTGAAATATGATTCATGCATCTCAACTATAAAATGAGTGTCGATAACTGATAAATCAACATGAAAAGGGTATCCCGCTTCTATATATGGAACAATTATATATCCACAACCAGCATCCTTAACATCATCCCATGTTTTTAACTTTGGGTACTCATACTCACTAAGTATAAATATAGATGATTTATGAGAATCAGGGCATAGAAACTTAGTTAAATTACACTTAAACTCATTATCTTTAAACTCTGGAGAATCATAATAACGGTAATCAAAAAAAGAGACACATTTTCTTTCTCTGTAATATCCATTTGAACCCACCCTCCATGGAGACTTATATTTTTTTTGACTATTATTGTTAATTGCCCCTGATTTAAGAATACCCTCAGTATTATACCAAGGTGTTATGTGAAAAATAGACCCTTTTACAATTTCAAAAATGTCAGAATCATTTTTAATGAGTACTTCGATTGTTTCCATTTTACGCCTATCTTACGAAGTGGATTCTATATTTAACAATCATTACTTATTCTTCTTTCGCCACTTCCAGGGAGCCATTGGTTTATCATCTTTCCATAAACCTATTTTATTGTCTTTGGCCCACTTCTCGGCTATTTCGAATTCAACATCCTTTTTAGCGTACCTCTTATACCACCAGGCAGCCCCCTCTTGAACCATTACAAGATTTATGTATTTCCCTTGATAAAAGACCTTGCAGACTAAACGGTTGTATTTGTCTTCATCCATAACATATATTGTCACGGTTTTACCGTCAATAAGGCTCGCTAAGAGCTTGGTAGCCTCTTCCCCATACTCTTGCTTAGACTCTGGCGTATCGATGCCATACAGCCGAATTTTGACATCCTTATTTTTAAGCTGCACATGGATTGTATCCCCATCTGAAACTTTAATAACCTCACCCTCTTTTAAATCAGAAGAATAAGTAATAGAACAAAGAATTAAGAATATTAATAATGCGCGTTTGATCATGGTTGCTTCCCCCTTTTATAAAAATTAAATAATAATCTGTATTATAATTTTCGTAAAGAGAAATAATGTAATCAAAAATTTCTTGGAATTTTCGTTTATAAACCATAACATTGACTATTAGGTGATAGCGAATTATTATCAACAATTAATGATCCTAATTTTTTAATTACAAGAAAGGCATACCTACCATGAACAAAGAAACATTAGAAGGCTGTAGCAACATGAAAGAATATTTAACTGTCCTTAGTGAAGAAGCCACAAGCAGAATTGACGTTTTCTTTAATAAGACAGACCATAAATTATTTGAAAAAATTCTTGCTGTATATAATGATTCTGTCCTGTTTGCAGAAGCGAACAGACATTCCCTTATCCCATTTTCCGCAATAATAATGATTAGGCAAGATAAAATTATGGATTACTTAGGATAGCTATTTAGTTAAACATTCCCACCTGTCGCCTGTTAGCAGTACCAGTCAAGAACGTTTTCTGTGGCTGCTGCTTGTATTTGGCCGCCCGCTGATATATTTCCTCCCAGAACTCGTCTTTCTCTTTGTCAGCGCGTTTCTGGAGGCTTTCCTGCTCTGATAGGTTAATAGTATTCTCTATGGCTTTAGTACCCATATAAAATACATCTGCCAGGTCGTCATGTATTACCGCGCCACGTTCCCGGGTCATGTTTGTGAACTGATAGCCCACGGTGTGATGTGGCTCTGTAAGACAGATAGTCGCATCACGCTCAATAATATGTTTACTCATAATATACCTGTGAGCCGCCCAGATAGGTTCACAGGTATCGCAGATACGTAATTCTTTTTGTGCAGTATTATGAACCTGCTCTATCTCATATTTCCAGCCGTGGTGATCATACTCACGCAGGAATGGAGCAAGCAACTTATCGAACATACCACCGCCAAAGTTGGTTTCAGAATAGATTTTGTTTACCCGGTATTCAAAGGCGGTTTTAGCAATAAATTCCAAGACCTCATCCTCAAAGCCGCCATCCAAGCCGATCAGCTCCAGACAGTGGATTTTACCGTGCAATACTCCTTTTACACATACACCAGTTTTATCCTTACCCTTACCTGACGGGTCGATACTGAGTACTTTGTACTCGTATGGCTCCTGCCGTGGATCTGCATACATATAGGTATAACATGCGTCACCATCCAAAGCAACAAGGTTCAGATCAAGCCGGTACCGTTCATCACTGGACCAGGTAAGAGATATCGGTGCTCGGTCTGGATCACAGTCCATTACGATAAGATCACGTAGTCGGAACGGATACGTCTTGGCGTCATTTGCTCGCGGATCCAGTTTATACTGAGAGGCATATCTGCCCGGCATTGAAATTCGTCTTTGTGCAAGTTCCTCTTCAGGGAACCGTGGATCTGTAGGTGTGCCCGGCTTTTCTTCAGCATCAACTAACTGTTGTATGCACGCCCCCAGGTACTGACCATAGAAGTTCAACCAGTCCACGTCTGGTACTTCTGCCGGCCACATGCGGACTGTATATCCCTTTGCTGGCAGCTCAGTATAAATAGATGCTGAACTGTGAGGCGTACCAAGGTAAATAATTCTGCAGTTGCTTCCAGGCTTTACAATAGCTTCAAATTCGGTTGCCAGGTATTTAATTTTCTCACGCTGTGTGATTGAGATAGCGTTTTGTGGGTCCTCGATATCATCAGGAATAATGATTGTTGCACGTTTACCGGTAACATTTCCTGTAATGCCTGCACATGTTACAGACGGTACCTGCTTATAATCAGCACCCTTTACATCGAATGCCATAACTGAATCCCGATAGTTACGCCCGCCAGTCATTCTATCTGCCTGTGTCAGACGTAGAGGCTCGAGTATTGGCATGGAGTAGATCAGCTCACGAATAAAGCTTGCGTTCTCTTTAGCCTTATTCTCACTGGCGGAGACGATAAGCACCGCTTCATGTGGATTTATCCGGAGTCGCCAGCAGACATAAGCACAGGTAATATATGATTTCCCAATACCTCGGAGCGCCTCAATACATGTTCGCTGCGGTCCGTGTTGCAGGAAGTAAGCGATATCAAGCTGAATAGGGGTGGGCGCTCCGTGACCAAGGTGAAGCCAGGTCAGCCAGAGGAATTTGCAGAAGTTATCTTTGTATTCTTCCCGCCATAACTTCTGCCAGTCATACCGCTTCTTTTTTCTTTCAGCGATTACAGCAGGATCTAACAAACTCTAAGCCCCGGATTGTATTCTGGTGGTCTGGAAAGGTCAAATTTTTCTCCTGAATCGGCATCATGAAGAGCTGTTTCCAAATCTTGAGCATCTTCATTGCTATCGAAAGATATTTCGCATTTTGAAGCCTGAATGAGTTTTACTGCGGCTTGCACATCTGCCGCAGAGAACTCACCAGATTTAATCTTATTAGTCATTTGCTGGCAGCACACGTTGTATAAATCGGTAGTGGCTTCCTGTACTGACTTCATATTACCCTTTCATCATAAAATAAACAGTACCTATTGTAGCGGCCATAGTTCCAAAGTTAATCAGAAGCTGAGACAGCATCTTGCTGGAGTGATTTTCCTTCTCGTGATCTCGCATTAATTTGTACAGATCCCCGATATCCTTACTGTGCTTTTCCTCAAGTGCTGTAACCCTATTTTTAAGATCCTCTATCGTCCTGTTAGTAACCTGATCAACTATGCCGCTGAGTTTTGACACCTCTCGCGAACAGCTGTGTAATTCGTTGGTCATTGTCTCAAGTCGTCTTAAAATCTCTGATATCTGGTCTTCACCCATCAGGCCTTTTCCTCTCGACTCTTATCCCATGGCGACTTGGCCAGATATGCTTTGATCCAGATAATCATAAACACAATGCCGCATACCAGTCCCAAACCTATCGGCAGAGCAAATGAATAGGCCACAATACGCCACGGCTCTTTCTCCGCCCGGATTACCGCTGTTTTCTGTGCAGTCTTGGCCGCGACTAGCTCTACCGGATCCACCACAACCCCGTCACCGAAGTTCATAGAATCATTACTGGCTTCGCTCATAGTGCTGTTTTTCTGCGCCAAGGCACCATTAATAGGTGCACATCCAGTAAGGGCACAGCAACAGATAACAGTAAGTGCTAGCAGTATAGCAAGCACGACCTTAAATAAAAATTTACTAATTCCCATAATTCCCCTCCTCCTTAATTACAACATATTGAACATGGGCTGTAATTCTCCAGCCCATCTGATTTATTGATTTCCAGCACATTGACCGCATTAGCTAAACCTGTACAGTCCGGGTCGGTATGATAACACTCGCCACCTTCCGTAACCAGCACGGTCTCGCCCTTGCCGTACTTCTCAAATATCTTTGCCTGAGCAATCTCGAATTCAAGCTCCGCCCGCGCCGCCCGCTCTGTATCACCATTACGCTCATGACGCAAAATATGCAGTTGCAACGGATCAAGTGTCACAAGTTCAACTTCATATAATGCTTGAGTTGCTTCCTCTGTTACACCCCAAGTACCATCCTCAAGCGCAACAATTCCAACGCCATCCGGTCTGGCACTTGACATCTTAATAAGCCCCTGCTCTTTAATAATTTTACTTGTCGGGTCTTTATGTGATAAAGCTGAACCCGATATAGCATAAATTCCTTTAGGCATATTTTATCCTTTCTATTAGTATCCCCTTTTAACAGTTATCTTGCATGGTGCGGAGGTAACGTACGTCGTGAATGTTGCCAGTGCAGTATTCTGAACATGTGTCAGGTACGCCAAAGCAGTATGAACACTTAAAGACTCTCCGGTACTCCATACTCTTACACCGACGCTGAACCCTGAATAGCTAAAGAATCCGGTACGCCCCCAATGTTTCTCAACAAATACTCTGGCGGTAGGGTAGCAACTTCCGAGGTATCTTTTTTTGGGGTAATATATAGAGTTTATTGTCACGTCTTCATTATCGTTGATAATTTCGGTGTATTCAGTACCATGCTGATAATTGGTTATGTCCTCAATTGCACCGTCCACAACATCAACGCTACCAATATAGACACGGCGTATAGGGTTACCATCGCTATCGTAGTGGCTCTGTTCAGCGGTATTATAGAAATCGGATTTATGTGCGTAGAGCAGCTCTAGTCTTCCAATCTGCATATTACCTGCACCGGACTGTGACGCTATTATATTCAACTCGAATGAACGAATATCAGTGCCGTCAACAGGGGTATCAAATATAAAGGTCTTAAGTATTCCTTGCGTCCATCCAGTAATACTAGTCTGAGAGTCTACGGTCGTATCAGGGGTTTCGCCTGAGCCAATAATAAACGCCCAGTTTAAGGGTGCATCTCCCGGAGTATATACGGCTATTCGGTACCCAACCGCAACATAATCATCAAGAGTGCTTACTCCAACAAAGCGTAGCCAGCCAGTAGTCGCACTATTCGCAGATAGCCAACAATCGCTATAGCTATCCACAGTTTGCGTAAATGCCTTGTATACGTCATATGTCGTTGAGTATAGTGAACTAGCGCTGACAGTTCCTACTCCGGAAAGCATGTTACTACTGAATACCGGTATGATTGAGTCGTAGCTATCAATGTATTGGAGACCGATAATTGGCTGGTCTTCTGTAAAGCCGAATGCGAGACTTCCGTCTGTTCCAACGTCAGCATAGATCCATGCCGTGCCCTCTGTACATGCCGATATGTCCAGCGTTGTGTCCGCAGCAAGAGCATCTGAAACGTATACCTGCCCCTCATATCCAGCAGCAACCTGAAGTCCGGCAAGAATCGTAAGCTCACTAGTTCCGCTTGAAAAGATATGCGCCGCCGGAGCATCACAGTCCTCAAGCGTCCACCCGTCCGGCAAGTCACCGGTAGCCCCAGCAATAATTGTCTGAGGTGCATAACACAATGCCTGAACATCGTCATTCTCCAGCACAGTAACCCTTGAAACTATAGCCGCGACATTACTGCCAGTAGAAGCCACTTCGGTCTGTAACCCTGTGATATCACTCTCAACTTCAGACATACCAACCAAACTACGAAATGACTCTGCATCAGCATTTGCCCCATCGGTACCTACAAACACTGAAGTATCAACATTGCCCAGATCAGCTCTGGCAAGTTCAATATCGTCATACTTAAATGAGCCGCCAGTGCAATCAATTAAATCAAGGGAATCTTTATTTATATGTGTATGTGTTGAATTCTCAGCTAATGAAATTGCCTCTGCTGTGGCCGCTGCAGCTTCCTGAGCGGCTACAGCGGCTGAATCCACTGACTCCTGCATATTACTAGTAATACTCAATGCTTCTGCGCTGTTAGCAATTGCCTGCTCAGATTTAGTAAGCGCCTCCTCTGCAGTAGCTGCGGTAGCTGTAGAATTGATCAAAGATTTATTAGCCAGGTCAATTGCTTCCTGGCTAACTTTAAAGTGCTGATCCGAATCATTATCTAACTCATGAGGAAATATAGCCCCAGTACTGAAAGCAACTTCGCGAGCATTCCGCTTAGTTTCACGATGTATTTCAATCGTGGAATCAACTTCTGGAATTGTTATTAGTGTTATCTGTGAAGAATTCAGGAATTCATAATCGGTATCCTGAACATATTCTGTAACAGTCCCATCTGTTGCAGTAACTTCAACAATTACATTTGATTCATCTCGATAATCAAAACCTATGCTAAATATCTGAGTAGTACCATCATAAGTGTACTCAGTTATTGAATAATACTCTATGTCAGACATATTTTCTCCTTCTGGTATAGTGACTGATTATAGGAGTGCAGCAAGACGCGGTAGCTTATTGTTAAAGCGCTGTAACTTCTCATCTGATTCAATGAGACTATTCCGTGCTTTATACCGATAATTACGAATTATCTGTTCTGTAAGTCTGCCTTTGACTGTATCCGGCTGCATCTGATAACTTGAATTTTTGAATAACTGCTGCAATGCATCTTTAGCGTTCAGCCCATTGACCCTGTATTCCTGTCCGGCAAGCTCAAGATATTTACTGTACTGGTGAGTATCCAATTTTACCGACTTACCATTAATGTTTAGCCTACGCTGCGGATAGGATATATTAAGTGAGCTATTCTGCTGCAACCGTAGTAATTCATCATATACCGGGTCGTGATTATCCTTACTGGTTCGTATTGGAGTGATAGCCCTGAACAAACCACCACCGTCATACTTTACCAGTTCACCCAGAATAGTCCGGCGCATAGCTGCAGAATATGAAGCAATCGGAGTATCCTTCTTAACTATCTCGACAAAGTCTCTTGCTTCACGCATAACCGGATCCAGCCCACGAGCTGCAGTACGGCGCAGTCCGGAGAATGGTACGACATTACTTCCAAGACGTGATAGATAAGTCTTACCGTATCTGTCAGATTCTCTTACTGCATTGAGAAAATCAGATATCCCCGACAGATAATACTTGTCTGAAGCTACCTTTAGAGCAGATCCCAAAGTAGCCGCTGCCACCTCTGACAAATCAGCATCGTCAAGGTCTGACGCAATCTCAACAAATGAAGCCATTGTATTGAGGAATGTTGCAATCGGATCCAGACGGGTCAATTCATAATACGTATCACCAACGTGTAATGAGTTTGGCCGCCACCCGGTAGCATAGAGCTTTTCTTTCTCCTTCTTATCTGTAGGTCCACTACCGGTAAGAATTCCCTCAGAAGCCATAACCAGCGCTACATTCCAAAGTAAGGAGCCGGTGAGCATTCTAGCCTCAGCAAGCTGCTTCTTTGCCATATCACCGTTATTGCTCATAGCTTCCCGGTATTCACTGAAGAGATTCGCAATACCCGGAGTCCTGGTCCCAACCCACTTGGCAATATTCAGCGGAGTTTTCAAGAATGGCATAACCAGCATGGTTTCTGGCATAGCCTTACGAGCATTATCAATACTCTTCCAGAATTTACCACCGGTAGTATCCTGATTAATCTGATCCTGAAAAGTTATATAACTCGCATAATTCATAATCTGCTCATGAATCTCAGGCGGTGCAATCTCTCCATCCATAATAGCGTTATATGCAGCCTGCCCGTCTTGCCCCTGACGTGTGGCAGTCTGCATTGCTCTATGAGCCAATGCTCTACGCTGCATATGATAAACCAGTGTTTTCATAAACTCGTCTGACATCAACATGGTATTGGTACTGAGTAACCTCTGCCCAGCACCGACCAGGCCAAATCCCTGAGAGACAAGCTTCGCAACTTTAGCCAGTCCGCCTGTAGCATCCGCCTCGATCTCTTCCAGAGTCATATCAGTAGAAGAACCTTTAAAAAACGAATAACCGTTTTCAGTAGAGACACCATGCACCTGCTGCCCTGCTTTCTCAGAATCACCACCCCAGCGTGACTGCCCTGTCTTAAACGCGGTAACTGCAGAATGAATCGCATCGACAAACCCGTCTGTTATACCGTGCAGCATAGCCATAGTTTCGCCAAAGCCACCAGCAAAACGAGCGCCCTTATACATCATACCCGCAAACAATCTATCGTGTATCTCACTGGCAATTGACGCGGTACCGGAAAGAGTATTGACTATATGTGTTGCCGGACCTGTAAGCATACCGGCAATTGTGGACTCAATGACAGCATCACGAATACGGCTGTAGCGAGATTTGAGTTTTACCGTTGCAGTGAGTTCATTATAGTTTGTATTCTCAAATAGCTCCTGCAACTTACCCATATCCTCATCAGAAAGGCCATGCGGAGATTCCTTTTCAAGAATAGCCTTGACCTCTTTCTGAAGCTCAGCGACCTTTGTAGTCTGCCCCTTATCTTTAGGCTGTGCCTGCTCAACCAGATTGGTCATAATTTGAGAAATCATTTTACCTGTATTCTGATTCGCTTCACTACCAATGACATCTTTTAGAGCCTGAGTCAACTCTTTCCCTCTCTTATCTTTGATAGTACGCACCGCCCGGAGTGCCCGGCCGGCACTGGTACCAATACCGGAGAAAACTTCCGTCATTTCATTGGATGCTTTCATCAATAATCTCGCATAAGCATAATCCTCATCTCTACCACTTTTCTTTGCCTCTAGTAATGCTACATTGGTTTCACGGTTCATCTGCTCATGCAGCATACCGGCAGCCATAATGGCGACATCATGATTAGCATAAATATCGCTGAACTGTCTGAACACCTGTGGATTTGCTGTATGATTGGCAATAGCTTTCGCACCCAGCTTAAGAAGCCGTTCTGTAGTGTGCTTATCCTTCTCTTTAAGACGTTGAAGAACATCAGCCATTACTTTCATCCGGTCATTACGGTAAACAATATCATCCATTTCAGGAACCAGCAAACTGGAATTGAGTTCATCTGCCGCGTCAAGTGATGGTTTCTTCTTGCCAGCAATAACGTCAAGCTGCTCATTAACCCACTTCTCATGTTCTTCAGTGGTAGCTCTACGCGGCAAATCAAGACTATCAAACATATCAGAGTAACGCCCTACCTCCATATCTCCAATTACTCCATATTGAGACGCACGCTTTATCTCAGATTCAAGTTTCTGTTTCTGCTCCTCGAATTGCGCTATCTGGTGTGGTTTTAAATCAGTGGTATCTCCTTGCAGATATTTTGCGAACCGCTCAGAAATATTATTGATTATGTCAGATTCTGTGGTAGAATTATCAGTAGATGAAGGATTATTATATCCTCCACTATCTGGTGACGTATAAGTTGTCCCGGGGTGCGTTTCGGACGTGAGCTTAGGGGATGATTCGCTTGAATCAGGCATCGAGCGCCTGGCCTCTGACCCGGACTGTGGAGGATTTATATTTTTGTTATTATTATCAGGATAGAAGCTTACCAGCTCTATCCTTTTATCTTTCCCGGTTGATACCACCTCACACGCATAATAACGGTTATCATTTATTTCTTTAGATAATATAAACTTCTCTACACCGCTGCTGGTAGTGTCCTTTTTGCCGCTTCTTTTCAACGCGAAACGTGGCGCCTTATCAAAGCTGGTAAGTACTGCAGGCAGCAAACTGAACTCTTCCGCTGTCAGCTCTGGGTGCCTATTCTTAATATGTTCAAGAGTTGAATAATTAAAAGTAAAATATCCGCTATCAGCATCAATACCCAGATTTGATTTAAGGCTCTTAGCAAGCTCCGGAGAAATCTTACCCAATTGCCACTGTCTCCGTTCCTTAGCAGCACGGGTAATTTTCCCATTAAGAAAGTCACTATAAAGAGTGTGTAAATCTCCCGTAGTCTTTAGAAATATTCTACTATTGACCTTTCTCCCCATAGGCACTTCATGAATAAGTCCAAACTTTTCCAGATCCGTCTTAGCCCATGACTGAAACTCTTTTGAGTTTGCATCCAAACTTGACGGCAACGGGGCCAGGTCCTTACCTAAAAACCGTTTAAGAAACTTGTCATATACCTCACCGGCACCCAGCTCATCAACAAACTTCTGTTTTATAGATTGCAGTATTCCGACTTTATCCCCTGCACGTAAAGAATTAATAACATTATCACCGTCCAAAACCTGTTTTTCTGCTTCAAGATTCTGCTGCGCCTGCTGTAATTCCTGCTGGTATTTAGCAATATCAGCGTTTCGCTTGCCGGTCTCTGAAATATGTTCCGTAATTGCACCGCCACCACCACCCAAAGCTGAAGCCAGTAAAATACTGCCGAATTGATCCTGCACTGCCTGTGCTGCCGTCTGAGTACTTATACCATCATTAAAACGGAGGTCAGCCTGAATAGCAGAGGTTAACAGTTCTGACGGGGTATCAGTGAGCTGTCCGGCAAGCATACCCTTAAGAATCTTGGTTGGCAGCGATCTCCATGCTTTAACCGTACCCATATTGCCAACCACAGCCTTGCCGGCACTACCAATAAGCTTACCTCCTAGCAACTCACCAGCGACCTCAAGACCACCTTCAGCCAGTGCAGATAGTACCGCATCTCCATTCACCTCATCCTGCACCTGCTGCCATGTAAGATCAGGGTTAACCTGTTTATATGCATTATAAGCATCCTCAACATAGCTGTCATATTCAGCAATCCCGTAAAGCCCACCGGTCATAAGAGAATGCCCCATAAGCAATGGAACAAATCCCACACCACCGGTAGCCATACCGATCAAAGCACCCGGCGCACCGATAGCAAAACTATTAGTAAGAGAACTGATCGCACCATAAACCGACTTAGCGTAAGGATCATTCATTACATCAGCACTCACCTTATAAAATGGATCCTGCTCACGAGCCGTCTTTATCTCTTCAAGATTCTGACTAGCCCAGTCCTGCCAACTGGAAATACCAAACATATCACCAAGAGTTCTGGTCATCCGGTAAAAGGTTTCGGGTGTATCAAGCATCAAGCCGTTACGAGCACCTTCATATGTAGCTGAGCCAAGAGCTGACAGCCAGCGCCATGTGCCCCAATCGTCTTCTTCTTTCACTTCTGACTGTTTTCTGGCGGTACGTTCCTGCATTGCGTATGGATTACTTACAGCCCAATCATTATCAATTCTATTAGTTGCTAATGCGGTCATATCTTATTCCTTATTGATTATATCCTTCAATACGTATATTTGTTCCATTAGGAGAATCACTATTAATAAACAAGTCTTTCAATTGCTTGTTTTCTTGTGTAAGTTTTTGATTACTCTCATCTAGTTTTACATTTCGATCTGTCAAAATATTATTAACCAGTTTTTGAGCATCAAGCTCACCCTCAGCTCTCAAACGTTCTAAGACATTAATAGCTTCTTCTTGCCCCATAGTCTTAAGCGTTCGCTTACCTTTTGATTCCTTGATTATTATTTTGTCAGCAGCTTTTATTTGATTTAGAGTAAAAGGCACATCATATTGAAATGAGAACTCTGGAGGATCATCTACAGTTAGACTTAATCCGGGGAAAATAGTGTATGCAATATTTCCAATTTCTTTTCCAATCTCATTAACATTATCAAGAATATGCAGATTTACATTTTCTGTCTCTGTTATCTGAGACATATCTTCCCAACCGCCAAGACCAAGTTCCTGAAGCCGCTCTCTCTGCTGATTTAAAATACCTGCGTCTACGAAGAAATTACTCTGATTAGCTGCTTCTTTTTCAGACATGGGCTCTTGTAATTTTTCAGATCTACTTCGTTGAACAGCATGATAAAATAATGAATTACGAATATATCTAAGTTCTTTATCTCGATTAACATCTCCGGTTAGAGGAAATGTTTTATTTATAAAATTAGATAGATTCTGATTATTACTTTGAGCATTTTTATAATTAGTATAAAATCTATTTTGTAATATATCAGCATGAGTATCGTAATAATCAATATCAAGATCTTTAAATTCTCTATCAATTATTAAATCGGGGTTTAGATTTCCAATATTCCATTTTTGTGTTTCATCAGCCTGAATGTTATACAAAGCTTTTTTAAACTCTGGGCTATCAGCTGACAAATTGTTTTTAACGGCATAATTAATAGCACGATCAGCTATTCGATTCATGACCTCGTCTACGTCAGCTTTTTGCATTATATAATTACCATTAATACCAATAGCATTCACGACCCCAGCGTCTTCACCAACAACAGAAATTTGTCCTTTTGCTTGTGATGGTTTGATTTTTTCTAATAACCTTTCATTCAAAGTATTCAATAATGGTGAATACCCATTATTAATATTTTCAAGAGTAGTTATACGCTGATTAATTACTTGAGAACGAGCGTTTTTTTTTGACATAAGAGCCAAATCACCATTGGTTTTGATTTTGCTTGTTTCTTTTAATAATTCTCGTAACTTTTTGACATCTCTTTCAGGTTCTATTTCTTTCGTAGTTTCTTGTATTTCTAGTTTCTCTGCATCTTGAATTATTTGTGACTTCATTCTCTTAGCATCTTGTAATGCACTAAATAACTGGTTTTGCAAAATCAGACCTTCTGTAGAATTTACATCAACCATATTACTTGAAAGTAAATTAATTCTTTCTATTTCAGAGACATCACCACTCGCGGCAAATCGTTGTGCTTGCGAAAGAAGGGATCGCGATTTAAGCTTCTCAAACTCTTCGTCTGACCTCCCAGTTGAAATAAATTGATTCTTTATTGTTGAAAGAGAGTCATTCCATACGTTAGGTGTAATGCCATGAGTTTGTATTAAGCCCAATAAATCAGAAGTTGTATTTTTATCAACATCAGACTTAATCCTATTTTCACCAAGTTCAAAAGCATCAGCTTCCATTTGAGATAATAGTGGGAAAAACACATTAAAATGTTCTCTTGACGCACCTTTTGTAAGCTCTTCAATATCATTTGATATTGTGCTATAATAATTTTCTGGATCAAAATCATCTGCACTTGCCAGCTCTTTATACTTCTTTTTGTTGTCTGCTAGCATTTTAGGCATCATTTTTAATAACATCAATTTAGCATCATCAGTTCGTTGCTGCTTCGCATCTGCTTCTGCTTCTCGCGTAGCTTGCTTCGCTTCAGCTTCCGCCTGCTTGCGCTCAGAGTAATCCATACGTGCTTTATCGATCTCACCCTTGGCCATATCCTGCATACCGCTACCAACGGCACCCAATGCCTGAGCAATACGCTGAGCGTTATTCACTGCCTGAAAATTAGTATGATAAATCGTTGAATCAGGTCTGACCGTGGTATCCTTGAGTGCTATCTCATTACGCACTACCCCCAAATCTGAATCTATAAGTAATGGATTGGTGACTTTCTTATTATTTCTTTCTGCCATGATTTACCCTATTTTGAATTATACATATTGATATACTGGTTATAACTTTTCGCCGCTGTTATACCGCTTACAACACTTCCGGCTGCTCCAGCAAGAGCCGACAAATAACTTGGTGACGAAGCTTCCTGCAAATATAGCGGTTGCATCTGTGCATTGGTGGCCGCCGCCGCTTTCTTCTCAGTAAGCTGAATCATCTTATTCTGACGATTGCTCTCAACAGTTGAAATATTATCTGCAGCGTCCACACTGATTTCAGACACAAGCCTATTCTTGGTGCTTCCAGCCATACCTGCATAGCTGGCCGCTGCTCTCTGTGAAGCTTTCCGCTTGGCTGCAGCTTTCGCTATTTCCCCCTTATCAGCTGCAGCCTGTCTGTTTGTCTGCGCCGCTTCCTCTTCCACCTGACGGTATATACTCTGTGCCTGAAGATCCTTTGATCTTGCCTCAGCCAGATACTGCGCTTCAGCAACAGAATTAGAATACTGTTGCTGTTCATAACTTGCCTGATCCGCTGCAAAACTGGCAACAGTACCGGTAAGAGCCTGCAGCCCTGCCCCCAGTCCTGCAGCTACACCGCCCCCCATACACATTAAAATATCTCCTTGTATCGAGCCATAAGATTGAAAATCTTACCGCTACTGTTATAATTAGGAACTTCTCCCTTATTAATAAATCCAAGCCAGCGCAGCCAGAGCATAGATTCGGCATGCCCCTCCCAGATATAATTAAATAATATTCCAAATGGATTCTGCATCTTCTCAACATATTCCTTACTAAACTTCATAAATGAGATCCCATACTCAGCTTTTCTATTATCATTGAGTAGCCACGCTCTACCGATACCAGGATCCTCAGTAGGGCATACACCGAACATCACTGCCGGCACATTATCCCATGTAGCAGTCCAGCACAATAAGGACTCTTCAACAGATATTTTAAGCGCCTCATATGGTGAGTATTCAGGATTGCTGTAACTTAACTCAAGGATATCAAGCTCATTCATATTCTCTGAGATATGCTCTATATCACCAATCTGTATACCTCGAACCGCTGCGCGTTCTGTGTTCATGATTTCCTTTCTATGCATCCTCAAGCCAGCCGGTCCACTTAGCAGACTGGAAGCTGGCGGAATATGGTGAATTAACTATTAATTGAATTTGGACGTTGGTATTTTCAGCATTGACCGGGAATTTATAGGTTCCATTATCAACCCGGTTCTCGCCGATTACAATACCATCACTAGAGGTAAGACCAGTTTTAACTTGATCATAAGTCGTATCTTTATTGATTACCCGGGTAGTGAAATCGCCACTATTCTCATAATTAACTTCAAAGTCTACAAGCTGTGTCCGTTTACCAGTTACCGCAACATTATCATTCCGGGCATCATGAAAATATTGTGTAGTGAATTCATAAGTAGATTGATAACTTATGCCGGCATAAACCTTGCCATATTCGCCTGAAACAGTAAACACATTCTCAGACTTGCTGACAACGGTAAGCTGCCTGCCCGGAGTTAATTCATCATCCTCATGACAAACAACGCAGATATCCTGATCCTCGATATTATATGGCATGGTAAATGTTGTTATACTTGTATCAGAATCATACTCACCGGTAATAACAACACGGCTGTCAATATATGGAGTGTATTCGGTATCATTGTTGAATGTGGCGAAATCAATATATTCGATCATGGTTTCGCCGCTACGTTCAAGCAACATATAAAGTTTATCACCAATAAATTTTATATTAATAAAAATAGTATCATCGGAAAACTCAAAGTAATGCCATGCAGATTGTGCTTTGTCATTACCAACCCAAATATAGTTGTACACGTATATCCGGTTACGATATTGCTTACTAAGCATAGACAGCATAGTATCATTCTGCCGAGCGGTAAGTGAGAAAATTTCTGGCGGCAGATAATCAGAGATATGTGCGGTAATACTACCGGCCTGATTTGTAACTTCATCAGTCATAACGTAGTATTCATAAACACATGAATAACTATCATTAGGAGAGATAAAATACGCACTCGCTCCTGCTCTCACCGGCGCACAGATACTACTGCAGGTATGAGAAGTGGTAGGATCCACAACAGCCAGACGCGGAGTGAATGCACCATCAGCACTTATCTGATACTGTTGAGATGTACCAAATATAAGTAATGATCTCGCAAATGGTAACGAGTGCTTAATATCGCATAGTCCTTCGAGTATGGTAGTCTGCTCGAAAGCATCATCATCCAACGCCTGCCTTACAGTCTTTGGATAGAACCGGTAATAATCATCATCACGGGACCAACTTACATGATCCTGACAGAACACACCAAGCCTATTCGCATGAAAACAAAGCTTCTCAATAGTGCGACCAATAAAATGCGGTGCCGGAGCACTATCATCATCACCAGCCACACGCGGATCAAGATCACACTGAGACAGGTGAAAAGTACCATCGCTCTGCCGGACCAGCTTAAGTGGAAAGGTATTCGGATCTATTTCATGTTGCAAGCCCCACGCAGCCGCTTCTTTCCAGCGGCCGGTTGAATATCCAGAATCCTCGACATACTCTAAGAAGTAATGAGTGGAATCATCTTTCGAGTTATTGGTAATCTCAAGCTTTGCACCGTCAAAACAATTCTGCGGTAAATCTTCATAATTTTTATAGCTGTCTATCCAATACACAGTAGCCTGGTCGCTGTAACTATCATTACATGCGACGAAATAGGACTCATCATCTTTAGGTCTGAATCGTAGCGTACTAGCATATAGATCCACATAAAAATGCTGGTGTACATTATATAAGGTTAAATCCTCATCATCCTCACTGGATTCAGTAATAAGATCACGGATAGCTTCCGCAATAGTCGTACTTGAATATTCTGCTGCGGTACCAGCTGACTGTGTTGGTGTTGTATAACTGACTGTAACCGTCTCATCTGGAATATGCAGAGTAATACTATAACACGTTGTCTTGAGTCCACGCTTAATGTATACAAATCCAGCAGTAGGTTCGTCCTCGATATCTCCAGCCGCTGCCACAGTAACACTGCGATTAACAATCCAACTGGTATCATCAACGGTTAAGACCTGTAAATCATTCTCAGGATCACCGGTAGCCAGATAATCAAGGCAGCCAACATCATAAGTTACTTCTTTCTGTGAGCCATCATTCAAGTCGTAAACATTTAGAGTACCATCCCTCAGTAACAGCGCATATTCTTCATCGTCATCGCGTTGCCATTGGTGACACATAACAACACCATCAAGTGAGATATCACCAAGTTTGGTAAGGTGCCGTGAGAAAGGCCGACTTAGTAAGCCCTTAGCCGGGTCAGATATAAAGTTAATCTGCTCCTCACATTGACTGAGAAGTCGCTGCGCTGCGGCCTGCCTACTGATACCATTAATCAGAGAATCTATCTGTTGTATTCTGTTCGCCATTATTAAACCAGCCTGTTATGAAATACGCCCACGTGTGACAAAGAATTATTGATCATGTTTGGTTTGGTGTTCTTATTCTTGGTCTTATCAAATGCCGCCCTAGCCTGATTAAGTTCAGTCTCCGTATAAGGTAGCCGGGCACTATCACCCTTATTGACAATAATAAAGCTAATGACAGCTTTCATTACGATATAGCTTTTAACTGACTGTGGTAGCTCGTCAAAATCAAGTTCAAGTGTAATTTCTACATCTACAGCATAATCAAATAGATAAGTGTTGTTATCGATATCATAAAGCTTGCCGTCACGTTCTACTAAATTTCTATAGGTATCATTTCCAGCAGTAGTCACATTTAGTGTGTTCTCTGGAAGGGTAATTTTCTTGTTGGTTTCAGGAGTAAGAATCATGCGTTCGGTGTTGACATATACATTCTGCTCCTGGACTTCTGAAGTATGCTGCCGCAACTTCTTTAGCGCCTGAGATGCATCATAATTGTTGTTCAGTGTCTGACTGGACAGACTAGTAACTGGTCGCTCATTAATAGCTTCAAGCAATCTATTTACACCGTCTAATTCATCATTGATCATATTTTACCTGTAATAAAAAGAGCTCCGGTATCTGAACATACCGGAGCGAGTATAAGGGAACAAATAGTTTCCACATCAATTTTGAGAGTTGAGTTAAACTATCAAAGGACAGCCTCTTCAAGACTACGCAGCTGTAGCGCTAGAAATCTCAAGCGCACATGCAGGGTTGAACACACCTGCACCCTGTACGGCAGAAACCTGAATACGATATTCAAGTCTGTCAGGGTCGTTAATAAAGTCCCAGTCATTCTGGTACAGACTAGTTTCCAGAATTGCATCCTTAGCAAACATCATTGCCACTGTATTAGTCATATCAACTTCATGACCAACGATGTCAGTAACACTGGTACCATAGAACGCATTAGCATGATTGGACACAAGGACGTGAACACCGGCAAGCTTACCCTGAATACCTTCGCTCTGAGTATTTGCATTGTCACCATAATCAGAATTAAGAATCTTCTCGTACTTGCGTAAATACTGGATATGACTCTGAGTAAGCACGACAAAGAGCTCATCGTCAATATCCTTATCACGGAAGGTCTTTACACCCTCTTCGATAGCGTCATACAAAAGCTCGCCCTTGCCTGCCAGAGTGGTCGCTGTAGACAGGTCAACACCAGATAGGACAGAACCACCAACCTCAGAGGTAAGCGGATGATCTGCACGTGCAGCTTTGACCAGCTCACACAGACGCCGACCTTCAGTGTACTTTGCCATTGCCTTAGCCATACGATCACGATACTGCGAATCAATAAGAACCTTGGTCTTCATCTGGTCAGTACGTGCCACAGCAACCTTAGCATACTCTGGATTATCCAAACCGATTGTAACTTCAGCATTCTCGATAAGCGCAGACTGCAACCATTCCCCTCTAGCTATCTGAACAGAAACCTCGGTTCTGCCCATTGCTGGCTCAGTATACTTATATGCACCTGTAAGAGGCTCAACTCTGAAAATACCATTCAAAATACACTTTGAATAATAAAGCGCCATAACGTTGGGGATAAACTTCTCCTTGAAGAGTGCTTCCTCATCCCCCGTCAGATTGCTCTGCCCTGGAAGCACAATGTTGCTCGGTGAGTCTGGCCATGCCATAATAAATACTCCTTAACTTAATCAATAAAAAAAGGCAACCGCACTTCACGGTTGCCTTAAAAACTTCTAATAATTTGTCTTAGGTTATGCAGTGTAAAAAGGCTGTTCTCCTCTAGCCTTACGAATCTTATTGGTCTTCATCAACTTTTCATTCCACTGTTCTTGACGCATTTTCGTCTCTCGTGGATCACCCTGGAGTGTTTTATTAAATGCCAACTGTGCATCTGCAAGACTACTAAAAATATCACCTGAAGATGTAACTGGACCATGCATACCTTGTATAGGCTTACCCTGTGTGCCATAACGTTCTGCATGTAGATTCTGAATACGTTTAATAGCCAGAATTGCGACATCCTTATTGCCACTGTCCAACTGCTGCTTTAAAATCTGTACTTCATTGGCTGCCACTGCTCCGCTATTAAGGTACGAAATAAGCTCAACTGTCTTTTCTCTGCCCCCACTTACCGCATCCACAGCAGTGATATAAGCCGCCTTCTCCTGTTCAAAATTAGCAGACTGCTTCTCCTGCATCATCCTGCCATAATTATCAACAATATCTTTAGAAATGCCTATTTCTTCAAATGCTTTGTACGTTTCTTCATTGAGTTTACCATCATTGCCAAACCATTCTTTTTCAATAGCTGCAGAATCAAGCTTGACTGTTTCAAGAACCTTTTTAGCATCAGTCGCCATCTGCTCATGAGTAACCTCATCAGGCTTCTTCTCTTCCGCGGTATCTGCTGGCTGCTCTGGTGGTTTGCTGTTTTCTGGAAGTGCTGGCTGTGCTTGTGGTTGCTCAACAAACTTCTGTTCTGGCTGCACAGTTCCAGTTGTATTAGCACCTGCAGTATTAGGATCTGGACTTGGCTCAGGGTTTGCCCCAGCAAGGGCATCTATATTTGTTGTCATAACATTTCTCCTCAATTAAACAAGCCGAGGCATAACGCCTCGGCTTGTGATTATTAAATTATTATTACTTAAATACTTACTCTTCTGTTTCCTCTACAACATCCTTACCCGCAGCTTTTCTTTCAGCCTTAATACTATCATCAGTAATAGGCGCACCGCTGGCAGTATGTAGATGAAACTGTTTAGTTGCTGGCTGTCTGATCTGCTCCGCGCGCTTCTCTCGCTGAGCAACATATGCCTGCCGTCTCTCTTCCTCACTCATATTTTCCGCAACATTGATAGACTTAATCTGCTTATCCATTGCTTCAAGTCTGTTCTTCAGCTCAGCATTCTCTTTAAGCGATTCAGTAAGCTTCTCATTTTCCGCCTTGAGCTTCTTGTTATCAGCTTCGAGCCTTTCATTGGAACCCTCGAGATTATCCAGCCTTTGCAACACCTGTGTCAATACTGGATCAGAGACCTCAGTTTTCGCGTTCTCAGCAGCTTCCGCTGCAGCTTCAACTGCTTTTGTCTTTGCCTCAGTCTCTGCTTTCTTCATAGCGGCATTCATTTTCTTGGTGTCAGTAGTTTCATTTTCTGCCATTGTTATACTCCTGTTGGTTGTTGGTTATTATTTGCTGAAGCACCTTGCTCCATAGCCTTATTAATTACCTGTGCAGCAGGACCAGCATATTGTGACATCACCTGTGCCTGCTGATACTCCTGTGCTTTCTGTTCTTCCTGAGCTAATTGCTCATCCGTCTTAACCACTCCAGGCATATCAAATTGCATGTTGGTCATAACTTCTTTGATTAAAACTGGTGCATTGAGATATTTGAGCGTTAATTCTGGTGTGAGATTCTGTGCAAGAATCTGAATAAAGGTCTGTATCTTCTGTAAATTTCTTGATCTGCCGAGAGCTTCCAGACCTGTAACAATTGAAGTGTCAAAAAGATCATCAGGAATCGGTTGTAATTTACCCAGTAATTCCATACGTCTACTGAGTAGTTTAATAACCGGCTGCTGAACCTCTCTCATAAATAGTGCATAAACTGAACCGGTATTCTCGTTAATATCCTGAACTAACTCTTGGATCTCAGTAGCAGTAACACGTTCGCCCTGTCTCTGAATCCCCTGTTTCATCCTGAAAATTAATGATATCTCTCGCTCAAGCTTTGACTGTAGTTTCTCGGCAACAGACAAATCCATCTGTTTACCTATCTGTAATGGTGTCACTTCTTTTAAGAAGTCTGCAGTAATTACAGAACCATTAGCAGCAGTTGATATTTCCATAGGATCAGCTTGTGCACCCGGCTTTATACCGATCAACATTCTTGCCGATATCTGAGCACCCTGCTGTATAGCTTTGGTAATAACCTCTAAATTATAAAGATCACCAAAGAAATCATCAATAAATGAGCGGCCATAGTCCTCACCATAGGCAGCTCTCCATCTCATTGGTATATATGGACAGAAATTAAAAGGGAAGGTTTCCCAAGCCCCATATCCAGATTGCGGCTCCCCTTCCTCTGGGAATGTCCTTCCCTCAAGTTCCTGCACCATTACCCAGCGCTTACCGTCCTGGTGAATCCAGTTATACAGCTCTACCGGTTTATCCTCATCATCAAGCTGAATATTACAATAATCCCGCACCTCTTCTGGAAGCGCAGACGGTCTGATAGCATCCTTAATAATGATTTCCTGTACTGCTCCGCCATAATTACGTTTTACAACATACCTGTTTAAACCATAACAACGCATAGGTGTATCCGTGAGCGGAATACAAGCAAGAACATTACCGGCTACCTGTGCATGTTCAAACCACTCTGCAGCCAGTGCTCTCAACTCAGTAGTCTCAGTATACTTTCTTATATCCTCTTCACGGCATGCAAGGTTATACTCTATCTGCTGTAACCCTTCGGCACCAAACATCTGAATAAGCGCATCCTTATCTACTCTGTTGGTTATAGAATATTGAAACCATGTAGCTTGGTATGGGAATAAAGAAAGTGAAAGCTTGGAAGCGAAAGAGGTAACACCCTTTGAACCGATATTCTGCCAGGTATCAGGAAAATCCTGTTCAGCCAGCGGCACATCATTTTCAGGAATCAGATAAGGCTTGGTAAGCAGTGCAGCAAGTCGGGCCCGTCTGAGATATGGTTCCCGATCACGCGATCTCTGCTCATAGAGTTCTTTAACTCTACCCTTCTTTTTCTCTTCCACTATTGATTAACCTTTTTAGTTGTTGACGTTTTTGTTGTAGTTGTACCACCAAGAATGTTTAACCCCTGACCGGCAACGGAGCTGCCGATATTGCTGGTAGTCAAATCATTTCGCAGACTTGCTCTATCTGCGGTATCCTCTGAACTTGAATCTGTTGAATCATCCACATCGCTTTCATCAAGCTCTACCGTGGTTGTTGGCGGTGAAATAGTCACAGGATCCTGTGTCTCATACGTTACAGTACGACCGCTGCTACCTCCTCCAAAACACATAATTATTTCTCCTTTAAATACGTATTCTTTAAAACATAGATAACCTCACGCGCTCCAATACGCTTATAAGTTTCGCGGTCGGTAGTAAAATTGAATTGCTCTGGAAAACAAGAATCGAGGTACTCAACAATCTTTTCAGCCTCGTCTTTAATGGACTTATCTATATGTGTGGACTCTTTAGATTTTGAGTCACCTCGATTTAATATTTCATTGATTGTGTCTACTGTATCTTTTGGCATGATATGATTACTCCTTCTGGTATAGTGAAGGAGTAAAGAGGGTATAAAAAAAGCACCCTCAATATGAGAGTGCCTAGAGTGTTATTTACTAAGTAGCTCAAGCTCCTGCAACCGCCTACTTTTATTGATTGTATCTTCTGCCATCTGTCTACTCCTTCTGGTATGCTGGGGTAGATAGTAAAAGAATCCATAAACTCTTTAGATATTGCGTTACAGCAATATAAAAATTTGGTTAATTGTCACTATTATAATAAAGAAATCATAAAACAATATCCTAATTTTTATATTGTATTTTTTATAAAATTGTATATCTTAATATTAATAATTTAAAGGGATAATATGGATAATTTAACTTCATTAGAAGAAATACAATTTTTATATTTAAAAATTATAGAGAAAAATTTCGGCTCTCACTTTTCTCTAATGAATAAAAATAATATTAGCGCTGATGAATATATAAATTATATCTTGTCAGATAAAAAAGCAATAAATTCTATTGCAGAAAAAGCCCAGGATTTTTTAGAATCAATTGTTGAGTTTTGGGAAAAATATTCAAAAATATTATTTACTCATATTAATTCATTAAGCAATATATTCAAAGGGACATTCGGAGGAGAGCCATTTCCTTCAGGTAAAATTAACATTGTATCAAAATGTGGAATATATATTGATACCCTAATATTACCAGATCCATATATTCGTTCTTTTGTAAATATAACCAACGCTAATAATAAAGAACAAGCATACATGCTTCTAAAATACGCACTCAATATTTTAGAATTTAAAAACATAATAAACAACAAAGGGAAAATCCCTATTGTTGTTATTGCTCCTGATCTTGGAAGAATACAATATTTAAATCTTGATAGAGATAACATCATCGAAAATACAATTATTAATTATTATAACATTCTATTCGATCAATCATTTACCTCAATAAAAGAAGCTGGATCTTATTGTTATAAAATAGACAACAACATCAAATTTAATAATCAAATATATAATAAAGATTCTCTCTTTTTTGATTTTAATAATAATACAGCTTTTAATAACAACTATAATTACGGGCAAAATATTTTTCACACAATTAATAACCAAATTTCAAAATGTTTTGAAATAATTGAAAAATCTAAGTTTTATTTATCAACACCTATAATTGAGTCTCCAACAACATGGCAATGTTTAAAATGGATACTAAAATCGGAAAATTCTATTAACACAATTGATTTACAATCATTGCATATTATTGATGGGATAAAGAAATTATCTAACACAAATTATAACATTATTGGCAATATTCCAATAGATTCATTAATTAGTATCAGAGAGCATGGTGCCATTAATGAATTTAGAGAAATATTGTCTAAAGGAATTGATGAAATATGTGCTATAGATCCTAATGATTTCATGCAAACAAGTGACAAAGTTTTTAAAAATATCCAAAGAGCTTACTTTAGACACAATAATGAAATTGATAAATTAAAAAATAAAAAATGGAAATTTGCTGGCAGGACAATAAGTTCATTTCTAATATATGGAATATTTGCAATTGTGATCGCAAAAAATTCTTCCATTCCTAATCTATTATCAATACCAGCATCCATTTTAATAAAACAACCAAATGTAAAAGAGACATTAAAAGAATATAGTAAATTGAAAAATAGTAGCAAAACATTAAATACATCAGCTATTGGATTATTGTTTTAATATTAATTAATTCATCAACAAAATAAATAATCCGACTTCATAGCTTCTTCTATATTCAGATCACCACGCTGTGGTACTGGTGGCAGTTCAACATCACGACCAGCCTTAGTCAACTGATACTCAGCACATGCCCGGTAACTCTCAAGATGATCACGGTGTGAATAGAGGTTGACAAAACAGCGCTTCAAAATATGACGGAGTAAGCTGGTCTTGGTTGCCAGTGTTCCAAATGAGTCATGTATCAGGGCAATACTCCCTATATCTTCCCGGCACTCCAGGACGACATCCCAAAGCATAGCCGCGTCATAACTATGAGTGAAGTTAGCAGCCACACCACTCAGCAGCTTTTCTTTATTGACACTCTGAGTCTCACAGGAATAAACTACCGTATAACTGATACTACCGACAGTAGTCTTGATCTGACGCTGCACTGTTTCAACAGGTCTGTGAATAACCGGGAACCCAAAAGGTGTAACCCATTCAAGACCAAGCTGTCCGCTGTGACAATTACATCTCAGCTTACGGCGTTTCTTTTCCTTCGTAGAAACAGCACACTCACACTTACATAAACTCTTTCCACAGTCAGGACAAATGCTGTGAATGTCAGGTCTGGTTGCAACGATATTGCCTATCTCTTTGAGCCAGCGCAAGTACTCAGTAGCGCCGGAAAGAATCTCCTCAGTTGAACGTGACAACAATGGTTCAAGATATGTAGTGAGTCGCCAACGCTGACAATCTGTGAATATAGTCGTGCCATTCTCAAGCTGTTCAGTCAGATCATCAGCTATATAATCCTTCCGGCTGAATGGTTTGCTGTCATAGATAAACGTCATAACCGGACGCTTACACATACTGCGGGTAATAACCTCCGGATGCTCGGTGATAATCCTAGGGAATAACAGTTCGTCAATATCCTTCAAGTGTGCAGACCACCGCTTTTCATCATGCCTGTCTTTATCCTTGAGTTTATTCCAGTACTCTTGTGCCAGTTCTTCAAGTGCATCATTATCCCAGTCACCGAATTTCTTTTGAGTATAAGAGTTCTCTGCTGCAATATTGATATAGTCGATAGCACGTGCGGCCACATCTGAATATAGATCAGGCTGTGAACCGGTATCGATTACACCACAGCGCTTGGCAAGTTCACTATCACGCATCATAGCAGCCACGTGCTGCAATGCATTCTGACAACCGTCAAGATGTATTGGCAGATAAGTGACATGTTTAAGCCCGTCTCGCTGATATCCTTCAATTTCAAAACAGTATGCAAGAAACTGCCAAGGCTTCTCTGCAACTATCCAAAATTTACGGTGTTCTGCCTCGAACGGATCCGCAGCACAGGCAAGGATAATATCAAGATTCTCCTCTACCCAGTCAATACGTTCCTGTCTGCTAACCTTATCCACACCATAGATGGTGGCCGCTCCATAATACAGCCAGTCCGCCGCATCCTGCCTGCCGAGCTCTTCGCCATTAGCAAAGGTTAAAAGCGATCTACTAATATCATTCCCCTGCGGATTAATGAAGTTACCGCCATACACGTAATAACCACGACCACGGGAATCGACAGCCATAGCAAAGTAAATCTCTTCTTCATCGACGAACTCAGTCGCTACAGCAATCTGGCCTCTCAGCATTACTGACTTAGTAATCATTTCATTACGCACCTTCTGCGCTTTACGAAATTCCTTCGTGCCGGATACTTTGTCCTTAATGGTCGGTAGCTGCTCAGGGTCCACGATAGGTAACGCCCATATTTCACCACCACCAAGACGAATACATTCATTCAAAGTATCCAGAATACGACTGTTAATTTTCCATGCGGTTTTCTGTGCTTTGTTTACCGCGTCAAACTGCATATGAAAATTCTTTGACGGATCCTCAGTATGTGCACGCTTATCCATATCCCGTAAGTATCTGAAATCCTTACTCCGAATAAAACGAGCGCGCTTATTCATTTCAACAGTGTAATATGGTTTGTCGCCGGTGAGCACACCAGACCAATCGTTAGGAGGTATCACTAATGGCGGGAACTGAGGATTGGCCAGACTCATAAGCTCAGTGTGCTTTCTGATCACCTCTGCAAACTCTGCAGTAAATTGATAAGCCTTGCGGGTATATTTTTCCCGCCGGTCTTTCTTGTTCACTCTAATAATCCATTCAGACGCAATTTCTTCAGCCAGACCAAGAATAAACATACCGGATTTATGCTTATCATCCTTTGATAACTCAAGCGGTGTTATCTGATCTTTATACCAATACTTCTGATATGAATTACGCAGACTGATTTTAGAGCGTTCTGTAGGGCATGAAGTCTGTAACCGGCGCTGTAATGATTTATATGCCCCACTGCTGTATGTCTCAAGCTTACGTGCATTCACTTCATACTCTACCTCTTGCCCTATGGTATAAGTAATCGCTGAGCGTGTAGCTCCGCTCATAGCTCCACGCATTAGATTCTGCAACCCAATAAGCGCACTTGCTTCAATAGGCAGTGCGGCCACCGCTGCAGTTGATTGCGTAGCCTTACCCTCAAGACGCGCTCCAATCTCAATCTCAAGAGCTCTTTCCATCTTCTCAATAAGTGAGCATATCATATCACGACCGAGCTTGGTTCTATCTCCAGCACCCTTGGCAGCAAGCTTCTTAAACTGCCGGTAAAATGACTCCTTACTCTTCTCCAGATATAGTTTCTCATTTGCTATCTGCCGTTGTAATTTATCCTGATACTCTTCTTTCATTTTGCAGCTTCCCCCTTACTCTTTCTTCCTTCTAAAAATACTCTGTAACAATTCATGTAGCGAATAAGCCTTGCGCCACACATAACTATCGCCTCCTCATTATTGACAGGTTCAATAATGAGGACAGGTAACGCTCCATTATTGAACTGCACCTCCATCATGATATCATTACGTAGCGGGTGTTCCAGAATATCTTCCACACTGCAAATCTGCACTTCATTTTCAAAACCTGCAGTCTTTATTATCTCCTTTGCCTTTTCGCACAACGGACATTCCCCATCACTAACAAATAACACACAATCTTTAAATTCCATATCTATCCCCTTGCTGTTCTCTTCTCATAAGCCACAATCCCCTGTACAAGCTTCTCAAAACTTTTATATTCCTTACTCGTTACCGGAAAGTTATTCACATACATACAGAGCTTATCCAACCTATCCTGATCAAGTTCCTTATACCCCTGCTCAGGTGCAGTCGCATCCGCTGTAATATAGAACTCCAATTGCTGATTAACAAAAACTTTGCCAGTTTTGATTAGACTCATTACTCTGATTCCCCAGCATCAAAATGTGACATAAAAGTTTCTTCTTCACTTGCGGCAAGCGCGATATTACACTTTATCAGCATAAATGCTGTAAGCCCACAAACAGATGTATTGTGCCAATGAAATATAAGATGATGGTAGGTTTGTCCTTCTATCTCATCTAATATTTTCATACATTGAGGATGCTGACTTAATTCGTATGTACTAATAAGTTTAACTCCATACTCAAACACACTTCTCTTTAAAGCCCGCTTAGCGTCCATACACAACTTACAATCTTCATCATCACAAA
The DNA here is from genome assembly GCA_963667375.1 of Planctomycetota bacterium. GTDB lineage: Bacteria > Planctomycetota > SZUA-567 > SZUA-567 > SZUA-567. The sequence goes on along the minus strand of OY763323.1, from coordinate 2,320,743 downwards.
CAAATATTTCCATTTTCTCAGTCAATTTTTTCCCCTTTATTAAAATTAAAGTACTTCATATATTTCTGCGTTATCATTACTCTCTACTCTTTTTATTTGCCCTGCTTCCACTAGGGTAGCAATAGCATCATCTCGTTCATAGCGATTTCTAAACCATCTCGTATTATTTGTAATAGCAGCTTTAGGCACTGGGGTATGTAGTTTGATAAATTTCAACAATCTTGTTAAATTCTTTTCTGCTAGATTCTCGTATAACTCTCCTTGTAGTGTCTGTATTGCTTTTTCTGTGGTGACCTGAGCAAATTCAATCCCATAGCGAGCCGAACTCATAGTTACAACGCCAGTGCGTAAGCTACATGCATGAATAAGAGCAATACGTTTACCCTTTTCAACAACTCTACCCCACATAGCAGTCCATGGGTCTCCAGCCCTTTTGCCAATTTTTCGACATTCTTTCGCTATTGTTTTGTAATATTCCTTCACCTCATCAGAAAATGTATACTCAATCAATACAGGATTAAGCTCCTGTTTGATATCTACTACGTTACCAACACCACCAGCTCTTAGTGATGCATCACCCCAGTAATGAATCGCATCTTTAAGTTTATTCGGAACACAAAGTGAGCATTCAGGCTCACTTTCGTCAGGGTCTTCTCGTCCATCAATCAATATAAACCTTGGCAAGAAACCACTCTCAACTGAATCGATGCTAAGAGATTCATAAAATTTACCTGGAGTTGAGCACCCGTATATACCCAAACATGGCTGCTCTATTGATTCGCTTTCATACCCAGCAGCCGCTGGTGGCACATATACGTTATTGCTGCAACTATATAATTCCATTATGTTTTTATTGATTTCCATTGCATGCGATGACACTTTACTTGCAACGGTCACACCACCAAAAAATATGCCTAATTCATCCATGAGAGATAAACACTTCTTTTGCTTACTTATTGTCTTTATTATCGCTGATCCAGACTTAAATCCTGATGGACCCAAAAGCTTACTTATGTTTGATTCCATGAGAATTATTTTCATCGCCTCCAGAGCTCTGTTTTTACCTGTACTTGACGGTGCAATGCCGGCAACATAAAGATTTGTTCTGGTGTTCTGCTCATCACAGACAATACGCCCAAGAATTACTCCAAATGAAACAAGTGCACAACCTAATGCAAGCTCTGGCTGGTAACAATATGAGCCTGCATTAATAAAGTCACACATTAATTGAAGGGTTCCCCCTGGATTCAAAAACCTTTCATATATGTTTTCTGATATTCTTTGTGCCTTAGGTTCCTCTGCCTTTATTTCCGGCTCAGCCTTGGGTGTGTTACTAAAGACGGTCGGTAATTCAACATCAATTGGTTCCTCCAGTAATAAGGCCCCAGCCTCCTTCTTTGCATTCTTCTTTGCGCTATCAATTATTGATCTGAGTTCTTTTTCGCCAGTTGATTCAGACTGTAAAGGCGGATTATTCCTGCTACTATCCCACGCGGACAGAATACTATATGCATCACTATCATTGATTTGTAAGTCATTTATCAAAACACAGGCAACTCTAAAACACGCCCGATTGCGGCCACCCTCTGATTCTCCGGGAATGGTATCTACATAAGCTCGCCCTCTCTTTATTTGCCTATCAGGACTGTAATCCCAACTAATAGTATTCTTTTCTGCATTCTCTGCAGACTTCACCTCTACCTCTATCGCTTCCGGCAAAACTTTCTGTAACTCTTTGAGCGTATAGACACAGCTCTCCTCGGCATACACAACCGAAGCATACACCTCTTCTGCCGTATCTTTAGTATTCTGGAATCCCGGCAGTCGCAAGATACGTGAAAGATCGGTTGCCGCAGTATCTGCTCCGACAAAAGTTGCAAAACGCTTCAAAAAAATATTGATATCAGCCGCCGGAGTATAGCCGTCAAGCTTCCAGAATAGATGCGCACCATGCCCGGTATTAACCACCATAGAAGGTGGCGGACACCCTTTGCTGTCAGCTTTCATTATTGCTTCTTCCGGTGTTATATGATCATAATCAACCCATACAACCCGACCGCCCTTGATATCCTTGGCGCTACCATCACCTTTACGCTCACGCGGCAGAATACCGGCAAAGATATTAGCCCCAGCTTTATTCTCAGAAACCAGACGCTCTATTCTTTCCGGTTCCAAGAGTTCTGCTGCTCTGATCCATTCCCTCAGACCATTAGGTCTTGGTCTAAGTTCTATTATGTCCTCTTCACTCCAGGCTACATTTATATATTGCCGAAGTGCTTCTCGAATCTTATCTATCACACCTTCCCCTTAGTGCTTTCTCTTTCTTCACTGATTTTTACAGGCATAATCTTCGCTCTATTTATTCCTTCTCGCCAGTATTTAGCGTTTTCTATCCTGCTAAAAATCCAAGCTTCATAAATATCCTTAGACCATGAATAATGACAACCCACACCGCTACCATAGCTGGCACACACAAGATATTTCCCCTGCTTTTTTATCACGTATAGTGCTTTAGATCCCATAATATTTCGCTCCTAAAAAGGTATGTCATCACTGTTAAACCAATCACTACCCGGCAATGCTGCTGCTGTTTCTGCCATCATCTCTATGTTAAGTGCTTCCTCTCTGGCATGTACTTCACTCAATACCTTCTCCACCTCATCAGCGGTCAGCGGCTTACCATACTCATGGCCAACGATCTTATCATATTTTTCACCGGCAACACGCTGAACTGAGATCTTAGTAGTCTTTGGTAGTATTCCGGCATTGCATAGCACCACAGCTTCAGCGGTAGACTCAGGACACTTTACCAGCGGACACCTCTCATGCCACCATGCATAAGCTTTCCGCCGGGCATAGCTGTCATGCTCGAAGCAGACCCACTCCTTATAACGGTCAGTTACTGAAGCTTCATATTCAACCCGCATTGTCGGTGGTTTATTGGGATCATTCTCATAGCCACGCTTTACATGCTCATAAAAAGAGACGTGCTGAATGGTAATATCTTCGGTTCTTACCTCACCACTGATCACACCTGCTCTAGATGCCTCAAGCAATAGATCAATTGACTCCTTGGTAAATTCGTGATTACATTCCGGGCAGAACTTCAAAGCTGCGTGCATAAAGATATGACAGTCCGGGCACTCCTTGATCGGTGCTTCACCCTCACCTTTCCTTTTGAGCTGTGGCGGTTTCAGATCATCGACCGGGCCATGTCGAGCAATATTACCTCCATAGTCCAACACCAAACAATAACTCTTATCCGGATGTAGCCTGAAACCTCGACCAACCATCTGATAATACAAACCGGGTGATTTTGTCGCCCTCAATAAAACTACTGCGTCTACGTTCGGCGCATCAAAACCGGTTGTGAGCACATTAACATTTACCAGATACCGGATCTGTTTATCCTTGAACTCCTGCAGATACTTCGCTCTATCTTCTGCCGAAACATCATCAGTAATCAGCTCTACCCGTTCACCACTCTTCTGTAGCATATCAACAATATGCCTGCCGATATCCTTACTTGCTGCAAACACCAGAACAGACTTACGCATGAACCGATTACAACGTGCAATAGCGTCCGCCAGTGCTGGCAATAACACCTCTTCAAAGGCCTGACTCATTTCACTTGCGACATAATCACCGGCACGAACCGACACCTTACTAAGATCAGCGGACACACTTCCACCATATGATTTGATCTGACACAAAAAGCCTAACTTTATTAAGTGTTTCACGCTGGCTTCATAGGCATTCTCATCAAAGATCAAGTTACTGTGATTTGCCTGGTTACTGATATGCTTATAAATAAGTCCAGACTTCAATCTATAAGGTGTGGCAGTCAAGCCAATAACTCGCATCTTTGGATTAATTTCCAAAAGGTCTGCGATAAACTGCCTATACATTCCGTTATCATCATCAGGAATCAAATGTGCTTCATCAATTATTAACAGATCAAAAGGTTTAAGTTCATGCTGCTCAAAGATATCATTCCTGCTGGCGCTGAATTCTGCAGCTCTTTTATATACAGACTGAATGCCGGCACAGATAACAGATTGCTCAGTGTCACGTTTATTTAGACCAGCTGAATACATTCCTACTTTATCTGTGCCACCAAGCATAGCACTCAATGTGTTATACGCCTGCTCAACCAACTCTTTTACATGCGCTGTAACGCATACCCGCGCACCCCAGCTAATAGCGTCCTGGCATAATGAAGCAAGCAGCGGTGTCTTACCCGAGTTATGGTGTGCTGTAAAATTTCCATCAAGATATAAATGATCACCATCAAGAGTAAACCCGTAATAATTATCTACCCCGACAGCTTCAACCTTAAAGCCTGTACGTAAAACATTTTTAATTTGCTTTCGAGTCTCTGCCCTCTTACGTTCTATTCGACAGGGAATAATGCTACAGTCACCAGAAATACTTACACGATAATAAGTGCCTGTAAAATTATTTTGACATGACTTAACGCACTGTTTCTTATACGCTGCCAACCCTACGCTTCTAGCGACAAAAATCAAATCATCCGCAAGCTGTTCTGATTTACTAATCCAATCATACCCAGAATGACTGTGTGACCCGTCGCTGTCTAGCAATCCTGCAAGAAGCTCAAGACGCTCATTGCGAGAACCTATCTTGAATAACTGTGGGATAAACTTATTAGCAGAAGTTTTACCCATTAATCCCAATTCTCTTAAAGTCTCCATAACCGGATTTGCGACACCCTTATTACCCACAATCCTCCAGGTATACTTATCATTGACTTTCTTATAAAATGAACATCCCATATCTACCGCATAACAAGCAAACTCTTTTAAAAGTTCTTTATCTGGCTTTGTGATTCCTACAGTATCTACAAGATATCCATCACCTAACAACGCACCTAAAATATATGGAGGAATTACCGGTTTTTTGACAGACCTGATTACATCTAATGGAGTATGAAATTTATATACGCTGCAACGATAAAGCTTGCGTAGATGTTTCCAGCTTTTAGCTTTACCTAAATAATCCTTCACTGAGACATTTTCAATTTCACCACCACGCTTATTACATGGATAGTTTTTCTTACCCTCACTTGTACACTGTAATGAAAGCATGTGGTTTTCATTCACAACAAACGATTCACCCTTCACAGGACTTATTTTATACATCTGTTCTCTACCACGGCAAAGATTTAGCACTCTCCTTGGTCGTCCGGTTATTCCCATGAGAATATCACCGACACAGACATCCTCAACAACCTTAATATCACCGTTGTACATAAGTATAGGGTGTCCTTTAGCATGGCATCCTGTAGGTAAAGTCACGCACGGATTACCGACAGGACTACGCCTGAAGTAATTGTATATTGCGTCCTTTGCTTCCTGCTGATACCAGCGCAATTGATATGACATTAACAAACCTCTTTTCTTGCCAAATCCATATAATCTATGATTGCTGGATTCAACGTTAATTCTTCTTCATCATTTATAATCGCATCAATAGCAAATTGAGCTATTTGATTAAGCTCTTCATAGTCGCCCTGCATCTGCAACGACTCTATTGTTTGATATACTGTTTCTTTATCCTCTGTCATTCCTATTCTCCTTTAAGCCATGCCCCGGCCTTGGCTTCCTCTGCATCCACCTGCTGTATCTTTAAAACAACCTTCCCCTGTTTTTCCGGATCTGCGTATTTAAAATTCTGCGAAAAGACTATGTAACTATCATCCTTCCAGAGTCCGGCTTCGGTACAAGCGTCATAGAGTGCTTTACAAACATTGTCAATATCGCGCCGGCATTTATCCGGAGTATAGACATACATTCTGAGTGCTATCGCTCCCTGTATTTTTGGCAGCCCGCAATCCGCTATAGCACGGGCTACCATCTCTCTATACTTTGTTCCTTCAGCTCCGATCACGACCTTGACCGCACCTTTGCTGTGCTTGTTATGTCCTTTAAGCACAGCAAACTTATAGTAATGATTCACCGTAGGCGGGTATGGCAACGTAATCTCATATATCATTCAACCGGTTCCCCTGCCACTTGATATGGACACTCTGCTTCTGTTTCTATCTCTTCAGGAACTTCACTCTCTTCCTGTTCGTCCTGCTCTTCCTCAAAGAACAAATCATCAACCTTTGATCTTTCAGTCTTAGTCATAGGTCTGTCAAGAATCGTTTCTAAAGTATCTAGGCGTACTACTTTCAAATTGAAGTTATCATAATCCTCAATAATTTTACATTCGACATCTCGATACTCTTTTCTGGTACTGATTTTATCTGACAATTTCTCAATCTGCTCAGTAGCCGCATCGATCTCAGACTTAATTCGACTGTTGTAGGCTTTCTTTTCTGCTTCCAGATTACTGCGCTGACGAATCTGATTAGCGTTATCATGACCATACGTCAAGAGCTCCTCCTCAGTCAGATCACACTCCAACCAGCGCTCTTCCATTTCAATACGTACTTTACTCATTGTTACTTCCCCTTTATAATTTAAACAACCTTCTCAGACCGTTATTAGTACGGACGCTGCGCCTGCCCCTGCTGCTGCATATTCTGATTTTGATACTGCTGCAGTGGCTGTGCCTGCTGCTGATTGTTAGCAACCCCGACCTGAATGAAATCCACAATTTCGTTTGACTGCTTATCTTCGTTAGTCTGCGGATCCTTATAGTTTCTCACCTTAACCTTTACATCCAGCGGCATATTGAACATCACAGAAACATCCGTCACCTGACGTGGATCTAGATGGATAGAGTCCAGCAAATACTTATATTCCTGCTTGGCAATCTTGGTTGCGGTAGCGTTCGGATTCCACAGATTCAGCCGATGCTTGATATTACAACCATCAAACTCACCGCCCTGAATACCAAACTTAAGCTCAAGATATTCACCTGTGCCCTTACTGGTTTTCTTCCGGTTCCCTTCCACAAGCACACAGCGATATATCCCTTCCGGCACCACTGAACCGCCGCCCATCTGCCCCTCTACACCATTCATATCAATGTCATTTAATGCTGTCATAATTTCTCCTTTATTGTTATTTCAACTTTTACCGTAAAACAAAACTAAAAAATATATAACTACCGCCTATTTAAATACCGGCGAATTACAGAATTCATTCCAAAATATACTGAAATCAGAATATCCCTCTGTACCTGGTGGTACCTTCGGACCCATTGGAATTTTTGCAGGTAAGCTAAATCGATTCTTTGCATTGAATGCAGCCTGTTTAGTAGTATGAATAATACGCTCACCAATTCCTGTGACACGAACTCTTTCCCTATTAAATCCCTCATTGTCCTTAGTAATAAACTTTTCATAATTACCGAAAAGTAAACAGTCTGACCACTCTGTAAAGGTTTTCATAATACCTTTACCTTTCCCGTTTACATGTAATTTTGGAGCGAAGTGATCATAAGTTGCTCCATCCGGCTCTTCTACTTTATTAATACATGAGTGAGCCAAAAGGATTACGGCTATACCTTTATCAATTAACTGATCAAATTTTTTGATAAAATTTTCCCATATTGGCATGGAAGCAGTATATCCTGTTCCATAAGCAAGCTCCTTTATATCTGTGATATTATGCTTATCACAAATATGGTTATAGATAAGACGTTCAAGCCAGTCGATTGTGTCAATTACAACCATGGTATAATCATGTTGCTCATTTAACAGCGTATCAATATTTGCTTCTACTTCTGTATGCGACTGAGCCACAGGAAATTTAGCGCATTTAATTTGACGTACTCCGTCCTCAGTAGGAATAAAAACCGGCTTTTCTCCACAGTTCCGAGCACTGGCAGCCCATGAAGATTTACCAATGCCCTCTGTGGCATAAAAAAAGATTCTCGGTGGTCTTCGCTCAACATCACTGCTAATCATGTTAAGCCGGCTATCTGCCTTTGCCTGCGCTTCTTCAACTCCTTCAAATGTTGCACTCATTATTTATCTCCTTATAAAATACCATCCAATGAGTTTTAAGATTTCGTGTTGTTCGTTGTCCGAAAATGGGCTTCTGTGAAAAGCATTCAAGAATTGTTTTGATCTTAATATGAACTTCATTCCATTTAAAAATTAAAGTTCCACCAGGCGCCAAGACTCTCCAGCATTCATCAAAACCTGTTTTAAGATCCTCTTTCCAGGTATTCTTATCAAGCTTGCCATAGGTCTTATATACCCATGAATGTTTGCCAACATTTTTAAGATGTGGTGGATCAAAGACAATAAGATTAAATCTATTGTTTTCAAAAGGCATCTTTCGAAAATCCATTAAAATATCAGGGTGAATTTCGAGTCTTCTACCATCACAGAGGTTGCATACTTCGTCTCTTATATCTCCAAAAACAACCGCAGAATTGTTTTTGTTAAAATGAAATTTTTTAGAACCACAGCATGGGTCTAGGACTTCCGCGCACATCTTACTTAATCCTCAGACTTGTACCGCGCTCACCAAGCTCACAGCCGTACACATGCTCTCCAGCCTCAAGCTTTTTTCTGATCGCATCGTTATCTACCATAATCTCTGTACGTGTAAGCTCTACCGGCAACTCATCAACCCGTGCACGTACAAACAACGGTGCCAACCCTCCATTTCGAGCCAAACTCACCCGAAAGCGTGGTGTCTCAACCTTACTCCGCCCTATCTTCTGTAAGATATATTTCAAATGTTCTTTCAGATTCTTAGCATTGTTTTCATCTGTCTGAGCCAGAGCGTTCATACGCTTTGCTTCACTCTTACGCATTGCCGCCCGGTTCAACCACTCAGAGATAAGAGCCGCACTATTATCCACCTTAGTAGTGAACGCCTCTTCATTCTCCGTTGCAAACTCACAGATAATAGCCTGGACCTGAGGATCATCCCAATCGATATCACCGTCCGCCAGTAAATCATCCAATGCCAACATATCATCACTTATCTCAATACTTGTCTTTTTCATAATATCTCCTTATATGTACGCGACGATACCGGCAAGAATCCCATACACCGCCAACGCACTATAGATATAAATTAAATAAACCATTAGCCAATCCTTCCGCCGCGCGCTACCACCAGAGGTGACTGCTTGTACTTTGTAAAGTTTTTCTTTCCCTCTGCAATTATCGCATTCACATCGTAGCGTTTCAGATTTCCCATTTTCCAGACCGAGCCGTCAGGGAAGCAGCCCGCAGTTGCTTTCTTACTGATACTGCTCTGACTACAGTTCAGCCTCATTGCCAGTTCTTTAGCCGTTACCCACTCTTCTTTTTCTTCATTCTTTTCGTTCATTAAAAGCTCCAGTGGATTCATCAAGCACATGTGTAAAACACTTATCAAAATAGATATCAATAACCCGAATAGAAAATTCTGTCATCAACAAATCACTTTTATTGACATGAACCTTCACATTCGTCTCATCCCTCAGATAATCGCAAAAATCACACACCTCTTTTACGCCAACACCCATTATCTCATACGCCCTGCAATACTCCGGCATTGTTGCTTTTCCACTAGCGCGGATCCTGCTTTCAAGAGCAAGACGTTTTCCCTCTTTTATACACCATTCATGGAAAAGCTCATTCGTATTCATTATTGCATCACCCGGTAACTTATTTCGTTACCAACAACGGTCTTCTCCAGAAATCCTGTTTCAACCAACATCTCACAAATGCTATCACGCTCATTCTGTGTAAGTCTTTGAGTCTTACGAGTAAGATCACTCTTGCTAAAACTCTTTTCTGATAAAAGGTCTGATATTTTAGAAGTAACATATTCAGCTCCAGTCTGATTCTTGACTTGCGAAACACTTTCTATATGATTCTTCTTAAGAAGCGTTTCGATTGACTCCAGTTTTCCGAGAATCTTTTGTGGGAACTCAGTAAGCTGGCCGCTGATATAGCGGAGTTCTTCGATAGCACTGGCTACCATTCCTCTGAGATAAGCAATCGGACTGGACACCCCTGCTTTAAATTCATCAGAGAATGGTAGTGCTTTTTTCAATTCGTTAATATCCTCGTTAAATTTCAACATCTGCTCATTAACTTCTCTCTGAGCTTCAGTAATAGGAATCAACTGAGTTGAAAAATCATTCAAATAATTTGAGGTCTGAACAGCATGCTCTCTGGCTCTTTTTTCAATATCAATAAAATACTGACGAACCTGGCGACCAATTTCAGTGCGTTCTAGCATTGAGATGTGCTTCGCTGCATCAATTGATAGAGTGTACTCAATTTTATGCTCGCTCCCCAGAATGGGGGAGCGGATAAAATCTTGATTTTCGATCAATTGTGCATTTTCAATTCGCTCCTTTATCCAAGTTGAAAAATCTCTGCCTATCTTAAGCTGTTCATGCAAATCTCTTGCATCAACACCCTGCTCTGCTTCACCATCGAATGCCACTAAATTGAAACTAACATTGCTCATTGATCATCTCCTTAAAACAAAAGGACCATCTCGTACTAGCCTTCGCTCTAGTTTGAGACGGTCCTTTATTGGCGCGCACGCCTAAAACACGATTCAATTATTATGCGAAGGGTAATTATTGGCTGAGCTCGCAAAGCGGACTCGTAACTCCTACTGCACATGGCAGCTGAGATATAATACTTTTCATAAAAACTTTTTAATTGCTGCCACCACAGCAGTATTGAGTTTCCTCACTAACTGTGGTAGCATTACAATAAAGCTTTTTACTGTTTTTAAAGAGCATAAGAGACGACAACAAAGTTCGTCAATATCAACCATGACCAGAAACTTGTAAATTTTAACTTTACTTATTTTCCGGTTTGTTCGATGATGTATTCACTATATCCCAAATTCTGGGATAAGTCAATATAATTAATTCTCATTTTGTGGGAGAACACTTAAATGACAAAAACAACTCCTTTCGTATCAACAACTTTGAACGATAATGTTTTTTCCCTTTTTTTGGGAATTACCCAAAAAGAGGCATATGAAGCTTTGGGTTTCAATAAAAATCTGGTTAGCCGATGGAGAAATAACGAACAAAATCCATCGATAAGAGAACTGCAAATTATTTGCGAGAAATGTGGTGTTGATTGGAGTTATCTATATACAGGAAAAAGCAACAATCCTGATGTCATAGCTAATGCCTATTTTCCTATTCTTTACGAACAATCTGAAAAAGTTTTTGTAAAATCAGAATACAAACAAGCAAGAAATTTTGCTAAAGAGATGCTATTCTGCCCAGAATTCAACTATGATGTATTAAATTATTATAGTTACATTGTCTCTATATGCATTTATCTTGCAGTTAATCCAAACATGAAAACATGTGAAGATTATTATAATAAAAAACCACCACACTCTGCAGAGGACTACGCAAATCTTACGATCAACCGTGACGTCTATAGCAAAACATTTAGTGATGAAAACTACAGTGAATATAGGGCTTTATTTAAGAAAATGTATTATTCCTATACAGATATAGGACTTCGAGCTATCCAAAAGTTAAGAGAAAAAGCCGGAATTCTTGAAGAAACAAATTATCAGCTTATGCAAGAAAACTTTGCTTTAGAATCTAATTTTGATAATTGTGAAATTGACACTGAAAAAGACAATGAATTGCTTCGAATTCAAATCGAAGAATTGCTAGATAGAGTTATACCAGAGCAAGATTTTTTAGAAATTCAGCAAATTAGAGAAGAAAACATACAATTAAAAAGCATCATAGCATCATATAACAATAAGTCTTTCAATGCGACACCAATAGTTCCAGATGATTTCAAGAAAATAAATTTCTACCCCGAGGCAATTGCAGCTGGGGAACCAAAATTTACCAACGACTACAAGCAAGGCGTTGTAATTATACATAAAGACTGGGCTAAAAACGCACATAACTTGGTTGCGACCAGAATCGCACATAATGCCACTAGTATGGAACCAACAATACCAGCTGGATCTATCATAACTGTTGACAGGACACTAGCCTTACAAGGAAACATCAAAGCGTTAGTCGGTGAAATTGTAGTAATTTACAAACGGGATGAAGATGGAACAACCGTCAAGCGACTCAACGAAATTGACGGCGATTATTGTGGCGTTCCAGATAATCGCAGCCATGAACATAGAGTAATTAAAATCAATCTCAAGAGTAATGATGGTACAAATACTGACTGCGATCGTATTATAGGCAAAGTAAATAGTATCCACTATGCGCTATAATTTCCGATTATAATTGACTGTATTCTCTTTACGGTAAACAAGATACGATTTATTATCAATCGTATCGGTTTATAATAAGGAGAATTAAATATGAAGACATTACGTATTATTGCTTTTATTGCGCTCGCTTTTACTACAATTGCTTATGCTTACAATTTTGGCGAACCAACATTGAGTGAATTAAAAACAGAAATAGAAGAACTCAGGACACAAGTATTTGGCAGCAGCCCATACGATCAACCATCAATTTATTCTCCATCAATACAAGAACGTTTAAATCAATTAGAAAATGATGTCGAATCTAACACACGCAGACTCGATCTAAACGATATTTACTAACACTTACCAAACATCTGTACAAGGAACTAACCCAGCATCATGACAACAGCAACTGGTAGAGTATACAAGCGAGGTAAAAAAATCTATATGACCATAAATAAGGGTTATATAAATGGTGAGCGCGTTCGTGAAACAAAAGTAACGAAGGCAACAACACTTCGTGATGCTAAGCAGTTACTAGATGAAGAGTTATACAAATTAAACAGAGCCGCTAAAACTGGACGGGCAACAGATAACAACTACCTGATAAGTGAGCTGCACTCAGATTGGATTGATTATATAAAAACAGTAACACCCAACCCTAAAACCTGCAACGATTATATGAACAATGCCGAGAGAGCTGTGAAAGAGCTCGAAAAACTTGGTATTATCAATGTATCAGAACTTAATTTAAAGGTCGGCACAAAACTTCAGAAAGCCCTACAAAAGACAGGTGTCAGCCACAATACTATAAACAAATCAGTAGTAAAACTTAAAGCCATTCTTGAATACGGCCTGGACAACAAGCTTATTGCAGAAAACCCAATTGCTAAAATAACACTACTACCGACAGTCAGAGTTAAATACCGTAGAGCATACACCACAGAAGAAGTACACATGCTATTAAAATTAGCTCCGGATAACTGGCGGCCATTCTATCACTTTGCAGTGTCTACTGGTTGCCGCATGGCAGAAATAGCAAATATCCGTTGGGAAGATATTAACATACCAGGTTCAACACTCAGAATAACGCCCCGCCTCGATTGGAAGCCAAAGACAAAATCCGGTGAGCGCACAATCCCCATGACCGAAAAACTCAAAGCGACGCTCTCTAATCTGCCGCATAGCAGTGAATATGTCTTTGCTACCAGAGATGGTCAACCACGGCTGCACAATACGCTCAGAGAGTTTAAAAAGATAGTCAGAAGTATGCTGGCTGAGCTTTATCCAGACTGGAGTAAAGAAAAGAGAGCTGAAGAAGCAAAACTTTTAGATTTCCATGCTCTGCGTTATACCTTCTGTACCGAGCTCATTAAGAACGGAGTTGATATTAAAACAGTGCAAAAAATTATGGGGCATGCAGATGTAAAAACCACACTAGGCATCTATGCACAATATGTTCATGGCGGCATGGAAGACGCTATCCAGAATATAAGCTGGTAAAAAAGGGCAACAAATAGGCAACAAAACCAAATCATTCCACCAAAAATACAATTAAAAAAGCCTTATAAACTCTTGGTTTATAAGGCTTTAATCTGGAGCCACCTATCCGGATCGAACGGATGACCTGCGGTTTACAAAACCGCTGCTCTACCAGCTGAGCTAAGGTGGCATATTTTCTTTAACTAGGACTTTGAATATAATACTGATAAAGATTTTCAATACAAGAGTATTTCCCTGAAAAAAAAAAATTTTAAATGCAGCATTTATTCTGACAAATTAACTTCCAAATACAGTATAATATATTTAGCAAAAAGAAATAATTATTTACACCGCATATAGGAGAAATACTATGAGTATAGAAAGTATATCTGGTATGTCTACGTCGCTCCAGGGTATATATAAATCACAGTCTATGCTGAATCAGTCTGCACAGAATGTGGCATCAGGAGATGCTGATCTCGCCAAGGAAACGGTCACCCAAATAACTGCTGAAAAGACTCAGGCAGCCAATGTTGAGGTTGTAAAAACCAGAGATGAAATGCTCGAAGAACTTATGACCATGCGAAGATAATTCTAATATGGTTATAACTTTTACAAAACCGAAACACTTCAAATAATGATAATATCTTATTTTCATTATTATAAATTTATTACACCCTCACTATCCGCCTAAATTCATCACCAAATCTATAATATTTTTAAAACAAAACAAAGGTATTAAACCTTTTTTATATTTTATAATAATATCACCAATCATAACTTAAAAAAGTTTACCGGATTATCCCAAATAACTTAATTTTTTCTCTTTGCTCTACAGCAATCATAAATATAATTCATCATAGTGTTTCGATAATATGATAATTATTAATTCTAACAACAGAATATCACTGCAATACCAATAAAAAGCTCATTAGAAAGAGGCTTCACATGCGTTATGTTATTATTATTCCCGATGGAGCAGCAGATCGTCCACATCCCGACCTGAATAATGCCACTCCCCTAGAAGCAGCAAATATACCCAATATTGATACTTTAGTAAAAGAAGGTATTCTTGGCAGAGCAGCTACCGTTCCTGAAGGTATGTCTCCGGGGTCAGATGTTGCGAATTTATCTATTCTTGGTTACTCGCCCAAAAAATTTTACTCCGGCAGAGCTCCTCTGGAAGCAGCAAATAGAGATATCAAGTTAAATAATGATCAGGCTGTTTTCAGGGCAAATACTGTAACTATTACCGATGGTGTAATGACAGATTTTGCGGGCGCCCATCCAACCAATGCCGAAGCTTACCCTCTTATTGACTATCTTGAAGAGAAACATGGTATTTCAGGAGTGAAATTGCATCACGGTGTCAGCTACCGCCATCTTTGTGTAGTTGATAATATGGCTGACAATATTCCCGACACTACCCCACCTCATGATATAACCGATGAAAAAGTTGCTGAATATTTACCAGCTTCCCCTGTGCTTAATGAAATAATGCAACGCAGTGAAGAACTGTTAAAAGATTACCCCCTGAATATCCAAAGACAGCAGACAGGCAAAAATCCCATAACTCAGCTCTGGCTCTGGGGCGGCGGTACAATGCCCAAACTCCCTACCTATAAAGAAAAATTCGGACTTGATGGGGCAATGATCAGTGCCGTCGACCTGCTTCAGGGCATAGCCAAGCTTGGAGGGTTGGAAGTTATAAAAGTACCAGGAGCAACTGGATTTTATGATACCAATTATAAAGGTAAGGGAGAAGCGGCAATTGAAGCGCTAAAGAATCTGGATCTTGTCGTTGTACATGTCGAGGCGCCGGATGAGGCAGGACATAATGGAGAAGCCTCTGAAAAAGTCAGAGCTCTTGAAAACATCGACAAATTTATCGTCGGTCCTATTCTGCAGACTGCCAGGGAATCAGGTGATATCCGCATTCTCTGCATGCCTGACCACCCTACCCCACTCGAGCTTAAAACACATACATCCGACCCCATTCCTTATACTATCTGGGGTTCAGGAATAAAAGCAGATTCATCACAAGTATTTACCGAAAAAGAAGCCAGAGACAAAGATATCGTTGAAGGTTGTTCACTGATAAATATACTGCTTAAATAAATTATACAGCGTACAATACATCCACGCAGCAGGAAAGACGCTGCCGACAAACTCAGCCGGCAGCCGGGGATTAATAACATTTTTAATATATTAACTGAAATAATGATAAAAAAGACAAGGAGAAAATAATGGATATCCTATCACAAGCCGAGAGTCTGGAACTCCGAGACGATCTTATGCACCGCGACAACCCTGTAGTCATCGAACACCCACTGCTGACCCACAAGTTAAGTCTGATGCGGCGTTACAGTAAAGAACTGGCGTTTGAAATGGTTCGAGACAAAATAAATGACATCCTCAATGATGAAACCATTAGCGATAAGAGCTCAGTTCTTACCAGCAGTCTAAAGGACACTCTCGCCCGCGAAAGCACCACTAAGCCATTATTTCGCAGCCTGGCAAAAGAAGTGTCAACTATTCTCTTCTATGAAGCAACCAGAAAACTTCCCCTTGAAGAAAAGGAGATAACCAGCTGGAGTGGAACACCCACCAAGGTTCAGCAGCTTTCAGGCAAAAAACCGGTTATCGTTCCTATTCTGCGTGCCGGCGAAGGTATGGTACATGGCGTTCTTGAACTCGCACCGAATGTCAAGCATGCGACAGTTGGCTTCTACCGTGATGAAGAAACATTCGAGCCAAAGGAATATTACTGGAAGCACCCTAAAAACATGGACAAACGGTTTGCAATTATCCTGGATCCAATGCTGGCTACCGGCGGAACTGTCTGTGCCGCCCTCAAAGAAGTAAAAGCCAGCGGCTGCAAACACATAGCCGTTCTATCAATTGTTGGTGCCCCACAAGGGGTAAACCGGGTTCTTCAGGAACATCCTGATGTTATGATTTATCTTGGAGCACTTGATCTTTATTTGAATGAAAATGCATATATTATACCTGGGTTGGGTGACGCAGGGGACCGTATTTTTGGAACAAAATAGGAGATAACAACGTGAAATATGAATTCAATCTGAAGTCTGCACCCTTTGGCCTGCAGGCCATCTGTGTTGCATTCGGCTCGCTGGTACTGGTGCCGATACTGACCGGTCTTTCCCCGTCGGTAGCACTCTTTACCGCCGGCATCGGCACTCTGGCATTTCAAATTATCACCAGAGGTAAAGTACCGCTCTTTCTCGCCTCAAGTTTCGCGTATATTCCGGCGATTCAATATGGCGTGCAGCACTGGGGAATCGCTAAAACTCAGAGCGGACTTATTACAGCCGGTATTGTGCAGATCATTGTCGCAATTTTGATACGCACCTTCGGTTATGGCTTTATAAAAAAGATATTACCACCTGTTGTTATCGGTCCGGTAATTATGGTGATTGGTCTAAGCCTGGCTCCAGTAGGAGTAAACATGGCCAGAGGAATAGGCACATCACACACCGAGAACACCTGTCTGCTGGTATCGGGAATCACCCTGATCGTTGCTATGTGGTCAGTCATGCACAAGGGCTGGCTCAAACTGTTCCCAATTATTATCGCTATTGCTGTCGGCTATATTTCCTCAATCTTCCTGGGTATCGTTGATTTTACCCCTCTAAACAATAACGCCTGGCTGGCGACACCAGACTTCACCGCTCCAATTTTTGACTGGTCAGCCGTTCTCTACATGATACCGATCGCTCTGGCTCCAACCATTGAACATATTGGTGATGTCTCTGCCATATCCTCAGCCACAGGCGAGAACTACTTCAAGGATCCCGGTCTGCATGCTACTCTCTTCGGCGACGGTTTTGCCACCAGCCTTGCCGGTTTCTTCGGCGGTCCTCCTAATACCAGTTATTCAGAAGTTACCGGAGCGGTTATTCTGACCAAACAGTTCAACCCTGCTATTATGACCTGGGCCAGTATAGTTGCCATCGCGGTAGCATTCATCGGTAAACTCTCCGGACTTTTAGCCACTGTTCCTGCTCCAGTTATTGGCGGTATGATGATTCTGCTCTTCGGCATGATAACCACCGTAGGTATCAAAGAACTGCATAAAGCTGGAAAACATGACCTTGATAAGAGCCGCAACATGATCATCATCGCTGTTATCCTTGTTTTCGGAATCGGCGGCATGACTTTCGGCAATGAAAACTTCCATATTGCCGGAATCGGTCTCGCTGCTATCACCGGTATCGTTCTCAATGCCATTCTTCCTAGATCCAACGATCCGGAACCAAAGACTCCCCTGGAGAACATCTAGATCTAACCTATATCATATCATTACATTAAAAGATAATCCTGAACCAAATGACCGGTTCAGGATTATCTTTTGTGCGTTCAGGATAAATACTAAGCGAAATAACGATCCAAAAGTCCTTTAAAAGCACAGCCGTGACGAGCTTCGTCTTTACACATTTCATGTACAGTATCATGAATTGCATCATAACCAAGCTCTTTAGCCTTTTTAGCAATATCCAGTTTACCCTGAGTTGCGCCATGCTCTGCTTCAACACGTACAGAGAGGTTAGCCTTGGTATCAGCAGCTACAACCTCACCCAGAAGTTCTGCAAATCTTGCAGCGTGATCAGCCTCTTCAAAAGCGATACGCTTATAAGCTTCTGCGACCTCAGGATATCCCTCACGATCAGCCTGGCGGCTCATTGCAAGATACATGCCTACCTCAGTACACTCACCGGTGAAGTTAGCCCGTAAACCTTCGATAATCTCAGGATCAACACCCTTTGCTACACCAATTCTATGCTCATCGGCAAATACCAGTTCTCCCTCTGCCTGTAAAACGAACTTATCCTTGGTTGCGCCGCATGTTGGACATACCTCAGGAGCTTCACCTTCTTGAGTATAACCGCAGATAGTGCATACATATTTAGCCATTGTAAACTTCTCCTTCTAATCTTAAATCTTCTATTCAAACACCAGTAATATAAGAATCACGCTACTTTTAACGTAATTTACTCTTTTTCAAGACAATCCTTGCATATTCCACGCAGTTGCAGAACCACCGACCTGACCTCACCCACTGTAGAAAGATCGTTCTCATTGAACAGATTTCTCAAGCCGCTAAAATGAAAATCTTTTATACCGCCACAACGTTCACATAGAAAATGCTGATGTTCAGTTACATCCGCATCATACCGGACACGTTCACACAACTGCTCAACCTTAATTGCTGCTCCCATCTCCTCAAACAGAGCCAACGTACGATATACAGTGTCCTTTGATACGTTCGGCATTAAAAGGCGAATACGGTTATAAATCTCATCAACCCCAGGATGTTCATCGGTTGCAGCCAGAGCCCGAAAAATCTCAATGCGCTGCGGTGTAATCTTGACCTTCTTCTCTCTACACAGCTCAAGAAACCTTTCCATCTTCTCAGTAATATTTTCTGTAGAAAGCTCCATAACCGCACCTCACTGTTAAACTCACCGCTCAAGTTTTTTTAATTAAGCAAAAATCTAAATAGTATTAATTCTTAATTAAGAATATATCCTATCTACTGCATTTTGTCAATACTAAAATTTATTTTTATTAAAAAAAAGGTATTGCAACCCTGAATATTTCTCTTATACTTCCACAGTACAAAGTTGATGCGGAGCTGGCGGAATGGCAGACGCGCTAGATTTAGGATCTAGTTTCTAACGAAGTGGGAGTTCAAGTCTCCCGCTCCGCACCATGAAAAAACCTATTGAGTTTTCTCAATTTAATATAACCCTGATCAAACGATCAGGGTTTTTTAATAACCGAATACAGGCCGAAAATTATGAATACAAACTCTCATAGAAACCTGAAGGTAAAACTGTTTATTATCTCGATTCTGTTTACAGCAGTTATAATTATTGTGACCGGTGCTGTGGTCTCACTGCTCTGGCATAGTCTCCAGCCGGCAGAAACAAGCGGTCTGGCAATAAGTATTCCCTTCCTGTTCGTATATATCACCTCCACATTACTGGTTGCAATTTTCTGCAGCAGAATCTGGAATAAGCTTATTCATAAACAGCAGCAGCTCCATTCCTCCAAGGTCATACCTGACAGCGCCTGCACTACCACTGAAAGCAATATTCCACTGATCACTTATGTAAAATATATTATTCTATTTATTATGCTGTCTCTGATCTTTAATTTCATAAATACCGAAATTTTCCAGCAGCCAGAAATTACGCCCTGGCAAAATAATCTAATTGCTGCAGCCGGTAATTCAAAGTTTCTGATATTCCTCTTTCTCATAACTGCCGGGATTATTGCTCCTGTATGGGAAGAGCTTGTTTTCCGCGGTCTACTCTTCTCAAGTTTCAACCTGTTTCTTCCAATTCCAGCAACAATAGTAATAACCTCACTGCTCTGGTCTCTAGCGCATATGCAGCAATACAACCTGCTGCTGCTCGGCGAAATTATTATACTGGGCATTATTCTGGGAATTTCAAGAAATAGAACCGCCTCTTTAAGATTACCGGTAATTCTGCATATATTTAACAATTTAATTGCTTTTGCTAATATGTATTATTATATTAAATAAAATAGATTTTTTTTAAGTACATTAATTATTAAAATAATCGTAATACAACTGCCATTCATAGCAGTCAACAAAGAACGTAAAGTATCAGAAATTTAACGATAAAAATTACGGAAGCACCAGTTTTAAAATCGTCAGTACAGGCTTACTTTTACAGAGACAGATAATGAATAAAAATCGGGATATCAAGCATGTAACTATTATGGGTTTAGGTCTTTTCGGCGGTGGTGTTGGTGCTGCTGAATACTGGGCAGAAAAAGGCATCGAAGTTACAGTTACTGATCTTCGCGATAAAGACACACTGGCCCCTTCGATTGCCGCACTATCCCGCTTCAGCAATATCAATTATGTACTGACAGAGCATAGGGAACAGGACTTTACCGACACCGATCTGTTACTGGTTAATCCGGCGGTAAAGCCTGACAATACCTACCTCCGGCTTGCGCGTGATTCCAATGTACCGCTTACCACCGAGATCGGTATTTTCATACATGAGCACCAGAAGATTTCGGGTAATCCGGTAATAGCGGTAACAGGTTCAAATGGCAAATCAACAACAACCGCACTGCTTTCACATATCATACACAGCCTAAACCCCAATACTCTCAGCGGCGGAAATATTGGAGGATCACTGCTTAAACAACTTGGAACCTATCCTCAGGGGACTCCGGCGGTTCTGGAACTATCATCATTTCAACTGCACTATCTTGCAGAAGATGGCTTCGCTCCTGAAATAGGGGTAATCACCAATCTGGCACCCAACCATCTGGATTGGCATCTTACGATTGACAACTACTACCACGATAAACAGCAACTGATAAGTAAACAGAACCAGTCCAATCATGCAATTCTAAATTATGACGATCCGGTTCTGAAAAAATGGCACCATGCAACCGCAGCAAATACAATCTTCACCTCGCTCAATCCTCCGGTAACAGACAATCACGCAGGTATAGAAGAAGGGCAATTCGCTATACGCCTCAAAGGCATTAATTATTCACTTGCAGAGACTGCAGAACTCAAGCTTCCAGGTAAGCACAACCAGGTCAATGCGCTGCAGGCTTTAACCGCAGCCTTCATATACGCTACAAACTATGAATCAGCTGGTAATTGCCGCCTGAATGGACGGATAAAAGATTTCAAAGGATTGCCCCACCGGCAGGAAATTATCGCTGAAGAGCCGGGTATTATATATGTAAATGACTCGATTGCCACCACCCCTGAAAGCACAATAGCGGCATTACAATCCTACCCCGAGCGAAAGATTATTATTATCGCAGGCGGTTATGACAAAAAAATACCTCTTGAAGCAATGAGCCGTGAAATTGCAGATAAGGCTGCTGCTGCCATCCTCATTGGTCAGACCGCTGACGTCATAGCGGCACAGATACATGAGTACAAACCGGATTTCGATCTTACGGTAACCGGCTGCAAAGCATTTTCAGAAGCCATAACTCAGGCAAAACGCAGATGTACAGGAAATTCGGAGGTCATCTTACTCAGCCCAGGCTGCGCCAGTTATGGAATGTTTGAGAATTTCCAGCAACGTGGCAATGAATTTGAGGAAATTGTAAAGAAATTGATTTTAGAAAAACGGGATAAATGACACAAAGTTATCATATTAAAACCTTGGTTTAACCTAAATCTCATTATTTACAAAGATAAATTATACAAAAGATAATATTATTTATTAAAAAGAATTAACAATTTAATTTTATTAATCTTTTTTTTATGATAAAATTAAACAGCAACCGAGCCGTATTTTATTTTCGGGTGTTTCAGATATTTGCACAGGGAAACAATGTCAGATAAAGATTATTTCTTCATGAATGATACACAGCCCAATAATCAGGAAACAATCCTGGTTGTGGACGATGATGACACGCTGCGTCTTGTTATCACGGAAGCACTTACCACCTGCTCCTACAAGATTCATAATGCCGAGAATGTCGAAACAGCGAAAAGACTTATCCAGAATAATGAATACGATCTTATTATAACCGATATTATCATGCCGGGTGAATCAGGAGTTGATCTGCTGAGCTGGGCGAAAAACACCGGGATTAAATCACCCTTCATTATTATGACCGGACATGCCGATCTGAATGCAATTGCCGATGCCCTGAATTTCGGAGCGAATTACTTCCTGCAGAAACCATTCCGCCCGATGATACTTATCGATGCAGTCAGCAGAATTCTAGATAGCGAAAAACTCCGCAAACAGAACGAGACTTTACGTATTAAACTGGCCAGCTATAATGAACAGCTTGAACGAGAGATAGAAGAAGCAAAGCTGGAAAATCAAAAATTGTTCATGGCCACCCTGACGACACTGACCAACGCCATTGATGCCCGGGATGAGTATACCTGTACCCACTCCAGTTCAGTTGCCGAACTTTCAAAAGCTTTATCCAAAAAAATGGGTCTTTCACTATCCTTTCAGACAACAATAAAAACCGCCGGTCAGTTACATGATATTGGAAAAATTGCGATCCCCGAAAATATACTGCTTAAACCTGCAAAACTTACCGCCGAAGAATACGCGCTGATCAAAGAACACCCGGTTCAAGGTGAAAAAATTCTTAAGCCCATACCTGATTTCGATACTATCCTTCCTGCTATACGTAACCACCATGAACGTTTTGACGGTGGCGGATATCCGGATAATCTTAAAGGCGATAACATTCCATTAATCGCACGCATCATCACCGTATGCGACACTTGGGACGCAATGCGTACCAACAGACCTTACCGCAGTATTATGCCGTTTGAAAAAGCGCTGAGTGTCATCAGAGAAGAGCGTAACAAACAGTTTGACGGCGATATTGCCGACACTTTTATTGAAATGATCGAATCCTCTGAATTTCAGATTGCACTATAATAATTCTATATTTATTTCAGGCTACTTATATGCTATTTTAAAATTCAGCTTAGTTGCGCTTTATTTTTCCTCATAATTTAATAACCCCTGTAATACTTAAATATTAAATAAAAGTATCTTTATTATTGACGTATGCAGCATAAGACTTAAAATAAACAAAATTGTATTGCTTTAATCCGAAAATATTATTTACTCAGTAGTAAAAGGTCACAAAAATGTTGGACAAAGAACTCAAGATTTGGATGGACGGCGAACTGGTAAATCAGTGCGACGCCAAGGTATCAGTATTTGATCACGGTTTGCTATATGGTGATGGCATTTTTGAAGGGATCCGTGCATATAACGGCAAGATCTTCCTGTGCAAAGAGCACATGGATCGTCTCTTCGAAGGTGCTCACTATATCAACCTCGAAATTCCTTACAGCAAAGAAGAGGTCGTCGCTGCAGTGAATGCAACAATTAAAGCCAATAAACTGGTGGACGCCTATATCAGACTTGTTGTTACCAGAGGTGTAGGAGATTTGGGACTTGACCCCAGAAACTGCCCAAAGCCATCGGTTATTGTCATTGCCGCCAGCATTTCACTTTATCCGGATGAGCTATATCAGAAGGGTCTTGAGATTATAACCTCTGCCGTGCCTGCAGTTCACAGTGAGGCGTTGAACCCCAGAGTAAAATCACTGAACTATCTGAACAATATCCTGGCAAAGATGGAAGCTATCCGTGCCGGCAAACTTGAGGCTATTCTGCTCAACAGTCAAGGATTTGTTGCCGAATGCACAGGCGATAATATCTTTATTGTCAAGAATGGCGTCATAAAGACACCAAGCACTTACTCCTGCATTCTTGAAGGCTGTACCCGCAATCTGGTAATCAAGCTGGCCAAAGAAGGCGGAATACCGCTTGAAGAAACAACTCTGCAGAGATATGATCTTTATAATGCTGATGAGTGTTTCCTTACCGGTTCCGGCGCTGAAGTAATACCGGTTATCGATATTGACGGACGTAAAATCGGTAGCGGCAAACCAGGTGAATACACCAAGGATATGCTGAAACGCTTCCGCGATTTTATCGCCCAGTATTAAAAGTTTCAGGCACCTGCCAGCTGCAATTACGGCAGGTGCCGTAATAACTAAAAGTAACACTGTTTGACTGCTTTCTTTCATGTTCACAAAGGGGATAAACCATGCCCGAAATTCGTATGGCTAATGGCCCGCACAAGGGTCAGCGCTTTGAAATAGATGACAAATCTATCACCCTTGGTAGAGATGACACCTGCACTATTCAGATAATGGATAAAGGGGCAAGCCGTAAACACGCCGAAATTTTCCGGATCGGTGAAATGTGCTTCATCCGTGATTTCAAGAGCCGTAACGGAACATTTCTCAATGATGAAAGAATAGAAGAAGAGCTGCTCAGAGATGGTGACACTATAAAAATAGGCGGCACCATAATTGATTTTTGTGCACTCTCAACCAGTGATAAAAGCAGCAATGTTGAATTTTTCGATGAGGAAGACAGCAGTTCCAATCTCGAACTTGATCTTGCCGATCTTACCGACCTCAATGCGTCACAGGGTGACGGCGCAGATATGTTCCGTCTGCGCAGCCTCTACAAACTGGCCCGGATAATTGATAAATCAGCGAATGAGAAGACCCTTATTGAAGAAGCGCTACCGCTGATTACCGAACATTTCAACAGCGAGATGACCTTTATCTTCCACCGCAACAGCGAGACAGAAGAATTCGAGCCGATAGGTTCGGACGTCAAACGCGGCAAAGACAAAAAAATGATATCCCGCTCTATAATTCAGCGCGCAATAAAGGATAAAATGGCAATACTTACGACCGATGCCACCCGTGACGGCCGTTTCAGTTCTCAGGAAAGTATTCTTGCCAACAACATCCGGAGTGTCATATGCGCCCCGCTATCGGTTTCAGGTCGCATCAGCGGAGTACTATATCTGGCAAGTAACGCCCCTACCATCACCTTCCGTGAGGAAGATCTCGAACTGGCTGCTGCCATGGCAGATCAGGTTGGTCTGGCACTTACAAATTTCCGTTACCGCAGTCACCTGCGTGAAGACCTGCTCAACACTATCCGCACCCTGGTTCTTGCCGTCGAGGAACGGGCGCCAGAGATCCGCGGTCGTTCAACAGCAGTTGCCGAATACGCACAGAAGATTGCCCAGAACCTGAATATTGACGAAGAGGCGGAACAGATTGTCGTGCTCGCCGGTCTTCTGCATAATATCGGAATTCTCAATCCTGACAATATTGACTTATTCTGCAAGAACACTCAGGGAATAAGTTCCGATGAACGTTTGAATATTGAACGAGACCGGATTAAAGCCTCACTCAATGTCATTGCCGGAATGAAGTGCTACGACAGTATCCAGAATACAATCCGCTACATGTATGAAAAAGGTGATATGAGCGGACCTAATCAGCTTGAAAGGTACGAAATACCCGAGACCGCCAAGATTGTCAATATTGCACTGGAGTTCGAAGAAGCACTCAGAATACGGGGGCAAAGCAATAAGAACCTGATTCTGCAGGAAATGGAGAGCAAAGCGGAAATTCTCTATGATAAGCGCATTGTCAGAGCAATCATTGCCCTCTAGGCAGTGTAAGTTTATTGTTGATTGTTTTCCGGAGACGCCCTTGATCATAATTGAATGCAGACTCATACAGATTCTT
This sequence comes from Planctomycetota bacterium, assembly GCA_963667375.1. Classification (GTDB taxonomy): domain Bacteria; phylum Planctomycetota; class SZUA-567; order SZUA-567; family SZUA-567. The sequence continues at coordinate 2,294,973 of OY763323.1, read as the reverse complement.
ATCTCTGAAAATTCCAGTTCCCAAATGATAGTACTCAAGGAAAAAGACGGCAAACGCTGTCTCACCATTGAAATAGGCATCAATGAAGCTGTAGCCATAAAAAACAGTATTGACGGCTATGAGCTTCCACGCCCTCTAACTCACGATCTGCTATATCATACCATCGAAGCTCTGGCAGCAAGAGTAAAACATATTATAATCTCCGATATCCGTCCTTATGATGAAGGCGGAGCCGTGTTTTTCAGTCTGCTGGTACTGGAAACAGTAGACGGCAGAGAGATCTCAATCGACTGCCGCCCTTCAGACGCCATCGCTCTGGCGGTACGCTGCGACTGCAAAATTTTTGTTGCAGAAGCGGTTCTAAATATAGCCGGAGACTGATTTTCAGCTGCAGCTCATATTATTAACTTTGATAATAATCTCACCTTCACTTGTTTAATGACATTTTATACGGTAGTATATAGCTATATCGCAATATCCGCATATTTGGCATACACAGTAATAGCATTACCGGCGATAAATTTACACAAATTCTTCAGGGGAAAATCAATTATCTGTTAATTACCAAGGAGCCCGCAATGACAAGTGTCAGCAACAAGGTAAAGTTTTCGTCTCTCTTCTCACCGGCGCAGGTACTTTGTAATATTGAATCGGACCAGCGAGATCTGGCTATAATGGAGCTGCTCAGAAAATTAGCCTATGAACACGGTGTAGGCAATGTTTCTGCGGTCTTCGACGAGATTATCAAACGCGAAACCGATATGTCAACAGTAATTGCTCCGGGTATCGCCATACCACACGCCAGAATCGCTTCAGTCAGTGAACTGGTGGTGGGTGTAGCAACGTCAAGTACCGGAGTCGCTTGGACCGACAACAGCAGCATACGGGTTATTATTCTGCTGCTGATACCCAAAGAACAGCCTGGGCTATATCTGCAGGCGATAAGCGCTCTGGCAAGTATCTGCAGTACCCCTGAATCCGATAAAACAATATCCGAACTGGGTACTGCTGATGAACTCTGGCGTTACTTTGACCGCGGAGGACTGATTCTTCCCGATTACATCTGCGCCGGAGATATAATGCGCGATGTAGAGGTCAAGCTCTACGAGAATGATACGCTGGAAAAAGCTATCGATTTCTTTGTCAAGTACAACTACCTGAGCCTACCGGTTGTAGACACTAACAACGAACTTATCGGTGTGGTTTCAGCTCAGGAGCTGCTCAAGGTAGTACTGCCGGATTACATCCTGTGGATGGACGATCTGTCGCCAATTCTGAATTTCGAACCCTTCGCGGAGATTCTGCGCCGGGAGAATATGACCTGGCTGGCAGAAATAATGACCACTGAAGTTCCAAGTATCCAGATAACCGCTCCGGCGGTACAGATTGCGAAGGAAATGACAAGGATAAATGCAACCAGAGTCTATGTTTTGGACGGCAAAGAACTCAAAGGTGTCATTTCGCTGCGCGGCTTCCTCAGCAAAGTACTACGAGAATAACAGAATAATATATATACTCACCGAAAACCCAGTAACTATCAGGAGCAAAATATGCATTCAGACGAAGCAGGAAAGATTGAAACCCGCTCATTACTGATTCGCGGGGCAATAATGATAGGCGTTACCCTGTGCGTTGGCTATATCGGAACGCTGGTTAATCTCACAGAAGAGCAGATGCTCTCATCATCAATTTTTATAATGATTATCATGGCCACCCTCCTCTTCTGGGCCTTCAGGCTGGCAATCGCATTTGTCGGTACCGGAATCCTCTTCGGAGCCAGAGTAATTACGGTCACCCAGTTTACCCATGATACAGAACTGCCGATAATCCTTTTTCTTGTTGGAATGATGGTAATCGTCGGCGTTCTCAAAGAACTTGGTCTCTTTACCTGGATAATACAGCTGGTAGTAAACTGTCAGAGCCTCTCAGGTCTGATGTTTATAGGAATCATTGTCTACCTTAGTGCTCTGCTGGCATGTGCAGTTGATGAAGTCACAAGTATTGTCTTTGTATCTACACTGATTTTTCAGGTATGTGACACCCTTAAAATCAGAGCCACCCCGTATATCATAATAGCAGTGCTGGGTACCAATGTCGGTAGTGCCGGAACCATGCTTGGTAATCCTGTAGGTATTCTCATCGGCAGCCGCGGAAATCTCGGCTTCGTTGACTTTATATATTGGGCATTCCCGATAATGCTGCTTACCCTCAGTGTCTCACTGGCGATACTGCTTTTCTGGTTCCGCAAGGATATTGCCCTGCTTGATGAACGCCTTACCCAGCGCCGTGACATGGGTCTAACCCTTGGACCACTGGTTCAGGTTCCCTATAAACGCGGACTCTTTATTCTGGTTGCAATGATTGCTTTTATTGCCTCACATCATACTCTGGAGCACAACCTCAATCTGGAAGCAAACACCCTGATGATAGTCGCACCACTGGTCGTTGCCGGCATACTAATGATCTGGCGCTATAAAAGAGCCCGGCATTATATTGAAGAAGAGGTCGAATGGTGGACACTCCTCTTTTTCATGATGCTTTTCGCCGTGGCCGGTTCCCTTGAGCATAGCGGTATCACAGTACGTATTGCCGATGAATTCAAGACCACCTTCCAAAGTACCCCCTGGCTGCTCACCCCGGCAGTAATATTTATCTCTGCTCTGGGTTCAGCCTTTGTCGATAACGTTGTCTTCGTTGCCGCTTTTCTACCGGTAATAGAGCATCTGGATGATTTCCGACTCTGGTGGGCGCTGCTCTTTGGTGCCTGTTTTGGTGGAAATATTACTATGATAGGTTCCACCGCGAATATTGTAGCCTTGGGCATGCTTGAAAAACGCTGCCGACTTCATGTCGCATTTCTGGAATGGCTCAAAGTCGGAGCGGTTATCGGTGTTGTATCCTGCCTTATTGCCTGGGGAGGGATATCACTGCTTTCACCATACATGCCCAAAAATAAACTCAGTAAAACTGAAGTTTTAGAGCCCCATAAGGTTGCAGAACTTGAGCAGAAAGAAGCGCCAATTCACAGTATACCCGGAAACGAATGAGCTAACATTCTCTATCCTAAGAAGATACAGACAAACCGGTTATTTTGGGACAAACAACATAAAATATAAATATCTAGCTTGAAAAAAAAAACATCTTCATTTACTATATTATAGATAAGCTTACAAATAATTTGCAATTTGTAACTGAACCTATTTCTTTTCGTCAGTACAAGTAACAGGGTATAATAATGAAAGATATTCTTCCACTGCTAAAATCACATCTTCCGGATACTGTTTCTAAAATTCTAAAAACCGAGAGTCAGCTTTCACTCTCACACTTGGAACCAGCCGCAGAATCACTGGCTATCTCATACGGTGTTGAAGGTGAGATCTCTGGTAAAGTAACCCTGCTCTTTGATGAAGCTGAAGCTATTGCCAGGCGTTTTCTCTCTATAACCATCGGTGATGAAGAAGCAGCCACTGTCGAAGAATCCTGCCATGAAGTCGGCAATCAGATTCTTGGTCTATTATTCGGTTCGCTGAGTAATTCCGGCACCGAGATTCGACTCTCCTCATTTGGTGACAAGTTGAACCCGGCAGAAATCAGAAAGTGGCTGGACAGTGGCAGTTATTTAACCGCAATGACCACCGAAGCATATGGAACGATATATATTTATCTCATGCTTGATTCCGCAGAAACCCAAGAGACAATGGAAGGCGCCCCGAAAACAGATACCGCCGAAAAAGAACCGGTAACAGTTATGATCGTTGATGACTCACCGGTAATGTGCGCATTTCTGAAAAAAATCTTTATTGAAATGAACTATAACATCGTGGCCATAGCTGAAGATGGTATGGAAGCTCTTGAAAAGTTTAAAAAATTCAAACCGGAATTAGTCACTCTTGATATCATGATGCCAAAACTCAAGGGAACCGATGTTCTGAAAGAGATTATACGGCTTGCTCCCGAGACTACAGTCATTATGGCCTCATCCATTGCCGATGCCAAAACTGTAATGAACTGCCTGCGCATAGGGGCAAAACGCTATATAGTCAAACCATATGATAAAGAAGCTGTAACCTCTGCAATTGAAAAAGCTCTGATGATTAAGAAAGACTGAATATGAATGAAGGAATAAATGAATTTCTTGAACTATTTCTTCAGGAGAGTAGCGACCGCTTTGAAGAGCTGAGCCATGAGTTGGTGGCTCTAGAAGAGAGTCCTTCAGATGAAGAGGTTCTCTATTCCATCATGCGGCACATGCACAGCATCAAAGGCAGTGCCGGGATGTTCGGTTTTGACAACCTGAAACTCATCGGTCACCGACTGGAGGATCTCTGTGAAATCGTGCACAAAGACCCGAGTCTGGTCAATGCCAAAGTCATGGATACTTTATTTGCCGGAACGGATCTGCTGCACAGTTCTTTCAAAAAGATTGCAGAATCCGGAAGCAGCAGCGGTGAACTTTCACACCACGAAAAGCTCTTTCTGGATGAGCTGGATGAAATTATTAAGGCACTGTATAATGACGGACTTGATCTGACAACAGCGGCCAATGACCTGCTCGACAGTCTGTCGAATCTACTGCCTTCCATTGAAGGTATAATCGATCTTGACTCGGTAAACAATGATATTGACAAGGTCAGAACCTGCCTTGAAAAGGGTGATGACAATGATATAACTCAAAAGCCTGGAATTCCAATCTTCTTCAATGGTACCGACATAGCCGGTGAAATCCAGCAGCTCAGTGAGATGATTGATCAGGCAAATACCTCTCCACTCGATGATGACGGTGCCAAGCGCTTCTTTTCAGTAATAAAAAAGGTGCTGAGCATTGTCGAAGCTGCCGATATCCCCGAGCTGCAGGCACTGCTGTTTGATATGAAAGAAAGTATCAAGATGTTCGCAGATCTTGAACTTGATTTTGACAATCTCCAGTCCGAATATTACCGTGAATCAATCAAAGAGCTGCTCAAATACAGCCAGAGTGAAGACGAAGATGAAGTAATCGAAGAAGACAGTGTTCAAATTGAAAATACCGACACCAGAAAGCAGACCCCAACCCGTAAGACCGTCAGAGTCGAGGAAGCAAAAATTGATAAATTTCTCGATAATGTCGGAGAGTTGATTATTCTTGGAGAAATTTTCAATAACCTGCAAAAAAAGTTTTCAACCATTGTGACCTCCGACCAGCTTGATCTGGTACGTGAATTTACCAGCGCCAACAATGATTTCAGTAAACAGGTTTTCGGGTTGCAGAAATCATTGATGGATATCAGACGTATTGAAATCAACACTATCACCACCAGCATCACTCGTCTGGTTCGCGATACAGCCAGAAGCCTCAATAAAGAAATAAGCCTGGAAATAATCGGTGAAAATGCCGTTATCGACAAGAGTCTTTTAGATGATATCAATACCTGTCTGGTACATATTGTCCGTAATTCCTGCGATCATGGTGTCGAACTGCCTGAGACCCGACTTGAAGCCGGCAAAGACCGTGTCGGACATATTACCCTTACCGCCCTCAACGAAGATAATTCCCTTATTCTCAAGGTTAAAGATGACGGTAAAGGTATAGACACAGCCAAATTAAGCGCCACAGCACTAGAGAACGGCATGTACTCGCAAGCCGATATCGACATGATGAGTGAGAGACAGATTATGGAGCTGATCTTCCAGAATGGTTTTTCGACTGCAGAGAAAGTTTCAGACATCTCCGGACGTGGTGTCGGCATGAGTTCGGTTCTGGATAATATCAAAAAATCAGGCGGTTTCATTGAAGTCAGCAGCGAGCTGGGGAAATGGACTCTGATATCCATAAAAATTCCACTCTCAATTATGCTCTCGGTTGTTGACGGTCTGGTAGTAAAGAGCGGTGGCGAAACCTTCATTATCCCAATCCGCTATGTTGTGGAATCCTTCTACCTCACGGCTACAGAAATTATAAACTATCAGAAACGCGGTAAATGCGTCAAGCTCCGTAATGAAGTCCTGCCGCTGATAAAACTCAATGATATCCTTGACCTCCCATCCGGCAGTGGTGGCACCTGCGTAGTAATAAAATGTGATTCCTCAAGATTCTGCCTTGCTGTTGACGAAATTCTGGATCATCAGCAGGTAGTTATCAAACGTATCAACGGACTGGAAAGCGTCAGAGGAATTATGGGTGGAGCACTGCTTGGTGACGGCACAGTCGGGCTTGTACTCAATATTGATGTTATGGGTGCAATCTTCATAGACTGATAATTAATCGGCCTGTTTCAACCCTGCCAGACGCAGAAGGCGCCGGCAATTCTTCCTTAGAATATTCTTCAGCGTATAATCAACCGGTTTTAAATCCCGCCAGGGTGTAAGTGAAAGATAATAATTAAATTCCTTCTTATATGGCGGTTCAGAAAGATAAAGCCAGGGTTTCTGCTGGGTACAGAAATGCACAATAACCGGCTGAGACAATTCCTCATACTCTGTGGTATCCAGAGCAAAAGATCCCGCTTTTAAAGCAGCCAGTAAAGGAAATTGCGCATTATAACGCAGAGGCAATATTACAGTATTGCGCAGAAACAACGCATTCAAGGCATCCTGATCAGGAAAAAGCAGCTCTTTAGAAGCACGCAGCCAGCGTTGTATAATACCGGTAAAGTTATCCTGTCTCATGACATCCAGATTCATCAGCAGCATCCCCGAATTAAAATACTTATAATTTATTTTTCGCTCATACTCCCAGACCTCACCTTCACACAATACCGCCGCGCTGTCAAGCACCGCACCCAGGACACTGGTTCCTAGCTCGGTATTAAAAAGTTCGCTCAAAGAGCCCAGAACCAGCATATCGCAATCCAGATAAATTATCTTTTTCAACGCTGTCAGGCGTTCAGGAACAAATAAACGCAGATACATATTTGCAGTATGCACTGTAGACGCAAACCCCTGCACCTCAACCGGCTCGACAGTTACATAATGAAGAGAAAAATCCCTGAGCTCACGAAGTTCCGCCAGTTTCAGCTTATTCTCCTGGCTTATACTGCCGGAAAATTCGGCAATATAGAGATTTATTGTATCATCCTCAGCACTGTTGACAAGCAATGAGGCCAGAGTCGCCGCCAGATATGGAGCATAAGAATCATCCGTTGCCATCAGGACATCAATATCCATAGCTTATTCCGCCTCATCTTCAAGTCTAACCAGATCAAGCAATCTGACCGTTTCCAGTTCCATTGCCACTTTCCCTCCTGCGCGCTTGATTACTCCGGCGACATGCTCTGCCTGTATATTCAATACCCTATCCGGAGCGGTAAATTCAATATCAGATATCACACGGTAAATATCCAGCATCGAAATATGAGCGATATCACGCCCCGGCACATAGGAATCAGCCGCCCCGTGCGCCTCAATGAGAAGTGCCGCGTCAACCAGTTTCTGCACCGTATTTCTGACCACAATCCCCGGAACACTATGATCGGTTATATACTCCTGATACTTGTCCACGACCCCGCTTGCCACCCGCCCGGAATAAAACTCCCTGCAGACATGGCTCATTATAATAACCGCCAGATAAAATGGATATGCATAACCGTTACGCATCAGATGCTCGGACGCTACCAGATCATAGTAATTCTGAATATTGAATGCCACCTCCGCCCCCAGAAGGATCACCATCCAGACCATCCAGACCCAGAGCAGAAACAACGGAAAAGCCAGCAGCGTACTCCCATACAAGCGCGTCAGGTTCATCGCCGCATAATTGACATAGAATGAAAATCCCAGCTTCATCAGTTCCAGAATTACGCCCGAACAGATTCCACCGATCAGAGCCGGCTTGACCTTTACTCTGGTATAAGGCATAAAAAGAATCAGAACCGCCAGTGCCAGAGAGGTTACAGCCAGCGAAAGCACTCCCAGAACAATCTTCACGAGCACACTCTGCTCGGGCTCGACTTCAGCAGTTGACTGCTCAGGATCCGGCGAAGAAGCTCCCGGCGATGCTTCAGCTGCGTCCTTAGCAGTATCTTTCGCCCCCGGAAGATGTGAAACTATCAGGGCATAAGCCTCATCCTTGGTTTCTTCGATACTCTGAGCCATTTTTAAAGTCACCACCTCAACCTGTGAATTGAGGTACACCGAAAAACTCATCATTATCGGGACAATGATGATCGCCGCCAGGTAAGCGAGAATACGGTTCAAAAGCTTGCGTTTACGTTCAACCTGCCAGATCGTATTGAATGCCTTCTCAATGTTGGAGATCAACGAATAGGCTATATAAAAGAGTACCACAAAACTCAGACCGACAATTTCCCGAGCTTTTGAAGCCAGACCGCGTATCAGTTCCAGCAGCGGCTGAAGCTCCGGAACATTGGGCAGACGCTCCTCAATAGAGGAGATAAAACTGTTAACATAATTTTCATGCTCACTTATACCGAGCATTGATGCAACCGCAATACCAATAAAGATCAAAGGGATAAGTGCCACAATAGATTTGAATGCCAGAGCCGAAGCCGCGGTAAGAGTCTGATGCCGAACCAGCGACTTATAGGATTCTATCATGAATATTCCAAAAGACTGCAGCCTCCCACAGGACGCACCGGAGACAGAGACCTCGTCATAAGAGATATTTTTAGCAACAAACAGCCGTATTTTATCGAAAAAACCCATAAATATCACCATTAAGAATCAAGAAGGACAACGGACTGTAAATATCCCAGAATATCTATCAAGTATTACATAACTCCGCATAATTGTCAAAGGAAAAGCGAATATTACGCGGTAAAACCACGATTGTTAATTGACATTCACCGCCAACATCATTAATATTTATATATAGTCTAATCTTTCAAGAAAGGATTCTTAATGCACATAGGGGTAATAGGTGCCGGATATGTCGGACTGGTAACGGGAACCTGTCTGGCAGAAATGGGCAACCATGTAGATATCGTTGATATTGCCGAAGAAAAAATCAGAAGCCTCAAAGAAGGGGTTAGTCCACACTTCGAACCTGGACTTGATGAACTGCTGAAACGGAACATCGATGAAAACCGCCTTACTTTCAGCACAGATATAAAAGACGCGGTAAAGGATAGTGAAGCGATATTCCTTGCTGTCGGAACACCTATGAGTCAGGACGGTTCGGCAAATCTGACATACATAATGGACGCGGCAAAATCCGTTGCCTTAAACATGGATGAATACAAAACCATAATTATTAAGTCTACAGTTCCTGTAGGCACCAATGAAGTTATCAGTGATCTGTTTGCAGATAACACCGAATATGATTTTGATGTGGTAAGTAATCCTGAATTTCTCAAGGAAGGCGCCGCTATTGATGACTTCATGAGACCTGACCGTGTGGTAATCGGGGTCAGAACCGCCAAAGCTGAAAGCATAATGAAGTATATCTACACCCCATTTGTCCGTACCGGTCATCCGATTATGGTGATGGATCCGGAGAGTGCCGAGATGGTAAAATATGCAAGTAATGCTTTGCTCGCCAGCCGAATTTCATTTATGAATGAGATAGCCAATATCTGTGATGCGGTTGGAGCAAATGTTGATTTTGTCCGCAAAGGTGTCGGCAGCGACCGCAGACTTGGCGGAGCTTTCCTCTTCCCCGGCTTGGGATACGGCGGCTCATGCTTCCCCAAGGATGTGCGGGCGCTCTCACATGTTGCCAAGAAGGCTGGTGTCGAATCATACCTTTGCGATGCGATCGATATGGTTAATAATGAACAGAAATACGCGCTCCTGCCGGAGATTGAAGCGATAATAGGTGAAGAACTATCAGGTATTAAATTCGCTATCTGGGGACTGGCCTTCAAGCCGAATACCGATGATGTCAGAGAAGCACCGGCATTATATATGATCAACGAGTTGCTGCAGCGCGGTGCTGAGATCTGTTGCTATGATCCGGAAGCTATGGATTCCGCCAGAAAAGAACTTGGCGACAGTATCGATTACGCACCTAATGCTTATGCGGCGCTTGAAGGTGCTAATGCCCTTATCATCTGCACCGAGTGGAACGAATTCAGGACTCCGGACTTCAGTAAGATGCAGCGCCTGCTGAAGAGCCCTCTGGTCTTTGACGGCAGAAACCTCTATGACCTAGAGGTTATGGAACAGGCAGGGTTCACCTATGTCTCAATCGGTAGACCGCTTGTCCGCTGATAACAGCAAAAAATCCATATTCAAAAAAAATGTCGCACCTGCTTCTCAGGTGCGACATTTTTAATATTATCTTGAAATATAAGACTTACTGAATCTCAATATTCTTAATAGCCAGATCATCAAGCTGCTTCTGATCGACACCCGCAGGAGCACCGGTCATAAGATCCATTGCCTTCTGATTCTTTGGGAACGCAATAACCTCACGAATATTGTCGTATCCGAGCATCATTGCCACCATACGGTCTACCCCCGGAGCAATACCGGCATGTGGAGGCGTACCATACTTGAGCGCCTCGATAAAGAAGCCGAATCTCTCTTCCGCCTCTTCATTGGAGATACCAAGAATTTCAAAGATGCGGTTCTGTATCTTTGAATCATGAATTCGGACCGAACCTGAAGCCAGCTCAACCCCATTAAGAACCAAGTCATAAGAGGTAGAACGGATATTGCCAAGTGAGCTGTCACGACTGGAGAAATCATCATAAAGCTTATCCTCATCAGCCGGATGAATCATGGTGAACGGATGGTGTGAACTTTCAAAACGGTTATTATCCTCAGACCATTCAAAGAGTGGGAATTCAGTGATCCAGACAAACTTGAAGACATTCTTATCTGTAAGATTTTCAAGTTCACCCCACTTATTGCGCAGCGCCGCTAAAGAGCTATTTACCACAGTTGGCTTATCAGCCATAAACATCATGATATCACCCTTCTCCGCACCCATACGAGCCGCAATGGCATCAAGCTCTGCCGTCTCGAAGAATTTTACCGGAGCTCCATTATATGCCCCGTCATCCAGAATCTTTATCCAGGCAAGACCCTTTGCGCCATAAGCCTTGATATGTTCATGCAGCCCGTCAAGATCCTTACGTGAATACTTATCCTGACATCCCTTGGCAACCAGACCCTTGATAATACCGCCGCTCTTGGCAACATTGGCAAATACCCCGAAGCCGCACTCTTTTACCAGATCGGTAATCTCTGCTAGCTTCATACCAAAACGCAGATCAGGCTTATCACAGCCATAATCACGAATCGCATCACAATATGGCATGCGCTCAAATTTAGACTCGACCTCAACTCCGATTCCGGCTTTAAAGGCAGCACCCATACACTCTTCAATTATCTCAAAGATATCATCCGGACTGGCAAAACTCATCTCCATATCAAACTGCGTAAACTCCGGCTGTCTGTCAGCACGCAAATCCTCATCACGGAAACAGCGCGCAATCTGATAATAACGGTCACAGCCGCCAACCATCAGAATCTGTTTGAAGATCTGAGGACTCTGCGGCAGAGCATAGTACATACCATGGTGAACACGGCTTGGTACCAGATAGTCACGTGCTCCTTCAGGTGTTGATTTACCGAGAATAGGAGTTTCTATCTCCAGAAATCCCTGCTTATCCATAACCTGACGGATTGCGTTTATCGCCTTATGGCGAACCTGAAGATTATTCTGCATCTGTGGACGGCGCAGATCAATGTAGCGGTAACGCATACGAATTTCTTCACCGGCATTTGAGTACTCATCAGTTTCAAAAGGAATAACTTCAGACTGACTGAGCACTTCAAAACTGACGACATCAACCTCAACCTCACCTGTCAGCATCTTGGGGTTCACCATATCATCAGGTCTGGCCAGCACGTTACCGGAAACTTTGAGCACCCATTCATTACGCACATGCTGTCCAAGCTCCAGCACCTCTGGCTTATCAAGGTCAAACTTGATCTGAGTAAGGCCATACCGGTCTCGCAAATCGATAAACATAACCCCGCCATGATCCCGGCGGTTCTGCACCCAGCCTGCAAGTACGACTTCACTTCCGGCGTCGCTCTTACGCAATTCGCCACACGTCTTTGTTCTAATCATCTTTCCACTTTCCTTATATTTTAAATATTATCACCTAATAATATATAAATTCTTGCGGTTACACAATTACTATCAGATTATAGCGATATGCCAGAGATTTCAAAAAGGTTTTATACTTATTTTTCCAACAATCTCACCCCGAAGCTGAACCACACCACTTTTCTTTATCCCTCCCGGCAAAACCAGCACTATACCGATACCAGCTGTTCACTCCAACCCGCAAGAATACCTGAAAGACATTTTCGAACAGCTAACAAAAAAAGCTCCGCAGTAAACTGCAGAGCTTTAGGGGGAAGTACGAAAATTGAACTCAGTATAGGGGGATTAGTTCAAAATCCGCTTAAGGTTAATATAATAAGCCTGTTTGGAGAAAAGGAGGTGGCTTATTATATTTTGCTTTACTGAAAGTAACTTGAAATGTTCCTGACCAGCAGTAAAGTCTTATTGTTTTTGTACTACTCTATCGTCCGTATTTTGAAATCTACTTGAATAAATTTCATATTTTTCTTCAAAATAAAGGCGTACCTGTTGCAAATATCTGATATTATGCTATATTTCATAAAGGTTTAGATTATAAAAAATAATTATTTAAAAGGAAACAAACAGCTAAATGTTATTCCAGAATGTCGGCATCCGCGCTGTATGCACAGAAATCCCCCCCAACACCCTCACCTCCGATGAGGTTGAACAACAGCTAGCCCCGGTTTACAGGCGGCTGAAACTACCGGAGGGGCGTCTGGAGATGATGAGTGGTATCCATGAACGCCGTTTCTGGAATAAGGGTACGCGCCCGTCTGATGCATCGACAATGGCCGGCAAACGCGCACTCAATGTCGCCGGTATCGCTCCAGAGTCGGTGGATTGCCTTATCCATGCCTCGGTAAGCCGAGATTTTCTGGAACCGGCAACCGCGGCAATTATTCACCAGAAGCTGGGACTCAGCCCTAAATGCATGATTTTCGATCTTTCCAATGCCTGTCTCGGAGTTCTTTCCGGAATGATACAACTGGCATCCATGCTGGAAGCAGGAATTATCGAATGCGGACTGATAGTTTCCGGTGAGGTCGCAGAACCGCTGTATAACGCCACAATTAAATCGATCTTAGCCGACAAATCACTTACCCGCAAAAGTTTCAAAGCCCACTTTGCCAGCCTGACTATCGGCTCCGGTTCCTGCGGTATCGTCATGACCCGGCATGACAACAATACGCACCGGCTTATCGGCGGTGCCCACGCCACCGATTCGGAAGCGAATAAACTCTGCTATGAAGGTCCACGGCTCAAAGGCACTGCAGATCCGACAATGGTTACCGACAGTGAAGCTCTGCTCCACGCCGGATGCGAACTCGCCCGCCAGACCTGGGAGAATCTCAAATCCGAGCTCAGTTGGGACAACTCAACCCCGGATCACATCTTCACCCATCAAGTAGGAATAGCCCACCAGCGCCTACTCTTTGAAGTTACCGGCCTGGATATCACCCGGGATTTCCCGACAGTACAGCGTTTCGGCAATACCGGATCAGCGGCGCTGCCCACCGCCCTTGCCTGCGGTCTGCTTGAGAAAGACCTCAAACAGGGGGATAAAATAGCACTTCTTGGCATCGGTTCAGGATTATCCAGTATAATGCTGGCGGTAGAGTACTGATCAGACATCTCAACTTTTGTTGTAAACCCTTAAAAAACACATATTTCCTCTGTATTCAGGGGTAAACTTCAGTCGATAACATCAATGATGTAATATCGGTAAAAATACTATTATTCGCGTGGATATAGGCAAAAATACAGGAGTTTAACCTTGAAAATCAAAACGTTTATACTCTCATTGCTGCTTTTCAGCTGTTATGCCCAGGCTTATGACATACCGCTGAAAACCATTGACAGTCATACATTTAAGTTAAGTCTAAAACCGACAGATGAGGAAAGCCGTGATGCCATGGCCGCCGATCTGTATATCACCCGTTTCCCGGAAAGCGGCTGGATATATGAAGGTTCATGCGAGCGGATTCCGGATGACAGTGACAAGAAGTTCGCCAAAGTTGTAACCGTGGATTCCGACGGCGATTATTACTTTATCTCTAAGGGCGGAGATGCCGCCGGCATGGCCAAGCCTCCGCATAAGAATGACCTGCCTCAGGTAAAAGTCACGGTTGACACTACACTGCCCAAAGTTAGATTTGTAGCTCCCGTGCACGGAACAATACTCCGATCAGGTGAGAATATACGTATCGACTGGGTAGCCGAAGACCGAAATATGGCTCTTACTCCGATAGATATATACTATACCGACGGAAAATCAGGAGAATGGCTGAAACTGGCAGAGAATCAGCCGAATACAGGCCATTACCAGTGGCAGGTACCACTGGCTGAATACCGTGGACTAAAATTCAAAGTTAGCGCCAGAGATATTGCCGGCAATACCGGCGAAGCGGTATCAGAAGATTCATATCAGGTAATGCTGCCCGATAAAATTGCCGAAATTCATAAGGTATCGCTCCCTGTAGAAGTAGAACTTAATCCGGTTCAACCGAGCCTCCTCGACCGGCAGATAAAGGTTGAAACCATCACCGCCGCTACCGAAACCGCAGCAGAGACCAATGGTTACATCAAAAAAGATCCCCGCCCTCAGACCGGACACCCCGAGCTTGACGCGAATGATGCAAATATCCCCCGTGCAGAGAAGGATGTCGGCAGAGCCGCCTATATCGCCTATATCATGGGCAGCAATCTGGTACGTCAGGGAAGGCTCAAAGACAGCCTCCGCTACTATCGTACCGCAGTAGATGCGGATCCGAATTTTCACCAGGCCTGGAATGACATGGCGCTGGTATACAAACAGCTGGGAGCTTTTGCTAAAGCAGATTCCTGTATCGTAAAGTCGCTGGCTCTGGTTCCGAACAGCCCACGCTATCTCAATACGCGCGGTGCAATATATCAGGGTGCCGGCTTTGAAATACTTCAGGATCCAGCTTCAGCCGAAGAATCACTGGCACGGGCAAATGACCTCATACTATTTGCAGTAAAAGCATATGGTGATGCCGTTGCTGCCGCCCAGAAGCAGGGAAAACTTGCGGAATGCGCCGAAACCTACTTCCATCTGGGAGAGATCTGCTACTTCGCCAATCAGGATGCGACCGGTGCCAGACAGTACTGGCTCAAGGTTCTGGATCTGCATTCACCAACACCGGATCTTGACAACATAATCCTGGATCATGACACACCGCAGGAGCAGCTCTCACGCAGTATTTATGAGAAGAATACCGAGCTCTGGGTAAATTTGAAAAGCTGGCAGATGTGGGCGCGAGAATACATCGAACAGCTCAATAATCTGGAACGCGGTCTGGTACAGCCAAGAGCACCGATAAGCACCGGACAATTCCAGCAGTATGCCAGTCCGGCGCTCGGAGCCTCTGCCTTACAACCTCAGGCGGCCGGCACCGGCGCGTATGGCTTGAATCCCAGCGGCACTTATTACACCACTACCCCGCCGGTAGTATATCAGGGTTCACCCTATACCAATCAGAACGCCAAAGAATATCAGGGTGTAACCTACAATCAGGGACTGCCGATGTCACAAGTTCCACAAGGAAAGTATATTATTCCGGATAATGGTACAAGCATCTATGTCCCGCTGCAGGCGAACACCATACCGCCGCAGGGTGCATGGTCAAGGGCGGATTACGGCAGTACCCCGGACTACACCTACAAGCAGCAATAAAAAAACACCTGAATTATTTTTAATCGGGGTTCCTTACAACAGGAACCCCGATTTTATATTGATTGCACCGGCTTCTGGAATTATTTTACAGACTTTAATAAATCGTATATTTAGGAGCAGAATAATTCTAACTGAACGACAGTATATTATAAAATATATCAAGCAACATCTTGCCAAAATCAACTCCGTTGCATATATTTCATATTATAGCCATTGAGGAATAATTATGCAAACATCAGTAAGCTTCAGCGACACTCTCCAACGCTACAATTTCAAACCGAAACCGGATATTATGCTTTTGATAACTTGTTTTACCCTGTCGCACCGTGATACACTTTCCAAATTACCGTAAACCGCCACCTTAATTTACGGCAAAAACCACCTTACAGCCATCTTTTCAGCAGGCTACGAAACATTATGCAGCATCCACAATTAAAAAAGCTCTCAATTATACTGATGTTACTTGCCACTCTCTCCTGGGGTGCATCATACCTCTTCATGAAACAATCGCTACTGGAAATATCACCCTATAGTCTTATATTCTGGAGATTCGGCATCGCCTTTGTCCTTACCGCCGCGGTATTTCTCCGGCAGCTGCTGAAAGCAACGCTGCAGGAATTCACTCACGGAGTTTTTCTCGGCGTAATCCTCGCTCTCGCTTTCTACCTTGTAATGTGCGGACTATACACCACAACGACCGGTAACGCCGGTTTCCTTCTCGGCTGCACCAGTATTTTTGTTGTCTTTATCAGCTCCATAATCACAAGAAAACTATCCCTACGTATTATAACCGCCGCCATAATCTCGGTTACAGGAATCGGCATAATGTCACTTCCTCAAGGCATGGCCACCATTAATCAGGGAGATCTGCTCTGCCTTTCAAGTGCGGCGTTGTACGCTGTATATATAATAATTTCAAGTTATTATCTCAAATATGATAATTACATACGGCTAGGTATCATTCAATTTGCCGCGGCCGCAATCACAGCCGGGTTATTATCACAACTCTCTGGCGGTATAACCATACCCCAAAGTTCAGCCTGCTGGACGGCGGTACTCTTCCTCGCGATATTCTGCTCTGCAGCCGGTTTTATGATGCAGATGTTTGCACAAAAACACCTTACTGCTGACGATGTAAGTATTCTGTATTCAGCCGAACCCGTCTTTGCGATGTCATGCGGCATCATCTTTCTGAATGAGACCGTTTCATGGAACAGCCTGACCGGAGCAATACTGATTCTCGGCGGTATTACTCTATCCTCACTACGGTTAAAATTTCACAGCACCAACTCCGGCCTCAATACCTAAGTTCACCGCGTACGTACCGACCATAAATTAATGCGGATACACCCTTATTCAGGATCAGCAACAGCATAGTCCAATATTAAATACACATTCAGCTGAACCGCCTAACTCAGAGGCTGAGCAATTCGGTTAAAGTCTCTACCGCTCCTCTCTTTCAGCAAAGACCTCCCGGGCAACACTCAGACCATTCAAAGCCGCCGGAAAACCGGCATACACCGACATCTGCATAATAATTTCAATAATCTCCGATCTGGTCACTCCGACATTGAGCCCTGCACTGATATGTACTCCAAGCTGCGGCGCCGCATTACCCATGGCCGTGAGTGCGGCGATAGTGGCAATTTCACGTGAACGCAGATCCAGCCCCTCACGGTTGTAGATATCACCAAAAGGATACTCAATCAGATACTTCGCAAAATCAGGAGCAATATCCTGCAGACTATCCACCACCTTAACCCCGGCACAGCCGTCAATCTCTTCAAGCTTCTTCAGCCCGTCTTCGTACCTTCCCATACTTTTTCTCCATTTCTTCATAGATTCGTATTTTCTTCCTGAGCACCTCCAGATTAAGCTCGAGTTCAAGCTTATCCTGCTCAAGCCGCTGTTGATGCTCCTGTAACATATGCTTTCGTTCAGATACGGTCGAATCTCCTTTATACCGCAGCTCAGAGTAAACCTTTATCGCAGAGAGTGGCATCCCGGTTGCCTTGAGCCGCTGAATGAACTCTATCCACCCGAGATCCTCCTCGGCATACTCACGCTTCCCGCCCTGGCGCACAATCCGCTGAATCAGCCCAAGTTTTTCATAATACCTGAGAGTATGAATCGAGATACCGAATATCTCCGCGACCTCACTTATTCTCATATCCGTCCTTTCATGAAGAAATATTCTACAACCTAGAGTATACTCTAGGACAAGAACTTTTTTACTTTTTTCTTAATATTATTACAACACTGGTCTTACGAAGGAGTTATAGCAATAATTTATCACAGTACCAACCTGCAGCTTATTCAACTTAACCCCAACCTCCTTCTATAAATTTCGATATCAATTCAAACACCAAGCCCGCATCACCACCATAAATGGTTACATTATTTACAAAATATTTTACTATCAATTCTTTAATAAACCCATAACAGTGATAGCAATAATGCATTATGGTACAGACGGGTTATTGCTCTACAGCTGAGAGGAATTATTATGAATATCAACAGAATTATTATAATCGGTACAATCTTACTGGTTCTCATCTCCGTATTTTCAATTCTTATCCCGGTCGGATTACAGACCCAGAATGAGGAGACCAAAAACATAACTGAAATATTGTATAAGGACAGCCTGACCTATGCTATGGAGATATCTGGAGAACTTTCGGCAAAATATGATGCCATGCAGGCTCTGACCCATACCATCCAGGAGGATAAAAAGCGAAATAACTCTACGTTCAAACTTGCTGATATTGCTGCAACGCTGGAGGATTACGCAGCTGGTGATATTCATAACCCGGCAGCCTCATATTTTGTCCTCTTTGACTATGCGAAACTTACCCCGCCGCAACAGGCGGAGGCGACAACAGCCTGCGGAGCAAAAGACAAACAAGTAATCATCCTTGTTGCCAAGGACAATAACAGTAATACCCACCTCAAATTTTTCCCTTTCGACTCGTCAGAGAGCGCCTATTACCGGGAAATAAAGCAAACAGGAAAGCCTTATGTATCCGATCCCTGCACTTACTCTGATCTTCCCAAAGGTACCCTTATGGTTAGCTTCGCTTTTCCAATTATCGAGAACGGTGAGATTATTGGAATGGGCGGATTCGATCTGAATACCGCGAATATTACCGGTATGATAAGCCGGATCAAACCTTACGGTGCCGGACATACCAGACTGCTCACCCATAATTTATTCGTCGTCGCTGACGGTGATGACCCAGACTTGCGCGGCAGCCGCCTTCCAGATAGTCCTGAACTCACCAATCTCATAGCAGCCGTAAATGATAAAGGCAAGCTTTCCGGCTTCAATACCGACGCCGAAGCTGACACCAGCATCTACAGTGTATCGGTACCCGTGCATATTTCAGATTCGCCTTTTTCCTGGATCTTTACCAGCAGTATCCCTGAGAGCGTTATTACCGGCAGTGTCTACCAATCACTTAAAAATATTGTAACCATCTGCGGCATAGTTCTGCTTCTGGGAATAGGAGTGGCGGTAATTTTCAGTTATTCGGTAACCAAGGCAGTCAAAGCCAAAGATCACTGGTACAAACAGGTTCTAGATACCATAGATTCACCGATCTCAATTGTAAATATGGAGAAAAAGGTTCAATTCATAAACCAGGCGGCAAAAAACCTGCTCAATCTCGCCGAACACGAATGTATCTCCAGGCATTCTCACGAGCTCTGGAAGAATGATCTGTTTGCAGAGGGTAATCCGGGATGCTGGATCGATAATCTCATTGAATCAGGTATCAATCGAACCACAATCCAGATGGCAGATAACAGCTGGGATGTGCACTCGGATTATATCACCGATGTCAAAGGGAGAAAAATGGGCATGATCGAATTCTTCAGCAATATCACCGCCCAGAAAAAAATTGAAAGGATGGTTGAAGCGGTCTCCTCCATGGTCGCAACGGTTCAGGACAGCAGCAGTAAAATCAACTCTGCCACCAGATCCCTTTCAGAAAGCGTCACCGAACAGGCAGCCTCCATGGAAGAGATAAGCTCATCAATAGCCGAAACCACCACCCAGATCAATCAGAACACCTATAATACCCGTCAGGCCAATCTTATCTCGCAAAACGCCAACAGACTTGCCGCCCTCGGTCAGGAAAAAATACTTGATCTTGAAGCCTCAATGAAGGATATTACCGAAAATGCTCAACGAACCCAGAAGGTTATCAAAACCATCGATGATATTGCTTTCCAGACCAACCTGCTGGCACTGAACGCAGCGGTTGAAGCCGCACGCGCGGGACAGCACGGCAAGGGGTTTGCCGTCGTAGCCGAAGAAGTACGCAACCTCGCTGCCCGCAGCGCCAATGCCGCCAGAGAGACAGCAGACCTTATTGAAAAATCAAATGAAAAAATACTCAATGGCGCCGATCTCTCCTCCCAGACGGCCAAGGCTTTCAGCGATATTGCAGAAGAATCGGCAAAGGTTGAAAATCTCATTGCCGAAATTTCACAGGCCTCACAAGAACAGACTACCGGAATCGAGCAGATCAACAAAGGACTGGAACAGATCGACAGCGTCACTCAGCGCAATGCCGCCTCTGCCGATGAAACCGCGGCCGCAACAGTACACCTCAATAAACAGATCTCAGCGATTATTGAAGTTCTGAACAACAATATCCCTGCCAGTCAGATACCGGCACAGAATAATAAACGTATCACCGGTCAGAGTAACCGTCTGCTTACCCATAAAATCCCGCAGCGCCGCAAGCTGCCGGTTCTAAATTAAGAACCAGCATAGTATAATCCTTTCTCCTCCAGATAAATCACACTTATCTGACGTCACCCTCAGAACCACCTGTAACAGGTGGTTCATTTTTTGACCAACTCAATATTAAGCAGTACCTGAAACCAGCGAATATCCTGTATTCACCTATTCACGGTCATCCCAAACTGCAGAACCAAAACTGAAGTGAACACTCTAATATCCCGACACATCTGGCGGGTAAAGCATTATCTTAGCCATGATAATTCAATTCTGCCGCAAACAATACAAATAAAAACAGGCTCCTGAGCAAACGCTTCAGAAGCCTGTTAAAATTCACTTAAAACCAATTCAGCGTTTCTTCGCCACAATCATCACTGAAAGTCCACGGAACGGCAGAAAGCGCTCAACATGCTTCCAGAAAACAATAGCGGTATCCAGCAGTTTTAGCTGCAGCAGCGGGATCTGTTTACGCTTTAAGACTACAGAATTAAGATACCACACCGGACGTAGAATAGAATTCATGCCGGAACAGCGCTCGACCTCAAAACCGGCTTGCTGTAACTTGCCCTTTATCTCCCGTACAGAGTAACGGCGCAGGAAACCTTCCTCCTGATCGAGAGAACCGAACAATGATTTTCCAACAGGAACCTGCAGCAGAAGACGTCCGCCAGAGCTGAGAATAGCAGAGGCATTGTCTAAGGCAGCCTGATCATCTTCATAACCCTGAACTCCGGAAAGCATAACAATTGTATCTATATTTTTATCAGCAAATGCCGCCGCTGATTCGGCCTCAGTTATATCCAGCTTCATAACCTCGACCAGTTCATTATCTGCATAAACCTGCCTGAGAGCCTCCACCAGCTCGGGATCACCATCGGTTACAGTCAATCTTTCCTTCTTGGGCAGCATACGGGTAATATTACCGATACCGGCACCAATTTCCAAGGTCCGGTTTCCGATAAACGGAACAACCGACTCCACCAGCCACCGGCAAAACCTTCTGCCGGATGATGCCCGACGCTGGAGTGAATGAGTATACTCATCCGAATAACAGTCATCAATAAGCCAGTACTTCAAAATAGTATAGATTGCCTGCACACCATCCTTCCAGCCAATCTTTTTACCCTCAGCATACGATCTGCCGTAATAGCTGATAGGCACCTCAAATACCGAGCAGTCGCGCTTTGCGATCTTCGCAGTTATCTCCGGCTCCATACCGAATCTGTCTGAACGCAGCGGAATACTTTTCAATACTTCACCGCGGAAAGCCTTGTAACAGGTTTCCATATCCGTAAGGTCAAGACCAGTAAAGAAATTTGACAAATGAGTCAGAAAAAGATTGCCCAGTTTATGGTGATACAACAGTATTCTGCGCATCTCACGGTTTGCAAAACGTGAACCGTAAACGACATCCGCATGCCCCTTGAGTAGAGGTTTTAGCACTATATGATACTCATTGGGGTCATATTCCAGATCCGCATCCTGAATAATTGCATACTCCCCCTGCATCTCCTGAATCGCCCGGCGTATCGCCGCGCCTTTGCCCTGATTGTACTCCTGCTTAAAATACTTTATTTCCGGGTGTACAGCCATAAGCTCAAGAATAACCTCTTCAGTACCATCAGTTGAGGCATCATTAACGATTACCAGTTCCTTCTCAAGCCCGCGCGGCAGTTCAACAGCCAAAACTTTATTGAGAGCAGCTCTAATATAAGCCCGTTCATTGTAAACCGGTATCAGAACTGATAACAGATTACCAGTCAAAAGTGCTTTTTTTTCAGCCACGATATCTCCTGTAATTATCAATTCACAAATGCATTATAAGATTATACGATTATAAGAAATTACGTAACAGATTTCTAGTAGTGAATTTAAATAAAACAAATGATATTAAAATAAAAAAACACCCTGAAAATCAGAGTGCCGGAATCAATGGTATAATGCCAAATTTATTTATTATAAATACGCACCTTCATCATCTTCCGCCCCCATTTGACAGCCTGATAATGATAAGTCATTCTAATATCCAAGTGCAGAACGCCCTTACGTCTCCAGCTATGGCGCATTGCCCCGCCGGTATCGTCAACTATTTGTCGACCGTAACCCTTGACATAAATCTCAGTACCATAGGGTATGGCCCGAGGATCTGCAGCGATTCCAGGTTTCCAGGCACTTTTGCCGATAGATGTTCTGCCAGGGGTCGCATAGCCACAGCATTTACTGCACGGACAATAAGCGGTAACCACCGCCCAGCGCTCGACATAGTCCTTTTTCTTGACTTTAGTTACAGGATCAGCAGCCTTCTTGACGGTTGTTTTCACGTCCGGCTTTACTGTTTCAGTTGCCTGAACCTCGACAACAGCCAGCGTCTTGCCCTGCTCAAGCGCAGAATCAACCGCCAGATTCTGAGAATCGCCGGTATCGCTAAGCTCATGCCGGATAATTTCCTGATATTCACTGAGTGCAGAATCCTCATCGCTCAGCTCAGGAAGTCTGAGCTGCTGATGATACTGATAAACGGCGGATGACAATGTCGGTATGTTTTTGAGACCACTCTCTTTTTTAGCCTCGGCATTCTTCTCGCTTGTCCCGTCTGCCAAATTGATCAGACCGACACAGAATACCAGTGCCACCAGAAGGGTTAAAACATGTACATTGAATTTTTGCATCTGAAAGATATCTTCCTTCACTCCAGTATACTTCACACCCTGCGCGATTCCCCAACCGCTGACAGAGCCCGATAATATTTCCTTTATGAAGAATTATACCACACTTACAAAATGTAACAATCACTTAACGGTTCTGGTTGACAAAATATTACACCGGTACAAACTCACAAATTTACATCAAGGTATGACTGTAAAATGAGTTGCGCGGAGATAGCATCGACAGTCTTCATTCTATTTTTCCGGTTAAGGTTGACGGATTTCATCGCCGAGTGCGCTGCGGCGGAGCTTAAACGTTCATCAAACAGCTCGACAGCAACCCCTTTTTCTTCAAGCTGCTGCTTATAGGACTCAGCCTCCCGGGCTTTTTTACCCACCTTGCCGCTCATCTCCAAAGGCAGACCGATAATAATTCTGTCCGCCCCGATCGCCTCTTTTTCTTCAAGTATAACCCGCATAATATCCGCTGCCGACTTCACTTCCCGGACGGTATGCGCCAGAGCCAGTGGCAGTTCACTGTCACAGAGCGCAAAACCCACTCTGCGCTCACCCAGATCAACACCTAATAACTTCATTTTTTCTTCCTTCCTTTAGCACTGCCAAGCATAAGCGTGCCTCGCCCGATAAGACCGGGATTATTGAATTTTGCAGCAATAATATCAGTAGCCTTATCCACATCCAAGAGCTTACTGCTCAGTTTATGATCACGGTTCAGCAATTCATCCTCGAAAAGCGCGGTCTGAAAACCGGCACCATGAACATCATCAGCAAAACTTCCGACTCCGACACCGACCAGACACACCGGTTTCAAGCCGGCATCGGTCTTCTCTTTCAACAGCTCTTTTACCGTATTATAGATCAGCTGAGAATTTGCCGTCGGCTGTACCAGCGTCACCCTCCGGGTTACCTGTTTAAAATCATGATATTTCACCTTGAGCTGTACAACCCGACCTTCGAGCCCATATTTACGACACCTGCGCGCGACCTTGTCTGAAAGATACAGCAGCGCCCGGTCAAGCTCCTGAAAAGAAATAATATCAGAATCAAAAGTGGTCTCATTGGAGACACTCTTCTCCCGCTCCATTTCGCCGGTAATTTCACGTTTATCAATTCCTCGGCAGAGTCTGAAGAGATGTGAGCCTATATTCCCGAGAGCACCCACAAGTTCGGTCTCCGGCCAGCTCTGCAGATCGCCGATACTTCGTATGCCAAGTGCATTAACCCGTTGTACCCCTACTTTACCAAGCCCCCAGATTCTACCCACCGGCAGCGGTGCCAGACGCGACATAACCTCGTTATCTGCAATCACAGTCAGACCATCAGGTTTATTCATATCGGAGGCGATCTTGGCGACAAATAAAGTTCCCGCCACCCCGGCAGAAGCGGTAAGACTTACTGCAGAAAAAATATGACGCCGAATCTTATCCGCTATCTCTGGGGGGGTACCGAATAGACGCTGTACCCCGGTAACATCCAGAAAGGCCTCATCACAGGATAACGGCAGTACCAGCGGAGTATATTCATCGAAAATAGCATGTATCTGCCGTGATACACCTGCATATTTAGTGTGATCTCCCCGCAGAAATACCGCCTGCGGGCAACGCCGGTATGCCTCGCTGCTGGACATTGCCGAATGCACTCCGAACTTCCGCGCTTCATATGAACAGGTTGAGACCACCCCCCGGCTCTTCGGACTTCCGCCGATTATTACCGGTTTACCGGCAAGAGCTGGATTATCACGTATTTCAATAGCTGCAAAAAAGGCATCCATATCAATATGAATTATGGCCTTCTCCCAGAACCCGCTATTCTGTTCATCCATCTTCTGCTCCTTAATGCACGCCGAAACCAAGCGCCAAGCAATTACACCCAACAGTCGTAATTCTATTATAACCTATAACCTTATTTCACGCAAAGCCTGATCAATATTCTCCACCTCACACAACTTTAACGGCGCACTCAAACGCTTACGGGTCTTGGGGATTATAGCCGATTTAAAACCGAGCCGCTGTGCTTCCTTAAGCCTTGCCTCCAGCTGTGCCACGTTCCGCACCTCTCCACCCAGACCTAGTTCACCGATAACCACGCACTCTCTGCAGAACGGCTCATTCTGCAGACTCGAAACAATTGCCAGCGCTACCGCCAGATCACCTCCGGTATCCCCCAGGCTCGCCCCGCCGACGATATTAAGAAACACATCCTTATCATACAGCGTAACCTCAGCCCGCTTCTCAAGCACCGCCATAATCATCTGAGCCCGGGTTCTATCCGCTCCACTCACCTGCCTTTTGGCGTTACCGGGATAACCATCGGTCACCAGCGCCTGCACTTCTACCATAAACGGTCTGGAACCTTCAAGCGCAGATGTGACCACCGAACCACTGCTGGCAGATTCACGACCGGAAAGAAAGAGCTTGGAAGCATCGTCAACCGGAATCAGCCCGCGATGTCCCATCTCAAAAACCCCGATCTCATTTACTGCTCCATAACGGTTCTTGATTGCCCGGAGAATCCGGGCCGTATGAAACCTGTCCCCTTCAAACTGCAGCACCACATCTACCATATGCTCTAGTACCTTGGGTCCGGCAATACTTCCCTCCTTGGTAACATGACCGACAATAAAAATAGGAATATCCAGCCGCTTGGCCTGCGCGACCAGAGTAGCGGCACACTCCCTCACCTGTCCGACCGATCCCGGTGCCGAACCAATCACCTCCCAGTAGACCATCTGTATCGAATCAAGGATTACCACCCCCGGCTGTTCCTCAGCAATCACCTGCTGAATGCTCTCAATATTATTCTCAGCCAGTACCTTGAGATTCTCCGAAAGTGTTCCCAGCCTCTCTGCACGTATCTTCAGCTGCATCAGTGATTCTTCCGCAGTAATATAGAGCACGCTGCCAGCAGCCTTAGATAGCCAGTTAGCAGCCTGCATCAGCAGTGTTGATTTACCGACACCAGGCTCACCACCGATAAGAACCGCCGCACCTCGTACCAGCCCGCCGCCAAGAATACAGTCAAGCTCCTTCACCCCGGTACTGAGACGGACTCCACTCTCGGCAACAACATCCGCAATACAGATACTGCCCTGCTTGCCGCTGCTGCGCACAGCTTTGCTGCCAATACTTACATCCGACGCCTCCAGCTCCTCATGCATACTGTCCCATTCGTTACATGCAGGGCATTTCCCCATCCAATTCTTAGCTTTATAACCGCATTCGCTACAGACATAGATACTTTTCCGCTTCGCCATCAGCCATTCCTTCATTGTGTTATAATTAACAACCTTTATCGTATAACTTAAATAATACGAATTAATACCTGCCAGTTAAGTCTAAATATAAAAAGAAACTTCATCATACCGGCTAAAGCCCATCTCGATCATCCTTATTTTAAATTCCATATTCTACTGAATACTGAAAATATATTCCAACGACCACACATTAATCTGTGTTTTCAAGCTTGTCAATCACAGGAGAATCCCTAAAATACACTTTCTGAATTTTTAAACGACAGTGATACAGCTTATCGTATAGTTTACACGCAACAAAATACCGGTATTCTTTGAGCAGAAAGATAATTATGAGAGAAGTAAGAATTTACAGTGACGGCGCCTGTAGCGGCAATCCGGGACCTGGAGGCTGGGGAGCGATACTCCAGTGCGATAACCCTAAAGCCGAAAAAGAGCTGAGCGGATCGGAAGCGGATACCACCAATAACCGCATGGAACTTCTCGGGGTCATATCCGCCCTCGAAATATTAAAAGAACCCTGTAAAGTCCTGATAACCACCGACAGCAGTTATGTCTGTGACGCCTTCAGAAAGGACTGGATTTCAGGGTGGATACAGCGCGGCTGGAAGACTGCAGGCAAGAAACCGGTTAAAAACCGTGATCTCTGGGAAAGACTGCTAAAAGCCATAAACGGGCATGCCGTAAGCTGGAACTGGGTTAGAGGCCATGCGGGACACCCCGAAAACGAGCGCTGCGATGCTCTGGCTGTCGCCGCCAGAGAAGATATTATCTAAAAGTTTATCATTCCAGCACCACCTCGAACTTCTAAAAAATCAGGGAAGAGTCTGAGCTCTTCCCTGAAAACACAACAATTAAACACTGCAATATTTTAGGCATATAACAAGTTATCTTTAGGTTTGAACCATTCATACTCTCTGACACTGTCAACTTTATATACTACCAGTTCATTGGTTCCGCTATGATAGATTACCTTCCGCCCCAGAAGCCCTCCGGTATCCTCACTGATAACCGGAATGCCAAAACGGAAAAGCACCTCACGTGCGACCTGAATATTTTTCCGCCCCAAACCGCGATCACGCACACTGCAGTTACAGGCACCACCAATTATCTGAGCGACCAGATTTTCACTACGTCCTCCCGCATCCCTGATCATCCTGCATAGCGCCCCTACCGCGACATTACCATACTGTGCTGTAGCATTACGTCTGTTTCTAGTTGCCGGCTTGATGAAATGAGCCATTCCTCCCACATTATTCATTTTATCATAAATAACAACCGCCACAGAATTTCCAAGAGTAGTCTTCACTATTGTATCCTGCATGTTGAGCAGAATATGACCGGGTTTGAGATAATAATCATTTATCCCAACACTATATTTATTGCCCGCTCTATTTCTGTAAGAATTATTCATTTAATCATCTCCAAAATGAGTCTAATTTCCGTCATAATTATGTTATCGGACAATCAGGTCTGATAACTTTAAACAAAGTTGCAAAAAGCTTGACCAGCTAAAAGGCAGCCTCATTTAACTAAAATTATTTTAGTAATTATCACTTCTTTCTCACAATTATGCTTGAATTACCTTGTTAAAATCATTTTAATGCTATATAATATATATATTACAGATCTACCACAATAATTATGCTACCTTACAGGCACTCATCTACACAAAAGAAAGAACATTATGTCCGTACTCGAAGATAGCACTATCGCAACTCTGTTGGAAAAGAACCCGGAACTGATCGGGAAACGAATCGGTCTGGTATTTTTTAATCTTCCCACAAGCAGTATGCGTGCAGAACTCTGTGAAAGCATTTCCCGAAGAGTAGGCACCTACAACATGATCCTCTTCAACACCGATTATCCGGTAAATTCACATAACGAACTGGAAATAATAAAACAGGCAAAAGAGACTCACGACATCTCCGGTTTTATTATCTGGCCGAGTGCAAACTTCGACCAGTATGCCGGCAAATATCTTACCAGCGAGAACATACCCTTTGTACTCGTTCCTCATGTTTCTGATATCTATCAGGGGCAGTTTAATGAGATCTGCACTCCAACCGACGCCACTTCGCTGGCAATCAGCCATCTGGTAAGCCAGGGTGCCCAGAAAGTTGGCTTCGTGATCGGAGAAAACACCTATAACAGTGTCTACATCCAACAGCGATATATGTGCTACCGTAATGTGCTCTTAGAAAACAATCTCAATGTTTATGAACCGCTATGCATACCTGACCGCCCTGGAAAAGAAAGTTTTCATAGCTTCGATCCTAAGATAATCAGCGAGATACAGAAATATGACGGCATATTCGCAGCCACCGATTTTCTAATGGCTTTACTGTATAAGCGCTGTGTCGACGGAGGAATCAGGATCCCACAGGATCTGCTGCTTACTGCAATCGACAATACTCCAACCTCACTGTGTCTGGATGTCTCATCCATAGAACAGAATTTTCCGCTAATAGCCTTTAAAGCGGTGGATCTGATGATCTCATTAATTCTCAATCCAAACCAGCCGGCACAGCAGTTTACAGTCCCTTCCGAACTTATAATCCGCTCCAGTTCAAAAAAAGTACCCACATAAATTATTATTTAATTTTAAACTTGACAACAACACATTAAGCGGTATTATTTTAGGCATAAATAAATATTCATTTTCGTAAGGTTTTCAGATGTCAAACATCAAGACAAACAACTTTTACTTTAGCTTTAGCTATTCTTGGCGTTTCTGGTATTATCAGAAGCCAAGCGGTTGTTTGTTTTAAATTTTAAGACTACAAACAGGCGTGAGCTCTACAAAAGAAAGACTTGCGGCCTGTAAAAAAGAATAACTAAAACAGACCGCAAACAGAGCGGCCTGTTTTTTTTATACTTTTTTGTGAAAAATAACGACTTAAGGAATCTACAATGTTTTTAAACTCATACCCTACTCAGGATGAATTTTTAAAACAGCAGAAAGACCATGGTGTCGTCCCGGTCTGCGAAGAACTCCTCGCCGACTCGGAAACACCAGTATCACTGCTGCGAAAATTCTATCATCAGGAACCAGATCAGCCTATTTTTCTTCTTGAATCAGTAGAGGGTGGTGAACGCTGGGGACGACACAGTTTTCTTGGGCTTGGCGCTTACGCCATGATTCGTGTCTACGAAAAACATGTAGAAATCGAGAAGGAAAACGAAAAACTGCAGATACCGCATAACGGCAATCCGCTACAGGTGCTTCGGGAATTCATGTCCGAATTCAACCCGGCTAATATCTCTGAGCTTCAAGTTATCTGGGGCGGTCTGGCAGGTTATTTCACCTTTGAGTCGGTTTCCTTCTTCGAACCCAAAGTGCCAAATAAACTCCCCAAGGATACACCACTGGCGCGCTTTGTTATTCCCCGTAATCTCCTGGTCTTCGATAACCAGCGTAACAGCCTGAATCTGATGGCTTTTACCTTCTCAGATGACCAGCATTCAGGAGTGGAACAATATGAAGAGGCAAAACGACGCATCAGAAAACTTGTAGAATTCATTGAAGCACCATCAACTATAAAAGCAGAAGATGAACCGAATAACTTCAATGACAGTTTAAAAGCCATTATACCGGAAGAAGAATACCGGGAAAAAGTAAGAAAAGCCAAGCAGCTTATTATTGATGGTGAAATTATTCAGACCGTTATTGCCCAGAAATTTACCTGCAAAGCTCCAGATGACCTTATTGCCCTCTACCGGGCTCAGCGTTACATAAACCCGTCTCCATATATGTACTTCCTTAGTTTTGACGGCAAACAGATTATAGGCAGTTCCCCTGAAACTCTGATCAAGCTTGAAAATAACAAAGCCACCGTACGCCCTATCGCCGGAACCCGCCCCAGAGGTAAGACCGAACAGGAAGACAGAAATCTTGCCGATGAACTGCTCAAAGATGAAAAGGAACGCGCCGAACACCTGATGCTGGTTGATCTGGGCAGAAACGACCTCGGCAGAATCGCAGTAACCGGCACCGTGCAGGTAACAGACCTCATGTTCATAGAGCGCTACTCACATGTAATGCATATCGTCTCCAACGTTGAATGCAATATAAGCAAAGAGTATGATGCCTTTGATCTCTTTGCCGCCACCTTCCCCGCCGGTACTCTTTCCGGAGCGCCAAAAGTACGGGCGATGGAGATAATATCCGAGCTTGAGGACTTCCCCAGAGATTTCTACGGCGGAGCCGTCGGTTATATAAGTTTCCGTGGAGATATGGATTTTGCTATCGCGATCCGTACCGCTGCTGTAGAGAATGGAGAGTTGACTGTTATCGCCGGAGGCGGCATCGTCTATGACTCCGATCCGGAGAAGGAACGCCAGGAATCGGTCAACAAGGCAGGAAGTGTCAATAAAGCCCTCATGATGCTCAAGAACTCCAGCGAACTGAGCAAGAAAATAGAGGAGAAATAAAATGATTTTAATGATAGACAATTACGACTCATTCACATACAACCTGGTTCAATACCTCAGAATGCTTGATGAAGAGACAGAGGTCATAGTTCGAAGAAATGACCAGATAACCATTGAAGAGATTGAAGAGCTGGCTCCGGACGGGATTGTAATCTCACCCGGCCCGAGTAATCCGGACAATGCCGGCATATCAATAGCAACAGTCAAACATTTTGCCGGAAAGGTTCCGATTATGGGCGTATGCCTCGGACATCAGACCATCGGTCAGGTATTCGGCGGTAAGGTAGTTCACGCCAAAGAAGTTATGCATGGCAAAGTTTCAGAGGTGACAAATGACGGCAAAGGACTCTTCGCCGGAATAACCAAGCCAATCAAGGCCATGCGCTACCACTCTCTGGCGGTGGAACGCGAGTCCCTTCCTGACTGCTTTATTATCACAGCCGAAACCGCGGATGGAGAGATAATGGGAATCAGACATAAGACCCTGCCCATTGAAAGTATTCAATTCCACCCGGAATCAATAATGACAACCGTCGGCAAACGTATTCTGCGAAACTTTATTAATCAGGTTAAAGGGGAGAAAGAAAATGTTCAGTGAACTTCTAAGAAAGGTAATTCGCCGCGAAAATCTCAGTAAGGATGAAGCTGCTGAGGTACTTGACGAGATACTCTCAGGCAATGTCAGTGATATCCAGATGGCAGGGATGCTGACCGCACTTTCAACCAAGGGCGAGACCTTTGAAGAGCTCGCAGGTGCAGCCAGCGCCATGCGCAGCAAGGCAACCCGCATTCAGGTTACCGGCAGCCCGGTTATTGATATCGTCGGTACCGGCGGAGACGAACTGCACACCTTCAATATATCCACCACCAGTGCGTTTGTGGTCGCCGGCTGCGGAGTTATTGTCGCCAAACACGGCAACAGGTCGGTATCCAGCAAATGCGGGAGTGCCGATGTTCTTGAAAGCCTCGGCGTAAATCTGAATCTTGATCCAGAAATAGTAGAAGAAGCAGTAAACGAGATCGGTATCGGCTTCCTCTTTGCACCAAAATACCACGGAGCGATGAAATATGCGATGCCGGTACGTAAAGGTCTGGGAGTTAGAAGTATCTTCAACCTTCTCGGTCCGCTGACCAATCCCGCGGGCGCTTCCGCAATCCTGCTCGGCGTATATGCACCTGAGCATACCGAGATGTTCGCCAACGCCTTGAAGCTTCTAGGTGCCAAACGCGCGCTGGTGGTCTACGGTCACGACAGTATGGATGAAATAACCGTTACCGACAATACCAGAGTAACCGAACTGAATAACGGTGAAATAAAGACCTATGAAATTCTTCCTGAACAGTATTTCGGAGAACTCAGCGAGCTTGAAGAACTCACCGGCGGTGACGCAGCGGAAAACGCTGAAATACTACGCAGTATATTGGAAGGCAAGACCAAGGGCGGAAAACGTAATATCATCATGCTCAATTCCGCAGCGGCGCTTCTTGCCGCCGGCAAGGTTGAGAACCTGAAAGACGGAATTAAGATGGCTGCCGACTCAATCGATTCCGGTGCTGCCAAGGCCAAACTAGACGCCCTTATTAAATTCACACAGGAGAACTGATGAGCGATTTTCTGGAAAAGATACTCGAATGCAAGCGTACGGAGATCGCGGAACACAAGCAGCATACCAGCGAGATTGCACTGCGGGTTGAGTGCGGAGACCGAGATGACTACCGCTCATTCTACGCTGCTCTAGCCCGCGACAATATCAATATTATCGCTGAAATAAAGCGGGCGTCACCCAGTAAAGGTGATATTCAACCTGATCTCGTACCTGCTGAAATGGCCAGAATGTACGAAGAGGGAGGAGCCGCGGCGATATCGGTTCTCACCGAAAAAGATTATTTCAAAGGCTGTCTTGACGACCTGCGCGCTGCCAGAGCCGCCTGTAATCTGCCGGTATTGCGCAAGGATTTCATCTTTGATCCTTATCAGGTATACGAGGCCAGCGCCAATAAGGCGGATGCAGTTCTGCTCATAGTACGGATTCTTGAAAAAGAATTGCTCGAAGATCTGCTGGCACTGACCCACGCTCTCGGTATTGACGCACTGGTCGAGATTCACTCTGAAGAAGATCTGGAGAAGATAGAAGGAATAGGGGCCAGAATTATCGGCATTAATAATCGTGATCTATCCTCTTTCAACACCAATCTTGATGTTGCCGGCAGAATGGCGGAGAGCCTCAAGGAAGATCAGATAATTGTAGCGGCCAGCGGTATTTTCTCAGCGGCAGATATCAAGCGTTATCCCCGTGAACGTATACACTCATTTCTGGTAGGAGAGAGTATTGTCAAAGCTGAAAATCGCGTAGAATTTCTCCAGAGTCTACAGGGATTATAACCATGAGTGCAGGACTGCAGATTAAAATTTGCGGCATTACCAGTCCCGAGCAAGCGGAAGCGGTCACCAGACTCGGCGCTGACGCGATAGGGATGGTCTTCTTTCCCAAAAGCCCGCGCAATGTTGACAGCGCAACAGCCAGTTCAATAGTAGAGGCCGTAAAGGGGCGGGTCAAAACCTGCGGTGTCTTTGTCAATATGGAACTGCCGGAAATTACCGCAGTAATAGAGACTACCGGCATAGACATAATCCAGCTGCACGGAGAAGAAAATGAAGAATATATCCGACAGCTGCGGGTTTTGAATCGAAAAATAATCAAAGTTCTTAAAGATGAGGATTTCGCACAGCAAGTTGAGCATTTCTCAGCTGACGCCTACCTGCTGGAGCTGGGTAAAGGCGCTCTCCCCGGCGGCAACTTCCAGAGCTGGCACTGGCAGAAAGCAGAACAATTCGGACTGCTGCACCCCTATGTGCTTGCCGGTGGAATCAGCAGCGATAATGTCATTAAGGCAATAAAACAGGGAAACCCGCAGGCGATTGATGTCAGCTCCTCTGTCGAAAAGAGCCCGGGTGTTAAAGATTTGAATAAAGTAAAAGAGTTGATAGATATAGTTCATGCTGTAAAGCAGACCCCACACAAGGAAAGGATTTTTTCATGAGTTCAGCAGAAAACTACTCCTACCCCGATGCTACCGGACATTTCGGAGATTTCGGCGGCAGATTTGTAGGAGAGACATTAATCCCGGCTATTCTGGAAGTCGAAGAAGCCTACAAAAAGTATATTGAAGACAAGGCGAGTCCTTTCCATGCAGAGTTCAAAGATTTGCTTAAGAACTATGTCGGCCGCCCTTCTCCAACTTATTACGCTTCACACCTCAGTGAGCATATCGGTGGTGCAAAAATATATCTCAAGCGTGAAGATCTCAACCACACCGGTGCGCACAAGGTAAACAACACCGTCGGGCAATGCCTGCTGGCAAAGCTGATGGGTAAGAAGAAGGTCATCGCCGAGACCGGAGCCGGTCAGCATGGAGTTGCAACTGCGACTGTAGCCGCACTGATGAATCTGGAATGCAAGGTCTTCATGGGAAGAGAAGATATCAGAAGACAGGCCCCGAACGTAGCCAGAATGAAGCTGCTCGGCGCTGAGGTAGTAAGTGTTGACTCCGGTTCCGCAACCCTCAAAGACGCGATGAATGAGGCAATGCGCTACTGGTCAGAGGTTGTCGAAGATACCTTCTACGTCATTGGAACTGTAGCGGGACCTCACCCTTATCCGATGATGGTGCGTGAATTTCAGAAAATTATCGGCGAAGAAGCTATTGTACAGATGGATGAACTGGCAGGCAGACAGCCTGACGCGGTAGTCGCAGCTGTAGGCGGTGGCAGTAACGCCATCGGTATATTCTATCCTTACATTAAGTATAAGGATGTTGAACTGATCGGAGTTGAAGCCGCAGGATTCGGCATTGAGACCGGCAAACACGCAGCGCCACTTGGATACGGCGAGATTGGAGTTCTCCACGGTGCCAAGTCATATGTGCTTCAGGATAAGAACGGACAGATTCTCGAAGCCTACTCAGTATCTGCCGGTCTGGATTACCCCGGTGTCGGACCGGAGCATTCACTGCTCAA
Organism: Planctomycetota bacterium; assembly: GCA_963667375.1. Lineage (GTDB taxonomy): Bacteria > Planctomycetota > SZUA-567 > SZUA-567 > SZUA-567. Next base: position 2,260,124 of record OY763323.1, on the reverse strand, counting down.
GGATATCGGACGTGCTACCTATGAATCAATAACCGATATTGAAGCCCTTGAAGCTTTCCAGATACTCTCAAAATATGAAGGAATCATTCCGGCTCTGGAAAGCTCACATGCTCTGGCACTAGGTATCAAAGAAGCCAGCAAGCGCAGCAAGGATCAAATTGTTCTGGTAAATCTATCAGGCCGCGGTGATAAAGATCTAGATCATGCAACCGCAGCGATCAAAGAAATGGAGGAAGCAGCAGATGAATAGAATAGAAAGCGTATTCCAGAGAGTCAAAGCGGAGTCAACATCTGCTCTTGTGGGATTTATCACCGCAGGTGACCCTGATTATAATACATCTCTGGAAGTTATTAAGGGAATGTTCGACAGCGGTGTAGATATCCTCGAACTTGGCATCGCCTTCTCTGATCCTACCGCAGACGGCCAGGCTATTCAACGCTCATCACAACGGGCACTGGCAAATGGTATCTCCCTAAGCAAGAGTCTGGAGATGATCAAAGAGCTGCGCAAGGATTATAACCAGCCGATCATTATCTTCAGTTACTATAATCCAATTTATTATTACGGCCTTGAAAAATTCTATAAAGACGCAGTAGCGGCAGGAGCGGACGGCACCCTAATTGTTGACTTGCCACCGGAAGAACGTCAGGATATTGCCGGAAAATTCGGCCCGGATCTGGCTCTGATCAGACTTATCGCACCTACCACCCCGGATAACAGAGTCAGCTTTATCCTTGAAGACGCCTCAGGTTTTGCTTATGTCATATCAAAGACCGGAATTACCGGTACCGGTGAAATTAATACCGCTGCCGTTGCCGAGCATATCGCCAAGCTGCGCCAGATCTGCAAAATTCCACTCTGCGTCGGCTTCGGGATCTCCACTCCTGAGCAGGCGGCGGCGGTAGCCGGCTATGCCGAAGGCGTGGTCATAGGCAGTGCCTTTGAAAGAATAATCGAAGATAATTTGGATAATCCGAAAATGATAGCTATAATGAAAGAAAGGGTATCATCGATAAAAGCAGCGATGATCAAAACAAAATAATGAACAAACTACGACTAACAAGCAAAAGTGACGAAAAGCAGAAGACCATAATAGATGTCAAGGGTGTAAAGATCGGTGAAGAACTGACTATCATCGCCGGTCCCTGCAGTGTTGAGACCGAAGCACAGGTGGTCGGCACCGCTCTGGAAGTAAAAAAAGGTGGCGCCAACATTCTCCGCGGCGGCGCTTTCAAACCCAGAACCTCACCTTATGATTTTCAGGGACTCGGGCTGGCCGGTCTGAAACTTCTAAAAAAAGCGGGAATAGAATCTGGTCTGCCGATAATAACCGAGGTTATTGACCCCAGAGATGTATCATGGGTCTGCGAATATGCTGATATTGTCCAGATCGGTGCCCGTAACATGCAGAACTTCTCACTTCTTCAGGAAGTCGGACGCGCCGATAAGCCGGTTCTGCTCAAACGCGGCATGCACTCAACACTCTCAGAATGGCTGAACTGCGCCGAATATATCCTGAGTGAAGGCAACCCGAACGTTATCCTCTGCGAACGCGGTATCCGTACCTTCGAGACCTATACCCGTAATACCCTGGATCTGGGAGTAATTCCTTCAGTCCGGAACATCACTCACCTGCCGATTGTAGTCGATCCCTCACACGGTACCGGCAGACGGGAACTGGTCGAGCCGATGTCACTCGCGGCAATTGCAGCCGGAGCGGACGGGCTCATTATCGAGACCCACATCTGCCCTGATGAAGCCAGATGTGACGGAGCCCAATCCCTCACTCCTGAAATGTTCGCCAAACTGGTGACCAAACTGCACATCATGGACAAATGTGTCCGTGAAATCAATAATCTTGACCAATAAAATTTTCTGGATACAATTTTTGATAGTATTAGATCACAATTATTATCTGAAAGGGAAATAATGAAAGACGAAAAAATCAACCTTGAATCGGTACGGAACAAGATTGATCAAATCGACAACAACATTCTGCAGCTGCTGCAGAAGCGTATGGAGGTTGCCCGCATCTCAACCGTATTCAAAAAGGATATTGAAGATACCGGCAGAGAGACATCAATCATCCAGAATCTTACAGGAAGAGAGAATGCCCTGCTCAAAGCTGATTTTATTGAAGGTGTATACAAACAGATTTTTCTAGAGAGTAAACGTATTCAGAGCGAGACCTCAACACTGGCTGCATTCCAGGGTGAACACGGAGCCTACAGTGAGCTGGCCTGCCGTATGTGGGATCCGACCCTCGCCCCAATGCCATGCGAGGAATTTATCGATATCTTCAAAGGTGTTGAAGAAGGAGTCTATGACTACGGTATTGTGCCGGTTGAAAATACCCTCGGCGGTATGGTTGGACAGGTAAACGGGCTGATGCTTTACTCCGATCTGTTTGTCGTTGGTGCCATAAAGACACCGATTCACCACTGTCTATTGGTTACTCCCGGTACCGATCACCGCAATATCAGAAGAGCCTACTCACATCCGCAGGCGCTCTCACAATGCCGGGAATTTCTAAAACGCCAGAATCTTGAACCTATGCGCTTCTTCGATACCGCTGGAGCCGCTAAAATGCTGGCAGAAAAGAATCCGGCCTCATCCTGTGCCATTGCCAGTTCACTCGCTGCCAGTTACTATAATCTCGAGATAGTCAAGGACAATATTGAAGACCTCAATACCAACCAGACACGATTCCTCGTGCTGGCGAAAGAACCTGCTCCCGGCACCGGTAACAAATGCTCAATCACTTTCACAACCGACAACCGCGCCGGTCTGCTCTTCCATGTACTCCAGCTCTTCGCGGATAAGAATATCAACCTGACCCGCATTGATTCCGTACCTGATCAGCCTGGTGAATTTGCTTTCTTCCTGGACTTTGATGGTAATCTCACCGATCCAAAGGTTCAGGATGTACTTGATAAGGTTGAAGAATCAACTACCAGATACCGTTTCCTCGGCTGTTACGAGGAAAGGAGCATGCTATGAAAATTTTCATAATGGGTGCGGGTAAGATGGGATCATGGCTCACTGAAGAATTCTGTCTTGATCATGAAGTCGCAGTATATGATCAGGATCTGACCAAGCTAAAGTTCTTTTTTGAAACCAAACGTCTGGCAAAACTTGAAGAAGTCAAAGAGTTTAAACCGGAGATTGCTATCAATTGCGCCAGTATTCAGCGCACGCGTGAGGCTTTCAAGGAAATGATTCCCCTGCTGCCTGCAGACTGTATTCTGGCCGATATAAAATCGGTAAAGAGTGATCTTCCGGATTATTACGCGAGTACCGGCCACAAATTTGTATCCGTACATCCGATGTTCGGTCCGACTTTCGCGAACTTGAGAAACCTCGAGAACCAGAACGCCATTATAATAAAAGAATCATGCGATGAAGGCAAAAAACTCTTCCGTGATTTATTCACCAGAGTAAAGCTGAATATCTTTGATATGTCATTCAAAGAGCATGACGAGATGATGTCCTACAGTCTCTCGATACCATTCTCTTCCTCAATGGTTTTCGCGGCCTGCATGGATAAGCTTGAAGCTCCAGGCACCACCTTCAGTAAACATCTTGAAATAGCCAAAGGGCTGCTCTCAGAAGATAACAGCCTTATAGCAGAAATCATGTTCAATGAACATACCCTGCATCAGATTGAGAAAATTGACAATAAACTCAATTACCTCAAACATATAATAAAAGGCCGGGACTTCGAGGAGATGATCACTTTTGTCGACAGCCTCAGGCGTAATATAAATCAATAAATTTAATTCAAAAATATAATGCGGAAGCCCGGACCAAAATTCCGGACTTCCGCATTGTACAAATATCCAATTATAATTTATTGAAACTGCGGGGAATTTAACCCGCAATTGTATTTCAGAATATTACCACGACTACCTAAGCTTACGATTGATCTCATGCAGCAGCTTCTCTATACGCTGCAGGCGCTCCTCAACCTTCTTCACTCTGTCTTCCACCTCCTCGGTATTATCCTCAACCAGCGCGTCAATAAAGGTCGCATTAAAAATGGACAGACCTATCATACCTCCGGAAAGAAGAAAACCGATAAAATAACACCGGATAAATATAACCCAGCCAAGAGTATCATAATACGGTATCTGCAGCAAGTTTCGTGGAATTTCAAACCAGCCGGTTATCGCAAAAACCCGAAACATAGAGTAAGCGCTGAGCAGCGGATTACCGAACATTTTCGGAGCATGCATGCTAAATATCATGGTACTGAATAACGATGAAATAAAGAGCAGCAGCAGCATCCCGATGGCAACACCAATAGATGCCCGAAAGGCACGTTTGATGCCATGAATAAACTTACCGCCTTTGGGTATTACAGAAAAGATCTTTAACAGCCGGAAGAAACGCACCAGACGCAGCGTCAGCACCGCACTCACGCCTCCAACCTCGATAAACGGGAGCAGCAATACCGGTAATGAAAGAATCACCAGCGCAAAATCTATCTTATTCCAGGCCACTTCAATATAATTACTCCAGCCAAAGCGGAGGTTCTTAGTAATGACCTCGGCAATAAAAACCGTTACACAGAAGATCTCCAACCAGATTATAAGATGATCATGCCCGGTAGCAATCCGTGGAAATTCAGACAGGGTTATCAATATCGCATTGAAAATAATAACCGTAAAAACCAGAGGCGATACACCACTCACGGTATCCGATAAAAAAAATTTACTCATCACAGTCCTCACTCAGTCAACAACATGTTGCATACACTGTTTTATCGGCACATAAATAGTAAAACTCCATATTTACTATTATTTACCGCCAAACGACAGCGTATATTATCAATCCCAAAAATATTGCTACTTTCTCAGGAACAGGATAAGATTCAGATTAAATAATCATATATATTACCAACCACCACTAAAGCATAAAAAAAGACAGAGCCCATGGCAGGCTCTGTCCCGAAAGTTCAAGCTCTTTGCGCAGAATTAACCGCGAGCGTAAAGCATTTCATTATAAGTTGGAAGAGGCCACATGTCACCATCAACAATCTCTTCAAGTGTATCAACAACAGCTCTAGTCTTACCCATTGCAACCAGAATCTTATCGCGAGCACATACAGCCATACACTTAGCGCATTCAGCACCTTCAACCTCAGCAACTGCAGCTGTAAGCTCATCAATTCCAGCCTGGAAGTCAGAGATAAGCGCAATTACCTTTTTCAGACGTGCTGAGAATACAGACGCATCAGCGCCACTCTCTTTAACGGTAACGATTGAACCGGCAAGACGTGCAGCATAATCCATGACAGAAGGCATAAGAGTTCTGTTTGCCATAGTCAGAGCTGTACGACCTTCAATGAGAATATTCTGAGCATAAGTATCAAGCAGAATCTCATAACGTGCAGCAAGTTCTTTATTGCTGAGAACTGCGTGCTTCGCGAATACATCCTTGACATAATCTTCAGACATGCAGGCAAAAGCATCAGGTGAATTGCCAAGATTTGGCAGACCTCTCTTTTTAGCTTCAACCGGCCATTCAGCAGAGTAGTTATCACCATTGAAGATAATGCGTTCATGCGCTTTGAAGGTCTTCTGACAGATAGACTGTGCAGCGGCATTGACATCATCAGATTTTTCCATCTCATCAGCAATCTGACTGAGTGTTTCAGCAACAATAGTGTTGAGAACGAAGTTTGGACCACTGGTATTGATAAGTGAACCGGCCATACGGAACTCAAACTTGTTTCCAGTGAAGGCAAATGGAGATGTACGGTTTCTGTCGGTAGCATCCTTTGGCAGAGGTGGAAGAGTACTTACACCGAGAGTCATTGGCTTGCCGTCATTTTCTTCAAGTTTTGTGCCGTTAGCGATAGAAGAAACGACCTTGTTCAGCTGATCACCCAGGAAGATACTGATGATAGCTGGAGGAGCTTCATGACCACCAAGACGACAGTCATTGCTTGAAGAAGCAACACTTGCACGTAGAAGCGGTGCATAAACGTCAACAGCCTTGACGATAGCGGCAAGGAAGACGAGGAAGGTTGCGTTTTCCTGTGGATTTTCACCTGGATCAAGCAGATTTACACCATCATTGGTCATGATAGCCCAGTTGTTGTGCTTACCAGAACCATTCAAATTGTGGAATGGCTTTTCATGAAGCAGGCAGTAGAAACCGTGACGACGGGCTATCTTCTGCATAATGTCCATTGTCAGCTGGTTGTGGTCGGTTGCAACATTGAGAGTTGCATAGATTGGAGCCAGCTCATACTGAGCAGGAGCAACTTCATTATGCTGGGTTTTAGCAGAGACACCAAGCTTCCAGAGTTCAGAATTGATCTCAGACATATAGCTGGCAATTCTTTCTTCAATTGAACCGAAGTAGTGGTCACACAGATCCTGTCCCTTTGAAGGAGGAGCACCAAAGAGGGTACGGCCGCAGATCATAAGGTCAAGACGCTGTTCAACATAAGATTCATCGATAAGGAAGTATTCCTGTTCAGCACCCAGAGTAGCGATAATTCTCTTGCTCTTCTTGTTGCCCATAGCCTTCAGTACGCGGATAGCCTGCTTAGAAAGTGCATCCATAGAGCGGAGAAGAGGAGTTTTCTTATCTAGAACGTCACCGGTATAGCTAACGAAAGCACATGGAATAAACAGAGTAGTGTTATCGCCGTCCTTCTTGATAAATACAGGGCTGGTACAATCCCAGGCAGTATAACCACGAGCTTCAAAAGTAGCACGGATGCCGCCGCTTGGGAAACTTGAGGCATCAGGCTCACCCTGAATCAGCTGCTTACCGGAGAACTCCATGATTACAGAGCCGTCAGTATTTACATTGATAAAGCTGTCATGCTTTTCAGCAGTTACACCAGTCATTGGCTGGAACCAGTGGCAGTAGTGGGTAGCACCCTTCTCAATTGCCCAGTCTTTCATTGCGTTAGCAATAACATCAGCAATTGTAGAATCAAGCTCGTGCGACTCTTCAATGGTCTTTGCAAGCTTTTTGTAAACGTTCTTTGGCAGACGTTCACGCATAACTTCATCATTGAATACATAGTCACCAAAGATTTCAGTAACATTTTTTATACTCATTATTCCTTTTCTCCTCTAAAAACAGTACTAAATGAAACCCATTTTTCATTTAAAATATAACTTTTATTATTAAATACCTATAAACAAGCCCACTTGTATCTTCGTCCAAAGTTTCTACTTACATGTCAATTTATATCACAAATGGGGTAATTTTCCAAGAAGCTTTATTATTTTATTTTCCAGACTTAAACACAATAAAGAAGCTATTTTCAACCTTCCCGTACCTTCTACCGGGAAGTAGTTTTCCTTCCCCTATAATTATCAGAAGCGACTCTGAAATCAATCAGAGTCGCCACGAAATTTGGTCGACAGATAGGATTAACCAATTGCCTCCGAACCCTTTTCACCTGTACGGATACGGTAACACTCTTCAAGACTTGTAACAAAGATCTTACCATCACCGATATTACCGGTACGAGCGCCTTCAATAATTGCATTGATAGTCTTATCAACATATTCAGCATTAACTGCAATTTCAAGACGAATCTTCTTAAGTAGGTTTACTTCAATATCAACACCACGATATGACTCGTGATATCCGCCCTGCTGTCCGCAGCCCAAAGAATTTGTAACAGACATCTTTAGGATATCAGCAGCATAAAGCTTCTGCTTTACATCATTCAATCTTTCAGGTTGAATATACGCTATTATCAGTTTCATGTTTATTCCTTTCGTTAAGTCTGTGCGAGATATTCAAAGATGTATATGGATTATAAAACATGCTTGCGAATTTCGCCAGATTAATCTTAATTAATAATTGATTAAGTTAAATAAATCGAAAGCGGACACCGGGTGAATCATGAACAATTATGTGTAGTGTAGGTTGGAGGCCGCTTTCGAAGGAAGGCAGACAAAATGTCTTAGATGTTATTGAAGATCTGGAATCCACTGTAAGCTTCGTTACCATGTTCTGCAATATCCATACCGCGCAGTTCTTCTTCACGGGTAGTACGCAGACCAACAGTAGCCTTCAGAATGCTGAACAGAATCATACCACATCCGAATGCCCAGACAAACATAATCAACACACCGATAACCTGTGTACCAATCAGATCAGCGAAAGAACTCTCAGCGTGGAAGAAACTCAGACCGATTGTACCCCATGCACCACAGACACCGTGAACACTTACAGCACCTACAGGGTCATCAATCTTGAGAACCTTATCGATGAATTCAACAGCGATAACAACAAGTACACCAGCAACCAGACCGATAACCAGAGCACCACCGAAGGTTACACAGTCACAACCAGCGGTAATAGCTACAAGACCAGCGAGTACACCATTAAGAGTCATTGAGATATCAGGCTTACCGAAACGAATCCAGCTGGCAAACATTGCGGCAACAGCACCACCGGCAGCAGCCAGGTTGGTAGTTACAGCGATATAACCGATGCTTGGACCACCTGCAGTTGTAGAACCTGGGTTAAATCCGAACCAGCCGAACCACAGAATAAATACACCAAGAGCAGCCAGAGGAATGTTGTGACCCTGAATAGCCTTGCTCTTCTTGTCTGGACCATATTTTCCAGTACGGGCACCGAGGCAGATAGCACCAGCAAGAGCAATCCAGCCGCCACAGCTATGTACAACAGTAGAACCAGCGAAATCAAGGAAGCCCATATCCCACATGAAGCCATTGCCGAAGCCGTTCTCGCCACCGCCGAAGAGTCCACCCCAGAACCAGTGACCACTTATTGGATAGATTATCGCACAGATAAATACACTATAAATAAGGTAGCTTGAGAACTTAGTACGTTCAGCCATCGCACCTGATACAATTGTTGCGGCAGTTCCAGCAAAGACGCACTGGAAGATGAAGAAGGTCCAGTCGAGTGAAGAACCATTGGTGAAGTCACTGGAGAAAAGATTTGAACCACCACCGAAATATGCTGATCCCATACCAAACATGAGACCGAAACCGATAGCCCACCATGCAATAGATCCTACAGCAAAATCCATTACATTTTTCATAATGATATTACAAGCATTTTTTGCGCGGGTAAAACCTGTTTCAACCATTGCAAAACCTGGCTGCATAAAGAACACCAAAAATGCGGCTACAGCTGTCCAGACAATATCCAGGTTGTTCTGAACGTCAGCTGCTGTCGGCTCATCGCCAGCAAAAGCACTTCCCCCTAAAGCCAGCGCACCCACAAGTGCAAGCATACCGGCCTTAACACTCACTTTCTTGTTTGTTTCAAACATAACGTTTCTCCTTTGACAATAATCGGAACAGAAAGCAAAAAACAATAAACAAAAACAAAAACTGCATTCTACATATAATAAAAATAATCAATAAAATAGTATCGCTTCTTATTATAACAATTTATGTACCAGTTTCAGAACCGACACCACACTACACACATAACCCTTTATTATTAAATACATTAAATTTGTTTATATATTTTTTAATGTCAAAACAAAATTGTTACACAGTGAAAATAATACAATTTTGTATTTAAAGCATACTTTTACCTTACTTTTTTGTAATTCCACTACAATTTTAGCAACTTTATAAGTCCAGAATAGTGTAATATTACTGCTATTTTATAAATAAAAAATTACAGCAACTACTTTTTATTGCCTCCTTATTTTTAAAAAAATATCAACAAACAGTGATTATGAGCATAATAATACAAATATGTTGTTATTATAACAAATTACCTATACAGAAGTTAAGAAAAAAATCCTCGGAAAGAATTTTTTATTACACAACTTCTACAGCCAAGAGCAATATGATATACCTTACAAAAAAAGCAGCACTTCAATTTGAAGTGCTGCTTACAGCTCTAACAATGTTGTCTATGCGACAAAATTGTTACATAGCTCTGGCTTTTTTAAATACTTTGATGTTCAAATCAACAAAAGCCGGCTTTACAGATTTCTTTATAGCCTGAATCCAAAGTTCCTCCGGAAACTCCAGACCATTTGACAATGCGCCGATCACCGCAACATTTGCAGCTTTGGCATTACCACACTCTTCCGCCAGACTTACCGCGTCAACAAGCTTCAGCTTTGAAAATACCTTCTCCAGCCGCTGTTTGGCATCACTCGGATATTCAGCCCCGCCGGAACTTACAGTTACCGGCACAACCTGCTGCGTACTTACTACCGCCAAACCATCTTTTTGCAGATAATGCGCCGCCCTTAAGCCTTCGATCTCTTCAAGTGAAGCCAGCGCAACCGCTGTTCCCTCTTCAATAAGCGGGCTATAAACCTTGCGGCCATACCTTACCTGCGCCATAACCGAACCACCTCGCTGAGCCATACCGTGTACTTCATTAGTCTTCACATCATAGCCGGCCAGCATTGCGGTCTGGGCCAGAATTTCACTTGCCAGCAAGATTCCCTGGCCGCCCACGCCTACAAGAACAACACTAATTGTATCACTCATTATATCATACTCCATTATTTCAAGTTGTCATCAATATCAGAAAAGTCAACAGCTGTGACTACTTTTCGGCGTTGGTTATAGCCCCTTTCGGACAAACCTGAGCACAAAGATCACAACCCCAGCAGAGAAGCGGATTAATTGTCGGCTTCATACCATCTTTAGCTTCAATAGCCGGACAGCCAAGCTTCAGACAGGCCTTACAGTTAACACAAGCATCATGTGATATCTTCTGTTTAGGCCCGACATTTTTTCTGGCATACAGCGGACAAACCGCTTTGACTACAATAAGTGAAGGCTCTTCAGCTGGCAGCTCTTCACCCAAGACCTCATTCATTTCCTTCATGTTATACGGATTAGCCGTACGTACACGTTTATAACCGCAGGCTCTGGCGATAGCCTCGATAGATAATTCCTGAGTTTCTTCACCCTCCAGCGTCTTACCGGTACCTGGATTCTCCTGATGACCGGTCATGGCTGTTGTACGGTTATCAACAACAATAGTTGTTGAATTTCCTTTATTATACGCGGTATTTGCGATACCGGTCATACCGGAATGGAAGAAGGTTGAATCACCTAGCAGTCCGACACAATACTTCTTTTCACCGACCTGCTGCATGCCGTGAGCCATTGGTATTGAACCGCCCATACAAAGTATAGAATCCAGACTTGCCAGAGGCGGTAGAGTTCCCAGACTATAACAGCCGATATCACCCATCACCGCAACATCAAACTTTTTAAGCGCTGCGAAGGTTCCGCGATGCGGACATCCCGGACAGAGAACCGGAGGACGAGGCGGCAGATCAAGGCTTTCCTCTACTGGCAGCGGCTGAGTGATCTTTGTCTCCTCAAGTTTAGCTTTAACCTCGCGTATACAACCCGGTGTATGCTCACCAATTCCAGGGACCACATCACGGCCATGACATTTTATGCCCCAAGCTTTTACCTGAGTCTCAATAAGATTATCCAGTTCCTCTACCACTAGTAACTTATCAACCTTGCCGGCAAATTCTCTAATTTTTGCTTCAGGAAGAGGATAAGACATACCAAGCTTGAGAACACTGGCATCTTTAAAGATATCCTTGACATACTGATAAGTTGCACTGCTCGCAATTATTCCAAGCTCTTTACTGTTAAGCTCCAAACGATTGATCGGATTCTTCTCCGCTTCAGCCATTAATTTATACAGCCGCTGCTCAACCTTGACCCGCATCTTTCTGGCCCAGGCCGGAATAGCGACATAACGCGGAGGATCCTTCTTAAAATCAACCTCCAGCGGTGATTCCTCGCGGTCACGCAATTCCACAAGAGATCTGGAATGTGATATACGGGTACAGGTACGAAGAATTACCGGAGTTTCATACTTTTCAGAAAGCTCCAAGCCAATCTTAACAAAATCCTTGGCTTCCTGTGAATCCGCAGGTTCCAAAACCGGAATCTTGGCAAAAGGTCCCCAGTTACGGGAATCCTGTTCATTCTGTGACGAATGCATGCCCGGGTCATCTGCGACAACAATCAGCATTCCGCCGACAGCACCACTCATGGCAAAGGTCATCAACGGATCTGCCGCAACATTCAGCCCCACATGTTTCATAGTAACAATAGCTCTGGCACCGGCAAAGCTGGCACCCACAGCAACCTCAAAAGCCACTTTTTCATTCGGAGCCCATTCACAATGCAGATCATTCTTATACCGGACAATATTTTCAAGGATCTCTGTGGATGGGGTACCGGGATAACCCGCTGCCAGCTTCACCCCTGCCTCCCACGCTCCTCTGGCAATTGCCTGATTTCCAGAAAGTAACTCTTTCAACTTCCTCTCCTTTTTATCTCAACCTACCGTTGATTACAATAATATAAAAAAACCACTTATTAGTAATTATAACTTTTATAACATTAACCGCTTTTTACATTTCACGCCTATTTAAGCGTACTGACACTCTCAGTAATATCTGCAAACTTACCGTACTTCTGCAGCTTAATCACCTGCACTTCCGCTTTGGAAAAATCAATCTTACGCCCATCTATTTTACGGATATTCATATTATCATAGGTATCAAGATACATCACAAATGTCTTCAGATCCTTGAATACTTCATACTCTGTATACTCGGCAACCTTTTCCCCTGAATCAACCGCAATTACAGAACCCTTTGTAATATAAAAATCTTTGATGATACGCATGAGTTTATCGAGCCCTTCATCAGCATTTGCAAACGGCTTAACCCCAGCCAGGGTAAAAAACGCCCGCACAAAGCGTGAGGGAGAAGTAGTGTCCCCGGGAAGTCCGACCATACCGGTTCCCTGTCCAAAGGGAGCCAGTTCATAGCCGTTGACCTTTACCGCGCCATGATTCTCATTGCTCAAACCAATATAGTTCCGCAAATTTGTCAGATGCCATGAAAACTCCGGATTATTGGTGAATACATCTGCCGGATTACGCTGTGCCTTTATTCCATCAGCCAGAAACTCCAGCACCAGTGAATCCCCGTTTTTATCAACAAAGAGATAATGCAGCGGCGGAATATCCTTCATAAACTTATTGACCGTATTTACCAGCACAACATTCTTATAATGAGCTTCGAGATCGGCTATATCCTTGCAGGTGCTGAGAGCCCAGCTCACAAATTCTTCCGGTGCCAGCGCCTTTCCGGCATTCTCTGGAGACTGATCGACATACTTCGCCTGATTGGCAAAATAGAAGAGACCACCCTGAAGGCCGGCATCATTCATACCATCTGCGACCAAATCCGTACCGAAAAAGTTCATACCCATAAAATTATACTTCGCAACCCATTCAGCACCACCCTTACCGTCAGGTGTAGTTCCCACATATTTATGCCCCTTCGCGACAGCAACCACCTCCGACTGCAAATCCATACCGAACTCCATAGTTCTGGCATAGACAACCGAACCATCCTGCGTTGTGGAGAAGAAACCGGTACAAGCCTTTGCCGAAGATACAGTAGCAACAATAAGCACCACCGCAAATACGGCAGCTGATACTAAAGAGGATAATTTTTTCATAATAATCACCTTAAAAAAAGCGCGAACCAGAAAAATTTCTGAATCTGCTGCAAACGTACAGTAATACTAGCGAATAACCGGACGCATCTTTACCCCTTTACCACTCACAAAATCCTTTATACCGCTACAGGTGTATTCACAATAATGCACCATACTGGCAATAAGTGCGGCGTCAGCCTTTCCCTCAGTGAGCACATCAACAATATGTTCACAGGTACCGCCACCGCCACTGGCAATAACCGGTATTGATACGGCCTCGCTTATCATACGGGTAAGTGTAAGTTCATACCCTTCTTTGGTACCATCAGCATCAATTGAATTGAGGCAGATCTCACCTGCTCCAAGCTCTTCGGCCTGTCTGGCCCAAGTCAGAGCATCAATACCCATAGGTTTACGTCCACCCTGCACGACGATCTCATAACCTGAAGGTATTTGAGAAGTTACCGGTACTTTCTTGGCATCCATACCCAGAACGACGCACTGCCTGCCGAAAGCGACAGCTCCTTCACGTATAATCTCGGGATTTTTAACGGCGAGCGAATTAACCGAGACCTTCTCGGCTCCGGCAAGAAGCGCCCGGCGCATATCCTCCACCCCGCGTATGCCTCCACCCACTGAAAAAGGAATAAAGATATTTCGTGCAACCTCTTCGACCATCTCGATATCAATCGGTCTACCTTCGTGAGAAGCGGTAATATCATAAAAGACCAGTTCATCAACACCGTCATCATAATACTGTCTGGCAAGTTCCACTGGGTCACCGATATCAATATTACCCTTGAACTTGATTCCCTTTGTAACCTTCCTGTCCCTTACATCCAGACAGACAATCAATCTTTTACTGAGCATTATATATCTTCCATATCTAACTGCCGGCTGTAAACACCAACCGGATTATTCCGAAAAAATGTACCCCAGATCTACCAGCACGCTACCACTCAATAAAATTACGTAATAGCTGCAGCCCGACCTTACCGCTCTTTTCGGGGTGAAACTGTGTAGCGACCAGATTGTCCTTGGCGATAGCACTGGTAAAGACTTTACCGGCATACTCGGTACTTCCCAGCAGTATTTCAGGTTTATTACCCTGCACATAGTACGAATGCACAAAGTAATATTCCGATGCTTCAGGAATACCAGCCACAACCGGATGTTCCTTAAAAGCAACCGCATTCCAGCCCATATGTGGTATTTTCACCCGCTCCTCAGCAGGAAATTCAAATAAATCAACCGTTCCCTGAAGAACACCCAGGCAATCCACACCGCCATCCTCACCGCTGCGCTCAAAGAGCAGCTGCATCCCGACACAGATAGCCAGAACTTTTCTCCCGGAATCAAGAGCCTGCAAAAGCGCCTTGTCCAGCCCGAGCCGCTTGAGATTGGCCATACAGCTTCCAGCCGCACCCACCCCGGGAAATACCACTTTATCCGCCGCCGCGATAACCTTCGGATCCTGAGTAACCACACAATCGGCACCCACATACTCAAAGGCATACTCAACACTTCTGAGATTCCCAGCTTCATAATCTATAATCGCTATCACGCCTCTACTCCTCTACCCATGAAAAACCGGTCAATTCCATACTGAACTCCTCACATACTACCCGGACAATTGAAAAAGGAACATCCTGCGAATGCCAGACCTCGGTAACTCCGTTCTCGTAATTCCAGACATCATGCACTGTCGGCACCTTTTTATTGTCCATCTCCGTCAGAACAACCGTCTCATCAGTGCTCTCCTTATAGGTTGTTGACGGTCCGATATCCGGCACCAGACGCGAAAGCGGAAAATCATTGCGTGAAAGCTGAATACGTTTACCGATACCATCAACTTTATACTCAAAATCCAGCATTTCCTCATTCACACTATACAGCTTGACAAAACATTTGAATGTCAGCTTCTCGCTTCCGGCACCCTGAATATTAATACGATATTCCACCCAGCATCCCGGTTTAACATTGGTTGTATCCAATGCCTTCTGTACCGCCGCAGTATCTGCGGCCACAGCATTGAGCATAAAAAACAGGACACCGAACATAACATATATATATTTCATAATACTATAAGGATACATATAAGTATTACCCCGGTCAATAATGGATTCACTATATCTGGAAATATTACCTTCTGGTCTATTTTATTCTTCCAATCGACAATTAATGCAATTATACAGCTGAGTACTATTGAATAATATGTCAAAAAGTTTACAATACACTCTGAATCTTACACATTGAGTAAAAACCATATGAAAGGACTTGAACATGGGGTCGTTATTAATCACCAACGCACACATCATGGATCCGGGCGCAGGGCTGGATTTTGAAGACGGCGCCATACTTATAGAGGACGGCATAATCACCTTCTGCGGTTCACGTTCTGAACTTCCGGAGAACAATATAAATAATCACTATGATGCCGGCAATAATATTGTCACTCCTGGGCTTATTGATATACATGTGCATTTACGGGAACCGGGTATGGAAGAAGAGGAGACGATTGCCACTGGTTCCGCGGCAGCTGTAGCAGGCGGCTTCGCCACAATCTGCTGCATGCCGAATACCACTCCTGCCCTTGATTCAGAAGCGCTTATGCACTTTATACGGCGTGAATCAAAGAAAATAAATCTGGCTGAAATTTTCCCTGTAGGTGCCATTACCGCCGGCAGACGTGGAGAAGAAATTTCGGAGATGGACAGTATGGTCAGAGGCGGAGCGGTCGCCTTCAGTGATGACGGCTGTGCTGTCGCTTCAACCAATGTTCTGAAACAGGCAATGACCTACGCCCGAATGCTTGACCGCACAATAATGGAGCACTGCGAAGATCCAACTCTGACAGACGGAGGGATTATGAACGAGGGCTATGTCTCGACCTCACTGGGTCTTCAGGGCATACCATCTGAAGCGGAAGAAATTATTGTCGCCAGAGATATTCTGCTGTCAAAACTTACCGGAGCCAGACTGCACCTGCAGCATATCTCCACCAGCGGTGCCATTAAGATCCTGAGGCTGGCAAAATCAGAAGGCGTCAGAGTCACGGCGGAAGTCTGTCCGCACCACCTGACACTGACTGAAGAAGAGCTCCGCAGCTTCAATCCGGTATTCAAGGTCGCTCCGCCGCTACGCAGCAGCAAAGATGTTGAAGCCTGTATTGAAGCCTTGAATGACGGCACAATAGATTGTATCGCTTCAGATCATGCACCACATCTTGCAGAAGAAAAAGAGGTGGAACTGGCAAATGCCCCATGCGGCCTTATTGGCATAGAAACCACACTCGGCGTTCTGCTTACAGACCTGGTTAAACCCGGCAAACTCTCACTGCAACGCATGATCGCTGCCCTGACCGCCGCTCCGGCTGAAATTGTCGATATCGAACGCGGTTCGCTGAAAAAAGGCGCTATCGGCAATGTAACTGTTATCGATCTGAATAAAGAATGGGTCGTTGACGCTTCCAGCTTCAGATCAAAGTCGGCAAACTGCCCATGGAATGGCAGAAGACTCACCGGTAAAGCAGTCTGCACGGTAGTCAAAGGGAAAATAGTTTTTAAAGACAGTAACAGCGATGCCGGAAACGGGCTCTAAGCTGGAAGGAAGAATAATGAAGGTCAAGATTACTGAAAAACTCGAACTGAACAAGGATGACAACTGGAGGATCAATCTTCACAGTTTTTATAATATAACCCAGGTTCTTTTTACAGAAATCAATATCCTGCAGCTGATACTCGGAAAATCAGAGCAGCTTGAAAAAGTAATGGATATGATCACGGATCTGAAAGATGCCCTTACCAACCCGGAACGCACACTCACCTCATTCAAAGGGATGAAGAACTTTAAAGCCAATATCTTCAGTCTGATAGATCAGGCCGTCATCAATAATCACAATCTCAGCAAAAAAAAGCTTGACCAGCTTGAAGAGAGCCTGACCGGTCTGGAGAAGGTAGTTACAGTGACCGAAAACAGAGCTGACGACTTTATAAAGCTTCTTACTCACCAGAGTGAATGGATTAATTTTGACATTGAAACACTCATTATGAAGATTGAAGATGTCATGCGCACAATGTCACTGCATTCAAAAGGCCGCTACGGCATTGTATTCGACAAAAATCTGCAGCAAGCCAGTGATTATCTGATAAATATCACCATTGACTCGCAACAGAGCAGCATGCTTCTGCCGGCGCTGTTTCCGGATGTAATTAGGGATCTTATCGCAAATGCCAGAAAATACAGCGAGCCCGGTTCACAGATAGACTGCACTCTGAAGCAGGGTGCCGATCACATCACGCTGATTATCCGGGATAATGGCTGCGGTATACCGGAAAATGAGATAACCAGCGTAGTTAAATACGGTTACAGAGCGAGCAATGTCGACAACAACCATACCTATGGCGATGGTTTTGGTCTAACCAAAGCCTATATGATAGTATCCAATAACAATGGCTCATTATGGATAGACTCTGAACTCGGTGCATTCACGGAAGTTACTATCGAGATGCCGCTCCCCCAGGAATAAATTATCCTCCAATCCCAGCGAATCTTTAAGAAGCAGTAACTCATGTTACTGCGCCATTTTTTTTACCCGCTGCCAGATAAGCAGTGACACCAGAGCAACTGCAATAGTCATGAAACCGAAGATTGACACCGGAAAAAATGACTTCCAGCTGTATGAACTGAAGCTCATGCACAACGCCCCGAAAATAAACTGATAGAAGATCATAAATGACGCTGCCGAACCAATATCACTCTCGACAAACCCCAGAACCAGATGATTACTTACCGGCCGGCTCATTCCGGTAAAGAACGCAATAATCGACGCACCAGCGAAATATACCATAAAGGAAACCCTGCCACCCGCAAGAACAATAATTCCGGCTGCAATAATACCCAATAGACACAAAGATATTATTCTGGCATCACAGATTCGTTCATTGATTTTGGTAAAAAGAAATGCGCCTAAAATCGAACAACTGGCTGTAAGTGCAAACAACAGGCTGAATACAAAATTATTCTGTTTGAAAATATCAAGATATACTATCGGCGAAAAAGCCACATTACTATAGAACGGACCGGATAGCATCCCCAGAGTCAGAGTCGTCAGAAGATATCCCCTGTTCCTGAACAGGACCAGATAGCGCCCCAGAAGTTTTGGCAGCGGCTGCGCAAGCAAAGACCTATTGGTCTCGGTATATCCGAGAGTCATGACCAGCATAATCAGTCCGGATACCGCCTGACAGACAAATATGAAACGCCAGTCCGCGAACCAGAGTATTACCGATCCGATAGGCGGTGCCAGAATGGGTGCCAGTGACATCATGATACCGATATATGCCAGAGCAATTTTTCGGGTATTTCCCGTAAAACGGTCACGGCAGACAGCCATCGCCATTGCGGAAGGAGCAGAAGCGCTGATTCCCTGCAGTATACGACAGAATATCAGCATATACGGACCGGCGGCAGCAGCACAAAGCAGACTGCTGAACACAAAACCGCCCAATCCCCAAAGAAGTGTTGGTCTGCGGCCATATTTATCTGAAAGCGGACCGGAAAAGAGCAGACCGACACTGAAGCTGACGAACCAGAGTGTTATAGTATGCGTAACCAGTTCTGAGGAGACACCCCACTGCCGGGCAATATCAGGAACCGCCGCCAGATACATATCTGTGGCTAATGGCGGCACCATCCCGACAAATGCCAGATATGCTATATAACGTATGGTTTTTTTATGCATTTATACTACCTCGTTTTCACAATTATACAAATTCTGTTTGATCCCGCCTTAAACAGCCGATACCAGAGCTATGAAAAACCATGAATTAAGATAATCCCACATGCCCGGATAGAACATAATCCGACAGAAAATCTTGCTGTCGGATTATATATAACACAAATTAGTTGTCAAGATCAACCACCATCATTCTTCACCAGTACCCATGAAGATATAATTTGGATAACCCTGAGGATGATCCAGATAGGACAATAAATGTTTTCTACCCAAAACCTCTCCTGAAAGCGCGGCTATTTCTTTACGACTGTAAAATTCCGCCGCCACCACATGCTCTTCATCCCTGCGCACCGAGAGTTCACCTCCTGTTACCTCACACTCGAACTGATGGCAGATAAGATGCAGATTCCATGCCGGCTCAATTCGCTCGATAATACCGAGGTATTTTTTCACCTCGACACAGAGTCCGGTCTCCTCCTCCACCTCACGGATTACTGTTTCTTTCAGTGTTTCTCCACGATTCTGCCCGCCACCCGGGATGCCGTATTTGAAATTACCCTCATAGTCATTGGTGACAATCAGGAGTTTTCCCTCAGCATCACGGATAAGAGCAAAAGCCCCATCTATAACCTTTTCCGGATCGGATCGGCGTATCTTCTTGACCAGATTACTGGTACTCAGCCCCTTTACAAAAGGGATAAAACGAATTTCACCACCATTACTTTCAACAGCCCGTCTTTCATCCTGATCCAAAGTCTCAAGCGTATAATCCTCACCCTTGACATAAACATCAGGTTTTACCGCGGTCAATAACCGATCACAGCGTTTATCAGCAAAAATAAGTACATGGTCGACAGCTTCCAGAGCACTCACCAGAGCCGCCCGATCGGTTTCATTCACAAAGGGACGATCAGGCGCTTTAAGAGATTTGACCGAAATATCGGCATTGAGACCGACAACCAGAATATCACCAAATTCCTTGGCCAATCTCAAACTCTGCAGATGCCCCGCATGCAGCAGATCAAAACAGCCGTTAGTCCATACGACCTTTCTTCCTGCCCGGCGATAAATTTCACGCTTTTCGAGCAACTCATCAAGAGTGCAGACATTTCCCATAGTATATCCCCGTAAAGATCAATAAAAGTGGCAGGTTCACACCTGCCAGTCGCCAAGTTCAAAACCCGAATATCTATACGGCAGAACAGAAAACAGCGAGCTTGCAATCGGCGAAACCATCTCCAGCATCTCGTAGTCCAACCCCGTCAGCCGCTGCAGACTGGTCACCCCGCCCTCACTTGCCGAGATTCCGCATGGTATTATATGCTTTTTAAATAACTCCAGATCCGGCTTGATATTAAAAGCCAACCCATGCCAACTTATCCAGCGGCTCACAGCTACACCCACAGCACAGATTTTATCCCTGCCTACCCAGACCCCGGTAAGCCCGTCACGACGCCCGCCGGTTATATTCTGCGTTGCAAGATAATTTATAATACCCTGCTCAAGAGTACGCATATACCGGTGAAGATCGCGGCAGAAACGCTCAAGACGCAATATCGGATACACCGTCCACTGCCCGGTTCCATGATATGTTATGTCACCACCCCGAGGCACCTCTAGATAATCGAGTCCGTCATGCTTGAGAGCCTCCGGCGAACTGAGAAGGCAACTTCCATCTCCGGAACGCCCGAGAGTAACCACCGGGCGGTGTTCACAGAACAACAGTACATCATCATCCAGCTCTCCGCGCTTTATAGCGCCAAGGTAATCTTGCTGCAGGCTTAACCCCTGTGAATATGGAATATCACGAAAAACCAGTACTTTGCAGTTATATTTCATCTCCGACATTACTTAATCCTGTATCTCCGGGATTTCCATTGAAATACTTTTTTTACGGAGTTGACTGTTCTCACTCTTCAGATCCAGTATCTCATTCCGAAGTTTTTTATTCTCCTCCTGAGTCTGCCGGATAAGATTCAGGTATTTTTTACGCTCCTCCTGAAAAGACTGATCCTGACGGATAATACTTTCCTGTGAGCGTTCCAGTTGCAGACGCATTGATTCCAAATCCGCATAGAGCAGCCCATAGAGTCCCACCAATAATAGCGCAAAAACCGCAGGGATCCATGCCGGAATACTCCAGTTGCGCTGCCTGGGCAAATTATCAGCCACCGCCGGAGCGATAGCTTCAAAGTTATCATCAACAGCGGGAACTCCCGTCTCTGATGCAAAATCCGGTGCCGGCAATGCCTCTTCGGCAATACTTACCGGCATATCAGGAATAGCCTCTAAAGCTTCATCATAAACTTCAGAATCAAACTCGTCCTGCATCTCCGGCTCAGCAGTTTCAGAATCAACATCAAGCTCATTATCAAAAATAACCATCTGCTCAAGCTTACCGTTATCAACCGGGGGCTCGGCAACTTCAGCATCCGCAGTATGCTGCTGACTTTTTACAATGAAATTTGTATCCGCTTTAAAGATTCTGGTCTCATCCAACCCACTGGAGGAATTGTCAGCAGTGTTAACTTCAGAACTGTTGATTTCAGTTGCAGCTTCATCCTGTGAATCATATTCAGAAGAGTATTCCGCGGTTACCTCCACCGCCTCTGTTTCCGCCAGAAGTGTCCCTTCAAAATCCTCAGCATCACTGACCACCTCGGACATTTTAGTAGCGATTTCAACATTTTCATCAGAACTCACAGTTTTAGGGTACTCTATTCCGGGAAGTCGCACCTCCATCAAAGGTGCCTTTTCACATTCTTCACAGGTAATCAGTTTAGAGACCTCAATATGCGTGGGTGGTGTTGTTGCTCCGCAATTCGGACAAACAAGAATAGCCGGCTGCATGGTTATCAGCCCAGATCGACACTTCTTACAGCGGTATAATTTTCCAAGTGTAACACTCTTCACCCTATGAACAGCATCACATTCGGGACAAACCAGTCGGATGACCTCGCCCATATTGCTCCAATACCCTTGGATATCTCTATAAAACAATAAAAAACTAAACTTTAAATCTGGTAAAAAGCCAGATTGCCCAGATTACAGTTACTAAATATTGTGTAATTTACCAGCTCAAAGGCAAGGCTTTTTTCAGTAAAAGTTGAAAAATCCTTGATTTCAGTGGTTAATTACTAAATAATGTAAATAATGTAGTGAACTATAATTTTAATAAGCTCAAAACAGTTTAAAATAAATCTTTTAATTATTTGCCCGTTATTTAAAATATCCACATAAACACTTATGCTAAAAAAAATTAGACTCATATTATTAATTGCAATAATCCTTATTCCTACAGGAGGCACTGCCGAATCCGACTCACCGGCCGGGCATAGCAATGTGCTTCAGGTCTGGGATAGATTTGTCAGTGCTCTGCGCACAGGTGCGATGCCTGAAGCCTATGCGCTGCTTTCTACTGAATCCAAAAGCTTTTTAAGCTATCGGGATTTCTGTGTCGAGTGGCATCCGATCGGTCTGAAGTATAACACCGTGCTCTCCAATCCCGGTTACTCTAATTTCGCCCTTTATGGTAATATCGCCATGGTGCAGATTGGTCTTGACCCCGCTCTAAATAACTCTGAGAATAATTTTATCAGAGTTATTCTTGAAAAAGAAAGCGACAAATGGTATATCGTTGATGAAAAAGCTCAGAATTCAGCGATCTGCCGGGCATCGGTCAACGGAGTGCTGCAGGATATTGTCAAAGAGTCCAAAGTCCTGAATACTGCCTTCAAAACCGGGAAAGGAAGTTTTTCCGACATTGTTCGGGAGCTGCCACGCATATTCTCCTCAGAGCGCGGCAAACTTGCACTAAAAAACTATACCTTCAGACTTGATCTCTTACGTGACGGTGTTCTGCGAGCCACCCCGCGACGACAAGGCGAACAAGGATTCCAGATCACCCAACAGGGTATAATCTCCAGCTTTAAATCACAGGATAAAATTCTTATTACCGCCGAAGAACTCGAGAATATTCGTGCCCAAAATGACAAGCGCCATAAAACTATTACCGCCACTGAGCCTAAAACAACGCTGGCACAGCTACCGGCTAAAGCGAAAATTTCTGTAAAGTCTGCACCCGAAGCTAAAAGAAACACCTCCCGAAAAAATACGGACAATATCAATCTGCCGGATTTACCACCAGATTTCCCTATGGATTTCCAGCAGCTTAAAACAGAGAACAATACTTCCTCCAATCAAAAGCGGCTTAAATTCCTGAATTCAGAAGAGGATTTCGACCTCCCGAAGATAAAGACTATCAAAAACCAGCTCAATGCTGAAAATACCCCAGCCGCTATCTCAGCTGTCTCTGAAATTTCTCATGAAACAGCTAGCACCAGCACAATGGCAGGAGCCGGGGAAAGTATCTATTCCAACGATGTTGATCTCAATAGTGAAGAATTGCTTCAGGAACTGGAATTAATGGTTAACGAATACGATAAAGAAGACAACCGGCTCAGTACTGGAGACGCCAAATGAATTCCACCGCCTCAATTATCAAGCAGAGTCTTATTGTTACATTTATTATAATAATATTTTCCTCTTCCCTGCCAGTTATCAACCAGCCTGCAGCAGCCGGTGAATTCAAGCTCAGTAACCCGGGAATAGAACTCAGGCGTATCCAGATCTGTGAAAATTGCGGCGAACCGCTGGTAGTAACCTCAATCGCACCCGGAGCCGCTGTACGTTGCCCGAAATGCCGCCGGGTACAGCGCCGACTGCCGGATTCAGAGCTTAAAATCAAGGTTTATCAGATATGCCCCTCATGCTCACAGCGCCTTGATGTCTCTGGACTCAAGCCCAACGAAGCTTTCCGCTGCGGAGCCTGCGGTTTTGAACAGCGGGTTTTACCGGAAGCCGTCTATAATCCTCCGAGCAATGCCGGCACCGGCAGAATACCAGCACAAAAGACGATCAAACCCGCAGCAAAAATTCTTCCTCCCGTAAAACGCGAAATCCCAGAAGCAGTTGTTCCCGGACTTAATGCACCGGAACCAGAGATAAAGCATGAATTTGATATTGATATCGAAGATTCTACTACCGATACCAAACCGCTAAAAAAATCTGCCGGTGAACCCAAAGCGGAAGAGAAGAAAACCGAAAAAGAAGAGCTCCCAGCAAGCGGTGCATACCTCAACCTTCCTGAAATGGATAATGATATTGAAGGAAGAGTAAGCATTATCGTTAATGGTGAAAAAATCTATGAATCTGAGATAATGCGCAGCCTACTGTTAAAGTTCAAAAAATATCAGAGCATAAGCAACACCACCCTGTCAGTAAAGGATAAAGCGGCTTTATACTCCAAATTCCGAAAAGAAACCGAGGACGAACTGATAACAGAAAAACTGGTATCTCAGGAAGCGGTTAAAGGCGGTTATGTAACCAGAGAGGTGGCTAATTCCAGTGATAACCCAGAAACATTCTTAACCAGTTGCAAAGAACTGCTGACGCCGGAATACGCCCAGGCGGTTACCAGACCAACTACCGGTGAAGTGCAGAAATATTATAACAGCCATCTGAGAGAGTTTTCCTATCCCGATCAGTACATTCTGGACTCAATAGTGATATACAATGACCGAAGCACCCGCAATGACGGACGTTCCAGCAAAATAATAGCTGGTGAAGTCAGAAAACACCTCGACAAAGGTGTTGATTTTACTCTTCTGGCTTCAAGATACTCTGAAGGAGCGTTTCACAATGACGGAGGTCGAATCCGCAAAGTAAACAATCAGTTCATTCCAGCCGATTTTCTAATAAAGCCTTTGCGTAAAAAGAACACTTCACTACAATCAGGGAGTATGTTTGGTCCTATTGAACTTCCAAGCTGCATACTATTCGTACAGGTTGTTGATGTAAAACAGGGAAAAGCCAAACCATTTAAGACAGTAGAACTGGAAGTTGCAAAGACAATTACCCGCAGCAGTATGGATCAGGCATTTTCTGACTGGCTGAAGACAGTGAGAAATGCCGCAGTTATAGAGTATAAAAAATGAAAAAACAGTTCATAATATTTGCAGCATTGTGTGTGTTTATTATCAGACTTGCCGGTTGCGGTGATGTCACCGACGGACGCAGCGGCGGTTCAGCTGCTGTTACCAGAGAGGCGGTTGAATACTATCTCTCGCAGGAAAAACTGAATACACCCGGTGTCGCTATTGAGGTTACCAACGCTCTCAATTCCGGCCAGACATACAGAAAAGTAATTAAGGATGAAGATAAGAAAACAACCACCCTTACAGCCTGGATTGACCACAAGGAGCGCAACCTTTTCTGCATTACCTATTACCGAGATATGGTCTGCCCAAAATGTCACGGCACCGGCTTACTGACAGTTCCAAAGAAGATAGAGGATATGATATCATCGAAAGTTAATACCGTTCAAATTGGTATCAACTGTCCTCAATGTCATGGCACCGGCTATCTTAAGAAGAGCCTGCAGAAAAAATGCTGGATCCTGGGCGTGGCGGATTATAAAGATCCCCAGGCCGCAATAGCAATAGAAGAGGCCAATACGCTGCAGAACGCACCTGAGGGTATTCAGACTTACATTGACAATCTTGCCAGCAACGATCCTGCAACCAGACTGGCAGCCTGCGTCTGGCTTGATGAGAACTACATAAGACCGGGTTTGAAGCTGACTGAAATTACCCCCATTCTTGATCGGGCGCGTTTTGTCTCCCCGCTTGAGGACAATAGCATATTACGCAAAGTTATGGGTAAAGCCAGCAATCAGCACGAATACGCAGTATACCAGTTCTGGGCCGGCAAAGGTGATAAAACACTGGTGAATCGCACTTACTACCGCGTCTACGTTGATGCAACTGCCGGCGAGGTTCTCAAGACGGCTTTCGTCGGTGAAAAATCTGCTAAACAGAGGAGTCAAAGATGATTGGTCTCTTCAAGAGGCTCATTGCATGGCTTCTTGAAAAGATAGCAGCTCGCATCCACGAGCAGCCAGCGGGTCAGCAGGAAGGTTACTTCGCAACTGGTGAAGAGACACTTCAAGGTGAAATCAGAAAACTGCTGCTGAACAGTGCACAGAAACTCCGGCAGAAAAAAGATGCCGACCCTTCCGCGGAGAAGAAAGGCTTTTTCAGACGACATTACGAAAAACTCTTCTGGATCCGGGATCGGCTGCTGGCAGTTCCGCGTTGGGTAAAACTTATTATAGCGACAACTCTGCCTATTTGCTGCCTGTATATTCTATTTTATTTATTTCTGGTAAAACCTGCCGACATAAACCGGGAGGATGAATTCCGTTTTAGCAAAGGTAAGCCGCTGGTTAGAATCGGTTTCGTTCAGGAGTGGCCGACTTCACAAGTTATCACCAGCCTTATCAGTGAAGCAATTGATGCCAATCTGAATGTTGACATTACGACCAAGCCAATATCACAGAATCATCTTCCTGATCTCTGGCAGATGATGGTAACCAATCGTGTGGATATCACCCCTTCAGTATGGCTGCCGAATACCCACGCCGCCTTCGTAGCTGATGCCGGTAATAATATCAGCGATCTTGGAATATGGCTGGCAGGAGCCAGACTTGGTCTGGTAATTCCGGAATACATGCCGATAAAAGCCATCGACGAACTTACCAAAGAAAACTCAGGCGGTATTATTTACTGTATTGATCCATCATCCAAACTGAATTACATGACCCAGAGAGCCTTGGAACTATATGGACTGAAAGATTTCCGTATTATTGCCAAAAGCGACAAATTTATGATAAGCCGCCTTGAGGAAGCAATCAAAAAGCATGAGAACATAGTAGTAACCGGCTGGACCCCCCACTGGATATTTGGAGAATGGAAGCTGCGAATGCTGGAGGACCCGCTCAATGTTTATGGCGATCCGGAGGATATACATATCTTCGCAACATCCTCTTTCAAAAATAATTTTCCTGATATCTGTGCTTTTCTCAGTAACATTCATCTCAACACCCAGGACTTTTCCGATCTTCTGGCAAGTTCACGCCGGCTTAACAGCCCGGGGGCCGCTACCAGCAAGTGGCTGAACCTGAACCGCACCTCAGTACTGGAGTGGGACAAGGCCGAAAAATAACCAAAATACTGGGATAACCCTGCAAAACCACCTACCAAGATCCAGGAGCCGTAATGAATATGACCGCCGCCAAAGCCCCTAAACTTAAAATCGGTATAACCACCCGGATAAGCGATTCTCCTGAGCTGCGTGATTGTCTGGCTCATGACTGGTCACTATTCTTTGAAAATATTCTGCCGGAAGCAGACTGGATGATGCTGCCGAATATTGGTGAGAAAATAGCTGATTACGCGGATTCATGGGGTTTGAATGCATTCATCATCAACGGCGGTAATGACCTGGGTGAATTTGAAGCGCGTGAAAAAACCGAATTACGTATTATAGAACTTTCCCTTGCCAGAAAACTGCCGCTACTGGGAATCTGCCGGGGATTTCAGCTTATATGCCAGTATTTCGACGGCACACTGAAACGGGCGGCACCAGCTGAACATCCGGTGAGGACACACAAAATTAACTGTACCGACACACCATTCATGATCACCGCCCCACTGCCGACAGAGGTTAATTCATATCATGACTGGCTGGTAAAATCAGCCGGAAATCTTACTAGCTTTGCCCGTGATTCAGCAGGAAACATCGAAGGTGTGTACCAACAGACGGACGCAAATATACTGGGACTGGCCTGGCATCCTGAGAGATGGTCACCAGCAGCTGATTTTGACCGTGAACTGCTGCGCCGTTTTTTCCTGGATACACCAACAGCTTAAGCTACTGCAGCAGATAACAAATTATTCTACGATTACTGCTTCTCCAGCTGCGATATTGCCTCCTGCAGCAGATACAACTCCGAGCCTTTACGGATTTTCTGCATCTCCTGAAGCTGGGCTAAAGCCCGTTTATCACCTAATCTTACCAGCGCGCGCACCGCCGCTGTCCGTACCTCAGGATCATCATCACTCAGAAAATCAAGGAGTGCCCGCAATGCCGCCTTATCGCCGAGTTCGCCAAGAGCGCGTATCGCCTCCAGTCTGAATGGAAGCATTTTCTCATTCTCATTTCGGCTGTCCTTGAGCAGCGGTGTCAACCCACCGGAATGGGTCAAAGCCGCAAACACCAGTGCCGCCTGAGCACGTACTGCCGGATTACTGTCCCCGAGTGGACCCATAAGTTTTGCCACCTCTCCAGCAGCATTAACCGCAAGATTTTTCTCTATCGCCAGCAATGCTTCGAAACGCACTGCTGGCTCCGAACTCTTCAGAGCACTTATAAAGAGCGGATTATACTGTGGACCGAACTGCGCCAGATATTTCAGCGCCTGAGCCTGAACCCAGGGATCAGAATTCACCACCAGACCGGATAACGCCTTATCCGTATCTTCATATCCCATAGCTCGAAGTGCATTCCAGGCTTCAACCGCCACCCGCGGCCTACCGCTCATTGCCAGTTCCTCAATCTGAGGCGCCCTGCCTTCCGGTGCAATTGCAGCCAGCGCCTGACATATTTTTATCTGTATTGCAGGACTGGAACTCCTTTTCGCCGCAGTAAGCAGCGCAATCACCGCTTCCTGCGTATTGGCGTAGCGCAGTAATGTCACCGCCGCTTCAACAAGTACTTTATCGTCTGACGAAACCAGCAAATCACTCACAAAACCGATTATAGCCGGATCCAGTATTTCCTGCTTGTATCTGGCTCGTTTGTAAGCCCCGTACATTACAGCCAGCCGTACCAGCTGCTTATCATTATTCTGGAGGCTTGAAAGCAGCACAGACTGTTCAAGCCGGGAATACAATACCGCAAGCGCCCTGGCGGCCGCACCCTGCAGAAAGACATCCTTATTGTCCAATGCTGTGATCAGTGCTGCTTCGGAATTTTTATCACCGATATCACCTAAGATCTCAGCCGCTATCTGCCGCTCGATTGTCCGGTCACTATTGAGTAAGGAAATAAAGTAGTCCTCATTCACCACCCCCTCGCGGATAATAGCCTGCATCGCCTCACGCCGCTCAATATCACTCCTGTTCGCGAGGTCACAGGCGATCGAAAAGTCAGCCTTTACTCCTGCGCTGACTTCCGCTTGCGCTACTGTATAGAAGAGCATAACCGCCAAAAATATTAAAGCTGTTCTTATATACAAAGTTAATACCTCCTGACAACTTGAGACCATACCGGAATATAACATATTGCCGTAAGCTGCAGACACAAACTACTCAGCGGTAAACCTCACCCCGAGCTGACTGCCGTCACGTTCAACCCGCAGTTCAACAACATCACCGGCACAAAGATTTGAAAAGAAACGTGAAACCTGATTGATTGCCTGAATTCGTACCGGGCTGTTATTTATAGTGAGTATGCTGTCACCGCTGCGCAACCCGGCATTATACGCTGTCGTTCCGGCAATAACCTGGGAAATTATCGGATATCTATCACCTGACCTGGGCCTGGCAAGCAGAAAAGACTGTTTCCAGGGTCGCAGCGGTGCGAGTTCAAACTCCAGTCGGCGCTTCTGACCATCAACCGCTGCTACTTCAGCATTCAGTGTTGTACCGGCTGGATATGCCCCCTGAATACTGTTGAAACGGGCTATGTTGGTAACCGGTTCACCCATAAGCTGCAGCATAGTATCGCCATCACGAAATCCTGCCGCAGCCGCGTCAGACCCCGGATAAACCTTTTTTATCTCGACCTTGCCCTCACCTTCAACCAGATCAAATCCTGAAATACGCCCATGAAAGACGTTACCGCCTTCGGCGGCTTTCAAAAATGGCAGCCATATCTGAACCTGAGCTGCTGGTATCGCATAACCCATTCCAGTATTGCTGCGCAGCCCCATATGAGTCTGGGTCATACCATTTATACCAATCAGTTCTCCGCGCATATTAAGTAATGGGCCACCGGAATTTCCTGGATTAATCGGTGCATCAACAACAATGGCATCATTATAGCCCTTACGGAACTGATGCACCGCCGAGATCACCCCGGCGCTGAAAGACGGTACTTTATCGTTCTGACCAAGCGATAAGGGATTACCCACCACCAGACACTGCTCACCAATTTTTAAAGTTGTCGAGTCTCCGATACGGTAATAGGGAAGATTATTAACATTTGCAATTTTCAAGAGCGCCAGATCACCGCGGCGGTCTCTGCCGACAACACGTGCCCGCAACTGCCTGCCATCAACCAGAGCAACACCATAGCTGTCACTGGCCCCGACAACATGGTTATTGGTGATAATATAGCCGTCAGCAGAAATTATTGCGCCGCTGCCACCGGCAATAAAGACAAAAGCTTCCTGAGCGGCAACAGCCAGCTCAGGAAGCCTGTCATCAAATGCTCTCAACCCCGACATCTGCAAAAAACACATAACAAAGAATACTATAATATACTTCAACATTCGCAATTTAATTCTCATTCCTCGCCATTGCAATTCTACCGGTACGCATAGTCTCTACAATGCCGTAAGGACGCATCATATTCAGAAAACGCTCCAGTCTTCCCTCCTCACCGGTTATTTCAACGATCACACCATTGGGTGTCATATCAACGATTGTCGCCTTGAAAACATCAACTATCTCGATTATCTCGCTCCTGACAGAGGAATTTGCCTTTACTTTTACCAGCATCAGATCACGCAGCACGGAGCTGTCATCCTCAAAATCCTGAACCTTAATTGTATCAACCAGTTTACTCAACTGTTTACGCACCTGTTCAAGAATAGCGTCATCTCCGGGAACAACCACCGTCATCCTACTTACATCAGGGTTCTCTGTCTGTCCTACCGCCAGAGACTCAATATTAAAGCCTCTAGCACTGAAAAGTCCTGATACCCGTGCTAAAACTCCAGGTTTATTCCTGACCAGCGCCGAAATAATATGTCTCATTTATCACTCTCCTTTAACAGTTGTATTACACAATCCTGAGTGGACTTATAAGCTGAAATATCTTCAAAACCATGCCTCAAAATAATACTTAAACCAGCGGAATCAATATCATCCTGCATAAACCGCTAGAGATAATTATACCATATTCCACTACTAATTCAAAAACCTTGCTCATTCAAAATTAAATAGTTCTGTACTTACACCGGTAGCAATTCAACCACATATAGTATAAAACGCATATCCGGAAAATTCCAGCTGAAAAAAACCTATATCAGCAAAACCACGTCACCGGATAAACGAACTCAAAACTAATCTTTACTGACGGCAGCCTTCAGAAAGAAGAGTGCCAGTACCGCCACATAAGGCTCCTTCTTATCAATTCCCAGCTGTTTTATTACCTGAGGCAGAGTCAAGCCCCCACGGGTACGCTCCATAGCCTGCCTGGCAAGTTTAACATTGGCGACGAATCCTTCAATGTTCTCCCCCACATACCTGATCTTTTCAATACCTTCAATATTACCGATGGCGGCAATAATACTGCTGTCAGGGACATTCTTCTGCTGATCAGTACTTACAGCCATTGCCAGACGCATGATATGAGTCATATCCTCCGGTGATATCACCGGCTCGGCATTCGGATCAACACCTACTTTATTGGCGGCATTATTACCCATAACCTCAATAATCATATCGGTTATACCTTTAGCCATTGCAGGATCAAGCCCCTGCGTAACGAGATTATTCAGAGCGTCATCAATAGACACCCGCTGTTCGATAACCGGAGTAACCTCCTGGGTGCAGATAATTGTAACATTCATCAGACTCTGAGCATCCTCATCACCGATACCCATAGCGGTAAGTTTTTCCTGCACCTCTTCCGGTTTCTTGCCGGCAATCAGCGCTTCCAGAATCTCCTTACACACTGCTACAATATCTACATCATCATCATCAGCCATGCTATTTCTTTCTTTCTCCGATATAATCCGCAAGCAGACGGAGCATAAGCGCCTCCGCACCAAACTCTTTCAATGCTGTTTTAGCCTCATTAATGGCGTTCTTCGCCAGTTCTCTGGATTTTTCCAGACCAAAAACCGTTACATATGTCGCTTTACCGTCACGTTCATCCTTACCGGTGGTTTTACCCAGTACCTTCGCATCCGCGGTAACATCAAGAATATCATCGGTTATCTGAAATGCCAGCCCAAGATAACGCCCGTAAGCCGCCAGTTTTTCAACCACCTCATTTTCAGCTCCGGCAACAACCGCTCCTATCTGACAGGCTGCAGAGATTAGAGCTCCGGTCTTGCGGCGGTGTATATCCTCAAGCTCTTCAGCCGTTATCTTCTTATTCTCCGCCTCCATGTCCAGAACCTGTCCGCCAATCATTCCCAGATGCCCCGCAGCCCGGGCAAGAATCTTGGTACACTTAAGCACCTTTGTCGGTCTGAATCCCGCGGCAATAACCTCAAACGACAGTGTCAGCAACGCATCGCCGACGAGGATCGCTGTCGCCTCATCATACGCCTTATGAGTCGTGAGCTTTCCCCGGCGCAGTTCATCATCATCCATTGCCGGCAGATCATCATGCACCAGACTATAGGCATGAATAAGCTCCATTGCAACCGCTGCCGGCATCAGACTTTCATCACTGTCACCAAATCCCTGGCACATCAGAACCATCAGCGCCCGCAGTCTCTTCCCGCCCCCCAGGACACTGTAGCGCATCGCTTCATGCAGTACATACGGTACCACATCAACCTTCGGCAGAGCCGCCTCCAAGGCAATATTGACCTGAGGCACATTCTCCTTGATAAATTTTTCCAATCTCTCCACAACATTCCTCCCCTGGACAAATAACTCTGATCCGTAAACCGCTAAGTCTATTCACTTTCATCCGGATCAAAATCAGCAAGTTCAAAAGTATCCTTGGACTTTTCAAGCAGAATTTTCACCTTCTCTTCCGCTCCCTTGACCATTTCAACACACTTACGAAGTCCCCCGACCCCTTCTTCATAGAGTTTCAGCGCCTCTTCAAGACCAACATCCGCACTCTCCAGATTATCTATAATATCCTCGGTATGTGCAAGCATTTCCTCGAAAGTCTTTTCCTTCTTTTTAACCACCGAATCACTCCTCTATATTTTTAACTTCAGAAATAACCAGCCCCTGCGCCAGACGTGTCCGCAAAATATCACCTTCATTAAGACCGGAGCTGCTTTTAAGCAGCTCACCGCTGACACGCTGAGTCACACTGTAACCACGCTGCAAGATACCTAACGGGCTCAGTCCTTCCAGCCTTGCAGACAGCAGTGCCAGACTGTTTTTTCTTGCTGAAAGCAGATCTTCCCCCGCATCCTCCAGACGCTGCTGCAAATAATCAAGGCGCTGACGAAACTGTCCCAGAAGATCCTCAGGGGTATACCAGCCCCTCCGTCGAACCAA
This sequence comes from Planctomycetota bacterium, assembly GCA_963667375.1. Lineage (GTDB taxonomy): Bacteria > Planctomycetota > SZUA-567 > SZUA-567 > SZUA-567. Next base: position 2,226,581 of record OY763323.1, on the reverse strand, counting down.
AAGCGAAATTCTACTGCGGGCAGTCTCAAACTTACTGCGCAAAGAATTATCCAAACGCTGCCGCAGAAAATCCACCCGCCGTTTATTCTCAATAATCTCAGGAACAGCTATTTCAGCAGCTTCAGAAGGTGTAGCAGCCCGGGCATCAGCCACCAGATCACAGATAGAGATATCCACCTCATGCCCCACAGCACTGATGATAGGAACACTGCATGAAAATACCGCCCGCGCCACTCTTTCATCATTAAATGGCGCCAGATCCTCCAATGAGCCTCCGCCACGCCCGATAATAATAAGATCACACCCGCCCCAGTTCTGCAAACGCTGTAATGCCTGTACAATCTCCAGCGCCGCCTGTTCGCCCTGTACCGTACATGGACTCACAATCAGTTTTACCGCCGGCATACGCTTACGGGCTACCTTGATAATATCCCTCACCGCAGCCCCTGAGGCACTGGTAACAATTCCTACGACTTCAGGAGTCTCCGGGAGCTCCTGCTTATGCTCAGGATTGAACAGACCTTCCGCACGCAGCCTCGCGACCATAAGCTCAAACTCAACCCGTAGCTCGCCCTCACCCGCAGCGGTTATATTTGAAGCCACCAGCTGATACCGTCCCCGCGGCTCATAAAGAGTAACACTACCCTTTACCTCAATCTTCTCGCCTTCCTGAGGTATTCTCAAAAGTTTAGCGGCAGTACTGCGCCAGACGACAACATCAATAATACTTCTGCTGTCCTTGAGCGTGATATAAAGATGGCCTGATGGCGGCGCCGATATCGCCCCCACCTCACCGCTGACCAGTACCGATATAAATTCCCCTTCCAGCAGGGTCTTTATCCTGCGGGTAAGCTGAGAGACAGAGAGCGCCCGTCCGCTGTCGCCGACATCACCGCTACCGCCATCCTCCCTAAAAGCTGCTGTAAATCCTCTACGCATAGTGTTTTCTGAATCCTAACGCTCAAACCCTAAAATATGACCGTCCTGTGCCACCAGATACAACATTTTAGAGCCACCGAACATCAGATTAACCGGCCGGTTGAGAGCATACTCCCAAAGTTTGGGAGACTCTTTGTTTCCAGGATCCAGAGCCACCAGTTTACCTCTACTCCTGTCACTTATACCGTCAAATACATATATTATCCCGGAAACGCCTACCGGTGCCATGGAGATTTCCGTACTTGCCGCATACGACATAACAACACCGCCATCAGCAATACGCCGCAATTTAATCCCCTTTGCTGTCGCCGTAATTACCCCACCCGGTGTAAGGCAGACACTGCTCAATCCTTTCTCCAGAGACCACAGTTCAGACAAAGCCGGTTCACCGCTAAAATCAAATTTCATGATATGCCGGCCAGCCAGCAGATAACTGTCCGACTTAAGCAGGAGCTGCTTCACCTCTTTATGAGCCAGTACTTCACCGGAATCAAGTGGAATATCAAAGGATTTATAGATATCTCCGTTCTCCAGCACCAGCAGCACCCGTCCCGCACTGGTAACCAGCAGATAATACCATGAGACCTTACCAATATAAATCACCGGTTGCGCTATATCTCCATATAAACGTTTTACTGCCTGATCATCACCCCAGAGACTGGTTTTACCGGTAATCTTTAGTAAATCCACCGGACGACCCGCCAGATTTCCGGCCGCATCAACCAGACTCCGGAAAAGTCCTACACCATTATAACTCCCGGACTCAATATCAACCATTGCCGCAGTCAATACTCTGCTCCCTTCCGGCATAGGCACGGCCGCCAGCTCCAGTGAACCATTGCTCCGCTGTTTCCCGGTATACAGGCGCCCATTTGTCAGGACTCCAGTCCAGCCGGAACGGACGATTATGTCTACAGCTGAACCGTTATCCGAACCACTGCTCTCCATGCTTCCGGCAGAAATAATCGCCCCGGTAACACCATTTAGCAGCGAATATGCCGATGCGCCGGCAAGAAATATTTCTCGCCCTGAACTAATCTCTCCACCAGCTTCAGGAACAAACTTCAAATTCGCTTTAACATTGATTATCGGTGCTTTTTCAAGTGCAAAGAACTGCTCATAGGTCAATGGATAAGGCATCTTGCTTATCGCAGTTTCAGAATCATCACCCAATCTGTACCCCCGGTGCTGAATAAGCACACCGGAATCCGGATTTACCGGTATTTCCCACAATCCATCCTTCCGGTGTTCAGCACCTTTCAGCGTCAGATTCACCGGCGTCCGGGTTTCATCTATTTCAGCCACAAGCCGGCTTGGTACCGTCAGGTTTTTTATACCTTCAGGATACGCACTGGCAAATGCCTCAGGATAATTCAGAAGCAGATTTCGATACGCTGCAAAACGGGTCTCCGGCTCCAGCTGCAAATCAGCAAGGACCTCAATATAATCATGCCTCTGACGATTCCGCTGTTGCTCTTCCTGCTGCCACTGTGCATAAAGGTTGCGAGCCTGCAGCCGCCGCTGTTTATCAATATCCTCACTAGTACTGTACTGCAAAAGTCTTGAAGCCATTGCGGCTGTATGCTTGAGCTCCCATGCGGCCGCAAGTTTATCAAATTCGACATTATTCTGCAGCAGCTCAGTTCTGGTCTCCGTTACCAGCTGCTGCATACGCACCAATTGTGTGCGATACTCACTACTGAACATAAATGCAAACGGCGGTTTGTTATCCTGCAGTACTTTCAGCGCCGACTCACTTATCTCCACCTTCTCCAGCAGTACGGCCTTATGCAGCAGCGACCCCAGTCCCTGTGATTCCAGCACTGCAGAGTACATTCTGGAACGATAATAATAATTTATACCAGTAAACAACAGCAATAACAGAATAGCCGCCAAGATCAGCATAAACACTCTGCCGCCGGTTCGCGACATCCCGCCACGCTCGAATGACTCTGAATTGCCACGTATATTATCATAGCTGGAACCGACCGCAGCAAACAAATCACCCTCACCATCCTCTTCGGCAGCAGCAGATATAGAGATATCAGAAATATCTTCGTCAGAATGCTCATTCATAATCGGCTCTGATTCACCAGCATAATCCACCACTGCGGCAGACTCCTGATCATAGGCAAAATCGGTTATATTTATAGCACTCTGCTCTGATACAGCCGCACTAGCAACTGCAACCGCGGTATCTTCCTCAGGTATGATAATCCGGTTTTCCCGCCCCTTACCTTCCATAAGCGCCAGTATCTCCGCTTCCGCATAGAAGAGCGTGTCATTCCCGCCTATTCGAGCTACGGCGGTATCAATAATCTTCAGCGCATCAGCATATTCACCGGCACCTGCTAGACGCAGTGAACAACCACGCCAGATTCTGGCCGCCTCATCTTTTCTGCCGGTATCAATACAGAGTGAAGCCAGCTCTTCCTGAAGCTTGAAATTTCCGGGCTGCAGCCCTGCTGCCCGGCGTAATGCAACAAGTGCATCACCCAGCAGCCCTGATTTCTTATAATAGACTGCAAGCTGCGAATATAAATGAGCCGCCTCACGGGTATGCGCGGTACGTTCATACAAAGATGCCAGATTTGACAGCACCGCGGTGTCATCACGTTTAAATAGAAGAATATAACGGTAAAGCTCGATCCCGTCCTCTAACCTTCCCTCTGCCGCAAGCTCAGCGCAGCGGGAATGCAGGTCATCAGGATCAGCCGGCATAAGATAACCATCATGGACAAATTTCCTGACTATAGCCAGAATCTTATCTTTGGGTTTATCAAGCTCCCTGACAATACCGGAAACACTCCTTGTACCATCAGCCAGTTCGAGAATACGCTGCTGCAAATCGGTGAAGGCATCAGCAAATAGCATCCCCTGCCGGCAATCACCCGGGATCAGCACACTGCGCATATCTATTTTCTTCCGACGATAATCTGCCAAGTATCCACTCCACTCATACGTAAAAAGATCATTTCCACTATTTTAAGGTAACGCCATAAATATACAAGACATAAGATAGCTCTTACAATAAAAAAGACGGACCCATTTACAGAGTCCGTCTTATAATAACAGTCGCTTGAATATTTAAGCTTTATCGTCCTGACGCAGAGACAGATTTGCCTCCTGCAGGCGCTTCTTGATTTCATTGAGTGAAACTCTGCCGAAATTCTTTGCAGAAGCGAGATCATTCTCAGATTTTTCACAAAGCTCACCGATAGTTTTAATTCCCATACGATCCATACACTTGCGGCTGCGGACAGAAAGCTCCAGATCATCAATAGGTTTGCTGAGGATCTCCTCCTTCTGCTTGCTGGAAGAACGGTTGAAAGCAGCACGGGTTGCAGCATCTTCACGCATCATACCCAGACGCAGATTCTTTGCAACCAGCATATCTCTGATTTCGCGCAGACTGGTCTCACCAAAGTTCTTATATGCCAGCATCTCACTCTCAGTTCTCTTGACCAGATCACCCAGAGTCCGGATATTCATCTTTGCCAGACAGTTACGGCTGCGCACTGAAAGTTCAAAGTCAGTCACCGGCACCCGCAGAATCGCTTCAAGCTTCTCTGACTGCTTGGTCTCTTCAGGAGAATAATACATACTGATAGAAGCCTCGGCAGACTCCAGCAGCATCTTGGCCCGCTTATTTCTGGGATCATTTGCCAGAATCATCTCACAGCAGTGAATAGCTTCCTCGAAATTATGATTATCCTCATACAGCGAAGCCAGATTAAGAAAAGCATTTGAAAAAGCATTCTCTGATCCCGGGCCGATGCGCTTGTAATACTCGATAGCCTTCAGATCTTCACCACGCAGATCGAGAAGTTTGGCAGCGTAAAAAAGCGCCTCGCAATGTTCATCATCCAATTCCAGCGCATTGTCATACTCATCCAGAGCCGTCTCATAATCACCGTAGAACTCGTAGCAGCGGGCTTTGAAATAAAACAGATCCGCTTTATCACCAAACTCGCGCTCAAGCTTTTCGATATCAGCCATAACCTCATCATACTGACCCATTTTCAGCTTGACACTGAGTTTACTGAGGGCACATGCGCTCTCAGTACCGGCGATAGCGATAGCCTTGTCATAATTATTCAACGCCTCAGCCAGATCCCCTTCATTCTCAGCGATCTCACCAAGAATAAGCAGCGCCACATAGCTCTTTGCATCCTTCTGGGCATAACTCTCAGCCATCTCATTATTTCCCAGCACCCAGTAAAGAGCTGCAACACGCGTATCTCGCTCAGGTAACTTTGTAGCCTTCACCTCATCAATCAGCGCAGCGGCATCATCTCTTACACTGAGATACTGTCTGACTTTATGCCCCATATCTCTGATCTGATCCATATCCAGCTGTTCCGCGAGCAGAATACCTTTGATATTAATGTCATTAGCGTTAGTTGCGCTCATAATTCATATATCTCCACAAGGGTCACGATAAAATACTATAAAAATAGTTTAAAAAAATCCGCAAAAACACCGGAATTCTGCATTGTACCAAACTCCGGAACCACCCATCTTAAAAAAAGTGACTACAAAATCACCCCTTTCCCTTATCTTCGGCAAGGAGCGACATTCTTATAAGACACTGGTATTTATAATAGTTATAATGCAAGGACGTATTACGTCCTTGCATATTTGCTAAAAACAAGATTTATTATACATATTTATGAAACGGACGCAAGAGCCACCAGCTGATCTCACCGGCAATCCCTTCACGCCTCCAGTTACTTTCCGGCAACTATATAACAGACCCAGCCGGGGCAGTTCTCAGCCTCCTCGGTCAGAGTAAAGACGCCATCACCAGCTTCCTCCTCTTCATCCCAGCCTTCCCAGTAAATACCGATATCACAGAACCCTACCTCCCGGAGGATATCCTGAATTTCCGCTAATGTCCATAAACGCCACTCGTATTCAAAAGCCTTATCCAGCATCGTTCCGTCTGGAAATCTGAAATGTATATAATTCAGCGCACGGGAAGTTATAGGATTAAACTTATATTGATTCCAGACATAGGTAAACCCGTTACACTCCTTCTCCTCCTCGCAGACATCTATCGACTCGGTTCCACCATAGGCATCAAGAAAGAAGAGCCCGTTCTTTTTAAGAGATTTATAGGCGTTTTTGAAGTAGGCTTTCAGGCTCTCACGTTCAACAAACAGAAAATACGAAAAGTTCATCGCCAGAACCACATCAACCTTGGGCTCGCTGACATCAAGTACATTCTCATTGAGAATAGTAAGCCGCTCCTCAGAACCGGCAATACGTTTGAGATTATGCGCTTTACCCCATTCCAGCACCTCAGAATCAAGATCAACAGCCAGCGCTGTATTCTTCTTGCTGCGGGTTATAAACTCTACCGCTGCTGCAAAAGAACCGGAAAAATCCTCTTTCAGACTCTTGGGTTTTTTGCCGACTTTTTTCTTATAGATATCATAGACAAAATCAATATCCGCTTCGACACATTGCACTGCTTCAATATATAATTTATACTTATCCGCAGTCTCAGCCGTATACTTCACCATTATCATAAACCTCTTAAACAACCATAAAAAACCGCTCTAATCTTACAATGCATTCTCAACTATATCCTCGACACTGGCCGCGATACAGCTGGCATCCTCTATTATCTGCCTGACCTCATTGGTTCGAGCCTCGACCTCCGCCTCATCCTTCAGCCATTTCAAATTTATCAGCACATTATAACGTGCAGCTCTGATGGCGCCGTACAGACCGATAGCCGCCACGCCGGCATCGGTTATCAGATTCTGATTGCCTTTCTGCGCCAGCTCCGGCACCAGACGTATCGCTTCCAGCGACAGCCGCATTATCTCCAGCGGCGGTTGCATTGCTCCCAGCAGACAATTCTGCATAGCTGCCGTCCTCGCCGCCTTCTCATCTTCAGTCGTTTTAGGCATGGCATAAACTTCATTAAACTTCAGAAACGCTTCCGCATCACGGTCGACACAGACCAGCAGCTTCTGCCGGACAGCAGACAAAGCAGTCAAAATTTCCTGAAGTTCCTCGGTAAAATCAGCATACTTTTTCTTGCCGGCAGTGAAATTCCCCACCATCTCGCCCATAGCTGTTCCCAGAGCGGCGATAACCCCGCTCACACTCCCGCCACCAGGCACCTCCGCCCCGGAAGCCGCCGCTGCGACATATTCTTCGAGTGTCTTTTCTACAAACATACTTCATCTCCCATTACCCTAAAAACCCAACCAGATCTCAGACAAGAAGTATAGTCTCACTGTCAAATTTGTCAAGTGCCTGCAGACAGACTTACAAGCCTGGCCGATTCAGTAATAATCCATGATAAAACAGCAATTCATCGGCCCTTGATGTTTCAGAGTTCTTTAACCGGCTATTCTACGATATATAAGGTATTCTTACACAAACCTCTTTACAGTTTCTGCAATATTGTTAGAATTAATCAGCAGTGATCGACCTTGAGTGTCACCGACAATTTATTACAACTAACCATAACAGTGATTGGAAGAGTAAAGTGGATACAGAATGCAAACATTTTTGCGGCGTTGCCGGTGTTTACGGTATCGAAGACGCGGCATCTCTCACGTGGCTGATGCTGCATGCGCTGCAGCACAGAGGGCAGGAATCAGCAGGTATTGTAGCCAGTGACGGACACAAGATCCGTTCTCATAAGAGTATGGGACTTCTCGCGCAGGCAATTCCACCGAACAAACTCTCCGAACTGCCCGGACACGTTGCCATCGGACATGTCAGATATTCAACAACCGGTTCATCAAAGCCGCAGAATATCCATCCGCTGGTAATCGAGTATTCAGACGGACTTATCGCCCTCGCTCATAACGGCAATCTGGTGAATGCCCGGACACTGCGTGATGAATACGAGGCTTATGGTTCAATTTTTCAGACCAGTACCGACAGTGAAATTCTGGTGCATCTACTGGCAAAGCCCAGCCATGTCTGCCGCAAAAACAGTCTGGCTCACTGCCTTAACCATCTTAAAGGTGCCTTCTGTTTCGTCTTTTTAAAAGAAAACGAGCTGATCGCCGCCCGTGATCCCCAGGGATTCCGTCCTCTCTGCCTCGGGACTCTGGACAACGGCTACGTTGTCGCAAGTGAATCTGTAGCTTTCGATCTGATCGGAGCAAAATTCATCCGCTGCATAGAACCGGGTGAAATGATAACCATAAATAAAAATGGCATAAAATCAGAATTCTTTGCCCCTAAAGAAGAGATCAAACCGGCACACTGCATCTTCGAGCACATCTATTTCGCCAGACCGGACAGCTTTATCTTCGGTGATAATGTTCACAAAGTTCGCTACCGTCTGGGTGAGAAGATGGCACTGGAGAACCCTACAGAAGCGGATATTGTTGCCGCGATACCTGACAGCGGCTACAGCGCCGCCATGGGTTACTCCAAACAGACCGGTCTGCCGATGGACCGGGCCTTCATCCGCAATCATTATGTCGGCCGCACCTTCCTGGATCCTGTGCAGAAACAGCGGGTACGCGCAGTAAACATGAAGCATAATGTTGTCAAAGAAGTCGTGAAAGGCAAGCGGGTAATCCTGATTGACGATTCACTTATCCGCGGCACTACCACGACCAATCTGGTTCATTCAGTAAAAGAAGCGGGAGCCAAAGAGGTACATCTTAGAATCTCCTGCCCGCCGAACATCTATCCCTGTTTCTACGGCATTGACTTCCCGACCCGCGGCGAACTGCTTGCCGCCAACCATACGATCAAGGAAATGGAGGAGATGCTGGACGTGGACTCACTACGCTACCTCTCACTTGAAGGCATGCTGGACTGCCTGACCTTCGACGGCAGTAAATTCTGCTGCGCCTGCTTCAACGGAAAATATCCGGTAAAAATCATTGACCAGATGGCTGATAAATTCAGTATGGACAGACTCGAGGGCGAGGATGAATATGAAGACTATCTGGAGCATAACCATAACTGTAACCCACGAAAGGAAGATTAAGCAATGTCGGAAAAAGGCATAACCTACAAGGATGCTGGTGTAGATATCGATACCGGTAACGAACTGGCAAGTAAGTATACCAAACTCATGGAGAGTACTTTCGGCAGCGGTGTTGTACGTAATGACGGCGGTTTCGGCGGGCTGTTCAGCCTCAAAGGTCTGACGGGACGATGTGATTTCTTCTCCAGATTTATGGATGAACCTATCCTTGTTGCCGGAGCGGACGGTGTCGGTACCAAGCTCAAACTAGCCTTTATGCTCAATCGGCACGATACAGTCGGCATAGACCTTGTAGCCATGAGTGTCAATGATGTCCTGGTGCAAGGCGCTCAGCCACTCTTCTTTCTGGATTATATCGGCACCGGCAGATGTGAAAAAGAAACCATGCTAGGACTTGTAACCGGTGTTGCCGAAGGCTGCCGGCAGAGTGGCTGCGCCCTGCTCGGTGGCGAGACCGCGGAGATGCCCGGCTTCTACCCTGAAGGCGAGTACGATCTGGCCGGTTTTGCAGTGGGTATTGTTGAAAAATCCGCACTTCTTGACGGCAGCAAAGTCGGCGAAGGCGATGTTATTCTCGGTCTTGCCTCCAGCGGGCTGCACAGCAACGGTTTCTCACTTGCACGTAAAGCCCTCTTCGAAGTTGGCGGTTACAGCGCAGATTCTGAAATTCCGGGTTTGAGCCGGACACTCGGTGAAACCCTGCTCGAACCTACCAGAATCTATGTAAAACCGGTAATGAAAGCTCTCGACCTGGCAGACGCCGCTCCTGTTCACGGACTGGTTCATATTACCGGTGGTGGTATAACCGAGAACACCCCGCGCATTCTTCCAGCGAACTGCAATGCGGAAGTAAAACGTGGCTGCTGGGATATTCCCCCAATATTTGATGTCATCCAGAAGAGTGGAAATATAGCGGAAGATGAGATGTACCGGGTATTCAATATGGGTATCGGCATGCTGGTTATCTGCCCGCCTGAAAGTGCGGCAAAAGTCAAGCAGACACTGGAAGACAATGGCGAAAAAGCTGTGGAAATCGGTCGTATCACCTCCGGTTGCGGCGAAGTAAGCTACATTTAGCGACCTCAGCCCTGCACCGGATTTCAGCAACGGCATTATTTCTCTGAAGAAGGTCTTTCCTTACTGGAGATGAAATGTTTAAAATCGGCGAATTTTCCAGGCTGACTCAGATCAGTATCAGAATGTTGCGCTATTATGATCAGATGCAGCTGCTTAAGCCTGCAATAATTGACCCCAGAACCGGTTACCGCCTGTACAGCGCAGAGCAGATACCGGTTCTGAACAAAATAATCTATCTAAGGGATTCCGGTTTCAGTGTCGGAGAAATTAGCAGGATCCTCCAGAATAACAGTTCTGACCACCTGCTCCGGGCTCTCAGAAAAAAAGAGCAAGAAGTTTCCGAGGCAATACAAAGTGAAAAAGAAAAACTCGAAAAAATTTCCCGCATCAGACATGAACTGCAGTCTAACCGTAATAATGAACTGCATTACAATATAACGATAAAAGCTGTCCCCAGTCAGCTGGTACTCTCACTTAGGCGGATAATTCCCACCTACTACGCCGAAGAACAACTCTGGCGCGAACTCAGCGCCTTTGCCCAACAGAAAAATATAACGCTAAACTCGAACTGTTTTTCAATCTATCATGATATGGAATACAAGGAACATAATGTCGATGTTGAACTCTGCGCTCCACTGCAAAAGCAGCCTGCAATTAACGGCAAACTCAAGGTATATGAGACCCCGGCGATCCCGTTTATGGCCTACACTCTGGCATACGGCGATTTTTCAAACATTGCCCCAACCTACTGCAAATTCGCCTACTGGCTCAAAAACAACCGCTACCAGCTAGCCGGGCCAGACCGGCAGCTGATACACCGCGGTCCCTGGAACGAGAACACTCCGGATAACTACCTGACTGAAATTCAAATCCCTGTTGCCAAAATCCCAGAAGAAAAATAATTATTTTTATTGTTGACTCTCACACACTGTCAGGGTTTCAAAATAAGCTATATTCAACCCTGATAAAGAAAAGGAGAACACAATGAAATTAATGCAGCTTAAAACCATTGGCAACGTAAATATCAGCGACGACATGACTATCATCAACATAATCCCCAGCTACCTACCGGCTCTCAAGGGGCTGGACGGATTCAGTCATCTCAATATTCTCTGGTGGTTTTCAGATTACGCAGACACCGCCTCCCGCGCGGTTTTGCAGACTAGCCAGCCCTATAAAACCGCGCCAGCAATCTTAGGCACTTTTGCAACCCGCTCACCACTGCGTCCTAATCCGCTGGCTCTGACAACAGTACAGATACTCAGTATCGATTATGAAAAAGGCCGGATATTCATACCCTACATCGATGCACAAAATAATACCCCGGTACTCGATATTAAACCCTATACTCCCAGCCTTGACCGGGTTGAACTACCCGCCGTACCTGACTGGTGCAGCCACTGGCCAAAAAACCTTGAGACTTCGGCAGAATATGACTGGGAAGAAGAATTCAACTTCTGAAAACACACGGTCAAGGCCTGAATTAATTCTTTAACCGCAACCTGAAAACAGTGACGGATCGTTTAAAAAGGCTTCTTTACTGCCTTACAGCTAATAAAAGAAGCCTTCACAAATCAGCAACCAGATATTGGTGATGCGGCAACGACAGCGGTAAAAGGTATAGCCAGAAGGAAACACCCTACTTTATAGTGAAAATCACGAATGCAACCATGAGTTCTCCCCTGCAGACGGAGAACAGCTTATTATTATTCTCTGCCGAATGAATACATAGTCCGGTAGCGCGCAGGAGAAACCCCGATTACCTTGGTAAAGATTCTGGTAAAATAATTTCTGTCCTCAAACCCGCAGTCCCGGGCCACCTCTTCGATACCAACCGCTTTATTATGCAAGAGCTGCATCGCCGCCTCCTGCATCTTACTCTTTAAAATATACTGATGCGGTGACATACCCATCTCTTTTCTGAATACCCGAATAAATGCGTCTTTACTGAGAAATGCTGCATCCGCCAGCTCGGTATTCGAAGGAATCCGCCCCCTGCTTTTCTCGATTGTCAGCAATGCATCATGAATCCGGCTGTCAATTAATGTCTCTGTTCCCCACTCATCACCGGGAATACGGGCCAAAGCCCCGCTTATAAAAGAATTGATAACCATACACTCTCTGAGGCTGAAAACCCCGGGATTGGCAGTTCCAAAACTGGTAAGCATCCTTACGGTCTGCCTCTCCTCAGCAGTCAGCTCGATCAGAAATACTCCCTGCGGCAGAATAATATTGGAGACACCAAGTGTAAAGTGAATAAAAAAATGATTGAGAGCATTACGGTTCAGAGGTCTGGTCGTAGCGGTGATATCAATAGTATTACCCACGCTCGGTCCTCCATATAGTCTGTCAGCAGTAAGATTCTCATCGGTGAGCAACCTGCTGCTGTACTCGGTGTTGGGGCTTATTACCGCCAGATGAGTGCTTTTAAGCGGAATAACCTCACCATTATATACTATTTCCGCACCTTCACGGTCATTCCAGTATATTCTCCAGAACGGCAGTGCCAGATTCTTATAACGCCAGGCTTCCAGCCACCAGTAATGCATGCAGAGTATCCGCAGACTGACCTGAGCGAATCCCTGATGCAGCTCCTGCGGATCCAGATTATCACAAATATCGTTTTTATCCATAACATTTCCACTTTACTGTATAGCTTAATAAAACTTTATGATGTAGTTTATTATAGTAAGAAACAAGTTGATTTTCAAAGTCGTTTTTTACATTTACTCCTAAAAGAAAGGTAGATTACTATGACTAAAGCAGTAGAATTGTCACTTCCGACAAATACCGATCCGGATGTTGTGACATTTGGCGTCTGCGCGGCAGCCGACCCACGTATCGATCAGGCTTCATGCGACAGAACAGTTAATATCATCAAACGTATTGCTGCATCCCTTGCCGAGAGTGTCTCTATGCCCGACGGCAGGCCGGTAAACATAGTTTACTCAACCGAGCTCATTATGGGAGAAAAAGAAGCAGATATCGTTGCCAAGCAGTTCAAGGAAGCCGGCGTTAGTGCCATTATCTGTACCCCTGACACCTGGTCATTCCCACAGCTGACCCTTATCAGCCTGCTCGCTCACTTCCCAAAAGGCACACCTGTTAACATCACCTGCGGTAACAGCGCTCCAAAACCAGGTGTAGTATATGCACATGCGGTCAACGGTGCTCTAGCACAGTCAGGAATTCTTTCTCACCTGAACATCGGTTCATGGGCTGACTTCGGTCAGGATCCTATTCCAACCCAGAAGACAATTGATGACCTTATCGACTGGTGTTACGGCGCTCTGACCACAGTCGGTCTTAAAGGCAAACGCGTTGTAGTCTTCGGACATGACTCAATGGGTATGGAAACAGCTCTCAGCCATATCATCCCAACCCGTAATACCTTCGGACTTGAGATCACCAGACTCGACATGAAGCTCCTATCTGACATGCTGCTCAAGGGTGCTTATGACAAAAATGAACTCAAGGAACTGATCAACTGGGTAAAAGAAAAACTCGGCTCCAGACTGGATATTCCAAGTGCAAGCCACGAACCTGCTTTTGAGCAGTCAATGGCGATGTACCTCATCATGCGCGACCTGCTGAAGGATGTCAACGCTGTCGGCGGTTCCTTCATGAATCAGCTCGAATGGGGTAGTGATAAGCGCGCTAATCCGCTGCCAATCTGCGATCTGGCTGAATCACTTTTCAACTCAACCTTCGACCACAACGGCGCCAAGGCTCCAACGCCATTCGCTACCGAAGCTGATAATCAGGCACTTCTCACCATGCTCTTCAAGACCTGGCTCTCAGGCGGCAACCCACCGCTGTTTATGGACTTCCGCAAGGTCTGGTCTGCAGAGGAAGCTATCGGACTCGCTAAAGAACTCGGAATTGATTCCATCAAGGATGACGTCTGGGCAACCAAAGGCTTTATCGACGGTGACAACTCAGGTTCTGCAAGTCTGAACTGGGCATCAAAACCAGGTGCATCTTCTGATGAAGTAATGAAGAAAATTGCCATGCCTTGGGCTGAAGAATACTACTTCCCAGGCGGTGGTAACAGTGTAACCTTCGTCTCACCTGGAGGTATCAACGGTATCGCTTCAAGACTTGCCTACAGCAGTCTAACCGGTATGTTCAGCCTGATCTGGGACGAAGCCTACACTATCGATCTGCCAGAAGCGCTGGCCCAGAAGGTTGCCAACAGCTCAAACGTAACTTGGCCGCACACCTGGATCACACCAAAGTATGCAACCATGAACGAATATAAGCAGTACTCACCTGCCAACCACTTCCACATGACCTGGGATCTGGCACCAGCAAGACTCCAGTACTGGATGGATATGACCAATGTACTTTCTGTTACACCTTGGCAGGCACGTCCATCATACATCGAAGGCGTCGATCGTCCTCTGCCACTGATCTATCTGATCAACGGTGGTGAAGAGAAGACCAAGATGATGCTCGCTAAAAACTAGCAAACTTCACACACACGAGCAGTAATGCAAAGTGAAAGTAACACACACGTAGTGCCCGAGAGGCAGATTTTCTTGGGCACTTTTCATTTCTACGACATCATTTCCGAGGACAGATCATGATTATTGTATTAGATATTGGCAAGACCAACAAAAAAGTTTTATTATTCTCCAATGACCTCAAGATAGTCGAAATCAGAAAAAAAACCTTCGATGAAGTAGAACAGGCGGACGGAATTCGTATCGAGCAGACCGAAGCGGTTGAAGAGTGGTTTTTTCAGCAGGTCAAGGAACTCGCCGCAACCAATACTATTGATGCGGTATCCATTACCACCCATAGTACCAATGTGGTCTGTCTTACAGAAGATGACAAACTTTCAATTCCGACAATCGCTTATACCAATGAAGCCGGAACTGAAATCGACAATCTATTCTTTGAACGTTTCGGCAGTTTCAAGGAACTCCAGAAAGAGACTGCAGCCGCAGCAATCGGCAGCATGATAAACACCGCCAGAATCATGCATTTTGCCAAAGAGAAGTATCCTGATGATTTCGCAAAAACCAGAAAAATTCTTTTCTATCCCCAGTATTTCGGTTATAAACTTACCGGTGTCGCAGCCATTGAAAGCACCTCTCTGGGCAGCCACACCTTTCTCTATGATCCCTATCATGAATCATATTCACGGGTTGCACGTGAGCTTGGCATCTCAGAACTGCTGCCAAGCCATCTCAGCCGTCCCTGGGATATAATCGGCACCATTACCCCTGAAGTAGCGGCAAGAACCGGACTCAACACCGACTGCATCGTTACCACCGGTATTCATGACTCAAACTCAAGCCTGCTGCCGTACCTCATCAATAACGAAACCGACTTTGTACTGAATTCTACCGGTACTTGGTGCGTGATAATGCGTCCATGCGATAAAATAGAGTTCACCAGCGAAGATCTGGGTCGGACGGTATACTATAACATCGATGCGTATAACAACCCGGTAAAAACCATTATCTTCATGGGCGGAGTCGAGTATGAACGTTACAGCAGAATTCTTGATCAGCATTTCGGCTGCACCGGCATGCCGGAGTTCAATAAAGATATCTACAAGAAAATTCTTCACGATTCTGATTTTCTCTTTATTCCTTCAGTAATAAAGGGCGTAGGTATATTCCCCGATTCCCAGCCAAAAGTCATCAAAAACGGACAAAGTTATACCCTGCAGGAGATTGAAGAGAATGCTGATATCCGCAGCAAAGTATTCACAGACCGTGAAGAAGCCTATGCGGCTCTGAACTCATCACTGGTCGCCCAGACCATTATCGCTCTGGGCTATACCGGATTCACCGGCGGCGGTTCACTCTTTATTGAAGGCGGCTTCTGCAATAACGACGCCTACACTCAGCTGCTGGCAGAATACTACAGTGATACCGAGGTTGATACTACCAATCTAAAAGAAGCAACAGCCGTCGGAGCAGCACTGCTGGCCCGGGCGGCACTGGATAAAGTAGATCCCAAAGAACTTGGAGGCGCCACCTGCAAAATAGACAAAGAGAAGATAATTCCGACCCATATTGGCGGCTTGCAGGGATACACGGACACCTTCACCAGAGCAATAACCGAATAGTAATAGATTTGCTATAATACTAAAACCATAAAACCACGAACACAGCGGCGATGCTGGTCAATGTGACAATCACTGCTTCTCTTTCTTTTGTAGAAGTGACAATTCACCTGTTATTAAATATTGACCGGCATTCGCCGCCACATCACAAACATCAACACAACACAAGCACACCAAACAACTTACACTCAGCACACACCAGACAAAACCTCAACCTGAAATCACACGGCATTACTCTATAAAACTGGCACGGATATTGCACAGCATTCCCATAATTAAAATATTATACTTATATCATTTTGCTTTGAAACTTATTCAAAAGTTTATAAATTTGGTTAAAGGAGATAATTAAATGCCAGCTAAGCAGCTACAATTTTCTACCGACGCCCGTAACAGCGTCAAAGAAGGTGTGGTAAAACTTTCAAGAGCAGTAAAAGCCACACTCGGTCCTCGTGGTCGTAATGCGGTTCTCGACAAATCATGGGGTAGCCCGACCATTACCAAAGATGGTGTAACGGTAGCCCAGGAGATTGAGTTCACCGATAAGTACGAGAACATGGGGGCACAGTTAGTTAAGGAAGCAGCAAGCAAGACCAATGATATCGCCGGAGACGGAACTACTACCGCTACCGTCCTTGCAGAAGCGATCTTTCTGGAAGGTCTGAAAAATGTTGTGGCCGGAGCCAATCCTATGGAATTGAAAGCCGGCATTGACGAAGCTGTTGAAGCCATCTGCCAGGAAGTTGATAAGATGGCCGTTCCGGTCAAGGGCAAAAAAGACTACGCTGCAGTAGCCACTATCTCAGCGAATAATGACACCACTATCGGCAACACCATTGCTGATGCCATGGAAAAAGTCGGTAAAGACGGTGTTATAACCATCGAAAGCGGTAAATCAATGGAGACTGTTATCGACCTTGTAGAAGGTATGCAGTTTGACCGCGGTTACCTCTCACCACATTTCTGCACTAATCAGGAGACCATGGAAGCATCTCTGGAGAAGTGCAATGTTCTGGTATACGAAGACAAGATTTCAAATGCCAAGGATCTTGTTCCCCTGCTTGAAGCAATCAGCGAATCAAGCCAGCCACTTCTGATTATCGCCGATGATGTTGAAGGCGAAGCACTTGCCACCCTTGTAGTAAACAAGATGCGTGGCATCATCAATGTCTGCGCCGTAAAAGCCCCTGGTTTCGGTGACCGCCGCAAAGCCATGCTCGAAGATATTGCAATCATGACCGGTGGTAAAGCAATTATGAAGGATCTGGGCCTCAAACTTGAAGATGTAACTCTCAATGATCTCGGAAGCGCTCAGAAGATTGTAGTTGATGCCGACAACACCACTATCTTAAAGGGTGCCGGCAAGAAAGCCGCAATTGAAGCCCGTGTCGCTGAAATTCGTAACGCCTATGACAAATCAACCTCTGAATATGACAAGGAAAAATTGCAGGAACGTATTGCCAAACTTGTCGGCGGAATTGCTGAAATCAATGTCGGTGCCGCAACCGAGAGTGACATGAAAGAAAAGAAAGACCGTTTTGAAGATGCGCTCAATGCAACCCGCTGCGCTGTGGAAAGCGGTATTGTTCCTGGAGGTGGTGTGGCTATTATCAGAGCCGCCGACAAAGCTCTATCCAAGCTGAAGTTCAAGGGTGAGAAAGCCACTGGTGTAGATATTGTCCGCAAAGCGGTTGAAGCCCCACTCCGCCAGCTTGCAGATAATGCCGGTGTTGACGGTGCGGTTGTAGTGCGCAAGGTCAAGAAATCTTCAGGGAATGAAGGTTATAATGCGCTTACCGATACCTATGTTGATATGATAAAGGGCGGTGTAATCGATCCGGCAAAGGTCGAAATCACAGCTCTGCGTAATGCTGCCTCAGTTGCAGGTCTACTCCTCACTACAGAATGTATGATTGCTGAGATTCCTTCAAAGGGTGCCGGAGCCGGCATGCCTGATATGGGAGGAATGGGCGGCATGGGAGGAATGGGTGGTATGGGAGGAATGGGCGGCATGATGTAATAGCCCCCTTCTAGCAACCGCATACATCCGATATTTAATTTTAATCTATTTTACAGACAAAATATTTCAGGAGTAGAAAATGGCAAAGTGTAAGACCAAGAAAACAAGTAAAAAAGCAGCAACTCAGACAGCGGCACCTAAAGTTAACCTCCGTCCACTGGACGACCGTATTGTGGTTAAGCGTGTTGACGCTGAAGAAAAGACTGCCGGCGGTATTATTCTTCCGGGCAGCGCTCAGGAAAAACCTCAGGAAGGCATTATCATCGCTGTAGGCGCTGGCAAACTTCTTGATAGTGGTACCAGAGCAACACTCGATGTTGTTCCAGGTGATAAGGTGCTCTTCGGAAAATACAGCGGCACCGAGGTCACAGTTTCCGGAGAATCCCTGCTTATCATGCGTGAATCAGATATTCTCGCAAAGCTTTAATGACGGATTCAATACTTGTTTTATTCTTTAACTCTATATATTAATCAGGAGATATAAATATGGCAGGCAAACAGTTAATGTTTAGCGATGATGCACGCCAGAAGATTTTATCTGGTATCAGCAAACTGGCCAAAGCGGTTAAATCCACAATGGGACCTACCGGTCACAATGTAGTATATCAGAAAGGATTTGGCGGTCCTGGAATTACCAAGGACGGTGTGACTGTAGCTAAAGAAGTTACACTTGAAGACCCATTTGAAAATATGGGTGCTCAAATGATCAAAGAGGTAGCTTCAAAAACCTCTGATATCGCCGGTGACGGTACAACCACCGCTACAGTTCTTGCAGAAGCAATCTATAAAGCCGGTCTGAAGATGGTAACAGGCGGTGCAGACCCGATGGCAATCCGCAGAGGTGTGGAGATGGCGGTAGAAGCTGCAGTCAAACACATTGAGAAGATCAGCATCCCTTGCAAGAAGAAATCTGACATTGCATCGGTAGCGACCATTTCAGCGAACAATGATGCTGAAATCGGCAATATTATCGCTGATGCTATGGATAAAGTCGGAGCAGAAGGTGTAATTCAGGTTGAAGAAGCCAAAAGCATCGAAACCACTATGGATCTGGTCGAAGGAATGCAGTTTGACCGTGGCTATCAGAGCCCTTACTTTATCACCAATCCGGCAAAGATGAGCTGCGTTATGGAGAATGCCTACATTCTGATCCATGAGAAAAAGATCAGCAACCTTCGTGACTTCATACCGGTTCTTGAGAAGGTGGCAGCCTCAGGCAAGCCACTGCTTATAATCTCAGAAGAGGTTGAGAATGAAGTCCTTGCTGCCCTTGTTGTCAACAAGATGCGCGGTACTATCAATGTCTGCGCCGTAAAGGCTCCTGGTTTCGGTGATCGCCGCAAAGCGATGCTGGAAGATATTGCCATTCTCACCGGCGGCAAGGCAATTACCGAAGATCTCGGCATCAAGCTTGATGCGGTTGAACTTGAGGATCTTGGTCAGGCAAAGAATGTTGTCGTTGACAAGGATAACACCACTATTGTAAATGGTGCCGGTAAAAAAGCTGATATTCAGAGCCGCATCGCTACCATCAGAAACCGTATCGAGACCACAACCTCTGATTACGACCGTGAGAAGCTTCAGGAAAGACTCGCCAAGCTGACCGGTGGTGTTGCCATTCTCAATGTTGGTGCCGCTACCGAAGAAGCGATGAAAGAGAAAAAGGCACGCGTCGAGGACGCAGTCCATGCCGCCAGAGCAGCGTCACAGGAAGGTATTGTTGCCGGTGGAGGTACAGCTCTACTTAAAGCCGCAGATGCTATTGAAGCTGTCCGCTCCAAAGCCCGCGGTGACGAAAAACTTGGTGTGGATATTATTCTCGAGGCAGCCAAAGCACCGATCAAGACTATAGCTGAAAACAGCGGTATAGACGGTTCCGTAATCGCTCAGGAAGTCATCGAAATGAAGGGTGATAATGATGGTTACAATGCCCGCAGCGGTGAATTCTGCAACCTCGTCAAGGCTGGCGTTGTTGACCCGGCCAAGGTTACCCGTACTGCACTGCAGAATGCGGCAAGCATTGCCACTCTTCTGCTCACCGTTGAAACAATGGTAACCGACTGCCCTGAAGGTGAAGACGAAGAAGCTGAAATCGGCGCAATCAGCTAAACCAAACCTGAAAATCAGACAGCCTTTAAACAAATTGATATACACATATAACGGAAGGTCTTTCGACCTTCCGTTATATGTGTAAACACCTCTTATCACAGCCTGCAAACAAAACTAAGAAAGCATTCAGTATTAACTTGTCTGTTGACTCTTAAGATGATATACTATATTTATAGGATTAATACTGCATACCAAAAGTATAAGGACCACAAGCGATGAGCAGCGATAATGATATTCTAGCGCAGGCCAGAGCGGAAATGCAAAGCCAAAATTTCACTGCCGCTGAGCAGATACTCCTCAGTAAAATTGCGGCTGGAGCCACCGGCGTTGAAATTTATAACCTGCTCATGGAACTGTACTTTTACATGGGACTCTACGGCAAGGTACTATCATACTTCAAAGAAACGACTATAGCTTACCCGGAGCTGCATCTTGACTCGTATTTCATGGTAGCAGACAATCTGCTGAAAGCTGATGCCGTCAAAGAATGCGAACTGATTCTACTGCTGGCACAGAAGAATCACCCCGACAAAATTACTCCTATCAGTAACCGGTTACTCCACTTATACCTGCATCCGGCTATAGATCCGACGCTGACATATAATTATATCAAGAACAACTTCTCAATACTGACATTGGAAAACGATACCTGTATTCAGGTTCTGCAAAAGTTGACAACACCGGAGCATATGACACTTAGAGAAGATTTCTTCTTTTTTATATTCAATACCTCTGCAAACAACATCCACCGAAAAAAAACCATGCTCAAGGAATTCCTCGGTGCAATAACTGACTCCGGGGTCATACTGACGCTTCTGGAAAAGCTCAACCATATCGGAATAGCCTTGGAACCGGCAATCTACTTTACAATCAGTTCACACCTGTGCAAGCTGGATCAATCACAAACAGCCAAGCAAATACTAGAAAATGCCTTGCAGAATGAACCTGAAAGTGAATATCTCTTCCGTGAGGCTCTGGAGCATATAGAAAACACCCAGGAAATAGAGCATATTGTCGATAAACTAGATAACCTGTGCTAATACTGCTCATCCGGTATTTAATAAGTAACAATGAATAAACCCGATTATTAACGCAGGAATATAACAATTTTTTCCGTATAAACTGTAGAGATAAATAATTGACTCTCAAGCTCAGCCACGTCATAACCGATAATAATAATGATGTGACATGAAATATGAACATAAAAAAGCATGAATAACTTGGATAAATACCGTCGGGCTTCTGGACAAGTAGCGCTTCGGAATTGTTATCATTAAACATAACATATTAAGACAAGAGAGGTTAAGCCTGTGAATCCATACCAAAAGCAGCAAAAAGAGTATCTTAAGACTAAGATACAGACCGCGAGTAAAGAGCAGCTGGTACTAATGCTCATGGATGGTGTAATTAGATTTTCAGAACATGGCAGAAAAGCCATTGAAGAGAAAAATTATGAAGCCAAGCAGAAAAATCTTGTAAGATCACAGGATATTGTTATCGAACTGGTAAATGGCCTTGATCATGAAAAAGGTGGTGAAATCGCCACCAATCTTGCCAGACTCTATACTTACTCTATCCGGCGTCTGGTAGATGCCAACATCAAAGATGAAGTAGCCGCTATAGATGAAGTTCAGCATATATTCCGTAACCTCCGTGAAGCCTGGGCAATAGCAATGGACAAAGTAAACAAGGAAAAAGCGGCTAATGGGGAAGCACCGGTAATTGAAAGTGTACAGAAAGACGAAAACTCCCTGCCCAAGATGCCAAAGCTGAATATACCCAAGATACCGAAGATGAATAATATTCCCAAAATGCCGACAACGGCTGCAGGAATGCCCAAGCTTACACTTCCCAAGATACCAAAGATGAAAGCCGGCAATAGCACCAGTTCAACTACCAGTGCTCAGGCATAAAATTTTAAATTATTATTCAGAATGTTTTAATCCCAAAAATAAAAAGCAGCGACCACCTTCGGTCACTGCTTTTTTAATTCCAGAAGCCTCGAGGTATCAGCTGAAGAAACCGAAAGTATTGGAGATAAAGATCAGTGCAATTGCTGTTGGAGTGATATACCTTATTACAAATACAAAAAGATTATAATAACCAGCTCTGTAGGTACCATAGCTGGTAAGCTCATCACGAATTATGCTTCTGTCAATTATCCAGCCGACAAAAATCGCAGTAAAGAACCCGGCAATCGGCAGCAGCTGATCGGTAAGAGTTATCGCCCAGTCAAAGATATTCATATCCACAAACTTACCACCAAGATAGAATGGCACCTTGAGATCCTTGAGAATGCCGTTTCCCTGCGTCAGGATCGCCCCGAATACCGTAGCCAGAGTACCCATCAGCAGAGTGGCTTTCAAACGGGTGAATTTGAAACGATTGATAAGGAACGAGACGCTGGGCTCAATAATCGAAATCTGCGAGGTGAGAGCGGCAGTTGAGAGCAGGAAGAAGAAGAGGAAAGCAAAGAAACGCCCCAACGGCATCTGATTGAAGACATTTGGCAATGTCACAAAGACCAGTCCCGGACCTGACGCCGGCTCAATACCAAAAGCAAATACCGCAGGAAAGATTGCCACTCCTGCAAGCAGAGCAATAACCGTGTCAGCAATCGCCACCTTTAGTACCAGCGGTCCGAGATCGACCTCACGCTTGATATATGAGGCATAGGTAATCATAATCGCCATACCGAGAGAGAGCGTGAAGAACGCATGCCCCAATGCCGACAGGACACCTTCAATTGTAAGTTTTGAAAAATCCGGACTGAAAAGGAAGTCAAGCCCGGCACTGGCCCCCTTCAGGGTCACAGAACGTACATCCAGCACGATAATAATAATAAACAGCAGCGGCATAAGAAATTTCGAGAACTTTTCAATACCGTTTTTTATACCCTTTACAATGATATACAGCGTAACAATCATAAAGATTATCTGCCAGATAACCGGTTGCCAGGAAGAGGTATAATAGGCACCGAATTTTTCCCCGATCTGCTCTGGACTCAAACCGTCAAATCCACCGATAATACTATCCACGGCATAGAACAGCGTCCAGCCTGAAATAATAGAATAAAAAGTAATAATAATAAAAGAGATCAGTACTGTAAACCAGCCGTTTATAACCCACTTCTTTGAAGAATTAGGAGCAAGAAGCCTGAAGGGATCAACAGCATCGGTAGAAGTCCTTCTACCCAGCAGAAACTCAGACATTATCAGCGGCAAACCGACAACAGCAATACAAATAAGATAAACAATAATAAACGCAGATCCGCCGTAATGACCCGTGATATAGGGAAACTTCCAGATATTCCCCAGTCCTATTGCCGAACCGACAGTCGCCAGAAAAACGCCGATACTGCCGGAAAAACGATCCCTTGAAACATTACTCAATTCCATCTCCTCCATAATAATATTATTCAGTCATTTTATTTCATCCGAACTAAAAGAATTTTAAAGCTCAAAAAAAATTAACAATGTTTAGAGTATACCACTTCGATAACGCTAATCAATAAACACAAGAATATTTATAGACAAAAAAATTAAATAGTTCCTGTTACAGAAAATATTTATTAATTACTCAGCAACAGCACATATCAATATTACTTCATACAAGATAAGCTATTAACACAAACACATAAAAAAGTGTTCTGTTGCCGATTACCAGCAGCAGAACACCATCTCAAGAATAACAGCACATTTTATCTAAGAATTTTTCTTTTGATATGCTGCTTTTATGGCATTTTGAAGTTCCTCATCTGTAGGAACAAGTGACTCAAATGTAGGAATTCCATCAATACAGATTGTTGGAAGGTTTTTACACCCAAGTTTTACCATCATACCAACTCCATCACGGTCACGTATCTTATGCTCAGAAGCTACGACAATATCCTCACCCAGAGCGGTTACAGCACGTTTTGCTGCATTCCACATGTAGGTACAGGCAGCACATGAAGCACTGTCAAGTGTAACCGCATTTATAATGACCCGCTTATCTGCCGCATAATCCGGGATAATAATATCATCAAAGGTATCCCCCTCAGCCGCAGTTATTGATCTTGCCGCCTCACGGGAGTACTCGTCCAGCGCAATTGAAGCAGCAGCCTGAAGGTTCTCGATCTTGGTGTCATACGGCAGGTCACAGCCTGGTGACATAATGAATCCCCTGCCGGCACATTTATCATAACACTCAAGCGCATCAAGCTTGCTGGCATTCTCATCACCCATCAGCAGGGTCACTGTCAGCTTGAGATTACCTCCGAATGACTTATTATTACGTAAAGCCACCTCTTTGCACACGGTCATATCAATCTGTTCATCAACCGAGATATTATCACAGGTCAAACGTCCCATGCACTCAAGATTACGTGTCACATCACCGCAGACAAAGCAGCTGGACATTCCGCCTTTGGCTCTGACATGGTCATAAATTTTATTCATACTTGGAGTAACAAACTGCTCGAAGTGATCTGGTGATATCTGACTGACCATCGGGTCGACTACCGCCACCACATCGCACCCGGCTTCGAGATACGCATCACTCATCTGTATCGCATAATCGGCACACCGGTCAACCAAAGCCTCAACCTTCTCCTCCTCATCATACATCTCCATAAAGATATCATTACCCAAAAGGTGAAGCGCTAGTGTAAACGGACCGCATAGCAGACCATAGATAGCCGCATTATCACCGATCTTCTCCACTATCTGTTTGACCGCCTCCATTGTTAACGGTATACGTCCAGCACTCATATCCAGCTGCGCCGGCAAATTATCGACACTCCAGTCCTCCTCATACTCCTCCAGAGGGTGAGTAGCAACAGAAGGAGGACAGTCATCAGACCAATGAAGCTCACAGCCCAGCACTTCAGCTTCCATCTGCAGATCAAAGGACACCGGCATGCCGTCACCGCTATACAACTCATGCGCCTTACAGACACCTTCAACAATAAGTTCTGTGCTTTTAAGGTACTCTTTGGCAGATTTGCCGATTATATAGCCTCCATGCACCCCGACAAACGGAACCCATGCCGGCCTGGGGGTCTCTCCACCCTTCAAGGCTGTAACAATCAACTCTTTATTCGTCATCTCTCTCTCCATCTACGCTGTTATACAAACGGAACAAATTATAAAATTACCAAAATATCATTATTCTAAATAAATGCCAAAACATATCTAATACCTTCAAATAATACTCTAAAACTTAAAAATGTTATTGTACAATCCAACCCATTTTTGGTATTATTGTAATATCAGGTAAAAAAAAGCTTGAATACTAAAACGAATTCGCTATTTTCATAATTAATTTCCAGATCCATGACAGTCTACAATTAACCGAGAAGCCAAACTATCCAAAAAATAACCTTATGATTGATAAAAATACTTTTGAAGCTATAAACAGCGAATATCAGCAAAAATGGGGCTTTTCACTGATGGTGACAGATCCGAACGGAATCATTCTGTTCAATAAAAGCGGCTGCACTGTAAACCACCCAGACTGCACCAAGAACCGCGCCCACGCAATTAATGAATCCTACCGCTGGGGGGAAGCGACTATCGGCTACTGTGTCGGCGGAAAGCTTATCTGGGCAGTTCCGCTGATGCATAACATGGATATCGAAGGCGGCATAATTGCCAGCGCCAGTGAAGATATAGTCTTTTCACAGACAATGAACGGAAAATTCATGGATCTGCGCCGTGCCTGCGCCGAACTCCGTGAAATTCTCGAAAGAGAAAATCTTACCAATGCCGCCGCACTGGCTCTTAATAGGCTTAAATATGAAAAAGAACAGCGTAAAGCATACGCAATTCATGACTACAAAAGCGAAGGGCATGGTGATATCCGCGAAATTTACATGCGCGAAGAACCCGAGCTCTTCTCGGCCATACGCTGTGGTGACAAAGGCAACGCCCGTAAAGTATTGAACCGGATTCTAGTTTCGGTATACGCCCATGCCGGTAACAAACTTGATATTGTTAAAAGTATATTCATGGAGCTGTTTGTAAGTATGTGCCGCACCGCTATTGAAACCGGTGGTGACACCAAGACCCTGCTAACCGCTAACTTTCAGATTCTAAATACCCTTTCAGGTATCAATGATGATGAAGACCTGACCTTATGGCTGATTGACACCTTTGAAAAGATCTTCGACTCCATTCAAAAGATTGAAAAAGGTCAGAATAAAGGGGCTATCTTCACAGCCATTAATTATATGCGCGAACACTGTACCGAGCAGATTACCAGAGAGGACGTATCGAAGATTGCCTACCTCTCACCGCAATACTTCTCTACCCTTCTGAAAAAAGAATCCGGCCTCACTTTTACCAACCTACTCAACCAGATGCGTATCGAAAAAGCCGAATACCTGCTGATACACACCGACAACCCGCTTTCAATAATAGCACTGGATGCAGGCTTTCAGGATCAAAGCTACTTCACAAAAGTCTTTAAAAAGTTCCGTCATGTAACCCCGCTTTCCTACCGTAAAAGCAACTCTTAATACTAATCTGTCAGCTAATTCTTCAATATTCTACCAAATTCCTACATATTGGTAGAATAGGTCTTTTTCGTACATTTCTGAACTTTGCTATTGAACATTACCGACAATTCCGTATATTTCAATATGGTGAACAACAATTATGTGTCCAGTAGCATTATGCTATTGGAGGGAAGGTTATTATTTTTTTACGTCAAAGACTTTAGGTTAATTAAAATGCTAGATATGACAGAGAATTATTCAGTAAGAGACGAGGTTAAGGAATTAGCCCTGCTCTACCGTATCAGTCAGATGCTGGAAGAGGACTATGACATCCGCAATGGAATCGACAATATTCTTATCAATGTCGCCAAACACATCGGCGCTACCCATTGCACCCTGACATTGCTGAATAATCAGACCGGAGAGATTACGGTAAATGCTTCATACGGTCTGTCCTCACAACAGAAAAAATTGGGACGATACCTTTCAGGTGAAGGTATCACTGGACAGGTTGTTGCCAACGGCAAGCCAATTATTGTCCCAAAAATTAGTGAAGAACCGGGTTTTTTAAATAGAACCGGAATCAAGGAACAGTTTGGAGTACAGGAAACATCTTTTATCTGTGTTCCCATCAAGGATAATCAGGAGACACTCGGAGCGCTCTCGGTTGACCATCCTTTTATCCACGGATATGAGCTCAAAGAAGATGTCAGACTTCTGTCAATTGTAGCTTCAATGGTTTCACGCTCGGTGCGGCTGAGAATGCAGTTTGAAATAGATAAAGAACGGCTGCAGGAAGAGAATGAACGTCTGCAGAATGAACTGCATCAGAAATTCAAACTTGAAAATTTTGTCGGCAATTCCCAGGCCATGCAAAATGTTTATGACTCTATCCGTCAGGTTACTCAGTCAAACACTACCGTACTTATCAGAGGAGAGAGCGGCTCAGGTAAGGAACTCGCAGCCCATGCGATCCATCACAACAGTCAGCGTGCCAACAAGCCTTATATCAAGGTAAACTGCGCCGCACTTCCGGAAACCGTTCTCGAAGCCGAACTTTTCGGCCATGAGAAAGGCGCCTTTACCGGTGCTATTACCAGCCGTAAGGGACGTTTTGAACTTGCCAACGGCGGCACACTCTTTCTTGATGAAATCGGTGATTTCTCCCCTGTCGCTCAGGTAAAACTGCTGCGTGTACTGCAGGAAAAAGAATTCGAACCTGTAGGCAGCAACCGTACCGTAAAGGTCGATGTGCGAATTATAGCAGCGACCAGCCGAGATCTTGAAAAAATGGTCGAAACCGGTGAATTTCGTCAGGACCTATATTACAGACTAAATGTCTTCCCGGTCAATATGCCGCCACTGCGTGACCGCAAAAGTGATGTACTGCTGCTTGCTGACCATTTTGCCCAGAAATATGCCCAAGAGAATTCCAAGCATATAGAACGTATCAGCACCGGGGCAATCGATATGCTTGTTGCCTATCACTGGCCGGGTAATGTTCGTGAACTCGAAAATTGTATTGAAAGAGCGGTTCTCCTCTCAAGCGACGGCGTAATTCATGGGCATCATCTTCCACCAAGCCTGCAGATGCCAACAAATAAGAGTAGCAATACTCCGGCCGGCGCCATGTCGTTTGACAGTCAGGGAAGTGTCAGCACCGCAACCGCCGCACCAGGCTGCAATGACAGCAACCTTCAGCTAGCTCTTGATAATCTGGAAAGAGAATTGATTATTGAAGCACTCAAACGCTGCCGCGGCAACTGTTCTCTAGCGGCAAAAGAACTTGGTATAACCGAAAGAATCATGGGGTTACGTCTTAAGAAATACACCATCAACTGGAAACAGTTCCGTTCCTGAATTTTTTTCGACTGCGAGTCTATCAGATAATTACAATACGCCGGAAGCATATCAGCTCCCGGCGTATTCTTTCAGCAAAACAGCAAAACTTTTTAAATATGACCAATTTCATATTATAGCAATCAAAAGCCACGATAATGCGCCAACACCAATATCAAACCCAAAAAAAACAGGCAGGGACGCAACTCCCTGCCTGCAAAATTATATATCTAAGTCTAAATTCCAAGACAAGTTTCAACCATCTTCGCCGCATGCAGCCAATGATGATCCAGTGGCACTACCTTACGACGACCAGCGACCTCATTAATATCCATGTAACCGCAATTGTTATTGAGTACATTAACCATACAGTTGTATTCGCCCTCAGCGAGCAGCTGCGCCGCTTTAGTTCCTAAGACAGTGCACAATAATCTATCCGCCGGTGAAGGAGTACCGCCTCTCTGAACATGACCAAGCGATGTCACCCGCGCCTCAAAACCTGTAAGCTTCTGGATATCCCGCGCCACCTTGCTGGCAATAGGTTCCTTCACTTCCGCATAATCACAACGCCGCAGTTCATCGAGTATTTTTTTAGCGCTTATATTCTTCTTGCTCCGTTTTTTACCCTTTTTCTGCTTTACGGACTCTTCCATTACATCATCATCGTCATCATCAAGATTATCCTCAAGATGCTGTTCGATTGTCCGCGCTTCCTCAACCGAATGCGCACCTTCAGCAACAGCAATGATAGAAAACTTCTTACCGCCTCGCCGGCGTTCACGCAAGTGCTCCGCCACAGCTTCAAGATTATAAGGAATTTCAGGGATAAGTATAACATCCGCCCCGCCGGCAATCCCGGCACCTAGAGGCAGCCAGCCTGAGTTATGTCCCATTATCTCACAGACAATCAACCGGTGATGGCTTGTTGCTGTCGTATGCAGCCGATCAATAGCCTCACTCGCTATATTGAGCGCCGTATCAAAACCAAAGGTATAATCGGTTCCATAAACATCATTGTCTATGGTCTTAGGCAGTGTCATGACATTCAACCCATGCTCCATAAGATGCTTGGCATTTTTCTGAGTACCGCCTCCGCCGAGGCAGACCAGACAGTCAAGTCCCATCTTTTTAGCGTTCTCAACTGCCACATCGGTCATATCAACTTTTTTACCGCCCATAGGCATCTTATTCGGTTTATCCCTGCTGGTTCCAAGAAATGTTCCGCCAAGAGTAAGAATACCGCTTACAGACCTGTCATCAAGTTTTTTATAACGATTCTCCACCAGACCACGAAAACCATCCATGATGCCAATGACATCAATTCCATACTCTATCATTGCCGCTTTGGCAACACCGCGGATAGCAGCATTCAGCCCGGGACAATCACCTCCAGAAGTAAGAATCCCAATACATTTTGTCTTTGATTTTTTTGGCATTATGTAATCCCCAATTATTAACTAACAGAAGTAACACAAGACAACCCTTAATCCTTATCAATATTTTACTGATTTTAACATGATAAAAAGACTACGTAAAGTTAAAAAAGTATTAAATGCTGTAATTGAAGCTATTTTATATTCAAACCATAAGGCAGGTTATACTTATTTTGATAATTATGGCAGTAATAAACCCCGAACTCCAGCTCCGCTACTCCAGCTCGTACTACCTTGAAATTATCCAGTTTGGTTATCTTTTCAAAGCAGTTCCCAGCTCTACTCAAAACCCCGTTCTCACCTTCTGCGGCAATAAAAATAGCGTCTTTGCCCAGAAAAGAGCCCTGATCATAAAAATACACCACATTACGCGGATCAGAATCAAACGGCACAATAGGCATCTTCCCTTGCAATGCCCAGTCAACCTTTCCCGCCAGCCACCAGCGATCGGTAATCACAAAATATTTGGAGGTATCCAGCCACCCTTCCTTTTCAAATAGCGGCAGCAAGCCATTATAATCATACCCTTCCATTGTCGGGTCATTCTTTTCGCCAAAAAGCTGACCGAACCATTTAGGACCATAAGCACTCCAGAAACCGGTAGCCGCATGGATCTGAATAACCACGCAGGAAAAGAAAGTAACAATGACTGAAAGCCAGACCCAGCGCAGAGACCACTTACGGTAAGCTCCGCCACGGGAAATAAAGGCATGAAAGGCTGCACCCAGAGGTGGGAAAAGCATAAGATACCCCGGTGCCTGCCAATGAAAATGAAATCCAAGATTGGCCCAGAGCGTCACCACGGTAAAGAAGACAATCGGCAGCACCGCGGTCATCAGACAGAACCAGCGTGCGGCGTCCTTGCGTCCCGCTTTAATGCAGGTATAAAGCTGCCAGATAAGCGGCACCCAGATCCAGGGCAGTACCCAGAGCATCTGTCCGCCGATTGAACGTACAAACCAGTCCACATGCAGTCCGGTATTGGCTGCGCGATGACTCTGAAAGAGAAATGAAGCCCAGTCATGATTGTAATTCCAGATAAAAACCGGCGCCGCAACCACGAAATTAATCAACAGCGCAAGATAAGGCCCCGGATGAAAGACCCAATGACGGTCCTCCTTACGGGTAAGAGCATAGAGTCCGGCCCCGGCAAACAGAAACGCCGCATGATATTTACTGAGAGTTGTAAGCCCAAGCATAACCCCGATAACAATCCAGCGTAAATAACAGTCCCAGGATGAACGATAACGCTTAAGTTCCTCAGTACTATTGAATCGTATAGAAAAAATATCATAAAAACAGATTGCTGATGCCAGCCAGAAAAACATCAGGGGAGCATCAGGTTGCAGCCAGATACCTACAGAATATGTAAATACAGCGGAAAGATTCAGAATTACCGCCGCCCAGAACCCGGCCCATTCACTGAACAGCCGTTTCCCGAGCCTGTACATCATCCAGGTAGTACCGGCAAAGAGCAACATCGTCGGCAGCCGTAGAGCAAATGCCGAATAGCTGTTCAAGGCTTCGACCGAGGCCCAGCCCAGCCAGAATGAGAGCGGCGGCTGATCAAAGTAACTCAACTGGGGATGCGCGACCCCCATGGCATAATACGATTCACCAAAGCCCAATCCGGTGACGGCAGCGATAACAAGTCGTATCGCCAGAGTTATAATAATAAGAAGAAGTACCGCCCTGCCGGCAGACATCCTGTTTGTTTTCAGCTCTTGTTTTTCCATGATTCCTTCTTTATAGTTAAATTAATATTTACATCGTGATTATTCAGGATTATAACGATATATGCGCAGGAATACAACTACACAGCACGAATAATAAAATTGCTGCTTTGGACGAATTTACTTTACAGATATTTCAACTACCGGTAAAATTAGATAATTCTACTTTATAAACGCTAATAATATGTATACTGACAGTATTATACTCCATCCCAGCAATAAGGAGAAGAGATATGGGCTGTATCAAGGGAAAACTTAAAGCCAAACTTGAAAAAGGAAATTTCAGGTGCCGCAAATGCGGCGGCTGCTCCCGTTTCAAGAAAGATCTGTGTAAAGCTGAGTATATCGACTACTCTATTCCGATAAAACCTCCAGCGTCAAAGACTGAAAATACAGACAAGAAAAAAGACAAAAAAGAAAAGAAGCATAAGAAGAAAGACAAAGCAAGTAAGAAGAAAGACAAGTAATATGAACTCAGAAAACACACCTGTTAAAGAATATGATGTAATTATAATCGGTGGCGGACCGGCCGGGCTCTCAGCTGCGATATACGCCGGCAGGGCACAACGGCGGGTACTGGTTCTGGAAAAGGGCCTCCTCGGAGGACAGGTTTCCATGACCATGGATATTGCAAATTATCCGGGATTTCCCGAAGGTATTGACGGACCGCAACTGGCGGATAAGATGCAGGCACAAGCGGAACGCTACGGTACCAAGTTCAAAGTCGCAGAAGCGAAAGATATCCGCTACTCAGTTGCTCAGGGGTTTGAAATCACTACCGGCAAGGATTCTCTGCGTGCCAGAGCGGTTATTGTTGCCACCGGGAGCTCTCCGAAAAAACTCGGAGTAAAGGGAGAAGAAGAGTTACGCGGTAAAGGTGTCAGCTACTGCGGAACCTGTGATGCGCCGTTTTTCCGAGGTAAAAAGATTGTAGTTGTCGGCGGCGGGGATACCGCACTCAAAGAGTCGCTGCATCTCACAAAATTCGCCTCTGAGATAACCCTGATCCACCGCCGTGAAGCATTCAGAGCAGAGAAGATCTACCAGAAGCAAGTACTCTCAAATGAAAAGATAAAAGTATTGTTTGACTGTGAACTCGAGGAGATTTCAGGACACCCTTCTGTAAGTCAGGTCAGGGTCAGAAACAATATTACCAAAGAAATCAGCAAGATCGATGTTGACGGCGTATTCATCTTCGTCGGCACCAACCCTAACACCGAACTCATCTGCAAACTGATACCCAAAAACTGTCGCGGGCATATCGAGACAGACAACAGCATGATGACCACTATCAAAGGCTTATTTGCAATTGGTGATGTCAGAGAAGGCTCATACCGCCAGGTTGCGACCGCGGTTGGAGAAGGAGCGACTGCAGCGATGGCTGTAGAGGAACTCTTTCAGGATCAGGAGATTTAAGACTTCACCACTTTAAAATTTGGAAGGATTAACCGAAATGGTACAAATTATTATTAATAATGGCGAGAAGATACTGGAAGCCGATACCGAAAAAAATCTTTTGGAAAACTTATCGGCGAACGATATCGTTCTCCCCTCGGCCTGCGGTGGACGCGGGCTCTGCGGCATGTGCAAGGTTCAGGTAAAAAGTGGCGGCAATGCCCCCACCGAGAAGGAGGAGAAAAAACTCTCCCCTGAGCAGCTGGGGAACAGCTGGCGTCTCGCCTGCCAGACCAGTTTCACAACCGACATCACTATCGAACTCCCGGGGCAGCTTATTGGTTCAACAACTTATGACTGCACTGTTGAAGAGATCACCGATCTGACCTATGACATAAAAGGCGTCCGTTTCAGACTCCCAGATGGTGTCGATGTACAATATCAGGCGGGGCAGTATATGCAGATTACGGCTCCGGCATATGGCAACCTGAAACGCAGCACCTACCGCGCCTACTCGATTGCCTCCAACCCACAGGAGAAAGGTTACCTTGACTTCTGTATCCGCAGGGTTCCCAAAGGTATTGTAACGACCTATGTACATGATCACATGAAGATTGGAGATACAGTAACTCTCAGCGGACCTTATGGGGATTTCTATCTGCGTGACAGCAGCAAGGATATTATCTTTATTGCCGGCGGCTCAGGATTATCACCGGTTCAAAGTATGGTGTATGAAATGATCGCCAAAGGTATAAGCGACCGCAAAGCGAATTTCTTTTTCGGGGCCTGTACCTATAATGACCTGTTTTATGTTGATAAATTCCGTACTCTGGAGAACGAACACCCATGGTTCAAGTATATTCCGGCTCTTTCAAATGAAGACATCACCGGTGATGACTGCGAAAGCGGCTTGATCACCGAGGTGGTAGACCGCTATTATTCTGACCTTTCAAACTGTCAGGCTTATCTCTGCGGCAGCCCGGGAATGATCAATGCCTGCCATCAGGTTCTTGAGCATAAAGGTATGGACAAGAGCGAAATTTTCTATGACAAATTTGCATAATAAAGGATATATCATGAAGAGCGAAATTGAAAAACTGCTTGAACCCGGGGAATTGTCACTTGATGGCTTTACCGGCACAGATACAAGAACTATAGATGAAATTATCGCAGCTGACCGGGAAAAATTCAAAAAGCTGGAGATAACCATCGCGGCAATTATCAAGCGGCTCGAAGAGCTTGAGGAAGCCGGCAAGGATATAATGGAACGTGAAAAAAATGTTGAAGGACGCTATACAATAAAGGTGCGTGATGACCGTGGACCGATGCCAAACCCCACTGGCGGCAAACCGTTGCGCAAGGGCGATATAACCCTGAAAGACAACCAAAGCGGCAAAGCCATAAAATATAATGACCTCACTATTCTCATGCTTGAAAAGTTCGGCTTCTGCTCCGGTGAAGGTTCAGAATACCGTCTGGATCCCCAGATACTCAAAGAGGTTCTTTTCTAAGATGCTCAAAGAGATAAGAGATTCACTAAAACTTAGAAGCAACCAGAATTTACAAAAGAAGCAATACAGCTTTTTTCAATGCTTTCCGGGAGGATATGGTGAAGGAGATCACTTTCTAGGTATCAACAATCCGGATATTCGACTGCTTGCCCGGGAGTATTTCTCCCGGGTAGATTTTAAAATCATCACCACACTGCTGCACTCAAAATATCATGAAGAGCGACTGCTGGCGCTTATAATGCTGGAAAGGCAGTTTGACCAGTCGTGTAAAAAGAAGTCCTTCGATCGGCAGCGGCAGCAGGAGATTTATCAGCTATATCTTGCTGAAATAGAGGTCATCAATAACTGGGATCTGGTAGACCTGACCGCGCCGCATATCCCAGGACGGTATCTTCTGGACAAGAAAGACCGGGCAATACTCTACCAGCTTGCCGGAAGTGGCAGACTATGGCAGGAAAGAATAGCCATAATCAGTGCGCATGCCTTTATCCGTAAAGGCTTCTTTACTGATGCCCTCAAACTTTCCGAAATACTCCTGCACCACCCGCATGACCTGATACATAAGGCCGTTGGCTGGAGTCTGCGTGAAATAGGGAAAAGAGAACTCAATACCGAACTGGAATTTCTGCAAACACACTCCTACCAGACGATGCCGCGCACTGCACTGCGCTACGCGATAGAACGCTTCCCGGAGCCGCTGCGCCAACGGTACCTGAAAGGGTTGGCCTGAAATGTATTCGCAAAATCAATGCCGGCTGTTATTAATAACAGCCGGCATTATTAAACACAGAATTAAACCGGCAGTTAAAACTTGCCGAATTCAGAATCATCCAGTATTATCTGATCTTTGGGACTCACAATACTCCCTCCCCACTCATCAGCAGTAGCTATCCCATTATTAACATTTTTAGACTCTTTTACCATAGTAGCTGCAGATTCCGGCAGTTTACGCACACGCCGCTTACGGCTAACCCGTTTTTTAGGGGCTACAGCGGACTGTTCAGTACTCTCAACGGTATCGATACCCAGTATTTCAACCAGAGCCTGAATCTCTTTATTCAATTCCTGCGAAGCACTGGCCGTCTCCTCAGCAGTGGCGGTATTCTGCTGCGTAATCTTGTCTATCTGCTCAAGCCCGCTGGTAATCTGCGAAATTCCTTCTGACTGCTCTTTCGATGCCGAAGCGATCTCTGCAATAAGATCCTCGACCTTAGCCGATTCTTCAGCAATCTCTGCCAGCGCTCTTGAAGTATCTTTTGACAACTCAGCCCCTTTGGCTATCTCACTATTGGATTTATCAATCAGTGCCGCCGTCTCCTGAGCCGATTTTGCACTTCGGGCCGCCAGATTTCGTACCTCCTCCGCAACTACGGCAAACCCTTTACCATGAACTCCGGCACGCGCTGCCTCTACCGCCGCGTTCAAAGCCAGAAGATTTGTCTGAAAAGCAATATCATCGATAGTCTTTATTACCTTCTGCGTCATCTCGGCATTACTGGTTATCAGCTGCATTGTCTCCTCCAGGCTATGCATCTTCTCACTGCCGGCTGTCGCCAGAGAGTTCGCATTCTTGGAGATTGTATTTGCCATAGCCGCGTTATCCGCATTGGTTGAAACCTGAGAAGAGGTAGTACCGATTGAAGCCGATATTTCCTCCAGCGATGCGGCCTGTTCGGTTGCTCCCTGTGATAGTGCCTGTGCAGCACTGCTTATCTGCTCACTACTCTGCTGCGTATGTCCAACCATCGTTACCAGGCGTTCCATTATCCGCTCAACCTTCCGGCGCGCAGTAATTTTTTCCAGATACTCAATCACACCCTGTTTAACGCCTTTTTCATCATAGACATAATCGCTGATTGCATTCCAGCTGTCACCGAATATTTCTACAATTCTGCTTTCACGAGTTCCACTCTTCAGCAAAGCTTCCAGAGAACTGTCCCAGCTGTCAGCCGACTTTGCCGCCGTATTCCACAGCTGATCATATGTTCCACTCAAATACCCCTCACCCTTCACACCCAAGCGCTCAAGAGCAGGCTTATTGACAAACTTTATATTTTTATTCATATCAGTGATCGTAATTGGCGGTGAGATCGTGTCCAGTACCTGCTTATACCAGAAATCCCGCGAGTTTATTGCCCGCCCGACATAAATACTGAAAAATATTGCAACCACAACCGCAATGATCATAACCACAACCGCAATAATAACTACCGAAAGCATAGCGCTATAAACGGCATCATGAATAAACGCCAGCGGTACAGCTAGCTCCAGAATCCACGGACTGTCATAGTCGCCGATAGTAACCGGCATAGCCACGACAAATTCCTTCTCTGCAGATTCACTATTCCCGGTTACCCGGGCATATAAACCACCAGCCCCGATCTGAGCAACTATATCCTTATAGCTCTGTTCTCTGGATAGATCCTTACCGATATTATTTTTATCACTGACATCGGAAACCACTATTCCCTTATCAGTAACGAGCCGCGCCCATCCCTGCCCTTCGACATTTATCTGATCCACGATATTCTGCAACTCAGAGATAACATAATCAAAACCCCCGGAACCTATCACCCTGTCTCCGGCCGACACCGGGAAACAGGTACTGACCATATACACCCCTTCAAATTCATAAGGATTGGTCATATATACCTTACCGGTTGTTACCGGAACCTCAAAATAATCATCTTTACTGTTATCCTTGAATTGAGTATCAGTGACATTTTTATCACCATCTCTAAAGGTATAAGTATTAAGCTGCTTATTTGGAGCGCCCCATTTCGGATCAGCTTTCAGATCTGCTGCGGTCAACTCCTCCTGCTGTAAAATAATCCAGAACCCGGCGGTAGATTTATCACTATCATTATTAAGGTATGCCGCAGCAAGCGCTTCAATAGTTTTAAACTCAAAATCTTTTGACTGTTCTTTCAATTCACCAACCACAGCGGTAAGATTTTTACCCAAAACATACTTCTCAGTCAGCTGCCTGCTGATGTCAGAGGCGATAACCTTGCCGGTTGTTTCAATATTTTTTTTAATATTATCAGTTATCGCATCCGATGATTCAATCTCAACCGACACAACAACCGCAATAATACTGACCAAAACCAGAGAAACAACTCCAACAAACAATAACTTTGTTGTCTTCATAAATCAAACCTTATAAAAACTGACGACTACCGCCGCCGTACCCAAATACCAGAACCAAACAAGCGCCGTGTTTTATCTTTACCCTGATACATTATTTATACAATCACAAATTAAAATATGAAACAACTCAAATAACCGAGTGCTAACAGCTCACAAGAGCTTGCATACAAGCCGCAACTAACTGGATAGAAAAGTCCAATCACTCTCATAAAAGAACTGCAGTCATAGAAAAATTCATCCCGCACTATCAGTGTTAAATTCATATCCTCTTTTATAATAACATCTTTGATTTTTCATGCAACCAGAATATTATTTCTCTGAAAACTCAGAAAAAAATTTGTATTCATTTATAGTAAATGATACTTTATATTATATAACTTGTTATTATATAAGGATCTTAATGATATTTCACTCCACAAGGATTAACCAAATGGTATTTTCAAACAATAAATACCTGAACACTTTATTCATTAATATTCTGATAATATTGGGATATTGGGGAATTTCAGCCATTAATTACATTATTTTCTGTGATTTCGGACATCTGCCGATGCCCATATGGCCAGCTGCAGGAATCGCACTTGCCGCCTCGTTTTACTACGGCTGGAGTGTCGCTGCCGCCATAGCCTTGGGAAGCATATTCGCAAACCATTTCACTCTTGCAAGTCCATGGAGTTTTGCTCTTTGTATAAGTATTATGAATACCCTGGCCCCTGAACTTGCAGCATCTCTGCTGCGCAGACTGCTCACCAGAGATCTGATTTTCAAGAATACCGGCAGTATTATTCTGTGCTTTATAATCGCTTTAGTGCTGACACCGCTGGCAACGGCGTTAGGTGGAGCCGGATCCAAATACCTGCTCGGTATTATCAGTTATGACCACTTCTTCAGCACCCTGGCCAAATGGGCAGTAGCCCATTCACTCGGTACTTTTATCATCGGAATTCCAATCTTCACTATTTTTACAAGAGCCGAGTTACTGGTGAAAAATATCAGCGTATATACCACCGGAAATAATAAACTTAAAACCGGAATAATAACTATTACCGTCATATTCATTCTCTATTACTGGCTTACGGACACCACCTTTGATTACCTCTGGGATATCGGAAACAGTAGAAGGTTTATTAACAGTCTCTTTCCAGCTGGAGATCTGCATGAAATTTTCATGCGCTCGATTGTAGTAATAATTCTGATTATAACAGCACTGATAATCTCAAAAATAACCGATATTCTTCTGAGCCAGCAATATCAGACCTCCCTTCTGGCAAAAAATCTCAACACTACCCTTGATTCCATTGGTGATGGCGTCATCTCCACCGATATCCAAGGCAGAATAACCCGCATCAACCTGATAGCTCAGAAGCTCACAGGATACAGCAATGCGGAAGCCATCAACCAGAATATTGATACCATATTACAACTGAAAGACACTGTAACTGCGGAGACCATAGTAAGCCCGATACAAAAAGTTCTGGAAACACAAACCTGCTATTCCCTCAATAATACCACCGCACTTGTCGCCAGAGACGGTAATGAATATTTGATTGCCGACTCTGCAGCACCGATAATAACCGATGACAAACACCTGATCGGTGCAATTATGGTATTCCGCGATATAACCAAGCAGCATCTCTTACAGGAAAAACTTCAGCACAGTCAGAGAATGGATGCAATTGGTCAGCTAGCAGGCGGAGTAGCACATGACTTTAACAATATGCTCGGAGGAATTATCGGATTTTCAGAGTTGCTCACCAAAAAAGTCACCGGTGATAAAGATGCCGAAGAATACCTCCGTCATATAATTGATACCGCAGAAAAAGCAGCCAGCCTCACCAGCAAACTTCTCTCATTTGCCAGAAAAAACAATATCCCCTCTACCAGTATTGATATACACGAGGTAATATCCGATTCGACAGAACTCCTGACCCGGACAATTGACAAGCGTATTGAAATTCATACCTGCTTAAAAGCCAAGAAACATTTTATTGTCGGTGATTCCTCACAACTGCAGAATATATTTATCAATATGGGAATAAATTCCGCTCTGGCCATGAATGATGGCGGAACGATAAATATCAGCACTCAGGATCTCATACTCACCAGCCCCATTACCAGCACTTACATGAAGCGGTTAGAGCCTGGAGACTATATAGAAATTTCAATAAATGATAATGGCATCGGTATCAGTCAGGAAAATATCAAACACATCTTTGAACCGTTCTTCACTACCCGGGAAACCGGAAAAGGAACCGGGCTCGGTTTATCAGCAGTCTACGGAACCATAGAACAGCATAAAGGAGATATCAGAGTTAATAGTCAGGAGAACACCGGCACACAATTTACAATACTTCTGCCTGCTGTTGAAACTGCCGACAATAAAGATCACCCAAAGAAAGAACTACCACCACAAACCGGGAATATTCTAGTTGTAGACGATGAAAATATTATGAGAATTACCGCATCCCGTATTCTGGAAGAAGCCGGCTACACCGTCAATGCGCTGGAGAACGGCACCGCAGCGCTGCTGGACCTTGAAAAGAACGATTCACTATACACAGCAGTACTGCTTGACATGATAATGCCTGACATGAACGGAAAGGAATGTTTTAGAAGGATGAAGGAAGTCAATCCTGATATCAGGATTATTCTAGCCTCAGGGTTAGCACCGGATCAGGAGGTGCAGCACATGATAGAAAAAGGCATGTGCAGCTTCATAGCCAAGCCCTACAGAAGCTATGATCTACTGGAAACGATTTCATCAATACTGAATTCTTAGCCGGGATTTTCACCCTGCCAATGTCCGCTCAGGACAGAATGAATTCTGCTTCAGTTTGAGATAACGCTCACACTGCTGACGCCGACAATAGCCCAGCATGGTACCAAGGATAAAGTCCTCCTCGGGTGTATAATCAGTGAGACTGCTCTTACCGATACTCTTTATAATCTCGATGCAGACATTATCGCCAAAGAAGATATTCGCCCGCTGCGCTCCCAGCGGCACAACCTCATAGGCTATTGCTGAACGCTCAAATCTTTCAATAATACCC
Source organism: Planctomycetota bacterium (assembly GCA_963667375.1). Classification (GTDB taxonomy): domain Bacteria; phylum Planctomycetota; class SZUA-567; order SZUA-567; family SZUA-567. The sequence goes on along the minus strand of OY763323.1, from coordinate 2,185,787 downwards.
GGGACCTCATTCTTCAGAACAGTGTGTAAAATCAGACGGCGCAACCCCTTCTTATACTCATATAAATGATGATTCAGTACCTGATCCATAATATTTCTCCAAAAGCCACCAGTCGAAAGACTGTGACAAATCCAGACCCCTCAATGATGTACTCACCCAAATACGCCAATTAGAGAGGTCTGGAGCACACAACACGACCTAATTAAATAATACCAGCAAGCCAGCTGCTGATACGGGAGTCTGTCTGTTCCTGCTGATTGCTCTCATCCAGAGCCAGACCGACAAACATACCATCAACAACCGCCTTTGAAGAGGTAAAATCATAGCCTTCCACCGGCCAGCGCCCTACCACTTCTGCCCCGGCAGCGGTAACCGCAGCATAGAGCTCAGACATACCATCAACATATGTATCCGACCACCCCGCCTGATCACCAAGTCCAAACAGCGCCACTTTCTTACCACTAAGATCAGCCCCGTTCAACTCTTTAATCAAATCTGCCCAATCATCCTGCACTTCTCCCTCGCCCCAGGTCGAAGCTCCCAGTATCAGCAGCTCATTATCCAACAGATCCGCCACATTGCAACCGGAAATATTAGCCAAAGTAACCTCATGCCCTGAAACCGCCCCTGCAATACGTCCCGCAACACTCTCGGTATTACCGGTCGTACTGCCATAATAAATACCTATTCGCATACTCTACCTTTCAAGAAAATAACTCACTAAAACCAGCGCCCAATGCTAACAGACAGTTTTACAGTCTGTGGCATAGATACACTGTCAACCTTGATGAAACAAATTCTCAACACCAGCGATAGAGTGACACCGCCCCGAATAATTAATATCGCCATAAGGCTTTAATATTTACCTCCTTATCCGACATGCCTGCTACTATACATAAATTTCCAGCAAAGTCAATCAAAAAATTAGAATCAACTAACTAAATTACATTAAACTTACTTAAGCAATAATGCTTCTAAAGCATACAATTTTGAGACAACACCCATTAATAATTTAAAAATTACAAATTATTACTATATAAATTACTAAAAAATAGACATAATTTTTCATTTACTCTACATTACACGCCCGTTTGTTATTTTTTTAATTTTTACAGATATTTTAGTGGTTTTGCAGCTTTTCATAGTGTATCTTAATAGTAAAGTTTATTGTTAAACAATAGTTAAAAAATATCTTTCAACGATGCTTTACAGTTGAATCTGCACTTCTATTACCTGTTACACAAGATAGACAAGAACACAGCTTGTTATTCTGTTGTTTATATAATAACGTTTGGGGAAACCAGAATATATTGAATTTATAATAACGCATACTCTGATCCATAATATTTTTCTTACTGCACTCCCGGTTAATCCCTGGAGCGAACAGATATTATCCATTCGGTAAATCTTAGTAGAGAAAGGATGCACTGTGAGTAGAAGTTCTGTTCTGAGGATGTCAAAAATAAAAAAATCATTTGCCGGTGTTCACGCACTAAAAGGTGTGGATTTCGATCTTGAGCTGGGTGAATGCCACGGGGTTTGCGGCGAAAATGGTGCCGGGAAAAGCACTCTTATCAAGGTACTTGGCGGTGCACATATGGCAGACTCAGGTGATATCTTTCTTGATGAAACAAAAATCAGTATTACCGATCCGGTAAATTCACAACATCAGGGAATAGCAATTATCTATCAGGAATTCAACCTTATTCCAGAAATGTCGGTTGCCGAGAACATCTTTCTCGGACGTGAAATAATTTCAAAAGGGCTGGTTGATCATAAAACCCAGCATGAAAAGTCTGTCGAACTCTTTAAGCGCATCGGTCTGGAAATCAATCCGGCAGAACTCTGCCGCAATCTTACCGTAGCCCAGCAGCAGACGGTGGAAATTGCCAAAGCCCTGAGTATCAATGCCCGTATAATTGTTATGGATGAGCCCTCTGCTGCCCTCACCAATCAGGAGGTTTCCGCCCTCTTCAACATCATAAAAGACCTCAAGAACAAAGGTATTAGCGTTATTTATATAAGCCACCGGCTGGATGAAATATTCGAGATCTGCGACCGGGTTACAGTCATGCGGGATGGAGAATATATCGGCACAGAACGAGTGAAGGACATTACCAAAGAACGGCTGATTGAAATGATGGTCGGCAGAAGTCTGGAGAATGAATTTCCGAAAGCAAAAGCGCCGCTGCGCGAAGAACTCCTGCGGGTGGAGCATCTCAACCGCGGTAAGGCAGTTAAAGATGTCTCTTTCAGAATATGCGGTGGAGAGGTTCTCGGATTTTCCGGACTTGTCGGAGCCGGCAGAACCGAGACCATGCGCATTATTTTCGGAGCAGATCATAAGGACAGCGGCGATATCTATATCCGTGGAAATAAAATAGAGATAAACTCGCCGCGCAAAGCTCTTGAAAACCGCATCTGCCTGCTCACCGAGGATAGAAAAGGACAAGGTCTTATTCTGGTGCATAGCGTACGGGAAAACTTTGGGCTGCCTAATCTTGACACCTTCGCGCCCAAACTCTTTGTAAATTCCCGCAAAGAACGCGAGGCGCTCGCGGGATTTGTAAAAAGTCTGCAGATAAAGATTCCGCATCAGGAAGAACTGGCAGCTCATCTTTCAGGGGGCAACCAGCAGAAAGTGGTGCTGGCTAAATGGCTGCAGAAGAATTGCGACATCATCATCTTTGACGAGCCGACCCGGGGCATTGATGTCGGAGCAAAGTATGAAATCTATCTGCTGATAAACCATCTGGCCAGTGAAGGCAAAGCGATCATCATGGTAAGCAGTGAACTCCCTGAGATTCTCGGGATGAGCGACCGCATAATAGTAATGCACGAAGGCAGCATCAAAGGTGAAATAAACGATGTCGCACATACGACTCAGGAGCAGATACTGACTATGGCGATTACCTGATCTGCACTTGATTATAATTTTAATTCAAACGAGAAGATATCAATAAAATTTTAAGGATGACAGGAGCTAAAATGGGCAGGTTCTTGAATGACTATGGTATGATTTTTGTTCTATTGCTGCTTTGCGCTTTCTTCAGTGCTCTTACCTTGAAGGAACAGCGGGCAATAGGCAGCGGTGCCGGAATAGAGGTGGCAGAAAAAGTTACCGCAGAAATTACCGATAAAGCGGCACCGGTTTTAATTGCCGGTAAAACCGACAGAGAGACACAAGACTTCGCGGGTAAAGCAACTTCAATCCTCCAGCAAGCCGGCTATACAAATATCCGCAACTGTGTCGGCTCCCCTCGAGATCTCGTTCTCGCCCTCAAAGAACTCAAGGATAATCAGACACCGCCTTCAGCTATTCTCGTATCAGGAGTCATCCCGCTGAAATGGCGGGTCTTTGAAACCATGGACAGCAAATACCCGGAGTTCAAAGGGGTAAAAGTTATCGCCCCCAGGATCTACACCTGGCCTGATTTTCTCAAGCTTGGAAATATGCTGGCGGTAGTCGACCGTATAGTTGTTATCGCCGTCATTGCCATCGGCATGACCATGGTCATTATTACCGGCGGTATTGATTTGTCTGTCGGCAGTCTTATCGCACTGGCGGCAGTTATCAGTACTCTGGTAATGAAACGCATGGGCGGAATTCATGCTGGCTGGCACGTTGTACTGATTGGCTTCATAGTCGGTATTGCTGTTACCAGTTTGATGGGAACTATCGGTGGCTGGATTGTTGCCCGTTTCAAGGTTGCGCCCTTCATAACGACACTGGCTCTGATGATGGTTGCGCGTGGACTGGCGTTTCTGATCACCGGCGGCTATTCAATATATCAGGTTCCTAAAACCCTTACCTGGCTGGGGCAAGGTTATACTCTGGGGATACCCAACACCGTAATACTGCTGGTAGTACTCTATATTATTTCACATATCTTTATGGCCAAGACCAAACTTGGTCGTTACATCTACGCGGTTGGCGGTAATACCGAAGCAGCCAGACTCTCAGGGGTACCGGTCAGATGGGTTATAATCTTCGTCTACTTTGTCAGTGCCTGTGCTGCCGGTCTGGGTGGTTGCATACAGGCCTCACAGCTCAATACCGGAACTCCCAACTGCGGGGTTATGTTCGAGATGTATGTCATCGCGGCAGTCGTGGTCGGCGGGACCAGCCTCGCCGGCGGTTCCGGCAGAATCTTCGGCACACTTATCGGGGCCTTCATTATCTCGGTAATTCAGAACGGAATGAATCTTCTTGGAATAGAGAGCTACACTCAGCAGGTAGTGCTCGGACTCGTCATTCTCGCCGCAGTTCTTCTGGACAAATTCCGCAGCGGCGCAAGTTTCAAATCAATGTTCGCTGGAAAATAAAATTGTGCATAAATAACCCGGGTTATTTATACTTGTTTGTTTACTTTAGTTAGGAGGAGCTAGTAATGCGTGGTCTATTGATTAAATTATTTCTAGTTGTTGCAGCAGTAGTACTTTTAACCGGCTCAAGTCTCCAGGCTGCAGAAATGAAGGGAAAGATTGGCATGACCTGTATGGATCTCACCAACCCTTTCTTCAAACTTATCGGTGTTACAATGCAGAAAGCAGCAGCCAAATACGGTTATGAAGTCGTATTACTCGATGGTGCCAACGATGCCGCAAAGCAGAACAGCCAGATGAACGACTTTATTGCTCAGAAATTTGACGCTATATTTCTCAACCCTGCTGACTCTAAAGCCGCAGGAGAAGGTGTAAAGAGAGCTCACGCCGCAGGAATTCCAGTCTTTACTTTCGATGTTCAGGTTACCGATGAAGAAGCCAAGAAACTCGTCGTATCTCATATCGGCAGTGATAACTTCCAGGGCGGTCAGCTGGCAGGCGACAGCATGATCGAGCTCACCGGTGACGAAGGTAAAATCGCTGTTATCTCCTATCCTGAAATCACTTCATGTATTTACCGTGTTGACGGTTTCAAGGATTCGCTGAAAAAGCATAACAGCAAACTCGAAATAGTTACCGAATTATCAGGCAAAGGCAACCGGGTAGACGGCTACAACACCGCTACCGATATCCTGCAGGCACACCCTGATATCAAAGCAATTTTCTCTGTCAATGATCCATCAGCTCTCGGCGCCTACTCCGCAGTGGCTAAAGCCGGTCTTACCGATAAAATCACAGTTATCGGTTTTGATGCCTCTCCTGCCGGCAAACAGGCAGTCTTTGAAAAGAAACTTTACGATACCCCACAGCAGTTCCCTGCAAAGATGGCGGTAGGTACAGTCGAAGCCTTCATTAAATATCTTGATGGCGAAGACATTGAAAAGATTATTTTTATCCCCTGTGCCCACTATAAATATGAAAATTCTGTTAATGACGAATCAAGAATCAAAGAACAGTGGTAAGACTTATGACGGCCGAACGCCTATTATTATAAAACTGTGAAAAAAGAAGCAACACCATTTCAGCCAGTGATCATATATTCACTGGCTGAAAATTTTTAACTTAATTGCATTAACATAATCTTGATTCCATAATTCATTAAAATTTAAACTCTGCTCAGATTTACCCAATAAAAATTGCCAATTAAGCCATACTTAACTTAATACCGAACCATAATTTTTTCTTAACTCCAGCAACAGCAAAAAAATATTTTAGAATAAAGTTCAAAAAAATTTTGTCGAAATAACCAGACTAACATGAATAGAAATAAGCTCTTATCCAAAAACAGGTACCGCAAATTTTGTCAGAATTAAAACAACTGTAAAAATATTATTGCAAACTTCATTCGGTTTTTCTATACTAACGGTAAATCACAGTAATATGTGTTTGTGAATTGTTGTAATTGCATCACTGATGCCTTGTAGTTGGTTAGAGTGTAAGTAGTGTTTACCATACGGGGTAAGTTTCTCTCTTTCTTATCGGTTATAAGAGACAGTGAAATATACTCTGTCGGCAATCATTACCCGGCATTCTTCTATCAGTGCGTCGATACCTAGTAGAGCGCTTCTTTATTTTAAGAATATTCTCCAGGCTGTTCGGAGAAAATGCTCACTCAGGAGTCCGTACCGATAATGCTACATTCTCAACTGATTGAGAATAGTAAGTCAACCACTTACTTACCTCCAACTATTCTACGATTCACCTTTGATGCGATACGTTAAGAACCGGAGCTACTGCGAGAGCAGGTAGTTTCTCAACTATCTTTTCAAAGGAGATAATTGTAATGTCATGTAATACCACAACCTTAAAACGTATCTATTTCTTCGGAGGTGGAAACGCCGAAGGCAATACCTCCCTGAAACCTCTGCTTGGAGGAAAAGGCGCTAATCTTGCGGATATGTCCGCACACGGATTGCCTGTCCCCCCTGGTTTCACAATCACTACCGAGGTGTGTGATGAATATTACAAACTCGGCAAGAAGTACCCGGAAGAACTCTTTACAGAGATTGATGAAAATATCAAGAAAGTAGAGGAAATTACCGGTAAAACCTTTGGCTATGGCAGCAACCCACTGCTCTTTTCAGTCAGATCGGGTGCAGCCGTTTCAATGCCGGGTATGATGGATACCGTGCTAAATCTTGGTCTGAACGATCAGACACTCAAGGCCTTGGCAGAACTTACCGGCAATGAACGCTTTGCCTGGGATGCTTACCGCCGCTTTTTACAGATGTTCGGAGACGTTGTACTGGGTATCCCGCATCATGATTTTGAACATGCGCTGGAAAAAGTAAAACGCAGCTACGCACAGCGCAAGGGCATAGCCGATTCTGCAACCCTTCAGCAGGAAGCTCTCAATAAACAAGTTCCTGATACAACCCTCGAAGTTGCAGACCTGAAGGAAGTTGTCGAAGAATACAAAAAAGTTTACGCAGACAACCAGCAGAAATTCCCACAGGATCCACGTGAACAGCTACTTGCGTCTATCGACGCCGTATTCAAATCATGGAACAACCCCCGCGCCATCAAATATCGCCAGATAAATGATATCCGCGGTCTTATCGGCACTGCGGTCAATGTACAGACCATGGTTTTCGGTAACAGTGGAGAGAAGAGTGCAACCGGTGTTGCCTTCACCCGTGACCCTTCTACCGGCGAGAACAGTTATTTCTATGGCGAATACCTGATAAACGCTCAGGGAGAAGACGTGGTTGCTGGAATCCGTACCCCCCAGCAGATCACCACCGCCGGCTCGCGCGAATGGGCCAAGAACAATAATATTTCCGAAGAGGAACGGGTCAAAAAATATCCGTCACTGGAAGAAGCCATGCCGGAATGCTTCAAGCAGCTTGATAATATCAGAAAGCAGCTTGAAAACCATTACCGTGACATGCAGGATCTGGAATTTACCATCGAACAGAGCAAACTTTATATGCTGCAGACCAGAAACGGCAAACGTACCGGTGCGGCTGCGGTCCGTATAGCTGTGGATCTGGCGGAAGAAGGACTGATAACTGAAGAGGAAGCATTGCTGTCGGTTGATCCTGAACAGCTTGATCAACTGCTCCACCCTATATTTGACAGCAAGGCGGAAAAAGAAGCTGAAGAGATCGGCAGAGGTCTGCCTGCAAGTCCTGGAGCTTCCAGCGGTGAAATAGTTTTCAATGCCCAGGATGCAGAGAGACTCGCCGCAGAAGGGCATGAAGTGATTCTTACCAGAATTGAGACCAGCCCTGAAGATGTTACCGGAATGCACGTTGCGGCCGGTATTTTGACTGCCCGTGGCGGTATGACCAGTCATGCTGCCGTTGTTGCCCGAGGCTGGGGCAAGTGCTGTGTCTCCGGCTGTTCTGAACTCCAGATTGATTACGCCAACAAGAGTCTTACGATCAACGGCAAGACCTTCAAAGAGGGTGACTACCTGAGTCTCAATGGTTCTACAGGAATTATCTATGCCGGAAAGATCAAGAGTGTTGCTCCGGCTGTATCCGGCCCCTTCGCTAAAATCATGGAATGGGCAGATAAATACCGCAAACTTGCAATACGCACCAATGCGGATACACCAAAGGATGCCGGTGTCGCTTTCAGATTCGGTGCTCAGGGCATCGGTCTCTGCCGTACCGAACACATGTTCTTTGAAGAAGGACGTATCATAAGCTTCCGCCGTTTCATTCTGGTAGCAGATAAAGTCAAGAAACTCAAAGAAAAACTGGGTGTGAAGACCATTGATGAACTGGACAAAAGCATACTGACAGACAAAGACGAAATAATGGCGCTCAAGCAGTACGAGCAGGCGCTCGCCGAACTTCTTGAACTTCAGCGTGCTGACTTCAAGGGAATATTTGAAGCCATGGCTGGACTTCCATGTACTATCCGTCTGCTTGATCCTCCGCTGCACGAGTTCCTGCCACAGGATGATGCCGGAGCCCAGGAAATGGCGGAGAATATGGGTATTGCTATTTCTGATGTCAAAAAGCTTGTCGAGTCTCTCCATGAATTCAATCCGATGCTTGGTCACCGTGGTTGTCGTCTGGGTATATCCTATCCTGAGATTACGGCCATGCAGGTTAGAGCAATTATTGAAGCCGGTTGTTCAGTTGCCGGCAGCCAGCCTGAAATAATGATTCCACTTGTCGGAAATGTCCGCGAACTCTGCAATCAGAAACAGGTAGCACTCAAGGTTATCGACCAGATAAAATCAGAGAAGAATATTGCTGAATTACCGGTAAAGGTCAAGATCGGAACCATGATCGAAGTTCCGCGTGCCGCAATGACAGCTGATGAAATCGTCAAAGAGGCTGACTTCTTCAGCTTCGGCACCAACGATCTGACCCAGATGGGTTGTGGTTTCTCCCGTGATGATTCCGGTGATTTCCTCGCTGATTATGTAAACAGCGGCATCTACGAATATAACCCCTTCCAAAGTATTGATACCAGCGGTGTAGGTAGACTGATGGAGGTGGCGATCAAGTATGCACGTAGCGCCAAACCTGATTTCAAACTTGGAATCTGCGGCGAACATGGAGGCGATCCACGCTCTATTGAATTCTGCCACAAATCAGGATTGACCTATGTCAGCTGCTCACCATACCGGGTGCCTATTGCCAGACTGGCAGCAGCGCAGGCAGCTATAAAGAATAATTAAACCAAAGATTTACCAACTAAAACCTGGAGGCCGGGGATATAGCTCTGCTATATTTCCGGTCTCCTAATTTTAATGGCTGACCCATGGAAACTGGTAAGAGATATTAACGAGATACAGATACACCCAGTGACACCTCACCCACATGAAACCCAACCGCCAATAATTATCCACACCGGCAATACAGTCTCAGGCAAGCTTTCTTCTGAAGAACCAGACGGAGGTTATCAGCGTACAACAGGCCACAGCTACCAGCGATACCTCTTCCGGCAGAATCACCCCCAGCGATACATTCTTCAGAAATACCCCTTTGACTATTACCAGAAAGTAGCGTAACGGATTCCAGAGAGTAGCCGACTGCAGCCAGTGCGGCATATTCTCAACCGGGGTAACAAATCCGGAAAGCAGGATAATCGGCAGCAGCACCAGAAATGTTCCCAACATCGCCTGCTGCTGTGTCTGAACCAGTGCCGAGATAAAAAGCCCGATACCGGTCATAGCCAGAGCATAAAGCAACATCGACATATACAACAGTACAACCGCTCCCTGCAGCGGAATTTTAAAGAAAAATAACGCCATCAACACGACAAGTGTACCCTCCGCCACCCCGATAAGCAGAGCCGGAATTGTCTTACCGATTATAATCTCACCCGAAGAAAGAGGTGAAACCTGCAGCTGTTCAAAGGTGCCGAGTTCACGTTCCCGCGCCACCGAGAGTCCGGTAAGCAGCAAGATCTCTATCCCCATAATAATTCCGATAAGTCCGGGTACCGTAAACCACTGATACTGTTTATTCGGATTGAACCAGGTTCTGGTATCAAGTTCTATCTTCAACCCTTCACCGGTGATCTCCGCCTGCAGACGCCGCACAATCTCGGCCAGATAATTTTCAGCAATCTGAGAAGTATTACTTCTCCTCCCGTCAAGAAGCACCTGCAGCTCCACCGGTTCTCCCGCCAGAACCGTACGTGAAAAATCCTCCGGTATAGTTACGGCCAGAATAACTCTGCGTGAATCAATTGCCGAAGTAAGCTCCTGCTGCCGATCTATTGTTATGATATCATGAAACGACGAGCTGGCTCCGATTCTAGCTACCAGCTCCTCACCATAATAACCACGGTCAAGGTTACATACTGCAACCGCCACATCCTTTACCTCCATTGTCGCGGCAAATCCAAAGAGCAGTGTCTGTACCACCGGCGGCACAAACAGGATATACCGGCTCTTCTTATCACGCCATATAACCTGAAATTCTTTGATAATAAGTATCCAGATTCTCCACATATCCCTACTCCTAATCCAGCCTCTTGGCACTTTTGCGCAGCGTCAGAAACAATAAAATCCCAGCCATCAGCAGCAGCACCATAGTTGCCGGCAATAGAACCGGCCAGATATCTCCGGCAAGAAAAATGGTCTGTGCCGAAGCTACATAATACCGCGCCGGTACCAGTCTGGTAACCTGCTGCAGTATCCAGGGCATGGACTTAATTTCAAAGACAAAACCCGACAGCATCGTAACCGGAAGAAACGCCAGAAGTATTGAGAGCTGAGCCGCAACAAACTGATTTCTGGAGGTGGTAGAAATCAACAGCCCCATTAGCAGCGATACCAGCAAGAATGCTGAAGTAACCATAACCAAAGACCAGACCGATCCTCTGAAGGGCAAGTCAAAAATAAGACGCGCTGCGACCGTCGCAATCAGCAGTGACCCCATACCCAGAACAAAATACGGCAGTATCTTGCTTATTATCAGCTCCACCGGGTGTATCGGGGTAGCCAGCAGCGACTCCATCGTTCCCCGCTCCCACTCTCTGGCAACTACCAGAGCCGTTAAGAGTGTACCGATAATAGCCAGAATCATAGTCAGACACCCAGGCAGCAGAAAATTCCTGCTCAACAGCTCGGAATTAAACCAGTAACGTGAACGCAGAGTTATACCCTCATTCTTGCCGTCAAGCAGGATCACTCCATTCTCCAGCTGATTCTGCGTATACCAGTTTTCAATCACACCTGCAGCATACCCCTCAACAAAAGCGGCCGTATTCGGTTCACTGCCATCGGAAATTACCTGCACCCGGGCACTGGCCTCGGAGTCAACAATTCTCCTGCTGAAATCGACAGGTATAACAATTATCCCGCGAACCCTGCCCTCGACTATCTCCAACTCGGCGAAATTCCGGTCATAAGTCACAGTTGCATCAAAATACGCCGTATGCGTAAATGCCTGCGCCAACTTACGCCCATACACTCCAGTATCCTCTACCACAACCGCACATTTTATATGATCAGCATCCAGTGATAACCCATAACCAAAGAGAAAGAGCAGAAAAACCGGAAGTACAAAAGCGATCAAAATGCTGCTGGGATCCCGGATTATCTGCAGAAATTCCTTGTGAAACAGTGCCCGCACCCGGCGCACCCCAGGACTGACGATAGGCATTACAGCACCTCCTGTCCCTGCTGATCATGCTGCCGAATCAGAGAAATAAAGGCATCCTCCAGTGTCGGATCCGATAACTCGTCACTGCGTGCATCCGCCTTGAGCTTATCCGGAGCGCCGCTGGATATCATCTGCCCCCGGTAAATCAACGCTATATCATCACAATACTCCGCCTCATCCATAAAATGCGTGGTTACAACTATAGCCACACCTTTTTCAACCAGACTGTTTATATGCTTCCAGAACTCACGTCTGGTCAGCGGATCCACCCCAGATGTCGGCTCATCAAGAAATAGCACCGCCGGATTATGCATCACCGAGCAGGCAAGTGCCAGCCGCTGCTTATACCCGAGAGGCAGTTGCGCAGTACTGCTGGACATATACCTCCCAAGTCCGAAGAGATGTTCCATCTCCCGAATACGCTCACGCTGCCGTTTACCGCGCAAACCGTAGACCCCAGAAAAGAAACGCAGATTCTGCTCCACACTCAGACCGTCATACAGTGAAAACTTCTGCGCCATATACCCAAGTCTTGAACGAGCCTTACCCGGGGAGTACGCCAGATCAATCCCACAGACAAGAGCCCGGCCGCTGCTGGGGCGAATAAGTCCGCAAAGCATTTTGAAGGTTGTGGATTTGCCGGCGCCATTGGGCCCGAGCAAACCAAAAATTCTCCCGGGACAGATATTGAATGACACGTTATTTACTGCAGTGAACTCACCGAACTTCTTGGTCAGACCGACAGTCTCGACAACCGCCTCAGAGGAGGGGGCAATCATCGGTATACTCTCCCCAAGAGGCGGTATATCCTTGGGATGCCCTCCCAGAATATCAACAAACGCATCTTCAAAACGTGCCGGCACCTGTTTTACAGACTCCGCGCCCAGATTCTGCATCTCAGGAAGTTCACTTTCCGGCGCGGTCATAAGACGCACATAACTTCCCTGAATTACCCCATCCATCACCTCACTCCGCAGTAATGCTCCCGACAACAATTTACGCCGGTTATCACTCGCGCTTCCAAGGAGGAAGGTTCGCCCTTCTACCCTGCCGGTAAGCTCCGCCGGCGTGCCCTTGAACAGAAGTTTTCCGGAATTCAGCAACAGGACATCATCACAACGTTCGGCTTCGTCAAGATAAGCTGTACTCCAGAGAATACAGGTCTGATTATCAGAGAGCTCCCGTACCATCTTCCAGAGTTCACGACGCGACAATGGATCCACGCCAACACTCGGTTCATCGAGTAACAAAACACGCGGCTTGCGCAATAAAGCACATGCCAATCCCAATTTCTGCTTCATACCCCCGGATAATCTTCCAGCCAGACGCCCCTGAAACCGCGCCAAATCGGTAAATTCCAGGAGCCGAGCAAAAACCGGCTCCATATCCTCAAGCGCCACCCCCTGCAACTCCGCATGAAGCCTCAGATTTTCAATAACCGAAAGGTCTCCATAAAGACCAAAGCGCTGCGGCATATACCCAATAAACCGGTGAATATCCTCCGCCGCATCCGCCGGATCAAAACCGCAAACATCGATATATCCCGGATCGCAGCTTAATATACCGGCAAGCAAACGTATCAAAGTTGTCTTGCCAGCACCATCCGGTCCTACCAGACCGGTTATTCTTCCGGGATAAATCTCCGCATTTATTCCTGCGAGTGCGACAGTTTTACCCGCGTCAAAACTCTTACTGAGATTCCGGATACTTATTGCAGCTGTATTCCCGTCTTTTGCAGTAGCTGTCTGGATACCGCTATCGATACTTTCCGGTTTAATTATCATAGTCATATCCGCTATTCATTCTCTACCAGCTCAACCGTCACCGGCATACCCTGCAGTAATCCGTCCTGCCCCTTATCTACAATAATTCGCAGCCGGTAAACCAGCATTGTCCGAAGTTCCGGAGTTTCAACTTCTTTAGGCGTAAATTCTGCTTCAGGTGAAATAAACCCGACCTTGCCGGTATAGACCTTGTCAGGGAAAGAATCAGTACGCAGCAAAGCCTTCAGCCCCAGCTTTACCCGTCCAAGATCCGGTTCATCCACATAAGCTCTAATCCACAACGGCTCATCCAGACTGAGGGTATACACCGTCTGCCCCGCCGATACCACCGCTCCCGGTTCACAGACTCTGGTAAGTACAGTTCCAGCTGCAGGTGAATACAGACGGGTATCATCAAGCTGGGTCTTCATCTGTGCCAGACTGGCCTGTGCCAGTTCAACCCCTGCCCTACCGGCCTCGATATCCTCCGCCCGGTACCCGGAACTGCTGAGCTGCAATCCCTCTTCAGCCGATGCCAGAAGAGCCTTAGCCTCTTCATAATCTGTAGTCGCCTGATCCAGCACCCGCTTGGATATCACCCTCTGTTCGTACAAAGCTTCCTGCCGCTTCATCTCACTCAGCGCATGCTCATATGCCGCTTCCCGCTGAACAACCAGAGCCTTGGCCTGAGCGGTCTCTTCACGGCGATAACCATTCTCAAGTTTTGCCTGTTCCGCCACGGCCTTTGCGAGTTCAGCCTCGGTCACACGCAGACTATCGCGATACGGGATATCATCCAGTACCCCGAGCAGCTGACCCGGTTCTACCCGGTCTCCCTCCTCGACCTTCAGCTCCTGCAATCTTCCCGCCACCCGAAAACCCAATTTTACTTGCCGGATATCAACGTTACCATATATTATCAGATCCTTCCCCGCCGCTTGTTTTTGCAGATAGTACTCCCGCCCTTTCCAGGCTCCAAACAAAGCGGCCGCAAGAAGTACCAATATGATTCTCTTCCGTATTTTACTCATTATCTACACTTTCCTAACTTTCAGCACCATCACCTGAAAAAATACTCCGGACATACTCACTGATAATTCCTTTAACATATACCGCTTCTTGAGGTGACAACTGTATATCCTTGCCCTGCTTCATTCCAAGTCTCTTCAACAAAAAATTTCTTCCCAGCAAAAACCCCATAATCTGACCGATAAGCACATGCGCCCGCAAAATACACTCCTCACTCTCTTTTTCAAGACCGGTGAGCCTTGCCACCAGTGCAGCAATCAGTGAATGTAACGGAAAAAACAATCTATCATATAATAATTCATAAGCCGGAGACGGATTTATATGCTCACGCAAAATAAGCGCAGTATACGGCAGCACCTCTTTATCAGTAATAATATCAAATACAGTCTGTAAAAAATGCTCCAGAAGAGCGACAACCTCCAGACGCGACAACTCTGCTTCCGCAAGCCTGTTCTCTATATCTTTACTGATTCCCTCCAATCGCTTATTCGCAAAAACCAGAATTTCTGCGATACATTCATTGTACAGCTGCTCCTTTGTCCCAAAGTAATAAGGAATAGAAGCAAGATTCACCTCTGCTTTCGCTGCAATCTGTCTGGTTGTAACCGCCGCAAATCCAAAATCACCGAACACTTCCATTCCCGCCTGCAACAGACGTACTCTGGCATCTGGCTGCCCGCTTTTTGTCCGTACTGAATCCTTTTTTTTCTCGTTCATCTATTCCGCCTTCTGATTATTACCGCCATTATCCTAACAAATGCATTGTAATTCATACGTATGTATAAATCAAGCCAATTTATTATAATTTTAAATCTCGTCGAATACTATTTACGATTCCGCATGAAAACCTCTATTATCAAAAAAAAGCGGTCATTACGAACTAACGTAATGACCGTTGAAAACCCAAATAACAATTTATTCTATTTACTTTACGACTGTTATACTACTCACCATAAGCTGCATCAAAATTTATAGCTGAAGGTGGAAAATCCAGTTTAGCAACAAACTCGCGCGCTTCACGTGCGCCATGAAGTCTATCCATATGTGAATCTTCCCACTCTACTGATAACGGACCCTGATAATCAATCGCATTGAGTGTAACAATAATATCTTCAAACCTAATATCGCCTCTGCCCGGTGAGCGGAAATCCCAATAACGTCTTGGATCACCAAAACAGGTATGACCGCCGAAAAGACCTACAGTACCGTCACCATGACCAAACCAGACATCCTTGACATGTACATTGTAAATAAGATTCTTGAAGGTGTTGAGGAACAAGATATAGTCAACTCCCTGATACGCAAAATGCGATGGATCATAATTAAACCCGAATGCCGGATGATGCTCTAACGTATCGAGCAGTCTCTGCGCAGAAGCAATGTCAAAGGCAATTTCAGCCGGATGAGTTTCAAAGGCATACTTGATTCCATTCTCGGCAAAGACATCAAGGATAGGAATCCACCGCTCGGCAATAGTTCTGAATCCATCCTCGATCATTTCAGGAGTTGCAGGAGGATAAGAATACATCAGATGCCAGATGGGACTTCCTAAAAAGCCGTTCACGACCTTGATGCCCAGATTGGCTGCGGCTTTGGGTGCGGCCCGCATATGCTTTACAGCCCATTCACGCATCTCCTTCTCTTTACCGCTTAATTCCTTGGGAGCGAAAAGATTATGACGCTGATCATATTTATCACCGACAAGCTGCCCTGCTGAATGAGTGGTAATACTGAGGAGTTCCAGATTATACTTTTGCAAAAGCGCTATTTTATCCTCACAATACGCCTTGCTTTCCGCACCAATAATCGGATCAAAATGATCACCCCAGCACGCCAGTTCCAATCCGTCATAACCAAATCCACTCATTGTTTTCGCCAGCTCATCAAGCGGAATATCCGCCCACTGACCGGTAAATATTGCAATCTTTCTAGGCATTTCTATCTCCTTATCCTTCATTAACAAGTATGCCATACTTTCAGTTATTACCTCACTGCCTAATCCACCACCGATACGTCTATTAGGGGACAATCAGCACTTTAATTGATTCAGTACCATTCTGAGCCTGTTTCAACGCATCTGCAAAATCTTTAAGTGCAAACTTGTGAGTTACGATACCCTCAGCAGTAACCTTCTTCTTTGCCAGCAGTTCTATGGCAACAGGATACATTTTCGGACTCAGATGGCCGCCGATAATACTCAGCTCCTTCTTCTCGCCTATTACAGTCCAGTCAACGGTTGTCTCCCCACTGAATACAGAGAATTCCACAAAACGGCCGCGTTTACGGAGTAATTCAAGCCCGGTCTTGACCACTGCCGGATTACCGGTAACCTCAATAAAGACATCACAGCCGTAACCATCGGTCATCTTGCCAATCTCATCCTTTACACTTACCTCCAGAGGATTAAGAATAACATCAGCTCCGAGCTTCTTTGCCAGCTTCAGGCGTTCATTATTAACATCAATCACTACCAGCTTATAAGGATTTTTCAAAGCCGCCGCCTGAATTGCAAAGAGACCGATTGGGCCGGCACCGGCAATAACCACCACATCCTTAAGACTGATATTACCGCGCTCTACTGCATGTGACGCACATGCCAGAGGTTCAATAACAGCAGCCTCCTCCAGACTCAATTCTTCAGGTATCTTATATACCAGCGCCCCAGCTGGATAGCGCATATACTCTGCCATCGCACCCTCAGCTACTTCAGACTGAAAGCCATAAATATTATGAACATTGCACAGATGGTGCAAACCTTCCTGACAGTACTTACATTCCCAGCAGGGAATTATCTGTTCAGAGATTGTGCGGTCACCAATTTTCAGTCCATATTTTTCAGCAGCACCTTCGCCAAGCTCCACAACTTCACCCCAGAATTCATGTCCCGGTGTTACCGGAGCAATCATCCACGCCGGAGTATTCTCATCACCCCAATCCGCTACCGCTCCATGAAACGCATGCACATCACTACCACAGATACCGCAGGCTCGAACCTTTACTATTACCTCTCCAGGTTTGGCTCGCGGAGTATCCTTCTCTTCTACCCGATAATCACCCGGACCGTACGCTGTTACCGCTGTCATTTTTTCTGGAATATTAACACTCATCTTACACTCCTTATAATTTTACACATATACTCAGTTCAAATCAAACACATATAGATATCAAATTCAGTTTATTTTGCCGGCTCTCTGGTACGAACTCCCTGGAAGACAATAGCAGCCAGAAGAATAAAGCCGAATACCGCATCCTGCAGGAACGGATTAACACCGCTCAATGTCAGCAGATTTTCAATAACCTGCAGCAGCAGCGCACCACCAAGTGCACCGATAATAGTCCCCTTACCACCGGTAAGCACTACACCACCAAGAACTACCGCCGCCAAGGCCTGCATACTGTTACCTTCACCCATACCATTGGTGCATGACAACTGTCTGCCGGCAGTAATCATGCCGCCAAACGCAGCAAGAGCCCCGGAAAGCATAAATGCTGTCATCTGGATCTTAATTGTATCAATACCGCCGATAAACGCCGCCTCAGGATTACTTCCGGTTGCCAGCAGTTTTCTGCCAAATGGACGATAGCGGGTTATAATATACAGAACCGCAACAACAAGGAACAGGATGAATATGGATACCGCGAAATAGCCATTGAATATCCTCGCACTTCCAAGGTACATAAATGATTTTGGCAGTCCATATAGACCTTCAGGAATTACAAACTTCACCACACCCCGCAGAAATAGCAGCATGGCCAGACCTACAAGAAAATCACTGACACCAAGTTTTACAGAAAAGAAACCATTGATATACCCTATAATAACACCAATAAGAATACAGAAGATAATCGCCAGAAATGGCGGCAGGAAAGGGAACCATTTCATAACCAGCAGATTCGCCAGAATAGGAGCCAGCGCAAATGTCGATTCAACACTCAAATCTATACGCCCAAGCATAAGCAAGAATGCCAATCCGAAAACCATCATTGCCATAGGAACAACATGCCCCATAATATTGAGTATGTTCAGTATACTGGAAAAGCTGGGTTCCATGATACAACCGATAAGAAATATCAGCACCAGCAGAATCCAGACGATATAATCTGTCAATGCTATATTAACGTATCTTAAAAATTTATTCGTTTCCAATTTTACACTCCCTGTACAGCCTTATAGATTTCATTTTCATCGAAATCATTCCTAGAAAATTCCGCACATATCTGACCACCTAGTACAACCAGAATGCGGTCACAGACAATATTGAGTTCCTCTATACTGCTCGAATTTACGATAATACCATTCTTTTTCTCTTCACCAATCAGGCTGGTACGCATCAGCCTCAGTATTTCATATTTCGCACCAACGTCTATTCCCTTTGTCGGTTCATCAAGGACCAGCACCTTCGGCTTAGTTGCCGCCAGCCGTGCCAGGACTACCTTCTGCTGATTACCGCCGCTTAGCGTCATTATTTTATTATTTGGATTATTCGCTTTGATGTTATATGACTCTTTATAATTATTATATGTTGCTAATTCGTCTTTTTTTCTTATTCTCCTGCTGCTGCGCCGTGTTGATCCCTTCTCAGAAGCAGCCGCTGACCCATAATCATTGTCCTCGAGCAATTTATCCCAGATACCGGCATTGATATTATCAAGAATGCTCAAATGCTGAAATGCACCTTCATGAATACGGTCATTGGTAAGATATACCATACGCTTACTCAGTGCGGCACTGGGTGTTGGGTTATTGAATTCTTCCCCCTCAATCTTAATAGTTCCGCTGTCGGCAGTAATAATACCGAACAGTGATCTGAATATCTGGATCACACCAGATTCTACCAGACCGGTCATTCCCAGTATTTCGCCGGGACGTAATTTAAAATTAATATCTTTGAAAAATGGTTGTTTATTGAAATTTGTCACCTCCAGCAGAGGTTCCTCATTACCGGCATCTTCTGGAATATAATACTGCTCACCAAAGTGCGGTTTCTTTACCGACTCACCGACAATCAGATCAGCAAGCTGTGATTCATTGAAGTCCTTAACATCACCGGTAGTAATCAGATTTCCATCTCTGAACACTGTGACTTTGTCGCAAATCTCAATTATTTCAGGAATGCGGTGAGTGATAAGCACAATGGTTTTTTTATGTTTAACCTTTTTCAGATACTCAAAAAGAATATTACACTTCGCTTTTCTAAGCGCAGATGTAACCTCATCCAGCAGTACCACATCACTGTCAAACAAATCCGTTACCAGCGCTGTATACAGCAGATGCCTGTCCTCCATCGTAATCTGACGCAGTGGTGTTGTCGGTTTGTACTCAAAAGAGAAGGTATCCAGTGTCTCCTGAACCTTCCTGCGCATCATCCCCTTATCCATCACCAGAAAATTTTTCATTAATGGTGACTGTAGATAAAAATTCTCCTCAATTGTCAGATCAAGCGCAAATGGCGGTTCCTGCGGCACCAGATATATTCCATTCTTTCTTGCTTCTATCGGGCTGAAGTTTTCCAGATCAAGCTCAACATATTTGCCATCACGCTCGATAAATGCCTGTCCCGAATCCGCAATGGTTCTGCCGTACATAATATTAACAAAGGTCGATTTTCCGGCACCGTTTTTACCCACCAGTCCGTGAATCTCGTTTTTATGCAACTCCAGATTCACATCATTCAGTGCCACCAGCCCGGGATATTTTTTGACGATATTTGTAAATTTTATCGTTGGTATGTTACTCAATTTTCTATCCTTTTTAATATAGTGCTCTACATTATCACCAAGCCACATAACATAGAGCACCAAGTATTAACCTTATAAGTAAAGCTTATTTTTCATCATCCCAAGGCCATTTCTTATCACGGATATAAGGCCAGAAGTTACCCCAGAGAAGCTTTGAGTCTGCGGCATAATCACCGGGAACTGTCATAGTTGAACTGGTCTTGTACCAGACACCATCCCAGCTGCCGCCAGGGGTCTTACCTTCAACAACATGTACAGGAGCCCATACCGGTTTAGCACCCTTTTCCAGCTCTTCCTTGGTGAACTGATCAGGAGCAATATCCATAATCAATGGCTTCTTAACATCAGCATAAAGAGTATCACCCGCTTTCGCGATACCGGCTTCACCCTTTTCTGCGATAGTCTTAATCAGACGGGCAACAACAACACCTTCACCCCATGCCGGCTGGATTGTAATTGAATCTACCTTCTTGGCACGTACCATTTTCAATGCCGCAGTTGTTGCATCAATACCGACCATTGGGATATGTTTTGGCTGATCCCAGGTATAAGCCATTCCTGCTGCTTCGAGTGCTGGCCAGATACCGGCTATTGACATAGTATCATCATGAGTATATGTACCGATAATCTTATCACCGTACTTGGTTATCATGTCAGACATTCTCTGATATGAGAGATCAGGCTTCCACTTGCCTTCAACTGTAGCTATCTCAAGGCCAGGAGTCTTTTCACAGATTGGATCCATCACTGAATGAAAACCGCGTCCCCGGTCCTGAGCAATGGAGGTACTCAGTTCACCGGTAATTTCAACAATTACGCCGCCTGCCTTAGCCCAATCCTCTGGAGTTTCACCATAACGCTTTTTCAACAGTTTAATCATTGATTTGGCACACTGCTGTCCGGCAATATAATTATCAAAGGCCACGAATGTATGCTTACCGCCAAGCACAGTCACATTATTGGTAATAACCGGAATACCTGCCTGGTTATAACGCAGAACCGGCCCCAGAATCTTGGAATCTATAGTACAGTAAATACCAAAATCAGGCTGAATAGCCATCATTGTCTCCATCAGCTTGACCTGAGTATCGGGATTGCTTGATCCCTTAAGATCACGTTTGAAAGTAAAGCCATCCTCTTTTCCCAAGCGGTCAAGTTCAAAAACAATACCATCCTGGACTGTCTGGAAAAAGATATCATCAAGTCCCCAGGCAACCTCGGCAATCTTCAGATGCTTACCCTTCAGACTCTCATCAGCATTAACCCCACTTTGAGCCGACAAAGCCAGACAAAGAAGTACAGCAGCTACAAATTTTCTGATCGTCATCACAAAACTCCTTAAAAAAAACACAAAAACAAAAATGGAAAAATTCCGAATAACACAACACTTATCTAATACACATAGATAATAAATTAAAGACACAAATTAAGGATATGTGACGATATCAGGTCAAAAGACCCCACGCACCCAGTTTCGTGGGAGCAAAATTGCGTAATTAACCTGAATACCGTATTAAAACAAGGTAAAGACTGTCATTATTCTTTATGAATAAGAACTGATAGTTAGTGATATGAAATAAAAACAAAACAAACGAACATAACAGTTTTACTTTACTTTAAGAATTAGCTTATTCAACATTTTTTTTAAACTATTTTTAAAAAAAGCAAGAAGACGAAGCAGGATAATCCTCACCCAGCAGCTTGCAAATTAACACTTAACATGTTTATATAAATAAATTTAGAAAATATAAAACAACACGCACTTTACTTTCGAATATTTTGTTTTGAAAACTTATTTTTAAGGTTAACTATATTATAAATAGCAATGCTTCTGATTATTATAATCTTAAGATCATAATAATCTAAATAAAAAGATATTTCGACATAGTTTGTTGACTTAACCGAATCATAAGGTAAAGTATAAGAATACAATCGAAAGTAACACACAATAACCCACTGATCTACTCCTGCACTCTTAGCGATATAAATGATTACTATTTTTACAGTTATAGCCGCTCCAATCACGCTCATGATTGTTCATAGAAAGGAATTATTAAATGTTTAATAATCAGCGTCAAATGAAAATATACTATCTTCTGCGGGAAGAAGGTCAGGCAAAAGTAAGTTTTTTAAGCGAAACTTTTTGTGTTTCAGAGCCAACTATTCGACAGGATCTGGCCAAGCTGGAAGAAGAGGGACTGGTTGTGCGTGAACATGGAGGCGTCTTCCTGAAGCATATGCCCGAGCAGGTACGTTCGCTCTCGCTTGAGCACAAAGAGAACATGGATAAAAAAATTATTATCGGTATTAAAGCAGCTGAACTTATTAAAGATGGAGACTCCATAATACTTGATTCAGGATCGACAACCACTGAAATTGCCAAGAATATCGCCACCAGAAATCATCTGCAGGTTGTCACCAATGCCCTTAATATCTCACTGCTATTAGGAACCAATCCCTCAATACAGGTACTCATGCCCGGTGGAGAGTTCCAAGCGCCAACATTATCCTTATCCGGTGAACGCGCCGTGAATTTTTTTGAAGAGGTACGGGTAAATAAATTATTTATTGCCTCTGTCGGTGTCTCCGTAGATTCAGGACTTACGTTACCTGGCTTCAAAGATATACCGATTAAAAGAGCGATGATAAACTCCGCTGAAGAGGTTTATCTCGCTGTCGACTCTACGAAAATCGGGGTATCACTCTTTGCAGTTCTCTGTGACTTATCACGCATCACCGCTATCATAACCGACCGAAAAATCACTCCGGTTCAACAGAAACAATTCGAAACTTATGGAATCAAAGTTATTATCGCCTGATTTAGTTAGCAACAAAAATATTCAAACAATAATCAAATTTTATATTATACAATGCAGAGCAATCATAATATTTTTATTCCCTTACGGTTAAACAACTTCAGCACCTGTATAAACAGCAACCAAAACAAGACAAAACAAAAGATCTCGAAAGAAAAAGAAAACTTTTAACTGCTTAAAATTTGACTAGCGAGGTTTAGATGCTAAGATACTAATAGATTAAGCATAAATTAATATTTAATCACTTATGTTTTGTTTTTGTTTTGTGTACATGATTAAGTTTGTTATGAAGGGTTTATCATGCAAAGAATTATTAACGTTCCAGATATGGTTGTTGAAGACATGCTCAAGGGATTTGTTAAAGCGCATCCTGATATTGTTATTCCTACAGCCGATCCCCGTGTTCTTAAGACCAGCAAACAACCGGCAGCAGGAAAAGTTGGCGTCATAACCGGTGGCGGCTCCGGTCATAAGCCAGCTTTTATCGGATATATCGGCAAAAATCTGGTTGATGCGGTAGCAGTAGGAGAACTTTTTTCATCACCAACAGCCAAGAGCTTTTACAACGCCATGACGGAAGCAGATAATGGTGCTGGGGTAGCCTGCCTGTATGGTAATTATGCCGGTGACAATATGAATGTCAAAATGGCGATTGAACTGGCTGAAGAAGATGGTATAAATGTTAAAACCGTAGTCGCCAACGATGATGTTCCTTCTGCGCCAAAAGACGAAACAAATAAGCGCCGGGGTGTTGCCGGAGAAATTTTCATGTGGAAAATCGGTGGAGCCAAGGCTGCAGCCGGCGGCAATCTTGATGAAGTGATAGCAGCAAGCCAGAAGGCTATTGATAACACCCGCAGTATCGGAATTGGTCTGGCGCCGTGTACCCTTCCTGCCAACGGCAAGCCAAACTTCACTATAGAAGACGGTACAATGGAAGTTGGTATCGGACATCATGGCGAGCCTGGCATCAAGGTTGAAAAACTGAAAACTGCCGACGGTATGGCTGAAGAAGCGGTTAATACAATCCTGCCGGACAAACCATTTATTTCAGGTGACGAGGTAGCAATTATTGTTTCAGGTCTGGGAGCCACACCGGTCATGGAGCTGTATATTTTCTATAACAAAGTTGAAGAACTACTCAAAGAAAAAGGGATTAAAGTTTACCACCAATACGTTGGCAATTACTTTACTTCACTTGAAATGGTCGGTGTTACCCTGAGTATAATGAAGCTTGACTCTGAACTCAAAGAACTTCTTGATATGGAGTGTGAGTCCATGGGACTGACCCAGTTCCAAAGATAACACATCTACTGAGAAGCATCGTAAAACCTGCAATCCAGACACAATACACTGTGTCTGCGGGATATCATATTTCAATGTGTGGAGTAGTAAAATGAATAAACTAGTTATAGGTTGTGATGAGGCTGCGTTTGAATTTAAAGAAGCGATCAAACAGCATCTGACACCTGATTATATTATAATTGACTGCGGAGTATATAACACTGATCCTATACTATACCCTGATATAGCCCATACCGTCGCTAAAAAAGTCACTGCCGGCGAAGCTACCAGAGGACTTCTCTTCTGCGGCACCGGTATTGGTATGGCAATGACTGCAAACAAAGTACCTGGTATTCGTGCTGCCCAATGCCACGATGTGTTCTCTGCCGAACGTGCGGCACTAAGTAATAATGCGCAGATTATTACCCTCGGAGCTAGAGTTATTGGTATCGAGCTTGCAAAAAAAATCATTGATACCTGGCTTGGGCTTAGTTATATCGACAGCCCATCAGGTGAAAAAATCGACCGCATCATGGACTACGACAAAATGTACAGATCAGGAAATAATTAACAAGTTTACAGGAGATATAAACTTATGGAATCCTTCAAAAATGCCGCTGGCGGTGTTATTGTCTATAATCTGATCAAAGTCATCCAGGAAAACAAGACCCATCTAAGTGAGATAGATGGAGCGATAGGAGATGGTGATCACGGCATCAACATGAACAAGGGTTTTACAATGTGCGAGCAGAAGCTTGCTGGAGAGACGGTTGATCTTAACACCGCGCTAAAGACTCTGGGGCGGATTCTACTTACGGAGATTGGTGGTTCTATGGGACCGATATACGGCACATTTTTTCGCGAGATGGCCAAATCATGTGCAGGCATTGAGGATATAACCCCGACGGTATTTGCTGATATGTTAAATAAAGCTGCTTACGGAATCTCCGCACTTGCCGGAGCCAAGGAAGGAGATAAAACTCTGTATGACTGTTTATCACCTGCAGCCGCAGCATTTCAGGAAGCAGCTGACAGCAGTAAGAGTTTCAGCAACGCACTTACTGAGATGTCCGCTGCAGCCGAAAAAGGTCGTGATTCAACAGTAGATATGATAGCCAAACTTGGGCGTGCGGCCAGACTTGGCGAGCGTTCACGGGGAGTTATGGATGCCGGATCTGCTTCATGCTGTCTTATTCTTCAAAGCATTACTAAAAGTATTAAAGGGCTGATAGCTAGTTGAAATAACCAGAATAAACGAACAAAACCACAATGCAACAAAGCACACACGAGCATCAGGGCAGCCCTTTTCCCTGATGCTCACATTTATGATATTTAATTCTATGTTTCTTTAACAATACATACTAACCCAATAATTGCTTAAAACAATAGCGAACCATTTATACTTAAACCTCAACTATCTGAATCGTTGTATAAATTTTTTAGTCTGTATTTCATCCTCAAAAAAGATCTTTCTAAAATTTATACTACACAAGTAACCACTAATGAGTACAATATAATATATCTACCATCATATACTCTAAAAGGCAACATTTACAGGTATACTATAATGTCAAGAACTCTTTATCCCAAAGGCTCAGAATGGCGCAAATGGGATTTGCATGTACATACCCCATATTCAATAATACAGCATTACGGTAACCATGATGAAGATGAAACCTGGAATAAGTTTATTACTGATCTTGAAAACCTTCCATCAGAATATTCGGTTATTGGTATAAATGATTACTTATTTATTGATGGCTATGAGCGTTTGCTAAATGAACAACGTGATAATAACCGACTGCAAAACCTGACTCTTCTACCTGTGCTTGAATTCAGAATTCAAGCTTTCGCAGGTGTAGAATTTACTAACACATCAAGAATAAATTACCACGTAATATTTTCAAATCAAATTACACCCGACATTATTAAATCTCAATTCCTCTCTACATTAAATCAATATTATACATTAAACAACAAAAAATGGTGCCAATGTATAACCAAAGATAGCTTGACCGAATTGGGCAAACTATATTATGAAACAATACCTGAAGGTCGAAAACCTCCACCCCCCGATTTTCTTGAACTAGGATTCAATAGTTTAAACATAAACCATGAAGATATACAAAATTCATTATCTAATAACAGCAACTTCAACAGTAAATACCTAACAGCTATTGGAAAAACAGAGTGGAGTGATTTAAGATGGACAGATGGTTCAGGTGCATTCAAGCATTCTTTGATTAATAGCACTGACATTGTCTTTACTGCAGCTGAAAATTTAGATAAATTCAACCGATCAAAACAAACTTTAAAAGCTCAAAACGTTAACGACCTACTCCTTGATTGTAGTGATGCCCATTATTTTTCGAATTCTGTTAATAGCAACAGAATAGGTAATAGCTTTACCTGGATTAAAGCAGACCCTACATTTGAAGGTTTAAAGCAAATTACAATCAAACCAAATGACCGCGTTTTTGTTGGTAATACTCCACAAATCATCACTAGAGTAAAATTTAATAAAACAAAATACCTCAAATCACTAGAAATCAAACATAAAGACGATTACGATACTGAAAAACTAGGTATCTGGTTTAATAACATATCCATACAACTTAATTCAGAGTTAACCGCTATTATTGGCAATAAAGGCAGTGGAAAATCAGCAGTAACGGATATCCTTGCATTATGCGCAAATCTGCAACCGCTAAATTTTTCATTTCTTAATGCTGAGCGCTTCCACAACAAACAATTATCAAGCAACTTCGAAGCTAGATTAACTAAACA
Source organism: Planctomycetota bacterium (assembly GCA_963667375.1). Lineage (GTDB taxonomy): Bacteria > Planctomycetota > SZUA-567 > SZUA-567 > SZUA-567. Next base: position 2,158,904 of record OY763323.1, on the reverse strand, counting down.
TGCTCAAGATGAAGATAATTGTAAAAGTCTCGATGAAGACAACTACGCATTCAAAGATATAGAACCTGTAATTCGCTATCTTCCTCAACATCAATTTGAACAAATTACAAATGAAACCAATAGCATTTCAAAATTTACTACAGAGCTAAATAAAGTTGTTTTCTCCCATATACCGAATGATCAAAAACGTGGTGCAACTTCATTTGATTCACTAATCAGCTTATTATCATCCAGTAATAATGAACAAATTGATAGTATAAAAAGACAGATACATATTCTTAATAGTGATATAGCAAAATTAGAAGAATTTAAGCGTCCTGACTATATTGACTCACTTAATCTTTCTATTAGGAAATTGGAGGAAGAATACAACGCGCTTCAAGAGTTACCTCCGGTATCCGACCCGAAATCAACACAAAATACATCTGAAAATACTAGTGATAGTATTAAATTAAATACACTCTATACGCTAAAAACTGATCTTGAGACTCAAATTAGTACTAATAATTCGAAAATAGCATCTCTAACAAAACAGGCTACTATTTTTGATAATATTAATAATTCATTATCAACAAAAGTCACTGACCTCAATAGCTATTTGAGTGAATTAACACGAACTCACAGTGAAAGTTTTACCGAATACGATATTAATATTGCTGACATAGTATCTGTTGATTTCAACAGTGAAAAATTCCTTACAGCCATTACACAAATTAATGACATTAAGGCACAACTTGAAGCACATACCGGCACTTCAGCAACGATTACGGATTCGAAAGAAGAAACGCTTACCGCTATGCTTCAAGAAATTAATAATGAAATTACCGTAATAACGTCAAAACTTTCTTCTCAACAACAAGAGTATCAACAATATATTAATGAAAATAGTCAAATTATAGCCAAAAAAGAAATAATAATGGGCAGCACACAAGTCCCATATACTGAAGATACTATACTAAACCGAGAAAATAGGAAGGAAGTTAACACTATACGGGATTACCAAGACTTACAATCTTTTATAAATCATGATTTATCACACATAATTAGTCTAAAATATGAAGAGCGTTCAAAACTCACAAATGATATTTACGACTTAAAACTTGATATTGTACAAAAATATAATGAACTTGCTGAAGGCATAATTACTAAACTTAATGAATACAGTTTTATCAAAGAACGCTATAATATTGAAATCACCCCTAATATAATTTTTGATAATAATTTTCCAAATAATTTTCTTAACTATATTCATCAAGGCAGAAAAGGAACTTACTGTAGTAGAAGCAGAACTGGCGACCCACAAATAATGTTACATACGGCTACAGCAGAATTTTCACCTGAAAATAAAAACATAACTACCGTTATAAATAAACTTTATATGGGACTACAGAATAATGCCGATGCGTCTTTATCAAATGCTGATTTTAAAAATCAGTTTAAGTCAAACAACTATATTGACTTATATAATTATCTGTACTCACTCGATTATTTACAACCTCAATTTAAGCTTCAACAAGATAATAAAGATTTAAGCCAACTTTCACCCGGTGAAAGAGGTGCCCTACTTCTTGTATTTTACTTAATATTGGATGAAAGTGAGATTCCGCTTATTCTTGATCAACCAGAAGATAACCTAGATAATTTCACTGTCGCTAAAATATTAGTAGACTTTGTAAAAATTGCAAAATCACGTCGCCAGATAATACTTGTTACACATAACCCAAACTTGGCGGTTTATGCTGACGCTGAACAAATCATTCATGTTAATATTGACAAACAAAATGGCAATAAATTTAAGTTCATATCTGGCAGTATTGAAGAACCTAAAATCAAAGACAAAATAATTGAAGTACTCGAAGGAACAATGCCTGCTTTTAATAATCGCAGAGACAAATATAATTTATAACGAATTATAATATGAGAAAACTAATTATATATGTAATTCTTATGATTTTAGCTATTATCATTTCAGTATTCATCCAACTCTAATTTAATACTAAAAGCACCATTCCAGTGTATTTAAAGTATTCGCCATTTAAGTAAACACTTCAGCTATTCTATATACAGCAGCGCGCAGTCATTTTCTCACCTATCTTCTCAACACGACTCTTAGTCCAGGCAAATTCAAAATTAACTATTCCATATTATTATCCAAAGGTGCAGAATCAAATCATAATTCAGAGAGATTTTAAATTCAAGCACAAAAAAAAGATACTCACATGTCAGTGAGTATCTTTATAAATAAGATTCCGGCGACGACCTACTTTCCCGAGAACAGTATCATCGGCGCGTAAGAGCTTAGCTGCTGTGTTCGGAATGGGAACAGGCGTATCCTCTTTGCTATAGCCGCCGGAAAAACGGCTAGCGGAACTACTCCAGGTATTCTACATTATCAGTGAATAAGCAAGAGTGTTCAGCTGTAAGATCAAATCGAGTAAAGTTGTAAGTAATATTATTTATAATGTTGAGGTTTTGTTAAACACTCCATCCATAATATGCGGATTAATTGTGTTTGCTTTACTTACACTCTGATAAAACTGAATTTAAAAGAGTTGTAATCAAGCCGATCGGCTGATTAGTACCGGTTAGCTAAAGGTATCACTACCATTACACACCCGGCCTATCAAACTCATAGTCTATAAGTTGCCTCATGGGATGACTAATCTCAGAGCTGGCTTCACGCTTAGATGCTTTCAGCGTTTATCCGTTCCATACGTAGCTACTCTGCAATGCACCTGGCGGTACAACAGAAACACCAGAGGTATGTCCAACTAAGTCCTCTCGTACTAAAGTTAGTTCTCTTCAATCATCCTACGCCCACAGCAGATAGGGACCGACCTGGCTCACGCCGGTCTGAACCCAGCTCGCGTACCGTTTTAATTGGCGGACAGCCAAACCCTTGGGACCTACTGCAGCCCCAGGATACGATGAGCCGACATCGAGGTGCCAAACCTCCCCGTCGCTGTGAACGCTTGGGAGAGATCAGCCTGTTATCCCCGGAGTACCTTTTATCTGATGAGCCACGACCCTTCCACTCAGGATCGCGGGGTCACTATGTCCTGCTTTCGCACCTGCTCGAAATATCTCTCTCGCAGTCAAGCTCCCTTGTGCCATTACACTCTGCGTACGGTTGCCAACCGTACTGAGGGAACCTTTGAACTCCTCCGTTACTCTTTGGGAGGAGACCGCCCCAGTCAAACTACCCAACTAGCACTGTTCCCAGCCCTGATTCAAGGGTCCAGGTTAGATAATTCATGTAGAAAGAGTGGTATTTCACCAACGACTCCACCGGGTCTAGCGGCCCGATATCACAGTCTCCCACCTATCCTACACAAACCACACAAATTACCAATACTAGCCTATAGTAAAGGTTCACGGGGTCTTTCCGTCTTGCTGCGGGTAAGTCGCATCTTCACGACTCCTACAATTTCACCGAGTCTGTAGTTGAGACAGTGCCCAAGTCGTTACGCCATTCATGCACGTCGGAACTTACCCGACAAGGAACTTCGCTACCTTAGGACCGTCATAGTTACGGCCGCCATTCACTGGGGCTTCAGTTCGTAGCTCTCACCACTTACCTTAACCTTCCAGCATCGGGCAGGCGTCAGTCTGTATACATCCACTTGCGTGTTAGCACAGACCTGTGTTTTTGGTAAACAGTCGCTCGGGCCTCTTTGCTGTGGCTCTCAGCAGCTTACGGAGTAAATCCTTCACCGCCAAAAGCGATCCTTATCCCTAAGTTACGGATCCATTTTGCCGAGTTCCTTAACTACAGTTCTCTCGCGCGCCTGAGGATACTCTCCTCACCCACCTGTGTCGGTTTTCGGTACGGGCCTCACTTGCAATAAACGAAACTTTTCTTGGAAGCATGGCATCAGTGGCTTATACAGCATACGCTCTTGGCATCCGGTCTCAGCCTGATGGGAAAAGCATTTAACTCGTCCCGGCCTACGCCGTTACATGGTCCAGCCAGCGGATCCACCCACAATTAGCCTTCTCCGTCCTTCCGTTTATTAACACAAGTAAAGGGGCAGGAATATTAACCTGCTGTCCAGTCGACTACGCCCTTCGGCCTCGTCTTAGGTCCCGCCTAACCCTGGGAGGAATGACCTTGCCCAGGAAACCTCGGGTTTGCGGCGAAGGGGATTCTCACCCCTTTTATCGTTACTTATACCGGCATTATCACTACCATACTGTCCAACATTCCTTTCGGTATGCCTTCAACCTGTATGGCACGCTCCCCTACCACTTGAATAGTCACGCATGACTAAACAAATTCGCATCTTCGGCATTATGCTTGAGTCCCGCTAATTTTCGGCGCAGAAATGCTCGACTGGTAAGCTATTACGCACTTTTTAAATGGTGGCTGCTTCTAAGCCAACATCCCAGCTGTCTTAGCATCTCTACTTCCTTTTTCCACTTAGCATAATTTTGGGGCCTTAAATGGCGATCTGGGCTCTTTCCCTCTCGACCATGGAGCTTGTCCCCCATAGTCTGACTGCCGAGATAATTTCATTGGTATTCGGAGTTTGATTGGAATTGGTAGGATGGTGGTCCCCCGCATCCATTCGGTACTCTACCCCCAATGAATAGTTACTCGACGCTATACCTCAATATATTTCGGGGAGAACGAGATATCTCCGAGTTTGATTAGACTTTCACTCCTATCCCAACCTCATCCCCTAATTTTTCAGCATTAGTGGGTTCGGTCCTCCACGAGATTTTACTCTCGCTTCAACCTGGACTGGGATAGATCACTACGGTTTCGCGTCTGCCACATACGACTAAGGTCGCGCTATTAACACTCGCTTTCGCTGCGCCTACACATCAAAGATGCTTAAGCTCGCCATATATAGCAACTCGCCGGTTCATCATACAAAAGGCACGCCGTCAGCCTGAACGAATCATAGGCCTTCGACTGCTTGTAGGTATACGGTTTCAGGTACTTTTAACTCTCCTTATCGGAGTTCTTTTCATCTTTCAGTTACCCTACTATGCGCTATCGGTCGGTAGTAAGTATTTAGCCTTACGAGGTGGTCCTCGCAAATTCCCACGAAGTTTCCCGTGCTCCGCAGTACTTGGGTGTTCTCTACGCCAAAATCAGATTTCAAATACAGGACTGTCACCTTCTGTGGTTGGGGGTTCCACCCCATTCTTTTATCATCATTTGATACGCATGCTTATTCAGGTTCAGCATGAGAATCCCGCGACACCACGTACACAACGCCCTGAGCTTACATGTACATGGTTTGGGCTGTTACCGTTTCGCTCGCCGCTACTCAGGTAATCGTTTTTACTTTATTTTCCTCAAGGTACTTAGATGTTTCAGTTCCCTTGGTTCCCGCACTATACCTATGTGTTCAGTATAATGCAATTCGAAGATCTCCGGATCAAAGTCTGCTTACGACTCCCCGAAGCTTATCGCAGTTAAGCCACGTTCTTCATCGGCTACTACCGCCTAGACATCCGCCGTACACCCTTAGTATCTTGATTACAACTCTTCTAAACTCAATATTTAAAAGAGCTGTTCTAAATAGCCTCGGAAAAGACTATTTATAAATCAAACACGATAAATTAGTTAGTTTATCTTCCGCAATAGATATTTTTTTAAACATCTATTTACTTTGTTAAGGATGTAACTGTTTAACTTATACACTCAACATCAACTCATATGGTGATATTGCAGCAAATTTACTATTGCTTAAACCGTAATTTAAGCTTGCTTTTATATCAACATAGGATTGTATAAATTAATACTATTACGTCTTTACTCGATTATCAAAGAACTATCTGAGGAAACGAAGCCTCAAAAAAGCTTATCTCAACGGTACAACCACGAGATCAAATGGTGGGCTTGGATGGATTCGAACCATCGGCCTCATCCTTATCAGGGATGCGCTCTAACCAACTGAGCTACAAGCCCACCTGTTTACTCGCATCATGGTGGAGGTGCACGGGTTCGAACCGAGGACCTCCTGCTTGCAAAGCAGGCGCTCTCCCAACTGAGCTACACCCCCATAGTTCCGACCACCTTCAATCCTGTAGTACCGCATAATATCAAAAAATGAATAGCCATCAGTCCTATAATGCTTGGCTGATGTTCTGCTGAATCCACTCCCGTGGGACAATCAATATTTACTGATTGCTATCCCGGGATACTTCATCAACAGCTAAGTTGTCCTTAGAAAGGAGGTGATCCAGCCGCAGGTTCCCCTACGGCTACCTTGTTACGACTTAGTCCCCCTCACCAGTCTTGCCTTCGGCCGAACAATTATCGCCGGACTTCGGGCACTACCAGCTTGGGTGGCTTGACGGGCGGTGTGTACAAGGCTCAGGAACGTATTCACCGCGGCATAGCTGATCCGCGATTACTAGCGATTCCAACTTCATAGAGGCGAATTGCAGCCTCTAATCTGAACTGGGGCTGGCTTTGAAGATTTGCTCCACCTCGCGGTATTGCTTCTCTCTGTACCAGCCATTGTAGCACGTTTGTAGCCCTGGACGTAAGGGCCATGATGACTTGACGTCGTCCCCACCTTCCTCCGGTTTAACACCGGCAGTCTCATAAGAGTGCCCAGCATGACCTGGTAGCAACATATGATAGGGGTTTCGCTCGTTAAGGGACTTAACCCGACGCCTCACGGCACGAGCTGACGACAGCCATGCAGCACCTGTGCTAGTTACACCTAAAAGGCAATCCTTCTGCTTTCACAGAATTAATCCTAGCATGTCAAGTCCAGGTAAGGTTCTTCGCGTTGCTTCGAATTAAACAACATGCTCCACCGCTTGTGTGAGCCCCCGTCAATTCCTTTGAGTTTTAACCTTGCGATCATACTCCCCAGGCGGGATACTTAACGCATTAGCTACCACAACTAGAGAATCAGCTCTCCAATCGTGCAGTATCCATCGTTTACGGCTAGGACTACCAGGGTATCTAATCCTGTTTGCTCCCCTAGCTTTCGTCTCTCAGCGTCAGTTGTGACCCAGTAAGCTGCCTTCGCCTTTGGCGTTCTCCCAGATATCTACGCATTCCACCGCTACACCTGGAATTCCACTTACCCCTTTCACACTCAAGTTCTACAGTATTAGTGGCAGTTCCCCGGTTGAGCCGAGGTATTTCACCACTAACTTATAGAACCGCCTACAGACCCTTTATGCCCAGTGATTCCGAACAACGCTCGCACATTTCGTATTACCGCGGCTGCTGGCACGAAATTAGCCTGTGCTTCCTTTGGTTCTGATCAGTGCTACCGGTATTAATGATAGCAGTTTTCTAAAACCTGACAGCAGTTTACAACCCAAGGGCCTTCATCCTGCACGCGGCGTCGCACCGTCACGGTTTCCCGCATTGGCGAATGATTCAGCACTGCTGCCTCCCGTAGGAGTCTGGACCGTGTCTCAGTTCCAATGTGTCCGTTCACCCTCTCAGGCCGGATACCCATCAAAGCCTTGGTGAGCCGTTACCTCACCAACAAGCTAATAGGACGCAATCCCATCCCCAAGTGGCAGGCCCGAAGGTCCCCACCTTTTACTACAGAATCATGTGAATCCGTAGTCTTATCGGGTATTACCCATCCTTTCGGATGGCTATCCCTGTCTTGGGGGCAGGTTGATTACGCGTTACTCACCCGTCCGCCACTGTACTCGTTTCCCGAAGGAAACTTTCCCGTTCGACTTGCATGTATCAACCACGCCGCCAGCGTTCGTTCTGAGCCAGGATCAAACCCTTCAATTGAAAAGTTTATCATAAACATTGATGGCTAGATCAATGTCTCTGGCAATTTGATTTTTAAAGAGCAGTTTTTCTCTGCTCTGTACTCGTTAAAACCCCCAAATTAATTGAGGTCCTCAAGCATATAACAAGAACGTATGGCTATTCATTATATTTCAAAGATCACTTGCCTGAAACTTAGCAGGACTTAAATATCTTTTCGCTATATTTAATGTATAACAGTAATCGAACTTTTCATACATCAAACATTAACATTTTTCAAATTTAGAGAGAAAAAAAACCGCCTATCTCGAATTCCCTCGAAAAAGGCCGTTTCCGGGCCGCGCTAGAAGAACTAAAACCACTTGAACAGCGCAGCTGTTATTCTCAAATTGCTTTAACAATTATATGATTTAGATCAGCATTGTCAAGCATTTTTTTATTTTTATTTTTTAATCTCTCAAAGTCAAGCTTTTGCTCAACCCTCTTTATCATAGTCAAACTAATTTCAAAGACAAGAGGTTAAATTAAAAAATTTTTAAAAACTATAAGCGCAGAACCACTTTATCGTCATAAATACGATCTTAGTTTTTGTTATCCTCAAAAGAGCAAATTCTCACTTCCCTTTCGAGCGGATTTACAAATATACTGAAACTCAGCTCTTTGTCAACCACTTTTTTAAAACTTTTTTCAAGCTCACCCGGATCTTTATTTACAAGCAGCAGGAGAAAGAATCGCTTCCCAGGATCTTCAGTCCAGCAGCCAGTAACAACCCAGCCAAACTCGGTGAAGAAAGATATTACGAAAAACAATATCCATTACAAGCATTATTATAAATTTTATTTAGAGGAAAAAGCTTTTATTTTATAACAACCTACCCATAAACAACTTATACAATCAACAATGATCGGATATATTGAATATTAATCAATCCGATTCACCAAAATTACTCTCAAAAAGATCATTTATCTCTTTCGCAGCTTCTTCAGCATCTACTCCAGACAGTTCAATTTTGAGCTCTGTACCAGATTCTGCCCCCAAGGTCATAATATCAAGAATATTCTTGCCGCTTATTTTCATTGAATTATGGTGAACAGTAATATCGCTATTAAATCTATTACAGACCTGAACAAAGAGTGATGCAGGCCTCGCATGAAGTCCATACTTATTACGAACAACCACGTTTATTGTCACTTTATCACTCACATCTACCCCCCTGCCTTAAAACCACAATTCACCATTAACCAGCAGCAAACAAAATTTTAACCTTATTCCAAACTAAAATCTTCCATTAATGCATATGCTAATTTATCCGGATCATGCTTTTCAGGATTATCGATATTAATCACATCTCTCAGGCGCACTCGCACATCGTGTTTTTTACAGGCTTCGATATCAAATTCGGTAATACCAATTCCCTTTCCCTCTAAAACATCGAGCACTTCCTGAGAAGGTCTAAAACTATTAACTAAGGCCATATCAATTTTTAATTCTGGAACTATCCTAACAAGAGCATCAAGATAATCACTTACTTTATAACCCTTAGTTTCACCCATCTGCTGTGAAGTATTTATAACAAATACCACTTTTGCAGAACTGGCAGATACCGCCTCAGCAAGCTTCTTATCAAGCAAATTTGGCATAATGCTGGTATAAAGACTCCCCGGTCCAAGAACTATTAAGTCTGCATCTTTAATTCTCTCCAAAACATCATTCGGAGTATCACCTGGTTCTGGTTTTAATTCTAATCCCACAATGGGCTTTCCACACATCGAAACACGTTTCTGCCCTGTTGTCTTCGTCCCATCATCATGAGTAGCCACAAGTGTAACATGATTCAAAGTAGCCGGCAAAACTTCGCCTCTAACTTTAAAAATCCTGTTAACCTCCCTTACAGCCATGGCAAAACTACCTTTGATATTCGTCAAAACCATTATCAAAAGATTTCCAAACGAATGTCCTGCAAGATCCCCTTCAGTAAAACGATACTGCATCAATTGTGTCATCAGCGGTCCTGCATCGGCAAGAGCACTCAAACAGTTCCGGATATCACCTGGAGGCAACATTCCAAATTCATTTCGAAGTCTACCTGAAGAGCCACCATCATCTGCTACACTAACAACAGCCGTTATCTGCGAACTGTATTCGCGCAACCCGGATAACAGACAGTTCAAACCGGTCCCACCACCAATACAAACCACTTTCGGACCCTGCTCTAACCGTGACCGCAAAACAGCCAGTTCAGCAATTCCCCTATCCTCATCCTTGGGCTTTACTAGAAATTCAAATCTCTTGAATAATTTATACCCAGCGTAAACAACGACAAAACACCCCAAAACAAAGAAAAATAATGCAATAGCATATGGGCTGAATACTTCTAATATATTACTTGAGGTTGTTACGCTCAACACACCGACAGTTACAGCTACAGCAGCGAAAATAATCAGACAAACTCCCAGAACTACAAGAAAGAGCCACCTCTTAAGTCCCAATGTTGTAGAAAACCAAGGTAATTTTGCCATGCATCAACGACCTGTCTACTATAAAATATTTTTAAAATAATCACTATTAAACACAACAGCAGAAACAGCTTAATTTCCTTTGAGGTCTGCTTCCTCAAGCAGAGCGACTATTTCTTTTTCATCACGTGCATTCAGAATAAAACTCCTGAAAATTGGATCGTTCAAATTTTTTGCAACATAAGCCAGCGACTCAAGATGTTTCTGAATCAAATCCTGGGAGGATAACAGCATAATAAAAATATTAACCGGCTTGCCATCCAAAGAACTAAACTCAACACCTTCCTTACTGCGGGCTATCAAACCTATCATTTTATTGATTGAAGGATGTTTCGCATGTGGGATAGCTATCCCCTGTCCCAAACCGGTACTGGTAATTTCCTCCCTTTCAATAAGCGCAGAAAGTAACGCATCACGGCTATCCGCAGAAATTTCGCCTATTTTGATTAATTTGTCAACCATTTCAGCGAGGACTTCATTTCTCGAGTTTGATACCAAATTCCCAATTATAGACTCGTTTGTTAATAGATCTTTAAACAGCATAATATTAAATCCTTAATCTTATAAAATGAGATTTCAACCTAGATTAAACATACAAATTAATAATCTAAAAGCAGATAACCCTACATATATGATTTGATTGTACCATATTGCTAAAAGCACGCAATAAAAAAAGCACAAATCATTGAGTAACAACTCCAGACTTTTATTTACACCGCTTAAAATTCTCTCGCCTGTCCCGATAAGCAGGACAGGCGAACAATTATATACTTACTCAGAATCTTCTTCGGCTCCTTCATAGCGCTTAGATTCAATCTTCTCCTTCAACCTTCTCATTTGGCGCTCACACTTATCTGAGGCCACATCAATTGCTTCAAAAAGCTCATCTCTTGCAACATCAACGACTACAGTACCATGTTTTTTAACATGTATTATAGCTTCACAGTGTATCTTTTTATGATCACTCTTCAAAATAACCTCAATGCTGTGTGCACCATTATAAAATTTATCAATTCCACCAAGTTTTTCCTCAGCGTACTCTTTAACAGCGTCTTCTATTTCCATATGTATTGCAGTTACAGTTATATCCATAAATATTCCCCTTCTTCAAGCTATCGAAGAATACTGCTCTATAAACAGAGTCACACTCTTCTAATCAAAAACAATACATAAACTACAAAGTACTGCAAAAATTGCTCTTTTGAAAACATTATTCAAATTACAGTATTTCTCCTTATGGCTTACCTGAGTAACTTATAATATTATATAGCACTTATTTTTTCGTATCATTCGCATAATAACAAGAATAATTGTCAATACCCATCAAAAAAATTATGCTTTATTCTCAGCCCAGAATTGCCCCCACTCTTTTAAAAAATCAGAACTGCTCCATTCTTTATCCAGCCCTACCTGAGGTACTATTTCTATACCATGTTTCTGACATATATCCCATTCAGGTATATTCGTATAATCTGTTCTATCACCACCTTTTGTAAATATATGCGGTCTTATCTCGTCAAGGGCAACACAAACCGTCATATCATCTTCAATCTCAAAAGGAATAACATAATCAACCTCACGAATACAACTAACAAGCATAGATCTGGTAGCAAGATCCTGAAAATTTTTGCCTTTTTTTGCCCTTAAAAAGGCATCTCCGTTTACAACAACAACCAAAGTATCCCCATATTTTTTTGACTCAATAATGCATGTCGCGTGCCCTGGATGTATCGGATCGTAACCACCGGAGGTACAAACTATTTTACCCAGTGAATCACGCAACTCAGCAAACTCAGCAAAAGACACTATTTTAGCATATTTATCCATTACACTCATTTCTACCCTACTTTTTTAGCACAATAATCAACTAAAATTTATTTCGCAGGAAAACAATCAAAACATCCTGTTTTTAATTAAAAACCTGAAACTTCCATTATAAATTCAGTATACACTCCAATACTTTACCGCGCAAACATATCTTAACAAATTTTTATTATAATTGCACCTTAAATACCTGCAATCCCTATTAAAAACAATACGAATTGTTCTAATAATCACCGCATTTTTTTTATCCTAATCCCCAAAAAATAATATCAAATAAAAAAATAGCTGCCGATTGTCACCGGCAGCTATTTTTTTCGACTACACCTAAATAATTATTTTAACTCAATAAACAAAGAATTAATTAACGCACTTATCTTCATTATTAATTATATATAAATAATAAAAAAATATTAACATAATTAATCTACAATCACTCTATTACGCCCGGCGTCTTTTGCTTTATACAAAGCTTTATCAGCCCTTTTCAAGACCTCTGACAGCTCTTCGCCACGAGAAAAACAACTTACCCCAATACTAATGGTCATCGCAGGAACATCAGCTGAAGTCTCTTCAAAATATTCATTAACTTTTCGGCGTAACCGTTGAGCAACCATCAGAGCATCATGCTTGGAGGTCTCAGGCAAAAATACTGCGAATTCCTCACCACCGATACGTCCAAGAATATCTGATGGACGGAGTGATTGCTTACATATCTGAGCAAAAAGGCGTAATGTCTCATCCCCTACTGCATGCCCATAGGTATCATTAATTATTTTAAAATAATCTAGGTCAATCATAAATAGCGCAACTTCTTGTTTTTTACGCCTTGCGACCGAAACCGCGCGCTCACATAAATTCATAAAATTACGCCGGTTATTCACGCCGGTGAGCTCATCTATACAAGCCAGGTTCACCAGTTTGGCTTCAGCTATTTTACGTGCGGTTATATCCTCAACAACCCAAACAATACCCTTACCGAGATCCGCCGGCGTATTACTGTCAACAGCCTTACCAGATACACATATCCAGATATCACGGTTATTCTTTTTTCTTATACTCAGCTCTCTTTTGAATACCTTATGTGTTTTAAGTATATTCTTGAATGACTCAAGCTCTTCCCCTGCCACATTAATTTTAAAATTTACATCAGAAAGTGATTTGCCAACAAGATCAGCCACCTTACTATAACCGAGAATATCGCAAATACGTTTATTAGCACGCCGAATAATCCGATCCTCACCGGAAACGACAATGCCTACCATACTATTATTAAAATAAGTCTCAAGTTCAGCATTTGCTTCTTCTAATTTCAGCCTGTCAGCTTTCTTTTCGGTCGTATCATCGAGCATGACAATAATTTTGCGTGTTCTATCCTCCTGTTCTACAGAATCAAGACACTGGGCAAACCCGGTAACCCAAATTTTACCGCCATTTTTTCTTACAAGCTCACGCTCAAAATACGTTCTATCAGCTTTCTCAAGATCACTAACAATCTGATTAAATAATTCGATAAAATTTAACCGGGAGCATGCAAAAACATCGGTTGACTCACCAATAACCTTTTCTTTATAAGTCAGCCCGGCAAGTTCCGCAAATTTTTTATTTACCCTGGATACTATTCGCTGTCCATCTACATCAACATCGAATATAAGCATACCAATCAGGCTGTTCTCAAAATATGCGTTTAATTCCTGAGTTGTTCGCTGAAGCTCGTGCTGAACCTGCCGGCGCTGTGAAATATCATCAAAAATCCAGATTGTTCCTAAAAATTTTCCGGCATCATACACCGACCTTCCGGAAAGATGAAGCCAGAAAATACCACCATCGGAGGTTTTCATAGGATATTCAACAGCCAAAACCTTGCCGTCACGGAGAATATCACCATAAAATTTTGAAAAATCTTCATATGATTTATCATCTATATGAAAACTCCGCAAAGATTTTCCTACGATTAAACCATCATTCTGCAACCGGAAAATTTCTACACCACGCTGATTAATACGCCTTACAATACGGCTGTCATCTAAATACAACAGTCCAATAAGACTGGTATCAAATATCGCTTCCAGTTCATTATGTTCAAAACTAAGCTGTAATTCCTTTTTTTTCCATTTATCAATATCAGTAATCGTAAGAAAAAAAGTTTTATCCACCGTATCATTCAAAAAATGGATTCTAATTTGAGCAAAGAAGGCACCCTCACTACCGGATATTCTCGCTTCAAAAGCAGTATCATCTCCAGCAGCCAAAATATCCTGAATAAGTTGCTCATCCGCAACTTCACTAAAAAGATCTGTAAGCGAAACCTCTTCGAGCATCATCTGCATAGAGCCAATACGCTTCTTGAATGCAGAATTAGCCTTTAGACATTGCCTTCCTCTGAACAATGCTATGCAGTCATCCGAATATTCTAAAAAATTATCTCTCAGCCCGATACACTCAGCCTGTTCAAGCTTACGCCTCAACTGCAGATTTTCATCTCGTAGCTCCGAAATAACCTGCTCCATATTTTTATTTACTTCTTTTGCACTCATATCAGACACATTATCTTTTCATTTTATGATTGCCCTATTACGCTAATCAGTATAATTTTATCTAAAAATGCGGCCTTAACAACAACAAAGATTAACATTATACAATAATTAAATAATCTTTTTACGTATATACTATACCACAAGCTCCAAAATAACCGAGACAAATGTGTATTTTAGCTAAAAAAATGAGGGATTGAATAATATATCAATCCCTCACTCAGTTAAAAAATATAATCTTTAAATAATAAATTATTCTTTTACCACAACATCATACTCTGACTCGATTATTTCTAATACATCATAAAAATTATCAACGGTAAAAGACGGGGTCATTTCCCCATGAATAGACTTATACTTACCGCCACGGCGGGAAAGAATCGTCTGCATGCCAAGACGGGCCGGAATATCAATATCTACCGGCGGATTATCACCGATATACATCACTTCACTGGGTGAGGCTCCAGCTTTCGCACAGGCACGCATATATAATTTAGGATTACTTTTAGCAATACCGACATTATCCGTAATAAAGATAAAATCATGCGCAACCAACTCATGCAATCCCAGACGATATATCTTTTCAGCCTGCTTAATCTCCATACCGGCAGTTATGATTCCAAGCTTCAAGCCTTTATCACGCAGAATACGCAGCACTTCTATCGCATCACCATACGGGGCAAATTCTCTGGCTTTTGTCTGGTGATATCCGACAATACCAGCAGTTTTAATAATAAGCGGACTAAGTCCCTCCATAATCTCAGGTGGGAAACGTTTGAGTAATTTATCATAATGCTGACCATGATTACTTCCGAATTCATTTATGACCTGCATCAGCTCCTGAAACGCTTCTTCCTCATCTATTCTGAGGCCTGCGTCAATCATCGCTCTGATAGCATTACGCCTGGCGGTATAAGCAAATTCGGTGATACTGTATACAGTATCATCAACATCAAAAAATACCGCTTTCAACCTTTTTTTTGCCATAAACTCCTGCTTTACTTTTTAAATTCATCCAGAAACCTCCGGTACAGCCCCAGCTCATCCAAACCATACTCCTCGTTTTGCTGATTAAGATTTGCCGCCGGAATAAACTTATCAGGTATTCCAATACGTATAAGTCTAACAGCACTGGAAATATTATCAAGAATAAATTCACTGACAGCCGAACCAAATCCACCCGCCAGCACATGATCTTCAACGGTAAAAATTTTCCCTCTCGCAACAGCCTCCGAAATAAGCTCACAGTCAAGAGGTTTGGCAAACCGGGAATTAACCAGTGTCAGCTGTATATTAGCCCTTTCTTCCAGCATTTTTACGGCTGCATATGCCGGAGCCACCATTCTGCCATATGCGAAAACCGTACCCTCTTCACCGCTTAAAAGCACCTCACCTTTACCTAAGGCCACATCTTCATGAACGAAATCCGCAGGAAGAAAATTCACCGCCTCACCTTTAGGATACCGAATAGCAGCAGGTGTTCCAAGTTCAACTGCGAACTCAAGCAAGCGGCGCATGTCCTCCGAATCAGCCGGAGCCATCAACACCATATTCGGCAGATGCCGCATGAAAGCAATATCAAAAACTCCATGATGTGTGGGTCCGTCTTCCCCTACCAGCCCTGCCCGGTCAAGAGCAAAAACCACAGGAATATTACCCTGCAAAGCAATATCATGAAATATCTGATCATAACCGCGCTGCAGAAAAGTAGAATAAATAGCCACTACCGGAGTGTACCCGATACGGGCAAGACCGGCAGCAAAAGGTATAGCATGTGATTCCGCCATACCGACATCAAAAAAACGCTCCGCAAAAGACTCGGCAAAACATCTCATACCTACACCGCCGGTCATGGCAGCGGTTATCGCGACAAGCTTATTATTACGCGCTGCGATATCACACATTACCTCTGCAAAAATTCTTGAATATGTCTTAACCGGTGTCAGCGGCATGCCTATTGCCTGATCCGAAGAGCAATTCATTGATTTTCTGATTGGAGCTGAAGAATGATATGTTTCAGGATCCTCCTGCGCCGGGGTATACCCTTTACCTTTTTCAGTTATGACATGAAGAATACGCGGCCCTTTCAAACGTGACAACTTATACAGTTCATTCTCAATTTCTTCTATATTATGCCCGTCAAAAGGTCCGAAATACCTGAAGCCCATTGCCTCAAAAACCGCTGCCGCACCGGTATGATTCTTTAAGGCACCGAGCAGCTTCTCATACAGCCAATCCATCGAATCACCGATAAGCGGTAATTTTGAGAGAACCTCTTTCAGCTCGTTACGCATCCTGGTAGTATTCTCCAAGGACCTGAATTCCTCCAGATGCTTGGCAAAAGCTCCGACAGTCCTGCTGATTGCCATATCGTTATCATTGAGAATCACCAGCACATCAGCCCCGGCTCCGCCAGCATGATTCATTGCTTCGAAGCACATTCCTCCACCCAAAGCACCATCACCGACAATTGCGACAGTACTCGAATTATCCCCGGCTATTTTCTTTCCTAAAGCCAGCCCGGTAGCGCTAGAGATACTGGTTGAGGAATGCCCGGTAAGAAAAAGATCATACTCACTCTCACGCGGATTGGGGAACCCGGTAATACCTCCTTTACAGCGCAAGGAATCAAATCGTTCCTTACGTCCGGTAAGAATCTTATGAGTATAGCTCTGATGACCAACATCAAATACCAGAGAGTCAACGGAAAAATCAAAGACCCGGTGCAGAGCAATAGTTAGTTCGACAATACCAAGATTACTGGCAAGGTGCCCGCCATTGTTTCTGACGACCTCAATAAGCAGCTTTCTAATCTCTTCCGCCAAAGTTTTTTGTTCCGCCAGCTCCAGTTTCTGCAAATCTTCCGGAGTAACGATCTTTTCTAGTATCAAAATAGTCCTAACCCTGCTAAATTAGCCTTATTACTGTAACTCCGCACTAAGCTTCTATCACCCTTGCAAACTCATCTTCAAAATTCGGAGTAAAGAACCCGGTCCCAAGTTTATTGCGAATCGTCTGAATATCGTAGAACGCCAATTCATCAATCTCCGAATCCTGCTTCCTGAAGCCGCCATCACGTAAAATTCTGAATGTATACACATACTCTTCTTCTACCATACTGCGCAAAGAATATTCATGGAGAAATTCACATTCTCCGTCCTCTATAGCAATACCAATCTCTTCTGAGACCTCACGTTTCAACGCCTCTTCAATACTCTCTCCCGCCTGAACATGACCTCCAACCGAGGTGTCCCATTTACCAGGCTGAATATCTTTATCCATACTGCGTTTCTGCAAGAGCCAATCACCTCTGGAATTAACCACAATACAATGTATCACCGGATGCAGCAGAAAAGAACCTCCATGACATTCGGCACGTGTAGCCTGACCTTTTACGACTCCATTCCTGTCTACTACCGGAAAAATCTCCTCCACAACTCAATCCTCCTGCTTTGCGCTGCCAGCATACTCGGGAAACATCACATAATGATTTTTGACCGTAAGATTATTCCTTACTTCTTCATAACTGTCAGCAAAATCAAGTCTTTCCCCCGCAATTCCAGAAGCGCCGCAAAAAACTGTTCTTTCAAATTCCTCTCCGATCATGTTCAAAATACTAGTGATAACATTCGCCGTATAAATATTTGAATCATGCATGGAAATTATAAGATTATCCTCGCCACTGAGAAATGCCCGGCGCAGATTCTTTCTGAATTTACCATATTTCTGAAACGACGCGATAGAGATCAAGTAATATCCGCCATCCGGGAAACGTGCATCAGTCAGTATCATTTTAAGATTATAGCGCTTGTAGGCTGCCGCCACAAGTGCAGCGACATTCGGATTGGAACTGCTCGCATAACGCCATAGCGGCGGGCGCACAAATGCAGGAACCTGCCCGGTAATCCTGAAAATTGCCTGCGAACACTCATAAAGGTCGGATTCCAGAGCATTGCTAAAGAAACTCGCCGGTTTCCCATATACCCCATATGCCGGCTGCAGAGCCCGTTCATCATGGCTGTTAAACTGACTGCGATACTCGCCGCCATCATGCACCCCAATCAGGTGCCCACGGCGTGCCACCTCAGCCAGTATTGCTCTTCCCTGCGGTGTTTCCGCCTTAGGATACAAAATATGAAAAAAACGATCCGAGGTTGTCAGCACAAAAAAAGCCGCCTTAATCCCCTGTTTGCAGCCAGCTTCACCATGAACAAACCGGTCCAGTCCATCCAGAACTTTAACTGTGGGGCTGGTACTGATATCAGCGCCAGAACTTTTTTTATCCTGACCCGGACCATCATCGAAGGTTAGAGTAATATGAAATTTATCGATAATACGAAGAATTTTCGGCACACGCACCACTTCACCGCTATCAACATAAATCACCAGTGCCGCATAACCGGAAATCGCAGGTACCACAGGTAAAATATACTCCCAGCTCTTCCCGGAATATTGCAGCGGAATGAGGTTCTCACCAGCATCCAGCTCAATATAAACCTCAAATTTATTGGGAGCAATCGTTTGCCGTAGTTCGTTTGTGATATAGGGTTTAAGATTAATATGTACCGAACTGCTGCCACTCAATACCGGCAGCACAGTGCCAGAAGACACCATTTTAGCTGGAGAAGAAGGAGCGGCGGAAGCAAAACCCGATACCGGCAGCAGCGGTAAAAAACCAAAATAAAGAAAGAACAGCCACAAACCTCTAATCACACAGTACCTCATTCACCCTACCTTCACACCTTCAATATAATATTATCAATACGGCATAATTAATCGGCAAGCTCTGCCGGACGTGGATACACCATATTTCTGCCGTTACTTTTTGCCAGATACAACTGCTTATCAGCACGTTTTATCAATTTATCAGGCGTATCTCCAGCTTCAACCTCGGCACAGCCGAAGGAAACAGTTATACGCATTTTATTACCTTCCACATTAAAGACCGTTGTTTCAACCGCATTACGCATATTTTCCGCAACAATAACAGCACCGGCGAGATTGGTACGCAGCAGAATAACACCAAACTCCTCACCACCATATCTGGAGATGAAATCTCCGGATCTCATGGAAACCTTGAGCTTGATAGCCATGGCTTCAAGCACCCTGTCACCGATAACATGACCATGGGTATCATTGATATTCTTAAAATAATCAATATCACAGATAACCAGTGACAGGGGTTCTCCGGACTGCTGAAAATTAATAATACTCTGCTGCAGATAATCATCAAAGGTAGCACGATTCTTTATCTGAGTCAGACTGTCGGTAGTTGCTTTCTCATGCAGCTTTTCAATTATTCGATTCTGATAATTGAGTTCATCCTGAGCCGTTTTCAACTCACTTTTTAATGAATTATTGGCTTTAAGAACCGAATCAACCTCTCGCACAAGCAAGCGCTGACAGGCTTCCAAGCCATTGGTCAGATCTATAGAATTAACCTTGGCCTTGACTTTATTCAGAGTAGTATTGGATTTTGAAGCCACCCCGTCCACATTGGACATGGACAGAGCAAGTTCAACCAGCACCACCTTGAGTGAGTCTGCGGTCTTCTCCAGTTCCTTCTTTTTGAGTTCCAATTCACTTGTAGAGTCAACGATAACTTCTTCCGGTATAACCGGTTGAGCAGGGACTATCTCTTCCACAGTGTTTTTCTCTTCCACCGGTGATTTTGCAGAACCTGACTGACTGCGAATAATCACAAATGCAATAGCAAACCCCAGAACAAATGCGCCAACAGCTATAACTGGAACCAGCATCATCTCCATGACATTTCCTTTTATAATTCCCGATCAAAAAATAAGAAACAGTTAGCAGAAATAATACTATATATTTTTTTTTATTGCAAGTTTTCGTTATAAACCAGTTCACATAAGAACCGCGAAGCTAACTCAGACTGCCACACCTATACAGATAAAATTTTTACCAACCAGATGTCAGAGAAACTGAAGTCTATTTTTTATCCCAGCGGGCCAGATTTGCCAGCGTACCGAGAGTTCCCTTGCCGCTGAGAATATCACTCTTGAGTCTGGCTTCCGCCTCCATTACCGCAACCGCTTTATTCGCATACTCCACCGCTATATTCTGAGGCAGCACGATAACTCCGTCATCATCACCTACAATCCAGTCTCCAGGCATGATCCGCTGTCCGGCTATTTTAATCTCACAGTTTATTTCACCATACCCCTTCGGCTCACCAGCGTCAGCACAGAGGGTACTGGAAAAGATAGGCAGTCCCAGCTCAAGGGCGGCATCTGTATCGCGAACGGCGCCATTGATCACCACACCGGCAAGGCCGACAGCTTTGGCACTGAGAGTGGCACATTCACCCCAGACCGCCGGATACCCGCCACCGCAATCGGCGACCACCACACCATCCTTGCCAGCCAGATCTATTGCCTGTACAACCTTACTCCAGTCACCGCGTATTGATTGTACAGTCGTTGCCTTACCCGCCATACGCAACCGTTTTCCAGGTGTACGGCAGAAAATTCCACGCAGACTCTCCCGATGATGCATCGCATCAGAAAGATTTGATACCGAAGCTTTCAGCAATACCTCACGCAGCTCGGAATCACTGGCGCCACGACTGCCAAAACCGGCGCTGACAACGACCTTATCCGCAACCGCTTTGACCAGATCCCTGGCCGCCGCAACTCCATCCTTAGCCTTAGAGAGAGCCCCGCCGACAATCACCACACTCGCCCCGGCCTCAACCATACTAGCAGCTGTCTCACTTGTCACCCCGCCAGCAACCGCAATCGGCAGACTTACCGCCGCTGCCACACTCTTGAGTGCCGCCAGTGGATTCTTCCCATGCATCTGCTCATCTATCGGGCAATGTACCCCGATAAAATCAACCCCTAGCCTCTCTACCTCTCTGGCACGTTCACCAGGATTTATCACTCCAATAGTATCACAATAGATCTTTACCCCATACTGTTTACCTGCCTCAACGCACTCAGTTATTGTTGCATTACTTGCAGCTGCCAGACATACAGCAATATTGGCTCCGGCTTTAGCAGCTGCCTCAACCTCGGTTCTTCCAGCATCCATTGTCTTCAAATCCGCAATTATCACCGCCTGAGGAAATTCAGCCCGGATCTTCGAAATTACCCCGATTCCTTCACTCTTTATCAGCGGTGTTCCGGCTTCCAGCCAGCCGATACCGCCTTTATAAATCTCTCTGGCAGCCTGCAAAGCGCGTTCAGACTCTAAAAAATCAAGTGCAGCCTGCACTTGCGGAAACGGTCCATTTACAGATGGTATGATGCTCGACATTTTTCTGACTCCCATACAGTTACTTGATAAACCCCAACTCCAGCCGGCAATTTTTCTGCAGCCGCCTCAGCAATAAATTTAGCTAAGAGCTCTGACGTTGGATTAATTTTATCAAAAGGTTCTATCTCATTAAGAAACTTATGATCAAGACTATCCAATAGCTCTTTAAGAATTTTCTTCAAATCGCCAAAATCCATGAGCATGCCTATATGGCCAAGCTCTGCCCCGGCCACTTCCAGCTCCACCCTCCAGTTATGCCCATGAAGATTTTCACATTTTCCTTTATATTCACGGAGCTGATGCGCCGATGAAAACCAGTCTTCTACGGTAAGATGATACACTGCTATTCCTTTCATTACTAACAGACAATAAAAGTTTATTCAGGTAAATTATAGTATATAAGAATTCAATATCAATAATGAAGATTATTTCATAATCTCTTTTATCTCTTTCAGTTAGATAACAAAAAACCACCTCTATGTATAAAAAAGACCGCAGCAGGGCTGAAAAGGCTCTGCTGCGGTAAAAAAACAATCTTTTCAATCATATGCTATAATTCAACATCCCTGACAATCTCCTCAAAAGTCTTATTCCACTGCTCATAATCATCGTAAGGAGCCCAGGCCGATACCCTATAACTGCGTCCGCGTTTCGGAATAACATACATCCGGCAACGGCGGCGCAACCCGTCCTGAGTTACAGAGAAATCAACAAACAGACTGTTATCACTGCGTTTTCCAAAAGCGACTCTACCTTTGTTGAGTACCTTGAAACCCTTGAGTGAACGTTCAAGGCTTGATATTATCATATCCAGCTGACTCTCGGTACAGGGCAAGACCTTGTTTAAAGCATCAATCTTGAAGACCGCTTCCTTGCCGGAGCTGCTCACCGCAACTGTTTTCAGCGAAATATTTCCGCTCCAGCCAGCAGGTTTATAGAGTGAGAATCCCCAGTAAATATTTGCCAGCCAGTTTCCGGATATAGCAACATATGATTTCTTCTCATTGGGATACAGCGTGAATTCAACCGGACCAGAACTTGACTGCGCGGTAGGATTCTCATGATACTTGGTAGCAGATATAAATTTTATCTCCAGCGGTTCATCACGTACTGCCCAGGCGAACTTATCTGAAACCGCGCCATCACCACTGCCACGGGATGTCAGAATATAGCCAGCCGGCAGACCGACCCGATTGACAGTCGTATCAACCGGCACCCAGGTACCATTGATCCAGACCTCATTCCAGGAGTGATATATCGCATTAGACCGCTGCAGCAACAGACCGACACAGAGGCGGGTAGGGAAGCCCAGTGAACGGGCTAGACTGGCAAACAGCGCCGAATGTGCGGAATGATCCCCCCGACGTTTTTTCAGGGTTTCAAGCGCATTTATATTGCTCCCCTGCCCGGGATCATATTCAATATTCTGATACACCCAGCCTGCCAGCATTGCAATCATTGACAGTGCATTATTCTTGCCGCCGGTTATATCTCTGGCCAGCCCGGAGATACTGCGGTTATCAACTATTATATCCTCAGAGTCTCCCAGATAAGCCTTCATACCATTGGTATTATTCAATGGGTAAGAGGTCACAGCGACCTTGGGGGCAAATTTATTTAGGATAACTCTATCCCCCTCAACCGACGCATAGTCAGATTCTTTAAGGTATGGAGCCCATTTCTCAACCGGTTGCGGACTGATCACTATTTTATTGAAATTATCCCACGCCGGGAGCTGAAAATCCGTAGGAATACTTGAAGCCGCAACAATCTTGGCCTCATCACGGTTTGCCACATCCTCGGAGACCACAAAACTGCTCAGATTATCCGCCTGCTGCCGAATGATATCACCATTTTTATTGAAGACCATCCTTATAGGAGCAAAATCCTTCTTGGTTACATCAGCTTCATATACCTGCATTTCAACACCAAGAATTTTCTGGTCGGTGATGTCACGAATGGTCAGAGTCTCATCAACGACACTCTTGGAAGCTCTATCAATTACCTTCTTGGTAAAACTGTCACCAATATCAGGATTCTGCTGCGCTACCCAGACGGTATCAACTCCAAACATCACCCCTTCAGGTACATTTATAGTGTCCTCAGACTTACCGTTAGGACCATCTTCGGTAAATGTCGCAAGTCCATTATAAACACTTATGGTTCTGGTTGTTACATCGCCTCCCATCTCCGTACGTTCAGACTCGTATAGAGCCGCCCCGGTTCTGGAATCAACAATGGTTCGACGCAAGACATTCTGACTTATTCTAAAACCGCCCTTGGAAACCATGTCAAAGCTCTGATTGGTCTCCACAAGCCGCGCCGGGATCTCATTATATATGGTATCATTCTTACGTACACGATAACCGCTGCTGCGGCGCTGCCCATCAAGTTCAGTAATAAAAAATACCTTCTGATTCTCATCAAATCCCGCTCTGCGCGCACGTGCTGCCTCTGTCGGGGTAGCCTTATCAAGCAGATTCATTGATTTTTTAAGTATACTACCTTCGTCCGTAGCACTGCAACCAACGACAATTACCGGACACAGCAGTAAACCCAGGTACTTAACAAGCCTCATAATCTCTTCTCCATTTGGAATTATTATCACTTATTATTATTAAAATATCTGCAAAATCAATTTATTTCGTAAAACAGTTATTAACCACTATCGACGATACCGGAAAATATCTTCAACTTTTTCCGAAAGATATCTGTTTTCATCCTGCTGTTGAGCAATAACCTGTATATCATAATACAGAAATGAAACATAATTTTAAAATTTTACATAATTAATTTGCTGAAAATAAAAACATATTCTATACTGAGATAAGCAGGCTGAAAATTGGTAAAAATCCTCAGCGCTCCAATAATAACACACTGACATTTGGGAGAATACTAATCGATAACTAACCAATAGAAATTATCAGACTAACACAGCCCGATACCAAGAAAAGCTTCAAACTCAATCTAGAAAGGTTATTGGTGGTCACATATGAAATTATCAAAAAAACTTTCCAGTGGTTTTTCACTGATTCTCATCATTCTTATATTCACCTCAGGTTTTGCCTTCTATAATTTTACGAAGACCAACAATCAGGTAAAATCAATCAGAAGCACAACAATACCCCATCTTATCAACTCCGAATACCTGTCAAAGAATACTCTGATCGCCCTCAACCTTGAAAAGGACTTCCTGCTTGCCCGCAGCGCCACAGACCGTGAAAATACCATCGCCGAACTCAACCGTTCCACGCTCAAACTGAAACAATGGATTTCAGAACAGAAAAATCAGAATAATCTGGAATCATCCGCACTTTTACAGGAAATCTCCAATTTTGAGACTCTTTACCAAAAGCTGTCCGAACAGCTTGGAGCTCGTGACAATCTCAACGACAAATTGTATGAAACCAATGACCGGCTGATCAAAATACTGGCGGAATACTCCGCCCAGCGCGATGAATTCCTTTCATATCAGCTGAATGCACTCAATGAACTGCATAATCTGCAGGAACTGTACAAAACGATGAAACTGACCACCTCACAATTGCTGAACAACCCGACAATGGATAAAAATAAATTGCTCGCCCAGGCACGTAAAGAACAGATGAAGCTTCGATCCAATACCAGTAAGGTTGAAAATTATCTGAAAAAAGCCTCCGATCTCACTCTTGCCGACAACCTGAAGGATGCAATAAAAGTCTACTCCCGAACGCTGAAACAGTTTGTAACCGCCTATACCGCACCCGCAAAAGATTCTAAAAAGATCGAGCAGGCAAAGAATAATGCGTCAAAAGCCGAAGATGAAGTAGATAAGCTGATTAATAATCTCTATGAGATTCAGGATAAAGACATCGGCACCAGCAAATCGGCGATTACAGCTATTACCAGACTGGAATATCTCCTGCCCGAGACCCAGATAATAAATCTCGGATATCAGATCAGCCAGAATAAAGAAAATCTAAATAAACTGGTGGCAACGGTCGACAAAAGCCTGAAAAATGCAGAAGAGCTCTCCAATCATACGATGAACCAGAAGGATACGGCTACAGTCGCTGATATTATACAAGGCATAAAACTCTACCAGAAGCAGTTCCAGGACTGGAAGATCCTTAACGACAGTATCTCCACCGATACCAGTATCGCGTTGAATGCAGCCATAGCCAACATTTTAAAACAGACCGGCAGTACTGTCGATCATAACACCGATCTGACATTTCAGACCATAGACAACATCGTCAGCAACTCAGAACAGGCCATGACCCTGATCATAATCACCAGCCTCTGCGGACTGATAATCGGTATCGTTCTGGCGGTAGTTCTTATAAGAACGATCGTCAAACCTGTCATCTTTGTAACCATGGCGATGGACATCATAAGTGATAAAGTACAGAGTATCACCAATATAATGTATGACAAACTGGCAGTAAATAACTGGAGCGAAGAGCTCATTATCAATGAGACAGATCCTGATGTCCGCAGACAGGCGTTGATCTATGCCAGACGGCCGGATGAAATAGGTCAGGCGGTCAGCTCACAGATTGCGATAAGCGAATCGGTACGTAAAGCCAGTGAAGCAATTAATCAGGTTATTGAAGATGTAAACGGTGTACTTAGTGAGGTAGTTCAGACGGTGGCGAATGTTGCGACCAGTTCACATCATCTGGAGTCCGCCAGCAAAGAATTAGCTGATGGTGCTACCCGGCAGGCAAGCAGTCTTGATGAAATAACCGCCTCACTTACCGATATGAACCGTCAGGTAGAACAGAACGCCAACGGTGCCTCAAAAGCCCGTGATCTTTCCATTGAAGCTACCGATGCCGGCAGCAAAGGAAATGAAAAAATGAAAATTCTGGTCGCAAAAATGAATGAAATCAACAGCGCTACCGGCGAAATAACCAAGATAATCAAGACAATTGATGATATTGCGTTTCAGACAAACCTGCTGGCGCTGAATGCGGCGGTTGAGGCTGCCAGAGCCGGACAGCACGGTAAAGGCTTCGCCGTTGTCGCCGAAGAAGTGCGTAACCTCGCGGCAAGAAGTGCCAAAGCCGCCGGTGAAACCGGATCACTGATTGAGAACGTCGTAAAACAGATCAACTCCGGCAATACCATGGTCGGAGACACCGCTTCAGTACTTGCTGAAATAGTAGGATACTCACAAGAGGTAACCGACCTTTCAAGCACAGTCGCTGCCGCCTCTTCCGAACAGTCTGAACGGGTATCCGAGATAAATACCGCGCTTGATCAGGTAGATGGCATTACCCAGCGCAACGCCGCCAGCGCGGAAGAGACAGCCAGCTCCAGTCAGGAACTGAACTTCTATGCCGATAATCTTGAAAAACTAACCTGCAGATTTATTCTTAAACCCAGTGAACAAGAAGAATATTCAGCTGCTGCAGATTTAACAGAACCTGAAGATGACCCGGCACAGATTACGCTTGTAACGAAGCCGGCCATCCGGCTACCGGTAAACACTCAGGACCGCGCGCAGAATGAGTCGGACTGGGGCAGATAATACCGAAACTTCCGACCGGCAACTTAAACTTGGGAGGAGCAGCAAGCATGCCGCTCCTCCCAATTCACCCCCACGTCAAAAGATATTAACTTCCAATCAGCGACATGACATTCTGGCTCAACTGATTTGCCTGCGCCAGCATTGAAGTCCCAGCTTGGACCATTATCTGATTCCGTGAAAAATCAGTAGACTCCCGGGCCATATCCGCATCACGGATATATGACTCGGTCTTGGTAATATTTTCAATAGCCACATTGAGATTGTTGCTGTTGGTATCAAGCAAATTATACTGCCAGGCGCCTATATCCGCGCGCATAGCAGAGACATCGTCAATAGCCTGACCAATAATCTCCATTGCCGCCAGCGGATCACCGGAGAGTGACGCGATACCACCGGACATCAGATCATTGAGACAGTACATGAACTCACGATTTCTGCCCCACACTTTACCAATATCGGTTGCAGTCATGGACTTCAGACCAATTACTGTCCTCTCCTGCTCTCCCGACCCTTCTCCGAGCTGGAACTGCATTCCACCTTTGAAATCATCTGTAGTCTCGGTAGTAGAGCCGGTTGCATGGCAGATGAGGTTATCCGCGTCATCAGCGTCATAAATCATTTCTCCGGCACGCGAGCCGTAAGTTCCTCGGTCATAACCGACAGCGGCTATAGTGGTCGTACCCAGATCACCCTGATTGAATACCAGTTTGGAATTAGCATCCAGATTGGCCGCAACCCCGCTTATGCCGTCAAGGCTCATCTCCTGACCATTAACGGAAATATGTGCATCCGCACCATAATCCCGGTATGAAGCTCCAGATAGTCCGGCATCAAGCAGATGCGTATCACCCGTCGCATCGGTATAATTCCACAGCGCCCCTTCCTCCTGATCAATATTCACAAATTTACTGCTTCCATACTCCACAGTCGACAACCGGGCTGCAAGCATGGTCGAATGAATAGAGGAACTGACTGTGGTATTGCTACTGATACCGCCGATATTAAGTGACCCATAAAGCCCGGTATCATACCCGGTATCATCATCGACCACCGCGTAAAGCCGAACTGCCTGAGTTACGCCCGAGAGATCCAGATTGGAAGCACTCTGCGCCACCAGCGAATCATCATTCATATCCTCACTTGAGTACAGACTGACTTTACAGTCGGTACCGCTGCCGGAACTTGCCACCTTAACAAATATCTCCCCGGTATCAGAAGTATTTTTTCCAAGATCAATACCACTGAGATATGATCCTGAAAGAGTAAAGGTCTGCACCCCGCCCAACTCCATGGCAGATACCAGATCACTCATATCAACACCCTGGGCATGCTCTTTACCGCTTACCGCACTGGTAACATCCTCCTGCATATAATCAAGCTGTATCATTGCGGTATAACCGGCTTTTTCAGTACCGTCACGCTGAATAGTCAGAACGTTATTGAGACCAGAATTATTTACCGCCCGCGCAGTAGACACCAGCGATGTTCCGAAATTACCTTCAGCCACAGCCATTGTCATCTGCTGGTCTTTATATATGGTATAATTGTTGGAGTCACCCATCTTGAGGTAAACCCGTCCCAGACCGTCGGTATTATATCCGGCGACAATCTCGCCATCGGTATTTACCGGCACCTCGCTCGCCGCCACTCCACTCAGACCGGCAGCACCGAATACCGCATCTTCATCAGCAACAGCTGAACGTGTGGAATCAATATAACCACTCGACACACTGCCGGCAGCCAGGGGTTGGGCAGCAACACTCGCTCCGCTGAAACCTGAGCCGCTAGGACCACTGAGAATTGTCAGTGTAATTTCATCTCCATCATCAAAGCTTCCGGCAAGACTGGTAGTGACTCTGGTATTATTACTGTCATTATAGAAGGCGTTGATCCCGTCCTTCATAAACGGATCCCGCCATGACTGATCCTGATTGATTATAGCACCATCGGTAGTACCGGCATCATAGACATCACCACTGGCATAGGTATTACTGTATGACATCAGACCATTAGCGCCGTAGAGATCCTGAGGATGCGCAAAACCGAATACATGCCCTAACTCATGCATAATCACATCATAGAAATTAATATTAGTTCCGCCACCGGTACTAACCTTGGCATCAAGATTAATTGTAGAACCCGAAGCGGTCTGCAGATCCCAGGAATCATTACTGTCAAAGACCAGAGCGCCGAATTTATTATTGCTGTCACCGGCATATCCGCCAACTGCGGCCACACCGGCTTCTTTGGAACTGGTCTGCTCCAGATTTGTCATACCGATTCGAATGGTATTGGTATAATCAATCGCGGTATCAACCACTGCTCCCAGAGCATCATCACCATCTACACCATCATTCAACCCGCCGTTACTGTAAGTAAAATTAACATTGAAACCGGCTTTGTTGAACGCATCCTGCCATTCGTCAAGCGCCTGAGCTATATTATATTCTATCGCGGTCAGAGCTTGCGCCGAAGTTCCTCCTGAAATATTAAACTGACTCTCAAGACCGGTAGTATCGATAGCAATGGTATTACCAGCCCCCAGCATTGAAGCATTTTCAATATCTGTAACCAGATCAAAGTTGATCGCACCTCCGATATCAGCGGCGTCCTTCCAGATACCGTTTCCGGCGAAGGGTCGGGTCGCATCCGAAGTGTCAGAGAGTGTAGATGCACCGGGGATTACACTGTCATATCCCAGATAAATAGTACCGGTAGTAGAAACATTCTGATCAAGGGTAAGTTCAATCTTATCCCCAGAGGAAAATGCGCCGAGATTTACCGCCGCCGAGTTGAGCTTCTGACCGTCTTTATTATAGGCGTTGAGCTCATTACCACCACCTTCGACTTTGAGTGTTATCTGGTTATCGGTGAAGTCAGATGCGACAAGATTTGCAAACTGCATAGTAATAACGTCATTCGGCTCATCATCACCGGAGGTAGTGAATGAAGATACAGAGGCCGCCGAAGGCGCGGTCCAGCTGTAACCGTATGAACTTGTACCAGCCGGAGCCAGACTGTCCTCGCCAAGAGCAACCGCTGACAAGCCGCCGGAAGTAACGATATTCCCATCAGCATCCCGCTGGAAAAAATCGAGCGAACCGCTGGCATGTGCATCCCCAAGGGATATATCCTGCGTAAACACCCCTCCGGCGATTGCCGCGGCAGTATTAATGTCGCCCATGGTATGCACTGTAGCAGTTGACTTTGTCGACTCAACATCAGCATCATAGATCAGAGTGGCCTCCACTCCGGTCGATTCCGCAGCATTATTTATCGAGTCAACCATCTCGCCAATATGAGTTCCGGCAGCGAAAGAGAAATATCTGCTGCCCTGATCACCGCCAATAGTAAACGCCTGATCACCGGTTAGAGTATAGTCCTCACTATTCAGTTGTGTACCCTGAGCATTGACCGCACTCAATTCCACAAAACCCTTCTGTGCCTCGTTTTCACCACTGTCGCTGCTGGCATAGGCAATATTCAGACGGTAATTATCCTTCTTGAATATTTGTGTGTAATCACAAAGCTCATCATTGAGCAGCTTCATATCAAGGGTATTTGTGACCTTAGTATTGGTGTCAGAGACAATCTTCTTATTACCGTTGAGCAGAAACTCATCGGAATATTTGGTCGTCCTGGCAATACGGTCGATAGTCTGGATTGAAGAGTCGATTTCCGCCTGGTCAGCGGCGACCTGCTCGGGTGAGGTAACACCATTATTCGCGGAGTGAACCGCAAGCTGGCGCATCTTATTGAGAATATTTCCCATCTCACTGAGAGCGCCTTCCGCAATACTCAGAACATTTTCCGCTTCCTGAGTATTCTGCACCGCCCGTTGTAATCCCGCATTCTGCGCCCGCAGCTGCTCTGAGATGACAAAACCAGCGGGATCATCCTTACCGGCGTTTATCTTATATCCGGTGGATAATCTTGTCAGCGACTCAGCCATACTGGCATTACTCTTATTGAGAGAGTTTCTGGCAGCAAGCGAGTTCAGATTATTGGCAATAATCATACTCATACGCAATAATTTCTTCCATGAAATTAACAATACTGGAAAGCATCCGTGCTTCCCGACAGCGATCACTATATCTCACGGCGTTCCCCAGAATGTCTTTGACATCTAGAGAACGCACCGTGAAAACATACCGAACCCTGCATATATGTTCGGACTATTTCTGATATTCTTGAGTATTCAGTAATAATTTAGAACTACCCAGCTAGGCCTACAACCCGTTATTTCATAGCATCTTTTACACACAACACCGGGTTATAATTGAAGTTAATAATAGCAAATCACAGCATAAGATCATAAAAAAAACAGCTTGGCAGCACAATACAGTAACCGGCGCAAGCTGCATTATTAGTAAATTATGAGACAATTGAACCATAAACCAACCGGCTACAGCAGCTCTTGAATCTGCTGGTATTCCAATCCATTGCGGACATGAATACAGTCAACTCCCAGAACGGAAACATCATCCAGATTCCGGCGTTCATCATCATAAAAAAGCATAGCGGAATATTCACATTCAAGGCGTGACTTGAGAATCTCAAAGTGTGTGGTTTTGGCACCTGGAAAGATCAGAATTTCCTCAAAATACCGGTTCATATCCAACTTCTTCAGTGCCTCGTGAGCCCAGTCAGGCGCCCCGGAACGGGAAGCAACAGCCAGAATATAACCTGCAGCAGCAAGCTCTTCAAGCGCACGGCGTGAATCTGCAAACAGTTCAAGCCTATAGCCTTCCCTGTCGATTAGCGCATCGGTTTCAACTCTGGTAAACGGAGCTCCGGAAGACATATCTATCCAGGTATTGACACACCACCAGAGAGTCTGATCAAGATCGAAAACAATTACTTTATACATCCGGCACACCCATTCACAATATTAATTAATCATCATGATTATTCTTTACTCTGCCGTAAACAG
Organism: Planctomycetota bacterium; assembly: GCA_963667375.1. Taxonomy (GTDB): domain Bacteria; phylum Planctomycetota; class SZUA-567; order SZUA-567; family SZUA-567. The sequence continues at coordinate 2,126,590 of OY763323.1, read as the reverse complement.
AATATATAATAACTGCAAAAATTGCATTATCAAAATACTATAGTAATATAATATTAGCCATAAACAAGGAAAATTTCCATGATACCAGAAAATATACAAATTTCCGCCGCACAGTTTGATGATCAGGGGAAACTCGCAGAATATCTTATCGAAAATTTCGCAGCGCTTCTGAGTACCCACGCCCGCATAGCTCATGAGAACGGGATGCCGGAGCTTGACGTTCTTGATGAACTCCGGGCTGCAGATGATTTTTATTTTTCAAACGTCGAACTTATGAACTGCTGCCTTATCGCTAGGGACGCGGAGCAAATTGCAGGAGTCTGCTGTGTTAATCCTTTCACCTCAAGTCTGCAGTATCTTGCGGTCAGCGAAGCATACCGCCGCCAGGGAATCGGCAGCAGACTTCTCGGAATCGGCAAGAAAGTTCTTTCACAACGCGGCTGCTCACATATAAAACTCGAGTTTCCGCAAGAACTGGCTACCGAGACTACTCTTGCCTTCTTCCGTAAAAACAGTCTGCAGGAGATTTCACGCAGTGTCCTGCTAAGCGGCGGCATTTATACCAAAGACTAAAATTGACATAATTTATTTTAAACAAACTTATCCGTTATTTGTTGACAATAATACCGAATACTCTAGAATACATAGTATTATGATGGAAATTTTATTGACCGTTCAGGGTAAAAGCTCTGAAATAGCCGCTGATTTTTCCGCAGACGGCACTATTGATATTCAACCTCATTACTGGAGAGCAGGTTCCGCATATGAGTAAATTTAAAATTGAAGGTGGACATCCTATTTCCGGCACCATCCGTGCCTCCGGCAACAAAAACTCAGCCCTTCCTGCCATTGCGGCAACCCTGCTCAGCGAAAAACCAACCAGACTCTACAATGTACCAATGATAGGTGATGTACTGTCACTCTTTAAGATTATCGAAGAGATGGGGGCAAAGGTCGATCTTGATAAAGCGAATAATACCGCTGTTATAGACACCAGTAATATCAGAATAGCTGAAATTCAGTCAGATCTCTGCCGCAAGCTTCGCGGCAGTATTCTTCTGGCAGGACCGCTGCTCCATCGTTGCGGCACTATTGAACTGCCATTTCCGGGTGGAGACCGCATTGGTCGCAGACGTATCGACACCCACCTGCTGGCTCTTGAAAAACTTGGAGCACAGATAGAGGTTGGTGCCGGTATCCGCATCAGCACGCCAAACGGTCTGACCGGTGCAGAAATTCTGCTTGATGAAGCGAGTGTGACCGCCACGGAGAATACCGTGATGGCTGCTGCAGTAGCACAAGGACGTACTGTAATCTACAATGCAGCCTGCGAGCCACACGTACAGGAACTCTGCCACCTGCTCTGTTCAATGGGAGCAGATATCGAGGGGATAGGCACCAACAGGCTGGTTATTCACGGAGTACAAAGCCTCGGGGGTGGTGAGCTTACCATTGGAGCGGATTATCTTGAAGTCGCCAGCTTCATGACTCTGGCAGCCATGACCGGCGGTGAACTGCTGATTGAAAAGGCATCACCCGAATATCTGCCGATGATACTCTATCAGTTCAAGCGCATAGGCATAGTTGCTGACATCAGAGGAGAAAATCTACTGGTTCACCGCAACCAGCCACTGGAGATAATTAATGACTACCGGGGCGCTGTCCCAAGGTTAGATGATGCACCATGGCCTGGATTCCCGGCTGACCTTACCAGTGTTGCCCTGGTCGGTGCCACCAAGAGCAAAGGGAGTGTAATAATCCACGAGAAAATGTTTGAAAGCAGACTTTTCTTTGTTGACCAGCTGATTGAGATGGGGGCACAGATCGTTCTATGTGATCCGCACCGGGCGGTGGTTATCGGCAGCAGCAGGCTGCAGAGCGCCAATATAACCAGCCCGGATATACGTGCCGGAATGGCACTGCTGATTGCCGGACTCTGCGCTGAAGGGGTCAGCATTATTGATAATATTGAACAGATAGACCGCGGATATGAGCGAATAGATGAACGGCTCAGTCCCTTAGGCGCGCGCATCGAGCGAATATCCTGAGATTTATAGAGTGACTGGAAAAAGAACTATGAGCAAACACAAACCGATAATTTGCCGGCGCGAAGAACATAATATTTCTCGGCGTGATATAGATCCCGATGCTCTGAAAGTCCTCTACCGGTTGGCTCGACATAATTTTATTGCTTATCTTGTCGGTGGCGGGGTACGTGATCTCCTGCTTGAGCGCACGCCGAAAGATTTTGACGTAAGCACTGATGCAAGCCCAAATCAGATAAAAAAAATCTTCAAGAACTGTTTTCTCATTGGCAGAAGATTTCGCCTCGCACATATTAAATATGCTGACAAGATTATTGAAACCAGCACCTTCCGCAAACAGCCGGAGACCGAAAACGGTGAACTGCTGCAGATGGATGATAACGAATTCGGAACTCCGGAAGAGGATGCCAAACGCCGGGATTTTACAATCAACGGTCTATTCTATAATGTGGAAGATTTCTGTATAATCGATTACGTCGGTGGTCTGGAAGATCTAAAAAAGCACATAATCCGCTCGATTGGCGATCCCAACATCAGATTTCAGGAAGATCCGGTACGTATGCTCAGAGCAATCCGGTTTGCCTCCAGACTCGACTTCACTATTGAAGAGAATACCTTCAGAGCAATACGCAAATACGCCGGAGAATTATCGAAAGCGTCCGCTCCCAGAATGCTGGAGGAAATATACCGCCTGTTTGCCTTTAATTCCGGCGGCAAAGCATTCAAACTCCTTTACGACACCTCACTGCTGAATGTCATCAGCCCTGAAGTAGCGGCATATATTGAAGACAATGAAAACAATGGCGATACTCCTCTAATCTGGAACTATCTGGAAGCTCTTGACCGCGGTGACCTGATCACCAATGATATTGACCACTCGCTGATGCTCTCCTGCATTTTCTTTCCCGCGATGCTTGCCGGCATATCCAAACCCGACTCGGCTATTACGCAGAAAAGTCTGCTTGAAGCCTTCAATGAAATCGTAGAACCCTTCCTTGAACGCTACAAAGTGCCGCGTAAAATCAAAGAGAAAATGGTCAAGATTCTGACCATGCAGCACCGCTTTATAGTCAAAGGACGAAGAAATTTCAACCGGACACGCTTTGTCTGTTCCAGCTGGTTTCTTGATGCCTTGGCCTTATATGAACTGCATCTTACCGCTACCGGGCGCGATTTCACCCGTGCCGATGAATGGCGCAATCTCTGGGAGGAACGGCAGGAAGAAATAGAATCTTCAGCTAATGACGAGGACAATCCGCGCAAGAAAAAACGCAACGCCCGCAGACGCCGGCGTAAACGGAGCAAAGCGGCAAAAAAGCAAGAACAAAATGTCGCAAACTCACCGGCTAAGCCAGCTGAAAGCACCACCCATACCGAGAGTAAAAAAAGCCTTCAGCACTCACAGCCTTCTTCTCAAATGCCGGGAGCCGCGAACTCACCAGTGCATAAACCGATAACACCTATATCAGTAATGCAACAACTGGCCGAAAAGAAAAAAAATCTTTAAAAAATTATAACACTCAGGCCGGACGGCAGATAAATGCTTTATAATTACTAGTGAGCATCCCGCCCTCAATAAGCCGCATCTCCACATCTAACAGGGTATCCACCAGTTGCGCGGTCTCTTTATCAGTGGACATGAAACATTGATATATTTCGGTCATAAGCGGTGCCAGGATCGTACCGCCCAGTGGAATCTCCTCCATTATACGAAAATGGAAATGCACCATTTTCTCAATATCCTCAGATTTTATAGCTTTATTCGATTCCATAATCTGTATATCTTCACACTGCACCATCTCGCACTGAATAAAATCTCCCGAACTGTCCGGCAATTGCCGGTACTTTGACGGTAACAGCGCCAGGAACGCATTTACCAGTTTCATCTGCGGTTCTGCAAACTGCAGACGATTAGGTCCAACATATTCCCGTGCCAGAAACAGACCGGAACGGCCTATAACCTTCTCAATCTCAACACCTATATGCCTGACTCCCCGGCAGTAATTCAAGGAATTATCACAAGCCACAATATCAAAAGAACCCCGTGGAAGCGGATCGGTATTGAGCTCCATCTGCCAGCACTCAATACCCGGAATTTTTTTGTCCAGCAGATTCTCCAGAACCACCGCGTCATTATCGACCACCAGAACACTACCTATTTCACTGTTACCAATAAGAAGTTCTGGAAGCCCGTTGGTATGGGTGCAGCCGATTACCAGAGCGTTAAGCTTGCGCTGTGGCAGTCTGCTTCCCCAGCGTGATATCGCATAATCATAAAAATTAGGATATTTTTCCGTGTCAAATCCCCGCTGACGCTGACTCAGCACCTCCTGTACCCGAGGTATTTCCAGCCAGTTATCGATCACCTTCCTGACCCCTGACTCTCCCGCCCGATACTCCTTCTTAAAAACATCCCTGACCTCGCTTAATACTTTCTTAAATACCGGCATAAACTGCTAACCTTCAACTTCCACAATTAAACAACCACTATCCCCGAATTAACAACACCATAAAATCGACCAAAGCAGTAAACACTCAAGTCAAAAACGGTGCCATTGCCTCCGCCGCACCGCCGCTCTCCAGCTCATCCTTGCCAAAGCCCTTCACCGCGCCGGCTTCAACCGCCCGCTGCTGATAATCAGCAAAACCGGAAACCAGCATTACCGGAATATCACAAAGAGCTTCATCCGCTTTCATTGCTTTTATAAAATCAATACCGCCCTCTTCATCATACCCAAAAACTCTATTTGGCAGCACAAGATCAAAATTACCATTTCTAAGCTTGTCCAGCCCGCCTTTCATATTGAATGCCCCCTCAAATTCCGCACCCAAAGAAGCAAGAACCCGCTGAATCCTTGAAGTATCAGGACCGCAATGGGCAACCAATAATACTTTTTTCATAATATTCTCCTGTTATTACACTCTCAAATATATATTATAATATTGTATCATTTTACTTATTTGAATCACAGGAAAATCTATTCTTGCTAGGAATTTTATGAATAATTTTGCGCCTTCACTGTCAATAATTATCCCGGCCCACAATGAATCTTCAGCCATTACAAAAACTCTTGTTTCAATCATTGACAACCGTATAAATTATCCGTATGAAATTATCGTCGCCTGTAACGGCTGCACCGACGATACCGCTGAGATTGCCGGAAACTACCCGGTACAGGTCATAGAGTCAGAAAAGTCAGGCATGTCCTTCGGCAAAAACCTGGGAGCAGCAGCGGCTAAAAATGATTTCTTCATCTTTGTCGATGCCGATACAACCCTCAAAACCGGTAGTATTAACCGCTACATCAATCAGATAGCCAGAAAAGCCCCCGACCCCAACCGAATTATAGGGACAGTAGCCGGAGCCCCAGAAAAAGGCGGTCTTGTCGTCAGAAGCTGTTTTCATATTGCCAATATAGTTACCTCTCACTCCAGAGTTCATGCGCCGGGCGGGGTAATGCTGATGAACCGCAGTGTCTATGAAGACATCAACGGTTTTGACGAAAATTTACCGCAGGGAACGAGTACAGATCTTATTATGCGGGCAATAAGCGCGGGAGCAAATTATATTTGTTTTCATTCGCCCCGTGCCATCACCTCAATACGACGCTTTGAAAAACGGGGAATTGTCTCTCAAATGCTTGACTGGAGACGCAACCATCAACATATGCGCGACAACGAGCATGACAAGCTGGCAAAAAAGAATTATAAAGTTATACGCTGAAACAGCACTCATTGAGCCGGCTTTAGACTGCCGATCTCAACAATACGGTCGGGAGCAATATCAAACAACCGGATAAGCCCGCTGGCACTTATCGAACCAGAACAGAACTGCTGAATGTTATTGGGTAAAAGATTAGCAAACGGCTTATGTATATGACCGCAGAGATAATTACTGACTTTATATTTTTCCAGAAGCTGGATAACTTTATCCGCACCGCGTAAAGCCATATATGCCGGCAGGGAGTTATTCTCCTCACTCAACAGCGGAAAATGCCCGAAAGCAATCTTCTGTGCAGTTGATTTGGCATATTTTTTGAAACGCTGCTCAATCTCCTTCAGCCCATCAGCGGTTATTTTTCCCCAGCATTTAAAGGGAGGTGTAGGTACCGCACCCTCAAGATGAAAAAGTTCAACATCTTTGACCCGATAAACCCCGGTTTCGACCTCGGTATTGAGCGAGAGCGGCTTGATAAATTTATCAAAGGCCAGGCTGAGTTTGCTGGAAGTGGAATAATGATCATGATTACCCTTGATTGTAATCACCGGTATATTTCTGGAGGTCAGAGGCTCCATAATGCTGGCATAGGTCTCATAATCCTTGCTGCAGGCAAGCTGACTGATGTCACCGGTAACCACCAGCGCATCAATATTCTTCTCAATAAGCAGATCTACAGAGCGGTAAACTTTATGTATGCTTATTTTATTCCGGCGGTACATCACCCAGTTAAATAGTCCAATAAACTGCTTGAAGTTCCTAACCTGCAGATATGACGATAAAGCCGATACCAGATGAACGTCAGAAATATGAGCAAGCCTCATTTTATGCAACCTTTATACACAGCTCTATAATCTATAATCACGCTCAATATTTTATCTATATACCACAAACAATACAATAGCTTTGCAAAAAAACAATTTTCATCTAACATATTGCGGCAACAGACATTACAAACAGCACACTTCAGCAGCGAAAGAATAGAAAAAAACACTGTCAAAATACATCACTCTCAAATCACACCTCCGGCAAGATACCTGTTCGCATAAGTTCAAGCTTCAGGTCTTGAGGTGCCGTAAATCTGAGCGCATTCAAGCCGCATTCCCGGGCACCATTGACATTCTTTTGCAGATCATCAATGAATAAACACTCCTCAGCAGATCTGCCCACAGCGGTAACGGCAGCGCTAAACGCCCGTGAATCGGGCTTCATCACTCCAGTCCGGTAGCTTAAAACCGGTTCAGGAAAAAATTCCGGGATCCAGGGATACTCTCGGCATATATGCTCCCAATGCAGAGGGTCGGTATCCGAAAGCAGCCCGAGTTTATACCGAGACGCCAGCTTGGTAACAATACCTCGCATACCCGCCATTTCACCGAAAATAGCGCACCACAAACCACTGAATTCCTGGAAGCCAAGCTCGATACCGGTCTTGGCAATTACCCGTTCATAAAAACATTCAGCGGTAATCCTGCCGGTAGAAAAATCAATAAAATCGCTGTCGCCGGCAAGCTCGGCGACAGCGTTAAAACTCAGATCCATACTCCCGATTTTCCCCAGCAGACCACTCGCAAAATCAATAGTAACCAATACTCGGCCCAGATCAAAAATTACTGCTTTTATCATTATAAAAACTCTGCCTGTCTTAATCCTCTAAACTATCAGAAGGATGGGTAAATACCGGAGCCGGTACTATTTTAGAATCACGGGCGGGAGTTACCGAACCAGTTCCGGGGTTTACCTCCAGCGGTTCAAAATAACTTCCAGAACCGGCGGTACTGCGGGGCAATTCTTCTTCCTCAATCACAATACTGCTGCTGCGCGCAGCCTGAGGGGTAGGCGCAACCGGGATCTCCGCATCTGTGGTATTCACGTCCTCGGTTATTGTCTCTTGAACCGATACTTGAGTCTCCTCAGTCTGTGCTGAGGGTGTAGTAAGTGGTGTTTCGGTCTCAACCAGCTGATTTTCCTGTTTACGCTCGAGTTTTTCATCGGTCAGATATGCCGTATCCTCATACTCATCGACAATTTCAAAGGTACCGTCAAAATTAGCATCAATTTTCGTTACGAGCAGTTTACCGGTCTCAGGATCAAAGGTACGGATTTTATCAACGACACCATCAAAATTCAGATCCTCATCAATTCGTACCAATACCCCATTTTCATAATAGCGCCAGACATCATCAATGCCATTATTCCTTGTTGATATGGATTCTGAGCGCAGCATGCCATTGGTATAAAATTTGGTGGTCTTGGTATTAGCATCCACTCTTTCCTTCTTCATGGCAAAGATCTCGGGCTGTGGTTCACACCCTGACAGCAGAAGAAAAGATATGACAAAACAGATTATAACAGCAAAAATAAAGCGCATTTTATAGTCCTTTATTATCCATGACCTCAGAATAGTTTATATTATAGTATTTTATCGAATTATTTATATAAAAAATTTAATCTTTTTACGCCCAATTAGCAGATAAGTCCAAAACCCAAAATTAAATTTAACATATTGCATCATACGCGAAATACTGTATTATTAACAACTATAATGACTTTAACAGCTTATACAGTCACATTATAACAAAAAGGAAATTTATTATGGCAACTATGTATTACGAGAACGAGATCGATCGTTCTGCACTTGAAGGCAAGACAATTGCCATCATCGGTTACGGCTCACAGGGTCACGCTCACGCTCAGAATCTTCGCGATTCAGGTTTCAATGTAATTATTGCTAACCGCCCAGGCAGTGCCAACGCCAAGCTCGCTGAAGAGCACGGATTTGTTGTTCACTCTGCCGCTGAAGCAGCACAGAAGGCTGATGTGATTATGATTCTCATGCCAGATGAAGTTCAGGCAAGTGTCTACAAGAAAGATATTGAACCAAACCTCGAAGCAGGTAACATGCTGATGTTTGCCCATGGTTTCAACATTCACTATGGTCAGATTATCCCACCTGCAAATGTTGATGTTGCCATGATTGCTCCTAAAGGCCCAGGTCACCTGGTTCGCAGTGAATATGAGAAGGGCGGCGGTGTTGCCTGTCTTATCGCTATCTATCAGGATGCTTCAGGCACAGCCAAGCAGAAAGCACTGGCCTACGGTCTGGGTGTCGGCGGTGCCAGAGCCGGTATCATTGAAACCACCTTCAAAGAAGAGACCGAGACCGACCTCTTCGGTGAACAGACAGTACTCTGTGGCGGTGCCTCAGAACTGATCAGAGCCGGTTTCCAGACTATGGTTGAAGCAGGCTACCAGCCAGAAATCGCTTACTTTGAAGTTCTTCACGAGCTCAAACTTATTGTTGACCTCTTCTATCAGGGTGGTATTAGCTACATGAACTACTCTGTATCCAACACCGCTGAATACGGTGGTCAGTCACGCGGTCCTCGTGTTGTTAACGAAACTTCACGTCAGGCAATGCGCGAAGCCCTCGAAGAGATCCAGAACGGTTCATTTGCCAGAGAATTCCTCTGCGAATGTCTGGTCAACCAGCCAGTAATCAAGAAGATGCGTGAACGTGACAACAACAGCCTTCTTGAAATTACCGGTAAAAAGCTGCGTAAGATGATGCCTTTTGTTAATCCAAAAGAGATCAAGCTCTAATCTGAATTTTCCAAATTCCGACAGCACGGTTATAAAAAGATTTAAAAAACCAGAGAAAGTGCGATCAAACGCCTTCTCTGGTTTTTATTTCATAACAACTATAATGATCAGTAACGCCGCAATAGCCAACCCCCGAACTCACATTTTAAAAACTAGAGTTCATACCCAAGTACATGCTGCATAATATCGACACACTGACACATCTCTTCAAGATCACCCCGCTCTGTATGCCCGTGAACGGCATGCATGCCACAGCCGAGAACCACCGCCGGCAAGCCTCTGGCATTATAGATATTGGCATCGGAACCACCCTGTGCAATCACCATCTCCATATCCATATTACAAGCCTGCATAGCCTGCTGCACCAGACGAACCGGAAGCGCATCTTCCGCTACTCTAAATGCTGAATAGCAGCTTATAACCTCAACATCAACCGTTGCTTTCCTGATATTCTCCACACTATCACCATCATCACCGATCCCCCTGCCGCCGACACCACCGGCAACAAAGACCCGAGCATCACGAACCGACGCCTCAATACTGGTCAACGTCCGTGCAAGATGAAAATCCAGCAGCTCATCACGGTGACTGCGAATTTCATACTCGGCATAAGCCACATCCGGTATAACATTGATCGCGGTACCAGAATACATAATACCAATATTGGAGGTAGAGAATTCATCCAGCCTCTTACTTGGAAGACGGGCAATAGTCTTCGCCAATACTGACGCGGCATTTATGCGCTGCTCAGGAAAAGCAGCATGCCCACCGGTACCATGCACAGTGATTTCCAGAGCGACCTTGGAGGGCGCACCAACAATTATTTCATTAGGATAAGAGTGATCAAGTGTAATGCAGGCATCCAGCCCCCGGTACTCAGTCTCAGACAGCAGAGAAGCCCCTAAAGCCTCTTTCTCTTCACAGACCGAGAAAACAAAGAGCAACTCACCATGCTCAAGCTTATCTTCCTTGATAATACGGGCGAGCTCAATGAGACACGCCACTCCACTCTTGGCGTCTGCTCCCAGAATACTCTTACCGTCTGATGTAAAAATACCGGTATCCTTTGCAAAACTTGCAACGATAGGTTTATCCCCCACCTCAACCGTATCCATATGACTGGTCAGGAGAAGATTCTTACCTCTACCGTTACGGGGAAGCCTAATCAGAAGATTGCCACAATCGCCGCCGGTCTCAGACGCAGCCGCATCTTCAGTGATTACAGCCTGAATTCCCAGAGCTTCAAATTCACCCTTGATCCAGTCCGCCACCTTGCGTTCCCGCCTGGAAGGAGATGGTATCTGCACCAAATCCAGAAAAGTTTTACACAAACGATCCTTGTCGACCCCCATACATCTTCCTCCAACTAATAAATTATATAAAAAAAATTTAATCGCAACCGGGCAGCAGGCTATGATTACATCTGCTCCAGCTCTTTTTTGAAATATTCAAGAGTTATCTTCAGACCGTCGCTGCGTTTTACCTTTGGTTCCCAGCCAAGTATTTTTCTGGCTTTGGTAATATCAGGCTGACGCACTTTCGGATCATTCTCAGGCAGATCCCGAAACACAATTTTACTCTTGGAACCGGTAAGCTCGATAATCTCTTTTGCAAATTCGAGCAACGATACCTCTTCAGGATTACCGATGTTTGTAGGATAAACCTCATCCGACATCAAAAGACGGAAAATACCCTCAACCAAATCATCCACAAACTGAAAACTTCTAGTCTGCGAACCATCACCAAATACCGTAACATCTTCACCACGAAGTGCCTGACACATAAATGAAGGGAGCGCTCTACCATCATTCAGCCGCATGCGCGGACCGTACGTATTGAAGATTCTGACAATACGGGTTGCGACACCATGTTCACGATTATAGGCCATAGTAAGCGCTTCAGCGAAACGCTTGGCTTCGTCATACACCCCGCGCGGACCGACAGGATTGACATTTCCCCAGTAATCCTCGGTCTGTGGATGCACCGCCGGATCACCATAACATTCACTGGTTGAAGCCAACAGAAATCTAGCCTTCTTGGCTTTTGCCAGTCCTAAAGCATGCATCGTTCCGATTGAGCCGACCTTCATTGTCTGAATAGGCATTGCCAGATAATCAAAAGGGCTGGCAGGAGAGGCGAAATTAAGCACATAATCAACTTTACCCGGGACGATGATGGTTTCATAAATATTCTTCTTGAAGAAATGAAAGCGGTCATTCTCTGACAAATGTTCAATATTCTCAACTCTGCCGGTGCAGAGATTATCCAGACAGTAAACCTGCATCCCCTCATTTAAAAACCGTTCACAAAGATGACTGCCAAGAAATCCGGCACCTCCAGCAATTACAACCGTCTCCATCAATTCTCCAATAACTAAAAAGGTATAACCCAAACTAATCTTAAAAATTTTAACTTTAATATCTGATAATTTATATTTCAGCTAATATGCAATACCCGCCTGTAAACCGTAAATTACCGCTCACCCGGCATCAACGAACGAACGCGCCCGGAACTCAACTCCAATATCGTCTGCAATTTTCTGCGCTGCGGCAACATCAATTCCAGGCATAGCCACAACACTCAGAGTAGTAGCAATACCTGCCTGCTTACACAATCCAGCAAACTCCAGAAGAGCCGGATATGCCGCCGCACCAAACCGACTTCTGCAGATTCGCAGATATTCATCAGGATCAGCGGAATTAAGGGAGATACTCACCGCATCCACACACACCGCCAGCTCAGGGACAATATCACGCTTGAAGTACAGATTAGCCAGCCCATTGGTATTTACCCGAACCGGTTTACCTTTGGATTTTACATATTTTGCCACCTCCAGCAGCACATCAAGCTTCATTGTCGGCTCGCCATAGCCGCAGAAAACAACCTCTTTATAGCGGTGAAAATCACCCAGTGCCGCAATCACCTCCGCAGCGGTAGGCTCTGATTTGAGTGAAATATCATGCCCCTTTACCACAAAACCATTATTACGGGCACAGAAGGCACAATCATTTGTACACTGATTGGTCAAATTTATATAGATTGAATCACGTATCGGATATGCTATTTCACCACGTTCATCTTCAAGGGTGAGATTCAAAAAATTATAGGCATTTCTGGTTGTTATCCGGGCAATATCCTCGACGCTGACACCGCGGAGCGCAGCCAGTTCCTCAGCGATTCGCAGCGTCTGAAGCGGGTCGTTACGCTCAACAGTTCGAGGCTTGGGAATAAGATATGGCGAATCGGTATCTAGCAGCAGATGTTTATCCGGAATTTTAGTGACAATATTTCGGAGTGGAACCTGCTCCATAAAGGTGATATTCCCGGTTATTCCCAGATAAAGGTCTAGTTCAAGTGCTCTTTCAAGCAACCGCTCCAGCTTTTTTTTGCCGGCAACAAAACAATGCCAGACAAAATTAATACCAGTACCTACATACGGCGCAATCATATCAAGACAGTCATCAGCACTGTCGCGTGCATGCACAACAACCGGAAGCTGTAGCTCCCGGGCAAGATCAAGGTGCATTTTAAAATGCTGGCGCTGCACCGCTGGCGCTACCTGATCCCAATACCAGTCCAGACCGGTTTCACCGATAGCCGAGGCATGACGCTTTGCAGCCAATTCACGCAAAGACTTATAATCATCATCAATATCAGTAATTTCACCAGTATTATTCGGATGTATACCAACAGCTGCAAATACATTCTCATGCTCTTCAGCCAGTTTTAGGCATGCCTCGGAAGTTTTCAGACAGGTGCCGCAGGTAAGCATCTGCACGCCATTTTCAGCGGCATGCCTGAGCAACTGCTCCCTGTCCTCATCAAAACGCTGGTCGGTAATATGGCAGTGTGAATCGAATAATCTCACGCATCCTCCTTTTATCATCAAATCACCACAACCTTAGTATTTTATTGTTTTAAGCGTTAATTACAAGCATTCCACCGGATTTTAACACTAATTTAAAAAATTTACCTTACAACTCTAACCAGATTTATAGTTATTTAGCGAAAAGAAATAACGGTTTTACTGTAATTTAAATAATAACAGTAGTTTGATACTATTCAGGAGCAAAAATAATGAAGAACACACAGCCGCTGACATCCCAATGTAAAGTTTGTAAAAGAATTGAAGATAACGGAGAATTCAGACTGCCTTGGCCCGGTGAGCTTGGTCACAATATCAGAGAGGTGTATTGCCCGCGTTGTGCCCGGGAAACACTCAGGATAATCCAGTCCGGAGCCTTTGCCCGGCATGCAGAATTACGGCAAAAACGGATTAAACGCGAAAAAATAGTCTGAGGTCATTATTTTTTTACATTGTCAAAATCAGTTCCTGATACTATAATAATTTGTAAAAATAACTAATTATTATACTGACAGGGCTGCAAACTCTTGAAAAAATTCCGCATAAACATTCCAACCCTTAATTTTCTGACCTCGACCATAATCGCGGTTATTCTTGTGTTGCTGCTCAGCTTGCTCTGGTATAAATCACGAATAACAAATTTGGAAATTGATTTTTTGAGTTACAAAGATCAGCTCTTTAATATTTCCAAGGACACCGTAAAAAATCTGGTTGAATCCTCACTGCGACTGATCAATACCGGCAAAGAGGAAATAAACACAACCAATGATACAACATTAAAATCTCAAACGTTGTTTTTAAGAACCGTTATTTTCGGCAAAAATGAGAACGTATCACTCGCTGATGCAGCTCAGACGATTAAAACCTATAATACATTCGGTCAACAAAGCTTTCCTTTTCTGATCGATGTTAACCAGAACAAACTTATATTACCCTCAGACCTCCCGCATGCTATTCAACTCCCGGATTACCTGAGTTCAGCAGAGAAAAGGGCCCTGCTTTTAAAACAAGCGAGCAATAATCCCGCTGGAGTATTCTTCAGTGACTCCATCCAGAAAAATACGGGAAATAGAATACTAAACAATTTTGGCTATGCACTCTTGACTCCTGGGAAAAATATGCTTTTAGGTATCTGTTTACGAACACAAACCGCGGAAAAACAGGCTCAGGAAAAGATACTCAATTATGTCAGTGATGTCGGTCTGGCCGAGGATGATTACATCTTTGTAATGACTCAGGAAGGTAAAATGATCGCTCATTACAATCCTGAAAGAATTAACCAGAACCTCTATGACTATACAGACCCAAACGGGGTAAAGGTCATTCAGGAACTTATCAATATTGCAACAGGAGATAAGTTTGGCGGCTTTATCGAGTATACCTGGCGTCGGCCGAGCACCAATGCCAATGCCAGAAAAATTGGTTATGCCAGACGGCTGAAAGGCATGGAGTGGATTGTCGGCAGCGGATTATATCTGGCCAATTTCGATGCTATGCTTGAAGAGCAGCGCCGAAATATGCAGCACTACCTCAACCAGGAACTGGAAACAATGCTGTTATTACTGCTTGGAGCCATTGCCGTCATCACACTTTTCTCAAGTTTAATTGCCTTTATCGTCAAAAAAAACATCCGCAACTTTATAGCCTCACTCCATAATTCTCTGGAGAAGCATTACTCAATAGACGATCACACCCATTTTATCCAGGAATTCAATGAAATCAGCAAAAGCACCAACAGTATAATTGCGGATCTGATTCAGAAGGAATATGAGCTCAACTCCTTCAACCAGAGTCTCGAAGATAAGGTTGCAAGGCGTACTCATGAGCTGCAAATAAAGACCAAACAACTGGAAAAATCCAGTAAGCTCGCCAATGCCGCCAATGAATCTAAAAGCATATTTCTGGCAAACATGTCGCATGAAATACGTACACCGATGAATATAATTCTGGGCATGCAGCAGTTGCTGTTGAATTCCAAAGTAAATAAGACACAAAAAAACTACCTTACAAAAGCAAATCAGGCAGCGCAGTCACTTCTTGGAATCATCAATGATATTCTGGATTTTTCAAAAATTGAAGCCGGAAAAATGAATATTGACAGTGTTGAGTTTAATATAGAAGAAACTATCAGTAACGTACTCTCATTCCTGACCTTTGAGGCGGCACAGAAAAATCTGGAGATAATACTCGACTTTGACACCAAAATACCAGAGATCATTATTGGCGATCCTTTACGCCTCCGGCAGGTATTCTCCAATCTTTGTAATAACGCGATCAAATTCAGTACCGAGGGCTGTATTGTGGTTATAGCCCGATTAATTCAGACCACGGGTAACTCCATTGAAATTCAATTCGAAGTCAGAGATAACGGCATAGGTATATCCAAGGATAAGCAAGGTATAATTTTTGAACCCTTCAAACAGGCCGACAGCACCATAACCCGGGAATTCGGAGGAACCGGACTGGGACTGATCATCTGTAAGCAGCTTATCGAACTCCAAGGCGGACATATTGACCTCAACAGCATTCCACACATCGGTACGACAATAAGCTTCACACTACCATTCACTAGCCGCGCAGGCAGAGCACAAGTGAATACCTCAATAATAAAATCCCGGGAGAAAAAAATACTTATTCTCGATAAAAACCACTTAACACTTAAAATCCTGAAGAAATATGCAGAAGATTACGGTTTTACTGCCGACACCGCCAACAACCTCCACGAAAGCTGCGAACTGGTTGCCAGACAGGAAGAATCTTTTTCCTGCTATCATACAATACTCATTAACTCAACACTCACAGGAAATCATGGTATTGAGACCTTCCTGTATCTGAAAAAACATTTTTCACTCGATAATACTAATTTCATATATATGACCTGCCAGAGCACCATAGAGCTCATTCGCTCCACCAAAGAACTCGGCTTCAATAAAGTTATCAGCAAACCGATAACTCCAAGTATTCTCCGCCATATTCTGGATAATCCCAATGATACTACCTATTTTCCCGCGACCAGGATGGAGCAGAAGCCCCATACTGATTACAGGCTTGACAACTCCTCTATTCTGCTGGTTGAAGATAATCCTATCAATCGTGAGATCGTTGAAAACCTTCTAATTAATGCCGGCAGCAGGGTAACCTCCGCGGTCAATGGTGAAATCGCTGTCACCAAGGCCAAAGCGGAAAAATTCAATCTTATTCTCATGGATATACAGATGCCGGTGCTTGACGGACTGGAAGCGACAAGACGTATTCGCAGTTTCGATCAAACTACGCCAATCATCGCAATGACAGCTCATGCGTTGAGCGAAGATTTTACCAAGAGTATTGAAGCCGGTATGAATGATCACCTGACCAAACCGGTAAAGTTTGACGAACTCTTTCAGGCAATATCCAAATATATCATCCAGACACCGGTCTACAATTCTGATACGGGGCAGCAGCCAGATTCAGCAATGACAACCACAAAAAACAATGATGCTTCACAAGGCACTGAAACCGACAATACCGTAGATACAGACCAGCAGTGGCGGAAACTTATTGAACTGCCAGATATTAACCTGCAGGAAGCTCTATCCAATGTCGGCGGCAATAAAGAACTGCTGTATAATATCTATATGGATTATATACGCGTAGGAGCCGACACCCTCGAAAAACTCGCTCAGACTTACAAAGAAAAACAACTTGAAGAACTACTCCGGCTTGCACACACAATTAAAGGTTCAGCAGCGACTATCGGTGCTATCAACCTGTCAAAGAAAGCGGAAAAAATAGAAAACCTTCTAAAAAAAGATATAAACACCGAGATCACTGACGAATACGCAGAACTAACCGCGGTATTTACTAATTTTATAAGCCGCCTGAAAAATATTTGAATATTCTGCAAACTCCGCGTAATTGCTAAAATACAATAATATCTCGACACCTTTTACAATTTCATACAATTAACACACATCACACACACCGCCAATTTATTTAAAACACGGCAGTGATTATTTTTTTCAAGCATTTAGAAGCTTTTGAAGTTGTCAAAAAAAATTGGATAACCTATAATTTCATGTATATAACTCGTTATCTTGTAGTATATAGGAAATTTCAGGACATTATATTGACCAAACTTCGTTTACGTATCCCAACCCTCTTCTTCGTTATACTGACGACAATGACAATATCGCTGGTTGCCATTTTTTCAGTTCTCTGGTATTACTCCAGACAGAATACACTGGAAACTGAATTTGCCAAACGCAAGCAGGAAATAATCTCAAATTACAAGGACCGACTAATTGAACAGGTAAATACCGGAATTGATATAACCCTCGCCGGTCAGGAAGATATAAACAAACACTCCAGAGAAAAATTGAAAATTGAAACTTTAAAATTCAAGGATACCTGCCTGCAATTAACCAGATACAGTAAAGACGTGGACATACGCCGAGAAAAGATGCTGCAAGTATTAAATATTATTGCCAATACCATGAATCCCAAACGTTCCGAGCCTTTTCCTTTTATTATTAATATAGACACCAAAGAAGTAATTTTTCCAGCGATCCTTTACGATAATATTCTGACAAATATCACTGACAAAAACGCCTTTGATAAAAAGATTGCCGAAAGAACTGCTGAAATAATCAAGCAGACTACTCAGACCCGGCGCGGCTATTATTCCAACTCCCTGTTTCAGATACCAGCCAAGCCCGATAGAATTATTACCGATAAATGCTACACATTATATGTACCACAGCTGAATGTCATATTGGGATGCTCATATTTTGATGAATACCTGGAAGCCATGGGACGTAATCATATTTTTACGTTTCTTTCTAAAATCGGATCCTCTGAAAACAGTTACCTTTACGTTTTCAATACCGAGGGGATAATGCTTTATCATCCAACCTCTGAATACATTGATAAAACCATACTCAATGCAAAAGACATCAATGGCATTGAGCTAGCGAAAGAGTGCATTACCCTTTCAGAAAAGCACCCTGAAGGAGGTTATATTGACTATGTATACCCGAGGGATGAAAATTCTACCCCTTCCCCGAAAATTGCTTTTGTAAAAAAAATCCCGCAGCTGAACTGGCTGCTGGTAAGTTCAGTATTTGTAGCGGACTTTGACGAGATGCTCCAGCAAAGTAAGAATGATCTGGAAGCGGCACTGCACTACGACCTGCAAAAAGCCGGTTATATGCTGCTGCTCATAATTTTCATTGAATTCATTGTTTCACTGCTCATTTTCAATAAAGCCAAACACTATATAAATATTTTCACCAATTCACTTAAACAGGCAATAACCGAACGCAGCCTGCTGAATCTTGAAGCCTTTGATCTGCCTGAACTGCAGGAAATATGCATCAACACCAATAATATGCTTGCCGATCTGCTATTCGCAGAGAACGAACTCAAAGAACTCACTTTCAGACTCGAAGAAAAAGTGGCACTGCGAACGCAGGAACTGCAGACCAAAAGCAAACAACTTGAAGACTCAATGAAACAGGCAAATTCAGCCAACCAGGCAAAGAGTAATTTTCTGGCAAACATGTCCCATGAAATCCGCACCCCGATGAATATAGTACTCGGTATGCAGCAGCTGCTGCTCGACTCAAAAATTAATAATACCCAGCATAACTATCTTACCAAGGCGAATCAGGCCGCCATGTCATTACTCGGGATTATAAATGATATACTCGACTTCTCAAAAATAGAAGCCGGAAGACTGCATATTGATAAAATTAAAATGAACATCGAAGAAACAACCAATAGCATTCTTTCATTTATGAATTTTGAAGCAGCCAAGAAGAGACTGGAACTAATACTCAATTATGACATGAATCTGCCGTATTTAGTTCTTGGAGATCCTCTACGGCTAAGGCAGATAATCTCCAATCTCTGCAATAACGCCATTAAATTCAGTTCCAAGGGTAACATTATTGTTACGGTTCAGATTAATCACATTAAAAATGGTACTGTCTTTGTTGATTTCAAAATTCAGGACAACGGTATAGGAATCCATCCGGATAAACTTAAAGATCTGTTTACCCCGTTCAAGCAGGCAGACAATACAATCACCCGCAAATACGGTGGAACCGGGCTTGGTCTGGTCATCTGTAAACAACTGATAGAACTACAGGGTGGCCGCATAAGCTGCACCAGTCTTCCGGGAAACGGAACCACCTTTACCTTTACCCTGCCTTTTGTTATTGATTCCAATCAGCCGAACCCGGCTTATCAGATATCACCAAACCATATTGGCGAAAGGATTCTGCTGATTGACAGTAACCCTCTCACGCTCTATACCATCAAACGCTTCTGCCTCAACGGAAATTTCCAGGCTGACACTGCCAGCTCACTCGCTGAAGCCTGCAGCATGATTAAAAGCAGACTCGATGAAAAACCGGCATACCACACAATCCTGATAAATTATATTATTTCCGAGATTGAAGCCCGAGTAATTATGGAACAGTTGAAATACTCCTTTCCACTCAAGGAAACAAATTTTATTCTGATGACTCAGACTATAACTCCAGAAATTATTCGTGAAGCGAAGAATGCCGGCTTCTCACTGACAATATGCAAACCAATAGCGCCGGCTAATTTAATGCGTATTCTTGAAAATCCCTACGAAACCGCTAAGAGTCCCTCTAAAATTATTTCTTCAATCAACTTCGCTGAAAAGAAATTACGGCATATATCGGTCTTAATTGTTGAAGATAATACCATTAATCAGGAAATACTGGAAAATCTGCTCAAAAAAATCGGCTGCAGCATATCCTTTGCTAATGACGGAGCTGAAGCGGTTGAGTGCGTAAGGATGAACCATTACGATCTGATTTTCATGGATATTCAAATGCCGGTAATGGACGGGTTGAGTGCGACAAGGGAGATCCGAAAATTTGACCAGAATATCCCAATAATAGCAATGACGGCTCATGCCATGCAGGAAGACTATAAAAAAAGCCTTGATGCAGGAATGAATGAACACGTAACCAAACCGGTAAAGGTTGAAAAACTATATAATATTATCAAAAAATTCATAAATCAGGACTCAGAGGTAGCGTCTGAAAATACAGAATCAGACATCCAAGCTGAAATCACTTCAGTGACTCCGGAAAATTCAGTAATTAATCCTGCTGAAAAAAATGATCACATCTGGGAACGACTTTTAAAAACGCCTCAACTAGATCTTGTGGAAGCTCTGGATAATACCGGACGCGATAAAGAACTTCTGATTACTGTTTACCGTAATTATATAACCGCAGCTGAAGATTCACTGCAACAACTAAGCACCGCACTTGAAAACAATCAATCGGAACAGATATTCAACATAGCTCACACACTTAAAGGGACCTGCGGTACACTTGGTGCCACCAATATTCTAAATATTTCCAAGGATATAGTAAACACTCTCAAGAATGACAAAGACGCTGACGTTACCATAAAATGTAATAAACTAATAGCTGAAATCAGAATACTAATAGCCGAACTGCAGAGAATTTTTAATACCTGAAGATTAGTATGGCTTCGACCATACATATTAAACATCTTTATTTCATGCTATATTTAAGATCAGTTAACACTCCCGCATTAAATCGCCACTCACAGTGAGACAAATCTATAATTCAGCAGCAGCAGCTCTTGAAGCCTGCCCGGTAATTCAATCAGAACAAATTATTGTTTATTATAAACTTTTCAATATGCCAACCAGATAATTACCTTCACGGTAATCCCGGTAACATAAATATATCCATAAAAACAGAAACCGCAAAATTGCGGTTCCTTAAAATAAAACAACTATCATAAAAAAGCCATATCAATCCCACGCCGGAGTATCAGCATCATAACCTGTATCATCCTGTGACATCTTTTCTGCAACCGGATGCGAATAACGTCCATAATTATCATCAAACGCTGTCGCCGAACCACCGTCAGGAGTACGCTGAATTCCCAGCCAGCCCTTAGGGGTAAGATTGACATAAAAGCTGAAATTATCATTATTAAGATGATCGATAACCGCACTCACAGATAGCTCCATAGTGTCGAGATCCCGGATCAGACCTATTCGCTGACTCTGCAGGCCGCTGCCTGTAGGTTCATGCAATATTCCGGTTATATCATCAAGATATGCCTTCTGGTCACTCCACTGATATGAAATGGCGTATTCCAGCGAGTAACGACTATTTTTATTCCAGAGCTGGGTTCTGATAGCTGCAGTTGTCAGATTGGACTCCCCGCTGTTTACCTCATCCTGATACCCGAAGGCACTGTTATATTCTGGGGTATACCCGGAACTGAAGGTATGGGTCAGATAGCCTCGCAATTTCTTACTGAACCAGTAATCGGTACCGATTGTCGCCGAACTTACTCTTTCGGTAGCGAAACTATACGACATATTGCCAAATAAGCTCAAACTCTCCAGAGGATAGATCGCACCATCCATCACAAAGTCCTTCATAATATTATTATTATTGTAGTCTCTGGCTTCATGTCCGTCGAGAATCACCCCGGTCTTCATATTGAAACGCGCAAGACGCCTGGTTGAACCATCATCACGTTTGGTATCAAGCTGCTGGAAAAGATTGAATTCTACAGTATGAGATTTCCGGTAATTATCAATATCATCAAGATAATAGAGTTCTGCTCTGTTGGTTACAGGCGCTTCATTACCAATCACACTTATTGTCGGTTCGATCATATGCCGCATGGTATCAAAGTACCCGAAGAAGCGTGAAGAAAAATCAACACCCCAGACTGCCGCCGCATTGAATTTTCCATCCTTGGTAGAACCATAATCGCCATTATATCCCTTGGAGTACCCCGCCAGAAAACCACCGGCATGCGGTCTGACATTAAGAATACCCAGATCAAACGGCGCACTGAGCTCGGTCTTATTGTAGACCCTTCCAATCCAGGGAGTTACGCCATCATCCTCCATCCGGTAATTCTGATTCAGCAATTCATCACGATTTCTCCGAGAGAGCTCTGAAAGCTCATCATCGAAGCGGTGACGGAGCAGACCGGCACGCATGTCACTATCAAGATATACCGGTAATTCAAAGAGCTGCAGTCCCGGAAGCGAAGCCCGCCATTCCGGCATATAATCGGTCTCAGACTGATAATCATTGATACGACCCTGAACTATCATCTCGGTTACGAAACGATCCCCCAGATAACGCAGTGTGGCATTGGTCTTCTGTTCTTTGAATTTATTCCATTCATCGCGGAAATACTCTTTGAGAAAATCCCGGTCGGAGAAATAATGAGTCTGCGCCCGCAAATCGATCTCATCGGTGATATTCTGAGTATGCCACCATTCCAGAAGATAACGATCCTTATTACCATAGAGTCCACGCTCTTTATTATAATACTGATTACTGCTCCAGTTATTCGCGGCAAACTCATTATCTTCATCACGGCGGGTTATATCATCACCGTTTGAGATATAAATTTCCTTGGTCCAGTAACCGCGGAAATGTCCTACACCGCCATTACCTATGCCCTTGACACTATAATTGAGTTCTCCACCCAGACCATAACCACGGTTGGAACGATAGTCGACATTGGCAAAGATTGTATCCAGCTGTGCAAAACGCACAATTTTATTCCCGTTCTCATCATATTCAGGATTCTTAAATCTCCAGCCCAGACGGTTCAGCCAGTATATTCCCTGCTTACTGTCGGAACCGACAGAAGTAGAATATAGCGGCCAGTCATATTGAAGATCATAGATGAGATATGGGAAGTAAAATATCGGCACTTTGCCTATTTTAACAAAATTATGGAACGCCTCGACCTTCTCACCATTACGTATCTGAACCGACTTGGACGCTATACTCCAATGCGGTCTGGCATAATTCGAAGGAGAAGCAGTAACATTGGTAGCTTCATAATGATCTTTGGAGATCATACGCATATCGGTTGCGGTAAGGTTCATTCGAATCTTACCGGAATCCATCTGTGTACCGCTGCCTCTGGAATTATCAACCATTTCAAAACCACTGCCGCCGCTCAATGTCGGACGGCTCAGACTGACATCCTTTTCTTCCACGGAATCTACGGTATTTACCGTATTATCCTCATTACGCAGTCTTATCTTACGCGCGCGCCCCTTCCAGTCCTTCAAATCAAAGTAGAGCTGTTCACAATTGATATAGGTACCTTTAGGATCCTTAACCGAGACATCACCTTCAGCATACAGTTTATTGGTATCAGTGAAAAATACTATATTACGAGCCTGTATGGTTCGCCCCTGAATTGTCAGCAGGGCGTAATCACGGATCATAACCGCATTCTTACTCGGAAGATAATTGAGTGTACCTCCGGTAACATTGAAATTATCACCAAAAACCTGAGAAAATATTCCATCGCCTCCAGAAAGAGGGGTTCCGGAATCAGCAGAATCATCAATAAACGAATCAATACCATCCGCATTGGCTTTGAATGTTAATACAAGTAGTGAAAAAATCGCCAGCAGGCAAAACATTTTTTTTGTCATATATCGGACCAGTCTCAACAACCAGATAAAAGCAACAGCCAAACGAACAGCATTTCTCTACCGGATAATAAGGCGAAAACACCTCTAACCTATTAATTACCAAGCAGAAACCAACATTATTATATAAACTACACCCAGGATTGTCAAAATCTTTTACAAAAAGCCTTCACATAACCGAAAAAGGCTGCAACCCCAAATTTCACAGTCTTATAATCTACTTACCTGAATTTTAAGTTTTCTTTTCATATTTTCGGTTATTATACCGCTTTTCTTCTGCAAATTAATTTTTCCCGAAGGAATAAGCTCAGCAAACGGATATTTAAGTTTAGCAGGTTAGAAAGTCTCTGCATGAAAGGAATACAACAATGAATAAAAAAATATTACGACACTCTACCAGTAGCTCTGTAGCAGCTTCAATGACAACCGCGAGTGAAAAGCAGCTTATAGCAACAGTTAAAGCGGCCTCAGTGGCTATTTCTGTTCTTACACTAATGACCCTGCTGACAATGACGCTCCTTTCACTTTAATAACCAACTCCTGTAAATTATCGACTTTATTTTCATTATCTCCTGAAAAAAAACAACAAACAAGCTGAAACACTACACAATACAAATAAAGAGCCGGGAAAAAACTCCCGGCTCTTTATTTATTTGAGCACTTCAGTGACCAGATTAATTTTAAAACTAAATGGAATTATATCGCATTTTAGATATAATAGCCCCCAATCACTGGGCATAGGAGAATAAATGAACATAACATATTTAATTATCTGTTATTTAGCCGGATCTATTCCCTTCGGGCTCCTGATTGGATTTACCAGAGGAATTGATGTCAGGGAACACGGCAGCAAAAACATAGGTTTTACAAATGTAAAGAGAGTATGCGGTACAAAAGCAGCAATACCGGTGCTGCTGCTCGATTTTCTCAAGGGATTTCTGCCGGTTCTTATTCTGGCACCGGCGATAACTAACGGCGCTTATGCAGAAGTTTTCAGAGCCTGTGGCGGTGTATTATGTGTTTTAGGACACAATTTTCCAATCTGGCTCAAATTCAAAGGCGGTAAAGGAGTGGCAACCGGAGCCGGTGTCTTCTGCGCACTCGCGCCGGTACCGATGCTCATAGGAACCCTGACCTGGGTAATTCTGGTAAAGTATTATAAGTATGTATCACTGGGGTCTATTATCGGTTCATACGTGGCAACACTGTCGCAGCTACTGATACACCTTTATTATAAGGATCTGGGTAATATTGAAGTACTTACCCCAACAATTATAATATTTCTGATAAGCCTGCTTGTGACCATTCGCCACCGGTCAAATATTTCCCGGCTACTGCACGGCGAAGAAAACAAATTCTAGCATTTAATTGCAAAAACAATATTATATAATACTATATACTTTTGCATTACATTATATAGAATCAACTATAATATCAACCTTTAAAAGAAAGCAAAAAAATGGATATACTCAACATAACAGTTCTTGGTGATGGCGCGTGGGGTACAGCACTGGCACGCCTGGCGGTAGCCAACACCCATAAAGTAACCATGTGGGGACATGATAAAGCCTATCTTGACGAGATGGTCAAACGGCGTGAAAACTTCAAGTTTCTACCCGGAGTTCCATTATCTCCAATGCTTTCTTTTGAAAATGACATGGTGAAGGCCGTAAATGAGGCGGATATAATCATCAGCGCCATACCCACTATCTACATGCGCTCCTCTCTGGAGGGGAAAAAAGGGATTATTCCGAGTTCAGCCGGTATTATCTCGGTCACCAAAGGTATCGAACAGAATACACTTATGCGTCCAACTGAAATAATCCGCGAGCTTCTCGGACACGACAACATCGGTGTTCTTGCCGGCCCAAGTCACGCTGAAGAGGTAGCCCGGGACTACCCGACAATGGTAGTGGTTGGAGCGGATAATGATGATCTCTCTGCCAAAGTTCAGAAAGCTCTTATGTCACCAATGTTCAGAATCTACACCGGTTCAGACCCCAAAGGCATGGAGATCGCCGGAGCACTTAAAAACGTGATGGCTCTGACTGTCGGAGCCTGCGAAGCAATGAATCTCGGGGACAATCTGATTGCCGGGCTGCTGACCCGCGGACTGGCAGAGATGGTCAGACTGGGTACCGCTCTGGGAGCAAATCCTGATACTTTCTATGGCTTGGGAGGATTTGGTGATCTTATAGTGACCTGCTTCTCACAGCACAGCCGTAACCGTCGTTTCGGTTATGAAGCAATGAAGACCAACTCGCATAAGTTCGCGCTGGAATCACATGATTATGTCGCCGAAGGCTATTTCACCTCCAAATCCGCCCTTGATCTGGCAAATAAATTAGGTGTTGAAATGCCTATTGTCGAACAGGTAAACAAGGTTTTCTATGAAGCTAAGGATCCGCAAAAAGCGATTATCGAACTCATGTCCAGAAAAGCAAAGACCGAATAATTAACCGATTGTAGTTTTAAACCGACAGTCTGTAACAGAAGAGATGAGCAATGATTGATATTCTTGAATATAATGTAAATGAAGAGAAGTTCCAGCGCATACTTGCGCGCGGTGACTTCGAGAGTATGGAGATCCGGGCGAATACTGAAGCTATTATCAAGGAAGTTCGTGAACGCGGTGACAGCGCTCTCTGTGATTTTTCAGAACGCTTCGATGGTGTAAAGCTGAACCCGCAAGAGCTGCTGGTCAGTGAAGAGGAGTTCTCCGAGGCCACCCAACAGGTAAGTGCCGATTTTCTCACAACCATTACCCTCGCCCGTACCAATATCCGGCGTTTTCATGCCTACCAGCGCCGTAGCAGCTACATGCATGATGATGGTGACGGAGTCCGACTTTCCAAACGTGTGCTGCCGCTTGAGAGTGTTGGAGTATACTGCCCTGCCGGCAACGCCCCGCTGTTCAGTACGATGATTATGGCTGTGGTACCGGCGCAGATAGCCGGAGTTGGTGAGATATACGCCTGTGTCTCTGCCGGTAAAGACGGCAAGGTTGATCCGCATATTCTGGCGACCGCTAAGATGCTGGATCTGACCGGAGTCTACAAAATAGGAGGCGCGCATGCGGTTGCGGCCATGGCCTACGGTACCGAAACGGTCAAAAGAGTCGCTAAGATTGTCGGTCCTGGCGGACCATACGTCAATATGGCAAAGCGGCTGGTATTCGGAGCCTGCGGTATTGATTCGCTTGCCGGACCTAGTGAAATTGTAGTGGTCGCAGACGAAACCGCCAAAGCCAGATTTGTGGCGGCAGATATGATGAGTCAGCTTGAGCACGGCAGCGGACATGAATCCGGAGTTGTATTTACCGATAGCCGCGATCTCGCAGCTGGGATAAAAATCGAGCTTGAGAAACAGCTGAAAACTCTCAGCCATAGTGACAAGATAAAGACCGCCCTCTCCCGTTTCGGAGCAATTTATCTCTGCAAAAATCTTTATGAGGCAATTGACGCGGCAAATCTTATCGCACCTGAGCATCTGGAAATCATCGCCAGAGATGAACAGGATCTGCTGGGTGAAGTAACCAATGCCGGTGCAGTATTCCTCGGCAGCTACTCCTCCGAACCGGTTGGCGACTATTTTGCCGGAACCAATCACATTCTGCCGACAGCAGGTACAGCCCGTTTTATGAGCAGCCTCTCGGTTTACGATTTTATCAAGGACATATCGGTTATTAATTACACCCGACAACGCCTGGAAAAGACTTCACGCCACATTATCAGCATGGCGGAGCTGGAAGGCCTGACCGCTCACGCCAACGCCATAAAAGTGCGTCTGGAATAATATCCAATGCCTGAATTCATTATCAGAACCTTCGGCTGTAAAACCAATCAATATGAATCTGAAGGCATACGGGAAACACTCGCCGCTTCCGGCTGGCATGAATCCAGCCACCCGGAAGAGGCTGAAGCCGCGATAATAAACACCTGTACCGTCACCTCCCGTGCCGGTGCCAGTGCCAGAAATACAATCCGCAATCTCCGCCGTAAAAACCCGTATCTGCGAATAATTCTCACTGGCTGTGCCGTTGATGTTGAAGAAAGCTGGCTGCAGGAGCTGCAGATTGAGAAGACCTTCAAAAATACCGAAAAACATCTGATCGCCCCCTATCTTAATCAGGATGAAAATTCTGCTCTAAGGACGGGGAATGGTTTTGATTTTTCGATAAACCATTTTGAAGGGCATACACGTGCTTTCCTAAAAATACATGACGGCTGCGATAATTTCTGTTCCTACTGTATAATTCCCTATGCCCGGGGCCTGCCCCGCAGCCGGAGTCTGCAGCAGATACTGATCGAAGCAACAGAACTGGCGAATAACGGCTACCACGAACAGGTACTGACAGGTATTAATATCGGAGCATACAACTACGAGGGTTCCGCACTCCCGGATCTCCTGCAAAAACTCTGTGAAATTCCAGCATTGCAGCGCATCCGGCTCGGCTCCATCGAACCAATTTATCTCAGCACCGGACTACTGCAGACAATCCGTGATAACCCGAAAATCTGTCCGCATCTGCATCTGCCTCTGCAAAGCGGCAGCAATACTGTTCTACAGTCCATGAACCGGAAATACAGCCGGGAATTTTTCCTTGATTGTATCTACCAGACCAGAGAAATGCTGATAAAACCGGCAATAACCACAGATATTATTGTAGGTTTTCCTACCGAGGATGACCAGGCTTTCAGTGAAACAGTAGAGACCATAACCCAGGTCGGCTTTGCCCGCAGTCATATATTTCTTTTCTCTCCCCGTAGCGGTACCCCAGCAGCAAAGCTGAAACGCCCGCCCCAGCGTGAAGCTGATCAGCGCCGGCTCATTCTGGAAGAGCTGACCACAAAACAGGCGCAGGCCTACAGCAAAACCCTCATAGGCTTCAACGCTGAAGCCGTCATGCTCGAGCGCATCAATAAAAATACCGCAACAGGTTACCTGCAACGCTATATACGGGCTGAAATTGCTTTTGAATCCTGCTCAGCCGGATTATTAAAAGGTGAAACTTATCCGGTGACCATAACCGGCTGCAAAGAACAAAACCCCAATAAAATTCAGGAATCGGAGAATGTTCTTGAGTGCAGGGTGACAAACAAATAATATAATAGCAGAAAGGGTTATTATGCAAAAGATTATAATCATCCTCTGCCTACTCACTCTTACCGCGGGTACGGCACTGGCAGATCAGACAAGCCACCGCAAACTGGCGATTGAACTTGTACGTATTTACGAGAAGGATATCGACAGCAATTACAGCATTCCCAATGAAGTCAACACTCTAATAAATCATAACCCCCGTCTCAAACCATATCGTCAGGCACTCGTCCTCTTCATGCAGAAATATCTGAATAACAATCAGCTTAAAGGTTATCTGGTACTGGCATTTATGCAGCAGTTCCCCGAGGACAAACTGAAGGAGATTGTAGCGTTTCTTTCAAGCCCCGCAGGTAAACTATGGCGGGAAAAATCCGGTAATTTCGGTCAGACCATCAATAATATAACCGGAGCGGTTCTGACCAAGCATAAAGCGGAACTTATGAAACTCCTCGGACAGCAGTAAATTTACGATACGTATTTTCTGACGGCAGATAATACAGACCGGCTTAATAGCCAGCCGGAAATAAACTTAACTTATTTTCCTTAACAGGAAGGATTATACAAAACAATGAAACGGTTACTGCTTCTTATTATTCTTATTACGCTATCCGCCCCGTCTCTGCTGGCGGAGGATACGATAAAAAAACGCCTCGCAGATGAGCTGATAGTCAATTTTTCAATCGAAGAAAGCACAAATTTCAATGTTGAGAAAGTGGCAGATCTCATAATCGAGAATGAACCCCAATTCAAAGCCTACCGCGAGGTGCTCATCGATTTCTACAACCGCCATCTCACCTGGGAGAAGATCAAACCGACCTTCGAAAATATTATAATGCAGGAATTCAATGAAGATGATCTGGTGCGAATCAATGAATTTCTAAAGAGCAAGGCCTTCAAGGATTGGACAGAATCCTCCGGTGACATCAAGACTCTGCCGGAAGCGGAGCAGAATATTATTCTGGAATTTACCAGTAAGGACCTGGGAATACACTTCTTCAAGTTAACCGAGGATTTCGTCACCGCCAGTAATAAATTCATTGGCAAGGTTACCCTCGAAAACAAAGGCGAACTCGAAGCCATGATCAAGAAAAAGACCGAAGAACTGACCAAGTAACTCAATTTCAGACTTACAAAACGATGACATGTCTTAAGAAAGGACTCAATAATGCGTAAAATACTGTTTATTCTCGTTGCAATCCTTGGTTGTACCCTCACCGCCGGAGCAGATGAGGCAAGCCATAAAGAACTGGTAAAACAGCTGTTCACCGTCACCAATATGAAGGAAGGCGTGGATGATACCTGCAAAGAGGTTATCGACATGCAGATGAAGAGCAATCCCATGATGGAACCGTTCAAAGATGTGATTACCAGCTTCTTCACAAAATACATGAGCTGGGAGAGCATGGAACCTGAAATGATCAAGCTCTACATGGATACCTTTACCGAAGACGAGCTCCGTGACATAGTTGGTTTTCTCTCCTCCCCCACCGGTATTCTCTACACCGAGAAATCATTCGACCTCAACATGCAGATTCTCCAGATCGGACACAAACGCATTACCGACAACATGGGTGAACTGGATGCTATGATTTCAGAACAGGCAAAAGCCATGATTGAACAGGAAAAACAGAAAGCAAAACAGCAGGCCGCCGCCACTGAATCTTCACCCGCAGCGACCGAAGCGGCAGCAAATGCGGCTACCGAAGCTCCAGCCGAGACCACTTCTCCAGCAGAATAAATCGGTAAATTATATAATTATAGAATATTCATAATTCAAGGTATCCGGAATCACTTTCCGGATACCTTTTTTATAACTACCTGAATAGAAAGAAGATAGGTAATATCAAGCAGATCTACAACCTCTATTGGCACTATTATATGTTCATTATTAACACAACAGCTTAATATATATATAGTTATACTAACACCACCCGAATAAATCATTCCCCGACACAAATAACGTTCACTTTTCACATAAAAAGTAACCAACTTTTACAAAAAAAAGCTAAAAATACTCAAGAGATCGAAAATCGTTCCGATAACAATAATGAGACGTTTGGGGACGATCTCGAATCACATGAGGTAAAGAGTCGGTTCAGCTTCATTGACTGAAATGAATCTGACGGCAACTTGCAGCTTATTTACTGCAAATAACAGCAAGAAAAAAGCCGCAGTCTAGCGTAGTACAGACTGCATTAAACGGGAGCTTAAATATGGCACTACCTACTTCTACAATTGGCGGTCTGATCTCCGGCATGGATACCAACTCCATTATCGAACAGTTGATGGAGATTGAAAAGGTATCGGTCAAACGCTTGGAAAATAAAAAATCCGAGCTTGACCTGCAGCTGGAAGCGTATCAGAGCGTAAATAACCTTTTACTTGAATTCGCCACCAAGAGCAGCAAACTTGCTGAATCCGCAACCTGGAATACCAAGAGCGCCTCCTCCAGCAATGAGAGTGCACTCAGTGTCACCAGCACCGATAGTGCGGTCGATGGCAGTCATCAGTTCAAAGTTGCCCGTCTGGCCTCCAATGCAAAATTCATGTCTGGAGGTTTCTCCAGCATGGATGACCCTATCCTGCCTATGGGAATAGGGACCGAACAGGTTGAATCAGAATACGATCTGGATACCCAGATTGCCGACTTTAATGGCGGTGCCGGTGTTGATATGGGCTGGATCACCCTTAATCAGGGTGCCAACAGTGTTAATATTGACCTTAGTGGCTGTGACACTATGCTTGATGTCGTCGCTGAACTTACCGGTCAGGCCTCAAACGCCGGTATAAAAATAAGTGTGAATATTTATAATGAAAGCAACCAGGATCTGGCCGAGGATGTCGGCATGCCTATGGGATTATCCATAACCTGCGATAATCCTGCTGACGGTGCGATAGTCTTCTCCAATTATGACGGATCTACAGGAAATCCTGCCAGCACCTGCGCTGAGGATCTCGGCCTCACCACTCTTACCGCCATGGATAACTCTGGACTCTCCGGTGTATTCGAAGGTGATGATCTCTATAAATGGGATCTGCCCAATCCAACTACCGACAAGCCGGTATCCGGAACGATAACTCTGGAAAATGCCCTCGGGCGCTGTGTTCGTGATACCGAGGTAAAGTCGCTGAACGGTGGGCTTGGAATCTACCACGGCTCAATACGTGTGAGCAATTCCGATGGCGATGTCACTGAAATTGACCTCTCCACCTGCGAAACCCTCAAAGACATCACCACCACTATAAACGATACCTATGGTTCCGGTATTGAAGCGTATGTTGACGGTGACGGACTGAGAATTATCGACAAGGCCGGCGGCACCGAAACCCTGCATATTTCAAACGTTGGTTCCGGTACTACCGCTACCGATCTTGGTCTGACAGATCTTACTTATGACGCGGCTTCCGGTGAATATGTCGGTTCAAACATCAACGAACTCAACGACAGAACCTCTCTAAAGATGCTGCGAGACGGTCTGGGAATCAATGACGGCGAATGCGGTGATGTCATTATCCGCAAGGACGGCGTTGAATACATTGCAGATCTGGGTGATGCCCAGACACTGGGTGATGTTATTTATGCTCTTAAAAATGCCGAATCAGATGCCGGTAATAAAATCCGTAATCTCAATGTCTCACTGGATGATAACGGTATCAAGATGGAAACAACCGACGGCACAACCTTTACAGTCCGCAGTGACACCGGAGCAGACAGTTCAAATACAACCGCTCTGGATCTGGGTATTGATACCGACACCAACGAAGTAAGCTCATTCACCGGTTACAAGCTTGTAGGTGATCTCAACAGTGTACAGATAGAGCGTCTGATGGGAACCAAGAGTTTCAGCCGTGAGACCTCACTCAAGGAATATGCCAATATCAATGCCGGAGAGCAGATAACCATCACCGATAAAGTCGGACGTTCAGTAACCTTTACCGCTGAAGAAGACAGTACCGTCGGTGATATGCTTGACGCCATCAACAACCCTAACGATACCTGTCAGGTTCAGTTGTTCATGGAGCCGGAGACCAACAGTTTCACCCTGGCAGATACCAGTAATCTCTTTGCCTGGGTTGACGAGGACACCGAAATATCAGAACTTAAAAATGGCGAATTCTTCGATGATTCCTGGCAGATAGGCTGTTCAGATTCAGAAGGGAATGAAACCAGCTTCGACTTTGAGGGTGCTACCACCCTTGGCGATATGATCGACATCTTCAATCAGAAGTGTCAGGATGCCGGAGTCCTGCTTGAAGCCAGTATCAATTCCTCCGGTACCGGTATTGATATCGAGGATATCGGTAATGGTGAAGAATCCGTTCAAATCGGTGAAATCGGTTCTGATGCCCACGCGGCCGAGCTCTTCGGCATTGCCGGAGAAGGCATCGGCGGTATCAATGGTACTCTGCCCCGTCCAGATTCTGCTGCTGTTGGAGATGTTGGCGACCTCACCGTTACCGGACTGATCGGCTCAAAGATTGGTTTCGCCGCCGGCAATGATGTCGCTTCCGGTGAAACCACAGGTCTGAAAGGCACCCAGTTCATCTTTGACGGCATCAATGGCTGTGCCGGCATGAAGGGTATAATGACCGACGGCACCAAGTATAACACCCTTGACGGCTTCACTGCCAGTGTCAACGGTACCGACTACGCCATCGACCTCTCAGGTATTGGCTCCGATGACAGTATGACCGATCTTATCAAGGAGCTCAACTCACAGATGAGTTCTCAGGGACTTGACATTAAATTCAGCCTGAATAATGCGCAGAATGGGCTGGAAGTAGAGAATAACAGCGGTTATGACCTCACCTTCAGTAACCTTGCCAGCTCCCGAACTGCAACCGACCTCGGTCTTACCAGTAAAAGCTTTGAAGCCGGTGCTTCAGTTAATGCCGGTGATCTGGACACCCAGTGGATTTCACGCTCCACCACACTTGAAAGCCTTACCGGCGATGCAACCTTCTATGCCGGCAAAATAAGTATCACCAATACTACCGGCCAGATGTCAGAGATCTCTTTTAGCGGTGCCGCAACCATAGGTGATGTTATTGATGCGATCAATAACGACGGTGTCGGAGTCACTGCCGGTATCAACTCCAGCGGTGATGGTATTATTATCTTTGATGATGCCAATGGTGAGGGTAAGCTTACCATACGTGAGGTAAATGGCGGCACTACCGCCGAGAAACTTGGTATTCTCGGAAGTGGCGATTATGAGGTTGACGGCAGTTTCGAACGTTCAATCACAGTCGACCCTGATGATGACCTGCGGGATGTCATGAATAATATTGCCAATGCCGGTATTGATGTTCAGTGCTCCATCATCAATGACGGTTCCGATTTTGCGCCATACCGCCTCTCCATTACCAGTTCAAATTCCGGTAAAGAGAGCGACCTGCTGCTTGATACCGATATCGCTGCGTTCAACTTCAATAAAACCTCCAGCGGCAAGGATGCGGTACTGCTCTACGGTCAGGGTAACAGCGGGGTCAGCCCGGTTATGATTACCTCTCCAACCAATGACAATAACGCTGCCGTGCTCGGTCTGGATATCAGCATGAAACAGACCACCACCGACTGGGTTACAGTCAATGTTTCACAGGAGAAATCCCAGATCTCAGACAGTATAAACGAGCTTGTAGATGCCTACAATGCGATCATTGATCTTGTTGATGAGTTTGATGACTGGGATGAAGAGACCGAGAGTCCAGGTGTCTTCTTCGCCGACAGTAACATCCGCTCACTTGTCAACAGCCTCTCTGACTCCTTCTTTACTATTGCTGAAGGAGAAGATGGTGATCTGACCATGTGGTATGATATAGGCGTAAAATTCAATGATGAAGGAAAACTCGAGGTTGACAGCTCTACACTCAATGACATGATCAGCAATAAATACGAAGCGATAAAGAACCTGATGTGCAAGACCATGGATGTTGCCAGAAGTGATCTGGCCGCAACGGTCAGCACTACCGATAAGGGTGCCACCGATCCTAAGAATGCCATCAATGGCGATAATAACCAGGATGACTATGGCGAGGGCAACGGCTTCGAATCACTCAGAGCCATGGATGAAGAAAACGGCTATCAGTATACTATCAACTTCGACAAAACCCGTACTCTGGAATATCTCAATATCTACCACGTGGATACTGAAGATATGCCGGCTGCAGATTACGCTCTCAAAAAGTTCCTGGTCGAATACCTTGATGCCAGCACTAACAAATGGGTTGAACTGCGTAATATAAGCAATAATACCCAGTCATTGAACACCATCGGCTTTGCTGATCCAACTGCGGTAAAAGCAGTACGCATAACCGGCTATGAGAGTAATTCCGATGACAACAAGTTCCGCCTTACCGAAGTGGAGGCTATGGAATCACAAGGGCTTTCTGCGCAGCAGTCAAATATCACTGACAGTCTCACCGACAGTATTAATGGCTGGTTTGCTTCCATTCAGGAAACAATAAACGACCAGACATCAGATATTGACGATCAGCTGGACAGCCTCAATGACCGTATGGAAGAGAAAGAATTGAACCTTATCAACACCTACGCCAATATGGAGCAGAATCTTGCGAATATTCAGGCTCAAGGCAATTACTTCTCCTCTCAGGCCGCATCCTGGTCAAGCTGAGCGGGATAGTACTGACAAGCTCGAACAATTAAACCTTCAATAACCTCAAGGGCGCATCCACGGTATAACGTAGATGCGCCCCTCCATTTAAAATGCTAATATCAGAAATCAAAATTTAAAACAGACTGCCTGATTCTTCCCGCGGCGTATCTTTAACCAGAGCACCCCTCTTTTCTTTGTGAACCGGCGTACTATCCACGGCATTCTCCTCGATGCTATCAGCTGTTTCAAAGGAGGTCTCAGGATAATTACCACACCCCTGCTTATACAGCATGGTATCAAGCATCCAGGACCGCTCGGTCCAGGAACTTCCGGATTCATCCTCGGCAAGGATTCTGCAGGCCGCCACCGTTTTAGCATCAAGATTGTCAAGATGATGCAGCGCAAAGGCTTCAGGAATAGCCGGAAGCACCGGTGAACCATATTCGAATTTACCATGATGGCTCAAAATCATATGCTGCAGCAGACACTTCTTCTCCTCAGGAAACCCGCGCAATGCCCCGGCAGTCTTCTCAACCAGCATCGACCCGATTATAAGGTGTCCTAGCAGCTTACCCTTATCAGTATACTCTATTATAACCCCGACACCAAGTTCTTCAATCTTGCCGATATCATGCAGCATCGTTCCGGCCAAAAGCAGATCCCGATCGAGTTTCTGCGGAGAAGCCGTTACAAAAGCAGCGGCATAGCGCAGCAGAGATACCGTATGCTCCAGCAGACCGCCAATAAAGGCATGATGATTATTTTTAGCTGCAGGAGCTCTCCGGAAGCGTTCACAAAGCTCACTGTCTGCAAAGATAAACTCCAGAATCCTCTTATAATCAGCATCCGCAATCGTCGCGATATAACCGTAAAATTCCTCCCAGAGCTCGGAAATGTCAAAGCTGGTCACCGGTATAAACTCACTGTAATCGATCTCCTCCTCCGCTGCCAGCCGGAGTTTATCGAGCTTGACCTGAAGTTTACCCCGATAACTTTCAACTGCAAAACGAGTCTTTATAATCGAACCGACAGCAAAGGTCGCAAACAGTTCCCGTGAAGCGTCCCACAGATTACCGCTTATCGCACCGGTACTGTCCGAAAGCGTAATTCTGATATAACTTTTCCCTGAAGCAGTAGTCTGCAGCGAAGCATCCTTCACCGCATAAAAGCCCTCAAGCATATCCCCTTCAGTGAAATCCTTAATTTTTACCTGATTCATAGATAATCAACCTTGTGCATTTGAACATTTGAATATTTTTATTATATGGCAGCTACACCCTATTTCCATTATTTTATACTCTTTCAGCGAATTAATACCGTATTATTTACTCCCGAATCACCTGCGTATTGCATAATTACAGCATATTATGCCGCTTGAATAGCATACGTAAAAAATTTTCACAAAGGATATTGACAGCGCCCTCAAAACAACTATACTTTTAATCTCTTGGTGATTACAGCACCAAAAAATTATATACGCCCGTGGCCTAACTGGATATGGCATCTGACTACGGATCAGAAGATTAGGGGTTCGAATCCTCTCGGGCGTGCCAATAACAAAACCCTGTACTTCCTAATATAAAAGGACTTACAGGGTTTTTTAATGCAATTTTATCGCTGTAAAATATGGCTACAACGTGGATAAAATGGCTTAAATACATGCTTTTTATAAAAACAAGTCACAAATAAGACACAAAAATCCATTCTAATAACTCAAATTTGCCACAGCTTCTGTCATTTCATCTGCCTGAATATGAAGGTATTTTTCTGTAACTCTAACCGAACTATGATCAAGTAGCCTTGAAATCGTCAATAGCGGCACTCCTGAGTGATATAATTTAGTGGCATAGGTATGACGTAGAGAATGCAGCCCCAGCTCCTCAGGATCCTTAATACCGGCCTTACGACAGTCCTCCCGATAATATTTAAGTATAGTTGGATAGCTTTTACGCTTAAAGATCCGATCACGCTCAGCTAATGTCCGATAATATGAAAGTATCTCTTTAAGCTTTCTACATATCGGTATATTTAAAGATCTCTTACTTTTCATCTCACTTGCTGCCAGTTTAATGAAATCCCCGTCAATCTGACTCCAAGTAAGGTTATGGATATTATTCCAACGCAGCCCAGTATAAATATGCAAAGCCCAGCGTAAATGATTAAGACCCTCGCTCACCTTCAGCAGTCTGGACACCTCAGAGTCTGTAAGGTCTCTTATTTCTTTTTTTTCATCATCTGGCAAGTTCTCAAGAGCTTTATAGGGATTGAGCTGGTCTTTACCTAGATACCCTCTACTATGTGCCCAGTTCCAGAACCCCGAGAGTACAGCACAATAGGTATTAATCGTTTGCCCTTTAATTCCGTTATTAAGCAGATCAAGTCTTTTTAACTCAATAGCTCTTATTGTTGTATTAAATGATTTCAAATCAGTACTATAAAATTGATTTAATGAAGTATTCAATTTTCGCACTGTTTCAGTTTTTTTAGTCTGAGAGTATAGCTGTAGTAACTCCCGAATTGTATATTGCTTATCCCCTGTCATAATTCACCTCACTAACTGGCCTTAACTGGTATATTATCTCTGATCAATCTATATACATAATCAGCAAGAGACCGTTCATCTTCGTTTGCCAATTCCTGCAGCTGATCTCTCAACTGCTGCGGAACCCGTACAGAAAAAACAGCGTCACGCTTCATATTGCCTTTATGTGGATTATTTCTCCAATTACTATTTTCCATTATATCACCTCTTTAGTTATTCTTAATATTGAAACACTTGCATTAGTCCCTGACTCTTTAAAGCTATTTTCTGGAAGCACCTCCCAATAATCACAAATAGGCTTTAAAATATTATTCTGCCTTATGCCATCATAGCAGAGAGCAATCAACACTCCTCCTGATTTGAGTTTTTTTACAGCATGTAAAATATGCTTGATATCTTGCCCCTGTTTAAAAGGTGGATTCATTATAATTATTTCATATTCTCCCGAATCTACAGATAAAAAATCACACCTCTTTAACTTGTTGACCTTTGAAAAATTATTGTAAAGATACTCAACACATTCAATATTAATATCATAAGCCGTAATATTCTTGTGAAGATCTTCCGGGATCTGCTCAATAATACGGCCAAGGCCTGCAGAAGGTTCAAGAATTGATTTCCCGTGAAGATTTCCAGCCATTTCAACCATTTTCAAAGCAATTTTACTCGGTGTTTGAAATAAATTAAAACTTGTTATTATTTTTGGTGCAGGGATATTCAAAAATTTTCCTCTTTCCAATTTATATTTCTCTCCCTTCGCGTCATTCACTTCGCGAAGGGAAAGTAACCGTAAAATGCCGCTAGACTTCTGCATGTTCTCTTACCTCCATTTCGGGCATTGGCTTAACAGGTTTATCGGTAAGGTGAATTACACAAAAATCACGCCACCCAAAACCGGTTGATTGAGCTCTCACCTTAAAAAGCCGTTTACGTTTATCGTACTTATATCTTGTCTGGCCACCATCTTCAGTAATAAAATATGTTCCAAAACTATCTGAACAATAACTTTTAGTTTTTGCAGTGTATTCTTTAGAGGTCATACAAATAACCTCACCTTTACCCTTGCATAGTTTTTTACTATCGTCAATCGACAGATTGAGCAAAGGCGGATTTTTCTCAAGCTTATACTCTTTCAAAAGCTTTTTGCTTTCAGCTGTAGGATTTTTATAATCTTCGTGTGGAATTCCTTCAACACTCAATATCATTTCTTCTTTACGCCCCGGATCAAAAACGGTAACACTTGCAATAGCACCTAAGCTTTTATTTACCGTCATAATTATATATTTACCGAATGAGCCGCCAACCTTATAATCTTTTGCTTTATCTTCAAAATTATCTCCCACAGCTTCTAACATCTGCCTTTCATAAGCAATACGTAATTTTAAATGTTTGCGGTATCTAAGGCTATTTGTACATGGATAAAATTTGATTTTAGCAATTGCCTCCAAAGGTGTTGATTTCTGGGCAATACTATATAAATCTTCGCCATCAACTCTAATCCAGAAATACTCACAAATATATTTGGCTATCTTTTCGTTATTAGTTTTAAGAGCTTTTTTAATTAATGAACGTTTATTTATTAATTCCATGAAACTCTTTTCGCTTTTTCTAAGCTCAGCCTCAAGCTTTTTAATACGCCTGTATCTTACGTCTGAACGTTCAAGATATAGGGCATTTTCAATTACGCCGGCAGTTCTTTGCTGCCAGTACTCAGCTTTTTCCCAGTTGTTAGTTGCTTTGTTGGCAGCTCTTTGGCTTCTTCTTGCGACAATGTCAGCCTTCTTTTCGCTCTGCATACCAACAACATCAACAGTATTATCGAGATTCTCAATAGCCTCAAGTTCTCTTCTATCTCTATAACCTGAGAAGCGCTCTGCCCGGTCTGCTGCTCTGTCTGCTCTGGTGTCTATGTCGTGATCTTCAATATCACCACAGAACTCAAGCGCTAAATTCTCTCTTGTTACCGTCCAAGTTGCAGCCAGGTCGCTTTCTTGTTTCATAGTCCAGGAATATCCTGCATCCTTGAACCGCATCCATTCCTCTTTGTCCAGTCTACCATCAAGATAAATTCTAATTTTGTCGTCTTCTGGTGAATATGTCGCTTTGTGTTTAACTGTAGTTAGTTCGCTCATTGTTATTTCCTTTCAATATGATCAATAACTCAAAAATAAAATCTTTTAATATCTAATGTGCACAATAGAAGACTAACACACAATGTAATCATTGTCAAATTATTTTTTTGAGTTGTTGTTGAGAATAGAAAGAAAAAAAGCGCCAGCCAGCAGCCAACGCTTATACACTATATAGAAGATGAATTAAATTATTTTTTTTCAGATAGTGGAAATTTTTTGCTAAGTTCGTTAAAGATCCAATCAGATAGCGACCGATTATCAGCTGTAGCCAGATCCAGCCAGTAGTCATAATATCTTTGCGGGATCCGAACACCAAAACTTTTATCTCTCTTCTCCAGACCCTTACCCTTTCTAGGAAGTGAGCGCCAGTCTTTTTCCTCAGGCTTCTCAACAGTTTTAGCTGTCTTCTTTGCTATCTTCTTGGCCATGATTAACCCTATTTATTTAATACAAAAAAACCTGACTTTGGAGCAATATAATAGAGAGCGTAATTAATCCCAATACAGGAGAGAGAGCCCCTATAGATATAGCAATAGCTATTCACTGTCCCAGCTATAGGAATATCAGCAGTCAATAACTATTGATAACTAATGATAGCAAGAGAGCCGAGAGACTGCAAGCAGGAAATATAATCTATAGCAATCAAATAATATGAGCAGATAAGACAGCTTGAGAGGTGAGAATGAAAAAAAACAAGGGATAATAGATAGATGAACAGCTATAAAAATAATATAGATACCACCAGATCAGCCCAGAATCGACCATTTAGAGAAGTGTAGTTCTCTAAAATAATAAGAAATACACTATAAATATAGAGCTTTTCTATCATAGATCATAGACAAAAGTCTTGATAAGAGGGTCGGAGGCCGGTTTTATACCCCCTATGGGGGTGAGGAGAATTTTCGCGCGCGCCCCTGTAGACCCCCTTATCAATGCACTATAAAATTTAGAAGCCTCTGCCCTGACAGTTATAGTCTATTACTATAGCTATAGAGAGATCAGTTGAGGCCATTGGTTAAGTTGTAGCCAGTAGAGACAAATACAGATTCGTTATCGCTGTAGTCATTACCAGCCATCTCCTCGAATTGCCGCATCATCTCTTCCCAGCGTTCGTTCTGATAGTTGTCGAGTGCTTCCTCGCTACCTATGGCCAGCTTTTCCTCAAAGTAGGCTACAGCCATAGCCAGAGCGTCGATAAGGTCGTCGTGGCCTATAGCGCCCTTCTCACGAGTCATACGTGTTATCTGGTAGCAGAGACGGTGTTCTTCCTCAACCATTGTAGACTGGTTAGCATCACGAGCTATAATGCCCTTGTCTATTACCAGACGATGATTATTAAATACCGGCTCAAGAGTATCACAGATACGCAGCTCTTTTTGCCTGTGGTTCCAGATACCTTCTATATCACACCTGTAGTACTTGGCCAGTACAGGGCGCAGGAGCTCACCGAACATACCGCCACGCTCACCACCACCGCCCATATTGGTCTCAACAAGGATCTTATTTACCCGCTCATACTTGGCCAGCTCTGAGATTTCTTCAAGCACCTCTTTACCGAAGCCGCCTTTCAGACCACGCAGCTCAGTACAGAATAAACGACCGTGCAGCAGCTTCATTACACAGATAGCTGTCAAATCCTCACCGGCACCGGACGGATCGATAATCATTACCGACTCTTCATATTCCTGGAATCGCGGATCTATGCGGAATGGCCGATAACAGGCATCGCCTCTATTACAGATAGGATCCAAATCCTGCCAGACCAGCTCTGGTGAGCTGGACCACGCAAGGTGAACGCTACCCCGGTGATGATCAATGTCAGTTACTATCAGGTCTTTCAGCTTGAGCGGATACCTGTTGGCATCGCTCTCTCTGATATCCAGCATATACTGCTGCGGATACTTGGTACCCATAGAGGCCTTACGCTGCATCAAGTCCCACTTGTCAAAACGTGAGTCTGTCGGTGTGCCGGTCTTGATACCATTATCCAGCATCTCCAGAATACAGTCACCGAGATACTGACCATAGTACTCCATCCAGCCCGCATCAGGAACCTCTGCCGGCCACATCTTAACATCATACCCCTTCTTAGGAAGAGTATTGTATAAGCTGTCAATACTGTGCGGTGTACCAAGGTAGATAATACGGTTTCCCGCACCCGGCTTGATTACGGCGTCAAACTCGGTCACCAAGAGCTCAATCTTGGCTCGCTGAGTCTTGGTAAGAGAATTGGTAGACACCTCTACGTCGTCACAGATAATCAGAGTCGCACGGTCACCGGTTACCTGACCTTCGATACCGACACAGTTCACAGACGGCACCTGCTTCATTCCTGCGCCGTTCACGTCGAACATCAGCACACTATCGTAGTACTTACGACTCCTGTCCCGTCTCTGCGCATCGGTAAGCCTGAGCGGCTTCATAATATCTATGTTATAAACTATATCACGAATAAAGCGGCAGTTCTTCTTTGCCTTATTAATATTCGCAGATACCACCAGAATCGCCTCAGCAGGGTCATTCCTGAGCCTCCACGCTGCATAAGCACAGGTAATATAGGATTTACCCAGACCGCGCAGCGCCTCAATACAGGTACGTGTAGAACCATACTGCAGGTGATTGGCAATATCATACTGAATAATAGTCGGGTCTGAACGTATCTCCTCAACGTTATGCCAGACCAGATATAAAAAGTTGCGGAATGAGTACCGATAGTTGGCATCCCATTCCGCATTCAGTGCAGCTATATCTCTTTCTTTCAATTATCCCCTCCCGGTTTATCCTCCCTTTTTCATTACTGGCTGGTCGTCCCCGGTGAAAGGCAGAGTAAATTCTGCTTCAATTATATTTCCTTGATCAGTATTAACCATTTCAGATATCTGCCTTGCTTTGGGGCTGGCTTCATAATTAAGCTCATGACCAGAAAACTTCAACAGCTCAACAGCAGCCTTGGCAAGGTTCGGCCTCACTTTAATAGCCTCCTCACCATTCGCCTGTAATCCTTCTATAACAGCATCACAAGCAGCCTCAAATAACTCATCAAGTTTCTGCAGTCCCATACTTACTCCTTCATCATTAAATACATCGTTCCAACTGTAGCGGCCATAGTTCCAAGGTTAATCAGAAGTTGAGACAGCATCTTGCTGGAGTGA
The DNA here is from genome assembly GCA_963667375.1 of Planctomycetota bacterium. Lineage (GTDB taxonomy): Bacteria > Planctomycetota > SZUA-567 > SZUA-567 > SZUA-567. The sequence continues at coordinate 2,083,324 of OY763323.1, read as the reverse complement.
TTTTCCTTCTCGTGATCTCGCATTAATTTGTACAGATCCCCGATATCCTTACTGTGCTTTTCCTCAAGTGCTGTAACCCTATTTTTAAGATCTTCTATCGTCCTGTTAGTAACCTGATCAACTATGCCGCTGAGTTTTGACACCTCTCGCGAGCAACTATGCAATTCGTTGGTCATTGTCTCAAGTCGTCTTAAAATCTCTGATATCTGGTCTTCACCCATCAGGCCTTTTCCTCTCGACTCTTATCCCATGGCGACTTGGCCAGATATGCTTTGATCCAGATAATCATAAACACAATGCCGCATACCAGTCCCAAACCTATCGGCAGAGCAAATGAATAGGCCATTATACGCCACGGCTCTTTCTCCGCCCGTATTACTGCTGTTTTCTGTGCAGTCTTGGCCGCGACCAGCTCTACCGGATCCACCACAACCCCGTCACCGAAGTTCATAGAATCATTACTGGCTTCGCTCATAGTGCTGTTTTTCTGCGCCAAGGCACCATTAATAGGTGCACATCCAGTAAGGGCACAGCAACAGATAACAGTAAGTGCTAGCAGTATAGCCAGCACGATCTTAAATAAAAATTTACTAATTCCCATAATTCCCCTCCTCCTTAATTACAACATATTGAACATGGGCTGTAATTCTCCAGCCCGTCTGATTTATTAATTTCCAGCACATTGACCGCATTCGCTAAGCCAGTACAGTCCGGGTCGGTATGATAACACTCGCCACCTTCCGTAACCAGCACAGTCTCGCCCTTGCCGTACTTCTCAAATATCTTTGCCTGAGCAATCTCAAATTCAAGCTCCGCCCGCGCCGCCCGCTCAGTATCACCATTACGCTCATGCCGCATAATATGCAGCTGCAACGGATCCAGTGTCACAAGTTCAGCTTCATATAATGCTTGAGTTGCTTCCTCTGTTACACCCCAAGTTCCGTCCTCAAGTGCCACATAACCCACTCCATCTGGACGCATCGTCTCCATTTTAATAAGATTAAGTTTAGCTATTGCGTTTTTGCTTGGGTTTGCATATTCAGTGGTACTTCCAATTTTCCCGTAAATTCCTTTAGGCATTGCCTTCCCTTTCTCTTATTTACCATGATCTCTTATAACGATAACGGCATAATGCGCTTGTCGGTGACGTATCAAAATCAGCACCGCCACTTGCCCCAGAACCACCAGAAGTAAGATATAAACTACCGGTAACAATCTGAAAGTTCCCCTCAACCGTGATTGCTTTTACACCCACACCTCCAGAGTTATAGAACCAACCGGGTTCGCCCCACATGTTAGCGTTAAAAATTTCAGCAATAGCAGTACCGTTACCTAAGAATGGCTTTTCCTCATATTGTATCGTATTTTTTGCAAGGATTGTGCCTTCCTTAGCAGCTCCGAGATATTCGGTACCATGCTGATAGTTCACAATACTTTCGATAGCACCGTTAGCAATATCAATCCTACCTATAAATACGCGCCGGATAGGATTGCCTCCATTATCATAGTGACTTTGTTTGGCTGTATTGTAAAAGCAACCGGGTAACGGTTGTAACCACTTAATTTCTGTCAAAGCGAAATACGTTGAGAAAGCAAGCTTAGTGCAATTTATTCGATATTTCTTATATGACACCTTATCCCAAGTAAAGCGCTTATATGTTTGGAGTTTCCAACCTGTAATGTCAGTTGCCCGGAAAACATTAGTCCAGTTTTCTCCGCCATCATCTGAACCGTCTATGGTGAAATTAGCGGGCATTCCATATAAAACCGATGATACGGCATATGGCATTAGCATAATTCCGTTAGTTTCGAACGCTTCACCTGATTCCAGTTCTATATACATACTTTCGTCGCCAATTAAAGAACTGTATGCAGAACTTGAAGTTATCACTCCTGTGTTTTGAGTAATTACGCCATCATAGCCTTTATAGGGTGGATACTCAGTTGAGTAAGACGATGATATCGAAACTATGAAACCCTTATCAGTATTAGCTGATAACGTTGGTACAAAGTCTGAATAGTCATTTTTCTGAATTCCAACTTGTGGTTGATTTTCCGTATAGCCAAATGATTGGCTGCCATCTGTGCCTATATTTGAATAAATGTAGCCTGTACCATTCGTACCGCTTATTAGATCTGATATATCAATTGTGGTGTCTTCTATTAGTGCGTCCGAAACATACACAGACCCTTCGTACCCTGCGGCGACCTGTAAGCCAGCTAGAATCGTAAGCTCACTAGTTCCGCTTGAAAAGATATGCGCAGCCGGACGGTCACAATCTCCGTCATTCCACCCGTCCGGTAAGTCACCGGTAGCCCCAGCAATAATAGTCTGAGGTGCATAACACAATGCCTGAACGTCGTCATTCTCCAGCAAAGTAACCCTTGAAGCTATAGCCGCAACATTACTGCCAGTAGAAGCTACTTCGGCCTGTAATCCTGTGATATTACTCTCAACCTCCGGCATACCAACCAAACTACGAAACGCCTCAGAATCTGCATTATTAGCATCAGTACCAACAAAGCTGGAAGTATCGACATTACTCAGATCAGCTCTGGCAAGATCGACACCATTCACCCTTAAAATATAGGTGCCGTTGGTACCAACATCAAAAGGTGCAAGCTGCAAGCGTAACTCCGCAGTTTCACCCTTGGTTGCCAGATCTGATAAATCAAGGTTCAAATCCTCATCTCTGAATCCGAGAACCCGCAACACATCCGCAACAATAAGATTGCTACCATCAATATTGGCTTTCTGCGAGACTGCTGCCTCCGCAGCAATTACCCTATTTACAGCCGCAGTAACCTCCGCTACCGCCTGATCCGCTTTGGTGTCTGCAGCCTCCGCTGTAGTATTCGCCTGAGCAGCCGTTTCAATAGCGGTATTGGAAGTATTAAGTGCTTCCGCGGCATCATCGCGCGCTGCAACCGACAGGTCGTGTGCCTCTGCCGCAACCGCTGTAGTCTCCGCAGACGACACCAGAGACATCTTAGCAATATCAATCGCCTCCTGTGAGATCATAAACTGCTGTGTCGCACTGAGGTTCATATCGGACTCAGTCAGAAAGCTGCCGTCCTTGAATACCGCCACCCGCTTCTTCTTCTCAACATCCCGGTAAATTTCAACCTGCGTCCCTGCTGCAGGCGTAGGTGAGAGCTGTACCGTCTGATCGTCAAGCCAGACAAATGCGGACTCCACCCCGTCAACCAGCACATGGATATCTGTCTTCTTCATATAAGCAGGAGGGACTGCGAAATAATCCACAGTCCCCGTTGCACTATACGTAATCCTACTTAAATACTCCAATATTCTCCTCCTTTATTCCCTTTGAGTCAGAGCAAGCAGCTCCTCAGCCTGCGTCTGCTTCCTACCTTGGCCATAAAACTCAGCCACCCGCTCATCCTCCTGAATAAGCTTCTTCTTGGCATACTTCCGGTATGACCTTATAACCTTACCAACAAGCATTCCCTTCTGCTCATCTCCAAGCATCCGGTACTGCGGTAGAGCGATAAGTTGCTGCAGTCGCTCCTTGGCGTTCATACCGCCGATCTTCACGCCCACACCGGACAGCTCCAGATACCTGCTGTACTGGTGTGAATCCAGCTTCAATGATTTATCCTTACTTCTGAACCACCGCTGAGGTTTGCCGATGTTTAAAGCCTGATTATCCGACAAACGGTACATCTCATCATATACCGGGTCTCCCGCATCCTCACCGGTATGTACCGGAGAGAACATCCTGCTGAGTGAACCGCCATGATACTTTACCACTTCACCAAGTGGTGTCCGCCTTGCTGCTGCGGCCATAGACGCCAGCGGTGTATCCTTCGCTATCATATGCACCAGATCTCTTGCCTCACGCATAACCGGGTCTATTCCCTTGGTCACGGTACGTCTGGCACCGGAGAACGGTACAATATTCGCTGCCAGCTTGGTAAGAAACGGCGCGCCATAACGCTCACCGTCCCTAAAGACCATCAGAAAGTCAGAGAGTCCGGAGAGATAATACTTGTCCCCGGCCACCTTGAGCGCCGAGCCCATGGTCGCCGCTGCTACCTCAGATAGATCTGCGTGGTCAAGATCAGACGCAATCTCCACAAATGACGCCATCGTACTCAGGAAGGTAGCCACCGGATCCAGACGACCCAGCTCATAATACTTGCCGTTAATATGGAGTGAGTTTGGCCGCCAACCGGTTGCGTACAGCATCTCTTTCTCATCCTCGTCTGTTGGTCCACTGCCGGTAAGCAGCCCACTACCGGCCAGCATAAGCGCTGTGTGCCAGAGCAGTGACCCGGTAAGCATACGTGCCTCGGTAAGCTGCTTGGTACGCATATCACCGTTATTACTCATCGCATCCCGGTACTCACTGAACATATTCGCTATCAGCGGAGTCCTGGTACCTACCCACTTGGCAATATTCAGCGGTGTCCGCAGAAACGGCATAACCAGCATGAGCTCCGGATGCTTGTGCCGGATATTCTCAATATTCTTCCAGCCGCTCTCCGGGTTGATCGGATCCTGAAAAGTAAGGTAGCGGGTATATTCGACCAGCTCATCATGAAGCTCTTGCGGACACTTCTGATCATCCATAATGTTATTATAGATTTCCTGCGCCTTCTCTTCACCCATACCGCTCTTCTTTGCCTTCTCCATCTCCCTGAATGCCAATGCCCGACGCTGCATATTATACGCCAGCGTTCTTAGGAACTCATCACTACCAATCATAATATTGGTACTGATTGCTCTATTGGCCTTACCGACCAGATCAAACGAATCATATACAATCTTTGACAGACCACCCATACCGCCGATAGCCTCGATCTCCTCCCGGCTCATTTCATCCTTGATACCATGAGCAAGCAGATAAAGGTTCTCCTTACTCCAGCCCCGGTTCATCTGCCCCGCCTTCTCGGAGTTGTCACCAAAACGTGAGTGACCTGTCCAGAACGCAGTCTTCGCAGCATATATCGCGTCAACAAAGCCGGTAAGACCGTGCAGCATTGCCTTGGCCTCAGCCTTGCCGTTAATCACACTACCCTTGCCGTAGATCATTCCGGAGAATAACCGGTCGTGTATCTCACTGGCAATAGTTCCAAGCCCGGAGATCGTATTTACTATATGAGTCGTAGTCCCGGTAAGCATACCGGCAATAGTGGACTCAATCACTATGTCCCTTCCCCGCTGGTAACGGGTACGCTGCTTGATCTGTGCGGAGAGACTCAGAAAGTCGGTATTCGCGAAGAGGTCACGTATCAGTACCATATCCTCATCGGAGAGCCCGGTCTTACTCTTATCCTCCAGAATACCCTGTACCTTCTCCTGCAGCTGCTGAATCTTGGTAGTAAATCCTCCTTTCTTCGGCTTGGCCAGCTTTACCATATTGGATATAATCCGGGTAATCATATCCGCATTGACTTCATCGGCCTTCTTACCCAGTACCGCCTTGAGCGCATTGTCGAGATCCTCACCGCTCTTCTCCTTGATCGTACGTATCGCCCGCAGTGCTCTACCGGCAGTAGTTCCCATACCGGACAGAACCTCGGTCATTTCATTGGCTGCCTCCATCTTGAGCATAGCATAAGCCGCATCCTCCTTGCGTCCGGTCTTTCTCGCCTCCATCATTGCCAGATTGGTCTCTTGGTTCATCTGCTCATGCAGCATACCGATAGCCATGATCGCAGTATCCGCGTTGGCAAATGCCGCATGATAGCGCTTGAGGCTCTCCGGAGTAGCAACACCATTACGCACCGCCTGCACCCCGGCCTGCATCAGCCGCTCGGTTGTATGCTTATCCTTTTCCTTGACCTGAGTAAGATGCTCACCAAGTGCATGGATCCGCTCATTTCGAAACTCTGCGTTCTCCATCTCCGGCACCAAGAGCGAACTGTTTACCGAATCATAATTCTCCAGATCAAACTCCTTCTTGCCGGTATACAGATCCCACTGCTCAGCTACCGCCGCCTTATGCTCCTCAGCAGACATAAAGCGCTGATCACCATTGATACCCAGAAGATCATTGAACCGGGATAACGCCGTCTTATCAACTACTCCCAGCTTTCTGGCACTCTCCATATCCTTCTGCATATCCTGTTTTACCCTTTCAAAGAAATCTGCTTCACTCGCAGTCAGCTCCTGCTTATCACCTCTCAGATAACGCACAAATTTATCACCATACTGCATAATATTGTTGACTAAAGTAGAATCTGGGGTATTATTGGTATAGGGACTCGGCGCGTTTTCGGACGTAGGGTCAAGGCTACCGTTACCGGTTTGCATGGAACCCCCGAGTTTGCCCCCATCGCGAGGTGGGGGATTTTTTTTGTCATGCTCGTTTATCTCGGCCTGCGTCGCTTTCCGGTAATGAAATGATTTCAGATACATCTGCTTGAATTTACCCGGCACTACCTCAACCGCCCGGTAACGCTTGCCATCAAAGACCGAGATTGTCGCTACAATATCCTCACCCCGGGATCTTGATTTATATGCACCCTCAATATCAGTAAAGTTTGCAATTGTATAAGGCAGCATAGTAAAGAGCTCAGGAGTAACCTCCGGATGCCGCTTAAACATCTTCTTTAGAAAATCAGTATCGAAGCTTATTACCCCGCCTTCAAAATCAAAGCCGGTAGCGTCCTTCAACACCCGTGCCTGTTCCGGTCTGATTTTGCCGATTCGCCAGCGCTTGAATTCCGGACTGTAGTTCTCGTCCTTTTCGCACTCACCTCTGAAATCAGCAACGATCTTATAGAACTCATCGACCGTACTGATCGGCTCACCTTTAAATTTACTCTCCTGCCCGACCTTGGGTACCGGGATAAATCCGATATCCGCAAAAGTAGTATTGAGAGACTCCGTGAATTCTGCGCTTTCCGGATCAAGATTAACCGGTGGCTTGATTTGAGAACTCTCTTTTGAGATCAGCTCCCGGTAACTCTGCTCATCGGTGACACCCTGCTCGGAAAGGCGCTCCAAGATCTTATCCTTGAGCGAGACAAAGAACTTCTCGGGATCATCACTCTCTACCAGCGACTTTATCACACTGTTATTCTTATACAGCTCCGCCCTCTGCGCCCGCTCCTCAGCTGCAGTCTGCTGCGACATATCAGACTCCGCCTGCTCCTGCTGCCGCTTCCCGGCATTGAGCCCGTGCTCGCTAACTGCTCCTCCGGCACCAAAGAGCATACTGCTGACATAGGTAGAGCCGAAGGTCTCCTTAATAGCTTCCGCCACACTCTGCTTGGTGATACCGTCCTGATTCCGGAGACTGGTCTGAATAGCCGTAGTCGCCAGTTCCGGAGGCATCTCCGAGAGTGGACCCGTCACCAGAATACCCTTCAAGGTCTTGGCTGCAGCGGTACGCCATGCCTGCTGCTCACCCATCGAGCCGACCACCGCCTTACCGGCATTCCCCAACAGCTTACCCATAAGCAGATCGCCACCGGCTTCCAGACCGGCCTCAGCCAGAGCGGAAATTACCGCACTGCTGTTTACCTCGTCCTGCACCTGCTGCCATGTAAGCTTGGGATTGACCTGCTTGAATGCAGTGTAGGCATCGTCGATATAATTATCATACTCAGCCAGACCGAATATTCCGCCGTGTGAGAAGGCATAACCGGCCAGCATCGGAATATATCCCATTCCCCCGGTCAACGCTCCCACAGCCGCACCCGCCGCTCCGGAGGCCGCACTGGTAATAACACTGCTCAGGCCGCCGTAGATTGACCGCGCCACATAATCGTCCATTACATCCGCATCTACCTGATAGAACGGATCCTCCTCACGCGACCGCTTGATATCATTGATACCCTCTCCCGCCCAGTGCTGCAGATCCTCACTGCCGAAGATATCACCGATAGTACGTGCCGCCCGGTAGAAGGTCTCCGGTGTATCCAAGAGCAGTCCATCACGCGCTCCCTGCCACGCCGCTGTACCAACAGCACCGAGCCAGCGCCCGGTGCTCCAGTCCTCTTCATCCTGCTTCTGCAGCCTATTATCTATACGCTTGGTAGCCAGATATTCATTATCAGACTTTTCCCAATAGTCGTCATATTCACTCATTATTTATCCTTAATCTAATCTTCTGGGTCAGTATCCACCAAGAATGTGCCACCAGTATTCTCAGTCAACTGACCTACAAGAGTCTTGTTATTGTCTTTCAGCTCCCGGTTCTTTTCTGACACGTTATACAAATCACTGACAAACTGCTTGTTCAGCTCCTTATAAGCATTGATCTTCGCGTCCTTGATTTTACCGTCACGCTGGAGCTCTTCGACCATCTCTATACACTCCTCACGGGTCTTACCAGAGAATGGATCTTCATTCCCGGTTTCCTGTTTGAGTGCCATCGTCGCCGCGGCGTAGATATCATCAGAATAAGGGAAGGTACTTGGATCCTTACTGGAAAATACAGATGATAGAAAGTTATAGTCGTTGACCAGCATTCCCAGCGGGTTCAGCATCTGTGCATACTTCTCTATCCCGTCCATTCTCGCAGCACTCTCTGTGCCGAACCGTACCGCTCCCGGCTTCTCCGAATCAATATCAAAGATATAATCCGGTACCGGTATAGCACCAAGACCTCCGCCCATACGCTGCTGCTCAGCAGTAATATCCAGCTGGGACTCTACAGAGAGCGGCTGCACCGCCATCTCCGCCTCACGTTCGGCATCAATCCGTCTGGTATCACGGCGCAGCCACGCTGTCTGCTGCTTCGAGTAATCCTCACGACTCTTGATCACATACTTATCATAGAATAAATTACGATAGCGTTGATAGTTAGGGACAGTCTCCGGAATTACCTCATTAACTGCATCCACCGCCGACATATTTGAACTCTTAGCCAATACCCGATTAAAAAGATCATCTGTCCTTGCTCCCATATATTCAGGAGTCCATTTCTCAGGTGACCTTTGTTCATCATACAAGGGATCAGAAAAAGTAAATCCCTCAAAGCTCTTTTGATCGTTAAGAACTCCAAACTTTCCTAAATGCTTTTGGAAAATATTCATGATTGCATCTCGTGACACATCGCTGTCAATATCTGGATCTAAGTCGTTTTTCTGCGCATACAATACTGATTCCCTGATTGCACGCTCACGAGCCCGTTGAATTAATATAGGAGGTGCCGGTTGGACTTTACCGCTTGGAGTCCGCATATATGCAATATTTGTACCGGCAAGGGTAGTTCCATCCCCAAGATCTATACCTGCACTATTAAACTTTGTTGACGTAACGCTACCAATAAAGCTGATTAAGCCTTTATACTTGCCGTTCTTCCCCTGCAGAAAAGCCTTCTGCCGGTTATAAGCAGCAATATAACCATCTCTTTCCTTGGACTTGTATGGGTCGTCTGAATCCGCCTTAACATCTTCCCACTCTTTAATTTTCGCATCAAGAGTATCAATATCCTCTATACTTTCTGCCTCTTCCTGTGCAAGCAATTCTATTTTATCAAGATACTTCTTTTGCTCCTCGTCTTGCCTTCTTTCAGCATATGACTCTATTTTGGAGGTTGTATCAATCCAGTTTAAATGCTCATCAGAAAACTGCTCAAAAAGATTTGCTGACTCCACCGAATCCTCAAGCCTGTCAATAGCCTCTAAATCCATCTTAGAGCCAAGAACCCGCATCTTATCAAGAGAAGCACCTAATATTAATGACTTCGCCTCCTCTTCGCTCCCACCCATTTCAACATTCTGTTTAATGATAGTCTTCGTCAAATCCCCAAAGGTTTCAGGATCAAGATTATCATAAACAGCCAAAGCGTCCTTAGCAGTTCTGTCAGATCTCAGTGAAGCTATTCTCTTGCCTGACTCCGAAATAATAAAGTTTGTCGCACTACTGAAAAGCTGTCTTGTTGCGTATAACTCTTCTTTTGACGCTCCAGTTGTCCAACTCTTTAATTCGTTTAAAGCTTCATCTCGAATTGACTCTGCAGTCGAGAAATTGAATTCATCGGAATTAATTCGCTTAACATAGTTCTCTGTGAATTCGTTATACTTCAATTTTCCATCTGTCTGCGCCCAGATAAAGGCATTATCCTGTCGCTTGAGCTGCTCTTCACGTTCAGCCTTTGCCTGAGCTTTTTCGGCCTCATACTCAGCTTTACGCTCCTGCCTCTCCTTCTCCGCCTCAATCTTATTGTTACGATATTCAAGTGACTTGCTAATCCCGTCTATTGAACTGCCAAGCAGCCCCAGACTCCGCTGCAGACTCTGCGCCGCGGAGAGATCCGGCTCGTGGGTCACCACCCGCGGCACCCCGCCATTACTGGTATTAAAGGTCGTAGCTGCGACGACCTTATCCGGAGTGCGGTAGCCCTTGGGATCCTCTACCCGGACTGTCCCGGGTATGCTCTTTGCTCCTGCCATTTCGTCCCCTTTATGTTGCCGTAGTTACCGGCTTATTTCTAATATAACTGCCAAGTGCATTCAGCCCGCCGCTGACCACCCCGGTTATAGCTGAGAAGCCACTACCGGAAGAGGAAGACGGACTGGCCAGATACAGCGGTGTCGGCTCCGAGCGCATCCGCGTAGCCTCTCTATCCGCCATGACATTCCTGATATTCGCGTCCCGGTTTGAATCCACTGTTGCCAGATCCCGCGCCTCACTGGCGTGAATATCACCCATCAGCCGCTGAATGGTCGCACTTGCCGTACCGTTCCAGCTGCTGGCCACCCGCTGCTCGGATCGGCGCTTATCCGCTTCCCGGGCAATCTCGCCTTTTTCATGCGCTGCCTTCTCATTTATCTCGATCTCTTTATTGGCAAGCTGCTCATAGTTGAATACCGCCTGATCTGCTTTCTGCCTGTTCTCATACTGGTTCTGCATCAGCGCAATATTATTCTGCTCGACCTGCGCATCATACTGCGCCTGCGACTGAGCTTCCGAAGCGGCATAGCTGCCAAGTGCAGCCACCCCGTTTCCGACCATCGCCAACGCGCCCATTACACTACACATCTGCCCCTCCCTCTATCAACACCGTATTATTCATCCTTCCTGAGAGACTCAAAAAGATAGAACTCTCTGCCTGAGCCATTGAAATCCGGATACGTCTGCACCATATTGAACCCCAGCCACTTGAGCCAGTGCACCGCCTGCCGGTTCTCCACCGCTACAAAATTACGCAGCACCGGGAACATCTCATGCATCTCCCGCTTTATTACTTTGGAGAGCCGCAGAAACGTCTTACGACATGAGCGGTACTCACCGGTACCGAGCAGCCAGGGTATTCCGACTCCGGCTGTCTCCCCCTGCGGTACTCCCGGATAGAGTTTGGCCATCGAGCCGACACCGATCATCACAATCAATCTCCCGTCATAGAACCCGCTCCAGCACTTCTCGGACATCTTATAGCTGAGCTCCATCCCGGTCGCGGCATCAATCCCGTAGACCTCGATCTCCAGCCTGTCCATCGCTCCCAGACGCCCAGCCAGTATCGCCGGGTGATCCCGCTCTGCACGGTCAATATACTGCGTAACCTTACCGCTTGACATAATAGCCTCTCCATTCAATCTTCTGTAGAGCTACCGGAGCGTAACAGTCAGGCAGATCGTTGTCGCCATAATTATTAACCGCGATCTCAACATTGACGTTCTGCGCCCGCACCGGCACCGTAAACTTCCCGGTATCGATAATCGGCTGGCCGACAATCAGCATCCTGCTGCCGATCCCTCCGGATTTCTCATAATTAAATACCTGATCACGATTCTTTACCGTGACCACAAAGTTACCGCTGTCCTTATAGATAACCGCCAAGTCCAGAATCTGGGTACGCTCAGCCGTGTACGCCGGAGCTCCGGACTGTGCTTCATTACGCACATACTGCGTACTCAGCTTATACTCCCATTTATATGGAGTCCCGAAATATACCCCGGCAGCCGAGAAATTACCGGCAATGCTGAATGTCGTCTGCGAAGTCTGAGTAAGGCCGCTCAAATTCATCCCGGCAATACCGGCGAAGCCTCCTCCGGCCACCGCCCGGTACCGGCTGATATCATCTATCACATACGGCGCGGTAAAGTTCGTAACCGCCTCCACTTCGTCATAGATCCCGTTCAGGATCACCCGCCGGTCGAGTGCCGGTTCATACTCCATACCCGCAGCCAGCTCCTTGCTGAACAGGGTTATCTTCTCCAGATATACCCCGTCTGAGTACTGAGGCATAAGGTAGATACTGTTATCCACATAGCAGAAGTGCAGCAGCCTGCCGCTGAATTCAAAGTAGCTCCATGAGCTCTGTATCTTCTGATTATTCGCCCAGAGATACTTATAAACATAGAGCCGGTGCGGCTCCTCCGGGCTGTAACCGATCAGCAGATCGTCATTGTTATGCGCGTCCAGCAGGGTTATACCCTTAGGAATATACTCCGGAATATGCTTGGTGATATCCGGCGCCTCATTATTAATAGAGTCCTCTGAGAGAAAGTATTCCCGCAGAATACTGTAATCCCCGTTGGGACTGACAAAGAACATATTGGATCCCGCCAGTGCCGGAGAGGCCAGCGTCGAAGCCGAGTAGGTAGTACTCTCGGTAATCTTCGCCTCTTTCGGTGAGAGCCCCTTCTCGCAGGTAATAATAAACTGCTTGTTCTCACACATCACTACCAGACTCTTGCCAAATGGGATAATAAAGCTGATATCAGCAATATTGTGACCGGTAGTAGAGAGCTCGAAGGAATCATCATCCAGCACCTCGGTAGCCTTGCGCGGCCAGAAACAGCCATACTTGTCGTCACGACTGAATATAGTTTTGTCCCGGGACGCAATCCCGAAACGATTGAGGTGAAAGAAGACATCGGCGATCCGGTTCCCGATAAAGCTCGGTTCCGGAGCCGTAATCTCATCACCGACCTTACGCTCCGCCCACTCTATCTGCTTAAAAGTAAAGGTTCCATCGGCCTCACGAATCAGGTGGTGCGGCATGGTTTCCGCGTCAATAATATTCTGCAGCCCCCAGCCGTTACACTCGACCCAGTTGCCACTGCTGTCATCGGTACCGCTGGTACTGCGGTACTCAACATAGTAATCATCCAGCCCGGTGCTATCCTTGCCGGTAACCCTGACCTTTGTCCCATGCCAGCATTCTGCAGGCAGATCTGCAAAGTCATCTATCGCACCTTTAATGCCAACCATGCCCTGATTGCCATAGCTGTCACGCACCTCAAATTCAAAGTCGCGGTTATCAGCATAGCGGATACGGATTACTGAACCTTTCTGAGATACCAGAAAACCCCGTTCCAGTAAGCCGTCCACATGTACTTCGCTACTTTCGTCATAGCCATTAACAAAGGTACTGGCGATATCCTCACTGCTGCACTCGCTCGGCCATCCTGCCTGAGTCCCTGCAGAATTAACCGTCAACTCATAATCTCCGGCGCGCACCGTGTACTTATGCCCACGCATGCCCCGCTTGACAAAGATAATTGCTTCATTACGCTGCTCGTCGGAGGTATCAGACGTCATGGCGGCAGTCACCGAACGGTTGAGTACCCAGCTGGTATCGGCTACGGTAATCATGCGGAAATCCTCTCCGGGATTGCTGCTGCTCAGATAAGCTTTACCGTCCGGATAATTGACCGTCTTCACAACACCAGTCTGCAGATCATGTACCGCAATATCACCAGCGGTGAATGCAACCTTGTAGCGCTCGCTGGCATCCCGGTTAATATGATAGATCTTTACCTCCCCGTCACTGTATACCGCATCATCCAGTTTGGCAATATGCTCGGTACCGGGTCGGGTAATCACTCCTCGGGCAATATCACTCAGCAGATTGATCTGTTCCTCGGCCTGTGACTTGTCCCGTGCCACCGCCGCCTGCTCACTGACCCCGTTCTCCAGTGAATTTATCTCAACCCTTGTAGGTATCTGTCTTGGCATTACACCCTCCTTTTACACACTCCGGCGCCGACTCAGTTCGTTATTCAGCTCCAGAATATTCCCGTCAGCACTCGCGCTGTCAGCCTGATCCAGATTGATCTTCGCCTGCTTCAAATCCTCGAATATCACATTGAGCTGCGCTGAATCACCGGTCGTATTAGTAATAAATTTACTTGCCGCCAGCAGTTCCACATACCGCCGTGGCGCAGCCGGAAGGCTTTCAAAATCCAGCATAAGCACTATCTCACACTGTACCGGCCGGTCAAAAATAAAGGTAGTATTATCCTTATCATAGAGCCTTCCTTCACGCTCTATAACATCCCGGTAATAATCAACCCCGGTACTGTCTACCCGGATAATATTCTCCGGCAGTACTATCTCGCCATTGACATCCGGACTGAGAGTCCGCTCCTCGGTATTAAAGTACCAACCCTCCTCCTGCAGCTGCTCACACTGCTGCTGCAGCTTTCTGAGTGCTGCCGCCAGATCCAGATTACCACTGGTATTTTCCAGACTCGACACCTGCGCCTCACCGATAGCATCGAGCATCATGTTTATTGCATCCAGTCTACGCCCCATATTCTCCTCCCTTGATAGTAATATAAAGCAAGGGGTCAGCAGTAACCCACTGACCCCTTCATTCATACCACTACGCCGCTTCCAGTGACAGCTCTACCGCACAACGCGGATCATGCTTGCCTACCCCGTACATCTGCTTGGTGTAGATCAGTGTACCCATATTCTCCGGCTTCGGTACTACCACCGTATTAATCGCCATCAGATTGGCCTGCCCAATCGCTTCACGGCTGAACATCAAGCCCATGGTGTTGGTCATATCAACATCATAGCGGTTCTGGTGTGAATTGGTAATATTCAGCCCGAACTCAGCGTTATTGCTGCAGATCACTGTCACACCGGCAACCCGAGACAATGTACCCTCAGCAATATTACCCTGACCCTTGACCTCGGTATTGAGCAACGGCTCATACTCAAAGAGGGTATTCCATCTTGCCCAGTCCAGAAGACAGAACAACTCATCGTTTACATCCTTTTCCCTGAGTGTCTGTACTCCATACTTGATAGCATTATAAATATCCTTACCCGTAGCATCAGAACAGTTCTTGAGAACCGAACCTCCGACCTCACTCACCAGATCATTAGCGGATCGCGCCGCGCGCACCACCTGCCTGATCCGGTACTGGTCTTCGGTCTTGGCCATGGCTGAGCCCAGACGCTGCGCGTATGGACCTTCTACCACCACCTCACTGAACGCCTTATCCTCATCGGTAACAAAGACCTCGGCAATAACCGGAAAGTCAATATCGACCTTGGTCTCACCCTGTGCAATCTGGTTACCCTGAATCAGCTGTCCCGGAGTGTGGTGGCTGGTAGAAGTTCTACCAATAAGCGGAAAGGTCGTAGACTTACCACTTGATATACTCTTCTGCTGGCACTTACCGTCCATTACACAGTCCGAGTCTCTGAATGCCAGAACCTCCGGCATGAACGTATCCTTAAATAGCTCCATAGTGTCCGCACCAAGGTTATTAGAACCCTGATAGGAAACATTAAAAGCCGCATCATATGTTGGCATCTCTTTAAAACTCCTTATTAAATAACAAAACCCCAGCCCGAGAGCTGAGGTCTATAAAACAGTAAAATAAAATATTGCTTGGCAATTACACCCTAAAGCCAGTTGACACCGTGCTTGCGGTTATGCTGGCTGGTTCTGGCAGCCTTCTCCCGTACCTGTGCCATCAGGCTCTTATCCCCGCTGTTACGGGCAGAGATAAAGGCTTTGGACTGCTCCGAGCGGGACTTGAACACATCACCTACCGCTCCGGTACTCTTCGCTCCGCCAATCGGGTTACCGTCCCTGCCGAATTCCTTTTCATACATACTCTGTACCTTCTCCATCGCCAGCTTGGCCGCTGCCGGGTTATTAACGTTAATTAGTTTATCAATCTCCTGCCGCACCTGCGGATCAAAGTTCGGCGAATCGGTATACTTGAGCAGCTTCTCCAGCTGCTCCCTGCCCCCGACATGCGCCGCAATCTCATTCTGAAACTCAGCCAGCTGCTGATTGGCCTTGAACTGATTGGAGGCTTCAACGCTCTTACAGATCTCATCCACCAGCTCACGCGGATACCCGGCCTGCGCCAGTGACGCGTAGGCATCATCAGGCAGCGCTTTATTCTGGTACCATGCCTCCGACAGCTCCTCCATCGAATGCCCGGTAGTCTCAGCCGCCTTCTCCAGCTCCTTCTTCTCCGTCTCGGTACCGGCAGGCTGCTCCCCTTCCGGCACCGTCGCCGCTCCCTGCCCTGCCGGTACTGGCGGTACCGCCTTATGCTCACCCTGCTCCTTATTCAAAGCTGCGTCAAGATGCGGTGTACTCGAAGTCGGCTCCGGCTGTGCCAGTCCCTGATTCCCATTTGCCTGTGCAACATTATTCAATACTTCCTGTGGCATAATAATCTCCTCAATCTTCTGCCGTCAACAATACTCCCAGCCTACGCCTTGGACGCCGCCATCACCACATCAGACTCTACTGCATGATGTGCCACCATAGTGCCGCGCTTCTTGCTGAGCCTCTTTGCCCTCTGAGCTCTCAACGCCAGCGCCTCCTGCCTCTTGCGCTCCTCGGTAGTCCCGGAGTCTTTCGGCATGCTTTCCAGCTGCTTCTGCAGTCCGCCAATCACCGCATCCTTCTGCGCATTCTCATCGATCAGCTGCTTATTCGTCTTCTCCAGCTTGCTCATGCGTTCTTCCGCAGCCGTCTGCTTCGCCATAATGGCTTCCAGCATCTGCTGATAATCTCCACTCTCCGCAGCTACCGCTGTCTCTGTCGCCTTACTCTGTCCTGCCATCTATAAATCTCCTACAATGTAATGTTATTAAAATATAAAATTTAAGCCTGAGCTGCCGCCGGTGCCGCTGCCCCGGCCTGCTCCATGCCCTTGGTTATTACCTGCGCGGCCGGGCTGGCAAGCTGTCCCAGCATCTGCTGAGCCTGCATTTGCTGCTGCGCCTGCTGTGCCGCCGCCATCTCCTTCGCTACCTCTTCCTCAGTCTTGATAAAATCTGTATGCTCCAGCTGGATACATGCCGCCACCGTCTGCATCGCTACATGCGGCTTGACATACTTCGCCATCGCCTCCGCTCCAAACATCTGTGTACAGATCTGGCTGAACTCCATCAGCTTCTGCAGATCCTGCCCTCTTCCCAGTGCCTCCAGCCCGGTAACGATACTGGTCTCGACCAGACCGTCCTGTATCGGCTCCAGCTTTCCGAGCTTGAGCATCCGCTTTTCAATCAGCTTTATTACCCGGGGCTGCACCTCGGAAGCAAAGATCGTATAGACACTCCCGATCTGCTCCTCCAGCGCCTGAATCATTGCCCGGATTTCAAAGCCGGTCACCCGCTCACCCTTACGCTGCACCGCGCTATGCATCAGAAATGCCCGCTGCAGGCTGTCGGTAAGCGCGGTCGCTACCCGCTCAGCCACTGAAAAGTCGGCATGTTTATCCGCCCGGAACATGGTCACGTCATTCGCAAAGTCCGCGGTAATCACATCCCCGTTCTTGGCTCTGGCCACATCCCGCTTCTTGGTCGTACTCGAACCGTTACGCACCCCGATAATCGACAAGGCCGCAATCTGTGCCCCCTCGACAATTGCCCGGGACAATACATCCAGCGATATCAGACCGCCAAGCAGATCCTCCGCGTAACCCCGTCCCCAAGGCTCGCCGTCCACCTGTGTCCAGCGTACCGCGATATACGGATTCTCCGGATACCGGCTCCAGGCACCGATCTTATCATCACCGACCCCGTCCTCCGGCAGTTCCGTGCCGTTGAGTTCCTGCCGGATCTCCCAGACCTCTTCACTCTGGTTATATTCGATATTGGTATAGAGTTTGCACTTGTGTGCCGGTTCCGCCTCTATAAGAGAGCAGAACTTCTGCACCTCCGGCTCAAGGGTTGAGGCCAGTACCTCCTCCTCAATAATTAGCTGCAGCACCCTTCCGGCCGGGGTACGTCTCACGACATACCTGTCCATACCGTAGCAGCGCATCGGCTCCTCGCTCTGCGGAATATACAGCAGTGCGTTCCCGGCGATAATACAGTGAGTACACAGCTCACCGATTGTAGTACCCATATTGGTGGTCTCACAATAACGGCGAATCTCCGACTCTCTGTCTGACAAGGCTTTTTCAATATTGCTGATACCTTCCGGATTCTGCCGCAGCACCTCATCACGCAGAACAGCATCAGCTATCACATAGCGCAGCCACGGACTGCCGGTCGGAAAGAGTATACTCTTCAACCTGCTGGCAAAGTTATTGGTGCCCTCGGCACCGATTGTCTGGTATGGTATCGGGAACGCGGCTGAACCGTCGTGCCCTTCCGGTGGAATGATTGTTGGTTTGGTCATAACCGAGCAGGCTCGTGCCCGGCGTAAGAATGGCTCTCTGAGCCGACTGAGTTCCTGATAGCGGGAAGAGATTACTCCCTCCTCACTATTCTTCACTTATACTACTCCCCTTTATTTTAGAATATTGATCCCGTTCGCCCCGGCACTGGTCGGAGTTACCCCGATAGAGTTACTCTTATCAATCCGCAGTGCGTCCCTACCTGTCTGCTTACTCTTCTCCTCATCGGTTACAAGGTCGTCCTCCTCTTTGAGTTCTACCGCTGTAGCCGTCACCGGAGCCGGAGTAGTCGCAGACTGATATACCGGGGTCGGTGTAGATCTTCCCCCTCCAAAACACATAGAATAAATTCCTCCTTCACTTAGTTATACTCAACCTCAAAATACCTGATAAATATAGTAGCCGCCGATTATAAAGCCCAGATAGCCCCAGACAGTCAGCACAGCCACCACCGCATGTACATAACAACCGTACTGCTTGAGCTGCATGGCATACAGGAACTGCGCCACATACGAGAGCCCGAAGGCCACCGCCACCGCCGCCGAGTTCAGCGTCAAGATCCAGAAAGCCGTTATCAGCGCCGCCACGTCGATACCGTTCAGAGTGAAAGTTCCCAGATCCGCCATAATCCCTACCAGCTTACCCAGCAGCAGCAGTGCCGCTACGGCAAAGACCACGTTGATAGCCAACGCCGCCTTGAGCGTATTCTGCCCCAGCAGAATCACACTGTTAAACATTGCTGTATTCTCTTCATTCGTCATTCTTCTTCTCGCTCCATGCTCTGATCACCTTGATAAGCTCACGCTTACCCAGATACCGGTTATACTCCAGCATCTCCTCACCCGGCAGCGGCGCCCGCTCCGGAAACTCCTGTTCCAGCCTCTCGACCAGATCCACACTGAATATCGGTGGCGGCAGTTCGTCCCGGTCAACCCGCGCCACCGTGGCCGATCCGTTCATCAACGCCTGCGCCATCCCGGCAGCACTCATCCCGTCAAATTCCGACATAAATAGCTCCTTATAGTAAATACATTAAATTAAGACATAATCAGCTTCTCCCCCTCCGGTATTGCTCCTAATTACACGCGTCACTATATTGCTCCAAAGTCAGAAATGCAAAATTTGCAGCTATCAATATTTTATTGACAGCTATCAAGGCAAGGATATAATTGTAGATTAAAATTAAAAAACAAATGGAGTTCTACAAAATGATAAAAAGCAAAATAAAAAATATAATTTGTGAATTTAAAAACTACTTTAGTAGCCATAGAAAATATATCTTTATTTTTTGGCTTCTTTCATGTATTTTTATTTTTGGATTTACACTCGCATATAATGAAAAGCCAAGACAAAATACAATAAGTAAAATACAAGCTTACAGCCAAAATACAAAAATTATAGAATCAAATTCCTCAATTACACCAGTAGTAGCAGCACTAACAGGAAGTGCAATAACAGCACTCGCAGCAATATATGCAATGCACCAACAAATAAAATCTGTTGAAAAGCGAGAGTATAGCAAAAATCACAGGGAAAAACTTGAAGTGATTAATCATGAACTACTAAGTATAAATGACAGACTAATACCATTATGTAACAGCTATAGCAAAGCTATTAGCCAAATTAATCATAATGAAAACCAAATAAAAGAACTTAAAAATAAATTTTTTGCTATTATGAAGGAAAATAGTATGCAAAATCGAATAAGTATTTTAACTGCAAAAATACTTATTTATATACCACCAAATTTAAAAAATGATTATATACTAAATAAAGATATAATTAATACACTTATTTGTAATCCATACATTAAGAATATGACAGAAGACCAAAGAGATTTTAACAAAATCGACCAAGCTATAAAAAATTATCACACCGCATCAATTGAAATTCATAAATTCATAATTGATAAATTAAGTCAAAATAATTATTCGGCATAATATCAGTTAATGCTATTATGCCGAAAATATTAAGTCATCAACTAAATATATACTCACTCTCCAACGCCTGCTCAACCTCCAGCTCGCCCATTTCCGGCAACTCAGGCAGTAATTCACGCTCGTGCAACTCCAGCCTGCGCGCGGTATACTCCAGCAGCTCGCTCA
The DNA here is from genome assembly GCA_963667375.1 of Planctomycetota bacterium. GTDB lineage: Bacteria > Planctomycetota > SZUA-567 > SZUA-567 > SZUA-567. The sequence goes on along the minus strand of OY763323.1, from coordinate 2,062,901 downwards.
GCCGGTTCTTGCTGTAGAGCCAGACATAGGCCTTTCTCAGTTCCAGCGCTAACTGACTCGACCGGCTCGGCAGTGTTCCGAAGCTGTCATGAATCAGCGCCAGCGGGATCCCGGCCAGCTGCAGCACCACATACCAGAGCATCGTTGCATCATAGCTGTGCGTGAAGTTCGCCGCCATTCCGGTGCGTACCCGCTTCCGGTCAACCCTGCCGGTATCCTCGGCGTAGCTGGCTGAGACCTTATGCGTCCCGACAATCGTACTTACCCGCTTTATCTCCCGGGTCTGCTTGTCGTGTATCACCGGAAAGCCGAGCGGGGTCACCCACTCCATTCCCCGGACGCCACTCCGGCAATTGCACTGTAGCCGTCTGGCCTTGCGCTGTACCTCACTCGTCGCCTCACACTCACACTTACAGACCGTCTTGCCACACTTCTCACAGCGGCTGCAGGCGGGCTTACTGGTCATAACGTCCGCCACCTCTTTGAGCCACTTCAAATAGACAAACGCCGCGGTAATAATATCACATGTAGCGTTATGGATAATCGGCTCCAGAAACAGACTCGCACCCCAACGCAGCTCATCATCGATACAAAACTCGTCTCCCTTCTTCTCAATATTGGTATCTATCGCCTCGCTGATCTGCTCCTTGCGGGTAAAGGTACTGACATCATAGGTACAGGTCATTACCGGCCGCTTGGTCATACTCCGGTCGATATTACCAGCCAGCAGCTTCGGCAGCAGTGCCTTGCTGATCTCCTGCCTCCTGCCCGCCCAGAGCTTGCTGTCCTCATCCTTGTCGCTAAGCTGCTTCTGGATCTCGCGCGCCAGCGTCAGCAGCTCCTCGATACTCCGCTTGTCCCCGGTCATGCCGGACAGGATCTCATTCGCCCTGTCGGCAATATCCTGATACAGATCGCGCGGCTTACCGCTTCCGTCACTGATCACACTTGTTCTGATAGCCAGATCCTTGTTCCGCAGCATCCCGGCCACATGCTGCAAAGCATTCTGACACCCATCCTGCGGTATGCTGATATGGCTGACATGCGCCTCCCCGTCCTGCAGCGCTCCCCGCACCTCAAAACAGAAAGCAAGAAAAGACCAGGGCTTATCCGCGGCTGTCCAGAAGTTCCGGTTCTCCGAACTGAACGGATCCGTAGCGCAGGCCGCCATCAGCTCCGCATGCTCCTCCGCCCAGACTATCCGCTCCGCCCGGCTCACCTTGTCGATACCATAGACACTCGCCGCACCGTATAAGAGCCAGTCCACCCCATCCGGGCTTCCCAGCGCCTCACCGTGCGCGAACTCCAAGAGCGACTTACTGATATCATCACCCTGCGGACTGAGATACCTCCCGCCGTATACCGGGTAGCCCCGGCCTCTGGTGTCCAGCGCATACCCGAAGTACAACTCTGGATCCTCAACATGCTTCTCTGCCATGGTAACCGTTCCCTGCAGGTGGGTAAAGCGGGATATCATCTCACCCCGCGCCCGCTGTGCGTTCTGAAAGGCCTTGCTGTTCGGTGAGAGCCCAGCTATTGGCGGCAGCTCCTTACGGTCGATTACCGGCAGAGCAAACCGCTTCCCGCCGCCAAGCTCCAGTGCCTCCTGCAGCACTCCGAGAATATTCCGGTTCACCCGCCACGCCGTCTTCTGCGCTTCATTGACCGCGGAAAACATCTGCGGATACTCACCCATACGCCGGTGCATCTTCCGCAGATAACGCTTATTCCACGACCGAACAAAGAGCGCCCGCACCCTCAGCTCCTCACTGTAGTACACTCCACCGGACAGACTCTCCCAGTCCCGTGGCGGCACTACCGATATTGGCCACTTCGGTGAAAAGAGACTGCGCAGCTCCTCACGGCTTTTACTCTCCGCCATGAATTCCTCGGTTATCTGAATACGATTGGTGGTGTGCTTCTTGTCGCGTGGTGTATATGGTGTGGTCTGAATATACTTCCCGGCTATGCTGCTGGCGATATGCAGCAGTACCAGCCCAGTGCGTACCCGTTCAGACTTTTCAAGCTCTACCGGATCAATCTGATCCCGGTACCACTTCTCAAAGAACGCTTTCTTGACCTTCTTCTTTAAGAGCTCGGTCGGTGCCTGCCGCAGCCGGTGCTCCAGCGCTTCATGCGCCCCGGACTCAAACTCCTGCAGCTTGATGGCATTGGCCTGATCCACAAGATCATTACCCAGCGCCGCCGCCCGGGACGACAGATTATCCTCCGCCAGCGCTCCGTCAATCAGGTTCTTGGCCGTGATAAAAGCGGTGTACTCTGCCGGCAGACTGGCGATAAAACGGTTACAGAGCGATACCCGCCCGCGCCCGTGCTCTGAGATCCGCTCGACAATCGCCTCATGCAACGGCGAAATTATCGAATACAGCAGATCCCTCCCGGTACCGGTCGTACTCCCGTGGCCATTCTTCTTGAGCTTCGCGACCGTACTGAAATACTCCTCCCGGGTTACCCCAACCGCTTCCTTTTCCAGCTCCAGCTGCCTCTTGATTCTATCTACTTCTATTGCCATACATTCCCCTATATCAAAACATATGGCTTATCCCCGATTTTATTATTACTGCCTACGCGTCAAGCTCAAAGCTTACCCCCAGCTTCTCCTCCGCGCCTTCGATAGAATAGATATCATTCTCAATCTCAAGTACCGGTAGCGTATTCTGCGCACTGTACACGGTATATGCCCGGGTACGATAATTAGAGTCCAGTGTCTTATCCGCCAGCCAGCTCTCAAAATTAACCTTCTCGACACTATACCCCGCCGCATTCAGCTGGCTGTAAATCTGCTCACAACGTGGACAGACCTCATTCGTAAACACCTTTATTGCAACACCCATTCTTTATCCTTTCATTTCTAAACCAAAATAGTTTTAATAATATACTCAAAACAGCCACCTAATCCAGACCTTAATTATTCTACATCATTCTCAATTTCTTGGAAGACTTTTCCTTCATGATCAAGTCTGGTCATTATCCTCTTTATCTCTTCCTCAGCTTCTTCCACACTGTCATACGTCGGGAAATGACACCCCGGAGAAACGTTACCGAAATAATACCGCCACCCCTGCTTCGGCTCAACAAATCGCGGTTTCAAACCGAACAGTCTTTCCAACCAAGTAGGTTTAGAATCGTTTTTCGCCTCAACCATGATCTCAATTCTGAATTTTTCCACATCATGCCCGACAATTCTGAATCTTATTATTCTCTCTCTATCTCTTGTTTCTTCTTCGCCAACAATATATACTGGTGGCGGATTAAGTCTAGGATACATTATTCCCACTCCTTATAATTATTGAACTCTTCATCATCCTTACGAGTAAAGTACTCATCCAGATCTACTCTTTTCTCAAGGATTGCAAACAGGATAAAATTTACCTCCTCTTCAAAAACTGCTTGCTCAACCTTGTCTTTTATATATTCACGCATGCGTTACCCTTACACATCCCGCCACCTCATCACTAAAGCGGTACCAACCCTTTGAGGTGACTACTATCCCAGACTTTACCAACTCCTCAACACGTCCCACTTCCGCTTTTGCCGCCCGTTCAATAAAGTCACCTTTGCGGTATCCCTGAGCATCCTCAATTCCCTGCGCTCGCAGTGCCGCAATAATCTCTGTTCTGGTCAACCTTCTGGCTTTAGCAACGACCTCGGATTTTCTATCCAGCCGCTCCCGTACCGTATCCCCGATACGCGCTCCAGACAATACTTCTATATTATTCCGGAGCTGCGCCGCCTTACTCTCACACCCTTCAATCTCAACCTTATTCCTCATGCGCCGCACATTGATATTAATACGCACCAGATCACTAAGCTTCACCAGCTGCTCATCGGTCATAAATTTTAATGTGTCGCTAATACCTGTAAATTCTTCAAGCCTCATTGCCCCACCTTTCTCCAATTATAATTGTTTTCCAACCATGCTTATGAATACCGTACTCACAAATGCAGACCGCGTCAGCTATCCCGTCGTGCGGCTTCTTTCTTCTGCCACTTACCAGTTCTATCTGCGGATACTTATTCTCGACATAGACACAGCTGCAGCTCTTATTGCCCTTCCACGGCAGACCTGCAAGTATCGTCTGCTTCCACTGCTGCGCCGTACAATAGACAAAAGGTATCTGCAGCACCTCCAGCACACTCAGCACCGCTTGATAGTTTCTGCCCTGCGAGAACCCGCTCTGCGCTGACTGCTTCGGCATCGAGTGAATCTTCTCAACACAGGCAAATACCGAATCATGCTCCTGCACAATATCAACCAACTTGTGATAGAGCATGAATGAGTCTACCTCCTCCCGGGTCTTCTCCAGCTTCCTGACCGGCATCAGAAAATGATCTATAGACTTCTCAGTTTTGACTGCTACCGCTCCCTTTAGCCCGGTATCAATTCCTAAAAATACATCCATCTAATATTCTCCTTAATCTCTTAACTGCGCTCGAATATTGCAAGCAAGACGTAAAGCTTTTTCATTGTCATCTTCATTTATTAAGAATGCCAACTCATCCATAGCCCGACACAACTCACCATAAAAGTGCCTATATATCTCACGTCGCATTATTATTTTTAATTCTGCGCGTTCTCTTACCCCATCTGATTGAAGCTTACAGGCCGAAACAAACTTAAGCTCCGCGACAATACTTACATTCTCTCTAAGCGCAGGAGGTACAGGTGTAATTAAATCATCATTCCATATTCCAACAACCCTTCCAAAACCATCAATACTGCTCTTACCACGCCGGAACATAAACGCATCATCCGGTATCAGTGGTATTATATTTTCATTCTCCATTATTTTCCTCCGTAGTTACATCTGGCTTCTTGGTATCCTCCTGCGCCGCACTAAGAATATCAATCAATCCATGCATCCCCGCCAGTTCTTCATCAATCAGTGCTTCGCTTATCGCAATTTCGGAAGATGTATAACTGTCTTTGGGATCAAAATGTCTCAGGCAATCGTGCATTCCTTGTATTTCGCTGAACCTTGGAGGCTGAATACGAGTTATCATGCACTCTCTATAAGCTTTCATAACGCTCTCGCCTTGCGCGATCTTATCTATAACTCTCATTAATACGCTTGTTACCGCAGTCTCTCTTCTAAAAAGGTAATGAACCGATCTGTCTATTGCCCGATCCCTTGCTATCAGTTGATCTAATAATTTCTGGTTATCCTTTTTCAGCAACTCCACCTGATTTTTGAGAGCACTATTCTTTCTCTGCTCCGCCTGATAAAGAGACATATAATTGCTCTTCCCTTTTCTCCGCTTTCTATCTCTTGCCATAATATTCCCCGCGCCGAATAGCTCTTTTCTCGGTACCTGTAAACTTATCCCACTGCCCCACTATTGGCTGATTATTAGACTCACCGACAAGACCCAGTCTTCTTCTTTCATGCCGGTTGAGTCCAGCATTAAAGACGCTCTTCATTCCTACGGACAAATTGTTTTTTTCCTTAACTATGCTTACATGTTTAGCTCTCATTATTTCCTCCTGTAAAATTTCCTATCTGTTTCATTCCACCGCCGAGCTGCTTTCTCTGGTGTATACCGGTCAGCTCTATCTGCGGCACTTCCCCTGCTTCACTCAGCGCCCTGTACTCTTCGACAAATGCCTTACGTGTCCAGTCGGTGACCTCTATACGGCCGAATCTTACCCAGCCGCCAAACCGATTCTTTATTACTACCGGTATCAGAGGATCGCTAAACTCCGGCGTTCTATAGCTGCCAACCTTGCGCATCATACTCAGCGCTTCTTCAAAGGCCTCGTAGGCTCTACTGGTGAATGCTGCCTGCTGTTTGCCTCCAGCCTCTCCCATCAGCTCACGTATAGCCTTCAACCTCGGAAAGAACTCACACTCCCGGACTATCTTGGAAAAGAGCACCTTCAACTCCTCTTCCGAGTACCGGCTCAACTCCTCAATATAAATTTCAAGTGTCTCATCATCCTTCTTCACGTCGAAATAACTCTGTAGCCTCGACAAACCGCGCATTAGCATCTGCTGTTTTGTCTGCTGCATCATCTGCCACTCCTCCAAACTTTCTTAACAGCCGCTCCTCCTGCTCTTTTATCTCGCGCTGCCTCCGTTCCTGAGCCGTCTCAAATCTTCCGGCAGAGAAAGGTGTCTGAGATTGAGGTGCATTGCGGTACGTCCCTTCGTACACCTTGAGCCAGTTCCGGTCATTATCAATCAGCCAGTCAAACGACACCTTCCAGCTTCTACTCTTACCCAGCAGGAAATCAGAGACCGCTATCTCTTCCAGCACCCTGACAAACTGCTCCATGCTCAGACCTTCTTTAACCCGGGAACTAATCTTACTGGTTCTGCTCTTGGAGATAGTTTTAACACAGGCCAGATTCTGCTCAGCTGCGAGTGTATTCCAGCGGGTCACAAGTTCAGAAGCAAACGGCTGAGACATACTCTCTTCTTCCTTTCTTTCCTTCTTTCTTTCTTTAGTTGTGGCCGTTGCTTGGCCTTTGCCTGGCCGCTCTTTGGCCTTTTCAGTGGCCTTTTCTTGGCCGCTTACATCGGAGTCGTCCTGATATTTACTGTAATTTGCTATAGTAAACAGCGTTCCGCCCTTGGCCTTTTCAGTGGCCAGCTCATTAGTTGATTTTAGTTTCTCGATTGCTGTCCTTACCTGCTTCTCTGACAAGCCGGTCTCTATCGCCAGAGCTTTTCTACCACTGATAAATTGCCCACGTTTAATTACAATACCCTGCCAGCGCTTATCCTTCCAATTGGCCATAAAGAGCATGCTGGTGAAGAGGCGGAAGACTGGAAGATCGTTATACCACTCCCAGTCTCTCATGCTTCTGTGTAGCTTTATATACCCTGCTCCCATAGACTCCACCTCTGTCTTTTATAACTTGCCTAAAACGGGATATCGTCTTTAGGCATGCTGCCATAGTTATTTGCGCCAAAACCACCAGCCGGTGCCTGAGTATTCTGCTGCTGCCCGAATCCTTCCTGTGCGCCTCTCTGCTGCTTATTCTGCCCTCCCTGAGCACTGCCACCATGCTGCGACATATTGAATGCCGGATAAAGCCGCTTTATATTGGCAAAGGTTTTCACATTGCCATCTTTATCCTTGGAATTCCTGTGGTGCACCTCCGCCTTGAGTCTGGCATTTACCAGCTCCCCCGGGTAATAATCTCTATCAGGATCTGCTTTTCTCGGATCCAATCCCATAGCGTCAAACAAGGCTTCGACACACCCATCCTCGCTAAGCCACAACATATAGCCACCTTCCTGCTGATACTGCGGATCTACCGGCTGCAGCGCCAGCTCCCACTGCGCATTACCCCGCTTGGAATAACTCTCCTGACCGCTCTCAACTCTGAACTCATGCACCCCTTCCGGCATCAGTACAAAGCCCTGTCCATACTTTTCATAATCATAATTACCGCCTGCTCTTGCCATTCTTTTTTCCTTTACTGTAAATTTCCCTATACATAGACATAGCCGAAGTGCAACTCTTTAACCAGCGCCTGCAGCATAGCCTCCGTTATTGCTTCTTCCCGCGTCTCCCCGCACAGACCAGCCGGGATTCTGACCGTTATCCGGTCACCTTCCAGCGGCTTCTTGTAGAACCTGAGCTCAGTCTCAATCGTCTCCTCCGCACCGAGATCAAACACTTTCTCTGGCATATCAACCTACTTTCTTTACCGATACCGATTCCATACTCTGCATCAGCCCGCCGAATCTCCGGTTAAATTCCTCACGCGCCGCCTTGGTGCCGGTACCGACATAGTTGCCGCTCTTGGTTTTCAGATCTGCCGCCTCAACAACGGCCTGTTTCAACTTGGTAATACCGACAGTACAGCACTCGGTAAAGACCTCCGGGCTCAAACCACTGGCATGGAATATTGCCAGCGTCTCATCCTTATTGAGCGACTCACTGCTCTTACTGACGACCTCATACCCCGGGACTTCGACCCCGTCCTTGATCATACGACTCTCAATATGCTGCTTGATTGAGTCTGTCCACTTCTTGAGTACCGGCAGCAAATCAAGCAATAGCTGCATCTGCTTCGGATCTTCAATCTTGCTGGCGTCATAGCTGGCCAGCCTTGCAGGCAGATCCGCCACATACAACTTCTCTTTGAACTTCTCGTCCTCTGCTCCCTTGCGCTCGTTATACTCCACTACCCCGGCGGTTACATGCTGTACTACCGCCTCACAGGTCATAAAATGACGACACCAGTTACATTTCTCACAAGGCTGTGGCTGTTTATCTGGATTATTTACCCTTGCTATCACTTTGAGCACCTCGGCAGTATCCTCATAGCTGAGCGTGTACTCTTTATACCAGCGCTTACGGCCGTATACCTCAATCACGTGACAGCTTTTGACACCATACTTATCCATGGCCATCCGGGCATAGACCTTCATCTGCATTGAGTAGTCGTGCTCTTCACCGCTCTTGTAGTCTATCAACCGACACTGCTCGTCAAACGCTTCCATTACGTCGGCATGACCGAAGGTAATCTCCTCAAAGTTATCGCCAATCAGTGAAAGCTTGGTCTCAATCTCGCGGTTACCAGAGGTAAGTCCCAGTACCTGATCCAGACCATACTGCACCTCAGCAAGTCCCTCGGTATCAACTGCCTTGGTAAATTCCTTCTTCGCCTGTCCGACCTTGGTAAATCCGGATTTCAGACAATGCTCCAACAGCTCATGCTGCGCGCTGCCTCTCTCGGTAGACTCATTACTTCCACCATTCTGAAAGCAAGGACAAAGAGCCATACCCGGGAAAGCACTAGGGGATAATGTTGGATGATGGTCCATTACGCTGCACCTCCTCTCTGTGCCGCCGCTCCGATTGCCTCAAGGAACTTTACCGGGTTGTCAATAGCGCGCTGCATGATATCAACATTTTGCAGAGTGTCCCAGTGAGCGCCTGCCGCTATCTGATTAATGCTTACCAGCCAATCGGTAAAAGCCTGATTTGCATTGTTGCCATCGAGCAACCGCCGCATACGGACAATCAGCTCATTAGGACTTGCAGCTTCCTTGTCCTGCTGCCTAAACTGCGCGGTATCAATATCCTTCTTTTCGCGCATAGCCTCCTGCGCCTTCTCAACAACACTCTCGCCGATCTGAGCCGTAGCCTTAGCCTGTTCAAAGGCATCATTAATCACCTTCGCCTCAGTAAACGGAGTATCAGCTGCATTGGTCTCAGCCTCCGGCTTGAAATTCACGCTGCTTTCAGCCTCAGAAAAGTCCTGTGCTACCTCCGTCGGATAGAACCCGGCTATAATCTCCGGATCCACTACCCTTATAGCATCACTCACACAACGCGCCCGCAGCATATTGGCCGGATGTTTAGCCCAGTTGTCTTTGAGCTTTCCTGTTCTGTTACTTGTCGCCACCTCTTTGTCAATAAATTCCTGTAAGGTATGCCTTACCGGGTAGCCATCCGGAAACTGTTTGTTGATAAACACCATATCAACAACCTCGTCGCTGTTCTCTTTGAATTTTACCTTACCGTCCCGCTTGTAGAACTCACTCAGAATATAATCAGTCCGCATACTGAGCGTATTACCCTGCTCAATAAAGTGGTATTTCTGCTTGAAGTTAATAAGACTCATATTCTCAGTGTAGCAGGCCAGCGCCACGACCCCGCCCTGCGCCTCAGTCTTTACTCCAAACATCTGACTCTGAGCAAGCATTTTCCCCAATTCCAAAATACTGGACTTCTCCAGCACCTTGTCATACAATGCTACTCCATTCATAAACTCCTCCTGTTAAAAATATGTATCTATGATTATCCGCCACTCTATGACGGTGAACACAACTCCAACAGCAACGCCAAACAGCGCCAGCAATCTTATTTCCATACGTTATCTCTCCGCCCGGCGGTTGGCGTAATTGGTCAGGCCTGACCGCAATATACGACTTACGACGTAACGGCGGGTACAACCAAGCTCCAGTACTGCTCCAGACGGAAACCGCTTCTGCTTCGCCCACTTACAGACAGCGCTCTTGGATATACCCAGAATTTCCGCCAGCTCCCCGGCAGTAACCGTCTGATTGACAATTACCTCCAGCGCCTTCTCGAAATCATCACGGTTTGATTCTTTAGAATTGATATTTGCTATACTCATGGTTTTGACCTGCTGTAAAAAAAGAGCCTCGATACTATCCCGCCAAAAATAGTATGAGGCTCCCTGTTTGTTGTTTTGTCACAACCGAAGTCTTAATATTTGAATGGCGGATCTATTGTTTTTGTGATATGTATAAGAATCTAGTTTTGCCACTTGTTCTCGGGTTTTTCTGGAGTTCTCGAAAACTAGTAAAAGAGGAATCTCCTCTTCCCCCTAATATAAATAGTCAGCAGCAAGCGTTTGGTGTTTGTTGTGTTTGGTTGTTTGCTTGGTATCGCTTCTGTTTTTGTTGGCTTGTTTTCGGGGATAAGCCATATTGAGAAAAGAAGCCTGCCGCTGACTTGAAATAATTAAACTCTGTTTATCACATAGCATTTACTCCAAAATGAAAATAGTTATAATTAATTTCTTATAATTTATTTGTATTTGGCTTAAGTTCTATTGTTTCTCTTGCCGATGATTTAAATATACGACTGATCAGTCTTAAAATCAATAGCAATTTAGGAGTAATATGTCTAAAAAAGGTAGGAAGCCCGCTGCTCTAAAGCCGGAAGATAATATTGCAAAAAGACTTGCAGAATTTATTGACGTACAAAAAATTTCAGATTATTCGGAAAAAATTTCGATTGATCCGTCTGAATTTAGACGTGTTATTCAGGGAAAAGTAAAAGCCAACTATGAAAAATGGGCTAAAATCCTTGAATCTGTAGGTGAAAACGCAGTCAGAAACGCGGCATATATTCTCACAGGAAGAGCAGATCTGAAATATTCGGTTCAGCCTATTAAACTGCCAGACATTACTCCAGAAGATTTTCGGGAGATACCATTCTATCCCGATGAGGTCGCCGCGGGTCAGCCACTGGAAGTAAGAGACTCCCCAGAAGGCATAGTAATTGTACATAAAGACTGGTGCAAACAGACCAAGCACATGGTCGCAGTTCGTGTAAGCTCAACCGGTACCAGCATGGAACCAACAATCCCTGCCGGTGCTATTGTCACTATTGATACCACACCTATTGAACCCAAGCTTCTGTTAGGCAAACCAGTCGCCATCTACAAAAAAGACGACGGCACAACCATAAAACGCTTAGCCCAAACCACCAAAGGCTGGTGCGGTATCCCAGACAACCGGGATCCCATCCACCAAGTAATAATGATCGAAGACGGCGACAGAATTATCGGAAAAGTTAATAGCGTACATTATGCACTGTAATTATTTTAAAACAAAAAGGATTTAAAATGAAACCAAACGAAATAAAGTCAAGAGAATGTTTTGTTGCTCTTTTCGATATTCTTGGATTTTCAGACATATGCAACGACAATGACCCTCAAAAATTATATACATTTATAAGAAGATTACTCAATATAGAAAAATACAGCTCCAACCCAGAATGGTGTCGTAATAATATTGAAGGAGAAGTAACACCTGAAAAGCTGGACAATTTAAAACACCCTCAACTACCAGAATATGGTCTAAACAGACTAGTATTTTCAGATACAATTTTATACTTCACAAAAGACACCTCATTTGATTCATTTTTTGATTTATTGATTGCTTCTACAGATATAACCCAAATTTTTGCTTTACATACATTTCCTTTACGCGGAGCAATAAGTTGCGGCGATGTGCTTTTTGACGAACAAAATAATATTTTACTAGGTAAAGCGATAGTAAACGCTCACGAGGCTGAATCTTCTCAAAAATGGATGGGAACCATCATTGATAATCATTGTAAAAATTATATTGAAAGACATAACTATTTAGAAAAAATAAACGAAAGAATTAACTTACATGCGGCTGATATTACTGAACCTGATAAAAAGAATAAATATCTAAACATAAAGAATATTATTACCAATTATAGTAATTCATTTTTTAAAGAAAAAAAAATCTTAGACAATGGCAGTTACTTTGTTTTAAACTGGCTTTATAATGGAGTATATACTAACAAGGATAAACTAGAATTTAATACCAGCCAAAACACATGTAAAAGCATAACTGAGAATTACTTAGAATACTTATATTCCGATGTATTTAAAATCAATGATAAAAAATCTGACGAGATAAAAAAGAAATGCCAAAATACACTAGAATTTATATTATACCTTCTTGATATAAACAAAATAGCAACAAACCCATTTACAAATAATGATCAGTGCAAATAATTTCCGGTAATAATTGAATCCTCTCTCTTTACTAAAATGATGATACGTAATATTATCAAATTATTATTTTAGTAAGGGAAAAGAATATGGGCTTAATTAAAACCATATATTATGTTATTTGCTTAACTATATTAACAACAACATTATTGTTTGCAGATGATTTTTATGGTAAAGAATTCGCCAATAACATCATTCAAGGTAGCTATGAACGCGATAGTTTACGGTTTGAAGACTCAAAAATTAACAATGTTATATTTTCTAAAATAATTTCCGACAGTAAAAAAGATTTTTTTGCCGGAATAAAATATAAAGAAGTAATCGTAAAAAAATTCAACTTAGCAATCTCCCGAACTGACGTTGAGGATTTATTTGGGCTTGATTATTTCGACTATGAAAGCGATTATATCTTAAATACTGGTTATCTAGAAATATTAGCAATACGAGATGTCAATGGAACAATGAACAACGTTACTTACTATCAAGATGATATGTTTTCACTAAAAGAAGGCAGGTACCTAGCAAAACTTGACTCCATTGGTGAAGTCGAATACTATATTAACCAAAACGGTGACAAGCATACCATAGACATGTTTAAACAAGAGCTTGACATATTCATTTATTTTATGCGTCACCCCGGTAGCTTACAACAAGCATTCGAAATACTTAAAGAATAATTATTATAGTAATAGTAAATTGTTAAAATGAATTTAAAAGGAGAAATTAAATGGCATTAATAAATTGCCCAGAATGTGGCAACCAAGTTAGCGACACTGCATTTACCTGCCCAGCATGTGGAAAACAAATCAGAGATCCTCAAGCAGGATTCTCAAGTAAATCTTTTGTTGCAACACTACTGTTATGCTTTTTCTTTGGAACTTTCGGAATTCACAGGTTTTATGTGGGCAAGATTGGTACAGGAATCTTACAGCTTATAACACTCGGAGGACTTGGTATCTGGACATTAATCGACTTTATAATCATTATCATTGGAAAATTCAAAGATAAATCTGGAGCATATATTAAAAACAATTAAGTAGCTTCAAATAAATTTCTTTTAAAATTAACAGTCCGTTTGAAAACTCAAACGGACTGTTTGCAAAGGTACTAAATTTTTAAAACTTCGTTTAATTTCCTTCCATCATTGCAGCAACATCCTCATCTGCAGTTGCAATACCTTTAATACCAAAGTTTTCAACAAGTACGTTAGCGATACCGGGTGAAAGGAAGCCAGGCAAAGTAGGACCAAGCCGCATATTCTTAAACCCGAGGTGCAACAAGGCAAGTAGAACAAGAACAGCTTTCTGCTCATACCATGCAATATCCAAAGAGAGTGGCAACTGGTTGACGTCGTCAAGACCAAAGGCTTTCTGCAGTTCAAGAGCAATAACGGCAAGTGAATAACTATCATTACACTGACCTGCATCAAGAACGCGAGGTATACCTCCAATATCCCCAAGGTCAAGTTTATTATAGCGGTACTTGGCACACCCAGCAGTAAGTATAACCGTATCTTTAGGAAGTTTTTCCGCCACTTCAGTAAAATACGAACGATCTTTATGCCGTCCATCACAACCAGCCATTACAACAAAACGTTTAATTGCACCTGATTTTACCGCTTCGATCACCTTGTCTGCAAGAGCCATAACCTGCTTATGTCCGAACCCGCCAACAATCTTTCCAGTCTCCAATTCAACTGGTGCCTGACACGTTCTAGCTAATGCTATTATTTCAGAAAAATCCTTATGCCCGCCTTCAGCTCTATCAGGGATGTATTTTAAACCCTCAAAACCAACCGCCCCAGTAGCGAATACTCTGTCTTTATAGTCTAAATCAGGCGGAACAAGACAGTTCGTTGTAAAAAGGACGGGACCATTGAATTTTTTAATCTCATCCTTTTGTAGCCACCATGAACTTCCATAGTTACCAACAAGATTATCATACTTCTTAAATGCCGGTCTGTAATGAGCTGGAAGCATCTCACTATGGGTATAAACATCAACTCCAGTACCTTTTGTCTGCTCAAGAAGCTCTTCTAAATCTACAAGGTCGTGACCTGAAATAAGAATACCTGGATTATTTCTTACACCGAGGTTAACCTCAGTCATCTCGGTGTCACCGAAGCGGGTATTAGCTTCATCAAGGTATGCCATTACTTTGACACCATACTCTCCAGTCTTCATTGTAAGGGCAACCAGCTCATCAGCAGAGATATCCGTTCGCGCAATCTGATCAAGCCCGTACATCAAATATTCAAAGATTTCCTTGCCTTCTTTTTTAATCTGATAACCATGTTCAAGATAAGCAGCAATGCCTTTAAGGCCATATAATACTAATGCCTTAAGAGAACGAATATCTTCGTTTTCTATTTCCATCCAGCCGCCGGTACCTGATTCTGCTTTATTACTTATTTCCTCATCACTATATGGTGTCCATGTTGCTTGCTCTGGAAGATTACCAAGCTCTTCCTTCCCCTCAAGGAAGGCTTTTAAATTATCTCTAAGTAGCACTGCTTGATTTATATCATTAATAAAGTCCTGTTTATTAAAGTCTGCATTAGTAATAGTTTTAAATAATCCTTTATCCACAAAAAAGGCTGTTTTTTCGTCATACCAGCCATACGCTTTAGCTTTTACTGCGAAAAAAGAAATACCCTTTAGAGTCCAAATAAAGAGATCCTGTAAGTTTGCAACTTCAGCAGTCTTACCGCAAACTCCCTGCTTCATAGAGCACCCCTTATTCATTGCTGTTTCTTGACACTGGTGACAAAACATAGCCATAGTATTCTCCCTTATAACCAAAGATTAACTCTCGCGATTAAACATTTAATCACTTAAACAAAACCGCATTTATTTATTACTGTTTCACTATACCATATGGACTTGTTTATAACCTTGACATAAGTCAAGTGATGCATATAGAATCAAACAAACAACACTTTTATATATTTATTTTAACAAATAAATATTATAATATAAGATAAAAAGTATAAAACTTATTTTTATATATTGATAATTACATAGAATTGCATAAGTATTATTTTATAGAGGTTATTATTATATTATGGCAACAGGAACAGTAAAAAAACGCGATAAGAACTGGCAAATAGATATATCTCTGGGCTACATTGACGGCAAGCAAAAACGCAAACGCTGGACAAGTAAAGCCCCTACCAAAGCCGAGGCTACTGCTGAGATGAACGACGAGCTTTACAAGCTCAATCGGGTCAAGCGTACAGGCGAAGCAATAGACAATGATTACCGGCTCTCAGATCTCTTTGAGAGTTGGAAGGATCATATTCAAACCAATATTGTTAATCCTAATACACGCCGAGATTATATTTATTATATAGAGCATGCAATGAATTTGCTGCCAGAGAATGTTTCAGGTATATCCCTCAAAACAATAGATATTATGATGCTTGAAATTACCCAAAACAAAGGACTCAGCCATAATTTAGCGAACAAAATACTTGCCAGACTTAAAAGTCTTCTTGATTACGGCGTCAGTAGAGACCTATTAAACAGTAATCCCATTAAGGCAGCCAAACCTTTACCAAAGAAACCGGTCAAGCACAGACGGGCTCTAACAAAGGATGAGGTAGAGGTATTACTTAATACAGCTCCACCCAAATGGACTGTAATCTGGCGTCTAATACTGTCAACCGGCCTGCGCAAGCAGGAACTCTTAAATTTACGCTGGAATAATATAGACTTAACTAAAAAAATTATGCGTGTCCTGCCAACAGATAAGTGGAGTCCCAAGACCAGTACCAGTATTCGGACTATACCACTAACTGAAAATGTAGCTAACGACCTAGCCGAACTCAAAAAAGAAGCAGCTTCAAAGGACGACTATGTCTTTTTAACCGATACAGGCAAACAGCTAAACCATCTGTTACGAACTCTTAAAACCCATATTCATAATATGCTTTGCACAATATACGGAGTGCAGTACGGTAAAAGACTGAATAAAAAGGAAATGGAGCTGTACACTAAATACTCAGCTGAGATAGAAGCCGAAATGAAAAGGATAGACCTGCATGCCCTCCGCTATACCTTCTGTACCCAGCTGATCGGATCCGGTGTAGACCTAAAGACAGTGCAGCGACTTATGGGTCACAGCAGCCCGGAAGTAACCCTGAAAATATACGCCCAGTACTGCCACGGCAACGCCGAAAGCGCAATAGACAATATCCCTTGGTAGACAAAACAAGTCACAAACAAGACACATATATTATTAAAAGCATTACACAACAAAGAATTACATTAAAATAATTTTGACTACGGATCAGAAGATTAGGGGTTCGAATCCTCTCGGGCGTGCCAGAACTAAACGAATCACAAGTCTTTTTATCAAAAGTACTTGTGATTTTTTTATTGCCATTTTCAGACAAAAACACCTCGTCATTATCTGATACAATATCACGAATTTCTCTGTCAAAATTCAGGTTCTGAGTGACCGTTTGAGTGACCATACCTATCCGGTCAGAGTTGATTTTTGCGTCCCCATCTCCGTTTTCCCCAAATGTCTCACTATATTGTTTATGAAGTTTGGTTTTCTTCCCAAATACTGGAAGACTCTCTACTGCATTCAGTTTGTCTTCCAGCACAGTATGAGTGTAAATATTCATAGTAAGATTGATATCAGAATGTCTCATCAATTCCTGAGCCATCTTGGGATGTACCCCTGCCTTAGCAAGCATAGAACCATATGTATGACGTAGGCTGTGAAAATCAACCTTACCAGAGGCATTTTCAAACTCAATGTGCGCCTCCTTCAGATCAGAACGCAGCATTCTTGCACCTTTATCCCTCAGTCCTGCAAATACCAAGTCGACAGGAGAAAATGTATTAGCCCAGAAATATTTTTTAATACTCTCAACCAGATTTGCTGTAAGTGGAATAACCGCTCCCCGTCTAGCCTTTTCGTTTTCAGCACGGAGTGAAATAATACCACGTTCAAGGTCAATGTCAGACCATGTCAGAGTTCTTATCTCATTATACCTAAGACCAGTATACAAAGCCAACTGGTAAACAAGAGCCCTCTCTTCACCTGTCAAGCCATGACGATCTGCTGCACCTGCTGTAATATTCAATAAGCGATTCACTTCCTCTTCCAGCAATGCCCTTCTCTCTATCCTCCTGTCTACCTTTACATTGAGCTTGGGTATAAACCTTACTGGATTTTCACTGATAAGACCTTGGCGTACACAGTAGTTAAGGAAATTCTTAAAGCTGGTAAGATATGAATTGATAGTTCTGTGCGACTTTCCCTGTTCTTTAAGTCCAGCCAGATAATTCTCAATCTTGCCAATCTTTATGTCACTGAAAAAGACAAACTTGGAACTATTGCATACCTTATGCACCTCAGACGCACTCTGGTCAATATACCTCTTACTCTTTCCCTTCCCCAGTAAGTTGCTGCACCAACAGTCAATATGCTCTCTAATACTTTGGGTAGCGGCAACATGTTCACTGGCAACAATATCATGCTTTGCCAGAAACGTTAATACACTACCACTACAACTTTCAAGAAACACCTTTTGTTCTGGGGTTAGTGGTATAGAACTCATCCTGTACTCAACAAGCTGCTCTATCTTCCTTGCTGTTTCCTCACTAGCTTTCTTATTTGAAAACAGAGATATCCGGCGGTTCACGCCCAAATGATCTTTAAAATTAAGAGTCCAAGTACTGCTCTCAGTCATTCCGTCTTTAGTTCTTCTTTTTCGCTTGAATAGCCCCATAGTATCCTCCTGTCATCTTTTACTATACCATAAATTTTCTCACCTGCAACTCTTAATCGCTTCCCACTTCTGCCTGTTTGGACTTCCCGCATCTATCCAATCAAGTATCTCTTTACGAACCCAGCGATTAGTCCGTCCCAAAGTACTGAGTGACGCAGGAATTTTCCCCGCACTCTTCAACTCATATACAGTAGTTACCCCGATCTGCAACATCTCCGCCACCTGTTTAGCTGTAACAAGTTCAGGTTTAACCGCTCTCTTTTTAAGTTCATCACTTATAATTTCACGTAATTTATCTTCCTCTATGGATATAACCATTCTATTATCTCCTTACACTCCAATCATCTGCTCAACTAAATCCCGTTCCAGCCCCTTATACCTCTTCCACCTCTGGTAAAATTTCTCCAACCACTCTGTAAGCTCTTTATCCTTCTTCATCTTTTCCGTAGTATGAAAGAGAAACTCGTACAACTCATCCTGCTTATAATGAGGCAACTTGGAGACATCACTGATAAACCGCCTAGCCCTATTCACTTCTTTCGGTCTATGAACCTCAAACGCTTCATTAATTGGATGAAGACTCCAATCATACTTCTGCTCGTAAAACAAACTAGCAGTCATTTCACATTACCCATATCTACCCGCATTCCTACCGCACACAGAGTCAACGGAAGCGGCAATTCATTCCTCAGATAAAACCTATTTCGTTTTACCTCTCGCTCAGCCACCCTCTGTCTATTCTCTAGTACATAATAAAATTTGCCAGACCCCAGCGTATATGGTGCAGCCACATCATGTTGAGCTGATACAACCACATTCTGCCAGTCCTCTATATTGCTTCCACCAGTACCACTCACCAGACACCGACAAGAATCCTGTAAATAGACAGTCGCCCCAATAAGATTATTAATCACACTCATATTGAACTGTGCTTCTGCCGGTACAGCCACCTCCATACTCACCACCTCAGAAGCATACGGCAGCCCGACAACAGCACTCTCAACAGGAAACGGCAATTCAATACTACCATTAGTAACAGAAATACCCTCTATCACACTCCCAGCACTAAATGCACTGACAGTACAACCCTCAAGGTGCTCAAGCCCAGACAATTTACTAACCGCTGCCCCTTCATACTCAACCGCACTATCCAGAAACCACGCTTTATTAATATAACCCTGCAACTCACGACTCTTGGCAACCTCAACACAGTACTCACCAGCCCTCTCGATCACAAAGTAAACCCTATCCTCACTCGTACCGTCCTCAATCACTGCAACATCAACATAATTCCCCTGAGTAGAGTGCTTATGCCAAGCCCAGACCTTCTCATTCTTAACATATGTCAAACCAAGCAAAATCCCATCATCACGCACACACCACAGAATATACTCTGGGTCACGCTGCCAAGCTATAGAGGTAATTATATGCCCTGCAAACAACTCTTCCGCCAGCATCGCCACATTATTACCGCTATACTTATCCTGCAAAGCCTCATACAAGGTAGACCGAATAATGTTCTTCCCTCTCTGCACAAATAACACATCATCACCTGCAACCACAGAAGGAATTGGCGCGACTCCATACCCGGTCTGCTGCTCAACGCTGATAGAGTTCGGAGTAATCGCAGTGCCCGTACCCTCACCGGTAACCAAATATTCACCACCGCCGCACCCGACAAGTAAGTCTTTAGAGAATGATCTCATCCACTCGATACGATTTACCTCACCGCCAGAAATCTCAAACTCATACGCATCATCATCCTGAAACGGAGACCTGTTTGAGAAATTAGTAAAGCTCCCAGAACGAGAACCATAGATAGTCCGAGGCTTATTATCACTCCCAGCAAATACTAAACGCCCTTGATGGATACACGAACAGGTCGGATAATCACCAGCATTCTTAAACGGGTCACGCTCAACCGGCGGAGTAGCAGTCATGTCAGGATTAGTCCCGCCCTCATTCGGGTCTGTCCAACTTACCTCTGTAGTATCATCCACCCAGCCATAAACCCCATTATCCTCGCGGTAAATATTATATTTGATACAGCCATACTCACTCGGAGCCTTGCCAAAACTAAGCGTATCCCCGACCCGTGCCTGCATATATGCCTCTTTTATCTCACTCTCATTCCCGTCTTCATCAACAAGCGTAATCCCATACCAGTAATTATCACCACTTGACGCTACTGAAGTCACGTCCAAGATTTCAGGAGTAGGCACACTGCTAGTCAGAAATAAATCCTCATACAACCACTCAGCATGACCTTTACGCGTAATAGTAGCCGGTCTGTACTTAGCATGAGTCAGATACAGTACATCAGCCGATTGCGTATATTGAATACTCTGCAGATGCTCTTCTGTATATGGATGCGAAAAGACATAAATATTAGACGAATTATCCAAAATTATGCCACCATCTTTAATCACCACTCCGCCACCTTCATAAAAAGCCAGAATATACGACTGCTCAGAATTGAACTGAAACGGAATAAGTCTCACTTTCTTACTACCCAGAGAAAAAACAAACTCAGTGCCAGCTCTGTTAGAAATACCACCATACGGGTCAGGAATAAAATTCAAGAGCTCACTGCAAGCAGCACTATACCTCGCCAGATCAGTCCTGGCATCCAACTTGCTAGACCAGATCCCCGCATTGAAACTCGTCTTCATCAATTCCACTACCGGCATATCTCTTCCTCCTTCCACTCCGCAATCAATTTTCGCACTGTATTCCTATGGACACCTGTAATCATTGATATTCTCCTTACCGACTCACCACTTTTATGAAGCTTTTTCACTCTGTTATAGCTGTACTGCTTCCGTAATTTTGTAGAAGCAAACTTATCATCATCCTCTATGTTATCTCCAAGTTCTGCAATAATGAGACCTGCATCAATCTTTAGCTCCAATTCTTTTACTTTGCCAGACTTGACCATCCTTGCTTGTCTCTTAGCTGTAATATCCCGTATTCTTGCCGCATCTACAGAATCTACAATATCCCAGAAATCCTCAGAGGTATCTTTATCCCAATTGTGATACTCATGCTCAAATGACATTACACCTCCCTTCTAAGTTCAATTTTACTACCACACCTTACACAGGGCACCACGCCTTTACCAAAACCTGTAACTGAATAATTACACTCACCGCACACTCCAGAGTAATACACAATCTCCCTTGTCTGATTCAACTGTGTCGTACTCTCTGACTCAGGTGGTGAACGATTCAGCCAGATCTCAAAGTTGTTCACCAGACCAGAGAGAGAGTAAGTTTCCCGCTTTTCAGGATCAGCAAGCAGATTTCGTATAGCCTTGCGTGCATCCATCAAAGTAGCCTCACCTCGGTCGATAGCAGCAGCTAGCTTCATCGCACCAGTCTTCGAATTCTTACCAATCATTCCGGTAGAGAGCCCAGCCTTGCTTCTCTCATCCTTCCAGCAATCAAGCACCTCAGAGTAAGTCGGAGAAAAACTGGCAGACAGAAAATCTCCTCCCCCCACATCACCCTCGAATTCAATTTGAGTCTCTCGCTGGGGGACTATAGGGGGAGTATTCTTAACTTCTTTATCTTCTTTAGTTGTTGTTACTGGTTTGTTATCTGATTGTTGACAGTCTGTTATCTGTGTGTTATTTTGTATGTTGCCAGCCTGTTGCTTATCACCATAAATATCTAGTATACCAATATATTCTGCCTCTGTCTTGCATGTTAAACTGTCTGTTACTTCTTGTCCGGATTCTGCCAGTTTATTCTCCAGATACTCGATTTCAGGATGTTGCTTGCCAGTTACCTGATAGTCAGACTGAATGTTATCCTGTCTGTTACTCTCTCTATTAATATCTTGATAACTACCATAATTAACAACGGTATAGAGAGTATATCTGTTTGTTGCCTGACATGTTACTTCGTTTGTTGCTACCAGTTTTTTGAGAGCGGTTCTAGCCTGCTGTAAAGACAGCCCTAAATCCTTAGCCATTCTACCAGCAGTAGAAACAAACTGCCCTCTCTTTATTACCTGCCCCTGCCACCTTCTGTCTTCCCAGTTAGCAGATAACAGAAGGTGCAGGAATAGTACCTTGGTATTGATATCCTGATACCATTCCCACTTTAAAAGCTTTCTATGTATCTTTATAAACCCTCTGTTGTCCATTCAAAGTATTACCTATACCTTTGCACCCTCAACAATATACTCCAACGCCTCCAGCTGCTTTATTCCAAGCTTCTCCAGACTATCCACCTTCTCAGACTTCAAGTAATCCTTGACAAGATCAGGCTGCTCACAGGAGAGCTGCAAACACTTCTTGAAGAGCTTCTGCTTCTTGGTAGAAGGTTTCTCATCATCAGGCGGGAAGTCCTCACTCTTGGTTGGCTGCTGCGCCTTGGACGCAATCTCCAACGCTGCGAGTGCCTGACCAGAACTGACATTTATCTCCGGCTCAACAGCAAAGTAATCCTCAATAGACGCGAAATTATCCCGCAAAGAGGTATAGATAGCCTTCAAATTAACAAACTCATTCTCTGTAATCTTATCCAGCAAGTGCCCAAGCCGTTTCTCAATCATCTCCTTGGTAACCTCAAACTCAGCAAACGCAATCAGCATCTTATCTGTACGCTCCTTGAGAGACTCAGTATAACTCTCAGCCAGCGTCCTGTTACACTGATCAATAGCGTCCTCAACTATATCGCCTGGAATGATTGCCAGTAAAGTGGTCTAATCTGTCAAGACAAAATAATAGGTTGTTTAAGGTGGAACTTACTCTTGCAGTAATGGAGCGCAGGGCGTAGCCCGAAGCGGAATTACTGCAAGAGTTCAAACTTCTACGCCACATCGTTACTCGCACCTCTCTCGTTAAAATACACCTCTCTCGGCGTGCGCTTGCTCAAGCTGGAGTGCCTTCTCTCGTTATTGTAATATTCAAAATACTTCTCCAATGCATCATACGCTGCAAAATAATTTTCATATTCAGTCAGGTAGACTTCTTCATATTTCAAGGTACGCCAGAGACGTTCAATCATGATATTATCAAACGCTCTGCCTTTGCCGGACATGCTTATCCAGATCCTGTTTTCTTTCAGCACTTCGGTAAAGCTCTTACTCGTATATTGAGTACCCTGATCTGTATTAAAAATCAGTGGATTCGACTCCTCAAGTGCATTCTTCAATGCATTCACACAGAAGCTGCTGTCCATCGCCATAGAAAGCTCCCACGAAATCACATAGCGGCTATGCCAATCCATAACAGCTGTCAGGTATGCATTACCATAACGTAGTGGAATATAGGTTATATCACTCACCCAGACCTGATCAACCTTGTCGATATCCATATCACGCAACAGATACGGATATACTTTATGCTCGATGTTTTTAGCGGTGAAATGCTTCTTTGGATATATCGCCTGTAAGCCCATCTCCCGCATCAAGCGCCTGACTTTATGCCTCCCGATTTCAAAGCCAGCTCTTCTCAAATCATCAGTAATTGTGCGAGAACCTTTAAAAGGATGTTTGAGGAATAGATCATCAATCATCTTTTTAATTTCAAAATCATGCTCATCCTCAGCATAAGATTTGTAATAATAGGCAGAGCGTGAGATCTCTAACAGCTCACATTGCCTTGAGACTGACAGCTTAGCTTTATTTGGCTCAATCATGCTACGCTTTTTCTTAACCGAGAAATTCGTCAGATTTTTTTTTAAGCCAGTCGTTCTCAATTTTCAAACGACCAATCTGCTCATATAGCTTTACTTTTTCATCTTCATCTTTGACAACTTTTTTCTTACGTTTATCAGAGAAGATCTCAGGCAGTCCTTCAAGCATAGATTTCTTCCATTGCCTGATCTGGTTCGGATGAACTTCAAATTTAGCGGATAACTCTGCGATAGATCGATCACCTTTAATCGCTTGCAGAGCGACTTTTGCTTTAAAATCAGCAGTAAAACTCTTTCTCATAGATAGTTCCTTTCGCTATAAATATTATTGGAAATATCCACCTTATTCAACTGTACAGTTTTATTAGACCATTATACAAAAAGTATCTTAAAACGCTCGAAATTTAATTATTGTATATAAAATTGGGAAGTCCACTATAATAACAATAAATAAGTCTTCATTGCAGTTTTCGCAATGAAGACTTATAACAGAAACGGTTTAGCAATAATTATAAAGCAAAAAAAAAAATTAGTATCATTGGCACAAAATACAATCATATCGTTCTTACTGTTTTCGGAAGTACTTGACTCCACATAGTATTGCATACCACAACTAAAATAGCAAATAAGTATAGATAATGGGAACTGATCAATAGTAACGTCATAATTAATGTGCTAGAATTATCACTAATAGTCAGTATAAACTATTAAAAAAAACTTCCATTTTACGATTACAATACACTGTCATTTAAGTTATATTAAATTTTTTTGCGAAATACCGAACAACGACATATGATAATATACATGAAATATAAACATCGCCAAGTAAATGCGCCTGATGCACCATTCTACTCAGACCACAGAATACGGCTGCAGAAATCCAGATAATTCTCCCCCGTGGAAATAAAACACACATCGCCCAGGCACCTCCAAAAGCAACCATTGCGTGACTGCTGGGTGTGCCAAGATTATTACTCTTCCACCAAGCTCCATCCCACCCACGAAAAACACCACCATTAAAAAATAGCGGATCCGGTCTTTCTCTGCGTATAACTAATTTCAATATTTCTGCGGTCAAACCAGACAGGAGTGCAGAAGATAACAGGAACGCAGCACGCTTCAAATATTTATACCCATTTTTATAAATTTTCGGTAAATCAATTATAATAAGTGCTAAACACAGAATAAGCCATGTTGAAAAGTGCCCTACCTGCTTCACGATCAGCATAATAGAATTTATTTCCATTATTTTTGAAAACTCTGCAAGTTTATAAAAACTCGGAACTTCACACCAGAAACAAAGCAATAACCCAACCTCAAACAATACAACATAATAAATCCACTTCAACCAATTTGGCAGACACAAAAATTTATATTTTAACTCAAAAGCATAACCCATATACTCTCCGATATATATTTTTTAACTTATAGAAATTTTCCCGACAATTCATATCAAATCTTCCGCTTATCACAAACTCTGCAAGATTATCTTTGATCAACCAGACTATTTATAAAATGCATATCCGCATGAAACATCAGGATTAAGTGTATTTCTATCTTTTATATCTTTTTCATTAACAGGAAAAATATTGCAATTGGAGGGTTTATTATTATGGATTTTGCAGAGATACTTACCTTCATCATCCTGATAAAGCAATGGACACTTGACAACAAAACGACAGCAGAAACCACAATTTTTACACTCCCCATGCCTCTTTAATTTCTGGCTGTTTACATAATTTTTATTAAAATGTCCTAAATAAAATCTTCTGATTACACCTTTACTTTGAAGATATTTATTAACTATTATTTTTCTCATTTCAAATTACCCCTGAAACAGATACTGATATTATTGAATTTTTATCTATTATAATATTACCGAGTAATGCATACGGCACCCCCGTCAGAACCTGTTTGAACAAGCTCTGTTATTTATATAATTACTTTTTATGATAATAAGTGATGAGTGAAGAATAAATACGTATAAGTGTTTATGACATCGTTATGATAAATACAACTTATCTTGTGTACTAATAGTACTATACCCTTTTGAATTTGAATGTAAACACAGCACCCGATGCCCCATCATTTCTATTGCGGCAAGTTATCTCGCCAAGAAAAGTACGGGTTATACTCCGAGTAATTGCAAGTCCCAGTCCAAAACCTGTTGTCGCATTACTTGTGCGCGCGCTGTCAAGACGGACAAGCGGTTCAAAAATTCTTTCTAAATCATCTTCCGGTATTCCACTGCCAGAATCTGAAATTATCAGGTCAACAAATTCGCCCATATCTCTAAACGTCACCTCAGGGGCTTTATCAGGAGCATACTGCTTAGCATTTTCAACCACATTTATAATTGCTGAATAAATCAGACTGCTCTCTCCAGCTATCATAATTGCTTCGGGTATTTGAACCTCCGGACAAATTTCATGTACAACGTCATAAAGACAGGTCACATGCTGAGAATCAGCTTTCAGATAACTTGTACGAGTAAGCAAGAGAAGCCCTTTAATCAGCTGTTCCAGCTTTATGATATCATCAACCATCTCACGAAACGCTTCCTGATATTGCGATGGAGTTTTCGTTTTGCGTAGTGTTATTTCTGCCTGAAGTCTCATCTGTGCAAGCGGAGTACGTAAATCATGCGATGCAGCTTGAAAAAACAGGCGTTCTCTCTCGATACCATCAGCGAGTCGTTTCACCATTTCATTGATCGCAGCTCTGAGGCATATGCATTCTGCACTTGTTCCCGCGTTACTTATACGGTAACCCAAATTATCTGGAGTAATACACCCGGCTTCTGCAGCCATGCGAGAAAGCGGTCGCAACTGCCACCGAACTAGTATAATTAATAAAATACCTAATATTAAGATTACACTTGGTATGCCTACAGTTAATTTATCATACAATCTTTCAAGCTCAATGTGTTTTTCAACAGTTGATTCAAAACTGGATACAATAAGACGGATACTGGATTTGACTGGCAAAAACTGATATGCCACCGCTTTATTTTTACCGTCTTTATCTGACTCATAGATTTTCTTCAGTGCTTCTGCTGATAATTCAGGCCATGCTTCTTCACCTAATAGAATTTCCTGGCTCTTTACGGCAACATGTTTCATTTGCAGAGAATCCCGCGATGACCAGAGTATACGACCATCTTTGGTCTTAATCTGCCAATCATCAGACATACCGACTGGTGAACCATGAGCCTCCATGCATATTTTACCATCACCGGCTTCCATATCTATTGCAGACACCAGCCATGCAAGACGCGCATTCAAATGGCCATCAATTTCATATTGCTGTGACTCTTTTACTATCCGTACCAGAGCCACTCCAGCACCAATAAGCCCGACCGTAAGAACAAGTAACATTATTATAGATATACGAATCGATAATGACACGTTATAAACAGTCCTCTCCAGAATATCCTAGGCGGTATCCTTTTCCTCTAATCGTCTGAATCAGGCGAGATCTTCCACCACTCTCCAGTTTATTCCGTAAATAGTTCACATATACATCCAGACGGTTGGAAGCGACATCATATTCTGTCTCCCATGCCCGCATTTCCAGTTCTTCCCTACTCAATATAATATCCACATGCTGCATGAAAACTCGCAACAAGTTAAATTCTTTCGGCGTTAAATACAGCTCCTCATCATTACGCCATACCTTCCCGCACGAAGAATTTAACACAATATCAGCAAAGGTTAACTGCGCAATATCCCGTGACCCTGGTCGCCTCATAACGGTACGGATACGCGCTAATAATTCTTCAAAAGCAAAGGGCTTGACTAAATAATCATCTGCTCCATCATCAAGCCCTGTTATTCTATCTTCTATGCTATCTCTAGCTGTCACCATTATTACCGGAACATCAGAACGGGATCTTCTGAGCTGACGTATCAAACCAAACCCGTCAAGCTTTGGAAGGTTGATATCGAGCAGTATAAGATCAAAGTCACCGGTTTGAGCCTGCTTCAACCCGATTTCACCATCAGAGGCAACACTGACTTTATACCCTTCTTCAGACAATCCCGTCTTCAGAAGTTTTGCCATTTTCACCGCATCTTCAACAACTAGTATAGATAACACGTTAGCACTTTCATTTTTAACTATTTAGAATATTCACTCATACGATTGTGAGCATACTCATCTTCCTCACGATTTCTTCCCCGACCATAGTCATCATCTTCTTCACGGTCACTCATTTGATCATGATCATCTTCGCGGTCGTGCTTCCAGCCATAATCATCATCCTTTTCTTCATGATGTCCTCTATAACCATCATCATCTTCTTCTTCACGGTCACCCATTCGGTCATGATCATTTTCACGGTCGCACTTCCTGCCATAATCATCATCCTTTTCTTCACGATCACCAGCACGGCCACGATCATCATCTTCTTCACGGTCTTCTACCCGGCCGTTATCATCATTCTCTTCGCGATTTCCTCTACGTCCATAATCATCATCTTCTTCACGGTCACGCATTTGGTCATGATCATCTTCGCGGTCGCACTTCCTACCGTAATCATCTGCTTTTTCTTCGCGATCATTAACTTTTTCACTCTCGTTCATTGTTTCATTAACAGATTCAGTCTTTAAATTACCAGAACTATCATCTGCTAAAACCGAACCAGACAAGCCACCACAAAAGACCGCGATCATTAATGCTTTACTAAATTTACTCATATTAAAACTCCTTATAAAAAATGAAATCAAAACTGCCATACGCATCATCTTATATAAAGAATTTAAAAATAAAATTTATATTAGTACATTCTAATGTAGCCGATACTTAACAGGAATTAATATCTATACATATCAACTATTATTCATACGTAACATATCTATAATAATCTTAGCATATTATACATTGAACACACTATTTAAATAATGCCAAATACCGCCCAAAAGAGTAAACTTTATTTCTTTTTCCGCCCGTAATTTCATTGAGTATATCATACTCCATAAAAACATCTACAAGGTTTCTTGCTGCCTTGTCCGATATTCCTACTCGCTCATGAACATCTTTAATTCGAATGATAGGGTTCTCAAAAAGCTTTTGCAAAAATATATTCGCAAGTTCCGCTCTTTTCCCCATCTTGCTGATGCAATTCTCCATAATATGATTTTTTAAATCAATAATATCATTCAAACGTCTAATCCCCATTTCAGCCGTGGTGATTACTCCAACCAAAAAAAACTTTATCCATTGTTCGAGATCATTTTTCTCACGGACAAATGTCAGATTGTCATAATATAAGCCTTTATTCTTCTCAAAATAATCTGACAAATAAAGCAATGGTTCATCCAGTATGCCATTTGATACTAAATAAAGAACAATTATCAATCTTCCAATTCTTCCATTTCCATCTAAAAACGGGTGAAGAGACTCAAACTGATAATGGGCAATAGCAATCTTAATAAGATGAGGAACATTTATCTCAGTGTTATGTAGAAATTTCTCAAAGTCCGATAATAAATCAGGCAATTCAGAGTGTATCGGCGGTGTAAAGACAGCATCTGCCGGACTAGTACCACCGATCCAGTTCTGAGACCTCCTTATCTCACCCGGATTCTTCTTTTCGCCTCGATTACCTCTAAGAAGAGTTTTGTGTACCTCCCTAATCAATCGTATTGACAAAGGTAAGGTTTTAAGCTTTTCTATCGCCTCATTCAAAGCAGCAACATAATTAATTACTTCTTTATGATCATCACGCATCTCTTCAGCTATATACTCTTCACCCGCTAACGCTTCTTCAATATTCGTCTGAGTTCCCTCTATTCTGCTTGAAACAACCGCCTCATGATAAATATGCATAAGAATAAATCTTTTGGTGTCAGGCACAAACCTTGAAAAGCTGTTTAATTCACCTACGAGACGAGAAGCCTTCTCAAGCAAAACGCTAATCTCAGAATTACTCCATGAAAACTCATGATTTATCTTATTTGGCAGAAAATATGTATATTCATACCCCTTCTGTATTGTGCCGGCAGTAAATTCCCTGATATCCATTATATTTCCTTTTATTGTAATATCGTACAGCAACGACAATCTTATTGTATGATTACCAATTAACATACAATAAGATATTTCTTATTGTATGTTATTAAGTTTATAGGGTCAATAGTAATCATATTCACAGTAACAATCAAAACAGTAATTACCTTACAATACATGTACATACTAGTCAATTAATCAACTCACCGTATCTAAAATGGCGATCAAAGCATTTTTGATATAATCCGGAATATTACTACACAACCCTATCATTTTACGCAGTTCAAGTTGAGATAATTCGTCTGATATGAAATTTTCATTTACAGATTCTACCATAGCTTTTCCGGTACTCTCTGTATTACTTTTCAGGGGTAGTGACAAATTCGTGTCCAAGGGTTCATCCTGATCTTGTAACATGTTGTTATTACTATTATTGCTAGATCCTGTTTCCGGACTACGGATCAGAAGATTAGGGGTTCGAATCCTCTCGGGCGTGCCAATAATAAAGCCCTGTAATTCTTATTATAACAAAGAATTACAGGGCTTTAGCTTTTACCGCTATAAATTTGATATGAACTCTGAAGCAGCAGCATATTTTTGAATCCAAAGGTCAGAAATAAGACACAAAACCAAAAACTGATGTAATAAATATTTTGCATTTAATTCTAACAGAGCCGCATCATGTCACATAAGAATAATTTTTCAATGTCCTTATCTCTTTATCATCCTTGCCAAATGAACTCAATGATTAACAAATAATAGAATCATAAAATTCATTTAAACGATTAACCTTAAAGCAGCAATAATGTTTCCTATAAAATGCTTTGTAAAAATAACTTGCGAAAGATATAATTAGTTCAAACAATACTAGGAAATCATATGCTTTGTTTGACTGTTTTAGCTTTAATTGCCGGTCTAGCTCTCTTGGTATGGAGTGCAGACAAATTCGTGGAAAGCTCGGCCTCAACGGCAAGATATTTCGGTATGTCTCCACTCTTAATTGGCATGGTCATTGTTGGATTTGGAACATCTGTACCAGAAATGGTTGTTTCCGCTTTGGCTGCTTTCGAAGAAAACCAAGGAATCGCTCTTGGAAATGCATACGGTTCTAATATTGCGAATATCGCCCTTATACTTGGTCTGACTGCTTTAATAAGTCCAATTATGGTAAATTCAAAAGTACTGCGTAAAGAATTACCCATTTTAACCATAGTGACGGCTCTCAGCATAGTCTTAATCGCAGATTTTACGTTATCCAGATTAGATGCAACAATACTACTGTTAGTATTTGGTATTCTAATGGTATGGACAATTCATAATGGATTAAGACAAAGAACAGATTCTTTTGCTAAAGAGATTCAGGCAGAAGTAGCAAAAAAAAAATTGACGATTAAGCACTCAATTTTATGGCTTATAATTGGCTTAATACTGCTTATTGCAAGCTCGCGGCTTCTTGTTTGGGGTGCAGTTGGAATCGCCCAAATTTTGGGTATCAGTGACATGATCATTGGTTTAACAATTGTGGCTGTAGGTACTTCATTACCAGAATTGGCATCATCGGTCATTGCCGCGCGCAAGGGAGAGCATGATATTGCTCTTGGAAATGTTCTCGGTTCAAACCTCTTTAACACACTGGCTGTTGTCGGACTTGCTGGTATAATCCATCCTTTTACAGTATATCCTGATACACTCTACCGAGATATGATGGTAATGAGTGTTTTGACTGTTTCTCTTTTTCTTATCGGTTACGGATTCAAAGGACATCAAGGATATATCAGTCGATTTGAAGGAGTAGTCCTTTTATTGTCCTATATCATTTATATCCTATGGCTCATCAGCTCGACAACACCAATAAAGATATAATTCTAATTACTAAAAATTGTTACCGCTTCGGTAATTACATCAAGCTGAATATGAAGATATTTTTCTCTAACTCTTACTAAGCTATGATCAAGCAACCTTGAAATCATTAATAGCATCACTCCTGAATCCATAGGTCAGAAATAAGACACAAACCCCAAACGCTCATTTTTACACTTTCAAGTTACTATTCCTCAGTTTTAATAATGATTTTATAACCATATAACAAGAATTTAGCTTGATATATTTGTATCCTAATATATCATATCAATATAAAAAAACATTTGCGGCAGCTACCTTTCATAAAACTAAGAAATAATAAAAAAAAGTCTCAGCCGTCACCAGACGGATTAGAATTATAGCTTGAAAAGAACAGCTATAATCTTCAGAAGCAAAGTTAGAATGATTTTACAAATAACACAGGAGTCAGTATGTCAAACAATGAAATGGGAATTATCATCGGTGGTGTGGCTCCGGCTATAATTCTTGGTCTGTTTATGGTCTTCCAGAAACTGGCTACCAGAAACGGTGCCGGCCCAGGGCAGTTCCTTATTATATTGGGCGGTATTTCAGCTGTGATCGGCGGCATCCTCTTTTTTGCCAAAGGCGAACCTAATTTTCCGGTCACCGGGATACTATGGTCTATTTTGAGTAGCGCTTGCTGGGGAATTTCAATGGCCGGAGTAGCTTACGCTCTATTCAAATTTCATATCCCAATTGGAAAACTCAATCCGATCTTCAATACCAACACCCTCACCTCCGTTCTTATTGGTATTATCTTCTTAGGAGAGTGGAGTCAGGTAGAGGTTTACCGCGTTATTGCCGGAGCAATTATAATTATTACCGGGGCAATAATTGTTTCTAAAGCATAGATCTCTGCTAGTTTAATTATTAAATATACAAAATCAACTGGAGTTAATATGAAAGATAACACCAAAGGTCTTATAATAGGGGGCTTCATGCCGGCGCTAATGCTTGGTTTATTCAGTATTTTTCAAAAGCTGGGTGCCCAACAGGGAGTAGGACCGGAATTATTTATATTTATCGGTGGAATAACCATCGCAATTGTCGGTGCCGTGCTGGCAAAAAGCATGAACTCAGGAAAGTTCAGCACCCGCAGCACAATCTGGGCGCTGCTGAGTGGAACCTGCTGGGCTATCGCCACCGCCTGTGTCTCGTATGCGGTATTCAATTACAACACACCCATGAGCAAGCTCAGCCCGGTCTTCAACACCAATACCCTCACCACGATAATTCTCGGAATGATTCTACTCGGTGAATGGCGGGAAATGAAGATAGCCCGAGTCTTGGTCGGAGCAATTCTCATTATTGCCGGCGCAATTCTTGTTTCCGGCAGCTAGCTTGGATACGCGAAACGCCGGTTAACACACATTTCCCCACAGCTACAGAAGAGGTATAAAAGCATGTAACCCACAGGAAGAATAAAACTGAAACCGGCGTTTTTCACATAATATGACATAACTCAACCGCAAAACACTGAACCTAAAATAGCGAACACCACTGACCAAAAGCTTTTAGCCCGGGCCGCTTATTTTGTACCTGTAACCGTAGCGATTTTTGAACGCACCGGTATGTTCTCGGTGTCAATACCGGGTGTCTGCCCACGCAAATCGAATTCAAGTTTTGTCTGCGGCCTGAAAATAAGACAATGTGTTGAACCTCCAAAATGGAACATACCCAGTTCATCACCTTTAGTTACATGCTGCCCTTCATATACTGTAAGTTCATTTGATGACACCTCTTCCATACCGATAAACAGAACCGCCATCAGACCGATATCTGGATTATCAGCCTCAATAAAGACGAGCGCCCTTGAAGCTACATGTGCAATATACGCCTGTGAACTATTATTCGCAACCGGATCATACCCTGCAGCCGGTGACTCAGAATAATACGATCCAGGGATCAGACGGGTCTTTACAATACGCCCGCTTACCGGACTATGCCAGCGGTGGTAGCTCAAGGCGCTGAGAAACGCCTGATATACCGTCGCGCCCCCTTCAAACAGCACTGTCAGAGGATCACCGTCGAGCATATGATACAGCGAATAAGGCTCGGATTTTATCCAGAATCTGTCATTCTGCTTAACATTGGTCACCAGTTTATAAGGTGCGGATTCACAGGCATTTACAATCACACTATCATCATTGGGACTGGCAACAGGCCGGCTGTCTTTACGCAGTTTTCTGGTAAAGAAGTCATCCCATGAAGTAAACCCGTAGTATGGCTTGTCCGGGTCACAGATAAAATCATTGACAAAGGTCGGCATGGCTTTTTTAGCTTCCTCACCGAACCATCCGGTCTGCGGATCATCATTCAGTACATAGCATGATGCCGGAGACCGCAGAAAAACCGCCCAGGTATTGAGTATATCGCGGATATGACGGTTGACTTTTTTATTCAGAAAGGCTGAGATCCCTGCCGGAGTTGCCATCGGCCAATTGATATTCCGGGCAATCGGAAAACCCACAAACGGTGTAGTATCAAACTCAGGCGCTTTATCAAGAACATTATTCATAATACTGAGCAGCTGCTGATAATTCGTAATCTGCGGTTGTCCGGTAGGGTTTGTTTTGAATTCAGGCTTATCCGGGAGCTGTTCAAACATCTCATGAAAGAGCATGAATAATTCAGGATCACGTTCAATTGCATCCTTGAATTTCTGAACCACTGGTTTGAGCGGCTTAGCAGAGCCTTTGATATCACTGAGCTGAGCAGCAACCCACTCATTCATCCTTTGCTGATCTGATGGCAACCATTTTCCCACCTTATATGGCACCGTTTTATTAACCAACTGGACTTGGGCCGTACTATCAGCTGCGTAAACTGGATAATTTCCTAAAAGTAAAAGCAACAACAGACATTTAAAAAATTTTCTCATAATTTTCTCCAGCCTTATAAATACATGAAGGTTAAAATAACTCAAAGCAACATCGCCCCATAATCTTTAAACCAGCATAAGCAATATCCGTACATGATATCCTGCCGATATCATTGAATAATACCCCCGGTATTTTTTTTGTCAAGTTATACAGTCACAAGCCCAGAAATTTGATAATACGTAAAACTCCAATTAATACCCAGCCTTATACCCACCAGTTAAAATTCCATATTTAGCTTGAATATTATGAAAATTAAGCGAATAATATATTAACACCACATTTAAATGTCAGCAGGCATTACAAAAGGCTACACTATGCAGATTTTCATAAGGCTTATTCAGGCAATAACCAGTCTAATTGTTATATATCTACTGGCACTGCGACTGCGAAAATCAAAGGTGCTCAAAGAAGAACATTCTCTAATTCTGGCTCGAATAGTGACCGACCTCTCGCTGCCAGCTATTGTCTTCAGTAACCTGGCAGGCAAGCAGATAACATCTAACGACTTAATCCCTGCTTTGGTTATGTTTATAGTCGAAATGTGCTGTATAATACTTTCCTGGCTGCTATGTGCTCTTTTAAAAATGCCCCGAGATACGACCGGTCCAATAGTTTTCTGCTCTGCTTTTGGTTCCTCAACCTTTCTGGGATATGCAGTAATTATTGAGATGTACCCAACCGTCTCCCAGGCAATGACCGAAGCTGTTCTTATTTCAGAGATCGGAGTCGGCTACCCAATATTTATTCTCGGCCCTATACTTGCAGCATACTTCGGGAGTAAAAAAACCAACTTTAAAGATAATATTACAGTATCCTTAGCCTTTTTCAGATCGCCGCTGTTTTTTGCTATCTTTGTAGGTATCCTGTGGACTCCCCTGGGTCTCCCCACTGCAGATAACAATCTTTTCAAACCGCTCTTTGATATATGCGATATTCTTGGTCATGCTCTTACCCCGCTGGCAATTATTTCAGCAGGCCTTATGTTCAAAATTCCCAACATTAAACAAATCTCTCTGGCTCTGATAATTGTAATATTCATCAAGCTTCTGCTAAAACCAGTACTACTTGGATTTTGTGCGGATGCCTTGGGCTTCGAAAAACTCTGGAAAGATATCCTAATAATATTAGGAGCAATGCCACCCGCTGTGCTTGGGGCGGTATTCCTCAGAAGGTATGGTGGCAACGCCTCCCTTGCCTCAACCATTCTGCTGATAGCAACCTGCGTCAGCTGCATAACCATTCTCGGAGTATTCTTCTTTGTTGGCTGATCAAGCTTGAATATACAGTAGTATTAGCCTATAAGCAAAAGCCTCAGCAATTTCGGTGAAAAGAGTAAAAGCATATTATACTCCGTCCCCCATACGTTTCTAATACCGGTATAACTAAAAATATTTCTTATAACCAATCAAAACAAGCTGAATCACCACAAAACAACATTCAGGTATTTTTTTCATATCATAATATCGAAACGCACAAAACAAATTTTCAGGTTTACACAGATAAATTAATTCCTTATTATTTACCTCCTCAGACATAATAATGCCAACCTGTATATCATATAACAATCTAATTATCAATAACTAATAAGTTTATACATTATCTTCATCTAAAATTATTCAAAACACTTCAGTGCTGATAAGTAATTTAACAGCACATACACAAACTACTTGAAAATATCCTGAAATCAAAAGCCCTGCTCGTTCAGTTATTCCAGAAACAAAAATTGGGGATTGAAAACGACATTTTCAAGCATATAATCACTAACAATTCAATCAAATATCCTATTATAAAGAGTCTAAAAAATGAATAAACTACCGGAGGTCGTAAGGGTAGACACGGAAAAGTGTTTGCTCTGTAACAAATGCATTAAAGTCTGCCCCGTACACTGCAATATCGCCATTCCCGGTGACAGTGTTCATATCAACACCGATGAATGTATCGGCTGCGGCAAATGCATCAAGGCCTGTACTCATAACGCCAGACTCCCGGTCGATGATATGGATGAGTTTCTCAGCGCCGTTAAGAAACAGGATAAAATTGTCGCAATTGTTGCGCCGGCGGTCGCGGCACAGTTTCCCGGACTGTATCTGAATCTCAACGGCTGGCTTAAAAGTCTGGGAATAGCCGCCTGCTTTGACGTCGCCTTCGGGGCAGAACTTACAGTCAAAAGCTATCTCGAACATATCCAGCGGAATAATCCTAAATGTGTTATTTCTCAGCCCTGCCCGGCGATAGTTACCTATATCCAGATTTACCGTCCGGAACTTCTGGAGTATCTCGCGCCGGCGGACAGTCCGATGGTTCACACCATAAAAATGATTAAAGAATATTATAAGCAATATACTAACGTAAAGTTTGTAGCGATAAGCCCCTGCATCGCCAAAAAACGTGAATTTCATGAATTGAATCTTCCGGTCTATAATGTTACCATGGCCAGCCTCCAGAACTACTTTAAAGACCACAATATCGACCTCCACCGCTTCAAAGCTGAAAACTATGAAAATCCAGCCGCGGAACGCGCTGTACTATTCTCAACCCCGGGCGGACTTCTGGCAACCTTGAAACGCTGGCAGCCGGAGAGTGAAAACTCCACCCGCAAGATCGAGGGTGAAAATGAGGTCTATCCCTATCTTGATAATCTATATGCATCAATACATAAAGGCACCAATCCACTGGTTGTAGACTGCCTGAACTGCTCAATGGGCTGTAACGGCGGCACCGGAACCAATTCCGAACACGGCAATCCTGACCAGCTTGATTATCACGTTTCCCAAAGAGCAGCACAGGCGAAAGAAAAATACCGCCCCAAGCTAGTATCCCGATTACTGAGTAATTCACACAAAAAGACCGTGAAACAAATCAGAAAATACTGGAAGCCCGGACTTTATTCACGGAACTATCTCAATCTCGCAGACAATAATACTCTGAAAAAAGTTCCAGCAAGAATAATCGATAAAATTCTGCAACAGATGGGCAAGAACCGCCAGACCGGTGAGAACATGCAGAATTGCGACTGCTGCGGCTACGGTACCTGTGAAGAAATGGCAAGACATATAGCCAATGAACGCAATTCCATCAATAATTGTATTGTTTACGTTCAGAATAAAACACGTCAGTCAGCCGAGAGGGTATTCGAAAATGCCAGCAGCCAATCTGAAATAACCCGGAAGACCTTGGGACTGAGCCAGGAGAATAACCTCCTGTTGCATAAAGCCAATACTGAACTGGATAATCTCTACAGCTTCTTTCATAATCTGCAGGAGCTTGCAACCGGCATCTCAGCGAATGTCTCCCGGAGTAAAGAGCGGCTTGACACCGTCACGGCCAATAATCAGGATATCAGTAACGCCACCACCGATATTGATGCTATCGCTTTTCAGACGAATCTGCTGGCTTTAAACGCCGCAGTCGAGGCAGCACGGGCCGGACAGTACGGTAAAGGCTTTGCCGTTGTCGCAGAAGAAGTGCGAAATCTTGCTGGCAGAAGTGCAAACTCCGCCCATAATGCCGATGAGACCATCTCCAAAACAGTTGTCGGTATAAACGCGGTAAACGAGAGCTTCCTCAAGATAAATCAGGAGATCAACCGTCTAACCAGCGACATTGACGGCTCTTTATCCATCATCAATGACCTGAAGGAGCAGTTGAATAATTACACCCGGCAAACCGAGAAGACTCAGGATAACATCTCACAGATAGCTTCAATCTCTGAGAATATATCAGGTCATTCCAATGAAGTGATCAGCCTCCCGCTAGTATTTCATAAACATTGAGCATTTATATTAATACAGCGGTTATCACTTTGACGCACTGATTATATCTTTTTTAATTAAAAATTTATAACTGTATACTACTCAGGCTGATACCTCACGCCCCTGCAAAAGCCACCTCTCTTCAGCCAGCAACAGTTGCCGGATGAACGTCTCATCACGTTCCACCTCGATAATCTCAAATTTCAGGGCAGACTTCTGCGCTGCAAGCTCACCGGCAGACTCAATTCCGCCTCCGGCAGCGGTCATCTCAGCCAGCGCCTCCAAGGTTCCCTCCTCAGCAGCCATACAGAGAACCACCGCTCTATCGGCACATGAGACCTCCATTATATGCTGCAACTCCGCCCAGTATCTGTCGGACAGATTAATCCCCCCTGGTTCTCCCGTATTTATACAGACATAGCACTCCAAAATATATTCGGCACAGTCAGTAACTATCCACCCTCCGACCCCCGCCGCCATCCATTCCCGATCAGCATGCCGATAAATACCGCCAGCAAATACTTCTTCACCACCGTGTTTCGCGTACATATACTCCAGCACCGGGCGAAGTTTTCCTGCAAGCTCCGCATTTCGCTCACGCTGACTTATATCATTCTTACCTCTGCTGTCAGCCCTGAAATTAGCAGGGTTAAGACAATTGTCCCATTTAAGCACTCTACAAACATCTCTGGTCCAGACATAATTATCATTATTCTCCAGAACTTTATCAGCTCTTTCTTCAACTATCAATGCAGTCATAACAACACCTTTCATCATTAACAAATTCGTAATTTAATAACACAAACCACAAAATCTAAAACCCGGTTCTCATCCTATCCAACCTCTGCCAGTGTCCCAGTATCAATCTCACCTGCGCCACCGTTAATATCTGCTATTACCAGAAATCTGCCGCTGTATTTCACCGCATAAGCCCGACTCTCATCGAGTTCAAAACGATCCCAGAACAACCGGTAAAACTGCCGCTGTAATTCTGCAAATTTTAGCAGCAGCTGCCACTTATCAATATTCTTGGTGTCGATACAATCCAGGATATTATCCGCAAGATCCGCCGCCCTCCGATATGCCATAAACGCAGCAATATCAGACGTATTTAATCGCCGCACCAACGTATCACCAATATCAACCGCCGCTATACCATACATCCTGATTACTCGTTGTACTTTCTTATTTGAAGACATCACACACACCTCCTGTAAATGGTAACCATTAAAATAAAATAATATTTCAGACCAAAACTTGCATTATATCAACAAGCAACTATAATGATTTGCGAATCAAATATAATTAATTTGTTAATTATGCAGCCATTAATAACTGTTTCTTCAGCAACAGATTTTTTATTGCACTCAGTTAATTATTAAGCTACAATAGAATCTGGCAAATGTCAGAAAAGCTATGAACACAATATAACGAATAATTTTTCTAAATCAACAAATAATTCGAAATTTTATTCGCTAATTTATCTATACAAAAAATACACTTTAAGGTAACGCTATGAATAAAAAGAAATTAGCAATTGCTAAGCGATTTATTGAAGAGCGAAAAAAAATCACCGGGATACGCAGTAAATTCGCAGAATTAATCGAAGAGAGTGAAGCAAGAATACGCGGCTGGGAAAAAGGGAGTGAGATCCCGTCATCAATACTACCGAAGTTTGTCGAAGCCGGCCTGGATGTAGTCTACATTATTACCGGCAAACGTAAACCCAGTGAAGCAATTCCATTACCGGAAATAGCTCCCGATGATTTTTGCGAAATACCATTCTATCCGGATGAGATAGCCGCCGGTTTACCCCTCAATGTCCGGGACAACCCTGAAGGAATAGTAATTGTTCATCGGGATTGGTGCAAGCAGCCGGAACATATGGTCGCTGTCCGGGTATCAAGTACCGGAACCAGTATGGAGCCGACCATACCGGCAGGTGCTATTGTCACCATCGACATCTCCCTCAACAATCCGGAAAAACTGCTTGGACAGGTTATTGCCATCTACAAGAAGGATGATGGCGCTACCATCAAGCGTCTCAG
The DNA here is from genome assembly GCA_963667375.1 of Planctomycetota bacterium. Classification (GTDB taxonomy): domain Bacteria; phylum Planctomycetota; class SZUA-567; order SZUA-567; family SZUA-567. The sequence goes on along the minus strand of OY763323.1, from coordinate 2,022,652 downwards.
CAAGACCTCACACGGTTGGTGCGGAGTGCCGGATAACCGTGATCCGCAGCACAGTGTAATTGTGATCGAAGAAGGAGACCGTATAATTGGCAAGGTCAGCTCTATTCATTACGCGCTCTAACTGCACAAGAAATATTTATTTTAAGCAACATTGAATAAAAACGGGAACCGCGTCAATACGCGGTTCCCGTTAGCCTTAATAAATACCCTGATTCTTAAAACACCACACTCCCGGAAATTCCAGTTAAAATATCGGCTTCCAATCTGCTGTCACCAGTTTTTCCCAGTCTGCAACCGCACCTGGTTCAAGACTAAAAACAAAATTCAGCCTTATTTCACCTTTACTGTAGTCCTCGGCCAACAGTTTATACCGCTGCGGCTCTATTCCCGAGCGCCGCCGCTGCATCTTTGTCGGCAGTAAATATCCCGCCTCATATGCAATCTGCCCGGCAGTTACCGGAATTCTTTTACCCAAGCCCTTCCCAGAAGCAATAACCTTTTCACCCGCAGCCAGCTTCAGACGTTCTTCATCCAGGTTATACCCACGAGACACGCCCTCCAGTCTCACCTCCTGCATATATCTGACCAAAAGCTCCACGGGGCGTGTCGCCTCCTTGAACCGCAAGAGCTGCGGATGATTCTGATAACCGCAAACCCTACCGCTACGCCATGCTTCCAGAGCCTTTACCGCACCCAAGCCTTCACGCCAGCAGGCAATCAGTCCCTGACGGTCAAGATACTGCGGATGAATGCTCCATAATCGCATACGAACTCCAGAATAATCAAGGACACTGCTTACAACTTATACCCGAGCATTTCATAAGTAATAAAAAACCGTTAAATTCAGTAACACAGCTCACCCCTGCTACCAGCGCGGTGGAGGCGGTCTACGATATGGTCTATGCCGCCACCATGGTGGATTTACCGGCCAGGGATCACGGTAATATGGTCTGCCACCGAAGAAGAAACTGATACCCACCTTTGGTTTCTGCTGCGGGACAATGATATATTCAGGATCATCATCAACATAAACCGTATCCGGCTCAATCACCTCATTGGCATTTCCGTAATATTCCAGAACTTCAGCATCACTGTCGGCATCATCTTCGACTACCCCAAGATGAATAATATTACCATTTTGATCGACTACTACCGTTGAATCACTCTTCTGCTGCATATCCTGGAGCTCGCTGCTGAGTGAATTCTGTTTATCAATAATTTTTTTCATATCGGTCATCAGAGCAGCTATTTTCTTATCACTGACCGCATCGGCAGAATTATCCTTCTCAACCTCTTCTGCAGCCTGCTCCTCTGTATCTGCAGTCGCCTCCTTACTCTGCATAACCTCCTGTAAAGATGTGTTCAGCTTGATAAGCTCAGAATTAAGTTCCTGAATACGCGAACTCAGATCGGCGATCTTTTTATCCGTAGCCTCATCAGCGTATAAACTGGACAAAGTTCCCAGCAACAAAACACTTAGTAATAATATCTTTTTATACATTCTGCTTCCTCCGTAGCCAACTACTTACAAACTTTATTCTACCATAGCACAATTATTCTGTCTATCATAATAAGCCCCTGCCGGCAAAAACAAATTTATAGCGTCGGCACCAGCTCTCTACCTCTCTGCTGACAGGATAATAACCAGCTACCCCTTAAAGTAACACCCGTCACATAAAAAAAGGCCCGCAATTTAGAGACAAATTACAGACCTTAAAGGTAATTCCATATTATATAAGCAGTTATCAATCTCGATGATAATAGCTTATCGCCACCCGACCAAGAATATACGCACACGCCGCGCCACCTATCCCGCTGCCGGCAAGGGTATATAATCCAGAATCATTCCGAACTCTTCCGCCACCTGACAGGAGTAATGCCGGTATCGTCGCAGCGATCACGGCAATAATCTCAGGGACACGCTCTTTAGCATCAATATCATAACCGAAGATCAGGGCTATCTTCAGAATTAGTTCAATATGCATCCGGGTAAGCACCACACTACCGCCAGCGATACCGATCAAGCGCATGCTTCTGTTCCCCGGTAATATTTCCGCAGGCATATTTGACAGAGCTCCTGCCGTAAATGATAATAGCGACTGCGCATTGACCAGACGCTCCGCCAGCAACACCGGTGACACCGCAGGATACTTGCGCTTGAGTCTTCCGACGATATGCCGGCAATGACACTTTCTCAAGCGCATAAAGTAAAACATGAATTCATCAACAAATATACTCTGCTGCGCTGTACTTTTTTCCGGCATCACCCGACTCCTCTGTTATCCCTCAACACCAACAATCAATACAAACTCAGGCTTTACTCTCACGTTCAGCGATTATATCATCAATACTGTCCCTGATTTCAGCGAGTTTTTCACTGCTCAAGTCAGCAAGTTCACTCCCCTCAGACCCACAGCCGCAGCCTTCTGCCAGTGCCAGCTTTTTATGGTTATACAGGTACATTCCGAGTAAAACCCCGCCAGCACCTACCAAAACCCCTTTGAACATACTATCATTAGTCATCATAAATCTCCCTCTATACAAAAAATATACTATTCTTTACCATTGCTTTTTTCAGCTCTGACATCTTCCACCTGTTCCTTGAGCTCTTCAAAACCGGAAGAAACAGCATCCCAGGTGCTAACAGCTCCGGCAATAAGAGCTTTACGCACTTTCGGATGTCCCACGACCACCGCCGCTCCAACTCCGAGCATAAATCCTTTTAAATAGCTTTTATCAGTAAAATCGAACCAGCTTTTCAAGAAACTTTTCTGTTTATATGCAGCAGTAGTATCCTCTGGAGCAACAGCATAGTACTGCTGCTGGTACTGAGGGGTTATACCCTGCTGCTGATAGTAATACTCCGGATTATTCCCATAAACATTCTGTGACTTATTATCCATAATTTCTCCTTTGAACCTTTCTTAAACTACTGTAAATAACCCAATATTTTCCTATTCCAGATACACCACCTCGGAACTTATGGCCTTAACCTTTGCGGACTCAAAATCACCTCCAGTTTCGGGAAAATTAAGTAACCGTGAAGAATTCACGAGAATCCCTAGAGTATGCCCGATATGCAGTAACCCAGCCATCAGGGGATTAATATAGCCTGCAGCGGCCATTACCGCCCCTATAACATTGGTACCGGTAGCCAACACAAAATTCTGCCTGATAATATCTCTGGTTTTACCGCTGAGAACCCTTAATCCCGCCAGATCCGCCAGACTGTCGTTGATCAGGACAATATCCGCAGCTTCCAGCGCAACATCGGTTCCCCCGACTCCCATAGCAATTCCCACATCAGCCTGAACCAGCGCCAGTCCGTCATTAATCCCGTCACCGACCATAACCACCGCAAACCCGCTGTTCTGAAGCGATCTGATAATCTCGTCCTTCTGATGCGGCAGAAGGGTATGATGACAACAGTCAAAGCCATAGCGCTCGGCAATATACTCTGCCGCAAATCTGCTGTCCCCGGTAAGCATATGCAGATGCTCCACACCACTGCTTCGCAATGCCTGCAATGTCTCATAAAGTTCAGGGCGCAGGCAATTCTCAAAACCAATAATACCCGCCAGACAATAATTGCTGGCAACATATGTCACCATCATACCATGCCGGCTCAGCTCTTCACCCTGGTTCTTATACGGCAAGACATAGACACCGGACTCCTCCATAAAGAGATAACTGCCAATATACAGTACATCCTCACCGACAACCGCCCGCACCCCTTTACCATGAACAAAATCACACTCGGTATGCGGATACTGTTTGATACCGCGTTTCTGCGCTTCATGTCTTATCGCTCTAGCCAATGGATGTTGGTTGTGCAGCTCTGCCGATAACGCCAATCGCAAGATCTCATCCTGCTTAAAATCATTGAGCTCTATGATTCGTGTCAGCTCCGGTTCATGACTTGTCAGTGTTCCAGTCTTATCAAAACAGTATACCGAAGTATCGGTAACTACCTCCAGATAGCGCCCACCCTTGATCAGAATCCCCCTGCGTGCCGCCGCTCGTAAAGCCGCTGTTATCGCCGAAGAGGCCGCCAGAACCGTAGCACAGGGGCAAGCCATAACCAGCAGCACCGTCAGTGCCCGCATAAAACTGGCTGTCACCAGATAAGTCAGACCGGTTGCGGCAAAGCCAATATATACTAGGCGTTGTGCCAGCTTATCAGCAATTAATTCAATTGAAGCCTTATTTCCCAGATTATCCTCTACCTGCCGCAGAATATATGAGAGATAGGTATCAGCTCCCACAGCTGTAATTTCAGCCCGTATCAACCCCTCTTCAACCATCGTTCCAGATAATACCCTGTCCCCACTGTTTTTACTGACCTGCAAGGAATTACCGGTTATTGCCGATTCATTCACCAGCGCGCTGCCGGCGATCACCGTAGCATCTGCTGGAATTTTCTCACCGGTATGCAGAACTATTATCTCCCCTGCTTGCAGTGTTGCCGCACTTACCGCCACCTCGACTCCATCTTTAAGAATAAAGACCTCATTCTCCGCCACCTCCAGAATACTTCTGATGGAGTTTCGCGACTTTTCCGTTATTCTGGATTTCAGTAGCTCCGCACCTTCGGTTATCCAGAGTATCTCCAGAGCGGTCAACGCCTCACCCATAATGACCGCCAGCAGACAGCTTCCACCGAGGAAAGTATGCAGACTGAGCCGCTTCTTATGTGCCGTATCACGCATAGCCCGCCCGATAAGAGGCAGGGTAAACACGGTTACGGCCGCTCCCAAAGGGCTTAACAGCGTCTGCCCGATACTTAGCTTCAAAATCGTCCTGCATACAAACGCACCAGCAGAAATAAAGCTTAACGCCCCAAAGCGCCATGCTTTAGCCAAAGACTCAGGAGCTGATACGGAATCATGCTCGCTGTCAGCGACTTGATCCTCACCCTCAAGGATAAGCTTAATATGGCTTTCTAATTTGGATAATAATTCTGAGGCACCGGTAATTTCAGCGTCATAAACCAGTACTGTACTGCAGCAGCGCATATTATTTCTGATTGCAATGACCCCGGCTATTCCGGCACATAATTTCTGCCACTCCCGCCGGTAATAACCAGAATACTTAAGACAGGGAACACTGACCCGAAGTCTCCCGCCGATATTATGCCTGATAATAATATTTTTACACCGTTGTGACTTCAACATAACTCGCTTTCTCAATACTCAAATGAATACGGGCAGCCCCCTTACGGGTCTTCAGGCAGATATCATCAGCGTCATTTTCAGAAGTATCACCGGAAAACAGCTCACTCACATGTTCAACACCCTCCAGAACAACTTTTTCACCACATTGCAGCCCCAGCTCTTTTAAAAACGCAATGAACTTTCTGCCCCCGATAATCTCGGTAATACAGAAATCCAACTCCACTCTGGCAGCCGAAAGCTGTAGCGGATCACTGTCTTCATGACAGCCGACTACTCTGGCAGCGGTGGATTCACTAATCTTTATTCGACTGCGATTATTGAGCCGCAACACATACTCCATCGGAGGCAGACGCCGCATAAGCCGTATTTTTTTTTCCGGATATATACCCAGTCTCTGCAAGGAATTCTGAAGCATCTTTCCACCTTTGACAGCTGAAATAACCGCTTCATCCTTGAACATTATCGCATCAAGACATTTTTCAGCACCGCCACACGTGATAAGCACTTTTCTGGTTATACCGCCACCCAGGACAACCGATCTTTTATCTATTTTCAAGCGAAGCGACGGCAATGATGCCGGCAAATGCTTATGACACTCATCACCGATTCTAAGCCCGGAACGCCGCAATTCACCTTCAAGATCCTTATCCAATATGGCCGTTATCTTCAACAACTGCTCATATGGCGCATTACTCAGATTCATCACCACCTCCAATATCAGATAATTTTGCAATCAGCTTCTCAGTCTTTCTGCTGCTGCGTGAACCATACAGTACATACAATAAAGAACTGATCGTAGAACCATTATGAATCAATGCCGCACTAAACGGACTTAGCTTTCCCAAAGTGGATAAAAACAACGCTGCAGAATTAATACCTATTGACCCCTTCATCCCGATATTAATCTTATCCTGAGAATTTCTAGCCAACCCATAAGCATAAACCAGTGCTAAAATTTCATCGCGCAGCAGTACAATCTCCGCTGCTTCGCGAGCTATATCTGACCCGCCAGCCATAGAAATTCCCACATCGGCTGCTACCAACGCTGGCGCATCATTGACACCGTCGCCGATAAACGCTACCGTGTAACCTTCACTCTGCATAGCAGCGACAACCTCTGCCTTATCCTGCGGTTTGAGCTCCCAGCGCGCTTCTACTCCCAGTCTGCCGGCTACTGCCTTAGCTGTTATCTCATTATCACCGGTCAGCATCACCATACGCTTCACACCCAGTTCCCGGAAGCACCTTAAACAGAGAGCACTCTCATCACGTATTGTATCACTTAAAGCAATAACACCAATAAGAGTGCTCTCCCTGGCGACATACAATATGGTATTCCCCTGCTCACGCAGTATATCTGCCTGCTCCTCAGCCACAGAGCAATCCACCCCTTCATCATCATTTATAAAATGCCTGCTCCCAACCCGGATAAGTTTTTCATCAACGTACGCGGAAACACCATGCGCCACCACAAAATCCACCTCACTGGTAAATGGAATATCGATATTTCTTTGACGAGCAGCCAGTACCACCGCCCGGGCAATAGGATGGGTATAATGCTCTTCAGCGGCAGCGGCAATAGAAAGAACCTCTCGCTCACTCATACCGGCAAAAGGTACGACCTCCGAAATGCTGAAGTCCCCGGTTGTGACCGTACCGGTTTTATCAAATACCAGTGCGTCAATTCTTCCCAGCGCTTCAAGTGCAGTAGCCCCGCGTACCAGAACGCCACGCCTGGCGACTGCGTACATTGCCGCCTTCTGTGCGGTCGGACAGATAAGCTTTATCGCACAGGAATAATCCACAGCAAAGACAGCAGCTGTACGGGTAATATCATGGGTAAACAGTAAAACAGCGGCTCCGGTAGCAAAGCTTACAGGAACAAGATTATCCGCTAATTTTTCCGCCCTGCTATGTGCTTCAGATCTGCTCACCAGCGACTCTTTAATAAAACTGCTGATACGGGCTGTAGAGACTTCAGAACCAACAGTAGAAACCGTAACTTTCAGACGCCCCTCCATCACCACACTCCCGGCAAAGACTTCGGCATTCACCGCAAGTGCCACCGGCACACTTTCACCCGTCACTGAAGCCTGATTTACCGTCGCCTCACCGGCGCTGATATACCCGTCAACCGGGATAAGCTCACCGGGACCAACGACTACTGTATCGCCTATACTAAGATCGGTAAAAGGTATTTCCCGCTCCACTCCACCCTGCTCTATCCAGACGCTCTCAACCGCCGGCTGGAGTAAGGTCTGAAGAAGCTTGGTTGAACGGTAGCGCACTGATTTCTCAAGATATTCACCGACATCAAGCATAAATCTGGTGGCTCCAGCAGTAAAATACCTTCCCTGCACAGAGAGTACCGACAAAGTAACAGCGTCCAGTACTTCAACCCGCAGCCCCTGACCGAGCAGTGTTTCAACACCCTTGAGAATAAAAGGCAGATTTCGAATCCAGGAGTATACCGGCTTGATAAACGGCGGGATAAAACAACCAGCAGCCATCAAAGCGGCTGAAATAACCAGCCCCATAATATCAGGAGGATCTTCAGTATATACAGCCTCACTGCATACTTCCCGGGGCAGCTCACATAACCGGTACAAAATCAGCAACCGTGCTTTCTCACCCTGCTCATACTCAATCACTACCGACCCGCAACGCCGGTTTAATCGCATCTGCTCAACCTCGGGGAGCTTCTGTAAAGCTGCTTCCAGAATATCCTCCTGCAAACCGGGATTGCGGAAAAAGCTGCTCCTTACCCGCAGTCTGCCCGGAATATCATGCGCCAGAATCAGCATGAAACCGTTGTGTGAAAAGGTCTGCATAATAATCAACCTGCTTTCAGCATTTCAATATTTACTCCACCCCGGCATCGTCCTCACAGACACTGCCACATTTTTTAGATAATACTTTGTGCAGGGCATAACCGGTTCCGATTCCTGCAGCAGCAAAAACCGCAAACGACAGCCAGCCGCGGGCTCCCAGTGCTCCTGAAGCAAGCGCACCGGCAAATGAGGACGTACCACAAATTGCCGCATCACAGGCTGCGGTCTTTACAACATTTACAGCTCTGCCTTTATCACCTGATTTATTATTACACAAACCTTTAGCAGCTCCGGCAACCGCACCTACAGCAGCACCGGTAATACCGATATTCGTTGCATTTTGAGCATACCCGGTATTATAACTAAGATTATAATTCTGGTTATAAGCCGGATACGCCCCACCTCCCAACTGATAGTTATTATTCATGATAAAATCCTTTCCAGATTATTCTGCTTCAGCATCCTTTTCACCGCCGCCAAAACCGGAGAACACAGCACCCATAACCGATCCCAGGCCACCACGCACAGATTCACTGGTAAGCAACAGACCCGCTACAGCACCGACAATCGCCCCTTTCCAGAAATCGCCCGGAGCCTGCTGCACCATCTGCGCAATCTCGGGTAATTCAGGTGTTCTGCCACTCGCAACATCATTTATAACCCCGAGATATTGACCAAAACGGTTCATATCACCGGAAGGTCCGGTCTGCTGTGAATAACTACTCTGCTGGTTCTGAGCATTAAGACTCCCAAACATCTGAGGCTGACCATAAACTCCCTGCACATACATGCCACCACCAGGCTGAGGCTGACCGTAAACTCCCTGCGCATACATACCACCGCCAGGCTGAGGTTGACCAAAAACTCCCTGCGTATACATGCCGCCACCAGGCTGAGGTTGACCATAAACTCCCTGCGCGTACATGCCGCCTCCCGGCTGAGGCTGACTATAACCCTCCCGGTTATTCATATCGCCTCCCATTTCCGGCTGTGACAAAACCGTTTTCGCACCAGATTCATCCCCGCAGCCACAACTTTCACCTTCAGCACTACCCTCCGGTCCTGACGGATGCAGCGGGACGTGTGGTGCCATACCACTCCCTTGATACTGCACGCTGCCAACACCCTGAGCCGTATAACCTTCAGTTCCTTTTCTGCCAGCCGCAGCAGACATAACAGCTGATTTACCCGGATTCTCCGCAGTATAAGAACCACCATAAGTTTCCATCTAAATCTCCTTTCCCAATATTAATTTAAACCCAATTGTTTTATTTTTTACTCACAACACCCCAGAAACTTTTAGCCAACAGAGATGGTCTAAATTCAAGTTCAGCACTTGTTGAATCTCTAATATGCACACTCAGACGCTCTAGAATTTCCGGTAACGATTTTTCAGGAACTTTGGCTAATTCCTCTGCATAACCGAGAAGATAACGCATAACTTCCTGTAAAAAGGACTTAATTCCCTTGGAATCAGTTACCTGAGGATCATAATTGACAAGTATACTTCCTGACAGGTTACTCAGTTTAATCCCCTTAAAAGCAGGGATTTCCTCCAATAGTTCCTTCAGGTGCTCGGCCAGCGGCATATTCTCGTGCTTCAACCGTTTGAGAATCTTTATGCCAAAGCGCACTCTCCCCGGAATCTCATGCACTATTACCGGTCTGGTTTCAGCTTCTAAAATCTTCGCTTTCAATTTTGTCAGTAGCATTTACTATCCATTCTTTACAATTAACCTCTACAGCTGCAACCCGACCCTGATCACAGAAGATTAGTTCCAACCTGATAGATTATTACTGAAAGTAAGAATGAACCGAGAATGCTCGCGACACTGGCGAATATCGCCCAGCCCCATGACGATTCACGCGCCATCACCACAATAGTGACAAAACACGGGCAATACAGCAGCATAAAGACAAAAATACTTATTACCGCCGGCATAGTCCAGCTCGGATCATTACGCATTCTGTCGATAAAGCCCATATCATCACCCTCGATAACCGCATCAGGATCGGCTTCCCCCAACGAATACGCGGTCGAAAGTGTAGAGACAATGACTTCTTTGGCAGCTACACCCGCAAAGAGCGCGATATTAGCCCGCCAGTTGAATCCCGCCAGATGTGTTACCGACTCCATAGCCGTACCAACTCTACCGGCGACAGAATAGCGCAGTGCTTCCTCTGAACGATCAGATTCAATATTATTTATCTGCAGATCCAGCTCGTCACCGGCGTATTCACTGCTTACAGCTTCAAGCTTCTTATCAAACCCGGCATTGACATCCTCAGGCAGCTGCGGAAAGGTCATAAGCACCCACAACAGTACAGAGATCGAGAAAATTACCGTTCCGGCTTTCTTTACATACTGCCACACTCTTTCCAGAGTATGAACCGTCACACCATAGAATGTCGGAAGCCGATATGGAGGAAGCTCCATAATAAACGGTGTTGATTCACCCTTGATTACAGTCTTACGCAGCAGCAGACTTACCAACAGCGCCCCCACCCAACTGGCGAGAGTAATCAGCAGCATTACAGTATCTCCGTTATCAGGAAAGAAAGCTGCACAGAGCACCAGAAACGCTGTTATCTTCGCACCACAGACAAAATACGGAGCGGTAAAGATCGTAGCCAGACGTTCATTTCGGCTGCGCAGTGTTCGCGCCGTCATCACCCCCGGCACCGCACACCCACCCGGTATACCACCTGACAGAATAAACGGCATTACCGACGCACCATGCAGCCCGAAAAATCGCAGTATGCGGTCAAACATATACGCCACTCGCGCCATATACCCCAGATCCTCAAGAAATACCAGCATTGCAAACATGATCATGATCAACGGCGCGAATCCCATCACCGCACCGACACCATCAATAACACCGCTCACAATCAGACTCTGAAACAGACCCTCTGGTATAAACCGCACTGCCAGATCACCAAACCAGCCAAAGAGATCTTCAACCCATCCCTGTGGAATCGCTCCGACATTAAAGGTAACATAAAACATCAGATACAGAATACCGAACATAATGATCGGACCGAGAAAACGCTGCGTCAGCACCTTATCAACCTTATCAGAGATATCATAGTTCAATGAGGTCTTACGCATCACAACGTCCTTGATCAGCGCATTGATAAAACCATAACGCTGATCCGCAATAATAGCTTCCGGATAGGAATCAAGCGCTTTCTGCACATGCTGCTTATACTCCTGAACCCGCGAACAGAGCTTTTCATGTATTCCGCCGATCTCCTTACCATAACCGACAACCGCAGAATCCTCTTCGAGATACTTCAAGGCAATCCACCTTGCCGGATAGCGTTCAGTCATAAACTCAACCCCATTAATCTCCCTGGCCATGCTCTCAATAACCTCTTCAAGCTCATTACCATAGGAAATATGCAATGGCTTGCAGACATCACGCCCACCCTGCTCATAGACATCAACTACCTTCTGCATCAGTTCCTCTTTACCGATACCGCGACGCGCCACACATTCGACAATAGGCACATTTAAAAGCTCCGCAAGTTTTAGCGAATCAATATGAACCCCGTTTTTTCTCGCCGAATCCATCATATTCATACCGACAACCACCGGCACGCCCAATTCCATAAGCTGCACTGTAAGGTACAGACTGCGCTCAATCGCAGTTGCATCAAGCATGCAGACCACAACATCAGGCTTCTCGTTAATGATGACATCACGCGCCACAACCTCTTCAAGCGAATACGAACTCAGCGAGTATGTACCCGGCAGATCGGTTATTTTTATTTCATAATTTCCATATGAATATACACCTTCCATACGGTCAACTGTAATTCCTGGATAATTCCCCACTCTGGCTGTAGAGCCGGTTAACGCATTGAACATTGTTGATTTACCACAATTCGGCTGCCCGGATAACGCAATATTCAGCTTTGTTTTACTATTACCTGTTTTCATCCCATCACTCTCTTTACATTCTCAGATACCACTAACACAGTTAGTTAAAACTAACCGCAAATACAAAAAAAATGCAATGCATCCTCACGCTATACTGGATGCATTGCAGAAAACATAATCCGCTTCACGGTTACGCAAGGTAAGAGTAAAGCCTTTGAGTCTTATTGCGACCGGGTCCTTCAAAGGAGCTCTACCGATAATAGTGAATTCCGCTCCCGGAATAAGCCCCATATCCCGGATACGTCTTCCCAGTTCACCCTTAGCTGATACACTTGTAACGGTTCCAACCACATTATTCTTCATCTCTCGCATATTCATAATCATTTCCAGCGCCTTTTCTTTTTGTTTACCCAATAATCAAAAACACCTAAACCAAAACTTTATTAAATTCGCCATAACTCAATTTTATACTGCATATTTGAAGCTGCTTTGCACAGCTGTTTATCAAACCGGCATTCAACTATCCGCAACACCAGCAAGCCATTTCAAATTATTCCCCAAACCAGCCTTTAATAACCGCGCAACCAAACACATATTATTTACAACTACTATCACCAAAATGTGTGATTGACATTCAACAGCACCTGTTATCAGGCAATTATTATCTTGCTGGCCATTCCACATCCAAGCGCGATACGTGAACCGCTTACAGCAATCATCATTGCGCCGCCTGCCCCTCCGCCAACAACCTCAACTTCGCAACCGGCATAAATTCCCAGACTGGCGATACGATTCTGAAATTCCCGCCCCCCAGCCAAAGCGACAACAACCCTTTTTTCACCCCTTACCAACTCACTCAAGGTCTTAAGCATTGTACTCATAATATCACTATTCTCATTCTGACAAAATCACTCAATCTTTACGTTTTTAAGCGCCAATTGTTTATAATTATAATTCATGAGCTAATAAAATTTAATTACATCTAAAACAATAAGCCAAACCGCTAAAAGTTAGATTAATATAATTTATACACACTAGCACTAACTTGTCAATAAGTTAACCATAATAATATACCTAACGTTTCTATATTTGATATCTTATTAATATCAAAGGAGATAGACTAAAATAACATATACTCTTTAACCAAATAAATAAAATTTATTTAAAATAATAATGATTGCCTTCTTAATAAAACGCAATAAAGCAAAAAAAAAGAGTACCCATAACCGGGTACTCTGCAAAAGTCGACTACTAGTATAGCCAGATCATAACCTTTTTTTAAAACCAGTTAGTCTGTGTAGAATAATTAGGAGCTGCTGTTGGACCAAACCACGCCACTGGCTCCTGAATAGTAGGCACTGTCGCTTGTGCTGGCGGTGTACCGATAACTACCGGCAACTGCTGAGTAGGAGTTACAGGCACTCCATAGCTGGCTGCATAGCCGGTAGGAGTATTCATCAGAATCGGCTGCGCAACTACCGGCACTGTAGATTTTATTGGAACAAGCTGCTTTTTCACAACGGGACCATTTGCAGTATACTCCGTTGCATAAACCTCTTCATAGCTGGTTACTATCTGAGTAGCTTGCGGAACAGCCATCGGAACTACCGGAAAACCGGCCGCAGCGCGATAACCGTTTGCACAATCAGGACACTGCTGCTGTCTGGTACAACGGGCACAATTTGCCGTTCCCGCAGCATTCCCGACCTCTGGTGTTTCCTGACTTCCATAATAATTATTAGTATTTCCACAGCCTGCCAGAACCATAGTTACCAGCAAAGCCACCCCCGCAGCGAATAATTTCATAATTTTCCCCCAATTGCTTAAAAATTAAATTACTTTACATACATATCAAAATACAGGACGTATATTTTCCCCCGTCAGTACTTATATACGGAACAGTCTGAAAACTCCTTGATATAATTAAAACAATCTCTTTCGGAAACTTTTTAATTACATAGACTAAGACAGATTCTATCACTTATTAAAAATATTCAGTTAGATTAAATTGCAGTAGTATTAGAATATTCACAAACGTATAATAATAAATATACACACGAAGGAATTTACACCATTAATAACAGAATAAATAACGACAGGGTGCCTGATAATCCGAACACCCGTGATGCATCAATAATTTGAAAGGACAAAAGAATCATGCAAATAAGATTTTTAGCCATAATACTTACCATAATCTGCTCCACCTTTACCTCCTATTCTGCCGAGACCGAAAATATTCCCGAAGATGCTGTTAAAAAACCCGGTCTGGAAAAACCGGATTTTAAAACTGACAAAAATAATCCCCCAAAAGAAAATCTTCCTCTGGCACAGACACCTGCCGGCTGGACGAACTCATTAAAAGAGGCCATTACCCGTGCCAGAAGCGAAAATAAATACATAATGGCTTTATTTACCGGCAGTGACTGGTGTGAATACTGCAAATTACTGGATCAGGAAGTGTTCAGTACACAAGCCTTCAGCAACTGGGCAGAGAAGAATGTTATCAAACTTTATCTGGATTTTCCTAAATTTCACCGGCTTCCCGATAATATTTCCGCCCAGAATATCGCGATTATTCAAAAACTTGGTATCCAGGGATTTCCAACAGTGGTATTTTTTACCCCCCGCGGTGAGCCGCTGACCAGTCTCGGCTATCTTGAAGGCGGCGGGGCAAACTGGGTCAAGCAGATTGAAATGCTCCTGCCAAAAACCCTTAAAATCGACACCTCGCTAACCGATGCAATAAGTGACAGTGCCCAAAGTAATATCCCGCTGCTGCTTGGAGTATACAATAGTAATTCACCAGACTCAAAATCAGCAGAAGAAAAAATCAATCAGACCTTCAGCATACCGGAACTTGCTCTGCCCTCAGGCACGGAAATTATACTTGCACGTATCGATACCGCCAAGCTGAATAAGAAAGAATCAGCTCTGCTTAACCGTCTTACAAATAATAAACCTGCGAGCAAGGTCATCCTTCTTAATTCCAACCGTGATCCCCTATTCAGCAGCACCTTTGACAATACCGATGCGGCTGAACTTGCACGCAAAATTTCTACCTTTATCAAAAAACCGGACTACAACGGGAAATGGCTACAGGATTACTCTGAAGGTCTCAAATTAGCAAGACTTTACAACAAACCACTACTTTTATTCTTTACCGGCAGCGACTGGTGCACCTACTGCGAACAGATGCAGAAAAATATCTTCCAGACCGAAGAATTCGCCAAAAAATCCAAGGATTACATACTGGTTGAACTGGATTATCCCCGAACCTTCGAGCTTCCGGAAAACATCAAAATGCAGAACGAAGTCATACTGAATGCCTTTAATATCCAGGGCTTCCCGACAGTTGTCGTTGAAACCAGCAATGGCACCCCGATTGGCGGAATAGGCTACAACAGCCAGAGTGTGGACGAGTTTTTCAAGACTATCGAAGACTCGTTGAAAAATTCATAATTCAGCTCTCATTAATTTTTAATATAAATTCTATCCCTATTTGTTATATAATAAAAACAGTACCTGCTTAAAAGAGGTACTGTTTTCGCAATTAGCTTTTTTTAATTGACAATTAACCGGTTTTACGGCATAGTAATCAGATTGTATACCGGTATTTTACTGACTTATTTATTTCTGAACGGAGCTACAATACTATGATTAATAACTTGAATTCTGAAATTACCGAAAAAATGAAGGCCAGCCGTTCGATTCTCATTATGCTCGGCATACTGCAGATAATTTTTGGAGTTATAGCCCTCAGCACCCCCTGGATAGCCAGTGTAGCGATAACCAAGATAATTTCTATCCTCTTTATTATCACCGGTGTAGTCCAGTTTTTCCAGATTATGCACAGTCATTTCGGAAGTAAGGCCAAGTATGCCGCCGGAGCGCTTATTTCTATATTATATATTGTCGCCGGCTGCTATCTTATCTTCAATCCGGCAAAAGCGGTCATAACTCTGACACTGATTATCGGCTGGTTCTTTATTATCAAAGGTGCAATAATTCTTATTGAATCCTTCAGAAGCAAAAACACCAAGAGTTGGATGATGATCAACGGCGTCATCACCTTGATCCTCGGTATTCTGATTCTGTCCGACATTCAGGGCGGCGCTATCTGGATAATCGGCATTCTGGTCGGCGTAAACCTGGTATTCACCGGCTGGGCAGCGCTGTTTATGGGATTAAGTCTGCCCAAAGCATAATGTTTTAACCATTATTATTCAAATAACAGGAGCAGAATCCCCGGATATCTGCTCCTGTTATTTGAATAAAGACCCAATCAATAATATGCTGTCATTCCCCTCTGTTCACCAGCTAACAACAAATCACAGCCCCATATTAATTACCATAAAATATCCAGAGTTTACGAAAAAGACCGCACAACATTATAAAAACTCAACCTATTATTGCAAAGATCACCGCAGCAACCGCTATATATTTATCAATATACCCCTGTTCAATCTCAGGATACTTATTTGATTAACAAGCTCAACCATTATAAAAAATAAAGCAGCAATATCAGCTGCGCCGCATCGATACATCACCGGACCAGAACTCACGCCGCACGCCATCCGCAAGTTCCAGAATAAGCTGACCGTCAGTACCATATCCCACCAGCTTTCCTGAAACACTGCTACCGACATTATCCAGCACGACCTGCTCGTTAATCTTCCAGGATACATCCTCCCAGGCCTGCCTGATACCGGCAAACCCTTCGGTCTCCCACAGCCCCAGCGCATCAGCAATATACGGCAGCAATTCCTTCAGAACCCTGACCGGCTCAAGCTTTCTCCCAGTCTCCAGAAATAGTGAGGTAGCCGGCTTTTCAATTGCCGAGATCTCCGCCTCTTCCATATTCAGATTTATACCAATTCCGACAATTATATGCTCTTTTTTCTCAAAAGTCGCGATCTCTGAAAGAATACCACAGATTTTATTATCTGCAACCAGTACATCATTTGGCCACTTTCCCTTTGCAGCAACCCCCAAATCCCGCAGATAGCGACATACACCAAGCCCGGATGCCATCGGTATGGTTGCAATTTTTGGAAATGACTGCAAAGTATCAACAATCAGCGAGAATGTAAGGTTCTGTCCTTTCATACTCTTCCAGCGTCGATCAAATCGGCCTTTACCCGCATACTGCTCAACCGCGGCAAATACATATCCACTCTCATATACTATGCCTGATTCAATATTACGTTTCATTTCCTTATTGGTTGAATCTACCGAATCAACCCAAACCGGCTCCATAAGCCTCATCTCGAATCTCCCAAAACTCCCACCATACAATTATTCAGAACTTCAACAGAGACAATTTTCACCACTGACACTACAAAATTTCAATTTAACATATAGTTACCAAATACGCAATCAAAGTATAACAATTACCCATATAATTAGTAAATGATTATTTTAATATATTTTAACGCTCAACCATATAAATACTCAAAAAAATACATTTTCGTACTTTATATCCCGGTCAAAATCAGGATAATACTAACATCCGGTTATGAACTTATCCAGTAAAACACTTTAAATTCAAGGTCTTCGAAATTCAGTAATTATTTACTGGGATTTAAAAAAGATTATCGTTTTTCAATAAATAAGTATTGATTAATTTGAGCGATATGATAATATTGTAGAGATTTGTTCAAGCGTCGGCAGACAGACAAACGATAATATGTTATCTTTTTTATGCCGATGTCAATAAATTGCATCATCCATATTAGAGAATAATAAATTTTAAAATTAGCATAAATTTTTTAGCGGTTTATATTTCTATTCAACAGACAGAGAAAGGTTTACATTATGGCGAATGTCCTTGAAAATGGCCTGGAGTTGCTTGTTCTCGGTATGGGTGGAGTATTCTTATTCCTCATCATCCAAGTAATTCTCATGAACATTTCAGCAAGTTACTTCAAAAAGAACGCACACCGCTTCCAGGAAGAGGAAGTTGTAACCAAGAAGCCTAAGGCTGCAGCTAAATCCCGTTCCGACGAAGAGATCGCAGTTGCAATTGCTGCTATGAAAGCTCATACCAACTAAGCAGCAGTGGTAGTGATCAGGCTTAACGCCTGATTATTTTTTAATTTCAGAATTTCAAAATGGTTTTTTAAAACGTTATATTTTTAAACACTTTTAATTAGGAGAGTAATCGTGGCAAAAAAACTCGTCAAATTCATGTGTACCGCGTTTAGAGACGGTTTCCAATCGGTCTACGGTGCACGTGTATTTACCAAAGACTTCATGCCGGCCGTTGCTGCAGCTAAAGATGCAGGTATTACCTGGTTTGAAGCTGGTGGTGGTGCGCGCTTCCAGTCATTGTACTTCTACAGTAATGAAGACGCATTCGAAATGATGGATGAATTTCGCAAGACCGCTGGTCCTGATGCGAATCTTCAGACTCTTGCCCGTGGTGTAAACGTTGTAGGTCTTGATTCACAGCCACGTGACATCATCAGTCTGCACGCCAAGCTGTTCGCAAAACACGGCATTACAACTATCCGTAACTTTGACGCCCTCAACGATGCCAACAACCTGGTCGATTCAGGTAAAGCTATCGTTGCTGCCGGTCTGAAGCATCAGGTTACCGTAACCCTTATGGAACTCCCTCCCGGATGTACCGGTGCTCACGATGTAGATTTCTACATCAAGACCCTCAAGGCTATCAAAGACGCAGATATTCCGTTCGATAGCCTCTGCTTCAAGGATGCTTCCGGTACTGCAGTACCAAGCAAGGTTTACGAGACAATCAAGGCCGCCCGTGAGTTCCTCGGCAAGGATGTTCACATCCAGTTCCACTCTCACGAAACAGCCGGTATCTGTGTCCTGGGCTATAAAGCCGCTCTTGATGCAGGTGCTGATGGTATCGACCTCTCTATGACCCCTGCTTCCGGTGGTACCTGCCAGGTTGATATTCTCACCATGTGGCACGCTCTGCGTGGTTCAGAATATGATCTCGGTATCGACCCAGACAAGATTCGTGAAGCTGAAGCAGTATTCAAGGACTGCATGAAGGATTACCCTGACAAACCTGAAGCCAAGGCGGTTGAACCACTTATTCCTTGGAGTCCAATGCCGGGCGGTGCACTTACAGCCAATACAGAAATGCTTCGTGATAATGGTCTTATGGATCGTTACGATGAATGTCTGCATGCAATGAGTGAAGTTGTACGCAAGGGTGGTTTCGGTACTTCTGTAACTCCTGTTTCACAGTTCTACTTCCAGCAGGCATTCAACAATGTCATGTTCGGACCTTGGAAGAAGATCGCAGAAGGTTACGGCAAGATGGTTCTTGGCTATTTCGGCAAGACCCCGGTTGCTCCTGATGCTGAAGTAGTTAAACTTGCCAGCGAACAGCTCGGTCTTGAGCCAACTACCGAACTCGTTGTTGACATCAATGACAGAGATCCTAACAAGGGTATCGACGCAGCCAAGAAGATGCTTTCTGATGCCGGTATCACCGATATGTCAGATGAAAATATCTTCATCGCCGCAGCTTGTAAGGAAAAAGGTATAGCCTACCTCAAGGGTGAAGCTACTATCGGTGTCCGTAAGATCACCAAGAAGGCCGACAGCGCTGCAGCTGCTCCTGCAGGTAGCGGAAACGGCGGTTACACCGTTTCTGTCAACGGCAAGAAATACGAAGTTGTGGTTGAAGGTGGCAAAGCTACAGTCAACGGCAAGAGTTATGATATTGATGTTAAGGAAGGTGTCAGCGGCGCAGGTTCTGCTCCAGCTGCTGCCAGCAGCGGTGAAGGCGAAGAAATCAAAGCTCCGCTTCCAGGTATCGTAATCCGTATTACAGCCGATGCCGGTACCGAAGTAGAAGAAGGCGAAGAGATCCTTGTTATTGAAGCAATGAAGATGGAAACCCCAATCAAGGCTAGCAAGGCTGGTACCGTAAACGCAATTCACGTTGCTCCTGGCGATAAGATTGTTGCCGGTCAGGCTCTCGCTACCATCGGTTAATGAGTCAGCTGTTAAAACGACTATAAGAAATATATTCACCCCTGCCGGCTGCTTGCCGGCAGAGAATAAAACTCAATGTAGTCACATTTTTTTATGATAAAGGAGTTTTACTTAAAATGAATAATAGTAAAAAATCCCAGCCGGCTCTTTTAGTTCTTCTGATGATTATGGCTATCGCCCTATTCACAGGCTTTATCAGCTCTGCGGCTCAGGCAGAAGATAATGCAGCAGAGAACAAGACCGAAACTAAAGGGATTTACAAAAGTACAGGTATTTACGGCTTCTTTAATGGTGATCAGATCGAAAAAGAGAAATCTCAGGAACGAGCTAACGAAGATCTGAAATCATATGTTACACTCAAAGAAAGCCTTGGTGGTGATAATACACCAGAAAATGTAAGTGCTGCTATTGATGTTATATCACATGCACATAAAGATGCAAAAAAGGAAGGTATCTTCCCGGTTGGTGCTGGTCAGTTCATAATGATCCTTGTAGGCCTGCTTCTTATCTACCTTGCTATCGCCAAGGGCTTTGAGCCACTCCTGCTGCTGCCTATCGGTTTTGGCGGTATACTTGCAAACATTCCGCTTGCAAGTATTGCTCAGGCAGGTCTTGGAAGTATCGGTGACGGTTTCCTATACATCCTGTACAATACCGGTGTTACCAATGGTCTTTTCCCGCTGATCATCTTTATGGGTGTTGGCGCGATGACCGACTTTGGTCCACTTATCGCCAACCCAAAGACTGCTCTTCTCGGTGGTGCTGCTCAGTTCGGTATCTTCACCACCCTGCTCGGTGCTCTGGCTATCGGTTTCACACCGCTTGAAGCAGCATCTATCGGTATCATCGGTGGTGCTGATGGTCCGACATCTATCTTCGTAGCCAGCCAGCTTGCGCCTCACCTGCTGGGTGCGATTGCGGTTGCCGCCTACTCATATATGGCTCTGGTTCCAATCATCCAGCCACCTATTATGAATGCGCTGGTTCCTGCTGAAGAACGTAAGATTGAGATGAAACAGCTGCGTCATGTTTCACGCGTTGAAAAGATCGTCTTCCCACTGACCGTACTTGGTCTGTGTATTCTGCTTCTTCCAGATGCCTGCCCACTTATCGGTGCGCTGATGTTTGGTAATCTCTGTAAAGAGAGTGGTGTGGTTGACCGTATTGCAAACTGCATGCAGAACGAGCTTATCAACATCGTCACTATCATGCTCGGTCTGTCAGTTGGTTCAAAGCTTCAGGCTGATAAGTTCCTGAACTCAGATACACTCTTTATTCTTGTTCTCGGTCTTATCGCCTTCAGCTTCGGTACCGCTGCCGGTGTTCTCATGGCCAGACTGATGAAGAAGTTCTCAAAAGACCCACTCAATCCTCTTATTGGTGCGGCTGGTGTATCTGCGGTTCCGATGGCGGCACGTGTGGTAAATGGTGTCGGTCTGAAGAACAACCCGCATAACTTCCTGTTGATGCATGCGATGGGCCCGAATGTCGCGGGCGTAATCGGCTCAGCGGTTGCAGCGGGCATACTTCTTTCGCAGTTACGATAATTCAGAACTAAGGAAGAAGCTTTCGCTTCTTCCTTTTTTATGGCATACGCCAGAAAGTTAAAATATTTATTTTTATATATTTTAATTATTCTGAAAAATACTCTAAAAAACATGCTACAATTATTCTGTATAATTAAAACAAAAATAATTATAATTTTATTAAAGCATATTTCAGAGTAGAAAAATTTAAGTATAATTTATAAATACCCCATGGTGTTATTTTTTTTCACACATTATTAGGAGATTTAAACGATGGCAAGTCTATCAACTTATGAGTACTACCGTGATGATCTATCAAAGATCCCACCACTTCGTGCAATCGCTGAAACACTTCTTGCAAGTGACAAAGTTCGCGAAGTAACCTGTGCCGAGGCTTATGAACTCGCTCAGCTCCAGGGTGATGTAGCTGTTTCAGATATGCTAGTCTACCCACCTGCTGCTGAACGTCTTGGTCTGCCAAAAGGTGCTAAACTTCTAAACAACTGCCATGGTAAAATTATTGGCCGTACCGCAACCGCTCGCCGTTTCTTCAACAAGCTTGACTCTGCCGGCAAGGAAAAGGTTCTCAAGGACTGCCGTGAAGCAATCAGCGATCTGCAGCTTCGTGGCGATCTGATCAAGGCTGAAGCTGTAGTTGGTCTTGATGAAGATCTGATGATCAAAGCTACAATTATCGGTGACGCTAAAACAGATGCTGTAAATATCTTCAGCTGGCTCTGCAACTTCACTCCTTTCGCTGAATTAAAGGACAAGTACGCAAACAGCAAGAAACTTCCTATTCTTGATATTATCGTAATCGGTGACAACCTCTGGACTTGTAACGACCCATTCTACGAAAACATCGGTAAGCCAATGCTTGCTCTTGTTGACGAGACCGCTAACGTTATCTACAACTTCGGTATGCGTTACTTCGGCGAACGTAAGAAAGGTACTCTAACCCTTGCTTGGACCAGTGGTATGAAGGTTGGCATGGCTGCATGTCACGGCGGTATCAAAGAATTCGACTTCAGCGGTTGTGAAGACGAAGCAGTTGCTAAACTCGGTAAGAAAGCTATCGCCTTCTTCGGTCTTTCAGGTACAGGTAAATCATCACACACCAACAGTCTTAACAACGCTGGCACTATGCCTAAGGGTACTACCAAGGTTGTTCTGCATGATGACGCATTCCAGATTGACTCAGAAGATATGTGCTGCCGTGTCTGGGAGCCTAGCCTCTTCGATAAGACCGACCAGAGAGGTCTGGATCACCCAGAATGGAAGTATGCAGTTTCTGTAATGAACACCGGTATGATTCAGGAAGCTGGTCTGAAGAAGATCATCGGTCTTGAGATCCGTAATTCTAATGGCCGCGCGATCTATGACCGTGACCTTGTTGGCGACTACGTAAATAAGTGTGGTTTCCCACAGGCTCTGGTCTGGCTGATGAAGGATACATGTCTTCCTCCAATCCTGAAATTCACCGACACCAACCTCGCTGTCGCTATGGGTGCTGCTCTGATCACCAAGCGTAACCGTGCAGAAAATGTAAAGGAAGAAGAACTCAAGAAGCTGGCCTTCATTCCTTATGCTAACCCATTCCGTGTTTACCCACTGCACAAAGACGTTGCTGCCTTCGCTAAAGTATTTGACAACGGCGCAGAATGCTACTGCTTCAACAGTGGCGGTATGTGGGGTTCAAGCGATACAGACCTCCGTGATGTAAAGCTCAGCACTTCTCTGACTCTGCAGACCGCTATCACTATCGGTCAGCTCGAGTGGGAAGACTGGGATCTACTCGAAGGTGCTCAGATTCCTACTAAGGAAAGTATCGATAAGATTCTTCCTGGATTCTATGACAAGTACAGCACTGATACTGTTGAAAACCGTGACGAGTACATCAGCACTCTCAAGGATCGTTTCCAGCAGCGTCGCGACTTCCTCGCTAGTGCAGATCAGTTAGGTGGTCAGCCAGAACTTCTTAAGAAGCTTCAGGGCTCAATGACAGTAAAAGCATAGTTTTATACCGGCTTTTATCTATAAGTATTAAAAAAGTCTTCCCACATTGGGAAGACTTTTTAATATCAAAGACTGCAACTAAATATAAAATTCAGCAGCAATAATTCCCAATACAAGTATCATTCACCAATAGGCAGTATACCGGCAATAAGCTCAGGAGATAACCTGAAAGGGAATCTGATCATATAGTTCCTTTCACTATTATTTACATTACAGACCTCTACCCTTCCCCCGTATTTCTCCACAAACAATGACAGCATATGCACTCGCGACGTATCCTCGGTATTGAGTAAGTCTTTATAATTCTGACAGCATTCATTATCTGCTTCCGTCGATTCAGTTTCATCGACACGTATTATAATATAGCTGCCGACATCAGTTAGGGTCTTAACTGCTACCTTCTTTAACCCGGCAGCGTGCAGTTCATCCTTTACTTTTAAAAGGATAAAGATAATCACCTGGGTTATAATATCACTGCTGCATATAACATGCGGCAGATCATTATCGGGATAAAAATTTATTACTATATCTGAATCAGAAAAACTGGTGGACACCATACGTATAATATCTTCCAGCAACCTGTTTATATCTACATTAGCGGTATTTTCATATTCACTGCCAATAAAAGCAGTCATTCTCTCCATAACTTTGGTCACGCCTTCAAGTTTTTCCAGCAAGTCTGATGCGTGAGCAGTATTGTTTAAACTGCATTCCTTCGGTAAAGCCAATATTTCATTAATATAAAGAATAAGGTCGTGATTAATACTGATATTCTCTGCAGCAAACTCCGCGAACAACTCCCCAACCGCCGCGAATTTTTCAACATCCAGCATTCTTCTAAGGCTTACTATCTTATCATCAATGTCCTGAAACACTCCGGCTATACCGCATATTGCATTATTTTCAATTACCGTAATGGCTGCCATCGCGACCCAGATATACTTCCCACCGCTCATCCGCATTCTGAAGACATCCTGTACAAGCTCAATATCACCATTTAAAAGTTGTGAAATTTTATTGTGCCAGCGTTGCAGATCGGCTAAATAAATCAGTGATTTAAATTCTTCGAGCTTATTAAAACAGAAATCCTTACCATAGCCCAGCTTTTCTGCAAGGGTTTTATCAATATCAAATCTATCCAGCAATAAATCATATTCAAAAGATGAAGAACCGGAAATGCGCAACGCCCGGTTTATCCGCTTCTGCTTACGCATCAAAGTTGCGACAGATGTTTTCAGCAACTCATCCGAGCGCAGCTGTTCAAGCAACACCCCAAACTGCAGTACCGTGACCGAGATTGCCTCCTCGGTCTCGATGTCCCACTTTTCACCCAATGTATTACTCCCCAATAGCAGTAACCCCCAGTTTACCCCTTTACAGCTGATAGGAGCAGCATAAAAACCAGAGAACCGCTGAAATTTCGACGAATCAGTTCCGATGAAGGCCAATTGTGCAGCGGGGAGAAAAATGATCTTCTCCTCTTCCAGAATCCTGCTAAAATCTCTATCCCGTGAAACTATCTCAAAATTTATACCATCTGCAGAAGATACTGCTTCCTGGCGGCTCCAATAGTTACCGATCGTATATATCTCTGCATAATGACCAAGGTTATAACCGCCCTCTTCCGGCGAGAGCTTTCTGGCGACCAAGACGACATCAACCTGCGCGCAGGTACCGATATCTTTGAGTAAATCACGGAACGCCAGCTGCATATTCTGAGAATCATCCAATACCCGCTGAGTTCCCAATACCAGATCATAAAGCATCTTATTGCGTTTGGCCAAAGCAGTAAATACCCGCTGCTGCTCCGCAATGTCTCTGATAACATATAATGAGGTGCCAAACTTCGGACAAAACGTTATAATAACCTCTGCATACAGCATCTTTCCACTGAAGTTTTGTAACCGTACTTCAAACCGCAGTCTGCCACCTGCGGAGCGTATCTGCTTATCAAGTTCAGCAAAGTGCTGAACATATTCGCCTGGCAGCAATGCCGATAGTTCACTGTCTAGTATAAAATCCTTAGTAAACTCTACAAACTCTGAAAATTCAAAATTACAGCTGCATACTCTCCCCTCCCGGTCAAGTATGAACACCAGATCTGCGGCATTATCCAGAGCACAGCCAACAACCCGCTCAAAACCCCGATATTCAGACCTTTTACTGTAATACAGATAATAACTGAAAACAAAGAGCACCAACCCACTCAAAACAAATATTATTGAGTAGATAGCAATGTATTCCACAGGAATTATAAGAAGAAGATAATTCAACACAACAGCCTCACTCTGTTCTAGCCCCTACCTAGATGTATTCTAAAGCCAGCATAAAAAAAACGCAATCGCTATAAATTTATTTCAAATTATTATTATGTACGGTTGGAATATAGACGATATACGAATAAAGTGGATTAATAACTACCCGTGTGGAAAGGAATCAACGATGAAAAAACTTATACTGATTATACTCACAGTATTCTTGCAGATGACCGCATTTGCCGAGACCAAGGATATGCCGACTGAGATACGTTCAGATGTCAGTAACGAATTTGAAGAAGCTATTGCCCCTGAAATACTCAAGGCTCAGCAGAATTTAGCAGAAGTGAAGCGACGCTTTCAGAATGGACTGAAAAACAATGATTCACTCTACCTGACAATACGTATAGCAGACCAGTATGGACACGTTGAACAAGTGTATATAAAGGCATTTCTCTGGCGTGATGCCACGGTAATGGGTCAGATAGCCAATAATCTGTATAGTGTCAGCGGTTATCGACGGGGACAGAGTATAAGTTTCGATGAAGGCGATATCCTTGACTGGACTATGATTGACAGTAACGGCAAGGAATATGGAAATTATCTGGGACGTTATGCGAAAAAATGGCTTCAGGAAAGACAGATAAACAATATTAAACAGTAGAAAGCGAGACTGATGGCAAAACGCGAAAAAGATCCAGTTGAAAAATACCATGATAGAGTGGCCGGAATATATGACACCATTTATGACGGTAACCCTTACTGGGAAGCGGTTTTTGAAATCACTTGGCGTCATATGCTCAAATTTCTTCCCCGAGATCTCGCGAGCAGATGTCTAGATGTCGGATGTGGAACTGGACGCTGGGGAATGCGTATCCTCAAGTCCGGATATGCGTGCGACTTTCTGGATATATCCCAGAAAATGCTCGATCAGGTTGTAAAAAAACTGGAAAAGTTTGATAAACTCAGTTATGAGCCAAAATTATTTCATACTTCTATCGCAGAAATGCCCATGATCGAATCTGAAAGTTATGACTACATAGTCGGACAGGGTGATCCACTTGGCAGTGCCGGAAAACCGGAACGCACACTCAAAGAACTCACCCGGATCCTCCGCCCCAACGGCGTAATGATCATGTCAGTAGACAATATCTACGGCGGTATGTTCCATTATCTCAAGGACAATGATATTGACGGACTTGAAAAATTCATAAAAACCGGCAGAACTAACTGGGTGACCGACGAAAGCAAGGAACAATATGAAGTAACAGCCTTTACCCCGCAGAAAATACAGAGTATGTGTGAAGCTCGCGGACTCAAGGTATTATCAATCATTGGTAAAACGGCTCTGCCACTGCGCCGTTTTCAGGATTCTCTGAAAACCAAGAAAGACCGGGATAGAATTATCAAACTTGAAGAAAAGCTTAATTCTGTGGAAGCGATGCTGGGAAATGCCGCTCATCTTGAGTTTGCCGCACAAAAGCTGGAGTAATCCAGAACAACGTTTGAACAATTAATCACATTAAAGCAACACGGAGTGCAGCCAGGCCAAGGCGACACTCCGTGTTTTTTGTGGGGAGAAACTTTATCGTCAACTAGACAGATGCCAGGTGCATACTGTTTCAAAATTCAGGTATACTTATAATAATACTGATAAAATTTACAGTTTCAAGTATTATTTTCAATTATTATACTATTTTACTGATAAAATTTACAGCCAAACAAAAAAACAGCCTGGGGATAACCCAAGCTGTGAATTACAGGAGTGTAAGGCGCGGGGCGAGTAAACGCCTTATTATTTTGACCGTGGAGAGGAAGGAAACCAGCAGTATAACCACCGGTAATAGACTACGTTCTAGTAATCAAAGATGGTATATTCAGAATACTGGAAATCAACATCCACCATGTATCCGCTTGTACCATCGTTACGAGTGAAAGTCCCCTGCTGGGTAATTACATTCCCGGCATTCTCAATAGATGTGTCCTCATACTCAAGGCTCAACTCGCTCACCCCAGCCTCTTCAAGAGTACGTATCTCATCCACCTGTGACTTTCCATCGCCATTAAGGTCATTCCAGACCTTCAAATCCTTATATACCGAATCATCACTGTTAATAACACCATCGTTATTCTCATCATACTTTGAAAGCTCAGCAAAACCGTTGGCATCACCCTCCTGATTACCGAATAACTCGGTACCGCTTGAGCAGTAACCATTGCCGTCACTATCAAAAAACAGCAGTGCATCATCACCCTGGACAAATCCGGTCTGAACTTCCGAACCATCACCCTTGATATCATACACCACACCATCTTCAATTGATCTTAAATCCAAACCGTCACCAGCAAGATCAAGTACAATTGGATCCATATAGCGGAGGAATACATTAATATTAACATATTGACCCTGAAACTCTATCATATCTCCGCCATTTTCAACCAGCTGATCCTCAGAACAGGTATCTACCGCCATACTTTCAATTTTCTGGATTTTAACCTCCATATTGATCGAACCAAAGAAACTGTCGGAACCGAACATATCGACCTCCATATCTATAGCAGTAAGAGCACTGGAGATATAGGTGCTGCCGCTTGCAGCAGAACTGGACTTGATAGCGGACAAGGTATTCTGAACCTCAAGTTGCGCTCCAAAAATATCCCCGATGATACCGCTTGTCGCTTCCGGCTGCTCTTCACTGTTATCCATCAGGTAATCGATAAGAGTCTTCTGGTTAGCATTCTGATAAGACATCCATTTTTCAAGGATTGCAAACGAACTGTTCAACTGCTTTGACGAATCAAAGTAGCCGCTTATATTTGATAATAATGAACTGGTATTGCGCTGGAATCGGTAGCTTATACTGGACTGATAACTCTGAGAGAAAGACTTGATAACCTGGGTATTTTTAAGCCCCAATGTTTTTTTGAGAACAGAAAGAGTATCGTTCTGCTTCTCCATAATCGAAGCAACCAGATTACTGAAAAAAGGACTGCTGCTCGAGTTATTTGCAAGTGAGCTGCTGGAAGAATTTGAGGTTGAGGAGGTGACTGCAGTGGTATCATCGCTTACATACATGATAAGCCCTTTCTTGCAAAATTTCGCTGAAGCCCAGCAAAACTCAGAGAAAACTCATCCTTGACCAGATTGTAAGCATCCTTGCTTGATGCTATTATTAACGGCAGCACGGCAGAAATCTTTAGTACTGATAAATAAAAATTTCCCGACACAACTATTAATTGCCACAGCTATCCCGATAAATCTGAATGATTATCACCTATCCGCTACCTGAAAATTATTTAGCGCCAGAAGGAAAATTTAACTACATAATAAAAATAAGACCTTAAAAAAAAGACGGCAGAATCAATCCGCCGTCTTACTTTCAAAACTCATGCCGCAAGTTCTCTCTCTAAACCGCTGAATTACCTCCTGAGGATACTCTTTCCAGGCAATTTCCTCAAGCTCAAGAAGTTTCTCCTGCAACGCTCTGGCAATTCGTTCCTGCTCAGCTTTTTTTTCAAACCGTGGAAGATTATCCTGAGGGTATATTGCTTCACCAATATATATCCTTATCGGATATGGATGCAGTAACTCGATACCTGGACTGCGCGGCCAACAGAAAAAAGATCCCATTATATACACCGGCTGCACCGGTGACTTGGATCTCACCGCCAGCATTCCCACTCCTCCCTGCACTTCAGTGAACTTACCGTCAGAACTTCTGGTACCTTCCGGAAAAATTACCACCGCCCGTTTATCCGCAAGTTTTGCACAGAAGGCCTTGAGCGCGCCTCTACTGTTGCCGCCATCTTCAACCCGCATAACCGGAAAAGCAAAAACACTCCGGATAAACCAGCTGAAATACTTATTAGTAAACAAGCTTGAACGCGCCATAAAGGCCAATGGACGCTTTCTATATGTACACCCGAGTAACAATGGATCAAGATAACTGGCATGATTTGAAGCTACAATCACCGGACCATCATTTACCAGATTTTCACACCCGATATACTTAACATCACAGCCCCATTTGAAAAAACGCCGCAACCAGAATTTGAATGATCTGTATAACCCTACACCCATAGGTTCTCCATTCTTCTAAATACAAAAATAGCCGGAATTATACAATAATTCCGACTCTTAATATTAACAAAAGCTGTATCAAAGTCAAGTCAAACCGCCCCTAAGTCCTCTCACCATGCTGTGATTCAAGGGCAGGACCAAAATGATCCAGTTCTTCAAGAAATATCCCGGTTCCCTTTACAACCGCGCGCAAAGGATCTTCAGGTATATGCACCGGTATACCTCTGGTCTCTTTAGTTATCAGCTTATCCAGTCCCCGCAGCAGTGCTCCGCCACCGGCCAGAAATACGCCACGCGTATATATATCACCGGCAAGATCGGGAGGTGCGCCCTCAAGGGTATTGAGAACAGAATTTACAATGGCATCAACTGGTTCCTTGATTGCTTCCCGGATCTCTTCACTGCGCACTGTTATCGAACGCGGCAGCCCCTTTACCTGATCCCGCCCCATAACCTCGGTTGTAAGCTCTTCATCCAGCTTAAAAGCACTACCGATTTCAATCTTTATTCTTTCTGCAGTCGACTCCCCGACGACAAGATTGTGCTGACGCTTCATATAGTTGATAATCGCTTCATCAAGTTTGTCACCGGCAATACGCA
Organism: Planctomycetota bacterium; assembly: GCA_963667375.1. Taxonomy (GTDB): domain Bacteria; phylum Planctomycetota; class SZUA-567; order SZUA-567; family SZUA-567. Next base: position 1,992,306 of record OY763323.1, on the reverse strand, counting down.
GACTCTCAAAGTTAACCATTCCCATCATCGAAATAATTGCCACCTCGGTCGTGCCGCCGCCGATATCAACAATCATATTCCCCACCGGCTCATCAATCGGCATACCTACCCCTATCGCGGCCGCCACCGGTTCTTCAATAAGATAGACCTTACGTGCTCCTGCGCGCTCAGCAGAGATAGTTACAGCTTTTTTCTCAACCTCGGTAATACCACTGGGCACAGATACTACAACCCGCGGCCTCACCCACTTATGCTGATTATGCACACTGCATATAAAATACCGAAGCATCGCTTCGGTTATTTCAAAATCAGCAATAACACCATCCTTCAGAGGACGCACTGCCACAATATTTCCAGGTGTACGTCCAACCATCATCTTGGCTCTGGTACCTACAGCCTGCCCATCATTGAGAACATTATTAGTCCCTTTCCAGACAGCAACAACCGAAGGTTCACAGAGGACTACCCCTTCACCACGTACATATACAAGGGTATTACAGGTACCAAGATCGATACCCATATCTCTGCTGAAAAACCCGAAAAGACGATCAAAAAATATCATTACCTGTATTCACTCTGCTGTTCTGGCACAATAATTATAAAAAAACTTCTAATACGCGGAGACCTTGATCAGTTCCGCGGTGTCACCGGAACAGATACCGTCAACCACCGGACTGATAATATCGCAGGTACTGGTAACCGCATGAACCTGCGCTACCCGTACATCGGTAACATGCTTGCCATCACGCCAGATTGCAAACCTGTTTCCTTCACTAATTCTGGCGTTGCTGCGCCCGAGATTGATGAAAACTTTTTTACTGCTGGGATTATAGGTCAAAACTTCTGCCACAACCTCCCTGGAATTATTATTAAGACTGGCACTCTGAGCCACTATTTTTTCCAGATCTCCCTCCGCAGTAGCGGCCGTCAGCTCAGGAAAGAGTAGATCCTCACCAAGAATATCCGCAGGAGAATCAATTCTATCCTCCGAACCGGCTTTATGTGCCGCCCGGGGATTGACCGCGCTCAATTCCTCCTGTGCTTCAGCCTCACTCTCTGCTTTAACCGCCTGATTCTTCTTTATTGCCGCATAGAGCAGCTTACGCAAATTTGCGGTTTTTTTCAGGATATCATCATTACGTTTACGCAACCGTTCAATCTGCAGATTAGACCACTTGATTGTCTCTACAGAATCATTAATCTTAGCCGATGCCATCTCCAGACGGTAGGAAAGTTCCCGCTCCCGACTCTTGACATCACCGACCTCACTCACCGTATCCTGATACATTCCGAAGATTCTAATCGAATAGGCACCAAAAAAAATCGCTGCCGAAAGTGCAATCCAGCTAAAAAATACACCCGCACCAGGCTTTGAAATCAGAAAAAAATCCGCTTTCCTCTTCATTAAAAGGCTTCCTTATAATCAAGGTTGTGAGAAATAAATATACCTCTATTCACCGTATTATCGAATTTTTACCGAAAGATATCCATAAAAAATATATTTACCCAAGTTCTGCGGCACTAACGAACAATGGCCTCCATAATTATCGCCAAACCATAACCCAAAATTCTTAAAAGGTAATTACAATTTTACACTAACTACTTACCGCCAGACTGCAATTTATTTCAAGAAAAGCAGAAATAATATATCCATATTCTAGCATAATTATATTATACGCAGCCAACGTTCTTGCGGGCTGCGTATAATGACAATCAGAACAATGCAACAACCGCCCGGGATCAGACCTCTGGCTGAATCTCAGCAAGTGTCCGCTCAATACGCTTCAAAACCTCATCCTTACCAATAAGATATAACGTCTCACCTATACCCGGGCTGACAGTAGATCCGGTACAGGCAACACGCAGCGGCTGAGCAACCAGCCCCATCATCAAACCTCTACTTTCAGCAAAATCCTGAAGTGCTTTCTCAATCGCCTCATCATTCCACTCAGACATATCCGTAATCAAGTGCGACAGCTCACGCAGTACAGCCAGACCTTCCCCGTCATTCTTGAGCAGATTTTTCTTGACCGCCTTGGGAACATACTCATAATCGGCACTGAAAAAGTAAGTGGTATTGGTGATAAAGTCCGCCACCTGAGCTATTCGTTCACGCTGAGTTCCGGCAAGCTTTTCAAACCATTCATCACCTCTAGAAGCAATATCAAGACCGGCCTTCTCCGTTTCTTTACGGACTAAAGCCACAAATTCTGCAAAATCAATACGCTGCAGATACTGCTGATTCATCCAGGCAAGCTTCGTGAGATCAAACTGAGCCGCAGAAGAATTGACCTTATCGAGGCTGAACGCCTCTGCCATCTCCTCCTTGCTCATAACCTCACGGTCATCACCGGGTGACCAGCCGCAGAGAGCGAGAAAGTTGAAGAGTGCCTGCGGCAGAAAACCCTTTTCCTTGAAATCACCGACATAAGCATCACCATCGCGCTTGGAGTAAGGTTTTCCCTTGGCATTTACAATCATAGGGAAATGTCCGTATGCCGGCGGTGTCAGCCCCAGCGCTTTGAAGATAAAAAGATGACGGTAGGTATTTTCAACATGATCATTTCCGCGTAAAATATGTGTCACTTCCTGTGAAGCATCATCAATAACATTCGCGATATGGAACACCGGACTGCCGTCACTGCGGACGATTACCAGATTACGCAGCGAATCAACCGGCTTCTCGCAACGCCCGAGAACAAGATCATCAAAATAAACATAACGCCGCAGAAAGCGTACCCCGACAACCTTACCACCAGCCACTTCAGACAATGAGACCGGTTCCGCGGAGAGTTTGCCGCGTATCTGCGAACCGGCAATTTCAGTGCCGTCTTCAAGCAGCAGCACTGAATCGGTCAGCGTATCCCAGTTAACAGGAGTCTTATAAGTTTCCCCGCTATTGGGTGAGGTTACCGTATGCAGAATCGTTTCATTATCAGCTACAAGCTCACCATCCTTCCATTTTATCTCCGCACTGTCCCGAGGCTCAGTAATAAAGGAAGGATCAAAGAGTTCCTTGCATATTCTCAGATATACCGGCTCACCCTCACCGGCAGTACAGGCAAAATTACTCTCGAGCAGTTTGACCGCTGCCGCCTTATGAGTCTCGGCTGCAGCTGTCTGATAAAATGGTTCCCCATCATAATCAAGTCCCAGCCAGCGCAGAGCGTCAAACATCTTTTCAATGGCCTCAGGGGTCGAACGCTGTAAATCTGTATCCTCAACCCGGATAACAAACTCCCCGCCAACGCTCTTGGCATACAGCCAGTTAAAGATAGCCACACGGATATTACCAATATGAACATTACCGGTCGGGCTCGGTGCAAATCTTGTACGAATCAAAGTATCATCTCCACTTCTAAATTATAGCAAAAAACATAATTTCAATTGTTCCATAGTTCATAAGCTACAGACTGTCAACGAAGCGCTGCGCCTGCACAAACATGTCCTCAGCCACTTCGTCACTGATTGCCGCACCTTTAATGACCTTGAGTGCAAACTCCTTGGTACACATCTGTGAATGTGAATGCGAATCAGAACTGAAAATCAGCTGCGCACCATATTCCTGAGCCAGTCTGGCCACATGACCGTTGCACAATGCATGCCCAGGCTTGGCGGTAATTTCAAGACGCACCCCATTTTGAGCAGCCAGTTTGACCTCCTCAGGAGTTATAAGACCGGGATGAGCGAGAATATCGACCCCGGCTTCTATAGCGGCAAGATTGGTTCCAGGTTTCACATCTTCAGAGATAGTCTCGCCATGCACAATCACCACCTCCGCTCCCAACGACCGGGCGAGCTCTGTTCCTTCCTTGATATGTTCAGGCCGGACATGAGTCAATTCCACACCGGCAACCACCCGCATATATCCAAGTTCATTCTCCTTTTTCGCCGCGGCGATGAGTACTGGCAAAGTTACCGGAATCGTTGCCAGCCCCACATGATCGGCAAACCCCAGAACCTTATAACCGGCGACCTCGGCCCACCTGATATGCTCAGCAGGACAGAGCTCACCATCCGACAAAAAAGTATGCGTATGCAGATCAATCATAAAAGTAACCTTTATACAAAAGCCCGAAACATAATTCCGAAAACATACATCAATTCACCAAACACTAATGCGGATTCACTTTACCTGAAAACCAACAAGCATACGGTGACATTTACATATATAGTATAATGACCCGGGATATTTAAGCAATAACTATCAGTAATTAATCAGAAGATGCTTATATGATATGCAGACATAAAATACTCACGATATAATTTCAGCCTAAGATTCAGCAAATATACCGGTTTTCACGTCTAATCTCTGCTGCTGACCAGCGGAAAACACATAGTGAATCTGCAGCCGCGAGGTTGCAGGTTTTCAACTGAGATCCGACCTTTATGCCGCTGAATAAGGTTATAGACAATTGATAGACCAAGCCCATGATTGGTGCCGGTAGACTTCTTGGTAGAATTGAAGGGCATAAAGATATCTGCCGGATTTTCAAAGGGTATCCCGCAGCCATTATCCTCAATTGCAAGTATTATCTCATCGGACTCTGTCCCCAGAGCAACCTTGATAAAGCCATTATTCTCCAGTGCATCAAAGCTGTTATTGAAGAGATTGAGCAGTACCTGGCGTATCTCCGCGCGTGAAGCATCTACCAGAATAGCCCGCCCCGGAGCCTCCCAGAGAATATCCACTTCGCGTTTTTTAGCCTCAAACCGCAGAAGAGTTATCAGATAATTTACCGACTCGGAGATATCAAATATCTCACTCTCAACCGCGTCAGTCCCGGAAAATGCCTTGAGATTATTGGTTATGCGGTGGATCTCCTGCACCTCTTCCCGAATCTGTTTTACGGCCTGCACCGAATCCCCGCCCCTGACCTCTGAGGCCAGATAACTCGCATAATTCTCGATTATACCCAGAGGATTATTTATCTCATGCGAAACTCCTGCCGCCAGCAGCCCCAAAGCTGAGAGATTGGCCGAAAGATTGGCCTGCTCACGGATATTCTCCTCCATCGTCACATCTTCCAGCATTATAATTCTTCCGCCTTCAGGCGCATCATCACTGATATACTGAACCCGAATATTGAAGACATAAGCCATACCAAAAAGTGTCACCGGATGCGTGGCATTGATACTCTCGCCCTTTATCACATGCTCCTTTAAAAGCTCGATGAACCGCGTCAGCCCCAGCAATGTAAAGACCTCAATTATACTGTTCACGCCGGAGAACTCCTCATGCAGAAAATTCTTGGCAACCAGATTTGAATAGACCACATTATCATTCTTATCTATCATAATAATGGGCAGCGGCAGTTTCTGCAGCATCGCATCCATATAATACAGCATATCATGGAATGAAGTCTCCTTCATCACGGAAGAATCCTCATCATCGGTAAGATGCGCGTAACAGAGTTCTATCAGATTATTACGGACCAGACCGGTCGTTACTTCGGTAAAGATAATTTTGCCCTGCCGAAAAATACTCAGACGATCCGCCAGCCAGCTGACAACATCCAGATTATGGGTAACCCAGAGCACCGCATTCCCCCTGTCCGCATGTTCACGCAACAGTCCGGTAAGCTTCTTCATACTCTTAGGAGCCAGATTTTCCAGTGCCTGATCAAGAATTAATACCTTGGGACGACGGTAAAGGCGGCGTAATATATTGAGCACAACCTTATCACTCAGGCTCAGAGTATAGGCTTTTTTATGTGCCGGAAGCTCAACCTCAATTTTTTCAAGCCAGCGCTGCGCCTTACGGATCATCGCATTCTCAGTTGCAAACACCCGGCGCCAGCCGTCCTGAGTTCCCAGTACCAGATTCTCCCCCACAGTCAGCTGTTCATAGATTGCCGGTGCTTTCCAGACGACCTCGAGTGAATCTCTGCCTTTACCCTGTTCCACCGAACGCTGCAGAGAAATAAGCCCCTGATCCGGCTCAATATCACCGGATAAAAGCTGACACAGAAGAGTCTTACCCTCACCGTGATTACCGATCAGAGCATGTATCTCACCCGGATAAAGCTCAAAATTAACCCGGTCAATGGCTTTAACATCTTTATGGTAGTAGGTTAAAGATTTGGTTGAGAGCAGTGGATTTGCCGGCATCTACTTTATTCCATATTTATCAATTTTATTGTATAGCGTCTTACGACTTATTCCAAGCTTTGCCGCAGCCGCCGAACGGTTATTCCCGGTAGCACTAAGCGCATCTACAATCATCAGACGCTCCGAAGACCTCAGATCACCATCAAGCACCGGTGAATTCACCACCATCACCTTTTCGGGCAGGTTTATCGCATCCTCCTCAATAACCTCTCTATCAGTGAGTGCCAGCGTAACGCGGATAATATTCCGCAGTTCCCGGACATTACCGTCCCAATCATAACTCATAAGCTTTTCCAGCGCCAGCTCCGACAGATTTCTGCTCTCCCCTTCCCTCTGAAATTCTCTGATAAAAGTGGCGGCAAGAACCGGAATATCCTCCTTGCGCTCACGCAGGGGCGGCAGATGTATACAGGACGCATTCAGACGATACATCAGGTCCTCACGGAAGAGCCCCTGCTCAATAAGCGAACTCAAATCCTTATTGGTGGAAGCAATAAAACGTACATCAACCTTTATCTGAGCAGTACCGCCGATACGCCTGATCTCGCCATACTGTATCGCCCGCAGTATTTTTGCCTGTGTTGAAAGCGCCATATCCCCAATCTCATCAAGATGCAGAGAACCACCGCAAGCCTGTTCAAACACCCCGCGATGAAAATCAACCGCCCCGGTAAATGCACCCTTTTCATGCCCGAAAAGTTCACTGTCAAGAAGCTGTTCAGAAAGAGCTGAACAATTCAGCTTTACCAGACTCTTGTCCTTCCTGCCGGAACTTTCATGAATCATATCCGCAATAAGCTCCTTACCAGTACCGCTCTCGCCGGTAATCAGAATCGGAATATCGGTAATCGCAAGTTTGCACGCCTTCTCACAGATCTCCAGCATCTGCTGATTCTGTGTAATAATACCGCTGCGCTTAATATTTATTTTTTCTTTGAGCTCCCGATTTTCATTTTTTAACTTGGTCATTTCCAGCGCATTATTAATAGTGCTGAGCAGCTTCTCAAACTGTAACGGTTTCTCCAGAAAATCAAACGCCCCGAGTTTGATGGCCTTTACGGCAGACTCCAACGTTCCGTAACCGGTTATCATTATCACCGGTACCGAAGAATCCAGCTTCTTTATATCCCGTAACAAATCCAGACCGCTCTCTTCACGCAACGCCAAATCCAGAAGGATAATATCTGGACGCGCATTTTTAAGCGCCTCCAAAGCTTCAACCGAATTCAAAGCGGCCGCACTCTGAAAACCCTCCTTTTTCAGATTGAGCTCCAGGCTCTTATATATTTTGTAATTATCATCAATAACCAGTATTTTATTCATCAAAACCTGTAATCTTACTTATATCAATACCATCAAAAAAGCAGATCCAATCTCTTACTTGCACGCAGCAGTACACCGCTACGCTTACAAATTCCACTGAACGCCTAATACAATAACTAACAAAACCCATTATTTATAATGTATAAATTGTATAATATTTACCCACAAACACAAACCTGTGTAATAAATATACACCAGAGAAACAGGCTATGCAAGAAAAATAGCCGCAGATTGGAATTACAAAATTACAAATATCATCTATAATATATTACACACTAATATATTTACCAGTATCAACACTTTTATTTCAAACGCAAATAAAGCATCAATACTTATCAATATATACATCTGACTCCGGAATAATGTAACATTTGTCAATACCGAACCGAAATTGTATAGCTTTTACACAGATAAACACTCTTACTGTATACAAAATACACATAAAATATTTCATATTACCCGGCAGCATGCGTCACATATGTTTCAAATATTGTTTATAAGCGGTATTTCTCCGTGTAAAAACGAACAAACAGTATTTTCAACAAAAACTCATAAATCTGGAACACCATTTGATTATAATTTAATAACATCAAGTCTGAAAGTGTAATAATTAAGTTTTGTTGATTCGTGTATCAGAAACCCGTTTATTTATGTATAGGTTTTTTGCTGTTGTATTGTTAGCCGTATACTCTTTATTTTGCACTCTGCCAGCGACTGCTGCAGAGCCGAGAATAAGTGTAATTATGAAATCCAGTGAATCGGAGTACTGGCAGATTGTCATGTCAGGGGCTCTAATAGCCGGAAAAGAGCTGGGGGTAAACGTTACTGCACAGTGGCCTGTAGCTGAAAGCGACATAGATAAACAGATTGCCATGCTTGAAAATGCCATCTCGACCCGTCCAGATGCTATCGTACTAGCTCCTTCGGCCGCAGCACCACTGGTTCCTGCAATCGAGAAAGCAGCACAAGCTGGTATTCCACTGATCATAATCGACAGTAAAGCCAATACTGACAAATACCTGTCATATCTGGCTTCTGACAATGAAAAGATCGGAGTGCTGGCAGCAGAAGAAATGGCACAGGCACTCAAAAAGAAATTCGGTAAAGCTGCCGGAAAGATTGCCGGAATATCATTTATTGGCGGTGCCGGCTCGCTTGAAAGCAGGCGGCGTGCATTTGAAGAGACAATAAAGAACAAGTACCCTGAGATCGAAATTGTGGCTTTCAGCGATGCACAGGGAAAGATTGGGGTCGCGACAAATATCACCCAGGACTTTCTCACCCGCTACAGTGATCTCAAAGGGATCTTCGCCAGCAACCAACCGACAGGTGATGATATGGTGCGGGCACTGGATATCGCCGGCAGAGATGACCTGGCAGTAATTGTAGTTGATGCCGGACCAAATGAAATCTGGGGCGTTGAAAATGGCTTTGTCGATTCGATGATAGTACAGAAACCCTGGGAAATGGGTTATATGGGAGTAGAATTCGCCCTGAAGGCGATAAGAGGCGAAAAACTTCCAAGATATGTCAACACTGGTACAATCAGTATTAACAAAAAACTGCTACAAAGCGGAATTGTTGATAAATACATCTATCCGTTAAAAGGCCGTTAATACTTTTTACGAATACTCACTCAACTGTTAGATTTTGCTAACCCCAGGCAGGCTGAGATTATAACTTCTAAATCCTACTGTACAGCACAGTCAGATAATAGTTATAACCAGCACGCGGCATAGCAAATGTAACCGCAGTATTATATAAGGCAGCAATAATAATGACAGTAAATGAAGCGACGGCAATTGGAAGACATCGGACGCTCAGAAGGCAGAACAGCCCTGTTCTGACCACCGAGGTTGTAATTCTCATTATCACCGCTTCAATCTGGCTGTATCTGGGTATTACTAATGAAAGTTTTTTTACTCTCAAGAATATCCAGAACCTGGCCAACCAGATGGCAATAAATGGAGTAATTGCAGTAGGAGTATTATTTCCGATTATTACCGGGGGCATAGATCTTTCGATCGGAAGTATCGTCGGCATAAGCAATGTAATCATGGCAATGCTGATTTCCAGATCTATGAACTACAACTACTCTATTACTTCGGCGATACTGATAGTTCTGGCGATAACCTTTATTTTAGGTGTTTTTAATGGGATATTTATCTTTGACCTGAAATTGCCGCCATTTGTCGCCACACTGGGAATGATGATTATCCTCCGGGGTCTGGCCCTGATTCTCTCAGACGGAAGATCGATCTATAATCTCCCGCGAAGCATCAGTAATTTTGCCAACACCGGATTTTTAGGTATTCCGCATCTGTTTCTGATTCTGGTTGCGGTTGTCGGCATTTTTACCTTTATAATTAAAGCCACCACCTTCGGACGCTTTGTTTTTGCTATCGGCAGCAACGTTCAAGCGGCAAAATTATCAGGAATTAACACCAGGTTCGTAATCTACGGAGTCTACGCGATAGATGGTTTACTCGCAGGGGTTGCAGGAATAATGACCACAATGCGTGCCTGGGGCGGAAATCCGAATTCGGGGTCAATGTTCGAACTGGATGCTGTAGCAGCGGCCGTGCTCGGAGGTGCGAGCCTGTCCGGAGCAGAAGGGTCACCAATTGGAGCATTTGTTGGCGCACTCTTTGTCTGGACTATTTATAACGGCAGCAACCTGATGGGCATTAATTCCAGTGTCACCAAGGTGATTGTCGGTGCGATACTTATTATAACTGTCGCAATTGACCGTTACCGCAAAAGTAAGCAGGCAGAATTTTAAGTCTCCAATACGTTACATTATGAGCAAGTACAAATATTCAAAAAAACGATATTAAATTTTTGACTAATACAATATATCTTTAAAATACATATTACAAGATAAACATATTATTTTTTAACCATAAGTATTTATTCTATAAATATATAAATAACAGTGTGTAAATATTATACAGCGGGAGCAGTATAATTATATTAAAAAACACAAGCCGTTTTTATCCATAAATTATGTTGCTTTTATCTATAGCATAAATGAATTTTATAATGTATAGTAAATACAGATTTACTTCTATCCACACTAATCTGTTACTTTACAAACAAACAGACACGGCATATTCATTTTTAATACAGGTGCAGTACCGTCACATAAAATATATTTTAATCACTAGAGACTCCCTGCAGCCGCTTTTACATTGACTTTCAATACTTGGTGTATAACTACATAGATTTCGTTTATTTTTTGTATTATTTTGTTTTGCTAACTAGATAGAAAAGAACTATGAAAAAAACAATCCTTTCTATGAAAAGCATCGACAAACGTTTTGCTGGCGTACACGCACTCAAAAGTGTGGATTTCGAACTCCGTGAGGGTGAAATTCATGCTCTTGTAGGTGAAAATGGTGCCGGAAAATCAACTCTGATGAAGGTTCTTACCGGTATACATGAGAAGGACTCTGGCGAGATTTTAGTCGATGGAAGACTTTTCAATCCTGCAAACCCCAAAGACGCTTTACGCTGGGGTATTGGTATTATCCACCAGGAACTGAACATGATGGAGCATCTCACAGTTGCGCAGAATATCTTCATCGGTCGCGAATCCATGTCCTCAAACGGCATCCTTCTGGATGAAAAAGCCCAGAACAAGCGGACTGCAGAACTGCTGCAGCGCCTCAATGTGGATATCAACCCTAAGGAAAAGCTTGCCAATCTTACTGTTGGCAAACAGCAGATGGTGGAAATTGCCAAAGCGGTATCCCATGATCTAAAAATACTGATCCTCGATGAACCGACAGCGGCTCTTACCGATAAGGAAATCAGTGAGCTGTTTACTATAATGCGTGACCTCGCCTCCAAAGGTGTAGCGATGATCTATATCTCTCACCGTATGGATGAAATCGGCGAAATCACCGACCGCATAACGGTTATGCGTGATGGCGAAAATGCCGGAAACGGCGAGACCAAGAATCTGACCAAGGAAGATATTGTTAACATGATGGTCGGACGCGTAATCTACGAACAGCCGAAGACTGAATCGCATGTTAAAGAAAATGCCGATCTTGTGCTGGAGGTGGAAAACCTCAACGCCGGACGCATGGTAAAAGATGTCAGCTTCAAGCTTCGTAAAAGTGAAATTCTGGGATTCTCCGGTCTTATGGGTGCCGGTAGAACCGAGACCGTTCGTGCAATCTTCGGTGCCGATCCGCATGAACGGGGTATAATTAAAATTCATGGCCGACCGGTGACTATCGGCAACCCGATGGATGCAATCCGTTTCGGCATAGGCTACCTCTCCGAAGACCGTAAACGTTATGGTCTGGCTGTAGGTCTGAGTGTTCTTGACAACTCAATCATGACCTCTTACGAGAAATTTGAAAAATCCATCTTCGTGGATTACAAAAAAGCCAAAAGGGTGGCTTCAGAGTATGTGGACACCTTGAAGATCAAGACACCTTCAGTAAATCAGCTGATTAAAAATCTGTCCGGAGGTAACCAGCAGAAGGTTGTTATCGCCAAATGGCTGATAAAGAACTGTGACATTCTTATCTTTGATGAACCGACCCGCGGTATTGATGTCGGTGCCAAAAGTGAAATCTATCATCTCATGAATGAACTGGTAAAAGAAGGAAAATCAATAATCATGATCTCCTCAGAGCTGCCGGAAGTACTCAGAATGAGTGACAGAATTATTGTAATGTGTGAAGGCCGGGTTACCGGCGAACTGGATATTAAGGACGCAAGTCAAGAAAAGATTATGCACTTAGCTACACTAAGGGGAAAATAAATGAGCTCAGATAATCAGGAATTGAATACAACACAGAAGAAAATAAACTGGCAGAAATTTCTCGCTCCTGCCGCACTGGTTTTGATTTATGTTTTCTTCTCATTCTTCGGTAGAAACTTCTTCTCATATAATACACTGGTAAATATCCTTGATTCATCGTATTATATCGGATTTTTAGCGATCGGTGTTACCTTTGTTATTATCACCGGCGGTATCGACCTCTCTCTGGGTACGGTCATGATGTGTGCTGCGATAACTGGTGGTACTGCTTATAAAACCTGGAACTGGCCGATCTGGGCAGCACTGCTTCTGATCATGATAGTGGCCGTACTCTTTGGAATATTCAATGGTATCATGGTCTCACGAATGTCACTACCTCCGTTTATTGCCACCATGGGTACTATGATGATCTCAATGGGTGTAGGTTCTATCGTTTCAAATGTACGAAGCGCCACCTTCCCTACCCGCTCATCTTCAGACGGCTGGTTCAAGGATTTCTTCAAATTTATATCCGACGACCGAACCCCGATACCGACAGGGGCGATAATACTCTTCGGAATTGCAATCATCGCCTATATTGTATTGACCAAGACCAAGCTGGGACGTTATATCTTCGCAATCGGCAGTAACAAGGAAGCAGCCAGACTCTCAGGTGTAAATGTAAAAAAATGGGAACTGATGGCCTACGTTATAAGTGGCTTCTGCGCCGGTCTTGGCGGTATCGCTTTCGCCGCGGTATACACTACAGTAATGCCGGCTCAGGGTGCAGGTTTTGAATTATACGCTATTGCAGGTGCGGTAATCGGTGGTACCTCTCTCGCCGGTGGTTCCGGTACTATCTTCGGTACTATGATCGGTGTATACATTATGAGTGTCCTGCGTTCAGGTCTTCCGTCCATGGATCTGCAGTCACACTATCAGACCTTCTTCACTGGTGTGGTTGTTGTCGGTGCGGTACTGCTTGACGTCTATCGAAATAAGAAGGCTTCTAAAGTCAGAGTACTGGGTAAAGCTGCAGAATTCAAACAGCGTGAAAGTCAGAGAATTATCCAGCGTAAAGCAGATGGTGCCAGTGCCGCAGAGATTACCAAGCTGAAAGCAGAACTGAAACGGGTTTACGCTGAACTTAAAGCCCAGGAAAAACAGGAAAAGGTTGAAGAAAGAATCCGCGAACAGGAATCACAGCGCATGTTCGAGCAGGAACGCAACAAAGAACAGGACTAACGCAGTATTAATAATTACGAAACAAATGTGTGCTACAATTATAAAGTAGTTTTAAGATTAGTTAAAATGTATCAAAATATTGTTTGTGTGGCTCATTGTTATGAGCATGGTAAGTTTCGTTTCTTTTGATTATAGGGAACACGTATTATGAATTTAAGAAAAAGTCTATCAGTTGTTTTGGGTGCAGTTTTTGCATTCTCATTCGCAGCGACTCCGACTCTGCAGGCAGATGAGCCATATATCGCTGTAGTGTCAAAGGGTGAACAGCACGACTTCTGGCAGCAGGTTAAGCTCGGCGCTCAGAAGGCTGCAAAAGACTATGGTGCAGATATCACATTTGAAGGACCTCCATCAGAGAGTGATGTACAGATTCAGGTTGAGATGCTCAACAATGCTATGGCAAAGAATCCAGTAGCTATTGCTCTTGCAGCGCTCAACACTACTGCGGTTGTAGACCAGCTTCAACAGTGTCTTGACAACAAGATTCCGGTAATCGGTTTTGACTCAGGTGTGCCAAACGCACCAAAGGGCTCAATCTACGCCAACGCTTCTACAGACAACTTCAATGCAGCCGGACTCGGAGCCAAGAAGATGTTTGAAGTTATCAAGGACAAGATTGCTGCCGCTACCGCTGACAAACCAGCTACCATCGTTGTTATGAACCAGGACGCATCTGGTGAATCTCTACTCAGCCGTGGTAAAGGTTTCAGAGACACAATGATCGACCTGATCATTAAGAACACCTCTCTGACCGCCGATGACATCGCAGTTACAGGCAACCCAGCATACATCGATCCTAAGAACCCAACCAAGGGCAACAAGGTATTCATCGATATGGTTGTTCCTGCGTCAGCTGCCGCTACAGACGCTACCGCTTCTGCATCAGCAGTTCTCAACAAGGTTCAGGATGAAAATATCCTCGGTGTCTTCTGCTCAAACGAAGCTACTGTAAAGGGCCTCTTGGCTGCTACCAACGATGGTGAAGATCTCGGCTTTAACTACAAGGATCTGGTTGTTGTCGGTTTTGATGCCGGTGCCGGTCAGAAAAATGCAGTCCGTCAGGGATATTTCCTCGGTTCTATCACTCAGGATCCATTCCAGATCGGCTACAAAGCTGTTGAACTTGCTTACAAAGCTTACAAAGGTGAAAAGGTTGCCGATGTAGATACAGGTGCTAAATTCTACACCAGCAAAAATATGGATGATGCAGACATCAAAGGTCTTCTCTACGACTGATATCTGTTTATCAAAAATACCTACTCTTAAAACCTAACTTACATGGGATCCGGCAGTTTTTTTACTGCCGGGTCTTTTTTATTTCTACTGTCATATTCCAATAATAAATTCATTTACAATCACGCATACTTTAAACCAATTTTTATATCATCCATATTAACAGTTAGTTATATAAACAAACACCTACATCTGGAAACTTGTGAATAACAACCAGTTACGTAGTAAAAACACTACCCCTGCATCTTTTCAGATTAAAATAAAAGGAAAGCATATTAAGATTGACATTACAATAAAGAAGGTATATATTAATAGTATATGATAGTTTATGAGCATAAATTGTTTCTATAAAGCATTAATACTTTTTAAGGAGATAACTATAATGCAACGAATTGGAAAAAATTTTATTCTCTCACTGCTGGTAGCGGTGGCATTTATTGCAACCACCCTGCAGGCAGCGGAGAGTGAAAATATCAAAGTAGCCAAGGCATTATCAAATGCCTATGCCGAAATAGCCGCAGAAGGAAAGCCTACTGTTGTCGCTTTACGAACTGTAAAAGAACTGAACCTGAATGAATCCATGCCCCAGCTTCCACCCAATGCCCCAGATGAGCTGAAGGACTTTTTTAAAAAGTTTCAGGATAGTGCTCCTCGTTCCCAAAAAGCCGAAGGCATGGGCAGCGGAGTGATTATTGATGAAAAGGGTTCTATTATCACCAATAATCATGTTATTGAAGATGCCAGCACAATAGAAGTAATTATGGAGGACGGCACCAAATATCAGGGTGAAGTTGTAGGAGCTGACCCCAAAACCGATCTGGCTGTAGTTAAAATCATCAATCCCGACGGGCTCACCTTTAAATACGCCAGACTTGGCGATTCTTCACAAATGAAGGTTGGAAATATTGTAATAGCCATCGGCGCGCCTTTCGGCCTGGAACAGAGTGTCACTGCCGGTATTATTTCAGCAACCAACCGTAACGAACTGGGCGGTAAACTGAGAGACATCGTGTACAAAGACTTTTTTCAGACCGATGCTACCATCAACATGGGTAACTCCGGCGGTCCGCTATTCAATCTTGACGGTGAGGTTATCGGTATCAACTCAGCCATTTCATCAGCTTCAGGCGGCTCAGACGGCGTAGGCTTCTCAATTCCAATCAATATGGCCAAAGAAATTCTTACCGAACTGGAAAACACCGGAAGTGTAACCAGAGGTTATCTGGGTGTAGCGATGCGTGATCTGACCCCGGAAATGAGTGAAGCGCTCCCGGGAGTCACTGATGGAATTCTGGTTATGCAGCCATACCCCGGAGCTCCGGCGTTTGAAGGTGGAATGCGCATGGGTGACATTATGCTGGAATATGACGGCACACAATTAAAAAGCCCACAACAGCTGCAGAATCTGGTAGCTCATACCAAGGTAGGCAAGACCGTTGAGATAGTGGTTATGCGTAATGGACAGAGAAAATCGCTGAATATTACAATAGCCAAGCAGCCAAAGAAGATGGGGCTGCCGCAGGAAGAAGAGAAGGTCAAGGAATCAATGGCTCCTGCAGGCGCAGAGTATGTGAGTAGTAAGCTTGGTATTTCTGTCATTCCTGTGTCTGAAGGCAGTGCTGAAGAACAGGAAATGTACAAAGGCATGACCGGTGTTATCATAAAGGAGGTCGCAGTAGGCAGTGAAGCCTTCAATAATGGTCTGGCTTCAGGCATGCTGATCAAACTTATCAATCAGAATGTTGTCGACAATATCACTGATTTCAAGAGTATAGACAATTCCCTCGGCTATGATGCCCCGGTACTCCTGCAGTTCTTTATCGGTAAAAATCCGGCGGTAATAGCGCTGAGAACCAACACCGAAGATAAAGCCAACGAACTGCTGGAAAACAAGAAATACAGCAAAGAAAAATAAACTTTCTCCTGGTTATATGAACAAATACAGCACTAAGCCGCAGAGGTCACAATTGACCGCTGCGGCTTTTTATAACAGCGAAGACAACACCCTGTATAATGAATACTACGAAAAATAAACGGTAATAATCTCAAAAAAACAAAATTTAAAATCCTGAAAATAGCATAATACCCAAAAAAATACCGGTAAAAAACAATATAGCGCAAAATTATCACAAAATTATTATAAAATTTTGTCCAGACGTATTGACAATTTCACCTAAATAGATACGATATTTAAATCTTAAAAATATTGCCCCTTAGTCTAACGGCAGGACAGAGGATTCTGGTTCCTTTAGTCGGGGTTCGAATCCCTGAGGGGCAACCAAAGATTAAAACGCACTGGTTCAAACCAGAGCGTTTTTTATTTAATACCAACCACTTACAAGATCCTCTAGTTCATCCCAGTCCAAATAAATTCCTTGACATCCCGCCATATTGTTGGTATTTTTGTTGGTATCGAATACGCAAACGCTGAATAAAGAGAAATCCCGATGCCACTATCAGACCTCAAAGTAAGAAAACTTAAAATCAAAGACAAGCCATATAAACTCGCAGATATGGATGGACTATATATTTATGTCTCTCCTTCCGGCAGCAAACTCTGGAGAATGAGCTACCGCTTCGAAGGAAAACAGAAAACTCTATCATTCGGTAAATACCCGGCTATACCACTCAAGAAAGCCCGCCAACTCCGTGAAGAAGCCAGAGAACTACTGGCTGATGGTATTGATCCTAGTGCGAAAAAGCAGGAAGAGAAGCAGATAAAAATTGAGCTTACTGAAAACACTTTCGAAAATATCGCCATAGAATGGTATGACACCTATAGAGCCAAATGGTCGGAAAAACACGCTGTACGCATACTCTCAAGACTCGAAAATCATCTGTTTCCAACAATTGGTCACCTGCCAATCAAAGAAATCACCACCAAAGACCTCAGAAACCTGATAGACGCAATCGGCAACAGCGACCTCAAGAAGAATACCCGTAAAGATACCAATAAGGCTCCAACCATAAAACGTGCGCTCCAACACTGCAGCAACGTATTTCTTTACGCCATACAGACCGAGAGAGCCGACTATGACATCACAGTCAATGTAAAAGGTCTAACCCCACCCCACAAGGAAAAACACCACGCATCAATCACCACTCCCAAAGAAATAGGAGAATTCCTCCGTAAAGCAGATGACTTCACCGATAATCTCTTAGTAAGCTTCATGCTCAAACTCACTCCCCTGCTCTTTGTCCGACCAACAGAGCTCAGAGAAGCCAGCTGGGAAGAATTCGATTTTGATGACAATCTCTGGCGAATTCCAGAAGAACGCATGAAAATGGGCAGACCACACATTGTCCCCCTTGCCACCCAAACACTTAAACTATTAACAGACCTTAGACAATACACAGGTAACAGTAAGTACCTATTCCCCTCTGCTACGGCAAAATCCGGTATAATCAGTGATAACACCCTCAGAACAAACATTATAGAAAAGCTCGGCTACCCTCAAGGCACAGTCACCCCACACGGCTTCCGCTCCACCGCAACAACACTATTAAATGAACTAGGCTTCAATGCAGACGCCATAGAACGCCAACTCGCCCACGGAGAACGCAACTCCGTCCGCGCAGCCTACAACTACGCCCAATACCTCCCCCAACGCCGCGAAATGATGCAAAGCTGGGCAGACTACCTTGATAACCTTAAAAGCAACTATTAAACCTTATAATAAACATAGGAGTAAAAATGACTTACATATTTGAAAATGTTCCTGATTACAGAATACCTATGAGACTAGCTTCAGACTTAAGACAAAACGCGGCAAAAAAGGCTAATTCTTGTTGTTTAAATTTAATTGACCACATTATTACAAAAAAATATCCTACTCGGAAAATTATGACTCCTGATGAAGTTGATAAAAGAATAAAGATGCATTACAATTCACTTAGTAAAGAACTAGAATTTCTTTTTGATATTACACAATTTTATAACCTAGCTGAAAATCCTGTAAGGTCAATATACAATGCTTTTAGCAGTATTGTTGAATGCAATAAAATAAGAATACACAACAACGAAGTAATCATAGACTGGAAAGAGAATCATCTTGCCTACTTACTTCATTATGAACTATACAAGCTATTTAACGAAAAAAACAAAAAAGCTGCGATAAAACAAGCTTATAAAGGTAGGAAACGCAGAGATCGCCCTGCAATACGTGCAGAAATGCTCAGTTTCTTTTATATTGCTTATGAAATACTTCAAAGAGTCAATACAATAAAAAATGGGCAAGAAAGACCTATTTCTACTTGTATTATGGAAATAATGCCATATGACATTCAAGTCTCATTAGTTGGTTTAAAGTGGTCTAATCTGTCAAGACAAAATAATAGGTTGTTTAAGGTGGAACTTACTCTTGCAGTAATGGAGCGCAGGGCGTAGCCCGAAGCGGAATTACTGCAAGAGTTCAAACTTCTACGCCACATCGTTACTCGCACCTCTCTCGTTAAAATACACCTCTCTCGGCGTGCGCTTGCTCAAGCTGGAGTGCCTTCTCTCGTTATTGTAATATTCAAAATACTTCTCCAATGCATCATACGCTGCAAAATAATTTTCATATTCAGTCAGGTAGACTTCTTCATATTTCAAGGTACGCCAGAGACGTTCAATCATGATATTATCAAACGCTCTGCCTTTGCCGGACATGCTTATCCAGATCCTGTTTTCTTTCAGCACTTCGGTAAAGCTCTTACTCGTATATTGAGTACCCTGATCTGTATTAAAAATCAGTGGATTCGACTCCTCAAGTGCATTCTTCAATGCATTCACACAGAAGCTGCTGTCCATCGCCATAGAAAGCTCCCACGAAATCACATAGCGGCTATGCCAATCCATAACAGCTGTCAGGTATGCATTACCATAACGTAGTGGAATATAGGTTATATCACTCACCCAGACCTGATCAACCTTGTCGATATCCATATCACGCAACAGATACGGATATACTTTATGCTCGATGTTTTTAGCGGTGAAATGCTTCTTTGGATATATCGCCTGTAAGCCCATCTCCCGCATCAAGCGCCTGACTTTATGCCTCCCGATTTCAAAGCCAGCTCTTCTCAAATCATCAGTAATTGTGCGAGAACCTTTAAAAGGATGTTTGAGGAATAGATCATCAATCATCTTTTTAATTTCAAAATCATGCTCATCCTCAGCATAAGATTTGTAATAATAGGCAGAGCGTGAGATCTCTAACAGCTCACATTGCCTTGAGACTGACAGCTTAGCTTTATTTGGCTCAATCATGCTACTCTTTTTCTTAACCGAGAAATTCGTCAGATTTTTTTTTAAGCCAGTCGTTCTCAATTTTCAAACGACCAATCTGCTCATATAGCTTTACTTTTTCATCTTCATCTTTGACAACTTTTTTCTTACGTTTATCAGAGAAGATCTCAGGCAGTCCTTCAAGCATAGATTTCTTCCATTGCCTGATCTGGTTCGGATGAACTTCAAATTTAGCGGATAACTCTGCGATAGATCGATCACCTTTAATCGCTTGCAGAGCGACTTTTGCTTTAAAATCAGCAGTAAAACTCTTTCTCATAGATAGTTCCTTTCGCTATAAATATTATTGGAAATATCCACCTTATTCAACTGTACAGTTTTATTAGACCATTATAGTTCAAGTGATGTACATTTCATAATGCCCGAAAAGAACCCAAATACACTTGATATTTATGACCCAACAAAAGATCAAAAATATAATAATCCACGGCTGTATCACCTTGAAGGATTTATAATATACAGAAAAGACATTGCCCGTGAATTAGAGTTAACCCCTAGGACTCTTCATTCATATGAAAAAAAAGGACTAACTAGAGCATCAACATACTGGCCTCCTTTACTAAAATATAAAAAAGAATCATCCTCTGCATTTTATGATCCACAAAAATTAATTGAGGCTATTACTCAATTACCTCAAATTTTTAACGGTGTTAACACAGAAGTTATTTTAAACAAAATTTTGAGTGGACTGTTAAGTAAAAAAGCCCCAAAAGACTATTTAGTTATGATAAATAAAGCTGATAACAATGAAATATAGCATATTTTACTTTACACGCTAAAATGTATGTTTTTAAATATCTCGGAAATATGCCTTGCATATTGGAAATAATAAACTAAAAACCCATGCATATTTCCGATATAATAAATTATCTCGAAAATCTCAATTAATAGTGAGGACAAACTTATTAGTCCTATTTTATTTCAATTCGGATTCGTCCGAACAACTTAGGAGATTTTTATGAGAAAATTCAAAGATAATTATGTACTGCCTGAAGAAGGAGTCGTTAGGCTCCCAGTAATTCTAAGAGTATTAGGTATAGGCAAGACCACTTGGTACAACGGGATTCGATCTGGTAAATACCCCAAATCGATCAAACCAAGTATTGGCACAGTAGCATGGCGTGTTGAAGATATTAGAGCTCTCATTTCTAAGTTAGGAGAGCAAAATGAAAGATAAAAATATCTTTGATATTGTCAAACAAGCCCTCACAGGTAGGCTACCCCAAATGCTAGAATTCCTACAACCAGATGGTAGGGTTATCGGAAAAGAATACACTTGCGCTAAAATAACAGGAGGTATTGGAAAATCATGCAAGACAAACATCAACACTGGCGTTGGTAGCGATTTCGCAACCGGTGAATCATGGGGTGATGTAATTGCTCTCGTAGCATTGCAACATAAGTCTTCCCAATATGAAGCAGCCTTATACCTTGCTGATCTGTTTAACATTGAGCTTAACAATCAGTATTTAGGAAGTCATGGTGAACTTACGGGAGAATCTGAATGGACTCGGAAAAACTAGTATTACCTGTTTCTGAGCCAATTCCCGAACTACCTTCAAAGTTTCACAATGCGACTATTTACTCTTACAGGAGTTTATACGATCAGTTACTTTGGTGTTTAGTTAGGATTGATAATCCAGACGGGACTAAAAGCTACTTACCACAAACGGTATGGGAAAATAGTCAAGGTAATAAAAATTGGCGAAGCAAAGCACCACCAGCTCTAAGGCATATATATGGTCTGCACAGATTGGGAAAAGCTGAATCTTCTACGCCTGTACTTATTATGGAAGGCGAAAAAGCATCCGATGCAGCAGAAAAGTTGTTTCCAGACTATATCTGTATGACGTGGCTAGGTGGAGCAAATGCAGTACACACCGCCGACTGGTCATCTCTTGAGAATCGAGAAGTTATTATTTGGCCTGATAATGATGAAGTCGGAGTAAAAGCGGCACTAAAGATAGCAGATATACTCGATGAGAATTATGCGAATAAAGCTAAGATAGTCTGTTTACCAGAAGAGTTGCCACCCAAATGGGATGTTGCTGATCCTATTCCTATTGAGGTAAACATTTACGAGTTGCTTAGTAATGCTGTATTCAAGGATGAATTTTTAGAATATTACATGAAACGTCATCCAAATAGCAATATCCAAGTGGAAGTAATAGCTGAATCAGAAGAAATCTTGGATATACCAGAATGGCCTGTTCCAGACCAAGCAGTATTTTTGGGCTTTGCTGGTAGGTTTGTTGCGCTTGCGACCAGAGACAGCGAAGCCGATCCTATAGCTGTACTTATGACCTTGTTTGTGAGATTTGGAGCAGAAGTATTCCAACATGAAGAATATAAAGGTGCATATTGTTTTGTAGGAAATACTAAGCATCCTCCTTGCATATTTGCGATAGTAATTGGAGATTCAGCAAAAGCTAGAAAAGGCGTCTCCGTAAGCCCTGTAACAGCGTTATTTGATAGGAACACATGTAATGATCCCAAACTGCTGGAAATGAATCTACCACCTCCTGCAAAGGTCAGTGGCGGCCCACTCTCCAGTGGTGAAGGTCTTGGGTACCAATTTCACTTAATGTCAAAAGATCAAGATAATTCTGATCGTAGACTATTTATTCAAGATGAAGAGTTCGCTAGTGCTCTAGCATGTTGCAATCGACAAGGTAATACGTTGTCAATGGCTATAAGAACATTCTGGGATGGTAAATCATATTCACCACTGACAAAGAATGACCCTGTTGAAGTTGATCGAGCTCATTTATGTATTTTGTCACACATTACACAGGACGAGCTAAAAAGTAAGATGACTTCATTACAGATTAGCAATGGATTCGGAAATCGCTTTTTGTGGGTCTGTGCAAGGAGGACAAAGGAAGTTCCTTTACCTCGACCAATGCCACAAGAAGAACTTTCAGCGTTACAACTTGAACTCTGGAAACTTGTTCAAAAAGCTCAAAATCTATCAGAAGTAACAATGACACCTGAAGGTGAAAAAAGATGGTGCGAGATTTATCCAAAGCTAACTAAAGCATATTCTGGAATGTTTGGTGCCATCACGGCAAGGTCAGAACCACAGACGTTACGACTGGCGTTAATTTATGCTCTTCTGGATGGAAAGGATAAAATAAATGAGAATCATATAAACTCTGCTTATGCCCTTTGGCAATACTGTAGTGACTCGGCAAAGTATCTGTTTGGTGACAATTCAACAGATCCACTTGAAGCGAAGGTTATTGATATTTTACAATCCGGTTCACTCACAGCAACAGCGCTAAGCAATGCGCTGAGTAATCACATACCTAAGGAGAAACTAAAATCTATACTTATGAAATTGGAAGCATCAAACCGAATAACTATACAGACCGAACGTACCAACGGTCGTCCTAAAAAGATCATCACCCTATGCGAAAAAAGCTAAAAAAGAGAAATAACAGAATTCATCTTAATTCGCTAACTTAGCTTATTTCGCTTAATTCGCAGTAATACCGACACAGCTATGCTGGCTCTTGTGACTATAAAATCAAGTTAATTTTATAGCCAACAGTCCCCCTTATACACCGTGAAAAGAATCTACTTATCACGGAGCGAGGAAACACGTCTTGTCGTTAAGGGGGAATAGCCAGCATACCCATTGTGTCCACAGACTGTGTCTGTTTCACAACGTGCTGGTCAGTGGAAGTATCCCCTTGAATCCCTTCTGATTTTATAGTTTCCCCGAGTGGCAAACTATAAAACGTACCGAAGCCATAAAACTAATCGGTACTGATAAAAAAACAAAGAAAGGAGTATTTATGAACCGTGATCACTTCATTAAAATACGTGTTTCAGAATTAGAGCATCAACATATCAAAGAACTGTCTACAAGTGTTGGCATGACAATCTCTGATCTTCTGAGACACCGCTTACTCAAGATTCGATTGAGAAGTACGAATCATGAGAAAGAGCTTATACGCCAAGTAGCACGTATAGGCTCAAATATCAATCAGCTTGCCCGGTGGGCAAACTCACATAAGAACCGTACTCCTTCATTAGAAACAGTTCTCTGGTTGAACCGTATTTATGAAGAAGTTAAAACTCTAAAAATAAGGAAAGAATAAAATGCTAGTAAAAGTCTTCGCACACGGCAAGGGTAGTGGTGACGCAGCTGTCAACTATCTTCTTAGAATGGACTATCACGGCAGAGAGGAACACCCACCAAATATCCTTAGAGGTGATCCTGAAATGACCAAGGAATTAATTAACAGTATAGACAGAGACTGGAAATTCACCGCAGGTGTTTGTTCATGGAGTGGAGAAGATACCGTTACTCCAGAGCAAGAAACAGAGGTAATAGCTAAATTTGAAGAACTTGCATTCGCTGGTTTAGAAACTGATCAGTACAACATTCTGTGGGTACGCCACAGCCATGCTAATCACCATGAACTGCACTTTGTGATACCACGTATGGAGCTGTCAACAGGGAATGCTTTTAATGCGTTTCCACCTGGCTGGGAGAAAGACTTTGGTCACTTCAGAGATTATATGAATATCAAACACGACTGGACAAGACCCAATGATCCAGAGCGTAAGAGAATGTTTACTCCAAGTAATGCTGATATTGTAGAAGCAAGATTAACCCGTTGGGGGCAGAACCCGACAAGGCAGGAAAAAGACAAAATACGTGAGCTAATCAATGATTATATCAAAGGACAGATTGAAAAAGGAGTAATCAATAATCGCTCAGATATTACAACCGCGTTACTTGAAGTAGGTCTTGAAATTAACAGAGAAGGGAAAGATTATCTCACGGTCAAAGACCCAGAAAGTACTGAAAAGATACGTTTAAAAGGAGGTGTATATGACGCAGAATGGAAATCTGAAGACCTTACAGGAACAACTAAAGCAGAAGGTCACAGAGGAGCGGCAAAAGACAGAGGAGATCTTCAACGAGAGTTTTCAGACCTTGAAAAGCAACTTGCTGGAGTCTTGGAAAAAAGAGCTAACTACAATAGAATGCGCTATCAAAATGCAGGTTACGGAGCTATCAAAGGATCTGAACCAGTATTCCCGGATATTCAGCAAAACATTCAGGAAGAAAATGATCCTGACAGCCATACTTGGAGTTGTACTCATAATAGGGATGTCAGCAGCATTTTGGGGAGTAATGGAGGAAGTAGCATCACAGCTCAAGTCGACACTGATCGAGCTGAGAACAGTTCAAAGCAGGATAAACGAACAGTATCAGACACTGGAAACACTTCAGAAAGACACCTTCGGGATACACTTGTTAGACGACAAAGATGGCCGCTTCATAGTGATTCCCGAGAAGTACCGAATAGAGACCAAGTGGTCGTACCAAAATCGGGAAGCGATCAAACTGATAAGAAAAAATCAATAAATATTCAAGAGCTTTTAAATGCTGAAAACAATTCAATTAATTCAATGAGTAAAGGACAAAATCATGGAAATGAACGAACTGGAAACAATTGTAATGGGGATAATAACTTCACTGGAAACAGATATTCAGGCAAACATCGAGAAATGGAAGGAATCAGAAAGTCTGAAAATTTCAGATTTGGAGAAGCGATTCTCGAGTCTCTTAGAACAATTAGAAAAATTAGATCAATTACAGATACAATTAAACGGTCTTTTAGGAAGATTAAAGGATGTCAGCCATTGGATAGACAGAGTATAACCCTTAAAAGTACTCAAAAGTCGAAGAATAATGGCATCGAATTATAAGCATATCAGCCAGTGTATAATCACTGGCTGAATTTTACTATAGGAAATAATAGCAACTCCTTATCATTTATCTTTTTGAAGCTTGAGTTTAAAATCCTGCCAGTTATCACATGAATCCGCAATATCTTTAATCTTTTCGATAGCAGCGCCTTTTAAATATGCACTGTAAACAACAAAAATAGCGGTATTTTTCTTGATCATCTTACCGGGCAAAAACACATACTTATCCCATATTTCTTCAGCAAACGATACCACTTCAGGAGCTTTCCTTTTAGCTGAAGCAATTCTCTGATTAAACAATATCCCACCCATTTTACCCAAAGCATCATCATAGGCTTTATATTGCTTCTCTGCTTTTTTTATGGCATTCATCATTTCCTGATGATCAAACTTATCCTGTAACTCATTAAAATGAACAGCAAGCATATAATGTATCTCATTGGGTCTATCCCCAGTAATATCAGAAGCATATTTTATCAGAACCGGATATGCAGCAAGAAACAAATCAATGAGATGCTGGTACATTGCTATAAACCGTAACTTCTCTTCATCATTATGCATTTTTTATACCCTGACTATAAGTCCTAATTCTTCCATCTAAGTGCACTAATACATGAAACAATGCTAATTATCCAGCCAAGCATAAATATCCATAAAAAAACAGATAAGCCAAAGTATATAATTGCAGCGATATATCGCTGCTGTAGAAGCTGACCTAATCCCGGAATAAAGAAACTAGCCAACCCTGCAATCATATTTCCTGTATTATTTCTATCATTACCCATAACAACCCTTTCTATTTCAAAATTTAAGATATTTGAGGTATACAACTAGAATGAATTTAGATACATATAAATATCATTAAGAAATATCAGACTTGCTCCTAGAGCAAAGACAATAACGATTGAGAGTAATGATGTAAATAGATTGACAGCGAGGACAAACTTATCCTGACCAATAATCTCAGAGTTATCGCCATGCTTGACAATATGTCTGGCAGGATCAAAAAATCTCCACTGAGCCTTTAAAGCAAAAGCAATAAACAAAATCCAAAGTACCCACTTAGCTGTATTAAAATCCATAATTCCCTTCCCAAAATATTATTGAGGTTCGGGCATAAAAAAAGGGTGCCGAACCGTTCGCACAGCAAGCGCCGCCAGACGCCCATACACAAAACAGCCGGCACCCAATTCTGGGTACTCCACTGTCTTGCCTGTGTATGGTAAAATACTGGCGGTATTTGCTGTACAACAAAACAAAACTAACTAAACTAAATTATCAACTTCTTTATTATAATTTTTTCTACAAAGTCTCTTAATAATTAATACAGTATTTTATAATACTATCTAATCATACCAGTGTGTCAATTATTTTTATAAATCACTAAAATTCAATATGTAAATTTAATATGTAACTAGCCTTAATGACTTGCTGCTTTTATCGCTAATAATCCAAGAACTTTTAGATTTTGGAATAGTACAATTACCAACAAGAACCATAAGAAAATTATTTAATTGCGGAGTAGATTCACAACACAGTTTCTTCATTGACAAAATAACTATTTTAGAATATGAAGGGTAAGGTTCTAGGGAGTATGCAAGTCTCCAATATAATAAAGTCCATTTTATACATTTAACTAATATTACTATTTCGTCTTTTACCAGATAAAATAAATCGTGATCGAAATCTTATATCAAACCTACGAAGTATGCCTTCATATTTAATACATACCCTATCACTGTAAAACTTAGAAAATCCCACACCAGCTTCTTTTTTAAATAATTTATCTTGCTGGTACTTCTTCAAAGTTTGCAATATTTCTTATGAAATATAAACAATATAACTGTAAAATTGGCTTATAAACTTAATGTACTTCATATTTGACAATGTATACGCTCCCAATTAATTTCATTATGTATAATTTTCAAACTCGCTCACGAATTTATGTGGTCTGTAATATTCTAATTATAATAAATTATTTTTCCTCTCGTTTAAAACACCATCAGTTTATGCCCTAGGAACAAAGAATATCTATGAATGCATCTATTAAAATCCAGGTGAATTGAATATAGAATAAACATAGAAACTTTTTTTTACAAAAATTTCTTTATAATATAAATACTATATACTTAGGTGTTTTGTTTTTGGCTTGTTGTATTATATGGTTGTAAAATATATTCGGTATGCAGTGCCCTAGAAAAAGTGGACACCTACTTTACGTTTTCTACGCTACTACCTCATGCTTCTTCTCATACTCGCTTGGGCTGAGATACCCTAAGTACTTGTGACGTCTTCTGATATTGTAAAACACCTCGATATACCAGAATACTTCTCTCTTTGCTTCAGCGATACTAATGAAATTTCTGCCCTTAATATATTCTTGTTTAAGTTTCTGAAAAAAGTTTTCCTGTACTGCATTGCTCCATGGGTCTGCTTTATAGCTCATGCTTCCAGTTATCCCATTATCTTTTAGCCCATTATCTTTTAGCAATTTCAGAAATACATAACTGCTATATTGGACTCCTCGGTCACTGTGATATAGAAGTTCTCCTACTGGATTACGCAGCTTCAGCGCATTGTTTAAAGCTTTGCAAGCCAGATCAGAATTAGCATCTTTGCTCATTGACCAGCCTATTACTTTTCTAGAGTATAAATCCATCACTACAGCTAAATATAGCCAGCCTTCCTTCGTCCAGATATAAGTAATATCTCCTACCCATTTCCTGTTCTTCTCAGGTGATGAGAAATCCCTGCTTAAGATATTGTCAGGATACTTATAGGCTTTATCCTTTTCGATACGGTGATATCTATGACGACTTTTAACACAAGAAAATAAGTGGTTTGCAGACATTACCTTACGTAAAGTTTCACGTGAGCAATGCATGCCGGTTGCTTCTCTCCTGAAATCCTCATACACCTTTCGATATCCATAAATACATCTAGAACGCTTATGAAAAACGCGAGCATACATCGCAATACATTTGCGTTTCCGCTCTGCTTTAGATGGTTTTCTGCACCTGTATTTATAATATCCGCTTCTGCTTACTTTGAGAGCCTTACACATTTCAGTAATAGAAAAGTTATTACTGTGAGATTTAACCCAGGCGTACCTTACGAGCTCTCTTTTGCAAAGAACGCTGTCGCTTTTTTAAAAATTTCAACCTCTTGTCTCAATCTCATATTCTCTTTACGCAAAGCCCTCATTTCCTTGGCTGAATCAGTTATCTCAATTGAAGAACTGTTATCAGTTCCTTTTATCTTCTTAAGCCATTGCCTGAGAGTGGTAATAGGTACTCCTAACTGCCTGGCTGCTTCGGCTTGAGTATAACCACTCTCAATAACCAGATTCATTACTTCTTCTTTAAATTCCTGTGAATACTTTCTTGTGTTTGCCATTGCCGACTCCTTTAAAACATTATACAATTAGTTTTTCAGGTGTCCACTTTTTCTAGGGCACTGCAATTTGCTACTGCTCCCGCAATCTCCTCTACCTGAATATGCAAATACTTTTCGGTAACTCTTACCGAACTATGGTCTAGCAATCTTGAAATCGTCAATAATGGCACGCCCATATGATATAGTTTTGTTGCGTACGTGTGCCGCAAGGAATGCAAGCCGAGCTCCTCAGGATCCGAAATATCGGCCTTGTGACAGTCCTCCCGGAAATACTTAAGTATAGTTGGATAGCTCCGCCTCTTAAATACCCGGTCATAAATAGCATATTTCCGGTATTCTTCTAATATTTTCTTAAGTTTGCCGCAGATAGGCAGGTTTAACGGCCGCTTGCTTTTCATGGTGCTGGCCAGTAATCTGATAAAATCACTGTCAATCTGACTCCACGTAAGATTATGGATATTATTCCAGCTCAACCCGGTATAAATATGCAGAGCCCAGCGCAAGTGATTAAGCCCTTCGCTCACCTCCAGCAGTCTTGACACCTCAAAGTCAATAAGATCTGTTATTTCCTTCTGACCCTCACTTGAAAGGTTATTAAGTGCCTTTATATGGGTTGAGCACTTCAAAGCCAATATAACCTCTATTCTGAGCCTAGTTCCACATCCAGGAAAGTGAAGCGCAGTATGTATTGACAGTCTGACCTTTGACCCCAGCCTTCATTAGCTGTGTTCTCTTGCGTTCAACATCCAGTAAAGTAATCTTGCCCGACGTAATATCTACTCTACTCAACAACCTGTTAATAGCTATCTGTACCTTGCGACCTGTCTCTGGTCTGCAGTGCCCTGAGTACTCATCAAATAACTGTTTGACAGTCAAACTCTCGCTCTTAATCATCTAACTCCCCTTTGACTATATATAGAATATTCCACCCAGAATATAGGCGGTAATAATAACTTGGATTCAAATTCTAAGTGCAACACTTGCACTTGGAATTTGAATCCACCTAACCTAGAACTTGTGATTTGATATATTAGAAAAGGCTCAAAGCCTTGATGATTTGATATGCTGATAGGCGTAACCTAAAAGAAGCAATACAAAATAACTATAACCGCAAAGACACGCTTAGTCAACTAATAATTTATAAACTATCTATATATGTAGTCTAAAACTGGTGTGAGGGCTGTTCTATTTAATGCAAATAATTCCGACTTTGGAGCAATATAGTACCAGATGTAATTCGGCGCAATATTGGAGGAGAGCGCCCCTATAGCTATAGTAATCGCAACAGGTAGCTCCCAGCTATAGGAATATAACCAGCTCCAGAACTATTAATATCTAATGATAGCAAGAGGGCTGATATATTACAAGAAAAAAATTAAGATCGATACCGAAAGATTAATTGAAACTATTGATATACAGTAGGGATAACATATGCGACTGGACATAATTTCATTTGATTCTCCTATTTTTGTGGCTGAGTATCGCCATCGTAAAGAGCAAAATATGTATCTATATTGTTCTGGAAATCTGAAAGCGATCTAGAAAGTTTCTTGCACAACCCGTCATAAACATCTAATGCAGCTTGACTACCATTATCGGATAGTTGTTTAGCCAGACATAAGGCATCTTGCTGGATCGACTGTCGATATTTTTCTATTGTGTATAATGTAACATCTACACGCGATTTCAAAGTATAGCTTCCATCCTGAACAAGTATTGCAAAGTCCTGCAGCAGATTTTTATGCTCGAGCCGTATCCTATCGACAAATTGGTTGACAAGCTCAGCGTAGGATTGCTTGAGATCTTCAAGACACAGCGCTAAGCGCGTAATTTCCTGAAAATGATGACCCTGAATAGCCAAACTTACAGCCGACGGAAAAAACTTTGGCTTATCCCATAGTGTTCCTGCCAGAAAACAAATGCTATTCCAAGCATACTCGGTAAATAATGAACCTGTCAGATACCTCAGAAAACACCTGATGTCCTGCCATTGTACTGCAGAGTTAGTAACAGTTGCAGCCTTCCAACGTTGACGAAGTATTATGCAGCGCTGAAAATATGATTTCAGATCAGTTGTATAGATCGCTTGTAGCACCTTCTTATAATCTGAGATCAAATCCTCGGGTGGTCGTAGTGGAGTAAAATTCAGACTAAAATCGTGAGTATTGTTTCCATCAGTAGAATGCACAAGACGTCCTTCCTGCTCCAGCCTATCATAAAGATCTGTATCTGGAATCGCTTGCAACAACCCTACCATTGCGACAGGGATTCCTAAATCATGAATGTAATTTATCATGCGATCAGAGATATCCTCTGGGTCATGGTCAAACCCCATAATAAATCCTGATGAAACAATTATACCTGCCTCTTGAATACGCCTTACTTTGTCATCGATACACCCAGAAGTATTTATGCTTTTTCCTGCTTCACGCAGGCTTTCTTCTTCCGGTGTCTCCAACCCGACAAAAACCATATCAAACCCAGACCTTTTCATAAGGAGTAGTAGCTCATCATCGTCGGCTAGATTAATTGAGGCTTCGGTGCTCAATTCAAATGGATAATGGCGTTCTTCCTGCCATTCGGCAATCGCTTTCAGAAGCTGCTTGACCTGTGCAGAGTTTCCCACAAAGTTGTCATCCACGATAAAGAGTGAACCGCGCCAGCCCAAATCATATAATGCTGTCAGTTCGTCAATAACATTAGCTATGCCTTTATACCGCATTTTACGCCCGAAGCGTCGCCAAATACCACAGAACTCACAGCCATGGGGACAGCCTCTAGAAGTCTGTATAGCCATCGCTCTATAAGCATCAAGGTCTAGCAAGTCGAACCTTGGTAACGAGCAATCTTCAAGGCAGGTCGCAGCATCTGCTGTCACAACATCGGCATTACTACCGAAATATTCAAGAATATCCTTAGTTTCTGATTCTCTAGTTGGACGTGCATAAACTTTTTTTGCCTTACCTGCTTCCCAATCACGTACAAAGAAAGACAGTACATCTTCAGCCTCCCCCAGCACATAATAATTAACTCCACTAATTTCAGCAAAGTTGGTAGTAGGATATGGCCCTCCAGCAACAACCGGAACTTTCAAATTATTCGCTTGTTTGATGCATTGAGCAAAAGAGTCCTTTTGTATGATCATCGCCGAAATAAAGACCGCATCTGCCCACTGGATATCGTCATCTGAACACGACTCAAGATTTAGGTCTTTAAGGCGCAGCTCATAACTTTCAGGAAGCAATCCAGCAACTGTCAATAACCCTAGTGGTGGTTGCACAGCACGCTTATCTATGAGATTTAGAACAAAGCTAAAGCTCCAATAGGTAGCATTTGGCACCTTGGGGTAGAGTAACAAAATTTTTTTACAGGATTGAGTATCAATAGTCATTTACGACCTCCTTGCAGCAATTATATGCGGTTTTCACTTGTAGTAATCTACTGCGACTTAGCATTTACAAATTGTTCAAAGGTTTTACTTTGATGCACATAATTAATGCCACGCATATTAGAGATTTTACAATTTTAGTATTGCCCCATAATTTCTTCATACATAATAAATTAATGTAATAGCCAAACCAGAGTATACAGCGGTCTGTCTTATATATGAGACAATACGTGAGACAACCAATACACCTATCCTCTTGAGACATAAAATGCAAACAACTACAAGATTATGCTCAACTTTTGTCCGTGTATTTCATCTTGGTTTAATTAATTAGTCATGTTGCTATTCAAGTATGCACAAAACACCCGCAGCAATAGCAAGAACAGCCATAGCTATCCCCATTCCTTCAAAATTAATATGCAGAACAGGCATCAATCCAGTTAGAATTAGCCATATACCTAAGAGCAGTAAGCGGAAATTTTTAGTCAGTTTCATAGTAGTACTCCTTTTGCTAGTTAAAATTAACGGCAATTATTACAGAATACTATAAGACATACAAGAACTGTGCCAACCTCCACTTAAAGACAAGTAACGATTCAACATTGTATTATATCAAACGGAGATTATTCTTGGTTAGTTTCAATAGCTATTGGCAGGAGAATTTCTACAGTACAACCAAAAGGTGAAGCATTATTCCAGCACCTCATTTTTCCAAGGTAGGACTCTATTATGTGTTTTACAATGCTCAAACCCAGTCCAGACCCACCTTTACGAGTAGTGAAGGTAGGATCAAATGCATGAAGAAGAGCCGAATCAGAAAGACCTTCTCCATGGTCACGAACACGTATTGAGGCCATATCATCCACAACTGCGCACGCAATTTGGATTTCCGTACCTTCATGACTATGCTGTGCAGCATTATCAAGTAGATTTACCATTACTTGCACCACACGCTCAGGGTCTACGAATACCTTAATTTTATCAGCTTCTGGTGAAAATGCTGTTATCAACCGGTGCTGTGGTTTGTTTGCTTGCATCCATGAATCAGAAGCCATGCGGCAGAGGCTGACCAGCGTGCAGAGTTGGCGGTCTCTTGCTTCTTCCGGGCGACGGAGCTCTAACAGATCCTTCATGAGATTATCGAGACGGTTTATTTGACGCTGGATACGGTCAAAATATTTTTGACATTTCTGTTTATCCTGAATATGTTTATAAATAATATCGATAGCAAGAACAATGGCATTAAGCGGATTACGTACCTCGTGAGCCACAACCGAAGCAAGCTCCCCTAGAGCTCTAAGCTTCTCTCCCTGAAGGGCTTCCATCTCCAAACGTACCTGTTTCTGTTGAAGTAGCTTGCGTTCGGTTATATCAGTGATAATCCCATCATAAGAATTCATTACCCCATATGCATCAAGATGTGGTACTAATGTATTACGTATCCAGTGCAACCTACCAATCTTATCGATGATCCGGTGCTCTATAGTTATCGGTGTATGAGAACCCATAATGCGAGCAATCGCATCCTTTACCATGGGACGATCCTCAACAGGGATCATGGCTATCCATAAAGAAGAGTCGTTAGCATAATCCTCTTGAGTATATCCGGATACAGCCTCACAGCCTTCTCCATGTTCTGTACGGAATGCCAAACCATCAGAAACATGAACGCTATAAACATAACTGGTAATCGAAGAGAGCAGATAACGGTAGCGTGCCTCACTTTTTTTTAAATTCTCTTCAATCTGCTTGCGTTCAGTTATGTCCTGTTGTAACCGTAAGTTTGCCTCTTTCAAGTCAGCAGTTCGAGTAGCCACTATTTTCTTTAGATGTTTGCGCGATCCCCTCAGTTGTTCCTCTTCATGCTTGTAATTTGTAATATCTACCATGATCATACGGCAGTCCTGCCCAGTAGAAGAGGCTACTGCCGAAATGCGTACCGCTCTTGAAGAGCTACCCTCGTGGTGAAGAAGCACCTCACAGCTTACATTGGTTCTTCCTGCGAATGCCTGTTCGACAAACTTATTGAATATGTGACGGTTCTCCTCTACTACAAATATTCCAAATGACCTGCCGATAAGCTGTGAGCGTTCTTTTTCCATTAGGTCGGCAGCTAGGAAATTCAAATTCGTTATCGTTTTATTCCTGTCAAGGGTTAGGTATCCTGCTGGCGCATAGTCATAGAGATCGGTATATCTATCCAGCGCCGCCTCAGCCTCAGCTCGCGTTTGCAGCAACTCTTCATTTTGAATTTCCAGCTCAATATGATGTACCTGAAGCTCATGTAGCAAACGAAGCGCATCCTCCGGTATAAGGGGTGTATAGTTATGAGCATCTTGCCCCTGTAAATACGCTTCCGCCCGATGTCGCAAATCCTTATCGTACAGATCACTTTGTTTACGTTTGGTCATAGCAATCACCCTCTTCTGCATATTGTCTTTCTAATTCAGAAAATATATTGCAATATTTCTGAAACCATGAGCGAAAGTCTAGAGAGTCTTAATGGGAGTTTTACGAACTCAAATGCACCCTTATCAAGTAGCCCCAGGCCTTCAATACCAATGCTATAACCTGAAGAGAATAAAACTTTAGCATCAGGATCAATTTTGTGTATGACTAAAAAAACATATTCACCATTCATATCAAGCATAAAAATACGCAATATTGTTGAGTCAACCTGGTGACGGCATTCATTGTAAAATGAAACCGTTCTTATTATGTCTATGCCCGCAGCAACTTTATAACCCAAGCTGTATAACATTTTTTTGCAGTCCTCTAATATCGTCTTATCGTCATCAAAAGATCAAATATGCCAATTTTATTCAACTCTGCTTAAGGCGTCCTCTGTTGAATTCTGCAGGACAGCAGTTGAATCCAGCAATGAAAGATATAAATAAAATGTGGTTCCTTGATCTTGCTTACTCTTTACATAAATGGCACCATGATGGCTGAGAATACCACCATATACCGAGGCCAACCCAAGGCCTGTGCCATTTCCAACCTTTTTGGTAGTAAAAAATGGCTCAAACATATGTGTCAAAGTCTCCTCGTTCATACCAGTTCCAGTATCGGACACCTCAATGCAGAGATAGGAACCTGGTCCCACCCCGAGAATAGCAGCCTGTTCCCCGACAAGATCAACATTCCTGGTAGCGAACACAATCTCACCGCCACTAGGCATTGCATCACGTGCATTAACTCCAAGGTTGATCAAAATATTTTCTAAACGGCTATTATCACCCATGATTATATATTCATTAGCTGCAAGATTCTGCGAAATTATAATGTTTTTATCAGTGCAGTTCGTGAGTAAGGATGTCGCCTCTTCAATAAGCATATGAATATTTACAGGTGTAGAGAGACATTTTTCTTTTCGAGAAAAAGCCAGCAATTGTGCGACCAACTCAGCCGCACGTAACGCACAGTTTGATATTGCCGTTGTATAACTCAAATGTTTTTCATCCTTAAGATCGCAGGCAAGAATATCAATAAATCCAATAATTCCTGATAGCTGGTTGTTGAAATTATGCGCAATACCACCTGCTAACTGCCCAATGGCAGACATCTTTTCAGCTTGGCGCAACTGTGACATTAATTGCTCTTTCTCCTCCTCTGCCTTTTTACGGTCGGTAATGTCCAAAAAGCAGGCCAACACCATCGGCTCATTATGTAACTCCATTCGCACACAAGAGAGAAGAAATACACTTTCCTTGACCTCCTCGTCATGGGTTGATAAAAAGTTAACTTCAGTCCGGTGATTTAACAAACCGGAATCGATGATGTCGATCACACTTTTCCTGACTGGGCACTCTGTACAAAACGGTCCACCTCCGCAACCCAATGGATCATCGAGTGCATGCAGACACCGCAATGCTTCACCAAACTTCATTCCAACTAATTTTTCTAAATTCCTTTGAGCAAATTCGGCGGCAAAATTATTGGCCTTACACACACGTCCCCCAGAATTCAGTAAAACCATGATTAAAGGCGCATTATCATAAATAGTCAATAGTTCAGTCATATAGTCATTGACCTGCTCTTGAGCCAGTACTAGCTGCTCGTTCTGCATCTCCAGTTCTATTTGATGCACCTGCAGTTCGTGTAGTAGGCGCAGCATCCCCTCCTCAGGTAGCGGCAAGAAGTGTTCCTCGCCACTTTCTTTCAGACGAACCTCCGCATCACGGCGTATCTCCTGTTTGTTTGATCGCAACTCATTTTTTTTCTTCAAGATGTATCCTCCTGAAACTTCGTCTGAAGATCTGCGATCTCCTTATGATGCGATGTTATGTCTGTAAGAGTAATCACCACACCATCAATTTTTTCCTCTATTGTACGATAAGGCATTATGCGCACACTAAACCAGCGACCATCCTGTGAGGGAATATTTTTTTCAGAAAAGACGAGAGTACGCAGTACTTCTTTAGCATTTTCTGCCAATTCAGGGTAGTCAAGAATAGAGGTTAGATCAGTTATAGGTCGGCCAATATCACCTGGGATAAACTTGATGATCTTGACAGCTCGAGAGGTAAAACGACGAACTTTCAAATCAACGTCCAAAAATATAGTCGCGATATCGGTACTGTCCAGAAGGTTTTTCATATCGCTAGCGGTAAGTGAGAGTTCATCGAGTTTGGCCTGCAGTTCCGCATTTAGAGTCTGCAATTCCTCGTTCATTGACAGCGTCTCCTCCTTGGAAGTGGTAAGCTCCTCGTTGGTAGACTGGAGTTCCTCGTTGGTGGAACGCAACTCCTCTTGAGAGGTCTGCATCTCTTCACGTAAAACACCCAACTCCACATGCAACCGCTGTAATTCTCTCTCATACTCACGAATACGAATGCTTTCAGCATCAGAAGTAGGTGGACTTTCTGCAACGACTGGTTGCAGGCACACATCCTTGAACACGATCAACACCATACCCTGTTCCGCTATCGATTTATCAAGGGCTTGAACGATAATATCAACCATCTGATTGCCATGATTGGCTGCAACCATGAGCCCCTTGAGCTCTATCGTCTCAGTTTCACGGACAGCCTTATTGAAAGCAGCACTTAGTTCACATCGCAAGCCATCCCGTGCCATGGCAAAGATGTTCAGATTTGCCTTACCTGCAGCTGGCTCAAGGTACTTCCCAGTACGTCCGCTTATATAGACTACGTCGCCATTTGCATTGGTGAGCACAGCTGGCGGGGCGTATTGTTGTAGAATTATTTGATCCGTTAATGACTGAACACTTACCGGAGCTGAAGGGCGTCCATGCTCCTTGGATTTTTCTGCAATGACAGGAACAAAGGAAGGGGGAAATTCCACTGGCGATGCCTGGAGTAAAGATTCAAGTCGTCTGTATATTCTGATCTTATCATCCTCAGCACCAAATAAATTGGTGAAGTTTCCGACAGTCTCAGCACTCCCGAGGAAGAGTAGTCCTCCGGGTTTCAGGCTATAGTGAAATAGCTGCATGAGTTTTTTTTGTAACTCTCCTTCCAGATAGATAAGCAAATTCCGGCAGACCAAAATATCTAGCTTGGTAAATGGTGGATCCATGACCATATCCTGCTGGGCGAAAATCACCATTTCCCTTATTTCCTTGGTAATTCTGTACTTGCCATTTTCCAGCACAAAGAACCGCTCCAAACGCTCTGGAGATACGTCAGCTACAATGTTTTCGCTATAAATCCCTTGACGTGCCTTTTCTATAGATTCCTGAGCAAGATCAGTGGCAAATATCTGCAGCCTGTAATGCTGTGCTGGCACGAGTGTTTCGACTGCTTCATAAAAAGTAATAGCCAAAGAATATGCTTCCTCTCCAGAGGAACATCCAGGTATCCAAGCACGCAATTCCAGACTGTCGTGTTGGCGCTCAAAGAGTGCTGGCAGCGCATAGTATCTCAGGTAATCCCATGACGTGACATCACGGAAGAAATTAGTTACTCCAATCAGTAACTCCTTAAAAAGCAACTCTAATTCCTGAGGATTTTCCTTCAGATATTGAATATAACTAGGGATACTTGTAATCTGATGTATACCCATCCGCCGCTCAAGTCGTCGGCAAATAGAATTTTTCTTATATAGTGAAAAATCATGACCAGTATATGCACGTAGCAAGACGATTATATCCCCAAGCGAATTTTTATCCTTATTATTCAACAACATTTGAGCGATGTCTTTATTCGCCCTCTGTAGGAATGCCACTATTTTGGCTGGTAATTCTTCAGCAAGAGCCACAATATCCACCAAACCGGTATCGATTGCGCTACGAGGCATACCGTCGGATTTTGCTGTAGTCGGATCCTGCACTAAGACAATTCCTGCCACTTCTTTTATTGCCTGCAATCCAAGAACACCATCACTGCCCATTCCGGAAAGAATGACGCCTACGCTCTGCTGTCCGCAGTTTATAGCAAGAGATCGGAAAAACAAATCTATAGGTAAGCCCAATCCCCGTGGAGACGCTGGTTTCGCAAGCTTGAATTCTCCATTACTAATTGACATATCCTTGTTAGGTGGAATAACATATACACAGTCAGGTTGAACCTTGGTGTTTTGCTTGACCTGCATTACTTTCATGCTGGTAGCATGTTGCAGCAGCTCTGGTAGAATGCCCTTGTGTGTAGGATCCAAATGCTGAACCACAGCATATGCCAAACCGCTGGCATCTGGCACACTCCTGAAGAATTGCTCTAGTGCTTCCAGCCCACCTGCTGAAGCACCAATGCCAACTATGGGAAAGGTGGTATTTCCAAATACATGCACTGATTATTCCTTAATTGAGAGATATAACGGAACTTCTACTGGCTAAGCGAAGCTTATTTTTTGATTTCTATATATACTACTTATGCGCACGGATTTCATTATGTTATTTTAACGGAAATCACGCATGAA
This sequence comes from Planctomycetota bacterium, assembly GCA_963667375.1. GTDB lineage: Bacteria > Planctomycetota > SZUA-567 > SZUA-567 > SZUA-567. The sequence goes on along the minus strand of OY763323.1, from coordinate 1,952,952 downwards.
ATCTTAGTGAATTCAGGTAGATACTATACTCTTCACTGCCTAAGAAATGATTATAATCTCAAGCGTCACATAAAGAGAGATCACCTTTATTAAATAAAACATATATAGTGACTTATGTCAAGATTAAAGTGTAAACCATAATTATCAATATCTTATAAGGAATATATTTAATTATGCATACCTAAATAAATACTGGCTTATATGGTCTACACATCTTTGACAAATCAGATTGCTTCATGTAAAAGATTAATTAATGAATTTAGATTCCGTGGTTTGGTCAAGACGCAGGTAAACCCCAAATTCTCAAGATCACCCATATTCCATTGTTCCATATTTCCAGAAATTGCAATAATGGGGGCAACATATCCAAGTTGCCTTAGCTGAAATCCACATTCACTGCCCAACATATTAGGAAGATTTATATCAAGCAGTATAGCTGTAAAACGTAGAGGTAGAGCATCTAGCAGAGCTTCAGCATCAAGGAATCTCTCAGAAGGCATCCCTCGGCTTTCCAAAAACTCCTGCATAAGTTCGCCTGAATCAACGTCATCATCTACTATCGCCACACAAACCTGTTTATCTGTTTCTGATATAGTCACATTGGTCTCGATTGTTGAAAGTACCTATTATTAGAGCAGACTCACCACATCATTTACCCATAAGGACACGAATCGTATGCTTGACCATATCGCGGGCTAAATGAATTACACCATCCTCAATGTGCTGACCGTTGAGTTCTACCCTGACAACCCCTTGCTGACAATGCTCAGGATTATCAACGAAGATATCGTAGAATGCTTCGCCATGCCGGTAGCTAATCTGAAATTTTTCCCACGCTTCTGGAATTACTGGCGAAATTTGAAGGGTATCCCCACGAACATTAAGACCAAGAATCTCTTCAATCCACGCTCGATACATCCACGACGCAGAGCCTGTATACCAAGACCAGCCTCCTTGCCCTATATGCCCTTGGAGGCGGTAGACATCGGCCGCAACTACGTAAGGCTCGATCTGATAACGCCCTACCGCTTCCGAATCACGCGCATGTTCAATAGGGTTTAGCATGCAAAGTATTTTTGCTGCACGTTCACCATCACCACAACGAGCCATAGCCATAGCCACCCAGATAGCAGCATGCGTATACTGCCCACCGTTTTCTCTGACTCCCGGAGGATATCCCATAATATAACCAGGTGATGGTTTCATTTTATCAAATGGCGGAGTGAATAGTTGCACCTGCTTTTCATCTTCATCAACTAGATAATTCCAAGCCGATTCGAGCGCTTTATGTGCACGCTCCGGATCTGCTGCCGCACTCAAACAAGCCCATGACTGCGGCAAAGAATCTATCTTCGCTTCCTCGTTTACAGCCGAGCCAAGCGGAATACCATCATCAAATGTCGCTCTTAAATACCACTCTCCATCCCAAGCAAACTTTTCAACCTCTTGTGCTAGTAGCTCACGTTGCTTATCATAAGTATCTGCAAGTTCAGCTCTATCCAGCATCTTAGACATCTCAGCCATTCCCCTCAACACATCAATCATGAACCAAGCCAACCAGACACTCTCACCCTTACCCTGAACGCCCACAAGGTTCATTCCATCATTCCAGTCACCAGTTCCCATCAGTGGTAGGCCATGAGCGCCAAAATTCATGCCGTGCGAGAGTGCCCGCTGACAATGCTCGAAGAGTGTACCGCCTTTTTCTGCGGTTACTGGATTTTGAAAGCTCTCATGCTGATCATCACTAAGTAGCGGTGCATCAAGAAAAGGCGACATCTCCTGTAAAATGCTGGTATCAGCAGTGACCTGAATATACTGTGTAACCACAAAAGGCAACCACAATAGATCATCGGAAATGCGTGAACGGATACCTTCACCACCCGGAGGGTGCCACCAATGCTGTACATCACCTTCCTTGAACTGATGACTTGCCGCAAGCAAAATATGCTCGCGCGCCAATTGTGGATGAGCATAAAGCAAAGCCATTACATCCTGTAATTGGTCACGGAACCCGAAAGCTCCACCTGACTGATAAAATCCAGAGCGCGCCCATATCCTACAACTCAAGGTTTGATAGAGCAGCCAGCGATTAAGTAACAGATCTACGCCGAGCTCAGGCGTGTGCGCTTGTACTGTTTCCAACCTTTGATCCCACCATGATTGGGTCTTCTGTAAAGCACCATCCACAGCATGTCTATGGTTGTAGTTTGTAACAATTTCATGAACCTCTTCAAGCGTTGACGATTGTCCCAGAGTAAAGACTATTTCCTTGCTTTCACCAGGCAGCAAAACGAGAGTTGCCTGTAATGCAGCGCACGGGTCGAGTCCCGCTCCCACACGGGGCAGAAGTTTATTATGTCCCAACGCCGCAGGATCGACCATTGAGCGGTTTCTTCCCAAAAATGCCATGCGATCGGCAGTATATGAGATAACAGGTAGGCTCATTGCTGCGAATGCTATGCTATGTGGATAGTCTGGATTGTAATAATTATGTGCCAATATAGCATGAATTTCGTCATCCCAAGAAGTTACAACCTGCATCTGTGAATTCTCCCTTGACTCACCCAGTGTCCATTCCACATAATATGTTAAAGACAGATTACGTACCCTAGTGGAATCATTGTAAAGCATTAATTTCTGTAGTTTAACAGGTTCATCTTCATGCTCGCTCACAGGCACAAAAACAGTCAACTCCTGATTTACGCCATGGCTATTATGCTCGAATACTGTATACCCTGCGCCATGTCTTGCCCTGTATGGTAGAGTATCACGAATAGGTGACGCCGTTGGCGTCCAATAATTGCCAGTATCATCATCCCTTATATAAATTGCTTCCGAAGGAGTATCCAGAACCGGATCATTAGACCATTGCGTCAGACGGTTTCGCTGACTGTTACCATGCCATGTAAATCCCGCACCAGTCTCACTAATAAGTGTACCGAATGCTGGGTTGGCAATTACGTTGACCCAAGGTGCAGGCGTGTTCATATTTGCACCGAGATATATTGCATACTCCTTACCATTCTGGGTAAAGCCACCAAGACTGTTAAAGAAAAGAAGATCTAAGAATGGGAGCGCTGCAGATATATCCCTTAGACGCTTCCTTTTGATTATTGCCTCAGGAGAGACAGGTATTCCCTGCGCCGCTCCCAGCTGTTGGGCAAGTGTACCGCGGGCTGCTACCAGCGACACGCTTGCAGCAGAGCGGAGTAACACCAAATCATCGGTAGAAATCTGATCAGCAGCTCTCAAAAAAATCCCTCCAGACTTACCAATTTCTGTATTAGGAGCCAAGTTTTGGATAAGATGCTCTATCTCCTTGAGTAGCGGTTGCATGTAACCGCCGTTGCTTTCAATTAAAACAATCAGATCTACCGCTAGCCCCTGCAGGTGCCAAAACGCATGCGCCTGAATCATTTGATGGATGAATCCAATATCGGATGCCTCACTTATAGCGACCAGAGCTATTGGCAGGTCACCGGAGATTGAGTATGACCACAGACCAGCCTGCCCTTTACGGTTCTCAGCTATGATTTTTGCACTTGAGCGGAGGAATAAGCTGTGGTAAAGCAGATAGCTGGCAAGTTGCTGAAAACGGCGTGCATCATCTGGTTGTATACGTAGTAGACGCATTTCAAGCTGTGCTGAAACCCTGGCAAAATCTATAGCTCGGACAATAGCATGGGGCTCACTGTATTTATCCATCATAGAAAGAACCTGTTCACGTGAATCTCCTGCTGCCAAAACTAATGAAACCTGCAACCTTTGCCCAGGCTCCAAAGTTATCTCTTGGCGTAGGCTTAAGATTGGATCTAGGACATAACCCTGGCTGTTTCCAGGTTTCTGCCTAGCTCCCAGCGGACTGGCAAGCGAGCTTCCTCGTCCAATGAACTGGCGTCGGTCGGTTTCAAAGAACAACGGTGAAGCTGGGGCATCATCTATGTGTTGTTCCAGAGTAAAGCGGTGCGCTGCAAAGACAGGTTTTTCGCTGTCACTACGTGGTCTGCGCCAAGCAATCAAGGTGCGCTTCTCAGGAATTGCTTCTGTCTGAATGAACATCTTATTAAAAGCTGAATGCTGTAAGTCAGCTCGATGTGGTGCCAACACAAGTTCAAAATAGCTTGTTAAATTGAGTTGGCGCTTGACATCAGAACGGTTGATCAAGGTCATACGACGAATTTCTACATCATCTTCCTGAGCAACAAACACTTCCGTTTCGATCGCTATTTTATTGTCAACACGCTTAAATACAGCCCTATCAATAGAGAAGTTTACTCCATATTTTTCAACTTGTCCGCCTGTTGGCTGGTACGTATTACACCACAGTTTATTGCTCTTCGTATCATGGATATAACAAAAATTACCATATGAATCGCTTGTACAATCTGAGCGCCAGCGAGTTAGTTCAAACTCATTCCAGTGGCTGTATCCACCGCCGGAGTTGGTCAACATCAAGGCGTAGTGTCCATTGCAAAACAGCTGGGTTTTAGGCGTGGTCGTATGAGGCGTTTCAAACTGACTGAAGGAAGGAGTTAGTTCTTCAATTTCATCCACAGAAGATACTCGCGTATGCTTGGAAATACTCTGCAACTGCGGGAGATGCGGTATGTGTTCATACAATAACAGTTCAAACGCACGAACCCGGGGATCAGCATAAAACTCATGCCGCAAACAGTCATTCTGCAGAAAATTAGCCAGCGCCAGAAAACTCATTCCCTGATGGTGAGCCATATAAGTGCGCACGATTACTCCACGATCACCCTCTCGCCCTGATTTTCGACTAAAATCTATTGCTTCGTAAAATCCATAATCGCTAAGTAGTCCCAACTGTTCAAGCTTTTTCAAATTTTTAAAAGCCTGCTGGGGTACAATATTCACCGCCAGAAGTGTGGAGTATGGAGAGACCACCATCTTTTTGGGAAGATCACATTTTAGCCCTAGCTCAGGCACACCAAAAGCATAATACTGATAGGTTTTATCATGATCCAAATCGGCAAAAGCACACTCGGACACACCCCAAGGGATCTTATTTTTACGACCGAAGGCTATTTGAATATCAACTGCGTCTTTAGCCGCTTTGTCTAGCAGGGTATTTCCATAGCTTCGCTGAAAGAGCAATGGCATTAAATATTCAAACATCGTTCCAGACCAACTTAGTAGCGTCCGGCGATGATCTATACTACCGTAAGGACGATTCATAGCAAACCAATGATTTACAGGGATGTCCCCACGTGCAATTGAGATGAAACTTCCGAGGCGTACTTCGCTCGCGAGAATGTCATAAAATGAATTATCAATTCTTCCTTCAGAGACATTAAATCCGATTGAAAATAGGCGACGCTCAACATTATAAAGAAAAGCCATATTAGTAGAAGTCGAAAGTTCACGACTTACCTCTGCTAGGCGTTCCAAACCTGCCTGCATTTCCACAGCAAGCAGTTGTGAATGGTGTAGCTCCACAGTAATGCGCTCAATCCAGTCTAGCACTTCGCACGCAGCAGTTGGCTCTTGCTTACGGATTATCTCAAAAATCTTATTACAGACATGGTCTGTTTCAGCCAAACCTTTCAACGATGGAGCTGTATGAATAATGTGCTTAAATATCGGTATAATATCTGGAGAAAGTATGGAGAGCTCTTCCTCTGTTTTCTCTTCGAGAATTTCAATCCAACCCATGTAGCGTCTGCCAATATCAAGCCAAGCCGTAAACTGACTCTGTAGCTGCCCCACCCAATACTTCATATCAGTTTTACCGGATGCGGCTACGATATCACTTTCTGCCAACTTACCTACCTCGCGTGCCAATCTACGTAGTAATCGCAAAGCGTCCATGACGCGTTCTGGAGGATTTTCCAACTCTCTAGCAAGCTCACTCAACATTTGCGTATTCCAACCCGTGAGCTTTTCCTCACGAATCGCTTGCCGCAGTATCTCTACTGTATCACGAATCCCCGCAAAAGCCTCTGCATCTAATAGTGGCATTTCTTTTAGCATCTCTAGTCCTTGGTCGATAGCCCATAGAGCTCCAAGCAGATTACCGCTATCCACAGTTGAAACGTAGCGTGGCTCCAATGGCGACAAGGTTGCTATATTATACCAGTTTAGCAGATGCCCATTATAACGCTCAAGCTTTGTAATTGTCTCCATAGTCGGGGCTAACTTCTTCGCAACACCATCCACAGTTAAATAGCCAAAATTCTTAGCATTTAGTACACTAGCCAGATATAGACCTATATTAGTTGGACTTGATCGCATAGCTAAGCGGTTTTGATGGGATACTTGATAGTTATCAGCAGGCAACCATGAAGTTTTTTCATCTACAAGGTCTGTGAAATACCGCCAAGTACGTCGTGCGATAGTTCTCATATAAAGGCGGCCTGATTCAGTAAGCAAATCTTTATCATGCAAAACCCTAGACTGACGGCAAAGAATCCATCCTATCAGTAAAGACATAACCCAGAGTACTAGCCAAGGACATGCAACCCAGATACTTGCAGGCATAAAGTGGATAATTGCCAAACTAGCAATCAACCCAAATATGCTTGCAAAACTCATATAGAACAAATATACTGCTACCGCACCCTTGACATGATTTACCTGAACAGAGGTCCATTCCAACAACTTCTGGTGAGAAATAAACAGTCGGTAGAACACACGAGCTATGGCATCCATAGCCAGCCAGCTCTGGCACGGCAGAAGTGCTGCTTCTGCCAGTACACGCAACAGGTCATGACAGATCTTTATAGGAGATATATCCTGGAGACTATGCATATTTGTCGCCCAAGTGAAAGGCTGAGCCAGCGAATGAAAAAATAGTTGCGTAGCAACTACTATTGTCGCCATCCCTCCGACCCATGGGGAGGTAAACCAAGCAATTAATAATAGCGCCATGCTAGTTACCGGTAAAAGGCTGCGGCGCAAATTATCGAATATCTTCCAACGGTCAAACCCAGAAAGCAGATTGGTCACCCTTTGCCCATCAGAATGTGGTACCCTTGGCATAATCCACGAGGCTATCTGCCAGTCCCCTCTGATCCAGCGGTGTTGACGTTGCATATAACTTAGATAATCCTTGGGAAATGCATCGAAAAGTTCAATATCGCTGGCCAGACCTACTCGGACATAAGAACCTTCAATCAAGTCATGGCTGAGTAGTCTGCTTTCTGGGAAGCGCCCTGAGAGCACCTGACTGAAAGCACGTACATCATAAATTCCCTTTCCATGATAAGAGCCTTCTCCAGTCATATCCTGATAAGCATCAGAGACAGTATTGGTATAGGGATCTATACCCGCAGAATCCGAGAAAAGCCTGCTGAATAAAGAACTACTGGTGCTTGGTAAGGATGGAGTTACCCGTGGTTGAATAATGGTGTAGGTTCCTGCTATCACCCGACCCGAGTCATCAAAACGTGGCCGTATTAACGGATGCGCCAGTGTTTCTATCATTCTTCTGGCAGTATCATGTGGTAATTGCGTGTCACTATCAAGAGTAATGACAAATCTTACATTGACCAGTTGATCTTGGTTGCCAACATAGACCAATTGATCGCATTCACTGGAGCACTTGCCAACAATCAGGTTGTTAAGCTCCTCAAGCTTGCCACGTTTTCTCTCCCATCCCATAAATACCTGCTCAGATTCGCACCACCTTCTCTCACGGTGCAACAATAGAAACCGTTCATTTCCGTAACGCTGATTAAGGCCTTTGATACACTCTTTGGCAGTGTCGAGTAGCATCTCATCTGTTTCGCAATGCAATGATGGAGCATCCTGATAATCAGAAAAAAGGCTGAAAAGCAGGTTATCCTCTTTATTGGCCAGATAGCGAATTTCCAACTTTTCCACCTCGGCCATTATCGAGTCAGCATTTTCCAGCATCATTGGTATCACTACCAATGTCCTGCAGGAATCGGGTATGCCAGAATGGCTGAAATCCATCTTTGACAAGCGACGTGGCGAACAAATACGCATAACAAGATAATTCATAACATCAAGAGCCAACTGACTGGTAGGTATAAGCAAAAGTACTGCGAATAAAATCTGAATTTTGTATTCCTGCCCGGGCAGCCCCAACATAAGCGCCAAAAATATTACAGAACCAATTAAAGAACCCATACCTAGGAAATATATTGCCGCATGATTACGAAATGCCCAATGGGAAAATCTAAACCAAAAAGTTTCTCTACCGCCAATAAGGCTGACCAATTCACACCTCTTTGTACCTATCAGATATGTCCCGACATGAGATAAAGGTCTACCTTCCACTGGAGCGCATCCAGATTGTGTAGCAAGACTTATTGCTTGTTGAGCCACCTGCTCTTCCGTTAAACTTGAACCATGGTGCAATTCTTCAACCGCCTTGCGGTATTTATCCCGTGTAGAAAAATCCATATCAGGATAAATCCCTGCAGGATCTAACAGTAAAGTCTGCTCCACATGACTGAGGCGTTCAAAGCTTTCCTTCCAATCAAGCATGGCAAGTTGGCGCAGACTAATAAACGCGTTGCTTATTGCTATTTTATCGCTGGCTTGTTTGTTTTTCTCAAGTATCACAAGTTCGTTCATAGATTTATCGAAGGTGCGTTCCAACCAACTTTGCACAGGAACTCTCGCTCCTTTTTCATCGTAGAGAAGATCAAAAAGCTGTGAGGCAAAATATGCACTTGGTTCTGGCTCGCTTGCAGTCAATTCAGACATTAGTGCAAATAATCTGTTTGGGTCACGCCTGTTGGCAGAAATCAAACGATTCGCCCATATATCAGCGGTTTCTCTCTCGTGTAATTCTTTCAAAACCCGCACGGCAACCTGCTTGATGCCCTCAATCAGAGCAGCACGCAGCATTTGAGGAAAAGCCCATAGCTCTCCTATGGACAATCGTGCCACAGACTGATACGATTCAACAAATTCTTGAATATTTTGCTCATCCAGTCGCAAATAGGTGCGAGCAGTCAATTCAATAGCCATCGCATAAATACGTGGTAAGCCTATATAGGACGTATTTGATAAAACTGGCAGTTTGCGATAATACCGCAAAGGCAAATTCAATAAAACGTCCTGTACATTGCTTTCAAGGATATATTCGTTGTCCAGTAACCATTCCGCAGTAGATGGTAATCTTTGCTCCAGTCTGCTGGCTTCTGAGATATCTTGGCAAACCAACTGAAGCCAGCTAAGCCCCTGAGACAGATTTCCCATTAGCTCGTTGTTTCTAAGCGGTTTGACTGCCAACTGGTGCTCCCCAGATAATCGTTGCGCATAATCCTGTAATTGCGTCGAGGACATAGCTAGCCCTGTGTGCTTATCATGTGGAAACGTTATTTTACGTTCCGGATGAAAAATAAACACTGTTGGGGTGATATCGTTTGGCTCCTGCAAAAGCGTTAATGGAGTTCGCAATCTTTCAATTGGAGCCTGTAATATCAGAGCAGCTTCTTGTGAAAGCATCCAACGAGCTTGCGCTTTGAGCAGCGACTTTTCTACTCCGTATTTTGACCTCCTGATCAATACCAAGCTTAGAATTATACCAATAACTCCCCCCACAACTCCAACACAAACATAAATATTAAGTCCGTTAAAGTCCTGATATTGCGGATAAAAAAACTTAAATAAGATCATCGAGACAAAGCTTGCGAATATCATAAACGCAATCATACCAAACACCCGCCACCAAATAAATGGAGCAGTATTATTAACACTTCCGTCTGAACTCTTAACTAGCCAAGCACTGCGACGATAGCCTTTGCGCCGTAATTTTTTATATGCTTTAGCCGCTTCCTCTTGTTTGGAAAAATACGCAATCAGTGTACCTGTTTTCATTTAAGCTTCCTTGAAAATCTAAAGGGCATCATAGCTTCTTTGGCCCTGCCTGAAAAACAAACCATTCAGTTTATAGAGCTAAACCTTGAAAGACAATGATTATTGGCAAATTCCGTTCCATCTACCAACACTTGAGCATTTATACTTTAGATATCACATAACATGCGATTTAGATGTAGGTTGTGGGTTGCTACTAATGAGGAGAGTCGTTCTGAATGTGTCGCAATATTGAGAAAGCCCGAGACAGTTACCTGCTCAGGATAGAGTCTTAGGTAGAACTAAAGGGTTTCCAAAGCAGTTCAGATGGACGGAGTGTCAGGATTATATTTCAGCTTACGATAGAAAGTTGCACGGCTAATACCCAGAGCCCGGGCGGTCTGAGTTACATCGTTATTGAAATGCTCAAGCGCTCTTCTAATATGTAGCGCCTCCTGACTTTTCAAATCCCATCCTACTTTTGACTGATCCACCGAATGCGAAACTTCATCTTTATTTAGTAACCCTGGAAAGTTATCTACATCAAGCAAATCATTCCGTGCCAAAAGACAGGCACGCTCGAGTACATTGCACAATTCACGAATATTACCAGGCCAGGAGTATCCCTGTAAAAGGCTCATAGCCGCAGGGGTTAGGGAGGCCTCAGGTTGATGCAAAACAGACAATAAATGATTGATCATACCCGGGATATCATCAAGACATTGCCGTAAGGATGGAATGACCAACGGAAATACGCAAATTCTAAAATACAGATCTGAGCGAAATCTCTTGGCCGCTGCTTCCCTGGATAGGTCTTTATTTGTAGCACATATTAAGCGGAATTCGCTGAGACGTTGTTTGTTGTCTCCAATCCTTCGGAACACTTTTTCCTCAATTACCTTGAGGAGTTGTGCTTGCACAGCCAGATCCATATCACCAATTTCATCGAGGAACAAAGTACCGCCATTCGCCGTTTCAACCAGACCTTCCCGATCTTCAATTGCAGAAGTAAATGCTCCCTTGCGATGTCCAAACAATTCACTAGCCAGTAGATCTCCCCGTAGGCTCGAACAATTAAGTTCTACAAACGGCTCATCCCGACGTGCTCCAGAATCATGTATCCAACGTGCGAATACACCCTTGCCCGTGCCAGTCTCTCCTAACAGCAATACGGTGGTGTCTGTTTCCGAACACTTTTTCGCCAACTGCCAGGCCTTCTGCATTAGAGGACTTTCTCCTATGTAAATAAGCTTGTCAGTTAAAAGACGGCGACTTATTATTTCACACCTTCGTAAACGCTCCACTTCTAGACAACGAGCCAGAAAGAGTAACAGAGTGTCGGTATTTAACGGTTTTGTAAGAAAATGGTCTGCCCCGAGACGCATGGCCTCTACGGCTGTTGGAATATCACCAATTCCGGTGATAACAATGATAGCCAGATAGGGTTGAAACTCTCTCAAGGGATGAAGCCAGTCCAGTCCATTTCCATCAGGAAGGTTCATATCCAGAAAGACCGCATCAAACTTGTGCATTACTATCGCATTCTGCGCATTTTTTAGAGAGTCAGCTGTGACAACTGCATACCCATTCAGCTCCAGAAAGTCAGATAAACTTTCCAACGTGTCAATTTCATCATCAACCAGTAAAACATAAGGTTTCAAATAATACCTCCTGTATATCTTGCGCATAACTTGCACCTAGAAGAAAAGATCCTCTTCAAAGTACCATTATAGTTCATTTCCATTCAATAATTATACTACAATATAATAAATATGCAAATATATCCATCGAGAATAACTACTACAACATAGAACTTAAACCCAAAAGATCAAATCTTGTATGGAGCTGTGATACCTCATATATTCCCCTCAAACATGGTCATGCATATTTAATAGTGATTATGGAGTGGTATAGCAGATATACAATGTCCTAGAAACGACCAATGTCTATGGATCACTGTTTTTGTACTACAGCATTAAGACAGATCTGGTAGCAAGTATACGGGCAATATTTTTACTGTCGTATTAAGCGAGAATAAATCTTAATTAGTATCTCTGGCAAAGATAGAGATGACCTGCCCTAGAAATGGTGGACACCTAAAATAATAATTGTTATAATAATTTTAGGAGTAGTCCATCATGTCAAAACATGTACATTTGTAAATTATGTAATAATTTTAGCAGTGTACATTGAGGAACAACCAAGTTCAAAGAAGTTCCACCAAATCCGCTTCATTAGATGGTATTTATGGTTGCACCCAAATAGCCACAAACGCACAAAGAGCTAACCATCAATGACTTACAAATCACACCCAACTCCTGAGGGGCAACCAAAGATTAAAACGCACTGGTTCACACCAGTGCGTTTTTCATTTAATACCAGCCACTTACAAGATCCCCCGGTTCACCCCAATCCGTATAAATTCCTTATTATCTATTAACTGCTATCATACAATACAAATCCCTGAAAATTCACAGCAAACAACTACATTAATATTTTGACGGCGTCTTAATTTGGTTCCCTATCTTGCATATTTTTACAAATACTCTGAAAAATAGATCATACTTGATTTTTTAAACTCTCGTAACGAAAAAAGTATCTTATAATTATTGATCTCTAGCATAGAAGAAAGATTCATGCATAAGTTTCTTACATAGTCGTTGTCATGTCCATGAACCATTGCATACAAATTAAATTGCCATTCTTTACAAGGTTTTCGCCTATAGCAATGACTTATATTAATCTGCTTGGCAAAAAGATGACCTACTTTATCAACAATACTATCAGGTATAGACCATACAGTCATACCATTACCGATAAAACCCGCTGCCTGATGCTGCAAAATAGAACCAAACCGGCGCATTATTCCTTTTTTCTTATATTCATAAAGCTGATTCAAGACATATTCTCTGCTTACCCCCAATTCAAATGCCAAACGTCCATATGGATCCATACTGAAATCAATGTCCCCACCTAATCTTGCTATCAGAACTTTGTCAACTTCATAATTTAATAAAACGCAAGCCTTAGACGGTTGTATTTTGTCTATTTTAACAGTACTTGAATTGTTAATTTCATATGAACGTCTAAAACAAAAATCAACTTTGAGCTTATAAATTTCACACGCCGGGAAAGTATAAACATTAGCAACTCCAGGTTTATTTTTTATAGTATCAATAATTTCATGCTGTTTATCATACGAGGGCGAAATAATAGTGAACCAAAGGTTTATCTTATCATCACGTTGATAATTATGAGTAACTTCAGAAAAGCGATTAATATCTTCGGCGACGCTACTGATTTCAGATGGTACCACTTCAGCTGCAGCTAAAACTGTTGAATACCCGAGTTTTGCAGAATTGAAAGAAGCCCCTATTCTGCGAATAATGCCCTCATGCCTTAAATTACATATTAAATTATAAACTCTGCTACGGTCGATATCAAATTCTATAGCAAGGACACCATAAGGATCTTCAGAAATAGGAAAATTATACTGAATACGATTTAATACTTGTTTATCCAGATCTGTAAGTAAATATTCTTTTATCATGACCAACCTCCAACTTATAATACCTCAGAAGCAGTTATTTTATTTAATATACAATCAGGATCAGCCGACATATAATCACCTGTCAACGCATATGCTCTCGCCCTGCAGCCCCTGCACCCTTCATTATATTTACAACTTTTACAACTACCTTCAAGCTGAGACGTCTTACGTAACCGGTCAAAAAGTACAGATTCATCCCAAATATCCCGAAACGAGTTTTCAAACAGATTCCCAGCAACAAGTGGAAGGTAACCGCATGGCTGAACATCACCTTTATGTGATATAAAACAGACACTCGTCCCAGCAAGGCAACCACTTGTTACAGGAGACATGCCTTTACTCCTATTTTGCAAATTAGGACTTTCGTACTTCATTTCCTCTTCCTGCACTATACGATAATACTGTGGTGCACATGTAGCTTTTATATGCAGCTTTTCTGCATACCTCTCACTAATATGAGCTAATCGCTTAAGACACGCTTCGATTTCATCTGCATCCAACCTGACTGAATCAGGAATCTCCACACCACAGCCTACAGGTACCAGTACAAACAGATGAAATGCATCTGCTTCAAGAAGAAGTGCATGCTCGACCATATCCTGAAGTTGATCAACATTATGTCTGGTAACGGTACAATTTATTTGTAAAGACAAATCTTGCTTAACCAGATTACGACATCCATTTACAGCCCGCTCAAAACTACCATCCTGCCCCCTGAAGGAATCGTGTGTAAAAGCATCTGCCCCGTCCAAACTAATACTTACCCGCATAATACCACTACTTGCCAGCTTCTGCGCAATAAATTCATCTATACAAATACCATTACTGGCCAGCGCCACCCTGCTAAAAAGATCTGTACACTTATTAATTATTGTAAAAATATCATCACGCAGCAGAGGCTCACCCCCTGTTAAAATAATTATAGGATCATCTACCTGCCTGATATCTTCGGCCATACCCAGTAACTGAGAAGTACTCAGTTCAAAATTATTACCCGTAATACCCGCTTCGGCACGGCAATGACAGCAGGCGAGATTACACTTTGTAGTCAACTCCCAGAAAAGGACTCGCACCCTATGTTTCATAATGCAATCTCCTTATCACTGAGATAACAAGCCGGATCATCACCCCAGACATCTCCTGATTGTGATTCAGCTCTAGCACGCAGATTTCCGTTACATATTGAAAACCACCTGCAGCAGGCACATCTTCCTTTTATATACTCACTTCTATTACGCAACTGTGACAAAAGAGGCAAATCTGAATTATTCCAAATCTCACTAAAAGGCTGTTTCCTTATACTGCCAAGAGGTTTATTCCTCCAAAACTGATCAGGGTACACCGTTCCATCCCAACTTACGCAACCAATACCGATACCAGAATTATTACCGCCATTCATCTGCAAGAGTTTGTATACCGCCTTTGCCCTACCAGGATTTTCTGTTTTCATCCGCATGTAAATATATGGACCATCACAATGATTATCAACTGTCAACACCTCTACCGGTCTGCCCTGCTTATGTAACTTCATAGTACGCGTAATAATATAATCCAATACAGAACGAGACTCGGCATGGGTAAGATCATCTGCAATAAGTTTGCTTGCCCGACCACTATAAACAAGATGATAAAAGCAGATACGTGGTATCTCCTCCTGCTCAATAAGATCAAATATAGCCTCAATATCGGTAACGTTACGGCGACTCATAGTAAAACGCAGCCCAACCTTTATACCAGAATTTTTCGCAGCTTGTATTCCTTTAAAGGCCTGATCAAATGCACCGTTTACTCCGCGGAAACGATCGTTGTTCGCACGCAAGCCATCAAGGCTTACGCCAATATAAGACAAACCGGCATCACGAAACCGCCCTGCCATATCGTCTGAAAGCAGTGTGCCGTTGGTAGATATCACAGTGCGCATTCCTAAAACCCGAGCTCTTTCTATAAGCTCTGGAAGATCGCTTCTCAACAATGGCTCACCTCCGGAAAAAAGAACTACAGGAACACCAAAATCCGCTAAATCAGCGAGTAAACCCAGACCTTCAGTTGTATTCAATTCATTTCGATAATCCTTATTTTGTGAATGTGAATAACAGTGAGCACAATGTAAATTACAGCGCTGGGTCACATTCCAGACAACAACAGGTTTTTTATCATTTGAGAACTGCAGCAAATGTGCTGGAAGCTGAGATGATTTACTCCCATAACGCAGCACATCTGAGGGTTCAACTGTACCGCAATATAGCTTTGACACACCAATCATGATATAACTTTCATAACAAAGAGATGATTAATATTAAACTTTAGCGTCAACAAAATTAACATCTCAATCGCTAAATCACAGAAGATCAAAACGGTCAGCATTCATAACCTTATTCCAGGCAGCGATAAAATCTGCGACAAACTTATCAGCAGAATCTTCACAAGCGTAAACCTCCGCAAGTGCTCTCAACTGCGAATTGGCGCCAAAAATCAAGTCTACTCTTGTAGCGGTCCACTTGAGTTCACCCGTCTTTCGGTCAACCCCCTCATACAGATTCTTATCACTTGTAACTTGCTTCCATTGCGTCCCCATATCCAGCAGATTAATAAAGAAATCTGTAGTAAGAACTCCCGGCTGCTCAGTGAACACACCGTTTAAAGATCCAGCTGTATTCCCTCCCAGCACCCTTAAACCTCCTATTAGAACTGTCATCTCCGGAGCGGTCAGATTGAGCAATTGAGCCTTATCTATCAGTAAATGCTCTGCCATACCGGCAAGACTCGCGCTACAGTAATTCCGGAAACCATCAGCCTTTGGCTCAAGCCAGGAAAAGGACTCAATATCAGTCTGCTCTGATAAAGCATCTGTCCTTCCTGCCTTGAAAGGTACAACGACTTTTTTACCTGCTTTCTCCGCAGCAAGCTCTATCGCCACACAACCTCCCAGAACAATCAGGTCAGCCAGAGACACCTGCTTACCATCAGATTGCGCCCTATTGAAGTCAGACTGAATTTTTTCTAAAACATCAAGAGTTTTATGAAGCTGTCCCGGAGTATTCACCTCCCAGTCTTTTTGCGGGTCAAGTCTGATACGCGCACCATTGGCCCCTCCGCGTTTATCAGAGTTTCGGTAAGTCGCTGCTGAGGCCCAGGCAGTAGAAATAAGCTGAGAAACAGAAAGACCTGAGGCTGTAATTTTATTCTTGAGTTGTGCAATATCCTCATCAGCAATCATACGATAATCTGCCTTAGGGACAGGATCCTGCCAAATTAATTCTTCAGCCGGTACTTCAGTTCCAAGGTAACGTGAGCGCGGTCCCATATCTCTATGAGTAAGTTTAAACCAGGCTCTGGCAAAGGCATCAGTAAACTCATCGGGGTTATCCCTGAAATGCCTGGCAATAGGCTCAAACCCAGGATCAAAACGCAAGGAAAGATCGGCTGTCGTCATCATCGGACGCCGTTTTTGTGAAGGATTATGCGCATCAACTATCATATCCTCTTCAGCTACATCTTTCGCCAACCACTGATTAGCTCCTGCGGGACTCTTCACCAACTCCCATTCATACTTAAAAAGAATATTAAGATATCCATGATCCCACTTTGTTGGGTTAGGTTTCCATGCACCTTCAATACCACTGGTAATAGTATCTACACCCTTACCACTCTTATAGGTACTTTTCCAGCCAAGCCCCTGTTCTTCAAGTGGAGCCGCTTCAGGTTCCGGCCCGACATTTGCGGCATCACCGGCACCATGGCACTTTCCAAATGTATGCCCACCCGCAACCAGAGCCACTGTCTCTTCATCATTCATTGCCATACGCCGGAAAGTCTCACGCACATCATGCCCAGAAGCAACAGGATCGGGATTACCATCAGGACCTTCGGGATTTACGTATATAAGCCCCATCTGCACTGCAGCAAGAGGATTATCCAATTCCCTCTCCCCAGAGTAACGACTATCCGGCTTATCGCTGGTAGCAAGCCATTCTTTCTCAGCACCCCAGTAAACATCCTCTTCAGGCTCCCAGACATCCACACGTCCTCCTGCGAAACCGAAAGTTTTAAACCCCATAGACTCCAGAGCACAATTGCCGGCAAGAATCATAAGGTCTGCCCATGAAAGCTTCCTTCCGTACTTCTGCTTTATTGGCCAAAGCAGTCTGCGTGCCTTATCAAGATTTGCATTATCTGGCCAGCTATTTAATGGAGCCAGACGTTGACTCCCCGATTCCGCCCCGCCACGCCCATCATTAGTACGATACGTTCCAGCACTATGCCATGCCATACGAATAAAAAGCGGCCCATAATGTCCCCAGTCAGCAGGCCACCAGTCTTGAGAGTCAGTCATTAAACGATAAAGATCTTCCTTCACTTCCTGCAAATCAAGTGTCTTGAATTCTTCAGCATAATTATAATCCCTACTCATTGGATTACTCTTTTCCGTATGCTGATTTAATATTTTAAGATTGACCGCATTGGGCCACCAATCCTTATTCATTGTACCACTACCCGGTCTTGAATTCCCAGACATTCCGGTTACAGGACATTTGCTTTTTTCGCTCATGAAACACTCCTTACCTATCAGACATAATATAAAAATATAATTACCAAAAGCGTAATCATCATTCAATTATCAGATACAGTTTTTAGGGAAATAATATGCGCACTCACAGCAACAGCAACAACCAGCAGCATAATTTGAAGCCACAACTCAGAAACGCCAAATAACGCCGTATAGCTTATTACAATCCACAGCAAAACCAGCATTATCAGTTTTGCATTTCTGGTCATAGCACGGTTTTCACGGTAATTTCTGATATAAGTTCCTAGCCATGGCTGCTTTATTAGCCATGAATATAAACGCTCACTACTTCTTATAAAACACGCTGCGGTTAAAAGCAAAAAAGGTGTGGTGGGTAATAACGGAACAGCAATACCAATAACTCCAAGCACAAGCGAAATACAGCCAATGCTTACAAGAAATATACGTAAATACCAAGATTTAACCATACCAAACCTTCCTTTATACAATAAATTAGGTTGAAAGTGTAATCTTGCTTATTTTTGCTGATTCATATTTATTTTAAATCAATTTGTATTTTTTACCAATTATTTTACTCTATATTAAAAATTAAATTTTAATGTTATTATATAAATACCGCCATAGTAAAAGAAGTAGCTCACGGCGGTAAAATCATACCCCGGGGTAAGCAATGATTAAAACACACCGGATCACACCAGAGCGTTTTTGTGATACCAGCAATTTACCAATCCCCTCAATATTAACCCTTCGTAAATAATCAGGTTATTGGATAATATCCTTACTGAAATACGTAATAGTGTTCAATAATAACATTTGCAAACTACAATGATGATATAACATCATTGAATTTTAAGGATACGGTTTTACAATACACCTATATGACTGTAACCCCTTTATTTAAAACCTATGCCAACCATTATAGTCAGTAATATTCTACATAATGATAACTAATTTCGTAAATAGTAGATTCTACATTGCCCTAAAAAAATGGCCCTGCAGAACACCTATAACTACGGCCCTATTTTGTTATAACAGATATATGTTAGTATTGTCTAATAGACATCGTCGTGTTGTTTAAAAAAACCTCCACTGATAATAATAGTTTATCAGTGGAGGTATAACGTTAATAAATTGTTAAGAGCTTTTCTTTATCCGTTACCTACTTGAGCGTTGCTCAGCGATACAAGAAATGATAATTATAACCTATCTGTATAATGGCCCAAAACTTTCGCAAGCTCTGTAATCGGCGCCCTCTTTATTCATCCCAAATAACTTCCAAGTATCAGGACGATAGATCTGTTCTTGATCAACATTATGCATAGAAACAGGAATTCGTAGCATAGATGCTAGAGTGAGTAATTCGCTACCAATATGACCAAAACTTATTGCTGCGTGATTTGCCCCCCAATTTGTCATTACTTGATAGACGCTAGTGAAGTTCCCCTCACCGCTTAAGCGTGGAGCAAACCAAGTGGTAGGCCATGTGGGGCTCGTTCTACAGTCGATTGTATTATGTACTTCTTCAGGTAACTCTATGGACCAGCCTTCAGCCAGCTGTAATACAGGTATCTTACCTTGAACCAGATTAACCCTAAACATAGTCATAGGCATGCCGCCCTTTGTTGTATAATCAACAGAGAAGCCACCACCTTTAAAGAGTGCTCTGTCAGCAGGGCAGAATTTAGCAGCTTGAATGCAAGCACTGATATCTTCTGAGCTGACTTTCCAGAAAGGTTTAATCACGTGGCCACCGCTGTCTACCTGTTCTCCTGTACCATCAAGACATGAGGAACCGGAATTAATCATATGGATGAAGCCATTCTCCGCTTTGCCGATGAGTTTATAACCGGTGACTCTCTCAACAGCTTCTGGACTCCAATATGTACGTACATCGCTAAATATCTGTGCCTGCTGTGTTAATAGAGTTCCAAAGAGCATTGATACACCATTTAGAGAATCATTCTCAGTTGCAACAATATATGGTTGACGAATTCCAGACCAATCAAAAGATGAGTTCATGATTGTTTCCATGAAATCACCTGTAGAACGATAATCTGTCCAATGCCTTTGTCCTTGGAAACCTGAGGCTATTGCGTTATGTCCTAGAGATTCTTCAAAGAAACCTTTGACTGCAAGTTTATTATTACCAATCATCAAATCTTTAGTAATGATTGTCATTTTTATAGATTCATCAATATCAGCAAGGTATTCCTCAGCTGTCTTGCTTTGCTTATTATTGATATCTTCACCAATAATAATATTATCTCTTACCCATTCTTTCGCTTGTTGATACTCTTCCTCATCGTAAATACCTTCTTGAATTCTACGATCAAGCTCACTCATATCAACATATTCGTTTCGCATACCAAGGTAGTTTTGAAAGAATTTTTCATCTATCATGCTGCCAGCAATTCCCATAGAGACAGAACCTATTGATAGATAACTTTTACCACGCATCGTTGCTACTGCCAGAGCCGAACGCGCAAATTGTAGTAACTTACGCTGTACGTCATCGGGAATACTTTCATCATCAGCATCTTGTACATTTTGACCATAGATACTAAACACCGGCAAGCCCTTCTGAGCATATCCAGCCAATGTCGCTGCTAAATATACTGCTCCAGGTCTTTCCGTCCCATTAAATCCCCATATGGCTTTAATGGTGTCAACCGACATATCCATCGTCTCTGAACCATAAGCCCAGCATGCAGTGACTGTTATTGTAATCTGAACATTATATTTATTAAATTTAGCTTGGGTCGCAGCAGCTTCAGCAACACCGCAAATACAACTATCAGCAACAACACACTCAACAGGTAAACCATCAATATAATTTATATTATTTGAAATTAATTCTGCCGCATTTTCTGCCATTCTCATTGTACGCTCTTCGAGCCCTTCACGCACACCACCCATTCGACCTTCTAAAACAGGGCGTATGCCAATACGTGGGCGTTCGTCAAAGTAACGCCAATTACTTACTTTCTTTGGTGAAACAATAACAGTCATATTTTCTCCTATATCATTTAGGTAATTAAAGTATAATTACATCTACTCCGCCATGCTCTGTATTTCAGGGCGCAGTTTTCTTTTTAGTGAGTCTGCATACATCGCGATAAAGATCAATCCGCCACGAACAAATGGGTATAAGAATGGTGATGCACCAAGGTGATTGAGTGCGTTTTCAAAAAGAATAAGAGTTATACCGCCAAGTAAGAGCCCAGGTATGATACTTCCTTCACCGCCAAATAAACTTATTCCCCCGATTACTAATGCCCCAATAGCACTAAACTCCCAACCGACTCCCATCGTAAGACTGACTGACCCTAGTTGAGTCATAGAGAAAAAGCTTGCTAGTGCTGCAAATCCGCCGGAGAGAATAAATGCAATAATTATATACCTATCTACTTTTATCCCAACTTTAGCTGCAGTTGCATGCGAATTGCCAATTGCCATTATGCGTCTACCAAAACCTGTCCACTGATGAAGAAGGTATACAAGAAAAAGAATTGTTCCTCCAATAATAATATCCAAATATATCGGCCCGATTTTGAAGTTGCCAAAGTTACTTAGATTGCTGGGCAATGGTACTACCTGGGATTCAGTTATCATCAAAGCTAGACCACGAAAAATAAACATGGCTCCCATTGTTGCAATAATTGAGCTTACTTTTAATTTGATAATTACTAATCCATTTATCAACCCAGCTACTGCTCCTATAATAAGTATCAGAGGTAATGCTATTACCTGAGACACCTCATAGCGCTCAATCAATACAGAGCTGATCGCAGCACATAAAAATGCCAATGAGCCAATGGATAAATCAAGTTCTGCCATCATTATTACAAAAGCAATCCCGCAACCAAGAATCAAGAGTGGAACTGCAGAATGCAGAATACCGAAAATATTTGAAAATGTCAGAAATCTATCGGTAACAAAAGACATTGTTATTACTAGCAATAATAGGACAATAGGAAAGCCATAAGCCAGTAGAATTCTTGATAATTTATTCATATTATTATTCCTCTGTTGCCCCACTCGCTAGAGCCATCAATTTTTCCTTGCTAACTCCCGGTTTAAATTCACCCTTAATACAACCTCGATCAATTACAGATATACGGTCACACATATTAAGCATCTCATCAATATCTGATGAAACAAAAATAACAGACGCACCATTAGCCACAAAGTCATTAATAATTTTGTGTACATCTCGTTTTGCACCTACATCCAACCCTCTTGTTGGCTCATCAAGCAGCAAAATTTTAGGCGCTCTCTGTATCCATTTTCCAATAATAACCTTTTGCTGGTTACCACCACTAAGAGTTTCAACTCTTTGCTGAAGGTCTGATATTTTTATACCAAGCTGCTCAACATACTTTTCTGTCTCAGACGCAATCTTCTTATCGTTTACAAACGGCCAAGTCGATATATATGAGCGTAAATTGGCTAATGAAATATTAGCTAAAATAGAGTATGAAAGTAGTAGCCCATTCTCGCGTCTATTCTCAGTAAGATAGCCAAAATAGTTTAAGGCTTTACTCGGTTTTAGCGATATACTCTCATCAGAAAATTTTAGGGTTACCTTATAATCGTCAAGTCCTTCGTCAAGTCCGGCAAGAGCTTCCATAAATTCAGTTCGACCAGATCCCAAAAGCCCCCACAAACCATAAACTTCATTTTCTTTTACCGAGAAACTAATGTTATCAAGAACACCTTTACGAGATATATTTTCAATTTCCATCACTGTTCGAGAACAGCTAACCTCATGTTTGCGTGAGTAGTAGATATCTGACTCAGTTTCACCCAGCATATAACCAACAATTTTCTCATAAGATAAATCTTTAATATCCCCCTCACCAGCATACCTGCCATTACGCATGACTAAAGCTCGATCACAAATGCTAAAGACTTCATCTAAAAAGTGAGATATATAGATCACAGTAACGTTATGTTTTTTAAGTAGCTTAATAGTTTCAAAAAGCCTCTGCTTTTCTGAATTGGTCAATGATGATGTAGGTTCGTCTAATATTAGAATTCGCGGGTTAATTAATAAGGCTCTAGCGATTTCCAACATTTGTTGATCACCTGTACCAAGGTGCTTAACAAGTGTTCTTGGTGATAGATTACAATTTAACTTTTTTAAAAGATTAGCACACTCTGCTTCCATTGCTTTGCGTGTTAATAAGCCTGCGGTATTTGTCTTATAACCATTAATAAATAGATTTTCAGCAATAGTCATTGTAGGAAATAAGGCTATTTCTTGGTGAACAAAGCCTATACCTGCATTGAGTGAATCTTGAGGTGAGGAAAAACTTTTTTCTTCGCTATCTATATAAATTTTACCACTACTTGGAGGAATATTTCCACCCAGAATATTCATCAATGTACTTTTACCAGCACCGTTAGCGCCGAGCAAAGCAAATACTTCACCTTGATTAACACTAAAGGAGACATCGTCTAAAGCCTTTACCCCGGGAAACTCCCGTGTAATCGACTCAAACCGTAAAACTTCACTGTCCATATCTCTCCTCACTATCTTCTATGACGAAATGAATCAAGGGCAACAAAGAGGATAATTACAGCGCCCTTCACTATTAATGTTGTAAAATATGATACTTGCATCATATTCATGCAATTACTTATAAATGTTACTACCAGTGCCCCAAATACTGCTCCAAGAGGGCTACCATAGCCACCCATAGGACTAACACCACCAACAACAGCAGCACTAACAATATTCAATACCAGACCTTCCTGTCCGATTGTAGCAGATGCTGAAGCCAATCGACTAGATATTATCAAAGACGCAACACCACAAAGTAACCCAGACCAGATATAAACTCCTAACAGAACTTTCTTTGTTGGAATACCAGATATCTTGGCAGTTTCAACATTTACACCTACTGCGTACACCCAACGGGCATAGATACTTTTTCTTGCTAAAAGTGCGGAGACGATAATTACTCCTACTAAATAAAATACCGATACCGGTACCTTCATTATCTTCCCACTGAATAAATTAAGATAAGCTTCATTCGCAATCGGAACACTCAATTTACTTGTCAACAGAACGCATAGTCCCATAGTCATAACCTGTATAGAGAGGGTTACAACAAATGGAATCATTCTTAAATATGCTATTGCATACCCATTTAGAAACCCTAAAAAACAACCTACGCTAAGTGCAATCAAGATAGCTACTGGAGCACTTGCGCCACTATACATTGCTAATGCGGCAAGAATACAACTCAATGCCATCACCGGTGGCATTGATAAATCTATTCCGCCAGTTATAAAGACAGCTGTAATACCAATGGCTAAAATGCCCAATGCCGATGCTTGGTTTAACACGTTCATAACGTTACGAAATGAGAAAAAATGTGGAGAGACAAAACTAATAATGACAAGCACAACAACAAATAAGATAACTGCGCTATACTTTAGAAGAAAATTGCCGGTTCGACTCATGCATGGTGTAGTGATCATATAATTTTCTTTCATACAGAACTTTTAAAATCACTTCAAATGCTTACTCAGCATTTTAAGAATATTTTCAATAAGTGAGATTTACGGAATAACTCACAGGTGGTGAGTCCTCCGTAAATCTCAAGTTAACTAATTATTTTTCTGCAGGTTTTGACCAGAGGTTTTTCAATGTGTCAACATTTTCAGGAGTGGCTACACGTCCAGCAACCAGGAAGGATTCACCATTAAGCTTTTCACCTTTAGCGATCATACCAAGAACTTTTATCAATTCGCGAGCGTGATAATATGCGTCATAAGTTGTACCAACATCGATATACCCCTTCTTCATAGCAGTATATCCTGGAGGGTTTATATCCTGTACAGCAATCCATACATGCTTTGGGTCTCCCACAGGGTACAATCTTCCAGCTGATTCAAGTGCTGATTCAACAGCAGAGAAACAAAAGTCACTTGCAACAAATATTGCATTTGCTTCCGGGTGTGCTTCTAAAGCATTTGCAGTACCACTGCGGAATTTTTCAGGATTCCACTCTGTAGGAACCTGAACAATAGTTTTCCATGGTGCGCCAGCATCTTCGACCTTATGCCAACCATCAGAACGCTGTACTGCATTAGCATCTCGTAAATCACCCATAAGTTCAATAACTTTGCCGTCAACGCCGTTCTTTTTAAGTATTTTAGCAAACTCTTCAGCTGTAGATATTGCCTGATTCAAACTATCCGCACCTACATGGGCATCAGGTTTAACTGTTGAAGATGTGCGGTCAAAGGTAATAAATGGGATATCAGCTTCATGAGCAGCGCGAATTGAAGCGCCTATAGATGCAGCATCATGCGGGCGGGCAATAATGACATCAACACCTAAAGCAATTAAGTCATCAATATTTGATGCCTGCTGTATTGGGTCTGAGTCCGCAACATTTATTACCCACTTAAATTCAATACCATTTTCTTTTCCATACTCTTCACCATATTCTATCATGTAATCTTGCCATGCCTGGATAAGTGGATGGACTTTTTCATTCCACGAAAGTCCAACCACCAATTTCTTCTTCTCTGCAGCATTACATACAGTTGAAAGCATAGTAATATTTAGAGTCAACAAAAAAAGAACTGCCAGTAAAAGTAACTTTTTCATTAAAATCTCCTTGAGAACAAACAAACAAAAACACGCATACTTCCCAACTTGAGAAATACAATAATTACACAAATACACATCACAAAAATAGCTAACAGTTTATTACAGTTATAATATTGTTAATAAAAAATTTCTTTGAATTATAATTGATGCAATATTTTTGCTTTTGATCTTTAAAGTCATACTATAAAAAAATAATTCGAGGTAAAAACTCCGAATTACAATTAATTAATGTAACAATTGCTCAATTAATATTTAGACAACACACAATTATTTAATACACAAATATAACTACTTCAATCGAAGAACACCTTCCTCGACTATATTTGGCACTTCAATGTATAAAATCTTATATATCCATAATTATTCGCTATTCTAATAGGTATTATAAGATCTTATATATGCATACTACCATCCGAATTACTTTAGTCAACCTGTTTTACAAAATTATTTAAATAAATAAATTAATAAACTACTTTGCTTTTGTATTTGCGTTATAAATATATACAATTGCACTATATAAAGTTTTATACACCAGATCAAATGACATTTCGTAAATCTATTTTAGAAAACACCTTTAAAAAACATTTGTTTTCTCCAAATTAAATGTATAATATAGCAAACAGTATCAAACAATAACTGGTCAAAAAAATAAACCTATCTTGTTTTAGACATAAAAACAGTGTTAATTATAGTACAGAGTAAGGTAATAATGTTATGAGAGCAAACAACTCCTCAACAATAAAAAAAGCAAATAGATTCTTGGTTCTTGATACTATTATGAGCTATGACAGCATTACCACAGAAGGTATTGTTCGCCAAACACATCTGAGTCGCCCAACAGTTTTGAAGCTGCTAAACGAGTTGTTAGATTCAGAATTAGTCAATAAGTCAGGTCTTTCAAAATCTTTTGGAGGTAGACAAGCAGCATTGTTTTCCTTTAATAAAAACGCCCATTATGCGATTGGCATTGATATGGAGGTTCCTTCTGTTCATCTTGTAATCTCTAATTTAGTTGGTGAAACAGTGGTTTCTCACGCTTGGGATGTAAGCCCCGAGTGGGATACAGAAGAACTTCTGGACTCAATGACCCAGGAGATCAATAGCAGTATTATAACCAGTAAAATACCTCGCGAAAAAATAATCGGTATTGGACTTGGGGTGCCTGGAACCATAAATCTCTCTACTCAGGTAATTGTTTCTCTTTCACGACTTCCCAAACTTAGTAATCTTCCAATAAGTAAACTTTTAGAGGAACGTTTAAAATTTCCAACGTATATTCTAAAGAATGTAAATCTACTAGCACTAACAGAGAAGAAGTATTTAAAGGATAGTATAAAGAGTTTTATTTTTATTAGAATGCGCACAGGAATAGGTATGGCACCAGTAATTAATGATAACTTCTATGAAGGAGAGCATGGCAACTCAGGCTATATTGGTTTTACCATGACAAATCTTACTTCGACGATATCAAGTAATAAAAATAAGACCAAGTTAGAAGATTTTTGCTCAAGGGCAGCGATTACTAATGCCTATTACAAACAAACAGGAATCAAAAAACAATTTCTTGAAATTCTACAACTAGCTTTAGATGGTGATAAAGTAAGTGTCGGTATCCTGGAAGATGCTGGCAATATTCTTGGACGTTGCCTCGCTAATGTAATAAAATTATTTGATATTTCTCACCTGATAATTGAAGGAATCAGTAATTGTGAAGAGAGTGTCCTTTTCAAAAGTATTACAAAATCTATAAATCAGAGTATAGAAGATTATATTCCTCTTAAACCTACGATAGCACTTGCCCAGCAGACTGAAGATGAGCGAGGCCTTGGAGGTTGCTTGAATATAATTGATAGATTTTTCCGTGAACCACAATTAAATCTACGAGCTCATTCATCCAATAATGAAGAATAAACTCCAACTATCAAGGAATTGTTTGAGTACATCTGCTTGTATAGTATCAGGGATATCTACTTTTGTAATTTCTATAATATCTACGGATATTATGGGCTTGCCTTCACTATTTACGGTTGGATTTTAGCTCTTCATAAAACACTATCTGAGATTAAAAGTGAGTTATCCATTCACAAGAATGAATAACTCCTTCGTCCCCAGAAACATGTCATCAATAATATTTCCCTACTGATATTCAGAGCCAATCTTGTCAGCAGTCAAGATTGCCGCATAGACCATTTCTTCGGTTATTTCAAAAGGCATATTATAGATAGTTTCACCAGGAGCGCAGGCAAGAGCAGCAACCTTTCTGATCTCCTCTTCCTTAATCACAGTTACTCCAAGATCTCCTAGAGATGTTGGCAGACCTATCCTTTTACAAAAACTTAGTACTTCATCTAATTCTGCAGTTGGAGCATTTTCAAGTATCAAGTGTACAATAGTACCAAATGCTACCTTCTCCCCATGGTAGTAGTGATGGCACTCTTCAAGAGCGGTAAGGCCATTATGAATCGCATGAGCAGCAGCAAGACCGGCACTTTCAAACCCAACACCACTAAGAAGAGTATTTGCTTCAACAATATTATCAAGAGCCGGCGTCGCAACATTCATCTCAGATGCAGCAATAGCCTTGACACTATCCTCAAGAATTGCATTGTAGCAAGTCTCGGCAATCATCATCCCAGTAAGGGTGGCTTTACCTTTGTTAGTATTATTATCTGCATTAGCTCTTAAACATGAACGCGCCTCGAAGTATGTAGAAAGCGCATCACCTATTCCTGCCACAAGCAACCTGGTTGGCGCTTTAGCAACAACCGCCGTGTCAACCATTACAAGATCAGGGCTGGACTTATTTGGTAGATACTTGTCAAAACTTCCATCTTCATTATAAAGCACTGCGGTGTGGCTACATGGCGCGTCGGTCGCAGCAATCGTAGCAACGCATGCGATTTTACAGTCATAATAATGACCTGCAGCTTTTGCTGTATCCATTGCCTTTCCTCCACCGAGACCGATAACAGTGCTAGCATTCTCTTTCCTGAGAATATCAGCAATTCTCTGGGCTTCACTCTCTGTACATTCATTATTGAACCCCGCATATACCATCTTCAAATTTGAGTTTGCCAAACCTTCATCAATTTTATCCTGAACTCGTCCTCTGCCTTTGTCTGTTGCAACCATTACTGCAACATCACCAAACTTTTCGATATAGTGAGCCAGATCTTTTATAACATTTGGACCTTGAACATAATTACTTGGTGAAATAAATGTCTTAATCATTGTACTTTCCTCGAGGTACTCATTATCTAAAATTTTAAAATCTAAAGTTAAGTATTATTAAATACATAACATATTATCATTGCAGTAACACACTAGAATAAAATTATGCTGAACAACTCATCCTACTTCACGTGAAAATTAACGTTAAATAAGCGATGCCAATTATTATAATATCAGTTGTAAAAGAAGATTTGAACTAATTAACCTCTAGAAATGTCTTAATTTTGGCGGATAATCCCTCAAGCAAACTGCTTTCATTTTTGCAGAATACGCAGATAATAACCAGTCAAATTGGTTTTTACAAAAAGAAAATAATAAACTTAGTATAAATCTTACAATAACACAACTATTAAATATAAAAGCGGCTTGGGCTTACCCAATCTGGCTTTACCGAAATATTATAAATACACCTATTATTATTTCATAACAAAACAAAACGCTCTATATTAACTTATCACACAACTAATAATTGCTTATCTAAAAAACCTTCTATAATTATTAACTATCAGAATTCAACTTATAATAATATCTGACGACTATTTACAGTCAAATATAATTATGTAATGTTTTTAATGTAGTCTATCAATTCAAACACAAGAAAGTATTCACCTGGTATCAAAGAAAAGAGCGCTTAATCTGATAATTTAGAAAAAATATTTATAGACACAAAAAAAACATATTAATAGTGAAGAATAAAGTAATAGTAATACATTGATCTCCATAGACATTACGCAAGATAAATGTTTTCTATATTCCATGATAAAAAGAATTTTTAATGCGCACCTTTGGTTTTTTAAATGCTTGGTTAAAATTCCACCAGTTACCGCAATAATCAGCAGTATTCTCCGTTTTTGTGTAATATCCATTAAAACTTAAAACAAATCTTGCGCACTGCGCAACTTTTGCGCAGCACAGCAAACCCATATCTTATTATATATCAATATGTTACTATCTGGCACAGATATTGTTATCATAATTTTGTCGTTAATAAATAGAACTTTTTACCGCTTTCTTTAAAGGAGAAAATTATGATGCGTCTATTAGGAGTTATTGCTGTGGTAGCACTGATTTTTACAGGTATAGTCTGGGCTGATGAGGCAGGTTATGGAATGGGTATGAGACCGGGTCGGGGGATGATGCACAGAAATTTTACCGACAATGACGGTGATGGGATGTGCGACAATTATGGCGCCGGAATGATGCGAGGCCGACATTCTCGTGGCGGCTGCAGGTTCAATCGCACCAACGATTGTTCTACAGTGCGGGGGAAAGCCGTAGATAAAGACGATGACGGCAGATGTGATTTTGCCCCAAGACACCAGAACTGTCCTTACATTGAAGCTAAAGGGAATAATGATACACCCCGTCAAAGGAAGTTCATTGATAAGGACGGCGATGGAATGTGCGATAACTTTAAAAGCACCCCCAACACCGAAAAAGTAGAACCTAAGACCGAATAACACTAAGGTATAAACCTGAATAATGACCTGTCACAGGTATCCCGGAAAGCCAGAGCAGATCTGTAATCTTTCCGGGATACCTTTTTCTTCTTCACGAAATTTACTCATCAGGTATAATAAAATATTATGCGTAACCACCTGCCGCCAATTCTAGTTTCACTTGTCCTGCTAGTCCTTATGGGCTACTGGACTTTTTATGAACTTCGCTGGATTGACCACCAGCAGAAGCAGTCTGAATTGCAGAATTCCGATATGATGGCGGCGTTTACCCAGTCGATTTTAAGAACGGAACTGAGACGTGGTAAACGGCTGTTACGAGACCGTCTGCAAATGGTATTTTCCGATGCCATGAGCCAGACTCCGCTGGTGCAGCTCACTTTAAAGGACGATAAAGGCAAAGTGTTACTGCAGGTTATGCGTACAATAAATGCAGCGGCAGCTCAACCTTTATCTTCCAATATTTATACAAAAACCTATGACCTGAAAGTCAGTGAAGACATGATGGATACCTCTCAAGGCATGGGTATGCACATGGGACACTTTGGTATCTCCATGTCAAACAACAGAACCAGCAATGAGTGGATTGTGCTAGACACGCCAAAACTACAGCTGGAAGTCAAGACCGATGCCACACACATCCACAACAATGCCCTGCGTACGCGTCAACGAGTGTATACTACAGGACTGATTGGTCTGTTGGCAATTCTGGCGTTTTGTGTGCTGTGGCTGGTCAGTCTGCGACAGCGTATGCTCCGCAATTCGCTGGAACTGGCGCAATCACAAGCCCGCCACCTGAAGGACCTCGCACAGATTGCGTCAGGTCTTGCGCATGAAACCAAAAATCCACTTGGCTTGATTCGAGGTTCTGCACAGCAGCTTCTTAAAAATATCAAAGACAACGAATCCCAACTCGAGACAACCAGCAACATTCTTGATCAGGTCGATATCGCAACCAGTCGTTTAGGGGATTTTATCGCTTACGCCAAACCCGCTGAGCCGGACTTAGCATATATCGCAGTCAAAGCACTTTTTGAGCGTATGTATTCTTTAATGCGGGATGAGATAAGCAATATTGGTTGTACCCTTAAATATGTCTCACCAGATATTGAAATTAATTGCGACCAGAAGAAACTACTGCAGATATTAATGAATCTTTTGCTCAATGCCAAGCAGAACAGCCATAGTGGTTGTGTAATAAACCTGAACTGTGGGATAAATAACAGCACTGCGTTCATTGAAGTTAACGATAACGGTGACGGGATCAGCAAGGAGCAACTTGGTGATATTTTTTCCCCTTACACCAGCCGCAATGAAGGCGGCAGCGGTTTGGGACTCGCAATTGTTAAAAGAATTGTCGAGGCGCACGGATGGAACATCAATGTCAGATC
This sequence comes from Planctomycetota bacterium, assembly GCA_963667375.1. GTDB lineage: Bacteria > Planctomycetota > SZUA-567 > SZUA-567 > SZUA-567. The sequence goes on along the minus strand of OY763323.1, from coordinate 1,921,370 downwards.
AGAACCTGGAGTTATAACAACATTTAAAATAGAGGGCATACAGTACCGGACAGGAAGCCATGAGTAAAACAGTATATATTGTTGATGATGAACCTAGCTATGGAGAACTCTACGCCCTGACTTTGCAGGAAGCTGGATTTCACACCCATGTTTTTGTAAGTGCAGAGCAGGTGCTGGCAGAAAAGGCTTGCCCTGACATGATTATTTCGGATATGCGTATGCCCCATATGAATGGTCTGGATTTACTCAGGGCCTGCCGGGAAAGAGATTGGCATATGCCGTTTCTTTTCGTTACAGCTTATGCTGATTTACGCCAGGCGGTGGAAGCACTAAAACTTGGAGCCGTTGACTATCTGGAAAAACCCGTTGATCTTGAGGAACTTATAACGGCGGCAGGCGATGCGACAGGCTGCTCACTCGCGACAAAATCAGAAGCTAGCGATCTTATAACAGAAGGAATTATTGTCGAAAATCCCGAGATGAGACGACTCTATACCGACGCATTGCAGGTTGCAAAATCAGATGCCACGGTACTAATAACCGGTGAAAGCGGTTGCGGTAAGGATGTGCTTGCCCGCTATATATATGCACACAGCCCCCGCAGCCAGAAGCCTTTTGTAGCGATTAATTGTGCGTCCATTCCATTTAATCTTCTTGCCAGTGAATTGTTCGGACATGAAAAAGGAGCGTTTACCGGAGCAGCAACTGGGCGTAAAGGCAGGTTTCGTGAAGCCGATGGCGGCTCCTTGTTTCTTGATGAAATTGGTGATATGCCGCCGGAACTGCAGGCAGCGTTGCTCCGTGCTCTGGAGCAGCGAACTATTATACCAGTCGGTAGTGACCGTGAGATTAAGGTAGATATCCGCCTGATTGCAGCAACTAATGCAAATCTTAAAGAGCGCATACAAGACAGTCTATTTCGTGAGGATCTGTATTATCGGTTGAATGTGATAACGTTTGATTTACCTTCACTCCGTGAACGAAGAGAAGATATTTTACCCTTGGCTCGGTTCTTTCTAAAACGGCAGCGCCCGCATTGCCGACTTGCTCCGAGTACTGAACGTTTAATCGGTTCTTACGACTGGCCTGGCAATGTCCGTGAATTACACAACTCAATGGAAAGGGCAGCAATTCTTTCCAATTCTGATTACATATTGCCTGAACACTTGCCAGAACAGATATGCCAGCACATCACCAGAGAAATTAAAGAACCTCAGGCTGATCAACTTATTTCATTGCAGCAGTCTGAACGCTTAGCCATTGAAAAAGCTCTTGCGGCAACCGCCGGTAACCGCACCCGTACTGCCGAGATACTCGGCATCAGTCGCCGGGCTTTACTCTATAAGCTTAAAATGCTGGGTATCAACTAATAAAAATTCCCTTTAACAAATCCGGTCCTGCTATTTGCTTTCAAGCTTTCATTTATACCTGCTGCTCTCCTCTCCACGGTATAGTCAATAATAACCAGGTACCATACCGACAGTAAATAATAATTATAGATAAGGCTAATAAAACAAAAAGATTATAAAGTAACGCCCGGCAAGATAAGAAATAGAGCTATTACCAGCGCAAGTGCGCAATCTTATAACAATATTATACATCATTGAGACTTCAAGAGACTGTATTTAAACCCGAAAGATTCCCCAAAAACAAATACAAGACTATAAAAATCAGAAAATCAGCCAGCGGCTATCCGCTGGCTGATTTTCTGTAAAATAACTTCATAAAGAAAAGAATATCGCAAATTTCAGAGATCAGATTATATACAATTTTCTTTACCCCTGCCTTCAGAATAAGCTTTGCTTTTACTTCGATTTAATTACACTACCACTTCATAGGAAATTTTAACCGTTTGTATTTGCTCTAAACCATTACTCAACAATATTCCTGTTTCTTAAGGACAATTATGACTTCAAATTTGCAACCGCAGCATGTTCAATATCAAGCCCGCCAACATATCTCTTCATAAAGCTGGCAAAACCTTCAATGCCTTCTTTATCTGGCTTGACCATCACTTTTTCAACATCAGAGAATACTTTTGTTTCCAGGTATTCCGCTAAATCATCAAAATCATTCAGCATAAACTGTGCAAGCAATGCGATGCCCCACGCCCCGCCTTCTGACGCAGTTGCCATTGTTGTTACCGGAGTCTGTGTCGCTCTTGCCATTACGGTATCGCCGACACCTGCAGTTTTAAACAAGCCGCCATGGCCCAGCATCTCATCAATTTCTACACCTTCCTTCTCGAAGAGTATTTTTAAACCGATATTCAATGCTCCAAGTGAAGTACACAAATTTGTCAGCATAAAGTTAGCCAAATTAAACTTACTATCAGCATTTCTGACAAATAGCGGTCTGCCTTCCTCAAATCCGGTACTATGTTCACCAGATAAGTAAGGATAAGCAAGTAATCCGCCGCAATCAGCATCACCTTCCAATGCTTTTCTATAAAGCTTTCCAAAAAGTTCATCGGCATCAGGTTTTACCCCGAATTCACCTAAAACTTCACCAAATAAATTAACCCAGGCATTCAAGTCTGAAGTACAGTTATTACAATGCACCATAGCGACTAAATCACCACTTGGTGTTGTTACTTCATCAATCTCACTATAAACCTTGGATAATGCTTTCTCAAGTACAATCATGGCGAACACTGAGGTTCCAGCAGACACATTAGCCGTTCTTTTCTTTACACTGTTCGTTGCAACCATTCCTGTTCCAGCATCGCCTTCAGGTGGACAGAAAGGTATTCCAGACTCCAGTTTACCACTGACATCAAGAAGCTTTGCTCCTTCTGGAGTTAGATGTCCTGCATCTTCTCCAGCTACCAAAACCTTGGGGAGGATGTCGGTTAGATTTATATTGGTTAATTCTTTAAACTGACCGACCATTCTTGCATTATATGATTTAGTCTCTAAATCTATAGGAAATACACCGGAGGCTTCACCAACACCGATGACCTTTTCCCCAGTCAGACAATAATGCACATAACTTGCAAGAGTTGACAAAAAGTCAATCTTACTAACATGCTCTTCCTTATTTAAAATTGCCTGCCGTAAATGTGCAACTGTCCACCTTTGTGGAACCGGGTAGTTGAATAAAGCTGTAAGTTCTTTACTTGCCGCGCCTTGAAGGTTATTTCTCCAGGTTCTAAATGGAACTAAAAGGTTGTCATCTTTGTCAAAAGCCATATAACCATGCATCATTCCACTAAAACCGATTGAACCAACTGTTGTAAAGTCGCAAGAGTATTTTTGCTCAATATTTTCTCTTAATTCAGTATAAGCGACCTGTATACCTTCCCAAATCTCGTCGATTGAATAAGTCCAAATGTTATCAATCAGCTTATTCTCCCAACCATAACCGCCAGTAGCTAATGTACTTCCTTTTTCATCAATTAACACAGATTTAATTCTAGTTGAACCAAGTTCAATACCTATACTACAATTTTTAAAATTCATAATTATCCTCTTTTATCCATAACAGACACATGCTCGTATATTATTTTTTATTATATCAGTAGTTATCGGCATTTACTACGGGTGCGCCCAGAATATTTAAACAATATTTAAAAAATAGCCAGCAATTATTTAGTACCATTCTTTATCTGACTAATCTGTTTTAAAAACTCGATGCGTATTATGCTCTGCCCCGTTAATAATACCACTTAAAAACATACAATATTCTCATTCTTTTGGCAAGGACAAAGTACCGGTGAAAGAATAAATATCTAATCCCTTCTTAATCAAACTTTTACTGTGCATTACCGGAAAAGACCTCGGAAGCCGACTCGAACTGATAATATTATACCCCATACACCCGTGCTGTATTTAAAATTTCTGTTTAATAATTATTACCACTCCCTGCAAGCAATAATAATTCATACCTGACACTACCATTAAAAGCTCTAATAAATACCCCTTCATACAGAAACATCCAAGTTACTTATATATAATAGGTTAACCTTGAAATTCTACTGTAATTTTCTGCTAGATGCTGTAGTAAATTCAGAACCATTTATAATTTGGAACCATATTATAAACATATAACATTAATATTTCTTGACAGTTCGATATCTTCCTTATACCATGTTGAATATATTGTTGAATATTTAAACAGCAAAAGAATGCATCACGATTCTTACCATCGTACTGTTGGTAATATCTTCTATAAAATTTCCATTAATATTACCGCTATACAAATTTAATAGTACTAAAACAAAGCATGAACCGCATTTTTAATTAATATATTTATATGAACATTTAAGATCCGAACACTAATCCAAAAGTCGGTTGATTAGATCCTGAAAACAAATCTTGATGAAGAATTATTTAGGAGAAGATAAATGTCACCAACCCGTAATACAGATAACACTCTAGCGGCGGTATGCGGTCTCTACTGCGGTGCCTGCTCAATCTTTATCGCCACCAATGAAGACCCGGAACGCCTGCAGAAAGCAGCGACCAGATTCAATGCAACGACAGAAGAGGTTAGTTGTAAAGGCTGCCGTTCAGAAAAACTGGGCTGCTTCTGTAAGGACTGCCATTTTATAAGTTGCGCAGCAGAACGCGGTATAGAATTCTGCGGTGAATGCGAAGAATTCCCTTGCCCGGAACTCAAAGAATTCCAGGCCGCACGTCCACACCGTAACGAACTCTGGAATTCACTAAAACGCATAAATGAAGTAGGCTCCAACCAATGGCAAGAAGAATCGATACAGCGTTACAGCTGCCCTGAATGCCAGACCATAAACTCAGCCTACGATACAACATGCCGGAAATGCGGAAATATCCCCAGCAGCGAATTTTTCAGAGATAACGCCAGCGATATTAAGAAACACCTGAATATAGAGTAGCGCCGCCATACATAATGAAGGCGCTGCCCCGTGGATGACCAGACACACTCCCTTCCACGTCTGCTGCTATATTACGGTGCTCGACACTACCTGCTCTCCTGATAACACTTTCCAAACATCTAACATTGAGAGAAAAAAATGCGATAAAAGCAACTGCTCACCCTGAATCATAAAACTTTTTATCAAAGATTAAGCATGACAAAATAATTACTGATAACAAACAAACAGAGAATTATAAACCGCCAATTTAATTGCACCTGAGTATTAAAGCCAATTTATTCGCGGTTAAACTCGGTTTTAAGGAATTTTATTGAGTGAACCGGCAATTTATATAAACTTAGCTTATAGAAGGAGTATTACCATGAAAAAAGAAAAATATGTAGAGTTGGAAAAAGAAGTAAAAGAGGATGAAAATAGTATCAGATTTAAAAGTTTTTCAAATCGTGACGCCCTCGCTCTGGGAAATTTTCTTACCGATAAAGTTTACAGTCAGAAAATTGATTTATCCATCTGTATTCGCAAGCTGAACGGGTCAATAATCTTCCAGCATATGACTGAAGGAACATGTCTGAACAACCAGCACTGGATGAAGCGTAAATTCAATACGGTGTTATTGACTGAAAGAAGTTCTTACGGTGCCTGGGCCGAATCCAAGGTAAAAGGTGAGACCCTGGCTGATCACGGCGTGTCAGAAACTGACTACGTATTTTGCGGTGGCGGATTTCCGATAATTCTGAAAACGGGTGAAATGGTTGCGGTTATAATAGTTTCAAATCTCCCCCATGAACAGGATCATGAGTTTGTAGTCAAGGGACTAAAAGAATGGCTTAAGAAACAGGCTAAATAAATCCGCTTCCTGAAAAGAGTACTCGGATTATAATTATACCAGATTTCAAACCGGCATGAGGTTACAGAATACTCCCGATGAGCTTATTCTGTAACCTTTATTTATTGTGACAATACAAGTCCAACGCTATCACTGAACTGATTTTCAGCGGTACATGACTAAACCTGCTCTCAGATCACGGCTTACAGCGGTGAACTTATTAAAATGATATTTCCATACGACCAGAGTACTGCCGACTATAAGATGCCCTCCGCTGCGGCTACACTTACCTGCTCATCAATAAATTGGTCCCAACTGCTATTAAAATGCCGGAGTAATGCCGCTCTCTCCTCAGCATTCAGCGAAGCATATTTAATTGAATTGAGTGCCAGCTGTTTCAAACCTTTCAAATCAAGATTCCAGGCCATACACGCGATCCAGAAATCATAACTCACCCCGACATAACCGAATATTGCCGGATCATCAGGACTTAACACAACCGGCAAACCCAATTCCAGAAAGGTTTTTGCCGGATGATTTCGCTGATCATCTACATATTGCAACAGCTGATTACTAATCGGGTTAATCTCGAAACATATATCCTTCTCTTTGAATAATTCGATCAATCCCGGTGTCTTTATCAATGATATACCATGACCTATGCGCTTGCACCCCAACAGATATGAATCATAGAGATTGTTATTATATGGCAATAACTTTGACTTCCTGCCATAGGTTATACTGTCATCACTGATATGGTACTCCGAAAAGTTAATATCATCATTGGCAAACCATTTCGATTCCCCGTTATGAAAATAGTACTCCATTTCCGGACATTCCTGCTTCGCCTTGAGAAACTGTTTATAAAAAGCCAAGGTCTGATACCCGGTATCCTCTTCCCCGTAAATATCATAACCGACGACATAACCGGGATATTGCCGAATATAATCGGCACATGTTCTGAGCTTGCCGGCAATATAATTCTGAAATCCAACATCTGTATTGATCGGTGGGGCTGGATGGCGTGAATTAGAATAGATTATTTTAAAGGTAATACCATAAGCATCAGCAGTGCGTATTGTTTTACTCGCCTCTTTGCAGGCAATATTATAAAAATCAACCGTAGTATACCCCAGTTCCTTTACCAGCGGCTGATATTCAGACTTCAACACTTCGGGAATCCGGGGATTCGGCTCTACCCCGCAACGAAATTCAATATGACTTACATGATCCTTGACCAGCATTTCCGCAATCGCATTATAGCAGTACGGATAACAGATCTCCTCAGAGTCTAATATTCCCCAAAAACTTGAAAAAATATTCTCAAAGAGCGGCCAATTATGCGGCGGCGAATAATTACTCTCATTGATTATCATCTGTTTTAGAATTGCGTCCTTGAGTTTAGCATGGTCAAATTCATGCTCAGACAGACGTTCCCAGTTTTCTCCAGGATCCTGTTCACTGATCTTGAACTGACATCTGTCTGTCAATTTATAAGTTGAGAAATCAATTCCAGTTTTAAGATAATACGCATCCGGCGAATTCAGGTATTGCTCTACCATCCAGGTGAAATCACCCATCGCCGAAGGATGAATATGCAGAATAGAACCTTTGGGCATTGCCTGAATGAACCTGAATAACGCACCATAATCTTTATCCGACGCTATTCTGGCATGAACCTTATAAAATGGCTGAGCCGGCCAGAAAACCTTTTCAGGATCATCCCGTAACTTGTGTTTCGGCTCAATATCAAGATCACATTCATTATATACCCGCTTTTTCAGACTGTTAAGTCTACGGTTTACAATCTCTTCCCTCGGTGAAAGCCGCAATGAACTTTCAAATGATTTAGCATTGGCTCTGACAATAAGCTCCTCGCGCTTCTGAAGATAATTGTCAGAATTAAGTTCTTCAGCTCTACCGGCAGCTGTAACTGAAAGTAACGCTACAATCAAAGACAAATACCACAAAATCATACTCGTTGTTTTATTTATCATTCTATTCTCACTTTAAGGTTCGAAATCTATGAACAACAGCTTGCACTGTAATCTTAATTTTAATTTGACATCCCAACAGTGAAAATATACAACAATATATTGATTACGGCAAGCATAAAGTCAAAACTGCCGCAGCAGGCGTTGCTGAATTAATAACCTACCAGACTATATAATTAAAAGCCAGCAGCAAATGATATATATATTAAAAAATATATGACTCACACTAAAGCATACTCTAAAAACTGATTTTCAGCCCGATACTAAAATCAGTCTCATACCCACCTGCCCAGAGTTTCTGGTCATAACGGCAGATAAGTGCAGTATTATCATTGATAAGTGCAGTTACAGCTGCTCCAAAAACCGCTTTATTCGGCGAAACCGTTGCAATATTTACGCTCCAGCTGTGTTCAGGAGCCGCAGCGAAAGCACTGCTCACCTCTGTTCCGGAGTCCAGATATTCCAGTTCCCAGCCACCCCAGATTTCAGGTAAGAAGGTAAGGCTGTCATTTATACGGAATAACCTCGACAGCTTGACCTCCAGATCCTGCTGCAGTGAATAACAGGAGTAAGCACTGACTTTCAGATCAGCTCCGCTGCCCGCACCGGTTTCAGTATATCCCGGATCATAAAACTCGGTAAATGCCAGGCTGTAACTTGGGATAAGCTCACAGCCGTTATCAAAACCGAATTTATAGCCAATATTATTCATCCAGTTAAAATCAAACCCGGTTCGCTTGCCCTCAGCTGTAGTAGCCAGAAAATCAATATTGCGGTGTGTCTTAATCATATGAACTGCTGCTGCAGGCGCGGTATCTAGAAAAAAACCATCCCACTGGTATACAGCGTAAGCTCCCAGCCTCAATATTTGATCGCTGCCATCGCCCATTTGACTGTAGATTTTTGAACTGCTGTAATTAAAATCAATTACACCACCAACATTCAGTTCACCGGCAAATTTATAATCAAGCCCGCTTATTACCCCAGTATGGTTTGAACTGTAACCGGCGCAATCACCACTAGTTCTCTGCTCGCCAAACCCGCCATAAAACTGCATAAATCCCGACCAGGAAGAGGTTCTTTCCGATTCAGAACTGTCAATACTTGAATATGCATTACCAAGCTCGGCAGCAGATATCATCTCCCCGGCACTGGTATAGCCAGTACCACTTCCATACGCCATAGCCGCACTTCCCAGCCTGGAAACAGAGAACTGCTTTTTCAATGCGGCATTGTAGTTATGCGCCGCCCCAAGAGCGAGATTAATCGTGCTGGCAGCAGAATTGACAATATTAAGCTGACTCATTGCCCTGTTCACCTCTTCAAGTGTGGAAAATTCATTCATAGCACCAAACAGTCCTTCCATTGCTGCCGGATGCTCATCCGACAAAACCTCCAGCACTTTAGCAAGAGTCATATTAATACCATCACCGGTTGCTGCCGCCTGCTGATAAGCATTCGCAGTCAGAGTCGCGGTCACGTCAACCTTGGTACCACTTGAGCTGTCAACAGTGTAATCCAGCAGCGCTGAATAATCTGTAAGAACAAACGTACCTGCAACCGCCCCGGCAGCAATCAGTGTATAGGTTGTACCAGACTGCCCGCCTCTGGCGGCAATACTGACGCTGCCCGCGACCAGATCAGCGGTACCAGTTATTAAAAGTTTGCTGACTTTGCTGCTTGTTAGTTCCAGATTGAGATTACCACCAATATCCAAAGTAAAATCACCACTGCCGGTATGTGTGCCATAGAGATTATATGTCGAACCTGCTCCAACAATAACCGAACCGGTTGTTGTGAGCGCATTGGTGACATTGAGTACTGCAGTCGCCCCTGAAATTCTGGAGAGAGTTGCCGTCTTGGCACTTCCAGCACCATCATTCCCTGCGGCTACTGTTGCCCCGTCGAAGCAGTCACCACCAATAAACAAATTTCTAAAGCTATTTACTTCCCCGTCAAGAGTTGTTGTCCCTCCGGCAAAATATCCATCCCAGTTTCCAGAAGAATCAGAGGTTATACTGTCACTTAGTGTTATACTGAAGGAACTGTCAGCTGCCGCCAGATCAGCTATGCCGTCAACGTCTGTAGCATACCCGAATGTAAGATATGAAGTAGCTGTTAAATCCGAATTATGTATTCCACCGGTTATTGAAGCCCCGTCCAAAAGATGGATACAGTTACTCTCCCCGGAAAGGCCGCTTCCGGAATTCAGTGCAAATACTCCGGAACCGGTTGCAGCAATCGTTCCCGACAGATAACAGACATTATTATTATTGAATAAATTTACCGCATACGCCCCGCTTCCGCTGGTAATAACAGAACCGCTGATCGTAACAATATTATTATTTGCGACATCAATACCACCGGCATCGGCACCGGTAGTACTAACATCTCCGGCTACAGTTATAGTGTTATTATCATAACCGTAAATACCATAAGCCCATTCGCCACCCGTTAGAATAGTTCCACTGAGGGTAATATCATTGCCATCAAGGACATCAATTCCTGTCCCCTCGCTACCATAGGTAATTATACTTCCGCTGGCGGTTATAGTATTATTACTACTGGCATAAATACCAGAAGACATACTACCTGTGGTAACTATCGCTCCGCTGAAATCAACCGTATTATTATCGATAACACCGATCCCCAGAGCACTGATACCGGCAGTTGTTATCGAACCGCTAACCGTAACCGTATTATTATTGTCACAGCAAAGACCGATGGAAGTTACTCCTGAAGTTGTTATGGAACCACTGAGAGTTATGTTATTATTATCCAGACTGGTTATGCCGTATGCAGCAGCACCACGGGTTATTATGGAACCGCTGACATTTATTGTATCACCATCATCATCACTCCATATTCCACACGACATAAAACTATAAGTTGTAATATCTCCACTTACAGTTATACTATTTTTCCCGCCGCTGTAAATTCCCAGTCCACCGATAGTTTCAACTGTTATTGAGCCGTTCAGTGCTACCGCATTATTGGTTTTGGCATAAATACCACAGGAATCAAGCCCTCTAGTCATTATACTGCCGTTGACAATCAAGAGATTATTATTACCGCAATACACGCCATCAGCCTCATCACCCTCGGTAGTTATAGAGCCATTCACAGTTATACTGTTATTGTTGTCTGCGTGAATACCAGCTGCATATTCACCCATGGTGCGGATACTGCTCCCGGACTGCAGCATAATAATATTTGACGCACCATCAGCCAGTGCACCGGTACCAGCCAGACCGGTTTTTCCCGCATCGGTCTGAGTTCCATAAATCCTTATTCCAAATGAACTGTTATTTACATCAGTACCGCCCCCTGAGGTTATTATCTCTGATCCGCCGTCAAGCGTAATAAGATTACTGCCCTCATTAGTATTACTGCCACTTATTCCAGGATTAACAGCGGTAACAGTCGTAACCGAACCCGTGGCGGTTACTGTGATAGTATCATCTTCATTCAATACCTGAGCTGAGGTCTCAGCGGTATTTACGGTTATATCAGCCGCAAAACTTCCAGATATTACCCCTCCTGCCAGCAGCAGTAAGGTCAGATATCTAATTGTGATGTCAAGCGGTAACATTATAACGTCCCTAACCCAGGTACACCCAGATTGCATTATTTCTAACTATAAATACACCATATACAAAGAGCAAAAGCACCTGCATCAAAAACAAACCAACAACCATGATGGGTAAGACACATATGCTTAATCCACCAGCCTTCAAGTTACCGTGAATATTCCGTTTCTAAACCCAGACAGGCATCTTCATATATTGAATATTATATTACTATTCGATTCATTCAACTCAGCCGTACCTTCTACACTCTCAGTAACTGGAAATACAAAAATATCCAATCACCCTAAAGGTGATAGAATAAATTTGTAAATACCTGTATCTATTTACAAACACTAGGAGTTACAACACACAATATGTATTCTTACTTACCTGGAATTAATTATAATGCTGAACCGAAATTAATCAACTTACAATAACCTTACATTTACGGCATGTAAGCAGTAGCAGATGCCTGCGAAGAAACTCTATATTCTATAATTGCCAATATTATAAGTAATGCCGTTCCGCTACCAGTTAAAACCTGTAACACCAGCTTTACCAGCCAGCAGTTATGTAAAATTTCCGCTAATTACCGCTATACAACCAGCGTATTAACTTTATCGTATTAACAAATGTCCCTTGTATCGCTACTTGCTGCAGCTATAATGCTTAAATGTAAATTTATTCGTTTAATAGACAGGGGAAATAATGCATATCTGGGTTGATGGCGATGCCTGCCCCATAGAGATCAAACATATCCTGTATTCAGCAGCGATTCGCTGTCGAATACCTCTGACCATAGTCGCGAACTCCTTTCAGAAGATTCCAGAGGATAAACTCATTTCATTGAAGCTGGTAGCGGCCGGAGCGGACATGGCTGATGATTATATTGTTGAAAATGTAGCACCGGGAGATCTAGTTATTACCGCTGATATCCCGTTAGCAGCAAGAATTGTGGCCAAGGACGCGGTAGCACTTGAACCGCACGGAGAATTACTGACAGAAGAAAATGTTGAGAACAGACTGTCAATGCGCGATTTTATGACAGAGCTGCGCAACATGGGTATCGAAACCGGTGGCCCCGCAACTTTCAGCAGCAAAGACAAACAGAAATTCGCGAATGCCCTCGACCGCTTTCTTACAAAAAATTCAAAGCACTGAGCCGCTTTGATTACCCTAAATCCAGCGATACCGGACAGTATATAAAGTAAATAAGTCAAATACCAACAGCGGCTCAGCACTCAGCAGAATTCACCTCTTTGATAAACTTAGCAGGTACCCCGCCAACCACGGTATTTTCAGAAACATTCCGGGTAACAACCGATCCCGCCGCGATTATCGCGCCATCTCCAATACGTACCCCCGGAACAATAGTTGAATTTGAACCGATCCAGACATTTTTACCAATTACTATCGGTTGTGGATGCATTGTTGCACGCGCCCCCGGATCAAACTCATGATTGAGTGTTGCAAGTACTACATTGTGCCCGATAAGCGCCCCATCACCGATAATAATCCCGCCCTGATCCTGAAAATGACAGCCTGAATTTATAAAGACATTTTTGCCCAATGTGATATTCTTGCCGAAATCCGTATAAAATGGCGGATGCATGCGAAACGATTCATGCACCTGTTTACCGGTGAGCTCGGTGAATAATTCCCGTATCTCCTCCGGTGTATGGTAACTATTATTGAGCTTCATAGTTATAATTATTGCCTCCTGAGAATAAACACCCATCTCCTTGTGTATATCCGACCCCCCGATAACAGTTTTTCCTGCATTCAGATGCTCCAAATATTCCTGTAATTCCATATCTGTTCCTTATTCTTAATAATCCGTATTATAGATATAAATTCAATCAACCCGTAATTCCTGCATAACCTCGGTTGGAGTTTTGCCGAAATAGCGCTTAAACTCCCGGCTGAACTGTGACACACTTTCATAGCCAACCATATCCGCCGCCGAATATGCTTTCATACTCTCCTGTACCATCATATCCCTCGCGCGGGTTAATCTTATCTTCTTAAGATATTGAATCGGAGAATCAGAGGTAACCTCCTTAAACGCCCGGTGAAACGCCGAGACACTCATATGAGCCGCACTCGCCAGTTTTTCAACGTTAATATCTTCAGAGTAATTATTCTGCAGCGTCTTGAGCACTCTGGCTACCTGTGAGAATGCCCCGCTATGGGTACCGATAGCAAATAACAGATCTTTCTGGGTTCCCTGAAGCACCCGAAATAAGATCTCGCGCAAAATACCAGGTCCGAGAATCTCCGACTCGGTCTCTGAATGCAAAGACTTCAGCAGTCTCAATACCGCATCATTCATCCCGCTATCCATATCTGCCGGTCCGATACCTAACGGCAACGTTCTGATCTTATCATCCGTTTCATATTCAGAAAATTCAATTCTGCCGATAAGATCGCGCAACATTCCCATATCGATATCAATGTACAATCCTCGAAGCGGTTCTGCTGTGCTGCCGAAACTCTCACACCAGAACGGCATTGTCACCGAGGTTACAAGATAGTTATTCGGATTATACTCAAATGTCTTATCACCTAGATACCCTATCTTATGACCTTGGATTACAATGCAGATTCCGGGATTATATACCATCGGACGGGTACGGGTATAGCAGGTTTCCTGAAATATCAGAACACCGTCAATGCCGGTTTTAATTGCGCCATCATCCATCGCCGGAAAAGCTTTTATTAATTCATTTTTTTTAGTCATAGCAAAGTCCTCTCATACTGGAAATATCAGGATTATACACCAATATTTCATAATTTCCACCTTAAATCAATCAAATAAGCAGAATTAGGCAATATGTTGACAGAATCCGGCATTCACATTTTAAAATATTGGAGTATAGTAACAGTATCAATATTTTATTGAACATAAATTACGTAAATAGAGATTATTATTTCATACCTAATCATAAAGGAGAAGACCTATGAATTTCGAATTTCACAATCCAACTGATGTTATCTTCGGCCCCGGTTCAGTAACTCGTCTGGGAGAAGTAGCGGCAAAGTATGGTAAAAAAGCTCTTATTGTAACCGGCGGCGGCAGTGTAAAACGTTCCGGTGTTTTTGATAAGGCGGTAGACTGTCTCAAGGCAAATGGTGTGGCATACGCTGAATGCAGCGGAATTGAGCCAAATCCCAGAATCACCTCTGTCCGCAGAGGTGCCAAAATTGCCCACGATGAAGGCTGCGATCTGATTATCCCAATTGGCGGCGGCAGCACCATGGATGCCTCAAAAGCAATCGCTGCGGCCTACTACTATGACGGTGATCCCTGGGACATGATCTTCCATGGTCAGCCCAAACCACACTTCCCTACCAAGGCTCTGCCGATTATAACCGTCCCGACACTGGCTGCCACCGGCTCTGAGATGAATATGTCCGGAGTTATTACCAATGAGGAGACTCAGGAAAAATCCTTCCTTGGAGCTGCCTGCCTCTATCCGAAGGTCGCAGTGGTTGATCCGGAGCTAACACTGTCCGTACCGAAAAATCAGACAGCTTTCGGAGTCTGTGATATTATCACCCATGTGACAGAAGCATACTTTAATGGAGTTGACGGCACCCCCATTCAGGACCGTTTCGCTGAAGGCGTGATTCTTACCACCATGGAATACGGTGTACGCGCAATCAATGACGGCAATGATCTTGAAGCCAGATCACACATGCAGTGGGCATCCATCCTGGCGCTCAACGGCTGGGTGAACCTCGGTACTTTCGGCGGTTATCCGGTACACATGATCGAGCATACCGTCTCCGCCTTCCATGATATTACTCATGCTGCCGGACTGGCGATAATCAATCCTTCATGGATGCGCTTTGCCGCCAAACACCGCGCAGAAAAGTTTGTCCAGTTTGCTGAACGTATCTTTGGTCTTAAGAGCAAAGGTAAAGATGATCTTGATTGTGCTCTTGCCGGTATTGACCGTTTTGAGAAATTCCTGATCTCTATCGGCTGTCCGACACATTTCTCCGAGCTGGATATTGACGGCAGTCTAATCAGTAAATACGCTGACGAGACACTGCGTATCATACACGATGAAAACGGCAGACTTCCTGCCCGTCCGCCAATGACAGCAGCGGATATTATTGCCGTACTTGAAGCAGCAAAGTAATATTATAATCTTAAAATTCACACACAACAACATA
The DNA here is from genome assembly GCA_963667375.1 of Planctomycetota bacterium. Classification (GTDB taxonomy): domain Bacteria; phylum Planctomycetota; class SZUA-567; order SZUA-567; family SZUA-567. Next base: position 1,905,944 of record OY763323.1, on the reverse strand, counting down.
TAAGGAACACACAATGGAAATTATAAAGAACGGCACCCAGGCAGCAATCAAAGGTCCAAAAGAATGGTTCACCGGCAATGTCCGGCTGGATCCGCTGTACCTGAAGCCATTTGATCCTTCACGTAACTCAGCAGGTTGCGTCACCTTCGAACCCGGAGCCCGCACCGCCTGGCACACCCATCCGCTGGGACAGACTCTGATTGTCCTTTCAGGATGCGGTAGAGTACAACGTGAAGGCGGAAAAGTTGAAGAGATTAAGCCAGGCGATGTCGTCTGGTTCCCACCGGAGGAGAAACACTGGCACGGTGCCGCTCCGGATACCGCAATGACCCATATAGCCATACAGGAGGAACTTGATGGTTCTGCTGTGCAGTGGCTGGAACATGTAAAGGATGAGGATTATTTATCATGAATGTAAAAAACATTATTTCCCGTACCATGTTGAGTCTTATTGTTCTACTAATACCTGTAACAGTTTACGCCGGTGAAGCTGAACCGGCTGAACAGATACTTTATCCAGCAGCATCTCAGGAATCGTTCACCGGACCTGAAAAATACTTTACCGGTAAGGTTACAGTACAGATGCTCTTTCCAAAAACCGCTACAACACCATTTTCCGGGGCATATGTGACCTTCCAGCCCGTAGCCCGCACCGCCTGGCATCTGCACCCTGCAGGTCAGCACATGATCGTTACCAATGGCACGGCACTAACCGGTACCCGTGATGGCAAGGTTATCGCCTTTCACAAGGGAGAGACCGTGTGGTGTCCGGCCGATATCGATCACTGGCACGGAGCGACACCGGATGCCGCTATGACCCACCTGGTAATAACCGGAAGCAAGGGCGATCAGAACGTTATCTGGAAAGAAAAGGTAACCGACGAAGTATACCTCACTGCTGTAAACACTGCTTTAAAAGGAAAGATCACAACTATGAATACCGAAAAGACAAACCCCGAGCTTAGTCTGAAAGAACAGGCGCTGATTCCAATTTCCGCTTTTACCGCCAGTGGAGATCTCAATGATCTGAAAACGGCTGTAAACGCTGGACTGGATGCCGGACTTACAATCAACGAAGTAAAAGAAGTCATGGTTCATCTCTATGCCTACACCGGATTTCCCCGTTCACTCAATGCGCTGGGTACACTTTTAAGCGTTGTAAACGAACGTAAGGCGAATGGAATCAGCGATACAATCGGAAAAGACGCTACTCCACTGCCCGCCGGAACAAATCCGCTTAAGCTTGGTATTGAAGTACAGACCGAACTCGCCGGTGGACCGGTAACAGGCCCGCTGTTCGACTTCGCCCCAATTATCAATGAATACCTGCAGAGCCACCTCTTCGGAGATATCTTCGGGCGTGACGTTCTCACCCGGCAGGAACGCGAGCTGGTGACAGTCGCGGCTCTGAGTAATATGGAAGGTGTTGAACCACAGCTCAAGGCTCACCTTGGAATCGCCCAGAATACCGGCGTAACCATGGCACAGCTGGAAGCTCTCAAAACCGTGTTCGAACAAAAAGTTGGTAAGATGCAGTATAATCTGATCAAATAAGTTGTAAAGCTGATATTAAAAATCAGCGACAGAATAACATCTAATCCTAAAAATAAGGAGTATATAAATGAATTCAATAAAACAGAACACCAGAATCGGATGCTATATAGCCCTTGCGGTAGCGTTTGTATTCACTGTCATTCAGACAGGATACGCGGCTGATCAGCAATGGGATAAAACCTTTAAAAGGAGTAAGAAAGTGACACATCAAAAAGTTGCATATCCGACCAGATACGGCACCAGAGTCGTAGCTGATCTATATATGCCCAAAGACATGGATAAATCCAAGAAATATCCGGCACTGCTTGTCGGAACCCCTTATGGCGGGACCAAAGAGCAGGGAGCGGGAATCTACGCCCAGACTATGGCTGAACGCGGTTTCGTAGCTATGGCTTTCGATGAATCATATAACGGTGAGAGCAGTGGCTGGCCGCGTCGTATCTCTTCACCCGATATCTTTGTTGAAGATTTCAGCGCCGGTGTGGATTATCTCGGTACCCGTCCCTTCGTGGATAGAGAAAAAATCGGCGTCATCGGTATCTGCGGCAGCGGCGGGTTTGCGCTGACTGCAGCCCAGGTAGACACCCGCATCAAGGCTATAGCTGTTGCCAGCATGTATGATATGAGCCGGGTTACCCGTTACGGCTGGAAAGATACAATGACCGCAGAGCAGCGTACAAAAATTCTGGATCAGCTCGGACAGCAGCGGTGGGAGGATTTTGAAACCGGCCTGCCGGCTGTTCCTGCCGGCTTCCCTGATGTCGCTCTGGACAAGTTACCTGAAGGACTCGACCCTATTTCAAGCGAATTCTTCGAATACTACGGCATGAAGCGAGGTCATCACCCAAGAGCCAAAGGACCATTCTCACTTACCAGCAGTATGGCATTCATGAACTTCCCGCTGCTTAACTATATAGACACCATTTCACCAAGACCTATTCTCTTTATCATGGGTGAAAAAGCGCATTCACGTTACTTTACCGAGGATGCATACAAAAGGGCGGCAGAACCGAAAGAGCTGTACATCGTTCCTGGCGCTCGTCATATAGATCTTTATGATGGAGGAGACTCAAATTATATTCCTTTTGATAAACTGACCTCCTTCTTTACCGAAAACCTGAAATAGCATAATTCCTGCCGACCACGCTTGAGAAAAAGCCTGATTCTATAGCAGGGATCAAAAATTTATACCGCTGCAGGTACAGGGACGCATCCGTTTAGGACTGCAAAAGCTGTACCTGCAGGTTATCAAACATTATTGAACCATGAAAGAACACAATTATGAGTACCGAGCAAAACTGTAAAATCGCTCTCAATATCAAAGGGCGGGTAATTACCGCAACTCTAAACCAGAGTAGCTGCGCCAAAGATTTGATCAAAAGACTGCCCTGCACCGTCAAACTACAGAAATACCAGCATGACTACTGCGGTATTATAACACCTCCGCTTGCATACACTGCAGAGGAACTGCATAACGGCTGGAGAAATGGCGAAGTAGCTTTTGCCGCCGACGGCAGTTATTTTACTATTCTTTATAAGGATGAAGAAATTTCACAGCAATACGGGAATCTCGTTACTCTCGGTATGCTTAACGATGATCCTGCAGTCATGGACTCTTTTGACAATGAAATTTCCATCCAAATCGAACTTCTATAACCGCTAACGGACGGTTATGCTTATACAAATTTAATATTATAATATCTTGAATCAACCTTAACCACCTGAATGAGAGACACAATGACAAAGAAAATACTTATCATTTCAGCCAGCCCGCGCAAAGGCGGAAATTCTGACCTGCTCTGCGATGAATTTATGCGTGGGGCAAGAGAAGCCGGAAATGATGTTGAAAAATTATTTCTCAATGAAATGAATATAAATTATTGTACAGGTTGCTGCAGCTGTATCAGCGGCACGGGAAAGTGTTCACAAGCTGATGACATGAACAAAATTATGGCACAAGTACTTTCCGCCGAAATCATCGTTCTTGGCACACCGGTGTACTTTCATGCAATGAACGCACAGCTCAAGACATTTATAGATCGAATATGCCCAATCTATTCACTGGCACGCAACAAAGATTTCTATTATATTATCGCTTCTGCAGGCGGCAGATCTGAGACCGAAAAAGCCGCACAAAGTCTGAATCAGTTTACATCCTGTCTCCCCGGCTCCAACCTGAAAGCTACGATTGCGGTAACTGGAATCTGGGACCGCGGTGGTGTAAAAAATACCCCTGCGCTACAAGAAGCTTACAACGCAGGACTGAGTATAGCGTAAATTCAAAATTTAATTTTACCGTTATTAATCTCGCACTAACGCTCCAAGCATGCTAAAATATAGTTTGGAGGCATTTTCTTAACCCTAGAGATTAATTATATAAGAAGACCAATGGAGGAAAGATGAGTACAAAAATTTTAATTGCCTATTATTCATGGTCCGGCAACACCCAGGATATCGCCGAATTAATCGCCGATGAAACTGGTGGCGAACTGTTTGCTGTTGAGCCGGTAGTACCATACACCAGCGATTACAGTGCCTGTGTCGCGCAGGCCAGAAACGAGATTAGAGCTAATTTCAGACCTGAACTCATTGCAATGCCGGAAAATAAATCATACTCAGCCGTATTTCTCGGCAGCCCTATCTGGTGCGGAACAATGGCGCCACCACTAGCTACATTCATTGATAACTTTGATTTTACCGGCATAACCGTACTGCCATTCTACACCCATGGCGGTGGTGGCGGCGGAAAATTTGAAAGAGATGTTGCCGGCATGTGCCGCGGCTGCAAACCGCAAAAATCCCTGGAGATTTACGGCAGTGGCAGCAAAGACACGCACTCTAAAATTAAGTCCTGGATAAAAGCCGCAGCTTTATAACAACGGCACCATACTTATATACTGATTCGGCAATCACCGTATACCCGCGGTTCTGTATCTTAACGCTATTACTTGAGAGAAATATATGAAAACACTTAGAGCTCTATTCTGGCTAACACTCACATTAATAATAGTTGCTGGCAGTACCAGCGTACAGACTCCGGTCATTGCCGATGATGCCGGGACAGCGGAACTGAAACTTTCTGAACTGCAGCTCAAGATCACAGCCGGCGGTGTATCCGCAATTTTCCAGCTGTACGACACTGCGGCGGCACATGAACTGTACAGACAGCTGCCGCTGCAAACCAGACTCTCAAATTTCCGAGATGCCCAATGGCTGTTCTACCCTCCGCAAAAGCTCCAGGTAACAGCTGCCGAATCCTACCATGACGGTAAAAAAGGTGAATTAAGTTATTATGCACCTTGGGGTGATGTCTTCATACTCTACAGGGATTTTTATGCCGGTGACGAGATGCACCGGCTGGGAATAATTCTGAGCGCAACCGGAGATATCGCCAAGATGTCCGGTCAGGCGACAATCGAAAAATATTTAAAACAGAATGGAACAATAATGAAAATAAAGGTTACAGCAAAAGGCGCAAGCACAGTATTTGAGCTCAATGACAGTAAGGCCGCGCAAGCCCTGTATACACAGTTACCGCTGACAATTAAGGTCGAAGATTATGCGAGCAACGAGAAAATATTTTATCCGCCAGAAAAACTGAGCACTGAAGACACACCTCTGGCAAATGCCGACGCCGGAACTCTTGCGTACTACGCTCCCTGGGGTGATGTCGTTATGTTTTACCGCAAATTCGGTTCTGCCTCCGGACTTTATGAACTGGGAGCAGCTACAACCGGTGCAGATAATATCAAACAGCTGTCAGGAACCGTTGTAATAGAAAAATTTTAAATTAGCAGATTTCAGATATATCACTCTGCCTGTCAAGCAACACTTACCAGTATTACAAACCGGTGTATCGACAGCATGCAGTTTCGCCACACGAATAAGCAGGTTCTTTCTAACTTGGTATATATGCTTGACAGCAGCGTTTCTTTATGGTAATTTGTAATTCAGACTATAAGTTCTCATACTGATTATATGCGAAAGGAAAACCGATGAGTAACGTCACCGTAGTTTTAGGGGCATCCCCCAAAGAAGACAGATATTCAAACAAGGCTGTTGCGTTGCTACACAGTAACGGTATCCCGGTTATTCCGATTCACCCTACGGCCAAAGAAATCAACGGTATACCTTGCCTTGCCAGCCTCAAGGATATAAACGTTCCGGTAGAGACCATTACCCTATATGTAAATGACAAACTATCTACCGAGTTGATCCCGGATATCATAGCTTGCGCTCCACGCCGGATTGTGATGAATCCCGGAACTGAAAATGCTCTGCTTGAAACTGAAGCACAAAAAGCCGGTATCATAGTTCAGCGCGCCTGCACTCTGGTACTACTTAATACCAAACAATGGCAGGTTTGAAAGCAGTAGCCTTACGTACTACTCCTGCGGATCTTTTCGATAATCGAGATAGTCCAAAAATCTTTTGACCGCCAGCGATGCCGACTTTCTATCTCTCATAGCCAGTCCGATTTCACGATATGCCGGCACATCCAACTCTTTTATCACTACCCGATAAGGAATACGCCGCAGAATTAGTTCGGGTAAAATACTGATTCCCAACCCGCTCTCAACCATTGACATGATAGCATAATCATCCCAGGTTGTAAACTGCGTACGCGCCGTGATCTTATTCCGTTCAAAGATTTCAGATATTTCGGCTTTGGCTCCTTTCTCAAGCAGCATAAACGGATAATCACCCAACCGCTTGACCGGGAAAAGCTTGCGGTTGGCCAGCGGATGCTCTGCAGGCAAGACGGCCAGCAGCTTATCCCTTTCAAGATACAGCGTCTCAAACTCAGGATGGGTCGGTAGACGCAGGAAGCCGCAGTCTACACGCCCCTCATGAATCCAGCTCTCAATTTCAGTATAATCCCCAAGCAGCAGTTCATAATTAATATTCGGATAATCCTGCTGAAACTTCCGGATAATTCTCGGCAGCCAATGTGTCGCCACACTGGAAAATATCCCGATGCGGATCAATCCCGATTCCAATCCATGCAGTTCATCAACCTGCATCTGCAGCTTCTCATACTCGTCGCAAACACTCCTGGCAAACGGCAACAGCTTCATGCCGTCAGAGGTAAGCCGCACCCCGGAGCGCCCGCGTTCAAGCAGAGCCACCCGCCATTTTTGCTCCAAATCACCGATCATCCGACTTATCCCGGATTGTGAATAATGCAACACTTCCGCCGCTCTGGTAAAGCTGCCGCATTCAACAGTCTTAACAAAAGCCAGAAATTTTTGAACATTCATATCCATCGCAACCGCTCCTCAACAAAAATCTGTATTTGCAATAATAAAATACAAACATATTAACTTTTATCAGACCTCAACAATAACACATAACAGCAATTACAGCAATACATAACATCTTTACATCTGAATTAGTCATAATAACTATTACAAATATTCGTTTTTATCATTCAATACTGTTTACTAATATTATCCACAAATGAAAGTTAATTCACCGAAAATCTTTAAAATATTAAACACAGAATAGAACTCTACCATGAAAGCAAAAGCATATTTTATCATCTCAATGATTATTTTCGGAGCGGTAGGAATATTTGCCAAATACATAAACATATTACCAAGTATTTTGGCATTATATCTCAGCCTTGTCGGCAGTCTGCTGCTGCTGAGTATTTATATACTCAACCGGCAGCAACTAAATATAACTGCTGTGAAAAGCAATATTTACCCCCTCATAATATCCGGGATTACACTCAGCGGAAACTGGATCTTTCTGTTTCAGGCCTATAAAGAAACGACAATTGCCAATGCTGCGCTGAGTTACTATTTCGCTCCGGTAATAGTTATAGGATTATCACCCATAATCCTGAAAGATAAATTGTCCCTTAAACAACTGCTATGTGTTATTATAGCTCTTGCAGGTTTATTTCTGATACTGCACGCCGGCTATCAGGAAACCGCTAATGCAAATCTGCTGGGAATCGGTTACGGACTTATTGCTGCGGCCTTCTATGCGGCGATGACTATCACCAATAAATTCATACATGAAATTGACGGTCTAACCGAAACCATAATCCAGCTCGGAATATCCGCAGTGATACTCTTTATATTTACAATACTTACCTCCGGCGGTACGGGCTTATTTCTTACAACCTCCGATCTATTCTGGATACTGCTATTCGGAATACTCCATGGCGGCATCGGCTTCTACCTGTTTTTTAGCGGCATGAAAGGACTGAAAGCCAATTCTATAGCTATTTTAAGCTATATAGATCCACTCATCTCGCTACTGATCTCAATTGTAATCATTAGAGAAGAGATAACTCTGCTCCAGCTGCTTGGAGCATTCATGCTGCTGCTGGCAATCGGAATAAATGAAATTGCTACCGCTAAACCACAACATAATCAGCATAAGAGGTAAAAACCCGACAAGAATAAGAGACCATACATTATTTAAATTGTAATAATCACAAGCAACTACAACATATATAAACACTGTTTTATTATCCCATACTTCCTGGCACCACCCGCTGCAGAAGTTATACCATTTTAAGTATTATGATACTTAAAAAAAATTAAACATAATTGAATTTTAATGGTATAATTAAGTATACAGAAATAAACAGATTAGCTACGACTTATCATATTGGAGATTATTATGAGATATCCCAAAATAAGTTTGTATATTATATTCATGATTTATTTTTCTGCAATTTCCACATATTCTGCTGATGATGATTTATCCTTCAATACCATAAAAAAGCATCTGGATACCGCTTTGGAAGTTGCCTCAACCGCAGCAGGAACACAGTTGCCCGGTGGGCATATGGCAACTGCACTTTCAGCAATCCCAGCTGCAACGACCCAATATTTACGAACCGATACCTACACCAAAATGCAGTCACTAACAATCGAAGCACTGGATCACCCAGAAAAATTTGAAGAATGCTATAACCTTATCAATCGTTATCAGGCAATTAATTCTGCGCTCACCGGAGATCCAACACGCTGGATCGAAATTGTCGATAACAACCGAAAAAAAAATCAGAGCTCAGGCACACCAAAATCACCCTCTCAGACCGATGATGACGATGAGCAGGAAAATATGCGCTATCAATTCAAGCATTTTAACAGCACACTTGATAAATTAAATAGCAGACTAAACCTGCTGCAGAGTACTGCCGCCGCACACATCAGCAGTATGGAGTCCCAACTTCAAAGCCTCAACCTAATGCACTCTACCTTAGATTCCGGCAAAAAAATATTAACTACTTTCAATATCGATCAGGATATACAGAATCTCAAAAATAAGTCCTATCGACTCAATCAGCTTTTAAAAATTGTTGAAAAAAACCGGGCGGAAATAATACGTAAGATTTCTTCCGCCACTACGCGAAAGCACAACTGCAGCTCAGATGCTGACAGCACCTTCGTAAAGACAGCCTTTCAAGAATGCCAAGCGGCACTTTCTGAACTTCGCACCAGTGAAGCAGAAGCGGAGTTGATTTCACAATATGCTATTGACGAATATAATAATATAATAGAAAAGATCACAGCTATTAATCAAAAACGTAATAACTATAATACTGAATGCCGCAAAACGCTAACAAGTATACAACAATTAACGGCAAACATTCATTCAGCTCTCAACGCCATCGAAAATGAAGCCACCTCAGAAAATTCCGCTATTGGTTCGGAACTCACTGTACTTAAGAATGAAATTGCAGACAGTTCCGCTTATTACACCAACCTGTTTCCAACCTCCAGCAGTTTTTACAGCCAGTATAATTCCAGACTGACTGCAGTTAAAACCAGACTTTCAAATGTATACCGCAACATACTCTATAAGATTCAGTCCATAAGAAATAAGCTGAGTGCCAACGGAAAATTTGCAGCCGATGCGCTGCAGCCATATTCTCCGTCACTGGCTGATATCAATCCGGAGATGATAAAAAAACTTACTGCGCAAATTTCTAATATTCTGCAAGAAGCGGAAAACCTCATGGCATCGAACTCTGCACTGCAAAACGGCTGTACCCCTGAAATTCCAGACTCACCTCCAGCTGATGACTCAACGTCCAATGACTACACTAACGATAAAAACCATAATACCGATTCCGATACCGCCCAGCAGCCTCAGGATAGTACACCAGTAACAGATAATAACAATCAGATGATACTGGTATTTGGCGGACTTACCATTGCCGGCCCCACAAGTATAACCGTAGGAGAAGGGCTTACACTAATAGCCTGCGATGCTTCAGGAAGGCCATACCCCTCAGACGGAAGCTTCAAATGGAATAATTATGGAAATGACCTTTTAAGTCTTGGTGATCACAGTAACGCCGTGAGCGGAGTTGGTTTTAAGCCCGGGAAAGTCATGGTACAGCTCAACCACGAAGGGATGTACGCATATATTGATATCGAAATAAAAGAAGCCGACAACCAGCCTGATTCAGAAGACAAAGCTCAAGACAATAATGAGCAGTCAATATTTACATCGAAAGGAGGAGACCAGAATCAGGACGCGACCGACACTTCCACCAATTCTGGAGGAGCGGACTTATGCACATCCTGTGATGATGATACATCTGCGGATAATCAGAAATTTAATTTTATCAGTCCAAAATGTGGTGAGATAATGGAAAAATTGGTCAATGCAATACGACTCGGCAATATAAACCTTGCCCTGCATCTGCGTAATCTCGCAATCGCTGAAAGCTGTAATATAAATGTCCAGGCAGCCAACAACTATATCAACCAGCTGATACATAATCAGCAGCTTGTCCAGCATCAGCACCAACAGACCAGCCGCAACTCCCAGAATCTGCTAATTCTTCAGAATATAATAAATTCCCTTAATCATATAAAAAGCACATCAGGCGATCATCATAAACCGTCAAACCACCATCACCATGATGCAGATTCAGACACAAAATCATATAATTATGACAAGCTTCGTAATTATGGTAACGCATTATCCGGAGGAAGCTGGTAAGCCGATGATCGATTGCACGGGAGATTTTTATGAAACTTTTATCAGCAGTAGTATCTATGAATTTGTCACCGATCTTGCTATATTTTATTCTGTTTTCCAATACAGTATTTGGCTCAGATCTCAATAATATAATACGTGAGCTGCAGCAGCAAGACTGGGGCGGAGCCATTGCCGCTGCCGACCGCATGAGTCAGACACAACCTGAAAACAGTACCCTGTACTTCCTCAGAGGTGTCGCCCGATATCAGCAAGGAGACTATCGCGCAAGCCGTGAAGATCTTTCCCGGGCTCTTGAGTTGGGCAAAGTCTCAGGTGAAGTATATTTTTACCGCGGCATTGATAACCTGTATCTGAAAGATTATAAGAATTCGGTTAAAGACTTTACAACCACCCTCAGAGATAATAACTCAGCTCAAAAGCTAACCAATTTTTCAGCACTGCTGAAAAGAAAGGATGATACCCGGCAATGTCTGGCAAATATCTATACTTTTAGAGCACTTGCCTATTTGAATTCAGGTAAATATCAGGAAGGACTTGCTGACATTAACCAGGCTTTCAGCATCTCAGTAACACTTAGTTACTCAAGTTATAAAATAAAAGCTGATCTGCAATTTCTAAACAATCAGTATAAACAAGCCTACAGCAATTATCTCAAATCAGTCGAACTTAACCCTTCAAATTCCGACTCATATTACGGTGCAGGTCTGATTGAGATTTATTTCGGCAACTATAACAAAGCTCTTAAATATCTCAGGAAAGCTCAAAATCTCGACCCGAACAACGACGATACCGTTGAAAAAATTGGATTATGCCAGCTTTTTTCAAATAACTTGAATGAAGCGCTGCAGACATTTCTTGATAGCTATAACTCAAGCCCGAATGCCTATAATTCGCTGTATCTGGGTTATACTTATGCCTCACTGGGAAATTCAGAAAAAGCTGCAAAGTACTATCGTCAGGCAATTCTTTTAAACACATATATCCCGGACATTATGAAGATTATCTATAATAAACTTCCTGTGGCATCACCGACCAGACTTCAACAGCAGAAAATTTTAAACAGTATCGAAGACTACATACAACACAAATTACAACCGGAGCTCAAAATTACGGACATAGCGCTCAAACCGGAAATTCCACATACCTCTCAGAACTTTCATATCAGTATCGGCATTTCAGCATTATTCCCGGCGGCTAAGTCCAGTTTGCAGATTCCATTACATTTTATTATATCCAAAGGTGAAAAAACACTCTTCACTTCTGAAACCAGAACTCTTATTATAGCCAACGGAAAATCAGGTGAATGGATTGAACAAATGAATGGAGTGCCGGTAAGCGGAGATTTTACCCTTACAGTAATAACTGCTCTTGAAAACATATCCTCAAGAAGACAGCTTGAATTTACTATCACCAATGCTAATTAGTAATTTAACAAAACAATCTACTGAAGCTTTATACATCTATACTAAAATAGAAAATAAGTGGGAATAACATGCTTATAAACCGGTTATTCCCTTGCTACAGCCGCCTGCAGCATAGCGATCGCCGCTGAGTTATTCACCAGTTCAGCCAGTCCCAGAGGAGTACGTCCCTTGAAATTTTTTATTGTCAGATCAGCATGAAGAGCTATCAGCGTCTGCAAAACCTTGATATTAGGATTGAAAATAACCGCCAGATGCACCGGGGTATGATTGAATTTATCCTTTTGGTTAATATCCATTCCATAAGCGAATAATATCTTTATTATTTCAGGATTAGTATTGAACTGAGCGGCGTAATGCAGGGGTGTGCTGCCTACTGAATTTTCTACACGGATATCTGCTCCATGTTTTACTAAAGTGAATAACACCGCGGGATTTGAAGTATATTTTGCTGCAATAAATAATGGAGTCAAACCGTCAGTTGTCTTTGCATTTACTTTTGCTCCCTGCTTGAGTAATGTTTCTATTATTTTAGGATTGGTATTAAATTGCGCCGCGATATGCAGAGGTGTTATGTCTTTTGCTCCGGCATTATTAACGTCAACCCCATGTTTAATAAGAATTTCTATTATCCGCGGGTCATCATTCAATACCAGACATGGGTATAGGATATTAAAGCCATTCTCATTCTTCTGAGTCAGATCAAGACGGCCGCTTTGAATCAGACTTTCAAGCTGCTCGGGTTTCAGTGTCTTGAAAAAATTCTGCTCTAGGGCTTCATCAGCGCCAGTTCCAGCAATCAAAACCAATATCAGTAACAGTACTAATAATATTTTTCGCATCATCTATTCTCCTTATGCCTGAAAACAATATCAAGAACAGTAGAGCTGAGATTCTTCTTACAACAAATACAGTACAGAAATTATCCGTGTACTCTATTCTTATTATAAATCTGAACTCGTTTTTTTAATATTTTATTCTTTAAATCTCAGGATTAATTACTTTACAGTATCAGCAGTCAGAATTTGATTATATATCATTATTCAAGAGTCTTTATCTCAAAACCAGTATGCACACTCTCACCATTTGCAACCGCCACCAGCTTGTGATATCCCGGAACCATATTCCATGCTACCGCCCCTCCGGATTCACAGCGTCCCACATATTCACCATCAATAAAATATGCGATACCTCCCTTTGAGGTTACTGTCGACGACAGATCTAATTTATTCCCTTGCTGCGGACAAGCGCTATTTACAAAGTATATTCCCTCTGCAACCGGAGAAGTCAGTTTTAAACCGTCGCTCTGCTCAGCCACCTTTTCACCTGGCTTATTTTCCAGATACGCCGCGACTTCAGCCGGCCACATAATCCTTTCACCAGTTGTTTCGGTAATATCCTCTGCCTTATGCAGTCTGCATATACCCTGAGCGCTTACCCCCGGGATATAATAATCATCAATGACATGGTTACAGCCAGCTCCGGGTATACTTCCGGAAAGCGCGCAGACTTTGCGTACCGCTACACCTTCAGGCTTTTCCCACTTCGCTTTATCAGCAGGATTTATACTGTCAGCCAGCTCCACGGCAGCAGGCAATGCCGCCTCTGCACCCAGAAGATTATTATTACCACTTCCCGAAAAGTTTCCGCACCACACTCCTACTACATAACGCTTACTGATACATATCGCCCAGGCATCACGATGATTCCAGCTTGTTCCGGTCTTCCAGGCCAGAGTACATTCACGATTATGCCCCAGAGATTGAATAGTCAGCCATGATGCCTGCGGGGTAAACACGCTACTCGTTTTATTACAAGTATCTCCTGCGAGCACCTTCAGTGGCATATATTCTCCTCCACGGGACAGAGTTGCATACGCATTCACGAGTTTCAATAGCGGCATCTCAGCGGTTCCAAGAGCAAGCGATAAATTGTATTGCTCCACCGGTCCAGCGGTATACAGCCCCATTCTCGCCAGTTTATCGGTAAAAAACTGTATCCCTATCTGCTGCAGTACCCGAACCGCTGGGATATTTCTAGAATAGCGTAATGCTTCCGCCGCACTTATTGCTCCCAGATATGCATGATCAATATTCTCCGGACGGTATTCATTCCAGCTGCTGGGAACATCATACACTACCGCAGCCGGAGTAAGAATACCCTGCTCATATGCGCTACAAAAGATAAAGGGTTTGAGCAGCGATCCCGGCTGACGTCTGGCGGTAGCACCATTGACAAACCCAGAAACGGGATTGTCTGGATCAGCATTACCGACCATTGCCAGCAATTTAGAATCACTTACATCCAGCACCACCACCGCCATGCCAGTGATACCGCCTGCAGCCAGTTCCTGATACTTTTTCTGCACCAGATTCTGTGTTATTGCCTGCACTCGGGGATCAATTGTCGTATTTACAATTCCACCCCGGTTTGCGGTTAACTGCAGGACATAATCAGCAAACCTCGGATCACGGTTATTCACCGCTGCATTCCTAATTATAATTTTTTCTTTAAGTGCGGCATCCACCGCTTTAGCATCTACCATACCAAGCTGTTCCATGCGCTCAAGAACATATTCACGCCTTTGCAGCGCTGCCTGCAGATGCTTTCTGGGATTGAACCGGGCGGGGCTCTGCGGAATTCCAGACAAAAGCGAAGCTTCGCCAAGGGTTAGCTCACGGGCTGATTTGCCGAAATAATGCCGTGCTGCCGCTTCAATCCCGACCACATTTCCTCCATACGGCGCAAGATTGAGATAGAGCTGCAGAATTTTCCTCTTACCACTCTCCTTTTCCGTTTGCAGAGCCAGAAGTGATTCCCGAAGCTTTGCCGTCCAGTTACGTTCTGACGGACGGAGCAGACGCATAGCCTGCATACTTATGGTTGAGGCTCCTGACACTCTGCGACCGTACCTGAGATTTTGCGATGCCGCCCGCACCAGAGCAAACGGATCGACCCCGCGATGCTCCCAGAAACGCTGATCCTCAGCGGCGATTATCGATTTAACCGCCCACGCAGAGACCTGCTCCAGAGCTACCGGCACCCTCCAGCTGTCATGACTATCAACATGCCACGCAATAAGTCCGCCCTTACTGTCGAGTATTTCTGTAGCGCCCCCACGATTTGCTTCCGCTATCCGCCCTTGTACCGGCGGCAGCATAAAATATAAAATATAACATACTACCAGTACCACAGCAAAACTCAACAACAGCAGTTTTCTGCACTGTAAATGAATGTGCTTCACTCTCATTTTATCACCTTGAGCTTTCCACCACCATTGACACTGAACACCGCAGGATCATACATCGCAGCCGCATCACACGCCGGCCAGGAAAATTCACCGGTATTCACAGCCCGGACCACATAACTGTATTCCGACCTACCCTCCGGCAAATCAGCAAACAACAGCAAACGGTCATCCAGCTTTTCAACATTAACCAGCTTCATACCCTTCTGTTTCTGCTCCGAACCGAGCATTGCTGCCCCCTTCAGATCCTGATTCTCAATTTCAATGCCGGCAGCAAGCATATCGACAATAACCATATCCTGCACCGGCCTTGGTGCAGTCAAAACAAGATGAATCCGATATAACCTTCCCTGGATCAATTCATCCTTTACAATTTTATTATTACTATCGGTAATATAGCGGCACACAGACAACCCGGAATCTTCATTCTGAACTTTACCCTCCGCCGGTATCCCCTGAGCAAACAGATAAGCATATAATGGCGTTTTCCCAGTATTGGTTACAGCTATCTTCTCCGCTGGTTTTCGCAGTGCAAATGATCTTCCCTGCGCAGAATTAAACTCTTCTGTATGCCCGGCAATAACCACCTCCGCCTTACCTTCGGTATCTATAGTTTTTTTTCTGGCATATTTACCAAGTGCCTGCAGTGCAAATGCATTATCCTGAGTACTTGCCTGCCAGGGATCACTAAAACTCACTTTCAACGCTGAAACCAGCTCCGGAATCAGTGGTGACTCAAGGGTCACGTCGAGTAACGTCGAGAGCAGAATAGCCCGTTCCCGCAGCGGCGAATTATACATGCCGTCAGAACTTCTTTCTGTAGCAAATCCCGGCATAGACTGTAGAAATTCTTTTGCTGCTTTTACCTCACCGCAGCAGAGATATGCCGCTGCCAGATAACAGCGTGCAGTCTCCATACCACTCCTGCCGCTTCTGACATATTTCTCTAATTCCTCCTCGATTGAAGCAAGCCAGGAATGAGGCGGCATCCCTCCACGGCATAGCACATAAGCGGCATATGCAGCCAGATCCAACCTGTCCGGAATACCCTTACTGTCGGTACTTCCACACCACATTCCCAGCTGCTCCGCGTTGTAACCCAGGACTCCAGCCACCAGTTCCTCCGGCACCGCATATCCCGCCTTTCTGGCTTCAATCATAAAATCTGCAGCATAGACAGTTGCCCACTCACTCGGTTCACTGCCACCCGGCCACATTGCCAGCCCTCCGCTCCAGGTCTGCATGGTAAGCAGACGCTGCAGACCTGCATCTATCAATACTGCCACCTCCTGTTCGCCTATAGACTCAGGACAGACAATACGAGCCAGATCCGGCATATACAGCAGTGGCAGCATACGGGAAATTGTCTGCTCCAGACAGCCGTAAGGATACTGCAAGAGATAGCTTAGCTGACCACTAACCTCAGCGACTGGATTTGAGGTTACAGTAAGGCGCCCCTTAAAGCTGTCCTCCAGATAATTCCCGCCAGTTCCGATTTCAGCGGTATCAGACGGTCTGATAACCGAGAGTTTACTTATGCGTTTAAACATCGCCGCCGGCCGGACCGGCAACTCCATATTCTGTGCAAATTCTGCTTCTGCCATGGTTATCCTGATTCTGCTCTTTGCTACTCCGGCATTCCCGGCTCTAAACTTCAGCATAACCGTTTTCTGTGCCCCGGCTTTCACCGGAACACGTGCCAGATCAGTATCCAGCAACTCAATATTCCGCGCCTGAGCCAGCTCTACAACCACGTCACCATCTTTTCCGGTATTATTAAATAACGTCAGAGGTATAGAGCAGACATCACCCGGAGCTAGAAAACGCGGCCACGATGCCTGGAACATCAGTGGTGCTTTTACCGGCAAAGCCTGCTGTGCCATACCGAATTGATCGCCGTCAGCAGCCAGCACCATAACCTGAAGTTCACCGATATATTCCGGCATCATAAAATCTACACTGACGTTACCTCCAGCATCCGTACGGAGTTTTCCCGAATACAGAACCGCGGTATGCACCCTCTTCGCTTTTACTGGATTCAGCCTGCTTTGCACCGCTTCCGCCGCATACCCGCCACCACCGCCCGGAGCCGGTGTCTTTGCAACTCTCCACTTAGCGAGCTCCGGTGCCAGACGGGAGTACATGTCTGACTCTCCAATATCAAGCCGCCGCAGCGCGTAAAAGAGATCCCAGGGATTTTCAGGTTTGAAATCATCAAGTTTGAGTACTCCGGTATCAACAGCCGCAACGACCACCGCCGTATTCGCCGCCACCGTACCGTCAGCCCGGAATACCTGAATTTTAAATCCGGCTTTCTGTGCCGGTCGCACCGATTCCGCTGCCGCTATTCTGACCTGCAGCCGTTTCTCCTCACAATCAACCGCCAGCCTTACCACCCCGGAAGCCCGGTGCGGCAGCCATGTTTCAGCCGCCTCTACCGCTCGCACCAGTGTAACCGAAACATAAACATTCGGTCGCCACTCAGCACTGACCGCGAATTCCAGCTCATTCACACCTTTCTGCATCCGGACCACCCGGTTCGCCAGCACAGTCTCACCTTCAACACATACTAAAGCTGTACCCGCAAACGGCGCCTGAAGTGAAACCTTTGCTGTCTGCCCCGGTTTATAGATTTTACTGTCAGTCAGCAGTTTGAGCTGATCCGGATCCTGCCTGATCCACGTCTCATCATCCCTGCCTGCGACAAAGAAATCATACGCTACCGCATAGCTTCCTTCCGCTTTCACTTTCAACATATAGTGCCCCGGAGCACCCGGTATAACCGGTATTTGCGCTTCAGCAGTTGCACTGCCGCCAAATTCTTTCAGCAGTTTTTCCTTACGCGTCCAGTCATACCCCAGCATCCCGTCACCCTGCTTACGTAACACATTACTCCAGTTCACCGCATACAGTTCTGCCTTCCACGCTATCTTCTGCGTATACTTACCGCCATCACGCCCGACTACCGCCAGTTCAAATTCCGCTCTCTTCTCAGGTTTGAGTTCACCTTCCGGTGCTCTAATCCCCAGATAATACTGCCACGGATAAAATTTCTGCTCGATACTCTCTGACAGGCTACGCCCGCCCTTTTCATGAGCGGTTATCTCTACCGTCTCGCGTACCACCGGTGCATTCTCCAACCGCAGACACTCCAGATCGTACTCCGACTTGCCCCCGGCACCCAGCAGCTTCTCCGGAAGGGTCTCCTTGCGTCGCTGCTGACCAATCTTAGCCGGTGTAAAACTATACCCCGCCCAACCCTCAGGTTCAAACATTTCCGTACTGCATTCAACCTGCCCGCTGACTTTGAGTCCAGCTGCCGGCGATCCGAAAAGATGTTTAACCTCAACTCCAAGTTTCAGCTTCTGCTCTACCCCGGGGAACCGGGTTTCCGCAGCCGGTTCAAGCTTCATACTCAGTGTCTGCGGAACATAATCCGCCACCCGCAGACCACTAGAACCGATATTCGTCTTTTCACCGGGAATTGTCACTGCCAGTTTATAATATCCGCTCAGCGAATTCTCGGATATTACAACACTCTCAGCGATCCGCCCCAGCTCATCACAACTTGCCCGCTTCCGTAAATACTCCTTTCCGTCTGGACGGTACAGTACTATATCCAGCGGCATATCCGCCACCCGCTTCACTCCTTTACCCCGGATAAATGCTGCTACATGTACAGTATCTCCGGGACGATATACCCCGCGCTCGGCCGCAACATAAGCTTCATACCCTCCGGTCAGATACGGACGGCCGCTTGCCGCCTCCTCGCCCCGCCGCCTGAGGTTGCGCCTGAGACCGAGATAGCTCATATCACCTGCCTTGCGTACGACCAGCACCGCCGCCGACTCCCCCGCCGGCAATCTGGCAAACGCTACCCGACACAGTCCATTCTCGTCGGTTTTGCCGTTTCCTAGCTTCTGACGACGGTCACTGTAAAGCTCTACCTCCGCCCCGGCAACCGGCTTCGCCGTACTCAGAGCCGTCACCCAGCAGAGTACCGAATCCCCAGCCACCCGCGCAGTCAGACCCAAATCACTTACCGATACTACCGCCGCGCTCCGTTCCCAGCGGTTCTGCACTCCCCGCACGGAGAGTGAATATACCCCTGACGGTTCCGCCCCGGCTAGTTTTCGCAGATCTAGCAGCTGCTCCTGATATTTATTGGCCTCAGCGGTAAATTCCAGCCTCTGCTGCGCAATCTCTGTCGCCCGTTCATAAGAGATACTGTCCTCACCTGTAAGCACATACTCGACGATATTCTCCGGATATAACTTATAAACTGTAAGCTCCGCCTCCTTGAGGTTGGTCGCCTTTACCGGTACCAGCAGCATACCCTTGGTAGAGAGATAACCACCGCCATAAGTGAATTCGATATCCTCTCCCCGATCAGGAAACCATACCGAACGGCTTACCGTCTTCTCCAGCACTCCCGCAATACCGGCCGGCAGCCCCTGCTTCAGCGTTACCCGGTACCGCTTTCCAGCTTCGAAATCACCTTTGATCACCAGCCCAGTATCCCGCGGCTCAAAACTGTACGCCACCGCCGGCTCTACATTTACATAATCCTCCGCTTCCGCCGCGTTAAAGGGAGTATTGGCTTTAATAATAATATACCCCGTTCCAGATTCATTCCTCGCTTCCATCCCGGTGAATCTCACCTGCTGCGAAACATAAATCACCGGACCGGCACCGTTTTCGGCTACTCTATCCGCTTCTTCAAGCCTTTTATCCTCCAGCTTGACCGTCGCCGCATACTCCCGGTCCAGAGCCAGCGGTCCTTCAATACTCGCCAGCCCCGCACTGATTCGCAGTTGCGCCGTATCCCGGTTAAAATCAGCAATATGCACTATCAGATGCTCCGCCGGATTCTGCCCCAGTACCGTAAATTCCGGTTTATGCTTATCCCGATAAACCAGTGTCAGCGCCTGACTCAAGTCCCGCGGATCAACCTTGGCATTGAAGCCGATATCCAGATTTATCCCGCCCTTGATATCCACACTTCCCTGCACCACCTTCTCCACCGCCAGAGCCGGCGTATTGAACTCACAGTCATACTCACCCAGACTCTCACCATGCAGCCCCCGCAGTGCCGGAGAGAGTACCAGACGGTATCTGGTAGCCCGCGCCAGCGGTTCACTCAGCAGCAGCTTCAGACTCTTCCCGCCAGCCAGCTCCACCCGCCCCTCTACCCGCGGCAGCAGTGATACCGTATCCGCTGTCACCGTCGCGGGATTTATCTCCTGATCAAACTCCAGCACTACCTCCCGCGTCCTCTCCGCCGCTACCTCACCCCGCGGCGTACACGCTACCATCCTGATATCTTCAAGCTGCACCTGCCTGAAAGCCACACCCCAGACCACCAGCGCCATCCCCGCCACATTAACTATCAGAAAAGCCAGTAACCAGACAAATCTGCCGTATCCACTCCGCCCCTTATCCGCAACCGCCATCGAAATCTCCTTATTATCAGAACCAGTACTCTGTTATTACCTGTTATAGAGTCTAATTACCGAAACTTTATCGGACATTTCAATTTATTTCGTATTTTCTGTAATTTATCTGCAAATATCCCGAATTCACCATATTCCCCCCATTTCCCAGCCTAAATCACCGGTTATCACCTTCCACCTGCCCCAATATAAATCACCGGGAAGCCAGTTTATGACACCAAAACAGTAAAGCACCCTCCCTGCCCGTATCACCCAGATTCAGCCACCCGACCTCCCTGCCTCCAGTATACTCCGCCGCACAACCAGCCCGCTATCCATATCACCAGCCACAACCCCACACCCAGCAAAAAACATACACAATACAATAAATCAATATTTTTTGCTACAATTTTTAAACACACTATCATATTCCAGCCTATAGACTTATATAACAACACCCAGCTGCAGGGCGCATTACTGCGGGAAATTTATATTGACATCACCCGCCGCATCATCTATATTACCTCAAATACGTTAAAAGGCGTATTATAACAACAACCAATTTCAATAAGGAGCACTCATGCAAAACCAGAACAGCAAATTTAATTTCTCTCTTACCCCGGACCTTTCAGACCCGGATACCACCTCCATACCGGAGTTTGAAAGTATCCTAAGTCCCGCTGCGACTCAGCCTGATACTTCAATTCAGAACTTTGACTATAATGAAAATCTCCTGCAGCCGCTTTCATTCTCAATCTCTGACCGCCTTTCCGATGCCGAATTATTCTACCCTGCCCAGTACTATCAGAACTGGGTGGAACGTACCAACACCCCGGCCGTCCCTTCTGCCTACATCAGTGACTCAACCACCCACCGTAACGCCGCAGACACAATTAATCTCAAGAAATTCCCGGATTATAATCCGCTCCAGACCTATAACCTGCCCAGAACACCAGTTCCAACAGCAAAGACTACAACCACAACCCCGGCGGCACCAACCCCAGCCCCATCAAAAACACCACAGACTCCAGCCGCCAAACCGGTCAATCAAAACATGACCGACACTGCCACCAAACCACAAGCAGCTACCAATACAGCTCAGACCAATGACCTCGCAACACCTGATGTTACTCTGCAACTTCCTGAAAAAGCACCGGAAACAACCTTCGTTTCCGCATCAAAAGCGCCACTCCCGAACTCTATGGAATCAGATATCAGCGACCTGCCACAAAAACTGGCCGATTATAACAGGCTAAAAAAAAGACAAGCAGAAAAAGGGGATTTGAGCCCGCAGGAAATCAATGAACTTAACACGCTCATTAAAAATGAAGAAAAATATAACAGAATTAACGATGAGTCACTACAAAGTATAAATAACGACAGCAAAGCCAGAAATGAAGCGCTTGCTGCCGGCATTAAAATTTTTAATATGGATGAATATCATTATGAGCTATATTCGGGTGGAGGTGAATCATATTTGGCGGATTCAACCTTACGTAAATCCCTCATTGCCCAAATACACATTTTCTGTAAGGATCATAATCTCGATCCCAATGAATTTATAAGCTATACTGCTAAAATCGCACCAAAATTCTCAACCTCTATTGGATATAGTGGCGGCACAATTGACACTGACGAACTTTTTAACCTTGCTCTCAATCAGGAACTGAATTATCGGAAAGAAAACGCCGACAAGCTGATTCACTTTAATGCGACTCTGCAGCGTATTGTTACACCGGTTTTAACAGAACTCAACACCAGATATCAGGACAATAATGAAAGATTAATTCCACGCAAGGTCGAACCTTTTATTTCTGGTATATTCCGTGAACTTCATGATGTTGCCGAACAGCTGAATTACTCACATCTTAGTGGTACCATAGACCTTATACGTCACAAGATGTCTCACTCTAACTCCGAAATTAATACCCGCTATAAAGAATTCCTTAAAGCCAACAATTACCGTCCTACCCGTTCAAGCTGCTTACGCTATATTGAAGAAGAATTACGCCTGGCCTCAGCCAACCCTGATATCGAACAACGTGCCATAGAACAGCAACCAATGCTTGATCAGGTACTGGAGGAACACAGCATTCAGACTGCAAATAACGAAGTTGCCGCATTAACCCGTATTACCCCGGATGCAACATTACCGGCCGCTCTGACGGTTATTGATAACTACCGTCAGCCATTCATTCACGACCAGGCTGTTCCTGCTTCTACTGTCTTTAATGCGAAAAATACCAGACTCACCTCTCTTCTCTGTACAAACAGCGTCTTCCCCGAAGAAGTGGTAAACTCGAAGTTTAATAGCTATTATCTCACCTATAATAACGCCGGACTGGATAACCCCGCTATCGATTCTCTACAAACCATGCTGATACAGAAGCAATACCCAGAAGTCTATAAACAGGCTCTGAATTATCTCAACACCGGTGACACCGAGAACTACGCCAGCACTATGGCATACCTCGCCACCATCGTCGATTCCAATGAAGAGTTGAAGAACCAAGCGCAGTCATTATACATAACCACCAATTCCCAGACAAAACTGGATTTGGCCAAAAAAATCATCGCCAGTGATCCCGTCGCTATCGACAAACTTCGCCCCTACTTCGATCCGACCAAGAGCGACGCCGAGAATATTCAGATGCTCAGACTCGATGCCAGTGACAAATTAATCCAGCTCGAATCAGAAGTGGAATCAGCTGCAGAAACCGCCAAATATATCAAAAACGACACCCTCATCCAGTACCTCAAACCCGGACTCTATATCGCCGGACTGAAGATGCTCCGTATGCTCGGAGCCGATAATGTGCAAGCAACTATAAACGAGATCAATAAAGGTGCCGATGACGCCATCGCCATGATCGACGGCGATGCCGCCAGATTCATCGCCGGCTTTATGAAGGATAATGCCGCCGATATCGTCCTCATCAGCGCCGCCTTCGCCACTGGCGGTACCGCCATCGCCCCGGCGCTTGCCCGGCTTGAGGCCATCTACGGCTCCACCCAGAAAGTACAGCAAATACAGGAAACCTGTAAAAAGATCAGTTCCAAAGGCCTGCCCCCACAACAGCTAGCCCAGGAAATATTCATAGCCTTAACCAGCTTCGGCATTTCTGATTACGTTGACTCAGCAACAGCCAAAAAGCTAACCACAATTATGGTTCCACACTTCGGTAAAAACATTGCAGAACAAAGTACAAATGTTGCATTAACAGGTGCTAAATATGCAAATTATTATTATACCAATAATAATTAACTCAACATAAAATCTACTCTACATCCATACTCTTTGCTTTATCAGAGAGTATGGATAACCTCTTCAAAGATAACTTATCACCAAGCGCGGCCCCTTTATTATAATAATATTTAGCTTTCTCTAAATCCTTATCTACACCAAGTCCGCGTTCATAAATTATTCCTATCATTCCAAAATTACGTTCATCTCCTTTTTCCGCACCGATCTTATAATACTCTAAAGCTTTATCAACATCTTTATGCACATACAACCCATCTTCATACATATTTCCTATAAGCATAAATACAAACGGATCCCCTTGATCTGCGGCAAGTTTAGCCCACTTATAAGCCTTTTCATAATTCTGCTTAACAGCATAGCCATTAAAATACATACCAGCAAGCATGCATTGAGCATAAGAGCATCCTGCATCTGCTGATTTTTTAACTAAATTATAACCCTTTTCTTTATCAACAATTACTCCAGAATAAATTCCATTAAAATTCAAATACAATGCCCCCAACTCACCCCACCATGCCGGATCATCCAACTGCTCCGCAGCCATTTCAATATACTTCTGTGCCTTGCGATAATCAATATCTACCCCGATACCATCACGATACGCACCTCCGAGATACAACTGTGCCTGCGCATTACCACCCGCCGCTGCCTTCTCCGCCCAATGTAGCGCCTTACCCG
The DNA here is from genome assembly GCA_963667375.1 of Planctomycetota bacterium. Taxonomy (GTDB): domain Bacteria; phylum Planctomycetota; class SZUA-567; order SZUA-567; family SZUA-567. The sequence goes on along the minus strand of OY763323.1, from coordinate 1,881,368 downwards.
TATCCCGCGGTACACCATCACCACCACGACTATACAGAGTCATCAGCATAGCCTCAGCCATCACATTATCCTGCTCAGTCGCCTTCAGCAGATACTTTTCAGCCTTCTTATAATCACGTTCCACACCCATCGCCGCAAAGTACAGACTTCCGATATAATAATACGCCTCATTATTCCCATGCTCCGCCGCCAACTCCAGCCAGTGTGTCGCCTCCGTCATCTCCTCACGCCCGTAATATATCATCCCCACTATATACTCAGCCTCAACATTACCCGCCTTAGCCTTCGGCAGAAACACCTCCATTATCAATTTCGGATCAACGCCGCTAAGATTACCGTTCTTCTCAAATGAATCAAACGTCTTTACCATCAGCTCCGCATTCTTATCCCCAAACCCCGCCCGCCGCTCAGCATCCTGCATAACCTGCTCAAACGCTCTCTGTTCCTTCTTCGCCTGCACCCGCACCCAGCCCCAGATAACCAGCACAACAACCGCCACCCCGATAATCCACTTCGCCTTCATACCAACTCCCGTCACACCAACATCCCAATCCATATAACAAAAACAAAATCACGCCCCAAAGCCGCAACCACAACAATTATACCATCTCCCAATTACGTAGCAATAACACACCACACATAAATCAAAAAAATTACCACCCACCAAACAAATAACGCCGGACTATCAGCCCGGCACTTAATCTCATAACACCCGAACTCTATATCGCCGGACTAAATATTCTCCGTATGCTCGGAGCCGATAATGTGCAAGCAACTATAAATGAGATCAACAAAGGTGCCGATGATGCCATCGATATGATCGACAGCGAAGCCTCAAAATTTATCGCCAGATTTATTAAGGACAATGCCGCCGATATCGTCCTCATCAGCGCCGCCTTCGCCACCGGCGGTACCGCCATCGCCCCGGCGCTTGCCCGGCTTGCTGGCATCTACGGTTCAGCCCAGAAAATACAGCAAATACAGGAAACCTACCGAGAACTCAAAGCCGAAAATATGCCACCAGAGCAATTAGCCCGGAAAATGACCGAAGCACTGATCAGCCTCGGTATCTCAGATTACGTCAACTCAGAAATAGCCGGTGCCTTCGCCAAAGTGATAACACCATACGTAGGAAAAACAAATGCAAATGCTGGAATAGATTTATTTCAAATTGGTTTTGGATATGCAACCAATTATAAGGATGACAAATAATAAATTTACGCCTTTATTTAACTTTATCTATACTCTCTGTTTTTTTAGAGAGTATAGATAACCTCTTCAAAGATAACTTATCACCAAGCGCGGCCCCTTTATTATAGAAATATTTGGCTTTCTCTAAATCCTTATCTACACCTCGACCTTTTTCATAAATCATTCCTAACATCCCATAATTGTACTGCTCACCTTTTTCTGCACCAATTTTATAATATTCAATAGCTTTATTTATATCTTTATTTACATAAAGCCCCTGTTCGTACATATTACCTAAAAGAATAAATGTCTTTGAATCACCTTGGTCTACTGCAAGTTTTGCCCACTTATATCCTTCCTTATAATCTGTTTCAACATAATAACCATTAAGATACATACCTGCAAGCAAACCCTGAGCTACACTACATCCAGCCTCAGCTGATTTTTTCACTAACCTTAAACCTTTTTCTTTATCAACAATTACTCCGGGATTACTATCACCAATATTCAAATAATACGTCCCTAACTCGCAACACCAAAAAGGGTCATCCAACTGCTCTGCTGCCATTTCAATATACTTCTGTGCCTTACCATAATCAACCTCTACCCCTATCCCATTACGATATGCACCTCCCATGTATAACTCAGCCTGCGCATTACCACCCGCCGCTGCCTTCTCCGCCCAATGCAGCGCCTTACTCGTATCCCGCGGTACACCATCACCACCACGACTATACAGAGTCATCAGCATAGCCTCAGCCATCACATTATCCTGCTCAGTCGCCTTCAGCAGGTACTTTTCAGCCTTCTTATAATCACGCTCCACACCCATCGCCGCAAAGTACAAACCTCCAATATAAAAGTTCGCTTCTTTATTCCCATGCTCCGTCGCCAACTCCAGCCAGTGCGCCGCCTCCTTCATCTCATTACGCTGATAATAAACCATACCCACAAAGTATTCAGCCACATCATCCCCCGCCTCAGCCTTCGGCAAATACACCTCAAGTATCAGCTTCGGATCAACCCCGCAGATATCTCCATTCTTCTCCAGCGACGCCAACCCCTTCACCATCAGCTCAGACGTCTTATCCCCAGCAGCAGCCTTACGCTCACTATCCTGCACAAACTCATCAAAGCTCTCACTAGCCCAAATGCTATCAACGCTAACCAAGCCGCATAGAACCACACATACAGCAGCCACCCCGATAATCCACTTCGCCTTCATACCCACTCCCGTTCCATAAATAAATCTAGACTTGCATAACAAAACACCAGAGTCAACGTCTAAAAGTACAATTAATAACAATTATACTATTTACCAAATAAGTAACAACAACATACAACATATATATTATAACGACCATCAATTCAGTAAATATAATAACTTATATTTTATGTCACAACCCGAACCAAACCACATCTAACACGCTAAGACACAATAGCTTACGAATAACCAGCAAACAACCTGCGATTTTAAATAGTCAAAAAACACTATACATATATTATTTATCAAATAAAATAATTGACTTTAACCGGCAACACATTATTATATTATTTCATATTAGCCAAACAGCTTTTATTTTATAAAATTAAAGTTATAACTTTTAGTAAAAGACAACAAACCCTTCAGAATTGGTAAAACTATGGAACAATTTTTACATAACTTATCAGCTTATGAATTATCAATGCTAAGCATCTCAATAGTATTCACTATTATCTTCACAATACAAGTTATACTTACATTTTCAGGTCTTACTGTTGATTCTTTAGATGCCTTTGGTGGTTCAGGAGATGATGGTGTAAGTTTTTTCACAATCCGAAACATGATAACATTCTTAGCCTGCATGGGCTGGACCGCATTTATACTTGCTAAAAATGATGTAAATCAATGGCTCTCACTATTAGTTGGCATTGCTGTGGGTTCACTCGCCATGGCATTGAACTTCATGGTAATGCGCACAATCAACCGTCTCAGTGAGGATAATACTTTCGACATAAATACCATACTTGGATCACAAGGTAAAGCCTACACCCCTATCACTCCAGAAAAATCAGGTTTAGTTATTATCAATTATGGCGGCGGATTACATGAAATCAGTGCAAAATCAGCTTCAAAAATTGCAAGTCATACCCCGGTAGTAGTTACAGAAATTCTTGGACCAAACCTTATATTTGTTAAACCAATTTAAAGATATTAATTAAAGTTATGAAAGGTAAATAATGGATTTATTCGCCGTAAGTATTGTACCAATCATCATTATTGTTGGTATTTTTGCTCTAATTATCGCAGTACTTGCTTATTATAAAAAATGCCCATCTGACAAGATTCTGGTTATATTCGGTATGATCGGTAAATCAAATGAGGGTGAAAAACGCACGGCCAAGTGTGTTCATGGTGGTGCAGCATTCATCTGGCCAATAATTCAGGATTTCAAATGGCTCAGCCTTATACCAATGCAAATAGATATTGACTTACGTGGTGCACTTTCAAAACAAAATATACGTGTGAATATACCAGCATCTTTCACCATTGCCATCTCAAACTCTCCGACTATTATGCAGAATGCAGCCGAACGGCTACTTGATCTTAATACCAGCCAAATTATGCAACAGGCCGAAGACATAATCTTCGGTCAGCTCCGACAGGTTATCGCTACCATGTCTATTGAAGATATAAATGCGGACCGAGATAAGTTTATTGAAAATGTTACGGATAATCTAGGCATAGAACTTAATAAAATCGGACTAGATCTTATCAACGTCAATATCAAAGACATAACCGACGAATCAGGATATATCGAAGCTCTCGGCAAGAAAGCTGCAGCAATAGCAACCGAACAGGCCAAAGTTGATGTTGCCGAGCAGGAAAAAGCCGGTGATACTGGTAAAGCCAAAGCAGATCAGGAAAGACGTATTCAAGTTGCCTCTGCAGAAGCAGCAGCCGTCAGCGGCGAAAACAAAGCGCTCATCATCAAGGCGGATTCGGATGCTGACAGACGTGAAAATGAAGCAAAAGCCCACTCCAGAGCCATAGCTGCTGAAGCGGTTCAAAGCACAAATGCCGAAAAAGAAGGGTATATGGCTCAGATTGAAACTCAGAAAGCCCTGGCTGAACTCAACCGTCAAAAAGAGATTGCAAGCACTGTCGTACCTGCTGAAATTTTAAAACAGCAAGTAATTATTCAAGCTCAGGCGGAAGCTGAGAAAGTACGCATTGAAGCTGAAGGAACAGCGCAGGCGGTATTTGCCAGAATGAAGGCAGAAGCTGAAGGTAACTATGAAATTTTACGCCAGATGGCAAAAGGTTTTGGTGAGACTGTCAAAGCTGTTGGCGGTAACCCTGAACAGGCGGTAATGATGATGATTGCCGACAAACTTGAAAATCTTATGAAGATCCAGGTCGATGCGATCAGTGGCATTAATATAGACAAAATAACCGTCTGGGACAGTGGATCCGGAAAAGACGGAAATACTTCGACCGCAAATTTTCTTAAAGGCATGATCCAGTCGGTCCCTCCTATTCAGGAAATGTTTAAAATGTCAGGAATGGAGCTTCCTAAATGGCTTGGAAGTGACCTTCCACAGCCAACAGAAACTTCTACAGCCACAGCATCTTCCGTCATACAGTCAACGACTAATGATTCATGATATTATAAATAAATCTCATACAGTCTGCAAATCATGATTATTTGTGATTTACAGACTGTATTATCTTTGCTATTATTAAAACTTATATCCATCCTAGTTTAATGTCTTACTAATCTTAAACATTTAAAATTTCCACAACTATAATAATGATAAAACAAACCTTCGAATTTAATTCTTTCGGTCCATGGGTCTTTGAAATTGCAGACATGCACAAATTTCCACCGCTATTCAGCAATTATGAATATCTTTTAGATGAAGCCTGTTTATTTCTGAAATTTCCACGTAACATTGAACGAAGAAATGCGACTCCGGATATGAATCTTTATGACGTGGTACTCGGGATATTTAATGATTACATATTAGTATTAAGGTGTACCAATAACAAAGTACTTGAGACCAGTATAAGTATAAATGACATTAATTACTTAATAAAAAAAGAGTTCCTGCTAACCGGAGTCCTCATTCTAAAAACACCTAAAACGACAGTAACGGTCAACTACAATACTGTCTCTTCTGCAATAATTGATCATCTTATCAGACTTATACGCAAACTCCAGCAAAGATTACCTATCGCGTTACATTTATCATCGGTTATATACAAAGAGAGTCCTGAAAATATTCTATTTGTAAATGCTATTAAATATCTGAATAAACACGAACCGGAAAATAAACTTATAGCCTATCAGCCGCGATTCAAATTAACTCAAAAATTGAGTTTATTCAGCAAGCTCATAAACACAACTTATATCCCAACACCTTCTGCTACCTACCTTTTTATGGTTAACGATAGCGAATTGATTATACTTGATCACAGTTCAAAAAACGAAGATGACAAGGCTTCACGCTACGCCTATTCCTATATCTACATTCCACTTGCTCAAATACGTAAATCAATCATTACCCCGGATATCCAATATTCAAATACCGATATTTTAAGTATAGCTCTACCCGCAAGCACGTTGTACTTTCCGGTTAACACTGACAACAAAGGGATTAGATCTTTAGCAAGAACCTTACGTCAACACTAACAGCTTTATCCCTCATATTTCACCTCCTCACCAAATAAAGTATTTGCATCTCAACTGAATATCCATATATTCAAGACTGATATGTTGACAAAAGATCATTATTTTTAAAAGGTAATACCATGAAAACATTTTTAGAATGTATTCCATGCCTGGTCCGCCAGACTTTCGAAGCTCTCAGCCTCTACACAAACAACGAAGATGTCAAGGAAAGTATTATGCGAATCTGCCTCAGCAAGCTTTCAGATATCGCAATAGATCAATCTCCGCCGCATATGGCAGCAATTATTCATCGCATGATCAAGGACAAAACCGGTTGTGATGATCCCTATAAAACGGTTCGAACCGATTCCAACGCCGCCGCCTTACAGCTATACCCACGGATGAAGGCCCTTGTTGACGAATCCTCAAACAGAATGGATACCGCCATTCGCCTTGCTATTACCGGTAATGTTCTTGATTTCGGAGCACCTTCCCGGCCAGGTTTTGACCAACTGCCGGAAATTATAGAGAATATTTCATCACATAAGCTGCGGGGAGGTTATGCCGCAGAACTCATTAATAGAATAAAAGATGCTGAAAATATACTTATATTGGCTGATAATGCTGGTGAGATTGTCTTCGACCGCATACTCCTGGAAGAAATAGGACCCAGACGTTGTACCTATGCCGTCAAAGGTATCCCCATTCTGAACGACTCCATACTTTCAGATGCAGAGCAAGCAGGTATTACTGATATCACTCGAGTTATTGATAATGGCTCCGATGCACCAGGAACCATTCTTGACTGGTGTTCAGAATCCTTTATTGCTGCATTTAACACTGCTGATATTATTATCTCTAAAGGTCAGGGAAATTATGAAACCCTCTCTGGCAGCAGCCGTAAAAATATTTATTTTCTACTCAAAGCCAAATGCCCGGTAATAGCTGCTCATACCGGTTATGAAATAGGTTCATATATTGTGACATCTACCAACGCTACCGGAAACTAGGATTACAGTTATTCAATTTTTGAATGTACTTTATAATAAAAGATGATAACCTTCTGGTTATCATCTTTTATTATAAAGTACCACTATCTATGGTATGCTACAACAAATAAGCATTCATCACTCAACTTCAAAAACGGACTTTTTACGTATTAACGGCAAAAAAAGCAGCATTCCCACCCCGGCAAAGACCGTTGCGGTTAGCGTCACCATGGGATAACTCCAGTGGTGCGCAATCATACCGGCCAGAACCGCCGCGATTACACTGGAGAGTGCAAATGAACCATTGAACAGCCCCAGCCCTTCTCCCTGTCCGAATGGAGTCAACTCACTGGCTAGTGCCGTCCCCCCGACAATCAGCGGAGACCAGGCTATTGGAATCATCGCAAATGCCGCCGGCACCAGCAGCCACCACTCGTTCTTACCCGCGTAGCAGAGTATTGTAAGCCCCAGCAAAGACATAAACAACATAACTATACCTATTAACACCACTGTAGCATTCCCTATTTTCCGCCCCAGCATACCGGATGGAGCATAGACAAAAGCTCCTGCTGTAGCAAATACTGCATAATATGTTGCCGACACACCCGCAGAGATATCGTAAGACTTATCCATAAGCAACGGATACAGATTCATAAACAGCCACATCCCGAGTGTCACTAGAAACCAGCTCAAAAGCAACAGACCAAAGCGCCCATAAATTTCACGCCAGAAGTCCCGCAACGCTATTCTGGTCGCAACCTGATAATGATGAAACGGCGCCAGAATCGATTTAGTTCTGCGTGCATAATGATGCGGAATATGCTTATGCTCCTGCGGCAGAACTGTCGCCGTAATTGCCGGCATCGTAACCCTGCTTATCAGAAATCCCGGCAGCATCAGTATACCGGCAAAGACCATTCCATAATCTGCACACCCGGCAAAAGCCGCCGCTCCAAACAACCCGAGTGCCTGACCGGTACCGTAGAAAGTCTGCAGCCAGCCTATCCGCTGATCCCACTCCTCATGCGGGGCCACCTCAACAATATACATCGCCGATAAAGTATTTCCCGCACCGGCACTCAGCCCGATGACCAATGCCAACAGCAGCCAGGCCCCGATATGCTCAGCCAGCACAAACCCCAGCACACTCACCCCCATCAAAATATAACTTCCTAAATATATTGCTTTATAGAGCCTGAATCTATCAGCCAGCGCTCCCAATAGCGGTGCCGCCAGCTGCCCCAGATAAAATGCCGCCACCACCAAACCAGCCTCTACCGCTCCAGCTCTGCTCCCAACAATCAACGGAATAAGAATCGGTGCCAGCCCCAATACTATCGCCCCCTGCAGCAGAAAGCCCCAATACCACTTCTCAATAAATCTTGATCTCAGTACACCAGCTATTTTCCACATCAGTTCCACCTTCACTTCCCCAGTACCAGTACCGTAAAACCCGGCACACCTGCCTTGCCCAAATTCACCTCCATCCTACTCCGTATATTTTATTTGTCAAGCAAATCATGCCTGGCCAGCTCTCAGCAAAGGTACTGAACCTTACCCGACTCATATATTATCCCGCATCCAGTATCCTGTCGTCCTCACCCCACACATCTTGTTTTTAATTCTCCTATCCACTTAAAACACCGGGTTCATCCGGCTTCTGCCGGGGCTCAACTCAGACCAAACACAGGCAGTTACCGCCGTCATCTCTGTAATGCTCGGCTATACTGCTGACTGGGATAGTAAACGCCACAAACACCGCTTTACTGCCTTTGGCAACTATTTACAAACAATCAACCGGCAGACACAGTACCCAAGCGATCAAAAAACCAACTTTGATATTATTATCAGCATGTCCATAGAATCGATATTGCTTATATTCCCAATAAGAGTTGTGAGATATTTTTTACGGCGCGGCAGACTCAGTGAAAAAAGCTTAGAAAAAGAAAATGCCTGGTCATATAAAATCGGCACAAAGTTTAGCCGAAACAGGAAAAGTGCGTATAACTTCTGAAATAAAAAAACAACCGAAAAGGCAAATACAAGAATAGCTATTAGAATATTACCCTACATCAGGATATTCTTTTCTTAATTCAGCAAAATGCTGCTGAGCCCAAGAATAGTGAAGTTCAACGGCTTTTTATATAATTCCATTGCTTTGCAGGAATTTACTTCTTCCCCAAACCCATATTCATACATCCTGACACGCGCATACATTGCCTCAAGAACATTTCCTTCAATTCCTATCTCAAGATACTCTTTCCCTTTAGCAGCATCCTTTTCAACGTACTTACCGAAAAGATACATCAATCCCAGATTTCCATAAGCTTGAGCATTATCTCTGTTAGCTGAAAGGGCAAAATACTCATACGCCTTTTGAAATTATCAGCGCCCCCAAGTTCATAATATATACCGCCAACGACACCTTGGATTATTAAATATTCTGTCGCATTAAGATAATCTTTATAATACGTTAATGCAAGTTGTAAATTTCTGGCAACACTTTCTCCTCTATAGTACATCAACCCAAGTGCCAACTGTGAATCAGTATCACCCGCATCCGCTGCTACCCTTAAAAATAGTACTACCCATTTATGCATCTCAAGTTTATTATAAGTATTACCCAACAATGTCGCCGCAGTCACATCTCCATCATCCTCATACCTCTTCAGATACGGTATCTCCTTCTCCACTCTCGGTCCAAACGTCTCCAGCATCTGCTCGCCACTCAGCGGCAACTTATCACTACCACTCAAAAACTTCCCAAGCAGCTTTGTAAGATTCCATACCCTTGGTTTCTTCGCCTGATCCACCTTAACAGCAGACGCTGAAAAGCTCCCAGATGCCACTACAATAGCAAACGCCATCACCACAATCCCAAACACCAGCAATAATCTCTTATACCTTCAACTAAACTCCCAACTAATTTCTAAACAAATACCACTGTTTCTATGATACAAAAACACCTTGCCTTAACAAGTGATCACCTGTTAAACGTAAATATAAATCTCTGCATTATTAATTGGAAAATAAACCTGAAAAATACCCGAATTTAACTTAGTATAGCCTACAGCTATCCTTTAAGCCGACAACCTATATTAAAAGTATCTTAAATTTTACCTTTTATCAACCGGTTAAGAGCCGCCAGCAACTCCGTAGGACTGACCGGCTTATTAATAATCGTAATATCATATTCAATATCAACTCTTTTATGCAACAGATCTTCACTGTACCCTGACATACAGATGGCTTTTAATTCAGGTTTTCTAGCTTTCAATTTTTTAATCAGATCAAATCCCGACATTTCAGGCATTATAACATCTGAAAGAATCAGCGACACTGAATCAGCATTCTGTTCGAATATTCGCACGGCTTCACTAGGGCTGTTACTTTGCAACACAGTATATCCGGCATCCTGCAGCACGGTTGTTACATACATCAACACACCGTTTTCATCTTCTACTACCATTATAGTTTCATGACCACTCAGACTGCATGGTACTTTTTTATCATCCTTATTACTAACCCCAGAGCCTTTCTTTACTGTTGCCGGCAAACATATATAAAAAGTTGTTCCTTGCCCAACAATACTGTCAACAGTTATAGTTCCTTTACGTTCTTTTACCACCCCGTAAACCATTGACAGCCCCAACCCTGTTCCCTTCCCCACCGGTTTGGTAGTAAAAAACGGTTCAAAAATTCTCTTCACCGTCTCTTCATCCATTCCTTGCCCGGTATCAGTCACCGACATACAGACATAAGGCCCGGAATGAACGATATTCTCATCATCAGCCGTCTCGTTATCCCACACACCATTATGGGTTGCAACAGTTATCTTTCCACCCTGAGCCATAGCATCTCTGGCATTGGCACACAAATTTATCAGAACATCACTCAACTGTCCTTTATCGATTTCTATCATATACGGACTCTCTATCAGTTCCGTATTCAGAGATATATCCTCACCAATAATTCTATTCAGCATAATTTCCATATCTGAAATAATATCATTGATATTGATTAGATCAAGGGAAACATCCTTCTGCCGGCAATAGGTCAACAGCTGCCGCGTCAGATCGGCTGCCCGTTCACCAGCTTTAATAACCTCGGATAACATATTTGAATATTTTGGTGAATCATAAACCGGCGGATAATTTAGAACCAGCTCAGAAAAGCCATTGATAACCGCCAGCTGATTATTAAATTCATGCGCTATGCCTCCAGCCAACTGCCCTATAGCCTGCATTTTTTCACTATGCCGCAGCTGCTTCTCAATCCGTCGCTGCTCGGTAATGTCAACACCATACATATTAACATAATGTTCATCCGTAATTGGACGCATATATATTGAGTAGAGCTTTTCACCGCAGCTTACTTCCTGATAGCTGAGTTCACCAAACTTGAAACAATCCTGCACCAGTTGTATATATTCTTGATTGAGTTGTATATTATCCTCTTCACAAATATACGGCAGAAAATTCATACCGGCTTTATTATGATAGAGTATGTTACCAGATACTGCTACCCGTAACACCGGATAAGGATTTTCATTCGGGAACCTTGACAATTTTATTATCTCTTCCTGAGATTTATCATTTTCAGTAAGATCACTGAAACTGTTAATCCTCAATTTCTTGCCACTGATCTCAACTGTTTTAATACTGCGCAGTACATGAAAAGCTTTTTCCGCTGAATAAATATATGTTTCATACGGCTTCAGATTATTACCATTGTCATTACCGGCATTTACATGGAAAAAATAATCCACCGCTTTGCCAAGTATTACGTCCTCGGGCAGTCCTAGCGTTTCACAGGCTCTGGCATTAACAAACACAATCCGCCCCGAGGCCACATCTTCAACTATAATTCCAATATACACATACTCATAAATTGCCAGTAGCCTCAGCTTACTATCATAGGTCTCAGACAGCAGACTCTTTTGCTTTAAAGTATCAGCAAATAATCTGGCAATTTTCTCAAAAAATCCGACATCCTTACGTGTAATTTTCCCGGCGGTAGCTGCAGCAAGCTGTAAGATTCCCACGACCCTTTTATCTATAATCACCGGTATCAATGCCAGTGAATAATAATTACTGTTGCGATTGCTGCTGGCAGTTGTTACGCCCCCAACATGCTTCAAAGCAAAATCACCATAATCATCAGACCAGAAACTTCCATATTCTGTAAAATTATTCTGATACCCACTATAATTTTTAGACAGGATATCCTTATACAGCGCTAACGGAACAAACAATATTGAATCATTATCCCCAGCCTCAGAACTAAGATCAAAAGGTTTAATTGTATCGTGACCATAATACTCCATACTCGGTTCAGAATATTTTCTAAGCAGCAATGAAACTTCAGCGAACTTTGTGCTTTCACTTATATCATCCAGCAGCATATTTATCGCCTCAACTAAATTTTGACAACTGTAAAGATGATCCCGCACCGTAGAGGTCAAAGCGTCTTTACACATTAACTCTGCCCTTAACATTGCTTTACTTATAACAACCGCCAATTCGCCATCGTTGTCACATGCCCTCTCTTTTATAACATAGTCCATAACTCCGAATTTCAAAGATTCCAATCCCACGTTTTCAGCCCGCTGCTTTACCAGAGTAATCACCGGACTTTTCAGTGCCAGAGTCTGTATCTTCGGCAATATCTCTAATACATTACTAGCCGTCGAACTGAGATCAAGCAGCACAATATCTACAGTATTACGCAGAAAAAAATCCTGCGCCTTATCCGGTGTCAAGATATGAATAAATTCAAAAATACAGCTATTAATATTGTTTATAACAAGCTTAATAGCAGTGACTAAATCCATATTTTCAGTAATAAGCATAACTTTTTTTCTGGTTAAATCAGTCTCAGGCGTTAAAATATTATCATTCATAAGCCATTCCCTTTTTGCTTTATTCAGAAAGTTCAGTAATATTTGTACACAATTTCAACGAATCATTATTAATAATAATGAACAGTGGAATAATGAAATAAAAAGCGCTGAGATTTATGTGAGGTCAAATTCATTATTTTGATCACATAACAATAAAGCTGATATAAACTGTTATAATTTACTGATTGTCCGGTGTAAACACGAAATCTACCCAGACATTCACAAACTACACAACACTTCAGAGATGGCGCCTAACGTGCATTTGCAACCAGTTAACGCTAGTCATAAAATTATTCTCAGCAAAGAACTGGTGATAATAGATAATTCAACCTTCGGTAAAGCATACCATAATCGGACACATTATTGCATTCCAACCATACGTAACGATACAATCGTAAATTCCTGATAAAACATACTAGAACATTACATATTACATAAATTATACCTGAACCATTTTTTTCTTCATAGAGTGTTTTCAGCAATCATGTTTTTAAATACCGCCAGTTACAGCTGAATTTAATTCTACAACCAGTAACTGAAGCTTTCCCTTATTGGTGCAAGATACCAGTACGAAATTAAACTGTTTACTCTACAATTGCATATTGACGAACAAACTTCACTCGAAATATCTGTAACTAAAAATTACAATTACGATATTTTAATTTACATAAACTACTCATATATTCATAATACTCACCTAATATTTAATTTTATTATCTAATAATATCATAGGACTTATTATAGAACTTTCAGAATAAATGAGATTATTATGAACAGCAGCACACTTGGTCCGGCTGAAGAGCAGAATGAAACCACAAAAAGTATTCGTGAAAAGATTTCTAAAAAACTGTCTTCAATAAACAACACCAAATTCATCTATCCTGAACTGACAATCAAAATATCACCCGACAACATGAAAGCGGTGATAACCGGGTATGACCAGTCAAAATCAAATACTCCTTTCACTATTCCGCCATTGGTGAGCGCGCTGCAGAATAATGGGGTTTTTTATGGTATAACCCGCAGCAGTCTCAAAGAATTTTTCAGCAGACTGCAGCGTGGTGATTCTGTTTTAGGATTGGTTATAGCTACCGGAAATATGCCGATCCCGGCAGAGGATGCGCAGTTCAAGCTCTCTGGTAATATTAATTATCCGATTTACCCTGGCGAATGCATCGGTCGTATAGAACCTGCAAAACCCTTTCACAAGGGGCGCAACATCAAAGGCAAATATTTCATGCATCCGAATATAAAGCAACAGAGCGTCAATACTATTAGTATTGAGCCTGGCGCCAACTGTTACTTCGATGAAGATACTGAAGAATTTATTTCAGAGATATATGGTATGGTATCATTCAACGGTTCCGCGGTATCGGTAGCCCCGCTTATCAAAATCGCCGACAACAAGATGTCGGTTTCGGGGAAAATCTATCCGCAGAATTTCAGCGGTGGCAAACCAACCCTGGTAAAACTACGCCGCAGCATTCTGCAAAACCGCCTTGGACTGCCGCCATCATCAAAATCACTTATTGAAGCAATTGAGAAAGCTATAAAAAACAATACTATAGTTGAGGTTGAAATAATAAAAGGAAAACACCCGAAGTCAGGTGCCAATGGTATTTTCAAACTTGATTCCAGCAATATTCAGCCATTCCCGATTTCCGGTCAGTTTCGAAATTATCCCAAGATAATATTTTCGATTAATGCCGACAGACATATCGGATCCATAACCTTCCCAGACAGCGGAAGTGCCGGCATGGACGTGCATGGTACTGTTCTTATTCCCCCCGCTTCATTACAAAGCTTTATTATTACAAATGAAAACATAAATATCAACTTTCAGCAGAACAGTTTTCATTCCCGTACCGATGGCATTATCATCTATCATAACAGTGAAATCGAACTTTCACCACTCAGCACAGTCAAACACTTTGAACCGGTAGCGGCTGAAGCCCATATATTCGAGTATGAGAACTCTGTGCTATTCAAGAATTCAAACATCAATGACTCTAATTTTAAGATATCCAAGCACGTATTTTTCAATGGTTCAGTACATAAAATAAAGCTGCATGCTGGAAACGATGTAATTGTCAGAGACAGCATCTCCCAATCAGATATCACCGCCAATACCATGGTCTGCCATCAGGCAGTAAATTCTCTACTGTACAGTAGAGAGGATATTATTTTTCAGAACAAACTCGAAAATTCTGAAATATACGCCGAATACCGAATTATTGGCAAAGCCAGACGCTGCGTACTCCGTGGCGGAACGTATAAAGCCGGACTGGAGATACAGGCCTGCAGAACCGGATCAAATAAGAGTGAGAAGACAGATATAATTCTCGGCTACGGACATAATATTGATGAACATATAGCCCATGTTATATCCAATATTGAAAAGAGGATTCTGCGTTACCGCAGCCACCTTGAATACCTCAACCGGCTCTATGACAACGGCAAGTTCACCGGAGCACAGACCAACATCATAAATTACCGTGCACTGTGCTTCAAAGAAATCAAAAATCTTAAACTCAAAATAAAAAAAATCAGAACCGATTCTTCACCCTACATCCCGAGACTCAAGGTCTATGAAAATTTCTTTCCCGGCACAACGATAACCATTTTCGACCAGTCCTATAGTGTCACTGCTACTTTAAAGTCAGGCGTATTCACCTTTATCCGCGGCTACGGGATAAAATATCTTCCGGACATTACAGTTTAGTAGCAGTATTCTGAATACGATAAAATACAATCAGGATTATATTTATACTATGAGATCACACCCAATCTGAGTCAGACAAAAGCTACTTCGCCCTTCGTGACGACTTGGAAGACTTGGATGCCGCGACAATCTCCTCGGCATGCTTCAGTGCAATTGAGATATCAAGGAAAACCTGCTTGGATACCAGTTCCTCGGTTATTCCGGATTTTTTTAACGCCAGCAACGGCTGTTTCTGAATCGCCGATATTAGCACCACACAATTATTTTTTTTACAGGTTTTAATTATATCCTGCAAAGCGAAGAGACCGGTAGCATCAATTGCACTGACATTACGCATACGCAGAATCAGAACTTTCGGAGTTTTACGCAGTGCCTCATCCTGAAACTTCTTTGCCGCGCCGAAAAAGAATGGACCATTGATTTCATACACACACACACCTTGCGGGATGGTGTAATTCCCGATAGCAAATGGATCGTCATCTCTGGGATCGGCATTACTTTCCGGTTCAATTATCACCCCACCGGCAACCCGCTCCATACGACTCATAAACAAGAGGGATGCCAGTACAATACCCGTAGGAATCGCCACGGTAAGATCGACCAGAATCGTCAGCACGAAGGTTGTCAGCATTATGACGACATCACTTTTGGGCGCTCTGAACATCTTGAAGAACAGCCGGTATTCACTCATATTCAGCGCCACAGTCAGCAGAATTCCCGATAATATTGCCAGCGGAATCGCTGAAGCGTATTTACCGAAGAAGGCAACGATAAGCAGCAGCGTCACCGCATGAAACATTCCTGCTAACGGTGTTCGCCCGCCATTTTGAATATTGGTTGCGGTACGTGCAATCGCGCCGGTCGTTGGTATCCCTCCAAATACCGGAGTGACAATATTGGATATCCCCTGTGCAATCAGCTCGGTATTAGAATTATGCCGCATTCCTGTCATACCGTCAGCAACAACCGCCGATAAGAGCGACTCTATAGCTCCAAGAATCGCAATAGTCAACGCGGAAGGAAGGAGTTTGACCAACAAATCAAAGCTGAACTCAGGTATTACCGGATGCGGAAAAGAACTGTTGATCGTGCCGAATCTGCTGAAAATAGTTTCGATATTAAAATGGAAGAGTGACGCAATGCAGGTAAGAATTATTATCGCTAGCAATGAACCTGGTATCCGCGGCAAATACTTTTTACACAGGAGTATCAGCAGTATAGTTACAGCTCCGACTGCCAGAGCCCCGGTATCAAGTGCACCCAAATTATCCCAGTATGCCCCAAGCCTTCCAACCACCGATGCCGGAATATTCTTGATTGACAAACCCAGAAAATCATTCAGCTGCGTAACAGCAATCAATACCGCTATACCGGAGGTAAAACCCTGAGTCACCGGATATGGGATAAACTTTATTATACTCCCCAGACGCAGCACGCCCAGAAGTATGAGTATTACCCCGGCCATCATAGTGGCAATGATAAGCCCGGAAATTCCATACTCGGCAATTATATTATAAACAACGACGATAAACGCCCCCGTCGGTCCGCCTATCTGTACTCTGCTGCCACTGAATAACGAGATAATAAAACCACCGATAATCGCCGAGAATAATCCCTGCTCCGGCGTGGCGCCACTGGCTATACCAAAAGCAATCGCCAGCGGCAAAGCAATAATGCCGGTAATAATACCTGCAATCAGATCCCTGGAAAAATTCTGAGTAAACCCCTCATGTGTCAGTACCGCATATGTTTTCGGGTAAAATGTCTTGATATCCATCGCCTCTCCAAAAAATAATAGCTTTGGCAACATTATATCCACTTGATTTTTTAAAAAATAGAGGGTACCCGCTAAGAATATTTGCACATATGATCTTTAAACCGCATTTTGCCCGAAAATACAGGCAAATTAATCATAAAAATAATTGAAAATTAGCACAACAAAATAATTTATAAATCCCTGTGAAACCAGAAAAAAAGAATTTATCCAATCATATTTTATAACAATGCTACGACAAACTGCTATTCAGAAAGCTCCTGAAGCTTTGCCACCGCATCCTCATCACCCAGATCAGCCGCCTGCTTGTAATATGTTACAGCCTTTTCAAGATCCTTTTCCACACCTGTACCATCTTCATATACCATACCCAGGTTATAATACCCCGCAGCATTTCCTCCCTCAGCCGCCTGTTTAAAATAACTGATAGCTTTCTCAGAATCACCACTTCCTGCTTCAGTATTCAGCTCAATAACACCGAGAGTATTTAGTGCCTCAAGACTTCCCTGCTTTG
Source organism: Planctomycetota bacterium (assembly GCA_963667375.1). Lineage (GTDB taxonomy): Bacteria > Planctomycetota > SZUA-567 > SZUA-567 > SZUA-567. Next base: position 1,863,621 of record OY763323.1, on the reverse strand, counting down.
CTGCTTCCTCAAGACCTTCCCGGGCCGTTTTCAGATCCTTTTCTACACCCTGCCCATTATAGAAGAACATAGCCAGTGCATAGGTTGCATCACCATTGCCGGCATCTGAGGCCTGACTGTAAAATCCCATTGCCACCTCATAATTTGGCTTACCATCTACCTCACCACTCTCAGCCAGCATTCCGAGTTCATAGTACGCATCACTATTCCCTGCTTTCCCGGCCTCATTCAGCAAAGTCACTGCGGCTCCGAGATCCTTATCAACACCTATTCCCTGAGCCATCATACAACCCAGTGCATACATCCCTTCAGGACTTCCCTGCTGCACAGCCTTAGCAAACCAGGCTGCGGCCTGCTGATAATTCTGTTCTATTCCTTCTCCTGAAAAATACATATTGGCTAAATTCAGCTGACTCTGAAGATCGCCATTCTGCGCTGCGGCGGCAACATCCTCCAGGTTCTCATCAGCCTGCACACTAGCAGAAAATACGGTCCCGACAATACTGAAAACAATAATACTCCATAAGACAATCTTCAACATCTTTTACTCCTGCTCAATAATCTGTCCATTATTCTTAAAAAACGCTATGAAGAAGCAATTACTTCCTCATAGCGGAGAAATGAAATAAAAAGCCAAATAAAGACCTCTAAAGCGCCTAAAATAACTTATATAATTTATCATAATGATAGCTCAAAAAAACACAAACTACATTTTTACTACATTTTACCGAATAAAATGATAATTGATCAGTAATTGCATCTTATTGCCTATCCACTATAATTATACCAAATTCAGTTATTTTAAACTTTTTTCTGGTATCAGAACGATGCGAACCTGTAATAACCTCCAGCTCAGAACTTTCCTACTACTGTCATTACTCTGGTTTACATTGCTTCTCCTTCAATCACCGGCTGGTGCTGCACCTGACGCTGAAAAACTGCAGAAAACCGAGACTGGAGTATCTATTCAGGGTCAAGACAACTCAACCCTTGAGAATAGCAGTTCCCAGCCACATCTTCTATGGCTGATCGGTGAAGTCTCACTCGGTATTATCACCGCGCTGTTACTGCTTATCGTCTACAGCTGGCATCTGCGCAGAGTTGTCAACCGTAAAACCCGCGAACTGAAACAATTAAACTCCGAACTAGAAGCAAAAGTACAGACACGCACTCAGGATCTGGAACGCAGCAGAGAAGAATACCGGAAAATGTATAACCATGCTGAAAGCGAGCGCAAACGTGCCCAGTCCGCGCTTCAGGCGGAGCAGGAAGCAATAACTCAGAATCTTAACTTTATCGATATGCTTACACATGAATACCGTACTCCTTTAGCAATACTGACCTCAGGTCTGGATATAATCGAACGGAAAAGTGCCGATTCCGATTGCAGCAGCTACCGCCAACAAATCAGCAAGATGCGAATCGCCAGCAGCAGGCTGATTGAAATTTTCGAATCCTCACTCGACCGCAACCAGCTAAATACACTCGCCCCACAACTCAATCTCACGAAATTAAAACTCTCGCATCTCTTGGATGCAGCTATACAACTGGTCAGAAGCAGCTACAGCAACTACAGCATTCTTCTAAATAAACTCCCGAAAAAAACCATATATATTAATGGTGATGAAAATCTTCTCCGTACCGTCTTCTGCAATATTCTGGACAATGCCTGCAAATTCTCAGATCCCGTGAATCCGGTTATAATAAATGTTATGATCGATTCAGGTCAGCTCATAATACAGATCAGCGACCAGGGACAGGGAATAAACCCCGATGAAGTCACCCACATTTTCGAGAAATATTACCGCTCAGATCAGGTTGGCAGCAAGCCGGGAGCGGGACTGGGGCTGTTCATCGTCAAGAAAATACTTACCCTGCATGGAGGCGAAATAACCGTCAAGTCTGAGCTAAATATCGGAACCGCAGTAACTGTAATCTTGCCGCAAGAGAAGGAATAGCAATGCCCCATCAGATAATAATAGTTGAAGACGACTCCATGCTCCGTGAAAACATTGCGGAACTGCTGCAAATGGATGGCTTTCAAGTCACTGAATGTGCCAGTGCCGGTGATTTTTACAGCTGTATATCTCAAAAAACATTTAATGTAGCAATTATCGATATAGGCCTTCCCGATCAGTCGGGATATGATATTGCCCGCTTTCTCCGCGCCAATACCGCAATGGGAATAATAATCCTTACCGCCAGAACCGGTATCGACCATAAAATTGCAGGATTTTCTGCTGGCGCTGATTATTATTACTCAAAACCGGTGGATATACGTGAACTCTCCGCCTCTATAACCAATCTGCTTAGGAGGCTGCCGACAGCAGAGTCCTCGTCACCTGCTGCAAATCCCTGGAGACTGAATACCACCGGCTGGCTGCTGGCAGCACCGAACGGCAGCAAGATAAAACTAACCAATAAGGAGAGCGATTTTCTGGCTCTTCTGCTCAATTGTGGAGAGAAAGGTGCAAAAAAGGAAGATATCCTTCTGGAACTCAACTATATCAGCGAAGAACCCTACGGCAGCAAAGCTCTCGGGGTTATGCTGACCAGACTGCGTAAAAAGCTCAAAGAACAGATCGGTGAAAATGCCCTCATAAACACCGTTCACGGATTCGGTTTTTCACTTGGAGAAGAATTAATTCGAGACTGAATCCTCTACCTCAGCACCATCCTTGCGATATCCGGTATTCTTCAGTTTTAACAGTAACTCCTGAGAATGGAGGCTGCTGAACATGAAAAACAGCAGCCCGATACCTATCTCCGCAATCAGCATAAACAACAGATAAGAGCCCATATCCGGGCTGTCAAATATCGATATATGATTACCATGCAGTATAATTACCGCCGTTTCAAAGGCCATACCGACAAAGCGCATAAAAAAGAAAACACCTCCCAGTATAAATATTATCCTGCCGATAAGCGGGTTATACAGAAATAAATTTTTACAGGTCAGATAATTAAATGGAATAATAATCAGCAGCAGAATCACATAGCGTATTGCCAGCCCACGCCCTGATAGATAACAATACACGTTGACTACCATTAAAACCAGCGGCAGCAAGTACACCGACCAGTGGAATCCCCGGTTTGCAGTAAAAAGCCGCACGGCAGCGGCATGAAGAATTGCCGAGAAACCCAGAAACAGTGCAACAGCCGCCACACTCAACCACTCGCTGGCGACCAGCCTGAGCATAATTGCGGCATATAAACCGAAATTACTGATTGTTGCCAAGGTCCAACAGCCAAATCCCCGACAGGATTTCTGACTCAGCCAGAACAGACTATAAATAACCGAATAAAAGAGAGTAACATGAATTATACATATAAATACTGTCTTAATATCAATCAATGCATTACTCCCTCCGAAAAAGAACACTCACGCCGCCATAACCTCTAATGCTACTGTTATCAGCCACACTTTACAAGAATTTTCGATCTGAAATATTATCGAAATGAATTAGCATCATCCTGTTTAGCACCAAGTTATTCAAATCTATACCCCAGGCTTTATAACACGGTGATAGCGGCATAAAAAACCTGTACCGCAGTCAGCGGTACAGGAAAATATTGAATATCCGTATTTTAAAACAGCTGCTGCTCTGGCTGCCAGGCACCAGAATTTACGCCTCAAATGAAATAATATTCTTACCAAATCCGAGTTCCCCGGCATACTGTTTTTCAATAACTTCAGCTGCCTGTGAAAACGGATAAACCTGATTTATCACCCCTTCGGGTTTCAGCTTACCCTCTTCAAACCAGGACACAACCCGGGAAAACTGCTTATTACTGAGACGTGAGCCCGCAATTGTGAGTTCTTTACGGGTTATCTCGAACTGATTTACCGCGGTCATATCCTTGGAAAATCCTAAAACTCCAATTCTGCCACCTATCGCCGCAACCTCCAGCAACTGCATAAACATTCCTGGAATACATGCCGCATCAATAACAACGGTATAACCATCACCGCCGGTAAGCTCCATAGCGGTGGCATACAGCTCATTATCTCGTGTATTAATTGTATAATCCGCCCCTAACTCCAGAGACTTTTGCAAATTACTTTCCTGAATATCCACCATAGTGACAGTTGCTCCAAGCAGTTTTGCAACCATCATCGCGATTGAACCGATAACTCCGGCACCAATGACCAGAACCCGGTCACCCTCCCCGGTTCCAACCCGGGAATTCACATTTGCCCCTATTGAAAAAGGCTCTACCAGCACCGCGGTATCCCAACTTATATCCGAACTGATTTTATAAGCCCAGCTCTCCTTGACGACACACTTCGAACAGAATCCCCCATCCCGGTGTACTCCAAGAACCTCCAGCTTACTACAGGTATTAACATGCCCGCGCCTACAGGCATCACAGACGCCACAGTTCACCGCCGGATTCAGAACTATATGATCTCCAACTTCAAAGCGGCTGACGCCCGGGCCTGTCTGCTCCACAATACCGGCTATCTCATGCCCGATAATCCTTGGATAGACGGCAAACGGATTATGACCGGAATAAATATGCACATCCGAACCGCATACACCTACCCTTTTAACACTGATAAGCATCTCATCAGCACCGCTAACAGAAGGGTCTTCCTTCTCCATAAATTCCGCCTTGAATGGCTCTGTAACCTGTAAAATTTTCATATATCGCTTCCCTGTTCAAAAAATCTATATACTGCACTCAAGCCCAAAACCGCTACTCATTAACTCTCATACTCCGCTCCAGATGCTCACGCATCAAGGAACCGCTTGTCGCGGAATCATGCGCAGACAAAGCCTCAAGAATCCGTTTATGCTCAATAATAGTCTGCTGCGCCCGCTCCTGACTTACATATAACTCCACATCATCGGTTTCAATCCAGAAATCAACTAATTTCTTGGTAATCAGTGAAAACATCGAGATCATGGTCTTATTTTTACTTAGACGAATAATCTCCATGTGAAAATAGATATCCAGATCACCACCGCGCTCACCCGTCGCAACCGCATTTACAAAATCCTGATGAATCTCAGCCAGCGCCCGCAGCTCCTTAGCCTCGGCTCTCTCTGCCGCAAGTTCGGCCGCCCGCACTTCAAGAATCAGCCGGGCTTCGAATAATTCCGCAAAGTCTGTGGCATCATCCAGCGAGATAATATTCCGCACCAGACCTTCAAGAATCTTACTGTAGATATTCGATATAAAGGTACCAGACTGCGGTTTGGTCTCGATCACCCCATACAATTCAAGTCTTTTAAAGGCGGTCTTCAGTTGTTGCTTGGTAACATTAAACGCCTTTTGCAATTCATATTCAGAAGGCAGACGCTCACCGGGACTAAGCTCGCCGGATTTAAGAAGCATAAGAATCTGTTCCAGAATCAGATCCGCCGGAGTGGGATTAACAATAGGCTTAAACTTCATAAGCATCCTTCCTTTAGCGGCTGCACTTACTATTCCGGGCTGATCAGCAACTGAAAACTCTAACAGCTGGACATGGTTGACTGTATTATACAAATATATTCAGCCATGTTCTGCCATAAGAATATCATAACCCGTTATTACCAAAATCTGAATGCACGTTACAACAGCATAATCATCCTGCCGGCAATATCATATTGATAGTCTAGTAGATTAGCACACTAGATCATCCATAATCAATATAGCACACCCAGTCTCTAATGCAACCTTTTTATTTTAGATAAAAAAACACAACATAACTAACAGTATAATTAACAGTCAGTTACATGCAAAACTCAATTATAAAAAAAGTAACTCCGCCAACACAAGAATTTACTCTCAGGTTATTATAGTCACAACTGATCCCGGTATATCTATATAAAACAAAACCATTAATTAATAACCAATTGCTTTCTGATATATATTTAATAAATCAAAATAACCCTCGAATATTGATTTTTACATATTATGCAATAAAATATCAACAATACACAACCGAACTACTTTTTAGTTTATCAATTAATAAAGGGTGAATCATGCCAGATTCCGCAATTGCACCAAAGATTTTTCTACTGAAGGCTGAATTACCGGTCAATCTGCTTATGACCCGCAACGCCGTCTTCACCGCTACCCAGATAGCCGAACTGCTTTCACTTACCCCCAGAAATAAATATGATCTCGAGGTAGCTGTTGAAGAAGCCTTCAGCAACGCCGTGCAGCATTTCTCCAAAGATTCTGTTATTGATGAACGAATTTACCTTGAATTTACCATTGAAGACGGTTTTCTGGTTATCTCGGTGCGGGAAAACGGTATCCCGTTCAATATGGCTACGGCAAATCGCTTTACTCCCGGTGATCTGCAAGGAATGGACAACCCTGGTCTCGGCACCTTCCTGATGGAACAATCCATGGACTCAGTTGAATACTTTGTACATGGCCGTGATGGAAAAGAGACCAGATTAAAGAAACGTATCAGCAACGCCGTTATTCCTGAAGAATTAGTTCCCATGGAGATACGCAGAAAAGGGCGTAACCGGCCACTGGTAAAAGAGGGTATCTGCCGTGAAGCGACACTGGAGGACTTACCGGAAATCTGCCGTCTGGCCTGGAAATGCTATGGCTACACCCAAGAAGATCTGCTGTACAATCTGGAACTGCTCACCGAAAAATTCAAGAGCAATGAGATCAAACCGATAATCTATATCGATAAGGAAAGCGGAAATATGGTCGCGCACGAAGCCCTGAAATATCATGACCCGAATATCAGGGTTGCCGAACTCGGACTGGCTTTCATTGATCCGTCATACCGCTGCCCGGATATCAGTAAATCATTCGCTGAAGCCGCATTACAGATATCTATTGCCAACGGTGACCGGGGACTATTCGACTGCTCGGTAACCACCCATATCTACTCACAGAAAGCCAGCCAGACTCTGCTGGGTTCAGCCCCCTGCGGTATCCTGATAGGTATCGCCGCTTCAGGAATGCAGGCCAAAGAACTAACCACCACCAAACAGGAAAAAGGCACTGTAGTCAATCATTACCGGGCACATGATAAAAGTCCGCATACAGTTTTCATTCCACAGAAACACCACGGCATTGTCTCAAGTGTTTACAACTGGCTGGAACTTCCACGTACACTCAACTCAGAGTCAGAGCAGCCAGAAGGCGAAAGTTCAGCAATAACCATTCCTCTTCCAGATGAACTGAATGTATCGTTTATTGTTATCAATAAAATTGGTGCCGGAACTTTGGACGAAATTAAACACGCCCTGAAGGACTGCCGCAGTAAATTTCAGGACGCAGTCTATCTGTTTCTGCCTTCAGGAGTTTCCAGCAGCCCCTACATCGCCGAGCACAGCGAGAAGCTGGGATTTTCCTTTGCCGGTATAATGCCGCATATACATAATGATGATGACAGATTCATAATGCAGTGGGTAAATATCGATGTTGATTATTCAAAGATAAAGGTCTTCGGCAAAAGATCCGCTGAATTACTGGCATATATCACTGCAGAAAGAGATCGTATTGCTCAACTCTGAGATCTGAGCAATACTGTTCATTTCATCAGTTCATGACTCTTTGCAGTAGCGGAGAACAATACCTGAATACTCAGTCGGCCTGACTCTGTTTATAAATCCCCTCTTCACGCTTGCGGGCAGAGGTCTTGCTGAAGTGTGTCCCTTCACGCACCTCCAGACCCAGTTTATGTATAAGATCCTTCAAATACTCCAGATGCGGACATACCGGACCATGATGACTCTCATGAGTAATACAAGACGAGAACTGTACCGCTACCTTCTCCCGCGCTATCCCTTCCTTCTTTTGAAGCAGCTTGAGCAGTCGTGAAACTTTACGCTGCAGAGCCCGGCCGCAACAGCCGCCGCAGGAAATAAATGTTGCCCGGTAATTCTTATCCTGATCCAGATCCGCAAAACCGTCGGTCTTTTCGAAGAGAGCCTGTTCACAAAAGAAGCCGGGACACCATTCAGTAACAATATCACACTGCACAACCACGACATATTCATAATCTGACATAAGATTCTCCTAAGGCAAAGGAAAGCAAAAACCGGGAAGCCTCACTGACAACCAGATAATAATCAGGCAAATCAACGATTTTTATTTACATACCAGAGACACATTGCTACAATATTTCAAGATAATATACTAATCAGGATAAATTAACAATGGGCAAAAATAAAAACATACGGATTATCACCACCTTCGGTACAGATGGGGCTGTATCTGCGGCTTTGACCCTTCTAAAATACCCCAAAGCCAAAATTATGACCACCAGCACCAATCGCCTCCACACAACTCTCAATACACTTGAAAAAAATATCAATGATCTAATTTATATCTGCGGTGTCGGTATCGGCGAGAATCTCTCCGAAATCCTCACTTCACTGGCAAAGCTCAAGAAAAACTCCTGCAATGTTATCTGGCTCTGCGGCCGGGGATATATGAATATTTATGAAGCGGAACTCAATGATGTCTGCAGTACCTGCTTCAAAGACTTCCCCAGTAACTCCGCTCTCACCGCCAGCTATTTCGAACTTGAAGAAAACAGCCGCCTGCTCTCATTACTCCAGCTTGCTGCGGAATTTCTTGATAACACCGAAGACCTGAGCAAAGAACACCGCTGGTGGCAGGATCTGATCCGGGCTTCTGCCTCCAGATATTTCAAATATGATGAGACAAAATCATACACCGACTGTATCAGAAAGCTTGCCGGCATAAAAGAAACCACCCAGAAAGATATGGATGAAGTCGATAACTGGCGAGCCAACGGCGAGCGCACTCAGCTTATCGGCAACAGCCCAGTACTCAAAAAACTCCGGCATCAGATTACCCTGATAGGCCCGGTTGAAGCGCCGGTACTGATCCTCGGTGAATCGGGTTCGGGCAAAGAGCTTGCAGCCAGGCTTGTCCATGAATCGAGTCAACGTTCAAAAGGACCTTTCATCGCTGTAAACTGCGCAGTTCTCAGTACCAGTACCGATCTTGCTCACGACAAACTTTTCGGTCACACCAAAGGGTCTTATACCGGGGCGATAAGTGATAATATCGGAGCCTTTGAAGCTGCTGAAGGCGGAACTTTATTCCTCGACGAATTTGCAGAACTGCCACTCGCAGTACAGACTCAGCTTCTCAGAGCTCTGGAAGAGAAAGAGATCGTACCGCTTGGAAGTATCAGCGCCCGCCCGGTCAATGTACGGGTAATAGCCGCAACCAATGTCAATCTTCAGGAAATGATCCGAAATGGCCGCTTCCGTCTCGATCTCTACCACCGCCTGAATGTACTTCCTCTACGCATCCCCAGTCTGCGCGAACGTCTGAGCGATCTGAAATCCATCTCCAGATCCTTCCTGCACCAGCTGGGCACTACCGGTTACACACTGGATATCAGTGATTCAGACTGGCAGGCTGCGGAAAACTATAACTGGCCCGGAAATATCCGGCAGTTTATCAACCTGCTCAGAAGGGCGGCATATATGAAGATAACCCTGAAGGAGGCTATTGAACATGAAATTGCGGCAGAACCGGAAACATCCTATGACGATGTCGGCGAGATATATCTCCCGCGTTCACTCAAAGCAGCGCTGCCTGAGAGTGAAATCCGTAAACATTACATGAAGCATGTGCTTGAACTCGCCGGGGGCAGCCATCTGAAAGCGGCTCATACATTGAATATTTCAGTGAACACTCTTAAACGCTGGGTCTGATAATGTAACCGATTAAATAAATATTGCGTGCAGGGTTTCTCCCGTATTTGGACAATAACTACTATATAAATGCGTACCGCATAAAACTTGAAAAGGAGATAACAATGAAAACCCTTATAGTACAATATTTGCCAAGAAAAGATTATTCGCATACAAAAAAAGTTCTTGATGCCTTCAAAGAAGGTATTAAAGGTGATATTGAAATTCTTGACCTGCTCGAAGATACTCCCGATCTGCTCGACTCAGCGCGTGTTCTCGCCTATATTCATCAGAACTACCTTGGTGAAGAACTCACCCCGGAAAATAAAGCCCTGCTCTCTAAGATGGAAAGATATGCACAATCAGTACGAGAAGCAGATATCGTTGTTCTTGCCACCCCGATGTTCAACTTCTCATATCCTGCAATAATTAAAGCCTGGTTTGATTCTGTTATGTATAAAGGAACCACCTGGTCAGCCGGAGACAAAGGTTATTACGGCCTCTGTACAGAGAGTAAAGCAGTACTGCTCTTTGCCAGTGGCGGTGCTTATACCGGAGCCGCAAAAGCTGCAGATCATCTTACACCTATTGTTGAATTTTCCTTCAACTTTATGGGCTTCAAAGAATTCAAAGCTATCAATGCCGGCGGTATAAACCTGCCTGGAAGTGATGCTGAGAAGATTGTCGCTACGGCTCAGGCTGAAGCTAGAGCCGTAGCCGATTCATGGTACAACTCCTGAAATATTATAGTGTTAAATAATGAATTTCCCTGTTCAGACGGACAGGGAAATTTAATCAGAAAAAAGCCATAATACTTATTGACATTACTGGTGATAGTTATATTATATTAACTCATGAGTTTGAAGTGGAGAGGTGGCAGAGCGGTTTAATGCGCGGGCTTGCTAAGCCCGTGAAGTTTTAGGACTTCCGCTGGTTCAAATCCAGTCCTCTCCGCCAGTTATTATAATACTCGCTAGTTATCCTAGCGAGTATTATTTATTTGTTATTTCTAATTGAAAAGACCAAAGGTACCGTCAAAATGCCTGAAGATTCGCTGCTTACCGCACTGCTGGCAAACTGGAAATTTATTTTAGCCCCTTTTATCTGCGCCATTATCGGCTGGCTTACAAACTATATTGCCGTCAAGATGCTATTCAGACCGAAGCGACCGCTTAATCTGCTGCTTTTCACCATACAGGGCATCTTTCCAAAACGCCAGAAGGCTCTCGCGGAAAACCTCGGTAAAACCATTGAAAAAAACCTGATCTCCCATGAAGATCTGCAAAAGGTAATAAATGATGAATCTTTTCATAAAGGCTTTATTGATATTGCCAGTAACAAAATTGACGATTTCATCAACAACCGCATCGGCACCATCAACCCGATGATCGGCGCATTCCTCAGTGAGGACCTCAAAAAAAAGATCAAAGCGGTACTGATGGAAGAACTTGAGGGGATGGTACCGGAATTCTTTGAAAAAGCCGCAAGTGAACTTGAGTCACGCGTCGTATTCAGCGAACTTGTCAGAGAAAAGGTTGAGTCATTTGACAGTTCCCGTATAGAAGAGATCCTATTCAGCGTCATGCGCAGCGAATTCAAGTTTATTGAAATCATAGGCGGTGTCCTCGGATTCATAATCGGAATAATTCAGTCCATTATCTTCACTTTTTGTTAAAAACCGCAGCCCCGCACTTCGCAAAGCCACTGTTTTCCGCGGTCAGCATTATTTAAATACGCAGAATAGAGTCCATTCTATTCTGCGTATTTTATTATAGACATTAGGATAGTCAGCAATTTTCACTTTATTTGTATATCCACCGTAAGTTTTTCTAATAATAATATTATTTTTTCATACTTATCCTCAATTTTTTCAGTGATCATATTCTCATATATACCTAAAAATTACCCTTCTAAATCAGTAAAAAACTACTCATTCACCACTCAAACTAAAATCGATCAACTCATTATCCCATATCACAAGACAATCGCTTGAGAATCCAACTGTCGAAAACTGCTTGACAAAATTTTTGTTATCACTTAAGATTATGCGGTATTTTTAGACTCACCATAAATACTCGCCGGTAACAGATTCTCCGGCACAATATTGTCCAATTATGCACCACAGGCAATGATATAAACACTGAATTATACATAATTCAACCAGTATGCGTAGCTCATTACTTGCTGATAACGCGGCTTACAACATAATCAAATTACAACTTATAAAAATGTGTGTTTAAGTTTAATTAATTACAATTGTGATATTAATACTCAGGATTACAGGGTATATTCCCATTTTTGTGTGCCATTTTATATAATAAAGGAGCTCAAAATGAAGTATCTCTCATCACTAGTGATTGCATTGTGCTTACTAGCCATTGCTCTACCTGCAACTGCCGCAGAATTCATTACTATCGGCACCGGCGGTGTTACCGGTGTATACTACCCAACAGGCGGCGCTATTGCCAGAATCATCAATGATGCTACTGAAAAGAAGGTCAGAGCCTCTGTAGAGTCTACAGGCGGTTCCGTATATAATATCAACAATGTTCTTTCAGGTGAGCTCAACCTTGGCTACGCTCAGTCTGACAGACAGTTCCAGGCTTATACCGGTATCGGCGAGTGGAAGGGAAAACCTCAGCAGTCACTGCGCTTCCTGTTTTCACTGCATCCCGAGGTCGTTACACTTGTTGCAGCGGATGATGCAAATATAAATTCTCTAGAAGACTTGAAGGGCAAGGTCGTCAATATCGGAAACCCCGGTTCGGGGCAGCGCAACAATGCGATCCAGATTCTAAACGCTATCGGAATTGACCCTGAAAAAGATATCAAGGCTGAAGGACTCAAAGCCGCGGAATGTGCAAAAATGCTGCAGGACGGAAGAATTGATGCCTACTTCTACACTGTAGGTCATCCTGCCGGTTCATTTAAGGAAGCATCTGCCGGAAAGCGCAAGGTACACATCGTACCTATTACCGGTGAAAAAATATATAAACTCATCGAACCTATGCCTTACTTTGCAAAGACTGCTATTCCGGTCAAAAAGCTCTATCCTAATATGACCAATAAGGGTGAGACTGTTGACAGTATCGGTATGCTGACAACCATAGTATGCTCCGAAAATGAGAGCGAAGACACTATTTACCAAATAACCAAAGCTGTAATTGCAAATGTTGACAAGCTACGCAAACTTCACCCGGCACTTGCCAATCTGGACCCTGCAACTATGGCGACAGCCGGTAAATCAGCACCGTATCACTCAGGAGCTGAAAAATACTATAAAGAAGCCGGATTAATCAAATAACTTTTTCACCTGTACCGGGATAGATTCTGACTAATCTATCCCGGTATTAATTACTAATCAATAGAAGACTCACGCTATCAAACCATGAGGAGTATCTATTCAGGCAAGAGAAAACGCAGATATTATGAATAAGCAACACCCAGACAATCATTATTTTGATTCCGATGATAACTTTTCCCATAGTGCCACAGCCGAGAGCATACTTGAAGAACATGAAAGTGTTGCTCGCAAACATAAAGGCACAGTAAAGTGGATAACCGGCGCAGTAGCGCTCTGCTGGACAATCTTCCAGCTCTCGCTGCCGGAATTTCTGCTTCTGAACAGTTCTTTTATACGTGCAATCCACCTTGCCTTTGCTCTGGCTCTGGCTTTCCTTTCCTTCCCCATGCTGAAGAAGTTAAAACCACGCCATCTAAGATGCTTATGGAGCACCGACAAACTACCGCTAATAGACGTTGTCTTCGCACTTCTAGCCGTCAGTTGCACTATGTACATGGTGCTATACTATGAAGAAATAGCCGAGCGTATGGGAAACCCGACAACACTGGATCTGATTATGGGTGGAGGAATTATTATCCTGCTGCTGGAGGGCTGCAGACGGGCTCTGGGCTGGCCGCTGGCTATTCTGGCACTGCTCTTCATGCTTTACTGTAATTTTGCTCAAGCCTCATTCATCCCGGACGCCATGCAGTTCCGAGCCAGAAGTGTACCCTATATCATAAGTAAACTCGCAATCGGTACCGAAGGCGTATTCGGAATTCCACTGGACGTCTCGGCCAACATGGTCTTTCTGTTCGTACTCTTCGGTTCAATTCTGGAAAAATCAGGTGGCGGAGAATTCTTTGTTAATCTCGCCTACAGTTTACTCGGACGTTACCGTGGAGGGCCGGCAAAAGCGGCGGTTCTGGCCAGCGGTCTGACCGGTATGGTGTCAGGCTCAAGCATTGCCAATACCGTAACTACCGGGATGTTCACCATACCGCTAATGAAAAAGACCGGATATCCAGCTGAAAAAGCGGCGGCGGTAGAGGTCGCAGCCAGTACTAATGGTCAGCTTATGCCGCCGATAATGGGTGCAGCAGCCTTTATTATTGCCGAGTACTGCAGCCTGACTTACTTTGAAGTACTGCGGGCAGCCTTTATTCCGGCTGTTGTCTCATATATCGCCCTGATATACATAACCCATCTTGAAGCCTGCAAACTCGGACTGAAAGGTCTGCCCAAGGAAGAACTGCCAAATTTTATGGAGACCCTGCTCTCAGGCCTGCATTTTCTGCTGCCAATCGCAATGATGCTCTTTGAACTTATTATCCAGCGCCACTCACCAGAAATGGCCGCCTTCAGAGCAATTATTTTCCTCTGCGTATTGATAGTTATCCGTAACTGCTATAAATGTATCATCGAGCATAAAGGCGGACTGAAAGCCGGACTCAGAAAGTCTGTCTCCGAGCTTGTAAGCAGCATGATAAGCGGGGCACGCAACATGATCACTATCGGTGTTGCAGTAGCAGCCGCAGGAATTATAGTCGGTTCCGTCACTATGGGTTCAGGCCAGCTTATTGTCGATGCTGTAGACCATTTTGCAAATAACAGCATTATACTTATTCTGCTGCTCTCAGGTGTAGCCTCGCTGATACTCGGTATGGGACTCCCGACGACAGCAACCTATATAGTTATGGCCTCGCTGACCGCCGGTATCATAACCCAGCTCGCCGGCGATTCCGGAATACTCCTGCCGATGCTCGCTGCACACCTCTTCGTTTTCTACTTCGGTATACTTGCTGACGACACACCTCCGGTCGGCCTTGCAGCCTATGCGGCAGCGGCTATCGCCAGAAGTAATCCGCTTAAAACCGGACTTCAAGGCTTCACCTATGACCTCAGAACCGCAGTCCTACCCTTCATGTTCGTCTTCAATACCGAATTTCTGCTTCTCAAGCTTGATAACGGCAGCTGGATAAATATTGAAGGCTTCTGGACAATCACCTACATCTTCCTGGCGGCGATGCTGACCATGCTGATATTCTGCGTCATCACTCAACGTTTCTGTATCACCGAAATCAGATGGTACCAGCTCTATGAATATATTCTGCTGATAATACCTTGTGTTATCTTTGCCTGGCCGGATTATGCAATGCGTCATTTTACCTTCCTGGACCGAACACAATGGAATCTTGTTGCCGTAGTACTGCTAGCTGTATTCGTACTCAGTCAGCTTTTATGGAAGAATATCCGAGCTGACAATTCCAAACTTCGAGACTGGATCCGCATGCGCTTTCCACCAGTATAACCCCAAAAGTTATTACCAATAGCTTAAGCGGAGACAGCCCTTGTCTCCGCTTAATTTCAAGCACCGATAAATTCACCGAAAATTATTTCTTTACAACATTCTGCGTCGTTAATGAAGAAGCAGCAACCTTATTCTTACCATTTTTCTTTGCCATATACAGCGCCTTATCAGCCCGTTCCAGCAGGCTCTCCAGCGTATCATCATCCATAAAGCATGCAAAGCCGATAGAGACAGTACGTGTTCCAACTTCAGGAAACTGACAGTTACAGACAAGAAGACGAATCTTCTCAGCTATCGTCCTGGCACAGTTCAGACTGGTCTCTGGACATATCAGCATGAACTCATCACCGCCCCAGCGTCCCACTGTATCCACCGAACGGGTATTCTCCTTGAGAATCGCAGCGATCAGCTTCAGAACATTATCACCTGCCTGATGACCATAAGTATCATTGATATCCTTGAAATCATCAACATCTATCATTATAACCGAGAATATATGCCTGTAGCGGCGGCTTTTCTCAATTTCATAGCTGAAGATATCATCAAGCTTCAACCGATTGTTAATACCGGTGAGTTTATCTGTAACTGATAATTTTTCCACTAGCTTGCGGGCGGTTATATCCTGAGCAATCGACACATATCCCAGACATTTACCATTACGGTCATACTTTGGTGAGAGCGTAACCTTAGCCCAGAAAGATCCACCATGACCGGTGCGTTTTTCGACCTCACCATGCCACTCACGATTACCCCTGATAGATGCCATGACTTCATCATGAATTTTATCCGGCATACTTTCACTCCAGACTTCACGAAAATGTCTGCCGATTATTGACTCTCTGTCCATCTCACTCACCCGGCAATATGCCGAAGACGCGGCAATAATAATACCACTGGAATTAAGCGTAATCGCTATTACATTCTCATCAATAATACTAAGATACTTATTAACCTCATTTTCAGCTTCCTGGCGTTGTTTTATCTCAAATGCAAGCTTTCGGTTCATGAAAATCACATAAAAAAGAATCCCGCTGAAGATCACCGCAGTCAAAGCCACCCAGAAGGTGATATCATTATAATCTACACCATTATCAACCTTTACGCTGTAATACTTACTTATCACATCACTCTTGAATTTCATAGAAAAACTGTCAAGTGATTTATTTATTATCGATACCAGCTCAGGCCAGTCACTTCGAACCGCCATAGCATTATTGTTATTACCAAAAGAAGTTCCACCCACAACCTTCAGATTATGCAGATCAAGAGCCTCGATAAAAAACACTCCTGTCGTAATATTTCCAACATAAGCATCAGCTTTGGAGGCGGATACCGCTTGCAGCGCTCTGGGAGTAGTATTAACTCCACTGATCACTTCCAGTTTTATATCAGGAAAATTTCGTGCCAGATCGCTCTGCACCACATAATTCTCTTCTACAGCAACTGTTCTTCCTTTAAGGTCTGACAGATCATGGATATCATTGATACTGCTACGGGTGAATATTACCAGTGGCGGGAAGATATAATCATAAGTGAACAGCATATGCTTCTGCCGCTGCGGCGTCTGTTTGGCGGTTAACAGAAGATCTATTTTACGATTGATACCTATATCGGCAAGCGCCTCTTTCCACGGAATATCATCGGAAGAAATCAGCTTATATTCAATCCCGTGTTTTTCGAAAATTGCGCGAATATAATCAACAGAAACGCCTGTAAGCTTAGCACCGTCATGAATCTGATAAGGAGGCCAATTGCCTACGCGAACCCGAACCGTATGCCCCCGCGCAATCCAGTCTCTATCTGGCTGCGTAAGTGTAATAGCAGTATCTGCGGCAAATATAGAACCGGCAAATAAAATTATAATCAACGGCAAAAATAATTTTCTCATAACCTGATATACCTGCAAGTGTTTTTTGAACTACAACCATAATAACATAATTGTATTTTTCAACAAGTTAAATCAAGACTGGAAGAAAATAAATATCATTTAAAAACCGTATCACCCCGGATAATTTTATATACCATACTTACAGTAATAATACAGAATAAAGTCACAATAAGATTGACCACAGCATAGTAATGCAAAGCCAGACCATTATAAGTCAAACTGAACAATACCGAAAAAACAAACCCGCACACCCCGCCCCAGAATGCCCCCGCAGCCGTAACACCTCGGCAATAAATTCCAGCTATAAACAGAGCAAGTAATGGACTCCCGAGTGCATTTACAATCTGATTAACAATGACAAAAAGGCTCTTGGTATACCCTACCAGTGGTACCAGCAGTAAACCCAACAGAGTGCAGATTATGCCGAATCCCAATGTTGAATATCGTCCGAGGCCTGTAGCGGTGGCAGCTTTACCGGTAAATAACGGATGAATATCGTTTTCCCAGGCATTGGAACAGGCATTGATGCCGGAATCAATACTTGACATTGTCGCAGCAAGCAAACCGGATACCACCAGTCCATAGACTCCTGCAGGTAAATTACTGATTGCCGCAACAAGCTGCTGTACCGCCAGCAGCTTACGCTGGGCTACCGGTGTTAGATTCAAGCCACCAGCCGGCACTACTCCAGCCGCTACAGCCTTAACATAAATAGCAACCCCGAATAACGCCAGAAGCAATAGTGCAATAAATGCTGCTGCCGCATTGAGCCAGATACCACGCTGCGCGTCCGCCAGACTGCGGGCGGTAAGATACCGCTGCACTACGACCTGATCCGCACCATAACGGGTTAGAAAAGCGACAGTAACTCCAATTACACCACTGAAAAATCCGATGCGTAAGTGTGGGTCAAGACTGAAAAAACCAGGATCAAATGGATAAAACGGCATGAATTTTCCATCCCCGGCCGCTGTAGCAAAAAAGTCGTCCCAGCCCTGTGCCGCTAGAACAAGTACTAGAGCAATGATGATTCCGCCAAAGAGCACTGCAAACTGCAGGCAATCAGTCCACATAACCGCGCGCATTCCGCCAATACCGGTATAAAGGGTTGCCGCCAGACCTGCTATCAGAATAATAAGATAAATATTGGTATGCGAAATTTTACTTAAAAGCATACCGGCTGCGTATAACGCAGTAGCCATCCAGAACACGCGCCAGATTATAAACACACTGCTGGCAAGTATTCGGACCCGTGAATCGAAACGTTCCTGAAAAAACGAGTATACCGAGCTCAACTGCATTCTGTAGAGTCGCGGCAGCCACAGGCGGCTGACCAGAAAAGCCGACAAAAAGAAGATTGGCAGTGATATCAGAACATAGGAGCCATTTGCAAACACCTCGGTTGGAATGGCCATATAATTAACCACACTGAACGCCGTAACCATCACCGACAGCCCGATTGGTATCCACCCCATACTTCTGCCGGCGAGATAGAAATCAGTACGTGTCCGCTCTTTCTGTCGGCTGAAAATACCAAGGACGGTAACCGCGACAAGATACACGCCAAGAATAATATAATCCATATACCCCATAAATTTCCCCACCCTGCCTGAGACAACCCGCTTTTTTTATACAAGCTTAAGAAGATGACCGCCGATTACAAGTAAAAAAAAGCCCTCAGAACCCGCTAGGTATACTGAGGGACGGCTCATTAATTTTTTATATAAACAGAGAGTCAGCTATTTTCCAGCCCGATAATCCATCGGAGTCTTCCCGAATTCCTTCATGAATACCGCATGAAATCGTTGCGGCGAGCTGAAGCCGCAGGCTTCAGCTATTACCGCGGCCGGGATAGTGCTTTCAAGCAGCATGTGAACTGCTTTCTGAAGTCTGGTAGTCTTGATCTCTTCATGTATAGTCGTTGACAGCGCCTCACGAAAACGTTTTTCAAGTGCCCGGCGCCCTACTGACGCATTACGCACCACATCGGAAACATTGATTCCCATAAAAGCATTCTCATGAATATACTGCACCGATTTACGTACAATTTCATCATCGGTGATAATAGTGTTTGATGAAGCACGCAACACCAGTGTCTTGGGTGGAATTTCTATCGATACCGGCCTGAGCTGCTCACCAGCGATCGTTCTGTCAAGAACCAGCGCCGCTTCATATCCGATACGCTCGCAGTCACAGGGGATACTGCTCAACGAAGGATCAGAGAGTTCACACAGGACATCCTCATTATCCACTCCAACGACAGCTACCTCATGCGGTACAACAATACCTTCCTCCTTGCAGAGATCGGTTATACGAACCCCGATAGTATCATTCGCTGCCATGATCCCTACCGGTTTCTTCAGACCCACAAGAAAATTACGCAACTCACTGCTGTTCTCAGGATTTTCCCAGATTTCAAGGGGAAGATCAAAATATTCCAGAGCTATGCCGGTAGCGGCCAGCTTCTCTTTAAAACCTTCGAACCGTCGTAGTGACCAGTATTTATCCTTTGCCCCGCAATAAGCGAAATTTGTGCAACCGCACGCCAACAGGTGCTTGCCGGCAACAGCACCGGAATCATAATCCCCATTGGTGACGCGTGAAAAGCCATAATCAGCGGCTCCGGCGACATCTACTGCCGGCACCCCTTTCTTAAGCAAAACCTCAGCTTCTGTATGACCATGGACTATGGCGATAATACCATCACCCTCCCACTGGTTTATATCGAGAAATTCCCCAAGGGTGAAGCCCCGGCCAAATAACTTCCAGGATCCAACCTCCTTGGAATAACGGATTACCCCTCGCGCTATACCATGTTCATAATCGCTCTTAATATCCAGAAGCAAGGCGATTCTTCTCTGTCTCATAATTCTGCCCTCTGTATATCTGCCAACGACAAAACACCAACACCTGCAAACATCCCTGTATCTATCACTTATAGATAACTATATCCGGTATTTAATGTCAGCACCCTCGATATAATCCAGCACAAAATATCAAGTAATGTTAACAAAACACGTATTAAGCGCAAAACAATGACAATCAAATTTATAATACGAATACAAAGGTATGGTTTCACTGTAATTTACGACCGCATATTCGCATTGTATGAATTACAGCTAACATAAAAAGTATAATTATTTTCAAATAATGCACAAATTTTCAACAGATTAATAATTTAAATTTCAAATTATAATTTTACAAACCAGCTAAGCTTAAAACAAATGGGACTTTTGACTGATCATATTAGAAATACTCCTCTTCCGACAATATTCTACAAATACCCGGCAATTGACAGTATACTGTTTAAACCGGAATTCAGAATTAAACACAGAGAGAGCACAGCCACCACGGAGACAATCAGTTAATCGACCGTATACAGTTTCTTCCTGCCGCCTTTGCCATGTACAATGCTTTATCAGCCTGAGCAATATAATGATCTATATCAACCTCGTGACAATCGGATATCGTAATTATCCCAATACTCGTTGATAACCCAGAGAAGTCAGGTACATCATTGATTCTGAGAGCGCGTATCGCGTTGAGAATCCTCTCCGCCACCTCCATGGAATCATCAAAAGCTGTCTCCGGCAAAAGCACACAGAATTCATCTCCACCCAATCTGCCGAGAATATCACTTCTGCGAATTGCCGCTCGGCACGCCCCTGCAAAATGCGCAATCGCTCTATCACCCACCGCATGCCCATAAGAATCATTTATTTCCTTGAATTTATCAATATCCAGCATCAGAAAACTTACCGGCAGTTTACTCCTTTCATGTCTGGCTAGTTCATGACTTGCCAGATCCAGAAAATGCCGACGATTGTTGGTATTACTCAGCTCATCGGTCGTGGCAAAAAAGAACAGCTTTTCCTCTGCCTCCTTGCGTTTGGTAATATCCTCTATAATCCAGAAAAAACCCTGCTGCAGGTTTTCACTGTCAATCGCCTGACCCTGGCACTGACACCAGATCAAAGTGCCATCGGCACAGACAAACTTATATTCAATAATAATCTTATTACCATTCTTTATCATATACTGCATCCTGCGATTAAATTCTTGATAATTTTCAGTGCTCAGGTGCAGTTGGCAAACATCCATACCGACCAAATCCGATACAGAATTATATTTTAAAATTTCCGCAAAACGCTTATTAGATTTTACGATATAGCCATTACGGGTAATAAATATCCCGGCTATATCATTATTGAAATAACTCTCCAGTTCACGGTTGGCCGCCAGAAGTTTTACCGCAGCCTCTTTACGTTTGGTAATATCCTCGATAATCCAGAAAAAACCCTTTGCCAAATCGGTTACATCAAGAGCTTGACCATGACACTGACACCAGATCAGAGTACCATCCTTACACTTGAAACGGTATTCCAGAAGAATATTATTACCACTTTTTAGAGCTTCAAACATATTTCCGGTAAACTCATCATAGTGCTGCGGTGTCAGATGCAGCCTTACAATCTCAAGTCCGAGAATATCCTGAATCGAATCATATCTGAACATTCTGGCGAAGCGTTCATTGGTCTTTACCACCCGCCCCTGCTGTGCAATAAAGATACCGGCAATATCGTTATTAAAAAAACTTTCCAGCTCCCGGTTGGCTTCAACAAGCTCGGTTTCTGCTTTTTTAAGAGAGGTTATATCAATAACTATCCAGAGAAAATCTCTGCCGCCGGCAATATCATTAATAGACTGTCCATAACACTTACACCAGATTGCAGCACCATCCTTACGTCTGAAAATATGCTCAATATCCAGGGGTATATTGTCCTCAATGGACTTATGTTTCTGCCTGAGAAAATCTGCTAAAGTCTCTGCTGTATAATGCAGCGTAGCGACATCCGCCCCGAGCAGCTCATCAGCCGTAGCATAACCAAAGATCTCAGCAAATCTTTTATTCGCATTAACAACCAGATTCTCTCTAATGCCAACCAGACCAAAGATATTATTATTAAAATAGCTCCGCAATTCATCATTTGCAGTTGTCAATGAGGCCTCAATCTGTTTATGCTCGGTAAGATCATACAGCATCCAGATTATACCAGACACATATTCACCGCTTATAGTAACCAGATCCATCCTCTGGCCTACAAACTCTAACCAGGTCACGACTCCAGCGGTATGCTTGATTCGACTTTCAAAACTCACAATATTATCGGAACTCCTCATAATATTATAATATTTAAGAAAATCTTCTCGGCTTTTATCAAGAAAGTCCAACTCATATATTACACGCAGTTTGAGCTCTTCTTTATCACCGGCCTCAAGCATTTGCGCCGCACACAGATTTAAATCCAGAATTTTACCAGCATTGTCTGTGTAAATTGTTCCGATGAGATTAAAATCAAAAACCGAAACAATGGTTGAATATGCATGAAGAATCCGCTGATAAAACTCAGCATCCGCATTATTAAGAACATCCCGTGCCTGCACTAGCTCGTCAAATTTCTGTTTTAATTGCGCGTACTTCGCTCTCAGTTCTCTTTTAGTTCGACAATAATACATCAATATAACCTATAACAATTATTTACAATAAGCGAGATCCACACAGCAATTATAATTGATTTATTAAAATGCAGAAAGTTTTTTATTATACATTTGCTGAATAATTTCAATTATTGGTCTTAAAACAACACCGACACAATTTTTATGTTACACCCAAAACTTCCGCGCATAAAAATTTACACAAATAATAACCGGCTGATTCTCCAGCAGCCAACCTCAGAATGATAATAGAGCAACCATTAAAAATACCGGTAAATCTGTAAGATTTACCGGTATAAATTCAAAAAACCTGAGCGTATCTCTATTTCGGCTCCCCAGCAGGCCAGATCTGTTTATGTAACTGCAGCATAAACCTGACAGCAAGATCATCATACAGCATCCATTCCGCCAGTAAAGCTGGTTCTATCTCCGAACCAGGACCAACAAGAGGACTCATAAGCACTTCCGACTTGATATCCAGACCATGCTTTTCAATAAGTTCACGGGCATATTCATAGTCATTACGGTCAGCAATTACAAATTTAACCTCATCACCTTTACGCAGATTCTGCAGATTATACCAGTCAGTATACCTGCTCATCCCCGAACTTGGACATTTGATATCCATAATACGCACAATCGGCGGCGGAAGCACATTAATATCCTTGGCACCATTGGTTTCAACAATCACGTCATAACCGGCCGAGGCAAAATACATACACAGACGCGGCGTATTCTTCTGCAGCAACGGCTCCCCGCCGGTAACACAGATATGCTTTGTCCCCAACTCCTGAACACTATCAGCTATCTCCCTGAAACTCATGGTTGTTCCTGAGTTTTCAGCTGTTGCCTCCAGGGTATCACACCAGCTGCAACGCAGGTCACAGCCCGCAAGTCTGACAAAGACCGTTGTTATTCCGCTTCTACTCCCCTCACCCTGAATAGATCTGAATATTTCATATACATTGAGGGTAAGCTCATCATCAAGTTTAACCATGGCAACACTGCTCACATTCACTAATAGATCATTACTCAAAAATTAAAAGATATTTTCCACTGACTCTGCATATTATACAGATTAAAACCAGCGGAAAAAAGAAAAAACCTGCCACACTATTATGCAGCAGGTTTTAAATATTCATTAATTGTAACACCAGCACCAGCAAAAACTATGCCTTGAGTGCGAGGTTACGTGTACCGCGAGGAGCCTTCTGAACTTTACCAGCCTGAATGCAGGCAGTACAGACAGTCAACTTCTTTGGACCACCATTGATAAGTGCACGTACAGTCTGAAGATTTGGTTTAAAAGTTCTATTGGTTTTACCAGAAATTTTCGCACCTGAACCGCCTTTTTTCTTCTTAGCACCACGACGAGCATACTTTACGCCAAAAGTAGTCTTTTTACCACAGATTTCACAAAAATTAGCCATTTCCTAACTCCTTACCTTGCACTTGCTCACGCAAGAGCATCAATCCTTGATTACAGAAGCGCAGTACCAGAAGGTATACAAAGCTCAGTAATATAATATATAATAAATAAAATAAAAACTTAACTCATAATAAGGGTAATGATTATCGCACTAAATCTTACAAAGTCAAGACCTTTTACGATAAAAACCCGGCAAAAACCAACCTTTTTAACCTGCTGTTCCCTAACGGCGTTACACAGCTCTATTTATACCGCTCATCAATAAAGTTAATATCATAATCGTTATTTACAAACGGATGACTGGTAATTAACTTTTGATGGAAAGGAATAGTAGTCTTTATGCCTTCAATTATGAACTCTCTTAACGCCATATCCGCCCTGGCTATAACATCGGCGCGACTCTCCCCTTTAATTATAAGCTTACCAATCATTGAATCATAGGTTGGCGGTATTTTATATCCAGAGTAGACAAAGGTGTCAACACGCACATTCTCACCCATCGGTGGTATAAAGAGTTCGATTTTCCCCGGAAATGGTGCAAAATGTCGTTCAGGATCCTCGGCATTAATACGGAATTCCATAACATGACCGCTGAAATTAATATCCTCCTGCTTCCAGCGGAGTTTTTCACCTGAAGCAATCCGCAACTGCTCTTCAACGATATCAATTCCGGTCAGCATCTCGGTTACCGGATGCTCAACCTGAATACGGGTATTCATCTCCATAAAGTAGAATTCACCCTTTTCATATAGAAACTCGATGGTACCAACATTCTGGTAACCACTTACCTTTACGAGATTTACCGCTGCGTCTCCCATACGTTTACGCAAAGCATCATCAACAACAGGCGATGGTGTCTCTTCGAGCAGCTTCTGCTGACGACGCTGAATAGTACAGTCACGTTCACCAAGGTGAATAACATTACCATGCTCATCAGCTACAATCTGCACCTCAACATGGCGAGGGTGCTCAAGAAATTTTTCAATATACAGATCGCCATTACCAAAAGCCACCTCTGCCTCTGCCCGTGCCTGCTGCATACCGCTCTTCAGAGAAGCGTCATTATGGGCGATACGTATACCGCGTCCACCGCCACCGGCTGTAGCCTTGACAATAACCGGATAACCTATCTGACGAGCCAGAGCCCTGGCTTCATCGTCATTCTTTACAATGCCCTCACTACCAGGCAGAATAGGCACCCCGGCTTTTTTCGCAAGCTCCTTGGCACCGGCTTTATCAGCCATACTTGCCATAGCCTCGGAAGACGGACCTATAAACTTAATATCCAGAGAATTACAGACATCTGCAAAATGCCCATTCTCAGACAGAAAACCGAATCCCGGATGAATCGCATCAACATCGGTTATCTCTGCTGCAGAAATAAGACTGGGGATATTGAGATAACTGCGGGCAGATTCCGCAGGACCGATACACACAGCAGCATCTGCCAGACGTACATGGAGTGAATTCCTGTCGGCTTCAGAGAATACCGCAACCGTTTCAATACCGAGTTTCTTACAGGTTCTAATTATTCTTACCGCAATTTCACCGCGATTAGCAATCAAAATTCTTGAAAACATAATTTAAAGGTTACTTTCTTTTGTCTGGTTACTATTCAAAGATTATTCTTTAATGAGGAACAGAGGCTGACCATATTCGACCGGCTCACCATTCTTGACGAGAATCTTCTCAACGGTACCGGATATTTCAGCCTTAACCTCATTCATAATCTTCATAGCCTCCACGATGCAGATCACCGTATCCGCAGACACATTATCACCAAGCGAAACAAAATCCTCGGAATCTGGGGATGGCGCAGAATAAAAAGTTCCGACAATAGGACTTGGGACAGGTGTCAGGCCGGCAGTGTCATCGACAACCGGAGCAGCGACGGCAGGCATTACTGAAGCCATATTCTGAGGCATCATTGCAGGAGCCGCGATCATGTTACAGCCTGGCTTTTTCAGCTTTATCTTGAGATTTTCCTCTTCAAGCTGTATTTCAACAAGATCATTTTCATTCATAATTTCAACGAGTTTACTGATTTTTTCAATACTCATTTGTTGCAATACCTTTCCCAAAAGAATAATTTATTTTCTTTTAATCATTATCTGTATATATTGATAAATTGTTGTTCATTGAGCACCGTATTTCTACACACAGCAATCACTAATTATATAAAAAACTCTATTAATTCCAAAGGGTTTCTCTATAAAATCCTTCAACTGACAACCGCAGAGTCAAGATCTTTCTCCAGAGTACTCAAAACCCGCACCCCCGAGCGCTCAACCAAGACCATATCCTCAATTCTGATTCCCCCGAATCCCGGATAATACAAACCCGGTTCGACAGTAACCACTGCGCCGACTGGAAGTTTACCGGCGGCTTTCTTGGAAAGACGCGGCAGTTCGTGTATATCCATCCCCACCCCGTGACCGAGTGAATGCAGATAATACTCCTCGACTCCGGCAGCAGCAAATACCTCTCGAGCGGCAATATCTGAAGACTTGGTCTCCTCACCGGCTTTGAGCACAGCCATACCCGCCTGCTGCGCCCGCAACACAAGTTCATACCGTTCCCGCCACTCCTCACTGATCTCGCCCATAAAAAGCGTGCGGGTAAGATCCGAACAGTAACCATCAATGACACCGCCAAAATCAATGAGCAGAATTGACCCGCCCGCAATCCGCCTCTGACCGGCATGAGCGTGAGGCAGACTGGCATTCTCACCTTCAGCAACTATCGTATCAAACGATGGGGACTCGACCCCCTGACGATACATCAGAAACTCAAGTTCCAATTTGAGTTCCTTTTCGCTCATACCCAGTTTTATCCGGCTCTTAAACTCACGAAACGCCGCCTCAACCGCCTTCAGCGACGCATTTATCTTTTCAACCTCCCAGGCACTCTTCTGCTCCCGGATATTTGCAATCACACTATCAAGCGGCACGGTATTGAGCCCTGCACTCAACAGTTTTTTATGCCAATGAACAGTCAGATGATTGTCGCAGATTCCGATTTTTTTTATATTCCCCGGCAAAAGCTCAGCCGCAAAGGCGGCCGGATGCTCTTTCCAGGTCACAACCTCATAGAGCTTGGTCGTATTTTTCGCTTCTTCAACATACCGTCCATCTGTTATCAGATAATTCTGCCTTTTCGTCAGCAGCAGACACGAGTCATCACCGGTAAAACCGCTGAAATAACGCACATCACTCTTTCTGGTAACCAGAGCCGCCGCTATTCCGCTCACTCCCAGAAGTTCCTTGAACCGTTTAACCCTTGCTGTCACCTCTCTTGCCAGTCTAACCATAATCTTCCCCTTATATAACACTCCCCCCCAATGATATCCAACAACACACTGTGGTCAATATTATCTCTGCCAACAATGATAATAATTCCACCCGCTTCCGGTTATAAATAAAAAAAAACGCCCAAACCACTATCAGCTTATAGCGCGGATAATAATGCATTACCATAAAACACCGGAACAAACAGACTACCGCGTACAAAATACCCGGCTAAAAAAAAAACAGCATGAACGCCTCCCGAAGCCGTCATGCTGTTTCATAATTTTTTTAAATACCTGTAACCGTCCCGTGTTACTACCCCTACAGGTACATTATATTTTTCTAGATATATTCAGATATTGAACTGGTTCCAAGAATTGAGCTCAAAACGTCTGTTGACGCATCACCATTCTTTGCCAGCTCTGCCTGATCCAGATACTGCTGAATCTGATACTGATACTGATTGGTCAGGAAATCAAATGGATCATCACTGTCATCATCATCATCACCACCGTTGCTGCTGTTCACAAGATCAACGAGGGTTTCCTGAGTTTCATTGAGAATCTGATTTACCTGCATCATGGTATCGAGTGAGCCATACTTGCTGTCGAGATATTTCATCATGCTCTCTCTGCCGTCTTCCAGCTCTTCAGCTGTGACTTCACCATCACCGTCAGCATCAAGAGTTGCGAACATATCTTCAACATCTTCATCGGCAATCTTGATCTCATCCGGGGCATCAGAATTCATAGCGATAAATTCTTCAATATTGAGAGTTCCGCTGCTGTCCTCATCATTATTTGCGATCAAATCTTCCGGATCACCTTCGGGTTTTTTCTGCGCCATCAATGCGGAGAGATCGTACATTGATAAACCACTTGAAATACTGCTGATACTCATGATATCTCCTTTTCAAAAAAATAATCTGCACCTGCAAATCTTTAAATAACCTTTTCATACCCCGATCCGAGCCTTATCGCAATCCCCATTGCAACTCAATTCAGGGTATACAATTGACGTTCCATTTTTCCACATTTTAACCACACAAACATAACCAATTGACATAAAAAGACTTAATCCAAGACGCCTCTTTTCGCTATAAATACAAGGCAATTTTTTCCACACCCTGATGGAAAATTATGCCGGAATTTTTTTCCTCCAATACATAAACGCCCTCTATAACCGGCAGAATCATCAAAATAAAATCAAATTAAACGCCATCAGCAATATACTTTCACTTGCATAAGAAAAAAAAATCAGAATAATATCAGGGAATCAGGTAATACTTGAGTTGTAACATTAACATTATCTTGAACAACCGAAAGGAAAGACATGCCCGTAATTCAACCGTTTGCCGGCTGGCGCTACGATCCAGCAAAAGCAGACTACGCCAAGGTTTCAATGCCTCCGTACGATGTAGTAAGTGATGAATACCAGAACGATCTCTATAAAAAAGATCCAAAAAATTCGGTACGAATCATCTATGGTAAGATATTCGATACAGATAACGAGAATGACAGCCGCTACAGCCGTGCAGCAGCTCATCTTGATCAGTGGCGCGAAGAGGGTCTGATAATTCAGGACAAACCAGCGGTATACCTGTATGAACAGGAATTTTCCGCAGATGGAGTCACTTTTAACCGCCACGGTTTTTTCGTCCGGGTACTACTCTCCGAATGGGGTGAAGCAGGTGTATTCCCTCATGAAAAGACCCTGTCCGGACCTAAAGAAGACCGCCTCAGACTAATGAAAGCGGTAAAGGGCAATCCTGGTCCGGTTTTCGGTCTGCTCAGTGATCCTGAACACAAGATAAGCGCCGCCCTGTCCGGGCTATATACAGATACTCCGCTTGCAGACTTCATTGGTGATGATGGTGTCCGCAACAAATTCTGGGTGCTTGATGACCAGGATAAGGCAAACTCTTTCTGTCAGCTCTGTTCCGAAGGCCAAATTTTTATCGCTGATGGTCATCACCGTTATGAGACAGCGCTGAATTACCGTAATTCTGTACGAGAGTCAATGAAAAATGCCGGACAGACCCCACCTCCTCTTGGAGACTTGGACTGCGATTATCTGCTGATGTTTGTTGTTCCTGACAGTGATGCAGGACTGGTTATATGGCCTACACACCGCCTGGTTTATGGTGTTGATGACAATGCTGTCGCCAATCTCATTTCAACCCTGACTGTCAACTTTGACGTACGCAAGGAAAATGACAAAAATTCACTGATCACTGCGATTGAGAAGAACTCTACCCCGGCTTTCGGTCTGCTTCTGAATGCTGATATGTATTTTGTCGGCATGAAAGATCCCAAAATTATGCAGACCCGGGCCAGCGACAAATGCAGCGCCTGGCAAGGTCTTGATGTCTCAGTGCTACACCTTCTTATTCTTGAGGATTTACTCGGAATTGATGAAGGTAAACTTCTACGCAAAGAAAATATTATCTACTCCAAAGACGCTGATGAAGCCATCCGTATGAGTCAGGGGCATGAAAAAGATATTCAATGCGGCTTCCTGATGCGTTCTACTACCATGCAGCAGGTAAAGGATGTCAGTTACGCCGGTGAAGTAATGCCGCAAAAAAGTACTTACTTCTTCCCGAAGGTTCTTTCAGGAATGGTCTTCAATCTCTTCTCCTGAAAAAACTTAAACCATTAACCCAAGCCGGTACTGCCTGCACATTAACAGTACCGGCTCTATTTTAAACCTTTCGGAAATAATACAGCGCATATGCTTTTTAGGAGATTTTCAAACTCACTATCAGTTATCAGTATACTTCTGGTACTTATCTGCTCCGGCTGTAGTACCGTATTTTCAATGCGCCCGGCCAACAGTCTCCGCTCACTTTTTCACCTTACCCTGAAATCATCTGGTCCTATCGGCAGTCCCGAATTTGAAAAAACTCTCGACACTTATACCGATTCGCAGTTGATTCCCGGCAACTCACTTGCAATTTTAGAAAATGGCAACACCTATTTTTCACAGCTGTTAACAGCGGTTGATGCCGCCGAATCCTATATCGACATAGCCATGTATGACTACACCGTCGACAATATCGGCAGCAAAGTACTGGACCACCTTATTTCAGCACTGAATCGCGGGGTAAAGGTCAGAATAACCTATGATAAATTCGGCTGCGAAACCGAGGTCGAAGATTTCGCGGATTTCACAGCAGCCGGGGGTGAGGTTCTGGTCTTTAATCCTCTAAAAGGCTGGACCTTCCTCAGAATGAATAACCGTAACCACCGCAAAATAGTCATTATCGACGGCAACAAAGCCTTTATCTCCGGCATGAATATCTCGGATAATTATAATGGTAACGGTTTTGACGGCTGGCGTGATTCTGGAATCCTGATTCACGGGCCAGCAGTCTATAACGCTGAACTGCTATTCGCACAGTGCTGGAATAATTCCGGCAAAAACTGGCTCGGAATGAACCTGCCGTTTGTTGGCGGGGATACCGTGAAATCCATCATCGACTATCCTTTCGTCAAACTTTTCGGAAACCTTTATACTCCGCAGAAACGCGAGATTCAACCTCAGGGAGATGTCGCGATACGGCTGGTGGAACAGTCACCCGAAAACGTTGAGAGCAACCTGATAAATCTCTTTACAATAGCGATAAATGCCGCTCAAAAGAGTGTTTATATTTCCACGCCCTATTTCCTGCCGACGTCACTAATACAGAACGCACTCCTTGCAGCAGCCAAGAGAGGGGTTGATGTTCGGATACTAACCCAATATGACAGTGATCTGAAACTCTTCACCGAACTAGCTCACGGCGAACTGCATGTCTACAAAAAACATGGCATACGTATCTGGGGCTGGGATAAATCAGTACTACATAACAAGCTTGCAATAATTGACGGGAAACTGGTTATCGGCGGCAGTGTAAATCTGGATGCCCGCTCCTTACTAATGAACTACGAAGTAGCCTTCTGCACCGAGAATAAAGCTGTAATAATGGAGTACATGCAGACCTATCTCAACGACCTCAACCTCGCCAGAGAATTAAGCTATGAAGATACTCTCAAAATGATTACACCCAAAAATCTGCTCTATGCGCCGCTACGCAACCAGATGTAAACCTTGACACTATTGTGCTGAACCGACTTGAATATCTCGACTCCAATCACAACTAACCTCACAATCAAATTATTTATTCACCGCCGGAAATTATTAACTTTAAAATATGGCTTGACAATCTGTATAGTTACTATACAATATCGGACATGTTTACTTTGAACAAAAATCCAAATATCAGTTACCGACTGCTGACAATCGCCTGGCAATTATTCGATTCAGACGCTAAGTTTCAATATTATGGAACAGATCAGCTACTATATGAAGCTGAAATTCATATGATAATGAATATCAAGGATAACCCGGAGCTGCATCTTTCAGCTCTAGCGGAAAAACTCGGTGTCACCCGGGGAGCAGTATCACAGGTAATCAAAAAACTTGAGAAAAAAGGGATGCTACTCAAATCACAGTCACAAACCAACAGGTCCATGCTGCAAATTTCACTTACTCCCAAGGGTGAAACCGCCTATAATCAGCATAGACGCTATCATGAAGAGTTTGACAAAGCGGTAAATAAGATTCTAAACGCAGCAACACCGGAGGAACAGGTTTTTTTAAAGAAATTCCTGGATAATCTCGAAGAGGTTGTTCAAAACTTCAAGCACAGTTAAGATATTTTTTTATAGATAGTGTATAGCAGCTATACACTATCAAGGAGACTACAATGAACCAGAATCAATCAACAATCGCGATTATGCGCGACAACAGTATTCCCTCAGCCTTGCTGAAACTTGGAATTCCATCGATTATTGGCATGCTCATAAATGCGTTGTACAATGTTATTGATGCCTACTTCGTAAGCGGCCTCGGTACCAGCCAGCTGGCTGCAGTCTCAATCGCTTTTCCGCTAACCCAGATTATAATTGGAATCGGACTGATATTCGGTACCGGTGCGGCAATGTGCATTTCACGTCAACTCGGAGAGAACCAGCTCAACAAAGCCGGAAAAACCGCCTCGATAGCATTATTTGCAAGTGGGATATGCGGCACGCTAGTCAGCGCGTTAAGTCTGGTGTTTCTTCCCGGACTACTTCGCGCACTAGGTGCTACAGCGACCATACTCCCATTCGCACAGGAATACGCTCAGATATATCTATACGGCTGCATATTCAATATACTATTTGTAACCATGAATAACATCCTGCTTGCTGAGGGTGCGGCAAAAAAGGTAATGCTCACCATGCTTACCGGGGGTGTGCTAAACTCGATTCTTGATCCGATTTTTATCTACAAGTTAAAGCTGGGTATTACCGGAGCAGCAATTGCGACCATACTCTCCTTTGCTGTAACTCTGAGTATTTATATTCTGCACATTTTGCAGAAACAAGGTGTGCTCAGAATATCTGTCAAACAACTACAATTTAAACCTGAGATTATCGCCAGTCTATTAAAACTGGGATTTCCAATCTTTATATTTCAACTTCTAACCGGGGCAGCGATAGGTCTGACCAATACCGCCGCAAGTAATTACGGCGACTCCTCCGTCGCCGCTTTCGGCATTATAACCAGAATCATTGCTTTGGTATCATATATTGTTTTCGGTTATGTAAAGGGCTTGCAGCCGGTAATAGGCTTTAACTATGGTTCCGGCAGATTCGACAGAGTCCGTGAAGCACTAGCCGTCTCGTTACGGTGGATAATAAGCTATGGGATAGTAATCGCAGCAATATTCCTGCTCCTGCCGGAAGCGCTGGTATCGCTATTCAGCACCGCAGATGGCGATCTGGTAACCCTGGGCTGCAGAATACTCCAGGCGAACTCGATCACCTTTATCCTATTCGGTGTTATCATGATCTATGCCACTGCTTTTCTGGCTCTGGGAAATTCCCGCAAAGGCGGTATCCTCAGCATCGCCCATCAGGGGATATTCTTTATTCCAGCTATCCTTCTCCTACCGCATATCTTCGGTATAACAGGCATAATATATGCGCAACCGCTTGCAGATATACTAACTTTTATCCTTACCCTTATATACGCCCGCAATTTCACTACAGATTTTCTGCACCCTGCGGGGAACCGGTAGTTCAAACGCCTCAAATAAAATTATCCACAAGTGATTCACCTGCACCATAATTTACGGTTAAAGACATCAATCCTTATGGCCAGAGTAATTGCGGCTTTTACGACTGGCCATATACTTATCACGTCCCAGAATAAATCCAGGCATATTATCCGGATTTACAACCGGGCATTCACCCAGCGGCATACCGTCAGGGACACTCTCGCCATAACCGTATTTAACCACCGGCGCCTTACCCGACTCACGGTATTTTGAGTAATATCCTGCCAGACCGCAAGCTATACGCTCAACCTCATCATCAACCACACCTCGAACCATGATACAGGCTCCGGGACGCGGAGAAGTAGCGTAAAACACATCTCCTGGTATAGCCAGCGCTTCCATAATATCCCCTTCTTCACCGTTACGGGACGACACAAGCTTGGCGCCGTTGGCAGCACGGTAATGCCTTCCGAATTTGAGAAGTTCTATATTATTATTATCCGGCTGAGAATTATACCCCAGCAGTTCAAAAAGCCGTGAGGAATAACCGATATCAGTCAATAAACATCCGCCAGCCGGAGAAGGAAAATCATCCAGTCCGAGTTCAACCGCCAGCTCCAGCTGATTATGCCGCGAGCGCCCGGAAAAATCATAGAGCTTTTCCCGGTTCACCCAGCCTTCACGCTCAGGTATGGTCTCGTCAAGAAGCCGGGCACAGAGCGGACGCAGCAGTAAGCCGTCCCCTCCAAAATTATTTGCATGATTGAGTACACAATTCATGGTATGCCGCTGCTGGCTCTTCGGACGCTGCCCGATCACCTCACCACTGCAGATAAAGTCAGCTCCGACCTCACGCATCACCTCAAAACCATTGCGTACCGTATTTATCCTGCAATCAGTACAGGGATTAAGATTCTTACCCAGACCGTACTTGTTATCCGCCACAAGGCGCATAATCTCTTGTGTTTGATCACGGATAACGACCTCTTCAGCACCCAGAAGTCTGCAGTCATGCTCTACTTGCGCCTGCATATTAGCGAGCAGTTCCCTGCTTTCAAAAGCATGCATCCCGTGATAGGCTATTACCTGAATTCCCATTGATTTCATCAGTTTTATTATAAGTCTGCTGTCAAGACCACCTGAATAGAGACAAACGCATTTTTTAATCATTAAGTTCCTTCAAAAATGACTTTCACTAAAATTTTCTAACTTGCAATTATTTAATAATAATATTATTATCGTATTTATATTATATTATCTGTATAATACTACCAGCTTGTCAAGAGCAATGACAAAGTAACGTCATTAGATAATATTTTCTTATCATAATCAGAATCCAGATCGGGGCCAATATATGGAACAGGATGACTTCGAACACATAGTAGACAGCATTATAGATCTGCCAACACTCCCACAAGTCGTTACAACACTTATAAACGCTATAAATGATCCCAAGAGTGATGCCGCCATGATAAACAAGATCGTAGAACATGATCCGGCGCTGGCGGCGCGTATTCTTAAACTGGTTAATTCATCTTTCTATAGCTTGAGTAAACCTGTTGATTCAATACAACAGGCCGTAGTGATTCTCGGTTTCAACACAATTCGCAGTCTTTCAATCAGCGCCTCCGTTTTCAGCGTCTTCACTGCCAATAAATTTTCCTATGAAGGCTTCTGGAAACAGTCACTGGCCTGCGCATTCATGATGGACACTCTCGCTAAATACATCCCGGCTCTGGATAAGGATGCCACCTTTACCGTTGGACTGCTTCACGGTATTGGAAAAATTATCATTGAGCAGTATGCGCCTGAAAAATTTGATGAAATCCTAAAAATCGGTCACCGTCAGCTTATAACCTATAATGATGCGGAAAAGCAGGTTCTCAATACCAGTTACACCAATCTCGGCTTCTGGCTGGCTGAAAAATGGTCTCTATCAGCAACTATCCAAGACAGCATTCTCTACCAGAATAATCCCAATGAAGCGCCGGCAGCAGTCAAAATTCTCACCGCCGCGTCACAGTTCGTATTTAAATTTGCCCGTTATAAAGGTTGTGAGAACGGGAGCGATTTCAACAAAGGACTTCCTCCAGAACAGGAATTATGGGATATGTTCGAAATTTCAGAAGAAAACACCCCAAAGGTTATCAGCAATCTTGAATCCTGCATTGAAGCTGCGGAAAACGCATTAAATGCACTGAATTAAATGAAATCACACTGATTTTACGACTGATCGCCACAGCCCGAAACCTGTTATACCCGTTTCACAGCATATTATACAAAAAACAGGTTTCAAAGTATAGCCACTATGAAACCTGTTGCAAACTCGTGAACACACTGCCGCTAGTTGCTGACCCGAACCAGACAATAATTTTTCTTGCCCTTACGCAAAACCAGTGTCGATTCACTAGCCAGATCATTCACACCGACAACCTGATCCTCCGAGGTAAATTTGACATTATTAATTGATGCCCCATTCTGCTGCAATGAACGCCGAGCCTCACCTTTACTCTTATACAATGGTGTAAGCGCCAGAAGATCAGCGGCGGCTATTCCCGCTTCAAGCTCTGATCTGTCAACAGTAACAGACGGTACATCCGCGAATATTGCCAGCAGATCCTTATCCACCAGATTTTCGATCTTTTCACCGAAGAAGATACGTGTCGCCTGCAGCGCGCTGTCAAGCCCTTCCTGACCATGCACATACTTCACCACCGCTTCCGCCAGCGTCTTCTGCGCCCGGCGCTCATGCGGCGCACTTACAGTAGCCTGCTCCAACTCTTTTATCTCTTCCAGCGTAAGGAAGGTAAAATACTTGAGATAGGTAATGACACTGGTATCATCCGAATTCAGCAGATACTGATACATCTGATACGGACTGGTAACTTCCGGATCAAGATAAATCGTACCGCCCTCACTCTTACCGAACTTCTTTCCCTGACCATCTGTCACCAGCGGTATTACCATACCGTACCCGGTGTCACCTTCGCATTTTCTTATGTATTCGATGCCGGCGGTAATATTTCCCCACTGATCGCCTCCGCCGAGCTGAAGCTTGACATTATAATTTTTAAACAGATACTCAAAATCATATGCCTGCAACATCTGATAGGAAAACTCTGTAAAACTCAGACCGACATCTGAATTGAGCCTCTTCTTTACCGATTCCTTGGCCAGCATCTCTCCCATGCGGAAACGCTTACCGACATCCCGCAGAAATTCCAGAAAAGTCATCTCACCGATCCAGTCCTTATTATTCAGAATTATGGCCGAGTTCTCACCGCAGTCAAAATCCAGAAGACGCTCAAGCTGGCGGCGCTGTCCGGCAATATTCTGCTGAATAACCTCTTCACTCAAGAGATTCCGTTCTGCATTCTTACCGGAAGGGTCACCAATCATGCCGGTTGCACCGCCAATAATAATTACCGGCTTATGACCTGCAAGCTGCAGACGCCTCATCGTAATTATAGCAAAGAGATTGCCTATCTGCAGACTGGAAGCGGTAGGATCATAGCCGGTATAGAACGCCACCGGTTCTTTATTCAGGATATCGCCCAAAGCTTCATCCGAGACCCGCTCCACCAATCCGCGTGAACGCAATTCCTCGAGTAAATTTCCCATATTTCTTTTCCTTATGTCTTGTTATTCTAATATAGATCATTATATTATATACAGTATTATAGTGAATGAAAATTCACTGCTTATTCAAAGATAGTACAGATTAACCCTTTAATGTCAACATATTGAACCGGCATATTGGAGAGAAATTGACAGATTCGGCCTCTTCTATTAAACAGAAGATCTCATTTACATTTGCTAAAACCGGCGCAGCCCGTTTTTTCTCGCATCATGATATTATGAGACACTTCGAAAGAGGATTCAAACGTGCGGGGATCCTGGTACTCCATTCAAAAGGTTTTAATCCCAGACCAAGAATGGTTTTTCCTCACCCGCTACCGCTGGGAGTATCCTCAACCTGTGAAGAGATCGAGGTTGAATTTTCTGAAGAGTACCCACTCGAAGAGCTTTTCAAACGCCTGATACCGGTTTTAAAACCCTGTATTGAGCTTAAAGGAATGACAACGCTGAATAACAACAAAAGAGGCAGAGTCGTCGAATCCTGTACTTATCTGATCAAGAATTTTCCTGAATCAGCAGATCTGACTGCAGCCAACAGAGAGCTGCTTGAAGCAGAGAAAATTCTAGTCGAGAGAGGACATGGAATAAAGCGTCGCGAAGTTGAGATTCGCCGCTTTATAATTGACAGTGAAGCCACCAGGAACAGTGTTACAGTACGCCTTGCCCACTTTACCGATGGTGCCGGCAGGGCAGATGAGGTTGGACAGTATCTTGCGAAAAAGCTGCACCTTGACTGGCATGATCTTGATTTCACCAAAATTTTCATGGACTTCAGGAAGTAATTAAGGCCCGCACGGGGATAAGCAGGTCGCAGCAGCAGCAATATTATTTTATACCCCCGCATGGTGCGGAAGGTATAGCCGGATTTAAGTAACATTACCCGCAGGCAGATAAGAGAAAAAGCACATGTGGTGCCTTATCGAACCCGGTTTTGTTCCTTATTTGAACACTGAATTTTACGGAGTACTATTTTGACTAAAAAGAAAACCGCAGCAAAAGCTGGTGGTACCGCTGAGAAAAAAGAGCAGGAAAGCGTAACTACCGATTCCGCTGCAACCAAGAAAAAAACAACCAAAAAGAAAACGGCTAAAAAAACAGCCAAAAAAACTGCAAAAAAGACCACCACTAAGATGGCCGCAGTCCAGACCCCAACTAAAAAAACGTCCAAAAAAGCCACTGCCAAAAAGGTCGCCACCAAAAAAACTACCAAGAAAGCTACCTCAAAAAAGGTCAGCAAAAAGACTGCAGCCAAAAGTAAACCGGCTGCCGAAGACCGGGAGCTGCCGGAGGCCAAATTGATACCGCCAGTTTCGGAAGATACTACAGCAGAAGACATTCTTCCTGAGGTCGAGGTCGAAGCTGCAGCAGCCTCATCCGGCACTGAAGAACGCCGTGAGAAGTCTATCGGCGCAATGACTATTGAAGAACGCCTCGCAGCCAGAGCGCAGCAAAAGCCGGCAGCAAAAGCCGTAAACGCCCAGAAGGAAACGGTCACTGAAACTCAGAAAAAAACCGCCGACACCAGCGATGCCAGTTCTGATAAGAAATCCGCTGACGAAGCCAAACCAATAAGTCGAAAACGTCCCAAACGTGACAACTCTCCCGCAAAAACCGAGTCAGCAACTGCCCCTGCTGCCAAAGCGCCCACACTTTCCGGTGAAAAAATAAGTGGTGGTCTGCTGGCACTTGAGCAGAAGGCAGCCAAGTCACATACCACCGAACCTGTATCTGAAGCAAAGGCTGAAACTACAAAAACGTTCGAACCGGCTAGCGGCCAGACAACAACCGGCGATGAGCAACTCGAAGAAAACGAGAGTGATAACTCAGAAGACGGTGAGAAAAAGCTTTCCCGCTCTGCCCGCCGGCGCAGAAACAAACGCAAAAAGAAAGAACAGGATAAACCTGAAAACGGCAGTAGCACAACCGCTGAATCTGTCGCAATGCCACACCCTGCTCCAATCACAGCTTCGGCTATTCTTGCAGAGAAAGAGAAGGAAAACACTGCTCCTCAGCGCCGTGAAACCGGGCGCAATATGCTGATGAATGTGGTTGATCATGGAGAAATCCGTGTAGCCATAGCCGGCAAAAAGGGGCTTGAAGAGATTTATATCGAGAAATCCGGCGGCGAATTTGTACACGGCAATATTTTCAAAGGTGTAGTCGAAAATGTGGAGCCCAACCTGCAGGCGGCTTTTGTAAATATCGGCGCTGAGAAGAATGGTTTCCTGCATGTGCGGGATATAATTTATCCATTTGGCGGATATGAAGAAATCCTTGGCAAGCCCAATCGTCAGAAACCTTCCAGCAAGCGCCCTCCAATCAACCATATGCTTCAGAAGGGGCAGGAAATACTGGTACAGATTACCCGCGAACAGGTTGCAACCAAAGGACCAAGTCTCACCACCTATATCTCGCTTCCCGGACGTTATCTGGTGCTTATGCCGGCAGTTAAGAAGCGGGGTGTAAGCAAGAAAATAACCGATAAAGCCCAGCGTGAAGAACTGCGCAAAGCACTCGAACAGCTTGATCCCCCTAATGATATGGGTTATATCATCCGTACTGCTGGTATGGGTAAGGGCAAGGATGAACTGCAGCGTGACCTGGAATATCTGATCATGCTCTGGGAGGCTATCGGCAATCATACCAAGAACGTCAAAGGACCGATGCCGATCTATCAGGAGAGTGATCTGGTTATTCGCTCGATCCGCGATTACTTTACCGACAATATTGACACCATGTATATCGATTCAGAAGATGAATTCAAGCGCGCTCAGGATTTCCTCAAACTGACCATGCCAGAAGATATCAAGCGCGCCAAATACTATGGCGGCTCCGAGCCACTGTTCAGCCACTACGAAGTCGAGGAGGAGATCAGTGAACTCTTCAGTAAATCTGTACGCCTGAAAAGCGGTGGCGAGCTGATAATAGAACAGACAGAAGCAATGGTGGCAATAGATGTAAACACTGGAAAATATCTGAAAGGAAAATCCTCTCACGATATGGTTCTGAAGATAAATAAAGAAGCCGCGCTGGAAATAGCCAAACAGCTGCGGCTGCGGGATATGGGCGGACTGGTAATGATTGACTTCATCGACATGGAATCTGAGGATGACCGCAGAACCGTCGAAAACACCTTCCGCAATGCCATGAAAGCAGACCGCGCCAAGACGACGATTCTTCCTATAAGTGCTCTTGGTATAATGGAAATGACTAGGCAGCGAATGCGGCAGAGTCTTAATCTGAGTCATTTCGATACCTGCCCGCACTGCGGTGGTACCGGTGTCGTAAAGAATATAGCCACTGTCGAGACCGAATTTCTGCGCGCGCTGCGTACCGAGCTGCAGGACGGCAAAGACTGCAAGGTCAAGATGAATCCGGAAACAGCGCTGGCAATATCAAATAAGGCACGAGTCTCACTTACCGCCCTCGAAGAAGAGTTTCATAACTGTATAAGCCTTATCAGTGATCCGACGCTCCTTCCGGATAAGTTTGTGATCATTAAATAAGAATCTTTTGCACAAACTTTAGTATAGTAATCAACCACTCATAACCCTATAATACAATGTATTATAGGGTTATTTTACAGACAATGACTTTGAGGCCAGCCACGAATGAAAAAAAAACTGCTTAGCATACTATTGACCGGACTGCTGCTGTTAGCACATACAGCCTCGGCACTCGATACCAAAATACTCACTGAAGCCCAGAATCTGGAAATAAACGGTGAACCACTCAGCGCTCAGATGGAATACACCGGGCTGCTCTCCGCTACCATCAAGGAATATCTGGAAAAAAAAGATCCGGCCTTCAACCTTGCCGCCAGTGAATTTCTGCTTGAAAAAATTCTTGAGCTCTCAAAATTCACCGGCGAGCTGCAGGATCCGCTTGAGACCATAAAAAAAATTGACACCGGCGAATTACCGGCAACCCTCAAATCCCGGCTTGCTCTGGCTGAAATAGCACTTAAAAAGCTGGAAGGCGAAAGCAATGCGATTAGAGAACTTACCCGACAGCTGGATTTCATTGATAACGTTTATATACAGGATACGGAGAGTAAAGAGATTCTCCATATAACAAGTAAAGCCCCGGATGCGGAAATTCCACTTGGGGCGATACTTGGCGGCAGTGAAAACAGTATGGAGACAGCATACATAATCATTAATGCCAAGGGTGACCAGCAGGCAGCACTGCATTTCGGCAGCAGTGTACCTCTGGAGCTGGAATTAAACTCATACCAGATACTCAAGACAATATCCGAACGCAATATCGTGGCAGATCAGCAGGCGATAGGTCTGCAGCTGCATGACGGGATCAACCTGCTCTGCCTGAAATTCAAGAATAAAGACACAGCAAGCTTCTATCTGCGTCTTACCGCTCCAGACGGCAGTAAAATAAATAAAGACCAGCTGCAGCTGAATACGCCAGCCGAATTGACTACAGAGCAACTCCTTAAACTCAGCACTGACTCAAAGACCGAGCAGCCACCTGCTCTGCCGGCTATAAGTACAGGTGCCGAGCAGCAGCTGGCCTATATCTTCAGCAGTGACAATACCAATCATCTAGCGGCATACTTTCTCGGCTATCTCCTGCTGGCCCGGGAGACACTAGCTGATACCCCACAAGCACCACGGCATCTCCTGCTGACAGCTGCCCGCTACAGTCCTGATACCGCAATATATCTTATCACAATTGCCCGTGCCAGTGATGAAAGTAAGCGCTTTATTGCTGACCGTGAAGAGAATATGAAACGCATGTCACTGGAAAAGGCGATCAAGCTGGATCCGGAGAATATTCTTGCCCGTGCTGAACTGGCACAATACTATCTTAATTCCCAGAACAGCCCGCAACGAGCCGAAACCTATATCACTGACGCACTTGAAATCAACCCGATAGCGGTAATAACCAATATCGTACGTTATGACCTGTATAAAGCGCGCGGTTGGGAAAGCCGGGCGCTGCAGGTCGCAAGAGAAATGGCCAGACGCGATCCCCAGAATCCTGCTGTACAGCGCATTCTCGG
This sequence comes from Planctomycetota bacterium, assembly GCA_963667375.1. Classification (GTDB taxonomy): domain Bacteria; phylum Planctomycetota; class SZUA-567; order SZUA-567; family SZUA-567. The sequence goes on along the minus strand of OY763323.1, from coordinate 1,821,536 downwards.
TCATGCCGGCATAGACAGCACGACCATTGATGACTCGCTTGCGGCTTTCAAGGCTTCTTACGCCACAGATGCCACCAACAGCACCACAGCCATCAATATTTTTCGCCTGCTAATGCGTAAAGGCAAAATTTCCGAAGCGGAAACCTTTGCCAGACAATATCTTGAACTTCAACCATACAACAGCAAAATTCGTGAAGAATATATACAGCTGCTACTGACAACAGCTGATAGCACTGCCCTTTCAGCAATAGAAGATGCCAGAAAATTATTCCCCAAAAACGCCGTCTTCACCAGGCTTCTTGGCGATTACTATGCCGGTACCCTTCATGAACAGGACAAAGCCCTCTCCTGCTATAAGGAAGCTCTCAGTTATAACCCTGCGGATATCGAACTGTTACGCTATCTTGAATTCCGTGGTATCCACCGGGAGTCACCGCTCAAACAGATAAACAATCTTCAGGAATATGTAGACACAGTAAGTAAAGACAGAATCCCTGCCGGAAGTGATAAAGTATATATTCTCAGTGAAAAGTATGATCATCTGAACCTGGGTGGCACACGCAACCGCACCGCCCATATGGTAATCAAAACGCTCACCAAAAAAGGTGCGGAAGTACTGAAGCGCTACCCCATATGGTTTGACGCTGAGACTGAGCAAACCCATATTGATATCGCCCGGGTTATACACCCAGACGGTTCAATCAGCCAGTCCCAGAATTCGATTATTCCCAGAGACGGCAGTAAAAGTATAGCGCTGATAGATTTTCCGGCACTGGATGCAGGCGACATTATTGAAATCGAGTACACCGTCTCGCAGACCAAACCCAACTTTTTCGGATCATATTTCGGCAATATCAATCTTTTCAGTAACACCGTACCGGTTCTGGAATCACGCTATATCCTTACATTCCCGGTCTCTGAAAAACTTTACTTTAATACCATTGGAGACGTTCCGGATCCGGCTATTGACCACAGCGACTCCGAAGTCACCTATACCTGGAATATCAAAGACCTCCCTGCAATTACGCTGAACCCCAACTCACCGCCACTCAATGAGCTGTCCCCGACGGTGGAAGTATCTACCTTCAAAGACTGGGACAGTCTTGCCCGCTGGTACTGGAATCTCATACGCGATCAGAATCAGTCTACTCCAGAGATAGCGGCAAAGGTGAAAGATCTTACCATAAACGCCAAAGATGACCGGGAAAAGCTGGAAGCTATCTATAACTGGGTTACCACCGAGGTCAGAAATAATGCCTGGGAATTTGGAGTACACGGTTATAAACCATACAATGCCGGTACTATTTTCACCCGCAGATTCGGAGACTGCAAAGACAAAGCAACACTCATTAATGTCATGGCCAAACTCGCAGGAATCGAATCCTGGCCACTGCTGCTGCGTTCAACCCAGAGTAATAATATGGTTAAAGGACGGGGCAAGGAAGACTTCAGCCTGCCGCTGCTGTCACACTTCAATCACTGCATCTCATATGCCGAAATCGACGGCAAACCATACTATCTTGACGGTACAATGATGTTCCGCACTATAGATTCAAATCCTTCTACCGATGCCGGTGCAACCGCGGTAATCATCCGCCCTGACGGCGCGGAGATGACCGCAACCCCTGCATATTCCGCCGATAGCAACCGCTGGATCGACTACAGCGGCATAGGCATAAATGCCGAAGGCACCGCTGACATAGATTTTACCATTGCAACAACCGGCGAATCATCAATGTACCTGCGTGCCTGGTTCAGTAACCACCAGACCTGGGATAATGTTTTACGAGCCGTATGTACCGAGCGCTATGGTCATGTGAGTGCCGGTGTAGTTGAAGACTTCGGCACCAACGATGGGCTTGACAAGGATGAAGTTATGCTCAAAGGTCGAGTTCGAATTCGAGACTATGCCCAGATGAATGACAACAATGAACTTTCTTTCAGTCTTCCACGACCACTACTCAGCCGAACCGAAGATTCAAACGGCTCTTTCCCGGAAGAACTGAGTTCATTTGCCATCACCTCCCAAAGAAGCACCGATCTGATTCTGCCCACGCTTTATAAGGTCGAACGACACCTCAAGATAGAGTGGCCTGCCAACTGGGAGCTCACAGAGAAAATGCCAGCAGATATAAGCATTGATGAACCGTTCGGCAGCCTCAGTATCAGATTCAGCCGGATAAACAATACCCTGAAGCTTGATTACGTCATGGAACTCAAAAAGATCAGAATAACCAGCGCTGAATATAAGGACTTCCGTAATTTCTGCTTCAAAGCCGATCTCCCGGTCCGCACCAGCTTTACTCTACAGCCTGAAAAAGAATAATGATTTGAGACAGAAAGCCAAATTATCGCTTTAAACAGCTGGAGACGGTATCACTACCGTCTCCAGCTACGCAACTAAAACCAATATAAATTATCACTTTTTACTTATACTGCAACTGGCCTCACATATTTTTTTGACCTCCCGGGAAGCACTCACCGGTGTCGCCATTGCTCCTGCTCCCGCGACACACCCGCCTTCACAGGTCATGACTTCGATCAGATTCGCATCCTTCAGCTTACCCTCTGCATACATCTGCAATTTCTTGAGCGCCTTTGCAGAAAGACCATTTATACTTACCGACTTTATACCGGCATCATCCGGGGCGTAGGCTTCAACCGCACCTGCCACCCCACCGGTTATGGCAAAACCTCTGCCTTCACGACTCGGCTGCGAATCGAAGACAATACCGTCAAGCTGTTCTATTTCGATATTATTAGCGACAAAGAAGGTCCCTAATTCCTCAAAGGTCAGAACATAATCGACACAATCATCATCAAATCCCTCCTGCCGCTTGGCCACGCAAGGTCCGACAAAAACTGTAACGCAGTCCTTATTCCGCTCTTTCTCGGCAGCGGCGGTATAATGCATTGGAGTTCTGGTCTCTGAGACATACGGCAGCAGGTCTGTAATATGTTTCTTAACACTCTGCACATACGCCGGACAGCAGGAGGTTGTCATAAACGGTTCGCCTTTGGCCATGCGTTCAATAAATTCCTCCGCCTCCTTGACCGTAGTAACATCCGCTCCCTGAGCAACTTCAACAACCCGGTCAAAGCCGAGCTTGACCAGTCCTGCCGCTATCTGCTCCAGACTTCCCGGGAACTGCCCGACAATCGCCGGCGCCAGCATTGCCACCACCTCACACTCCTTTTTAAGGGCTCTGGCGACATCAATGACCTGAGATTTTTCCATAACCGCACCGAATGGACAGGAACGCATACACCGCCCGCAGCTGGTGCATTTATCAAAATCAATCGTCGCTTTTCCAGTCTTATTCTTACTGATAGCCCCTACCGGACAAGCCTGCTCGCAGGGAACAGAAACCTTGGTAACCGCATTATACGGACAGACCGTCTGACATTTACCGCAATCAATACATTTATCTGGGTCAATTATCGAACGGCCGTTCACAACTGTAATCGCATCCTTGGGACAATTGAACATGCAGGGTCGAGCCAGACACCCCTGGCAGACATCAGTTATGAAATAACGGTTATTGACACAACCCTTACAGGCTAGATCAAGAACAGTCATGACCGGTCCTTCCAGCGCTTCACGTTCGAGCGCTTCACGGGCGTAGTCATTGAGCAGTTTACTGTCATCAGTGTCAGACTCAGCCGCCCAGCCGAGAGCAGCTATACTGCGCAGTCTGATTATCGCTCTATCCTTATAGATACAGCAGCGCATACTCTCCTGCTCCTTTGGAATCATCTGAAACGGTATATTTCTGGTTTTAGTTTCAAGCTCTCCCTTATTGAAAAGCTCAATCAACCGAATCAGTATTTCTCGTTTTATCTTTGTTGCATTATTCTGACACTGCATAGTCATCCCCTCCTGAATTAATTCTAAAAACTTCCTGCATGGTTACGGCATAATCCAACCGTCAGCCGATACAGTTTCGAACCTTTTCTGCAAGCAGCCGTACCGTTGCTTCCGGTACCACTTCGCCATTGATTCGAGCATACGGAGCCTTACCAAACTCACGATCCTTGCACAAACCGATACAGGGAGAAGGAACAATCTCAACCCGGCACCTCTCCTCAGGTGACAGGAGATTCACAAAATCTTCCAGACCGGAGCCACCCATCACAAAACAGGTAGTTCCCATACATAACTCAACCGTTATTTTATCCATAACACTAGCATCTCCATAAAATTACCTGCCGTACAGGCGCTAAATATATTCAACATCCACAACCTTCAGATACTTCTTCTCCAAAGCCTTTTTCATACGCTTGATAATATTCCGGCGCATCTCTAGGTCTATCGGGAGTGTCGGATCCTGATGCGCCTCATTTATTTTGGTTCCGATCACGAAATTTATGTGATCATTATTGAGCAGCACTTCCACCATTCTACCGGCCGGATCATTATCAGGATAAGTTCCACACTCCAGATACTGCACCGCCCGGGTCAGAGTCAGAATCCCTTCCGTCACCATCGTTGCCGGCTTCATTCGTGAAGCCGGCGGCAGATCATTACCGGAACTGTCCAGATCCATTTCTATCTTCTCACCGAGTTCACGCGATATTATCTGTGCCGTTGTGCCGCCGCACACTATCGAACTTCCGCGATGACTGCGCAGAAGCTGAGCATACTCCCGGTCTTTATTCTGATCAAACGGCGGACCGCTCAGAACCAGTGCCGTACGCGGTCTTCGGAAATAAATTACCGCACAACTGATATCATCACGGGCAACTCTATCTGGCCACTTGGCCAGAGCCGCATTCCGCACCATAAGCGCCAGCTCACGTGCGGAAATATCCGGTTTATGAGAGAGAACATTGAGTATATAGTCCCGGCAGCCCTCACTCTGCCAGCCGAAAGCATATTCCTTACTGCCGATCCCAGCCTGCGATACACCATCAGAACAGATGATAATCCTGTCTCCGCACTGAGGGACAAAGGATGAGGCGTACATGGCACGAGCTTCATCTTCACCACCGATACGCTCACGCTCTATCGGAATATTTATACCGTTACGGATCAGCAGAAAAGGCGGATTTCCCTGTTCAACAATGCGTGCCCGCTCCTCAAGTATACAGTCAACAATTGTAAATGTAGAGTAGCTTATCTTCCGAACCTGACAGATCGGCAGAGAATCACTCATAATCTTGGAGAATTTCATTATATCGCGATTTGCCGCCGAGAACCGCTGCGCCATAGTCGCAGTCATGGTAGCGAGAATATTAGCCTTCACCCCGCTGCCAAGCCCGTCAGCGAGCGTCGCAATCAGCCGGTTCTCATTGAGAAGACGGGTGGACTGAAAGGCATCGCCACAGACATTCTGTCCATTCTTGACCCACTGCGAGCACTCGACTTCAACGAAGATCTCAGAATTTGTCATCAATCCTTCTCCGTTACATAATCATCAGCTATACGACTCAGCAGGATCTCGGTATCGGTGATATGTTCACCCAGCAGACAGGCTATCTCCTGCACCGTAGTGATATTCTTCTGAATAACCTCCTTCGCGCGTTTGGCTATCTGTTCACGCTTGAGCTCCTGATTAGTAACATCCTCGATAACCGCACCAACAACTTTACCCCGTTCAATAACGAATATATTGACGTTGAGCAGCTTATTCTCACACTCCAGATGCTCACGCCGGATATCCTCGCCGGTACGCAACGCTGTAGAAAAATATTCCACAAACGGCAGAATACTGGCCAGCCGCGCTCCCTTCAGTCCGGGAATAACTTCAAACGCATTCTCCGTATCCTCTCCGAAGAGTCTGGCAAAGGAGATATTACTCTCAATAATCTCCATATTTTCATTGATGATCACCACCCCCGAAGGCATGGAACGCAGCAGCGCATTAGCTTTTTTCTGAGCCAGACGCCGCATATAGGAGACACACATCGACTCTTCAGCCCGGTTACGTGCAAGCGCAGTGGCAAATTCCCGGCAGGTATTATAACCACAGCCGCCGCAGTTCAGCTCATCCGCCGGCGAATCCTTGCCCACTCGTTTCATTGTCGCCGCCATTTCTTCAGGAGTCAGCTCCGGCTCAAACTTTACCGCTCCGGCAAACTCCATTTCCACTACCGGAGCTGGAGGACGCTTTACAGAATCAACACTGATACTGCCGGAACGGGAAATATCCAGAATGCTTTTCAGTCCCGGCTTGCCATGATCCATACCAGCGCCGCCCAGACAGCCATTCTCACAGGCCAGGGTCTCGATAAAGACCACACCCTCAATCTCCTGCTCATCCAGAGTCTCAAGAATTGAACTGATCTTATCAATTCCGGAGATACAGACCATATCCGGTTTCACCCCGGAAAGATGCGGTTTTATAGTCTCTATCATACCGCCTTCCACCGGATAAAGTACCCCTTCCTCAGCCGCAGCCAGCACAAAGTCCTCATGCTCCGCAGTAACAGTTGTAATATCCAGTTCAATACCCGCCAGCCACTGCCGTATTTCCTTGAAGGTAAGCCCCACACTTATATAATCGCTGCAAGCGTCAGCCTCATTTTTTTTTGCGGTACACGGTCCGATAAAGACCACCTCCGCCTCTTTACCGTAGTGACTTTTAATCATATTGGCGGTAACAACAGCCGGAGATGCTACCGGGGTAATATTACGTGCGAAATTACTGTAATGCTGCTTTATATAATCGACAGCCGCCGGGCAGGCACTGGAAAAAAAGACCCCATGCTCCTTCTCCTGCAGCAGCTGCGCAGTATAGCGTGAGACCTCCTGAGCACCCAGAGCCGCCTCTACGACCCCGGCAAACCCCAGCCGCTTGAGTGTTGCAATCAGCTGCGATGAACTGATCTTTGGAAACTCCGCCTTCCAGCTTGGCGCGATACAGGCAAAGACCTTGCGGCTGTGCTCCAGCATTATCTTGACCCGGGATATATCATTACGTATTTTCTTGGCATCAGACGGACATATCTCGACACAATGCCCGCAAGCGATACATTTTTCAGGATCGATAGAAGCGTGAGCGTCCTTGACCACAATTGCTTTTGAAGCACAGCTGCGAAGACATTTATAACAGTCAAGACACTCTGTTTCCTGAGTATATACGGCAAAACGTCTATTCATATCAATCTACTCCATATCATTACCAACCGCGGATACAGCACCACACCTTAAAACTATTTGATAACCCGGCCCGAACCGGTATTCAGCCTGTCCGACTGAGATTTACCGAATCGGCTCTCAAGAATATCCCAGATAACTTCCTCATCTACGTTATGATATTCGTCTTCACCAATGGTTATATTCGGCCCCTCGCCACACTTCCCACAACAGAGATCACCACGAAACTCGATCTTATCTTCAAGATTTCGGGTACGAATAAAGCCTTCAATTATTTCCTTTACCCGCAGATTGCCCCGGGAATAACAAGAGCTGCCCATACATATCTTAATACAAAGTTTATTATCCATAATCACCGCCAATCAGTAAAAAATTACTTATTAATTATTCATATATAATATCACAAAAAACATAATATTCAAGCAAAAAGATATTTTTTTCCTCAATACCAAACAATATTTATTCCCGAATAAATAAAAATAATCGGTAACCTAATTATAACACCAAAATCATTTTTTTCCCTGTAAAACATTTGATGGATACCAGTATTTATTTATTGACATATTTTACAATAAAGGATAGTATTGACTTTTTCGTTATATAATCATTTCTGTCACGTTGTTATTAATTACATTATTAAAAGGATATAACCATGAAAGCATCACTTCAGCTCTCACTGCTCGCTCTATTTGCTGCGGCAATTTTCAGTTTTTCCGCACAGGCTGACTCAAAGGTCTACAATGTAGGTACCGAACCGACATTCCCTCCATTCGAGATGCTTGACAGTGCTAGCGGTGAAATCACCGGATTCGATATCGACCTGCTCAATGCCATAGCTGCAGATCAGGGATTTGAAGTCAAAATCCATGCTCTGGGTTTTGACGGGCTGATTCCTGCCGTTCTCACCGGCAAGATTGATATCGCAGCATCCGGCATAACCATAACTGAGAAGAGAGCGAAAGTTATCAGCTTTTCTACCCCTTATATCGAAGCCGGTATCGGTGTTCTTATCCGCAAAGATGATGCATCAATCAAAAGCCTTGATGATCTGAAGGATAAAACCGCCGGTGTGCAGATCGGCAGCAGCGGTCAGAAGGCAGCGGAAGATCTCAAAGCCGCCGGCAAACTCGCCAGCATTGTAGTCATGGACAATGCCAGCCTTGCTGTTACCGACCTGCTCAAAGGACGGGTTGATACCGTTATCAATGATATCCCGGTTAATAACGCCTTCATCAACCAGAGCAAAGGTAAACTGATTATGCTCGACAAACCGCTGAACAAAGAAGAATACGGCTTTGTTACCGGTAAAAACAACCAGGAGCTGTTGGAAATGATTAATAAAGGTCTTGCGAACGTCCGGGCTAATGGCACGTACGACAAGATCCATGCCAAATACTTTTCAAATAAATAGTCCCGGAACAAACTCCTTACGGATATAAAATTCTGAGTTAGTATAGCAACACCCCGGTACATTTCATGTTACCGGGGTGTTTTTTTATCTGTAAGTATAGTATTGACATACACTCTCGTTAGTATATTATTGACTCTTTGTTTTTCTGTTAACCCCATTAAAGATTGGATAAAGGGCTTTATGTCTCTACCACTGGCTCTTATTGACTGGCTTATATCCAGTATCAACGGCTTTATAACTGATTTTGTTCCGCAACTGGTTCAAGTATTTCCTCAGCTGCTGCGCGGTGCGGTTACCACCCTGGAAGTCACGGTAATAGCAGTGATGTTCGGTACCGTCTTTGGTCTGATATTCGGACTGCTCAAACTCTCGAAAAAACCTGTCCTGCACTACCCGGCTGTCATCTATATTGATATTGTCCGCGGCACACCGCTGCTGCTGCAGATTCTGATGTGCTACTTTCTGCTGCCTTCAGACATTACCGGTATATTCGGAACTGAAAATTCAGCCCTCTTCTCCGGTATCATCGCCTGCAGTCTGAACTCTGCCGCCTACGTGGCTGAGATTATGCGCGCCGGAATACAGTCGATTGACCGCGGCCAGATGGAGGCGGCCCGCTCATTGGGTCTTACCAAAGCTCAAGCTTATACTAAAATTATTCTGCCCCAGGCCGTCCGAAGAGTTATCCCCCCTCTTGGCAATGAAGTTATTATTCTGCTGAAAGACAGTTCACTACTCTCGGCTATTGGTGTTACCGAGCTGGTTCAGGCCGGCAAACTCTTTGCCGCCAGAGAATTTGCGTTCTTCCCTGCCTACATCGGCATTGCAATAGTATATCTGGTTATGACTATAACTATTTCCCGTATTATCCACTGGTACGAAAAGAGGCTAGGTATTAATGATAAAGATAACTGATCTACATAAATCCTTTGGTAAACTGGAAGTACTCAAAGGAGTCAACGCTCATATCAGTAAACGCGAGGTTGTCTGTGTAATCGGCCCCTCCGGTTCAGGAAAGAGTACCTTTCTCCGCTGTATCAACCGACTTGAAGAACCGACCAGTGGCAGTGTTATTGTCGAAGGCGTGGAAATAACCGATCCCAAGGTGAATATCAATAAAGTAAGAACCGAGGTCGGAATGGTTTTCCAGCATTTCAATCTCTTCCCGCATATGACAGTACTAGATAATATTGAACTTGCCCCCAGACTAATTCGCGGCATGAATAAGCAACAGGCGCGTCAGACCTCTACCGAACTGCTGCAGAAAGTCGGTCTCACCGATAAGCATAACGTCTACCCCGACAAACTTTCTGGTGGTCAGAAGCAGCGTGTAGCCATAGCCAGAGCCCTGGCAATGCATCCTAATATAATGTTATTCGATGAGCCGACCTCAGCCCTTGATCCGGAAATGGTTTCTGAAGTACTCAACGTAATGAAAGAACTCGCAGAAGAATGCATGACCATGGTCGTTGTCACTCACGAGATGGGATTTGCCCGTGAAGTAGCTGACCGGGTATTCTTTATGGACCGCGGAGTAATTCTTGAAGAAGGCACTCCTGAGCAAATATTTGATAACCCGCAGCATGAACGCACTAGGGAATTTCTCCAGATGGTACTCTAGTCATTACAATAACAGTTTAAAAACTGGAGACTACCAGCGTCCGCTAGCTCTTTTTACCGGGTCATAATCATTCAAGGCTTCGGCAAGCTTATACAGCTGCTCACGCACGGAATCACCATCATCTGCCCCCAGAATTTCACCGAAGATCTTCTCTTCTTCAACCAGCACCTCAACAATACGCTTATTAACATTTCGCCCTCTGGCTGTAAGCTCGATTACGCGTTCACGCTTATCACTCTCACTTTGCAGTCTGACAACATACCCTTCACGCTCCAGACTGTTTATCAGTTTAGTAATGGTCGCCTTGTTATAGCCGAAATACCGGTTAAGCTCGGTCTGATTCAACACTTTTTCACTCTTTATAAGAATGATAAGCACCTCCATCTGAGCTTTATTCAGATTACAGTCACGCAATTTGGCATCAACAAAACGCTGACTGAAACGATGCAGAATCGATATGCTTCGCCCCAGCGCGAAGCAGCCATGAGGAAACACAGGATCATCTCCACAATCAGCCTCAGTCATTTTCTACCTCTCTTCCACTAAAAATATATATTCAAAAAAAAGTACTCAGACCATTACCGCTTTTATCCGGGAACGGTATATCCGTAAAGCATAGGTAATGGTAAAGAGCAGACTCAAAGCTTCCGTAAGGGGAAACGCCATCCAGACACCTGTGACCCCGATCAGTCTGCTCAATACATACGCCAGCGGAACAAGCAATACTATCTGCCTCAGGAAAGAGGCATACATACTCAACTGTCCGATTCCGAAAGCCTGAAAGGCACTGCTCAGAATAACCGTAATTCCCAGCAAAGTAAAGCTCAGGCTTATAATTCTGGTACAGCTTACACCCAGCGCTATCAGTTCCGGCAGGTTACTGAATACTTCCATTATCGGTCTGGCAAAAATAATAAGCAGAATACTTCCCAGAAGCATAAATGCAATTGCATAAATCATACTGTATTTTATTGCGCCCTTGATTCGGTCATTGTTTTTAGCCCCGAAACTGTAACCTACAACCGGCATCATTCCCTGAGTCAAGCCGATAACCGGCATAATGACAATGGCATTGAGCTTGAAAAACGCCCCGAAAGCAGCAACGGCAAAAACCGAAAAACCGGAGAGGATAAGATTGATACAGCCGACCATTATCGCCGCAAGTCCCTCAATAAACATACTTGGGATACCGACTTTCAGTATTTCCCTGATTATATCCATATCGAGTCTGAAATTCAAATGCAGTTTACTTAATTTAAGCTGCAGCGGATTATTCCTGAGTTTCAGCAACGCATATACCATACTTATTAACTGCCCGATAACTGTCGCTGTCGCCCCTCCTACAACATTGAGTCGCGGAAAAGAGAGCAACCCGAAGATCATTATCGGATCAAGAATAATATTGGTAACAGCCCCAAGCAGCTGGGTCTTCATCGGATTTATCATATCTCCGGTCGACTGCTGAATCTGATTCAGAATAACACTCATAATCACCCCGATTGATCCATACACCACGATATTGGTATATTGCAATGAATATCTGATAATTTCAGGATCAGCCGAGAACTGGGCATAAAATTTTTCAATAAATAAGAAATTCAATACCGAAAGCAGAATCCAGACCACCACTCCCAGCAATATCCCATGCTCAGCAGCAATAGCTGCAATATCCATCCTGCCTTCACCGATTTTTCTGGATACATATGAATTGATACCTATTCCGAGACCTACAATAATCGAAATCATTACCAGTTGTACCGGAAACGCCAGCGACACGGCAGTAAGTGCATTGCTGCCAATTTTTGAAATAAAAATACTGTCAACCACATTATACAGCGCCATAACAAACATCGAAATTATAGCCGGCAGCGACATTACCATAATCAGCTTCTTCATATTCATTTCAGCCATACGCTTGATATTTTCATTCATTATATTATTTTTCTCCACTTTAAAATTAGTTGCCTTGGCAACGACATCGCGGATTATACTCTTTTTAGTTGTTGTTTGCAACTATTTTATACTTTTATCGCTTGCTGCTTGCCTAAAAAACCATCAAACACTACTCAAATTCAGCATCAACTCCAATAAATAAAGCAGCAGCTCGGTAACAAGCTACTGCTTTCACTATAAGCCCTAGAATCTCAGCGTTTATCCTGTAATCATTGCCGGATGCACCCGGTTACGATATACATAAAGCGCATAGGTAACAGTAAAGAACAGACTCAGACCTTCAGTCAGGGGAAAAGCAGCCCAGACCCCGGTAACACCGTAAAAACGGCTGAGGACATACGCCAGAGGTATCAGCAGAATAATCTGCCGCAGAAACGAGGCATACATACTGAGCTCTGCGATTCCAAACGCCTGAAAAGCCGCACCGATAATAATAGTCACGGTCAATAATACATAACTGGTACTGATAATACGTATACAGCTGATACCAAGATTTACAAGTTCAGTCTTATCACTGAAGATATTCATAATCGGTTCGGCAAATACAAACATAACTATCGTCCCCAGCAGCATAAACACCAGGGAGTAAATCATACTATACTTGACCGCCTGCTGCACTCTCTGAATATTCTTTGACCCGAAACTGTAGCCGACCACCGGCATCATCCCCTGAGTCAAGCCGATCACCGGCATAATAACAATGGCGTTCATTCTGAAAAAAGCTCCAAACGCCGCAACCGCCAATTCCGAAAAACCGACAAGTATATAATTTACACTGGCTACCATTACCGCCCCCAGCCCCTGAATAAGCATACTCGGCAGTCCTACCTTCATAATCTCCCGGATAATATCAAAATCCAGCTTAAAATTAATATGTAAAGTACTCAGTTTCAGATTAAGCGGATTATGCTTGAGCCGGATTATCGCATAGACCATACTTACAAACTGCCCGATAACCGTTGCCGTCGCACCGCCGACAACTTCAAGCCGGGGAAACGAGAACAGTCCGAAAATCATTATCGGATCAAGAATAATATTGGTTATAGCCCCGGCGAGCTGGGTGCGCATCGGACTTATCATATCCCCGGTTGACTGCTGGATACGGTTGATCGTTATACTCAGAATCATCCCGATTGAGCCGTAAACCACAATATTTGTATACTGCAGCGCATACCGCAAAACCAGCGGATCATCGGTAAACTTCGCATAAAAAACCTTAATAAAGAGGAAATTACCTGCCGAAAGCAGTACCCAGATAAGAACTCCCAGTACCAGGCCGTGCTCAGCTGCCGCTGCCGCCCGCTGCATATCACCTTCACCAAGTTTTCTGGAGACATAGGAATTAACCCCTATACCCAACCCGACAATCGCCGAAATCATAATCATCTGCACCGGAAAGGCCAGGGTCAGAGCAGTCAGCGCCCTGCTGCCGAGATTTGAAATAAAGATACTGTCGACGACATTATATAATGCCATAACAAACATCGAGATAATCGCCGGCAAAGCATTGACCATAATCAATTTTTTCATATCCATTTCGGCCATACGCCGTATATTTTTATCATTCATTTTTATTTCTCCAAAGAAACGCTTGGTTGCAATAAGCAACCAAGCGTTATAATAATCATACTTTGAATATTGTCAACCGCCACACCGCAAATATTTTTAATATCTATCCATACTATAATGCTGATACCACATTCAAATAAAAACATAACCTCATATTATATAGATATTAATTTATTTTCATTCATCTATATAATATACATTATTCGTAGTATTTAATGTATCGCGCACTTGAAAATCATGTGCTATATTTACCTCAAAATATTATATAATTCAAAAAAATATCTACCATAAAGTATTAAACGAACATACATACACGCCATAAAGTTTCGTAAATTCAGGAAAATATTGAGAGTCATCACCAGTAACAGACGGTGTTCCTGCAGCATACGGACATATTCCGATAAAGATTGAAAGAATAAGAGTTTATAAAACAGCTTTAACTCAATATAATTAATAGCAATGTCGATAAAAATTAAGTTCTTTCAAAAAAATATTTATTTTTTTTAAAATGAATAAAAGCTTAACAGCAATTAATTAATGAAATAGTCTACTTCTATATCAGCATAACGGTCAAGGTTGACTGCGAAACTTGAAAATTTTCTACAGAAGATGATATAGCGGCTTAGACTCGGGGACTTTGACATTTTACTACAAAATAACACGATGTCTTATCATAGGAGAAATAACATGCGTTTTTTAAAAAGGTCTGTACTGGCACTTATTGGCGCTTTCGTACTAACCGCCCTGCCTGGATGTGAATCAGTAACAGGAATCAAGGAAGAAAACCAGCAGCTTCGGGAAATCATTCTTAAGCAGGAAGATGAAAACCGGAAACTGATGGCCGAACTGGAAGCACTCCGCTCTCGCCCTGAGGGAATAGATCCTGCAGAGCTTGAGGCTCGCGAAATAGAAATCAATAAGCGCGAGAAGCAGCTTGCCGTACTGCGCTCTGCACTGAGGCAGATGCAGGGACAGGTAGCATTATCAGAGAAGATCGAAACGCAGTTACAGGCTCTGGCTGATGAACTTGGCGGTGAACTTGTCGGCAATAAACTGGTTCTGCCAATGGACTATTACTTCCAGTCAGGTAAATATACTCTTATGCCGGAAGGAAAGAAGAAACTCGCCCGCTTTGCTCAGGTACTCAAGGACTACCACCTGCAGCTAATGATTGTCGGTCATACCGACAATGTGCCGATCAAGAATCTGCTCAAAAAGGGTATAACCAGCAATAGACTTCTTTCACTATACCGGGCAATGGCAGTTCTTGATCACCTGGCAAAGAACGGCTATGACAAAAACCTGATGTACCCAACCGGCTGGGGAGAACTCAAACCGCTTTATCCAAACGATTCAGCAAAACACCGTCAGCTCAACCGCCGTGTAGAAATTTATGTAGATCCATCAGAGAGCGGACTGCTCAATGCCTCTGCTATTACCGATGTTAACCCAGCATATGGTGATCAGACAACAACTACCACCATCACCGATACAATAATTACCGATAATGGCGGTCCGGTTATAGCAACCGAGTAAAAACTCTAACCGGAGTTGTAGTGACTGATACAGAGTACCCCAAAGGCTCAATGCTGGTGTAACCGGCATTGAGCCTTTTTATTTACATTAACAATTAATTAACGCTTAAACTAGATGGGAAATAGAATGATAACCGCAAACAGCACCGCAACAAACTACACCACCTGCATAACCAACGGCACTACTGAAATTAGTGCCGATGTAACCCCCGATAAAGGCGGCACCGGAGATTACTTTCGTCCACACGATCTCCTCTGCTCCGCCTTTGCCTCCTGCCTCAACATTACACTATGCATGATTATGCAGAAAAAGCACCTCAACTATAATAATATTCAAGTCAGAGTGGATCTTGACCGCAGCAACCTCGACAAGACAGTATTTCTCTATGACATTGAGCTGGATGCAGACATAAGCCAGGAAGAGAAAGCCAGCATCATAACCACAGCCATAAACTGTCCGGTACGTAAAACCCTCTCTAAAACTCTGGAGTTTTACGCGCTGCCGGACACAGATAATTAGCCATACAAATCCCGGAAGTCCTATTGGTTACATTTATATCATCATCATACCGTTATATTAATGATGGTATGATACCTGTTACCTGGTCATACCTGTCAAGTCATTTTGACCAGTAATCTGTTTTATCAAATATTATCATATTTAAACTAATATTAATAACACATGACACAGCAACACGTTATACATGCATAAGCCATACCATAATTATTTGGCACAGTAATTGTAATAAATAGAGAATAACTGAAGTATATCATTCTGTTTTGTCAAATAGACAAAGCAGTCTGTATGATAATAATTTCAATATGTTTTAACGGAATATATTTACTAAATTTGAAAAAGGAGTTTAAACATGGCTTTTCAACCTTTAGGCGACAAAATTATTGTTAAACGTCTTGAAGCAGCTGAGATGACAAAAGGCGGAATTGTACTGCCTGATTCTGCCAAAGAGAAACCAAAGGAAGGTATTGTTATTGCTGTAGGTCCCGGCAAAGTCTGCAGTGACGGCTCTCGCAGCCAGATGCAGCTGAAGAAGGATGATCAGGTTCTGTTTACCTCATATGCCGGCACAGAGGTAAAATTCGAAGGTGAAGAATACCTCATTATGACTGAAGACGATGTATTGGCAGTTGTAGAATAAAACCGCCTTTTTCAGGTTTCGCAGTTTTTTATTGATTAACAGATTATTAAGGAGCGAACAATATGTCAGCCAAAAAGCTAGCATTTGACGTAGACGCCAGAGAAGCGGTCAGAAGCGGAGTTAAACAGCTCGCCAAAGCCGTAAAGGTAACCCTCGGACCACGAGGTCGTAATGTTGTTATTGAAAAGGCTTTTGGAGCACCAACCGTAACCAAAGACGGTGTAAGTGTTGCAAAAGAGGTAGAGCTTGAAGATGCTTATGAAAACATGGGCGCACAGATGGTTAAATCTGTTGCCAGCAAGACCTCTGACACTGCCGGTGACGGTACTACCACTGCAACAGTACTTGCTGAAGCGATTTTTGAAGAAGGTTTGAAGAATGTCACTGCAGGTGCTTCTGCCATGGCTCTTAAACGCGGTATTGATAAAGCTACTAATGCTCTCATTGAAGAACTTAAAAGTATCTCCAAGCCGGTAAAAAGCGGCAAAGAAATAGCTCAGGTTGCTACTATCTCCGCCAATGGCGACAGCGACATCGGCGAAAAGATTGCCACCGCTATGGATAAAGTAGGCAAGGACGGCGTAATTACCGTAGAAGAAGGTAAAGCTCTGGAGACCACTATTGATCTAGTCGAAGGCATGCAGTTCGACAAAGGTTACCTTTCACCACACTTCGTTACCAGTGTACAGGACATGTCCTGCGTAATGGAAAACCCATATATCCTCATTCATGAGGACAAACTTTCAAGCATTAAAGATCTCGTTCCAATTCTGGAAAAAGTAGCTCAGAACAGAAAACCGCTGTTGATCATCGCTGAAGATGTCGAAGGTGAAGCCCTCGCCGCTCTGGTAATAAACCGTCTGCGCGGCACCCTGAATGTCTGCGCGGTTAAAGCTCCAGGATACGGAGACCGCAGAAAAGCCATGCTTGAAGATATTGCAGTTCTAACCGGAGCCCAGGGCGTATTCAAGGATCTCGGCATCAAACTTGAAGAACTTGATATTGCTGCCCTCGGTACTGCCAAGAAAGTCATTATTGATAAGGAAAACACCACTATAATCGAAGGTGCAGGAACTACAGCGGAAGTAAAAGGACGAATTGAACAGATCAGAAATGAGATCGAAAACAGCTCCTCCGATTATGACAAGGAAAAGCTGCAGGAAAGACTTGCCAAACTTGCCGGCGGTGTTGCCCAGATCAATGTCGGTGCTGCAACCGAAATTGAGATGAAAGAGAAGAAAGCCAGAGTTGAAGATGCACTGCATGCAACCAGAGCTGCGGTAGAAGAAGGTATTGTTCCTGGTGGTGGTGTTGCTCTGATCAGAGCCAAGAAAGCTCTGGACAAACTCAAGGGAGATGGTGAAGAAGAACAGATCGGTATCGATATTATTAAACGTGCCATCACCGCTCCAATGCGTACAATAGCTGCGAACGCCGGTAAAGAAGGCGCAATCATTATTCAGGCAGTTGAAGAGAACAGCGATGTTAACTTCGGTTATGATGCACGCAATGACAAATATGTCGATATGATCAAAGAAGGTATCATTGATCCGACCAAGGTTACCCGCAGTGCTCTGCAGAACGCAGCCTCTATCAGTGGTCTGCTGCTGACAACAGACTGTATTATTGCTGAGATCCCCGATAAGAATCCTCCTATGCCTCCAATGCCAGGTGGCGGAATGGGCGGTATGGGCGGCATGATGTAACAAATCGCAGCAAATAGAAATATATATCAAACACTGGGATCTGCTTAATTATATGCAGATCCCTTTTATTTTTCCTGCATCAAGACTAGCACCTGAGCAACTGAAAAGTCCCACAAAAAACTTTATCAGCCGCATTAATTGAGGGTGACTTATAAAAAAAATATGCTAGAATACAGCTATGAACAGATCAGATTTCATTATTATAACAACCATTTTTTTATTAATGGCAGTCGGTATCCTGAGACTTTTTGTGTTTACAAAATAATTGCAGACCATTACGTTAAAAGCTATTCATTTGCTAGAGAGCACACAAAATATGAGACAATACCTGCTGATATTTCTGATTATCATAAACATCCTATATACAACAACCCTCCCGGCAGCAGAGAAACACCGTAAAATACTTGTTCCAATGCATAACATTAATCCGATATTTATTTTTGACAAAGATGGTCATCCCGGAGGAATAGGCTATGAACTGCTGAAAGCGATTGCCGACCGTGAAGATTGGGAACTTGATTTTATTCAGATGACAATGAAGGATCTCAATGATTATATGAAGTATAATCAGGATTCCAAAGTATCTGTTATTACCTTCATAGCAAATACTGCACCCAGAACCGAATATCTGGATTTTACAGAGAAATCTATTCTTGATGTCTGCAGCACCCTTATAACCCGCAGCGGCGACAGAATGACCAAAATTTCTGACCTTAATCATCAGAAAATAGCAGCACTTAATTCCAGTGCCTCAGCCGCAATTTTCATGCGCATCATAAACGATCTTGACATTAAATGTGAGATAATCAAACTCCCGACTTACCAGAGCATACTGGATTACGTTTTAGATAATAAAGGCGCCATCGGTCTAATCAATAACTATACCTTCACCTATCATCAGACACTCGACAATAAATATAATGATCTTGAATCCTCACTGCTGATTCTTCCGAGTTTCAGCCTCCGCTTTGCGGTTCGCAAAGATATGGATCAAGACATTATGGCAACAATAAACCGTTATATAAATGCCTGGAAAGGTACTGCAGACAGTCCTTACACCCGGATTATCGATCGCTGGGATACTCAGAGCCTGTTTCCAAAAAACCGTGGCATAATTTCCAGAATTACCCTGTCACAACTGCTGTTGGCTGCCGTTGTCCTGCTGGCACTTATACTCTGGATACTTCTGCTGCGATACAAAATTAAGACCAACACAATAAAAATTAAAGCCAAGGAACTTGATCTGCAGGCAACACTGATGAGTATCGCCGATGGCGTGATTGTAACAGATGCAACCGGAATAATTACCGAGATAAACCCTTCTGCGCAGAAAATGTTATGTCTTGAAAATCCCGAACAGAATAAAGCAATTAATACCAGAACCGACTTATTGCTGCTTGATAAAGAATCACTAACGCCACTACTCAACCCGATAATGAGCATCATCATAACCGGCACTGAGCAGACACAGAAAAATACCTGTATTCTGCATAATCGCGAAGGCCATAACTTTATAATCAACTACACAGCCTCGCCTATATTTGTCGCTGAGAGCCTCAAAGGGGTCATATTTGTCTTCAAGGACATCACCGAAGATGCGAGAAATGCCGAGAGGATTATCCGTTCAGAACGCGAACTTTCAGTTATGCTCGAATCGGTCAATGAAGCGATTCTGGTCTTCGACACCTCACTAAAGCTGCAGCAGGTCAATAATTACGGTTTCAAAATCATATCTGATGAGCTCGGAACCTCAAATATCATCGGTCTTTCCTGCCATGAAATCTGCTTTGCCAAACCTGATGAAGAAACCGGCTGCCCGGCCAAATATACCTTACTGACCAAACAGCGCATAACCAAGACTGTCGAGACAAAGTCCGGCAAAGTGTTCCAGTTGAAGACTACCCCCATATTAAATGACAATGCGGAAGTTATCAGCATTATTCAGTGCCTGATCGACATCACCGAACTGAAGAATAAGGAAAGAGCCTTACGGACAAGTGAAAAAAACTACCGGATGCTCATTGAAAACCAGAGTGACCTTGTTGCAAAGCTTGATCCCGATGGAAAAATTATGTTCGGAACTCAGTCCTGCATGGATTTTCTGGGCGTACCCAAAGAGGAATTCATAAATAAACTATATCTGAATTTCATCCTCCCGGAGGATCACGCAATAGCCATCGAAGCGATTAACAAGCTTAAGTTGTCGGCGGTAACTGTAACCTCAGAGATAAGGCATAAAACACCGGACGGAATACACTGGGTTTCCTGGCAATTGTCAAAAGTATTTGCAGATAATGATGAACTGGAGTATATCATTGTTACCGGACGTGATATCACCGAGGCCAAACAGGCCAGCGAACAACTCAAACATGTCCAGAAACTTGAAGCTATCGGACAGCTTGCCGGAGGTATCGCTCATGATTTTAACAACATGCTCGGTGGCATCGTAGGCTTCGCGGAACTTATATCCATGCAGTGCGGTGCTAACCAAACCATTGCAAACTATAGTAAAAGTATTATCGATACCAGCGAAAAGGCTGCAGATCTTACCCAGCAGCTGCTGACCTTCGCCAGAAAAGGAAAAGCCTCAATTACACCGATAGATGTACATTCGGCGATTAATCGGGCAATAAATATCTTAAAACGCAGCATAAAGAGGAATATCAGCATAGAGCTCTGCCTGCAGGCAAAAAACTCCATGATTATCGGGGATCCCACTCAGATACAAAATATTATTCTAAATCTCGGTATAAACGCCCGTGATGCCATTGGCGACGAGAAAGAAGGATTGTTCTCTATCGAAACCACGACCGTGACACTTTCAGCCAAGTATTGTGAAGAGAGTGACTTTGATATTCAGCCTCAGGACTATATCCTGATAAAAGCCCGGGATAACGGCACCGGCATGGATAATGAAATACTTAAACACATATTCGAACCGTTCTTCACAACCAAGGAGGTTGGCAAAGGAACAGGTCTGGGTCTAGCCTCCATCTATGGAACCGTAACCGCCCATAAAGGTGCCATTACCGCGACCAGTGAGTACGGCTCCGGCACAGAATTTAACATTTTCCTGCCGGTAATCGCAAATCAGCAGTTCAAAGAAGAACCCGAGACCTCTACCGATCTCTTCAACTTTGTAAAGATAAAACAGAATCTGACCATTCTAATAATAGATGACGAGGAGATTATTCGTCTGGTGGCTAAATCACTCCTGGAGAATATGGGATATAACGTACTGCTGGCGAATGACGGTCAGGAGGGTATTGAAATTTTCGAACTAAATCAGGATATAATTTCAGCGGTCATACTTGATATCATCATGCCGCGGATGGGCGGGAAAGAAACCCTCGCGGAACTGCAAAAAATCAACCCGGAGGTGAAGGTAATAATGGCCTCAGGTTTCTCACAGGTAGACAAAACCGATGATTTTATACACTCTGGAGCCAAAGACTTCATCCACAAACCTTACCGGCAGAAGGAACTGTACCAGACACTGCGAAAAATTCTGAATCTTGAATAACCTGCCTCATTTACTGTGTACAATAGGCTGATTATCCTTATAATTACTTAAAATATGTCTTATTAACAGACAGAACACTTATCTCTGTACCTTTAGCCAAAATTGGATAACCAGATGGATTTTCACCGTAAAAGCACGATTCAGGCAACCTGCGAAAAAGGGCTTGTTCCATGGCTTACAGCCGAGCTTGAAGAGAAGCGCTATAAAATAATACAGACCCACAAAACCGGAGTAGAACTTGAGGGTAATCTTCTCGACTGTATCGAGCTCAACCTGAACAGCCGCATAGCCTATAATATTCTATACCTGCTCAAAAAATTCAAAGCTACAAATGCTGATGAACTATATAAGGAAGCACTGGCTCTCCCCTGGCATGGAATTATCCCGAATGACAGCTACTTCAGTATAACCTCCAATATTAATACAGACAGCATAAATGACACCAGATATCCAAGTCTGAAACTGAAAGATGCCATAGTTGATAAAATCAAATCTCAGACCGGAGCAAGACCGGATTCCGGTAAGGATCGACACCGGATTGTAATAACTCTAAACTGGTACAAGGAAAACGTCTGGATTTATATCAATACCAGCGGCAGAAAACTCTCAGACCGCGGTTACCGTAAAAATCCGCATACCGCCCCGCTGCGTGAGACCCTTGCAGCCGCCATTATACGTGCCAGCGGTTATACCGGCACCGGGCCATTCATTAATCCGATGTGCGGCAGCGGCACTTTGGCTATCGAAGCGGCACTGCTGGCCAAAGGGGCGTACCCGCAGCTGCACCGCGATAATTTCTGTTTCCAGCACCTGCAGGGCTATCAGGAAGATTTCTACACTCAGGTCCGTGACGCAGCGCTGAGTGCCCGCCGCAATAAAGAGATTTTTCCACCAATTATCGCAAGTGATCACGACCCGAATGCAATCAGAGCCGCACAGCTGAATGCCCGTACGGCAGGGGTCGAAGATATGATTGAATTTACAGAATGCGATTTCAGCGCCACCAGAATACCTGCGGAAAAACCAGGCATCATTATTCTTAATCCCGAATATGGAGAACGACTTGGTGAAATAGCAACGCTCAAGGGAGAGTATAAACGTATCGGAGACTGGCTCAAGCAGTCCTGTACCGGAAATACAGGATTTGTTTTCACCGGCAACCTTGACCTGGGAAAACTCATCGGTCTGCACGCCAGTAGGCGCTTTGAATTCTTTAACGGTAATATTGACTGTCGCCTGCTGAAATACGAGTTATACCGCGGCAGTAAAGACTGACAAACTTCTTACGATGACAGTCATGAAAAAAGCAGAGAATCATAATCTGATTCTCTGCTTTTTTATAAATAAATTGTAGCAATTACCATTTACAGATAACGTATCTTTGCCAGACGCTCACGCTTTACCGTCCGCGCAAAATTAATATCGGGATAGCCAAAGAGCATACAATAATAATCACCGCCTCCAGGCTGAATCAGCTTTTCCTTATATTTTGGGAAAAGTTCTAAACACTGTTTGAGCATTCCACACCAGACGGTACCGATGCCATTTGCCTGTGCCAGAAATTCAAAATAACTCAGCGCAATACTTACGTCCACAATACTTGAAAAATGATTATCAGCGGCTGCAGAAACAATAAGCGCATGTGGAGCAGTACGGAAAATCATATCTACCCCATGATTGGTCCACGGCTTTATCGCATTATTGAGATACGCACAGGCAGGAGGAAGCTCTTTCTCGTCAGTATACGCAATCAGATCAGCCATAATACTGGATCTGATATCATTCATACTCTCAATATCAGCGATCACATCAAATCTCAAAGCTGAATTATTTACCGCCGTCGGCGCATTGAAAGTAGCCTGCAGAAGATGTTCCAGTAATTGCCGGTCAACATTTTTCTGCAGATAATGACGAATACTCCGTCTGCCTCTCACCAGTGCTTCCATATTTTCAGCTGTCGGCAGTGTATTAACATCCAGTTCTATACCGTCCCGCTTAGGATCAAGATTGAAGATTGAAACCGCCCCTGTCGGGCAAATTGCGAAGCAATGCTCGCACTGCATGCAGCTAGTTTCAGCATCGGCCGCAATCTCGGGGATATTAGTATTTTCAGAAAATTTTATTATGCGGGTCGGACATTCAGCAACACAGACACCACAACTGGTACACTTCTGTTCATCAACTTTAAAATTCAACATCGAATCATCCTTTCCCTATCAGATTGAGACCACACCATAAAAACCGCCGCAGTCCAGTATAAAGCAATCACTGAACCCTAAATTACAGAATGCTTGTCAAATGAGCAGCAGCCACAGAAATTTATACAATTATCCTAGTGCGCCAGCCACTCTCTAAGACGCAGTGCGTACAGATCAATATCCCGTCTTGAATTAAGCTCGGTAACCGCAACCAGCAGACAGTCATCAAGCTCAGGATACCACCGGTTCAAGCGTATACCAGGTTCAAACGCCTGCCCCATTCTCCTGAAAAGATCCATAACCGGCTTATTCAGCCGCAATACGAATTCATTGAAATGTGCCCCGCTGAATACCAGCTCTGCACCCTCAATCCCGCCAAGCAGCTCTCTGGCATACGCGGCTTTTTTCAGACAGAGCTCTGCCACCTTCTGATAACCATACTTACCCATTACCGAGAGATATGCCAAAGCCCGCAGTGCACATAATGCCTGATTAGAACAGATATTACTGGTTGCCCGTTCCCTCTTGATATGCTGTTCTCTTGCCTGCAGTGTCAGTACGAATCCACGCTTGCCTTCCTTATCCACAGTTTCACCGACAATACGCCCGGGAATTCTACGCATCAGCTTTTCAGTAGTAGCGATAAATCCAAGATACGGTCCGCCGTAATTAAGCGGCATTCCTAATGACTGCCCTTCACCAACAGCAATATCAGCTCCCATCTCACTCGGAGTCTTTAAAATTCCGAGACCGATAGGATTGACAATCATAATCAGCAGCTTCTTGCGCGCATGAAGCTCCGCGGCAAGACCGGAATAATCCCCGACTCTACCGAAAAAATCCGGATACTGAACAATTACCGCCGCCGTATCATCATTCACTTCTGACATAAGTGAGTCAATACTCTGCTCCACAGACGGCGCGTAAGGGATTTCTTTCATACCAATAAGAGCATTGCGCCCGTAACTTTTCATTACCTCCCGGTAGTGCGGATTGACCGAACTATCATAAATGATACAACCTTTTCGAGTCTGATTCACAGCCATAACCGCCGCTTCATACACCGCGGTTGCACCATCATAAAGTGAAGCATTGGCTACTTCCATACCGGTTATCCGGCTTATTGCAGTCTGATATTCAAATATTGCCTGCAGCATCCCTTGACTTATCTCTGGCTGATACGGGGTATACGCAGTATAGAATTCACTCTTGGAGCACAATTCATCAACAGCCGCAGGTATGTGGTGATTATAAGCGCCGCCCCCGATAAAATAATTCCCCGGCCGCATCGGATAACGGTTACTGGACTCCAGATCCTTCATATGCTCCAGGAGCTCCAGTTCGCTCATTGCAGGCTGAAGATCAAGTTCAAAATTCTTCAAAGACTCAGGTATGTCGGCAAATAATTCTTCAATGCTGTCAACTCCGACAGCTCCAAGCATTTTTTTTGTGTCTGCCGCGGTATGAGGTATGTAGGACATTATATCTCCATGTATAGACAATCATCCACCAAGCTATCAAATCAATATCAATAATACTCAAAATATACTGATAATCAATTATTTATAAATATACAGAAAATAAAAAAAGAGCCAGAAAACTGACTCTTTGAATTTCACAGCATAACGTTATGGGCATATCAGAGAGCTAAAACACTTCCACTGCCACACAAAAAAATCTTACCGATATAATATCAGGCGATATAATCCTCGTAATCTTCAGAATTCAAGAGATTTTCCAGCTCTGATTCATCAGAAAACTCCATCTTAAAGATCCAGCCAGCACCGTAACAATCGCTGTTAATGGCTCCTGGTTCATCTTCAAGCTCAGTATTTACCTCAATAATCTGCCCTGAGAGAGGTGAGAAGACAGGTGAAGAGGCCTTAACTGACTCAACGGTGCAAACTTCATCTCCCTCGCTAAATTCGGCATCATCCTCAGGCAGTTCGACATAGGTAATATCCCCCAGCTCATTCTGTGCATGATCTGTAATTCCAACAGTCGCTACATTGTCCTCAATAAAAACCCATTCATGATCTTTGGTATAGAGAAGTTCTGCGTCAACCTCACTCATTGTCTTATCTCCAAATTTAAGTACCCAGCTTTTCCACAATTTTAGTCATTAATATATGTGTATAAATATCCCTATAGGCGACCTTTGTCAAGATTATTTTTTAATTAAATCAACTTTAATTGAAAACTATTTTAATAAATATAACATCGACATTTCAGTAATTATTGGCATACACTGCACCTATCAAAATTAGAGTGCGTTAGAGATTAAAAATTATATTTCAGATAATATCCAATATACCCGCCAATAACACCCACGAAATCAACTAAATTAGGAATTATGAAAACTATTTCTTTATCTCGCGCAGTTCCGGAGTAGAGAAAAACGGCAGGCTCACCACCTCCGCTGCAACCCGTTTACGTCCAAGATCCACCTCCAGCACCGCACCGGGAGCTGAATAAGATTCCGCCACATAACCTAGAGCGATACTGCCTCCGAGGTATACCCCGGGTCCTCCTGAAGTGACTCGCCCCACTGAGTTCTCTATTTCCGGCACATATAGTGCACACCCTTCACGCGCAATACGCCTGCCGTCAAGCTTTATGCCTACGAGCACCTCTTTAGGCGCGACTGAAACGCCATATTTAAGCAGTGCCTCTTTACCGGGAAAATTCTCTTCCTTGTTCAGACTTATAAGCCCGGTATACCCCGTCATCAGCGGATTGATTTGCGCATTCAGTTCATGCCCGTACAAAGGTAATCCTGCCTCTAGTCGGAGGGTATCACGCGCTCCCAGCCCGCAGGGAAGCATACCAACTTTTTTCCCAGCCTCGCAGGCATAATACCAGAGTTGTCCGAGTGCATCCGCATCAACAAAGGCCTCAACTCCCGGGGAACCGGTATAACCTGATCTGCTCAGAATGAGCGGCGATCCCTGCCACTCAGTGATAATAAATGAATAGAATGGCATTTTACGAAAGTCCAAACCGGTAAGAGTTTCAACTATCTGCCAGGCACAAGGCCCCTGAATATCAACTTTTCCAGTACTTGCAGACTGATCCTCCAGTACCGCACCCTCCGGTAATGACTTGAGCAAGGCTGCAAAATCTCCAGGAATATCACCGGCATTAACACATATAAGAGCTTCCTGATCACTAATGATAAATACCACCACATCATCCTTCACACCACCAGTTTCATTGCAGATAAAGCTATAGCGCATGCGCCCGGATCTTACCTTGGAAAAATCGCCTGCCAGCAATTTATTCAGAGTCTTACGCACATCATTATCAACAAGAATAAACTCTCCCATATGCGAGGTATCGAAGATACCAGCCACTTCCCTCACCGCCATATGTTCCTGCAAAATCCCGGTTTTATACTGAACCGGCATATCCCAGCCATTAAAATCAATCATTTTTGCTTCCAACTCAATATGAGCGGCATAAAGCGGTGTTTTTTCACTCATCAACAGATCCTCAATTCATAACTCAGACAAACTACGGAAAAATAAAAATTTATCCCCACCAACCAAATCAAACCCCATTACATCCATAGTACTTACCTGCACTGCGGTAAACCAGCCACAACCGGCCACGAGCAACAATTCATAACAAGTATAATTATTGATATTATACATTATATAATGATAATTTGAAAATTGGCAACCATAAAAAAGTAAATGAGTCAGAACCCCACAGATTCTGACTCATACCCCTCTTCCCCCACAGGAAAAAGTACTCCCAACCTTCTTCTCAGACCAGCGGCTGTTTCTCTTTTGGAAGATTAACATCAACCCCCAACGCAATAAGTTTATCAAGTCTTCTTCGCTCCTTATCACGCAGAATAACCTCATCTGATTCATCATACCAATCCAGTACAAATTCAAAGTCACGTGCCGCCTCAAGCGAAATCAGATTCGGTATGACCCTACGGTTTTTCCAATGCTTTCGAAACAGTTTTTCTCTCTTTTGTACGACCCCACTTCGCCACCTATCAACATCTTCCCGAGCAAATCCATAATTATCAGCTCTCATGCTATCAGACTCCATACCTTTTCACCCAAACATTTCTATGCAAAGCAAAAAACACAAAAAAGTACCATCCCATCACACGCACACACTACAATAATGCCATAATTGATATCAATTTAGCAATTCCAACTTTTCCCGTAGAATGTTTTAATATAACAATAGCACGAAAAACACAAAATTCAAGTAAATTTTTCGACAAAAGTTGAGTTTTACACAAAAAATTTTTATTTACATAATCACAAAACTTTTTTACACGTTACAACTACTACAACATACATACATGCACATTAAACTTTTCCGCAAACAACCACAATATATAGTATTTCAATCATAATCTCACAATATTTTATACTGCTATTTTGATAATAAAAAACGAGACATTTTCTAAAGAAAATATCCCGTTTTTAAATTTTAAAACTAAACTATCACTCAATACTAGCGACGTGCGGTAGTCTTTGCCTTTGGCAGAGAACCACCCTTGTGCAACCAGCGTCCGCGTGGTTTGCCACGACCAGTAGCATGAGGTTTACAGCGTGAATGAGCCATTTATATCTCCTTATATATAAAACAAATAAAATTCGTAAAAATTCAGAGAGTTAATAATAATGATTATTCACACAGTTGTCAAGACCTTAAAGCTAACGCTGCAACTATTTTTTTATAATGCACTTTTTGCCGCACTTATAATTTTATTTTCGCTGCTTACACCTATCATTCTGATTTTCTCGACCCCGTCTTTATAGAAGATCAGAGTCGGAAGCTGAGTGACACCGTATGCCCGATAATTAACCGCATAGGTAAAACGCTTTTCAGCTTTTACACCCTGAGGTAATTTTTTAACCACCCGCTCCCAGATTTTATTCTGCGCCTCACATGCGGGACATGAGACCTTGGCGAAGTATACTATTGTTGTCCCGGTACGCAGATTTGATGAAAAGTCTTCCGCGAGCATTCTTCGTCCAGCAGGAGGCGTATATGGTCTTTCCTCACCCTTGGACACACTACCCCCAGAACTTTGTTTAACGCTATCAGCACCAGCAGCAGAGTTCTCGGATGACGCCTGATAATCACTGCAGCCTGCTGCTATTACAAAAACTAAAGCTGCCAGAATCAGCACTACATATTTATTCATAAAAATACCTTTTCCGATTAAAATTGTAACGATATAAATTAAAATACTTGCCGCAAGTAAAACGGCAAGTATTTGTAATATTAACTAAATACTTTACAATGTCCAGAAAAAATTGGCCTAGCAGCAAAAACAACAATTATGTGCTAATCAGCCAAAGCAGAAGCTATTTTAACTCTTCTGAATCTGCACCTTCATATACAACATCCTCTTCTGAGTATTCATCCTGACCACCCCAACCCAACTGTGGCTGTTCTACGTCATCTTCGTCATCATATTCAGAGTCTTCATCATACTCGACATCATAGTCATCATAGAAACTATCCTCTGCTATATCTTTTAATTCAAAACGGCTTACCAGATCCTGAAGTTCACTTGCCTGATTTTTCATTTCCTCGGTCGCACTGGCAGTTTCCTCAGCATTTGAGGTATTCTGCATTGTAACGGCATCGATCTGCTCCAGACCAATATTTATCTGCCGTACGCCCTGTGCCTGTTCACCGGAGGCGGAAGCAATTTCACCAACCAGATCGGTAGTTTTACTGATTCCAGATGCAACACTATCCAGCACCTCCGCAGTAATTCTGGCGACTGAGTTACCCTTATCAATCTCTTTTACTACGCTGTCGATAAGCTCAGCTGTCTCACCTGCCGCCTTGGCTGAGCGCGCAGCGAGGTTTCTCACCTCTTCCGCAACAACAGCAAAACCTTTACCATGAGCACCAGCTCTTGCGGCTTCAACCGCGGCATTCAGAGCGAGCAGATTTGTCTGGAACGCAATATCATCGATCGTTTTTACAACTTTCTGAGTATCTGCGGCTGATTTACTGATCTCCTCCATTGCCTTTGCCAGCTCATCCATCTTGTCTTTACCGTCAATAGCCACTTTATTGGCATCCCGTGAAAGTACACTTGCCTGTTCGGCATTTTCCGCATTAAGGTTGGTCTGTGACCCAAGCTCAGACATTGACGAAGTAATCTGCTCGAGTGAAGCCGCCTGAGAAGTTGCACCTTCCGACAGCGAACGACTCGCCTCACGCACCTGTTCCGCACCGTGAGCCACCCGTTCGACAGTATTAGCCACTTGATGTAGCGCCATATTAACCTGCTCAATCATCAGAGACAGATTCTGATTCATTTCATCCTTTTCAGATTTTATCACCACATCCGTCTGCCACTGACCCGATGCCAGTCTCTGAGCAATACTGTTAATATTCTGATAATCCTCAAGTACACTCTGAGCAACCTTGAACAACTGACCGATTTCATCCCCGCGCTTGAGGAATTTCTCGTCAATATTTATCTTCAGATCTCCTTCATGAACCAGAGTGTTCTGAATTTCCAGCACCTGCAGAATTCCCTTACGTACACCGATAGTTATAAAGACAGCGAGAACAATACCCACAAGTGCACTGATTGCACTGATAATAATACCCCAATTACTCTGCTGCTCACCCATACGGACCATATCCTGAATTGAACCGCTGGTTGCCTGCTCAACCAGTTTCACAATACCTGAAAAAGCTGCTGAGGTATCACTGAGTCTAGCTGTTGATTCTGGTACAAGTTCGGTATTTATAGTATTAGCGACCTCCTGCCAGCCTTTGACATTATCACGATATCCGTAAAGAATATTCATCATATCAACAACTGTCATCTTGTCTCCCTGCGTCTCCAGCAGTGTTGACAGTTCATCAAGCTTCTTTATCGCCCTGGACAGCTTATTGCTGGCAAAATTCTTATAACGGGTATTTTTAGTAATAATATAGTTAAGATTCGCCAGACGCACGGAAGTAACGAGATTACTCTCCTCTTTGAGTTGCGCCACAACCTGTGAATTTTTCTTAAGGCGCGACTTTGGTGCATCCTCAAGCTTTTTCAAAACGATACTCAACTCCTTCAAAGCCTGAGAGTACTTTTTCTCTGCTTTTTTAATCTCCTTAGGGTCTTTCAACTCTTTTTCATAACCCTTGGTCAGACCGGCGGTTGAATCATAGAGCGAGGTAACAAACCGCTTGAGTATCAGCCCCTTGATTTTATTTGCCTGATCCAGCCGGTTCATAATCCCGTTTGCCTGCTCGATAATCTCATCCTTATTTTTCTCCATAACCTTGAGATAAGCAAGAAGATCAGTGCTTTTACCATCACGTATCTGACCGGCAAGCAGGGTATAATTATCGATACTACCTTTTATATCAGCAATAATATCGATAGTAGCCAGTAATGATGTCTGATCCATGTCTTTTACGGAATAAAACCCATTTAAACGTTTAGAGAGATTTTCAGAAGTCTCCATCATCAGTTTCTTCTTGGCATCCTCATCCGAAACAAACTGCTTGAGCATATCGAATTTTTCCTTGAATGCAACCATATTGCTTTCAGCATTCTGATAAAGCTCGGAAATCCCTTCAGGAGCATCAGAGTTGTCTTTCATATTATCAATGGTTGTACGGATAAACTCTAATATCTCATTCGCACGTGACTCTATCTGCTCCGCGGTTTCTGCTATCGGTTCATTGACATACCGGACTTGTTCAGCCTGTATTTTTTCCACTTTGAATGCAGCACTCTCCACACTGAGCAGTCCAGGCAGATTTTTGGTAGAGATTGACTCTATACCAGAATTGAGGTTAAAAACCACGTACCACGCAAAGGCACCAAGAAATGCAATTATAAGCACCAGGCCAAGAAAACCTCCGCCAATCTTATGGACTAATTTCATTACCAGCTTCCTCCTAACATTTAACCAGCAAACACCAATACCCAAACCCACATACATGTTTTAGTATAACTTACGTTTTACACTTATTCCAGTTAAAAACGTCCCATTATTCCCAAAACAGTTTCAAGCTAACACAATAGCAATATTTTTCTATACATTACCAAACAAACATACAATGGCAGTACCACCTGATTATAAATACAGCAACCGAATCCGCTTAAAATAAAATGTTATATATAACTTACTAACTCAGAATGAGTTATTGCAGATATTCTCAAAACACCATCAGTAATGAAATTATATCAGGTAGAGTTTCAAGTCAACCACAAGACTTAATTCAACCAACAAAACTTTAACCTATAATTACATTATCAATAAAAATACAGCATAAAAAAAACACCACAAAAAGTAACTTAATTTGTTATTATTGCTAACTTTTATCAATATTATCCTCAAGAATTCATGAAAAAAACAATAATATCAAGACAAATAAGACAAACGTTACTTTTTACTTATCTTGCTCATTTCTCACACTCTACATAACTATAAATAATAATTATAACAATATAAATTTAAAATAACATAGCCTTAAAGACAATTTTTTGCAAATTCAGTAATAAAATATACGTCACATTACCAATTAACATATAATTCCAGCATAACACTGTTGTTATGCTAATTTTTAATTATTGGAAAACACTTCTATTTTACGAAACGTTGTAGGATTTTAAAATAATAAACGCCATATTTTATAATAAGCAATCCTGCTTCTTTAATCGAAAGAGATCAATCAATGAATAATATGCAATAACATCGTATAATATTACTTCAAACCAACTTCCTGACTAAAACCTCACTCCCAAAAATAACCCGAAATTTAAACCTACTTGGTGGAAGTAAAAAAATAAAAATGCAGGAAAATGTCACACACTCTCCTGCACCCGATATTATATATAATAATACTTAATATACCCGTTAACCAGCATCAAGGCTAATTGCTTATTACTCCTTAGTATTAAGAACCGCCAGAAAAGCTTTCTGCGGCACGGTAACATTGCCGATTGACCGCATGCGTTTCTTGCCTTCTTTCTGTTTCTCGAGCAGTTTACGTTTTCTGGTTATATCACCTCCATAACACTTGGCCGTAACATTCTTTCTGAATGGCGCTATATTCTCACGGGCAACCACCTTGGCTCCGACAGCCGCCTGCAGTGCAATCTGGAACATATGTCGCGGGATCTCTTCACGTAATTTCTTGAGCACAGCCCTGCCGCGCCGCTGGGCCTGTGATTTCAGACAGACGACAGATAACGCGTCCACCGGCTCCTGATGCACAAGAATATCCATCTTACACAGTTCATTTTCCTGATAACGCAGCAGCTCATAATCCATGGTGCCATACCCCTTGGTAGAACTCTTGAGTATATCATAAAAATCATAGACTATCTCCGAAAATGGAATCTCATACGTCAGTAACGCCCGGTGCGCCCCAATATACTCCAAGCCCTTATATTCACCACGCCGCTCTTCAGTAAGAGTCATAATAATACCGATAAACTCTTTGGGAACCATTACCTGCAATTTCACTATCGGTTCTCTGAAGCTGGCTATCATCGATGCATCCGGGACATCCGCAGCACTGTGAACATCTACAACCTCACCTGAAGTCAGCTGTATCTGATAGGTTACATTCGGTGCCGTCATTATAAGATCGAGATCACTTTCACGTTCCAGACGTTCATGAATTATCTCCATATGCAGCATACCCAGAAAACCGCAACGGTAGCCAAAACCCAAAGCCTGAGAGGTCTCAGCTTCAAAACTGAAGGATGAATCATTGAGAGCCAGACGCTCAAGCGCCCGCCGCAGATTTTCAAAATTTTCAGAAGCACTCGGATAGAGGCCGCAATACACCATACTCTTCGGCTCTTCGTAGCCCTCCAGAGGTTCAACCTTAGTCTTATCTTTTATAAGAGTGTCGCCAACCTTGACCACCGATAATTCTTTAATATTACCGACGACATAGCCGACCATACCCGTAGTCAGTTCATTGGTCTGCACCATAGCCGGCCTGAAGGTACCGATTTCAGTAACTTCATAACTCATACCACTGGCGATCATATTAACGGTATCACCTCTTTTAACATTACCGTCAACCACACGTAAATGTGTTATAACACCACGATAATCATCATAAACCGAGTCAAAGATCAACCCGCGCAGAGGACCGTTCTCATCCCCCGGAGGAGGCGGAATATCCCGGATGATAGCCTCCAGCACCTCTCTTATACCCTGCCCGGTCTTGGCGCTGGTAAAGATCACATCATCAGGATCACATCCAAGAAAGGACACCAACTCCTCCTGTACAGCATCCGGAATTGCATGCGGCAAATCAATCTTATTAACAACCGGAATAATCTTCAGATCATGTTCGATAGCCAGATAGGCATTCGCTATAGTCTGGGCCTCGATCCCCTGTGAAGCATCAACAACCAGCAGTGCACCTTCACAGGCTGCAAGAGATCGCGACACCTCGTAGGTGAAATCAACATGCCCAGGAGTATCAATTAGATTCAGCAGAAAGGCTTCGCCGTTATCCGCTTTATAGTTCATAGCCACAGACCGGGCCTTAATCGTAATTCCCCGCTCACGTTCAATATCCATATCATCAAGAAGCTGCTGACGGAACTCGCGCGCAGAAACCATCCCGGTTTCCAGCAACATTCGATCGGCAAGCGTACTCTTTCCGTGGTCGATATGCGCAATAATACTGAAATTACGAATATTAGATTTTTTCATAACCGGCAAATACCTTATTATTAAGGGGTAATTCAATAAAACAACAGCCCTGACAAGATTGCTAGGGCTGTATACTTTGCATTAACATATTTTATATATAACTTACTTGATTTCAATACCAAATAACACATTGCCACCCGGTAGCCACCTTCTGCCTGCAATAACCGGTAAAACCTGTGAAAATCATCGACTGCAATAGAAGACTCTATACCACAGAATCAGCAGAAAGCAATCTAACGCAGTCCTGGTCCCATAGAATCAAAGACACATCCTGCCGCCCCTATAACCCCGGCATCACCACCAAGCTTTGCCGGAACTATCTTCATACGATCAATAGCCCGTTTAAACGGCAAAACCCTGTACTCAGCATTAATCTTATCAAAAAGAAAATCACCGGCAGCAATAACGCCACCATAAATGACCATCATTTCAGGATTAAGAAGATTAGCCATACCTGCACAGAGATTGGCGATATAATGGGTTGCCGAATCCACAATCTCAAGCGCCAGCGGATCACCATCATGTTCAGCGGTTTTGAAAATATCTTCACAAGTGATTACCTTGTAATCATCCAGCTTGGAAAGGGTGCTTTCACGTCCAGCCTCAAGCTGCTCAACAAAACGCCGCTGGATAGAAGAAGCGGATGCATAAGCTTCAATACAGCCTCTACCGCCGCAACCGCATTGTCTGCCGTTATTTTCTACAATAAGATGGCCAATCTCACCCGCAAGACCATCGATACCTTTCCATAACTTATTGTTTAATACCAGTGCACCACCAATACCGGTACCAATAGTAATCATCAGCAGTGTCGAACAGTCTTTCGCAACCCCGGCAAAAAATTCACCATAACAAGCGGCATTAGCATCATTCTCAAGAATAGTTTTAATCCCTGTACGCTCAGTAAGGCTTGCCCCCAGCGGAGCATCTTTGAGTTGGAGATTTGGTGTATCATACACAATACCCTCTTCGGAATTAACAATTCCCGGACAGGCGGCACAGGTACCGAGAAAGGCGCTTTTATCCTCACCAAAATCAGCGACTGTCTTCTCTACAAGATCTGCCAGGGTCTCTGATACCGCCTCAAAACCACCGTTTTTTGGAGTGGATACACGATTATTAAGTAAAACTGTTCCTTTATTATCTACAACCGCACATCTGGAATTAGTTCCACCAAGGTCAATCCCCAAAGCCAGCATTTTTTCACTACCCATAACAATTTTTCTCCCAGAACCAAAACTGAGCCATAACTTTATTCCAACTTATTTGTCCGCTAGCGGACAAAATCACCTTTGCTTCAACCACTCAACAAACTTCGCAACCGCCCGGGCGCGGTGACTTACCAGATTCTTATCCGCGTTTCCGGCCTGTGCAAAGGTTACCCCTAAATCATCTGAAAGAAAGAGCGGATCATACCCGAATCCCTTGTCACCACTCTCTTTATCAATGATTTTACCTGTTGCCCGCCCCTCAAAGAACACGCTCTCATTTTCGGGCAAAGAAAAAGCAAGCACACAAACGAAACTTGCTCCTCTCTCAGCCAGAGGCACACCACTAAGTTTCTCAAGCAAAAGCCGGTTATTATTCTCATCACTGGCATTCTCACCTGAGAACCGCGCGGAATATACCCCCGGGGCACCCTCAAGATAATCAACCATCAGCCCGGAATCATCAGCAAGCACCGCACATCCAAGCTCTCTGGATACACTCTCCGCTTTGAGTGCTGCATTTTCAGCGAAGGTACTCCCAGTCTCCTCAACCTCCGAAGCCTGTGGAAACTCCAGAACCGAGCGGACTCTGATTCCCAGCGGCGCCAATATCTCCGCAAGTTCACCCAGCTTCTTCTTATTGCGACTGGCAAGAACTATTTCTGTAATTTTTTCCATCGACACAGCACAACTCCTCCTATATTCCCAGTGCTGCACGCTGTGCCGCAATCAAACCTTCAATACCACTGCCAGCAAGAGAACGAAGAACAGACAGATCATCCTCTGAGAATGGCTCCCCTTCAGCAGTCCCCTGAATTTCAACATACCTTCCGCTGCCGGTCATAACGACATTCATATCAACCTCTGCATTGCTGTCTTCATCATAACAGAGATCCAGCCGCGGTTCTCCGGAAATAATCCCGACACTCACCGCTGCGACCAGATCCTTGACCGGAAACTCGGTTATCAGCTCACGCTCACGCATCCAGCAAAGCGCCTCATAAAGCGCGACCATTCCCCCGGTAATACTTGCGCATCTGGTTCCACCATCGGCCTGAATA
Organism: Planctomycetota bacterium; assembly: GCA_963667375.1. GTDB lineage: Bacteria > Planctomycetota > SZUA-567 > SZUA-567 > SZUA-567. The sequence continues at coordinate 1,784,798 of OY763323.1, read as the reverse complement.
ACGTCACAATCGATATTTATAGTATTCTCACCGAGCAGACTCATATCAACCGCCGCTCTGAGACTGCGACCAATAAGACGTCCAATCTCAACAGTTCTGCCGCTCTGCTTGCCTTTGGCGGCTTCACGGTTCATCCGAGAATGAGTACTGCGCGGCAACATGCCATATTCCGCCGTAACCCACCCTTCACCGCTATCCTTACGAAAAGGAGGCACCCCTTCAGCAACCGAAGCGGTACAGATTACTCTGGTATTGCCGCAACTGATGAGTACAGAACCTTCAGCATAACGGTTAAACCCGCGTACAATCTCAATATCACGTAATTCCTCAGCTCTCTTCATAAGTAGATATCCCTATTTTCTAGACACCCAGCAGCGTAGTAATCAGTCCCCGGTAAATATGCATCCGGTTCTCCGCCTCATCAAAAACAGCTGAAACCGCAGTATCATCCATTATCTCATCGGTAATCTCATCCCCACGGTGTGCCGGCAGACAGTGCAGAACCCTTACACCCTCAGGAGCAGCGGCAACCAGCTTCCGATTGACCTGATAAGCAGCAAAATCACGCCGGCGCTTTTCTGTCTCCTCTTCCTGCCCCATACTAGCCCAGACATCGGTATATATGACATCCGCGTTCTTCACAGCTTCCAGCGGATCCACAATCTCTCTGATATCACACCCTGGACAAGCGGCACGTATCTTCTCCAGATCAGGCTCACCCAGATGATAGCCGTCTGGACTGGCAAGTGTGAACTTGATCCCGAGCTTCGCACAAAGGACACCGAGACTGCGCGCGACATTATTTCCATCACCGACATATACCAGCTCACGCTTCCTGCAGTCATCTCCAAAGCACTCCCGCATAGTCATAATATCAGCAAGAGCCTGAGTCGGATGCGAATAATCTGAAAGAGCGTTGATAACCGGCACCTCACACCACTGAGCGTACTCCTCTATCTCTGCGTGCGAGAAGGTCCGCATACTCACAATATCAGCAAAACGCGCCATCACCCTGGCCTGATCCGGTAAAGATTCACGGTCAAACATTGCTTTGCCGTTAAAATCCATATAAATCGCCGACCCGCCAAGAGAGTTCATAGCTACTTCCAGACTGATACGTGTACGCAGCGACGCTTTCTGGAAATACATTCCCAGAGTCTTGCCTTTAAGCAGATCATCTGCTTTTCCCGCTCTTTTTCTAACCTTGAGCTCCACCGCTCTGGAAATTATCTGTTCCAGCTCAGCAGAAGTAAAATCAATAATATTTATAAAATCTTTCATCATAATAAAATAACCTTCTTTATCAGCGATAATACCTGCGGCACCAGTTACAACTAGACACTGCCGATTACCTTCTCAATAATATCAAATCCTTTATCCAGAACCTCACGGGTTATGTTGAATGAAGGCAGCATTCTCAAAATTGTACCATGGGTACAATTTATAAGCAGGCCTGCTTCACGGCAGCTGTCAACTATATTCTTGCCTTCGATATTCAGCTCTATACCAACCATAAAACCGGTGCGACGCACACCCTTGACTACACCGCTCTTTTCAGCTATTCTGGCAAGCCGCTCCCCGATATAAGTACTCAATGTCTGGACATTTGCGAGCAGTCCCTCTTCCTCAATGACCTTTATCGCCCTGATCCCGGCCGCACAGCCGATAGAATTACCGCCGAATGTACTTGCATGAGTTCCGGGGATCAGACTTTTAGCCACCTCCGGACGCGCCATAATCAGACCCATAGGCATACCGCCGGCAATTGCCTTGGCTGAAGTAAGAATATCCGGCTGTACTCCGAAATACTGATAACCAAACCATTCACCAAGACGTGCCGGAGTGGTCTGCACTTCATCAAATATCAGCATGATTCCCTTTTCGTCACAGAGAGCCCGAAGCGCCAGCAGAAACTCCTTAGCCGCAGGATAAACCCCATTCTCACCCTGAACCGGCTCAAGCATTACCGCACAGGTTTCATCATCAATAAGAGCCTTTACCGACTCAATATCATTGAACTTCGCATGTGAAAATCCGGGAACTGTCGGCTCAAACCCTTTACGGTAAGCCGGCTGACCGGTAGCAGATATCGCCGCGAAGGTTCTACCATGAAAAGATCCTTCCATGGTAATTACTTTATATTTAGGCTGACACTGCAGACGGGCAAGTTTTATTGCTCCTTCAGCCGCTTCCGCACCGGAATTACAGAAAAAGCACTTCTGACCATCGGCTCTTTCAGAAAGAAGCTGCGCAAATTCACCCTGCTCCTCGATATAATAATTATTAGCGACATGAATCAGCTTCTGAGCCTGTGCCGCAACCGCTTCAGCAATAGCCGGATGACAATGCCCAAGCCCGGCAACACCCCATCCCGGAAAGAGATCAATATACTCTTTTCCCGATGCATCCCAAACCAAACTACCACGACCGCGGACCAGCGTAACCGGCAATCGGGTATAATTTGCGATAACATACTTCGAGAACTGTTCTTCTATTTCTTTCTGACTCTTGCCCATACCTCTCTCCTTCTAACGTGCTTCAGACCTGTTGCAGTCACCATAGCTGCCGAGTCTGCTTATTACCACTCAAACTATAAAACTATCTCTGTACCCACACCCTTATTGGTAAACATCTCAAGAAGCAGGGCATGCGGCTGCGAACCAGAGACAATATGCACCTTATTCACCCCGCCCTTGAGGGCATAGAGCGCAGCCTGAGTCTTGGGTATCATCCCGTCAGCGATTACCCCCTCAGCGGTCATAGAGGCGATAGTATCGGCGTTCGCATGTGAGACCAGACTCTCTTTGTCATTCTTATCCCGGAGAATTCCCACCGTATCCATAAAGAACACCAGCTTATTCGCTTTCAACTCACTGGCAATCAGCGCACTGGCATTATCCCCGTTAATATTATACAGCGTATTTTCATCAGCACCCAGCCCATGAGCAATCGGAGCAATAAACGGAATCCCGCCCTGAGCATGTATCTTGTAAACCAGTGACGCATTGATAGCTACTGGGGTACCGACAAAACCCAGATCGGTATCAGGATACTCTGGGAGCTGTTTTTTAAGCGCCTTCAAAAAACGATGATCACGACCGTTCAGCGGCTCAGCCTTTCCCCCGACATCAGCCATCAGCTTTATAAGATGCGAATTGACTTCATCACCTAGAACGCGACTGACAATATCGATAGTCTTACTGCAGGTAACACGCTGCCCATGCACAAAACGCGCCTCTATTCCCGATTCAGCCATCGCTCTGGTAATAGATTTTCCACCTCCATGCACCACCACCGGCTTCATACCGACGGTATGCATGAACTCAATATCCATAAAAATTTTCTTGAGTATCCGGTCATCTTCCTGCGCACTGCCACCAAGCTTTATCACCACAATCTGACCCTGGAATTTCTTGATATACGGCAAAGCTTCAATAAGGGTTTCAGATTTTCTTACAGCTTCTTCAATCATCGTAATTCTCTCAATAAAAAAAATAACGAGGAACGGGTTTCACCCGTTCCTGAAAATCTCTCAAGCAGTTTTTTCAACAATCATGTAGCAAATATCTGCAAGCACTCAAGAGAATCAGAATTATACGGATAAAATCCAGTCCAGTCAAGAATAACCTGAGTAAATAATACACTGCAAAAACCAGCATCAATCCTGCTTATAGCAATCCGCATAAGCTCCCGGCGTGATCCATAGTGATTACAGACCAGTAACCTTGTAATACCCGGAATAAGAATAGAGCCGCAAGTACTAAAAATCTGCTTGCGGCCCTATAATTTAATAACTCCCCCGCTATTCCTTGACCGCACCCGCTGTGAGTCCCCCGATAATCTTCTTCTGCATTATAAATACCAGCAGCAGCAGCGGTACCGTCACAATAATCGATGCCGCCATTATAGTTCCAAACGGCTCCTGATGTGCAGACTGACCGGAAAACATCGCAATGGCAACCGGAACCGTACGCGCCGACTGTTTGAGAGAGGTAAAAGTCAGAGCAAACAGATACTCATTCCAGGCAGCGATAAAGGCCAGCAGACCGGTCGTTACAATTGCCGGCAGAGTCAGAGGCAGCAGTACCAGATAAAATGACTGAAAGAAACTTGCGCCGTCAATGCTGGCTGCTTCCAGCAAGGCATCAGGCAGTCCTTTGAAGAATGAACTCATAACCCATACCGTGAACGGAAGTGTAAAGAGCATATAGGATAATATCATACCGGACATCACATCAATACCGATATTGCGGATAACCGCATACAAACCGGTCAAGACTGATATCTGCGGAAACATGGTAATTGATAACACCAGATACAGCATTGCTGTCCGCCCTTTGAACCGAAGTTTACCCAGAGCAAAAGCAGCGAAAGCCCCGACGATAAGTGCCAGCAGAGTCGTTGATATCGAGACAATCGCAGAATTTTTCAAACCATTTAAGAATACTGAGTTATGCAGCACATTATAAAAATTACCCCAATAAAAGGAGATTTCGCCGGTATGCGGATCTCGCGGCAGCAGTGTTGCCGGAGTCATTATCAGCTGATTATCCGATTTCAGCGATGAACTGACAGCCCAGATAAAGGGAAAGATCAGATATATCAGGATAACCGCCAGTAAAAAATAAAGCACAAAACGTGTAAACCGCTGCTTACTTTCCATGAATCTGCTCCCTTCCCAGCACTCTGATAAAGAAGAGCGAGAATATCAGAATTGCGATAAATATAACCACACTGCAGGCGGAAGAATATCCCATCTCTTTACCTTCAATCAGCTTATAATAAGTATAGCTGGACATGGAGAAGAACTTCGAGCTGAATAGAACCTGAAAGAGATCAAACACACGCAACGAATCAAGCATACGGAAGATAAGGGCCACCACGATTGCCGGTTTAAGCAGTGGCAGAGTTATACAGAAAAACTGTTTTAGTTTACTGGCTCCATCAATACTTGCAGCCTCATAATAGTCTTTGGATATTGTCTGCAGCCCCGCCAGCAGCAGCAGCGCCATAAACGGTACGGTCTTCCAGACATCAATGACAATCATAATCGGCAGCTGCCAGTCGGGATTGACCAGAAATGCAATCTGATGATCCGACAGCCCGAGATAATATGCCACCGTATTGAATAAACCATATCCTTGAGAACTGAACATCCAGGCCCACATCTTGGTACTGACAACCGTCGGTATGGCCCAGGGAATGAGCAGAGCCATTCGCATTGCCCCCCGTCCCTTGAAATGAGAATTCAGGGTCACGGCAAAGGCCATACCCAACACGAGTTCCAGAGCCACCGCGATAACCGCAAAAATAACTGTATCCTTTATTGAGCGGACGAATTCCGGATCGGTCGCAGCCAGAGAGTAACGTTTTCCCATAAAATCAAAGGTATACATCTCCCAGTAAGCCACCGGATCCATAGGCAGAATATCCATCGGATCCGAATAGACCACCGCCCCGGTCTTATCATGCTGAATCTTACCATTATCATCCTCTAATGGCGGAATTTCAAAAAACTTCATCGACAGCATCATCTTATAATTATCGAACCCGATGAATTCTGTCGGTTTGCTTGAGGCGAATTTTTTATCCGTCATACTGTAATAAAAGACAGAAACCAGAGGGTAAAAGGCGATAAGCGCAAAAATTATAATCGCCGGCAACAGGAGAAGCCAGGCTGTTTTAACCTCGGAAGTGCTTATTTTCTTCATACTATTACCTCAGTCTTCTACTGGCTGCTTACAGCAGTCAGAGCCCACAACACACGTACACACACAGTAACAGTAGACAACAAAACCGTAATTCAGCAGACGGAATATAAAAACCAACCGCATTCCGTCTGCTAAGGAGAGTGCCATACAATTTTTTGCTACATCATTTTCTTGATCTTGACCGCCATTTCCTTTGCCCCGCGTTTTGCTGAAATTTCACCACTTATAATTTTATGTACAGTAGTAAAGAAAATTCGTGATACTTCAGCGTAATTAGGCGCAGTAACAGTAGAAGGCCGAGCAACACCATTAGCGACAATCGGTCCCATCTTTTTGACAAATTCATTCTTTGCCACTTCCGGATCATCATATACCGGCATATATGCAGGCAGCCAACCATAATCAATAACACGCATCTTCTGCACCTCATATCCGGCAGCAAACTTGGCGAATTTTACCGCTTCTTCAGGAACATCGGTATATTTACTTACAAATATTTCCCAGCCTCCGATTGAACATGAGCTCTTACCCTTACCCTTGGGAAGAGTGGTAAAGTCAAACTTATCCTTGATAACACTGTCATCTGCCTGTCCCAGAGCATAGGCATACGGCCAGTTACGCATAAAGGCCGCATTACCTGCCTGCCAGACAGCTCTTGAAGCTTCTTCGTTGAACCCCAGCACACCTTTAGGTGAGATAGTTCCAGGCCATTTAGAGGCATTATCAAGAGCTTCAACAGCATTAGCATTGGCAATAGAGATCTTGCCATCAGGATCTACAATTGTGCCTCCGTCATTTGAGGCAATCCATTCAAGTGCGTCACAGGTAAGTCCCTCATAAGCATCACCCTGCCATACAAAGCCGCAAAAATCGCGGTTACCTGCTTCACGCTCGCCAGCCTGAATTTTGTCGGCCATCTCCTCAAGTTCCTTCCAGGTCTGTGGCGGATTGCTATAGCCGTACTTCTTGAGAAGATCGGTTCTATAATACAGCATAGGCACATCAATAAATAGCGGAATAGCCTTGAGTTCACCCTTGGAGGTATTATTCTGAATAACCCCTGGATTATAGGCTGCAATCTCATCTTTAGTCATATATTTATTGAGAGATAAACAGTGTTCTGAAAGGTCACCCGGCCAGATTACATCACCGTTAAAAACATCGATGTCACCACTCTTGGCTTCAAAATTCTGTAGTAATAAACCGAGAATATCGGTGGTATTTTTAGGACCGGCGATAACCTTGACCTTGACATCAGGATTTTTCTCCATGTACATATCAGCCGCCCGCTGAGCCGCCGTAACATCATGCCCGGTACTTCCGACCAAAAAACTTATCTCAACCTTATCAGCAGCAAAGGCACTCACACTAATCAGACATACTACCAGCAGCAATAATTTTCTCATAACACGCTCCTCACAACAAAACCAGTAAAATAACAAGAGTGTTACCTGAAGTACAGCCAACACCACACACAACAATATCACACCTGACACACACCCACATAAACCCCATAAGGTTCAAGTATAATCTTAGCTTCAACTATCTCAGCCCCGAGATTGAGTCCATTCCACAAATTATTCAGTCCACAGGCGAAAGAAAGATCAACCCGTTCCTCTACAGCAGAACCATTGAAAATAAAGATAATCCTCTCATCTTCATATTCTCGCAATATACTGAACACCTCGCCGCCATCAACTGCCGAGGCCACGACAATATCTCCATATTTAAGAGCAGAGGAACTATGCCGCAACCCGCAGAGTTTGCGCAGACAGTCAAGGGTTGTTCCCGGTTTACCGTCAAGTGCAGCTACAGAATTTTCCAGATGCTCCTTGACTACCGGCAGCCATGACTCACCGGAAGTATTGAATCCACCGCCAGGCTCAGATGTCCAGACCATTGGCGTACGACACCCGTCACGTCCCTTGAAATTCGGCCAGAACTCAATACCATACGGATCCTGCAGCAGTTCATACGGAACATCAGCTTCGCAGAGACCGAGTTCCTCTCCCTGATAAAAACAAGGCATACCACGGTTTGCTGTCAGCAGCGCCATAGCGAACTTGCTTATCTGCTCTGGAGTCACCCCGTCAACCTTCCAGCGTGAAGCCACCCTCACAACATCGTGATTACTGGTTGCCCAGCAGATATACGAATCATCCAGATACTTCTTGGCATTTTCGAGCACTTTATAGATATACTTGCCGTCACAATCATCTTCCATAAGATCAAAACCATAGCAGGTCTGAAGTTTATCATCACCGGAGGTATACTCTGCAATAGTCTGCAAACCATAGTCACTTCCGATCTCCCCGACCATAACCACCGCCCCTTTGGAATCAGCTAGCTTACGCATCCGCTTGAAGAATTCGATATTCTCCGGCTGGGTTTTGTCATATTTATGTGTCTGCATCGCATAAGGATTGAATCCGCTGCCGCCACCGCGCCCGGTGACACTCTGATCCTCCCACGGCGGATTACAGCGAAGTTCTTTATCACAGAAATAAAAGTTCGCAGTATCGAAGCGGAAACCATCTGTACCCTGATCCAGCCAGAACTCACTCACAGCCAGGACGGCATCCTGCACCGCAGGATTATGAAAGTTCAGATCAGGCTGTGAAACCAGGAAATTATGCATGTAATACTGCCCACGGGAAGTATCAAACTGCCACGCAGGACCACCAAAGATAGAGAGCCAGTTATTAGGGGGAGTACCATCAGCTTTCATATCCGCCCAGACGTACCAGTCAGCCTTACTGTTATCCCTGCTTGAACGGCTCTCAACAAACCATGGATGCTTATCCGAAGTATGACTCAACACCTGATCAATAATCACTTTTATTCCGAGCGCATGTGCCTTATCCAACATTTTACGGTAGTCATCCAGAGTACCGAACATTGGATCCACATCACAGTAATCCGAGATATCATAGCCGAAATCCTTCATCGGAGAGGTAAAAAAAGGTGATAGCCAGATGGCATTAATTCCTAAAGACGCTATATAATCGAGTTTCTGAGTTATCCCTGGAATATCACCTATTCCATCGTTATTGCTGTCATAATAACTTCGCGGATAAATCTGATACATTATCAAATCTTTATAGTCCATTGTTAACTCCAGAATTAAGTACTAAAATATAAGATCAGCCACAACAACTTAATCTCAGTAAACTAAATATGTGCATGGTTTCCCGCCGAACATTCAGACCGGTTCCTCCTGCATATTTCTGCGTCTGCGCTCACTGCGCTGCGTAATACGTCTGGTCCAGAGCGTAGTATCATTTACCAGCTCAGGCGGGATAGTAAGATTGCGTTTACTCTTCTTGTCAAAGACATGAGCCAGCTCCAGATCAACGACAAACTCCACATTATCCCGGCGTATACTGCCCTCATACTTCGGTTCGACACTGGCAATAAATTCATGCTCATCATTGGTCATATGCAGCAGTATCTCTTCTCCGAGCATCTCCGAGATTCCGGGTTTTCCCCGTATCACCGGTAATGCGGAGGAGTCACCATCATACGCTTCCTTCAACGTAAATGCTCGTGGGCGGATCCCCAGAAAAACCTCCAATCCGTTCTCTTTCCCTTTGAGCAGTTCCTGCATCTGCGGCGGAAGCTCGATATCAACATCGCCCCCTGAAAACCGGTACCCGGATCCGCTGACAAGCAGTTTCCCCGCAAACAAATTCATCGGCGGCGTTCCGATAAAGCGCGCTACAAATAATGTAGCCGGATAATCGAAGATTATACGTGGTTCACCCACCTGCTCGATCACCCCGACATTCATTACACAGATACGATCACCAAGGGTCATCGCTTCAATCTGGTCATGGGTAACATAGATCATCGTTGTATCGATACGTTCATGGAGCATCAGAATCTCCTTACGCATCTCAACCCGCATCTTTGCATCCAGGTTTGATAACGGTTCATCAAAAAGGAAAGCTTTGGGCTCACGGACTATCGCCCGCCCCATAGCCACCCGCTGACGCTGTCCGCCAGATAACTGTGAAGGCTTACGGTTCAATAGCGCATCAAGCCCCAGTATTTTTGAAGCGTTTTTAACCCGCTTATCAATTTCAGCTTTAGGAAATTTACGCAGCTTCAGCCCAAAGGCCATATTCTTATATACCGACATATGCGGATAAAGCGCGTAATTCTGAAAGACCATTGCAATGTCGCGATCCTTGGGTGGGGTATCATTCACCACTTTATCGCCAATCTTGATACTTCCTCTGGTATTGCCTTCCAAACCGGCGATCATCCGCAACGTCGTTGACTTACCACAACCGGAAGGTCCGACCAGTACCAGAAATTCACCGTCAACAATCTCGAGATTAAAATTCTTTACCGCCTCATAACCATTCTCATAAATCTTATAAACCTTATCAAGAATAACTCCAGCCATCATAATACTCCTACATAATCAGCTGTCATCATACCCCGATTCCGGAAAATTCCAGATTCTAAAGATAGCTGTGCAGATCCGAGCAAATTATTCAAACCAGCCAGATACTGCTTTCAAACCATCTTCACCAAAATCGCAGCACAAAAAACAATACCCAAACGCCAGATACCATAACACACACCACAGCTACCGCCTTTGCAGCGATAACAGCACAAATTTATTTGAAAATTATAAATTCCAACCCAAACACGCACAAGCAACTAAAAATAGTCTATAATTAGTTACGCCACTTTGTTACTTTACACTTGTTTTTTTCTTAAGCAAGTTATATTTTTTTATTTTATAAACTTTAAGCCATTTTCTTAAAAAACTGATATCTCAGTTATGCAACTTTACTTCATAACACCAAAAACACAACATTCTATACGTAAAGGAGATATACGCGCTATAATATTTGCGGAGAGACAAGAGCTGTCGGATTTATTAAAGAATTAAATTTTATTTAAAAAACACAATATCTATTTTAAGCTTTATTCCATAATTAAACAGTTAATTCTTTTTACCACAAAAAAAAGTTACAGCGATTGCAGGTTTTTTTTGAACATAAACCCAGACCTTCTGTAATATTCATAAAATTCCCCAAACCAATATGATTTTCTGGCGCTCAAGTTTTAACTATTATTCTAAGCGAATACCGGGTAGACTCTGCTAATACCTATTATAAGCACATTACACTATTAAAACGTTAACACATAGCCATATTTTGATTCCAGGAACTATAATTACCTGACATAAATGAGAATAGCGAAGGCAAAAGCCTTCGCTATTCTTAGAAACATTATAACATAAAACTGAATTACAGTCTTTCTTTTATCTCTGAAAGATATGGGGCCGATTCCTGCGCGCCTTTGCGTGTAACCGCAATCGCACCCGCAACCGTTGCTGTATTCAGTGCGCTTATAAGTTCATCTCCTCTGGCAATTGCTGCCGCGAACGCTCCATTAAAGGTATCACCTGCCGCTACCGTATCAATTGCCTTGACCTTCAATGCCGGCACAAATTCAGCAATATTCTCATTCATGCAGAATGAACCCTCGCTACCCATGGTAATGATAACATTTCCCACACCTTTAGCCAGCAGAATTCCTGCTGCCTTACGGGCATTTTCTTCATTATCCGGAAATACGCCGGTAAACATCTCGGTCTCAGTCTGATTAGGAGTAAAATAATCAAGTAATGCAAACATCTCATCAGGTAGTTCAGCTGCCGGTGCCGGATTCAAAATTGTTTTAGTACCAGCATCCTTGGCCATTTCAAGAGCTGCAATTACTGTAGAGATCGGAACTTCCAGCTGCGTCAGCATAACCTCTGAACCGGCTATGGCTTCTTTGGCCGCAACAAGGTGAGCTTCACTCAATCTGCCATTGGCACCAGGATTGATACCAATGGAATTTTCACCTGAATCCGCAACAAAAATTAATGCCACTCCCGACGATACATTCTCTTCAATACTTATATAATCAGTTACAATACCCTCTTTGGTATAACTTTTAAGCGCACTTACGCCCAGATCATCGTCACCGACACAAGCCACAAAATATGTCTTCTGCTCAGAAGTACTCGCTCTGGCTACAGCCACCGCCTGATTCGCTCCCTTACCGCCTCCAGTAGTAGTAAAACTACTCCCGGATAGTGTCTGCCCCGGCTTGGGTATATCAGGGACATTCAGCACCAGATCGGTATTTGAACTTCCAACAATAATAACATCTCCCATCTGAATCTCCTACATTATAAGATTACTCCCTATAAACACCATTTATTATAATAACAGAGCCGGAAAAGAAATCAATTGTTTTATTACTAAACCGCTGCAGCTTTGAGCGAAATTAATTACTCTCTCAAATGATATAAAATTATCTGAGTTAAATATTTAAACGACTTACGAAAAGAATAATTTCTTGACCTATTTATGAATTTAAGTAAAATACATCACAATATACTGTATTTAAATATGATATTCACAACCGAAATGCACCGTACAATACCTTTATTCATAGGATGTTACGGCATTTTCTTCATATTTTACCCTAAACTTTGTTTCGAAAGCTAGTCTTTCGATTTTTTTTCTTATACTTTCGAAAGTATAAAAATATAATACTCAATAATCTATTGTTTGAGGAGCGTTTACAGATAGTTTGCATAACTTTAAAGAGAACAACAGGATCACCATTAAATATTCATTCTGAAAAAGGATATTTTTATATCAGAATATAAATAGTGCTTATGTTTTAGATGGATGCAGCAGATAACAAGAACTTTTACCAGGAAACAAGAGGAGATTATTCAATGAGTGAAAAATTGGCACCTGCGCTGGACGCAGAACTTTCACAGAAAATTGCAGATACCATCAGATGGCTGGCAGCCGATGGTGTGCAGGCAGCAAACAGCGGTCACCCGGGGCTCCCAATGGGATGCGCCGATATAGCCGCCGTAATTTTGAGCAGAGCCATCAATATTGACCCTGAAGATGACAAGTGGTATAACCGTGACCGTTTCATTCTGTCCGCTGGTCACGGCTCAATGCTGCTCTATTCAATGCTCTATCTCGCCGGATTCATTCCGCTTGACGAACTCAAAAGATTCCGTCAGCTTGACAGTCTGACTCCAGGCCACCCTGAACTTTTCCACACCAAGGGTGTCGATTTCACTACCGGTCCGCTCGGAGCTGGTTTCACCGCCGCTACTGGTATGGCACTTGCTGAAAGAATGCTCAGCGAGATGTACAATACACCAAGCTATGAAGTTACCGATCATTATACATATGTACTGATGGGTGACGGCTGTAATCAGGAAGGTATAACCCAGGAAGCAGCAAGTCTGGCCGGTCATTTGAAACTCAACCGTATAATTGCATTCTATGATAAGAATGGCATTCAGATTGACGGCAAAACTGAGATCTGTTTCACAGAAGATGTTGGCAAGCGTTATGAAGCTGACGGCTGGCACGTTCAGCGCATTGACGGTCATGATCATGCCGCTATTGCCGCAGCTATTGAAGCTGCAAAGGAAGAAACCGGCAAACCAAGCCTTATTGTTGCAACAACCCATATCGGTAAGGGTGCGCCAAATAAGGAAGGTCAGCCAAGTGCACATGGTGCACCATTGGGAGCGGAAGAGATTGCTGCAGGTAAGGCTGCAATTGGCTGGTCAGACGAAACCTTCCAGGTACCGGCAGAGGTCACTGCATTCTTTGAAAAACGCAAGCAGCAATGGAGTAGCAAGCGCAAGGAATGGGATGCAATGTTAGAGGACTACCAGAACAAACACAGCAGCATCGCCAAAGAATTCCTCCGCGTGATGAGCGGTGAACTTCCAAAGCAGTGGAAGAATGCCACCCCTGAATATGCTGCAGACTTTGTTGCCGCAACCAGAGCTTCCGGTGGTAAAATACTCGATATTTTCGCAGAAGCTATTCCAGAGCTTGTTGGTGGATCTGCAGACCTTGTTGAGTCCAACAAAACCTTTATCAGCAAGGGAGAATTCACAAAATTCCCATTCATCGAACCTGAGATGTACCTAGCACGCAACATTCATTATGGAGTTCGTGAACATGCTATGGGTCAGATCAGTAATGGTCTTGCTGCACATGGCGGATTTATTCCATTCTGCGCTACATTCTTTGTATTCAGCGATTATCTGCGCCCTGCCATCCGTATGTCAGCACTATCAAAGCTGCAGACACTCTACATCTTCACCCATGACAGCATTTATGTCGGAGAAGATGGCCCTACACACCAGCCAATCGAGCATCTTGCAGCTCTGCGCTGCATACCAAATGTCGAGACCTTCCGTCCGGCTGATGCCAACGAAGCTGCATATGCTTATCAGTATGCTCTGGCCAAAAAAGACGGTCCAACAGTTATCACCCTGACCCGTCAGAATCTGGCAACTATTGACCGTGAAACTCACGCTCCTGCCAAGGACACCCTGAAGGGTGGCTATATCCTTGAAAAGGACCCTGACGGTATCGCCGAAATCTGCCTTATCGCTTCAGGCAGTGAAGTGCACCTGGCACTCGATGTTGCCAAAGTTCTCCGTGACTCCGGCCGTACTGTACGTGTTGTCAGCATGCCATGTCTGGACCTCTTCAATCAGCAGAGCGAAGGCTACCGTCAGAAAGTGCTGCCTAAGCGCTTCAAGAACCGCGTTGTTATTGAAGCAGGTGTTATTCAGGGCTGGGAAGGCATTCTCGGTGATGACGGAATCTTCATCGGCATGAATGAGTTCGGAACCTCCGCTCCAGCAAAGTTGGTCGGCGAAAAATACGGATTCACAGTAGACTCTGTACTCGACAAACTTGCAGAAGCCGGGTTCTAAATTCCTCTAAAAAAATACTATCATAAAAGGCCGGCAACAATGCCGGTCTTTTATTAATATTAATATTTTTCTACTTGTGAAAAAATACAAAAGCGTTTATATTATAAATGTAAAGTATAGGGGTACTTTTGTTTTTGCACAATCACTACATATTTTTTAGGAGAAAAAAAATGCTGCGTAAAATTATTCTTGCTACACTTGTTGTTGGTACTGTTATCTTTGTTTCTGGTTGTTCAGCTTGCAACACCTGCGAAACCGAGACTGTTGAGTGCACTACTTGCGCTCCATGTTCTACCTGCGACCTCTAATAAAAATATAATGCATTTAAATAAAAGCACCTGATCACCAGTGATCAGGTGCTTTTATTATTATATTACCCACGCCCTTACCTGCCACCACCCAAAAAAGTTTAATCCTAACACCAGTAAACTCTTTAGCACCTATAGCCGCCATATCACATAGCGCCCAGTGCGATACTAAAGCACAGAACACGGCCTGACTGCAGACATCCAATATTAATTATTGAACTTGACTATAAGACTGATATAAATAACAAGACCGCCTGCATCAGACGGTCTTGTTATAAAGTCTGGAACTACGGAAAAACTACTTTATTCCAAGAAGCTCAATTTCAAAGACCAGAGTATCTCCCGGCTTGATTGGAACCTCGCCATAAGGCTGTCCCTGCAGACCATAGGCAAGACTATATGGTATTACAACCTCCCACTTATCCCCAACTTTCATCTGCGGCAAAATCATTTTCCAGCCGTCAACAACCTGATTTACCTGAAACTCTACGCCGTCCTTTTCCCTGCTGGAATTATCAAACTCCTTGCCATCAATAAGCTTTCCGGCATAGCTAACCCTGACAGTATCTGTAGGCTTTGGGCTGGCTCCAGTTCCAACCTTGATTACTTTATATGCCATTCCTTCAGGAGTAACCTTTACCCCTTCCTGCTTCTTATACTCCTCCATGAACTTTTCACCGGCTTCAATATTTGGCTTGGCGACAGCCTTCATCTTTTCTTCCATTTTGGCACTGAAAAGTTTTCCCATCTCCTCCATAGCTTGGGTTCGCTGTTCAGGGGTATACTTACTGTCTTTGTTAGCAATAGCATCTTTTATACCTGCAATAACCGCATTATAATCAATCAGGTCCTGACCTTCAGCAAGCTGCACACCATACATGTAACCTGAACCATAAGACAAAGCATCCTTGGTCTTTTCAGGAATTTCAAGTTCAGCTATCATCTTCTGAACGTCAGCATCCTTATTATCACCAACCTTCTTTGAGATGAGGTCATTCACTTCCTTACCGGCAGCAGCAAGATCCTCCTGCGAATAAACCGGCTGTTTGCCTGCGACAAAATCTGAATAACCGTCGATAAACTTATCTGTACCAACCAGGTTGGGAGTCTCCATAATTTTCTTACCGGTATCATAACCGAAACCATATGAAGCGATTGTTTCTGATTCACCCGCAGCATAACCGGCACTCATAACTAATAAAGAGGCAACAAGAAGAAAAAATATTTTCAAACTGATTTTACTCATGGTTTTTCCTTTAATGAAAAGAATAGACAAATTGTCAGTAATTACGATACGGAACTCACAACTATAGTTCACATTTTACTATTATAGACAATCATAAACTGCGTGCAAGAAAGATACTTTTTTAATTACCCGCCACCAAGTTTACCCCATAAAGACAGATAAGTATAATTTTCAACACTCTCCGAAATATTATCTTGTCTGCTATTAATAAAACAGTTATAATTATTGTAATATAATACCACCAAGTATCTGAAATGAAATGGAGTCTTTTCAATAATGAAAGAAAAAATAATGGTTGTCGAAGATGAGAGAGCAACCCGGGATTCGGTAAGCTTTCTTCTTCTCGCTAATAACTACGATATAATACCAACAGGCAATGGTATGGAAGCACTTGAAATGCTCAAAGAGTGTCAAGGTATGTGTAAAGACATATCACTGATCATTCTTGATCTGCGGATGCCGGTAATGTCCGGCACGGAATTTTTGCGTCACACCCATAAACTCAAAGATATTCCACCGATAATTATCATGACCGGCTGTTATGATGATTATGATCTTGAAGAACCAGAGATGACCAAACCAGCGTCTGTGCTCTGCAAACCATTTCGGGAAGAGGAACTGATAAAAGCCGTTGAAGATGTCCTCCGCTTCAAATAGTCTTTACATTCTGCAAGCACTTTATAAGAACCTATGTCTTCCTCTGTTATATAATGTTTTAAGCCAAGACTGACTTTTCAGTAAGTTACTATTTTAAGCGGCCTACACGCCGCTTTTTTTATAACACGACTAATACTTGCCAAAATAATATTGAAAAGCAGCATATTCGCAGATTTTTCCCCTGGTACTGCAAAATACACACATAACCGGATAAGGATAACATGTTCAAATTAAAAACCGGGCGCTTAAACAAGCACCCGGTTTTTTAATTTGAACATACTTTATTGATACTTGCTTATAGACCGAAAGCTGTTTTTACAGCCCCGACCTTATCCAGCTTTTCCCATGGGAAAATATCACGTCCGAAATGACCGTATGCCGCAGTATCACGGTAGCTCCAACCTGCAGGATCACGCAGAGTAAGAACATCTTCAATTGCAGCAGGGCGAAAATCAAAGATCTCACCACTCTGCAAAACCTTCTGCACATCCTCCTCTTCCTTAGTTCCAGTACCGTAAAACGAAACATTAATAGAAAGTGGCTTAGCGACACCAATTGCATAGGCAACCTGAATTTCACACTTTTCTGCAACCCCGGCCGCAACCAGATTTTTTGCGACATAACGTGCAAAATAAGCAGCAGACCGGTCAACCTTTGTTGGATCCTTACCGGAAAAAGCCCCGCCTCCATGAGAACCAACACCGCCATAAGTATCAACTATAATTTTTCTTCCGGTCAGACCAGCATCACCATGTGGGCCGCCAATCACAAACTTACCGGTCGGATTTACAAAGTATTCAGTATCAGGTGTCAGCAGTCCGGTAGGAGTTAGTGTTTCTTTGATCACTTCGATCATATCTTTTCTTATTGTATCAAGGCTGATATCATCTGTCTGATGTGAAATAACCACGGTAGTAATAGCTTTAGGTTTACCATCTTCATGCATAACAGATACCTGCGACTTACTATCAGGTCTGAGATATGGATAAACACCATCTTTCCGTAGCTTCTGAAGTACATCCAGCAGCTTGTGACTGTACAGAATAGGAGCAGGCATCAGTTCAGGTGTTGCATTCGTAGCATAACCGAACATCATTCCCTGATCACCAGCACCCTGCTCGGCATAAAGTCCTTCGCCGGCAGTTACACCCTGAGAAATATCTGGAGACTGAGGATGAATCCTGCACTCATAGACAAAGGTCTTATCACAGAACTCCAACTCTTCACGATTATAACCGATCTCATTACATACCTGACGTGCAATTGCTTCAGGATTTATATTGTCCCAGCCTTTACAGGTAATTTCCCCGGCATTGAGAACAAAGTTGGTAGTACAGGCAGTCTCACAAGCCACGCGGCTGGTACGGTCTTCAGCTAGACAAGCATCGAGTATAGCATCTGAAATCTGGTCACAGACCTTATCCGGATGACCTTCACTGACTGATTCCGAAGTAAAAACATGAGGAGCATTCAACTTACTCATTTTTAGTACGCCTTTCATAATATTAAAATAATAAAATACAAACAGTATTATTAGTTAAAATTTGACTATACAATTATAAGATTAAAAGTAATTAAATCAATATAATTAATTATTTATAACCACATATAAACAGGCAATATTATTATCATATGACAATAATGCAATTACTAATTACTGCTCAGCATAAATTTTGAGCAGCATCATAACTGTACAGCCAGGGAGGAATCAACTTTTACTGAAAACCTAGACTATTCACAACAAAAAAACACATAAACATATTGACAATTAACAGCAAATTAGTAAAGTAATATATTCTAAGTCATCGGCTTGTCCCCGATGATATTTTTTACATATATAAAATGAAACAATTAGTCAAAAATTTTTAACAGAATATTAAAAACAAAAGAGAAGAGTTGATTAAAATGATGAGACAAACAACTTTTGCAACGCCAGCAACATTCAAACCTGACTGGTTTATTGCAGATGGTACCGATCAGGTTGTCGGTCGTCTAGCCGCAGAAATTGCAACAATTCTAATGGGCAAAAACAAAGCAATCTATACACCTTATATCGATACTGGTGATTATGTTATTGTTACCAACTGTGAGAGCATGGTTCTTACAGGAAACAAAATGCGTGACAAAGTCTTCAGATACCACACAGGCTGGATTGGTGGTCTTAATGAAGTAAAAATGGACGAGATGCAGAAAGAGCATCCGGATCGCATTCTTCGAAATGCAGTACGCAGAATGCTTCCAAAGACCAAGATGGGCAGACAGATGCTTAAGAAGCTCAAGATTTATCAGGGCTCAGAACATCCACATGCAGCACAGAATCCAAAGCCACTCAACTTTGACGCAAGGAGAAAATAACAATGGCAGATGCTAAAGAATACATTTGGGGTACCGGCAGACGTAAGGCTTCAATTGCTAGAGTCAGAATCTGCAAAGGTAGTGGTGAATTTACTATCAACGGCAAGAAGAGTGATGATTACTTTACTACTCCTCGTCAGTTTGCAGCAATCAACGGTCCGCTGAAGCACCTTGATGTTCAAAAAGATTATGATATTTTTGTAAACGTTAATGGCGGCGGAATTACTGGACAGGCCGGAGCAATCATGATGGGTCTCGGTCGAGCACTCCTTAAAGCCGAGCCAGAGAAAGAAGCACTACTTAGAAGCCACGGCTTCCTTTCACGTGACCCACGTATGGTTGAACGTAAGAAACCAGGTAAGCCAGGTGCTAGAAAGAGCTTCCAGTTCTCAAAGCGTTAAAACGTTATTATACAGGAAGTCAATCCTGTCGTGGAATTTTCTCTACAAAAAAACAGAGCTGTGTATATCACAGCTCTGTTTTTATTTACACCCAAAAACATATTCTCTCAATATATTAAACTTATGCTCAAATTACATATCGGTAATAATTACATCACAATCAACCAACATACTTAAATAATAAACAAATACAAATCTTACGCGAAAAACACGATAAAATCCAATATATACAGATAAAAAAAAACTTTTTTATCACGACCAACAAACAATCAAAAAAAGCCACAACACATTACAAACAAGAATGTTACAGCAAATAAAAACATACATGAGAAATAATTTTAAATAAATATAAAAATATCTACTTGACAAACAGCAATTCTCATATAGAATAGCAAACATAAAAGATATTAATTTATCGAATATTAATAACAACTTTGCAGTACTAAAAAGGATTTATATAGGACTTATACATATAGGATTTGAAGGGAACTCTTACACAAAACAAACAAACACAACACACACACACACAAACACACACACAAACAAACACAACAACAAACACAACACATAGAGTATTCCTTTCCAGCCCGTCTTCGGACACTATACTGGATCACATAAAGGTATACCACCAATTAGAGCTCTAAAAATCCTATATGTCCCCCTTAAAAAGCAAGCGCTGAGATTTACTCAGCGCTTGCTTTTTTCTTACCCCTTGACTTTATCCGCAACATAAACGCTTCATATTCTTTTGGAACAAATATCGCGCTTATCATTGGATAAAAGAATACCGCTGCCAGAACCGGAATAAACACCTTTTCCAACCTGAAGAACAACTCAGGACCATAAGGCATACTCTCACCAACCTTGATTACGATAAAAGCCATACAGCCCGCAGCGACAATACTCTTCACAAATGTTGAAAGAAAATTGGCTGATCTCTCATTCCAGATCAGACCTTTCTCAATCCCTCCTACCCGCTTTTTAAGCCCATTCCAAAGCAGAATCACATTAATTATGGCAGTTATACTTGTTGCCAGAGCCAAGCCAGCCTCACCCAGCGTTCTTGCAGCTATAGTACCTGAACTGGCAGCAGCCACCCCGGGAGTACCAATTCCATAATACTGCTGATATAAGTCTGGCACATGGATAAAAATCAGATTCAGCACCAGATTCAGTCCCGCCATTGCAATAGCAATTCTTACCGGTGTGGAATAATCTTTCATCGAATAAAAAGCACGTACCAGCAGTTGCTGCATACTGAAAAAGACCAGACCACCGCAGAGACAGACCAACACTGCCGAAGTCCGATATACCGCCAGATCACTGAACTCCAGATCCGGTGTCTGATACAGCAGTCTGACAATATCCGGAGCAATAGTGATCATACCTACGGCTGCGGGCACCATAACAAACAGCAGCATTTTAAGTGAAGAGAAAAGTGTCTGAATAAACTCCTTTCCCTGCTCTCTGGCCGCCATTGAAGATAACGCAGGAAAGGATGCTGTTGCCACGGCAATAGCAAAGACTCCAAGCGGGAGCTGCATCAGCCGGTTCCCGAGAAACAGATAAGAGGTCGCCCCTTCATATGGGCTTACCCCGTTTACAGTGTCAAGGGAGAGCCAATAAGCAATAAGATTATCAATGAGCACATTGAACTGCACAATACCCAGACCCAGAGCAGTAGGTGCCATATTTCTAAGTATTTTTTTTAACCGGGGGTTTTTAAAATCAAAATTAAACCCGAGCTTAACACCTTTTAATCTTATTAATGGATACTGCACAGCCAGCTGCAGGATCCCTGCAAGCAAAACAGCATATGCCACGTAATGCATACTTTCAACAAAGACCCCGTTACGTATAAGCTCAGCCGGAACCGCCTCCAGTTTCTGCATAAATCCCGCATCCATCTGCCCTGGCCAATAACAATATGAGATATACCCCAATCCAGCCATTATCATAAGATTGAGGATTATTGACATTGCCGCCGGTACAGCGAAGGCCCTCAGACTCTGTAAAATAGCCCCAAGCAACGCCGAAACACAGATAAAGACCACAAACGGCAGCATTATTGAAAGCAATATCAGCACCGTCTGCACCTTGAGGTCTAAAGCAGAACTACCAGATACAAAATAGCAGACCAGACTTCCAGCCACGGCAATAGCAGCAGTGACCAGTAGCAGCAAAGTCAGTACCGAACTGGCAAATTCAGCCGAATCAGAATCCTGCTCCCGAGAATGAACAAACTCCGGTAAAAACGCTGCCGAGAGCGCACCCTCTCCCAACAGTTTACGAAAAAGGTTAGGAATAGTAAACGCAAAATAAAATGCATCCAGAACCCATGCTGTTGATCCGAAAAACAATACCAGCCCGACATCACGCAACATACCCAGAACTCTGCTCACGGCAGTTATAACCGCCATAATCAGGGTTGAACGCAGAATTGTCGGATACTTCTGACTCTCTTTATCACCCATAACCAATTTATCCTTAATGCCATAAAATACATAAACACATTATAACCTGTATAACTACATATTACTTAATAATATACTCCCCACTACAGATTGCAAGCACAGATAAGCTTCATGCATATACATTATTATTATAAAATTAAAAACCGGCACTAAATATCGCTGCAGATATCACCTCCAAACTGCTGTTTTCAGAAGGTACCGCTGATAAACAGTTTTATTACAGAATACATTTAAGATAAAAAAAAATTTACATATCAAAGTTTTACAGTATAATCCGGTAGATTTTATTCATTCAACCAGCATCAGTAATAAGGAATTCTTTATGAAAAAGATCATTCTTATATTGGTTGCACTGATACTTATCGGTGCCGGAGGTTTATTTTTTTACAAACAGCAGAGTCAGAGCCGGAGAATACACAGTGAAGAGCTATTCTGGCATGGTCGTAAAGCTCTGAAAGACAACGATGATGTCAACGCTTTGAAATTCCTTACCGAAGCGCTCGCCCAAAATCCTGAAAATTCTGAATTTAATCTCTGGGCTGGAATTGCTGCCAAGAAACTGGGTAAAAATGAACTGGCCTACACCTACATCGATAAGGCATGGGAAACAGGAAAGAAAGAGCCCCTGGTTTTTCTTAATTTGATAGCAACCTCACCACTGCCCAAAAAAGAAAAAATGGCAAAATTTGAAAGCATGGCCAATCAGTTAACCGACGAACAGGCGAGACTGGAGTTGTCAGCTCTGCTCAAATATCAGCGGGAACAGCTCCCAGAAGCAGCAAAGCTTCTCAAAGAGCTGGTTGATAAACACCCGCAGGGAATTTATGCGGAATTTTATGCCAGGATCCTGCTACGGTTGAAACAACCTGAGGAAGCGCTA
This sequence comes from Planctomycetota bacterium, assembly GCA_963667375.1. GTDB lineage: Bacteria > Planctomycetota > SZUA-567 > SZUA-567 > SZUA-567. Next base: position 1,761,978 of record OY763323.1, on the reverse strand, counting down.
CAAATTCTCGAAAAAATCAACCGCGCCGGCACCATGAATTCATCCTGTTATATAATACTCTCAGAACTTTACTTTGCACTGGATGATATGTCAAAAGCACAGTATCTCTTTACTCAGGCACAACAGCAGGGCATGGATACCGCTGAAGTCACCGAACGCTATGGTCAAAATCTCTACTTTTATGGTAAAAACCGTGAGAGTAAGGAGATACTTAGAACTATTGAATTTCCAAGACTCTTTGCGCTAACCGATATTTCATCCGCTGAAATTCTGGCAAAAGTCTTGAATAGCAGCGACAGCGAGCTCACCAGAAACCTCCTGAAAAACACCACTTCACAATTTAGGGAATTACTCAAAAAAAGCAGCGCTGGTTTTGACCGATTCAACAGACAACGTTTCCTTGAAGAGATAACAGCTGCTCTAAACAAATTCTGCAGCAACTACAATAATGCTGAAAACTCCCCAGACGCAGCACTGGCAACACCCGAAGAGTTTCTAAAGAAAGCGGAACAGCTTGTCAAAGAGTTTCCAGATTGTCTGAAACTTCCAGATTATAATCAGACAGCGCATCAGTCACGCATCATCCTGCTCCTGATTGCTGCTTCCGAACAGAACGATTCCGCGATAGACCAGCTTCAGCAGCTGGCAGCAGGTCCCAAACGCTGGCTTGAAGGTGAACGCTACTTTGGAAAATACCTCCTTGCCGCGATAAAACAGCCCGATCTGGATCCCGCTAGAAATAAAGACTTCACCATAGCCACGGAGTTACTCCGTGATAATCCGGTTATCGAACTGACAGCGGCAGACAACCTTACACGGGAAGGCAAATATCAGGAAGCACTGGTAATATTCGACAAACTCAGCGCCGACAGTATTATTCTTGCCCGCAGTCCGATGGTACAGTTCATGCGCAGTAAAGCTCTTCTGGCCAGCGGCGAACCCCAGCGAAGTGAAGGCATAATGATTAATCTGCTCAAACGAGGTTATATTACCAGAGATTTACTCCTGAATCTTGGGCGGCTGGCACTACAGCTGAAGGACAAAACAACAACCTCACTCGTAGTAAATACTCTGGAAAAACATACTTCAAACAATCCGGAACTTTACCTGCTGCTCTCTGACATCCGCCTGCAGCAGGGAGACATTAGAGGCGCTGAAGAGGAACTGCAGCGCTTACTTACGTCTTCAGCAACAGATACCCTTAAAAATCAAGCTCTACTGCGCCGTTCATACCTGGAATTACGTGCCGACAATCCGGAAAAAGCCTTGATGACTCTGGATAATATCAAAACTGAATCCACAGCAAAAGCAGTTCTGAAAGCCCGGATTCTCAGTACTATGAATAAAAATCCCGAAGCGCTGAAAATTCTGCAGAGTCTGAAGACAATACCAACTCAGGATCGCACCCTCTATGCCACCGTACTTGCCGGCAGCGGTAAACTCCAGGAAGCCCGCGAGGAACTGGAACCTATTCTTAATGACAACCCCAATAATGTGGAAGTAGGCATAAATCTGGCTCTGATACTCAACGGCATGGGCAAAAACCAGGAAGCTCTTAAAACAGTGGAACGGATTATCGACCGTAACCCTGATAATATCCGGGCAAACACCATAATGTCACAACTGCTGCTGGCAAACGGAAAGGCCAGAGATGCGGCTAATCTTGCGATCAAAGTACTCAGCCTGGACCCCCAAAATATCACCGCTATGGAGATACTTACCAGTTCCTATATTACCGGCAGAGAATTTATCAAAGCGGCTCAAGCCTCTGAAAAAGCGCTCAAGATACTACGGAATGATCCTTTTATCACCATGCAGCGCGCGATTGCGCTTATCGAGTTGAGTAAACAGCTTGACCGCGATACCGTACTGGAAAAAGAACTCAAACAGGAAGAAAAAATAACCGAAGCGGCCTCTGCCGAAGAAGCAGAAGATCTTGATCAGGAAGTAATGAATCTGACCTCCGATATAGTCTTCAGTAGAGCCATGAGCGAGCTCAACAACTCCGCAGAAACCAAGCAGGACACATCACTAAGTGATTTTGCTGATGGACGTAAAGCTGATGATCTGCGTCAGGAAGCCATAGAACTGCTGGACACAATTGCCGGACAGGAGGCGGCAACGGTCTTAAAACTTGAAGCAGAACTGCTTATGCATCAAGATACAAAAGTAAAAGCAGAGCTTGAAAGCGGCAAACTTAAACCCAATGAACTCTTCTCGTTCGGAATTCTCGCAGACAGAATGCAGCGCTGGGATATATCGGCCACAGCTTATCTTGAAGCTTTCAAAAAACAGCCAAAGAACCCTATAATTCTCAACAACTTCGCCAACGCCACGGTAAACTCAGGTCAGCAGGTTACCGAAGAAATTAAAGAACTGCTGTTACAGGCGGCGCAAGATCTGCCTCAGGTACTCAACGGTGATTCCAAGGCCGTCAATACAGCCGCCATGGTTTTCAATTTCTTCGGCAAGTGGGAAAATACCCTCGAGCTGCAGAAAAGCTATCCCGAAGCCTTTAGAAACAACACCGGCCTGAGTGAAATGCTGACCACAGCACGCGCTAATCTTGCCGCGGAGAATAAAACAACCAAAGATGCCGTTACAACTTCCCCGAAAAATGAATCCAGATCTAATGATCCATCACCTTCAAAAACCCCGAACCCGTGAATTAACAACCGTGAAGGGCAATAACACCAGCTCATGCAGAAAAATAAAACCGCCAAAAATGCACCGAACAATGACTCACTGCTCAAAGCAGTTATTATAGCCGGACTCTTCTGGGTAGTATACACCCTCTATATTGATGATTTCCTGGCCAATGAACTGCGGCTGCTGTCATCTGTGATTGCCGAGAAACTTCTGACATTATTCAATATAGCAATTGAACGTCAAGGTAATGTTCTATTCCGTGACGAACTGCGTTTTGAGGTTATTGCCGCCTGCAGCGGCTCGACCATCCTTAAAATTATGCTGGGCAGCGGAATCTTCCTGAGTCTGAGCTGGAGTGGACTGAGCCGCATACAAAGAGCAGAAACCATCCTGCTCGCAGCGGCTATCGCCATATTTGCAAATGGAATTCGAGTCACAATCCTGGTGCTGCTTGGAATTGAAAGGGGTGCTGCCATTCCCGAAGGTACGCTTCACAATATTATCGGTATTCTAACATTTATCACCGCCTTCACCCTGTTCTGCCTTATCTGCTTTAAGCTGAGTAGAAAAGCGGACTCCAGTCCAATAAAATTTCGGCTTGCAACCAGCTACCGCATACTACTGACAATACTGATTCTTATCATACTTTATCTACCGTTCATACATGACCAGTTTGCAAGCTGGCTGGGCACCGTCTGGGACAGTTCAAACCGTCTTGGTGTCTTATTCTATATTATCCCGGCGCTATTAATCCTGCTGCAGCGGTATAAGCAGCAGCATGAAACGAAAGTGAGACCAAACTCAGAATCAGCTGCCGAGTTTATGATAAAACTCTGCATTATACTTGGTCTCCTCTGCGGAGTAGTTTCACATATTCTTGGAGTAATAATACTCAGCGGCATCGGGCTGCTTATCCTTGCAGCGGCTTTGCTTCTCCGGCTTTTCCCGCTGCGTCAGGCACTTCTGACTCTACCGCTGCTGTCTCTGCCCTTGCTGGGATTTCCACGAATCTCCCTGAGACTGCGTGATTTAATCCCGACAACAGACCTGAACCCTGAAACCGCACGTTTCCTCCTCCTGCTAGCAGTAGCCAGCATACAGCAGCTTATATACTATACTGTTAGACACTTTAAACCTTTATTGCCAATGCAACCTGCCTGCACAGCAGCCGTTAACCGGCAGCACAGTCTAAACAATTTTATATTTTACAGCGCAATCCTTGCCCTTACCGTAGCGCTTATCTTTCCAGCCGGATCAGCGCTTTCACCGCTAACCAAGCGTCAGGATGACAGAGTGCATCCCGGCTATAACCTGCCATACTATCTGCATAACTGGATAGGTACCGATATTCCACTTTCTAAAAATGATATAGCCTACTTCGGACAACATAATATCCTGTACCGAAATTACCGGTCAATAGCTGACAAAGAACTTCCACCTGTAGAGTTGCTCATTACCTTTTCAGCCGGAGACCGGCATAAGAATCACCCTCCTGAATTCTGTCAGAGTGGAGCAGGCTGGGAGATTATTTCACGTTCGGCAGTAACCATTGACACCATACCGGCACATACCGGTATTATCCTGACATTGACAAAAAAAAACCGAAAGAAATATCTGCTATATTATTTCAGTACTCAAGGCAGAGATGAAAGCAACTATTCACAGATGATGCTCAGCAGCATTGCACAGATCCTAAGCGGAACACCCAGAAACTGGGCAACCGTTCGTATTTTCTCCAGCTCCCGTGACTCAGCACTGCAGTTCGCACAGCATCTGTCATCACCTCTACTACCAGATTTAAAAACTATAGAAGCAGATAACACTTCCACCGCAACCGCCAGTAAATTTCAATAAACATTTCAATACCAACAAATTACCTACAATAGAAGATATCACCCGACACTGATTAATCCCAACGGACAACATATAATTTACACAAAAGTATATTTTCTTTACAAGCACTAAAGACAATCCTTTTTTATATGCAATAACAAAAGTCCATTAGACAAAAAATATCAGGGAATATTATGCTACAAATGCAATAAAGAATCCACAACTTATTTAAAACAAAGCACTTATAAAGTTAATATTTTTTTTACTTTTCTGCAAGAAAATTAATTTTTAACTTTACAAAATATAACAGACAATGTTATACTGTGTAGGTATTTTGTTACCAAGTACCAATTAACATTCACCCGCATTATCGGAATTGGAGTTAAATTATGAATAAATTACTTGCTATCCTCTTTCTAATGATTGCAGTCATAACCACTGCTCATGCAGAAAGCTACACCTTCAGTAATTCCAGTGAAATAGACGTACCTGAATACAATCACAGTGGCTGGTGGAGCACCGGCGGAACTGCTAGCGATGTTGTCAGCAGCACCATTAATGTCACAGGAACTACCGGTACTATTACCGATCTTAATGTAACACTTGACGGCGTCACTTCAAAAGCTTTTATAGATATGGTTCTGGTGCTAGTCGGTCCTAATAACACCGCTGTTGTTCTCGCCGCCAACGCTGGTGGAGCAAATGAAAATTCATATGTTCCAACAGTTGATATCACCTTTGATGATGAGGCGGACAGTCAGATTGCGCTTTCCAACAGCTTCAATCAGGCACAAAATGAAAATAAGAATATCGAAGAAGGCTCATATCAGCTTTCTGACTATGATATTCAGCCTTTCTACCTCCGTACCGGTGAATATGCAGTAGTAGATCCGATTGCTGAAGGCTTCTTCGGTGATCCTGACAATTTTGCAGAAGAAAACCTGCTGTCAGCTTTTGATGATATCTCTGCCAACGGCACCTGGACACTACTAGCTTTTGATAACTATTCAACCGATGCCACAGTTATTGAAGGCTGGACACTGAGCTTTGAGACTACTGGCTCTGGTTCAACAGGTGCAGTTCCTGAACCTGCAGAATGGGCACTTATGATACTTGCCGCTCTTGGTCTTACAGCTGTTAAATTTTATCGCCGAAACAGCTTACTCGGATAATGTCCTTTAAATTTGCATTTAAAAAACTCTCAAGGTTTCCTTGAGAGTTTTTTTCTCGTATTTTCATTAACATCTGATATAATACATTATATTGCAGGAAAAAATTATTACTTTTCAGCCATAACCGGAAAAAACTACTTTTTTTAAATCAAAGTACCTTTTCAGAGCAATTTAATTATACAAGAACTCGAATCTTTTCGATATAATCTAGCGAATTGTTATTTAATTAGAATCAGATGCTGATAATTGTCAGAATTATTCGATTTATTCATATTAATAAATATAACATAGCAAGCTGCAAGGTTATATTTTAGATAGCAGGATTTCAAATGACCGATGATGACAACGCCGAACTCTGGAAACTATACCGAGAAGGTGATAGAAAGGCTTATGAAGAACTGGTAGAAGCGTACCTTCCTATGGTCAAGGTTACAGTTGGTCGGATGTCTGTCAATGTTCCATCCTATGTCGATCGAGAAGACCTCTACTCTGCTGGTTGCATGGGGCTGTTGTCAGCTATTAAGCGTTATGATGAAACCCGTGAAGCAAAATTCACAACCTACGCTCTTACCAGAATTCGCGGATCAATTATAGACGAGCTACGTAATCATGACACACTTGGGCGTGTTACCCGTGACCGGGTCAGCAGAATAAACAAGGCTGAACAGGAAATACGCAGTACAGGCGGAGAATTAACTTCAGAAACGATAGCCGAACATGCTGGGCTTACCCTGGATGAATTCTGGGATGCCGAGATCGGCGAACAGGCATCAAGGATGATACGCATCAATGATGCCTCGGAGAATGACAATCACACCTTTGCTGATGTATTAGCCAATAAGAAGAAGACCAATGAACCTGGCTATAATATTGAGACTGAAGAGATAATTGAGCTAATTTATGATCTTCTGGATGATAAAGAGCAGCTGATGGTAGTTCTTTACTACCAGGAAGAGCTAACACTAAAAGAAATAGGTCGGATAATGAATGTTTCAGAGAGCAGAGTATGCCAGATTCATTCCGCCATGACGACCAAGATAAGAAAAAAATTAGAACAAAGAGGAATTTACCTATAAGGTTTCATAATTTACAGCCGATAAATAATACAGCGAAAATCAACTTTGTTCGGATTTATTAGTTGCAAAATAACCACTTAAAGTGTATACTGTTATAAGATAAGCTGCATAATCTTAGATACGGTTACCGACCGGGATAAGGAGAGAGCACAATATGGATAATAACATTTCAGCAATAAACAGCATGATGGGTAACACCCCTGCACGTAAAGCCAGAAAGCTCTACGAATTCCAGCAGAACTCATCACTCCGTGAATCCGACACGGTAAATATATCCAAAGATGTAATGACAGTAAGAGGCGCCGAACAGTTACGGTTAGATAAAATTATGGAGGTGCGTCAGCAGATAAAGGACGGTACCTATCTTACAGCTGATAAACTTGACAAAGCTTTGGATAATGCTCTAGATGAAGCACTGAAAAACTTTTAATACAGCTTTCTTCCTTAACATTAACATTTATAAAATTAAAGCGTATTCATACTGAAATGAATACGCTTTAACTTATTCCCCCAAGCACTCCAGGAAAAGAGAGAATACAAACATAAAAGCACCCGGGATGAAAACTATATTATATTTAAACTCTGATAACACCGGTTAAAATTTCACACTAACTTTACCGATACCATACTCAAGCCCATAAAGACCAGCATTATCCAGAATATTTTTAAGTTCATCCGTCACAGGAGTATAACTTGTAATATACCCTGAATCATCACCATCACCAACGCCATCAAGAGTCACAAAGACTTCATCACCAACATTAGGATAATAAAAAATAGTTCCCCCGACAATTGTCTCTGTTGTAGAACTCTTACAACTTCCGTAAAAAACGTTGGCGGGTTTTACCGGCCCATATGACTTGATCAGGACAAATTCAACCTTCTTCTCAATATAATATTTACTCTCCTCACTGATCTTCACCGATTTTACTCTGGCTATAACCTTGATTGGAGAACTTTCAATAGCTTTTACATAAACCTCCGGCGGCATAAGCGCAAAAGCTGACCCGGCAACAAACCCCAAAGCCATTGCCGCAAACATAATCCGTGAAAAAGTTAGATCTCGCAACACAACCAGCCTTCCTGCTAATAAACACCAATAAAATCACCTAAACACCCACTGCCCTGTTAAAATCATATCCAGCTTTATTTGAGGACAAATATACCGAATAAGCCATATTAAAACTAACATTATACAGTATACACAAAAAAAACTATTTCAGCAAATAGTAAATTAATGTAAATTAAGAGTAAATTATTATTGAAAATTCCTGCTTGGAAGCTGATACTAAACCCTTAACTCAGAACTTTCTATAAATTATAATACTTATGAATAATAACACCTTATTCATTAGAGCTTAAAACTTACAGAAAATCTAACCGTAAAATTAGCGTTATTTTACGAAAAATAAAGCCTAAAAAGAATTCAGGCAGCAGAAGATAACACAGGTTCATTCTTCATACTTCTGAGAGTCCCGAAACCAATCGGGAAAGTGAGGGCTATCGAAAGGATATCGGTTACCGCCTGAGCAGCTTCAATTCCGCCCAGACCAAATGCCGCTTTCATGAGAATAATTGCTGGAATCAGAAAAAGACCTGAACGGCTGACAGCGATAAGACTCGCTTTAGCCGTCGCGCCGATTGTCTGCAACATCATATTGAACATCATTATCATACCGCAGAATGGCACCGTAATACACTGAAACCGCAGAGCCAGCGTTCCGATGGCAATGACCTTGGGGTCATCTGCTCTGAAGAATGCAATAATCTGGGGAGCAAAAACGGCTCCAATGAGTGCCAGAAAAAACAGACAAGAGGAGACAATCTTCACCCCGAACCAGAACGCCCGGATCACCCTGTCATAACGTTTCGCCCCATAGTTAAAACCACACACCGGCTGAAATCCCTGACCGAATCCCAAAAGAGCCGAATATGCAAACATTGTTATCCGCTGGGTAATCGATATAGCCGCCACCGCACTGTCACCAAAAGCGCCAGCAGCGTGATTGAAGCAGAGTATTCCCAGACTATTGCAGGCTTGACGTAATAATGATGGTGATCCGCCACGTGCCATCTCTTTGAGCGCCTGAAATGACGGCTTAAAATTATAAAAATGAATAGCAATATTACCCTCCCTGCGCGTAGCCCAGAGCAGAATCATGAAGCCGATAATCTGACTGACACAGGTTGAAAGTCCGGCCCCCAACGCTCCCAGACCAAATTTATAGATAAATATTGGATCCAGAGCTATATTGAGTAGTGCGCCAGACACCATCCCGTACATCGCCCATTTAGCGCTGCCGACAAACCTGAGCTGATTATTCAAAGTCAGGGACGAAGTCATAAAAGGCGCTGCAATAAGAATAAATGTGGTGTAATCACGAGCATACTGCAGCATTGTCTCCGATGATCCTAATAGCAGAAGCAGTGCATGCAGAAAAATCAGCCCAAATACTCCCAGCAGGCCGCCGGCTATAACTGAAAAAAAGAACCCGGTGCTGGCCATTATTTCAGCATCCGCAAACTCTTTTGCCCCAAGCTTGCGCGAAATATAATTTCCTGAACCATGTCCAAAGAAAAAGCCGATAGCCTGAATAACCCCCATCAGTGAGAATACGACCCCTATCGCTGCTGTAGCACTGGTTCCGAGACCACTGACAAAATAGGTATCTGCAAGATTATATGCAGCGGTTATCAGCATGATAATAATTGAAGGAATGGATAGTTTTATCACCAGCCGCTCAACCGGGGCGGTAAGCATCTGCTGCTGTTTACGTTCTAATTTATCCAAAAAAAAGCTGCCTTTATATTACAGGCGACATAACTCTGTCAGCGGTACAGCAGAAGTTATCAAACCTGATTAATTTACAACCAACTATACTACTCTTAGGTTTAAATAATAAATAACACACTTTATGTTATTGTAATTATCGTAACCTCAACATTAACAACATCCTGTTATGCCGCAGTTCAGAGAACAGAATACCCTGTACAATCAAGACCAGCGCTGCTGACCAGTTAATTATTTCGCACTTACAGCCATACGGCATCGCCACAGGGGAAATTGCCAGACCGTGATCTCTGTCAATTCTCAACGATACGTTTGAGCAGGGTTACCGCCTGCCAGAGGATCTCAAGCTCTGAAGAGCTGTAATTACCGTCAATATTACGTATCAGCCAGTCTTCTCTGGCCTCACGTCCTTTTTTTATCCGCTTTTGCCAGGAAGAAGTAAGCGAAACAACATTTTTTCTGCCATCAGCAGGATCTGGAACTATCTGAATACAGCGCAGCGATTCCAGAACTTTAATTGTAGCCCGCATTGATTGCGGCCGTACTCCTTCGGCTCTAGCAAGTGCGGATACCGAAGCCGGTCCTTCCCGCTCCAATCGCAGTATCACCGATATCTGTGAAGGTGTAAAATCACAGGTATGCGACTGCTCACGCAACCGCCTTTTAAATTTACCGACCAGCGCCCGCAACTCACCTGCCAACGCCGGAACACTCTCACTGTCAGTCGTTTTATTCTGAATATCCATAATTTTTAATATACATATCTACAGGTAAACTGTCAAGTTTACCTGTAGAACATTCGCAACTTCAGGAAAACTTTCCTGATTTCTTCTTAAAATAATAGAAATTTAAAGCGTTCACTCAGACTGAACACATACGGCCTTCTTCCGTCTCGCTCTCATAATACCCGAATATATCCTGGTAATAAATACCCCTGCGAGAAGCAGAAAATAATTAATAAAAGTAAGAAGACCCGATGACACATTATCCTGTTTCAAAAACTCCAGCAAAAAATTCAACAGAAAAATTAACATCCACAATGTAGTTGTAATATAGCAGCTCTTAACAAACCCCGCCGAACTACAAATCGTGGCAGATACACCTGCTTTGGCATATTCCTCGGTAAAAGGCTTTCCCAGAAGCATCCCGGCTATGGTAACAAACAGCAAAAAGCCATTTGCAAGAAAGCTGATATGCTCAATGAACCACATGTTTTTAAGCCCAACAACCATAACCAGCGCGACAGCGAAATACAGAATACTCATCCAGGTTATAATACCCCGTTGAATTTTTACTAAAGCCATAATTAACGACACTGCAGCGGCAATAGCCAGTGACAGTGATAAACTCGTCAGCGTATGACCTGAAAGCAGTAAAAAAAGAATCCACGGTAAAAAAGCGAGCAAAAGCTGCAAAATTTCTTTCATAAATATCTCCAGCAACAAATCAATGAATACACCGGTAATTTTCCAGTGCCTGATCACCTATTAATATAAAATTCCTAACCCGTAGTTAACGAATGACCTCCAGCGACATTACTCAACTTGTTGCAGCAGAGGTAATTTCCATTCACCATTGAGCAGTGGCGGAAGCGGTCCATACATCCTTCCCGCCAGCACAAACCTTCCTGATGGAGCTGGCAGCCAGTTTGAGATTTTTGCCTCTTCAGGACGTTCATGCTGTATATATATTTCAAGAGCACCATCCGGCTGAAAATGCAAGCCCTTACTTTTACTCCCCAGAGAATAGCGTTTAAGTGAATTTTCAACCAGTTGTTTTTCCGGAGCGTTATACAGAGTTATTGACCAAAACAGACTTACCGGCGGGAATTTTCCTGAATCAAAACGTAAAACCCATTTTTTATTTCCATCCAAAACATTCCCGGATTTATCAAGAGACCACGCTCTGTAAACCGCTTCGGTCTTGGTATTGGCATAGATACCAATCATTGCCCCAATAGCCCGCTTACGAATATAATCACTGCCTAGCTCTTGCCGACTGCCGAATAAATCATCAGTCTCAGTTATTTTCTTCGCCTCATCGCAAAGTTGCTCAAATGACTCTTGACATGCTTGAATTAGAAGCTGTTTCCTCTTCGAGCTTAATTCGTTAAAATTAAATTCTGCCCCTTGCCCGATCCCGATTTTTGCAAACCTCTGGAACATGCCTTTCTCAGAAGCCACCGTCGGCATAAAAGGCAGCAAAAAATTCAAATAGTCAATAAACCCCGGTCCCAAAGCCTTTTTCTCGTCCCATACCGGCCAGATAATATCAGACGCCCCGGCAGGTGCAGCTGATCCGGTAAATTTTGAAAGCGGAGTAAGCCGGTACTGCTGTTGAAATTTCTGCAAATCCGCTATATCATCCGCTCCCAGCAACTGGGTTCTGGTCAGAGTACCGATTATCCAGGTCTCACTCCGAAAAACCTTGCTGATATTTTCAGGTACAGTGCCATGCCAATCAGGTCCGACAAAGAGATAATTACCAGCCTTGTTCCCCGTAGTCCGTACCCCGGTGTAGGCAAAATTATGCGTATACATATCGAACCACTGATTTACATAATAGCGCCCGGAAACATCATCCGGAAGCGTAAGAACCAGCGGTTCCGCCCGCAAATCCAGCCAGGCCCATGAATACGGAGTATCATTATTCGGACAGACGATATCATGATCCTGCGGCGTATACAGCCGGGCATAATTACGAAATCTGTCAAATCCTCCTATATATCCCGGAAAATTTTTATTGACTGCCTGATTATACATGGTTTTATAATTCTGTAACGGCGCATACGCATAAAGCCAGGCATCCTTGACAATTGCTTTAAACTCAGCATCCGTCAGCTCCTCAGCCCCCAGCGGTAACTGGAGAATTTTAACCGGCATACACACAATAAACAACACAACACAGGCAGTGACAATTTTCTTTTTCAAAAACCCCAGCCCAGACATTTCTTATCTCCTGTTATAAATTACAGCATAACGTAGAATTAACGCCTTATTCGTTTTATTCAATTGACTGCCACTGAATACCGCCGGTCAACTGAACAAATACTTAAAATAACATCCATAGCGGATATTATTAGTTTTTCCCCTTATTATTACAAGTACCGTCTTAATTATTCTTTCAGCAGCAAACTTACGCCTGCCTCCAAACCTGCAGCAGCCCTATTCGCACGGAATATCACTACAAACCCGAAACAGCATAATCAGTCAATACAAGGATTAACCAACCACTGACAGCCAACCAGTAAAATCATTATTATAACCTGAAACCGACAAGCCACTTCAGTACCAACAGTAGCCACATATAGCAACAAATTACTCACAAAAAAAGGTGTCAAACGCACATTACATGCATCTGACACCTCTTCATCAAGTTGGCGGAGCGAGAGGGATTCGAACCCAATAGCAAAAAACTATAACGCATTAAATAACAATAGCTTACATAACCACCAAGATAGCAACATGCCGAATAAATGCCAAACCAAAGTTACAGTCAAATGCCAAGAAAAAGCTAACCCCCAAGAAGGCAATCAAATAGCTGAAGCAATCATAATAATCAATCAGCTCCCCCTAACCCCAGAAGAAAGAGCAAACATGGTACGGCTACTTCTAAATAACCAGTAAGACGATTACTTCCTATTTATAAAATCCTTCCACCCTTCATAAATCATCACCATAGCCATGGTGTCAAGCTCACAATACTTCAAGAGAGCACTCTTAATCTCCTCCATCTCATACTCAGACATCTCCTCAAACTGCATCCTGCCATAAGCAGCAAGCGCAGCACCTCCATTATTCACAGTATCATCACTACTAATAATAGAATGATCTTTCTCTGAGATATCATTGAACATCTTAGGCAACAATTTATAGGGATCAACAACTTCACCATCTTTATACTGTATCCAACTCCAATCCTTAAAGTTCAAACTCTTTGTCCCATCAACAGAACTATATACCGGCTCAGAATACTTCTTCTGCAAATATTCAGAACTATTAAGCATTGCAGGAAACACCTGCTTTATCGAATTTGAGCCATTAGTTCTAGGATCATAATAAAAACGTTTCACAACCTCAAGCATATCAATCATATCACGTTCACCAATCCATCCTTTGGATACACTACCAGTAGAATGCGTTATACTCTTAATAAAGTCACATAGCTCTTCACGGTCAGGAATATCTGTTTTATCCTCTATAAGCTGCCTATAAATAATATTCAGAAAACTATTCTCATGATCAGCATACCTGAAGATACTACCAGAATCATTCTCGAGTTGTGATTTAAGCTCTCTTATAAAATCATAATTAGGAAACACTCCACGCTCACTATTGATATACTCACCAAAGTGTTCAACTTTTCCATCCTCGTATACCACATGATGCGAAAACTGAAAAGCAACTCCCTCGTATGGATGACGCCCAACATTAAACGGTAATGCAACCATAGTCGTCTCAAAATCAATAAAATGAAGCGGGTATTCCCAAGTACTCATAACATCCCTGAGACCACTATAATCAATCCAAGCAGTATTATCCCGTGTCTGATACTTCTCAACCTGCAACCAACGCCTCTCACTCGCTGATATTCCAAGCCTGCCATCAGGTTTAGGAGCAATATCCTCACATTCGATATCATCCATCTTTATGCGGTTCTGCTGGAGTAATTTTTCTTTCCCACGATAGCTCCAGACATCAAATATTGTCTTACACTCAAAATCACTCTCACTCCAACCCAGCTGCTTCTCCCAGCACTCTTTAAAACCACTTTTCAAGCCTACCTCTAAATCAACTTCACCAGCGACAAATTCACATCCAGAGCAAGTATTACTCACAGGAGCATCTATCTTAATATCCGCTTCATACTGACCAGCCAAATACTCTACCAGCCCACTGAAACATAATGAATTGCCACCAACCTCATACTGATCCTGATAAACAATATCACACTCACCATCAACTCTTAATCTACATAACATTTCAGGATATAAATCATCTTCGGATAAAGCCTCTGAGACAACAACCTTTTTACGCCCTGCCTCATCCTTAATTACTCTGAACTTCTGATTCAAACCATCGGTAGGACAGACCGCATTCTTATCAGCAAAGACCAAGTGAGCATTCACTCTATATTCAGGAAATGCTTTCTCTACAACATGCTTCTGAAAAGCAATATCATTCAGATATGGTCTCCATCCTGCCTTTATTCCACCTCTTGAACTAATAAAATCATCTTCCCCTAGCTTGAATGACTTCGCCTTTACTTCATACAGCTCAATTACATTTCCGCTTTTTACTAATATATCAACCCTAACAAACAAATTACCGACAGCAATAGCAGCTTCATAGATAACGACAGAGTCATGTTTTAATAGCTCAGCAGTCTCAGCCAATGCTTCAGCATAATCAAGCGATTCAATCTCGTGCCCATCAGGAAAGTATTGCTTTGCGAGCGCACCTACCTGAAACCCACCTTCAGCCAATGCATCCAGAAAACTATCATCAATACTCTGGTTAGCATAGCCAGCTTTCCCTGTATAAAACAACTTCGCCGGACACTCCATACCCAGCTTAAACCGAGATTTTGTAAGATACCTTCTACTCGCCATACCCAAACTCCTAAACAGGAAACACAACTATACACACACTTCAAACACAACTGGTAGATGGTCGCTATACTCAAGCCATTCCTTACCCAAAATATTCAACTCAGCATAACCAGCTAAACACTTATTGACAAAAACATAATCAATATGATATGGCTTGTCAGTATTTTTAGTCATAAAGAATGTCGGTATCGTTTCCTCTCCATGCATTTCTGAATACTTACTATGATATAAACTTACCATATTGATATCATTTAGCTCTTGCACTACATTAGAGTGATTCCACCAATAATTTTCCTTATCCCATATAGCATTGCTATTAAAATCACCACAAATTATCTGCTTCTCGCCAGACAACTCATCTCTAAATAACTGTAAACACACCCAAAATTGCCCTATATAGCGAAGCACAGCAGACGAAGAACCATTACTCTTTGTCCAGACACCCAATAATGGTATTTCTCCATCAATCACACATGGCAGAAACTCCTTGAGCTCAGAACTTTCTATACGATAAAGAGGCTCTACTTTGTTTTTGCAATACAACTCAAACGTATCATTCAAATTAATACGAGTCAATGCATGATCTTTCCTAGCAAATATCCCTACACCCTTATTCTTACTACTACCTGTCCATAGATACTCACCCGCCAATGCCTTATAAATACTGGTCGACCTCTCAGGATCTTCACACTCCTGAATAACATAAATATCAGCATCAAGACATTCTAAAGCCTCATACTTCTTCCTGAATGCCCCATTACAATTCCATGAAACAACTCTTATTCTCTTCATAACCGATATTACTCGTTTTCAGAATTCAACATTTCAAGTTCCTTCAATGAAACGCCATCCAAGTTCTTCCACTCTGACAACCCATTTGCATTCCTACCCATAACAACACAAGCAGCAGCAGACGGGCTATTAAATAGAGTATCCTCTGTAAAAATCCATGACTCATCAATAGCATTTTTCTCTACCAATGAATTTCTTAATTTAACATAACCTTTAGCCCAATTCCCCATAGAATTAGATATTTCTTTTGCCACTTTAGAACCCCTTAATACAACAAACCCTTCAGCAGTGCTTCGTCCTGTAGCGTGCACCGCTCTATTCTCATCCCCTTCAGCAGCATTTATATATAATAAGCTACTCTCATCAACCTTACCAGTTTCCGAATCAACCACCTGTAATGGCTCAAATATCTTATATCCTAGAGTAGAGGTCAAAACACATATATTATCAATAAACTCCTCCAATTCCGCTTCATCCGCTTCAGAAACAGAACTTACAGCTGGTTTAGAACTATTCTCAAGTATATATCTATTAATATCAGAGGCAACAGTGAAAAGTTTAAGCTCCATGTACTTTATATGAGCTTTATTCAAGTTACCATCTTTACTGATAAATACAATCGCCTCATTCCAGAATTCTTTCTCAAGATGCTGCTTCAACCTACTAAGCGGATCTTCGGTCTCACCAATATACGCAAGCGGTTTATCATCAGATGTATCAGGCTTACCAAACAGAACATACACCGCAGGTCGTTTAAGCTCTTCCCTGTCTCCACACTCCTTGAGCATAGTACGGGGAATCTTATACGCCTTCCCCGTCCAGTTAGACAATTCAGCCGTAATCCTCCCCTCCGGCTCCCCATCCATCAAAAACAACGTAATCTTCTTCTTATATTTCTTTCCCATTTATCAACCTTTATAAATATCTATTGAAAAGGATCTCCCTCATTTTTTCTCTGTCTTTCTTCATATATGTAATCTTCAGAAACCTGACGATATACACCTGCTAAACGAATATAACCTTCTTCCTCTAATTTTTCCGCTTTATCTTTATTAATATCCGCAAGCTTTCTCTCTTCTTTACCAGAAGGATCTACCAAAAAAGCACCCCTAGAATTAACAATAGCAATCCTCAATCCATTTCTTAATGTGCCATTGTCTACACTATCAAGAACTGATGCAATCGAATGGTGTATAAATAATCCACTAGGGTCTTCAGGAGCATTCAATAATATTTCTCCAATAAACGACAATGCTTGATCCAAATGTCCAGATTTATTACAAAGATCTTTGACAGCATCAAACCACTTAGTAAATTTACTACCATCAAACGATCCATCTTTATGTTGACCAGGAACGAGATGACATTTGCTTAAAAGACTAAAACAACTATCAACTGTATCTTGAGAATAGTTTTCTCGCTCTTCATCATTAGAATAAATCATGTTAATAATTTCACAAAAGAACTCTGGCTCTGACGTAAGTTTAGTTTCAAGTAATACAGGAGAATCTCCATCACTATTATTCAAAAGCTGTACATAAGCCAACTCGACACTTAAAGCATCAGAAGACACCACTTTACAATTGCGTTGTATAAATTTAAGCGTATTAACAATATAATATGAACTCATTTGTGTTGGTTTTTCTGAAGTGACAAGTGCATTTTTCAACGCAGAAGCAAGTAACTCTATACTTGTATTATCAGAGTCGAGTAAGTCACTATTAATCACATATAAAGCAGAATGTGCCCTATCATACTCAATAAACTTACCAGCCACTTCTTCAGCAATATCAGATTTGCAATAACACTCAGCCCTAACCCAATATTCTTTCTCATTCTCGCTCAACAAACCAGCAACTCTATCCAAGCTCTCTCTCGTAACAGGCAATGAACTCAGCAATATCCCTTTACTCATATCACTCCATGCAGATAACGACAAATTATCCACCCATTCCCAGCCAGACAGATCAAAGCACCCTCTAACATACCCATTAATAAATCTGACAAGTTTAAACTTATCTTCATTCAATAATTTTGGAAACAATATTTCATTCAAATCTATATTTTCATTATTTCCACAAGCATACCCAACATGATATGACAACTCTACAGATTCAGCAAACTCGATAATACTATCTTTTCCATACTGCTCTATTACTTTTTCTACAGCTTCTTTCCTTTGAATAAAAACCTTTTCTTCGTATTTTCTATAATCATCTTCATAATCAAAATTATAGATATTATTAGAAAAGGTATAACTGTACCTGAGTCGTAAATCTTCAGGAGCAAGAATATCTGCGACCTCTTCAAGTGTCAGCAACCGCTCCTCACTAAGAGCCCAATCCTGCTTTTTAAACTTCTTATTATGGGCAGATGTTTTCATAATTGCTTCCCATATTTCCCTCTTTACATCAGCCTGCAATCCAACAACACTCTCACTTTTTAACAAATCAATTAATTTGCCAAATGGTTCTGGTGGTAAATTCTTACATTGATTAATTACATCAATAAGCAACTCAGAATTGTTTTCCGCCATCTCAACCGCTAAAATGGAATAATACTCAGACTGATCCCAATACTCTTTCATATCATACGTATTATTATTATCAGGTATGCTCATGCGCCATTTGGGTCTTTGAGAATACGAACCTGTCATCGTTATATTTGGAAGTAACGAAAAAACCAATTTACTGCCAACCTCAGGGAAGTCTCTACATATAGCTTTAACAACAGGTTTTCTTTTAGCAATACTTGCCTGTGTCTGTGCACACCAAGGCAAAAAAGCCGCGGTCAGAGTATGTATTGGTCTATTCAACCACTGACCACCCTCGTCAAGACTCGCTAATTCAGCAAGTATAAGCATTACCCTTGCAAAATACACCTCATCCCAAGCCAAAACCTCCAAAGCCCAGAGCAAACCCGCAGTATAAGTTCTACCCATAACACCGGTAGTCTCTTGCCCATACAGATCAGGAAATAATGATGGAGAATCTTTGAGGTGTGACTCTAAAGAAGAAAGAAAAGATTCTGGCGATGCCTCAGCCAAGGAAGGTAAACATCTATCAATACTTGCCCACACCTTCCAGTCAGCATCTGATAATATTTCTCGCACAGTATCATTAGTAATTCTATTTACTAAATGAATAAAGTGGTCTAATCTGTCAAGACAAAATAATAGGTTGTTTAAGGTGGAACTTACTCTTGCAGTAATGGAGCGCAGGGCGTAGCCCGAAGCGGAATTACTGCAAGAGTTCAAACTTCTACGCCACATCGTTACTCGCACCTCTCTCGTTAAAATACACCTCTCTCGGCGTGCGCTTGCTCAAGCTGGAGTGCCTTCTCTCGTTATTGTAATATTCAAAATACTTCTCCAATGCATCATACGCTGCAAAATAATTTTCATATTCAGTCAGGTAGACTTCTTCATATTTCAAGGTACGCCAGAGACGTTCAATCATGATATTATCAAACGCTCTGCCTTTGCCGGACATGCTTATCCAGATCCTGTTTTCTTTCAGCACTTCGGTAAAGCTCTTACTCGTATATTGAGTACCCTGATCTGTATTAAAAATCAGTGGATTCGACTCCTCAAGTGCATTCTTCAATGCATTCACACAGAAGCTGCTGTCCATCGCCATAGAAAGCTCCCACGAAATCACATAGCGGCTATGCCAATCCATAACAGCTGTCAGGTATGCATTACCATAACGTAGTGGAATATAGGTTATATCACTCACCCAGACCTGATCAACCTTGTCGATATCCATATCACGCAACAGATACGGATATACTTTATGCTCGATGTTTTTAGCGGTGAAATGCTTCTTTGGATATATCGCCTGTAAGCCCATCTCCCGCATCAAGCGCCTGACTTTATGCCTCCCGATTTCAAAGCCAGCTCTTCTCAAATCATCAGTAATTGTGCGAGAACCTTTAAAAGGATGTTTGAGGAATAGATCATCAATCATCTTTTTAATTTCAAAATCATGCTCATCCTCAGCATAAGATTTGTAATAATAGGCAGAGCGTGAGATCTCTAACAGCTCACATTGCCTTGAGACTGACAGCTTAGCTTTATTTGGCTCAATCATGCTACTCTTTTTCTTAACCGAGAAATTCGTCAGATTTTTTTTTAAGCCAGTCGTTCTCAATTTTCAAACGACCAATCTGCTCATATAGCTTTACTTTTTCATCTTCATCTTTGACAACTTTTTTCTTACGTTTATCAGAGAAGATCTCAGGCAGTCCTTCAAGCATAGATTTCTTCCATTGCCTGATCTGGTTCGGATGAACTTCAAATTTAGCGGATAACTCTGCGATAGATCGATCACCTTTAATCGCTTGCAGAGCGACTTTTGCTTTAAAATCAGCAGTAAAACTCTTTCTCATAGATAGTTCCTTTCGCTATAAATATTATTGGAAATATCCACCTTATTCAACTGTACAGTTTTATTAGACCATTATAGAAAATCACAATTTTCCAGCACATCAGGATTGTTACCAATAATCGCCAAGCCATCAGACAAGCCATCTTTAAGCTTATCTGAATAAATTTTAGTTATTCCATATAGCGGTGCTGCAGAACGTTTACTTGCATCCAATTCAAGCTCAGGAGATATCTCTTTAAAGACACTAACGCAAACATCTTTCATGCGCTCTAAGTCAACATCAATAACTCTTGCTCCAAATAACTTGAACAATTCCAATCTATCAGAAATTTTCCATACTTTATTTTTCAAGCTGATAGGACTATCGGTAATGGTTAAGATTTTCGAACTAATCTCAGTAATTCTACTATAATCAAGATTTGCGATACTTTCTACAACCTTAATATCTGCCTCATAGTGTTCGTCCCAATACCCAATAAAATTCAACAAACCCACTTCATTTATTTTTACCAATTCGGTATAGTCAACATTCTCACTTATTATTTCATCTTGAGTTATTATTGACTTTGGCTGGGTAATTGTCTTTTTCTTATCAAAATACTCAATAAAGTCTGGTGGTAGGTCTTCTTTCTTTATTACAGCACTTGATTTATTACCAATCTGCACAATCTGTACTGCCCGTGCAAAAATGGCTCTAATAATTTTGTAATCATTGTTAAAGAAAGCAATAATTGAATGCAATAGTGAAAGGGCTACACCTTCTTCATTTCCAAGATCATACTGCAATATCCAGAGACGCTTAAGAAATTGATGCAATTCTCCCTCAGATGGCTTAACACCTTTATTTGATTTAGCAATATGGTATTTAAACACCTCAAGCTTTTCTTTAGCTTTAGGAGCATTAAAATATTCCAACTCCATTCTATTATGAAAATCTACTTCATTTTCTGATGCTCTTGCATGTTCAAGAATCCACAAAACGTTTTTTATATCAGTAGCCGACAATGCTCCTGTTATTATTGCTATCGAGTCACAATTCTTATTAAATTTTTCCGAATTATTAAAATCTTTCCACGCAGCAATTATAGAATCAGAAAAAGCAACATTACTATTAGTGACTGCTATTGTTCGTTTAACTTGAGATAATAATTTGAAAGAAGTATTACGAATCGGCTCTTTTACCCAGACAATAAAATCATCTGTTTCATACCCGTCCATCTTACCCTGAAGTTTAATCTTTTCTATAGGATATGTTGGCAGACACGGCGCAAAACAACCGCTCATCATCAAGATCAAAAAACTCGCCTGAACATGATTTTCAAAATTAGATCCTTCTCCTCCAGTAGAAAAAGAATTACTCAACTGTTTAATTTCTGTTAATTCTTTATCAGGCATTATATCCACCTATTTCATATTAATACTATTCCCCTAATATATCCGCAATCTCCCTGAAACAGCTGAGCCCTGCTTCAAGATTCTCTATAATCTCATCCGCCAGTATCTCCGGCTCAGGCAGATTATCAAGATCAGCTAAGCTCTTATCCTTCAGCCAGAATATATCAAGATTGGTCTTGTCTCTAGTTAGTATCTCTTCATAGCTGTACTTACGCCACCTGCCTTCAGGATTCTTTTCAGAATAAGTCTCTTTACGCTTATTAATGTTTTCAGAGTTATAACACTTAATAAAATCCTCAAGATCAGCATAAGTAAGCGGTTTCTGCTTGAGTGTATGATGGATATTTGTTCGGTAATCGTAGAACCATATATCCTTAGTCCATGCCCCTTTACTAGCAGGCTTATTCTCAAAGAATAAGACATTCGCCT
Organism: Planctomycetota bacterium; assembly: GCA_963667375.1. GTDB lineage: Bacteria > Planctomycetota > SZUA-567 > SZUA-567 > SZUA-567. The sequence goes on along the minus strand of OY763323.1, from coordinate 1,739,842 downwards.
TTACTCCCTGAGCATAAAAAATACCAGTAGGCAACCGGAGGATAGTGTGCAGGTTTGCCGTTTTTAGAAGCTGCTTACGTACAGTCTCACCAGCTCCACCCTCAAAGAGCACATTATCCGGCAGTACTACCGCTGCTTCGCCTGTAGTTTTAAGGATAGTCTTGATATGCTGTAAGAAGTTGAGCTGTTTATTGGTCGTAGTCGTCCAGAAATCCTGTCTGTTGTAGGTGAGCTCTTCCTTCTGCACATTCCCTTCACTGTCTGTATTGGTAATCGTCTGGCTGCTCTTCTTCCCGAATGGCGGGTTAGCCAATACATAGTCATACCTCGTACCATCATCAGAGATAAGCGAATCTTTAGACGATATAAGGTTCTCCCCTGATATCTCACCGATATTATGCAGAAACAGATTCATCAGACAGAGCTTACGGGTAAGCGGTACAAACTCATTACCAAAGAAGGTCTCATTCTTGAGAAACTCCTTCTGAGTCTTATTGAGCTTATGATTCTGAGAAATAGCATCATACGCAGCAATAAGAAATCCGCCCGTACCACATGCAGGGTCACAGATTGTCTTATCTGGTGTAGGATTGACACAACTTACAATCACCTTGATAAGCGCGCGAGGCGTAAAGTACTGCCCAGCTCCACTCTTTGTATCCTGCGCATTCTTCTCAAGCAACCCTTCATATATCTGCCCTTTGAGGTCAGCTCCCATCATTGTCCACGATTCCTGATCAATCATAGAGATAAGCTTTGAGAGCTTTGCCGGATCCTGTATCTTATTCTGAGACTTGACAAATATCTGCCCCAGAATCCCTCTTACTTCACCAAGTTTGCGCAGTACCTCGATATAATGAAACTCAAGCTCTGCCCCACTCTTAGATAGTAGTGATGCCCAGTCATACCCTGACGGCAGTCCAAGATTTTTCTTATAAGGCGGTTTAGACAACTCATCCGCAAACTTCAAAAACAGCAGATAGGTAAGCTGCTCAAGATAATCCCCATAGCTCACTCCATCATCCCGCAATATATTCGCAAAATTCCAAACCTTATTAGTCACATTCGCTTCAGTCATTGTTTACAGCCTTTACTATATCTTCAATATCCGCACATTCTTCGTTAATCCTATCCACAAACTCAACAATTAACACCTGAATTGCAGCTATTTCATCCTTTTCCAATTCCTCATAATGCTCCATAAAGTAATCTTGTTTTAGAACACAAGAATCAAGAACAAAATATGATATAAGACTATCATGCCCCTTGTATTCTTGATTATACCGTTGAGCAGAACACTTAAACTTTTCAAAATCTTTACTCGAAACAGAAAAACTATCTTTATGATTATATCTATCAGTCATATATGGGAATAATGCAGAATAATTATACACGGCAACAATTTTCTCGACTCTCATACAAGACAAAACAACAATTTTCTCATCTATAGTAAGCAAATCCATTTGTTTTGTTATCTGATCAAAACATTTACAGTCAACAATATTATACTTTCTCAAATTGCTTACCGCATCACATTGCTTCTCGCAATTCATCAATGATTCACGATAACCCACAAACATTTCAGTTTGCTTATAAAGTTCTAATTCCTTTTTATCAAAGTATTTCCCTATAAACTCATCAGAGAAAGACTCTGTAAGTAAATCCCCTGTCCTATGATAAATCTCTTCATCAGCAAGTAATATTGGGAAAGGATCAATGATAAGCCGCATAACAGCTATAACTGCTATTATTTTCTCAAGACATTCTACATATTGATTTGTAAGTTTCTCGGTTAATCCATTTTTTCTACGATCCACAAATAAAAACGTATAGAATTTATCAAATCCTTGTTTATGCACAACTTTATTTACTTTATTTTTAACAGATTCAATCGAGTCGAATAAATCTTTAAATGCATTCTTTATCTCATGGTAATTCTTTTTATAGTCATCCAATTTTTTAGACATCTGATTAAATGGCGGAAAACGTTCTTCACTTTTCCAGTTATCAAATAACTCCTGCTGTTTCTCTTTATCCTGCTCAACAAGAAAACACATCGTTAATGACAATTCAAGAGCCTGTCTTAATGAATAATACGAAGCGTCATAAAAACCTTGTTCAATCAACAACAGACTATTCTTCAACAAATAGCACGACTCAGAAATAAAAGAATTAGCAAACATGCTATCTACAAGCCCAGTTATTGTAGAATCAATTTCACGTATATGCCACCCATATTCTTCAATATTAGAAATATTAAGAGGCATCAGATGTTGTGCCGAATATCGTTTTTCAGACTCTTTCTTTTCCATGTTGACTTATTTCCACGCACTTACTAATATACTAAAACTTAATATTAATATTCTTTTTGCCTTTTATAGTATTATTTAAAGACTTTGTAATTTTGTCATGTAGTTGTTTTCCATAGTCTTTTACTAGCTTATTTGCTTCTTCATCTCTAACTTTCAGTAACGCTTCATAATCATTCAACCTGCCACAATTTGCACACGTCACCATATCCCCTACTTTAAGCTCTACACCTTCTTCAACTTCAAACTGATCAAAAAAGCAGAAAACGCATTTCAATTTAACACTTCCAATCTTTTCATCCATATCATTTACCTTACTTAAGAAGATTTTTAACAATTTCTCCAACAGCAGTTCCAGTAGCAGCACTTATTATCCCTGCGATAATTGGATTCTGTATTGCTTTCGCCAACACCCCTTTAGCCTCTGCTTTTTCTTCAGGAGTAGCAATGTAGTTATCTATTTCATTATGGATATCATTAAATACTTTATCTATATTTTGAATATTATTATTTCCTATTTGAGTCGATCCATTAGCATGTATTGTCTCAATATGAATTGTACTTACACTGCTTTTTGAATCACAAATAGGTCTTAATTCTGCCTGTTCAACAGATTTTGCTCTGGCTTTACCAATTTCAGTAAGACAGATATCATCAAACTTTTGACTTGCAAATCTTATCGATTTCATAGTAATATATTCATCACTCAAACACGCGTTCAAGACAACATACAATTCATCCGAAGAAAGATTAAGGTGATTTTTATACTTACAATAGTCCTCTTGCTCTTCGGTAAAATTAAAATGCAATTCATTCAGTGTACAACCATTTTCAACTAATTCATCGTTCATACCGACTAACAGTTTATCAACTAGTTCTTCTCTCTTGGCTTTATCCATAATTATCTCTTCTTAAATGTCTTCTTCTTACTTCTCTTCTTTTTCGTCACCTTGGTTGCAGCCTGTTCCTGTTTAATCCTCTCCAGCAACACCGAAGCCGGTTCATAATCAGACGCATTGCGACACTCTTCAAGCTCTGCTTGAGTAAGCAACTCACCAGCAAAAGCTTTTTTCAGAATACTCTGCCTCAACGATTCCGCCCTCTCAAGATTCTCTTCAATATCACTCTCAAGCCTATCACATACCGACAACCTTGATTCTATCTCTTTTACAACTTGCTCTTGCTCCTTTAATGAGCATACTGCAAAATCAATACTTCGTATAGAAATTTTATCAATAGTTGGATTCCCAACACCTTTCACATAACCTTTGATCTGCTTAGATTGTTTATAAGATAACAATTGATAATAAAAATATTGACTTAAAACAAGACATGTCCTAATTGCAAATAAGTTCATAGCAAGCGATGCAGGGCGAGAAATATGTGGCATATAATATACTTTACCAGCATTGCCTATTTTACCGACTAGTATTTCACCACCAAATAACTTACTTTTGGACAAAAAATTATATGCGTGATTATTTATATATTTTAAATCACACGCAAAATCGTTCTTTTCAAAATTAGTCGCCCTGATCATTACTGCATAATTTGGTTCATCGAATAATTCAACATTTTCTTTTAAAACAGAATAACTGCCATTTGCATGGTAATCAGTTAAATCAGATATAACATCAGCTACTTTGCATTTCCCCCACAATGAAGGAAGATTATTCAAAATATTTTCGCTGTCACTAACAGAAGTATCGAGCATTCTTGGTTTTTTTGGCTTCCTACCTTCCTTACCGCTTTCCTCCCATTCTGCAACAGAATCTTTCCACGTTACTACTTCGTCATCATAATGCTTCTGACGTGCGTCTTTAATCTGCTCCAGTAGTTCTTCTGCTTCCGGAAGGTTTTTCTGTGCTTTCCGCCACTCTTCAGTCAATCCCCCTTCAAAAGCCTTCTTCAGCACAGACTGCCGATAAAGCCCAAGTCTCTCTTTAGCAATCTTCAGATTTTCAATCCCATTATCCAACTCACTAAACAACTCCTCAATCTTCCCCACAATCGCCCGCTGTTCAGGAAGTGGAGGAATAGGAATTACAGAATTTTCAATAAAGTTTTTGGGAACTCTAAGGTGTCCAGCATTTCCACTCATACTTCTTTGAGCATCGCTTCTAAACGATTTTTGAGTTAAATAATAATATATGTACTTACCTACAAGAGATGATTTGGGTCTAATAATATGAAGTTCTGTCGAGCCAAACCCAATATCGTTTAATAAACTATCAGTAAGTACAATTTTCCCATTCTCCATACAGGGAGTGATTTTAGCAAAAAGTATATCTCCTTGCATAAATCCAGTGTAGCCTTTTTTAACTGAATAATATTCTCTTGTATCATCTAAGTGATACTTTCCTGTCTCCGCTTCAATAAGTGACATAGGCAAAAAAGTTACTTCCGTTTGATCACTAGCAACAGGTTTAGGCGGATTTATAAAACACACATCTAAAAATGCAGGTAATGACCAATCCTGTGGTAAATCATCTCTCATCATACAACAAGCGCCTCATTCATCTCATCAAAAATAGTCTCATACTCATCAGTAAACAGCTTATACATCATACCTCTCCCACCCAGCCGATTGAACGGATCAAGGTCGAGGTCATCCTCCTCAATATGAAAACTATTCGTAATATACTCCTTAATCAGCCTCAACCAACTCATCTGCTCCTCTGTATACTTCACACTCCCAGCCTGCTTCCTGAATACCCAATCCCGAAAATTCCTGTTCACCGTCTCACTAAACGCAGTAAGCTCACTATCAATCCCGCACGCCCTCCGCACCAGACTCACCAGTGCCGTAAACTTATCCACAAAGGTACTAGTCGTATTATCAAGCCTCGCATACGCCTCCCAGACATACTCCGGTGACAGCTTCGGCTTATTCTCCCTGAGCAGCTCAAACAACTCCTCAATCATCGCCAGCGTAACCTCTTTCCGCCTGTACGGCTCATTATAAAATATCCTCAAAGCAATAAGACTATCTCTATGCTCAGTAATAAACTCTTCAAACTCACTCACCGTCTCAGCCGACTGCTCCATCGTCACTTCCGCAAAGTCAGAATGCAACACAACATCACGGTTGACATCATCAATTATCTGTTCCGCAATCTTCTTCGCATTCTCCAGAAAATCATTCACCTCACCCGTAAAGTTATCAGCAGCAATCTCAATCAACTTGCTCTGTGCGTCCTTCTGAGCCTTCTCAAACTCTTCACTCTCCTCAGCTACCTCTTCCCCCTCACTCACTCCAAGCAACTTCCGTGCTTCCCTCTCAATCACATTAACATCATACGCATTAATGAGATCTTTTACCGCTTCCTTGAGCGTCTTCCCATCAGGATTGAGCTTAGTATACTTCTCCTGCTGCTTCGGTTCCAACTTCTTCTCAAGTCGCACCAACCTACTCGCCAGCGACATAAAGACATCCTCATCCGCTCTACCCATCATAACAGAATTGAGTAGCTTTATTAGCGGTTCACTCTTCTTCGTATCCACAATCGCCGTAGTGCACTTCTTCGGCGACCTTGTCACCCCGACCGCATCCACAATCACAAAGTGAGTCTTAGTAAATTTCGCCGTCGCACTCGTCTTCCTGAAATCCTCATACCCGATCGTCCTCGCTCCACGCCCCTTCATCTGCTCATAATAGTTCTTACTGTTCACATTCCGCATAAAGAGCAGCACCTCAAGCGGTTTGACATCCGTACCGGTAGCAATCATATCCACCGTCACCGCAATACGAGGATTGTACCCATTCCGAAATTGATTGAGCACACTCTTCGGGTCTTCATCCTTGAGCTTATACGTTACCTTCTTGCAGAAATCATTCCCTTCCCCAAACTCCTCTCGCACTATCCCGATAATATCATCCGCATGACTATCCGTCTTAGCAAATATCAGCGTCTTCGGTACTTCGAAGACTCCTTTCTCATCCTTACGCTCAGGAAACAATCTAGGAATAATCCGCTTAAACTCTTTTATAATACTCCGAATCTGACTCGGATTGACAACATCCTTATCTAGCTGCCCCTGATTATACTCCACATCCTCATCAAGCTGCTCCCAACGCTTCCTCCTCGTCAGCTTATCCCGCCTCTGTAAATTCTCTTTAGCTTTGAGCTTACTTCCCTTCTGACTTATCTCTGTCTCAATAATATAAGTCTCATTAGGCACATTAACTCCATCCGCAACCGCAGTATCATAATCATACTCACTCACTACATTCTCATGAAAGAAAGCATACGTCCGCTGATCCGGCGTAGCAGTAAGCCCGATCATAAACGCATCAAAGTAATCCAACACCTGCCTCCAGAGGTTATAAATAGAACGGTGACACTCATCAATTATAACAAAATCAAAAAACTCGATTGGGACTTGTTCATTATATTCTACTAATTGCTCATCACCTGAATTCTTATTCGCCTGATTCTCAGGATCGATCTCCTCCGCCTCTTCGGCAAGCTCCCTGCCTTTAAGGATAGAATATACTCTCTGAATAGTAGAGATACAGACATGCGAGTCGGTAGGAACAAAACTAGAGCTAAGACGCTGTACATTATACAGCTCAGTAAATTTCCTGTTATCATCAATCGGCTGATACGCCTGAAACTCCTGCTCCGCCTGCTCACCCAGATTCTTTGTATCCACCAGAAAGAGCACCCGCTTCGCTCTGGCAAACTTCAGTAACCTGTACACAAACGTACAAGCAGTAAAGGTCTTCCCCGCACCCGTTGCCATCTGAATAAGTGCACGAGGTTTATTCCCTCTAAAAGACTGCTCAAGATTCTCAATCGCATTCACCTGCGCATCACGCAACCCTTCAGGATTGAGCTCCGGTATATCATGCAACCTTGTCCTCAGACATTTATCTTCCTCTATCCACTGCTCAAGCGTCTCAGGTCTCTGAAAAGAGAATATCTCCCTAGATCTACCCTTCTCATAGCGAAAATCAGAAAATAGCGTTACTTCTCCGGTACTCTCATACACAAACAGTAACGGCTCATTCTCCAGATGTTTAAGCTTACTATTCGCATACCCTTCAGCCTGCGCCTCATGCTCCTTGAGGTTTACCCCTTCCTCCTCACGCTTCGCCTCAATCACCCCGACAGGTCTACGCCCGACAAACAAAGCATAATCAATAAATCCTTCATCACACTGATACTCCCTAACAGCAATCCCCCTAGCGGCTCTAAAGTTTATCTTATCTTTATCCTGCACACTCCAACCCGATGCAATCAACATTGCATCAATTCGATCTCTTGCCACCTGCTCAGGATTTTGATTGAATTCAGTATTCATTTTAAACCTTATTACAACTAGACACACACATTAACACAAAATTATAATCTTAATCTCATTTCTACGCAAGCAATATATCCTAATAACTTAAGATAAAGCTCCACGATTACTTACCTTTTGGTAATTTCTTAATCATCTTATCAAAGTCAGACTCAATCCCCTGTGTTTTATTGAACTGATCATACTCTCCATAAGCCTTTTTATCTGCCTCCTCACGTGAAATTCTCCCATGCCCCTCTAGAATCTGATACTCATTAAAATCAAGAAACTTATTCACACTCTCAGCAAATTGCTCCATCGTAAAAGTATTCCTACGCTCAATAATACCCTCAATATAGTCAAAAAATGCTGATACCGTACGCTCAAGTCGCTTAATCTCATCTTCCGACAAATAATTCTTCCCAACCGTAGTATCAGATTTCAACACCCTTCCATCAGGCGCATTTTTATACGTCTTAAGCCCCATAAGCGGTTTATCCGCATCAACGTTAAGAAAAACAATTTCTGCAGCTGTATGCCCAGTAATAGCAAAGTGAAACTTATCCTGAACAGTAGAGTAAAACTCTCTTGTAACCTGTGATTTTGGGTCATAATCAATACTGCACTCTGCAAAGATATCGGTAATCTGCTGGTATATCCTCCGCTCACTCGCTCTGATAGAGCGAACCCGCTCCAACAACTCTTTAAAATAATCCTTACCAAAGAACTTACCATTTTTCATACGCTCATCATCAAGCACAAACCCTTTAATGACAAACTCTTTCAGTACATTTGTTGCCCAAATCCTAAACTGAGTAGCTTTTAACGAGTTTACCCTATACCCAACCGATATAACCGCATCAAGATTATAATACTCAACCTTCCGCTTCACCTCCCTCGAACCCTCTTTTTGAACTGTTTCCAAAATGGAAATAGTTCCCTGCGTATCTAACTCTCCACTCTCATATATATTATCAAGATGTTTAGAGACAGCGGGAACCCCAACCCCAAATAATTCTGCTATCTTCTTTTGTGGCAACCATATAGTATTATCATGCAGATGAAACTCCACCTTCACCTGACCCTCAGGAGCTGTATACAACAACATATCTGTAATTTCATCATTTATAGAAAGCTTACGCTCATTATTTTCCATAATACACCCTCTTAATTTTAATAGATTATGTTAATTATACCCCTAACATATATAATTTCCAATTTATTCCCCAAAACATACAATATATCGTCAAAATAGGTCATAACTACCTTATCAGCCTAGTGTCATTTAAAATGACACCAGATAAACAAAAACTCAATAATTTTTAAAACCAACTCAATTTGACCTGCTCCCAAAACAAACCATCTCACCCCTAAGCTAAACTTAGTCAGTTTTATATAAAAGAGATCAATTTGCTATAACCAGAAATAAGGAAGTCGCAAAACGCGACTCCCTTCATTAACTCACAATTAAAATATACTAACTATTTTAAAATTAGGAATATATATTGCTATATCCCCTGCTGCTCCCTAATATTCCTCAACCACATCTCAGCAAAATCCCTCTGCCCTTTCTGCATACTCGGATTAACCTTCCACTTACCACCACATAAATACATACTCTCCTGCACAATATACATATAATCATTATGATAATACATCGGGTAATACCTACCATACTTTAGCAGAAACAACATCTCAGGATCTCTCATAGCATCCCCATTCTGCCTACCATAATGAGCAAGCGATATAATATTCTCCCCATACGGCTTTTCTACAGCCAGATACATATAGCTGGAATCATTATCCAGCTTCAAATAATCCTTACCCTCAGCAATAGCCTCATTATACAAAACCATAATCCTATCGAATATCTCAGTAGCTTTCTTATTAATTGCATATGTATTCATCTATAATCCTCCAAAATTAAAACAAATTCCTAACGGGTCTGCTACACAGCTGTCCCTGCTGTTCATACGCCCCAGCTGCACAGCGTACCCGATACATATATTTCTATAGCTCAAACCTAGCAAAATTATTAACCAAATAATGATAATTGACCGGTATCCGGCTGATACGCTTGTGATTCTTTGATCTGCTTTGCTTTCTGTTTACTCTTTGATTTATGATTACCCTTGCCAATCCTCTTACTCCCGTAAAAGCTCTCTATCTCACCCATTGAAAGCTTTTTTCCGCTCTTCTTCCTCCAGTTAGGGTCAGGGTTATAATACCAAGCTTTTTTATTGCCCGACCATCTAAATCGATTAGCCTTGAATACTGTTTTATGCTTTGCAGTTTCCCCTGTAACCCAGAGCCATTCACCTACTAACTTAATTACAATACCTTCGAGGTTAATAATCGCATTTATGATATTGATAAAATCCTCAGCCAGCTCAGAGCTATCCGCATATTCATCATTACCGACATGCACATTCTTACCCTGCTTCAAAATAGCAAACAACTTCTCATACTCATTATTAATCTCAGCCATCACCTCAACACTTCCGCCCTTGTCTGGATGATGTTTGAGCGCTAACTCTCTGTACTCCTTCTTCAGGTCTGCAAGTGTCTCCAGCTTCATATTAAAATATTTGTACATATTAAAACCTCCTATCTGGCATAAATAAAATTGTGCTACTGCTCACAATTTCAGATAAGCACAGAAGAGAAAACTTATTAGCAGAAAAATCAAATTAACCATCGGTAAAATTGATAAAGTATAAAGATAGGATGATTATTAAACATGCACAGCGGGATAGCTCAGAACTCAGTATATAACATATCCTAATACAGAGTAAACTGACTGCTTTTCATTTACTCATTACATATATTAATGGGTATAATTTAACTGACGAGCTTCGTCATTTTGATTCAGGCAACAGAAATCTTACTTTGATACCTTTTTCTCGACCGATGGGGGTGGGGTTCCGGAGGGAGCACCCAAATAATATAAGGATACCTCACCAAAAAAGTCCTGACGAATTCAAGAATAACCATAACTAAAAAAAAGTGCTATTAAATCTTCATAACTCTATAAAGCACTAGATAACTGTTGTAAATTTTCCACTGTTAATAAATAGAATGAGAGTGTATTTTAATTCCCCACCTCTACCCACGGTTGTCATTTCAAATGACACCCTTTATATGAACCAGCAAAATCACTGCTTAGCAAACGAAGCGCAGATAGCGTTATTTCGACGCCCCCTTTAACGGGTATGCTCTACAGACGGGGCGGTTGTACAGCAGTCTACGGGTATGCTCCAGAGCAGACCTAACATGTAAACAGAACAAGTAAAGTATATATAGTGTTAAATTGATAGTAATTTAAATTTACTACCCACTCTTAGCAACAAAAGAGAATTCAGAGATATCTAGCCATAATAATATACTTTTAGCTAAGATATACGTTTATAAACTCTACAACCACAATAACCAAGCACCCAAATCATTACCAGAAAACAGGTTGTACAATATCACCCCTCTTAATACCTGTTAAATATCAAAAATGAATTGAAATTTCAAAATATTCAATGATAATATATAGCAGAACACAATATATAGCGTCAACAAACATATAATATTCAGACAAAACACAACATACAGCAATAGCAGCTTAAATGTTTTCTAAAACAGTCACTATTTTAGAAGTTTTTCCGAAAGAAAATCAACTTTTACCGTAATTATAGGATATGCGCTTATGTCAACCCAAAATATAGGAGGTAAAAATGACTGAAGAGGCAGCACTTACTACTAATAATACTTCGAAGCAATTAAAAGAAGCTATCAAAGAGCTCATCCGTCTTGAGGCTGATGACTCTTATTCATTTGATAAATCAACAGCAGTAAACTACCTTACACAAATTGAGCTTATTGAAAAACACAGAGATGAAATATTGGCTAAAACAAATTTCTGGCTGTCAGACTTCTCTATCTCAAGAGACATGTTTTACCAACTTGAAAAAAAGATCACAAATCAGCCAGAAGAATACAAAAGACTTCTCACATGCACAGGTCTTGCATACCTCTATAGTATTAATTTCTTTATAGCAATGAGCCCAGAAGAGGAATACTGCTTCAGAATGGAAAAAGAGAGAGCTATTCAAGATTTCTTTGATAGTATTGAAGAAAGAGACTCTGGGTACTGCAAATTCTTGGGAGAAAAGCATGAAGACTATGTACTAAATTCCAAGCGGAGAGTATTCAGGGAGATAATCGAATATAAAATCAATCAGATAGATCCAATGAAGTACTATTGCAACCTTGGAATGTTAGAGCTGAATATATTGAGAACCCAATTAAAAGAAGCCTCCCTTGTATCACAGCAGAGGCGTAAACCGCTATGCTATATATTCAGTGACCCATTTATAACTCTTCACCAGATTAATGATAAATACGAACCCATTGTCACTCCAGATATAATAGAAATATTCAAATATCATGGATACCGTTTTGAAGATATTAAAACACTACCGCTAAACGCCATGATAAATGAAATACTTGAAGGCTACACCTCAACAGATCACCTGCTTATTGAAGATAGTGAATTAGAGAGTAGTTGCACCCGTGATAATTTTAAAGGGAATGCCGACACCCTTACAAATCCATGCAAACCCAAAGGCGTAGGCTTGCTTGACGCAGCAATGGTTTTCCACGACCACGACCTAGAAGTAGCAAAAGCAGCTAAAAACAGATACCTTAGAGCCAAAGATCTGCCAGAGCCAATAGGAGTAGACCCAAGCCATTCACAGAGAAAGCTCTATGAACCAGCAGCTCTATTACAGTATCTCAAAGAGAAAGAGAGCTATATCCCTTATGAAGAGAAGCAGTTCTTACAACGCCTAAATGATTTAGCTCGCTTGCCTAAATAAAATTTTGCTAAAACACAGACCTAAAACCACCTACATAACCGCAGAAAACTTATTTCTTCGGTTATTTTTTTTATGTCTATACCTACCGATATTTATAGTAAAACCCAAATTCCGAAATATTTTTCTTTTAGTTAGAACCGCTACCGAACCGGTAAAAAACCGTCCTACCCAAAAATACCGTAGTATACTTTCTTCAGAGTTACAGCAATAACCATTCAACCTAAATCTAAAGAGGAGAAGACTATGGAAACCCAATTTTACAGCCTAACCGAAATAGCAGAGAAACTCAGAATCCCAATTTCTACAGCCAAAAGACTAGCCAAGAATGAAGCTTTCCCCGGCACTCTACGTATAGGCAAGTCTACATTCCGTTTCAGTAAAGTAAAAATTGATTCATGGCTAAATGAGGTAAACCAATAATGTCACCACTAGAAAGACTTAAATGGCTCGACTCAATCAATAAAAGCTCTGCCAGCCCTGCAGCAAAAAGCGTAGCTATAAATCTTGCTTGGAGAGCAGATACCAATGGAGAGTGTTATCCCAGCCAGAAACGAATTGCAAAAGACTCAAATCTCAGGACAAACAGTATCTATAGAGCAGTCAAACAGCTGAAGGATATGTCATTCCTAGAGGTCAAGACCAACTCGGTAGGTATAAGAGCAGATAGAATGAGCAACCTCTATACCCTTATTCCTCAACCTGACGAGTCTGCTGTAGAGACGGGGCGTACAGACATACGGGGCGTCTGTACAGCAGACCATACGTTAGATCCAGAACAGCCAAAGCAAACAAAGAGAACTAAGGAAGACATTATAAGAAATTCAGTACAAAAGATTATCCAGTCATACCAAGCAATTAGAAAGGACGGAGCAAATACCAAGCAGACAAAGACCAATATCAAAAAGCGACTCAAAACCCATACCGTAGAAGAATTACTTGCAACAGTCATTAATTACAGAAAGGTGGTAGAGAATGAATCACGAGAAACCAGATACCGGATGAAGGCAGCAAACTTCTTCGGACAGAAAGCAGGATATGAAGAATACCTTCCGGCAAACTTTGATACCAGCCATAATTCTCACACTCCAGCACTAGACGATGAAGATGACTTTACCTACTCAGACGAACAGATAGCAGAGATTATGGAGTTAGAAGAAAGCCTTGCAAAAGAAACCCAGAATAATATGGAGAACCAGCATTGCCCAGACACTACCTACAAAGTATCACAGAACTAGTTTCCCCAGAGACAATATGCATGATACTAAACCGCAAACCAGAAAGGACAATCAATGAATTCAATACCAGATATCCAGACACATCTTCCGATTCAGTAAACCTATTCTGCTGGATAAAACACCGCTCTACTTATGAGACACTAAAGAATCGCCAGAAAAGGCATGCACTAGAATACCTAATCAGCCTAACAAACATAATAGGAGACTTCAAACTAACCCCAATAGATACTGACAGATCACCTTTTGATGCAATGGCAGGCTTAGACAAAAAGAACCTTTGCAAAATCATGCGAGATACGACTATATTATTTACCGACGCATTCTGTGCCTGCCCTTGGGCATACATCACGAGGCTTGCACAGAGAGCATTACTATTCCTGAACCTGACCAACATAGAGGAAGGTCTACCAAACACCATAGACACCAACTGGAAACACATCAAAAGAATGGAGGCATACATACAACAATGAAAAACACAGATTCCGCACTTCTCAACGCTCTTATCATCCCAGAGTCAACACCAGCAAATGAGAATGATATCGACCTACTCTTAAAGAACATAGACAAAGCTCCACAAGCAATTCCGCTGAAGTACTTTACCCGACTCTCCAGCCGTTCAAAGTTCCTGATGGAGGGAACGCTAGCAATACTTGGCGGAGGCGCAGGCAGCGCAAAATCCTTCTTCGCTCTAAACCTCGGAGTCCAGTGCCAGATCGAAGGAGTTAAGTGGAGTTACTTGCCATTAGAGTCAGACCGTGAGTTCCACCTTAAACGCTTAGGCGCAATACTAAACAAATCATGGGATATCCTTCTCCAGCCAGAGGACGATCCAGACTACTCAATAAAGGTAAGAAACGCTCTACTAAACATCAGAGCTGACCTGAAGTTATTCACCAGCTCAATCTTCAACAACCCAGCTCTACCCAGAGAAGGCTGCCCAGCTCAGAGCATTACTCCTGAGTACATCCTGAAGTGGCTAGAGGAACAGTTTCAGAACGAGGTCAAGGTAGCAATCATAGACCCACTAGCTCTGATAGACTTTACCAATTCCGGTCATGAACAGTGGAAAGCAGAGAACAGGTTTATCCAAAATCTAGTAACCCTAGCCTACAAATACCAGAGCTGCTGCGTACTGGTAGTCCATACCAACAAGAAGGTCGAGAACAAACGCCCAGACATCAGCGACCTGCAAGGAGGCGCAAGTATCGGCAGACTAGCCGGAGGAATAATCATCATGCACGACCACGAACCCAAAGAGTCACACATCTACCAGACCCAGCACTACACCAAACCGGTAGAGCACAACCGAACAATCATTATCGCAAAATCACGTAACGGTCAAGGTAAGATGGATCGCCTAGCCTACAACTTTGGCTACAACGGCGCAACCTTCGAAGAGTTCGGCATCATTGCACCTAAGGATAAAATAAATCCAGTTCCAGTATAAATTTTACAAATTATCAAAATTATGCTAATAATATAGAAGGAGAACCGACATATGAGTATAGAGCAAAAAATGAACATACCAATTAACAACAACCCTATCGACTTGGCGATTACTATAGCAGAAGCTGTAAAATCAGTACTCAACAGGCAAGAATCAATTCTGCTGGACGCTAAAAAAGCTGCTGAGTTTATAGGTATAGGTAGGACAACATGGTATCAGTTATATTCAGAAAACAAAACACCAAACCCGATAAGACTCAACAAACGAGTTTTATGGAAAAAACAGGAACTTATATGTTGGTCAGAAGCAGGATGCCCAAATAGGTATAACTGGGAAAAAATACAGAACCAAATCTAATGAGCTTATACAACCAGTAATTATACTTACAAATTTACACACTTTTCATATTCAGGAAATATTATGGGATTATTAAAATTAAAGTCAGGTAAATACAGAGTAGATGTAAGCCTGAAATCAGGTAACGGACGCATTCGTATTACAGCATACACCAATAAACGAGCAAGCTTGAAACTACAAGAAAATATCGAGCAACTCGATGCCTGCATTACTGCTGGTGAACGCCCAGACAGGGAACTCAGCAGCTGGCTGGAGCAACTGCCAGAAACAATGAAGAAGAAACTCGTCGCACATAACCTTCTGTCTAAATCCTCCCTTGAGCGGTCAAAAACAATTACAGAGCACCTCAATGACTTTATCAAGTATAAAGAATCACAGGTTGCCTTAGGCGCAATCAAAGAAAAGCAGGTCGGAGTTCTCGCCTCAAGACTGAATCGAGTAATCAAGGAATGCTCTATAAACTACCTTACCGATATGAAGGTTACAACAATAGAAAGATGGATCTCAGAAGCACTCAGCAATAATAAACTAGCTCCCAAGACAATAAACCATCACTCAGCAGGAATGAAACAATTCTCAAACTGGCTCTTCCGCAACAACAGAATCAGCGATAATATACTTATAAGCCTAAAGAAGATCAATATAAATTCCGGCAATGTCACCTTTACCAGACGCTCACTAACAGATGAAGAGGTCTCTCGCTTAATCAATACAACAAAGGTATCAACAGCTACCCACAATGGAGTAAAAGGACGGGAAAGGGCTCTAGCCTACCAGATAAGCCTCTTCTCAGGACTAAGGTACAATGAAGTAGTAACGCTGGAACGCGGAGATATTGATTTAGAGAATCAGACCATCAGGTGCAGAGACATAAACAGTAAGAACGGTCAGACAACCACCCTGCCCCTACAAGACGAACTGGCAGCAGAATTACAAGAATACTTTACAGAAAACCCAAGGCTGCCAAAAGCCAGAGTCTTCCCTAAAATGCCAGACAAAGGCATAGACCTGCTTAAAAGAGACCTCATAGCCTCACATATCGATTATGACACACCTGAAGGCAGAGCAGACTACCACAGTCTACGTCACACCTTCTGTACCCGTCTAGCCAAGTCAGGAGTCACTCCACAGCTAGCTCAAAAAATGATGAGACACAGCTCAATCGAGCTTACAACCAACTTCTATACACATTACTTAATTGGAGATCAGCGAGAAGCAGTAGCAAAACTGCCCAAAATAGTACCTAATATGACAGAGGATATAGCGATGGGGACAGATAACACCTGTGTTTCTGGGGAGATATCAGCTGTAACAGCTCAAAAAAAAGATGCCAGATTTTTGCCAAATCAGGCGAATTCAGGGGTATTTTGCACGGACAGCTACGGACAGAAAAATCTTAAATCAGAGGCAACGGCAAACAGCAAATATACTGTAAATAACAGCGAAAACTCTATAAAACAAGGAGTCAACGGCATATTGAATACCGTTGACTCTCTTGATACATATTGGCGGAGCGAGAGGGATTCGAACCCCCGGTGGCGCGAACCACACTGGTTTTCAAAACCAGCTCGATAAACCGGACTCCGACATCGCTCCATCAATTACTCGCTAAATTGTAGAAATAGAGTATATTAAAATAGCCATGATATGCAAGTGCATATTGTATTTTTTTTAATATATTTTATAATGATAATTATAACGATATTAAAAACATATACTAATCATGAATATTATAATTAAAATATCACATATCAGACAAAAACCATAATTTTGGAGCGGCAGTTTATGAAAATTCTTGTGACCGGCGGTGCCGGTTTTCTCGGCAGACATATAGTAGACAAACTTCTTGAAGCGGGTTATAATAATATTACCATACTCTCACGCGGGCATTATCCAAAATTGGAAGAATGCGGTCTTAAGGTAATCAGTACCGACCTGGCAAATAAAGACCGGCTGATAACCGCCTGCGACGGTATTGATACTATTTTTCATGTAGCGTCAAAAACCGGAATCTGCGGACGTTTTAATTCGTACTATCAGACCAATGTCACCGGCACACTCAATCTATTGCAGGCCGCAGGTCTGCGTGGAGTAAAAAATTTTATTTATACCAGCACCCCAAGTGTAGTATATGGCAATCATGAAATAATAAACGGCAACGAAGATCTGCCATACCCACTGCGCTACCTGACCTATTATGCGGCAACAAAAGCCGAGGCCGAACTTACAGTTCTATCCTACAACGGCCGAGCCGGTCTTAAAACCTGCTCTCTGCGTCCGCATCTGATATTCGGTCCTGGCGACACCAATTTGACACCGCGTATTATAAATAAAGGTAGAGCCGGAAAATTACGGATTGTAGGAGATGGTAAGAATCTGGTTAGTGTAAGCTATGTCGAAAATACCGCCGATGCTCACATCTGTGCCATGCATAAACTGCAAGAAAATTCCAAAAGTGTCTGCGGCAAGTCATTTTTCATCAATGAAACTGACCCGGTAAACTGCTGGGAGTTTATCAACAGACTTCTGGCATCATGCAATATACCCGCAGTAACCGGACAGCTCACATTTTCCAACGCCTATAAACTAGGTTTTATTCTCGAAAAAGTCGGAAACTGTCTGGCGCCTAACTGGGAACCGCCAATGACCAGATTCCTGGCTTTACAGCTGGCTACCAGTCATTACTTCGACAATACCCGCGCCCGCGAAGACCTTGCCTGGAGCCCAAAAATACCACCTGAGGAGGCGCTGCAACGCACAGCTGCACATTTCACAAAAAAATAGGCCTTATCAACAATCACCCGTGGCAAAATTACTCCGCAACCAAAGCCATACCAATGACTCCGTTAACCTGTCCAAGTGCATCCATCTTCGGTACAATAGTTACATGCACGGTGATTTCTTTACCGTTAAGTAATTTAACACTGGTACGCGTAACCTCGGACGGAATTCCTTCATATGCTTTATCGATAGCTTCAAACATGGCAGTATCGGCGCTATCATACAACTCACCAATAGTACGGTTATAAGCTTTCTCAGAGGCAATACCAAGCAGTCTGGCAGCACGATCATTCCAGAGTATTACCCGGCGCTCAATATCAAGACCTATTATAACGAGCTGGGCATTTTCGATAATAGCAGTAAGAACCTGATATGTCTCAATAAGATTTGCCTCAGCCTTCTTCATCTGGGTAACGTCCTTGGAGAACATGGCAATTTTAGTTACATCAGAATTCTTGTCAATAACCGGAATCACCACTGTTACCAGTTCATAACCGTTGATACTCTCCTCTATCTTCAGCGGTGAACGCGTCTGAGCCACCTGCTGGATATACTCCATTCTCAGCCGCGCCTCTTCACGTGGAAAGACCTCATAAACCGATAACCCCAGAACTTCAACCTGTGAACGGTCGATAACCTTTGATGCCGTGTTATTTATAGTTTCGAACTTACCGTTTAGATCAAGCAGCATGATACTTACAATCGTATTTTCAAAGATCGACTGCATTATCATCTTATCCTCTTCAAGCTTGTCACTCATAGCGCGGTTTGCAGTAACATCATGCAGACAAGCCAGCAGTAAATCCGGCTCATTGGGTACAATTGTAACTTCATAAGTATTACCCATATAAGTTACATCCCCAACGACAATACTTCCAGAGTCCATTGATTTTTCCAGCATTTTACGAAACTCACAGGTAGCATCAATCTCTTTCTTCCACATAGTCGAGCAAGACTGCTCATTCTGCGCCCCCAGTTCATAGCCGGCACGATTCGCCTTTAGTACAATGCCGTCATTCTGCATCAAGATCATCGGATAAGGTGTGGCATCGAGCAGCAATTCGTTCATATACGACTCCTGCTCCACATGCTGCTGCTCATGCACCTGATCGGTTATATCACGGATCACCCCATCATACAGGAAGACATTGCCAAACTCATCATGATGCGGTACAATCACACTCTTAACCCATCTGGTCTGACCGTTTTTGTGTTTTATCCGGTGAATCAGCTCATCCACCTGCTCCCCGCGTGCCATCTTGTTGGCTCGCTGCAGAATAAGATCTTTGTCATGAGGATGAACCATACTGAACCAGAGATTCTCATCATCTAAAAAATCCTGCTCGGTATAGCCGGTAACATCCTTGCAGGCACCGCCATGGATAGTCTCCACCACTTCGCCATTCTGACAACGAACACTGAACACATAGTCATTCATCAACCCGGCCACACAATGATAACGATCATCACCGGAGCCGAACTCATAGCGTTTAAGCATTTTAAACGGTATTGTGGTTATAAAACCGTACTGAATAATTCTTCTGGTTCCGGGATCGCGCTTAAATATACCCTTATTGAGAATCCATACCGATTTATTCTCCTTGTTGACCGCCCGCAACTCTATCTCGTACTCCGAGAGAGTGGTAAAAGCGTTATTAAGAGCGTCCTGCAAACGTTCTTTTTCTCTGGGATCAAGTGATTCACAAAGTCGATGATTAAAATAATCATCACTCCCCTTAGGTATGGAAATCATAGAATTAACATTACCGATAATCCGTGATTTAATCGCTTTCGTTTCAGGGTCATAGCCAGCTTCCAGCAGCAATGAATAATAAACATGCCCGAAATCTGCAACAATACTACCGAGGACATCTCCTCCCGGTGTATTTTCTAATTTATCCATCATTAAAGACCTTCCAGAGAGTTAGAACATACAAACATCTATATTTTAACACCATAAGATTTTTTACGCAATACTGGCATAACATTTATACTTGATTCTTTTACCTGAATTACAGTCGGGGATGATCTAACAGACCATCCCCGCTATACTTACAGCAAATTTTAAATTTTATATCACTCTATTTTTCAAGCTTTTCAACAGCCTGCGTATCTTTCTCCGCGTCCACCCGCTCGAATCTTGCCTGTGCTATGGTATCAGGAAGAAAAACCTCAAACGAATTCAAAGATGTCGCCTCAATAATTATCTCACCGGAATCCACAGCAAAGAGATGCCCCCCATACTCCTTATCACTGGAAAGAAAATGCAGATGAAAACCATTTACATTTATTCCCGACATATATTCTGGAAATCTAAAGCCGATCAGCATGCCCTCAATAACCTCTTTAGTAAAAACAGCCTGCTGTTTTACAACCTCAACCAGTAAGGGATAAGGCTTCTGCTGTTCGGGTACACTGCGATATGAGAGCTTTCGAAACTTACCGCGAATGCAGAATAGAACCGGTTTATTCTCCTGCGGATACAATCTGTTCAATAATGATTTCAGCCCGTCATAACCACCTGCAAAAGATGCAGAAAGCGGTTTATTGCAGCCTGACCTGGCGATATTTACGAAGGGAGTACTTGCCGGAACCGCTTTTACATATGCCTTACCGTCAACCCGCCCCTGATAGACCACGCCGTCATAAATGATCATTTCGCCAGCAAGTTTATCAAAAGTGCCGATACCCATATTACCTCGCGTCAAAACCTCTTTAAGACTCACGGTTCCGTCATACTCCCCTGCCAGCAAAGCCTGAAGCGTCGATACCTGAAATAACGCCCGACTCTCTTGCTCTGCGCCAGACGCAGCCGCAGCAAGAATAAAAATAAGGCACAGGAATATATTAAAGCGCCGATATTTCATCATTCTTTATTCTCCTCGTCAACAGCTTTCATACTCCAGTAAGTTGCGACAAGCGCCCCTGAAATATTATGCCAGACACTGAAGAAAGCCGCCGGCACCATAGCCTCAGGAGTTGGTGCGAAATAAATTTTTGCCAGAGAAGCAGCGAGACCAGAATTCTGTAATCCGACCTCTAGCGAAATAGTACGCTGCTGCCGCTTGGTAAATCCAAATTTTTTAGCAATATAATAACCTGCAAGCAAACCAAGACCATTATGCATAATAACCGCCACGATTGTCAATCCTGCTATCTCCAGAATACGCCCGGAATTTATCGCCACCACCCCGGCTATAATAATTATTATAGCAACCATGGAGATAACGGGCATGAAATTCATTAAAAATTTTAACTGCTTTCTGAAGAAGTGATTTACCAGCATACCCAAAATTACCGGAACAATCACGATCTTGACAATGGAGAGGAACATACCGACGTAGTTAACATGAAAACTCTCTCCGGCCAGTATAAGAGTCAGCATAGGAGTAAGAATAGGAGCCAGAATTGTCGAGCAGGCGGTCATGGATACAGATAAAGCCAGATCTCCCTTCGCAATAAAGGTCATAACATTACTTGACGTACCTCCAGGACAGGTTCCGACCAGAATAACCCCGATAGCCACTCCCGCAGGAAGATTCAGGACTTTGACAATAATATAGGCAATGCCTGCCATAACCACATACTGTGAGATCAGACCTACCAGTACCAGTTTGGGAGCCTTGACAACTGTTTTAAAATCATCAGGAGTGAGAGTGATACCCATTCCGAACATGATAATACCCAGCAACGGCACAATAATCGGTACCGGCCAGAGAAAATACTGCGGAAAAAATAATGCCAAAGCGGAAATAATCACCACCACGATCGGAAATAAAACTTTCATTGCAATCCCTTACTCA
This sequence comes from Planctomycetota bacterium, assembly GCA_963667375.1. GTDB lineage: Bacteria > Planctomycetota > SZUA-567 > SZUA-567 > SZUA-567. Next base: position 1,717,759 of record OY763323.1, on the reverse strand, counting down.
TAAAAAAACACCCATATAATCATCGACGCGGAAAGAGTCTTCTGCTGCCGCCTTATCAGAATCAAGAATTATTATTTACAACTGCACCTAACCCGCCTGAAGACGTTCAGACTCTAACAACCGGAATTCTCATTTATTCTAACTATAATCAGCCGCCACCTTAATTGACTGAAACTTCTCTTCCTGAAGCGGCCGACTCTATTCCCGCTTCCAATACCTTCATCTCCTGCAGACCATCATAAAAATTCGGTCTGATCTCGCCGCCTGCTATCACTGCTGCCGTAAAATCAACTACCGCATGAATAAATTCATGCTCGTACCCGATAATGTGACCTACCGGCCACCAGTTGGCGATATAATCATGTTCAGGCTCAGTTACCAGAATAGTTCGAAAACCCTGCTCTCCAGCGGGATCATCGCGGTTATAATACTGCAGTTCATTCATTCGTTCCAGATCGAAGATCAGACTTCCCCTGCTGCCATAAATTTCAAAAGTATTATAATTTTTCCGCCCCGGAGCAAAACGGGTAGTTTCAAATGATCCCAGAGCCCCATTCTCAAAGCGCACCAGCATAAATGCCGCATCCTCAACCGTTACCTCACCCTTCTGCTGTGAAGCAGCAGCCTCTTCAGCCGGCAGCGGGCGTTCCTTAATAAAACTTGCAGTCATACAACTCACACTGCTGATGTCCCCGACCAGATAACGCGCCAGATCCACGCTATGCGAATTAAGATCCGCTTGCGGTCCCATACCGGCACTCTCTTTACGTAACTGCCAGGTAAGAGGAAATTCCGGATCCACAATCCAGTCCTGCAGATATGCCCCCCGCCAATGGTAAATCTGACCTATTTTACCCTCAGTAATCATTTTTTTTGCCAGCCGCACCGCCGGACACCGCCGGTAATTATGATTGAGATAATGCACCAGCTCCTTACCCTTTACCAGCTCGCATAGCTCTGCGGCCTGTGCAGAGTTCAGAGCCATGGGCTTTTCGAGAAATACATGCTTTCCCGCCTGAATGGCCGCTTTAGCGATTTCATAATGCAGATGCTGCGGGACCGAGATATCAACTACATCAATATCATCCCGGTCAATAACTTTACGCCAGTCGGTCTCAACCTCCTCCCAGCCCCAGCGGGACGCGAACTCCTTTAAAGGTGCAATATTCCTGCCGCAAACAACTTTGAGTACCGGTTTTGCCGCCATATCGAAAAACAGCGGAGCATTGATCCAGGCATTACTATGTGCCCGCCCCATAAACTTATAACCAATAAGTCCAATATTAAGTTCCTTCATCACCACTCCTCACTTATTCATACCGGCGATATACATCTAAATATCATGCATCGCTGCCGACACCAACAATCTGTCCAAAATGCTTAAAACAGCCTTTCAGCAGCTGATTTTTATCTTAAACATTATAATAAAAAAAACAAGGGTGTGAGTTCACCCTCACACCCTCAAAAAAAATTATTACTATTACTCTGCTGGAGGAATCAGAACCAGACGCACACCAAGGAAATTATACCGGCTTTTGGCACCGGCATAACTACGGTAAGCAACCCGGCAATGCTCAGGAAGATTACTCCAGGCTCCGCCCCTGACAACATAATATTTCCCGGCATTTTCATTCAGCGGATCTGTCTGCACCTTCTCTTTACTCAGATAACCGTCACGGACATAGGTATCACTGCACCATTCGGCGACATTACCAAGTACATCGTACAGCCCCCAGGCATTCGGCTCCAGTTTGGCAACCGCCTTTGCTGAAGTAAGTAGCTCTACTCCGGTATAACCGATACGTTTAAGATCCGCACTCGTAGTTCCGGAATAATATGGGGTGTTGGTACCGGCACGAGCCGCCCACTCCCACTGAGCCTCAGACGGCAACCTTACTTCCCAGCCTGCAGGCAGCTTTGCATTGATTACCGGCAGCAAATCTCTGCTTATATCCTCGTAACTTATATTCCATGCGGGATACCCGCCTTCAGCACTCTCGCTCACTCCGGTAAGCTTGTTCCATGCCTCCTGCGTCAGCTCGGTCTCCTCAATATAGAAGGGTCGGCTTATCTCAACTCTATGCAGATACTCTTCACTACTGCGCCCCGGCTCGTCAACCCTGCTGCCCATGCCGAATATACCCGGAGGAATAAGCCTGAAACTCAACTCCACCTCACCAACGGTCAGCTTCTTCTCTACCGGCAGGTTATACTTCGCAGCCGCTTCCTGCTGCCGTTTAACGGCCTCCTCAGAACCAAAAGTCCACCAGTTATCCTCTTTCAGTTCATCCCGCTCCGCCAGTTCTTCCTTGGTTTCTTTGGCGGTCAGCTCTGCCGCCTCTCTGCGGGCCTTTTCCAGCTGCTGCGCAGTCTGCGCCCGAACCATCTTATCAACAGCTTCCAGAGCTCTAGCCTCGCTCTTACGTGCTTTTTCACGCTGCTCCTCGGCGGTTACCCGCGCTTTTTCAGCAATCTCGGTCTGCTCATTAGCGCGTACAGTCTGCTGCTCAGCCACCTCTTTCTGCTTGAGCGCAATCTCCCGCTGCTGCTGAGCTATTGTACTCTGCTCGTTGGCGCGTTTTGTCTCTGCCTCTGCCAGCAGTTTCTTCTCGGTAGCAATCTGCTCCTGACGCTTAGCCTCTTCACGCTGCTGCTCTGCGATCACCGTCTGTTTACGCGCTTCCTCACGCTGCTGCTCCGCTATCACTGTCTGCTTTCGAGCCTCTTCACGCTGCACAACCGCTATTTTCTCCTGTTTCTGTGCTTCTTCACGCTGCTGCTGCGCTATCTTTTCCTGCTTCTGCGCTTCCTCACGCTGCTGCTGCGCAATCTTCTCCTGATGTAAAGCTTCTTCACGCTGTTCCTTGGCAATTTTTTCCTGACGCAAGGCCTCTTCACGCTGAGCGATCGCCTCAGAACGCTCAGTCTGAATCCAGACCGCAGCAATTACCGAAATACAGACAATAACAACTCCCAATACAGCAACACCACGGGTAAGCAGCTTGAGACGCCGCTGGTGCTTTTCACGCTCATGTTTTGCCTGCAGCAGTTTTTCACGTACCTCCGAAAATTCATCCTCCTGCGTAACCAGCGACAGCCCCAGATCAAGGTCGCCACGCCCCAAAGCAGCAAAAGCATAGGCAACACCTGCCCGTATCTGACCATTACACGCCGCAGAATTCTCCGGCCAGAGCTCCACCGCCTGTCTGAATCCGAATAAAGCCTTGGCGTAATCATCATAATCGCCACTTGCTTCAGCCTGCTTCAAATCACTTTCAGCCTTATCCGCAAGAGTTACCGACTCGGAATGTGATAAATATTCTCTAATAGCATGCTGAAAATCCTGAACACTCTGGTAACGGTCACAAGGATCTGTGGACATAGCTTTATACGCTATCTCCAGAAGTTCACCTGCAGCGTCAACCTCAACAATAATATTTTTAGCGGCATTCTTCAGACATTCACGTACCGTCTTACCCCGGTGTGGTCGCTTCCCGGTAATGATTTCAAAAAGAATTGCCCCAAGCAGATAGATGTCACTGCAGAAACCCAGCAACCGCCAGAGTCCGACCCGAGCCATTTCCGGAGCAAGATATGCCGGAGTACCTGCAATCCCAAGATTAGGATTTATCGCCTCGGCTTTCGCCGTGTCATTCACCGCCAGCGCCAGCCCCCAGTCCATTACCAGTACCTCACCGAAAGAACCGAGCATGACATTCTCAGGTTTCAAATCACGGTGAATTACCCCGCGTGAATGCGCAAAAGCTATCGCATCACAGACCCGCAGCAGAATCTCAATATTCTCCATACGACTCTTCTGCTTGATGACCTTGCTCCACTCGGATCCGGTGACCTGCTTCATAGCATAGAAAATATTTCCTGCGGAATCAACTCCCAAATCATGAACCGGGACAATATTAGGATGATCCAGATCACCGGTCACTACCGCTTCCACCAGAAATTTCGAACGGGCTTCTTCAGAGGCGATATCACTCTTGATCATCTTCAGAGCTATCGCCCGGTCGATAGAACTCTGCCTGGCGGAATAAACCACGCCCATACCACCTTCACCCAGCTTCTCAATGAGTTCAAAATCCGAAAATTCATCCCCGGAAAATGCCACGCCACCTTTACCGCCAACAACCTTTGCCCCAACACTGGAAGCAACATTGCGATGACGAACATTAACCGATATACTTCCACCACTGAAACTTATTGCAGAACCCGAAGTTGAAGTAAAAGGAACAGAAGAGCTGCTGCTGGCCCCATTCTTTACTGTTGCCCCTTCGGCAGCAGTGCCGGCAACCAGTGTCTCCTCCATAGCTGACGCTGATGCCACCGGAGCAGCAACTGTGGGTGCTTCATGCTCAGACATATCGACAATAGTTTTACAATCATCTGCTGAAAGCGTAGCCCCTTTATCCCCAACTGCTTCTGTATTCTGAATCGTCTCTGCAGCATCCCCCTGAGGCAACGTCTTTGCAGAATCAATCTCTGCCATATTCCCAAAAGCTACTGTGGCATCCGCATCAAGAGAACTCTGCGCCGGGTCAATAATAGTCTGCTGCTGATAGCTGAACGAATCTTTTTTAATTGTTATCGTCTGGGACTGATCGGGGTTGGTCACCTGAGTAAGGGTTGTAAAATTATCCGAACTCTGCCTTAGTGGAGCCTTGATTGTAGCTGAAATTGTAATGTCATCCGCAATTGCCGCATCCAGAGTACGTTCAAGTTCAATATCCTCAAAATGTTCCTTATCCATATCCCCCATCTCACTCATCAATCTCTTACCTGCCGGTTAAAAATATCTCAACTCCACAATAATCTCAAAAACCATTATACAGAATAATCCCCAAAAATCAGCCATTAATAACAGTATTATCACGCAACAACTCATGATCAAAGCTAACATGAGCCCTTACCCTTTCCGGATGTGCGAGTTCTCCACGCTCATAAATCTTCAAAAAAGCATCCAGAACGTCAGGATCGACCTGAGTTCCAGCGCACTCACGTAGGATCTCCAGAGCTCTGGTAACCGGCATTCCGGCTCTGTATGTCCGGTTACTGGTAAGTGCGTCAAAAGTATCAGCAATCGCCAGTATACGCGACCCAATCGGGATACGTTTACCCGCCAATCCTTTGGGATAACCGGTACCATCGAATTTTTCATGATGCGCTCTGGCCACCCGGGCCACTTCACGAATTGAGGTCATACTTCCCAGTTCCGGCATTTTAAGAATAATATCAGCCCCGACCTGTGGATGCTTCTTGATAAGCTCAAATTCCTCATCCGTAAGCTTTGATTTACTGCACAATACCGCTTCAGGGACCCCTATTTTACCGACATCATGAAGCAATCCTGCCAGTTCAACCACCGTTCTCTCATCCTCGGATAATTTGAGCTCATCAGCAATCATCAGAGAATAACAGGTAACCCTTTCAGAATGCCCTTTGGTATATTTATCTTTTGCTTCAATCGAAGCCGCCAGCGCCAGCATGGAACCAAAGAACATCTTCTCCAGACCGATGTGCAGCCTGACCCTCTCAATCGCTACCGCCACCTGATGCGCGGCCGCCGCCATCACCGCCAGGGTGCTGTTATCAAAATCACCACCGTAAGCACCGGAAGAATCAGTATAAATAACCCCTAAAATCTTGTCATGCGTCGCTAGCGGCACACACATTACACTCGAGATATTACCAAGAGCCAAAGACTGCGAAACTCCAAAACGGTCATCATCCACAACATTCTCGGTTATAACTGATTCTCCTGTTTTAATAACATACTTAACCACGGTATTACTGGTTTTAAAGGTCTCTCCAGCTTTATCGGAATTATGATATTTACTGGCTACCGGCTCGAGCAGGCTGCTGCTATCATGATACAGAATCACCGAACATCTTTCCGACTTGGAGATATCCAGCACAATGTCTATGGCGATATCAATTATCTCGGATTCATTATTGGCTCCAAAGAGCTTACTCGCCAGATTACAGATGGAATTAAGCCGCAACGCCAGATCATGGGGATCTATCTCCAGATCATCCAAATCATCAACCGGACCCTTATCAACATCAAATTTCTTGGCAAAATTCACACTGTCGGTATCAAGTTCATCCTCATCGTCAATCTCCATACCCACTGTATCAAAATCTATATTACTGCTGCTGTCAGTAGACAGAACCCCTTGCGGCACCAGTTCAATACTGGAATTACCGATATCGATTATTCCGCCGGCGACAAACTCCGTTTTTTCAGCTACCGGCAGGCCGTTCATCAATGTACCGTTACTGGATCCGAGATCTTCAACAAATACCCTGCCATCCGCATCAACCGCGATTCTACAGTGCGCCCGCGACACCAGAGCGTCAGGTATTGTATACGTCGCATCCCGCCCCCTGCCAAAAACAGCTGCCTGTTCATCGGAAATGCTGCCAAGAATTTCTTCACCCTCAGCGGTATGAATTATTAATTTATACTCCACAATACCACCTGCAATACAACTTTCATTCTTATAAAAAACACTAAAAATAATTAGTAAACAACCAGAACATAATTCAATCAAATAACCCTGATTATATTCACTGCAAAAACACTAAATCATACAATTACGTTAATACCATAATTTCATTAATAAGCAAGAATTTTATATAAATATATTATTACACAAACCTAGACAACAACTATCAGAAAAGCCAACATCAGCATTGCGCTATAAGCAGCTCTATAAAAATTGTCCCGGAATAAATCTATACCGGGACAACAATAAACTATATTAACCAGGCTCATTCCCGTATCTGCTTTACATAGCTCCAGCCGGAACAGCCCCATTTACCGCAACATCTGAATCAATATTCATGGCAAATGGTTCTACCGCCGAGACGCCAATACTTTGATGCCATTGTTCAAAAACGGCACTTACCTGCTGCTGCAGATTATCCTTATCAACACCCTGCTGCTGCAGCTGTCTGGTGAGAAATGCCAGTACGTCCCTACTTGCCCTGTCACCATCTTCAGCCACAGCTTTAGCTACAGTTCTCGCCTGCCCCTCTATCTCCGGCAGCATCCCGTTAAGTTGGGCTACGGTTAGCGCAGAACCATTATCCTTATGCTCTTTAACAACTTTGCAGATAGCATTTAGCACTTCATAGGAGTAGGTAAGCTCCTCATTACTTGCCCCCAGCCGCATCACCCCGGCAGCAAAAGTATTCTCGGCAAGCCGTTCTGAAGCATCTCCGATATTCAAAGCTATAATTCGCAGCAGATCATTGGCAATAAGAGCGTTTCCACGCGCCTGAACCACGCGGTCTATCGCAGCCTGAACAATTGCCACCACACTCTCTCCCTGCGCAGTCATACCACTACCTGATTGCGCAAAATCATGCTCACTACTTGCCACCAGCTCTCCCATAAGCAGATTAGCATTATCCAGACACTGCTCACAGCTTGCAACCAGCGAAGCAGTCGTCATGGTGTCGCCCATCGCATCCTGGATTAATTCATAAATCGCGGCATTATCCAGTCCCAGCTGGGCAAAAGCATCAACCGTGCGGTCGAATAGAAGCTGCACATCTGAGCTGGTAATATGCTCGCTGAATGGATTGGTAACCATCATATCACTTGCGGTACCATCGGTTCGGAGCGCAAAGGCATCATGCCCCGCATCAGCCTCGCCATCGGATGCACCCTCTCCGCTGCCACTGCCGGCAGGACCTTCAGCACTGTCACCTTCAGCACTGTCACCTTCAGCACTGTCACCTTCAGCACTCTCGCCTTCACCGGTACCAGAAGCATCGCCCCAGTCGCCAGCGATATCATCAACACCATCAGATATACTGCCGTCTGCAATACCGCTGATAATATCAGAGACCAACCCGTCTAAGGAGTCACCATCGGCAGAACCGGTGGAACCACTTCCTGAAGATGAATGATCCAAGGTACTGTGCCATGACGCATTATCATGATGAGTAGAAGTATCTGCTACTACAAAAGTAAGTATCAAGGCAGAATTATACACAGAATTACCGCTTTCGGTCTGCTCAAAAATATCATCAGAAAAAATTACCTGATACGTTACTCCGGAAACAAGTTCAAAATCTTGAACCGCCAGATCTTCAGCATAAGGAGACAAATCAAGAACAAATGTCTCCCCGGAAGATGACATAGTTAAACCACCGTCACTGGTAAAACTGTCACTCAACAAATCTGACGCCCCGAAATGCGCGTAATGCATAGTTCCATCAGCATAATACTGAATGGTTATTTCTTTACCGCTAAGGCAGCTGCAAAACTGGGTAAGATAATCAAAATCGAGATACAATATACCATAGTCTTCAGCATAATCCGCCGCCAGTTCAAAGCTTAAATCATGATAAGTAAAATACGGAAGAACCCCGTCAAAACTATCCAGAGCCCCAGCATCGAAATATTCATGCGTCAGATCAATATCACCCTTCTCCAGAATCCAGTCACCACCGTCACTCTCATTACCGGTAGTATCGGTGCTGGCCGCCACATCCGCGCCGCTTATTTCAGCAATTTCGGCAATAAGCTCATCACCTGCGGTTCCATCACCGGAGTCACAGCTTATCAGATCAATTCGCCCGTCAGCGGTCAGCAGTTCCCCCAATTCGGCAAAGAATTCCTGCTGCTCAGAATCGACTGCCAGAGTAGCTGCAGTTATTGGATCCGAATCAGAAAAAGCAATAACTCCATCCGCACCATGAGTGACAATACCGATACTTGAATAATCCGCACCATCAGCCAGAGCCGTGAGTTGATCAATAATAGCCTGCATATCAGGTGTATCACCATCAAAGGTAACAACTATAACACTGTCATCCACAGCCGCCAGCAAATCGGCTAAATCATCAATATCAGAATTTACAATCAGTGCTTTAAGCGTAGCGGCATTTTCATCACTCGAATCAGCAATTGCCGCTATTACCTCCGCGACGGTTGAATCAGCCTGTCCATCATTAGCAGTATCGGCATCAGTATTATCACCGGCATCACTATCCCCACTGTTATCAGAATCACTACCGTCCCCTGCAGTATTATCCGCCTGTTCCGCCGGCAGATCAGAAGCATCCCCCGAATCACTTTTAGTATCGGCTGAAGCGCTGGCATCTGCTGCACCGGCAGCCGCCACCACCGCAGCGACACTGCCATCAAGCACAATACGCTCCTCCATCTGCATAAGCCTGCTAATCATCGGTCATCAACCTCCCAAAAACACTGTAAATTTTAAAAATTTAATTATTGATTATAACTAAAATACTATCAACATAATTATAACCCCAAAAAACCGTCTTTACCATAAATAACTTTACATTTATGAATAATTTTTAATATCACCATAAAAAATACCCGGGAAAAAGATTAATACAAAATGCAACTTTAAGTGCAAATTACTCCGACAAAACCTCTTTCCTCTCAATCCGAAAACAACACAATATTATTCGCAGCAGCATATTACGCTGAATACAGATACACTTATACAATTCTGACACAACACATATTTGCTTTATAACCCTGGAAACATATAAGTCACAATACACAAAACAACCATTAGTCTCAATTTACAACAAAACCAATAATTAAACTGTGTAGAATTATTCTATATTATTAAAGATAAATTACCGAAAAAAGTCTCAATTTATATAGACAATACACTAAAAACGTTGTATACTTTTAATGTAAAATACTATTTCTGCAATTCCTTGATGTGGCAAGGTCTTACAAAATTTAAAGAACATAGTCAGAGTATAATCTACTACAGGATAAATAATATGGGGATGAAAACCTCCTGTACCTGCTATACATTTATCAAAGATTCCGGTACAAACTTTATACGTAACTCATGGATAGTCATACTATTACTTACAGCAGTCACCCTCACCGGCTGTATTACACCAACACCCGATGAAGAGATAAAAGACCGGCTGGTAAACTCGAAGATGGATCTTGAAGCTTATAACGCCCTCAAGCCGGAACTAGTTTCCGGACTGACACTGAATAAAGCTATCGAACTCGGAATGCAGTACAACCTTGAGCTCTGGCTGACCCGTCAGGAGATGGCAATTCAGAGCGAACTTAAAAACGGCGCTATAACCAAAATGCTGCCGGATCTTACTGCCGAAATTAATAATGGGTTGCGTGACAGTCACAATGCTTCAAACTCCGTCGGACTCTTTACCGGTCAGGAAGCACAGAATGTAACCTACTCCTACAGCGATATGACCTCCCACACCTATGGCGGTGTCAACCTTCTCTGGAATGTTCTCGATTTCGGTGTATCCTATTTCCGGGCCAGACAGCAGGGGAAACGAACTCTGCACGCACTGCATGAAATCCGCAGAATCAGACAGAAACTTTCCTATGATATTGCTGAAGCTTACTGGAGCTGCGTTGGTCTGGAACTTATAGTAGAACGCGGGGAATCGCTCAAAACTGAACTTGAATCAGAGATCAACGCTATCGGCGAAAGTCAGGCTAAGGGCAGAATATCCGAATCAGCAGCGATCGAACGCCGTTATCCGCTAAAACAGCAACTGCTTAGACTTGAAGACTACAACGAGAGATATCAATCAGCCAAACTCCGTCTGGCTCAGCTTATCGGTCTGCCGATAGGTGCGGATTTCACTATAGACTGCAGCATCAACGAAGCTTTCCCCGCACTGCTGAATCTTGATAAACTTGAAACTCTGGCATTAAATCAGAGACCGGAGCTATTTCAGGAAGACCTGCAGGAAAAAATCACTCAGGATGAAGCGCGAGCCACCATGCTGAGCATGCTTCCCAGCCCGCAGATGTTTGTCAATCCTTCCGCCGATGATAACAAATACCTTTACTACAACTCCTGGCTGTCTGCCGGAATAAATGTCTCATGGAATCTGCTGGACATACCAAATAAAGTATTCAAAACCCGTTCTGAATTCAAACGCGTTGATTTCATACGTAAAAAGCGCATGGCACTGGCAGTGGCAATAATTACCCAGCTGCGTATTGCCGCTATAGAATATGATTTTGCAGTCAGCCGTTACCATAAATTGCAGGATATCGTAAACGACAGTGAACAGATTATAGCCAATGCCGAGAGTGCGGCAAAGGCCGGCAAAGGCAAGCAGAGTCAGGTGACCACTAAAAAGCTCGATGCGCTTCGTGATTTTGCCGCCAGTATGCAGGCATATAGCCGGGTAATGATCGCCAGAGCAAAAATTATAAATACCATCGGTGCCGACACGAGTGACACCGCAGAAATTTCAGAGTCGATCTCAATTCAGTTGAGTCCGGCTGAAGCCAGTAACAACGGAAGTGTCTATTCTGATAATCTGGCAGCGACAGATACTCCGGCATCAGCAATAACAACTGAAACTTCTTCTTTTACCGAGGCAACAGTAGCTGAAGCGCCAAAGCCACAGGTAGAACAGGTAATACTCAATCAGTACAGCCCTGATCCGAAGGGTTATTTCTAATTGCTACCACCCGCTAAATGCTAGCGATATATTTGGTCATATATCTTTCTGCTTGAACTTATAGCAGATAAAACGGGAGCTATTCATGCCGCATGCTTTTAACTTTTGTAATCGCATAAAATCCCGGTCACTGCTGCTTTTTTTCACGCTACTCCTGCTGGCAGAAACTCTTTCTACAGACTCTCTGGCTGACGAAACAACTCTCAACGCCGATACAGACATATCACTTGCCGATGCCGATGTCAGCGGCAATAAAATCAGGGTCTTTCTTATTGCTAAAGACGCAGCTACTATCTCCTCCGAGATTGACGGCAGAATTACCGCTTTACCTTTGGTCATGGGAGAGACTTTCAACAACGGTGATCTGCTGGTCAAGCTGGATTCAGAACTTGCCGAAGCAGCAAAGGATAAAGCGGAGAAACAGCTGGAAGCAAGCCGCACCAATCTGGAAGCGGTCAAAGACCTGCGCAGCCGGAACGATGCAACCCTGGTGGAATTGGCCAACGCCCAGCGAGATGAAGCAATAGCCCGGGCAGAATTAATCCTTGCCAGAAGAAACCTCCGGATGTGTACAATTAATGCCCCCTTTTCGGGAAGGGTTGTAACGGTTGAAAAAAACCAGTTCGAACTTGCCAAAGCCGGCGAACCGCTACTGGAGGTTATTGATGATAACACCCTGCTGGCACACTTTCTACTGCCGGTCTCTGAATTTCCACATACTGCAATAGGACAGGAAGTTTCCATTACCATCCCGCTTTTACACAAAAACTTCAAAGCCAGCATAAGCCGAATTTCAGCGACACTTGATGCCGCCAGCGATACTTTTGAGGTCGCTGCAGACATCGACAACCGCAAAGGTCTTCTACGGGCTGGCATGAGCGGCTGGTTCATACCGCAGAGACAGACCTCAGCTGAAGCTGAAATTGAGGTGCAGAACTGATATGCCCAAAGAACCGGAAAACACCCAGAAGCAAATTTTTATTTTGAAGCAGACCGTAAAGACTCTGGCTACTCTTAACTCACTTATCAGTGATGCGAATCAGTGCCGTGATGAACAGAATCTTATATTTCATCTTCTCAATCATACTGTCGGCTACATTCATTATGACCGCGCCATACTAATCAGTGGCACAGGCAGAAAAATACTAGGAATCTCCGGTAGCAGCCAACCGTCAATGCACTCAGATGTCTGCAGATGGCTGCGCCAGTTAAAAAAAACGCTGAATAACCCGGAAGAAGCACAGATAATAAACGAAGATGCATTTTCCGATATTCCCGATTTCTGGGAAGAGTATACCGCAAAATCCGGCGGAACATTCCTGCTCTGGCTGCCTCTTGCAGCTACCGCAGAGAACAGCCTCCGGAAACACAACGCCCCACCTGTCCTGGTTCTTGAGCGCTGGCAACAGAAACAATGGCAACCGGGAGATCTCAAACTGACCGCTCCGCTGCAGAAAAACTTCGGCAGTCTCTTACAGCTCCATAAACGCAAATCACCCGAGAATTCTCATAAGTACAGTCGGCGTGCTTTAATACTTCTGATTCTCGTAGCGGTAATTCTTTCACTCTATTCCTATAAAATTTCAGAGCGCATTGTCGCCCCCTGCGAGATAGTACCGCTAAATCCCGTATCTGTAACCACACCTATTGACGGTGTAGTTGACGAGATTCTGGTTCATCCCGGAGATACCGTAAAAGAATCACAAACGCTGGTAAAGTTAAACCGGGACATCTTCAGTGAAGAATTCACCGCCGCCGAACAACAGGTAAAGATTACCCGTTCAGAGCTGTCACGAACAGAAGCCGAAGCTATCACGGACATGGATGCCAGGAGCAGACTGAAGGCGCTTGAGACCCAACTGGCAATGGATAAAACCCGGCTGCGAATCGCCCGTTATAAACTTGACAAAAGCCTTATAAACGCCCCCGCTGCTGGAGTCGTAATGATGAATGATCCCAACGAATGGGAAGGAAAACCGGTCATGACCGGAGAACGTATAATGCTGCTCATTACCCCCGGCAAAAATAAGATTAAAATATATCTGCCGCTGGCTGATAAAATTGATTTTCCGGAAAACGCCCGCGTAAAGATCATACTTAACACTGATTCAGCGACTTCACGACAGGCTCACCTCAGCTACCTTGCAGAGCATGCCACCACTTCGCCAACAGGAATACCGGCATTTCTTGCAGAAGCCACACTTGACTGGAAAGCAACCGACATCCGAATGGGAGTACAGGGAACCGCCGTTATTTATGGCAACAAGGTATCCCTGGGCTACTGGCTGATACGTCGACCGCTTGCTGCAATCCGCAATTTCATAGGTATCTGATTATGAGCTTCAATATTGACCTTAACTCCAAGTCAATCCTGCCCCGGCTGCGACCCGATCTAGAACTCACTGTAGCACCGGCAGAAGAACAAGGCAAGCCGGTCTGGATGCTTCATGATCCCATTCATGCGACCTTTACCAGACTCGATTGGATTCAATTTGAGATTGTCAAACGTCTGGACAGAACACAATCTGCCGAAGAGCTCTTGAAGAGGCTGGAGCAGGAAACAACTATACGCGAAGACCAGAGCGAAATTTTAAAATTTATTGAAGAACTTATCGCCTTCGGTCTGACCGAAAAAACACTGCACAAAAACAGCGCTTTCCTGACTGCCGAACAGCAGCAGCGGCAAACCGGATTTTTCAAGTGGCTGATATACCATTATCTTTATTTCAGAATACCGATAATACATCCCGATAAATTTCTTGAAAACACCATGGGGTTCGCCCGGATTCTTGCCTCGCGCCTGCTGCTGCTTATATACTTTTTACTGGGACTTACAGGATTATATTTTCTGAGTCAGCGCTTTGATGAATATATCCATACCTTCACCAGCTTTCTAAACCCTCAGGGTTTTATCTGCTATGGACTGTCAATCGCCCTGCTTAAAATTTTCCATGAATTTTCACATGCCTATACCGCCAAGTACTTCGGAAATCACATACCGACAATGGGCCTGGCCTTTATTGTGCTCTGGCCAATACCCTACTGTGATGTCACCGACAGCTGGCGGATGCATTCACGACCGCAACGTCTGCGTATCAGTGCGGCAGGGATTCTGACCGAACTAATAATAGCCGGTATTTCTCTATTTATCTGGGGCATAAGCACCAATCCTACTCTTTCAAGTATTACCTTCATTCTCTCCTCACTGACCCTTATCAGCACGCTGCTGGTCAATCTGAATCCACTTATGCGTTTTGATGGTTACTATATTTTCTCAGACCTTACCGGAATTGACAATCTGCAATTTCGGGCTTTCAGCATGACCCGCTGGTTCTACCGTCGTAAGCTTCTTGGAATAAAGGTTGACTGTCCGGAACCGGAACTGAGCCTGAAACGAAAACTATTCATGCTTACCTACTCCATCTGCACCTGGATCTACCGCTTCTTTCTTTATACCGGTATAGCAGTTGTGGTATACTATACTTTCCCAAAAATTATCGGCATATCACTTTTCAGCATTGAAATCATCACCTTTATTATCCGTCCGCTTTACCGGGAATTAACTACAGATATAAGCCTCATACGTGGCAGAAAAATCAGCCTCCGCTTTGCATTATTCATCATTCTGCTGATTATACTTGTCATATGGGTCACTCTTCCTTTTCCCAGATACAGCAGCATACCGGCAATTACAACGGCTGCAGAAACTCAGATAATCTACAGCCCTTCAGCCGGCACCATATCAGCAATGAATATTACCCGTACCGACAGCGTAACTGCCGGCAAACAGCTGCTGACAATTGATTCACACCAGTTGCAGGCAGAAATCAAACTCGCAGAACTCAATATCAGCCAGCTGGCTCTGCAGCTAAAACAGGTAACAGCTAAAAATGAACTCAAAGGACTGGCACCACAGATACGCGAAACCTATCTGCAGGCCAAAGCCAAACTGCGCTCACTAAATGAAGCACTCGAACAAAGCCGGATAACCGCTGATATCGACGGTACTGTTACTGACCTCACAGAGACACTCCACCCTGGTGTTGCGGTTTATAAAGGTGAGGAACTTGGCCGCATCTACGACCTCGGTTCACCGACGCTTATTCTATACGCCACCTCCCAAGCGGCCTCTTCTTTAAAAATTGGTGATATCTTGGATTTTATACCCGCTTATGCCAGTTACCGGAATATCCGTTACCAGGCAAGAATTGAGAATATCAGACCGACTAGAGAAGAAGTCCTGAAGCACCCCGGACTCGCTTCAATTAATGGTGGTCCGATTGATGTCATTTCCGACCCAAAAAATCAACTTAAAATCGTTCACCCGTACTTCACCATTGAATGCAGCTTTACCGGTCAGAACCAGCTGCAGTCCGCCTCGGAATTCCTGAGATACGATCAACCGGGTATAGCCAGATACTGGAGTCGGCCACGCTCTTATCTAAAAGAGCTGATTCAGCACATATATCAGGTACTCATGCGTGAATCAGGGATTTGAGTTTTTTTCCTGACATTACCGGCATAACTGAAAGATAGTAATAAGTGCTCTCTTTATACACAATCTTCAATAGCAAAATATCATAACTTCTTATACTGTAATAATCGAACCTCCCCAAAGATCATTAAAAAAGAGTGTGCCCGCCCAAGGCAGACACACTCTTAATTACAAATATAAAACAACCGGCAGTATCAGAATCAGTCTTCAAGCTTTCTGGCGATCTCTTCAACTTCAAACGCCTCAATAACATCACCGACCTTGATATCATCATAACCGACTATTCTCAGACCGCATTCAAAGCCGCTTCTGACCTCTTTAGCATCATCTTTGAAACGTTTGAGTCCATCAATTTTACCTTCATAAATAACGATACTATCGCGTATCAGACGAACCTGACAGTTGCGGTTAATCATACCATCAGTAACAAAACAACCGGCGATATTACCCAGCTTGCTGGAATGGAAGACCTCACGGATCTCGACCTGACCAATAATAACTTCCTTCTCTTCTGGTGGCAGCAAGCCTTCCAGAGCCGCTTTCATGTCTTCTATCAGACGATAAATCACATGATAAACCTTGATCTGAACACTGTGCGATGCGGCTGCATGTTTTGCCGCAGAATCAGCAATCACATGGAAACCGACAATAATAGCATCACTGGCATCAGCAAAGAGCACATCAGCATTGGAGATACCTCCAACCGCCGCATGTATGATATTGATACTTACCTCATCTGTAGAAAGATCGATAAGAGTCTTTTCCAAGACTTCCAGCGAACCGGTAACGTCAGATTTGATGATAACATTGAGCTCACGCCTATTGCCTTCCTTGAGGTATGCAGTAAGGTTCTCAAGGGTAACATGCTTGCGTCTGCGTCTTGAAAGCATCTCCGCTCTGGCCTTTTTCTCACGCTCTTCCGCAAGTTTACGCGCTTTGACCAGATCATCAATAACAAAAATCTTATCACCAACCTCAGGAACATTATTAAGACCGACCACCGATACAGCCTGTGAAGGGCCTCCAGATTCACAGGTTGCCCCCGTCCAGTCATACATAAGTTTTACCTTACCGAAGCCATTGGAGGTCAACAGAACATCACCACGATTGAGAGTACCGTCATTTATCAGAATGGTCGCAACCACACCTCTATTCTCAGTCATCTCTGATTCAATTACATACCCTACAGCCTTACGATTTGGATTGGCAGTAAGCTCCAGCATCTCAGATTCAAGCAGAATTCGCTCAAGCAGACTATCAATACCCTCACCGGTCTGAGCGGAAACCTCGATAACACCTGCAGAACCACCCCACTCTTCAGGAAGCAGCCCTAACTGATTGGATAGTTCCTGTTTTACCTTCTCCGGATTGGCATTTGGCAGATCGCACTTATTGATAGCTACAACAATAGGCACCTGAGCGTTACGCGCATGATTAAACGCCTCTTTTGTCTGCGGCATCACACCATCATCAGCAGCGACAACAAGTACTGCCACATCTGTCAGATTCGCTCCGCGGGCACGCATTTGAGTAAATGCTTCGTGTCCAGGAGTGTCCAGGAAGGTTATTTTCTGTCCATTCTGCTCAACAGAGTACGCACCGATATGCTGGGTAATACCACCATGCTCACTCGCTGCCACTCTGGTATCCCGCACTTTATCAAGAAGAGAGGTCTTACCATGGTCAACATGCCCCATGAAGGTCACTACCGGTGGGCGCGGCAGCATGTCAGAGTCATCGCCGGAATGCTCTTCAAGCTCAATCTCTTTTTCAACCTGTACTTCCAGATCATCTTCCTGCTTCCATTCAAATTCAACCTTGAATTCTTCGGCTATCATAACAATATCATCCTCAGAGACAACATCGTTAACCGACATAAGCTGCCCGCTCTTCATCATAAAGCCGAGAATCTGATTGAGCTTAATACCGAAAGAGGCTGAAAGATCACGCATACTCATACCTGCAAATACCTGAGGTGTCTGATGAACCTCGGGCTGCAGTTTTTTCAGCTGTTTCTTACCCTTTTTACCAATCTTCTTGCCACCACCGCTTATACCCTGTCCGACTCCTGACTGCCCGGCTGTACGTCCTCTGCTTCCCTGACGTTTACGTGATCCGGTAGAGCGTATGCTACGGGTATATTCAGAATCCATAGCAGCAAAAATAGCCGGAAGTTCAGGGCGTGACATCTGCCCCTTAAAATCGGCACGTTTAAACTTATGCCCTGCCAGCGCATCCTTACCGCCTTCCGTTTCGTCAAACATAACCTCAGCTTTAGCATTCTTATTAGCCTTCGCTTTACTCTGTTTAACATCTTTGGCAGGAGACTTCTTCGGCTTCTTGCCCTGATTCTTATTATATTCAGGGTTTTTCTGAATCTTTCCGTTCGCAGTTTTCTTCACCTCTAATGAAGGAGCAGGATCCTTCTTCGCAGTTGATTTAGTTTCTGCTTTGTTAGCGGTAGCTTCCACTTTTCTCTCTTTTACTGTTTCAACCTTCTCAACCTTATTATCCTCAACCTTTTTTACAGGTTCTTCCTTCTTTGTTGCCATTACCTTTGGCTGTTCAGCAGGTTTCTGCTCAACATGTTTTGCCGGGGCTTTAGGTGCCTCTACTGCTGCCTTCTTTGCTTTATCGTTAGCTGCTGGCGGCTGTTGAGTATTTCTTCTTCTTACCGGCACCCGGCGCTTACGGGACTTGGTAGTCTTGGCATTTTCAGTAGCCTCTTGTATCAGTCGTGGAAGTTCAGATGAATTATCCTCAACCCAAGAAGCGGTTTCACTATCAACAGTTGCAAGTGAATTTTTAATTGCGAAACCATTGTTGTTAGCGTAATCCAGCAAAACCTGATAATCTTTCTTATCCAGTCCTATTTTTGCAGCAAGTTCATAAAAACGCATCAAGTAATCCAATCTGAAATTTAACTAATATTTATAATTTCCAATAAGTTTCATAACTAAAATTATTGAAATTCCCTGCAGAAAAAAAACTTCAATAGCCTGCAAAGCCACTAAAACAATAGCTCCAGCTATTTATCTGCCCATTTGCAGCGCCCCTGAGAATAAATAATACTACTGTAAATTATATTCTCTCAGAAACGAAGCCGCAAATTAACTTAGCCTACCCTCAGCCATCGAACCTCCCGAAAACAATTCTGAATAACCTTATAAGAGCCAGCGCTGAAAACAATAACTGGATTATAATTTTTTATAAAGGAAAATTTTACACAATTCCCCTTTTTTAGCAAGTCCAAGCAATAAAAAACCCGCAATTATTAAGCATATAGGAAAAGGTCTGAAGCTACCCGGCAGGTTACTCAGCACCATCCTGCTGCAAACTCTCGCTGTCAGCTGCGGCGTCAACATTCTCCTTCTGCTCCAAAAGAGGCATTGAAGGTGCAGATTTTTTCTGCTGACGCTTCTGCCGCGCTTCTGCCGCCGCTTTCTGATTGCGCTCAATACGCTTCTGGTATCCATCAAGTGCGAACTGATAAATTTCCTCAGCCTTCTTTTCAGCGATACCCTTGATCTTCATCAGTTCATCCACGCCAAGCTCAACGATATCCTGGAAGGATTCAAATCCGGTCAAAAGCAGATTATTGATAGTCTGATCACCTACACCCGGCAGACTGGCAATCTCATCATGCCCCAGTTCACGCCATTGACGATGCTGATCAATAGTCATAATATCCAGATCCCAGCCGGTAAGCTTGCTGGAGAGTCTGACATTCTGCCCCTTACGGCCAATAGCCAGCGACAACTGATCATTCTCAACCAGCACCCGCGCCCGATTACGCCTGCGGTCAAAATCAATTGACTCAGCAACCGCTGGGGACAGCGCATTACGGATAAACAGTTCCTCATTTTCATGCCAGCGGACGATATCTATCTTCTCACCGTTGAGTTCTTCCACAATACTGCGAATACGGTTACCGCGAATGCCAACACAGGCTCCAACCGCATCCACCTTACTGTCAGATGAATAGACCGCCAGTTTTGTGCGGTACCCAGGCTCACGTACCAGCCCCTTGATCTCCACAATATGCTCAGAAATTTCCGGAACTTCCATCTCGAACAACTCTTTAACGAGTGTAGGATGAGTTCGAGAAAGAACAATAAGGACCTTATTCCCCTTCTTTCTGACCTGCACGACATAACAGCGCAAGCGCTCTCCCGGACGATAGTTTTCTGAAGGTATCTGCTCCTGACGCGGCAGGATGCCATCCGCTTTACCGATATTTAGCACAACAGTACCTCTCTCCACTCTGGAGATGGTACCATTGACAATTGTATCTTCCTTACCCTGAAAATCCTCGTAAACCACTTCGCTCTCAGCTTCGCGAATACGCTGAATCATAACCTGCTTGGCGGTCTGAGCGGCGATTCGTCCGAATTCACTCGGCTCAAGAATACGCAAAGGTCTGTCACCATCAAGCAGAATTAAATCGCCATTGTCGCGATTGATTCTTATACGGAGTTCTTCGACGTCTGTATATTTCTTTCTTGCAGCTGAAACCAGAGCCGCTTCAAGGCTTTCAAAAAGGAGCTCACGATCGATCCCCTTATCCATATGGATACTATTGATAAGTCTTAGTAGTTCTTCGTTATTCATCTTAAAAAATCCACTCAAAATCCCCAGACCGTATGCTTAAAAGGTTCATAGATGGGGTACAATAAAAATAAACGGAGCGGATCACTCTGACCCGCTCCCGCACTATGTAATTCAGACTAAATCTGACTAATAATGGTTAGCTGATATCAATATATCTTATT
The DNA here is from genome assembly GCA_963667375.1 of Planctomycetota bacterium. Lineage (GTDB taxonomy): Bacteria > Planctomycetota > SZUA-567 > SZUA-567 > SZUA-567. The sequence continues at coordinate 1,697,014 of OY763323.1, read as the reverse complement.
ATACAGCAAAAGTCAAGACCATTCATGATTTTTCTCACCCATTGGTAACTTTTATTTAACCGATAAAACTAACCCTATATTTTCAGAGCCTTAACAAAATCAGCAACAAATACCTGTCTCCTTTTCAAATAGTACTGTTGAGCCCGGTGAGCTCCAGAAGATTTTCCAAAATTTGACAGCGTCTGCATACAGACATCCTCTTCCGACAGAATATTCAATGCAATTTTGAATAATTTGCGTTCATCAGCACTGATCTTTCTGAGACCCGCTGTAATTACCATTTTCGCTCGCGTTTTATTATTCCAGAAATACATCAGATCCAGCGCCAGTAGCACAAGTTCCTCAATAGCGGTGCTCTGCTTTTCTTTGCAGATACTGACTATAGTTGGCATATCTTTAAATATCTCCCCGAGCCTCCTGCTCGGATCCAGCAATTCGAAACGTTCACTGAGATGTAAAAATTTAATCTCAAGCTCTTTTATCTCCCGGGTACGCAGTTCAATAAACGCCGCACGATCCGCAAGCCCCTCAATCAGACAGGCAACAATATCTGATGCAGCCTTTGAAATAACCGCAGACCACGCAGAAATGATTACTCCCGCCCCGGCAACACCCCAGATGCCCAGCCCCCAGATCAACGCCGAACTCAGAACAAGCGAGACCGGTACCGCCAGTACCGAGCGGAACAGATTTCCGATAATGGCGGCCAGCGGAAATCCCCTTATATAATTATGTAAAGCAATATAACAACCGTTGACACCAGATATCACCGCATAAACCACCAGCGGGCTGCCCGCGGCATTTATCCCCAGCAGCCGATGGAGTAAAAGCTCACGCACCACGTACTCCAACAGCGGTACCGACAGCCCGGTATACATCAGACTCTCGGCAATCCGTTTCTTATCTACAAGCGACCCCCAGCTGATATTGAGATTCCGGTCAAAACCGCCGGCAGATAGCAGAGACTGTAGTGCATTTCTCCCCCCGGTTATTGCCATCCAGATTAAACCACCGCCATACTTGAGTACATCCCAGTCGGCAGTAAGATAAAATGTCAGAAAAGCCGGAATAAAACCGAGCAGAATTTTAATAATATTCTTTATATCAGTATTGAGGTACTCCCACCAGTATCCCGGGAACCCGGCAGTTCTCCGTCCCACCCGCTCTCCGAACCTGCCTGTAAGAGTATAAACATTACTATCAATAGACTCATCCGTCAAACCGCCAACCGTATGCCGGACCCACTTACGGCGACGCTGATGCCAGGCCAGCAGCCGACTCCAGTAATTTCGTATGCCACTACCGCCGCTAAGGTACTCAACCCTTTTATAAACCTGACATCCCAGCGGCAGGGCCAGATGCTCAGACGAGGCCGAATGAATCAGATCACCGGCAGCTCTCCGGCCCAAGGTTTCCCGCACCACCAGCCCCATACCATAAAAAACCTTCCCCCTGCCGGCAGCAGCACTGCCTATACCCGGCTCAATATGCACTGCCGAATACCGATCCAGCAATTTTCCAATATTTCTCCTGACCTTCTGCAGTGAATCCAGAGCATAATCCTTATTATCAGTATCCTTCTGCTGTACACGCTCTATTTCGATCCCAAGCAATGATTTTATACCGCTTATATCACGGTCATTTACGGCCTTACGAAACCGGTTGATTTCACCGCGCCCATACTTTACCATACCCTCCCTGGCCAGAGTATAATCCCGCAGATTAAAAATCTCAACCGCATTTATATGCCCTTTTCCCTGATATAAAATATCTGGAACCTCCCAGGACTGCAGATTACTGGTAAGCAAAGTTATACGTGAAGTCACCGGAACCGAGACCAGGAGTTTTACCAGGGTTTTAACATCAGCCGCCAGACTGCCGCGGCTGGCGGCTTCAGCCGGATCAAAACATATATCATTAGCAATTGGCTGCAGAAAACGACTCAGAATCATTTCCGGTATCATCTCACCTGCAGCTGAAAGTGACGAAAATATAAATTCGCCAAGATTTACCTCGTTAGGACGGCTTTCACCCAGAAACACCTTGTATCTTTCGACTGTCAACAGCATGTGATCAACTGTTAAGCCTTCAATTTCACCGGATTTCACCCGTTCTCGGAATATCCGCAGCCAGTGAAAAATCTGTTCCTGATGATAAAGATCAACCTTTCTGGAAGTCTCCAGAATACCCTCCAGAGCACTGGATTTGATAAGACGTACAAAAGCACTCGGACTGTTCAGTCCCAGCGGAGTCCAGATCAGTTTGATAAATCTGCCACAATAAAAGACCGGAAATTCAATCCCGATATCAATCTCAACCCCTAAAATTTCACCCGCAGTTAAAAGCTCATGTGCCTCATGAACATCAATAAAGTTTCTTGAAATCACCTGAAGCTTACGTATGCCCTTTATCCAGGCATCCAATATCAGATGTGAGGGATTTTTGTTCGCTAGTCTGCTCGAATTTTCAACGCTGTCATCAAATGACAGCTGAGAAAAATCCTCCGGAACCTCCAGCAGCTGATAATGCCGGAGCTGATCACGGACAATTCGAGGTTTTCCTGTCCGTACCTCTCTAAAATCTCGTATCAGTTCAAGCCTGCGGCGCACCGACCCCGGACAGTCAAAGATCGCTTTCATAATCTCCACCTGCACTCTGGACGCATTCAGGCGCAAGCCCTTATCCAGAGCTTCAACATCATGGTAGAGCCGCTGCAATGTCCGCAGTCTGCGTGGATAATCATCACTGCGGGTTGAGTTAAGCAATAAATAAACAGCGGCAGCAATACGCAGTTCTACACCGGCCGCGATCTCTATAATACCCTCCGCATGCGAAGAGTAAGATACCGCCGGCAAAGTGGAGCTTTTCTCGCTCTCCCGTTCCAGCAGTTTTATTTCCCGCAGTATAGATATATCCGCTTTATCGAATAACAGCCGCATATCAGCCTCACACCAGACAAAACATCCAAAACAAAAAACGGTCATACCGGAAAGCGGCTGACCGTTTAATCATAACAGAGACAAGTCTCAAGATGCAATAAAAAAACTACTCCTGACCATCTTTAACAATCTTTATCAGGTCGTTCATAAAATTAATATAAACATTTGCCTGAGGATAATAATAGGCTCCGGTATAAGGATAATCGCTATTAATTTTTTCCATGCAGGCAAGCGCTTCCTCCGCTTTCTGCTGATCATTAAGCACAAAGAAATTATCGATCATATCAAGCTTCTCGCTTAAATGCGTATGATTTACATAACTGTCAGCCAGATATGCCATATCAACCTCCGCTAGCAGCTTTTCACGGATGTCCAGAAAGAACTCCTGCTTGATATCAGGATCAAACATAATCGCAAACCAGCAGTGCAGGTTTACCGAATCAAAATAGTATGGTTCCTCCATATTGCCGCAATACGGAATATTAAGTACATTTGCCTCTTCGAGGACCTCTTCTATCTCCTGACCGCCAAAATCATTCTCATTTACCGCTCCTGACTGATGAGAGCAGATCCTCTCCCGATGTGTAAGTTTGTCAAGAACATCTATGCCTTCCAGCCTGCAGGATAATGGCCGTTTATCATAGCAGGAACACTTACTGTTTACCAGTAAAGGGCAGACAATATTGCTCATATGAAAATCAGAGATTATCGGGCGGGAAGAGATTATTGTACGCAACTGCTCTTCACTGAAGACCTCAATCATTCTGCGCAGCAGCCCTACAACCTCAATAAAAGACATATGCGGACTTATGCAGCATTTTCCGCACTCACCACAGGGAACATCCGGAGTTCTCTGGTAGATCTTCTGTAACTCATCCTGCACCTTATCCATCTTCTCGCTCATCCAGAAATCTCCTTCCTTTAAGAAAGACTTTAGCCGAAAACCACAATTGTACCATTTATATTATCCTTCTATTATCGACTAGAGCAAATACAAAATTTAACAATTAAGCGGTAATTACCGATAAAAAAATAAGGGACACATCGCTGTATTCCTTATTTTATTCTAAAACCATTATACTTAAAGCAGTCGGCACAATCAGTTAATGCAAGACATTTTAAACTGAATCCTCTGTAAACTGCTTCCGGAAATTATTAAATTCAGAACAGCTTTTCTCCCAGCCAGAGCAGATTGCGCGCAAGATGCTCAACTACCCCCATAGCTTCCTTGTCCTCCAGAACCTCACCCTTTTCGCGGGCTGTCGCTACATTCCAATATTTTGATCCCGGAACAACCATGTCGTTGAGCAGGTACCAATATAGCATCTGGGCAAAGGTGAAGTTCTGACCGGCTTTTCTGGCTACAGCAATTGGAGCACCAATCTTCCGGCTCAACAGCATATTCGGACGGGCAGCGTAACCTACACGGTCGAGTAATGCACTCATTTCCGCCGGCATGGAACCAAAATAAACCGGAGCCCCGATGACAATAATATCGGCTTCATACATTTTAGCTGCGACTTCATTTACCAGATCATTATTGATTACACAGAACCCGTCTTTGGTTTCTTTACACTTACAGCAGGCAGTACAGCCGCGCAATGCCTCTCCGCCAATTTTAATGTATTCAGTCTCAACGCCACCTTCCCTGAGTACATCACCAACCCGCTCCAAAAGTATCTGCGTATTACCGCCGGTCCGTGGACTTCCGCTGACAGTAAGTGCCTTTAATGCCATATTATAACTCCTTTTCAATAATATTATTCCCGGCTGCCGGCACTGCAATACTCTACCAGCGAAGCCGCTGCAAATTTAATAATCCAACAACCACCAGACCGGAGCGAATACCCTGTAATCAGCACCCGCATACTTAACGTTATTGCTAAAACCGCTTCAACAAAATATCGGTTTGAACCGGCAGAACCAGCTGAATAGAAAGGTACCCCAAACAGCCTCTTATTTGATCAGTTCCTGAAATGATTCTTTGTCAATCGCATAGGGTAACCAGTTCGCAACAAAATCCGCTCCCAGAGATTCATAGAAATCCACGGCGTTATCATTCCAGTTAAGCACCTGCAGTTCAATTTTAGCACACCCTTCTGCATCGGCTTTTTTTGCCAGTTCGACAAAAAGCGCCCGTCCGGCGCCACAGCGTCTAAATTCCGGATTCACAAATATATCTTCAACAAACATCTTGGGCTTACCGAGAAAAGTGGTGTAATTCATATAGTAGGTGGCAAATCCCGCATCAACGCCGTCAACAGACGCAATAAGTACGGTTATATATGGTATCTTACCGGCCATCGCATTCCGGATATCATCGACTGTCGCCACAAATTCATCTGATGCCCGATCATATTCCGCCAGTTCCTTGACAAAATTATAGACTAATTCCGCTTCAGATACCTGCGCAGTCCTGATTTTAATCTCACTCATCTCCCCATCCTTTTTACAGCAGTTATAGGGACAGCACAAGAGAAGATCCCTAACAACCAACATTAATTCCCATATAATATTTATAACTCTTGCTGTTTATTATAGCACTGTTTCACAGTATGTAAATGGAATCTTAATAATAAAACCGTCATATTATAATCTGCCGTTAAGAATATCATGACCCAACCCCTTGAGATATAAAGGTTTCAAATATAAGATTCTTTATATGCCGATTAAAATAGTACATTCCGATTAACAGAGCAGTCAAGAATGCAGCCAGACTTCCCAAACCGCTGTACATACTATTATAAAAAGCGAAATACCATGATAAAATAGTATTTAATACCAGCGCCAGAAGTGCCAGCCCGCCGGCTAATTTCTGAAGATCAAAATACAGAATTATGATAGTCATTATCAGAAATAGCGCCTGGATAAAAGCGGCCAGAAAAGCAAAACGCAACATTACCGCCATATCAGGGGGCATTTTGAAGAGTCTCAACAACTCCGGGGCTATAATCACCAGTAAACCTGTCAATCCACCCTGAATTTTCAGCAGCCGTGAAATGGAAAGCCAAAGATTATCACATATCGCTTTTCGTCTGGACTCTATCTCACTAAAAGTGGCACCGGTAGTAACCGCACCAAGAAAATCCGCATAATTCTTATAAAAACTGGTCTCTATTCTAATAAGAAATACGGTAAGTGCCGGTACAATTGTAATATAAGCCCAGAAAAATGCGGTATCATAATCAGCCGGCGCGTAAAATGGTCCCGGAGCCGCTTTTTTACCCTCGGCTACCCAATATAATACTTTATCCACCCATAATGAGGCATTATAGGCAAACCCGCAGAGAGTAAGCCAGGGAAGAGTTCTCCAGTATCGTACTACTCCCCGGTCAACCCTTACCTGCGAAGGAAATTCCTGATATACTCTTATAAATAATAAAATCGCCAGAATAAACAGTCCCGTTGCAAAACCCCATAAGAGACCGACAAGACCATAATAAACCGCGCCGGCAAACCCCAAAACTATACCCAGAATATAACCGCCGGCAAACGCCCGTATTATCGAGAAATAATCCCGGGCTGCAGAGAGGAAAATCATAGCAATCCAGGTTATGGACACACTCTGAAAAAGTATGATACATACCAGAAACATCTGGGGGGAAAAACCGCCAAGAATATAGAAAGCCCCGGAGATCATTGTCGTCGCCAGTAATGACAGCTGTACTACATACTTGAATGTCGGGAGAATCGCGGAAAAATCATTACTGAACATTTTATCCGCCAGATAACGGGTTGTAGACATATAAAAAGGACCGGTGAAGACCAGAGTTCCCATGTATGTATACACCAGTACGGTTCGGAACAAGGTATTATCTTTATCAGGAAGTATCCAGGAACATACAACCGAAAGAAAACCAATACTCACAATCGAAATAAGCCAGGGACCGGTAGATATAATAGCCCCGTACACATATGCCGTTGCCAGCGACATGTAACTGCCATCCTTGAGTATTTTCTGTAATCTGAAGCCAATCCCAGCCATAAAGACACTCCTTTTGCTGCCTTAATCCCTATTCTCATTCTGAGGTTTGATCCTGCATTTCGGATAGAGGAGTTCTCTCTCAAAACATTTCCGGTACTCATCCCGATACTGATTCATGACCTCATTTATATTGTAATACCTGATTACCCTCTCCCGTTGAATCTGCCCCATGCGCGCAGCATTCTCGGGTGAATCAGCGACCTTCTTCAGAGCCAGCGCCAGATCTTTAGGACTGGAGACAGAGACCACATATCCGCCTTTACCCAGCGCTCTATCCTCATCACTGCTGCCCTCAATAAGCTCCCTGCAGGCACCGACATCAGTAGCAACAAAAGGTACTCCGGCTCCTCCAGCCTCCAAAATAGCAAATGGTAACCCTTCACTAATACTGGAAATTACTCCGACATCAATATCACCCAGCTTATCTGTAACCTTTACCCTGCCGGTAAACTCCACCTCCTCTACCAGATCAAGCCTTTCTGCCAGTTCGCGGCACTCCTGATAATACTCTCTATCCTCATCATACGGTCCCATAAGCAGAGCTTTAAAATTAACCTTGAATCGTTTAAGATGATCAAGAGACTTGATCAGAGTCTTTACATCCTTTATTGGAGCTATTCGACCGACATAACCAATTGTGAATTTATCTCCCTGGCTGCGAACTCTCGGAGTTATTGCCAGAAAATCTGAAAGGTCAATCCCGTTTGGTATTATTCTTACTCTCTCTGCAGCGGCACCATCTGCAACCTGATCCCGTTTATTTGCCTGAAAAAGTGAGAATATCTGTTGCGCATTATTATAAGCGGTTCTACTGAGCGACATAAAAAGATTTACCCACCATTCTTTAAAGTGATTGCTTTTCCTGGACATATCAAGTGACCGCGGCACATAAGACTCACCACATATCCAGTCCGCATCAAAGACATCAATACGCCGTTCACGGGTATAAATTCCGTGTTCGCTGATCAATAACGGCGAACCGGTAATACGGCTATACAAGGCACCAAGGGCAGAAGCATAGCCGGTACAGGCGGTATGATAGATCTTTGCCGGTATTATTCTGGTACGCAGAAGCTTGAGCAGTGGCAGGTTGATTATCCGGTACGACCAGAAGAAATCTAGCAATCCCAGAGAATCAAAGGACTCATTATAGAGACTCATTGCAGCATCCCAGGATTTATGTGAATAAGCGAATTCCTGCATGAAGGCCTCGACACTCTGCGGTTTCTGCACCAGCTTGCTCATCCCGACAACATTGAGCGGCTCACCCCTGATGATGGCCTCCTGAAAAGCCTCAATCTCTTTCCACTCCGCATCTGAAAGGATATGATCAGCGGCAAAACTCTTCCGCTTGGGAAAATCATAAAGATATACCTCCCTAACCTCGGTGACATTGACCGGCAAATCATATTTGAGAGTCAATTTATCCTTACTGGTCGCAGCCAGATATATTATACCAAAACTTATATCAGGCATATATTCGATTATCTGCGCCACCCAGGTGGAAACACCACCAGCGACATAAGGATAAGTACCTTCAAGTATCAGACAGACATCACAGCGCACACTCTATCTCCCAAAAACAAACTGAATTATTCCTAAACCTGGGTATTAAGCACCCGGCGCAAGGCTCTGGCTGCAGCTTCACGAACCTCGGATTTTGAATCAACAAATGCGATATCAGCAATATCGGCAATATACTCGGAAATATCATCATCGGTCATTGCCCGCAGGGCAGCCACCCGTACCGCAATAAGCGGATTATTCAACGCTGCACTCCAGTTATACGGAGACCTTTTTCTTACTCCTTCGGGTTGATTGGACCAGGTATACAGCAGATATGCCAGTTCTTTATCCCCGACCTCATCCAGTGCCGCTACAAACTCCCGGTAAAATCTTCCTGAAGCAATGGTGAGGACCAGGCTCGCACCACCGACACTGTTTTCAGCCTTACGCGCCAGATAAGCGAAGAATGAGGTAAACCCGCCACTGATATCATTTCTATCCACCCGTGAAATCAGAGCCGAGATATTTGTTAACCGCTCTTCACCTGCAAGTTCCAATAGTTTATCCAGCGATCCTGCTACCGCCCGGAAAACACTCTGAGTCAACTCACGCATAAATTCACTATCACCGGAATTATCCACGAGTTCCAGCAGTTCTGGGACCAGTACCGCATCTTCCACATACCCCGCAGCCTCAACCGCGAATATCCGTACTGCAGAATGACTGCTAAGCAGATATGGCCTTATCATAGCTGCAAGATCAGCATTCAATCCACGATCCCGGCCATATACCGCCAAACGCTTGAGCACAACTTCAGCCAGCAGTAGAGGAGGAGCATGCTGCAGAATAGCCGCAAACTCATTGAGTTTTACCGGTATCAGCAGTTTGGACGCAGCCTGCGCCGCATTATATGCAACCGTCACCTGCTCTGGATTCACAACAGCCTTGAGTACAAAATCCCATATTCCAAGATCATCATACATTGTCAACTGTTCAATCACAGCCGCCAGTACCACCTGATTGGTCTCGGTATGAATTACCTTATTCAGATACTCTTCTATCTGCGGCTCAACAAACATCCCGAGTATTCGAACCATCTCAAACCGCTGCAGCACATTTGATACCGGATATGCTTTCTCCGTAAGCTCAAGCAAAAGTCCACCATCAAACCCTCCGAGCACTTTACGCGTTTCACTAACCAGTGAAACCGGTGTCCCTTCTCCAACTATTATTCCAAAGAGAATTTTTGCTGCCTTACGACCACCGACCTGCCCTATTGCCCGCACCGCCTGCAACCGCAGCAGCAGGGAGTTTGAAGCATCCTTAAAAATTTCAACAAATAGTTCCCCTGCACGTTTTGGGCACTTGCGTGCAAGTATACGGCAGGCCTCAATACGTATGCGCTCATCACCATACTGCTGCAGACAGCCAGCCACAGCCTTATAATTAAAGAGCTTAGTATCAAGATTAGCCAGTATTTTCAGCGCCAGCACCCGTACCTCCGGATCGAGATTATTCAACAGCCGCTCACATCTTCTCATCACATCCGTATTAAGTGTTGACTCGAGTTTCTTCAAAGCCGATTTCACAACTCCGGCATCAGAATCATCCAAGAGCGAACACAGGGTTGTTTCTACTTCAGGATCGCCCTCAGCATTCAATAGACTGCAGGCACGTTGTTTTATCTGCGCAACTCCGGATTTGAGCAGCTCCAGCATAACCTCTTTTCTGGCAGTATCGTTACCTTTACTGAGTGCTGAAAAAGCTGCCTCCCGCAGCGACTCTTCAGGACTCAACGCATAATCCTTGAGCAGCTGCATATATTCGGGATTACTCATACCACCCAGCATTCTGGCAATCACCTCCGCCCGGACAGTGCTTACTTTACGCGCATACCTGCAGAAGGTTATAAGCTGCTCGGGAAATGTTTCAAGCTCCCGCAATATCTGTCTGGCCTTTACCGGACTTGCATACTGTAACTGATTGAATATATCCTCAAACTGCTTTGCCATTACTATTCCCTCCGCTCCAGAACTCTGCTGCCCCTCTGAGTGTCTCCGGTATTTCAGCCAGCTCTCCAGCTTTCATAAGGTCAAACTGAACCATACCGTAATCATGATTTGAAAGATAAGCCTCCGCCCTCCAGAGAAATCCCCGGGAATCATCTGGATATTCCCGACAATACAGATTAAATATGGCGATTGCCTGCTCATACTTTCTCTGCTGCAGAAATACTCTGCCGGCAAGAGCCAGCGAGGTGCTGTCCTGCTCGAGCGAGAAAGCATCCAGCGCATATCCTAAAGCCAATTCCAGATATCTGTCACGCCTGCCTCCGTCAACAATATCATAAAATACAAAATCATAGCATGCCTGCGCCAGTTCGGAGATTACCGAGACCTGCCTTCCGGCTCTATCCTCTTCTTTCAGCTCTTCCAGATGCATTTCCAGCCGCATTTCGAGCTTACTCAGTACACTTGCTGCAAAAAAACGCACTTCAACAGAATCCATCTGCAACGCCTCCCGCAGTATTGCCACTGTCTGGGGCTGTTCCAGCTGTGCGAGAGCTTCGATAGCGACACGTTTTCGCGCTACCGGCAGATTTGAATGCAGAATATCCGCCAATGAATACAGATTATCAGGATCAGGAATAAAATCATTCTCGTCTCTGGTAAAGAGTTCCCGATATTCTTCCGTATTTATGTACTGCGAATATTCTTCGAGAATTCCCATTCTTCCCTTGCGGTTGATGGCAATAATAACAATTACCGCGCCAACAGCTCCCAGCAGCGGTATTAACAGACAGAACAATAATAGTAAGATAAAACTGCTGCGAAACGGCATGCGAAACTTGAGCAGTAACAGCGCAATTACAGCTCCGCAGAGGTGCGCCAGAAAAGCCAGCAGGTATGCCCCGTGATACAAAGCATCAAATCCATAAAAGGCCGTTCCAATACAACATATTAAGGCCACAGCAAAAATGATCAAACCAGTAGATCCTTTCTGAATGTTTCGAAAGCAGAATCCAGCATTCCAGCTGTCTTGAGTTCATAGTATGCAGGTTGCAGAATAATCTGCTGATCATGAGGTTTAAGCCCAAGCCTGCCAATACTAGAGCCTATTTTATCCATCACAACCTGAGCACCCTCAAGCCCTGTCTGTGGCAGAAAAAGCACAAAGTATGATTCCTCCGGCATAAACGAAAGCACATCGCTTACCCGCAGCAGACTGCGAAAAGCACTGGCAATCACACCAAGAACCCGTATGTCATCGGACATTACACGCTCCACACAGATAAATATTATTGAGGATATACTGTTACTGCGCTGCAGGGTGAATAATTGACTCCGCACCTTCGAATAAAACATCTTTATATTTTCAAGCCGCAGGCGTTCCTCCAGCGATGTTGTCTGATCAAGGCGATACTTCACATTCCAGAAATCACTTGCCGCCAGAGCTTCACGCAAAATATTCTGCACCATATTTTCAAACTTGGAGTTCCACTCTTTAAGCGGAAGACTGTTACAAGTTAGAGCATGCACCTCTGTTGTTTTTACCGAAGCAATGCAAAAAGCCATATCAAGCTTGTCAATAGCCGCCATTTCCGGATAATCCCGGGCACAAGCCATCCCCCGGATTTCATCAGCCTTGAGCAGCAGTTGTGGCGTCACAACACTTGAGTCGTTAAGGTCCGCTGAAACCGCTGTCCGCGTCCAGACCCCATTTTTCTTACTCCAGTATGCTACCCCCTGCGCATTTAGATACTTGGCTGTCAGCAGCACCGAACGCTCTCCAATTCGGTCATAACCGATATTATCGAATTCCATCAGATCACGTATATAAGAAGAACTCGAACGGGAGTCGATTGCAATCTTTGATTCCAGCGCCCGGTAGCTGTTTTCGAGTTCGGTCTTCTCACCGGCCAGAGTGTCAGCCAGTTTTTTCCTCTCTACCGCCAGACCGGAAAAGTAATCTTTAACCTTCTGACGTGAATGAACGGATTCCCCGATAAAGTGACCGCACCCGATATACAGTACCAGAGGCAGGAGATTTTCCGCATTGAGTATTATTGCGTCCCGCAACGACTCTTCCCCGCTGAGGTGCATCTCACTCAACTGTACCAGCGAACACGCTGCTCCTAGAATCAAGCCTACAGGGCTGCCGTATTTTACCGCCCCGAGAATAATAACAATAAGGTACGGACCCGGTCTGAGTATTTTAAGTATCGGTGAGTCTGCCTGCAGCCAGTGCTCCAGAAAATAAATGACAATAACCAGCAGAAACATTTCAATATATGGTTTAAATTTTGTCCACGTCATAGCTTTACCCCACAGTCATTCTGTAAGTTCACTCTATTTAATTGCTTTTTCAATTGCGTCCGCAAGTTCGATAACGGAAAAAGGTTTCCCCAGAAATTTAATGCCCAGCTGATCCAGACGTAATCGCTGATTATTCCCGATATTTCTTGAAGATGTGATCATAATCTTACCTTTATACCCCTTACTGAGTAATTCGGAATATAATTTTTCCGGCCCATAGCTGATGTGCCAGTCAATAATAACAAGTGAATATTCATCGGCTCGGTTCAAAAAAGTATCAGTGATCTCTGAGATACAATCCAACTCGTATCCATATACCTGAACGACCTCGCTGATAATCTCATAAATTTCCGGATTATCATCAATATAAAGCAATTTAAACATCATAAAATCCCTTATTCTGCTGCAAGCGGAGAATATACCCGTTTAAAATTACGTGCCAGAGACATGGAAATCTGTGCCGCCACCTCTGCAAGTGAGCTCTCCCGGATCCAGGAGAAATTCCCGGTAGAACTTACCTGCTCAGACCAGAGCGTTTCACCGGTCTTTACCGATATAATCTGCATAGTGAGAGCCACTACCGGCTGCTCCCCGGCACCATATACATATCGATACTCCGTCACACTGCCGGTAATCACCGAATCCACACCGAGCATTTCACCGATTTTTACCGGTGCAAGGTACTGCCCCTCAAACGTTTCCAGACGCTGGCGCATCAGATTGGTGTCAATGATATCCAGAGATGTATACTTTCTGAAAGCACTATCCATATTCTTCATGACAATGAGTCCCGCATTCGGTTCTGAAGACAGATTCTCAAACGGAACAATGGCCACCTTGCCAAGTTCGGTCCGGACCGGACTAGCGTCCACGGTACTGGAGGTGGTGCATCCCCCAAGCCCCAGTGCCAAGCCGGCAACCACCGCAATCATCAATGTAACTACACTCAAATTCCATAATTTATGCATACTAAGCCCCTTGAAAAAGTCTAAAATTTATAGTTTACCCCGACACCATAATACCAGGTTCTGCCCTCTTCAAGACCGGTTGCTGCCTCTGAGTCAAGGGCGAACTCACCATATACTCTGAGACGCGGAGCCGGTATATACACCAAACGGCTGTAAAACCCGTATAATTTTCCAAAACTGATATCCCGCGCCGGGTCATATCCCACATATATTTCAGCTAATGCCGCAAGTCGTGAAGTAAAAGCATAAGCCGCGCTGAGACCGACTCGCTGATCCAGGCTTTCTGTCGTCACCGGAATCAGTGACGAATCAGTCCTGCCAAAATACTCAGAGCCATTAACACTGACAAATAATCCGGCATGCGAAGTCTGGGTCTCATATCCCAGATACTGGCCACTGGCAAATTCCACCGGCAACTGCCGATAATCCTTCTTGAAAAAATCCCAGTTAAGCCTAGCCCCGGCAGTCAGATCTGTACCTTCATATGTACTCATCTCAAACGAACTTTCAGCCGTATAACGCGCATAACTGCCGGCATTAAAATCAAGCTGCAGACGCTGACTCAAAGGTAAAGAGACATTGAGCATGACACCGCTGCTGCGTCCATTATTATAAACCGCATACGTATTTTCATCCCATGGCACCCAGAGACTTCCACTAAGGCTTATGCCGATTCCACCACGATTCTGGTAGGAAATTCGCCCGTTTATTCCTGGACTAACCACCGAATTAGTACTTCCCAGCATAAGATCAGCATAGACACTCAGCTCCGGGGTTATTTTATACAGTCCAGCAATACCGGCCTGCAGCAATCCGGCTGATAGCGCCGGTTCATCACCGTTGTCAACCAGATCATATACCCCTCCGGCGATCCTGCCACCCAGAATAAAGTTATCACTCAACGGCAGACTCAGTTCCATAAACATGCGGTCAATATATTCTGCCGAACTGAAAGAATTCCGCATACCGGTAATTATTTCCGGGACATAAGTACTGCTGACACCGGCAATACTGCGGCTGGCATCTCGCTGCTGCGGATATGGATCCGGCACATAACTCTTTACTACCTGCAGCGGATTACCCGCGGTTGCCAGACGCGGTGGAACCTTTATTTCAGTACCAGCGGCTACCTGTATTTTATCTCCCGCCACAGTTTTCGTAAAGGCAGTATTTACAGAGCTGTTTATAGAAGAAAAGTCATCCAGTTTAATAACCAGATATTCATCTTCATCTGCTGTATATGCTCCCGTCACAGAGAATATGCAAAACAGCAATGATACCATACAAATTATTCTCTGCATCAGTCCTCCAGTTCCGGTAACCTGATATTATCCAGATCCACTGCAGCCGAACCCTCTCTCGACAATTTAATATCCCGGGAAAAATCCCTGCTGGTCAGACTGGAACCATGATAAAGATCTTGAGCCCCTTCCAGCCACCGTCCTATTTCAAACTCATTATAACCCTTAGCCAGCCAGGCCGCGCTGTCATCCTCGCGGGCCTCCAATACCGCTTGCAGCTCCTTCAGACCCTCTTTGAATCTTCGGGATAATAATTCCGCTTCCGCGATAGCCCCATCTCTTCTAGAACTGTTGAATTCGTCTGGAACCACAGTCAAAGCCGTTTTTCGGCCATATTCAGGATAATTGGAAGAATTATACAACTCAGCCAGCGCCAGTGTATTCCGGGCGTTGTCCGGTTCCAGCTTTACTGCCGCTACCGCCTGACGTAACGCCTGATCCCGGCGGTTAAGATAAGTGTCAATTGAAGAGATCAGTGACAGCTCTGCAGCTGTCTGCTCACCACTGGCCAGCAGATCACGTGCACGTATAAAGGCTTCACGCGAACCAACAAAACCCGCCTCACTTTTTAAAACCGCAAACTCATACCAGACCCGGCCATCCTTCCCGTTATTCCTGAGATAATCCAGATATACCCGGTGTGCCTGCGGATACTGAAAACAAGCTGCTAAATAACGTGCAAGCGCCAGTTCAGCCTCCGGACCGGCATCCTCATTCTTACAGGCAGCGGTAAATAATCTTCCCGCCTCACGTACCTGCCCCACCGCCAGCAGACCGTAACCAACTCCTAGAAGTTCACGTTCATCTTTACGAACTTTTAGCCCCTGCAGTTTTTCGGCATAGGTTATGGCAACCTTATTCTTGCCAAGTTCAACCAGACTGCTAACGAGTCTGGCCAGCAGTAATGCCGAATCAGACTTCTTCTCCACACCTTGATACAGGATATTATACTCACCTACAAGATCATCATGTTCCTGTCTGGCATCAGCAGCCCGCAGCCAGTCTTCAGCAGTCGCGTTACCAAAGGTTGTGTAAAAATCAACTATTTCATACTGCTTTAAAGCTTCTCCCATACGTCCATAAACCGTTGCCATTCCAAGCCGTACATCTTTATCAAGTCCCTTGGTCTTTTTATCTGCGACATTATAGAACTGAAGTGCTTTTTCATAATTGCCAAAATCCGCATAAAGCAGCCCGAGTTGCGCAAACTGCTCAACTGTAAAACCGTCAGTATTCTTTATTTTAGCAAAATAGCGTAACGCCGAATCCTTTTCACCGGCATTCAGATATAATCCCGCCAGTTCCAGATACACTCCCGGAGTACGCTCATACATAGCCCCGATAAGCTTATCAACAGCGATATAATCCTTTTTCTCAAATGCAAACTGAATCAGAGTTCGGAGTAACCCGTCTATCTCCTGTTTTTGCTGCTCGCTAGCAGCTGAATCAAGCTTATTCAAATCCTCCTGCAGTTCGGTTATCAGAGACGAAACAAACCGGTAATTTTCTACGGCAATACCAGTTCGTTTTTTACCGCTGGCCGCAAAAAATTCGAGTGAAATAATATCTGAGAGTAAAATTTCAGCACGCAGTTTATCCGCCTGAGCAATACCGGGCGCAGAAATTATCTTTTCAAGTTTCTCTCTGGCAGCAGCAAGTTGTTTTGAATCTCTATCCATCTCGGCAAGCATAATTTCCGATTCAATATCTCCTGCCGCCGCATACTTCTGCAACAGTTTTAAACGCAAATCTTTACGCCCGATCACAGGCAGAATCTCCTGCAGAAGATAGAACTGATCCCGTTCCTTATCGATATCGGTTGCGGCCAGCGCTTTATTCATGACCGTTACTGCCAGGCTCTCAACCTCTTTCATATCTCCCAGCTTCCTATATAAATCTAACAGCTGCGAAATATCAAAATCATTGAGCTGGTCATTCTTCTGCAGCAGCTGATAATCCGCAAGCGCCGCTGCATAATTTCCGGCTGATTTCTGCAGTTCAGCCGACTCCCGTAAAAGTTCCGGATCGGAATTTATACCGTAAAAACGCTGCAGAATCTTTGCCCTTTCAGCGTTATTCTTGAGTAACGACGCAGCATCCAGCGCACTCCAGAAGGCATTATCATCCAGAGTTGATAATTCAGCGGTAAGTACCTGCTTATACAATCCGGCTGCGGTTAAAGCCGCCTCCTCAGACATCCCTTTGCGCACATAGGCCTGTACCAGAGAAAGCTGTTCAAATGGCTCAAGTCCGGTAATTTTCAGCAGCTTTTTATCAGCGGCTATCAACTGATCATCAAGTTTCAAATCCGCAAATATATCCCTAGCATCCCGCAGATATTGCACCTCAGCAGTTATATCAAATATACGCAGATAAATATTCGCCTCCCGTTCTTTCAGATTATGCTCTCTGGCGAATGCAGCTGCCTGTACCAGTTCATCCTGCGTAAGATCAGAATTCTTTATAATATGTTCATACAGCCCGGAGAACACCTCAAGTGACTTATCCTTATTTCCAGCGGCCCAATATGCCTCGGCCAGCAACAGCTGCTTACCCGGGTTTTTCTGCGCCTCCTGTAAAAAATCCTTATCTTTGAGCAAGCTTTCATAAATACGTTTCGCTTCCGCCTCCGCTTTATTTTCAGAATAAATCTGTAACGCCGCAATAAGAGCTGCATTCTCTCCAGTAAGCTTATATAACTTTTCCTCCATTTTTGCCCTTGCCAGACTCCTGTCAGTGTCAGGCAATAAATTGAGTTCACGCCGGTAAAGCTCGACATTATCAGGATACTTCTTCAACAGCTCTGCAACGGTTTGGCGTAACGTGTCCTTCGCGCCTGTCCATTCCAGCAGTGTCATATAATCAGCCCAGTCAGAGTATTCAGCCTCCTTATTGCTGGTAATTATCTCAGCTGTTTTAAGGGCATTACCGGCATCCTTCAACCTTATCCAGACCGTCCGCAATACCCGCAACTGCTCGAGTGTTAACCCGTTAAATCCGGCAACATGTTCGGCAAAATACCGCATTTTATTATTGTTATGTTTCCAGACATAGAATTCCAGAGCTTGAAAGTTATTCTCCAGAGTATTATCTTTTTGCGCCAGTTCTTCCAGAGCGTCACCCACCCCTTTGATATTAAGCTGCCAGTTTTCATAGGTCATAATACTCTCGAGAAGTTTGACCTGCTCCTCCTTGGATTCGGTTCTGGCTAGCAGTTCACGACTGTATTTGACCGCTCCGGCCAGATCACCGGTCTTTACCGACAGGTCAATCAGCTGCGGTAGATTATGCTCCATATCAGCATCCAGCAAAGCCAGAGCTTTGAGATATTCAAAGTTCGCAACATACAGAGCAACCAGACGCCGACGAATTTTAGGATCATCACCCCCATTCTTAAAATATTCCGCATAAAGACTGGCCGCAGCCCCAAGATCATTCTGTGATTCATAGCCGGCTGCCAGTTCTTCAATCACTTTTATATCTCTGGGATTTTCAACTATTATCGGATCAAGGATTTTGGCCGCTTTTTCCACCTTGCCTGAACGGGCAAGAAGTATTCCCTCCTCCCGCTTATTCGGAAGAAAGAGCACTACAACCAGAATGATAACTGATGCAAATACCAGTAAATGCCAAATTTTTAAGTTCATAACTAATTATATTTCCGGATACAATGCAAACATTTCCACCAGATTTAAAATCTGACCCCTCGAAACAGAGTCCAGAAATATATCGTCAGTATTTCAGTCACACAAATAACATTAATTTCAACTTCTATCATAAAGTCCCTAACCGGAACCATTAAGAACATATACACACATACTTTATTGAATATCACGCCAGCTGCCTTTCATAACATATTGCAATATAACAAGCGACCGTGATAATACGATTTATATATAAATAAGACGAAGGAGATAAATGATGGCTGGTAACAATAAATTGTCCATCGGCAGATATGATCTGGGAGCATTCACCCTGTTCTTTGCGTACTCTGTCTGCATCCAGATTATACCCATGGTTCTAGTCCAGATGTCGGATGACCTGGGATTCTCCATGCGGAAAGGAAGTTTTGCCGAAGGCAGCTGGCTGCAGATAGCCCGCTGGCTTCCAGCAGTGTTCTCGGCTTTTATCTGCAGTTTTATTGCCGCCAGATTCGGCAAGCGTAAAACTCTCGGCACCGCGATGATGCTTATGGGGCTAGGAATTGTTCTCAGCTCAATTGCCCCTAATTATCAGTTGATATTTCTTTCACTGCTCATCGCCGGAGTAGCCAACGGCATCGCCGGGACACTATCCCCACCCTTTGTCCGCAGCCTCCATCCCGACGAATCAGGAAGATATATTAATTTTCTGAATTCATTCTGGGCTCTCGGAACACTCTTTACGGTCATTGTTGCCGGAGGACTTTTGAGTGTAGGTGTTTCCTGGCGTATTATTGTCTGTGGCAGTGGATTACTTACACTTATAGGAGCACTGACTCTGCTCCTACCTGAAAACCCCGCGCAGAAATACCCGGAGCAGAACGAGAAACTCAATCCCGGACAGGTCTTTCAGCAGATGCTGAAAGTCGCTCTGGACAAGCGTTTTATAATATTGTTTTTAACGATGCTGATATTTGCCGGCGGCGAAGGGGTTCTCATGTTCTGGAGTGCCAGCTACATACAACTTAATTTTTCAGGATCAGCCTGGGCCGGAGGGATAGGAACAGGTATCTTCGCAATAGGAATGATAATCAGCCGCATACTGGTAGGACTATTTATTCCGCAACACCGACTGAAGCATGCCATTATCGGAGCTGCCCTTTTCGGTTTCTTTATCACACTGGGATTTCCTGAAATCAAGGAACTCTGGCTGCTTTTTATCGTATTATTTCTCAGTGGTATCGCAACGGCTCCCATCTGGCCGAGCTTGATAAGTCATAGTGCCGAACGCCTCACTCATCTTGACAAAACCACAACCATGATACTGATTACCCTCTCAGCTACTCCGGGCAGAATTCTCTTCACCTTTCTTGTAGGCTATATCGCCGAATTCACCGGAAACCTCACCGCCGCATTTTATCTGGTTCCGGCATACTTTCTCATCGTTGCCGTAATGACCTTTATCGAAGGCCTTTTCCCTATTTCAAATGACATAATCAATGAAACTAATGAGGATATCCCGACAATTTAAAACGCCAAAATATTATGCGCTGCTATACTGCTAAAATAACCGGCCTTCCGGGTACTCACCTAAAGACTCAGCTTCAAGCACCAGTAATTTACGCTTCAATTCTACCCCGGAGGCAAAACCTCCTAGAGAACCGTCAGCGAAAATTACCCGGTGACACGGTACAAGAATAGGCAGGGGATTCCTGTTATTAGCCATACCGACTGCCCGTGCCGCCCCGGGTTTACCCAGAGCGGAAGCTATATCTTTATAACTCTGGGTGGTGCCATACGGTATTTTCTGCAGCTGTTGCCAGACTGAACATTGAAAATCAGTCCCCTGAAGATTAGTCTTCACCGTAAACTTCCGTCTATACCCGGCGAAATATTCTTCCAGCTCTCGAACCGCAGTTGCAAAAAAATCAGCGGATTCATGCCAGTCATCTGCAATCACCTGCTGATAATCAAAACCGCCGCAGAAATAGATGCGCCGCAAACCGGCAGCATCACCAATCAGTAATAATGAAGATACGATACTCGGCATAATAGTATAATAAATAATATTCTCCCGGCTACTTACAGCTTTCAGACCCGAACAAACAATTTCAGAATATACTGATTATTATAATCATTAAGTAAATTCTTTAAAAGCAAAAAGGATGAGCAAAAAAGCTCATCCTTTTAAAAATATTTTATTCATCAAAGCACCGAACCGCTACTTACTGGCTATTACATCCAGACAATTCTGCAAAGACATATTTCCAGAAACCGACATCTGCTGCGCCTGTTTCAATACTTCCTTGGCCTCAGCACGAGTCAGCATAATACCCCGCTGCCGGAAATAATGTACAACCGATGAAGAACCGCTATGACGCCCAATAACAATATTACGAATATTACCAACCTCCTCAGGAGCTAGCGGCTCATATGAACGCTTATCACAAAGCATGGCGTTTACATGCACCCCTGATTCATGGGTAAAAACATTCTTCCCCACTATAGGTTTATTTACCGGAAGCACCACACCACTATACCCTTCGATTTCTTCGGAGAGTCTTTTCAGTTTTTGCAGTGATATCCCGCAATCAATACTGTGCAGTTTCTTCAAACCGACAGCCACTTCATCCAGAGACGCATTACCGGCTCTCTCTCCGAGACCATTGACGGTTACATCCGCACAGGTAGCACCACCCCGAATTGCCGCAATCGTATTGGCTGTTGCCAGCCCCATATCATTATGTCCGTGAAAACCAATATCAATTCCATAAACTCTGCTTGCCAGTCTAGAGAAGATCTCAAAGGTTTTGAAGGGTTCAAGAAGTCCTACAGTATCCGCCAGTCTTACCCGGTCTACACCAGCTTCCTTGGCACAGAAAATACACTGAATTATAAAATCTTCATCAGCCCGTGCGACATCTTGAAATCCGACACTCACATATGGGAAAAACTGCTTCGCCTGCCTGACATAACCGGTAATCTTACTTAGTACCAGTTCACTGGGCATCTCCACGATCTGCATATGAAGTTTTGAAACCGGCAAAGAGAGATGAATCGCATCAACATTACATAACGCTGCTGCTTTGATATCATTCTCACATGCCCTGCACCATACCGAAAATCTGCAGCGACCAGCATGTTCTCTGACAATATCATTAATATTTTCGATTTCAGCACTGCCCATTGCCGGGATACCAAGCTCCATCTCAGCAATACCTGAATGTGCGATAATTCCGGCAATAGCTATTCTCTGTTTATGAGAAAAGCTTACACCGGCCATTTGTTCACCATCACGCAGTGTTGTATCAATCAGGTATTTCATGATATCCTCCCTTTAATATCTCATCATGAAATTAATAGATCCTCTGCGGCTTCACCTTCCTCAAGAGCATCCAGAATTTCATCCAATTTTTCTTCAGAATCAATATTGCCATACCAGAAATTCTGCGGATAAACTACCAGAGCCGGACCGCGATCACATACTTTAAGACACCCACAGGCAGTTACCTGAGCATTCATTCCACGTTCCAGAATTTCTTCTTCCAGATATGGGAGGAATCCTGCTGCGCCCTGTTTGTTACAAACACCTTGTGCTTCCCCAGAAACACGGAAACTATTACATACAAAAATGTGAAAATCAGGTTTTTCCATGACACGCTCCTATTCTTTAAGCAATAATTCTGTACCGGTAACAACCAGAGAAACACCACCGCTATAAACAAAACCGGTACAGCTAAATTTCAAACCACTATCAGGCGCAACCGGTACCGCAACCAGAACAACCATCTCCACAGCCGGTAAATCTTTTGGGAGAACGTATTGGCTTACCCTTATAAATATTATCCAGCCCTTCTTCTACCAGACCTTCCATCTGAATACATTCAATCCCCAGCTTGGTAAGTGTTGCCCGGGGTGAGTCACCCAGCCCTGAACAGAGCAGTGCCCGGCAATCAGCGATCACTCCAGCCAGCTCGCTCCAGCGCTTTGCGCCCAAACCCTTGGGCGGACATTGTCTGCGTTCAAATGGCTCATAACCGCTCTTATCCTCTTTTTCTCTGAAAATCCAGAGATATGGCGCTTCTCCAAGATGACTGTTTACCAACGCACCTTCACGGCTGGCAACAGCGACACACGGCTTATCCTCAATGTTTGTATTTTTAGCTTCTTCAAGACTCATTATTATCTCCTTAGTTGCAGCCTCACCAAGTAAGCCGGCAGCATCAGCCCGACATCGCATGCAATGCGCCATCTGCGGCAGATATTTACCAGCGCTCTCGCGTATTTTCTGCATGAAATCAGCCCGAGGCTGTTCTTTATCAGCAAACTTTGTACCTTCAACCGGGAACAGCGGCATAAGATTCAGAATTGTTGCACCAAGTGCCTTTACCTTCTTTGCCAGTTCATCGGTCACATGATCGTTTACACCAGGTACAACTATCATATTAACCTTCACATTTACACCGGTGCGTGCAATACTCTCAATAGCCACTATCTGCTTTTCAAGAAGAATTCTTGCGCCATCAACACCTTTGTAAATAGTACCGTTCTCATTGATCCACTCATAAATTTCAGAGCCGATTTCCGGAGTTGGAGCACACATGGTTATAG
The DNA here is from genome assembly GCA_963667375.1 of Planctomycetota bacterium. Classification (GTDB taxonomy): domain Bacteria; phylum Planctomycetota; class SZUA-567; order SZUA-567; family SZUA-567. Next base: position 1,673,747 of record OY763323.1, on the reverse strand, counting down.
TCACATGACTTACCCCAAGTTCCGCCAGCTCAGAAACGTATGGCGCCACACCCAGACCGTTTGTAGCCACACAGAGCAGCATATCCGGATATTTCTGACGGACTAGACGTAAAGTTCGCATTGTAGCTTCAGGATTGGCAAACGGATCACCTGGACCGGCAATACCGACAACACTCAGCTTTGGCTGAATTTCCACCAGCTTATCAAGCCATACCATCGCCTGATCAGGAGTAAGCACCGAACTTGTAACCCCAGGTCTAGTCTCATTTGCACAATCATACTTGCGGTTACAGAACCCGCATTTTATATTGCATTTTGGTGCAACCGGGAGATGAACCCGTCCATATTCATGTCTTGCCTTATCATTAAAACACGGATGTTTACTGTGATCAATCATTATTCCAGCCCTCACACTATACCTGCATCTCCGGCTAAAGGTGTACAGAAGTCTACAGGAACAAAATTCTATCAAGAAAAGTGCGGCACACACTCCGGAAACTCCAGAGCCCTTTCGTTACATATACGTGTAGCCCCACTCACCATCATGCTGTCTTTTTTCAATAACCGCATTAACAATACGGTCGAATAACGCTTGTGTACCACGATAACCGATATGCTGTACTCTGGCTCCGCCAAAACGGTCATGAATTGGGAAACCAACTCTGATCAGCGGTACCTTGAGTTTGCGAGAAAGCATATAACCCTTGCTATTACCGATAAACATATCCGGCTTGAGCTTTTCTATAGCTTCGGCCATATCTTCAAAATCAGAATTATCGAGTATCATCGCTTCTTTGCTGCCGGTATCACCGCAATTCATAATCTCACTTCTGAGCTTTCCGCTCTTACCCCCGGATACTACGGCCACTGTTGTAATGCCGATCTCACCAAGCAGCGACACAATACCGCAGACAATATCCTCATCACCAAAGACCACTGCTTTCTTACCAAAAATATACTTATGTGCATCAACATATGAATCCACAAGTCTGCCCCGTTCTGCAGCCAGCCACTCTGGAGCCGGTTTACCGGAAAGCTTCTCAAGTGTATCAATGAAGATATCCGTCTTTCTGATTCCAATCGGCATACCTAGCCGATAGTTTTTTACACCGTGGGTCTCCTCCAGATATACCCCGGCTGAATCTTTGTCACTTACACAGGCATACAGCTCGACACTTCCCAGACTGTCACCCGCATGCTTTACCGTTTCAATACTTGTTCCACCTTCAGGAATAGGTCTGTACTCATCCCAGGACGGACCGTCAAGCGTATCGGAATAATCAGGGAAAAGAATATACCGATCGGAAAAGTCCCGAAGGATCTCTTTCAAGTATCGTAAATCTGCAGGTGAAATCATCCCAGGGAAAACATTTATACTTGAACTCATAAAGCCTGTCTTCTCAGCAAGACCGGCAATAGCCTTGGTAGTCGCATAGAAACCATCTGCATGTGTCCCACTGTAACTTGGTGTAGAAACATTGACTATCGCAGGAAGTTCGGCATTTTTCCGTTCTTTACGGTACATGTGTACCAGCATCTTGATATCATCGCCGATAGTCTCGGAAAGACAGGTTGTCGCGATACCTACCAGCTCAGGATTATACTGCCTGATTACATTATCAACCGCAGTGGCAAAATTTCTGCCGCCTCCGAATATAGCGGTGTCTTCAGTAAAGTTTGATGACGCGATATCGATTGGTTCACGGTAATGACTTATCATGTAACGTCTGATATATGTTGCACATCCCTGTGAACCATGGAGCAGAGACATAGAACCCTTTATTCCCTTATACGCCAAGCAGGCTCCAAAGGGAGTACAAAGCTTACAAGCATTACGTGATACATCTCTTTCTTTCTTGGAGTCTTCCATCTCTATCTCCTACTGAAGCGGCTCCGCTTCTTTATCTTAAAGCACCTTCAAGGGCGACTGCATCTTAAACACACACGAATTACAGCTACACGAAACTACTCGGACTTTATCCGCTTTTTAAACTGCCATACCGGGCTCATAACCGAGGCATGTACCTCTTTTGCAAAGGCCAGCATTCCTATAAAACCGCCCAGAGGTATTTTTCTTTCATGATTGTGGTCACAGAAGCCCGCTCCAAGTTTAAATGCCAGAGGGCGCTCTTTTACACCGCCAATAAAAATATCTATATCTTTTTCACGCATGAACTGTGAAAGTTCTACCGGATTGGTATCATCAACCAGAATTGTTCCAGGATCGCAAAGTTCACGCAACTGTTCATAATCCTCATTATTACCTGTCTGAGATCCCACAACAACCGCCCTCATGCCGATTGTACGCAGACTTCTTACAAGGGAGAAAGCCTTGAAAGCGCCACCGGTATAAACCGCAGCCTTCTTGCCTTCTAAATCTTTCTTTATATCAAGGAGCTGCGGATATATCTTGGCTATTTCCTCCGCAACCAGCTCCCGGGTTTTTTCCTTAATTTCATCAGAATCCAGCTTATCCGCCACATCATATAACGCTGCAGCCGTATCTTCGATTCCTACATACGATACCCTGATATAAGGTATGCCGTATTTTTTCTGCATCTCCTTTGCCAGATGGGTCATTGATCCGGAACATTGAACTACATTTAGTGCCGCACCATGAGCTTTTCGTATATCATTCACTCTTCCGTCACCGGTTATAGTGGCAACTACCTCTATCCCCATACGTTCATAGTATGAACGGATAATCTCGGTCTCGTTGGCGATATTAAAGTCACCAAGAATGTTAATGCTGTACTTGCTTATCTTTGAAATATCACCGGTTCCGACCAGCTCACCAAGCGCATCACAAGCCGCCTTATAGCCATCCTTCTTTGTTCCTCTAAAGCCCTCTGACATCACCGGCAGCACCGGTATGCCCTGCTCCTGCTCTACCTTTCGGCAGACCGCGCCCATATCATCACCAATAATTCCGACAATACAGGTTGAATACACAAACGCAGCTTCTGGCTTATACTTTTCAATAAGTGTTGTCAGCGATTTATACAACTTCTTTTCACCGCCGTATATCACTTCCTTTTCAGTCAGATCGGTACTGAAACTCATCCGATGCAGCTGTCTTCCTGTTGAGGTCGCACCGCGAATATCCCAGGTATAACTGGCACAACCGATCGGACCATGAATCAGATGCAGCGCATCAGTAATTGGATAGAGTACAACTCGCGAACCACAGAAGACACATGCACGTTGACTTACAGACCCGGCCAATGAATTTTTACCGCATTCCATATCAAAATTCTTGGAGTCTGTACGGTAAATCTGCTTCTTACGTTTTTCTAAAATTCCGTCCATCTATCTTCCTCCTTAAAACAGCCCGCGAGCTGTACAACGAAAGGAACTACTCAAAGTTTACTTTTTACTGCTACATTACTAATTCGAACTTCTCTTCTACAGCCTCAACATCCTTCTTGGACAGGAAGATATCCAGCATCTTCTCGACCAGTCTCAACGCACCGGTATAACCGACAGAAGGGAAGTAAGAGTGACCAACGCGGTCGTAGATCGGGAATCCGTGGCGCAACAGCGGAATACCCTCATCACGTGAAATATACTTACCGTAAGTATTTCCGATCATCAGATCAACCGGATCATTCTTGATCAACTGATGCAGCAGGAAGAGGTCGGCACGCTGACCGATATAGACATTCTCAGCCACATACTTATCACCAAGAGCCGCAGCAAGACGCCTGCGCAGACTCTTCTCACCAGGGGTACCGGTTATGATATAAGCCGGAATCATATCAAGATCGACTACAAACTGCGCAAGTGATACCAGCTGATCAGGATCGCCATAAAGCGCAACACGCTTACCGTAAAAGTACTGATGCATATCGGTAATAACATCAACCAGACGTCCGCGTTCATCGGTGATCTCATCAGGAACAGACACACCGGCAACTTTGCGCAGAGTATTGATAAAATTATCAGTCGCAGTTATACCGATTGGCAGTTCAACTATTGATGGCGGTACCTTGCACTTGGCATCAAGAGCTCTGGCTCCGGCACTTGAACATGTTGGCCCAAGAGCAACAGTAGCCTGAGAACTTCCGGACTTTGCAATATCCTGAATTGTAGCACCACCCTTTGGATAGAACTCATGCTTACCGGTGTTAGGAGTATCAAGAACATCCGAAGTATCAGGGAACATAATTGTTTTGATATCCATGGCCTTGCATAATCTCTTGATCTCACGCATATCAGAAGGTTCTACCCAGCCTGGAATAATATTGACTGTACGCAGCTTATCATCAGAAGGCTCTGCCAGACCGTCGACAATACCCTTTACCATGTTTGAAAAACCGGTTACATGAGAACCTACATAACTTGGAGTATTGCAGTAAATAATCTTCTTGCCTTCAGGAACCTTGCCGTCATCATGCGCCTTCTTACTGATTTGAGTTAGGTCATCACCAATAGTTTCAGATAGACAGGTTGTATGAATCGCTATTACTTCAGGATCATAAACGGTAAAGATATTGTTTATTGCCTGAACCAGGTTGGCCTGACCGCCAAATACAGAACTACCTTCAGTAAACGAACTTGTTGCAGCCATGACCGGTTCTTTGTAGTGACGGGTAAGGGCTGAACGGTGATAAGCACAGCATCCCTGTGAACCATGACTGTGAGGCAGACATCCGTGCACACCCAGTGCAGCATACATGGCACCGACAGGCTGACAGGTCTTTGCTGGGTTTACAGTCAATGCCTTACGCTCTTTTATTTCTTTTGTCGTATGTCGCAAAAGCATAATATTTCTCCTTTGATTCGGGTACAGATTACAATTATCTGTGATCGCAATTATTAACAGTTAGATTTGAATTCGCAGATAAGACTCAGTAATCTGCACCTCATGGAATTACAGCAATTTTGGTTTTCGCGCTGACGGATATATCTCAAACCAGATTTCCAGCGCTGCCGGTGGCAACATGCCACCATCTCAAATTAGGCATTATATGAAGCTTCCAGCGTTGGCCCGGAATTCTTGATCCAAGGAGCTTTGACATGGCGCCAGATATTTGCATTTACCAGACGGTCAATCTCCTGATACCAGTTCTTTGCACCTTTGAATGCCGCATATGGACCACCGTAGTCATAACTATGAAGCTGCTTACAAGGTATTCCCTTCTTCTGCACGCCATACTTTTCCTTGATACCGGCACAGTAGACATCAGGCTTGTAGTAATCAAGAAGCTGCTCTGTTTCGTACTCATTCAGGTCATCAATAACCAGAGTATCGTTCTTCATCTCAGGCATCATACCCTCATAAGTCTTGAAAGGAACACCCTCAGCCGCAAGCTTATCCAGTTCGTCAGGTGATTTGCGAGGGCTATATCTTTCTGGATCCGCCTCAACTTCAAGCTCTTCAATGTTTCTGCTGTCCGCATCGACCTTGATTGATGGCAGAACCTTACGTCCTTCATAATCGTCACGGTGAGCAAACTCATAACCTGCAGCAATAGTACTCATGCCGATATTATTGAATAATTCCTGATAGTGGTGTGCACGGCTACCACCAACGAAGAGCATTGCAGTCTTGCCCTGACAACGGGCTTTTATCTCATCACGAAGTGGAATCAGCTCTGCCATTTCTTCCTCAATAACCTTCTCAACATTATCGATAAGCTCCTGATCACCAAAGAACTGGGCAATCTTGCGCAATGACTTAGCTGTCGCTTCAGGACCGATAAAGTTGGTCTTGATCCAAGGCACACCGAATTTCTTCTCAATCATATCAGCAACATAGTTGATTGACCGGTGACACATCACACCATTAAGATCCGCATGGTGCGCCTGCTCCATTGTCTCGATAGTTGAGTTGCCGGAGAAGGTTGAAACCAGTGTAATACCACACTTGTTAAGCAATTCTTCGATAATAAAGGCATCACCACCAATATTGTATTCGCCAAGAAGATTAAACTTAAATTTGCCTTCAGGAACATTATCACTATTACCAATAACATGCTTGAACAGCTGATTATTCGCGATATGGTGCCCTGCAGACTGGGATACACCCTTATAACCTTCACAGGAGAAACCAAAAACATTTATTCCAAGCTTTTCCTTCATCTGCTTACAGACCTGATGGATATCATCACCGATCAGACCTACCGGACAGGTTGAAAACACAGAAATATTTTTGGGTTTGAAATTATCATAAGCCTCCTGAATAGCCTGAGCCAGTTTTTTCTCACCACCGAAGATAATCTCACTATCCTCCATATCAGTTGAGAAACAGTAGGTCATATACTGATCATGCTCATCTGACGCCGGTTTTGTCTGATTTCGACGTGTAAGCCATGAATAAAAACCACATCCAATAGGACCATGTGTGATATTGATAATATCACGGGTCGGCCCCAAAACCACACCTTTACATCCAGCGTAGCAGCAGCCTCTCATTGTAATGATACCAGGAACGGTACGTACGTTTGCTGCAATTTCAGGCACCTGATCGCCTTCTTCAACTTTGTTGATTATAAACTGCTTGGCACGTTTCCTGGCGACCTTTGGAGGATACTTTGAGAGTATTTCCTCTTTGACTACATTTGGATCTAACATCTTATTCTCACTCATTGTGAAAACTCCTCATTGTTAACAGCTCAAGAGAGCATCTTGGCAGAACGGTATTATGAATTACCATTCTCATCAAGAACCGCGTCTCCAGAATCTCCAGTTCGTACTCGTATCGCCTCTTCAACAGGTTTAACAAAAATTTTGCCGTCACCCTTCTGTCCTGTCTGATTAACTCTAATAATAGTCTTGACCGCAGTCTCCACCATCTTATCAGGCACAACAATAGTAAGCATTCTCTTTGGTATCAGCTTCGGACCTCCCAGCTGATTGATTGCTTCCTCTACACCATTCTCAGCACCCTGAAGCAAGAGGTAGTCTACCTGTCCCTTACCTCTACCGACAACCTTTCTGGCAGTAAACGAAGGGAGATCAACCGCAGCCAGGGCTTCCTTTGTAGCGTTCATTTTATTCATGCGAATAATCGCTAAAATCTCTTTCATTTCTAACTCTCCCATTAATTATTCTTTAGAGTTCTTTTAATCCTGAACTTACGGTATATGCTTCATCTACTACTGAAACGAATATCTTACCATCACCAAACGCACCCTTGCTGCCGGTACGGGCTGATTTCATTATTGTTTCGACAACAAAATCTTTATCCTCGTCATTAATAACGGTAAAGATCATCTCTTTAGGCAGTTCATCATACGAGATCTCACCAACCTTAACACCACGCTGTTTACCTCTACCATAAACATCCATTTTGGTTACTGAAGGAAAACCAGCATACATAAGAGCAGCGAGAACCTCATCAGTTTTTTCAGGTCTCACAACCGCACGTATCATCAACATTATCTTCTCCTGTGATAACAAACTTTTTAAAAAATTTTCTTTCAAATATAGCCAAATGTTCGGTTATAAATGTTTCCGGCAGCACCCGCCACCTCTGAACACCAATTCAAACGCTATGTTTTTCTCAATTGTCCGGGAAATCAATAGCCAGAAATACTTCTTTTACACTCTCTGCCATAGCGGCGATAAAATAACTGTTATTTATGTTGGTTTGATATTTTAGAAGTTCCGTACAGATTTTGAAGGAAGGCCCCCTTCAAACCGGAACATTTATATTTTATCGCCGCAAGGGCTCATTAATCTTTTACTACTCAAACAGACCAAAGTCCATAAGAAGTTTTTCAAGTTCATCAATCTTGAGAGGCTTTGGAACTACAAACATATCATTACCATCAATATTCTTTGCAAGTGCTCGGTATTCATCAGCCTGTGGTGCTTCAGCATTCCAGTCAATAACAGTCTTACGGTTAATCTCTGCACGCTGTACATCATTATCTCTTGGAACAAAATGAATCATCTGTGTACCGATCTGCTTAGCGAGCTGCTCGATCATTTCTTTTTCATTATCAACCTTACGGCTGTTACAGATCAAACCGCCAAGTCTTACACCACCGGATTCAGCGAACTTCATAATACCTTTACAGATATTGTTTGCAGCATACATCGCCATCATTTCACCTGAGCAGACAATGTAGATTTCCTGAGCTTTACCATCACGGATAGGCATTGCAAAACCACCGCATACAACGTCACCCAGTACATCATAGAAAGCATAGTCAAGACATTCACTCTCATCATACGCGCCAAGCTGTTCGAGCATATTGATTGAAGTGATAATACCACGTCCGGCACATCCTACTCCAGGTTCTGGACCACCTGATTCAACGTTCCATGTTCCACCAAAACCAGGCTTACGGATATCCTCAAGATCTACATCTTCACCTTCTTCTCTCAGAGTATCAAGCACAGTTTTCTGCGCCAGACCACCTAGCAGTAGTCGAGTTGAATCAGCTTTTGGGTCACACCCAACAACCATCACCTTCTTACCCATTTCCGCTAGAGCGGCAACAGTATTCTGAGTAGTTGTTGACTTACCGATACCACCCTTACCATAAATAGCAACTTTTCTCATTTCTAATTCTCCTGTTGTGGTATTACCACTTTCTCTCTGGTGAGATATACGCTAAAAAGCTCCAAACCCTGATTCTCTTAAACTCAATCTACTACCTCACCAACATTCCCAAAAACCAAATACTAAATTGTGCTTCATCAAGTTGTTTGTTATCCTGTTGTTTATTTTATTTTTGTTCTTTTGTTGTTACAGTTAGATTACTAGCCATTGGCGTGCCAGTTTTTTATTTTTGATTTTTTTTTATAAAAGATTTACCCGGACACCCATTTTTACAGCGAACTGATACACAAAAATTATTGTTTCAACCCGAACAAATTTGTAACCACACACCGTCATGTGACGTTTATTACCACCCACCTTCCTATTTACCGCAATAGACGTTATTAAAACAACACCCTTAATATGTTAAAAAATAGATACTTACAAAAACAAATAACAATTTTGTTAACTGACGGAAATTATTGTCAACTTACATTTTTGACCTCACAAACTTTTTCGTTATTTTTTTTTCAGCAAAAATAACATCTCAAGCCCTACCCGCATATTCAACTTCCAAAATTGTAACTTTACAGTTAGCCGGTTTTACAAAAACAGGCGTATAATGCACGATAATCCACACCACAACATCTACGACAACACACAACCCATTTATTTACAACATATTACAAAACACAAAGACATTTTTGTCAGCTTAAGGAAATTTTTGTCAGCTTACAATTTATGTATTATGATAAAAATACCGTATCAAAATATTAAATTATATTTTACATTTACTATTAACAATAAATTAATAAGTATTAAGCCATAATGCCATTTTAATGCTCACACTATTCCAACTGTAATAAATAGTCTGAAGTAAACCTACACAGTAACAGGCTTACTTCAAACACAATACAGTGAAATAATGTGAGCTTACAAATTTTATCACCTAATAAAAAACAGAACCTGCACCACATTACCGGTACAGGTTCTATTCTCGTTTATTCTTTATTTACTTTGATGAATAATATTCTGAGACGTTATCTACATTCATCACCATTACATTCAGCAGCTGCTGCATACCCCAGCTCCGCTCGCACTAAATCAGTCACCAGAATCATTTCTTCGATATCCTCATCTTTTAAGCCTTGGGCCGAAAAGGCCTCCGCGAGGGGACACAGATTCTGCAATAACTCCAATTTCTTCAAGCGCAGCCCTAACTCCTCAGGAAAAGGACGAATTCGTTCATACGAATTGATAAGATCAGTAAATGTATGATTATCCGCTAAATCTTTATTAGATACCAGAAACGCCATAAAATATTTTTCAATACACATACCCAGGAGATTATAACAGATATCCGCATTAAAAACCGACTGGCGATTATTCCAGCCGTTTACAGCTGTCTTATGATATTTTATTGCTTCTGTCAAAAATTCAGCAGCACTGCAGTCTTCTTCAATATACATAATTAACTCCTAACCTACTCAAATAAATTTTATTACACAGAACGGAAACTGACTGCACTTTAACCCAAACTCAAAATACAGCTTTTATAATATTATACTCTTAAAAGTAAAAGCTTGTATAAAGCATCAGTATATAGTTCACTGTTCATGATACACCTGCGTGTTGCTATTATGTTCACTTAATTGTTCATTCAAGCTTTATCTACGCTCCTAAAGTGTAATCTTACAAAAATGACCAACTTAATCTTAGCAACCCGCGCTCTAATATTATTCTACAAACATTATTCCAGTTACCTGCAAAAATACGCTGCATTCAATATACAATCACTCTCATTACATATTATAAGGCACTATTGATTCCACTATAATTATTAATTTCCTCCGGTTATTCCTGATGAACCATATTAATACAAATACCTATAACAAATTTGTTATTTACAACAACAATTGACGACAATTTTGTAACCATTTCAACCAGATATTAATTTCAGTTATACTGCTGCAGATAGATAATTAATAATTCAGCTTTATTTTATTTCGCCTTACTCACTGACATAACAGCAGTTATTAAATAAGAAGTAACTAATATATAATTATACTATTAAATGTATTACCAAACTGGAACAATGGTTGCCATAAATTTAAAAGTATATTAAAAGTTATAGCCATTCTCCTGCTGATAATGGCTGTACAACGAAAGGAGAAACACATGAACATCAAGAATATGCGTATTTCATTTTCCTGGCTGCTTGTTCTGTTATTCATTGTCTTCGGTTGCATTGAAAGTTTTGCTGGTGATGCGGAACTGACCGTCTGTGCCGCAGCAAGTACAACCGGACCAATCATGGACATTTCAAAACTGTTCAAAGAAAAAACCGGCATCACCATAAAAAGCTCCTTTGCCTCCTCAGGAGTTCTGGCCAGACAGATCGAGCAGGGCAACCCTGCGGATGTTTTTATTTCAGCTTCAAAAAAATGGGCTGATTACGCAAAAAGCAAAGGGCTGCTCAAAGCAGACACCCGCACCAATATCCTCACCAATACTCTGGTTATGATTATACCAAAAGACGGAGCAACATTGAAAGATTTTGCTTTCAGCAAAGATTATAACTTTCCTGAAAAACTTAGTGGCAGACTTTCTATTGGTAATCCGGAACATGTGCCGGCTGGGAAATACGCTCAACAATCACTTACCGCACTCGGTTGGTGGCAGGGACTGCAGGACAAGCTGATTCTCTCTAAAGATGTCCGCTCGGCACTACGTGTAGTCGAAGTGGGCGAGGCTGATTATGGTATAGTCTATGGTTCAGATGCCAAAAAATCCCCCAAAGTTGAGGTCGCTGGCGTATTCCCTGATTCAACACATAAACCTATAGTATATGTTATAGCTGAGGTCGAGGGCGCTAATGCAGATGCAGGTAGATTCATTGATTTCCTTTTTTCTGACGAAGCAGGAAAAATATTTGCAGAATATGGCTTTGTACCGGTAAAAAGAAAATGACAAGCACTAATAAATGAGGTATAACAGTGTTATGAATATTCTAAATATAATTTCAGAAAGCGAACTGGATGCGGTAATAATATCACTCAAGGTAGCGCTGATGTGCGCCATCTGCTCTTTTCCGATATCACTTGCTATCGGCTGGATTCTGGCACGAAAAGATTTCTACGGCAAGTCACTTCTGGACGCGGTAATTCACCTGCCGCTGGTTATGCCTCCGGTTACTGTCGGATACCTGCTGCTGCTGACTCTGGGTGTCAGAGGCATTATTGGGAAATATCTCTTTCAGTGGTTCCACATCCGGCTTGCTTTTAACTTCTATGCCGCAATTATTGCCTCGGTTGTTGTCTCGCTGCCGCTATTCGTACGGTCTATACGCCTTTCATTTGAACTCGCAGATAAAGGTATTGAAGACGCAGCACGCACACTTGGCGCCAGTAAGCTCAGAACTTTTATGGTAATCACTCTGCCGCTGGCACTGCCTGGAATACTCTCCGGCTTTATTCTATCCTTTGCCAGAAGTCTAGGTGAATTCGGTGCGACCATGACTCTGGCAGGAAATATTGAGGGAGAGACCCGAACCCTGCCTCTGGCAATTTACAGCTTTATGAATATTCCCGGCGGCGAAGGAGCTGCTATGCGCTTAGCCGGGTTATCGGTTATTTTATCACTGGGCGCATTTATTGTTTCTGAGTATCTGGCTATCCGTTGCCGCCGCTTGCGTACCTGACCTATAAGAGCACTGAGTTATAAAACATACTTCCACATTACAGAAATAAGATTAAAAATACAGGAATTCGGAATGCGACTTGAAATTCGATCAGAACTTCAGCAAGGTGATTTTAAATTTGCCATAGATACCACTATCACCAATGATACAGTAGGCATTTTCGGTGCTTCCGGCGCCGGCAAATCCACATTGCTGCATCTCATATCTGGACTCAAGCAACCTGACTCCGGTCGAATTATCCTCAATGACAGAGTATTCGCCGATACCGAGAGAAAACTTTTTATTGAACCTAACAAACGGGGTATCGGTCTGGTCTTTCAGGACGGCAGACTCTTTCCACACATGAATGTTAAGAAAAATCTGCTCTTCGGCAGCAAGCGCTCAACAAATTATCAGCTCGATTTTAATCATGTCGTCAAGACTTTGGAGATCAAACATCTTCTGAATCGCCGTCCGTCAAATCTGTCCGGTGGGGAACGGCAGCGCGTAGCCATCGGCAGAGCGCTGTTGTCTGCTCCCGAGCTGCTCCTTCTTGATGAGCCGTTTTCAGCGATTGACGTCAGCATGCGCCTTGAATTAATGCCATTTATCAGCAGAATACACAGTGAATATTCAATTCCACTACTCATGATAAGCCATGATCTGCCGGAACTGCTGCATCTTACAGACCATCTGCTTATAATTGAAGATGGCAGACTCCTTAATCAGGGACAATGCAGCAATCTCCTGTTTGACACCGAATGTACCCGCCGACTCATGAACTCCGGTGCAACCTCAAGCTTCAACGGCAAGATCCTTGCACGTAACAAGACCAACGGTACAGCCAGAATCGCGGTTATCCCCACAGAGCCAACTGCTTCCGCTCCAGCTGAAATTCTCGGTCCGTATATCGAGACCATAACCGCCGGTGAGTTTGTCAGAGGACAGATAGCCCCCAAAGATATAATCCTGTCAGCAGCTCCGGTTGAATACATCAGCGCACAGAATCAGTTACGTGCCGTAATCACCAGAACACTCGATCTGGCTGACAGAACTCTAGTCGAAGTCAAAGCCAGCGGTTTCACCCTGCTGACCGAAGTTACCAAAAAATCAAATTCCGATTTTATTTACAACGTCGGTGAAAAGATATGGGTGCTATTCAAAGCCTGGTCTGTAAATTACACTCCAAGCCGCAAACCTAATTACATCCCTGAAATAATACCACAAAAAGCACATGTAGCGCATAATGCTGCACCTGCGAAATTAGACAAAATTACGATTTAATTACACACCACAAACGATATTTTTTTATCTATAAACTTTTTTAAAATATTTTCAATACAGAGATAACCAATGATCTGTTCAGCTCTCCCGCGAATCATCAAATTCCCATAACTTTAAATTCACTTTTACTGAAATTATTCTCTAATAATAGTCATTATTTACAGCTATTAAATTGCAAAACATAATCATATCGATATTAATTTATCTTATGATACATAGTTTCAGTAATTGAAATTAGACATAAGCACAAAACCATTAACTTTTTTAACCAACTTAATACACCAAAAGTATCAAAAATAAATTTGCACTATTTTCACGCCATAGTATAATGAAATAATGCTTAAAATTTTACTAACAGTACACTAATAATTAACAAATATTATTCTAATCTCTCATTTAGTGTCTTCAACTCCGTATTGTTAGCTAACTTTCAATGCATAATTTCAGCATAACCAGAGTGAAAGGCATACCATAATGAAAATTGGCGGCAAAATTTATACCATAACCATAGGAAGCATGGCCTGTGCCATCGCCATTATCTGCACCTCCATCTTTCTTACCGAAACCAGAACCAAACACAACGTTATAAGCAGCCTTAGCCAGAAAACTGATAAAATTACTGAAAGTCAGTTATCCAACGTTGCCTCCGATTTCTATACAATGTGTACTCTGCAGCAGGGGCTGCTCCAAAAAATTCTACGTGGCAGCTTGAACTATGCCGTAGATTTTGCAACTCTCAATGGCGGTTTCAGAGAAGGGGAAAAAGAGCTATCATGGCAGGCTGTCAACCAGTTTACCAAAGCAGAAAGCACGATAAAACTCCCTGAGATGCTCATTGGCAGCACCTGGCTTGGTCAGAACACCAGCTTTGAAAAACCCTCTTTTCTAGTTGATGATATTAGCAATAAATTCGGTGTAACCTGTACTGTTTTTCAACGTATGAATGACGCTGGTGACATGCTCAGAGTCTGCACGAATATCAGGAAACTGGACGGAACACGCGCAATAGGAACCTATATACCCGCCAAAAATTCTGATGGCACCCCAAACGCCGTGATCTCCAAAGTCATGTCAGGAGAGACCTACTCTGCCCGGGCTTATGTTGTAAACGCCTGGTATATAACAATCTACAAACCACTCAAGAATACAGACGGTAGTATTATAGGTGTACTTTATGTCGGAATCAGGCAGGATACAGCTACTGAATTTGAAAATGCCATCCGTAATTTTTCACTCCCGAACAATGGCTATGCCTTCGTCATAAATGGCCACAAAAGCAAGGAATTCAGCGGCAAAATTATCTATCATAAAGACCAGAATAAACTTGGGATAAATCTCTTAGCTTCAGATAATTCTAATAATGGAAAAATTATCAGCGAGCTTCTGGAAGCGGCAGTTGCTGCTGGAGACGGTAAGAGCATATCAGTTTCAGGAATTATTTATGATCCTCAAAGCGCTGCCAACAGGGAAATCATCGCTTCTGCAATCTACTTCGAGCCCTTTGACTGGCTGATCACTATTGTTTCCGACAGACATGATTTCAGTGATATAACCGGAGTCGTCAGCGACTCACTGGAGAAACTTACCTGGGTGGTAATTCTTACAGGTCTGGCTGTGCTTATTTTAAGCACTGTTATCGCGGTATTTGTAGTAAGAGGAATTATAAAGCCGATTACTCTCGCGGTAACTATTGCCAAGGCGATATCACAAGGTGAGCTCACGCTGAGAATGAACCATAATTCTGCGGATGAGACCGGCCAACTTTCAGCGGCATTTGACAGTATGCTTGATCATTTCGAACGCAATGCCCAGGCAACCAGACGCATTGCCGAGGGTGATCTCAATCAGAGCATACATATTGCCTCTGAGAAGGATATACTGGGTAACTCTCTGGCACGAATGCTTGATAGTCTGAATGAGGTACTGGGACAGACCAAATCAGCAGCCCAGCATACCAGTAATGCCGCTGCTGAAATTAATTCCGCCTCCTCAAGCCTTTCAAATAATACCCAAAACTCTATAGCCAACCTCGACACTGTCTGTGACCAGCTTGAGGATATGGACGAACATGCCCGCAGTGCCGCAGAGATTGCGGCCAAAACTGAATCATTCACCTCTGAAGCCGTTGAGGCGGCAAAGCTTGGCAACAGCGGCATGCAGGAGATGATGGTGGCAATGAATGATATACAGGAATCGTCAGATGCTATAACCAAAATAATAAAAACTATCGATGACCTTGCTTTTCAGACCAATCTTCTGGCCCTCAATGCGGCTGTTGAATCAGCAAGAGCAGGAAAACACGGCAAAGGATTCGCAGTTGTTGCTGATGAAGTACGCAATCTGGCGGCACGCTCAGCAAAATCTGCTGCCGAGACCAGTTCCCTGGTACTGGAGTCAAAAAACAAAGTGGAACTTGGAGTAAGAATTGCATCACACACCCAGGAGGACCTTGAAAAAATAAACACCAGTATCAATCAGGTCATAAATCTCATAAAAACTCTGGCAACAGAGTCAATCGACCAGAGCTTGAAGATTGAAACCGTGAATAATGAGGTGCAGTCACTTCGGGAGGTGGTTCTGAGTAATACCGCAGCAGCCGAAGAGACCTCTGCCACCGCTGTAGAACTGGCAACACAGGCCAAGGATCTGGAAGAACTTCTAACCCATTTTAATACCCGGTAAATTTTTAACCGAAACCGCCACAAAAATGACATTACCCATCTCAAAAAAATGTGGAACGGACATAAATACTAAGCCGTTCCACAAAATAATCTGCAACACAAAATCATAATACTACCCGTTTATCAGCGATCAAGAAATGAACACACAGCCTGCACAAACTCTTCAACCCTCTCCACATGCACAGCATGAGCCGCGCCTGAAATAACACAGATCTCATGTCTGTCTATATCAGAAAAATCCGAGACCAAACCCGCTACCGGAAACAACCGGTCCAGCTCTCCACCGATAATCAGTACCTGCTGCTTTATATCAGCTGCAGTTTTACGCATGTCAAAATTTTGAATCGCCGCCAACTGCTTAGACAATGCATCTACCCCTTGAGGAAACGGATAAGCAACCGAGTAATCAAGAAAAGATTTCAGAATCACCCCGTTCTCAGTAACTGCGGGTGAAAAAATCCACTTAAAGATACCAGTAAACCACTCATAAAGGTCACAATTATCCCGGCGTTGCTGCAGCCAAGACTGAAATAAGCGGTTATTAGTTGCAGAATTCACCGTACCGGTCGCTTCCAGAATCAACAGCTCTACTCTATGCGGAACAATTAGAGCCAGCGTCTGAGCAATAAATCCGCCCATAGAATGCCCTAGAACCGCGAATTTTTCCAGACCCAGATGCTCCGCAAGAGCCAGTATATCATTAGCCATTAATTCGATACTGTTATCAGCAGTAGCCGGCACAGTTCTACCTGCACCACGATTATCCGGCATTATAACCCGGTAGTACTCGGCCAGCGAATTACATGCCGGCAGCCAGCTCTGAGAATCACTCATCAGACCAGCAATAAGAAAGAGCGGATACCCTTCCCCTTTCTCCTCATAGTACATCTCAATATCATTAAGCTTTACCATAACCATAGTCTTACCCCCAAAAAATTACTATTATATAGATAAAACTCTATTATAACATGTCACTGAAAATAAAAAGACTTATTTTAAGATACATACCATAAATTTATTTACCCAGAATAACCGCCTGCCCCAAAACTTAAAAACCTCATCCCCCGCAACTAATTTTCGATCAGACTTCTTATGAAATCAAAATCCGGTCACGCCCCTGTTTCTTCGCTTTATAAAGCAAATCGTCTGCGCGCTTCACCGCTTCTTCCAAATCCTCATCTGGAGAGACAATCACACATCCCGCACTCATTGCCAGCATCGGGATGCCTTCAGCGGCATTGGGAAGTACCTTCAATAACTGAGACCGGACATTATTCAGAATTGTCAGAGCCTGCTTTAAGTCAACCTCCAGCAGACAGATACCAAACTCCTCCCCTCCTATTCTGCCGACAATATCAGTACGGCGCAGATTATTCTGTAGAATCTCTGCAAAAAAATGCAACGCCTTATCGCCAATAGCATGACCATAGGTATCATTGATCAGTTTAAAATGATCAATATCAATAATAGCATAAGCAAGTAACCTGTCATATCTTTTATGTACCTCAAGTTCATAAGCTGCGAGTTCATAAAAATAACGGCGATTATAGATACCGGTGAGACTATCCGTGCGTGAAAGTTCCAGCAGTTTTTCCTCAGCTTCTTTGCGTTTGGTGATATCGATTATCGACCAGATCACTCCCAAATTAAGATCAGGTGGTTCACAATCATCCAAAACTTTACCGGATACCGAAACCCAGATTATACTGCCATCGGAACGTATAACCTGAAAGTCTCCAGCATGCACCGATTTACTGACTAATGCCGGATAGAATTTATCTTTGAATTTTATAAAGTTACTCTCTGAATCAAATAATATTCTGGTTGATTTCCCCTCAAGCCCAGACGGAGAATCAAAGCCCATAATATTTGCCAGAACCTGATTTGCCTTATGTATTTTCCGGAACGGACGAACCATCAGCAGGCCGATCAAGGAATTATTGAATATAACCTCCATTTCATGATACGCCGCTTCGAGCTTTTCATCAGCAAGCTTCTTCTCACTTATATCTTCAAAGACCCAGACCACACCCTTATCCAGTGTCGGATGTTCATCCTTAGAGATAAGAGAACCGCTAACACTCATCCAGATAGCTTCACCCCGGGAATTTCTGAAACGATATTCAGTCTTGACCTTCTTTCCCTCTAACAGCTGAGTATAAAAGGCCGAGCCAAAATCCATAAAACTTTTATAGCGGATATGACAGACCTCAATACTTCTGCCGATGAGTTCACTGGCATGCTTATAACCCATAATCTCAACAAACTTCTGATTGACCCTCCTGATAATCCGATCAGAAGAGGTAAGAAGAATCCCGACCTGGGTATTATTAAAAATTGCCTGATATTCATCACGAAGAAGCAGAATATCATTCTCCATCTTCTTCTTATTACTAATATCACGACAGGCAAGCACCCGAACCTCAATACCATCATAACTGATACTCTTACCATAAACCAATGCCCAGAACTGCTGACCATTTTTACGCCGCATCACTGCTTCAAATGAGCTTTCCTTACGCTCCCAGGAGGCTTCCTGCTCAATCTTACAGTACTCATCGGTAAAAAATTCACAAACTTTCCTGCCTAGCGCTTCGGTCAAACTGTAGCCGAATAATTCCATCCCTCGATAATTAATATTCAGACATGAAAACTCCGAATCAAAAATTAATACCGCTTCACCAGAGACATTCTCGATAAACTCATATTTTTTCTTATATTGCAGCAGCAGACTATTCTTTGTTTTCAGTCTGGTAATCTCCTGCCTCAATGTATCATTTTCCAACGCCGTACCCTTTCACCGCAATTTGGCACTATACTAACATAGTTTCATTTTTAAGCAAGCGTAAAAACAGCAACGACTATTAAAATTAGCAAAATAATAATATTTTATTCACATGTTATTTACAACATATTCCCATTAGAAATTTACCGCTAAAACCAGCATTTTTGAATTTATCAGACTTTTTTAATCATTTCCTCATAATACATATTTATCGACTAAATAGCACTTTTTTATTAAACAGTTGTTTCAGGCAGCTACCGCCAATTTTTATATTATTTTCTTATATAATCACTTTAACTCAATGCTAACCGCGAAAGAATATTACCCGAATATTTATTTGTATAGTTACAGTCATAGAGAATAAATCCACACTCTATCATTTAAACAACAAACAAAAACATTGCATGCTTCTCTAGCCATCATTTGCTGGGAGGCTTTTTTTTTGCAATTTCACATTTCTAATAATAGGATAATTACCGGTATTTTTGGTAATATACCAACAATATACTCCCCAACCGTTGCCTAACAGCAAATTCTGCGATAAAGTACCAATATAGATTTAACCAAGAAGGAGCGAAGACAATGAAATCTGCAACATATGAACTGGAACGAATTATAAATAATGCGCTTGAAGGGAAAGCACCAACCCGTGAGGAATGTATATTTATGCTTGATTTCCCGGAGACATCTCTGGAAGCCGGACTGATACGGGCTACTGCCGATAACATCAGTCGCACACGTTTTATGAATGAAGCTATTATTCTCGGTCAGATCGGTATCGAAATTGACTCTTGCCCAGGAGGATGCAAATTCTGTAGCTTCGCCGAAGGGCACACAAAATTCACTGCTTCTTCCATGTCTGATTCTGACCTACTCGCTGCAGCAAAGAGCTTTAATAGTGGCAATGATATTTTTGCTATTTTTCTCATGGCAATGCATAATTTTAACTTTGACCGCCTGCTGCACTCAATAAACCTGATCAAAGATAATCTTGAGAACTGTCCTAATTTGGTTGTAAATATTGGTGATATTACCAAAGAACAGGCTCAGGAACTGAAAAATTCCGGTATAACCGGCGCCTATCACGTCTGCCGTTTGCGTGAAGGGATCGACACGGCACTCGCTCCCGAACAGCGAATAAACAGCATCAAAGCGATAAAAGAGACCGGACTTGACTGGTACTACTGCTGTGAACCCATAGGTCCAGAACACAGTTCGGCGGAACTGGTTGAACAATTATTCCTTGGTATCGAATATGGCTGTTTTCAGCACGCTACCATGCGGCGTATTTATCTGCCGGACTCACCGCTGGCTGACTGCGGTCAGATAACCAACCTGCGACTCGGACAGATAACCGCAGTTGTGGCTCTGGCCAGTATTGCCTGTACCGACACCAGAAATATTGCGGTTCATGAGCCGAATCTGATTGGACTCAGCAGCGGTGCAAATGTCGTATATGCTGAATGTGGAGCCAATCCGCGCGATACAACCGCCGAAACACAAAATAACCGCGGGATGGATATCAGCAACTGTAAAACCATGCTCTACGATGCCGGCTTCACTAAACTCCTACTCTCCGGCAATAGACGTAAACCACTTTCTGAAGCCTATACCGAGCGCAACATATAATTACCAAATCACATATTCGTAGGCGAACCAATGGCTTGAACTATTTATTATTTTCATACTAAAATAGTAAATACCTTATCAGCCGCCACAAATCCGGATAATTGATAAAATTCTATAATTTAACCGCCATAGATAAAACCTGCAAATATTTCTGATAAAGAATATACTTGCAGGTTTTTAATATCAGCACCTCTATTTCGATATCTTACGTTTTGTGCCATCAAGGATATCATTTATACCCTCATAAAGTACCTTCACATCTTTGGGTATACCGGTACCGAAACAACGGCGCATATTATCACCTCGGAGATTGGCCTGAACCACTGCGTTTATCTCCTCAAGCGGAGATACCATGGTCCGGCGCAGCCCCCGCACCAGAAGCAGAGTTACCGTAAAGACGATTGTTGCCATAAAGACCACCCCCCAGGCTCCGCCGCTGCCGAGTTTTCGGGCTTTTTTATCCTCCAGCAGCATCGCCTTTTTATTGAGTGAACTCAGTTCAATAATCGCAGAAATAGTCCGTGCTATCGCGTCACGCTCACCGGCAAAAGCTTTCTGGTAATTATCGGAAATAATTGCTATAGCCTCAGGCTCACCAGCCTCAGTAATATTACGCCGCGCCTGCTCCAAAGCCTCGGAGAAAGTCGCTTCAAATTCTGCATTATTCCCTTCTATTTCTGAACTCTGAGCAATACTGGAAAGCATTTTTTCACAGAGAACCAGCGTGTTGGTATTCTTTTTTATAATACTGTCAATAGCCGGAGCCATACGCAGAAAAACCCAGATTGACCCGAAAGCCATAAGCAGATTTAAGAATATCAATACCAGAGTGCCAATACGCACACTATAAAGAAGTTTCATGACTATATCCCTTTTACCAGATTTGCAATCGCCGCCTCATTAGAGACTATAATCAGATTATCATCCGCCTGCAGCGGTTCATGCGGAGAGGGTTGCACTACCCTGCCGTCCTCAGATCTTCTGATTCCTGCAACCATCACCCCATAAATACTGGGCAGCGCCAGCTCTACCAGTGTCTTTCCAACCATCGAAGGCTGGGTACTGATCTCAGTCAGATGCAGATCTTCACCCAGATTGGTATCGACTATCACATTACTGTAAAGAATC
This sequence comes from Planctomycetota bacterium, assembly GCA_963667375.1. Lineage (GTDB taxonomy): Bacteria > Planctomycetota > SZUA-567 > SZUA-567 > SZUA-567. Next base: position 1,652,067 of record OY763323.1, on the reverse strand, counting down.
TTATTCGCAAAGCGTTTACCAAACTCCTGCTCAGGATTTACAACCTGATGCGCACCGACAAGACCGAGAATACGCTGATGCATCTTATCACTGGCACGCGAGATTACCATTGGTGCCCCCATCTGGCGTAAAAGCGCGGTACAGATTATTGAGGCCTCACGTGAATCATCACCGATAGCACAGACAGCCGCATCACGTTTCCCCGGCTCCAGCATTGCCAGTTCATTCTCATCAGTGGCATTAATAATCATCGATTGAGTAACAAAGGCTGAAGCCTCTTCCACAAGCCCTTTATCAATATCGACGGCAAGAACTTCAGCTCCTTTTTCCGTCAGAGTTTTTGCCAGTGACATGCCGAACTGTCCCAACCCGACAATTAATATCTGTTGCGCCATCTATTATTCCTCCTTCATCAAGTCAATGATATCTTTTCATCCAGACATTGTGAACTGCCGCTGCTGCTATCATCACTGAGCAGCATAAACAACGTCATAGGACCGATTCTTCCCACAAACATTGCTATAATAATTATCACCTTGCCTATTTCATCAAGATGCGGTGTCGCTCCGATGGTAAGCCCGACAGTTGCTATTGCCGAGGTTATTTCAAATACCAGCTCCCGCGCTGGCAACTGCTGCGTCACTTCAAGCATCAGCAGACCCGCCAGCCAGATGATGATACCCGAGATCACGATAGTGACAGCCCGAAAAATCGTAACCGGATCAATACGCCGGTTCTGAATTATAACATCACGACGGTTCATGATATTCGCCCAGAACGTAATTGCCAGAATACCGACTGTAGTGGTCTTTATACCACCTGCCGTACCTCCGGGGCTGCCGCCGATAAACATATAGATAATCATAACCAGAAAGGTCGGACTGTCACACTGCGAGATATCAACAGAGTTAAATCCGGCGGTTCTGAGCGTCACCGACTGAAACCAGGCATTCTGAATCTTATCAAAGATAGATAAACCTTCAAGAAAACCGTTCCATTCAAAGATCAGCACTACCAGCATTCCGCTGACCAGCATTATGACTGTAGTCACGAGCGCAATACGCGCCGGTATGGGAATAACCTTTCCTACCAGCCATCGCGGAATAATTAGCGCGACCGCCGGAGCAATACCTCCAAGAATTATCAGCAGCCCCACCGTATGCAGAATAAGCGGCTGACTCTGATACGGGATGAGACTGTCACTCTGCAGCGCAAAGCCGGCATTACAGAAAGCTGAAACCGAAGTAAATAATCCCCGGTACACGGCATACCAGGCAGCATCACCGTGGTTATAAAACAATAACGCCAGAATAACTGCCCCAATGCACTCCGTGATAAAGGTATATTTCAGTATTGTCGCCAGTGATTTTATAAGATCCTTATGCGGAGTATCGGTCATGGAGGTCATAAGGCGTTCCTGTTTGAGGCTCATTCTCCGCCCCATCACATGCAGCGCCACGGTGGTAATACTCATTATGCCGAGACCTCCAAGCTGTATCAGCAGCAAAATAACTGACTGACCGGCAGCCGTAAAATCAAGCGGCGTATCAAGTACTATAAGTCCGGTCACACATACCGCACTCACCGAAGTAAATGCGGCATCGACCGCACTTATCTGCGCATCAAAATGAGTGACAGGTATCAGCAGCAGCAGTGTACCACAAAAGCAGAGAATCAGAAACGTGGTCAGCAGCACCCTGGCCGGATGCGTCAGCAGCACCTCCCACCACTGTTCACGCGGCTCAAACTTCTCTTTCTGCCGCGGCAGCAGCCCCAGTTGAATAACAGCCATTATCGCCCCAAGAAAATAGCTGCTGCTGTATAACCCCGCCTGTAATGAGATACCCAGAAAGAACACTAGTACCAGAGACAGAAGTACCCGCCATAGTGATTTAAAGAGCAGAGCAGAGTGCAGATACATCAGAAATGACAGAAATACCGACAACGCCACCAGCCAGGGAGCATGTTTAATATTAAAGGTCTGCAAAAACATATTAAGCAGGAGAAACGGTATCAGCACCAGACTGCCCCAGAAAGAACGGGTTATCGATCTGCTGGCAGGCGTACTCGGATTACTAGTGATTTTAGGGGCAAAATCAAAGAAGGCAAAAAAAGCCGCTATAAAGAGAACAGTCACCGCTAAAGTCGCGGACTGGCTGTTCAAGACAAACTGCAAAGTTGCAATATACCCTAGAATTACCGCCAGAATTCCCAGTAGTTTCCCGGTTCCGGGACGACGCAATAAAGTAACGGCCGATGCCAGTAATAATAATGATGACCCGCCGGCAAGAAGAGTTTCAATCCGGAGTCCCCAGGGATCACCTTCACAGACAACAAATAATAAAGGGAGCGGTGCCAACACCAGTAATATCCCTTCCAGACCTATTCTGCCGGTATATGACCTGTTATTCATCAATACTCCCGCTAACCCGATACCAAGCTGTTACCACAATGGTAATACAAATTCCAATACCTGCTATTTTAGCGATACCCGACTAATACACAAAAGAAAAGTCAATAAAATAGCCCTTAATCTCTCAGTATAAAGCAGACAATCTTGGTATACATTTATGCAGATACTTAACTTTATCATCAAATCATTCAAGAAGTTATATGTATCACATTTTATCCAGCAACGGATAAATTCCTGATTATTACACCCGCCCCAGTCTTTAAGCGATAAAGACTACTCCGCACTCTGCACCAGCTATTATCAGATTTCACACTCACGACACAACATCTGATTATATCTATACTTATACAAATATATCCCTGTACTTAACGCTATTTCAATTATAATAAAAACAGACAATTTAACATAAATTGCTAGCTACGGCATACTTTAATGTTGCATGACAAATATTTTCTGTTATAATATTTCGTACACGAAACATTTTAACAGAAAATATTGTAAGAATAATATACCCCATGAAATCTAATGAAGAAAGAATTCTCTGCTCCCTGCGGCGCATTATACGCGGAGTAGATATATATTCCCGCCAGCTGAATACCAGACTTGGTCTTACCGCGCCACAGCTTCTGTGTCTGCGTGAAATTGTTGCCACTGAGAATATGACCCTGTCCGACCTCAGCCATAAGGTGGATTTAAGTGCCAGTACCCTTACTGGTATTATTGACAGACTCGAAGCAAAAGGCTTTGTGAGCCGAATGCGTTCAAGCTCGGACAGACGCAAGGTAAATCTCTGCCCCAGCCTGAAAGGGATTGAAATCATCAGCTCCGCGCCATCACTACTGCAGGACAACTTTGCCGAGTCACTGGCAAATCTCGATGCTAATGAACAACAGCAGCTAATACAATCACTGGAAAAGATTGTGTCCTTGATGAATCTGGAGAGCATTGATGCTTCACCCAACCTTATACCGAGTCCATCCGCAGAATTTTATAAAGGAGGATAATTTTAATTGTTTACTGAAAATCAGGAAAACATTTTACAGGAAATTACAGGAGCAAATTTATCAAACTGGTCTGACTGGCGCTGGCAGCTGCAACATAGTGTAACCAGCCTGGATCAAGCCCAAAACCTTCTGGGGATAAAATTCCCTGAAGAACTGAGTAAAAACTTTAATGAAGTTGTTAAGAAATTCCCCTTATCGGTCACCCCATATTATCTTTCGCTGATTGCTTGTGATAATCTGGAGAACGACCCGATCTACAAACAAAGCTTCCCCTCAATTGAAGAACTTACTATAACCTCAGTTGATATGCAGGATCCACTGCATGAGGACAAAGACTGCCCCGTTCCCGGGCTTACCCATAGATACCCGGACCGGGTACTGCTGCTGGTCAGTAACAGCTGCTCCATGTACTGCCGTCACTGCACCCGCAAACGCAAGGTAGGAGATCAGGATACCATTCCCGGAAAAGCTCAGATCAGTAAAGGCATAGAGTATATCAAGGAGCACCCGCAGATACGTGACGTTCTCTTGAGTGGCGGAGATCCCTTTCTGCTGCCTGATGATTATCTGGACTGGATTCTTGCAGAACTGCGCAGTATCGAACATGTCGAGGTTATACGTATCGGCACCCGCACTCCGGTAGTACTGCCGCAGCGGATCACCGATGGTCTGATACGGGTACTGAAGAAATACCAACCCCTCTGGCTCAACACCCATTTCAATCATCCGCGTGAACTGACCAGCTCTTCACGACATGCCTTGGCAAAACTTGCCGATGCCGGGATTCCGCTTGGCAACCAGTCAGTACTGCTCTCCGGTGTCAACGACTGCCCGCGAATCATGCGCTCGCTGGTTCATAAACTTGTTGCAAACAGGGTGCGTCCGTACTATCTGTATCAGTGTGACCTTTCGGAAGGCCTGAGCCATTTCCGCACCCCGGTAGGTAAAGGTATTGAAATTCTGGAAAGCCTTATCGGTCACACCAGCGGTTTCTGCGTACCGACATACGTCATCGACGCCCCTGGTGGCGGTGGAAAAATACCGGTAATGCCGAATTATCTGATTTCATGGTCCACGAATAAGGTGGTTCTGAGAAACTACGAAGGCGTGATAACTACCTACAAGGAGCCCGACTCGTACGAACCAACATTCTGCAACCGGGATTGTGCCAAATGCAACCTCGAACTCGCTCTTGAAGATGCAGATGAACGCAAATCGATCGGCATAGAACAGCTTCTGGCCGATGACGATCAAACCATATCTCTGGTTCCTCAAGGTAATATCAGACACGAAAGGAGAAGTAGTAATGAATAAACAATTATTCAGAAACATACTTATTCCAATACTGGCCATTTTAGCCTGCATTATTACTGCCGGCGGTAGCTACGCTGCGGACGAAACCGGCAACCCCAAACCCTTGCGGGTAGCTCTTACCGGCAAATACCCTCCATTCAGCTTTTATGATCAAAGCGGCAAGCTTGCAGGATTCGATGTCGATGTCTCCAAGGAAATCGCCAGACGGTTAAAGCGACCAGTAAAGATTATAACTACCGAATGGGATGGCATACTGGCAGGTTTACTGGCCGATAAATATGATGCCATAATCGGTTCAATGGCGGTAACTCCTGAGCGCAAGCAAGCGGTTAGTTTCTCAGCTCCCTACTACCAGTCAGGAGCACAGCTCTTTATTCACCGTGACAATCCTTCAAAAGTATACAGTATAAAAGAATGCAATGGAAAAAAAGTCGCCGCTGTTCTTGGAGAAACCTATCAGCATTTTCTTGAAAATAATTTTCCTGGTATTGAGGTAGTTACCTTAAAATCAAGTGTTGAAATCTTCGAACTACTCCAGAACAAGCGCATTACCGGTTTTGTCACGGACAAACTGGTCGGAGCCTGGCAGATAAAATCTGCAGGCAGACCCTTTGTAACGGTAGGACCAATGCTTTATGCCGAAGATATTGCCATCCCGGTTAAAAAACAGAACACCAAACTCCTGGCACAGATTAATGAAGCTCTAGCCGAAATGCATCAGGATGGCACAATGGGAAAAATACATGACAGGTACTTTGGACTTTCAAGCAGTGACAGTTCTGGCATAAAATCGGAGATGACAACCGGCATTATCGCTATAAAACTGCTAAAAGGATTTCTCACGACTATCGCAATTGCACTTGCATCTCTGATACTCGGATTCATATTTGCCGTACCATGCGGACTGATACTAAACACATCCTCTGGAGGCTGGAAGGTACTTTACTGGCCGATTCGTACAATTGTAGATTTCATACGCGGCACCCCTGTGCTTATCCAGCTCCTCTTTGCCTGGATGGGACTTGGATTATCCCCGTATATAGCAGCTATCGGGACTCTCGGCATAAACTCAATGGCCTACATGGCGGAGGTTATCCGTTCCGGACTTATGAGTGTAGACCGCGGACAGACCCGCTCCGGTCAGGCGCTGGGACTTAGCCGTTATCAGACATTCCGCTATGTTGTCTGGCCCCAAGCATTCAGAGTTGCAATACCTCCACTGATGAATTCAGTAGTAGCTCTCACCAAAGACACGGCTCTGGTTGCGGTTATATCTGTTGCAGAGGTTATCCGCGAGGCTCAAGCCATTATTTCAGTAAACTTCGAACCGACAAAATACTATTTTATTGTTGCTGCCATGTTCTTTATTGTAACCTTCCCACTTATGAAACTTGCCGGAAGACTTGAAAAGAAAATACGCGCGAAAGGATTTGTCCAATGATTGAAGTTAAAAATTTAAGCTACCGCTATCCAGGAAGTAAGATTCCAGCACTGCGGGATATCTGTATACAGGTGCCACAGGAGCATTTCTTTGCCATTCTTGGTCAGAGTGGTTCAGGGAAAACCACTTTACTAAACTGCATTGCCAGATTTTTAAAGCCCAAAAGCGGCAGCATAACTATTAACGGCAAAAATATTACAAAAATGGAAAGAAAGGAATTCCGCTCCCAGCTTGGTGTTGTATTTCAAAAGCTCAACCTTTTTCCGCATCTTACAGTTACTCAAAATCTGACACTCGCGCCTTTAAAAGCATTGGAAAAAAGCGAGGAAGAGACTAAAAAAGAAGCAGATGAAATGCTTAATCGACTATCTATAGGTGAGCTTGCCAACAGATATCCGTCACAAATCAGTGGAGGGCAGGCACAGCGAGTAGCAATAGCCAGAGCACTGATGCTCCAGCCTAAATACATGCTGCTGGATGAACCGACCAGTGCTCTTGATGCTCAGACCACTGAGGAATTTGCAGGCTGGCTCAAGGAACTTCAAGAAGACACCTGTTTTATTATTGTTACTCACGATCTGCCATTTGCGAGTATGGCAGCATCACATGGAATAATTATGGAGGACGGAGTTGTAAAATCTTCTGGTAGTATACAGCAGATTATCGAAGAGACATCCGGTGGAACAGAGTAATACCGAGTATTCATGGAACAATTTATTTCAACCCGAACCCAAAAATCTATAGAAACAAGGATTGAAGAAAACTATGTATGATGAAATTTTAGAACTCGGCACCGGTACAGTTATACACCACGGCAAGAATAGTGACCGCATCTACCTGCTTTCACGTGGTGCGGCAACCTCCAAAGAGCTGGCCAGTAACCTTCTCAATAAAGCCTGGCAATATGGCTACTCTAAAATTATCGCGAAAATTAAAGGCTCAGATCTGGAAACATTTATCAATTCAGGGTATTACCTTGAAGCCTATATCCCAAATTTTTATCCTGATCATCAGGATCTTTTTATCGTCACATATTATTTGACCGCTGAGCGTGCTACTGAAACAGATATTATTCAATATCACCAAGTACTTGATACTGCATTGTCACGTACCGGAGAAGACCGCCGCCCCGGCGACATTGCTGCATCCATCCGACAATGCACCCCAGATGATGCTCAAGCAATGACCATGCTCTACAAAGAAGTTTTTAAATCTTATCCATTCCCGATTTTTGAGGAAGATTATATCCGCAGAACCATGCATGAGCACATAGACTATTACTGCATTGAATCTGAGAACCGCCTGGTAGCTCTGGCCTCCGCTGAAATTGATTTCACTAATCAGGCTGCCGAGATGACTGATTTTGCCACACTTTACTCCCACCGTTCCCGGGGATACGCCTTCCGTCTTCTCAATCTGATGGAAAGCTCTGCCCGCAGAAAAGGTATTAAAACCTTCTTCACCATTGCCAGAGCCTGCAGCTTCGGCATGAACATAACCTTTGCCAAAGCCGGATACAGCTACGGCGGCAGACTGAAGAACAACACCAATATTGCCGGCAAGATCGAGAGTATGAACATCTGGTATAAAAACAGCTGCTGCAACTGAATATCGCTGCAAAGAAAGAATATTCCTTTAGTCCCACCCCTGTACCACCTGTTTACGCCCTGACTGTACCTATTCCAGTATAGCCGGGGCTTGAACAGGCTTCATACAAGATATGAACATAATATGTTTCAAATCCACTTTCGCATTGTTATTTTAATATTTATTACGACCTTACTCATTCGCAAAACAACAACTCAAACTCAAAATAACAACGCTAAATCTCAGTAATTAATTTGACTAAGCCCCTCCAAGTGATAAAATTATTAACAGTTGAATTACAAGTATGAAATAAATGCGAACTATTTGAAAACGACAGGGAACAAAAATGAGTACAAAGAAGAAAATTATCACCGCAGGTCATTTCTGTTTTGACATGCATCCGGACATGAGCCAGACCAAGGACTTCCAGCAGCAGATTGTCCCCGGCAATCTTATCGAGGTTGGCAGCCCTACCTTCTGTATGGGAGGGGTCGTCGGCAATACCGGTATTGCTCTTTACCGTCTGCAGAAAGAGGTTGAACTTATCGGTGTTGTCGGCAACGACCTCTTCGGAAAACTCTGTATTGAGAGTCTGGAAGAGATTGATCCGGTACTCAAGAAAGGAATTGTCGTAAAAGATACCTGCGCCACCTCATACAGCATTGTTCTGGAGAGTCCGGGATTTGACCGCTGTTTCCTGCACTGTGCCGGTGCCAACCAGGGCTTCAACCCCGCTGATATTGATTTCGACTCAGTATCTCAGGCCAGTCTCTTCCACTTCGGCTATCCGCCCCTTATGCTGAGCTTTATCCGTGATACCGGCAAGGGTCTTGAAGAACTCTATAAAACCGTCAAATCACATGGGGTCACCACCTCAATGGATATGTGCATGCCCGATCCTTCAACCGAAGGCGGCAAAGCCGACTGGGTCGAAATCTTTAAAAAGACCCTGCCTTATGTTGATATCTTCCTGCCAAGTCTTGACGAATTATGCATAACTCTGAAGCGGGATATTCCCAAAACAGACTCCGAGTTGAGTGCGCTTGCGGATTACCTTATTAATATGGGTGTGGCCATTGTCGGTATTAAAATGGGAAGTGATGGCATGTATATGAAGAGCAGCAGCGACAAAGAGCGAATCGCCGCCTGCAGTAAGTTCATTGATGATACCGCTGCCTGGACCGGAGCGGAGTATATTGCTGCCTGCCGCAAAACTACCGTAATAAGTGCCAAAGGCGCAGGTGACACTACAATTGCCGGTTTCCTTGCCGGTATCAGCGAAGGCTTTACCCCACAGCAGGCAATGCTCTGTGCAACTACTGTTGGTGCCTGCTGCGTCGAACATGAAGAAGCTACTGAAGGCATAAAGAGCTGGGAACAGATTACCTCACGCATGAATGCTCCGGAAGATCGTCTCCCGGTCAGCCTGCAGGTAAATACTATTCCCGTTATCTAGTCTTTCCCTATTGCCTAAATTTATTATGAGAAAACTCCGTCAAGACCACGTCAAGACGGAGTTTTTTATAAGTAAGCCGACACATACTGCTAACATACACCATATCAACCAAATACAAAAATAAGTGAGTACCCCGTGGTACCCACTTATAATAAAACACTTCAGCGTAAAGACAGAATTGAATCAACCGCCTGAAAAGGTTAGTTTACCCGTGCTATCAGATCATAGTCATAACGCTCAAAAACTGTGACCTTGACCGCGTCACCAATATTATACGTATTGCCGCCAGCATCATCTACCGGAATGAAAATTATACCGTCAACCTCCGGCGCCTCATACTCACTGCGGCAAATATACCCGCCCTCTTCGGTTATCTCATCCACAATAACCTCTATTTCCGAACCGATACGTGAATCAAGCCAGTCAAAGGTAATATCCTGCTGTGCCTGCATAATCAGATCATAGCGACGCTGTTTGGTCTCTTCGTCCACCTGTTCCGGCATAAGCGCAGCCTTGGTATCCTCTTCAGGTGAATACATAAATGCCCCGAGATACTTGAAATGTCCTTCACGAACGAATTCCAGCAGTTCACTAAACTGCTCCTCGGTTTCACCGGGGAAACCGACTATGACGCTGGTACGCAGCGGCGCATCTGGAGCATATTCGGCAAACCATCCCAGTATCTCCTCTACCTTTGCCCGGTCATACCTCCGGTTCATCCGGGCAAGTATCTCACTGTTGATATGCTGAATCGGCAGATCAAGATAAGAACAGACCCGCTTCTCACTCCCGATCTTCTGGACTATCTCTTCATACAGGTGTGCCGGATGTGCATACATCAGACGTATTCGGCAATGCTGAGTGTTACCGACAAGGTTATCAAGAAGAAAATCAAGCGAACCCTTGGTGAAGTGATCCTCACCATACATGGTTATATCCTGACCGATTACGACCAGCTCCTTGATACCGTTATCATCAAGATCCTGCGCTTCACCAACGACCGCCTGAAAATCGCGGCTCTGATGTCTGCCGCGAATAAGAGGGATCGCGCAGTATGTACAATGATTACTGCAGCCGTCAGAAATCCGCAGATAAGCATAAGAAATAGGAGTGCTCAACAACCGTGGACCCTCAGCTACCGGACGGTTCTTACTCATACCTTCGACGACTTTCTTACCCTTGAGCATCGAGTAACAGAGTTTGGCGATACGTCCATAAGCAGCCAGACCGAAGACACCGTCAATCTCAGGATAATCCTGACGCAACTGAGCACCGTATCGCTGCGCGTAACAGCCCATCACCGCGACTTTAGGCATTCCATCCTTCTTGAAGGAGAGTATCTCTTCTATTGTCTCCCGCGCCTCTACCCGCGCCGACTCAATAAAGGCACAGGTATTTATCAGAACAATATCCGCTTCCTCAGGCGACAGCGCCAGAGTAAACTCCTCACCAACAAGCTCACCGAGAGCGGTCTCTGCGTCAACTTCATTTTTTACACAGCCAAGACTCAGCAGCATTATACGTGGTTGCCCGCCATGGGCCAATTTTAGTGGTGGCATTATCCTACATCACTCCCGCTGGCTACATCAGGAAAATCGGTGGTCAGCAGAGCGACACGTTCTGCACCGTCCACTCCTCCATTATCATGAGTGGCGAGCAGCATTCCTTCACTCATTTCACCGCGAAGCTTACGTGGCTCCAGATTATCTACAATAATTATACGCTTACCGATAAGCGATTCCGCAGTATAATATGCCTTGATACCGGCGCAGATCTGTTTATTTCTATCGCCAACCTTGAGTTTCAGCACCAGCAGTTTGTCTGCATTAGGGTGATCACCGGCTTCGAGTACCTCTGCAACCTTAAGTTTAACCTTGCAGAAATCATCAAATGTACAATATTTAACACCTTCAGGTGCCTGGCTCTCCTCGGTCATGTCTTTCTCCATAATCGCTAAAAATATGTAATTTCTTCAAAAATGTTACAATATTTTATCATTATACACGTAAAAAAAAAGGTGTCAAGGTGATGCTGAGTACACTATTTTATGGAAAAATTCAGACTGCCTCGGGGAAAAGTTATGATTATCGGCAATAATAATAATCGCCAGTCTATTATAAGTGCAGACACTTATAAACAAATACACCGCCAGATAACTTTTCAGGAAATCTTACAGGGAAGAGCTGAGACGCAATAATTCCGTGTAATACTGCCCGTCACCGGTCAGAAAATAATTATACCAGGACTCGATTATTGCCGGAGAGAACATACCCAGATACTCGATAATATACCGCGCCCAGAGCAGCCCCCCGGCTGAAGAAGCGGTTATAAGATTACCGTCAGAACATGCCGGCTGCACCACATAATTAGCGCTGCCCTTATATGCTGCAGAGAACATCTGCAGATACTCCAGAGAATTACTGGTATGCCGGTAATTCTCGAGAACCCCAAGATTAGCTAACGCCAGAGTCGCACCACAGATCGCAGCAATAAGTATATCATCAGCCAGCAAACTTGATGCCAGCTCCAATACCGCCCCGTTTTCAGCCATACCCCAGCTCTCAGCACCTGGAAGCAGCAAAGCAGCCGTATCAGCCACAACGACATCCTCCAGAGTACAGTCAGGGTAGAGACGCAAGCCGCCAATAGTCTTTACCGGAGAGGTAGTGCGGCTGAAGGTTTGAAGCACATACCCCTTACCCTGATTTTTCAACATCTTCTGCGCCGCAACAGCTTGGAGAATATAACCTATCTCCCATTCCGCCAGCAGCTCAGGCAGATAAAGATATATTGTTTTTTTCATAATTGCCCCGCAAAATTATTCTAAAGCAGCCACTAGGCACTTGAAGAATGCTTGTTTATCAGCCCACGAAACCCACAAACAAAAATTCAAGAATAGTACCAGACTATTCACCCCGATTCAGACGATCCGCGAGAAAATTAGAGAGGCTGGGATTGGAAATAATCTTATTATAAGTATCGCTGACATCATACTCCACCCGGCGATAGGTAATTCTGCCGTCGCGGTATAAAACATAGCTCGCTTCACAAAAAGTATCACGCGGCTGCCCGACGGAACCGACATTAATAATAAACTTCCTGTCAGGAGCCACTATAAAATCACTTTCAAGATCCTCAGGATGGATAAACTGATAATCCTCGGTAAAGATACCCGGAATATGTGTATGACCGCAGAAACAGAGATGATCAATCATACAGAATATGTCATCAAGCTTTTCACGCCCAGAAGGATAGATATCAAAGGTATCATCCTCATCAATATATTCACAGACTGGATTTCTGGGAGATCCATGTAAGAAAAGCATACCATCTTCAGAATACAACTCAGGAAGCTGGCTCAGAAAGCGCCAGTTGAGACGGACCTCACTCGAGAACAGGCGAAGACTCTTAAGGCTTTTCTTGGTCCAGACGATAGCTTCATGCGCTATTTTATTGAAGCCTTCAGGGTATTCTATAGCCGCCTGATCATGATTACCCTTGACCACAATATCACAATTTCTGCGCACCAGACTCAGCGCCTTTTTAGGCTCAGGGCCATAACCAACAATGTCACCGAGGCAGATAATACGCTCCGGTGACATCAGTTTAATATCATCAAGTACTGCAGTAAGTGCAGCAACATTGGCATGTACATCGCTAATAACGGCAAAATTATTCATCGCTGTCAGCACCTGTAAAAGATAAGAATATTATAACAAGTTATACTTCTTCAATACTGTCTTCAGACATTCAACCGTACCAGGCTGGGCTTTGGTAAGCGGCATACGCACACTGAACTCCATCTTACCCATCAGCTCGAGAGCTGTCTTTACAGGTATAGGATTAGTTTCAACAAACATTGTTCTGGCTATCTCGATCAACTTATAGTGCAGATCCTTAGCCGTAGCAAAATCACCAGCCAGCACTGCATCGCAGAGCGCCTTGACCTCAGCCGGGAGAATATTGGCGATCACACTGACAACACCTTTAGCTCCGACAGCAGCCATAGGCAGTGTAAGCATATCGTCACCAGAGAGCACCTCGATATCACAGCGCTGCAGAATTTCAGTAACCTGATCGACAGAACCGCACGCTTCCTTGATACAGACGACATTCTCAATCTCATTATAAATTCTGGCAATAGTATCAGCAGACATCTTTATTCCGGTACGCCCGGGAACATTATACAGCATTATCGGGAGATCAGCAGCCTCGGCGATTGCCTTATAATGCTGAAACTGCCCTTCAGGTGTTGGTTTATTATAATATGGACTGATAACCAGAACTCCATCTGCCCCAACCTCTTTGGCAAAACAGCTCAACTCCACCGCTTCCTTGGTGTTGTTACTTCCGGTTCCAGGTATGACCTTTACTCTTCCGGCAATAGTCTCAACCGAAAATTTAATGACCGCCTTCTGCTCCTCATGTGAAAGAGTAGCGGCTTCACCCGTACATCCAGTGGGAAGGATGCCGTCAGTACCAGACTCAATATGCCATTCGATAAGCTCTTTCAGCTTTGCGTAATCTACCTCTGATCCATCTCTGATAAATGGCGTAACAATCGCAACATTACTTCCAGCAAACATATCTTCTCCTGTTTTTCATATTTAACAATACGCTAATAATTATAATGATCCCATCGGCATTGTAAATAGGAGCTTGCAAATATAACGGTTAAAATTACAACAGCTGCAATTTCCAGCAAAATATCCTAAAACGGCGCACAACGCTGAAAAACAGCAACCCTCCACAGGACTTCACCCCGGGTAAAAAAATCCCAGCCTCACTACCCAGACAATCAACACACAACCTAAGATCATAGCAAATGCTACAAAACTTAACCCCAGCTGGTCAGCAGTAGCAGCGGGTATGCAGCACAAACAAGCCCTTCACTCTCTGATATCCAACTGCATATAATAGTGCTTAATTCCGGCCTCGACAAATTCTTCTCCCTGCGCCACGAAACCAAACTCCCGGTAAAAACCGCAAAGACGGCTCTGAGCATGAATTACCACCCTTCGGCAGCCGCTGGCACTGATAGCAGCTAGGGCATATTCGAGCATTCCCCTGCCAAGCCCCAGACCGCGCCACTTCTTCAGCACTGCCAGGCGCTCAAACTTCACAATACCGGTATCAATATAACGCCAGCGCGAAGTAGCAGCCGCCACTCCGCGGAAAAGTCCGAGACAATGCTGAGCCTCAGCATCCAGCCCGTCATACTCCTCTGCCTCAGGACAACGCTGTTCCTCAACAAAGACCGCCCTCCGGATAGCCAAACAGCAATCATAATCATCTGCTTCACACACTACTCTATATTCTATATCACTAGACATCAAATTATTCCCTGCGCCAATCAATTATCCCTTACTCTCCACCCCAGTACATGAATTATACCTCTCTACCGCAGAATTACAATCAATTTCAGACGACTTCCTTCTAACAACTACCAGCCAGCAGCCAGCCATCTGTAATAACCCCAGCCCGATATAAGACCACACCCAATCGGGATAAATGTAATGAATCTCGGGGGATCCGGCCACACCTATAGAACTTATCCCCAGCCCCAGCAACAATATAATCAGTACGCCCCGTCCAGCCAGCCTCCATGAGGGCCAAGAAATACCGCCAAGCATCGCCTGAACCAGCAAATAACTCAGAATACTTCCTCCAAGCACCAGTATTACCCCATCAGCTCCAGATCCCGGCAGCAGCCTATAATGCTTGAGCAGCACCAGTATTTCTCCAAAGATAATTGACCCCGCAGCACTCGCACAACGCGGACGACGCAGATACAGCCCAAAGACTACCGTCGGAAAGAGCACAGCCAGCCCGGTAAAGGCGGTCATTCCCAGACGCAGCATTGTAGCATCGGTAGTTAAGGCAATAATCAGACCGGCAAACGCAATTAATAGCACCAGAATACGGCTTCGTTTTATGGTGTTGTTATTCTCAGCTGCCGTATGCCGGATCAAAGGTAATATATCCCTGGAAAATATCGAACTCAACGTCAGCAGCTGTGAATCCAGAGTCGACATCAGTGCCGCCAGCCCGGCAGTAAGCACCAGCGTACCGAAGATCTCTCCCCCGGCTCTAGACATAAGAAGAGCCATAATTTTATCACTTTCACCCCGTTCAAGCCCCGGAAAATCAATATGACCGAGTACCCCAAGCGTGACAGGAATAATAAATATTACCGCGCAGAATAATGGATAACAGATACTGCAAATCCTAATCACCCTCGGCGATTCCGCCGCATAAAACCGCTGAAACAATTGCGGAAACATCGGATCACAGAAGAACCAAAGCAGGATATATCCCAGATACATCAGCGCCGAATACCTCCCGTCTGCTCCGCTTTTAGCTAGCAGCTGAGGAGTTGCCGCCGATACCTTACTCAGTGCCGCCCCCAGCCCTCCATAATAAGCCGACACCACATATAGCGAAGCCAGCAACAGCAGCAGCATGAACAAGCCCTGAAATATATCGGTGACTACAATCGCCCGCAAACCGCCACGCAAGGTATAGAGTACGATAATAACCGTAATCAATATTGCTCCGCAATAATCCGGAACTCCAAAGAGTGCGCCGATAACCTTTCCCCCGGCATACGGCTGAAGGGCGACATAAGGAAGCGTGAAAATTACAAGCACAATGGCAAATAAAACCGCCAGCAGTCGGCTGCTGTAGATACGCCTTACCAGCTCCGCAGGGGTAACCAGACCATACCTCTTACCCAGTTCCCAGATTCTCCCGCCCAGCACCAGAAAAGACAGTGCCATAAAACCGGTTCCAAATCCCATAACCGGAAAGAACGCCAGCCCGTCACGGTAGCCGGTACCACTGGTTCCAAAGATTGTAAACGCACTCATATTTGTCGCCAGCATAGTGCCTACAAAGAAGAACGGAGTGAGCCTGCGCCCGGCCAGATAATACTCCTCTTCTTCAAGTCTGCGCTTGACAATAAAGCCAAGCAGCAATGAAACCAGAATATACAGTGAAATAATAAGAAATTTTAGCCACATCTCTGCACCTCCTTAAACCTTGAAAATCCATAACCGAATCCAATTGGAAATTCAAGCCGGGATGGCAGAAGCCTGAGCATAGCTTGAGTAACACATATCAGCATCACCTGAACCGCAAAGGGTCAGAAACACCGACTTATAAAAACATTGAACATAGAGTATACATAGAATAGCGCAGCATAACAATGGAAGCTTTATTTTTTTAGCTTCATACTCCGCACAATTTTCTCCTGCAGAGTCGCCAGCGTCTCCTCCTGCGCCGCGACAAGCGCAGAAACAGTATCCGGAGCATAATACAAATCAGCCGTAAAATTCAGCATACTGCTCCCACTGAAGATACTGTACACCTGACGCCAGTTACTAACTCCCGGTATACCGCTGTCTGTCAGCAAGAACCGCTGAATTACTGTCCGCATACCATTGATTTCAAGCTCACGCTTCTCATAAGTGGCTGCCGATTGCTTTAAATCCCTGAAAGTCATTACGACGATATCCTCAAGTTCTGTAGCGGAAAGTTCAGCAACCGCAAATGGCAGCTGCAACACCGAGAGGGTAAGACCGGAATCAAAATCCCCAGTATAATTCCGAGGCCGCAGCGCAACCAGCTTCTTTTCAGAATCAGCAGCTGCCACCTCCCAGCCCCCGGGATATTCAACAGTAAAATCAACTCCTGAAAGTCCGGGATAATCCGTTGAAACCAACAGCTGCGGGTCAGGCGTTATATTCAGCCAGTTGCCGGCTTCAGATTGCGATGGCTTACCGGCAAAAGCTCTGATATACTCATCAGCCTCTTTACAGGATTGCTCAAGCTCACCCCGGCGGTCACTGAACTCCACCTCATACAAAACATCCTTGAGCAACACCTCATATACCACCCGAATCATCTTCTCATTATTACTACCAGCTACAAAATCCGGCTCAACACTGTAGTATCCTACAGTATTCTCCGGCTGATTATACAGACTCGAGAAGAGCACACCAGCGGTTCCAACTGCGGCATTCTGATATCGACTGTTCAACAGACGTTCATTCTGCTCACTGAAAAACCCGGATTGCATCAAGTGCCTGAGCCGCACAAAATCAGAGTTGCTGAAATGCTTTTTCCCCTCCATAAACTGCGATAATGAGATACTGAAACTTTTTACCGGTCGAATCTTACCGGCAAGCACCTGAGCATAATCTGAATCCGGAAGATATAAAGCCAGCATACCGCCGAGTGAGCTGGATACCGTCCCCCAGGACTCTTCAGGAACCGCGCTATAACCCTGCGGTACAGGAAAAACCGTATTTACATCTGCCGAATCACGATAATCAGAGGCTGCCTCACTACTCAAAACACTAGCCCCAACCCAGACCAGACAAATAATATATTTAGCGATAAAAGTATAACTTCGCCAAACAATTTTAAGATAATCCACCCTAATCTCCATATTTCATAGTTAAACAGCTCTAATAACCACCCGCCACTAAACGCTTGATAGGCAAAAGCCGGCAGCGAGCCATAAATTACCCACAACCAGAGAATAAATGTATTGATTGTATGCAAAAATGCCGTATAATACAAACTGGTTTAATAGCCGGATATACAAAAAATATCTTTATCTAAACGGGGGCGACATGGTATCGACTGAATAGAGGAAGATTGAATTGCGTGTCGAGGTTGGTCGGTTGGCCTCGTTAAAAGCCGTCCAAAAAAATAATTGCTGATAATAACAGCTATGCTATGGCAGCGTAATTAAACGCGCCCTCAGAGCTATGTGACGCCGATGGCGTAGACCTGAGACAATTTTTCGGCTGGGTACAGTATAGACCTGTCTGAGCCGCTACTGTGCCGAGATCAAACCCAGACTGGAGCAGTCAAAATCGTTGCTAGACTAAACTGCTCGAGATCCAATATAGCGACTACACACGTAGAAGTTCTTTCGGATGATATTGCAGGACGCGGGTTCGATTCCCGCCGCCTCCACCACAACCCCATCCACACAAGCCAACATTCACCCAAAATACTTAAAAATTAACGACTTACAAAAATACTCTCTCCGCACTTGTCCGCAAAAAGTTCTTAACATCTACCCCACTCGGGGGTATTTATAGGGGTATATTCAACCTCAAAATTCAGGATACCCCCAAATGCTAACAGACAGAGCAATTATTAATCTGAAGTCTAAAGAAAAAGGCTATAAAAAGTCAGGCAGTGGTGGACTGCACTTGTTTATATCTCCAAGTGGTGGAAAGCTGTGGCGACTAAAATACCATTTCAACGGCAAGAAGAAATTATTAAGTCTTGTATAATACCCAACAGTAACACTTGCGAGAGCCAGACAACGTCGAGAAGAAGCCAAGATTCTGCTCTCTGAGGGTATTGACCCATCAAAACATAAGAAAACCGTTCAAACCTGTACTGAAGAAAAATCTCTTAATAGCTTTGAAAGACTTGCCAGAGAATGGCATTTAAGACAGCGTAACGGCTGGTCACAAAGTCACGGAGACAGAATCCTCACCAAACTGGAGAATGATGTCTTCCCATTTATTGGCAAAAAAGATATTGCAGAAATTAAACCTCTCGAACTATTTTAAAGCCATAAGGCGTGCTTAACGCCATAAACATTTGAAACAGTACTTAGAACCTTGTAAAATTTCTGTAAAGTCCAACTATGCAATTGTAACAGAACGAGCTTAACAAATACATTACTCACAGTAAATACCAAGTACTCACCCACAATAGTTGACATTGAAGAGGTAAGCCAAAAAGTACACCTGATATTTACCTAGAAATACAAAATATATCACCATTCTACGATAAAACAATTAATGCTTTCAAACTGGTATAAATCATTAACAATATCACCAAAATTATCAAACATTATTCTATATAATTTTTTAAAATCGAAGGAAAAACAAAATAGCTGCATAAGATAAAGCCACAACTAGAGCCATAGTACATCGAATTATTCATTTAGAATTTTATACTACAGAAATTATGATGAATTTCAATTCTAGGATTATATTTTAAAAATACCAATAATGGGGCATCTTTATTATAAGATACTAATCTACTCACGACAAATTTTATCAGCCAAATTATCCGATACTTGCAGATTAGCCGCAAACGCCTCTTCATTCTGATTAGCAACCATAACAAATAAACCATCGATAATATTTAGCTTGGCAATACGGGATGCCGTTTCATCAGAAATAAATTTTGACGGACTCACCGCCGTAGAACATAAGGAAATATTACTTAATTTCGCAAGCTTTGAAAAACTGTAACCCGTAACACATATTATCTTTGCTCCTTTACTCTTCGCAACGGAGGCCGCCTGAATTAGCGAGCTGCTGCTTCCTGAATGCGAAACCACCAATATAACATCATTTCTATCCATTAATGCCGCTTGAATTATCATGACATTAGCGTCATTACTGAATTCTGAATTAAGACCAATTCTCTGGAATTTATGATATGCATCCCCCGCAATCAGTGCCGAACCTCCCAACCCGAAAAAATACCGTGATTTCGCGTTCAAAAGATAATAAGCCGCATCCTCTAATGCACGAAAATCAAGAATTTCGTAAGTCTCATCCAAAGAGTGCTTTGAAATATTAAAAATCTTCTGCATTATTACTGCCGTGTCATCACTTGCTCTGATATTTACCGTTTCTTTAGGCGGCTGCCGTTTAACATATTCCGACATGATCTCTTTCAACTCTTTAAACCCCGAAAAACCTAAACTTTTGGCAAATTTAACTATCGCCGAAGACGATATATCATACTCAAGCGCAATATCTTTCAGCTTCAGCAGCGAAATCTGACCAGCTGACAAGGAAAGCATATAATCAACTATTTTCCGTTCCGTTTTCGACATCTCAGGATACAACATACGAATTTTGGATCCAATTTTACTGTAACACATAACATTCCCTACTCTAAAAGCTCTTATGATGTTCCATTCAAGTACTGCTCATATTATAATGCTTTAGAATTATATTACTCTCACTTAATACCAAACTGTCAGCATACCGCTACTTATTACTACCGTCTCCTCAGAAGTTGCAGCATTCTGCATAATAACATTTTCTATCTGCGTCAAACCAGTATTAATCAACATTATACACTGAGTATGCTTATGTAAATCGTCAAATATTTCATTTATTATCACTACAGATTAAATTATTTCCAGCTCCATATTACCAAACACCTCTTCAGTAGAAGTAATAGACAACAAAGATTTATCAAGCGTTTAATAACAGTCGCCCCATTGTTTTACTGATTGAGTCTTTATGAATTGTAAAAATAGTAGTTAAAATATAACTCCACTCCAGATAGTTAATCGCTTTCGCATTCTGGTTTGGTATACCATTATGCGGACGGCAATACCTGTCAGTTTCTTCTGCAAGATGAACACGACAAACAAACGGTCTTACTTGCCATATCCGGCAAGAATTATCCTGTTGATTCAAAAAAACACACGCCTGATCATCCTCATGCTGGGTACTCCAGTTTGTCTCCCCAGTAAAGTTATAATCATCATCAACAACAATATATTCAAGCTGTCGTTTAACTTTATCATAATCAATCTGAATATCATTTTCATTACAGAATACCGTGATTTCTCGAGCCTCTTCATCAGTACATAGAACCGGTTCATAACAGCAATTACAGCATCCTTTATGACAAAATGGCGGTGGATAACCTTGAGCAACTTCTTTCTTGACAAGGCTGTCAAGCTGTTCATTAATGCGCTCGTGAAAAATTACCGTACGATTTGTTTTGGCAAACAAATATTGCTCTGCAATCTTGCGGATTTCTCCCCAGAACGTTGCAGAAGAGATGTGAGGAAGCTCATTGTATAGCGTGCCGTAAAAAATAAAATTCCCATTATTTAAAACGTTAGTCTCAACCCACTGCTTATTTTTATATTCAGGATCATTGTATAATGGAGATGACATGTCTATTCCCTTTTATCTAATTCCTACTGCTTTATTAAAATCTATGCAACTGACAGAGGGTATATATAATCACCCAAGTTCTGTTTCGTCTTCCATATATCAGGATACAAGCCTACAACTTTTAGCCATATTCTATTAAGACACCTGAGACCATTCACGCCAACTGTGACAATAGTATTGCGTCCCAATACTACGCTGTATTATACAACTTTAAGACAGCATTACTATCACTTATTGTGTAACTCACGGTATAGCGCTGCTAATTTATTCTTCAGGCATAAGCTTAAATTTGTTAACCATTATTTCAAGTTCATCCACATTATATTGCATCTGACCGGTTATTGCCGCTGTCTCTTCAGCATTCGCAGTATTCTGCATAGTAACATTTTCGATCTGCGTCAAACCAGTATTAATCTGAATCACACTCTGAGCCTGCTGATGCGAAGCATCAGCTATTTCATTTATAATCTCTGCAGATCTGCTGATTTCCTGCTCCATATTACCAAAGACCTCACCAGTAGAACTAGCCACAACATTACCATTATTCACCTCCGCAATAACCGATGCAATAAGCTGAGCCGTCTCACCCGCGGCAATAGCAGATCTTGCTGCAAGGTTTCTTACTTCCTCAGCAACTACCGCAAATCCTTTACCATGTACTCCCGCTCTTGCAGCTTCTACCGCTGCGTTAAGAGCAAGAAGGTTTGTTTGAAAAGCAATATCATCAATTGTTTTAATTACTTTCTGAGTATCCTTGGCAGAACTACTTATTTGTTGCATAGCTGCAGCAAGTTTAGCCATTTCAGATTTTCCGCTGACCGCAACTTCTCTGGCATTAAACGAAATTCTTTTTGCTGCATCAGCACTTTCAGCATTTACTTTCGCCTGTGCTGAAAGCTCAGAAATAGATGAAGTGATCTCTTCGATAGCCGCAGCCTGAGAAGTTGCCCCCTCTGACAATGACTTACTGACAATACGTACCTGTTCAACTCCTTGGGACACGTTACCGGCTTCAACAGAAACCTGTAATAATGCAGCATTAACCTGCTCAATCATATATCGCAGATTCATATTCATCTGATCCTTATCCGATTTAACCACCACCGTAGTATCCCATTCGCCATCAGCAAGCCTTTTAGCGATATAATTCACTGTTTTATAATCTTCCAGCAAATAGTTTGCGACATTGAAAAGCTGCCCTATCTCATCACTCCTATTAAGATTTTTAGCACTAATATCTATATCCAGATCGCCGTCACGAACCAGAATATTTTGTATTCGCAATACCTCTGCAATACCTCTACGCACAATAAAGGTTATAAGTGTCGCCAATATAATTCCAACCAACCCGCTTATCGCGGCAATCAACAGTTCCAGTTCCCCCTGCCTATTCCCAGAAGCCACCATTTCATTAATATTATTAGTTACAACTTCTTCACCAATATCTAAAATTTTCAAGAACGTTTCCGCGGCAGTATGCAGTGACGCCGTTGATTCCGGGAGAGAAACCGTATTAATGTTATTGGCAGTATACTGCCATTTAGCAACAATCTCACGATATAAATCAACGGTACTGAGAATATCCATTATTTTTTTATGATCACCTTCATTATCCGACTTTTTCAACAATTCACCAAGTCGCTTTATGCAGTTTTGAAGTTTCAACGCTGCATTGTTTTTACTACTTGAGTTTTTGTAATAATATAATCAAGATTTCCCAACCGTACATCAGTAATAATTGAGCTTATTTCCTTAGTTTTAGTTACAACATTAGAATTAATTTTCAATTCTGCATTTGCCGTATTTTCAAACCCCTCCAGTATGCCATAATTGTCCTTTATCGCCTGCAGACAACGGTTATCAGCAACCTTAAACATATTAACATCATTTATGGTAAAGGTTGAATTCATCGTATCTGAAATAAGCATAATATTTTTAATAAAGATATCACCATTTTTCTTATCTTCCGTGCTGGCGAATATCAGGAACTGTTTCAGCTGTTTTAAAATACGTTCACTATCACCTTTAAGTGTTTGCAGATATAATGTCAATTCCGTCTCATCCAGATTTCGAAACTTACAGTACTCCAAGTAATAGTTGGTTAGACTCTCCCGCATTTTTCTAATCAATTCAATATTGACTAGCAAACCTGATAAATCCATGTCTTTAATTTTATAAAAATTATTAACTTCTTTTGCTAAATTTTCAGCCCGCTGCAGCATTTCTATTTTACTCTTCTTCTCAATCAGCGCCTCCTGCTTAAGCCGTTCGAAGTTGTCTTTAAAATTATACATACTGGCAGCTGCAAAACCACTTAATTCAGCTACTTCACTTACTGAACCGGAAACCTTCTGCACATCCAAAAGTGTCGAAGAAATATATTCAGCAACCGACTCTTGAGATAACATTATTTCAGCTGCAAGTTTATCATCAAGCGTATCCAAATATTTTATCTGCATAAGTTGGAGTCCTGAGACCGTATTCGCAGCATTTTCCAGACGTAATAATTCTGGTAAATTTTTTTTCGAAATTAATCCCAATCTCTGATTAATAGAGTTTATCATTAACCAGGCAAAAATACCCAGGAAAGCAACTATTATTACCATTCCCAAAAATCCGCCACCAATTTTATAGACTAACTTCATAGCGTTTCCCCTAATAAATATGCCTTTACATTCATTAAACCAAGACTTAAGTAGAACACTGAACATATAATAAAAGTCCAAATCTATTCAGCTAATATATTACATACTGAATGCGATACTGTAAAACCTACGACGCCTAATGCTTACTAATTATTCTGCTAAAACCGCGGTTTAACTCTAAAAAAATAAGCCTGCGAGTATAACACAAGCAGGCTTATCCAATATTTACAAAACTACAATCTACCTAGATTATAAATAATTCCGTAGCCTTAAAATTTAAGCACTACCTTTTTTTCTGTCTTCCCATTAATAAATTCTGAAAATTTACTTTCCATTTCATCAATCGAAATAATATCTCCCAGTAGTGGGCTCAAATCAAAATTACCGCTCTCAATCAATTCAATTGCCTGCGGCATCGCCTTCTGCATTGAGTATGAGCCTACTATCTTGAGTTCTCTTATGTAGATATCCTGAGGATCAACCTCTATTTTACTACCTATAGCACAAGCTCCAAACTGAATAAGAGTTCCGGTAGTCGCCAGCATTTTAAAAGCAAATTCAGCAACCTTAGGAATTCCCGTAGCTTCAAAGACATATAGAAAACCTCTAGGGCAGATTTCACGTAGCTTCTCTTCTAACTTCGAATCAGATAATACCGTATGGTCTGCTCCCAATTTTTTTGCCAAATCCAGCTGTCCCTGTTTAATATCAACAATCGTTACAGTGCCGGCACCGCGTCTTTTAGCAATCATCAGATGCATCAGCCCAATAGTACCCGCACCAAAGATCAGTACATCTTTGCCGATACCAATTGCAACTTTATTATGTGAACTTATTACACAGGCCAGAGGCTCAGCCAGTGACATAGTTATAAGATCCGCCGACTCACTAATTTTAAAAAGACAGGCTTCAGGTACCGCAACATACTCTGCAAAAGCACCATCTCTGGTATTACCGATACACTTAAGATCTTCACAGTGAATCTGCTGGTTTCGCTTGCAATAATAACACTTTTCACAGAAGATATTCGGATCAACCACCACCTTGTCACCAATATTATAATTATTTATGCTAGCTCCTATTTCTTCAATAATTCCGGATAACTCATGACCGGGAATTACTGGATATTCCGTCGGATGTTCACCTTTATATGTGTGTATATCCGTACCGCAGAATCCTGAGGCCCCTACTCTAATCAGAACCTCGTCATGCTTAATTTGCGGTTTAGCAACCTCTACGACTTTCGCTTCAAATGGTTTTATAAACTGAAATGCCTTCACAATTAAACTCCTTATAGAAATTTTATCTACACTATAACTTATCTGATATACTTCTATGCCTTCCTGCGTCTTATCGACAATAGCCTCTTCTTCAACGCTTTGGTTGAGGTTTTACCACTGCGAATAGCTCTTATCGCATCAACCGATACCGCCAGGAATAATACAGTACCCTGAATGAATGTCTGCCAGTATGCAGAGACATTCAGTAAGTCCAAGGAATTCTGCAAAAGTCCCATAATAAAGACACCAAGAAAAGTACCAAGAATCTTACCTTTTCCACCAACAGTAACACTGGCGCCTCCAAGAACACACGCAGTAATCGTCTGCATGTCAAGTCCCTTGGAAATTGATACTGCAACAGAATTCATACGACCGACAACCACAATTCCCGCAATTGAACATAGTACTCCTGCCAGCACATACACCAGAACAATAACTTTAGTATTATTTACACCGGCGACCCTGGTAGCCATAGGGTTTCCACCTACGGCATAAATATTTCGACCTGTTTTAGTTTTATGCAGAAATATCCCAAAAACAATGAATAATATTATTGTCCACCATACAGCCATAGGCAACCCCAACTGCACACTGGCACCAATAGCCAGAAAGCCCTCAGGAAATTTGCTCAATGGTGCTCCCTGTGCAAAACCAAGGTGCAGCCCACGTGTAATTTGCTCCATAGCCAAAGTGGCAATAAGTGGTGGAATTCGTAGTACCGTCACGGCTAAGCCATTAATCACTCCGATTATTATACCCACAATAAGAATCATTATAACTGCGAGTTCCCAAGGAACTCCAGAAAGCATCGCCATCGCCCCGATATATGAGGATATAGCCACAGTTCCTCCAACAGACAGATTGATACCGCCCGTAAGGATTACCATGGTCATTCCAATAGAAACGATACCATAAGTACTTACATACTGAATAATATTGGTCAGATTGGATACTGTAAAAAAATATGGCGATACAATCGACATAACAATAAAAACACCGATAACAATACACACAAGCACCATCTGCTCTGAAAAATCCTGATATAACCTCTTTATTCTATACATAATCATTTATCCCTTTATCATTAACTTTATGCTTATTCATAATTTGAATCTCAGGTAATCAATTCAAGTAACTTTGATTTGCTCAAATCTCTGGCCTCAACAATAGATATCAGATTACCGGACTTCAAGACAGCGATTTCATCGCAGACCGCCAGCAATTCCTCAAGTTCTGAAGAAAAGATAATAATCCCAACCCCCTCGTTCGCCATATTTGTCAGTGTTTTATAGATTTCTTCTTTAGCATATACATCTACTCCACGCGTAGGCTCATCCAGCAAAAAGACCTTCGGCTTAGTCGCTACACATCTTCCGATTATAACCTTCTGCTGATTACCGCCACTCAGTTCCCCTACATTCTGCTCTATTGAGCTTTTCTTAACAGTCATCCTTTGTGACAGTTTTTCTGCAAACTGATTCTGCTTTTTACTATTGATAAAACCTAACCTGCTGCAAAGACTATCAATTATCGATACTGAAATATTTTCCTTAATTGACAGCAGCGGCGCAAAACCTTCTACTTTTCTGTCTTCAGTAACAATAGCGATCTTGTTCTTCATCATTTTAATAGGATTTATTCCGGTCTGTTTATTACCATTAATAAAAACCTCTCCTGAGTCAAATTCATCCAGACCAAATATCGCTCTGGCTATTTCACTCTTACCAGCCCCTAGCAACCCACAGACTCCCATGATCTTCCCAGCATAAAGAGTTAAATTAATATTGTCGAACTTACCAAAACTACAGAAATTTTTCAATTCAAGTACCGGAATAGATTTATCAAATACCGTCCTGGACGAACTGGTATTTTTCTCTATATTTTTACCCATCATAGCATATATCAGTTCATTCTTGCTTATTTTGTTTGCATCAAAAATCCCATTATTCAAACCATCTTTAATTACCGTAACACGATCACTGAACTGCAGTACATCTTCAAGAAAATGTGAAATAAAAATAAACGATACTCCCTCGTGTTTAAGATTATTGAGAAGATCAAAAAATATTATCTTTTCCTGCTCACTCAATGAAGAGGTTGGCTCATCAAGCACCAGAATTCGTGAATCCATGGTCAGAGCTTTAAGAATTTCGATTATCTGTTTCTCTGCAGCACGTAGATTCCGAACCATCTCTGTTGCTTTAATATCAATTTTCACCTTATCAATAAGCTCTTGTGCTTTATTTATTGTTTTCTGCTGATCAAAAAAACCAAATTTTGAAGATTCAAGATTTCCAACAAAAGTATTCTCTGCGACATTCAGATCCGGGCATATATTAAGTTCCTGATGCACAAAACGGATCCCAAGTACCTCGGCATCATGTGGCGATTTAATATCAACACGATTACCATCAATATATATTTCTCCTTCATCTGCATGATAAATCCCATTGAGAATTTTAATAAGTGTTGATTTGCCTGCACCGTTAACACCTACTAACGAATGTACCTCTCCTTTATTCAAAGTAAAGCCCACACCCGCCAGAACAATATTCTCCGAAAAGGCTTTTACAATGTTCTTCATTTCTAATAGCGTTTCCATTTCATCCTCTTATTATTTCCACACTGTAATTCTCCAGTATAGCATTTCAGATCGACTGTATTATCAGGTAAACTCTTCCAAAGCAGGCAACTCAAGCTTTATTTTCACCCTTAAAAACACCTGAGTTGCACTGCTTTAATTCATATTTAAGCTAAAAATTACTTTTGATAGAATGTACCTTTAGTCAAAATCAATAACTATTTTCACCTGATCATCCGGAAAAGTTGCAGCAAATTCATATGCTTCTTTGGCTTGAATAAACGGATAACGCGCTGTAATCAAAGGTTTAACATTAACCGCACCACTGGCTATACTACGAATAGCACGCTCATAGTCATTTGCATATCTAAATATGTTTACAATTGTAATTTCCTTTGACTGCGCTTTGACAATATTTACTGGTGCAGGATCAGGCGGCATACCAATCATAACACACATCCCTGCCGGACAAATATAATCCATACATGACAAAATAGCCGCTGGAGCCCCACTCGCTTCAAAGAGTACGTCAGCGCCCCAGCCTCCTGTAATTTCATTAACAACCTCATGAGGATCCTTACAGTTTGGATTAACCAATGTAATATTCTTATCAGCATAGTGCTGCTTTATAAAATCAAGTTTCCCTTGTTTGTAATCAATAATTATAATCTGTGAACATCCCGCTCCCAATGCTGCCAAAGCGGTAATAAGACCGATAGTACCGGCACCGATAACGACAGCGACATCACCCGGCTTGATGCAGGCTTTTTTAGCGGAATGAATACCAATAGCGAGTGGTTCTACCAGTACCCCCTCAGCGAACTCCATATTATCAGCGATTCTGAAGGTAAGTGACGCCGGATGAACTACCGATTCACGCATACATCCATGCACCGGAGGCGTTGCCCAGAAACGTACAGCTGGATCAACATTATAATGCCCCTCCAATGCTGCCCTACTATTAAAATCTGGTATACCCGGCTCCATACAGACTCTGTCTCCAACCACCAGATTCTTCACATTACACCCTGCTTCAATAACTACTCCGCTAGCCTCATGCCCAGTAACAATCGGTTCCCTAACGATAAATTCCCCGATATGCCCATGCAAATAATAATGTATATCCCCTCCGCAAATACCGACACATTTTGGTGCAATACGCACATCATCCGGGCCAACATTTTCATTTATTTCAATATCACGAGCTACCAACACACCTTTTTTTTCAAGTACAAATGCCTGCATAACACTCTCCTGCACAACTACAACACCTTACGGTAATAAGATTCTAAGTAACAATAACAATCTGGTATAGCAACAAACACATGGATTCTAGCAATCAGCTTCACCTGATTTTAACCACAACAAACATAACCGAAATTATTTTAATTTACAATTTATTCATACTGAAGGCACTCTAGATTTCTCTAGCAGAACAGTCACGGTTATACATAAACCTCAGTATGAATAAATTGCTGTATTGTTTGTTATGGGTTATCAGTTTTTCTTACAACTTATATCTGTGACTGTTAACGAATAATCTCACCCCAGAGATCCCCCTTTTTCTTGAGATCTTCAATATTCTTTTTGGTTACAACATCACCGTAGTAATATACTGTTTCCTTAAGCTTCTTACCTTCAAAACAATCCTTCATTGCTTTTACAACATCTTTACCGAACTTGATGGGATACTGTGAGAAGGTACCGTCTACTGTTCCTGCTTCAATCATATCAAGTACTTCACCAGCACCATCAACAGAATACAGACCGATATGGCTCTTATCACCTACAAGACCTTTGTGACCGGCTTCCTGAATCGCCGCCAGCGCTCCAGGTACAAGTGCATCAGTTACGACAAATACAACATCAAGATCAGGATTTGACTGAAGATAATTCTTTACAGTAGACATTGCAGCTTCATTACTATATTCACCTGCTGAAGGATTACCAACTACGTTAACACTTGGATACTGATCAAATACTTTCATAGCTCCGGCATTTCTATCAATTGTTGGTGTATCAGAAAGTACACCTAAGACGATCAGAACTTTTATATTTTCGCCATAATCACTGATTATCTGTTTTGCCATTGCTTCACCTGCAAATTTATTATCAGTTTCCAAAGTTGAAGTCACGTCACCATCACCTCGTCTATCGATACAAAAAACAGGAACACCAGCCTTATTAATCTTTGTAATTGTTGGTCCAATTGAATCTTTTTCAATTGGTGAAATGCAAATAGCTTTTGCGCCTTGTGTAACCTGGTTCAATAATTGACTGACCTGTAATTCTGTATCTCCATTAGGATCCAAGGTAACAGCTTCCCAGCCATATTCTTCACATTGTTCCTTAAACCCATGAATACATGCCGCCCAGAATGTTGTAAACATTGATGGAATTGAATATGCAACCTTTACCTTATCACCATCGGCCGCCTGTGTTGAACTGGTTGAGAATACTCCAAGGAGAGCAACTATCAACATCATCGAAACAAACAAACACTTTTTCATCTTTTTTCTCCTAACTTATTTCAAATTTAAACCTCAAAGGACTGCAAACACACAGCCCCACACAAATGAACCGCAAATCTAAATCAATTATTGCTTCGCATAAGTGAAATATAGAATATGCAAACGATATACACTCAAACCGATATTTTGTCTATACAGTAATCCGCAAAACTTGCAATCAGCATGGACATTGACACCGCACCGGGATCAAGATGACCAACACCTTTCCCCTTCTGGTAATATGCTCTTCCTCTAACCGCTTCCATATACTTTGTATCTTGTGCACCGTCGATTGCCGCATTTTTCATCATAAGCAGTGTTTCTTTTTCCGAATAGCAATCTTCCCCAGCTTTTTTTAAGACCTCTATTGCCGGACAAATCGCATCAATCATAGTTTTTTGTCCTGCTTCAACCTTGCCGCGTTTTTTTATCGCTGCAAACATCTCGCAATATATAGTCTGAATATCGACTATTTTTATACTCACATTATCTTTCAGAGCTTTGGCTACAGCGATATACGCACTACCATACAGTGCTCCCGATGAACCGCCGACGCTTGACATCAGAGTCATGCCAATTTTCTTAAACATATCGCCAATGGGCATTTTAGCAAGATCATCCCCGATACTGACCAGGCTCTTGAAACCGGAATTAATATTTGTCCAGTGATCTCCGTCCCCGGTTGCAGCATCTAATTCAGTAATATATTCACCCTCCGAAGCTATTTTTGCCGCTGCCCGATTTATATATTCAACATAATCATGACTTGTAAGTTCTAAACTCATATCACGCTCCTCCTTTTAGTGCCGGTGTATCAACTACTGCATCAAGCAGTGATTTCAATTCTTCATCCATCCGCAGCAGTGTTATTGATGACCCGGCCATATCAAGAGCAGTCATATAATTACCAACATATGTTTTATATATCGTTACTCCTTTTTCGTGCAGTATATTTCCAACTTCGGCGTTGAGTATAAATAATTCCATCAATGGTGTCGCCCCGTACCCATTAACCATTAATGACACCTCACCACCTATTCCTCCGTCTTTATCAAAATCCCTGATAATCCTATCCAACATCACTTCCGCAAGCTCTTTTGCCGGCATAATCTTGCAACGCCCGACCCCAGGTTCACCATGAATTCCCATACCTATTTCCATTTCATCCTCTGCCAGCGCAAAACCAGGTTTACCTATTGCCGGTATAGTACAAGAGGATAAGGCCATACCAATACTGCGTACATTTGCGATAGTTTTTTCAGCAACCGCTTTTACTTGCTCAAGGCTTCCACCTGTTTCAGCCATAGCGCCACAAATTTTATGCACAAAGACAGTTCCAGCGATACCTCTTCTTCCTGTAGAATGCAGACTGTCTTCAACTGCAACATCATCTCTGACAATCACATAATCAACCTCTATGTCTTCCATTTCAGCTAATTCCTGAGCCATAGTAAAATTCATACAATCACCGGAATAGTTTTTGATTATCAGCAATACCCCTTTGCCGCTGTCGGCACGCTTTATAGCCTCTAGAATCCTCTCCGGATCAGGAGAAGAAAAAACATTCCCTGATACTGCTGCGTCTAGCATCCCTCTACCGACATATCCGGCATGAGCTGGCTCATGCCCACTGCCACCTCCTGAAACCAACCCAACCTTCTTGGACATTTCTTTCCTGTAGATAACACTCATCCCTTCAGCAAGAGCCAGCTGCGGATTAGCCGCTACAATTCCCCGCAGCATATCTTCCACAACCGTTTCAGGTGAATTAATAATTTTTTTCAACTTGATTCCTCCTGGTAATTATCTTCTATTTTTACTTATTATTCTGGAGTAAACTAATCATATACTTCGCTTTTTCTTTCATTATGCTTTTAGCTATATCAGCAATTTCATGATAATATAACGGATCCTTTGTTTCAGCAATTTTACGCCCAATCGCTTCTGCTGGTGCTATCCCCATACCCGTATAATAATTTACTTTTCTTATGCCACCACTCACGGCTTCCAGCAACTGCTCCTCATGTACTCCTGTACCTCCATGCATTACCAGTGCACAAGCTGTTACCTCATTAATTTCTTTTAACAACCTTATATCCAAATCCGGTTCCTCTACAAACAATCCATGAACCGTCCCGAATGACGTTGCCAGCATATCAATACCGGTTTCATCTACAAAACGTGATGCCTCATCAGGCTTGGTATAGTATTCCCGGATATTATCGATAGCCACACCATACTCGGTACATCCGCCTTGCCCCACAATATTTGATGGCATCAATCCAACCTCCGCTTCAACAATTATTCCCAATGAATGGGCAATTTCAGTAAACGCCTTGATCCTTCTGGAATTTTCTTCATATGGCAAATGCGCGCAATCATACATTATTGAGGTAAACCCGTTACGCACTGCTTTAATTACATAATTATAATCAACACCATGATCCAGATGGATTATTACGGGCACCTTTGCTTTATGAGCCATATCGACAAAAACCGGTCCAAATATGTCGATAGGCGCATATGCCTCATGCGATTGAGCATGACTTATCATCAGCGGGGCATCAAGTTCCTCAGCGGCTTCAATCATGCCAATTACAGCCTCTAAAGTTGTTGCATTTATCCCGGCTATCGCATAATTATTTTTCTCTGCATCAAGCAGTATCTCTTTGGGGTTTGCTAACATATTTCCTCCATTTCCTTAAGTTTTGACAATGTTCACCCACTATCTGAACACTTACATTCAGACAAATACTATTTCAATATTATCAGTTTTATTTACTGCAGATAGTTATTTGAAGTCACGCATCAGATAGTATAACTTTTTATACTTTTCATATTGCTGCATATAACATTTATGCATTGCACTATCCGGATAAAATGTTTTTTCAATATTTACAGTGCGCTCTATCCCTTCATAAATACTGGTGAATTTTCCAAGGGCCATACCTGTAAGAATCGCACATCCCAGCCCACCGGCTTCTTTATTTTCCAGCATTGAGACCTCAACATTAAAAATATCCGCCCGCATCTGCGCCGTCAGTGGAGATGCCCCGCCACCTCCAGTTATTCGGATATTCTCAACATTTACACCCAGTTCTTTAACCGTTTCATATGCTAAAAGCATATGATATCCCATACTTTCCTTGAGCGCCCGGTACATTTCAATAGTAGTAGTATTCGTTGTCATACCCCAGAACAGGCCATAGGCATTATAATCCACATGCGGTATCCCGGCAGAACCAAATTGTGGAAGCACAAGCAATGATGTCGGGTTATCACCAACCATTTTATCAAGTTCTGCGAATATATTCCTGCCTTCAGCCTTTAATTTTTCATATTTGTCTTTATAAAACGCATCTCGAAACCAGTTCATAAGAATCCCGCAAGTAGTCATGACCAGATATGTCAGATACTTATTCTCAATAACATATGGCACCTTAACCAAATCATTAGCAATCATATGTGAATATGAATTTGTCTCCGGCAGAATAATTGACATAGCCTCACATGTTCCTAAACCATCTTCAGCAATATTTGAATTGCACACGCCCGAACCAAGAGTTGCACAAGTCTGATCATGCCCACCGACTATTATTTTTACATCCTGCTTCAACCCTAATTCTTCTGCTATCGTACCGCAAACATTCCCCACAACCGATCCCGACGGCATTGGACAGGATAGCTTTGCCACATCTACTCCCGCAACAGCGAGTAAATCAGCCGCCCACTCTTTTCTGTTAATATCAAACGCCATTGTTCTTGAAGCCGACGAATAGCTGACAACCCTCTTGCCTGTCAGCTTATAGCCAATAAAGTCTTCGAAGAGAAATATATATTTTGAATTCTGTATAACCTCGCTATTTTCGTTGAGCCACATCAACTTGGGGAGTGTATACATCTCACTCGGCGGTATACCTGTTATTTTAGCAATATACTCCCTGCCTTGCGCTTCTATTAGTCTTTTAACCTCAGGTATTCCCCTGTAATCACCGGTAACCATCGCATTGCATAAGCATTTACCTTCATCTGAGACATGTACCGTTGATTCACCCATAGTAGCAATTGCAAATCCCTCTATAGGCACCACTGCCGTGGCTTCACGTATGACATCTTTTACATTTTCCCAGACTTCAACAGGATCAAGCTCCCGCCTGCCATCTCCGCCTTTTTCACTATAGGTCCGGTGAGTATGATAAAGTATATGTCCGTCCTCGTCAAACAACACAAACTTACAACCGCTAGTCCCTACATCAAGTCCACCAATAGCCACAACATAGTCCTTTAAAGTTTTAGCACCATAACCAAACATAACCAAACACAAACAAACATAAAAGTAACATTTACAGATATTTTATAACTCACAAACCTGCATAAATGTTTTATTATGTTTGAATAATACAACACAAAAACACATAAGTCAACTTTTTAAGTCGTTTTTTTAAAAAAACGCACAAAAAAACACGCACCAACCTAACATTTAATAACACAAACACACATTACGCTTGTAATTTATGTTTTTTTTATATACTTTAAAATAATACTGTGATAAGATAATAAGAATATTTTTCGCTATTCATCATTTAATTCGGGAAAACAGCATGCTCAAAGAAAAACGTATTATACAAATTAATAATATGCTCAAAGAGAATGGACAAATAAAGATAAGTGAACTCTGCAAAATATTCAATGTCACGGAGATGACCATTCGCAGAGACCTGGACAACATAATAAATGACAATCAGGGAGTGATACGTATTCACGGCGGGGCGATGCTTTCCGATAAAGATGCATTGACCGAACTTCCCTTTGAAATGCGTATCAATACTAATATTGAATCAAAAGAAAAGATAGCCTTAAAAGCACTCGAATATCTTTCCTCCGGGCAGACAGTATTTTTTGATTCAGGCACCACCGCCCAGTTAATGACCAGCAAACTTGACAATTCACTGCGTATTGTTGCTTTAACAAATGCCATACACACAGCTTACGAATTACTTGCAAGACCAAATGTTACGGTAATGATGATCGGTGGAGAACTACGGCGAAATACCCTTTCCTGCCGCGGCACGGTATCAGAGGAAGCGATCGAACAATTTCGGGTAAATATTGCTTTTCTGGGACTTAATGCTATTGATGAAAACGGTGACCTATTTATTGCTAATGCCACCGAATCAGGATTCAAGAAGAAAGTAATGAAAATATCCGATGCTACATTTATTCTTGCTGATTCGACCAAACTGAATAAAAACAGTTTCTGCAAATTCGCCAATATCTCAGAGATAAATGGAATTATTGTTGATTCCGGAATTACTCAGGATCAGTACGAGAATCTCATTGGGCTGGGTGCAAATGTAATTATCGCCTGAAGCTACTGCCCATAACCTGCAGCACCAACAATACTTCACCAATCACCAAATAAGAAATTTGAGCTAAAATAAAAATGAGTTATCCATTAACAAGAATGAATAACTCATAATAAATCCACTAATAACTCCCTAAAAATACGCTTTTAGACAGTATTTATTACACTAATTTACTTCCGTGCGATTGGCTCGTGAGTAGCAATTGGAAATGTCGGATCAGCAAAATCAATCATAGTAAACAAACTTTTTACTTTATCGGTATCCCCAGTAATGGTTATCTTTCCAGTATCCTGCAGTTTATTCAAAGCATTTTTCCCAGCTAAAAGCATAGGCATATCAATACGCTTTATAACAATTTCAGCATCTGGTTTTCCTGTTTTACCTTTAACATATTTTAAAACACAATTTTCAAGTATCAAAGAATAAGCTTCATGAATATCTGGAAATGACCAGTATAAATTCATATTTTTACCCTGGGCTTTTTCAGGATCAAGCTGTACCGCGATGAAATCAAAAAGCATAGGCAAGGTCATAGCCGAGACTATATCTGGTGCCGCGCTGCTATTTTTAATACTCTTAATCCCATTGCGCAACTCCATCGCCCCGGTAAGATAAGCGTTACGCCATACAGAGCACTCAGCCTGATAACCGAGCTGTTCCTGTGCTTTGGCTGCCAATACTTTGGCTTCCTGATTATCAGGTTGAGCCCAAATCAAGATATCAAGTATTTTAGCCACCCAACGGTATTCACCCTTATCGAAATCAATTTTCGCCTTACTCAATATAGACTCTTCTCCTCCCATGTAGGCAACAACTTTTCTCGCCTCGTCACGTGGAGGAAGGGGATTAAGATTAGCCGGGTCAGCATCATACCATCCCATATACAGTGTATAGATTCCTCTGACATTATGCCTGATATCACCATAATAGCTACGCAAGTACCACTTATTTGCAAGATTTGGCGGTAATTTTACCATATTTTCTATCTCGCTGCCGGTATACCCCAGATTAATCAGTCTTAATGTCTGGTCATGCATATATTTAAGAGCATCACTCTGATTGACAAGATATTCTCGAACTTTTTCTTTACCGAAACGCGGCCAGTTATGTCCAGCCATACAGCTTTCGGCATCCGAATATTTCAAGGCACTGTCAATAGATTCTTTCCATTTTATAGGATTACGAGTTAACGCACCACGTATTGTATAGACATTTGGCAGCCCATGAACACAGTTATCTGCCAAATATAGACATTTTTTAGACGGGATGTAAACGTGCATACCTACCGGTGCTTCACCGGGAGCAAAGTCAAATTGAAGTTCAATCCCTCCCAAAATGATTTTTTTCCCTGCCTCAGATATTTCATCGGTTGGCAATATAAGAGTCCGCTCGCCACCAGAGACCAGTTTTCCTTCTCCAGCACCGATCTGCCCCAACTCGCCTATTGGCAATGAAGTTCCATACATATATACCGCACGCCTGCTCATTGCATTACCGGCCATGACATTTTCTTCTACCGCATAATTTGTAAATCCTTTAGGGGCGAAGATCTTTACCTTGCCTGACTTGACATCATCTTCACTGATTACACCTTTTACCCCGGCAAAATGATCGATATGACTATGCGAATAAATTACACCGATTACCGGTTTATTACCAAGTTTCTTTTTAAAAAGTTCCATCGCATTTTCAGCAACTTCCCGGCTCGCAAGAGGATCTATGATAATATAACCATCAGGCGCACTGATAAGGGTTATATTTGACAGATCCTGACCTCTTATCTGATAAACCCCGTCTGTCACCTTATATAGTCCATGAACCGCACTTAACTTTTCATGACGCCAGAGGCTGGGATTTACTGATTCCGGAGACTTACCCGTACTAAAGAGCTTATCATATGGCACATTACTCCAGACGATTTTCTGATCCGCATTTTTAATTGTGGTCTTTGCCAGAGGGCAGATAAACCCCTTTTTGGCAAATTCAATATCATCTTTTTGATTCCAGTCATAAACTTTATTGGTAAGGATTTCATGGTTTGCATCTACCGTAAATTTGCTGGCCGGTTTAGCACCGCTTGGATCTTCCGCATAAGTGATATTTGCTAGTAATAATATAAATACAAGTGAGGATAAACCGCTAAAAAATTTTTTCATTGTAATTCTCCAAAAGATAATGTTCGCTACTCTTTGTATTATATATTAATTTTTTTTTTTATGTAAATACTATCCTTTTTCAAAAATACAGCCGCCAGTTGTAATGCAATGCCCCAGAAAAAGTTACGCCAGAAAACTAAATAATCAAAACTCCCAAGAATCAATAAATATGCAAGAACACTCTAAATCCAATCATACATTATTTCGCCTTATATATAACATTATACAGCAATCCGACAAAACACCCTCCGCCAATAATATTGCCAATAGTTACAGGTAGCAGATTATGCAACAAATCACTGACAGCAATATCTGCACCATTAAACATTGCAACCGGTATCAGATACATATTGGCAACCGAGTGCTCAAATCCTAAAGCGACAAAACATGTTATTGGAAATATAACGGCAAAAATTTTATCAACTGCCGATTTACCGGCATAACTCATCCAGATAGCAATACATACCAGAAAATTGCACATTATCCCTTTGACCAATGCCGTTGTAAAACCAAGAGAGACCTTACTCAGCGCAATTTTTTCGGCAATCCTTCCAACTTCTCCGTGATTCTGTACTAAAAGCTGGGTCTGGGTAAGCAGTAATACCATTAATAATGACCCAGCAAAATTACCGAAATACACTATTACCCAATTTTTTATCAGCTGCAGCAAGGTTATTTTGCGGTTTGCCAGCGGCACAAGCAAAAGAGTGTTTCCAGTAAAGAGCTCAGAACCAGCAAGTAATACCAGCATCAACCCAACACTAAAAGCCCCACCCCCGACTATCTTGGTAATCCCAAACCCCAAATTTGAGCCGCATATGGAAATTGTATAAAAAGCCCCGGCAAATGAAATAAAGACCCCGGCAAGGACACTCAATAACAAACATTTGATAACCGGTGTATTTACTTTGATTATTAAATTATCTTCGGAAATCCGATTGATCTGGCTCGGCTTATTACAACCGTTCGAGATATTTTCCTGTGTCGACATATAACGTCCTCTCCTAACTTTGTTTTATTAATTCTGAAAATATAGTTATATATAATGGTTCAATTCTGTAGATTATCAAGATTATTCTAAAATGTAATTATTATTTTTATATTTATAGCACTTCTAAATAATATACGCTAACAACTACCTGTAATATAATCTCAAAACGAGTAAACTACTTGACAGAGTGTTAAACAAAGCTAAAACTTTTGATAAAACCAAGTCGTGAGGTCAATAATTTAAAGACACACTCTCCTTACTAAATATTAAATACCTGTAAACAAGTATAATTTTTATTACAGCCACGTCTGAATTAACACAATGAACTCAATAATCTAGAATGATTTACCTCGACTTTTGCCAGCCAGTATAAGCTCTTGATCAGTCTAAACTTTCATCTCCAAGAATACTATCATTGCCGGATAATAATATAGTTGACTCTCAAATAATCGAGAGCCAACTATATGTCTTACTAGTGAGTGCAGAAAGTTATTTTTTCATATCATATGCATAAGCCCAGATTACGGCATCCAATGACAAAGGTTTGCCATTATATTCCTGTTCGCCACCGGCACCAAGTGCTGCAAAGCCCCACCAGCCGGCCTTGGGAATGGCATACGAGAATTCACCATTGGCATTTGACAGAATAGTCTGACATTCAACAGCGTCATTTGGTGCTTCAGCAGCAGCAGCCTTTTTGAATTTATTATCCTTCATATCAATATCATGATTAGCAAATTCAATTTCAATCTCGGCATATGGTACTGGAACATAAGTCTTGGTCTCTTCATCCCATCTCTGAACCACGCCGCGGAATACATTCCCGGTCCACAAGCCATAAGGGCGTACCAATGGCTTGATCTGAACCGGCAATCCAGGAACATCCTCGAAAACGCAGGTCATTGCCCCTCCCTTATTGAATATTACCTTTGTAACCTGCTCAATATAAGAATCTTCACTAGCTTCGAAATATGGTCCTGGATCTAGAAAGAAAACGAAATCGCCCATACCCTTTGCCTTATAATTCAGTTCGTACCCCTCACCTGAGTTCTCAAGACTGGTAAAAGTAATGGGCTTCAATTCAGCGAGCAGGTCTTCGACTTCAGGATCGCCTTCGCCTTTCTGTGTCATTACACCGAATTTTAATGGTGCCTTTCCCTTACCATCCGTATCTGCCCCCATATTCATAGTATGACCGGCTGCAAACGGATGTGTAAATATAAGTTTGATCGGCAGCTTACTGGATGAAACAACCGCCTCAGGTGAATATATCATCTGAAAATGGGCAAAGCTAACCGAACAACACGCCACAAAAGCAAACAAACCCAACATAATCTTACGCAAAATCATTACATAACTCCTTTAAACTAAAGACAAAACAGAGATAAACGCCCCGTTAATCAACTATTATTTCCCAGATTTTCCGATACTATATCCAACCCCGAAAGAAAGCATTGCAAGTACTACCGCTATAAATACCGCGATAATCACATTCGTGGTAAGCATCATTTTTAAAGCCATCTGATAGCCGGGACCATCCTGCACTGAAGGCGCGGCAACAACTACCGGCTGAAATACCGGCATCGGTTGAGCAGCAACTGCAGAAGCTGCCGGATTGCTTACTGCAGCTGCTGGCTGTACCGATTGAGTAGGATTTTTCTGCTTTCCCGCTACCGGTTCACTGCTTTCAGAGTTTAACTTTTCTTGAGCTATATTTTCACTGAAAGGACCAGCGACAGTAATTGCATGCCCTGGACCGGCATCAAAGGTAACCGTATATGGTACAGACGGCATATCAATATCAAGACTGCTTTCATCTGGAACTTTCAACTCACTCAACACTCTGCCCTCATTATCCTTGAGAATAAGATCATGCCCGGCACCTGACGAACCATCAGAAAATCCAACCTCTACATATATTGTACCATCGTCATTATCATCTACAGAGAGTAAAGGCTTATGTGCAAATGCCGGTACACTGCAGATAACCAGCAACGACAAACAAAACAGCAGCTTGTAAAACTTCATTATCGACCCCTTTCATAAAAACAGATTTATTATGCTGAAAAATATGTTCCAAGCTGAAATATCAGAGACGCAAGTATAAACCCAAATACAATCGGATAAGCTGAAGCAAAAAGCGCATACTTCCATGATGACGTTTCATTTTTTATAACAATTATCGTAGCAAGACACGGAGGAAAGAGTGCGATAAAGATTATAATCGCAAGTTTATGCCACACAGTCCACCCCGATTCAGTTGCCGCAACCGATGCCGAAAGACTGTCAGACGCCCCCCTATGGTTACCACCTGCAGCAGCATCCTCAACACTATACAAAGTTCCAAGAGTACCGACCAAACTCTCTTTAGCGGCAAAAGAAGCGATTATTGCGATGTTCATTCGCCAGTTAAATCCGGCTATCTCACTCACCGGCTCCAAAGCATGACCTACAATTCCGGCAAAGCTGTCATTAATCTGCATTTTATTACGCTCAATACGTAACTTTCCTACCGCTTTTTTATAATCTTTTAAAGACTTGGCAAACTTCTTTCCTAATTCATCAACTTTCCCATTTTCGCCGCCCCCCTTATTGACCACCAGCATAACCATGCGCGCTTCCTCAGGAGTATAACTCTCGTCCAACTCAACGGCTTCGCCGGTTTTCAATGACTTACTTATATCGAGTATGGTTTTAAGACTCTGAGTATCACTCAGCGTTCCCGCGATTCCTGACTGACGCACCAACTCTACTCTGGCTTCAGCAAGTTTCCGGTCAAACTCCATCTCATTATGAAAGCCTATCCCCGGAAAAGTAACAAAAAACCAGACTCCAACCTGCACCACAGCTACCACAGTTACAATCTTCCGGATAAATATGAGGACTCGTTCAACAGCACGTTTTAACACCCCACTGACCGTAGGCAGGTGATAAACCGGTAGCTCCATTACAAACGGCGCAGACTCACCTTTGATAATGGTTTTACTGAATAGCTTCGCAATCAGAAGAGCCAGAATAAACGAGAACGACGAGAGCGCAAACAATGTCAGTCCCTGATATCCCACCACCCTATACCCGCCAAGATAATAACCAGCAGTCGCCGGTATCATCAGTCCAACCATAAGTACAAAGAACGGTATCTTCGCCAGACAGTTCATCAAAGGCATGATAAGGATCGTAAGAAGTCTGGCTTTTTCATCCTTCATTGCTCTTGTTGCCATTACCCCCGGTACAGCGCAGCCGCCAACAACAACTCCTCCCAGTATCATCGGCAGAACAGATTGCCCATGAAGACCGAAGAATCTCAGTATCCGGTCAAGAATAAAGGCCACACGGGCCATATACCCCGTATCCTCCATAATCGCCAGCAGCGCAAAGAGAATAAAAAATAGTGGCACATAATATAGAATAGCAACAATACCACCAACCAGCCCATCAACAAGCAGGGAATCCAGCAACCCGTTTCTTATAGGGTCTGTGGAATGAAACAATTCACCAGCCCAGATTTTAAGCTGGCCGATATATGGGAAAAGCGTATCTGAGGCAACAGTACCGAATCCCATCGCAATCTGATAAAACAGATATAAAACTAGTGCCAGAAAAACCGGGGCGAAAACCCGGTGCAGAACAATGGCATCAATCTTATCGGTGAAAGTTCTTCCGGCGATAAGCGGCTTGGTGACACAACCCGCAAGAATTTCTGCAGACCGTTTATAACGTGATACCGCAATAATTTTTTCGGGGGACTTGCTCTTCGCCTCAGCCAGTTCGGTTCGTAACCGTTCTGCCTCAGCTATAACAGCCGCAGAGACGCTGTCATTCTCATGCAGCTCAAGCAGCCTCAAAACGTCCGCATCATTCTCAAGAATTTTTATCGCCAGCCAGCATGGAGGAAACTCCTCAGCCAGATGCTCATTCTCTTGCAGAATCTCGGTGATCTTTGACACAGCGCGGTTCATTTTTGCGCCATAATCTATACTAAATTTTAGCACCGGATTACCTTTGACCACCGCCGCCTCAATAGCGGCCTTGAGCGTGGCTCCGCCGTTACCTGATTTCGCATTTATCAGCAATACCTCAATCCCAAGTTCTGCGGATAATTTTTTCGCTTCAATGCTAATACCACGCCTTTTAGCGACATCAATCATATTAACACATAAAAGCAATGGGCGCTGCATCTCAAGCAGCTGAAATACAAGATACAGATGTCTCTCCAGATTCGAAGCATCAACAACCGCTACAATAAGATCAGGCTTCTCTAAAAGGACAAAGTCTCTGGCAACCCTCTCCTCCTGAGTATAAGAAGTCATACTATAAGTTCCCGGAAGATCTATAACCTCGACCTTCTGCCCCTCATATCTGTAACTACCCTGCTTCTTTTCAACAGTAACTCCCGGATAATTCGCCACATGCTGCCGCGCGCCGGTAAGCAGGTTGAAGACCGTTGATTTTCCACAATTTGGCTGACCCGCCAGAGCAATCAACGTATGCTTTCTCCCCTCAATATTCATTTCAAATGAACCTCCACCCCATTCGCCTCATCACGCCGCAATGCTATTTGATACCCTCTTATATACAGATCTATTGGATCCAGAAGTGGCGCATTTCTGATAATTCTCACCTCGGTCCCTTCAACAAACCCCATATCAAGCAAACGCTGTAATTTTTCCCCATCATGCAGAA
The DNA here is from genome assembly GCA_963667375.1 of Planctomycetota bacterium. Classification (GTDB taxonomy): domain Bacteria; phylum Planctomycetota; class SZUA-567; order SZUA-567; family SZUA-567. Next base: position 1,608,671 of record OY763323.1, on the reverse strand, counting down.
CATCGACAACTACAGCCCGTTCTCCCGTTTTCAGATCACTCAGTATCATCTGCACACCTTTTAATTTTCCAACCAACTGGCCAGTATGTTAGATAAACAAAACATAATTAGCTCAAACTAACCATCTGGCTAAAAAAATATAACTTCTTAAAGATAACTCAGACAACCACAGTTTACATCTAAGCAATAATAATTTTCTGGGCCATCCCACATCCAAGCGCAATACGCGAATCTCCAACAGCAACAAGCATACCACCCTCAGAACAGCCACCTATGATTTCAATTTCACACCCAACATAAATGCCCAGACTGGTTATTCGCTGCTGAAATTCATTACCGCCTGCAAGTCCAACAACAATCCTTTTCTCACCGGCACGCAACTCAGCCAAACTTTTTGTCATTATACTCATGATAAATCCCTCAATATTTGCTATCACTCATTATAAAATACGCTATAATCAATACCAAAAACCGGTAATATACTTTAGGAGATTATTCAACAACATTAGAATGTCAAAATTAAATTAGCCACACAAAACTATATTATTAAACACTCAACAAGTTAGACTCATATAATTTATACAGAGCTCCCCGCAATTGTCAATGATTTTCTCTAATATTTACTGTAAAAGAACAGCTTAAAATGCTACAATCTGCGATGTCATAAAGAGATATACATATATTAAAATTTAAAATTAATATCATTATCCCATAAATAACGCACCCGTTACCAGCAAAAACTGCACAATTTTCTAAAAAACACCCCTACCTGCAGCATATTACAGATATTATTATATCCACCTTAAACAAATAAATACCCAGACCAGTACCAAATGCTCCACAATTCTCTGATGCGAAAAAAAGTGAGTCTGCCCGCAAGCAGCTCACCTAAAATTATACCTTCTAAAAATTTCAATATCATATAATACTTCAAAAATCTGCCTGCTCTTCAGCTACGGTTGTTTATTTCTAATGCGATTTCAATAAATGCAAACCTAATTCACCCGCAAGCAACTCAGCTGTCTGCACCCCTCTTACAGAATTACCAAACTCATCCAGAGGCGGAGAAAATACCGCCAACGCGAATTTACCTGGCACTACCGCCAGAATTCCTCCACCGACTCCACTCTTACCCGGAACGCCCACCTTCAACAGCCACGGACCACTGGAGTCGTATAATCCGCTTATCAGCATCATTGAAAGTATAAATTCAACTTTATCAGCGGAAATGATATGTTTTCCTGAAAGCGGATCAACACCGTAATTCGCCAGTATCACTCCCATTTTTGCCAGATCTTCACAAGTTATACCGACTGAACATGCCTTTGTATACCGTACAACCGCATCATCCGGATCCCCCTGTAATAAACCACTACTTTTTGCCTGCCAGGACAGAGCCCGGTTATGCTGATTCGTCGCCATTTCAGACTCACAGACATCTTTCATAACCACAAGTTTTCTTCCAGCAAATAATGAAATAAAATCAAGTGTTCTACACCATTTATTATCACTGTCCGTCCCCTGAATATAACTGGTAGTAATAATCGCTCCGGCATTTACCAGCGGATTCTGTAGCGGTATAGCTCGAATATCAGCTGCAATTATTGAGTTGAAAGGTAATCCTGTCTGATAAGCTCCAACATTCTTCAGAATAACATCTTCTCCGGAATCTTCAAGTGCCAGAGCCAGAGTAAACACCTTACTGATTGATTCAATGGCAAACTCTACTCCGGTATCACCTTGCTTATACAGGTCTCCATCAACCGTTGCCAGTACAATACCGTAATTCTTTGGATCAGCTTTCTGAAGTGCCGGAATATAGTCCGCGACTTTACCGGCATCATTATCCTTAACTGTTTGGTATACTCTAGTTAGCACAGTTAAGATATCATCCTCACCCGCAACCGCTGAGCTAGCGGCTGCTCCTGTAATAATAAGCAGACAAAACACCATTCTTCGCAAATAATGCATTATAATCCTTCCAGTTTATAATAATTAACCATTATAACTCTTTAATAAGAGTATACATCCGCTTGTATTTTTCAAACTTACGGTCGTACTCTTCAGTAAACTCACTATTAGGTATATACTCTGCCCCGAATTTTACCGTTGCTGTATCTTCAATGCTCTCACCCGTAACTCCCATCCGAGCTAATAGCGAAGCGCCATAACAGCCGGTTTCAGTATATGGGCTCTTCGTAAGCGGCAATCCCAAAACATCGGCCTTTAGCTGGTTCCAGCGGTCATTTCTGGCACCGCCTCCGGTCATTATCAGTTTTTCAAAGTTTATCCCGGATTCACGCATCAAATCTATATTAAGCCGCATCTCCATAGCCACACCTTCAAGCAGACCTCGCAGAATATCCTCCTTGCCCGTACTCATTCGCAAGCCATATATCATACCTGGAGTTGTAACATCAAAATATGGAGTCCCGGTGGCGGTAAAATATGGAATTACCAGTAATGGCGAAGGTGTTTCAGGCATGCTCTGCAAAATCGTTTCATACGGATTTACCCCGGAATTTATGGCTTCACGCATCTCTTCACGTCCAAGATTATTTTTATACCACTGCAGAATATTTCCTCCAGTGAGACTGAAACCGATACAGGTAGACATACCAGGAAGCGCAAAATCATAGGAGTTCAAATTATTCTGCATCAATTCCCCGGTCAAGTGCAGTTCAGAAAAAGCAGAACAGACACACTCCACAGTCCCCGTTGCATACATGGCATAACCCGGTTTATGCACCCCTGCGCCCAGCGAACCTACAGTCTGATCATGCCCTCCGGCAATAACCTTAACCCCGGAATTAAGCCCCAGTCTCGCCGCAACCGCACGTGGAATCTCACCGACAATACTACCGCTCTGTAGCGTACGTGGCAGCAGCTCTCTTGCAATACCTGCCGCAGCCAGTATCTCAGCACTCCATTCATGTTTATGAATATCAAACATAACGGTACGCCCGGCCATTGGATAACTCATCGCCGGTTCAATTCCGAGACTGAGATGAATCAGATCTTCATAACAGTGCAAGCCTGCGACCTCCGGCCAGATATTTGCGTAGTGCTTGCGCATCCAGATTATCTTGAAGAGACTGAACATCGGCTGCGCGGTATGACCGGTTATCTGATACAGCTTTTCTCTAGGGAAAAAGCTGTTCCATTCCTGGCACTCTGCATAAGGTCTGGAATCAGATGAAACCATACCATTGCAGAGTATATTTCCATTCTTATCTACCGGAGTTATCGCTTCCCCCTGGCTGGATATGCAGATTCCACCCACCTTACCATCCACCTCTGATGCCACCCGCTTAATTACTCTATGCACCTCCTTAAGCACCAGCCCAGAATCCAGTTCCGCTTTGCCAGAATCATCAATCTGCAGCGGATACTCTCTATAATCAAGAGCAACCAGTTCACCGGCAGCGGAAAAAACCGCAGCCTTACAACCGGTTGTACCGACATCCAACCCTATCCAATACATTACTCATTCCCCTGTATTAATTCTACTCCCCATAAACGTTAACCGGTAAAACTATATTTTGCTTACTGTCTGATAACAAAAACCCTAACCCTGATTTTCAGTCACAGATATTCGGTAATCCACCGGACATCATATTCATATTTAGCTTACCCTATAAACTCAGCTACAACCACTTATAATTAACATATTTATTTAAACCCAAAACTTATGACCTCGTGCTACTGCATTATATAATTCGCCCTATAGCTACATTATACCCTTAGCACTGCTGTTGTCCACTTTTTATGATCTACTTCAGAAGTATTAATATCTCTCAACAAATATTACATATCGACTGCACAATATACTTTCTGAGATAAAAACAATAAGGATTAACCCTGCAGTTAATCCTTATAAAACACATAAAACACCCATAAATTGTCCCAATACACGATACTATTATATAAGCCTTCAAATCCGGGAAATAACCAATTGCGACCAAGTCAATCCACCGCACCAACTACAAACAGACACCGGATAATCATACCAGTATTTATCTGCTGGTCGCCCCATAGTTTTTAGACTTCTTATCATGATACATTGAATTGTCCGCATATTCAACAAGCTCTTCAAAACTCTTTCCATCATCCGGGTAAACAGCACAGCCGATACTTGCTTCTACCCGCATTTCAGCCCCTTTATACAGAATTACCTCAGATATTGTATTAATTAGCTTATTCTTCAATACTATATGGTTATCACTGTCATTCAGATCATTGACCAGGAGAACAAACTCATCTCCACCCAACCTGGAGACCATATCTGATTTTCGAATAATGCCTTTTAACCGTGCACCTATCACTCGTAACACTTCATCACCAAACTCATGCCCGTACGTGTCATTGACAGGCTTAAATTTATCGAGATCAATAAAAAACACCCCGATTTTACTCTCCCGCCTTTGAGCAAGTGCTGACAGCAAGACAAATTTCTCCTTAACCGACCGTCTATTCGGAAGACCGGTTAACGCATCATGATTTGCCATATAAAGAATTTTTTCCTCTTCTTTTTTCCGCAACGTAATATCGGTAATAGTACCGGTGATGACATGTTTTTTAGTCGTCTTCCAGTTACAAACCAGTGTTCCGCAGCCAAGTATCCACACCCATCCCGCAGTATTATGCTTCATCCGGAATTCCAGATGAAATTTACCATTATTTGAATAATAATTTTTATTAAAACGTATTCTTAGTTGCTCTATATCATCACTATGAATCAGTGAATAAAAGTCTTTTATTCTCAAGGAATCCATTTCAGGCCGTGAATATCCCAATATCTCTCTGAAAGCGCTATTAACTTTAATGATCCCCGTTTCCAAATCATACTCCCAGGTTCCAACCCTGGATACCTGAAGAATGGTTTTTAATTGATTGACCTCATTTCTTATATTATTGTGCACCCGCTTTTTCTCTGTATTATCGATAAAGGTAACCACCGCCCCGGTAACTTCAGATTCGGTTATCAGCGGGTATGACCAGTATTCGACTTCAAAATATGAGCCATTCTTTCTGAAAAATATGTCATCATCCGCATGGATTTTTTTATTATGCTTAAAGGCCTGATTAATTTTACATTCATCAAGATTTATGTGCTCGCCAGTGACAGAAGTATGATGCATCAGATTATGAATATTCTTACCTATCAAGTCTTCGGCACAATCATATCCCAACAGTTTGACACATACTGAATTTGCAAAGGTACACTTACCATCCATGTCAATTCCGAACATAGCCTCTGCCGCTGAATCCACGAGTAAACGAATATTCTCCTCACTTTTACGTAAAAGAGCTTCCGCCTCATGATGCTTCTGCTGATCAGCCTCAAGCTGATCTGCTATTTCATTAAAATGTTCACCAAGAAATCCTATTTCATTATTTGGTAAATTATAACAGCGTGACTTATATTCACCCTTGATGATTGAATCAAGCTGATAGTGAAGCCTGGAGAGTGGATTATAAATCATTTTTATTGAATTCTTTATCCAGTAAATAATGAACAGTACCGAACAGAGAACTCCCAGAATCACAACTATGAGAATATATAACAGCTTGGTTTCCAGATAATCGATATCATCATTTGTACGATTCCTCTGCAACTGGATAAACTGCTGAATCGGCTTCATTATCATTTCTTTTTCAGCATTATATTCCTTGCTGAATAACAGTTTTACTGCTCGTGCTTGTTTACTCTCCTTGACCGGATTGGAGGTTTTATAATTATCATTAAGTACTTCCTTCATAATGGCAAATGCCCGCTCCTCCATTAAGACCAGATGATCAGAGTTTTTCTGGGAAAGCACCAGCAACGCTTTCTCCTCATTCGAGTCGATTCCCTTCATTATCTGCTCATTAAGTGGGATACGCATGGTTGTACGCTCAAGTTGCAAAGAACTGAAGCTTTCATCATGCAGATACCAGTACGCTGGAGAATAATTCTCGGGGCGCGGCACTGTGCCATTCCTGATATCCAGCACCTCATAATACATATCCCTATAAACCGGCTTCCCGGTAATTACAAACAACCGGGCAAATCTCGTCAGCTCTTCAGAGCTATTAAATAATTCCATGCTGAGATCCATATTCAGCTGACGGTCTATGGTATGGGTCTTGAGACGCTGTTGAATCAGAACGGCATAAAACAAAGCAGTCAGCAGGATAACTAAAACCAGTATAAATATCATGCCGGTAATTATATAATATTTCCTTATATTCATCTTTTACCCTCACTCATTAGCTGAGCTGTATGAAGGAATTTATCTCGTACAAACTGCCAAAAATCCTAAGTAATAGCTGTCCGCGTACATGATTAACCTGATTATTACAATTATACCATATTCAACTGCTCACCAGCCGTTTCACTTCAACTGACTTATATACTATAATTCTGTCTGCTAGAATTAATACCAATTATATTCTAATTAATAAAATCCCGCGACAAAATTCCACGTAAAATATTAATAATATACGGCATTATGCGTCGTACTTTATACATACACCGGTATTTCATCAGCACCGCACATTAATCTGAAATTTGCCACCAGCTCCTTCAGCGACAACGCCTGCGAATTCAGCTCTTCAGCAGAGGCCGCAGACTCTTCAGCGCAAGCGGTATTGGTCTGAGTCACTGCATCAACCTGTCCCAGCCCGATATTAATCTGTGATATCCCCTGCGCCTGCTCATTAGAAGCGGTAGCGATCTCATTTACCAGTTGTCTGGTTTTAATAACACTCTCCGCTATACAATCAAGCGCTTCCGCAGTCTCGGTTGCGGCACCAACCCCCATTACAATCTTCTGACTGCTGTTCAGGATCATAGCTTCGGTCTCTGCCGCGGCCTTTGCACTTCTTGCTGCGAGATTACGCACCTCTTCAGCCACTACCGCAAACCCCTTACCATGCACTCCAGCTCTTGCAGCCTCAACAGCAGCATTCAAAGCCAGTAAATTTGTCTGAAACGCTATATCATCAATCGTTTTAATCACCTTCTGAGTTTCAAGCGAATTCCGACTTATCTCTTCCATGGTCTCAGTCATCATCTTCATCTTATGCTGCCCGCTTTCCGCAGTTTCAGCTGTACGAGTCACAATACTGTTGACCTCTGTCGCATTCTCAGCATTAATCGAAGTCTTTTCGCCCATAAGAGTCATAGTTGATGTAATCTCTTCCAGAGATGATGCCGAATCTGCTGCTCCTTCTGAAAGTGATGACGCTGCAGATGAAACCTGAAAACTTGCAGTGGCAATCTGGGTAACTATTGCTGCCACCTCTTTCAACGCAGTGTTCACCAGTTTTATTACAATATTTGTCGCATCACGGGCAGAGTATACAGCATCAATCATACTGCACTGGATGGCGCACATCTTTCCTATCTCATCCGATCTTCTCGAATACTTCTCCTTTGCCAGTTTGAGTCTTTCCTGATCTATTTCGATATCCACATATCCTGTCCAGTCTCCTTTAGACATCTTATTTTTCAAATGCGAACTTATTTGAGTGACACCTGCTGCCAGCTCTATCATATTATTACTTGCAAAGATAACCGGCAAAGTTATAGATCTGACCATCACAATTGCCACAATAACCGATAACAGCACGAGCCCGGCAAACGCGACAGCCACAATCAGAACTGTATTTTTCAATGCAATATCCTGTTTTACCAGTGCATCAGCATTACTCGCCACCTGCTGGTTGAATATTTGAGTTACTTCCTTTTCAACCGCATCAAGGGTTTTACTTACCTCCGCTACCAATGGTAATGCAGTTTGAGTCAACAGTTCTACACTCTTACTCTGACTGTCGATTATTTCCTGCTCAAGTTGTATGGCACTGCTGATTCCAGCCGCTACCATTTCAAGACTTTTAAGTGTCTTCTGTGAAAATATTGCTATGCGCTTCGCCCTTCCCCCTAGAGCCGTCAAATCTACAGCATTAATTTCTTCGACACTTTCATGCAGTTCATTATGATTTTTCCGAATTTCACTTATAATCCTGCTATACTCCGGCCACTGCTCTTCAAAAATTTTATTCTGTGAACTCTCCAAAAATTTTCCAAAATTACATTTAGTCGGATCCGTCTGTACATCCGGATTTTTATCGGCTATAATGGCATTGGAGACCTTAGCTGCCCACTTCCGGTGATCATCAAGTCTATCTTTTAACAGATTTCTTAATCCTAAATGCCGCTGTTTCCAGGTTTCGGCCATCTCCTTTGCGGTTAAATGCAACTGCAGATGTGGTTGCAGTATAGCCTCAAGCTTGACAGCCGACTCGGGACTTATCTCCTTCACCACTTCCAGCCCTGTCAATCCTTCTGCATTTTTAGTATATATCCATTTCCCAAAGCCGCAGAGATGACCATCCATTGCCACCGTAAACTCGGCTTTATTATTGATTATGACATCCTCAATATTTGATACCCATTCCTTGTGAGCCTTTTGCGCATTGAGGACATTCTTCATAACTTCATCAATTTCCAGCATCTTATCTTCAGACTTTTTAATTTTACTTGCCGTCGTTATCGAGTTATAAGAAGCATTCATCGAGATAAAACCCATAATTGACGAGAGTATAATTACCAAGCCAAAAGCCAACCAAAGTTTGTACTTAATTGAAATATTATTCATAATACAACCCTCCAAGCTTGCCATAACATTTTAGCAACCCCTAAAATTACTGTTATAAAAATCATTCTCTAACACAATCCAAACACACTTAATTGTAATAAATTTTTTAAATTTACTCCAGCATAATCGTGCGGTACTATTTAAAATATTACCCGCTTTTTGCAATAGTTGTTTTACAATCCCAAAGCCTATTACTCTCACATTATTTTTAAACAGTTAATAGCCATTTCTTTATATTTATATATATCATTAATATCATATAGCATTAATTCTTTCCACAACCGATATATCAACCATGAATGTTTCTTGACAACCTGAATTTAAATACTTTTTATCACCGCAAATTTTCTGCTAATCATTCTACTAGTTTTATTCAACTTACTTGAACACACTAATACTATAAACAACATTTTTTATTTTACCCTTGACTTTAGTTCGCCCACGAACTAATATACAGTCATGAAAAATAATAATACAAAAAACATCATCAACCAGATTTCACTCATTCGTGAAGCTGCTAATTCATTTATTACCAATGAACTGAATTCACGTGGTTATGAAGGAGTTCTACCGGCACATGGAATTGTTTTTTCATTCCTGTTCAGACAGAAGGGTCCGATTCCTATTATTTCACTGGTAAATGAATCCGGAAGATCGAAATCAACTGTAACCGGAATTGTTAAAACTCTAGAACGCTACGGCTATATTTATAAAGAAACAGCACCGGATGATGGCCGGTCATTTCTTATAGGTCTTACCCCAAAAGGTTTGAATGTTAAGGCAGATTTCGAAGAAATCTCTGATCTGCTTATTAAAAACGTTTATTCAGGTATACCTCTTAAAGAGCGTACGTATATTTGTGAAATTTTGAGTAAAATCGTATCCAATTTGAAGTAATTTTTTAGCATTATAGTTCGCCTGCGAACTATAATGCGCACTTAATAAGAAACGCATTAGCTATACTATCTTTTTTACAAGGAGAAAGAAATGTCAAAATCAGGAAACAATTATAAGTTAGAATCAATCGGCGATATCAAAAATACCGGACGTGAGGTACTTCATGATAAACTTTTACTAACCGGCTGCGAAATTTCTGTCAATGAATTACCAGCAGGAGTTTCAGTTCCTTTTGTACATGCCCACAAACAAAATGAAGAAGTTTATATTATTCTTGCAGGAGAAGGCCAGGTTTATATTGACGGAGAAGAACTACCAGTAAAACAAGGTGATATTATCCGTATTGATCCGGCTGCTGCCCGTTGTTTCAAAGCAGACGATAACCAGGCGATACGTTTTATCTGCATTCAGGCAAAACAAAACAGCCTTACCCAGTTCACAGAGAATGACGGATATCCGGTAGAGGTTAAGCCATCCTGGTTATAGTAAGCTCCAATACAATATCAGATAATCCCCTCCAGCAATTAATATTGCCTGAAGGGGAAATCAAGACAAAACCGAACCAAATTCAGCTTCAAACTGGAAATTAAGAGCATCCAGCCAATATAAACTTGCTGCAACTTTGCGGCTTACAAAATATTACTGAGAATTACTCTACCACCGCATCACTCTCTTGAATAACCGTATCCTCACCATTAGAAATAATTATCATCATTCCTCATTTGTATATTGAATAGCCCTTTCACTATTCATAATAAACACAGGACCACCTGACAATATTGTCACACAAGAACATCAGGTTAATTATATTCCAATATTGAGTATAAGTTGCCCCTCCAGCTTGACAATTCAGCTTTAGTGCCTATTATTAGAGTTTGAGTTTTATAAAAATATTATCTTAAAGCTGTACCGCGCCCAAGCAACAGGAGATTATATAATGACCAATGCAAATCAAGTGACGGCCGAAAACATTCTTACTATGAGTGTCAGTCAACTTCTCGACAACTGGCCGAATTTGGAAGTGGAATTCACAGCACGTGGACTCAAGGCATTCTGTTCAACAGAAGCGAGAGAAGGTATTGGTCGCTTTCTGCACCTTGAAACGGTTCTACGCCGGAGAGGAATTGATACTGAGGGATTCGTCAACGAATGCATTTTACCTATACTTTCAAATGTTGACACCGAACTCAGCGAATTGCGAGATATACCAACAGACGAAATTATAAATTATGGTGCCAAGGCAGGAAGTGTCTTGGCACTTTTACCCTGTGGTCTGAAAAGATCATATCATGCGGGCATAAAGGAATTCTCCCGTGATTTTGCAGAAGACTATGCAAAACTTGACTGTCTGATACAGGGTAATGTCAACCATGAACTTTCGTATTATCCCCACCTTTCCCGGATAATTAATCCTGATGAGATACCTGAGATGCTGATTGTTTCAGATTTCAACTGCCTGTTTCATCATGATTTCATGCATCGCTTCATTGATCAGGGAATTTTTGCCGCGCCAGATAATTACCCGTCAGTAGCAGCAAGCACAGCTTTCATCGACTGTGGCTACTTTGATCCAGAGAACAAGTACATGATGCTTACAGCCAACCCGCTGGTCATCGTTGTTGATCATTCAAAATTAAACGGCAAACCAGCGCCACATTCCTGGAATGAATTGATCAATGGCGATTACCTGAATGAAATCACCATCCGCGGTGATGGTGATTTTTTCTGTAATGGCGTACTTCTGCCGCTCTATAAAGAATATGGTTTTACCGGACTCGAAAAACTCGCGGCGCAGGTTAAAAACGGTCTGCACCCGTCACAGATGGTAAAGGAATTATCACAGAAAAGTAGCACCAGATCCTCTATTTACATCATACCATACTTCTTTGCCAAGACTATCACCGGCAATTCCGACTGTGAAATAATCTGGCCTGCTGAAGGAGCTATTATCAGCCCGGTCTTCATGGTCGCCAAAACAAGAAGTCTGCCGGTACTCAAACCGCTGATTGATTATTTCAGTGGCGAACGTTTCGGACATATTCAGGATAATGCGTACTTCCCTCCGGTTTCAGAAGCCGCATCAAGCTTCACCCCTGAAGAAAATAACTTTTTCTGGGTCGGCTGGGACTTTTTGCGTTCGGAAGACAGCGGCAAGCTGAAACAGGATATAGAAAAATTCTTTGTCCCGAAAGTTCAGGAAAACCAATAAATCAGCTTAGCTTAAACAATCTGGAATAATAATGTGATCTGAAATGAAATTGCTAACAATATCCGGACCGCCCTCAAGCGGCAAAACAACCTTGCTTCTACGAGTGATTGAATCACTGAAATTCAATAATTTTTCAAGCGGTGTTGTCAAGTTTGACTGCCTGACGAGTTCTGACGAAAAAACATTCCAAAATAATAAGATTCCAGTCAAAACCGGACTCTCCGGCGGACTCTGTCCGGATCACTTTTACATCAGTAATGTTGAGCAGGCTCACGCCTGGGGCAGACGTAATAATTTTGATTTTCTCTTTTTAGAGAGTGCCGGTCTCTGTAACCGCTGCAGTCCGCATCTGAAGGAGATAATGGCTGTCTGTGTTATCGATAATCTTTCCGGACTCAACACACCCTATAAAATAGGTCCGATGCTCAGAGGTGCGGATGTTGTAGTCATTACCAAAGGCGATATTGTATCACAGGCAGAGAGAGAGGTTTTTGCTTTCAGAGTCCGCCAGGTAAACCGCAAGGCAAAAATAATTCCGGTAAATGCACTTACCGGTCAGGGTGTGCTGCTGCTGACAAATCTCTGCCTTGACGCCGGGAATACAGCTGATCTCACCGGTTGCCAGTTACGCTTTAGAATGCCTGCCGCACTCTGCAGCTATTGTCTGGGTGAAACAACCGTCGGACAAGACAAACAGATTGGAATGGTAAAATATATTGATTTTTCTGATTTTGATAATAAGGAAAGCAATGAATAATCCCAATACGGCTACAGACTTCTTTCGGATGAGTCTGTCTGAGATAAAAAATCAGGAAAAGGACCTCTGGCAGATGCTCCAGGCAATGCTGGCGGAGTGGCCACTCCCCACCTGCAGTCTGCATGACAATATAAATGCCCTTGACGAATCCTACCTAAATGATCACGGAATCAGCAAGAGTACCATCATCACTGCAATTACAGATTTCAGCACATATATCTATAATTCAACTACGGACGCTGTAATTGAAACCCTTACAATTATTGGCGGTAACGGAAAGGATGGAACACCAGAAGATATCCGGGTGGACATTAGCTGTGGAGAAATAATCTGCCTTGTAGGAGCAACCGGAGCCGGTAAAAGTCAGCTGCTGAGTGATCTGGAATGCCTGGCTCAGGGAGATACCCCCAGCAGAAGGCGAATACTGCTTGACGGTCAACAGCCCGATGCCGAACTGCGCTTCTCTATCGAACGTAAAATTGTCGCACAGCTTACACAGAATATGAATTTCGTCATGGATATTCCAGCAGCAGATTTTATTCTGCTTCATGCCAGAAGCCGACTGAAGGCAGACCCAGAAAAAATAACCCGCAAAGTTCTGCGTACAGCCAATAATCTCGCCGGAGAAAAATTTGCCCCTGACACCCCGCTGACAAACCTCAGTGGTGGTCAGTCGCGGGCACTGATGATCGCTGATACCGCCATGATCTGCGATTCGCCGGTAGTGCTTATTGATGAAATTGAAAATGCAGGGGTAAACCGGCGCCAGGCGCTGGACCTGCTGCTGAACCAGAAAAAAATCGTAATCCTCGCTACCCACGATCCGGTACTGGCGCTTCTGGCAGACAAACGCCTTACTATCCGTGATGGTGCCATCGCCTCCATAATCACAACCAGCAGTGAAGAGAAAGAGATATTGACAAATCTGCTGATAGCGGATGAACAAACCAACCGCATACGAGAAAAATTGCGCAAGGGCGAACGAATCGCTGAATAATAGTATACGCCAATACCGCTATAAAACTGAAATATCTCGCGCGCGCTCAGCTTTTAAATTAAATACAGTTCCAATACTATTTAGCTTATCCGCGATATACCGAGGCAGGTTTTAAACATAACTAGCTTTTCTGCGCAGACAATTCAGCCATCAAGCTTTCATATGAATCCCCATATGGGTTAAGCAGTGAAATCCCTATTACCCTGCCTGCGGAAATAACAACCAGCGATTTAGCAACAAAACTATCTAATATTTCTTGCCCCTGCTCCGGCCACTTACATAAAACCTCAGACACCAGAGGCGCCTTATCACAACAGCGCAGTACGTCCTTTTCTGCTCCGCTGAATGAATATTCTACGAACTGCTCATTAATATCATATTCGTCCTCCTTAATCTTAATAAATTCTGGACGGGTATCAACTACCTGCAGCACATCACCAACACTGAACGCAGATAGACAGACACGCTTCTTCAGCCGGCGAATTTTACTCCATAATTTTATACCATTGGTCATAAGAATAAATTCTTTAATATCTGCAGAAGGAATTGCCTCAAAGCACTGCAGAACATCAATATCATCGCTTGGTTCAAAGACATAAGCAATATTATCCAGTTCATTCTCCGGAATTGGATATAGATACTTATAGCGCTGATGGCATACAAGAGAATTATGCTCTGTAGTAAAGGTACTTCTTCTTCTATATTGCAGTTTGATAAATCCTTTGGCAGGCGTAAAATGCACTATTTTCTTCAATAGCGCAAATGCCTCTGAATAATCTTCTGCCGCTTCACCAGGGATAGCGTACAGCATATTCCAGAAAGGTTCAATCCCTTCGCATATAGTAAACTTCAGTGCCTGAATATTTTCCCAGAGCCTCGCCCCCTTATTCATTAATCCAAGTATTCGGTCACTAAGACTTTCAATACCGAGCTGAAGCTTTTTAACCCCGGCTCTGCGCAATAGCTCAGCCCGCTTACGGGTAAACCCGTTGACCCTTGCCTCGTAAAACAATGGATATGGTCCACCTTTATCGGCGAGTACCGGTAAAAAATCCTTATAATGCTGTTCAGGTATTACCCTATCGGTAAACTCAATGCTGCGGGGTTGATACCGTGAATTCATCTCTTCAAGCTGCTGCAGAACCAATGCTGATTTTTTTACCCGATATCTATCCTGCGCCGATAAGAGTGAGCAGAAATTACAGCCATGATTATTCGCCGCCCACCAGCAGCCACGCGAACTTTCAGCCAGCAGCGCCACCTTATCCTTTATTTTCAGCCCGTACTTTGCAATTTCCCGGTAATAATCAGCATAATCCGGTTCCGGTACAAGATTCATATCTTCAGTTATCGAACGCCAACCGGCATCGGGATATCCGGTATCCCGATGCTGTGGTGCAAGCACCCCAGCAGGCAGTTTCGCTAGTGGTATGGTATTATTATATTTTAAAGCCAGCTCTGCAAATGGGAGTATTGTATTATCTGCTTCACCCACAACCACATAATCAACCCAGGGAAAGAATTTATGTGTCGCCATACCCATCGGCAATTCACAGTTAGAACCACCCATAACGGTAACAATATCCGACCGCAGTTCCTTTATTCGTCGGAGTACTGCCAGTGATGCTATATGCTGAAAAAATATCGAACTGGGACTCACAATCTTAGGATTTAGAGCAACAATTTTCTCAGCAACATGATCAATATAGCCCTTCATCTGTTCCCGTATTTCCTTGAGACGAGGTATTGCCTTGACCGGATTTATCTTATAGCTATGGCATACTCTGAGCAGATAAGGCATTTGGTTATCAATGAATTTGCCAAATGCAGCTTCTGAGAATAACCATTCACCACTATGACTGTTTATAAAAAAAACCAGTTCCTGATCATTTATTATACCCATAGATGCAAGTTCAAGATTGGCATAATATACATATGTCGAAACCCCGCCCCGGCGCAATGAAGACTGCAGCAGCGCTATCCCCAATGAAGGTGTGTACAGCGTTGAAAACGGCATCCAGACAAAGCAGAAATCTATACTATTCATATACTGATCCTATAATATCTCATTACTCTTTGGGAATATCACAATATTTATAATATTGAACCCCGATATATCCATCTTTAACGCCAACAGATATCAGCCGAAAAGCGTCTTAAAAATATGCTTGTGTGAATTTCTCGGATTAAGCATAGTGAGTCCCACCAGCCTCCCGCCAGTATTCACGATAAGATCCTTAGCGATAAAATCAGCGATAATCTCACGGCTGCCTTCCGGCCAGGACTCAAATACTTCTGCTGCAAGCGGTGCCTGATCACAGGCAATGAGCAGTTCCCGCTCTATTCCTGTAAGGTTATACTCATGTCTTACCGCAGTATCCACTGCTTCCTTAAAAGCACCACTTTTAAGAACCGGTCTGGTATCAACTACTTTAAGTTCCGTTCCATTATCATTACCCAGCAATACAACCGCGTCATTCCTTCTGGTACAATACTTCCAGAAACCTATAATTTCCTGCAGTGCCGCATAATACTCATGATTATCAAGCGCATTGGTTCCCATACTGTCAAAGATAGTGTCATGGTTCTTCTCCAGATAACAGTAGGCAATCTCAGCTATACCTTCGGCTTGCAACGGATAAAGATAGCTGTAACGCCAATGAGGCTCAAGATTAGTATTCTCATTGAAAAACGGGCTGTACCGGTGATACTGCATGACGACAAACCCGGTAGGCGCATTGATATGCAACAGTTTCTTTGAAAGTTCTATCGTCGCAAAAAAGTCTTCCGACTTCTCCCCCATAATCTCAAAAAGCAAATTCCAGAATATCAGGATATTTTCACAGGCACAAAATTTTAGCGCTTGAATATTCTCCCATAATTCCGTGCCTTTATTCATTATGCGTAACAAGCGCTCATTTAGCGCCTCTATTCCGATCTGCATCGATTTGATCCCCGCTTCACGGAGTAATCTCGCTTTTTCACGGGTAAAACGGTTGGCCCGTATCTCATAGAAAATCGGCTTTTTTTTCTTTTTGGCCGCAAGTTCCGGCAACAGAGACTCAAAATATTTTACTGGTAATGCATTATCAGTAAACTCAACCCCACTGTACTCATACCTCTCGCTGAATTCATCTAGTTCACGCAATACCTTCTCCGGAGATTTTATCCGGTATGTATGTTGAGCGGTATTAAGCGAACAGAATTTACACCCCATCTTATTTGCCGCCCACCAACAGCCCCGAGAGCCTTCGGCCAGCAAAATAACCTTATCCTTATCATAAAATCCGTAATGCTGCAGCTCAATAAAATAATCAGAATAATCCGGCAATGGAAGTTTATCCAAATTCTCAGGTAGCGATCGCCAGCTGACATCCGGATAACCTGCCCCTCTATGTACCGGCGCCAGCACCCCGGGAGGTATCAGTTCCAGCGGCAATTCATTACCATACTCTAAAACCTGTTTGATAAGAGGGGAAATAACCTCATCCGCCTCACCAACAATAACATAATCCAGCCATTCAAAGTACCGGTGATTACCCATCCCCATAGGCATATCACAGTTCGCCCCGCCGATAAGAGTAATAATATCCGGGCGTTTTTCCTTGATTCGCCGCAACACCGCAAGTGAAGGTATATGCTGAAAAAACATCGAAGTAGCTGCAGCCACGTGGGGATTTCTGGCGATCACCATATCCGCAGCCTGTTCGATAAATTCTGGGATTCGTTCCTTTATTTCCTGCAATCTTGGTATGATAACGGCAGGATTCTGTCTGGACTGCCGACAGGATTCCAAAAGATAAAGCATACTGTCCGTTCTCTTCTGCCTGAACGCAGCCTCCGAAAACAGCCACTCTGAATACTGACTGCGAATTAGGCTGCTATTCTCGCTTTCGGTAATAATCCCGGATTTTATTATATCCAGACTGGCATAATACGCAGAGGTACTGAAACCGTCACGCCGCAACGCTCCCTGCAGTAAAGCAATACCAATAGACGGACTGAATACCGCAGTAAAAGGCATTGAGATAAAACAGACATCAATTCCGTTCTGTGTATCCTGATTCATAAATATTCCTAACCGTTAAAATCAATATAATCAACTGCAAAAAGCTTACTCAACTCTGATATCAGCAGTTCCTGCAGATATTCCGAGTACGCCTCAGGCGTGAACCCGCTCTTTACCGCTCTGCATAATGTCAGCAGTGACGGCTCGAGCTTCAACCTTTTCAGATAAAGCATGAACTCTCCAACCCGCTCCCGCACAGACTCGGCATTACCAGCGCCTTGAACAAACTCAGAGTTCTGCCAGGGATTAAAGACAATATAAAACCTGCCTCCCTCTTCCAGAGCGCAGGTGTTATAATGCAGTCTGAGATAATGAAATGGATTTTCCCGATACGCGGTAAACTCGTCTTCGCTCACCTCAACCCTGCTTGATACTGCCGGACGTCTGCAGCACGAAAAATAATCCAACTCTATATCCAGAATAATGCCAGCGGGAAACACAGGCGAGGAAGCATACTGAAAGTTGTAATAATCAAACTTGCCACCTATGGATTTAAACCCAAGAGCAGCGTCTGAATTTTCCGGCAGCTCTTTTCGTGAAACACACTTTAATGCAAAATCTTTCTCAGCTTTATCAATACTCCGGTAAGCAATAGTTTCGCACCAGCAGTGAGGGCCACCAATAAAATCCGGTCGAAGCCAGAAGACCTGCGTAAAATAATTACAAATCACCCCGGCAACAATAAAATCACCAATATGCAGCTGCTCATAGACAAATTTTCTGCATAAATCTGGTGATAACTGGTTGATCTGCTGACGGTTCAAAGGAAATCTGGTTACAGGAGGGGTCATATCTGCATGTGCATCGACATGCAGAAGTCCGGGCGCAGAGCCGGTCTGCTTGAAATAATCTGACCAGACAGCAAAGGCCTGATGATGTTCTTCAATAAGATAACACTTCATATTACAAACTATCTATCGGTAATCCTGCCAACAACATGATATCGGCAGCTTCGTCTACAGGCTGTATATTGCTTCGTAATCCACCGCGATATCGGTGCAGTGCCTGCCAAAACGCTTCTCAATAAAACGAAACAGCTCTCTGTTATCCGGTCTGGCGCCAAATATACCATATTCATTAGCATTATCCGCCAGATACCGCCGCAGCGACTCCGCCAGCAACTGTATTCCCAGCGGACTTGTCCGGTACTCTTCGCAGATAAAAAGGGTCATAAAATATATTACATGCGGACTTATACGGCGGGTAATATTCCATCCCGCAACTTGCCCTTCTCGGAGCAGAAAGATACTTGTCTGCGGATCGTACTCATGCACGAACGGCGAGAGATCTTCTGTAAACTCTATTGCACCGGAACGCAAGAATTCCCAATGTGACCGCTCAAGAGCTGCAAACGGAACAATCTCCGTCTGTTCCGGGAGTTCCAGTCGGAGCAATCCTGTCTGCTGCAGCCCCGCCGATGGCAATTTATAAACTTTTTTATATACCCGCGGTGCTGAAAAATTAAATCGCTGCAACTCTTTCTCCAGCCAAACCGCCGGAGAATCAGCATATCGTGTGTAGTAGGCGATTATTTCTTTATACCCGTCCTGCTTCAATTTAACCGCCAGCGCTTCAAGCAATAACTGCGCATAATCTGCTGCAGCCGCTTCAGAAACAACCTGAAGTGCTTTCAACCAGAATGACATCGTAGCATTACCCAGACCAAAAACCATACCCGCCGGTTTAGCATCTGCCAGCAAACCAAAACCATAAAACCATTTACTCCCGGAAAACCGCCGATACATCGGCAGACAATGCTCCGGGCATAATAACTCATACTCTCCAGCATTATCCTTGTTAATTGCTATAAGCCTGCTATCCGGCAATGCCCCACTCCCAGCTGTTTATATAAAATCAGTTCAACTAAAACTATAGGTCTTGTTACTGAAAAAATCAGGCGCTTCATTCAAGATTCCAGATTCAAAGAATTCATTCAATGCCTCCAGCACTTCATCCTCCGTGTAATCAGACTCAGCACCTACTTTTTCTGCAATCTCGAACGCACTCATATTACCGGAAGTTATATAATCGTAACAAGCCATAAATACCGGAGAATCAATTATCTGCACTTTACCGCCAGTCAGAATATGCAGTTTTTTTCCTTCAACCGAAATCTTAGCAAAAGGAGAGAAAGCAACCGGATCACGTGGCAGCAGACGTGTCGGCAGATACGTCTCTATCATCCTCAGCATATTCTCACGGAGTGAATTCATATCGCTGAAGGTTGCGGTTTCATAAACCAGCTCACCATCCGGATAATTCTCGGTCGCCGGTTTCGGGGTGACCAGTTTTACCGTCCGCTTAACAATATTGAACCGGAAGCCACTGGCACAGGCAATGGATGACTCCTCATTAAAGGTACTTTTTACCTTGTCTTTATTTTTATCAAGCACATGCTGATTTTTAACGGCTCTACCGGCCAGCGCAAAAGGCGAGTTTGATTCGACATTCTGCATCAGCAGTTCGACATATAACAGCTCCAGCGGCGTGAATGAACTCATAATCTTTTCAAACATCGGGATGCTAAGCACGGAAAAACGGTTTATACTGACCCCATATTTACGTGACATTAGCAGCAGCTTTCTAGTACGCTCAATGTCCCGCGTAGATGCAGCGGTAGTTGTCTGCGGAAAATGTCCGAGTATCTCGGCATAATCTTTACAGAAATCCTCATAATTTGGATTATCCATTGGTTCAGTAGCGTAATAACAGGTTCCAGTAACTGCTCCCGTCCCGATAACCTCCTTTACCGTACGCAGCAGATCCTGCCAGTAACGAGCGTTTTCAGGAGTATAAATAAAATCTTCACCCTTTGCGCTTGCATTCACCCCGCAGAACCAGCAACCAACAGAACAGCCGTCACTGAGCTCAATATTGAAGGGCGTATGAATAACAGCTTCAGCCTTTGATGGCCCCATCTCCACCAGCAAGCGCTTTATCTGCCGTTCACGCCAGAGCCGCAAGACATTGTTTGACGGCACCGCCTCTTCTTCCTGAATACTGGTACGGTGTAAGATTTTTTCTTCTATAAAGCATTGATACCGTGCGACCTCAGGTGTGCGATATAACCAGTAAGCCCCGCGTCGTGACGACAGATTGATATCCCACAGTAGCCGTATCGCTTCAGCATCAACCTCAATCCCAAGCTCATTGGCAAGTTTCTGCGCTTCTCCACTCAGACATCTGTTCCGGTATTCATCACAACAGACATAGTATTCAAGAAAACGCTTGGTATTGGCTATCTCTCTATGATATGGTGTATCTACTTCTTCTGGAGGAGTATTGAGAATTCGTTTATATTTACCATCTGATTCATCAATAAATTTTTGAAAACGCCTGTCAAATTCCTGATAATATGTAAAAAATTTTTCAAACATCAATAACCGACCCTGCTAGCTGACATTACAGTCAAACATAAATATACAGCCCGCAAGCCGCATAATTGTTCATGCGACCGGCGGACTGTAGGTTAATATCACTAAATCACCTGACACTGTTCCATGGTAATTCTAATTTTGTTCGGCTATACCAGCACAACTACAGCACCTACAACAACCTCAGCCTCTTCTTCAGCGGTTGTTTCACTGGTTGTTTCTTCAGTTGTAGCTTCGGTTGTAGTCTGAACAACAGTCTGAGTAGTTGCAGTTCCTGTAGAGCTGCGTCCACCAGCAATAGCAAGCATTTCTTCTTTGCTCAGAGAATCAGAGATAAGATTCGGCAGGACAAAAGTCTTTACTACACCAGGCTTATTTTCGATAACATCAATAGAAAATTCTTCAGGAATTTTCTTACCGCAAATACTCTCGATAGTCTTCTTAGGGTTAGCGAGAATCTCCTTACGGAATTCTGCATCTGTTGCTGCCTTCTTGGAAATTTCAACACGCAGACTCTCAATCTCTTCTTTTGTCCACTGGCTCATCATCTTCTCCTTATGATAAAATCAAATTTAAACACATTACCCAATCAGCCAAATAAAAATAATGTATCTTCTTGTTATATATTACCTAATAGCTAAAAACGACAATAACATTCAAATACCGTAAACAACTTATAGAGTACCAAAATCTCTATTTTTACCAAATCACCTCTAATATAAAGTAACATAGCCCAGCTATATCTTCTTAATTATTATACCTCAATACTTATTTCTTTATTCCAAAATAACTCATTGAATAAAAATAATTTTTACTAGTATCATAATACCCTTAATCTACAGATTTGTCAATTTTAAAAGTGATTACTTATACAAATCTAACATCATAACAGCACAATTATTTTTACAAATAATGAACTAAATACTTTATTAGCATATGCTTGCAAATGTATACCCCAAGTAATTAAACTTCTACCGGAACATATAAAAATACATTCCGGCAGTTAGTACAATAACACTACTAATAAGACTATATGCTATCCACTATCACAGGCTTTTTTTCGAACCACTGAGATTAATTCCACGCCGCTGCAGAATTGAGGAATCACTCAGGAACATCTGTACCAATGCCTTACGAAATTCAACCACCGCATTAAGTTCATCAAGCTGACTGGACTGCATATCATCAAGTGCCTGTGCCACCTGATAGGTCGTAGCATTGCCGCCACGCAGCAGCTTTTTCTCAGCCTCATAATTCTTGGTCATAGCAATTCTGGTAAGACTATAGTTCTTGATATTTCCCAACGAACTGCGCAGATCAGCATAAGCGGCGGTTACATCCTTTACAGCAAGTGTACGCTGATTCAGAAGTGCCTGCTTGGCCTGAGCATGAGTCAGCTGGGCATTTCTATGCTCTGCTCTCTCAGCTCTTGAGCCAAAGTTATACTCAAACTTCAACCCGAACGCATACTTTGTCGCGCTGTTACTGTTACTGCTGGCTTCAAAATTTTTGAAAACCTGACTATAATGTGACCAGCCGGCACTGGCAAAAAAATCCAGCTCCGGCAGAAGACCATTCTTTGTATATACCACCTGAAGTTCATCAGCTTTAATTTCAAGTAAGGCTTCATGAATATCCGGCCTGCGCTTGAGTGCAAGCTGAATATGCTCCGGGCACGGGCCTATGCTGTCATTATCCGGCAGCAGATCAAACGACATATCAATATCCTGCGACCAGTAATCAGGATCATTGGGGCTTATCAGCTGCAGCAGGTTCACCCGTGCCTGCACCACACTGTTCATAGCGCTGACCAGCTGCTGACGAGTCTGGGCAATCCGTGATAACGGCGCATATTTATTGCTTACAGCAAGTTTACCATATTCGATCATTTTAAGGGTATCCTGATAATCCTGCTGTGTGAGTTTGAGCGAGTCCCTGAGAATACGTGCAGATTCTATCGCATAGATATAATCCCATGCTGCCACCTCGACCTCAGCGACAAAGTTCTCCACATAACCACAAAACTGCCAATATGAAATGTCACTGTTGATTCTAGCCTGACGTAATTTTGCCAGATTGGCATCAAGTCCAAAACCACGCAACAGTTTCTGTGTTACCGAAAACTCCATTCCCTGAGTCTTATCATAGGAGTTCTGCAGTTCAGAATTTCCGCCTGCAGCATATCTGGTTGCATCGGAATCATATACCATCTCATAACCGAGCTGCAGAGTGGTTCCTGTAGGTAAATACTGCTGTAGAGCCACCTCGACCTGTGTGGTATCCTGCCCCAAATCTTCGGTCTCAGTACCGGCGGTGTTATTATACTTATAATCCTGATCCATAAACTGTTTCTGAACATTCGCGGATATGCTCGGATCAAATGCCGCCCGTTCAACATCCTCATTTGTTCTGGTAATCGCCGGCTGGAGAGATTCTGCGGCTATATCATGATTATTCTTCAACGCAGTTGAAATAGCGGAAGAGATTGTAAACTTGATCTTGCCTTTTTCGGTTACCCCGCTCACCTGCGAGACATCACCAGCCAGACTTGAGTCAACTTCCTCCACCTTGCTCACTTCATCCGCGAGCTTGATATCATTCATACTCTTTCTGATATCATCAAGAGATATCGGTGGCACAATGGAGGTTTCGGGCGCAACAAACATATCCTGCACCGGCTCACTTACCTCATTCGGATCAAGATTCTCAACATTACCGTCATCATTTATACTTACTGCAAATTTATCAATATCAAGCTCGGCGCAACTGCACAGCATGATGCAGATGATAAATATTACCAGACACTGAGTCACTAATAATCTTGTCTTAAGCATAATACAATACCTATAGTTATGCGCTTGCCTGCTGCCGTTCAATAAGCTCTTTGAACAATCCAGGCTGAGCTGCCAGTTCCTGATATTTTCCAACCTGCACAATCTTGCCTTTATCGAGTACTATTATTTTATCAGCATTGATAATAGTGCTCAAACGATGCGCGATCACTACTCTGGTAATTCCCAGTTTATCGAGATTACGACTCACATTATCCTGCACTTTGTTATCCAGCGCATTTGTCGCCTCATCCAAAAATAAAATCCGCGGGTCATTTGCCAGAGCTCTGGCCAGCATTATACGCTGTGCCTGTCCTCCTGAAATAGTACTGCCGCCGTCAGAGACCAGGGTGTGCATCTGCATCGGCATCGCTTTAATATCATCGGCAATACCGGACATTTCCGCCGCATTCCAGGCCTTACCGAGAGAGCAGTTGGAATTGCCACTGGAGATATTGGTAAAGATATCAGCCAGCATAAGTCCATCACGCTGCAACACGACCCCGAACTGCCGGCGCAGCTGTCCGATATCGACCTCACTTATATCATAATTATCATAAAGAATTGCCCCCGACTGCATATCCTCAAATGCCAGAAGCAGTCTCAGAAGCGTACTCTTACCGGTACCACTCTTCCCCACCAACGCGACAAACTCACCCGGCTCTACCGTAAATGAGACATCATCCAGAATCATACGCTCACTTCCTGGATAATGAAAACTGACATGCGAGACATCAATCCTGCCCTTGATATGCTCAATCTCCGTCCCTTCTCTCCAGTCCGCAGGTATACTTTTCAATATCGGTTCAAGACGCTTCAGAAACGGCTGAGCATTCAAAAGCTGCAGTAGTGCGCCAGCAGTTCTGGTAAGCGATGAATTAACCACCATAAATGCCGATAGAAAACTGACAAAGGTACCGGTATTCATCGAGGTAGCATCCGATTTTGTATCCATCCAGTAAATACCCATTCCATAAATAAAGAATGTCGCCACCTGTGGCAGAATTGTTGATGCCGTACCGGCAATCTGACTGAAAAATGAGGCTGAATACGCTAATTTAGACTTTGCAGTGAATAAATGTGACCAACCCTTGAGCATTGATGCCGAGGAAAAGGTACTTCTTATTTTTTCAATAGCGATTATCAGCTGCAGCACATAATCCTGGAGTAGACCATTGTATTTCGGCACCTGACGCTGAAACGTAAATGAAACATACCCGAATATCAATCTGATAACAGTAAATATTATAATAAGCACCATTGCCACCAGTGCCAGACGCAGATTTAGAATAAACAGATACACCATACTGGGAATACTCATAAATACCGCAAATAGGGCGCTCAAAGTTGAACCGGTTATTATCGAACGCAGAGAATTGATACCGTTAGCTCTGTTAACCAGGTCACCGGTAGAAAACTTACGGAAGAAATTCGGTTTCTGCCGTACAATACGATCCCAGATTGCCGCCTCCAGACTTAGATCGGCCATACCCTCCAATCGTTGCGTGCAGAAAGACTGAACAACATTGAAGGTCAGCACCGTTACCGAGACTACCGCCAGAAGAATAGTAAACTGCACCAGTTCAGACTTCATTGCAAACGGTAGCACATCATTAAAGAGATAACTCATGACCATCGACGGTATTACTCCGACAAGGCCGATTACAATTGAACAGAAAAGTATTGTAAGTAAAATATAACCCTGCCCCCGTACAATCCAGCGTAACAGGTCACCAACACCTATTTCCCGCTGCGGAAACGATTTGAAGAAATAATACGCAAGAACATGTATGCCTTCAGCCTCTTTTTCAGTCACCACAAAGCGTTTTCCACCAGCAGGATCTATAGCGATATAATTGCCGTTTACCTGCGGCAGTAGCACCAGGGGTTGGGATGAAGTAACTATATCCAGCTCATATTCACTGCTTCTATGCCGCCTGAATCCCAGCATTACTCCGCTGTCCTGCCGCCACCAGCCATCCTCCAGAGTCACTTTACGGTACTGTACATTTGATGCCAGAGCCCATTCAATAATCGGATTACTGTGTAAAGAATCCTTCTTAACCTTCGGCTTGATGAACTTTACCTTTATATTCTTGCCTATAATCTCCATTGCCGCCTGCAGTGGAAAATGCACCTTACTACGAAAGGCGAAATCAGATCTTGAAAGTATGCTTGTCAGCTCGGACTTTATCCTGTGCGCATCATCGGCATTCCTGTTTTCACGCATAATCTGCAGACGTCTGGATAGACCATGCGCTGTAAAATACAGATCCTCCCCAATTGCCAGCAGCTGCCGGATAAAATTAGATAATCCTTCCTGCAACTTTGTATATTCAGGGCTGGTTTCAAGCTTTAAGCGGGTGATGACCGGGGAATAAATCCAGCTGTAAGGAGTAACAAAAAACAGCATCCCTACCGGAGAATCTGAGTACCCGGAAGAAAAGTAATCAGCCTGCCCCTCCTCCAGCCGATAGACACAATAATTATTACTTACCAGCACCTCTCCAGGTTGCAGTACATTGCTGTCAGAATCATTGACCTCAGTATCAACCCTGAAATATGAATTCAATTCTTCACTCAAATAACTTACGAATTCACTGTAGATCTCAACCAGCAACTCCGGCTGAGCGTTACTCTTTAGAAAATCTACAAAATCACTAATCCTAATACCGCGAATAACAGCATCCTGCTCAGCTTCGAATTCAAGCACCGCGGAAGAAGCAAAATCAGCGATACCCGGTATTACCGCACCACGGTTAAAAACAGCTAGATCAACACTGCTATCATTATTTACCTCAGCAGCTTCCTTGAGTCTAACCGTGACACTCCCGGTATACACCAGCCATACCGTATCTTCAGCGACCGGCAATATTGTGCCTTCAAACGGTATAAATGCTTCCGCAGGGATACTTTTTATCTTACCAATTAATACTTCCGGTAGCGGCATAATGTATTTCCTTACTCACCTGTGCTTATCAGATTACGGTAAAACCGCTTATTAGCCATCAGCTCTTCATGCTTACCACGCTCAACGACAATACCTTCATTGAAAACTATTATCTCGTCACTATCACGTATCGCACTAAGGCGATGCGCAGAAATCATACAGAGGCATTCCCGTTCCTTCACACTCCGGTATATTTCCTTCTCACTGACAGAATCTAGAGCATTCGTCGCTTCATCAAAAATCAATACCGAAGGGTTTGTCGCCAGCGCCCGTGCGATCTCGATACGCTGCGCTTCACCACCACTGAAATTACAGCCATTCTGCCCCGCATCAGCATTCAAGCCTCCAGGGCGTGACAGCACAGCATCAAAAATCTGCGCATCTCTAAGTGCGGCAATAATGTTTTGGTCAGGAACACTGTCATTCCACATTGTTATATTATCACGTATAGTCCCGGCAAAAAGACTTGCTTTCTGGGTCACCAGACTCATTGATGTAGCCAGCACATTATGCGGAATATTCTGGATCGGAATACCATCATAAAGTATTTCGCCAGCCTGCGGCTGAATCAGACCTGCTGCCAGACGAATTATAGTCGTTTTCCCAGAGCCGCTTCCGCCAACCAGCGCGACTGTCTGCCCAACCTCAATCTTCATGGAAAAATCTTCAATCAGAGGCTGATTCAACGGACAATACCCGAAAGTTACATTACGAAATTCCAACGACTTGGTTATTCTGCTGAATACCGGCTCCTGCTCTTTGTGCACAGTAGAAGTTCCAGATTCAGTTTCAACACTGCGGTCTTTTACTGTAGCCGGTACTATACCTGATCTGGCACTTAACAGATCAACATTCTCCAGTAGCGGGTCCAGACGATTCTGCAGGACATCATTGAGTCGCATGGTATCACCTTCGATCAACTGCAGACTGTTCAATAACCGCGCCAAGGCGCCAACAGGTGAAATGAATAACGACATCAGAAGCTGAAAAGCCAGAAGATCACCCATCGTGATAGCACCATCCATCACATTGAGCCCACCAACCAGAATCAGTACCGCACTTGAACATGAAGAGACAAAAGTAGGTATATTCTTAACGAAATTATTCGCATAGCCGAGCTTCTGTGAGCAGTTTATAACCTTAACCTGAGAATCTGCCAGACTGCTGAAAAAAGACGACTCACGCCCTGTTGCTTTAAAAGTCTCAATTATCTGTAGCCCACCGCTGCCAACACCCATAAGTTTTGCTATCTGCTGTGCTGAGTTTTTATTCAGATCCACCTGAAACCTTCTTACCAGCATCAGTGAACCAATATTAGCTACCACCGCCCCAACACCTACCAGCGCCATGGAGGCATCATAGCAGAACATTACCGCACCATAGATAATCACCAAAAACAGATTGAGAAAGTTACTCGCAAAATTATTGGCGATAAGATTTGCTACCTTACTGTTAAGATCAACACGACTCGATATATCACCGGGGAAACGCTGTCCAAAATACTGAAAAGGCAGGCGCAGACAATGACAGAGAAATTCAAGTGATGACGTTATCGAAAGTTTATAATGCATTCGCAGAATATAATACTTCTTAAACCAGCTGAAAATCAGCGTGAAGAGAATACCAAGGGCCATTATAGTCAGAAACGGATGAAGCCAGTAGCGCATATCCACCAGTATATCATCGTAAAAAGCCTTGGTGAGTCCGGTATTCAACAACCCCGGAAGCACCAGCAGAACCGAGAACAAAAGTACACCCAGAAATGCCCGGCGTGAATTGCTCATCCGGCTGATAAGCCAGCGTAAGGTACTGGCCTTCTTACCTCCAGGCACAAATTCCGCTGTCGGAGTCAGCTCAAGCACGATGCCCGTGTACTTCCTGCTGAATTCATCCCGAGTCATATGCCGCGGTCCGCCGGCAGGGTCATTGATATAATACCGGTTATTAATAACCCCTTCAAATACCACGAAATGATTGAACCCCCAGAAGAGGATTGCCGGTGTCCGCACCTTATGCATATCCTCCAGAGACACCTTTCTGGAATCTGTCTTTAAATTATAGTGTTCCGCGGCTTTAACCATACGAAAGAGGTTTGCACCATCACGCCCAACACCGCAGTTTACGCGCAATTCCTCAATAGGCACATACCGTTTATAATATGCAAGAACTATCGCCAACGAGACCGCCCCACACTCCGTACCTTCGACCTGAATAATGGTATCGGTATTGAGCGGACGAAAACCGAGAATAGACAGCAGAAACTTAATCATAATAAATTCCTTCACTGTCCTCACCTAAAAACAGCTTCCGGAAGAATGGCATTATATACGATATCGGCTGGCGTGTCTCAACCACAACCATGCCATTGGTAAGTGTACCATTACTTATAGGAATATCCGGGCCGGTGCCGGAAGTCCATTTATAACCGTTTTTTGACGACTTATCAGGAACAAGCTCAATATGCACCTCAAGCGGTGACCCCTGTGAGGTCACCTCGTTAATAAACACCTGATTACTAAACAGGGAATTGATCCGCTGATCTGTCACCGGATATGGTGATATATAAATCACTTTACCTAGAATAGCTCCGTGCTCAGAGCGCCGGATAATTGTCGGCGAGACCTCAGCCTGATCACCAACCTCTATCTTCTTCGCCTCAATTGAGGAGACAAAGACTATCGCTTCAAGCGGCTTGACCTGTCCCTGCCCTTTTTCAATAAGAATGACCGGCTGACTGGGAGAGACCATCTCATTTTCCATAGTAGATATTTCAGTGACGGTTCCGTCAAATCCCGCTACCAGCTTGGAATATGCCTCCATATCATCACGGTCTTTTTTAATCACCGCCTTCTGATTTTCAATCTGCAGCTTCCGCTGCTGGACATTATTGGCAAAAGTAGTTCTAGTGTTCGCCGTTTGAGTTGAAAGTTGATCGAGCTGCACCTGAAGCTGTTTAAGAGTCTTGGCATAATCTACCGCTGTAGAGAGAGCATCCTGATATGCATCCTCCGACATCACTCCGTCATCAAAGAGTTTCTTGGCGGAATCCGCCTGCTGCTGATAGATCTTGAGCTGCTTTTGAGTATCTTCTATGGTAGCCTCCATCTTGACTCTGTTGAATTCAATTGCAGCAAGGGTAATATTGAGATCAGCCTCTTCAATTCCGGTCATGATCTGATTATTGTTCACCAGATTATCAAGCGTCAGCTGATCCTGCCTGAGAATAGACTCATAACCGGGCAGGCTAATCGTTGCCAACACCTGTCCCTTCTTTACCTTATCACCTACCTTCACCAGGTACTTTTCAACAACGCCCTCAGCGAATGGATACACGCCGGGGACCGCATCATTACTGGTTAGCAGTCCGAGCCCCTGAACCTTCTCTTCTATTGACCCGAAAATTCCCCAGATAAAAGCAAAGACAAAGACAATCAACCCCGCAACCAGTGCCAACCACCCGAAATTACTGATTACTTTTAATGATTCATCCAGCCTGTCTGGTGATTCAGCAGCCTTACTCGCTTCATCTCTGAATAATTTACTGTTTGCCATATTTTTTCGCTTCTCTCTTCTAGAGTAAACTTATATCATAGCGTTAATTATATCATCATACATTTACCTCGGCTTGATTCTTAAAATAAATCAAATCCTCTGTTTCCTAAACTCGACAATCTCATTGGCAAATGTTATTCTGCAAAAAACCTCTTCTAAATTGTCGGTTTAATACTAAAGCTTACACCAGTAAAAAAATATTATTTTTCTGTTAAAGCAGTCATAAACTACACGGCAAAACCCGATATAAGCTAATTAATACCAAACATTAGGACATGCTGCTTACGCTTGACAAACACTCCTCAACGCTTAGTAACCATCAATATTATTCCATATTTTGCCGTTAAAGAAATTCACCCAGCTAATATTTAGTCCTTTATATCGCAGTCTCAGAATACAAATATCTTTAAATTTCTGGAGAATTTACGGTTTTCAGATCCTACCGCATCTAATGCCATTTAATTCAGACATTCCTACTAGCAATTAAATATTCAGAGAACAACAGAACTATTCTTTTACGAAAATTTTCCTTTATATATTCTAAATCCGGACAACTCATAAAAAAAGCAGAGATGAATATAATCATTCATCTCTGCTTAATTATTATCAACAACCGCATATTATATATTAATATATATGGGTATCCACCAGAACCTTGCCTTTACATCTAAGAGACGGATCGGCTAGAACAGCGGTAAGATCCTTCAGAGGAATAATTCTATCCATTATTTCCATAAGATCCACTTTATGATTTACTGCAATATCAACCGCAGGTTTGAATGTGTATGGATTAATAAATGAACTGAAGACACTTATCTGTTTTCTGAAAAGATCGAATGGTTTGACAACCAATTCAGCATCAGGATTAGTAAGACCGAAGAACATTACTTCACAGCCCTTACCCGCAACTTCCAGCGCATAACTCTGAGTCTTGGTTGAGCCAACACACTCAACAATCTTATCAATATTGGTTACACCAGCTTTTTTCAGCATTTCCGGCAACTTATCTTCAAGTGGATTAAATACCAGATCGGCACCCAGCTTTCTGGCTTTCTCCTGATTTTCCGGCTGAATTTCCGCCACCGCAATAAAGCTGGCTCCAGCCAGTTTCGCCAGCTGCATAGTCATAAGTCCGATAGGCCCGGCACCGATTATAAGATAAATATCACCTACACGAATATTGAATACATCGAAAGTATTCATACAGCAGGAGAGCGGTTCAATCATGGCAGCCTCTTCAAAAGACAATTCACCAATATGATAAACCTGTTTCTGCCTGATCTTCACCTTTTCAGCAAATCCGCCGTCAACAGTCTGACATATCGCCACATGATTATTACAGAAAGCACTACGTCCTGACTGACAGAACTCACAATAGCCACACATATCATTTGGATCAACGACAACCCGGTCACCAATTGCAAATCCGGTAACATCCTTACCGAGTCCGCACACGGTACCACTGAACTCATGACCAGGCACTACCGGTATCTTAATTTCAGAAGATCCGCCACCGCCACTGTAAACATGAACATCGGTACCACAAATACCGCAATACTTCACTTCAACCATGACTTCATCTGGAGCCAGTTCTTCTATCTCAAATTCCTCAATTCGTATATCATGTTTCCCGTAAAATCTTGCTCCAATCATAATACTACCTTTCATAATGGATTATCTATATCTATACAACACAACACTGATCATTTCCGGTAAATAAATAACACTAACCGCATATATTGGCTACCAACAATCATACATAGTCAGCACCAGCTAATTGTTTACCCTCGCCATACAACTTCAAGATTACCCCAGATTGTTGATTAAGAGCCGGATAAGTGGCATTTATCCGGCTCAGTGTATCTTGTTGTTGTTTGGAAGTTATTTTTAATAATTTTAACTCAGTATATTTTCCGGCCTGATACTAATAAACGCTATCAGACAACACCGGTAATTCAATTTAACAGCAAAATCTTAACATATAAAAAAACCTCTAGACTAATAGTTTATAATTAGCCTAGAGGATGATGCATATTTACTCTGCTGGAAGAAATTTAATAGTCGCTAATAACTAAATGCAGGTAAATGCGCCATCAATTATAAAGTCCGAACCGGTAGTAAATGAACTGGTATCTCCGGCAAGATAAACCGCAATTCCCTGTAATTCTTCAGGCTTACCCAGACGATGAAGTGGACTCATTGCTTCCCACTTGGCGATAAGTGGCTTGAGTTTTTCAGAATTCATAATAAGCTCGGTACCAATATATCCTGGGCTGATACTGTTTACACGTACGTTTCTGGTCGCAAGTTCAACCGCCATTGACTTGGTAAGCTGCATAACACCGGCCTTTGAAGCATTATATGAGCACTGTGGCTGAGGAATATTAACAATTGTTCCTGACATTGATGCCGTATTGATAATAGAACCATAACCCTGCTTGAGCATCTGCTTGGCAGCAGCCTGTGAAGTCAGGAAGACACCGGTCAGATTAATATCGATGACCTTTTTCCATTCATCAAGTGTCATCTCTTCACATGGAACATTGAGACAGATTCCAGCATTGCAGAAAGCAGCGTCAAGCTTACCAAAAGTGTCGACAATTGTTTTGAGCATCATGTCAACATCTTCCTGTTTTGTCACATCAGCTTTGATAGCAATAGTCTTGACACCTTCTTTGTCCATTATCTCCTTGGCAGTGATCTCAGCCTGTGCAATATCCACATCAACTATAGCCACATCGCAGCCAGCTTCAGCCAGTGCATAAGAGATCATTCGGCCAATACCTCTTGCACCCCCGGTTACAAAAGCGGCTTTTCCGTCAAGACGCATTTTCTCGATAATACCCATTATTATTCTCCAATTTCTTACTTTATACTATAAACTCATATCCAGATAACTTCAGGATCAAACCCCGATTTTCTTCTTCTGCAATGTATCAAAACCAACCGCCACAATCAGCACAAGACCTTTAACAATCATCTGGGTATAGTTACTGATATTCAAAAGCACCATGCCGTTGGTAAGCACACCGATAATAATTACACCCGCAATAACCCCAGATATCTTACCATAACCACCAGTAATAGATACACCACCCAAAACAACACAGGTAATAGCATCAAACTCGTAACCGATACCAGCAGTAGGCTGCGCTGAATTTGTTCGTGACAGCATTACGATACCGGCAAGACCTGCAAACAATCCAGATAAGGCATAGATAAGATACTTGATTTTTCCAACCTGAATACCAGAAAGTTTAGACGCCTCTTCATTACCACCTACAGCATAGAAATATCGTCCAAAATAGGTTTTATTCAGAATAAAAGCACCGATGATAAAACAGCATATCATTATAATAACCGGAACCGGAACCACACCGAGATGACCTCTACCTATAACTTTGAAACGTGGGTCGAATCCGAAGATAGGCACACCGCCACAGATCAGGTATGCGGCACCTGCAACAATTGTCTGAGTCGCAAAAGTAGCAATAATTGATGGAATACCTACTGAAGCGATAAGCACACTGTTTACCAAACCGATAGCAAGCGAGAGCAGCAGTGAGATAATAATCGATGATACCATCCCAAATCCGGCTTTTACCATCAGATACGCACATACAACATTAACGATCGTAATAATTGAACCGATAGACAAATCGATTCCAGCGATCAAAATTACAAAGGTCATGCCGATGGAGGCGATACCATACATTGAGACCTGTCGCAAAACCATAAATAAATTGTTAACTGACAGGAAGTTTGAATTCAAAAGTGCAAAAACCACAACCAAAACCACTAAAACCAGCCAAATAGCATGTTTTTTAATAACATTAACCCACATATTCTGCTTCATCTGTAACGCCTCCTAAGTCTTCAACATCCGCAGCCATTCTCATAATCAAATTCTGATCGAAATTATCACGTTTTAGTTCCCCGTTGACACGTCCACCTGCAAAAACAATTATTCTGTCAGACATACCGATCAACTCTTCCATCTCTGAGGAAATAAGCAATACGGTCTTACCCAAATCAACAAGAGTATTTATTAATTTATAAATTTCAAATTTCGCACCAACATCAATACCTCGTGTCGGCTCATCCAGAATAATAAGCTGTGAATTTGCAGCCAGCCATTTACCCAGAATAACCTTCTGCTGGTTACCACCACTCAAATTCTTAACTTTCTGCTGGATTGAAGGAGTTTTTATCAAGAGATCTTTGCGGTATCTTTCAGATATCCTCTTCTCCTTTTTACTGTCGATAACCGACAATGTTGAAATTCTCTTATAAATGGGCATGCTCACATTATTCTTAATTGAAATTTCAAGCAATGCACCATGTCTTTTTCTATCTTCAGCAACAAGAGCGATTCCTAAATCAATAGCTTCACGCGGTGATTTTGGATTAATTTCCTTACCATTGAAAATAAACTGCCCGCTAGTCTTGGGAACGGCACCAAATATCATCTGTGCAAATTCAGTTCTTCCTGCACCAACAAGACCACCCAGCCCCAGAACCTCACCTTTTTTAATCTTAATATTGATATCAGTATCGCCATTACCGGTCACACCGTTAGCTTCAAAGACCACTTCGTTATTTTCGTCAAATGGCTTCCGCTTTGGGTATACATCCTTAAGTTCACGGCCAACCATCAGCTTGACCATCTCATCAATAGTGGTTTCAGCAGTTGTAAGAGTCGTGATATATTCACCATCACGCAATACTACAATCCTATTGGTCAGCTTCAGTACTTCTTCAAGTCTATGCGAAATATAAATTATTGCTACGCCTCTAGACTTCATAAGCTCGCAAACCTCATACAGACTCTCTACTTCCGCACTTGTAAGCGGTGCAGACGGTTCATCCATAATCAACACTTTAGCGTCCTGCTGAATCGCCTTGGCTATTTCAATCATCTGCTGATAGCCTACAGTCAGATCTCCAACCAGAGTCTTAGGATTAATCTTAATATTCAGCTGTTTGAAAGCTTTAGCAGCCTCTTTCTCCATCGCTTTCTTATCAACTATAATCCCTTTTCGTATCGGATTACCCAGAAACAGATTTTCAGCTGCTGAAAGCTGACTTACGTTATTGAATTCCTGGTATATTATCGCGATACCATTTTCCCTGGCCAGCTGCGGAGTCATCTCAGTAAATTCTTTACCATTAATGATAATCTTACCGGAAGTAGGGATAACCGCACCTGAACAGGTTTTAATCAAAGTCGACTTACCTGCACCATTCTCACCAATTAGCCCGAGAATTTCGCCGGCTTTGATATTAAGAGAAACATTTTTCAATGCAGTTACACCTGGATATTCCTTTTTTATCTCTTTTAACTGCAAGACATAATCTTCACCCATTATTTTCTCCATTAAATTGAAAATAGCCGCAATGTTTAATGAGTAGCAACGGCTACTTTTAAATTTCAAGAGGCTTTTCTATAATTCACACTTCATGTTATTTTTGCTGTTAAGAAAAAATAAGCTGGATTAAACAACACCTTAAAGCGCCTATGCAGACAGCAAAAACCAATATTCCATTCTTGCCTAAGACGAATCATCAAAATATGCCGTCTGCATAGACCATCAATAAAACCGCTTCAGAACAATCAGCAATGGACACGAAATTGAACAACACCAGCGTTATAAATTCAAATCAGTTTTATGCATCAGAATTAATAAGCTAAACACGGCTGCACACGTTCCATCACTTTATGGTCAATTACAATCCTGACCATTTGTTTCCAACCTCTTTTCTGACTATTTGAAATCAGCAAGGTACTCAGGTGCATTATCAGCGTTCATAACCTGAAGAACACGGTACTGATCTTTATCAGCGAACTTATCACCATTCAGAAGCTTAGCGTAGATTTCAACACATGCAGCAGCAGTCTTCTTGTTAGAACCTTCGAAACCAACACTTGCTCTAGAAGCTTCACCGTTAACAATAGCTTCAAGCTGCTGTTCAGTAGCATCTGCAGAGAAGATACCTACGTCTTCTGGAATCTTACCATTGTACTTGGTCATGAATGCTTCGTTGGCTCCGATATCACCACCAGCACCGATTGAACATACAACTTTAACATTTGGATGTGCCTGAAGGATTGACTCCATGTTAGAGAGAGCAGTAGCTGCATCAATAGCTGGCTGCTGAGCAACAACCTTGTACTTACCGGCTGCGTTATCCTTAAGAGCTGAGAGGATACCCTGTTCTCTTTCAAGAAGGATAGGAGTCTGAGGATAATTCATAACTGCAACTTCTGCAACATTATCCTTTGAGTAGTGCTGATTGATAAACTTAGCTGCTGCGAAACCAATAGCATAACCAAGCTTAGTGTTATCAAGAACCCAGTTTACATCAGTGTTCTTCATTTTGTCATCCCAGCACATTACCTTGATACCTGCTTCGCGGGCGTTAGCCAGGTAATCCTCAAGAGCGTTTGGATCAGATGGGTGCACCATGATCAGATCAACACCATTGGTAATGAAATTTTCAATCTGCTGAATCTGAGTTGCTGAGTTATCCTTACAACCAAGAACGGTGTAATCCCAACCTTTTTCCTTCATTAGCTTCTGAACTTCACCAAAGACACCTGCCCAGTAGCTGTTTTCAAGTGACTGAATAGTGATACCCACTTTTGGAGCATCCGCAGCTTTAGCAAAATCGCTGGTTACGAAAAAACATACAAAGAAAAGAGCAAATGCCAATACTAAATTCTTCATCACGCATACCTTTCAAAAAATAGAAATATACAAACAAACAAATAGAGTAATTCTTACTCTACACTATTTAACTTTTTAAATTAATAATTTTTGTATCCACCGATACTGAGAAATAATACACACACCATAGTTTTCTGTTACCTGTGACACCATGATCAGTAACAAGAATAACTACTGCATTTTAAACAACACCTTCATTTACCGCACATTCTCGTTATAAACAAAACCCATGCCAAACTATTAATTTCAGAAGTACTTTATTTTCAAACTACCAAAAATTTATTTACAACCTGCATGCAGCCAATGAGTTATTGCTTTCTTTATTTTATATTATTTTATTTTGAGTAATAAATATCAATACTGTCTTAATAGATGTGTACACCCGTGTCTGTACACTTTCCGAACACAGTGTCCAGATTTCGAACACGACACACTACAAGTTGTACCTCAATTACGTGGCACTTACAAAATGTACCGTGGTTAGGCTATTACCAACTAAATATAAACATCCAATTTATTACTTATAACCACAAAACCCAAATCTCATCGCCTCATGCTCCCGCTTTTTTCCTCGCTTAAACACTATAATTTCACCAATACAGAAATCAGTATAATTCCACTTATTTACTACAATTTTAAAAAAATATTTTTTTATTGTTAAATTTTATGGTACTAATTATTTTTAAATTAAAAAACACAAATGCTATAAAAACAGTGACTTACAGACACCATTACTGTATAATACATATATTCACACAATACAACTTTGATTTATTTTTATATCCGTCATATTCCTTTTAAGGGATATGCTTATAAATCATGATATAATATAATGTAAAACTAAATCTTTTTTTTACTATAATGCCGCAATACCAGCGTGCATTTATTTTGATCAACGAATGGAGCCGCAATGGACATAATACAGTTGAACATTCAGGGTATGACCTGCGCCGCATGTGTCGCACATGTTGAAAAGGCTATAAAAAAAGTGGACGGTGTAGATATGGCAAGTGTCAATCTCGCTACCGAAAAAGCTACTGTAAGTCTGGATTCAGCCCGGACTGATATAGAAAATATTATTCAAAGCATAAGTGCTGCCGGTTACAGCGCAACGGTAGCCGGCAAGGAACTGGATGATGCGCAGTCACAGCAAAAATCACACGAACTCCAAAAACTAAAACTTAGACTGACCGTGGCGATAATTCTGAGTGCACCGCTGCTGCTGGCAATGTTTGCAGGATTATTCCATATACAGTCACTTATGTTCCTGCACAATCCCTACCTGCAGCTGTTGCTCGCTACCCCGGTTGAATTCTGGATCGGCTGGCGCTTCTTTCAGGGTGCCTGGAAGAACCTGAAAGCACTCAGCCCGGGTATGGACGTTCTGGTAGCTCTTGGAACCTCAGCCGCCTATTTTTTCAGTATCTTCAATGGGTTTATCGCCCAACACCTGGGGATAACCAGTTCTGGACTCTACTTCGAGGCTTCAGCGATAATCATCACTCTAGTATTGCTGGGAAAATACCTTGAAGCCAACGCCCGGGGCAGGACCTCCGAAGCTATCAAGCGGCTGATGGGGCTGCAACCTAAAACTGCCAGCGTAGAACGTGACGGTGCAGTGTGTGAAATTCCCATTGATGACGTTATTGTTGGTGATATTATTCACATAAAGCCCGGTGACAGAATTCCGGTCGACGGAACCATTACCGAAGGAAACACCGCTGTCGACGAGAGTACGATCACCGGCGAGAGCATGCCGGTTGAAAAAGCCACCGGCGACAGACTTGTCAGCGGTACCATAAATAGTTATGGTTCGGTCAAATTTTGTGCCGAACATGTCGGCAGTGATTCAGTACTATCACGAATAATCAAAGTTGTCGAAGAAGCGCAAGGTTCCAAAGCCCCTATTCAGAAACTTGCCGACCGTGTTGCCGCTATATTTGTCCCGGTCGTATTAGGAATAGCCGTACTCACCTTCTGTCTCTGGTGGCTGGTTGCCGGTTCATTTTCCGCGGCCATAATTTCAGCGGTAGCAGTACTGGTCATCGCCTGCCCCTGTTCACTTGGACTTGCAACCCCTACTGCAATTATGGTCGGAACCGGTATCGGTGCCGAGAGAGGCATTCTGATTAAAAATGGTGAAGTTCTGCAACAGGCTGGTAAAATAACCGCTGTCGTACTCGACAAAACCGGAACAATAACTCTGGGACGCCCCGAACTGCAGCAGATAGAACTACTGGATACATGTACTCCGGAACTTAGCACCGAGAAGGTTCTGACCCTTGCCGCAAGTCTCGAACATAATTCGGAACATCCGCTGGCACTGGCGATAGTCAACGCTGCAAAACAGCAGAACTGCAAACTGCAGAGTACCAGCGCTTTCTCTTCTGTTCCCGGCAAAGGCATAACTGCAGTTATAGCTGACCAACACTTCCTTATAGGTACTGAAACTTATCTCCGGGAGAACGGCATTGATACCAACCTCCTGATAAATAAGAAGACCGAACTGGAAGATGCTGGAAACACAGTGGTTATTCTTGCGGATAAAACACAGGCTCTGGCATTACTGGCGATTGCTGACAGCATCAAAGAGACCTCCAGAAGCGGTATCGCTGCGCTCCAGGCTATGGGACTTGAAGTCTATATGCTTACCGGCGATAACAAACGTACAGCCAGAGCGATAGCCAAAAATGCCGGCATAAAAAATATAATTTCAGAGATACTCCCTGAAGGCAAGGCCGAAGAGGTCAAACGTCTCCAGAAATCAGGTCAGGTGGTTGCAATGGTAGGTGACGGAGTCAATGACGCTCCGGCTCTGGCAAGTGCCGATACCGGCATTGCCATGGGTGAAGGTTCAGACATTGCAATGGAATCAGCCGATATCACCCTGATGCGTGGTGATCTGCGTGAAATAGCGGCAGCTATTCAACTATCCCGGCGCACCATGGCCAAAATCAAACAGAATCTCTTCTGGGCCTTCTTTTATAACTCAATTGGAATTCCAGTCGCGGCGTCAGGAATGCTCAATCCAATTATCGCCGGTGCGGCAATGGCCTTCAGCTCGGTTTCAGTAGTTACCAATTCACTCAGACTTAAAAATTTCAAACTTCAGGAATATTCCGAAGCCAATATAACTTCACAGACTGATATAAAGTCCCAACCAATAAAGGAGAAGATTATGACAACAACCATTAATGTCGATGGCATGAGCTGCAACCACTGTAAAATGGCTGTAGAAAAAGCTGCCGGCACAGTTCCAGGAGTTACCGCTGCCGTAGTGGACCTTGAGAAAAAAGAATTAGCGGTTAGTTTCACTGACGGCCATGAAGACCTTGAAGCGGTCAAAAAAGCCGTAACTGACGCGGGTTATACCGTAAACTGAATTATACAATAACAGACTGCAGAAATTTGCAGTCTGTTATTGTATCCTGACTCCAGTGACAACTGGCATAACAAACGCTATTTATAAAATTAAAAATCGTCTTGTAGTCGGTAAATTTTCAACTATACTCTTTATATATAAGCATTGATTCATAAAAACACTTCAATGCTGAAAACAACTAATAATTACTACCGAATGTTCTGATTCAAAAGGGTACGTCCCGATTAAGAAGGCATAGAGAATGTAATAACACTCACCCCGGGATAACCCCCGGGCGATAATGTATTATTATATATCCCTGTACCTTTCACCGGTACAGGGATTTTTTTATGAAAGGTTTGTAATGGAAACCCGAATCGCAGCACTGAGTATCATTCTTGAAGATACCGCCGCAGTTGAAGAGCTTAACAAAGTGCTCCATGAATACAGCAGCTTTATTATCGGGCGAATGGGGATCCCGCATCATAAACGCGGTCTGTCGATTATAAGCATTGTCATGGATGCGCCCGCCGATGCCATCAACGCCCTGACCGGTAAACTCGGAATGATTCCGAATATCAGTGCCAAAGCAGTATACTCCAAAAAACATTATGATGCTTAAATCACCGAAACAGCAGTAAATAAATTATCACCCACTTGCCACAACGGCAATATGTTTACAAAGGAAGATGCCATGTACAACGTAAAATCAGCAGACAGCAATGAATTTATCGATGACAGTGAAGTCCTCGAATCACTGGAAGAAGGAAAAAAGACCGCCGCAGACCAATCCCAAGTCCGCGAAATTCTGAATAAAGCCCGCAAATTCAAAGGACTCACCCACCGCGAAGCTGCGGTGCTGCTTGAGCTCAAAGATCAGAAATTACTTGATGAGATGTACGCAATTGCCAGAGAAGTAAAAGAAACCATTTACGGTAAACGCATCGTTCTCTTTGCCCCGCTCTACCTTTCCAGCTACTGTGTCAATAACTGCCGCTACTGCGGCTATAAACATTCAAACAAGATCCAGCGCCACCAGTTATCACAGGAAGAACTACGTAAAGAGGTTCAGGCACTGGAAGCACTGGGACACAAGCGTTTACTGCTGGAAGCCGGTGAAGATGATGAGAACTGCCCAATAGACTATATCCTGGAATGCATCAAAACCATATACAATGAAAAACTTGCTAATGGTGCTATCCGGCGGGTAAATGTCGATATCGCAGCCACTAC
The DNA here is from genome assembly GCA_963667375.1 of Planctomycetota bacterium. Classification (GTDB taxonomy): domain Bacteria; phylum Planctomycetota; class SZUA-567; order SZUA-567; family SZUA-567. The sequence goes on along the minus strand of OY763323.1, from coordinate 1,567,068 downwards.
CGGCGAGAATTACCGTAAGCTCAAGGATGCCGGTATCGGCACCTATATTCTGTTCCAGGAAACCTATCATAAACCGACTTATCTCTCCGTGCATTCCGGTCCAAAACAGAATTATGAATGGCATACCGAAGCAATGGATCGGGCAATGGCTGAAGGGGGAATTGATGATGTTGGAATAGGTCCGCTTTACGGACTTTATGATCATCGTTATGAAACCGTGGCGCTGCTGATGCATGCGGAACATATGGAAGCGGTCCATGGTGTCGGTCCGCACACCATATCCTTCCCCCGCCTGCTTCCGGCTGAGGGTGTAGATCAGAAGACATTCCCGCATCTGGTCAATGATGACGATTTCAAAAAACTCGTTGCAATAATCCGGCTGGCAGTACCGTATACCGGCCTTATTCTTTCAACCCGTGAGAGCCCGGAATTCCGCCGCGAACTCCTTGAGATAGGAGTATCTCAGATGAGTGCCGGTTCATGTGTAGGTATCGGTGGCTATGCCGAACGCCAGCGCTGCGAAGAAGCTGGTCTTGAGGAAAAACCGCAGTTTGATCTCGCAGATCACCGCAAACCAATCGAAGTCATCAAGGGTCTGGTGAAGGACGGCTATATACCCAGCTACTGTACCGCCTGCTACCGTGAAGGCCGAACCGGAGACCGTTTCATGCCGCTGGCAAAGTCCGGTCAGATTGGAAACTTCTGCCTTCCAAATGCCCTGCTGACCTTTGAAGAATACATCAGCGATTATGCCGATGACGAACTGAAAACCATGGGGCAGGAGATGATTAATCAGCAGATACTGACCATCCCGGATACCAAACGGCAGCATAAAGCGGATGAATACCTCTGTCGTATCCGTAACGGAGAGCGGGATCTGCGCTTCTAAAACCAATCATTACCATATTAGTATATATCGCCATATGGCGCAATAATGGACCACAGCGGACTCTCTTCAGACAGGAGTCCGCTACTTTATTTATATCATCACCAAATATATCAGCCGCTAAAGCCAGTATTCTCACCTACTGCACACTAACTTCCCTTCTGCGTTTAAAACACATAAACGCCCCACTAAAATCTCCAATAAACAGTTATTAGCAAATAACAACAACCATCACCGGATAAATTTATCAACCTGCGAACTTATTTATTTGACATAAAAATTTGTCAGAATTATACTGATCTGTATAGACAGAGTCTTGCAGAAATTTGTCCTTAAACCTCCTGTTTTAACTGGAAAGAATAATATATGAACCAAGCGTAAAAATAAAGCTACAGATTTCTATTCAGCATAGAAAGGCAGACAATGCAGCTAAAACTAAATCTCAGAACCCGTCTGTTATTACCGATTTTTGCAGCGCTCACTATTGCAGGAATAGCAGGTTCACTCGGTGTCTATTATATTTTGACCATACTGTCAAACCAGCATATTGAGGATCTCAAGACCACCCATGAATTACTGCTAAAAGAACGTATCCAGAATAAGTACTCCGAATACCAGGCCTTGCTCGACTCAATGGAAGGCAGAGCCCTAGAACAGGCTGCCCTTTTCACCACCCCTGACTGGGTTATTAAAGCCTACACCCTCGCGGCCTCCGGCTCCACAACAGCAGAAGATGATCCGAAATGTCGTGAAGCCCGTAAAATACTCAAAGACGAATTTAAAAAATTTCAGGAAGGATACTCGAGCAATACGATTTTCGGCAAGCCTCATATCCATTTTCATATAGCTCCGGCCCGCAGTCTGGCGCGCACCTGGCGTGACGGCTGGCAGGTCGAGAGAAACAAGCAGAAACTTGATGTTACCGATGATCTTTCCTCATTTCGCCAAACCGTTGTAGAAACAATTAAAAGCGGCAAAAACATTACCGGCATTGAAGTCGGAAGAGGTGGCTTTGTAATTCGCGGTATCTGCCCTATTAAAAATGAACAGGGAAAGACTCTCGGCAGTGTTGAAAATTATTTCAGCTACGCCCCGCTATTGACTCTGCTTAAAAATGAGGACGATGAAGAATTCGCCGTATTTATGAAGTCGGATCTGCTCAAAGTTGCCAAACGAATGGATGATCCTGAGAAATATCCTCCAATCGGTCCGGCATACATTACCTGCGCTGCAACTGACATGGAGAGGATCATCGATACTATAACACCCGATGATCTCAGCCGGTGTACAGCCAGCCAAGTGAATATAAATCACGGTCTGAACAACATAACGCTTATACCGGTAAATGATTTTGCCGGCAGCCAGATAGGGATCCTCTGCCTGCTAATTGACACTACCAAACTAGATAACCGCATACAGCTTGCCGCAACAACAGCCGGCTCAGATATAAACAGAACTATTATCGCTATGGTGATAGGAATTATCTGCATAGTCGCGATAATTTGTATTATTGTCTGGTTTACCGTCGGCAAGATTGCCGGTGGAGTTAAGGAGGTAGCACAAGCCCTGAGAACTCTGGCGCAGGGAGAGACCAATGTCGAGGTTCACTATAAGTCCCCGGATGAACTGGGAGAGATGGCAGATGCCTGCAGAAATATAATAAAGGTCAATACCGATATTACCGAACTGATTATTAAAATGGCTGAAGGAGACTGGAGCCTTGAATACAGCGCCCGTTCACCGCAGGACCGTATCGGTAAAGCCATATCAGATATGATTGCAAATGTCTGCAACACCCTGAACTCCGTAACCACCGCCGCCAAACAGGTAAACAGCAATACCGGTGAAATTTCAAGTGCCAGCCACTCCGTAAGCATAGTATCAACTGAAAGTGCCGCATCTTTAGCGAAAATATCATCAGCCATAACAGTACTGAATCAGCAGACAGCTAAAAATGCCGAGGATGCCCGCAATGCCAGAATCATTACCGATAATACCCGTGAAACAGCAAATATCGGCAGCAGTCAGATGAACGATATGGTTCAGGCCATGAGCCAGATCACTACCTCCAGTCAGGAGATCAGCAAAATAACCAAGGTTATTGATGATATCGCTTTTCAAACCAACCTGCTCGCGCTCAATGCTGCGGTTGAAGCTGCCAGAGCAGGTCAACATGGTAAAGGATTCTCCGTTGTTGCCGAAGAGGTCAGAAATCTGGCCTCACGTAGTGCCAAAGCCGCCAGGGAAATTTCTGATCTTATATCCGCTTCAGACAGTAATGTCAAAAATGGCGCAGCACTTGCCGGGCAGAGCGCAGAATCGCTGAAAAATATTGTCACTGAAGTTATCAAATCGTCCGAACTTATTGAAAATATTGCCTCCTCCAGCAACGAACAGGCACAGAACGTATCGGCAATCAGCTCCGAAGTTGAGCAGATAGACACCGCAATTCAACAAAATAACACCAATGCTGAACAGGCGGCAACACTTGCCGATACCCTGAAGAATGAATCTATGGAACTGCTGAAAATGCTTTCAATGTTCAGATTGGAATAATTAGCAACCACATGATTTCTATAATAAATACTAATCAGTGCCAGATGATAGCTGTCCGGCTCTGATTAGTACAAATACGGCTCCTGCGGTGCCGGAATCTTTTTAAGCACCGGTTTATTGATTACCGGAATATTATCCTCACCTTTTTTTATAGTCTCAAAAATTCCACTCACCTCTACCCACTCACCTTCGGTATACTCTTTCATATTAGCTGTATTAATCAGAATTGCCACCGGCAAAGCGTCAGCAGCACAGCAGGTTATTACAAAGCGGTATATCAGCGGTATAGCTGCACCCTCCTGATTTTTTATCTCAGGATCATCCTTATGAAGCATGCCGCTCACCGTTATGGTCTTTCCAAGAAACTTTTTCGGCATGTCGTAGAGATCAATTATCGTGAGCTCTGACAGATCCGGCACCAGCTCATCCGGAATCTGAAAGATAGAATCACTGTTTATATCCTGCGAATCTGAGGTCTCTGGCTCGAGGGTAACCCCTGTAGCAGTCGCGGTATTGACCTCTTCACTTATTACCGGCATCCCAGTGCTGCGTTTTGCAAACGCCTGCGCTCCAAGTATTGTTCCCTGAGCATTCAGATAATACAGAAGCGGCATGATTAAAATCAATGTACGTACGATACCGGTTTTATTAACGTGAACTGACCGGGTATCCTCAGAACAGGCCGCCACAATAAAAACCAGCAGTGAAATAACGGCCAGTACAGCCACAAATACAAACCCCGGACGCAGAAACGCCGTATACTCGCCGCTAAGCACCACCTTTCCCATAACAGTAAACCAGAAAGTATAAACCAGTATTTTCCAATTTATATCTTGATAAAGTTTTTTTAAACTATTCATACCCCTCCTCCAAGCATTTCAATAAGAGCACACAAACCGAAAACTCCCAGTAAAATTGTAATCGAAAGACAGACTATTGTGCGCTTACTGAAAATACGCTGATACATTAATAATAACTTCAGATCAAAGATAGGCCCGGTAAGCATAAAGGCCAGCTGCGCACTGACCGGAAGCAATCCCCGCATAGAAGCAATAATAAATGCATCCGTTTCAGAACAGAGATTGAGCAGAATTGCCAGTAGCATCATCATAACTACCGGAAGCAACGGCACAGCCGAGAAGGAAGTGAAAAATGAACGGTCAAGAAAGGTTTGAGCAAGTGCAGCAATGAAAGCTCCAATCACCAGATAATGTCCAGCTCCGATAAAATCTTCAGAAGCATGATTAACACACGCTTTCAGTTTAGTGAGCAATTCACTCCTTTTATGACCTTTTTCTGCTGAATGAGTATGCCCGTGATGCTGCTCATGACTGTGAGTGTGGGCATGCCCATGCGAACAGCAGCTGCAGGCAGATGCATGTGCAGCCTCAGGTTCAGCAATTAAAATCTTCCTTCCCGCAAGCAGACGCTTAACCACCAGCGCAATTACCACTGCCAGAAAATACCCCAGAATCAGCCGCAGTGCGACCATATACCAGTCAAACTTATACGCCAATGCCGTAGAAAACGCCACAACCGGATTTACTGCTGGCCCACCTAGCAGATAAGCGATAGCCGCTTCAGGCGGCAACCCTTTACGGCACAACCGGTGAACCACCGGAACAATAGCACACTCACACACAGGCAGAACCAGTCCCAATGCCGCCGCCAGAAGTATCGGTAATACCCTGCCTTTAGGCACAACTTTCAATAGTTTTTCCCTGCTGACAAAACTTTCAATAACACCGCCAATAAGCGATCCAACCAGCATAAACGGAATCGCTTCAAACATTATGCTGAAGAACACCACTGAAAGTGTTTTGACCTCCTCACTTCGGTGAAAGATAAACAACAGCAGATACGCACCGATAACAAAAAACATACTCCCGGTCTTTCCCAGCCGCTGCAGCCACGATACAGTACCTGCACTCTCTTTTATATCAATACTTGCCATACTCATAATTTTCCCAATTATCCTGATTTAATCATAATCCAGACAATAATAAACAGCTGATTTCCGGTGTTAGATACCGATAATATATACACACCACCGACAAAATATGCAAATTTTGACGTAACCACTTGGTACCAGTCTCGGTACAGTCAGTAGTACTTTATAGCTGCATTCATATTATTACTAGAAAATTAATGATAATGATTACCTGTGAACATACTTTAACCCAAGCTCATAAGATAATCAAACTCGGTTATAGTGATTAAAACTCAGCAGGAAGGCGGAGCTCTGGAAGGATACTCGCTGAAAGCACCAGATTCAATAACGCTACTGCGATGTTCTACCTCATCCAGTAACACAAGCTCAGCAAGAATATCAGCACATATATGAGGAATATTAAAACCGCTGCAGATACTCGCATACATTTGACAAATCGGACAGTTATCACGATCATGCCGTACCGGTACCTTTACAGGACCCGAATGTGCAAAATTCTTGAAACAGAACCCTATCTTACGGTTATACTCAGCCAGGTTAACATTATGCTTCGCGCACTGGCAGAGCTCACAGTGGCAAGTAGCTAAATGCAGTTGCTGCAAAAGTGGCGCAAAAGCAATTATCAGCAGAGCCAGAAATGCCAGCAAACTTTTTTTAAATGCTACAAACCTTATAGGCATAAATTAACTCCACCTGTCATCTTGTTTCACATACAGCTAGCTATACTATACTGTTATAATGCTTAATGTCAAGAAATGGCCCCGGAAATGACTATTCTCACTTCCGGGGCCAGACTGACATAATATCATTTCATAACCATGACTATTATCTGCATAATTAAAATTGGAGTTAACTTTAGAACTTTCCAAACTCAGAATCATCAAGTACTATACTGTCTTCGGGATGCACAATTGCAGCATTTACCGTCGACCTGTCAGCAAGCTGTTTCTTTCGGGCAGGACGCCGTTTTACTTTCTTGGGTGACGCCACCTGCTGTTCTGAAAGTTTGAATTCATTTACAAGCTGCGTAAGTTCAGTAGCAATAGACATCATCTCCTCACTGGAATTCGCCGTTTCTTCAGCATTTGCAGTATTTGAATGGGTTATATTCTCTATCTGCTTGAGAGAGAGATCTATCTGTGAAACACTGGCCGCCTGTTCAGTCGAGGCTTTCGCTATATCAGAGATAATTGCCGCTGACTTCTCTATTCCTGCAGCAATACCATTGAGTGATTCCGCAGTAACCCCGGCCATTTTATTGCCTGCAATAATTTCATTCACCATGTTTTCAATCAGCTCTGCAGTTTCACCTGCCGCCTTAGCACTCCGCGCAGCCAGATTACGCACCTCTTCCGCAACCACTGCAAATCCCTTACCATGCTGCCCGGCACGGGCAGCTTCTACCGCTGCATTCAAAGCCAGCAGATTTGTCTGAAATGCGATATCATCAATAGTTTTAATGACCTTCTGCGTTGCCTCTGCCCGTTCTGAAATACGCTCCATGGCAACAGCAAGCTGCTCCATTTCTTTCCTCCCGCCCATCGCAGATTCATTTGCAGAAATTGAAATTTCATTTGCTTCGGCGGCATTATCGGCATTATACTTTGTCTGAGTTCCAAGTTCTGAAACTGCGGCTCCAATCTCCTCAATTGATGCCGCCTGTCCGGTAGCACCTGTAGATAACGACTGACTAGCTGAACTCAACTGTGCCGCACCTTTATTTACCTGCTCTACAGTATTATAAACCTGTGAAAACGCCTTATTAAACTCACGCAGCATATTTTGAAAAGCAGTTCCAAGCATATCATCTTCACCACGGCAGTCAGCAACGGCACTCAGATCTTTGGCTGCAATCAGCGAAGCGGTACCAGCCATGTCAACCAGATATTTTTTCATACCGAACAATGATTCGGCTATCTCCGACAATTCATCCTTCCGCTTGAGTGCACGTTCAAGAATTTTATTATAGGCATCAATGTCACTATTATTACCCTTTGAAAGATTGCCGATACTGCCGTTTACTGCCGCCATGATTTTAGCCACCGGACCTACTACAAACATAACGACAACACATATTATAACCACCAGAAATAAGGTTCCACCCACAGACAAAAACAGTACATTCTCCATCTTTTTTAGAAAATTTGCTTCCGAAACACTCAGCCCGACATTCCAGCCATTCTCGGTCTTATTCACACCCATATAGCGATAACTGCTTGCAGGTGCCCACCAATAACGTTCGACAGCAGGAGCCCTGGAAGCTATCTCTTTACCTACGGTATTGTTCTTGGAAAAATCCTTATCCAGCACCTTTGATGGATCAAGAGGATAACTCAAGAGCACACCAGCATCATCAAAAATAAAAGCTCTCCCGTTTTCACCGACCTTGGCATCTGCAACAATATTCTCATCAATATATTTCATTGTATCAACTACAACCAGCACCCCGACAATTTCAGCGCCATTTCGCACCGGCGTACTAAGCGAGAATACCGCATTATTCGTCGCCTTACTCCTGATAACATTCGAGACGAATGATTTCCCCGCAAGAGCATTTTTAAAATACTCCCTGCCCGACAGATCTAACCCAACAAGTTTATCATCATTTGCCAGAAATACTTTTCCGTCTTTAGCAATAAGCGCATACCCTTCGATCTGTGCCGACCTTTTCATTGTCACCGCCAGAAATTCACTCGACTTGCTCATGCTCTCTTCACTCTTACTTACATAGGCAGTTACAATTTCAGGATTATATGCTAACTGCTCTACAAAATCCCGATTAGATTTTATCTGCTGATCAACGAGATCTTTAACCCGTTTAACATTTACAGCTATTTCATTCTTGGCATTTTCCAACACTATTGAACTGCAAACGTCATAAGTCACATATTGCACCAGGCCGGTAACAACCACTACCGCAATTATAATTGGTAATAAAACCTTCGCTTTAAATCTCAACCGCAGCTTAAACATCCCGACTCCTTACATAAATCCCAACCGGACAATCCAGATAATAACTAACCTAAAAACAGGAAATAATACCGGTTAACGCAAAACACGATTACAAATAAGTCACTTATTATTACACAAAGTTCACAATATTAACCACACGGAGTGAAAAATATCAATTTTTTTTTAGTAATTAATAACTCATCAGCATGTAAAAAATTTATTCCTTTGGTTTATTATACAATAATTTGAGCCTAAAAGCGTCATACAAAAAACAACCTTAACGATACCGGCGCAACAACATTTAAATATTACTCTCTACTACATCTTGCAAAATAAATAGTTACAACACCATATTAAATTTAAAAACCGACCGGCACTACACAAACGTAGCCCTATACAATAAACTATTATGCTATAAACCACCATCCAAATACAACTGAACAGCTCTCAACCTATAGCGGAAAAATGCCTATTACATTTTATTTAAATAAGAAAAACGTTACGCTGCTCTCTATTAATAATACATTATAGCTTATAAGAATATTAATTACTTTTTCCTCCAATAAGGACACTTTGAAGTTGTTTAAATAAAGAAGAGCTGCGTTAACGCAGCTCTAAATTAAACAATAGTATATACTGTTATTCCCGTACACTTTTGACCTGACAATCTTAATTTTCAGGCAGATAATCAATTATAGAAATAATACCTGCCAAAATCTGGACACTTATAGTTTTTATAAATACACTTTCTGAACCATCCTCAGAATTAACACTACTCGTAAAACTATGATGTATTTTAATACCTGCATACAAAGAATATAATCAAATAAGTACCAACTGAGAACTATTCATCATACTTTGGACTTGGGCCGAAACGATTACTGCCACTTTCACCATCTTTCGCAAAGAAGTAGATCAGTACCAGGTTCACAACAGGAATAAAACCAATTAAAATCCATAATCCCGATGCCCCGATATCATGCAACCTCCGGACACCAACAGCAATTCCCGGTATTAAAACACCCAGACAGAATATCAGAGCCAAAAGACTGAATACCCCACGGCCAAGATTACCACTGATATGCGCAAGTATCTGTATTACACAATAAATAATAAAGTTCATCAAAGCAAAACTCCAGTACTCAGCTCTTCTGGCTCGACCATTAAAATCCGCATACTTATTACGAATACAATATGTAAACCACTGATACCATTTCATCTTCTGTTACTCCTTCTTTTCCCGAACAATAATTAACCACCAATAACTTACACCTTAAAAACTATAGCTCAAACCTCAATTCCTGATACATTATACCATAGATTTCTTTGTACATACAACTATTAATCCAACCCGCTGCACCGCCTCAAATCCGCAGGCGTAACATTGAAATGCTTTTTAAAAGCTTTTGACAAGGAAAAGGCATTCTCATATCCCACTTCAATTGCGATACTTTCAAGGGACTGCTCCGTATTACAGAGCAGCTCCCGCGCCTTGTCAAGCCGCAGTTCCCGTACCAGCTGCATCGGCGATGCCCGGTAGACACTCTTTACCATCCGGTGCAACTGCGCCGGTGAGACATATATCAGATCAGCCAGCTCTGCTATGGTCCAGCGACGCGGAAGATCAGCTGACACCCGGCTGCGCATGAACTCCAGTTCCAGCTCCCGGTCTCTAGCCTGCACCTCAATCTCGGCTCCAACTATCTCACGCTCCAGATACTTGCAGATTAGCCCGGCATACAAACCCGCCACCTCAGATGAATCACTATATCCCGAACATCCCTCATTATAATACTCCTGCATCACCGTGTACAATTCACGCCACCATTTACTTTCCGCGCAATTTATCACTGCAGTATCCAGCTTTTTCCACACACCCACTGAATGCAGATGCAACCAGCAAAACTCCAGCATACCTTCTGCCCAATAATGCTGCTGATATGATATCGGCATCAGCACTCGTTCACCCGCTTCAGCACTGCAGAGGCGATCATAACTGTCCAGATAATGCAGCTTACCTGCAACCACAAATACAGCAAGATGCTTACAGACATTATATCTTGAAGCTTTATAGCCACGTTTAACCCGCGAAATACCGGCATGCATTACCCCGCTGCGATTAAGAATCTCTGCCGCAGGTATATCCAGTCTGAGCAAGTTCTCTACCGAGCCTTCAGGAATTATGATATTCGGGGATATGTTTTTGATACTATCAGCCATGTTTTTTTATCCGTCAATAGAGTATATTATCATTATACTTATTTGCACTTGGAAAGTATACACTATTTGTAGCAACAATATAATATATAGTCAGTCAGAATTTAAATTTCTTCCGCGGAAAATTTAAGCTCAACAGGAGAAGGAATGGCAAATTCACGAAAAATGATCTTTGGAAGATACGATTACGCAGCATTTTCAGCATTATTTTCATACGCAGCGGTCTCAGTAGTTATCCCCGTTGCTCTGGTATCACTTGCGAAAGAACTCGGCTTTGATCTTGAAAGCGGAGGTTTCGCAGCCGGCGGAGCACTTGAGCTCTCACGATCAGCAGGCATACTCCTTACTATGATTCTTTCAGGTTTCGTTGCTGGGAAATACGGCAAACGGCGAACTTTAGGCATAGCGGCTATCCTTGTTGGCATCAGCATGCTTATATGTTCATATGCTCCGGTATATTCCCTATTTTTTCTAGCTATAGGTTTAGCTGGACTGGGTGAAGGAGTAATAGAAGCACTGATTACCCCCTTTGTAAACGACCTGCATCAGCAGGAAGCCGGCAGATATGTAAACGTTGCTCACTCGTTCTGGTCGATAGGTGTTTTATGCACGGTTATTATATCCGGTATCCTTTTAAGTATAGGTGTAAGCTGGCGGCTACTTATTATGGCCTGCGGTATTATAACCGCTATTCCGGCTCTAATTCTGCTTATACCGCCGAAAAACGGTAATAAATACCCGGAACATCCAGAACCGCTGCACTGGAAACATATCAGCGGACAAATTCTCTCAATAATCCGCTGCAGACGCTTCTGGCTGTTTTTCGGAGCAATGTTTGTAGCCGGTGGCGGTGAATACTGTCTTACTTTCTGGAGTGCAAGTTATATTCAACTTACCTTCACCGCAGCAGCATGGGTCGGCGGTACCGGCACAGGTGTCTTTGCGACGGGCATGATAATTGGACGCGTAGGCGGTGGTTATATCTTCAAGCAGCACCATTTGCGTCAGCTAATTCTTTATGCCGCAACCCTCGGCATCATTACCACCCTGCTCTTCCAGGCTACCAGTAGTCTCACACTGTTTTTCATACTTCTACTGCTTTCCGGAATAGCCTCAGCTCCATTCTGGCCGAGCATTCAGACCTATGCTGTAGACCGGTTGCCTGATAAAGATTCAACTATGATGTATATTCTTCTCTCCTGTGCCGGGATTCCCGGTTGCGGTTTCTTCACCTGGCTGCTGGGCTATATTGCAAACCTCAGTGGAGATCTGAGCACTCCTTTCTATATTATTCCCGGATGTTTTACTACAATATTCATTCTGATCTTTGCCGATTATCTGCTGCACGAACGCAAAAAGACACTCAGCAATATCAGTTAATAGCAATACGTTATATTTTATAAATTAAACCCTAAACAACAGAGAAGTACCCAAAAAAAACCCGGTAAAGTTCAGTTTGAACTTTACCGGGTCTAATTATTATTTACAACAGAATAAAAAGCTGGCGCTCTTATTTACCCTGACGCTTCTTCTTCGCTTCGATAACCTCTTCAGCGATACTGTATGGAACAGCTTCATAGTGTTCAAACTGCATAGTAAATGAAGCACGACCGGATGAAGCATTACGCAAATCGGTAGCATATCCGAACATATTAGCAAGTGGCACAAAGCCCTTGATAATCTGAGCATTTCCCTGAGCATCCATACCACTTACACGACCACGCTTAGAACAGATGTTACCGGTAATAGTACCAGCGAACTCTTCAGGCGTAGTTACGGCGACACTCATCATAGGCTCAAGCAGCTGTGGGTTGGCTTTCATCATTGCTTCCTTGAATGCCATGCTGCCACAGATTTTAAATGCCTGTTCACTTGAGTCAACATCATGATACTTACCGTCAATCAGGCGAACACGAACATCAACAACCGGATATCCAGCCCAGGCACCCTGCTGCATAGCTTCAATGATACCCTTTTCAAATGGCGGGATATATTCCTTAGGAATAGCACCACCGACAATCTCATTCTTGAATTCAAAACCAGAACCTGGATCAAGCGGCTCAAGTACGATAACACCTTCAGCAAACTGACCACGACCACCAGACTGCTTTGCATAACGCATTCTGTGTTCCACAGAAGCAGTAGCAGTTTCGCGGTATGCCACCTGCGGCGCACCGACATCAACATTAACACCGAACTCACGGCGCATACGGTCAACAATAATTTCCAGGTGCAGCTCACCCATACCGGCAATAATGGTATCATCAGTTTCAGGGTCACTGCTGACCACAAAGGTCGGATCTTCTTCCGCAAGCTTAGCCAGAGCTTTACCCAGCTTATCACGGTCAGCCCTCTCCTGTGGTGTAACAGCAATAGACAGCACTGGAGCAGGGAACTCAATAGCTTCAAGAATCAGTGGATTATCCTCATCACAAATAGTATCACCGGTGATAGTATCTGCAAGACCAACGACACCACCAATCTCTCCAGAGTAAAGATTATCGACCTGTTCCTGTCTGTTGGCATGCATCTTAACGATACGTCCTATGCGCTGCTTTTTGTCCTGAGTGGAGTTATAGACATAAGTACCTGCGCTGAGAGTTCCGGAGTAAACACGTACAAACACGAGCTTACCGATATGCTTATCAGCCATAATTTTGAACGCCAAAGCTGAGAGACGTCCACTGTCCTTAGGCACGCGTGTTTCCTCTTTATCGCCGTCCATGCTTCTGCCGGATACCGGAGGTAGATCGATTGGACTAGGCAGATACTGCAGTACCGCATCAAGAAGTCTCTGCACACCCTTGTTTTTGAACGCACTGCCACAGAAAACAGGGCAAATCAAATGATCATATGTCGCCTTACGTGCAGCAGCATGAATTTCATCTGGAAGTATCTCTTCATCTGCGCAGAACTTCTCAAGCAGCGCCTCATCACACTCAGAAACCTTCTCAATCAGGTTTCGACGCCACTTTTCAGCCTCTTCCTTATAATCCTCAGGAATATCAGTAGTTTCATACTTCATACCATCATCATTATCATAGAGAATAGCATGGTTAGAAATAAGATCCACAATACCCTTAAAACCGCTCTCTGCACCGATTGGAAGTACAAACGGAACCGCATTGGCACCCAGTTCACGCTCGATAGCTTCAACAACACGGTAAAAGTCAGCACCCAGGCGGTCCATCTTATTGATAAAACCGATTCGTGGCACATCATACTTTTCGGCCTGGCGCCATACAGTCTCAGACTGTGGCTCAACACCGCCGACCGCACAGAAAAGACCTATCGCACCATCAAGAATACGCAGTGAACGCTCAACCTCAACAGTAAAGTCAACGTGTCCTGGAGTATCGATAATATTGATCTGGTGACCACGCCACTCACAGGTAGTAGCCGCAGAAGTAATAGTAATACCACGCTCCTGTTCCTGCTCCATCCAGTCCATGGTTGCAGCACCATCATGCACCTCACCAATTTTGTGAGACTTACCGGTATAATACAAAATACGTTCGGTTGTTGTGGTTTTACCCGCATCAATATGGGCCATAATACCAATATTGCGCATTTTCTCAAGTGGGTGGCTTCTTGCCATTTGTAACTCCTTAGTAAAAAAAGTAATAACTATCTATGTGTGAAAAAATACTCTAACTTAATTTATTAAATGATATTAACAAAATCGGCATCAGTGCGTTAGCACGATGCCAGTACTATATACCAGTATTTTGTGGAATTATAACCATCAGTAGCGGGTAAGTCAACAGATTAACCCTACTTTTTACATGTTAAACTGTGATTTTATTACCATAACAGGCATTTGAGCAAAAAGTCAAAACCAGCAAAACAACTTTCTAATCAAGATTTAACCCATGGTAAATTTTTAACGACCCCAGCTCCAGACGTTTTCAGCTTTTCCTCGGTAATGATACCGGTCAGGTACATGAAGGCTTTGGTATCGAATTTACTCCCGGCATCCAGCTCTCTACAGACAAAATCCTCAATCCCGTCTCTGGCAACCAGCACCACCTCGATATCCTCACTGTCCTGCAGATCCAGCTGCGGATTCTGCCCGGCAGGCAACTCCATAAAGACACAATAAACCGTTTCCCCTGACATTCCCGGAGTATTGAAGGTTGGATCCACAACCGAAATAACCTCTCCCGCATACCCGGTCTCTTCTTTTAGCTCACGTGCAGCGGCCGCTTCCGGTTTCTCATCCGCATCAATCAGACCGGCTGGAAATTCATAGATGTACCCCTTAGCCGGCGGTCTAAACTGTCTGATAAGAACCAGTTCACCGGTAGCGGCAATCCAGGGAATAATCATCACCGCTTCAGAGCCGTCATGACGCCGCTCCAGCGTTTCCCAGACCTTTTCTTCACCGTTCTTATCCTGCCAGATAATACGCTCATACTTTAGAAATCTTCCTTCCGCTACCGCTTCCCTTCTGATTTCCTTTGCCTGTGCCATTATACCCCCTGTCATCATCAGAATAAAAAAAGCCCTCCTCGCGAGTGCAAAGGAAGGCAATACCGCTTTATCAAACCCTGTAATTATTATAGTTCGGTAACATTAGGGATTGGAAGCATGTAATCATCACACTCACTGCAGATCTGCTGAGAGTCAAGAACACATTTATCACAAGGTTCTTTGGTAACACAAGGACCACATGCAGAACAACCACCCAATACAGCCACACCAGCCAATACAAGGCCGAGAAGAACTTTCTTCATATCTATCTCCTTAAATAATATTCCCCAAAATAAGTAAAAGCCGACAAATAAGCTTTAAAACTACATTGAGTATATATTATCCGTATCTATAAAAAAAGTCAAACACAATAATTCAATAAAGATTGATATTTATTCCGGTCAACACCGGTAATAATAGAGCAAAAACCGGTAAAGTTCAGATGACAGCCGGAGTAACCCCTAACGCAGATTCGACTGCAGATACTTGCCGGTATAACTCTCCTTAGTTTCAGCCAGAACCTCAGGAGTACCGCAAGCAATTATAGTACCCCCTTTATCACCGCCTTCAGGCCCGATATCAATCAGCCAGTCAGCTGATTTAATAACATCAAGATTATGTTCGATAACCACGACCGTATTGCCCATATCCACCAGACGGTTGAGTACCGCAATAAGCTTTTTGATATCGGAAAAATGCAGACCGGTAGTCGGCTCATCAAGAATATACAGGGTCTTTCCGGTAGCACGCTTGGCCAGTTCGGAAGAGAGTTTCATACGCTGCGCCTCACCTCCGGAAAGGGTTGTGCTGCTCTGTCCCAGCGCCACATAATCCAAACCGACATCCATCAGCGTCTGCAACGTATTACGAATGCTGGGAACCGGTTCAAAAAATTCATAGGCTTCGGCAATAGTCATATTGAGCACTTCATAGATATTCTTGCCTTTATAGCGTATCTCAAGAGTCTCGCGGTTATAACGCTTTCCCTGACAGTGCTCGCATTCTACAAAAACATCCGGCAGGAAGTGCATCTCAATCTTCATCACCCCGGCTCCCTGACAATGCTCACACCGCCCGCCCTTGACATTGAATGAAAACCGTCCCGGCTGATAACCGCGTATCTTGGCTTCCGAGGTCAGAGCAAAGAGTTTTCTGATCTCACCAAAGACATTGGTATAAGTCGCAGGGTTGGAGCGGGGTGTCTTACCGATTGGTGACTGGTCAATATTGATGATCTTATCAATCTTATCGACACCAAGCAGCTTCTTGTAATACCCCGGCTTCTCCTTGCTGCCGTAAAGTTCGCGCTTCAGCGCTTTGGTAAAGGTATGATTTATCAGCGTACTTTTACCGGATCCCGACACTCCGGTCACACAGACAAAGGTTCCCAGCGGAAAGACCGCATCAACATCCTGCAGATTATTCGAGCTGGCGCCAGTAAGCTTTATACAATTACTCTTGACATCAGCCTTCCGCCGTTTTTCAGGTACCGGTATCGATTCCTTACCGCAAAGATAACGTCCGGTCTCACTTGCAGGATTATTCATCACCTCCTCCACCGTACCGCAGGCGGTTATAGTGCCGCCGTTTACCCCTGCCCCCGGTCCGACATCAATAAGATAATCCGCAGCCCGGATAACATCTTCATCATGCTCCACAACAATCACGGTATTACCGATATCACGCATTTTCTGGAGTGTAGCCAGAAGGCGGTCGTTATCCCGCTGATGCAGACCGATAGTCGGCTCATCCAGCACATAACACACTCCGACTAATCCCTGACCAACCTGACTTGCCAGTCGTATACGCTGCGCCTCACCTCCTGAGAGCGTACCGGCAATACGGTTTAGGGTCAGGTAATCCAATCCAACATCGGACATAAACTGCAGACGCTTTATAACCTCCTTGCGTATCGGAGCTGCAATCTTGCCGGCTTCACGACCAAGCTCCAATCCTTCCATAAAGCTCACTGCCTCGACCACGGTCATACAGGCGATGTCATAAATACTCTTACCAGCCACCTTCACCGATAATGATTCTTTGCGCAGACGCGCCCCATTGCAGACAGGACACGGTAATACCGACATATATTCATGAATCTTATTCTTGACATATTCGCTGTCGGTATTATGAAATCTCCGGTCAAGATTCGGGATAACCCCTTCCCAGCCGTTTGCAGGATCACCATGAATAAGGATATTCTTCTGCCGCTGGGTCAGATCACAGAATGGAGTATCCAGATCTACCCGGTATTTATAACTGAATTCTTCCAGCAGATAGTGGTAATGAATGCTCATGCGTCTGCCGCCTGTGCGCCAGGCCTGCACCGCTCCGTCATTTATCGACTTGCTGTCATCCGGAACAATGAGCTCCGGATCAAGCTCCATCTTTGTTCCCAGACCGTCACACTCAGAGCAGGCACCATACGGAGAGTTAAAAGAAAACATTCTCGGTTCAAGTTCCGGGTATGATATATTACAATCGACACAGCCATAACGCTCACTGAACAGAGTATCCTCAAACGTCCCCTTCTCAACCTCAATACTGGCAATTACCAATCCGTCACTGAGCAGGAGTGCCTGTTCCACAGCCTCGGTTACCCGCCCCCGGTTTTCTGCAGACAACGCCAGACGATCAATAACTGCATCCAGATTATGCTTCTTATTTTTATCCTTTAGCGCCTCCAGCTCTCGCACTTCAAACATCTCACCATCAATACGCGCCCTTACATAACCTTCACGGGCCAGCATCTGCAGTTCATTACGGTGTTCTCCCTTACGGCCACGCACAATCGGCGAGTAAAGAATACAGCGCTTACCGTCACCCTTTTCCAGTATACTGTCGACAATCTGCTGAATCGTCTGCCGGGCAATCGGCTTACCACACTCATAGCAGAACGGCTCGCCGGCTCTGGCAAAGAGCAGACGCAGATAATCATAAATTTCAGTAACAGTCGCCACCGTTGAGCGCGGATTGGACTGCCCCTTGCGCTGTTCGATAGCAATCGTCGGCGGCAGCCCCGAAATATGCTCAACATCCGGCTTCTGCATCATCTGCAGAAACTGCCGTGCATAAGCCGATAATGACTCCATATACCGACGCTGCCCTTCGACAAAGATCGTATCGAAAGCGAGCGAAGATTTACCGGAACCGGAAAGACCGGTAACAACACAGAGTGTGTTATGGGGAATATTTATCGAAACATTCTTCAGGTTATGCTCATTCGCGCCGACAACCGAGATCTCCTGTATCGCGTTTAACTGCTGATTCTTGAGATTTATCTCAATCTGCCGGACATTTTTATCCTCCGCAGTAAGCGGTTTATTTACTGTTACCGTACTATTTTTTTTCGAGGCAACCTTTTTCTGTCTTTTAGCCATTTATATCATCCTGGAGTTTACTGAATATCACCATTCTCATGGGTTAACAAAATATGTCAAGGCTCTTGAGCCCCATTTTTTAAAAAACCCGTATCTCTATTATCTCTGTCTTTTACAGATATTAATCATCCTCTCATTTATCTTAAACTGCTTACCGGCAAATAAAATACCTCCAGCCGGCTGCTGGCAATTGACAAAAATTCGCAATCCATTAAAATCAGTATAATACTTTAGTGTTACCATCTATTCTTTTTTCAGGAGATCTACATGAAACGCTGCCTGCAATTGGTTCTAATGGCAATTATGCTCTCACTGCCCTCAGTATTTGCAGATGATTCCTTTGCCAGCCTCTACCCGAACAACACCGGCTTATTTGTTGAATTCAACAATACCGACTCAGTAAACAGCGGTTTTTCCAAGACCGCTTTCGCTCAGATGCTTGCCGAACCTCAGACCCAGAACTTTCTGGCGCACACCAGAAAAAAACTTACCGAGGTTATGACCTTCGCAACCATGCTGACTCAAGGCATAAAACCCGATGATATTCTCAGCGCTCTCGGTCATCACGTTGCCCTCGGTGTGTATACCAAAGATAATCTCCCCTACGCCCTGCTGGTCACAGAATTTCCTGCAGCTATAGATCCCGTCAAACTTACTGCCCCCATGAATCCGGAAGGACCGAAAGCAGCAGAATTCAAATTCAGTTTCCCGCTTGATCCGGATAAAATGAACCTCTTTGTCAGTCTCAGAATCACCGGACAGCGGCTGTATGTCGCTCTCAGCCCGGATATGAACATTCTTGATTCTGCCGGCAAAGTACTGAGTAACAGCCTTGAAAATTCCTCAAGCTACCTTCGGGCCTCTTCACAGTTAGGTAAAGACAGACTTCTGACCTCCTTTGTCAATCCTGAGCTATACAATGTAATCATAAGTCTGATTCATAATTTTGCACCAGACGCCGACACCGGTCCCATAGATAAAAACACCTTCAATACCGTCGCCTATGGCGTCAGAATTGAAGCACCAGCCTTTGTTCAGCGCCTGTATATGAAATCAGGATTTGCCGATGATTCAGCGGAGATATTCAGTAAACCCGACAATCAGCATCTTGCCTTTGTCCCTGCTGATTCCAGCAGTATGGTTACAGCTGGAGTAGATCTGGACAAACTCTACCAGTATATAATCAAAACTATTACCGCCAATAATCAGAAACTTAATGGTCTTACCGACCAGCAGCGTCAGGAGCAACAGGCTGAAATAACCGGCAAAATCAACGAAGTCATGACTGATATTAAGAACGAAACCGGAATAAACCCTCTTACCGATATACTCGCAAACCTTGCCCCGGAGATGACCTCCTTTGTACAGGACAGTACCGGCTTCCCTGGGCTTCAGCTCTTCGGATTTTCCGGCTACACCACGATTATAAATGTCAAGAATAAAGCCGCACTTGAAGACGCCTTGAACAAAGGCATAGACAAGCTTGTAGCCGAACTTCAGGATCAGGCAGCGGATAAACTTGAAATCAAGACCGAATACGGCACTATCAAAGGTTTCAGTCTTGCCAGCTCCCTGACCGCCTGCTACACCTTTATCGACAATAAACTGCTTATCGCACTCAATCCGGCTGCTATTGAAAGCAGCCTTGCAGCCAGCAAATCAGGAAAAGACTATGCCAGCTCAGACAGAAAACAGAACTTTGACCAGGAGATGGCCAAAGTTGCCGCCGAAACCGGTCTCAGCGGCACACCGGTTCGCACAACCTTTATGAGTATCGACGGAGTAAGTGATATCATAAATAATACCGTAGCACTTGGCGCAACTATCGGCGGTCTGGTATACTCTACCGAAGAAGCACAGAAAATAAGGAATAAGAATAATGGCGAGCTTCCGCCTTCAGTTTTTCCTGACCCAAGTGGTGATCCTCCCGCATTCCTGCGCTACATCGCCGAAGCTTTACCGCTCTACCTGCTGCCATCCAATGAGGTAATAAACCGGCATGTATTTGATGCCTGGGAAGCGCTGTACATCACCCCGGAGAAGGAATATATCGATATTAATTACGGACCATTCCCAATAGACAGCACCCTCTTCAGCAAAGATTTTGGCAAACTGGTCAAACTGGCCGGCTATGCGGCAACAGCAGCAGGTTTACAGCAGCTGTTCGATTCCGATACTTCAAGTATCCCGGCGGCAGTAAAATTCTAAAACGTCTGCATTACTGATATATGATAAAGAATAAGGCTCCGGCAGTTTGTATATGCCGGAGCCTTATTCTTTAATACATCTGCAATATCACCGCTTATGAATATTAACTGCTGAATCAGCATGCGAAAAAACTTATCCTTATATCATACCTCAGCTGCTCAGCCCCTCAGCACTCTCACTCTTCACCCGCACTCTCAGCATAAAGGCGATAAATGCCACCGCCGCAACCACGATTCCAATTGTAACTGAAATATTGTACGGGACCTGAAACCCAATCTTCATATAAGATATAAAAGTGATAACAACTGCAGTCATAAATGTAGCGGGAATAGTGGCAATCCAGTGAAACTTGCCATTATGTGCCAGCCAGATAGCCGCACTCCACAGCACTAGACACGAGAGCGTCTGATTGCTCCAGCCGAAATACTTCCAGATTACTCCAAAAGGCAGCTTGGTAATTATATACGCGACCACAAACAGCGGGATCGCCAGCAGCAGACGTTTAGTAACAGGCTTCTGACTGATTTTAAAAATCTCCGCAAGAATAAGTCTGGTACTCCTGAATGCAGTATCACCGCTGGTAATAGGCAGAATTATAACCCCAAGCACCGCCAGTACTCCTCCGAGAGTACCGAGCAGCCCGAAAGAGACATCATTGACTACCGCTGACGGACTTCCAGCTAGAGCTGTATTCAGAGCCGCCGTACTCTCATAAAAGCTCAACCCCGCGGTACACCAGATAAGACCGATAATACCTTCAGCAATCATTGCCCCATAAAATACCAGACGACCGCGTTTTTCATTCTTGATACAGCGTGCCATCAATGGACTCTGAGTTGAATGAAAACCACTCAACGCACTGCAAGAGATGGTCACAAACAGCAGCGGCCAGATAGGCATCTGAGTCCCGTCATAGTTCATATTAGGATTAGTATTCACTGAAAAATCCAGATTAGGCAGCATATTTACTCCACCCAAAAGCATAGCCAGACCAACAGCAAAGGTCATAAAAAGTAGAAGTGCTCCAAAAATAGGATAAAAGCGCCCGATGATTTTGTCGATAGGCAGAACAGTCGCAATAAAATAATAAAAGAAGATTATAAAGACAAAGAGTTCAACACCCCAGCTGAGACCAAGCCTCTGAGTAAACAGCTGATTCAATAGCTTTGCCGGTGCCAGTACGAATACGACCCCTACCAGTACCAGAAGTATTATCGAAAACAGACGCATGACATGTCGTGCCGGCATACCCAGAGCATCTCCCACAACCTCAGGAATACTCTTACCGCTGCTGCGTACAGAGAGCATACCGCTGAAGAAATCATGAACACCGCCGGCAAAAATACTTCCGACAACGATCCAGATAAGCGCCTGCGGACCATAAAGAGCTCCCAGAATCGGGCCAAAAATCGGACCGGCACCAGCGATATCCAGAAGCTGCACCATAAATACCTTCCACGTTGGCATGGGGATATAATCAATATCATCCTCAAACTCAAAGGCAGGTGTTGTACGATTTACATCTATGGCAAAAATACGCTCCACAATCTTACCATAGACAATATAACCAAGTATCAGTAACGCCACGCACAATAAAAAGAATCCCATAATTTTCCCTTCCCAAAAAGACCTGAAAAACTCAGAAAAAATAAACTCACAAACCGAACAAACTGCTCACCAGCATTAGCTAAATTATTATCTTTTTCACAGGATATAGATACTTTTTTATTTATTTTGCAATAGACAGCTACTCTCTTTTAACATATGATAAAAAATCAATAAATCGTAATATATTATATAACTGAATGATAACCAAATATACTCTTAATATTCAAACCACAAAAAAGCAAATTTAATTAAATAACTAATTCTCGTATTACATTTTCGTAATGCTTAAAAATGCTTAAAATCACCTACCGCTTACAGCGTGCCCACTATCATAATTACAGGAACAACAAACATAAACTCAATGTAAAGGACAAGTTGAAATGATAATACGATATAATCAATACCAGAATCAGCACGGATCACATGAAGCGCAGAACTGTTTAGAGGCGAAACCTCTTACCGCATCAGTACGGTACAAACGACACCGGTTAACACAAACACAACTACATTATATTATTATATATAGTCAATATCCACTTTTTTTAAATATTTTCCTTCAAGCGCCACCGCAATTCGCTTGATGATACTCCGCCGCAACTCCAGGTCATGCGGCAATAACGGATCCTGATGCGCCTCATTTATTTTAGTGCCAATAATAAAATTAATCACATCACTATCCAGCAGCATATGACTCAGCAAAGCAGCCGGATTCTTCTGATCATCAGGAATATCACCCGATTCCAGAAACTGCGCCACAAAGGTCAGCGTTATAATGCCCTCAGTTATAAGATCGACCCCCTCCATCTTGGATAACGGCGGAATACCATTTCCCCCGCTATGCAGATCGGTTACAACCTCCCTTTCCAGTTCGCGGGAAACGATATTTGAAGTCGTTCCGCCACAAATTACCTTCCTGCCGTCAAAATCAGCAATTCTGCGGGCATAGCGCGCATCATTAGCTTTATCATAGGGCGGACCGCTGACAACGATAGTCTTTCGCGGTGTTCTAAAATACATAACCGCGCAGCTGATATCATCATATGGCTGCTTATCCTTTTCCAGACCGATTGCCGCATTCATCACATTATTCGCAAGAGCCGCGGCACTGATTTCCGGATGATTGGAGACCACCCACTGCACATGATTAACCAGTCCGTCCTCACGCCAGCCCAATGGGAAAAAAGGCGTCCCCAGCCCCGCCTGTGTAACCCCGTCAGAAGCAAATATCAACCGGTCTCCCGGACGAATATCTATCTCACTCATATAGATACGCCTGATATTACCCTGCGAGCTGACAAGCTTTCTACGGGCAAAATCCAAGGCTTTATCCCCGCGCAAATGAATGATCTTCGGATTATCCATCTCGATAACCCGCGCCACATCACCCTCACGGTAATCGACAATGGTAAACGTGGCGTAACTGACCTTGCGGATCTTGCAGACCGGCAGCGCCTCCATCATTATCTTGATAGCACCGGTCATATCAGTATCACTGGCAATGAATTTCAGCGCCATATGTGCCGTCATATTCGAAAGAATATTGGCTTTAATACCACTGCCAAGACCATCTGAAAGCACCGCAATAGTCCGGCACTCATTATTAATCTTCTGGCAGAGAAAGCAGTCGCCGTAAGCATCCTCGCTGTATTTTTTCGTCTGTGCGCACTCGATATCAACAAAGAAGTCACTGTTAAGGCTACTGGTCACCATCGACCTCCTCTTCTATATCGATACCTTCATCACCGGCATAATCCTTGGCCAGAGAACGCAGCAGGATCTCGGTTTCAGCCATATTCTCGCCCAAATTAGCTGCAATGGACTGCACCGTCTCCAGATTCTTCTTGATAACCATCCGTGCTCTGCGCGCAATCTGTTCGCGGCGCATTCCCGGACTCGTGATATCGGATATCACCGCTCCAGCCACCCTGCCCTCTTCGATGGAGAAAATACTGACATCAAGAATCTTATCCCATGCCTTGAGTGAAGTTTTATGTATATCCCTGCCATTCTCAAGATTCTCCTTAAAAAGATGCGCAAAAGGTATAAGCTTGTCCAGTCTGGCTCCAGCCATGCCTTCAGAAGCATTCCAGATATCCAGAGCATCACCTCCGACAAGTCTGGCAAAATGTTTATTACTCTCAATAATCTTCATTTCATTATCAACAATAACCACCGATGACGGCATACACCGGATCATAGCATTAGCTTTCTTCTGTGCCATATTTCGCAGATATGAAAGACACATTACCGGCTCGGCACGCCCCTCCAGCAAGGCCTTGGCAAATTCCTTACAGGTATCATAGCCACAGCCGCCGCAATTGAGCTCATCATCCTCACTGATCTTGCCTACCCGCAACAGCGCCTGATGCAGCGCATCTTCGGAGCATTCCTTTTTATCAATATAATCATTGAGATAAGCTCCCTGCACCCCAATCCCCGAACCTGTAGCCGGAGGTTTATCCGGCAGTTCGGCTTTATTCAGATTCGCTACAATATTGAGCAGTCCGGGACGGTTCTGACTCATACATGGACCATTCACACAACCGCCCTTACAAGCCAGCACCTCCAGAAATACCGGTTTATCCAGATCATCGACATTCAGTCCTGACAACGCTTGTTCAATATCAGGTATCCCTGAAATTGTTACATAATGCATATCTCCGCCGCCGCGCAGTTTGATAGTTTCGAGCATTCCGCCCTCTATAGGATAGATTGTACCATCCTCCGCCTTCTCCGGCACAAATTTTTCATCCCCGTCAGGAAGAAGACTGGCCGGATCAATATTCTTTTTTTCAAACCATTCACGCAGATCTTTATAAGTCAATGAGCAGCTCAGCAGATCACTCCTGGCATCAGCTTCATTCTTTTTGGCAATACACGGGCTGAAAAAGACAATCTTAACCTGATCTCCATAGATCTTCTTAAGCAGTTCACAATGAGCCAGCACCGGCGAGACAACATCGGTTATGCAATCTGTGAATTCAGGAAGATATTTACTGATAAAAGCGTCGGCTGCCGGACAGGCAGAAGAGATAACCAGCTTTTTATTTGTCTGCTTAAGTTCATCCACAATCCGCTGCGAAATCATCTGCGCACCAAGAGCCGTCTCACTCACCATACTGAAGCCGAGCTGCTTCAGCGCTTTGATAATCTGCTCATTGGTACAGCGTGGAAATTCGCTGGTCCAGGACGGAGCCAGAGCGGCAATTACCGTCGCACCCGCAGTAAAAAGACTACCCGCCCGCCGCAGATCATCTCTGATATGCTTGGCCTTATTCGGACAGACACCAACACAGACACCGCAAGCGATACAACGCTCCGGCATCACCGTAGCCTTGCCATTTTCGACCTTAATTGCCTTTGCCGGACAGTGCCGCAAACATTTATAGCAATCCTGACACTCAGTATCTTCTGTATAGACAGGATATTTCTGATTCATAACCATCTCCTGAAAAGATTGGGAGTTATACGCAGCACTCCCTTAATACCAGATTTAACACCGCTCCGCAATTCCGCCCGCGATTTGAAAACCCTACAGCTCCCTGTTAAGAATCTCCAGCAGCCTGACCGGATCAACCTTCTCAAAGATCTTATCTTCGATATGAATTACCGGTCCTCGGTCACACAGCTGTTCACAGCGCGTACCCACAAGCTTCACTTCCGCCACAATATCGCGTTCCTGAATATATTCCTCGATAATTTTGAGGTTTTCCTCATTTCCCCGGCAGAAGCATGAACTTCCCATACATATTGTTAATGTCTTACCCATCGAACATTTCCTTTGAAATCAGCCCAGACACTCCCTATGCCAATCCATATTATAAGCAAAGAAGCATTATTATACCTTACAACATATTTTCTGATATGTCAACCTTAATACCGCTTAAACACTTGAAGGACAAAGTACCAATATAATAAGTAAATTTTTCCGCAAATAAGGATATACTAAGATAATTAGATTTCGCTAACAATTTCACGATATCTAACAACTAATTTCGAAAAGAAACTCAATTTGATTAAAATTGCGTAAAAACCAATAAAAATCGCGGATTTTTGTTGACAAAATAGCACAAATAGTGTATAGATAAATTTATATTGATTAAATTTTACTGGTTTTGTGTTATAATTATCCTATGTGTATTAATTAAAATTTATTTATATATCGTCTAGTTTGTATTTTTATTTATTAAAACAGGAGAGGAATATGACAGCAGAGGCACTTGATTTGACTCCAGTCGATGAGATTCTCAATAACAACGGCAACAGTGATTCAAAACTAATCCCAATCTTGCAGCAGATTCAGGAACATTACCGTTATCTGCCAGAAGAAACAATCGCTTATGTAGCCAAGAAACTTGAAATTCCGGCTGCAAAGGTCTACGGTGTTGCAACCTTCTACGCTCACTTTGCTCTTGAGCCAAAAGGAAAGTATGTGTTTAAAGTTTGTGATGGTACCGCTTGCCATGTTAAGGGATCAACCAAGATTATTGATGCCCTTTACAAAAAGCTTGGCGTAAGCGCCGAGAGCAAGACCAGCGCGGATCAGCTCTTTACAGTCGAGACCGTTTCATGCCTTGGCGCATGTGGACTCGCACCTGTAATGCTGATGAACGAAGATGTTTACGGTCAGGTAAAAGCGGATCAGGCTATACAGATCGTCGATGAACTTTTAAAAGCTGAAGGTAAATAAAAAAGAGAAAGGAAGTAAGAATGGCGACAATAGATCTAGGCAAGACCGCCAAGGAATACGAAGCACGCAGAAAAAACATCACTAAACGCGTTGTTATCTGTGCTGGTACCGGCTGTGTTGCAAATGGTTCACTTAAAGTACGAGATGCTCTGGTTGAAGAATTGAAAAATGCCGGGCTGAATGTCACTATCGATCTTGACAAGCATGATTGCGGTGATAATACAAACTACGTCTCTAAAAGTGGCTGTCAGGGATTCTGCCAGCAGGGTCCGCTGCTTCACATCGAACCTGATGATATCCTGTATGTAAGCGTCAAGCCTGAAGACGTTGCAGAAATAGTTGAAAAGACCTTTAAAAATCATGAAGTTATAGAACGTCTGCTATACAAGAAGCCTGAAACCGGCGAAGCCTGCAAGGGCGACAAGGAGATTCCTTTCTATAATCTGCAGAGACGTACAGTGCTTAAAGACTGCCGCCTTGAGCCAGATGATATCACCGAATATGTATATGCCGGAGGATATCAGGGCGCAGAAAAAGCTATCAAAGAAATGACTCCTGAAGGTGTCTGCAAGGAAGTTCTGGACAGTGGTCTGCGTGGACGAGGTGGTGGTGGTTTCCCAACCGGTCTGAAATGGAAATTTACTCTTCCTAACAAGAGTGACAAGAAATTTGTAATATGCAATGGAGATGAAGGTGACCCGGGAGCGTTCATGGACCGTTCAGTTCTTGAAGGAAATCCTCATAGCGTTATCGAAGGTATGATGATCTGCGCTAAAGCAATTGAAGCGGACGAAGGTTATGTCTATGTACGTGCAGAATACCCTCTAGCAGTACAGCGCATGAACAAAGCTGTTGCTGATGCTGAAAAAGCCGGTCTTCTCGGTGACAACATTTTCGGTACAAAGTTCAGCTTCAGACTTCATGTTATGGAAGGTGCCGGAGCTTTTGTATGTGGTGAAGAAACCGCTCTTATTGCTTCTATCGAAGGTCAGCGCGGCATGCCAAGACCAAAGCCACCATTCCCAGCAGTAAGTGGTCTCTGGGGCAAGCCAACCGTTATTAATAACGTTGAAACCCTTTCTTCAATCGGCAGAATCATCCGTGACGGTGCTGCCGCCTTCAAGTCTATCGGTACTGAAAAGTCTCCTGGCACCAAGACCTTTGCACTTACAGGTCACGTCGCCAACACCGGTCTGATTGAAGTTCCTTTCGGCACCACACTCCGTGAAATTGTTATGAATATCGGTGGTGGTGTTACCGATGATGAAGGTAACCTTACCGGCGAATGCTTCAAGTCAGTACAGATCGGCGGTCCTTCAGGCGGCTGCCTGACCGAAGGAATGCTGGATCTTCCACTCGACTTCGATTCACTAAAAGATGTTGGTGCGATGGTAGGTTCCGGCGGTCTGGTAGTTATGAATAAATCCACCTGTATGGTACAGGTAGCAAAATTCTTCATGCAGTTCACCCAGAATGAATCCTGCGGCAAATGTGTTCCATGCCGTGAGGGAACCAAACAGATGCTGGCGATGCTTGAGGATATTACTACTGGTAATGCGACTGAAGAGACTCTCGAAGTTCTTGAACAGCTTGCAAGATCTGTACAGAAGGCTTCACTCTGCGGTCTAGGTAAGACAGCTCCGAATCCGGTTCTTTCTACTTTGAAATACTTCAAGGACGAATATCTCGCTCACGTTGTTGACAAAAGATGTCCAGCCGGTCAGTGTAAAGATCTGGCTGAGCCAGAAATCATTGCTGAAAAGTGTAAAGGCTGTACTGCCTGTGCCCGCAAGTGTCCAGTAGGTGCAATCAGTGGTAAAGTAAAAGAAGTTCACACTATCGATCCTGAAAAATGCATCAAGTGTGGCGCTTGTGTTACTGCATGTAAATTTGACGCAATTGTTGGAGTTTAGTTCACTTACTTAAATGGGTAACCCCTTTAAAACATACAGGAAAGAAATATGAGTAAAGAAGATAAAAAAACACTGACAGTCGATGGTATCATCGTCGAAATAGAGGGTGAACGCAACCTGCTCGAAATTATTCGTAAAGTAGGTATCGACCTTCCTACATTCTGTTATCACTCTGATCTGAGTGTCTATGGTGCCTGCAGACTTTGTCTTGTTGAAGTTGCCGGTCGTGGTATCATGGCTTCATGTTCCACCAAGCCTGAACCAGACATGATAATCAAGACCAATACCGCTGAAATTCGCCAGATGCGTAAGATCAACCTTGAGCTTCTGCTGGCTAATCATAACCGCGAATGCCCAAGCTGCAGCAGAAGTAACAACTGTACTCTGCAGGATCTTGCCCGGCAGCTGGGTGTTGAAGAGGTTCGTTTCAAAAAGCTTCAAGAGAAAGATATGAAGCCTATCGACCGCTCAAGCCCATCACTGGTTCGTGACCCTAACAAATGTGTACTCTGCGGTGACTGTGTACGTGTCTGTGAGGAAGTACAGGGAATTGGTGCGATTGATTTCGCTTACCGTGGTTCAAAAGCCTGCGTCTCTCCAGCATTCAACAAGGATCTTGGTAAAGTTGAATGCGTAAACTGCGGCCAATGCGCTGCTGTCTGCCCAACCGGAGCTCTGGTACCTGCTCAGGAAAGAGATGACGTCTGGAAACTCCTTGCTGATCCTAACAAATACGTTGTCGCAGCCTTCGCACCTGCTGTTCGTGTCGGTCTTGGAGAATACTTCGGTATTGAACCCGGAACCGATGTAACCGGCAGAATTGTTACCGCACTGAGAATGCTTGGCTTCGATCAGGTTTACGATGTGACCTTTGCTGCTGATATGACAATTGTTGAAGAAGCAAATGAGCTTCTGGAACGTGTTGCTAATGGTGGCACAATGCCGATGTTCACCAGCTGCTGTCCAGGCTGGGTTAAGTTCGCAGAGACCTACTTCCCAGACATGCTGCCAAACCTTTCTTCATGCAAATCACCACAGCAGATGTTCGGTTCTACAGCACACAAGGTACTTCCAAGCAAACTTAATATTGCACCAGAGAACCTGGCTGTAGTTTCTATAATGCCATGTACCGCCAAGAAATTTGAAGCCAAGCTCGACAAGTTCAAGACCAACGGTATGCAGGACATTACCAACGTTCTTACTACCCAGGAACTCGGCAGAATGATTGATGCCAGCGGTATCCAGTTCAGTGAACTTGAACCAAGCTCACTCGATATGCCTCTCGGTTTCTATACCGGTGCTGGTGTTATCTTCGGTGCAACCGGTGGTGTAATGGAAGCCGCTCTGCGTTATGCGGCAGAGGTTATCCGCGGTCAGAAGATGCACAGAATCGAGTTTAAAGAGGTTCGCGGCTTTGAAGGTATTAAAGAAGCCGAATACTCTCTGGGAGAGCTTAAGATCAAGGTCGCAGTCGCTCACGGTCTGGCAAATGCCCGCAAAGTATGTGAAATGGTTAAGAGCGGTGAAAAGGATTATCACTTCATCGAAATCATGGCCTGCCCAGGAGGTTGTATCGCCGGTGGTGGTCAGCCTATCCTTGATAAATCAACCCTCTGCAACAAGGAAAAGCGCCTGAAGGGTATTTATAATGCCGACCGTCGTCTGCAGCTTCATAACTCCAGCGACAACTATATGGTACAGGAGATCTACAAGGATTACTACGGTGGCAAAGCCGGTTCTCACGAAGCACACGAAGCGCTGCACACCACTTACGAAGATCGTAACGACCTTTTAAACTAATATCTTACTGAAATATAGTTATAAAAAAGCAGAAGAAACCCTTAGGTTTCTTCTGCTTTTTTATAATACCCGGATCTATACTGCTGAGATATTTCCATACTCTTTACAACCGTGAAAATATGGCAATTGCATCCCCAAGCATAGTTCATATAATTACTGATGATTCATTAATAATTACAAGGATACCGCATGGGAAGACAGACCAAAAAGCATAATACCGGTGGAAATAGAGGGCAGAACAGAAGCAAAAGCAACAGTTTTCTCGATAAAAACCGCAAAAAAGCGGATGTCAAAGTTACTCGCAGTGGTCTGCAGTATATCATACTCGAAGCTACAGACGGTCCGAAACCTTTCGCTAATGACCGGGTAAGGGTTGATCAGCGCGCATGGCTTATTGGCGGTAAGGTTCTCGATGACAGTTATAAGGAAGGCGTTCCCCTTGAATTCAGCCTCAATGAAGTTATTGACGGCTATCAGGAAGGACTGATGCTGATGGGGGTCGGCAGTAAATACCGCTTTTTTATCCCTCCAGAGTTGGGTTGGGGAGAAAAAGGCTCCGGAGGGCGTATTGGTCCCAATGCTGTAGTTATATTTGAGGTCAGACTGTTAAATATTCTCTAATAATTGCCGGCAAAGATCTAATTATTATATCTGACTGAACTAATAAACTCACTGCGCATGTTATTTAAACAGCGTAAATCAATTTATTGTTTCTATTCTGAATCCGAATCAGTGTTTATATTCCTGCATAATAATATTTATTATAACCACCTGATTATTCAGCTTACTCAAGACTATTCGAAAACCGGTTATAATCTGAATTTTACAATTTATAAGCCTTTGCCGGCTACTATAAACAACGCAAAACAAATTTTAATCCAATTTTTTTAGTGACTGCCCCCCGTCTATTCCTTATCATATAGGTTTGCTTAAAAATTGCGATACCGGTAGTAAACAGGAAAAGAAATGTCGAAACCACCAAAAGATCTTGAGAAAAAGCGCAAATCACTATTGGCAATTTATCGGAGACTGCTGCCAGCTCAATCCTGGATGATCCAGCTGCTGGCCGTAATCTACGAACCGACACCACTTCAGGATATAGCCAGATGTGCCGCCCAATGCGGACGCAGTTCGAATGACGTTGCTAAAATCATCGAAGAACTCATCCAGTTTGAACTTGCAGAGAACTCTGTTTCAGGAATTCGTGCGGTGCCGCTCATCCGCGAACCTATTGTCAGAGCAATACTCCAGGCCGGAACACTGCACACCATTGTTTCCTCCGTACGCAACATTCTCTGGCGCAATACCGGCTGGAACGAGAGAGAACTCCGAACTTACGAACAGGCGATAGCCAGGTTGCGGCTCAGTTTTTATCAGCGGAACTCCAAAGCGTTCTATGAAATGCTCGACCAGACCACACGCCTCTTCCCGGCTGAGGTTGCCAGACAGCATCCACTGGTGATAATCTGCGAACCGTTTGACCGCCAGTTCATGATTACATTACCGCCACGCCTGCTGATGGAGTCATGTGTGGCCATCCTGTCTGATGCCGTAAAAAATCTTGATGACGCTTCAGAAGCCTTCAATGTACTGAAAGATTTTGCCGCTGCAAAATCAGACTCTCCGGCACCATCAGTCTACCTCTTCCCTCAAATTATCTATCATGGCCGTCCGGCTGCAGCCAAAAAATTACTGAAAAATATTGTCGGAAACGAGAAGATAGTCCTACAGGGCTGGGTGGAATTCATCTCCGGAAAATTTGACGCAGCCAGTGAACTATTCGCTAAAACCCTGAGGATCTGGGATGGGACGCCACCGGCACTGCTCTGCATTTTCATCTGCCTTTCACTGATTCGGGAAAACAATATTTCTGAAGCCTATTATCTCTGCTCACGCATAACCGATAATCGTAATGATACCCCGCTGGCAGGAGCAATTATCGCCCTGCAATGGTTCTGCATGCGTCAGGAAAACTGTCTGGATATTGAAACACCGGCATTACCGGAGGATTCCAATCCATTAGTGCGCATTATAATCTGGCTGATACTCTACTGGGAAGGGATGCTTGATTTCAGCCAATACGGCAAGGAAATAGCGGACTTTTTTGAGAGAGCCCGCGAAAACGGTTATTTATGGTTCGCCGCGGAAGCAGCTGAAATACTTGCTAGAATTGAAGACCAGAAACTGGTTTGGGCGGCAAAGCTGGCAAATATCCGCAAAACCACCAAATCTTACCCGCTTATCGAGCTTTTCAAGCCTAAACAACCATGGCAGCGCCCTTTATCGGCTCTGCTGAAACTCCCGGCCGAGCTTACAACTGCAACCGGAAACGCCGGAGAAGCCCGACTGGCCTGGAGTATGACCTTTGATGGCAGTACCGGCATCTGCGAGTTGTATCCGCTGGAACAGAAACTCAACGCCTCCGGTCTCTGGAGCAAAGGCAGAAGAATCGCACTGCAGAAGCTTTTTGAAGAACGGGAAACGTTCCCATATCTCTCGGATCAGGACCGCGAAATCTGCGCCGCTATTGCACCGGTGCATTACTCAACCGGTCGCGGAGCCAAACCCACATACGAACTGGACTATGACCGGGCGCTCCCGGCTCTAGTGGCTCATCCACTGGTTTTTCTCGAAGGCTCGAACAATATCAGACTTGAGATAACCGCAGCGGAACCGGAACTCATAGCTCTGAAATCCGGGGACAAGATACACATAAAGCTTGAACCTGAAATAACCGATGATATGACCATCGCTCTGAGCCGCAATGCCTTCACCCGCATCCAGGTTACAAAAATCAGTCCGGCACATCAGAAACTCGCACACGTTATCGGCAAACATGGTCTGATTATCCCAGAAGAAGGATTTGAAGATGCCCGTAAGGCGGTTGAAGAACTCAGCAGCATTGTTACCGTACAGACAGACCTGAAGGTAACCAACAATCAGTCAGAGACTGTACTCGCTGATAAACGGCCACGTATCCACCTGATGCCGGTAGGATCTGGCTTACGCCTCGAGATACTTTACCGTCCGTTCGGTAGCGAAGGCGGTTATTACCGCCCCGGAATAGGCGCGCAGACAATCGTAGCGGATTTCGGCGGCATCAGAAAAATAACCACCCGCAATCTTACCAGAGAACTGGAAGAAGTGGAAGAGATACTTCAACTCTGCCCGACACTTCACGGCATTGAGAAAGAAGACGGGATCTGGGACATAGGCGATGCCATAGACTGCCTGGAATTATTGGTAGAACTGCATGAAATTTCTGAACGCGCGGTGATAGAGTGGCCACAGGGCGGGCAGATAAGCATCCGGGGACAATCCAGCGCCAATGCGCTGGGTCTGAAGATTGAGAAGAAAAATGACTGGTTCGCACTCAGCGGCAAGATCAAGGTCGACGATGATCTGGTTATCGATATGAAACGTCTGCTGGAACTGTCACGACACTCCAAAGGAAGATTTATACCACTCGCTGAGGATAAGTATCTGGCTCTCACCGATAACTTCCGAAAGCGTATAGAAGAAATCGCAGCTTACACCGAGGTTAAAAACGGTGAGATCGTCGTCAACTCACTGGCGGCACTGGCACTGACCGATCTTACCGACGAAGTAGGAGATTTTCAGGCGGATATTGAATGGAAGAAGCACATCGGCAAGCTTCAGCATCCGCAAAATTATGAAATCCCATCTACCCTGCAGACAGATCTCCGAGACTACCAGCAGGAGGGCTTCCAGTGGCTTTCAACACTTGCGGAGTGGAAAGTAGGAGCCTGCCTTGCAGATGACATGGGACTTGGTAAGACAGTACAGACACTGGCGCTGCTTATATCCCGGGCTAAATCCGGACCGGCACTGGTTGTCGCACCGACATCCGTATGTTTCAACTGGATGAACGAAACGGCAAAATTTGCACCGACTCTACGCCCGCAGCTTTTCGGAGCAGGAGATCGCGAGCAGATGATCAAAGACGCTGAAAAATTCGATCTGATAATCTGCAGTTATGCCATGCTCCAGCAGGAATCAGATCTAATTACCGAGAAAAAATGGCATACAATTGTGCTTGACGAAGCGCAGGCAATAAAAAATGCCGCAACCAAGCGCTCCAAAGCCGCTATGTCACTGAATAGTGATTTTAAAATGGTTACCACCGGTACCCCGCTGGAAAATCATCTTGGAGAACTCTGGAATATCTTCAATTTCATAAACCCCGGACTTCTTGGGGGTCATAAGCGCTTCAACATACGTTTCGCAGTACCGATTGAAAAAGACAATGACCAAGAAGCCAAGGAAAGACTGAAAAAACTCATTCAGCCATTTATTCTTCGGCGTGACAAAAGTCAGGTACTTGATGAATTACCGTCACGAACCGAAATTACCAAAATGATTGAGATGACAACTGAGGAAGCTGCATTCTACGAAGCCTTACGCAGTAAAGCGCTGGAAGATATCGAACAGGCGCGTGAATCGAATGGCAGACGCGGAGACGGCATCCAGATTCTCGCAGAAATCATGCGATTACGCCGGGCCTGCTGCAATCCACGACTGGTGCGTGAAGATTCGGATATTGAGAGCTCCAAACTCAAGGAATTTGCCGAAATTGCTGAAGAACTGCTGGAAAACCGTCATAAAGCTCTGGTCTTCAGCCAGTTTGTCGACCATCTGCAGATCATACGCAATTATCTTGATGAAAAAGGCTATAGCTATCAATATCTGGATGGCTCAACCCCTGCACGCAAGCGCGAACAACTGGTGGAGGACTTCCAGGAAGGTAATGGCGACTTCTTCCTGATCAGCCTCAAAGCCGGCGGTCAGGGTCTTAACCTTACCGCCGCGGATTTTGTTATCCATATGGATCCCTGGTGGAATCCGGCGGTAGAGGATCAGGCTTCAGACCGGGCGCACAGAATCGGTCAGACCAGACCGGTCACCATTTACCGGCTGGTTACCAGCGGCACCATTGAAGAAAAGATTATAGAATTACATAAGCATAAACGCACTCTGGCCAAGGATCTCCTCTCAGGCAGTGATATCGGAGGCCGCATAAGCGCCGAAGAACTTCTCGACCTTATACGCTCAAATTAATACAAAATACAAGGTGACAGTAAATCAATACTGTCACCTTGTATTAGAATATCTCCGGCCCTGCCTTCAGCCTTTAAAGACCGGAAGCTCGATTTCAGGCATTTGCTGCAGCATGACCCCCTGCTTGTCCTTGGCTGAAAGTAACGGCACACACCCAGGTTGTATTCTCCAGTCGATTGCGATCTCTGGATCATTCCAGAGAATTATCCGTTCAGTCTCGGGCGCGTAGAAATCAGAACATTTATAAATGAATTCTGTCCCTTCAGCCAGAGTCAAAAACCCGTGTGCCATACCTTCGGGAATATACAGCTGCCGCTTATTCTCAGCTGTAAGCTCCACCCCCAGCCACTTTCCGAATGTCGGACTGCCGATACGGATATCAACAGCCACATCATATACGGCCCCGGCAATTACCCGTACCAACTTTGCCTGCTCCCGCCCCAGCTGATAATGCAGCCCGCGCAAGACCCCGGATTTTGATTTACTGTGATTATCCTGCACAAATTCGGTAGTTATTCCGATATCTGCAAATTTTTTCTGAGAATAGGTCTCCATAAAGAACCCACGTTCGTCACCAAAAACATCCGGCTCTATAACAAACACACCCTCCAATGCTGTCGACAATTTATTCATTACTTCTCCCTGATTCTGCGGTCAGACAATACTATTGGCCAACCTGCGCAGATAATCTCCGTATGTACTTTTACCATGAATTGCCGCAGATTCGGCGAGTTTTTCAGGGCTCAGCCAGCCATTCTCGTATGCTATCTCCTCAATACAGGCAACTTTCAGTCCCTGACGCTTCTCAATAGCTCTGACAAATTCCCCTGCCTCCATAAGACTTTCATTAGTTCCGGTATCCAGCCAGGCTACCCCACGGCCAAAACGCTGTACACAGAGTTTTCCTGCCTCCAGATATATCCGATTAAGATCGGTTATCTCCAGCTCTCCTCTGGCGCTGGGCTTGAGAGCCGCAGCATATTCAAGTACCTGATTATCATAAAAGTAAATTCCGGGTATCGCATATTTACTCTTGGGTGTTTCGGGTTTTTCTTCAATTGAGATAGCCCTTCCATCCGCGACAAATTCTACAACCCCGTAACGTTGCGGATCAATAACCGGATAGCCGAAAACCACCGCTCCTTCGGTCAAAGCCGCTGAATTCTGGAGCAGATCGGTAAAACCATGGCCATAAAAGATATTATCCCCAAGAACCAGACAGCAGGTATCACTACCGACAAAATCCCTACCGATAATAAAAGCCTGCGCCAGACCATCAGGACTCGGCTGTTCCGCGTATTTCAGATTTATTCCGAATCTGCTTCCGTCACCGAGCAGCCGCTCAAACATCGGCAGATCATGCGGAGTACTTATGAGTAATATTTCCCTTATCCCGGCTAGCAGCAGCGTACTCAATGGATAATAGATCATAGGTTTATCATAAATCGGCAACAGTTGCTTACTGATTGCCATAGTTATAGGATGGAGTCTGGATCCTGACCCTCCGGCAAGAATTATTCCCTTCATTATCACCTCTTTCATTAAGATTACAGCCTGAGAGGTCCGAAATACTTAAAATCAAGCATAAGCGGATTATCATTAATAACATTATATTCAAATAAAAATACCATAAAACACAATTTTATCCAATTTCGACTGTAGTTGAAAATGCGCAATGACCGATAAAATATCTAAGGCAGGGGGACTACCCTGATAATTTATGATTAATTATTTATTACTGGAGAAGTAAGATGAAATCTGCAAAAGAAACTTTGGCACAATACAGACTGCAGGGCTTCAGCGACGAACTGATAGAGCTTTTAGCAAAAGAAGAAGAAGATAAAGAGTTTGCCGAAGCTCTTCTAAATGCACTTATCTCTGAAAATAATACCGAAGATCCCGCTGCAGAAACAACAGCAGAGGAACATTCTGATACCGATATTCCTCAAGATCTCCTAGAATCGGAAGAACTTATTATTTCAGCCTATGAACGGGCCGGAATTTCAGATACTGCCGAAGATGATACTTCACCTGAGGTAAGCTCAGAGTATATACCGCCGCAGCTTGAAGTTATTGAGGGCGGTGCCGATGATTTCGATCCGACAATTATTCCATTTATACCCGAATACGCACTTTCTGAAGAAGAAAGAGAGTATGCGGTCGCACGTTCACTCGCCTTCTTCGGCGAGATTGAACATGAAGATGAAATCACCCCTCTCTACGCCGAGGCTGATGCGGTCAACGTTGATATTCCTGATACCTGGTATATCGATGATGTAGAGGTGGCTGAGGCAACAGAATACGACTTCAGCCAGGATTTCACCGAGGTCGAAGCTGTTGAGGTTGATACTTCAATTACAGAAATATCCGAGGCGGAATTTACCTGCATTGATTTCGACAGCATCGGACGAAGCACGGAAACTGCAGCCCCGGAAAGTCCGGCGGCGGATCTGATACTGGATCTGGACAATTCCCGTCCGGCTGAAGCCGAATGGGCAGAGACTACTCAGAAGATCGTTTCAGAGGTTACCGAGCTCAAAGACTGGGCGCAGTCAGTTGAACAGGAGATCATTCAGGTTCAGCAGGATAAAAAACAGCTGGCTCAGGAGCTCAACGCCAGAAATGATACTCTGGTAGTTCAGGGACGCGAGATGGAACAATTACAGACTATTCACTCCAGCTATCTTGAACAGCTGGCACATGAGAGTAACCGTTTGGCCCAGGCAGAGTCAGAAATCTGCAGCATGCAGGAAGAATCCGCCCGCGCTGAAAATATGCTGCGGAAATTCGGCGAAGAGATTGCACTGCTGCAGCAGCAGCTGAGTATTGCACATGCCCGTAGCCAGCATCAGAGCGACCTGATTCTCGACAAAGACCACACCCTAAGCGAGCTCAATACTGCCTATGATAATCTTCTGAGACAGAATGACGAAAAACTATCAGCCGCCAAAGATCTTGAACACCAGCACAGTAGTGAGCTTAAACGAACAGACGCCACAATACGCCAGCTGAATCGTGAAATAGAGACTCTTCGCTCCCAGCTGGAAATAAACGCTACAGCACGGAGCAGCCAGATATCTGAATATGAGCTGCAGACTAAAACCATAAACACTCTGGATAAAGCCCTCGACAAAGCCCTGATGGAACTGCGGACACTGCAAAACCGGGCTGAAGAGCTAGAACAGAGTGATGCCAGACAGAAACGCAGAATAAACCGTCTGGAGAAGGTTCGCACCAAGATTAAAAAACTTGAATTTGAAAACAATGTCTACAGAACCGAGACCGTGCCAAATCTGCAACAGGACAAAGAGGATCTGGTAGAGCTTGCCAGTGAGGAGTATAATAAAGTTCAAACACTCGATGAGCTCGCGGCTAGACGTTCTCGCAGATTTTCTTATGCTACCACACTGGCAGCAGCTGCTTGCCTTATGCTGGTACTGATGCCGATTCTCAGCTGGAACAATATCGAAGCCGAAAAGACCAACATAAAGAGTGAATATTCCATGCAGCTGGCTTCCTCTGAAGCACAAAATCTCAAACTTGAAGAGAAACTATCAAAGATGCAGGATCAGATAGAACTTATCAGCAATGAATACAACACCGCAAAAGAAAGCTGGAAAGTACAGCTTTCCAACCTGCAGCAAAAACAGAACTCTGCTGGTCAGCAGAATAAAATAATTCAGGCCGCTGCGGAAAACATTGCTGAGTCAAACCAGAATCTCATTGCTTTTAAAGAAGAGATAATGAGTGATGATCCTCTGAATGCTGAGGCGGGATATGAAAATGAAGCGCAGTATAATAATGTCAGCGGGCTTGAAGCATATCAGACAGAATTTGCTGCCGCCGATACGGCAGCAGAGTCAAATGTTGAACTCTTCGACGGCACACAAGCACATGTACGCCGCGGTGAAGGACTCAGCCAGGTTCTATGGCGGGTATACCGCAGAAGCAGTCCGGAAATGGTAGCATACATTACCAGACTGAACAGGCTCAAAATGGATAAGCGAGGAAATCCGATGCTCAAAATTGATCAGAAATTACTGCTACCTAAAGATGTAAATACAGCGATGGCTACTGATAAAACGCTACCTCCTCACCTGTAATAATACAGTTCCCCAAGACAACCTGTAATTACCAGAAGCTGCAGCGGAAATTTCCGCCGCAGCTTCTGGCATTGATAACACTGATTCCTGTATTTTAGTATATTAACGTATTGAAAACAGTCAAAACTTACTAGTAATAGCTTATACTTTAGCTACTACTGTCGACTCGCGTGGAATAAGTTCACCCTTTATACTGAGAATACGCGGTGGCAAATCAGAATTTTCAATACGGGTCAGCAGCATCTTCACTGCATTCTCAGCAATAGCTTCACAGGGCTGTCTATACGAACTCAGCGGAATCTTTAACAGTTCTGCATAACTGGAATCATCAAAACCGATTATCTTGAAATCACGTGGAATATGATAACCATCCGCGAGCAGCTTGGGTATAAGGGTAGCAGCCGGAGTGTCATTGAAACAGATAAGGCTGTCTGCATCAGGAAATTCTTTGAGCTTTTTAATTACATCATCATCCTTAGACCAGCGGATAGTTATGACCTCAAGCGCATCAGCAGGGAGTCCGCTCTGTTGAACAGCCATCCTGGCACCTACAATACGTTTATAAATTGTTCTGGCAACATATTCGGCTGTCAGAAATATAATCTTTTTACAGCCGGTATCAATTAAATGTTTGGCTACTGAATACCCGGCTTCAACATGATCAAGACAGACAAGATCCCAGTCACCGGCCTGCGGGTAATCTACCAGATCATTATCGAGCAGTACTACCGGTATTTCTGCATCTTTACAGATTTCGACCACTTTCTGATTTATTTCATCAGCCTCCTCGGTCAACTCAAGAGGAGCAAAAAAAATACCATCCACCCCTTCATCCGCATATTTGCGCGCTAAAAGCTCTGCATTCTTACCGCTGTGCTCTGAATTTCCACCGCCCCGTCCCCACATGAGCGAAAAGTTCTCTTCATTAACCACCAGTTTGAATCCGTTGGCACTGGATCTGTCAGCAATCATCCCCCATATAGGTTCAAAAATACCGGTCGCACCAATTGACGGTATTAAAACGCCAAATTTAAACTCCTGCCGCTTATTGAGCTGTTTATTACTTGCAACAATAGTGCCATATCCTTTTTTCTTCGCAATAAACCCCTGCTCACGCAACAGATTCTTGGCCTTGGCAATTGTAGGTCTGGAAACATTAAACTGACTGGCTATATGTGCTTCAGATGGGAAAAGTTCCCCAGGAAGGTACGAACCGCTTTCAATCTCACTCTTAAAAAAGTCGTACACTATCTGCATCTTACTTTTTCGTTTATCCATAATACTAGACTCTTTCTTTTCTGATTATTTAGAGATATACTTGAGATTAATTACCTATAGTCCAATGATATAGACTTTTTTTTTAATTACAATAAATTTAATACTCTTATTACCTAGAAAACTTAGAATAATCAAATTATGCTAAATACCACAAAACCTGTCATCATGGGAATTCTCAATATAACCCCTGACTCTTTTTCCGACGGCAATGAAAATTTTGCCAATACCGAATTCCAGCTTGATAAAGCCATGACCATGGTAAAAAACGGTGCTGATATTATTGATATTGGTGGAGAAAGCACGAGACCAGGAGCTGAGTATATACCTGCCGATGTTGAAATATCCAGAATTTTACCGATAATTACCGATCTACGCGCAAAATCAACTATAAAAATCAGCGTTGATACCAATAAAGCCGCGGTCGCCGATGCCGCTCTTACAGCCGGAGCAAATATCATCAATGATATCACAGGACTTACCGGAGATCCAGCAATGCTAGCGACCATTGCCAGACATAAAGCAGAAGTTGTTATCATGCACATGCAGGGTACGCCTAAAAACATGCAACAAGCACCGGCGTATAAGGATACACTTAGCGATGTCCTTGCTTTT
The DNA here is from genome assembly GCA_963667375.1 of Planctomycetota bacterium. GTDB lineage: Bacteria > Planctomycetota > SZUA-567 > SZUA-567 > SZUA-567. Next base: position 1,525,362 of record OY763323.1, on the reverse strand, counting down.
CTGGACTCCCAGTATCATAAAGCCATTGCCGGTGGTATCGAGAAAGAAAAAATTATCCTGGATCCCGGATTTGGTTTTGGGAAAAGGCAAGAAGACAATTTTCTACTAATGAAAAACCTTGACAAATTTGTCGCCACCGGGCAACGGGTATTGATTGGAGTAAGCAGAAAGTCAATGATCGGCAACGCCCTCAAGCTACCTGTTACCGACCGTCTGGAAGCAAGTATTGCCCTCGCAGTCATGTCTTATCTGCAGGGAGCACAGATCTTCCGAGTTCATGATGTAACTGCTACCAGGCGGGCGCTGGATATGATCTATATGGTAAATACTCACTGAAACCTTAGCAAAAGCCGTACTTGAGCAGCAACTGTCACTTACAAATTATTAAAAGCCACCATAAATATGGTGGCTTTTAATATCAACTAAAATTAAATCTTAAAAATCTTCAAAATCATCATCATCATCCAGCGGAATTACCTCATGAGGCTTTACCAGACTTGAGCTTGAAGATGGCTTTACAAGTGAAGAGCTACCGGATGAATAAGACTTTGGAGCAGAGAGCTTAGGCATTTTTTTTACATGACTGCGCATTGGTGTTACAACACTTCCGTGATTGCTTGATCCGGTAACGATCATACTCAACTCACCGACAAGTGAACTCAACTGCTGTGCCTGAGCACTCAATTCTTCAGCCGCTGATGCTGATTCTTCAGCATTGGCCGCATTTGTCTGTGTTACCTTATCCATCTGTGCAACAGCGGTATTTACCTGATCTACGCCCTGAGCCTGTTCATTACTTGCAGCACTGATTTCATTGATCAGACCGCCAAAATGCTTGACAGATGACTCAACCTCACCAAAACTGGTCTGCAGTTCCTGAACAATTGATGAACCGTTCTTGACTCTAGCCACAGTACTTTCAATCAATTCTGCAGTATCTCTAGCTGCCTGAGCAGAACGCTGTGCAAGGTTTCTTACTTCGTCTGCTACCACAGCAAAGCCCTTACCAGCATCACCGGCACGCGCTGCTTCAACCGCCGCATTCAGAGCAAGCAGATTTGTCTGGAACGCAATTTCTTCAATAGTTCCGATAATCCTTGAAGTCTGCTCGGAAGAATCATTGATTTCTGTCATTGCAGTTGACATATTGGTTACCGCATCAGCACCATTGGTTACCTGCTCCTGAGTTTTCACCATCATCTGGTTAGCATTGCTGGCGTTATCAGCATTCTGACGGGTCATTGACGCCATCTCTTCGAGTGCTGAAGAACTTTCCTCAAGTGATGCAGCCTGTTCGGTCGCACCCTCAGCCAGACTCTGACTTGCTGATGATATCTGATTTGAAGCGGCAGCCACCTGGGTTCCGGCTTCATCGAGGCTGGAGATAATATTATTGATCGGACCGGTGATACCTCTGGTAATCATCACAGCAAGAATTATACCGATAGCGACCGCAATAACCAGGCCAATGATGAGAACCAGTATAGCGCTGTTTACAGAAGCGTTTGTATCAGAGGCGATCTTCATACTCTGCCCGCGGGCGGCATCAGATACGGTATTTGAAGCATCGACAAATTCAATCCCGATCTTACCAGCTTCCCCACGAATCACATTCATTTGATTCCAGACTGAGATATACCTGCCGATTGTTTCGCGGTATTGCACAGCCAGCTCAGACAATTTATCAAATGCGACCTTCTCGTCACCGGTTGGCTGAAGCTTGCCGATCTCTACAAAAACATCATTTAATTTTGGAAACTCGTTATCATAGACCGCCTTAAGCAGTTCAACATCATTATTATACATTGCTGATACTGTTTTTAATCTTATGAGTAATCCACCCTGAATAACTGCGAAGGTTTTGAAAATTCTCTCTTCAAGGCGATTTCTCTGCAGCATATCTTCTGGCTTACTGAGCTTATCAATCATCTTACGCTGCTCATCAACCAGTTTATCACCCTCACCAACAAATGTTCCGCCAAGTTTAACAAGGTTGAGGAACTGCTCCTTCATCGACTCTATCTGCGCATACATCGCCTCAGCACGTTCATTGTAACTATTGAGCTTATTAATCATCTCAGAAGCCTGAGCCTGACCTTTTACCAGATGATCTGAGCCGTCAACGAAATTTTTAAAATCGGCCAGCTGGGAACTCACATTTTTGAAGTAGTTACGCCCCGCGTTGATATAGGCATCATCCTTCGATATTGTCGCTGCCAGAATATTCATACGCATATTGAGAACATCTTGATTGAGAGCAGAGACTTTCGCAAACTCCGGCACATACTCTTTAGCAAGAATCGTCGATTGCTTCTCAATCGAATTCATCTGAAACATAATAACTACACCTAGTGCAATCATAATGATTAAAATCACACTAAATCCCATGAAAATTTTCGTGCCTAATTTCATCTCCTACTCCTCTATAAAAACGAGTATACAAGTTCTCTATATCAAAATAATTACTTACGCTATACTGCTGTCCCAAATTTTAATCTATTCATCACCACCGAGGGCACTGGCCAGAACCAGATCTTCGCTCGATATAACCTTACCCACATCAAGCAGAATTGTCACCCGATTATCCTTATTGCCCATACCTAAAATAAACTCAGTGTCAACACTGGTTCCAAAATGCGGCGAATCCTCAATATCCTCATTGGCAATATCAAGAACCTCCTGTACTGTATCGACAACAATTCCCATATGCACTTCATCGACCTCAACAACAATTATGCAGGTTTCCTTGTCATAATCACGTCGCTCCATTCTGAATTTCAATCTGAGATCAATAACCGGAATAACCTTACCTCTAAGATTTATAACTCCTTTGACAAATTCCGGAGTCTGCGGAACAATTGTAATTGGCAGCATACCAAATATTTCTCTTACCCTCATTATTTCGATACCATACTCTTCATCAGCAAGAAAGAAAGTCAGATACTTCCCTGCCCGAGTATGAGATTGAGTTACAGCTGAAACATCACTACTCATTAGCTTTCCCCTATGTGAACAATGACAATATCACATTTTATCAGTAAATCAGGACACAAAGAAAATTTACAAAAATTATCAGACAAATTACACCTTTGAAAAAGGCTGATGATTCAACTTCAGGATTAAGTTATATATACACCACTGATAATCAATTCATGATTTATATTAATTCATTTTAAAAAAACAGTCAAACATAAAAAACTTATTCTTTTGCTTTTTTATTCTTAAAACCGGGACTGAAATATTACCGCTATTCAACAGCATCATACCGCAGATTTTATTAAAATACGGCTATAATTGCTTACTATTTTCGTAGAGTACTTCCAGCCGCCGCTATACCCGGTTAAACCCCTCCTCTGGCCGCATACTCAGAGGCTCAAACATCAGTTTATTTTTAATGAAAGCAAGGTTGACCGTATCGGTTGGCCCATTACGCTGCTTGGCAATGATGATTTCTGCCTGCCCCGGAGACTCTTCAGGATTATAATAATCTGGACGATGCAACAGAGCAATAACATCCGCATCCTGCTCAATAGCACCGGATTCACGTAGATCTGACATCATCGGACGCGAATCCGATCTGCCCTCCGCCTTTCTGCTGAGCTGTGACAAGGCTATAACTGGCACATCAAGTTCTTTTGCCAGTGATTTGAGCCCTCGTGATATCTCAGCAACTTCCTGTTCACGGCTTCGCTGCTGAGATTTGAGTGAACCACTAAGCAGCTGCAGATAGTCAATTACAATCAACGCAATATTATGCTTCTTTTTAAGCCGGCGGCACTTCCCTCTCAATTCAGAAACGCTCAAAACCGACGAATCATCAATAAAAATTGGTGCCTGCGCCAGAGAATCAAGGCTGCGTCCGATATGCGCCAGCTCTTCATTACTCATCTCTCCCTTACGCATCTTCTGTGCATCAATACGGGCATGTGCCGAAAGTATATTGGTAGCCAGATTCTCCGAAGTCATTTCCAGCGAAAAGATAGCCACTCCCTGATTATTCTCAACTGCAACTTTACGGGCAACATTGAGCGCGAAGGTACTCTTACCCATACTCGGTCTACCCGCCACAATAATCAGTTCACCGCCATGCAGACCGGTCAGGAGCTGGTCCAGCTCATAAAAATTGGTTGTAACGCCATGTACCGTCTCCTTGGAACTCATATAGGCCTCAATACGAGCCCAGGCCTTCTTTATTATCGTGCTCATGCCCTCAGCATCATTTCCGGAACTGCGCTCAGCGACTTCAAAGATTGAGCGCTCAGCCTCGTCTATCAGATCACTCGCCTGCATACCGCCACTGCTCGCCATCTCAACAATATTAGTTGCCGCAGTTATAAGCTTACGCTGCTGAGATTTTTCCCGAACAATATTCGCATAATATTCAACATTTGCTCCAGTAGGTACCGAATCAGTAAGGGATGCAAGCCCGGCGGCACCGCCAACAACCCCCAACTCCTGCCGACTCTGAAGCAGATCCCGCAGCAGCAGGACATCAATAGGCTTCCCCTGCCGGTTAAGCTCCACCAGAGCCGCGAATATTGTCCCGTAACCCTTATTAAAGAAGTCTTCAGGCTCAACATTACCTTCAATAAGCTCAAATCTTTCTGGAGCCAGTAATAAACCACCTAACACTCCCTGTTCGGCATCCAGATCATGAGGCAGCTGCCTGCCGGTCACAACCTCTTCTGTTTCCTCAAAATCGTCATCAATCATAATAATCCTGAATTTTTACAATTGCAAAATAAACAATCACATTTCAAATAATACTAATTCATTGCTTGAAAAAAGTCAATACAACTTAACGCAGATACTAAGACTGTCAAAAAAATAATAGACAGAACCGAATGCTCTGTCTATTACCGTAAATCAATTTGCGAGAATCAGTCTATTCTTCAGTACTCTCTGCAACCGCTTCTGCCTCAACCTCTTCAGCTTTTGCCGCACCCTTGCCGTTTTCGTCAACAACCCAGAGTTTGAGTTCAGCTACAACCTCTGTATGAAGTTTGATTGGCACCCGGTGGACACCAAGAGTCTTTACAGGTTCCTTGAAATGAACCGCATCAATCTCAATTTCAATACCCTGATCCTTGAGCGCTGCTACAATAGTTTTAGCCTGAACCGCACCATAAAGGCTCTCACCTTCACTGACCTTTTCGGTAACAGTAATATCAACACCATTGATACGTTCAGCAATCTCCTTAAGCGAAAGAACTCTCTCGCCCTCAAGAGCCTGCAATCTCTTCTTTTCGAGTTCAATAGCCTGAAGATTCTCTTCAGTAATTTCGATAGCTTTGCCGTAAGGCACTAGAAAATTACGCCCATAGCCATCTTTAACGCTGACAACTTCGCCAGCGTGTCCAAGATTTTTTATACTTTCTTTTAGTAAAAGCTTCATCGCTTTTTCCTTTCCTTGTTAATAATGAATGCCTACTCAACACCGATACCCGCAGGTATCAAGTCAATAATGAAAGTGCTACAGGTAATTATCCATTAAACTTCATTAATCCCAAAAAACGTGCTCTTTTGATAGCCTTAGCCAGACTGCGCTGATGCTTAGAACTGGTACCGGTACGGGCTGCATCAAAAATCTTACCCTGTGAGGTTACATATTTCTGCAGAGTATTGATATCCTTATAATCAATACGGGTTGCATTCTTGCCACCAAAACGATCCTGCGGCTGATTTTCATCTCTTGCCATTTCAAATTCTCCAATTATATTTATATTAAAAAAAATAGTTTTAACCGACTAAAAACCGATAACTCTAGAAGGGAATATCATCATCAGGCGCACCACCGAAGTCACCCGCGTCAAAATCATTATAATTTCCCTGGCTCTGCTGCTTGTACTGATTACCGCCGGGACGGGAATAAGAGGATCCGGCGTTGCTCTGCCCGCCACCGTAATTTCCAGTAGACTGCCCTTGACCCTGTGCTCCTGGAGCATCAGCTCTACCACCGGTAAACTGGAAATTCTGCGCTATAACCTTGAGTTTATAAACTTTTTTACCAGAATCCCTATCATCCCAGCTGTCTGTCTGCAAACGGCCTTCGACCAGAATAGAGCTGCCTTTTCGCAGATATTCACATACAACCTCAGCCGACTTATCCCAGAATGTCACATCTACAAAAGTAGTACGCTGCTGCTCAGATTTTGAGCGTGTATCATTGATAGCCAGCCCAATATCTGTAACCGCGGTACCTTGCGGTGTATACCTGAGTTCAGGATCACGGGTAAGGTTACCCATCAAAATTACTTTATTAAATGAACCAGCCATTATTACCTCCTGTGAGCATAGTAATATTTCAGATATGCGAATTATCGATTACAATCAACTCAAACTGCAAAAAATTTTATTCTTCTGCAGCCTTTTCATGACTAGCGGCGCCAGTATCGGTCTCAATACCATCTTCGTCGACAGTAATCAGACAGCGCAGGATCTGATCATTAAGCTGAATCTGTCTGTCCATCTTAACAATAGAAGTACTTTCAGCATTGAAATGAACCAGAATATAAGTACCACGCTTACATTTATCCATTTCAAAGGTCATTTTACGATCATCCCACTTGATACTCTTCACAATTTCACCGCCGTGTCTAGTGATTGTTGAATGGCAAACTTCTTCCATGTGAGCATAATCCTCACGTGCCTTATTGCTATCCACGACAAACATTGCTTCATACAATTTCTGTGCCACCTGTGATCCTCCATAATTTATATTGAGCAGAGTTTAGATCCGCACTCCAGCCCAAATTTCAATATTAAAATTTCAAATCAATTCCATTATATTTCTGTTGAACATAACCGATACCTTCTAAATACCAGTCGATAACACTGTCAGCGGCAAAAGCTACAACCGCAGTCAGCAATTGCTGTTCAGACTGCCTGAAATTTCCGAGTACATACTCAGCAAGGTCACTTCCCGCATCTGCATCAGAATCGTTAGCCGCCGCAGCTCCTGCCCCGACACCGACTTTGAGACGGTTATAAGATGAGCTCTGCAGCATTTTTTCAATCGACTTCAGACCGTTATGTCCGCCGGAACTTCCCTGCCCCCGGAAACGCAATCTTCCAAGAGGCAGATAAATATCGTCGACGACAACCAGAATATTCTCAGGCTCAGTCTTCTGCAGATAAGCAAAGATTTCACCCGAAAGATTCATATAAGTCTGCGGTTTTATTATCCAGAGATCAGGCAGAATCCGTGACACTAGCATATTCTCCAAAAATTCCCAGTTGTTTGAGCTGTCATTTTTCACAGCAAAAACAAAGCTGATAATTTTTTCGAGAAATGAGGTCTTCCGTACGTCAGCCTGTGCCGTATCCGTTTGACACAAACTCTCTCGGGCAACACGTGCTGCACTCTCTGCAATCATAAAACCGATATTATGCCGGGTAAATTCATACTCGCTGGTAGGGTTACCCAGTCCAACAATATACTTCATCAATTACTCCACATTGATTACTGTGTATTGACAAGTATAAAACTACTACTTTTCTTCTTCGCCCTCTTCTTCTTCTTCAGCTGCAGCTACACCGTGACAACTTACAACCGCCACATTCTCGTGTGTCTGATATGCTACACCAGAAATTACCGGAAGATCCTTGACGTAGATAACATCACCAATATTCAGTTTAGAAACATTAACGGTGATTATTTCAGGAAGATCGCTTGGCTTACAAGCAATCTGAACTGCGTGCAGATCCTGCTCAACCACACCACCGGCGTCAATACCGGCAGCAATACCTGTCAATGCAATTTCAACCTCAACATGAAGCTCAGTATCAGCATCAACCATACGGAAGTCCGCATGAATCAGCTTATCACCGATGTTTTCATGCTGTGCCGCCTTGAAGACAGCACTCTGCATTTTACCATCAATATCGAGCTCCAACAGTCTTTCACCGCTTCTTACAAGCTCCTGCAATTCCTTTTCATCCACAGCGAGGTTGATATTTTCAAACCCTTTGCCATAGAGCACGGCAGGAATCATACCTTCTTTACGCAGATCAAATGCAACATACTTACCTGTGCCTTCACGCTTCTGTACCTTGAGTACTGCCACTATTATTCTCCTTATTATATTTAAACAAAAGTAATTGTACTAACTCAATTCTATTACTTATTAAATTTACTCAACACTCTAAAATAGACTGCTGATAGATTTATTCTGATGTATCCGCACTATCGCTTCAGCCAGTGATTTTGCCACCGACAGGACTGTAAACTTACCCACATACTTGCGTGCACACTCACAGTTCTGTGGAATAGTATTGGTAGTGATAATCTCATCCGCCCCGGCCTCCTGAAGACGCTGCCATGCCGGTCCGACAAAAAGACCATGAGCAACGGCAACAGTTACACTTTTCGCCCCTTCATTCTTGGCGATAGAGATAGCACTAGCCATACTGCCGGCAGTAGAGATCATATCATCCACGATTACCGCATGCTTGCCGTCAATTGCGCCGATGACATGCCCGTGCTGAATCTCGACATCATTTTTACGACGTTTTTCAATAATCGCCAGCTGTCCACCTAGAGCCTTGGCATAACCGTCAGCCATCTTCACGCTGCCAACATCAGGCGCGACAACAACAACATCATCAAATTCTTTCTTACGCAGATATTTAACAATCACCGGCTTGGTAGTAAGATGATCCAGCGGAATATCAAAGAAGCCCTGAATCTGCTGGGCGTGCAGATCCATACACAACATTCGATCAACACCAGCGGTAGTAAATAAATTAGCCACCAGCTTAGCAGTAATCGGCACCCGTCCTTCATGCTTACGATCCTGCCGCGCATAGCCATAATACGGCACCACAGCGGTAATTCTCCTCGCCGAAGCACGCCGCAGCGCATCGACCATCACCAGTAGTTCCATTAAGTTTTCATTTACTGGCATACATGTAGGCTGAACTACAAAGCAATCCAGACCTCTGACATCCTCAAGGATACGTACCTGAGTCTCACCATCCGCGAAAGGACCGACATCACACAGACCTGCAGAAATCCCCAGAGTCCGGCAAATCTCACGCCCCAATTCACGATGACTTGTTCCGTAAAAAATCTTCATAACAGCTCTCGTTATCTTTTTAGTATTCCAAAAACAAACCACCCGCGGCCACAACCGCTGCAAGCAGTCAAATTACTATTACTGATTACGCTGCGCCAGAGCTTTTTCCACAATCTGCAGATCTTCCGGAGTATTAACACCCAGTGCCTCAATATTATCACAGCACTTCAATGCCACCACCTTTTCACCCTTTTCAAGAAGAATCGCTATCACATCTGTCAGATAGTATTCTCCCTGCGCATTATTATTTCCGATACTCTCCAGTGCCTGCCACAGCGCATCATCACGAAAACAGAACACCCCGGTATTACCCTCAAGCACCGCCAACTCCTCAGCACTGGCATCCTTGGCTTCAACGATTCGCTCAACCTCACCCGAAGCGTTACGGATAATCCGCCCGAAACGACTCCCTTCAGGAATCTCTACCGTCAGAACCGCACAGGCGGCATCTTCCTGTTCTCGCAGACAGGCAATAGCCTCAAAGCTCTCCTTACTCAGCAGCGGCATATCTCCGCACGCCACAATGATCGGCGAACCGGCAAGCTCAGGAGCGAATTTATTCTCTTCAAACAAAAACCGGGCACACATTACTGCGTGACCGGTTCCGAGTTGAGGCGACTGCTCAACCCAGCAAACTCCAGTCGGCAACTCTCGGATGACCTCATCTTTTTTGAAGCCAACTACAGCGACTATGCCGCCTACCGATGCTGCCGAGAGCGCTGAAAGAACCCAATGAATCAGTGGCTTGCCACCAGCTTCAAAGAGAACCTTGGGTCGGCTGCCGCCCATGCGGGTGCCCTTACCAGCTGCCAGGACACACGCGCGTAGGCCTTCTGCCATCATACCACCCTTCTGCGCAATTCGGAACCGTTGTTTACAAATTAATTTTCTGCCGCCACCCCTGAACTGCGGTTAAGCGACGCTATAATTATAAAATGCTTGGCTCAACACCAAGCACATACTATTAACTTAGATGATAAATATTAGCTAAAAACCATGAAATAACAAGGACTTTATTTATTTTTATCCTTATTTTTATCAACTATTACGGGAAATATAAGTTTTTCAGAATTCACCTATCTGCTTACCGCTCTCGACTACAGTCTCGAGCAGTTCCTTATCGGCATCAGCAAGATCGATAAACATAACCCCAATCATATCTCCCAGCTTCCAGCAGACCTTGACATCAACATATATCATACGTTCACCTTCGATGTCGATACTTATACCGAAGACATCCTGCTTGGAAAGGGGGAAATTTGTCAGCAGCATAAGACCGCCGGCAGAGAGATTGAGCACAAGCGCTTCAATATTATCATTCTCATCGGCATTGAGCTTATGAATAGTAGCCGAAATAAAAGAATGAGTCCTTTTATGTGCCCTTTTATTTTCAACATTCTGTGCATTCATTCCCAAACCTCCTGCATAATAACATCTGCGCTCACTAACATTTTTTTAACATTCTTCCGCGCATTCAACTATATTTTAGCGCAGTTTATAAAATTAAACAAGAATAAATACCTCTTAATCATGAACATTATTCGCAAATACGGTTTATTTTCACAAACCGTGAGATCATTGTTTAACATTTATTGTCAAATTCACAGAGTCACCCTTCTGATTTCGTCCTGTCTATTTGACAATACAGAAATAATTCATTTCCGCACCATACTTCATAACTTCCTTTCACCAAAACAATTACAATAAACACGTACAGAACATACCGCATCTGGCATGACTTTTGCTGTAACCAGGAAGTAACCTTTTACTGGCAATTATAGTGTCTACATAAATATTACATTCAATTTTATATTTTACTAATAAATTTCAAACACATTATTTGAAGGAGAAAAAAAGTGGCCGAAGAAAAGATGGAATTCAAAGCAGAACTCAAGCAGGTAATGGACATAATTATTCATTCATTATACTCTCACAAAGAAATTTTTCTACGTGAACTGCTAAGTAATGCCTCAGATGCAATAGCAAAAATCCGTTTTGACTCACTTACTGACACCTCCCTGACCGAAGGTGATGCCGACTGGAAGATAAAAATCATTCCGGACAAGGACAACAACACTATAACCATTTCAGATAACGGCTGCGGACTTACCAAAGAGGGATTGATCGACAATCTTGGAACCATAGCCCGCTCCGGCACCAAGGCCTTTATTGAGAAGATAAAGCAGGCGAAAGAGGATAAGGCAGTCGATCTGATCGGTCAATTTGGTGTAGGCTTTTACAGTTCCTTCATGGTTGCGGACAAAGTGGAGGTAATAACCCGTGCCGCCAAGGAGGAAAAAGGTGTAAAATGGACCTCCACTGGTGAAGAGTCATACACTATCGAAGATGTTGCCAAAGACAGCCGCGGTACCGATATAATACTGCATCTGCGGGAAGATGCAGCCGAATACCTTGAAATTTTCAGGATTAAGACTGTTGTCAAGAAATTCTCCGATTTCGTTGAATACCCGATTATACTCTGCTACAACGAAGAGAAGGAGGTTGAAGGTGAAAACGACGAGAAAAAGACGGAAATAGAAGCAAAGGAAGAGATACTCAATTCACAACAGGCTATCTGGGTTAGACCCAGAAATGAAATCAAAGATGAAGAGTACGAAGAATTCTACAAACTTATCTCACACGACTTTGAAGGTCCGCTCAAAACCATTCACTACTCCGCTGAAGGATCTCAGGAATTCAAAGCACTGCTCTTTATTCCAAAGCGCAAGCCATTCGATTTCTTCATGCAGAATTCCCGTAAAGGCATTCAGCTCTACGTAAACCGGGTGTTTATTACCGAAGAATGCGAGAAACTGCTGCCTAATTATCTGGAATTTGTCCGCGGTGTTGTAGACAGCTCCGATCTTCCGCTGAACGTATCACGCGAAATGCTCCAGGAAGACCGCCAGCTTGCCGGTATCCGTAAGGCCATAACCTCAAAAGTATTCGCAACTCTTGCTGATATGCTCAAAAATGACTATGAAAATTACATAAAATTCTGGGAAGAATTCGGAGTAATTCTAAAATCCGGTCTTTCTTCAGATTATCTGAATAAGGAAAAGATCGCTGACCTCATCCTCTGTAAATCTACCCGCACCGAAAAAGACGAGGATGATGCTAGTGACTACATTACCCTTGAGCAGTATGTTGAAGCCATGCCGGAAGATCAGAAAGAAATCTACTACATGATAGCGGAAAGCCGCGAAATGGTTGAAAATTCACCGTACATGGAACAATTCAAGGCCAAGGGTTACGAGGTACTTGTACTTACTGATCCGGTGGATGAAATCGTAGTTCAGGCACTGGGCACTTATAAGGAAAAGAGCCTTAAAGCTATCGACCGAGGTGAACTTGAAGTAGAAAAAGAGACAGAAGCCGAAAAGGAACTCAAGGAAAAAGAGAACAAGGATATTATAGGTTTCATTAAAGAAACCCTGGGTGATGAAATCAAGGAGGTCAAGATCTCCAACCGTCTCAAGGAAAGCCCGGCCTGTGTTGTCGGACTTGAAGGACAGTATGGTGCCCAGATGGAAAAAATGATGCGTGAGATGGGTGCAGATGTTATGAAGCGCGAAGCTATTCTGGAAATAAACCCTGAGCATCCGGCAATTGTCAAGATTAGAGAAGAGCTGAACAACGATGGTGCCAAAGCCGCTTTGGAGCTCTATGTCCGGGTGATCTATGATGCGGCTCTGGTTGCCGCTGGAGAACGGGTAAAAGACCCAAGTTCCATGCTAAAAAGGATTGCGGATATCATCAGCGGTAAATAAACCCATCCACTGTCCTGCCCGCTGCAGACAGAGAACATAAAGAACGTAACGGTGCGGGAATGCCAGTAATGGCACTCACCGCACCTGTCATTATACTGAAATAATAAAAGACTTCATTTTAAGGGACATTTATCTATAATAACGAGTAATACACAATAGCGGCAGTAGAGTATTGACTCCTCCCGCCAGACAAATAAGGATACTGAAGTGGTCACCATAGTAAAACATCTGAAATCAGGAAAGAAATTTGCCCTGGCCGGCACCGGTTTCGGAGTACATATTGAAAAGCCTGCTTTTTTTCTTGGAAATAAAGTCGGCGGTCCAAAATACTTCGATATGATCTGCTGTATAAACAGCGCCGGAGAACTCGGCTGGTTCGAGACTTCCGAAGTTAAAGTGGAGAGTATTGACGGCAAGCCCCCGACTGAGCTGGATATCGACTGATGACCCGCAGCTGAAACGATAAGTAAATGATTTTTATTTTCAATCATATTATATAATAAGGTAGACAACAATGGCAAAGAGAGATTATTACGAAGTCCTGGGAGTAGCCAAAGATGCTACTCAGGACGAAATCAAGCGTAAATACCGTAAGCTTGCTATGAAGTACCACCCGGATAAAAATCCTGGTGACAAAGAGGCGGAGGAGAAGTTCAAAGAAGCTGCCGAAGCCTACGAAGTACTCCATGACAATGACAAACGCGCCCGCTATGACCGATTCGGTCATCAGGGAGTATCCGGCGGCGCCGGCAGCGGTGGTGCCGAATTCTCAAACTTTGAGGATATTTTCTCACACTTCTCCGATATTTTCGGCGGCGGCGGCTCAGTGTTTGACGGCATCTTCGGCGGCATGGGTGGTGGCGGTGGCGGCAGAAGGGTACGCCCCGGTAATTCCCTGAAATGCCGGGTCAATATTACTTTCAAGGAATCCGCCTTCGGCTGCAGCAAAACTATCGAACTCAACCGTAATGAATTATGTGACACCTGTAAAGGCTCCGGCGCAGCCGAAGGCGCAACGCCAAAGCGCTGTCCGACCTGCGGCGGCAGTGGACAGATTCATCAGACTCAGGGCTTCTTTTCTGTACAGACAACCTGCCCCAAGTGTCATGGCGAAGGCCAGGTAATAGATAATCCCTGCAAGAGCTGCTCCGGCACCGGTGTCAAACCGAAGACCGTCAGAATCAAGGTGAATATCCCGGCCGGGGTAGAGGACGGAACCAGACTGCGCATACCGGATGAAGGAGAGCCGAGTACCAACGGCGGACCACGAGGCGACCTGTTCTGCTATATCTTTGTTGCCGAGGATGAGTTCTTCCACCGCAACGGGAATGATATAGTCTGTGAGATTCCGATTACCGTCTCACAGGCGGCGCTCGGTGCGGAGATAGAAGTACCAACACTCAAAGGCAAAGCCAAAGTAAAGATCAATAAAGGCACTCAGAGTGGACAGATATACCGTCTGCGCGGACAGGGTTTCCCAAGCATGCGCGGTTACGGCGATGGCGATGAGATTGTGCAGATCATTGTCGAAATTCCCAAGAAACTCAGCCGCAAACAGGAGGAGCTATATCGGGAACTCGCTGAACTGGATGACACAAATGTCTCCTCCAGGCGTAAAAGCGTAATGGAATCCATCAAGAATTACTTCGCAGATGAATAAACTGCCCTTACGGTAATTTCAGAGAGAGCTTGCATTAAGCCAGAACTGAAAATATTATTTTGAATCAAACTTAAACTTTCATCGGTATTACAGATGAAGAAAAAGGAAAACAGGACAATGACAGATAACGAAGAAATAATTAACGAGCCCGCACCGCAGGAAGAAGGCGCTAACGATCCTGCTGCAATAAATATTGAAGATGAAGTTAAAAAGCCGAAGAATGCTCACGCTAAAGCGGCGGCAAATGCTTATGCCGAGTCTAAAAAAATAGCTGAAGAAGGTCTCAGCAGCCCGGAGATTGATACCGGCACCGTAGAGGAAGCCAAAGTGGCGGTAGAGGTTGAAGTTGAACCGACCGAGACCGCTCCGAGCGAACCTGATTATAAAACCCTGGCTCTGAAGACCGCGGCAGAATTCGAAAATTTCCGCAAACGCATAACCCGGGAAAAAGCCCAATGGAAACGCGAAGCACTGGCAGATTTTCTAAAAGAATTCCTGCCGGCGTTTGATGACCTTGACCGTGCAATCAGTGAAGGTGAAAAGAACGATTCTTATGAGATTATTCATGATGGTGCCAAACTGGTTCGAGAGAATATGTGGAAGTCGCTTTCCAAAGCTGGAGTCGTTGAAATCGATGCTCAGGGGAAACCTTTCAATCCGGTGTACCATGAAGCAATGACGATGATACCGATGCCTGGAGCCGAGCCGAATTCGGTTGTCGAAGTTTTTCAGTCAGGGTACATGATCAACGATTTTGTCCTGCGCCCAGCCAAAGTTGTGGTCGCAGCCGATCAGTGAACTTGCAATTTAATAATATAAAATACCTAATAAAACAGAGGGCTGATGCTCTCTGTTTTATTCTATATCAACTATATCAACGCTACTAACAAATACAGCATATAATAAAAAAAGCAGGCTTATACGCCTGCCGCTAACATTCTCCGATTTTGCCGGTTAATTTTATCTACAACTTTAAAGAGGCCAGATAAATCCCTTTACTGCCTTCTTCACGAATTGCCGTAAACTCCAGCTCTTTCAGAAAAAGCTGCTCTGCTGCAGCCAGTTCAGGGTGAAGCAGCACCACCGCCACCCTACATCCCTGCTGACGCAGATATTCAAAGCAATTATCGAGCATAAACCGGCCCAGACCACCCTTACGCCAGTACGGCGCCACTGAAAAATTATTGAGCATCCAGACCCCTGTCTTACCCTGCACAGGATTCGCACTCAAGGTTCCTGAAATTGAGCCTTCAATATCCAGAACCCAGAGCTTTGCAACCCCCGGAATAACCTTTATAAATCTCTCTGCCGCCTCCCGGTCTTTCATCGGGGCGAAAGACGATTCCAGCAAATTGGCGACAACAAGATGCTCCCTATCCCCTTGGGCTTCACGAAAAACCAGAGCATTGCCAGCGCCTTCCACAGTCACGGAATCCCTCCAAAACTATCATCAATATGTGCCACCAGTGCCGCTACCGCTTCCTCGGCATCTTCACCATCCGCAGTCACAGTTATTTCCGCACCCATACTTGCACCGAGTGTCATGAGCATTATTATAGCTTTTCCATCGACCGGCGCACCACCGTTGGCTGAGATTTCAATACTTGACTTAAATTTACCCGCCAATGATGCAAATGTAGTGCTTGGTATTACATGAAAGCCATGCGCATTTATCAGTTTTGTTTTTCCTTCGGCCTTCATAATACCCTCAATACGAAATAAATTATATCGTTCTTTCTCTATAATATCGGTTATTTAAGTTCTCAAACCTTAATGAAGTTATAAATATTTTCATAGTCATTCCCCGGACCGGTCCAGGAATAATCGTAATGCATACCATTAATCGCCAGCTTCCGGAAAGTATCAGGATGATTGAACCAGCAATCGATCGCCCGTCCCAAGCCATATTCCAGATCATGCTCCCGAATTCCTTCAAAGACATAACCGTTGGAATTGGCAAGACCCTTTCCAGAATGATCGACATCAAATACAGTATCAGCTAAGCCACCGGTTTTGCGTACCACCGGCACCGTACCGTAACGCAATGAAATCATCTGCGTCAGTCCGCACGGTTCAAACATTGACGGAATTACAAAGATATCACTACCGGCGTAGATCATATGTGACAGATCCTCATGATAACCGAGCCACATGTGTACATCTTTATTATTCTCAAGCTGATTTTTGAGTGCCCAGAACTCCTCATTGATCTTCGGATCCGGAGAATCACCCAGAAGTACAAACTGTCCGTGTTTGGCCAGAGTATAATTTATCGCATGCTTCAAGAGATGTACACCCTTCTGCGCTGTAAGTCTGGTAACACAGGCGACAATCGGTTTCCATTCATCATTCAAATGCAGCCACTCCCTCAGAGCAGATTTATTCTCATATTTTTTATCAATATCAGTTGCTGAATAAGTCGCGCGTAACGCTCTGTCGGTAGCTGGATTCCAGGCATTATAATCTATACCGTTGATCACACCACCGAATTTCTCCGAAAATTTATTGAGAATCGGATCAAGACCGCGACCAAACTCTCTGGTCTTGAGCTCACCGGCAAATGTCGGAGATACCGTAGTTATAAAATTAGAGTAAACAAATGCCCCCTTCATCATATTGATGCAGTCAGGGCGGTTGGGATCCTGAAGCTTGCTGGGATTGGCAACCGCAGAATAATCGACGCCGATCATATCCAGCAGCTGGCCACCGTACCAGCACTGCCCCTGACATTCATTATTATGAATAGTAAACACCACCCGGGAATTATTCCAGCCCAAAGCATTATATATCTCATAATATACTACCGGAACCAGACCGGAGCCCCAGTCATGACAGTGGATGATATCCGGTTTTCTACTGGTTTTAAACATAAACTCAAGCGCCGCGCGTGAAAAATACGCGAAGAGATCCATATCATTGTCATAGCCATAAATTGTTTCACGCTGCGTATACTCGGAACAGGTTATAAAATAAGTATAGACTCCATTGACCTTGCCTTCAAAGACCTTCTCCGGACGCCACTGGTCATAATGCGGCACCCATAGTTCCTCATAAATACAGTGCAGATCCTCTATCTGGTCATAGCGCATGCAGGAATACATCGGAAGCACGACCTCAACCTTATGTCCACGACCGATCATCTCGCGCGAAAGAGCGCTAACAACATCCGCCAATCCGCCAACCTTTGCCGCCGGACTCATTTCCGAACTTATCATTGTAATATACATGACTATTTATGCACTTTCTATACCTGTCTACTCTGCAAACACCAGCTACACAACACAAGTAAATATTTGATTATATATGTATTTTCGAATTTTAACAGAATAAAATTCACATTGCAAGATAATTTGCCGGCCCAGCTTTTCAGTCCGATATTACAGCTCTGTACTTGATCTTTTTATTTCTACCGGCTAAAATACGAGAATAAGTTTTCTACTCATCTACAGACAAGAGATTACGATGCTGCGAACAATTCATTTGGCAACCAACCTCGGCAGAGGAGGTATATCGGCACTGATTCTAAACGGAACTCCGGCTGATATGCGGCTTATAGAGCAGACCCTTCCCAGACTGCTCAAACGCGACAAACCGCTGCATACCGGAGAAACCGTCTATGATATCGTTGTTGACAGTCGCAGCGGCACCATAATTGACGAAATTATTCTCGCAGCTTACAGCCCCGAGATACGGATTATCACCGGTCATGGCGGCAGCGCCTCCGCGCTGGCGCTACTCGACTATTACTGCTCCCTCGGCTTTACCAAATCGGAAATAAACCCGCTGCTGAACCCGCTTAATGACCAGCGCCAAGCCTATCTGCAGGCATTGCTGCCAAATACCCGCACCGAGCTGCAAGCGTACAAATGCCTGCAGGCACTGCAGGATATTGATAATGGCAAGAATTCAGACCTTGCAGAAGTCATTGACATCATGCACCCGCGGGTGGTTGTTCTTGCCGGAGCGCCCAATGTCGGTAAAAGCTCCCTGCTCAATCTGCTCTGTGGTTTCGAAAGAGTTCTGGTCAGTACCGTAGCAGGAACGACCCGTGACGCGGTACGGGACTATATTGACATATCAGGATATTATACCCACATTATCGATACTGCGGGCTTTCGCAGTGATGCCGGAATATCCGAGACCGAAGCCATACGACGAGCAGAAAGACTTCTAACCGATGCAGATGTTATTCTGCTGCTATTCGACGGCTCAAGGGAGTTTGCCCCCGAAGATCTGCAGGCCATAGACGCAGTAAAAAAATGTGCTGCCGCTAAAATACTACCGGTTATCAACAAAGCTGACTGCAAACAGCTGAACCGAATTTTGAGCACTTATAAAGATTATAATCTATCGCGCCCCCTCCCGCTGTCCTGTACCGCCAATACCGGTATAAACACATTACTCCAGGAGATAACCTCACTATTCATTCAAAACAGGAGAACAGCGGATGCACATCCTGAGTAAATATTTTAACGCGCTGGAAATACCGGATCCCAGGCCAGATCTTGAATGTGTCAGAAAAATAACCTGCAGACATCCTGCAATCTTTCCCTTCACCAGCATACCGGTTCTCCTGCATAGCCCGCTCCCGCTGGACCCGCACTCACTGATTGAAAAAATAGTTGTCGCGGGAAAAGGCGGTTACTGCTTTGAGCATAACAAACTGCTCTTTCTGGCACTTCAGGAACTCCAGCTGAATGTAATCCCGTTACTGGCAAGGATACGGCACAACTGCCCCGAGATAACCCCGCTGACCCACCGTGTAACAATACTCCGGCTCGGGTCAACCGAATACCTGCTTGATGTCGGCAACGGATACCTCACCCCAAATCTGCCACTGCCGCTTGACGGAAGCAGCCACCGGACCGCCACCGGCCAGATTTACCGGATACGGGAAACCACAGCGGACAACTATAATCTCGAGTTACTTCAAAGTTCAGAAGAACCGTATATCGTATACACGTTCAGTAAACAACCGTACTATGAGCCGGATTTCGAGCTGAGCCATTATTATTCCTCTAAACATCCGCAGGCCGTATTTGTAAACAATCTGGTTTTAACTAAAATTTTACCGGAATGCATAATCTCACTCCGTAACGGGATATACTATAAAATTTCCTCGCAAAAATCTGAAAAAAACCTTATAACAGACCAAGCGCATTTTACCGCTATTCTCAGGGATGATTTCAAATATCCGACTTCAGACACCGAAATTCTAATCCTTTTTAAGGACTTTATACAACAGTAGATTTACAACCAATCAAGGAGAAATTATGCAGACAACCCTTTTAATTCTCAAACCGGACTGTGTTGCCCGCGGTTATATCGGAGAGGTTATAGACAGACTGGAGAAAAAAGGTCTTTCAATTCTGGCAATGAAGATGATACGCGTCAGCAGGGAGCTGGCGGAACAGCACTACGCCGAACATAAAGACAAACCATTCTTTGAAAATTTACTAAATTATATTACCTCCGGACCGGTTGTCCCGATGGTTGTTGAAGGCATAAATGCGCCGCTGGTCTGCCGTGAACTGATAGGCAAAACCAACTGCGCAGAGTCACCTGCCGGTACCATTCGCGGTGATCTGGGCATGAGCAAGAGATTCAATCTGATTCACGGCAGTGATTCCGCGGAAAGCGCACAACGCGAAATCGCCCTCTGGTTCAACAAGAATGAAATTATGGAGACCTATCGTGATGATTATCACTGGCTGCATGATTTCGAAGAAGGACGCCCGGTATAATAGCTGCCACTAAAACCAACATACTTATACTGTGTTCAGCACCGGCAGCGAAAATATCTCGCTGCCGGTATTATTTCAGGATTCCGTACTCCTACCCTGACAAGTAACCCGACCGCTGTCCAAACCGCAATCTCCTGACAATCGCCAAACAAAAATAATTCCTGATATCAACATAAGGTATTATTGGTGTCATATTAACCACTACGACATTATAAGAAAATGCCAGAAAACATCTATTGAAAATATATTTTTATTCATTTTCGAAAAACGTTTACACATTTTTACCCCATGATATAATTACTATTGAAGATAAAAGATGATACTGTTAGGAAATCAATTATGAATAGCTTACTACTGAGCAAGCAGTATTTGTTACTATTTTACCATCCATAAAACTCAAGATATATTATTAATAAGTCATGTTTAACCGCGGTGGTTATAAACATAACAACACCGAAACAGCTATATAGCAGTGCCCGTATATCCTCTATGAACAATTATTTTTCTTCAAGGAGATAATGATGCGCATCCTAATAACACTGACAGTAATAGTACTCTCTCTACTTTCACCAACCATGACGCTGGCCGCAGAAACCGCAATAACCGCTGATGAATTTGGCGTAATTCTTAATCTCTCCGGCCGCCAGCGTATGCTAACCCAAAAGATGAGTAAAGAGGTACTGCTGATTGCTCTGGATATTGACCGTAAAAAGAATCTGCAGAATCTTGCGGCAACAGCTTCACTCTTCGATAAAACGCTCCAGGGACTGCGCAGCGGTTCAAAGGAACTTGGACTTCCTCCAACAAGTTCAAAACGTATCCTCAGACAGTTGGATAAGATTGAAGACCACTGGCAACCTTTTAACAAAAGGATACAGGCCATAATCAGCCAGCAGAAAGTTACTCCGGAAGATATCGAATTCATTGCCGAGACCAACCCTCTTATTCTCAAAGAGATGAACCGCTGCGTCAAGCTTTATGAAAAACAGGCGGCCAAGTCCGCACTTCAGGTACACCCGGGATTGGCAGTAGCGATAAATCTCTCCGGAAAACAGCGTATGCTCTCACAGAAGATGAGTAAAGAGTTTCTGCTTATCGCCTACGGCTATAATCCTGATGCAAATAAACTGAATATACAGGAGACCATATCACTTTTTGACCGTACACTCAAAGGCTTGCGCAGTGGTGACAAAACCCTGGATCTGCCCGAGACCACCCAGCCTGAGATACTTGCTCAACTTGCTGTAGTCGAGCAGCTCTGGGCTAAGTTTAAACCAGTACTTGATATTGCGGTACAGGAAAGTGGCGGCAATATCCCTCAAGAAAATATTGAGCAGCTTGCAGATCAGAACCTTCCTTTACTGACAGAGATGAACAAAGCCGTCCTTCTCTATGAACAAGAAGCCACAAAATAAGCGGAGAAATAACTATGACCATCGGTAAACGACTTTTTTCAAACAGTCTACTCAATATTGTATTTCTTATAGGAATACTCCTTGAAACATTATATATTTTCTCGTCAATCGAACGAAATGCCGATATAATCGCGACTGAATCGGAAACCAGCCGTCAGAAATCACAGTATGCTGCTGATAACATCAGCAACATCAGCTCTGATCTGGCTACTCTGCTTGAAAAGAGCGGCATTCTATCATCAAACGTCGAAAAGACCAATACCCAGATGAAAATTCTCGATAAAAAGATTAAGAAAAACTCCAAAAGTCTGACCGACATCTCCAATCTTATAGAGGAAAAACTCGATGAAATCACCGACGATGATCTTTCCGAAACCCTTGAAGAGGTTGCAAATGAACTCAGTGATATCCAGGAAATGATGAAACGGGAAGCTCTTGTCGCCCTCCATAGTTCGGTGGCGAATATGGACTCGTCCACCACCCAGTTGAAATCTCAGGTCGAACTTTTGGGGAATATCTCTCAAATACTGCAAACAGCAAAAATCGCCAGTCAGGAATCTGAACAAGCTGTAACCGATATCCGTCAGATAAGCTCCGGGTTCAGTGATAGTTTGAAAACCAAGCGCAATATGCTTATCGGAATAATAGCCATTCTCTCAGTTCTTTCCATTATTCTGACGGTTCAGATCATCAGATCGATCAGTACACCCCTGCATGATGGGGTTGACAGCCTGCTGGTAGTCGCTGAAAAAGGTGATGTCTCCACCGATACCAAGCAGAGATTCCTCTCGCGCAAAGATGAGATCGGATCTCTGGCTCAGGCGATACAGGCTATAATAAATTCACAGCGTGAAATTGTCACCTCAGCCGAAGCGCTGTCACGCGGTGACTGGACCCATAAAATAACCCCACGCTCTTCCAAGGATTCATTATCAATATCACTTGAGAGCATGATACGGCAGGTGCATGATACCTTACAACGGGTATCTGCAACTACTGAAGAGATAAATGACATCTCAATTGAACTGGCCAGCGCCAGCAACTCACTGACCGAGGGCGCCATTGACAGTGAAAACTCACTCAATGAAATAACTGATTTTATAACCGCAGTAAGCACCCAGACAGTGCAGAATGCCGACAACTCACAGAATGCCAACTCCCTGATAAGTAATGCGCAGAAAACCGCTGACATCGGCTCGGATCACATGTCCGCCCTGACCACGGCAATGACTGACATTCAGCATTCTTCCGAGGAAATAACCAAGATTATCAAGACTATCGACGATATAGCTTTCCAGACCAATCTGCTGGCGCTGAATGCTGCTGTTGAAGCCGCACGTGCCGGACAATACGGCAAAGGTTTCGCAGTCGTTGCTGAAGAGGTGCGAAGCCTGGCTGCCAGAAGCGCTACCGCCGCCGCGGAGACCAAGCATCTGATAGCCACATCCAACAATAATGTCAAGAATGGAGCCGAAATAGCCAAGGATACTGCAGATGCCCTTAACAGTATCAATACCGAGATATCCCGTTCAGCAGACCTTATCGGAAAAGTTGCGCAGGCTTCAAATGATCAGGCGGCTAAAATCAATCAGATCAGTACCAAGATCGAACAGATAAATCATATAACCGAACGTAATACCACAAATGCCAGACAGACAGCCGATGCGGCAAAGAATATATCAGAATTCTCCGACGTGCTTAAAAATGTCGTAAGTGTCTTCCAGCTCCTTCCAAATACCGGTAACGAGACGGACTGCATTACGGAAACAGCTGAAGAATATTTGTAACAACTACACCGCACTCCCCCCCATGCTGCGTCATCTAATACTTCTGATCATCCCCGCAGTATTACACTTTTAAAATCAGGCGGTAATGGATATCTCCATTACCGCCTGATTAATTACGCGCACTCCATTTCTAAGTATGATCAAACATTTACCTGCTTCTTAAACAAATCATAACCGCGCCCGTTTTATCAGGCTCTTGCCATCGCCGAAATAAGCAGCGGATTCGCAGCATTCTGATCTGAACCATAGGTTTCAAGTGCCGCCAGCAGATAGTCACCGGTGTTCTCAAGCTCCTGCGCCTGCAGATCCGCAACCTCTTGCCGAATATCAGCAATATCCTGCAGCGCGGTATCAAGGATGGTAACAGTTATAGCAGGTTCACTCTCCAGCATTTCAACCATACTTCCCTCCAGAGCTTTGATGGTATAACCCTGGTCGTGCACCATCACAGTACCGATCTTGTCTTCAAATAGCTTTATGACATTCTCTGGAACCTTCTTGTCAGCAGACATTACCGGAGAAGCACCACCCGCAGCAGAAGCGGTAACCGCTACCGGTTCACGGGTTGTCAGTGAATCCATAACCGGAACCGCTTCAACAAGTGAATTATCCGTGGTTGTACCCAGGCTCGTACTGTCAGCATCCCAGCTGACAGTAGATTTACTGATATCAGTAACAGAGACAGGTGCAATATTATTATTTACAACGTAACTCGAAGAATTATTTTCACCGTTTCTGGTATTAAGCCCTCCAAGCCTCTGCAAAGTCTCACTGAGTGCGGTATAATCCGTCTCGGAAACAGAATTAATCCTCTGCTGCACGGTATTGATACGTTCAGAGGCTTCTTCACGAATTGTATCACGCTCGTAATTTGCTCTCTCATTGTCACGTCCATATTCACGTATAGTATCTTTAGCATTCTCAATAGCAGAAAAATACCGCTCTTCGGCTCTACGGATATTATCACGGCTATCTTCACGCCGCTGCAGACCTTCTTCATTAATCCGCTCAATTTCAGTAATAGCCTCCTGTGCCTGAACCAGCATATCATCAAAACGCACAAGAGCATCTTCTTCCTCGTTTGAAGTTGTCTGCGGAGTATTTTGCTGTACCGCATCTGCTGAAAATCCATAAGCACTCAATGCTGCATAATCACTATTCTCAGCTCTGGCACCTGTCGTTTCAGTAATAACCCCTGAATACTGATAATTATTCAAAGAGCCAAATGCACTACTATCATTAATTCCAGAAACAGCTGCTGCAACCCGGTTATTACCGAAGCTGCCACTATCAATATTGCTCAACAGATTGAAGGATACCACAGTATTGCCGCTAAGCCCTCTGCCGCCATTAATACTTACAATATTATTAATGCCTACCGCGACATTATTCAGTACCGCTTCTGCATCGGTGGCTGTTACCACATCAGCAGTGGAATTATCCAGGATATTGGTACTGACCCGCTCCAGAGCATCATAGGTATTACGTACATTCAGGCTGTTTATCGAATCAAGGTTATTCTGAACAGTATCTATATATCTGTAACTGTTAGCAACAACCTGCCGGGCCAGTTGGGGCTCAGAAGCAAGCTTGTCCGGAGTAATATCAGAAGCAAAGTCTAAGAGTGTAAATGTGCCACTCTCACTGCGCGTAAATCCTAAATCTTCCATATTAACTCTACTGCTGAACATAGAGGAATTTACCGCTGCATCAGAATTATCTCCGGTAGTAGCAGTATCATCTTCACCGGATATGAGCAGCTCCAGAATATCCGGCTCTGCAGAATCGTTAAAATCAGCTGCCGAATCTTGACCTTCATTATTACTGTTAGTATTAGCGGCGTAAGCGGAAATGGCATTGAGAGTTGATAACCGCATTGATTCAAGCAAGGAACTGGCACCGGCCAGACTTATCCTGCCATTAGCGGTATTTGCGGTAACTCCAGTGAAACTGGTTGTAGTATTGATAGCCAGTGACAGCACATCCACCGAAACACCCGCCGAAACAACATAATCCAATTCACCCCGATTCCCACGCAAGGTAAAGAGAAGTGTTTCGGCAACGGTACCCTGAATATTTTCAAGCTCTTTTACCGGGTTGGTCCCGATGAACCTGGCTTTACCGTAATCAATCTCACTCTCGGCACTACTCTCTAGCTCAGAGTCTTGAGCGTCAGTCGCTGCGGTTTCTGCCGCTGCGGTTTCACTGGCATCAGCGGTACTGTCAGCAGTGCTGCTGGCAGTCGAATTTTCCACAACCTGCTGCTTCTGAGCTGAAACTAGCGGTGACGCAGTCTGAGCTGAATTCTTCTGCTGAGATGTCGGTTCATTCACCCCCGCAGTTGCGCCGCGCTGAATCCCGGCACTTGCACTTTCAGCGGGATTTACCTTCTCAGCTGTTACCTGAATTTCATAGGCCGCGGAATTCTTACTTTCTGAGGCGGCAGTCAGATAATCTGTATTATCACTCTCACTTGTAACCTTAAGCGCAGAAACAACGCCCGCAGCCGTTTCCTCAGCAGTCTTTACGGAGTACTGCTCGATATCATCACCTCCGCGCCGTGGAACAATCCTTTCCATAATGCCGGCCGATTCTTTCTCGGAAGCATTAGACGCAGTAAACACTGACTGCAGCCCCGTATTATCAGAATCACTATCGTCAGCGGCAAATACCAGCGACTGCGCAGTATCAGAGTTATCAGCTGTCGCTTCATCCTCGGTTTCCGTAGAAGTCTCCAGAATCTCCTCTGCGACTCTGGCATCATAATCACTCTGCGTTGAATCACTATCGGTTATACCGCCAGCAGTCAGCACTCCCGAAGATTCACCAGGATTCAGCGGTGTCACCGCAAACCCGTCACCGGCTATTCTGTCCTCCGCCAGCCGCTTATTAAATGTTTCTGAACGGCTCAGAGTGTGATTGCTGGTACGCATGTTATCAATATCAACCCCAGAGACGACATTGTCTTCGGCCAGATTGATTGTTCCCGCCACCCGATCCTCGCCCAGATCAGTCTCCAGGCTCATAAGGGAATTATCAGCTTCGACCACCCGTCCGTCACGTTGACTGTAGCCGGCTGCACTCTCCTGAAAGTAACTCTGAAGTGGCTGGGAAAAAAGCTCACCGTCCAATTCGGTTATCCGTATCGATCCGGCAAATTCAACCAGCCCCTGACCTTCACCGGTTACGACCTCCGGTAGACCGGCAGCAGAAGTATCAAAATAAATCAATGGGTGAATAGACGGATCTTCCGTAAAATCCGCAATAGTTGCATTTATATCATCAAGTGGGGTTGATTCAGGAAATGAAAAGACCTTATTACTATTGCTCTGAGACAGAATAAATGTTTCACTGCTCTTGGTCACAGCAACATTATTACTATCGAGCGCCACGCTTTCTGCATTGGCAATTATTGTGCCCTGAATATCGGCATATCTTTTTTCAGTCAAATCCGGCACCGTCGCGATATCAATCGCTGCAAGTGCAGAATCATCTTCGATACTTACAAAAACCGGCTTACCGGCGTAGGTTGAGCTCTCGACAATCTCCCTGATTCGCGCCACCGCATCCTGCACAATCTCATTTTCAGCATAATCTTCATCCGGTTTTATCTGCGTTGCCAGCTGATCAAGATTTTTTCGAATTTCCGCAAGCCCATTACCGGCTGCCTGAAGATGGTTATTGAACTCCTGACCCTGACGGAGATCGCTAAGGTCAGGCGCTACCCGCGCTTGAGCCACATTGGCAATACTGATACTACTGGAGATGCCTGAAACTCCGCCAGCTTTCGACTGCTCCTCATCATAATCCTTATCACCTATCTGAACCTGAACACCGACCGATAGATCACGTGCCGGATGCAGCAAGGACACATCCAGAGTAGAATAAACATCATTATAATATTTCTGGGCACTTTTAGCATTCTCCAGCACCGAGTTGCTGTTCAGGCCCTCATTGAGTAACGTATCCATTGGCTACCCGTTTTTTCCCGATCTTTGTTAAAAGCAGTAAACATTATTTACATTACTACCTATTACCATTATACAACCTGCTTCTCTGCTTGTAAATCAATCTTTAGTACTTTTTGCTTTTTTTCGGTTATAGCTGAATATTTCACAGGTTACGCCACCCGTCTACCAGATTTACAACCCCAGATAATAATTATTTTCAGCACATATTTATTAATGCCTTATTCAGAAGACACACTTGTTGTCAGCTCTCACTGCATATATAAAAAAACAGCAGGTGCAGAATACTCTGCACCTGCTGTAGTAAAACCTTTTTCCTTCAGCTTATTCCTCATACCGCCCGATAAGCAGCGAAGCATTATGCCCGCCAAATCCCAGGGAATTGGACATTGCATATCTGATATCACGTTTTTTAGGTTTATTTGGAGTAACATCAAGATCACAATCAGGATCAGGATTTTCATAATTAATTGTCGGCGGAACAATACCGTCACGAATAGCCAGAGCACAGAAACCAAGTTCTACACCTCCAGCAGCGCCAAGCATATGACCAGTACAACTCTTGGTTGAGCTGACAGAAACCTTACGGGAATTTTCCTCACCCAGAGCCAACTTTATACCGGCACACTCAGATTTGTCATTCAACGGTGTTGACGTACCATGTGCATTGATATAATCAATTTCATCCGGCTTAACATCACCATGTGCCATCGCAATATTCATTGCTCTGGCGATACCTTCACCCTTATCACTAGGAGCAGTAATATGAGAAGCATCATCGGTAAACCCGTAACCAATAACCTCGGCATAAATCTTCGCTCCTCTGGCCTTGGCATGCTCCAATTCTTCAAGCACCAGACTGCCGGCACCTTCACCCATAACAAAACCATCTCGATCCTTATCAAAAGGACGGCAGGCTCTGGCCGGGTCATCATTGCGAGTTGACAACGCCTTCATGCTGGAAAATCCGCCAAGCCCCATAATACCTATTCCAGCCTCACTGCCACCGGTAATCATCACATCTGCATCACCAACCTGAATATGCCTGAATGCCAGACCGATTGCATGCGAACCTGAGGCACATGCGGTCACTGGCGCATAATTGATACCTTTAAAGCCAAATTCAATTGCAACCTGTCCGCAACCGGCATTGACCATCAGCAGCGGCACGCTGAACGGAGATATACGCTTTGCGGCCTTGCGCGGTTTATCACCTTCACCATCACCATAGTTTTCAAGATATTTTCTGAGCTGCTCTTCAACCGAGAGGATACCGCCAATACCACTGGCAAATACCGATCCGCAGCGTTCCAGATTGATTTTTTCAAGATCCAGCGCGGCATCTTCTTTAGCCATCTGCGCTGAAGCAACAGTGAAGTGCACAAATTTATCAACACGCTTCGCTTCACGGGGATTCATGTATTTTTCAATGTCAAAATCTTTTACCTGACATCCAAAATGTACACTGAAGCCCGCATGATCAATACTGTCATCAAAGGTAGCTGCTCCGCTTACACCCTTGAGAATGGAATCCCAGCTTTCCTGAGTTCCCACACCAACCGGAGTAACCAGACCAACACCGGTAATTACCACTCTTCTAAGTTCAATAGTTTTACTCATGTTCGCAATCTTTATTCTTAAAAACTGATTTAGAAGGCTTCTTAAAAAACAGCACGCAGACAACTTCAACTTCGAAACAATCTGCTGAGCCCCCTTATTCGGTAATAATACATTAAATTACGTGCATGCGCATATCAAAGCGCATGCACCGAATTTGCACAAATCCGCACGTAAAATCAGCAATTCTGATATTGAATCCGAATTATGCCAATTCTTTTTCGATAAAATCAACGATATCGCCTACAGTTACAGGAGGTTCACCATCCTCAGGAACATCAATATCGAACTCATCTTCAAATTCCATTGTAAGTTCTGCAATATCAAGGCTATCAGCATTTAGATCATCTACAAAAGAAGTCTCAAGTGTAACTGAGTCACGGTCAGCCTGAAGTTGATCACAAATAATATCAATTACTTTACCTTCAATTTCTTTTCTATCCATTTTTTTTCCTTATTAAATATAAAAACAGGTTTAACACTATAAAATACAATAATCATGCGGAATTATACATAAATTCCTGAACATGTCCAGTATAACCTACAATCTTTTGGACAACTTTTTTTAACAAAAAAAGCCGCAGCTACAGCTTAAGAAACCTGCTTCTTTTTACATTACCATACCACCATCAACCTGCAGCACCTGACCTGTAATATATGATGCCTCATCACTGCAGAGGAAATTTACCGCCTTGGCAACATCCTCAGGCTGACCGAACTCCTTGAGCGGAATAAAACCCAACATCATGTCGCGAGCTTTATCAGAAAGCTTATCGGTCATAGCGGTCTGAATATATCCCGGAGCTACCGCATTACAACGCACGTGACGACCAGCAAACTCCTTGGCTGTAGTCTTGGTAAGAGCAATAACACCACCTTTAGACGCTGAATAATTGGCCTGTCCGACATTACCCATCAGACCAACAACAGAAGCAATATTCACAATACTGCCGCTGCGCTGCTTGGCCATAACCCTAGTTACCGCCTGAGAGCATAGAAATACGCCTTTAAGATTAATATTAAGCACGAAATCCCAGTCCTCTTCCTTCATGCGCATCATTAGCGTGTCTCTTGTAACCCCGGCATTATTCACCAGCGTATCAATGGTGCCGAATTCCTCCTTGGTTGACTCAACAGCAGCCGCCACCGCTTCACTGTTGGTCACATCAACAGCCTTACCAACAGACTTGATACCGAATTCCGCAGCAAGCTTGCCAGCTGTTTCCTGGGCAGCATCTTCCATCACATCCCAGATTATAATATTCTGACCACTAGCGGCTAATTTTTTACATATAGCTTCGCCAATGCCTCTGGCTCCACCGGTTACAATAGCATTTTTACTCATTATATTTTCCATTCTCTATTATTCAGTAACACATATTCACACAAACAGCAACACACAGCCGGTTATAAACTACAAAAAACTTTACCGCAAATCCAGTTATTGACAACCCTCTGGACTACTGCTCCTGCAAGGCTTCAATCACCTTGAGTGAATTAACACTTGTGACATCACACCCCTGGTCAATACGTTTCATAAGCCCCTGACATACCCGTCCAGGACCGCACTCGTAATACATTTTATTACCCAGTTTTGAGGCAAGCTGCATACTCTGAGTCCAGCGCACCGGCGAAACAAGCTGTCGCGCCAGCGACTCCTTGATCTCATCAGGATTTTTATAAACCTTTGCATCGGCATTATTGATAAAGGTTCCTTCAAATTCACGGATAGACACCTCTTCCAGCGCTTTAGCAAGCCCTTCTCTGGCAGAGTCCATTATTGGCGAATGAAAAGCCGCACTGACATTGAGCGGCAGAGCCCGCTTGGCCCCGGCTTCCTTCGCCAATTCCATAGCTTTCTCGACCGCCACTTTCTCACCGGAAATAACCAGCTGCCCTGGACAATTGTAATTAGCCGGCACTACAACTCCACTCTCGGAAGCATCCTCGCAGACCCGCTCAACCAGAATATCCTCCAGCCCCAGAATAGACGCCATGCCGGTATCTTTGCCGGCTCCGGCAGCTTCCATAAGCTCTCCGCGCTTACGTACCAGCACCAGCGCATCAGCAAAATCAATCGCACCCAGCGAGACCAGAGCGGTATACTCACCCAGCGACAAACCGGCAGCACCGGTAATCTCAACATTGCAGCGTTCACGTAATGTTTCAAATAAGGCAAGTGATGAGACCAAAAGCGCCGGCTGGCAATTTTCTGTTTTAGCCAGTTCTGCCTCATCCCCGGAAAAGACCAGCTCAGAAAGACTGAAGCCAAGAATATCATCCGCCTCTTCAAACAAGCTCTTTGCATATCCCCCGGCCTCGAAACAGTCCTGAGCCATACCTATAACCTGTGCACCTTGACCAGGAAATAGAAAGAAACCACTAATATTCATACCAATCCCCTATTCACAGTTCTCACCGCGTAATTTAACCATTCCCACATCAATAAAGTATGCTTCTTTTATTACCGTGCCCGGTACAGACTACCACTTAACCAGCGCACTTGCCCAGGTAAGACCACCACCAAAAGTTACAAGACTCAGTAAATCTCCACGCTTTATAACACCCTGCTTATTCGCTTCATCGAGCGCAATCGGAATTGTCGCCGCACTGGTATTACCGTATTTATCCAGATTCATAAAAATCTTTTCCATTGGAATATCAAGTCGTTTTGCCGCACTTTCAATGATTCTGGCATTCATCTGGTGCGGGATAATCATATCTATATCCTCACGGTCATAACCGCAACGCTCGAGAGATTCAAAGACCAGACGCACAATATTCGATACAGCCTGTTTGAAAACCGCTCTACCATGTATCACCATATAATTCAGACGTTTCTCCAGCATCTCAGGACTTGGAGGATTGAGACTGCCGCCACCCGGAAGTATCAGCATATCTGCTTCAGCACCATTTGAGGCCATATGCGTATCGATAATCTTGCTGATAGAATCATCCGAGGTAGAGGTCAATACTGCCGCTCCCGCCCCGTCACCAAAAAGTATGCAGGTACTGCGATCCGTATAGTCGGTAAAACGGGTGAGCACTTCAGCTCCGATAACCAGCGCATTATCTATTACACCGCTGGCAATCTGGGTACGCGCCATGGAGATACCGTAAATAAAGCCACTGCAGGCAGCAGCCAGATCAAAGGCCGGCACCTGTCTCGCACCGATACCATGCTGTACCCGGCAGGCGGTGGAAGGAAAGATAGTATCAGGAGTAACGGTTGCGACTATAATCATATCGATATCCTCGGCAACCATGCCGGCATCTTCGATAGCCCGTTTTGCCGCTATAATACACAGATCGCTGGTAGCCTGATCATCTGCGGCTACACGACGCTCTCGCATTCCTGTCCTCTGCACAATCCATTCATCGTTTGTATCAACTATTTTTTCAAGATCGGCATTGGTCAATCTCTTTTCAGGAAGATACGAGCCGGTTCCGGCAATCTTGACCTGTCTCAAACGTGGCAACTCCATTTATCACTCCTATATTTTACTTACTCTTCATCATTAATCTTCTGATGCAGAATAGCTGTTTTTTCAGCTATCAACCTTGTCAAATCAACAGCCACACACTGTTTCGCATTCTTCAATGCATTATAAACACCCAAAGGTTTGGTTGACCCGTGACCAATAAGACAGATACCATTAACACCCAGCAGCGGCATCCCGCCATATGAACTTGAATCACCCTTGGCAAAAGCTTTCTTCAAAGCCGGCATAGCAAAATAAGCGCCCAGCTTCCGTATAATTCCGGCACTGCCTATCGATCCCTTGATCCAGCTTCCTGTGGCACGAACAACCCCTTCGGCACATTTGAGCATAGCATTACCGACAAAACCATCACAGACAATAACATCACAGGAGCCATTCCACATATCACAGCCCTCGACATTACCGATAAAATTAACCGGAGCCTGTTCAAGAAGAGCAAAAGCCTCATTAACCAGCGTATTACCCTTCCCCCGCTCCTCTCCGACATTCAAGACTCCGACTCTGGGATTATGCACCCCCAGAACCTCACTTGAATAAATCGAAGCCATTATACCATAATCCGCAAGGTGCTTTGGTTTACAATTAACACTTGCCCCCATATCACAGACCATGCAGAAAGAATCTCCACTCGGTATCGTTACAGCAATACCACTTCTACGCACTCCCTTTACATGCCGCAACCCGAGAGTCGCCGCACCCACTGTCGCCGTAGTATTACCCATTGAGACCACCGCATCAGCATCACCGGCTTTCAGCAGCTCCACAGCCTTACTTATGGAGCTATCCTTCATAAGTTTGACCTTGTCAAACTTATCTCCCATACCAACAACCTCAGAACAGTGAAAAATCTCCAACTGCTCATGCGTTTCATCAAGGCCGAATTTTGCCAGTTCAGCCACAAGAGTCGCGCGATCTCCCACCAGAACCACAGTCACCCCGGGATTATCTTTTATCCAATCAACCACCCCGTGCACAATAGGAGTACAGCCGTTATCACTACCCATTGCATCAATAGCCAGACGCATACAATATCCTTACTATCATATCCCGCTAAACAGAAAACCCCCTAAAGGATACAAGAACATTATTACTTATTATATCATAGATATTTACAATTAAAGTTGATTATATGCCTATTAAAAACCGCACAATACACAGGTGCATTAGTGCGGTATATGCTACTTTAGAATGCTTCTACTTCCAGCTTTTTAACACCCTTGTAATAACCGCAGGTGTCACATACTCTGTGAGGTAGCTTCGCTGAGCTGCAACGTGGACATTCGGTACTGCCGGCTGCGCTCATAGCATGATGAGAGCGTCTCTGACGTTTCTTCATCTTGCTCATTTTGTGACGTGGTACTGCCATATCAATAACTCCTTAAATTAACAATTAACTGATTTATTTATACCTAAAAAGAATTAATTAACTACGTAACAAATCCTCAATAACACAATATCACTATTATTTATCAAAGTATACAAATTCCACCCTCAATTTCAAGGGAGGACAGCAAATTATCCTATAAAATTAAAGATATTTACCTGCAAGTCAAGTTAAATCTCAAATTTATCTTTATTAACGGCCTCAACACATTATATTACCGACAGAAAATTCGGCATTTTTTAATCCAGAATCACCCTGCTAAGAGACAGCTCTTCTTAAAACAACAGCATTATAGTTCATAACTCTGGAATAAACGGCAGCTAGTCATTACAGCAAAGATTAATTCTAGCTGCAGGAATACAATGCACCATAGATCCAGATTTCAGCTCATAACAGCAAACCGAATTAATGCGGCAGCAGCTTCTGACACTACTTGTTACCAGCAAACTGCCGCTCTGCCCAGAGCGTAAGTTTTTCGCGGTTTATCTTCGCATTATGCCGTATATCAACTGGAAAATCACCGTAAAACAGAATATCTCTTATTTCTTCAGTCACCGCCTCCGAACTGCTTATAGCTAACAACTCAGCTTTTAGGCTCGCCTTTTCCCGGTCAGAACAAGCTTCTGCAGTCTCAATAATCATAACCGGACGCTGCTTTCCGTACTCACCGATTCCGACAAGCGCACTGCGAAACACTCTGGGATGACGGTTGAAAATAGCCTCACAGCAGACCGTGTACAGCCGTCCCTGCGCAGTCTCCACCCGGTGCGCCTTACGACCGCAAAACCAGAGCCGACCCTCGGCATCAAAATAGCCAAGGTCGCCAATACGGTGCACCACACCTTCATCTTCCCTGATTTTAGCCAGTGCGGTCATCTCTTCACGCTCATAATATCGCTTGGTGACATTTTTGCCACGAACGGTTATTTCACCAACCTCTCCCACCGGCAGAACCAGACTATTATCCCACTCCGCTATTATCTCGTCACTCAGCCGGATCACCCTTACCAGCACCCCATCCACCGGCCGTCCCACACAGAAACCTTTACCGTTACGGGTCTCACCGGCAGTTACCGAGAGCACCTCACTACCGCGCATGTCACAGGCGGGAAGACTTTCGGTCGCACCATACGGTGTATGCGTTTCTGCCCCTTCAGGAAGGATTTGACGCAATAACCGCTCATGAGTCTCTGGCGGTACAGGTGCTCCCGCCATCAGAACTTTACGCAGACTCTGAAGTTTTAGACCCTTATCAGCGCAATAGCGGCTTACACGTCCCCAGAGAGCAGGAGATCCGAAAGAAAAGGTGCAGCCCTGTTTATTAATAGCTTCAACGATCCTGGCAGGATCGACCTTCGCCGGTGCAGTCGGATCCATATCAGGGACAATCGCAGTCATACCCAGCCCCACAGAGAAGAGCGCAAAGAGTGGAAAAGTCGGCAGATCAATATCCTCAGCCCCTATCTTATAGGTATCACGTATGATCCGGCACTGCTCAACAAACATGCCATGTTCATACTCGACCCCTTTTGCCGGTCCGGTGCTGCCGGTAGTGAAAAGAATAGCCGCCAGCTCAGCGGCAGCGGTATCAGCCACCTCGAAATTACTCCCGGTATGACGCAACTCGGACAGCGTCTTCCCGCCCCACAGCCAGCAGCGCCCCTCAGTGACCGGAAACTTTACCGACTTGAAATACTTTCGTTTTACAACCCGCATCAGGTGCGCCAGCTCAATACCGATCATTGCTTCCGGGCGCACTGATGAGATACAGTGCAACAGACGGTCAATACCCATACCCGGATCGATCAGCACCGGTACCGCGCCAACTTTAAATAACGCAAATACTACTGCAAAAAAGTCCAGACTTGGACGGAGCATAACCAGAGTTTTGATACCGCGCCGGATACCGTATTCATGAAAACCGGCAGCATACTCCGAGCTGAGAGTTGAAAGCTCGGTAAAGGTCAGATGTGTATATGCAACATTCCCCCGCTTATCCCGGGAAAAAGGAAAGACGACCGCCCGCTTGGAAGGATACTGCTGCGCCATCGCTTCAAGCTGACAGGCTATATTACAAGTTTCAGATTCCTGCTGCAACTTTCTTCTCCAGCATATCTATTGTGATTTCGGTATGAACTCCGGTACTATCCTCCTGCGGATAATCAATTCGCTGATGCGCTCCACGGCTCTCCTTACGCATAAGCGCCGATTCAGCCATAAGCCGAGCCACCGTAAGCATATTCTGCACCTCAAAACCGCCCCGGGCCTGAAACTGTTCACTAAAGACATATCGTCCCCAGAAACTGATGGTCTTGCGGGCGTCACTCAGTTTTTTCTCATCCCTGAATACTCCCAGCTGTCTCCAGGTAAGAGCCTTCAGAGACTGCAGCATATCCGACAGATTAAGGGGAGCAAGACGTGAGGTCTCAATGCCTCGTTCAATTTTTAATGGCGAATACTGCAGTTCAGGATAGGTTACCGCCTTCTTTCCGGCTATATGCCCGAAGACAAGACCCTCAAGCAGCGAATTCGATGCCAGTCTGTTGGCTCCCTGAACTCCGGTAGAGGCCACCTCGCCCGCGGCCAAGAGACGCTCAACCGAGGTCTCCGCCTCAAGATTGGTCTTTACGCCGCCCATAAAATAATGTACCGCCGGACGTACCGGTATCGGCTCATTAATAATGTCTATCCCGTACATTGAACAGATACGACCGATATTAGGAAAACGGTTATTAATCTTTTCCGCACCTAGATGGCGCAGATCAAGATATACTTCCACCTCGCGGTCACGGCTATGCAGCTCCTTGAATATGGACTGACTGACAACATCCCGCGGTGCGAGTTCAGCTCTGGGGTCATATTTATGCATAAAGCGCTCACCCTGCTGATCAACCAGATATGCACCTTCACCACGAACCGATTCACTTATCAGAAAACGCGGAGCGCCAGCGAGATACAGCGTAGTCGGATGAAACTGCACAAACTCCATATCCCTGATAACCGCACCGGCACGAAAAGCCAGAGCAACACCATCACCGGTAGCGCATGCCGGATTTGTCGTCTCCCGAAATACCTGTCCGCCACCGCCCGAAGCCAGAATCGTCGCATGTGACTTGATACTGAGCATCCGGCCATAGCTGCTGTCCTGAATCAAAGCGCCGTGGCAAACCCCATTCTCATGGAGCAGATCCACCACAAAATGGTTCTCATAAACCTGAATATTTTTATTCTCCCGAACCCTGCGGGAGAGGAACGCCTGAATTCCCCGGCCGGTAGCATCCCCGTCACAGTGCATGATCCGGCGCGCACTGTGTGCGCCCTCCATCGTAAAATGAATCTTGCCGCCTTCCTTATCAAAATTCATTCCCTGCTCTATAAGTTCTCTACAGCGGGCGGCACCATCTCTAACCAGCAGCTCCACCGCCTCCTGTTCACACAGACCCTGTCCCGCTATCAGCGTATCCTGTACGTGACTCTCAAAGCTGTCATCGGCCGAAAGCACTGCCGCAATACCACCCTGCGCATAGTTTGTCGCTGTCTCATTGAAGTCCTCTTTGGCAATCAGCACCACCCTGCGGGTCTCAGCCGCCGCCAGCGCCGCCGACATTCCCGCAATACCACTGCCTATCACCAGCACCGGAGCCCATAATTCCGGCACACTTCCCAAATCAAGATCAACCAGATATCTGGCAAAATTATTAGGCATTTCAGCGCCTTTCTAAAAATATTACAAAAGATCCAGTATATATTGTAATCCTTTGCACTTTCATGACAAGAGTAAATCGATAATCATTTATCAGTGAACGCTGCTACTCAGCCCGACAGCTGTTCCAGATCCCGCTGTACCTGATTCCAGATCTCATTGAGCCGTTTTACCGATACCTTACAGCCCGTCCCTACCTCCTGCGCAAAGAGTGACACCGCATACTCCTCAAGCATCCAGCGGTACTCAATCAGTGCTTCGGAATACCCGCCAGCCCGCTGAATTCTGGTAAATGCTTCCAGACAGCGCTGCCAGAACGGATTAATCTCTTCAGCCCGCTTACGGTCTTTTTGCACCGCTCCTTCAAGCTTCTTGACCCTGAGCTGCAAGCCGGCTATATACCTAGTTATAGACGGAGTATATTCCACTCCCGCATCGCGGACAAACCCATTATACACCATGCGCGACACCTGAGCGTAGATCTCCTCCAGCGCCTCCTGTTTCATACCGCCGGGCTTGAGATTCTCAATTTCACGCATAAAATCAACGACCGCCAGCAGCGCCTCCTGCACCGCGCTGCCAAGATTATACGAAACCTCATAAAGCCGGCTGCGCAGTTCCTCACAGAAAGACTCAAATTCCAGGCTGTTAGCCGGCAGCTTCTGCTGTTCTCCGAGCAGATGCAGTACAGCCGCCAGCAGTATATCCTGCTGCAATCGCTCCTTGCCACCGCCTATCGCCGCATAATATATATACCCGCGCTCGGTCACCGGCAGACTTTTGATAATGCGCCGGCACTGCACATTCAGAATATTTATCGCGAGTCTGGCTATACCCCGGCGCGAAGCCCGCAGCGCCGGCTCCACTACCGGGAAGACTTCGAGTGATACCGTCTTGACATTATCCCTGAGCCCCAGATAACCGACCGCACCTCCTGCCAGCTGCAGCGGATTGAAAAGCTCAAAATCCCAGGAGCAGACCGATTTTTTTTCATATCTGTCCTTCGCCGCCGCCTCAAAATTACTCCGGCTTCTGCCCGCACACTCCTGCTGAATAAGCTGAAGATTCCTGCCGCTGGCTACAATCTTTGAACTTGAATCCACAATTATAAAATTCATCTTCAGAAATGCCGTCAACTCCTCCGGTCTGAAATCAGTCGGAAGCAACTTTACCCCATACTCCTCACGGATCAGATCACACAAGGCCGCGGCAAAACTCCCCTCGTGTCGCTCAAGCTTGCCGCGCAGGCACTCAACACTATCAGGGATAGGATTAAATTCACGCCGCAGACTGCGTGGAAGACTGCGCAGCATACCGGCAAGCTTCTCACCCCAGAGCCCGGGCACCAGCCACTCAAACTCCTCTGAATTCAGGTTTGGTAATACTCCTAAAGGAATACAGCAGCTCACGCCGTCATCACTTGCAGATGGATCAAATTTATAGCTAAGCGCAAATTCAAAATCCCCAACCTTGAAATTATCCGGAAACAACTCCTTACTCAACCCGGATCTGCTTTCAAGCAGTATATCCCGTTCACACATAAATAGCGTACGATTTCCACGCTGCTGCTCGCGCTGGGAATACTTCTGCAGATTCTTCTCGGTATAGATATTTTTCGGCAAATGCCGATCATAAAACTTGTACAGTGCCTGCTCATCAACCAGCAGTTCCTTACTGCGAATGCGGTCCTGTTCCGCCAGTACACTCTCGACCAGCTTTACATTTGCCCTATAAAACTGGACCCGGCTGCGCAGCTTCATCCCGACAAGACCATCACGGATAAATATTTCCCGGGATTTCTCCGGATCAATACTTCCGTAGTGCACCCGCCGTTTTTCAACTACCGGCAGACCATAGAGCGTCGCATTCATATAGGCACGGACACAACCGCTCTTCTCATCAAAAAATGGTTCGGAATAACTTCTTTTCAACAGATGCAGTGCCGCATCCTCCAGCCACTCCGGTTTAATTTTTGCAACAGTCCGGGCAAATTTCTTACTGGTCTCGACTATCTCTGCAGCCACAATCCATTCGGGTTTTTCACCGGACAAACCCGAACCAGGCCAGATCAGATACCGTGTCTCTTTGGCACCGCGATACTCCTTGTCCTCATCATGGTACTTCCCGCAATGGCTGAGAAGACCTGCCAGCAGAGCCCGGTGCAGATTTTCTTCCGGGATATCATTCACACCCAGCTTTTTCTTTTCAATATAGCGCGGCTCATTTCCGGCATGCCCGTACTTACTCACCTCCTGTTCGAGCTGAGCTCTGGTATTGAACCATTCCCGAAGACGGAGATAACTCAAAAAATTATCACGGCAGAAACGGTTGAACTTATTATTACTGCCGGCTTTTTCCCGTTCATCCTGGAGTACCCGCCAGAGATGCAGCCAGGAAAGAAAGTCTGAAAAACGATCGCGATACCTGCTGTGCGCCCTATCCGCCTCCTCCTGCTTCTCAGCGGGGCGCAGCCGCGGATCCTGTACCGAGAGTCCTGAAACAATAGTCAGCATTTTATCGAGACAGCCGTACTCCAGCGCCGTCAGCAGCATCTTGCCAAACCGCGGTTCAATCGGCAGACGGGCGATTCTCTTACCCTCGGCAGTGATCTCGCCAGCCTCGGAGATCGCTCCTATCTCTTCCAGCTCACTATATCCGGCACGCACCAGATTACCCGGAGGCGGCTGAATAAAAGGAAAATCCTCAACCTTACCTAGCCGGAGCAGATTCATCTGCAGAATAACCCCGGCCAGTGATGAACGCTTGATCTCCGGATCCGTATACTCCTCCCGGGATTCAAAATCATCCTCACTGTATAAACGCACGCAGATACCGGGGCCTATTCGCCCGCAGCGTCCGCAGCGCTGTGCAGCCGAAGCTTTGGAAATTGACTCCACCTGGAGTGATTCCACCCCGGTTCTACTGTTAAAACGTTTGATTCGTGCCTGCCCGGCATCAATAACATAACGTATCCTCGGCACTGTAACCGAGGTCTCGGCCACATTGGTCGCAACTACAATACGTCGCTGTGAACCGGGAGCAAATACCCGCTGCTGCTCAGCCGGGGTCAGGCGGCCATACAACGGCAGCACTTCCACCCCTGCCAGCCGGCGGCGCTCAAGATGATTCACTGTCTCTCTAATCTCCTGTTCACCACTCATAAAGACCAGAGCATCACCATTTCCGAATTCAGAAATCAATGATTCATAGGCTCTGCCCACCTGCACCGACAACAGCACATTCTCATTTTCTATCGGCTGATAGATTACATCAACAGGATAGGTTCTGCCTTCAACGATAATTGCTTGCGCTCCCGAAAAATACTCGACGAAACGCTCCACCTCCAGAGTTGCAGAACTCACAATCACCTTTAAATCAGGACGACGCGGCAACAGCCGCTTGAGATAACCGAGTATAAAATCTATATTCAGCGAACGTTCATGCGCTTCATCAATAATCAGTGTATCATATGCCAGCAGTTCAGGATCCATTCTGGTCTCTGCCAGTAAAATACCATCAGTCATGAATTTCACATACGATTTATGGCTGACCTTTTCATCGAAGCGCACCTGATATCCCACCGCCTCGCCCTGCCTGCTTCCAAGTTCCTCAGCAACCCGGCTGCTGATACTGACCGCTGCAACCCGTCTAGGCTGAGTACAACCGATATAGCCACCAATTCCCCGTCCAAGCTCAAGACATATTTTGGGTAACTGTGTAGTTTTACCGGAACCAGTTTCGCCGGCGATAATAACCACCTGATTACTGGCAATCGCGGATTTTATCTTGTCTCTGGCCTCAACAATAGGAAGATCTTCAGGATATACTATTTCCGGAACATTATCTCTACGCCAGGCAGTAAGTTCCCGGGATTTCTCGATTTTCCCTGATAAATCAATACTGCTCGTATATCGCCGTTTACGCGAAAACTGATGCAGCAGTCTCGCAGCATCCGCTCCGAAACATGACTTTAATTCCTGTTTTAGATCTTTTATATCCTGCATATGCTTTTATTTATATCAAAATTTGTGAAAACAACTTAAAAAAAACCTGAAGATGACCACCAGAACCCAGCCTTGAAGGTCTTAGTTATAATTAACTATATCAGAATACATCTAAGATTATACCTGCAACGACCCACTCATTATAAACACACTGCATTTAAAATCCAGTGCAGCAGCAAAAAGGTATAAATTTTACCTAATATCCTTTAAATTTCAGCAATTATTAATAAAGCCTCTACCAGCAGTTTATTAATAATACAGCCAGCTCACAGTCAAAGTTTCCAATTATATATCATATAAGGTTAATATTAATCGCTAGTACAATAAACTATTATATATAATTTTTCAGACAGTATAACCATAACGCCCAAACCCTGCCATTACTTGCAAAAAATCTTTTTTCTTAAAAAATTATTATTTTTCTAATGTCTGATAATTAAT
The DNA here is from genome assembly GCA_963667375.1 of Planctomycetota bacterium. Lineage (GTDB taxonomy): Bacteria > Planctomycetota > SZUA-567 > SZUA-567 > SZUA-567. Next base: position 1,483,289 of record OY763323.1, on the reverse strand, counting down.
TGCCGTAAATACTGGCATGGGGCAGGATGAGGTCTAGGACCATAATTCTGATTAGCAGTAAAATAAACTTTTCTACAGTAATTGGGGTTACTTTAAAAAAGTTCAAAAGAAGCAATATTGTTGTTGTATTTACTAATTATTGAATTCTAGTTTCCATGGGAGGGAATACTATGTTCAGCGGAATTAACCAGAGCAGCATTTTTTCAAATGTCAATTTTATGAACAGCTACTGGAAAACATCCGGCTCCAGTTCTTCTACTGCCGAAGATTCATCCAGTACCGCCACCACCGCTACTGAGGAGGAAGATTCTCAGCAGGTATCAGCACGTGAAGCATTCGCAACCGTCCTGAAAGATAAGGGAATGACCGATGAAGACATTGAGTCCCTGCCTGAGAGTGTCTGGAAAAAAGCGGAAAAACGCGCCGGTGATGCTGAAGATTATGATTTCAGCGAAGATAAGCAGTTACAGAAGCTTGCTGATTTTCTAGCTCGCAAGGCAGAACTTGTAAAGAGTGAACAGAGTGACACTGCCGATAGTAGTGACAGCGCTTCTATTTCGCAGGAGGCACTTGATGCCGCGGCCGCAGCCGAGACAGAGGCAGCCGCAGAGGATGAAGAAGCAGAAGAATCAGGAGTTATAACTACTGAAACCGAAGAAGAGGAGGCAGATAATGCCACCAGTCTTGCCAGCATTTTCGATGAATTTAAAGAAAAGTTGAATCAGCTTCTGCTTGAAGGTGTTGGACTTGGCAATCTCTCTGAATCCGGTGCCAGCAGCGCTTATATGTCCTACACTGCCAGTTTTGAGATCAGCTACAGCTCTATGATTGCCGTTGCCGATGAAAATGGTATGACCATGCAGGAGACCAGCTTCAGTCTCAAGGGTTCATTCTCATTCATGGGAATTGGCAGCATTAACAGCAGCGACAGCAGTAGCTTTAATCCGTTTGATTTCCTTTCAGGAATAACCGGAGCCAGTGACAGTACAGATGGCACAACTGCCTCCGATCCATTCTCACAGTTACAGGAATACTTCTCACCTGAGAAGACTGCAGATAGAATTTTAGATTTTGCACTCGGATTTTTCGGTAACAGCGAACAGTATAAAGAAGGCGGAAACACCGAAGAATCACGGCAGAGCTTTGCCGATGTCATCGGAGCCGCTATACAGAAAGGCTTTGATCAGGCACTGGGCATCCTCGGTGATCTGCCTGATGAAACTGCTGATGAAGTCGATGAAACACATTCACTGGTTTTCGATGGACTGGATAATTTTGTAACTACCGGTTCAAAAGACGGTGAAGAAGGTGATGAAGTTGAAGACCCCGTATTCGATTTTTCAGCATACAGCAGCATTTTTGAAATGAACTATTCTTCAACAACCACCTATTACAGTGCTGAAGAGACCGGAGATGCTCTGGAAGACCTCTATAATAAATATTTCAACCGGGGTTATCAGATTCCACAGTACACCAATGCTCAGGATGTAAGTAATGAAGCGGAACAGCAGGAGGTGTCGCCACTGGATGTAACCGCCTGAAATACAGCTGGCATGTTGTAAATAATCTTGTATGTAGTACCCGACGTTTTGGCTGGTGTGCAATGCACCGGGTAAAACGTCCCCTCCCGAGTCAGACTACTCTCCCCCAGGAGTAGTCTGTCATTTTTTTACTCTGAAAAAAACCTAACTTTTCCCAGCAACCTCAGGATAAAAAAAACGCCCCCTGAAAAACAGGAAGCGCAATTTTTCTGAAAAGAATAGCATTCTATCTGGTAAGAGCCTTTACAGCTGCTTCATCAGTGTCCAGAATAGTAAAAATTTGTGAAACCCCGAGCAGATCGAACACTTCATGCACATTCGCAGTCGGATTGACAAGTATAATGTTACCGTCAACTTCCTGAGCCTGAGCCATCGCACCAATAAAGACACCGGCTCCGGCCGATGATATATACTCGACATCACTCAAATTCACCGCTATATTGACTACCTTTTCCTCAAGAAGATCCTGCAGGACATTGTCAAGCTTTTCAAATGTATGCGCATCCAGAAACCCTTCAAGCCGGATTACGGCGATTCCATTATCTTTGCTTACAATATCCAGTTCTAGCTCCGCCATCAATCTACCTCCTCAGCTTCATCTGCCGTAGCGTTCTCTATTTTCTTAATCATGCACAATTCATTCTTAATATCTTTTACATAATTATAATGAATCTCATCCATAACCTGACGAATCAGATATATACCATAACCGTTTTTCTGACCATTCTTTACCGCTTCACGAATATCAATTGACGCCATCGATGTTGTATCGAATTTTTTACCCTCATCAATCACCTTGACGATAAAATCAAGATCCTCGACCCGCACCAGAACATGTACATAGCCAACTTCTGCCATCCCGGTATAAGCATGTTCCATGACATTTGCAACCGCCTCATCAACCGCCAGTGTAACCTTTCCGACAACCATACTGTCACCGAAAAATTCGGTTGCAGCATTCCGGATCATCTTTCTGATCTCAGCGAGATTTTTAGTGTCACACTTGCAGGTCATCTCTTTTTCATAACGTATAGTACCCATAGTGTAATTGTTCCCTTCTATAATACATTAAAGGTCAGTATAGTAATATCATCATGCTGCACCATACGTCCCTGATGTTCCTCTACATCTTCCAGCAGCTTATGCACAAATTCATGACTGCCCAGGTCGCTATTATCCCGAATAAAATCATAAAACCGCTCATCGGTATATGCCTGACGCTGCTCATTCATGGCTTCAACAATACCGTCGGTATAAAGAACAACCCTGTCTCCGCTTTGCAGCCTGATTTTACTCTGCTCCAGGGAACGGTTGAAAATTGGTCCCTTATCAAACCCGATAGCTATCCCTTTAGGATTTATCAATTCGATTTCACCACTCTGCCTATGCAGCACCATTGGATTATGCCCAGCCGAGACGCACTCAATACTCTGCTTTTCACTATCAAATACCATATAAAAAGCGGTAACAAACATACCGCGCTTGATATCTGCCGCCACCATCGAATTCGTTTCGACCAATGTATCCACGGTTGAAATATTATTTCTGGCAACGAAACGCAGAATGGTTCTGGTTGTAGCCATGACCATACTCGCCGGAACACCCTTGCCTGATACATCGGCAACAACCATCCCAAAGTGAGTATCATCAATCTGAAACAGATCGTAATAATCACCCCCAACCTCTTTCGCCGGCTGATATGCCGCAAATATATCAATACCGGTAATATCAAGCAATTTAGTCGGCAGAAGCTTGAACTGAATCTCACCAGCCATATTCAGCTCACTCTCAAGTTTCAGCGCTTTCTTTTCATTCTCCGAAGCCATTTTCAATACCCGGGTCAACCGATTAAACTCATTTGCAATCATCCCGATCTCATCATGGGCATAGCTGCGCGTCTCATGCGTCAGATCACCTGAAGCAACAATACGCATATCAGCAAGCAGAAGTTTTATCGGTCTGGTAACCCGCAGACTGACAATAAAGCTTATTATAATCGAGAGCGCTATCACCACCAGTGCTTCAAGAGCAAAAACCGTATAAATTTTATTATATCTATCTACAATCTGCGAAGCTCTTACCGCAATAATTGCCCGCCCTACCTCGGCATTATTACTATCAAATATTGGCGTATTAAAGACCAGTGCCAGTATTTGCTTACCTTTTTCAAGATTAGAGACTGTCGCCGAACCATCAAACCGCACTACCGCTCCATATACCACGCACGGAGTTTCTTCTGTCCCGAAAACCACCTTTCTGCCACCGATGGTACATTCCGAAATATCCGCATACCCACTGACCCAGTCACTGGGTTGAATAGGCAGTACTCCCTCATTACCATCATCAATCTCCAAATCTGATTCCGAACGGGCTAACAGCAGCATCTTCGGACGTTCCACGGTAAATCCGGTATCAATATCCCTGGTATAGCGTTTAATAACCTTATCCTTACTGGCCAAAATATACGCGGCTACGGTCTGTGATTCCTGCACAGTGCCATCCAGCGAACGATAAGTTATAATATCTTTTAACAAACCTCCAGTTCTTGCTGCATACAATGTTTCACGGTTTCTTCGGAATCCGGAAGATACTGTCGGCGGGAGCTCGGACTCAGGATATTCCGCAATATTTTGCAAAAAATCATCTTTAGAAATAAGGCCCAGATCCACCGGCCACGGTTCATAATTTCCCTTCGGACCTTTTAAATAAAAGGTCCTATCAGATTTTTCAATAATCATTGAACCAACATCAGACAGCACCGTCGATTCAGCCAGACCACTCTTCAATATCTCATTCACAATTGCAGCGACAGAGGTTCTGGCAATAAAATATGTAAACATCCCGACAACAAGTACAAATACCAGTATTACCGGCAGCACAAACTTAAGGCTAAGCCCCATACCCTTATGTTTACGCTCTTCTTCACGCCCTTGATTAATGGTATTGAGAATACAGTAATCACCATATTTTATCCGTCCCCTGCTGTCAAGGCGTGAACGGACAGAATTACTCCTGCGGTAGATAGGCAATCTCTCACCCTCTACCGGCGTCTGCTTTCCTTTTATTCCCGAATCATCCATAAGACCCACGCCGCAATTAAACGTCAAAACGCCAGAATCAAGTATCAAAATCAGAAGATTTTCAACCCATAAAAGAATAACCCTCTCATGCAGTTAAAACCGCAAAGCTCTCTTTTTTGTAATCCACTGACATTTTCAACGCTTCCTTAATAAAATTATTATAAGCATTTTACATTATTCTAATATTTTACGCCAACATAAAAGTTCTATAATTATCGTGAATCAATCCCTGTTACCTGCGTCACATAAACAATCACTATCAGACAATCGCGGTAATCCATGAAATATATAAAATTAGAGCAGACTCAACAGAGCTGCTCTAAGCTATAATAAGTAAATTTTTTTTATTAATATTTAAAATCTAATACCCTAAATTAAGATCCCGCTCTATCACACTGACCGCCCGGTCATCCATGCCATACTTGAGGAGTACCTCTACAACCTTCATAGTCGCGGAACTAATCTCACCTGGAACGCTGTTACTGCTGACTCTGCCGGCCGGATATGAGATATCAACATTGGCAATCACCTGGTTATTAATGCTGCTGATATTCTCAGCAGTCTCATCCTCAAGACTCTGCATCTCAAACTCGTCAATGTTCATCTGAGCCTGATCCTGCTGCAATACCTGACCATTATCAAGATAAGCGGCAGAATTTGTATTTAGTGACTTCATAATCTCCGCACTCTCCTGCATCGCCAGATCAAGCTGCTCCACACTGCTGTCAAAATTATCGGTAATCGTCTTATTGACTCGGGGCTCAATCGGAATAATACTGTTATAGTCAATCGCAGAATCACTCTCAAAACCCTGCATTGCATATATACCGCTATTACCGTCCCCAACTGTATCGATAGCACTCTCCCTGGTAGACCATATTTTAAGATTATCCATGGATTTGCCTGCATGTTCATGCTCCCAGAAACTTACCGAGGTAAGTACACCCGCCATAACCAATAAAGCAGCAAAGCCTCCAAATTTTCTAAGATTAGCCATAACTTTCTCCTATTCGGCAACAAACAAACCACTCTTAGAGCAACCATATAATTCTTTATCGGTAAAAGTTGAGATACGAATCCAGAAATTATTCGATAAAAATTGATTTTTTTTAAGCCATAATTTTATGGAAGTTGTTGCGCTTTAGCACTGGTTGCATATACTTTATTGGTGATTGAAGTTATCGCAAGATCCAGCATTTACAGCAGGTTATTGCTGACAGAGATTGAATCTGACTGTAGCAGTTATAATTTTATTATTCTAATATTACTATGACCCAATGAGGCAGAGATAAAAATGCAGCATGAAGCAATTTTAAGAAAAAAAGACACCCTTTTTCTCATAATAGATATTCAGGAGCGGCTCTTACCTGCAGTTGCTGACAGCGACAAAGTCCAGCACACAGCGGGCATTCTGGCTCAGGCTGCCGGATTTTTAAATATCCCGCTTATTATCAGTGAGCAGTATCCCAAAGGGCTGGGACCTACCGTACCGGAGATAACCGGAAATATACCGGAAAAAACCCAGATAATTGAAAAATCTACCTTCTCCTGCCTGCAGACAGAAGCACTGAATAAAGCGATAAAAGCCAGTATGGCTTCACAGATTGTTATCTGCGGTATAGAGTCACATATCTGTGTGACACAGACCGCACTAGATCTCTCCGCCACCGGTTCTCAGGTGCATGTTCTCGCAGACGGCATCAGCAGCAGAAATCCTCTGAATACAGAATATACCCTGACGCGTCTGGCTCGTGCCGGCATAATAATAAGTAATCTTGAAAGTGCCCTCTTCGAACTGCTGGTTGAAGCCCGGGGAGATGAATTCAAGGCGATTTCAAAATTAATAAAATAATACCGGAGCGGATCATGAACCTGGAAATCGAATGTAAACTTCATCTTGAATCGCCGGCTACGGTAATAACCAGGCTGAGGGAACTTGATGCCGCTGACAGAGGTGAGGTTTATGAGAAAAACTGGGTCTTCGACCGGAACGGAGAACTACAGGAGCAGAGAGCTTTACTCAGACTGCGAACCCATGATGATGAGACATGCGGCCTGCTGACCCATAAGACACCGGCTCAAACCGGAAAATTCAAGAGCAAGCATGAAACAGAAACGAAGGTTGAAGACGCGGCGAATCTGCGGTTTATTCTTGAAAGCCTGGGTTACAGCATTAACTGGTACTACGAAAAAAAACGGCACACTTTTTTAATCGCAGATATGACGGTTGTTCTGGACACAACCCCGATACTGGGCACTTTCATAGAAATTGAAGGACGTTCTGACGGAGAAATTGAAGCACTTCTCGAACGCCTGGGTCTGGATATAAATGATAATATTATGCTCAGTTATCCGGCGATATGGGATAATCACTGCCAAAAGAACCATATGGCATTTTGTGACTGGAAATTTTAATTTCTACAATTTTTAATATAGGAAACAAAAGGTAAATTATGACACTGATTGAACTGGCAAAAGCAGGTAAAACAGATAAGCGTATGGAAGCTGCCGCTAAAGCGGAAAATATTGATATCGAATTCATCAGAAATGGTATTGCGAACGGCACAGTGGTTATTCCCTGGGCTGACGGTCATGATCTGATCAATCCATGTGCCGTTGGAGATGGGCTCAAAATCAAGGTTAATGCCAATTTTGGAACTTCACCGGACAGAATCGAAATCGAAGAAGAGATGGCCAAGATGCAAGCCGCTATCGATGCCAAAGCCGATGCAGTCATGGATCTGTCAACCGGTGGAAATCTGCGGGAAATCAGAAAACAGGTTCGTGATAATTGCCCTATATCACTCGGTTCCGTTCCAATGTATGAAGCAGGTCATATGGCAATAAGCCGCAATGAGGTTTTCCGTGATATGACCGCCGCCGATATGCTTGAGGCGGTCAGGCTTCACGTGAATGACGGTGTAGACTTTATAACTGTTCACTGCGGGATCACCAGACATGCCGTTGATTTTCTGAAGAAGAAACCTAGAATCTGCGGCGTTGTCAGCCGTGGCGGCTCACTGATAGCCAGATGGATGGTTGCGAACAATGCCGAAAATCCACTCTATGCCCACTTTGATGAGGTCATTGACATCTGTAAAGAGAAAGACTGCACCCTTTCACTCGGCGACGCCCTCCGTCCCGGCGCTTTGGCCGATGCCGGCGACAGAGCTCAGATTGAAGAGCTTTACACACTTGGAGAGCTGGCTGAACGCGCCCGCAGCGCCGGCGTACAGGTTATAATCGAAGGTCCTGGACATGTTCCATACCACCAGATTCAGAGCCAGATGCAGCTGGAGAAAAAAGCCTGCGGCGGAGCTCCATTCTATGTCCTAGGCCCCTTGGTAACCGATGTTGCCCCAGGTTATGATCATATCGGCTGTGCGATTGGCGGAACTCTGGCTGCCACTTGCGGTGCAAACTTCCTCTGCTATGTTACTCCGGCCGAACACCTCCGTCTTCCTAGCCCGCAGGATGTTCACGAGGGCGTAATCGCCTCACGAATAGCGGCACACGCTGCAGATATCGCCAACGGCATCCCTGGCGCCATGGACTGGGACAATGAGATGAGCAGAGCCAGAAAAGCACAGGACTGGGAAAAGATGTACGAGCTTTCAATTGACCCGAAAAAAGCCCGCAGTTCTCGTGCCGAGGTAATGCCGAATGATGACGATGTTTGCTCCATGTGTGGTGACTTCTGTGCCCTGCGAGGCGAAGATTACCTGTAAATTGTAGTTTTTTTTCTCAACTGCGCCTGTAAGACATAAATGTTTTCTTCACAAACAGTTGTTAGGTTTATTACAGACAGCAGACCGGGCATGCCCCATTAAACTTGTGCCTTGGGAATCATCAGATACCGTAATACATAAAGGAATAACAGCGTGCCGCTAAATGGTAGTTTCAGCCCTATGGGTGATAAATCAATCAGCCACAGAATAGCCCTTATTGCAATATTGGCGCATGGCAACTGTGAGGTAAGCAATTTTTCCACCGGTGAAGACTGTCTTTCAAGTCTTGCCTCTTTTGAAAAACTGGGCGGTAATGCTGCCAGATCTGAGGATCCAGGCGAAATTACACTAACCGGGCTGGAAGGAAAGATAACATCTCAGGGAGTAACCACAATTGACTGTGGAAATTCCGGAACTACCATCAGATTCCTGATGGGTATTTTAGCCGGACTGAAGACAGGTAATTTTATTCTAAGTGGGGATGAATATCTAAACCGGCGTCCTATGGAGCGTATAGCAAGTCCGCTGCGCAGTATGGGAGCAGAAATAACCACCACTTCTGACAAACCACCGGTGACAATCTCCGCCTCCTGCCTCAAAGGTATTGATTACACACTTCCGGTAGCCAGTGCCCAGCTGAAAAGCGCCCTGCTGCTTGCCGGGCTCAACGCTGAAGGCATAACCCGGATATTCGAGCCTGTTCCATCACGCAATCATACAGAACTGATGCTCAAATCATTCGGAGCAGATATTTCCTGTACCGACCAGATCATCAGTATTCTACCCAGCAGCCTTGAGCTGCCGAAGAAATTCTATGTTCCGGGTGACCCTTCATCAGCAGCTTTCTTTCTAACCGCAGCCGCATTGATCCCCGGCAGTGACGTCACAGCCAAAGGTATTCTGCTCAACCCCACACGTACCCATTTCCTTGAAATACTCGGCCGCATGGGCGCGAATATAACAGTTACCGAACAAGACAATATGCCGGAACCATGGGGTGACGTCCGGATTAAGTATGCCGGCCGGCTCCGCGCCGCCGATATCACCGCACCTGAAGTTCCACTATTAGTGGATGAAATCCCTATACTGGCTCTTGCCGCCACTCTCGCTTCAGGAAAATCCGCGTTTTCAGGTCTGTCCGAACTGCGTATTAAGGAAACCGACAGGCTGGCAGCAATTCAGGAAGAGCTTGGAGCCTATGGTGCAAATATTATAATAGACACCGCGAATGATACTGATACGCTTATTATTAACGGCTGCGATAAACTGAAACTTCCTGATAAGGAGGTTGATTCCCGCGGTGATCACCGCATGGCAATGACTCTGCGTCTGGCTCACCTTATCACCGGAGCCTCCAGTAAAATCACCAAACAAGCTTGCGCCGCCGTATCTTACCCGAAATTCCTGAGTGATCTGCAACGGCTGAATGCAAAATAGAAAAAACCAATATTTTTTAATATGTTATTATCCGGTAACACACCAATATCACATATTTAAGATTAACAGCAGTAAGTGAATACTTCACTTACTGCACTAACTTCAGCAACCAGAAAAACCCGCCGGAAAATAACTCCACCAGCAAAGATATAATACACGCTTTATAATCATAAAATTAGTATAAATCATTCCCAAAAACATAAAATAAAATATAACAGTTGAACACACAACAACTTAAAATAATAACAAAATCCATCTCTCATACTGGCACACAATTTGATTTACTATAGTCAACAAGAATAGATTACTGGACTGAAAAGTTCCCTCCACGTTCTTACAGTTCCAGATTGGTGACAGGAGAGATGACAATATGGATATTGATGCTAATTTCAAGGACGACTCAAATTCAAATGAAACAGCACGCATCACATTTTTACGGGATGCACTTTACACACATGCCAGACAAGTATCAGATTTCTGCCAAAGCGGTTTTAAGCGTTTAGAATCATATGCAGAACCAGAAAAACAAGAGCAGTATACTGACTTTTCAGTCAGAGCGTTACGCCTAATTGATCAACTGGCACATCTTATAACCTGTGCCCGTAATGCCAGATCTCTCTCCAATACTATCAACCTTGAACAGCTGGAAGCGAAAGCGGAACTGCTCTACGACCAGCTTGAAACCTTCGGCTGCGAACTACGAAGAACAGCCTGAGCTCAGGATAAAACAACACAACGGCCTGCAACTGAACCGGTGATCCCCAAATCCCTATGATTCAGAGGTAGCTGCAAAAATAGAAAATATAACCTCAGACAGCTAAAAGCTATAATATCCCCCATTATTATTACCGCTTCCACTGTCAGCAGAGATTTTCGTTATCTCCAAATTGTCTGATTATTAAACATTTCCCCAAAAATGATTAATAACCAGAATCAGGACTGCTCCGGTAAATTACCTTTACACGGAGTTTTCCTGCATCTAATCTTATCTCAGCATAATTACCAGATATTACGTTATTTTATCCTACATTTATACATCCACTTACTTACACCATAAATCTAATAACCCGCAGTAATACTTCATTACCTCAAAGTCACCCTTCATCAGCTGCAGGTGAGTCAGCTATAATTAAAATTTGAATTACCATATAATCACCTTCACCATTTAGTGTTATACTCAGATATATTCAACTTCTAATAACTGAGTACAGCAACTAATATCCCACGCTTAAACCAAATTATTTTAAGGTTATGCACAAAAAAACTGATTATTCTGCTTAATATTGATTGTATAAAAAAGAAAATAATTTATACTGGATAAAACATTACTAACATGCAGGATAATCAGTAACAATCTGTAATATGCCATACTTTATTTTAAAAAAGGGGGACATTATGTTAAAATTTTTGGTTTACGCACTAGCAGCTATTACCCTAACGTTAACCGGTATTAATACCTGCAAGGCCGCAGGCGCGGCACCGGCAGTAAACATTACGAAGAACAATATCTATTACAAAGTTGACATCGATCTGACAGCATTTAGCGGTGACCGCAGACTAATGGGACAAGCTTACGGCAAACAGATCAAAGCCCGGATAAGCAACTATGAAGCACTTATTGACAGCTATTTCAAGGAATTTCTGCGTGACAATGACAACTATAACAAGATGCTCGGACGCATGAGAAATATCTGGAAGAATCTGCCTGCAACCGTAAAAGATGAAATAGACGGCATTACTGATTCTATATGCAGCACAAATAAGAATGTAATGGGGGATAATATGTTGTCCCCCGATGAATTCAGATTACTCAATTTGGTAGCTGATACTTTCAGAGCTACAAACTGCAGCGCTGTCGGCGTCATGCCTGCAGCTTCAGCTTCAGGGAATCTGATCCTGGCCAGAAATGTCGACTGGGACGACGGAAAAGAGTTTCAGCTGGCATCAATCCAGGCTGTTATAAGATACAAGCTCAATGACCAGCATTATCTGACAATGGTCAGTTATATCGGCTTGGTTACCGCACTCACCGGAGTCAGTGAATATTATTCTGATAATTCTGCTGACTCAAAGCCCTCAAATCTATTCTTTGCCCTTCTGGATTCTGATATCGGTTATGAATATTCCGACACCAATAAACGCTCATATCCTTCCGACCTGCGAAAGTATGCCGAAGATAGCAGAACTCCAGAGGGACTTGCAGCCGCACTTGAAAAGACTTCCAGAGATTATGCTTTCGGCTTTCTGGTTTTTATGGCTGATAATAATGAACTAGGAGTCTTTGAAGACAATCTGACCTACGCCCCTAGTAAACTTCGAAAAGTCGCGGACAATCCCGACCTCTATCTTCCCTGGAAAATTGCGAATACTATTGGCGCGGTAAATTGCTTTATGCTGAAAACAAGTCTCGATAATACCGTTGGTGTTGATACCTCCCGCAGCAACGCGACCCAGCAGAATCTGCAGACAGGGGATAATGCACTATATGTCGGAAATGTCAAGCGCTGGGCATCACAGCAGAGACTGCTGAAAAGCAATGGGGCAAAACACAGCTTTGAAAATCTCAAAACTTTATCCAGTTACGGTCCCGGAAAAGCCACTGACGGTTTTATATATCGCCCTTCAACCCAGCAAATCATAATCTTTGAACCTGCGACCTCACGTATGGAGGTAGCGTTTCACCCACTTGGACGAGATATAGCTGCCAAGGAAACTCCAGTTTTTAACAGCATCCCGCTCAGTAATAAATAATTAATCTCAAGTACCAATTATAAGCCAGCTGCTCAATGCAGAGCAGCTGGCTTTTAATTATAATTCCATATAACCTGTTAGGCCGCAAACAACAGCAGATAAAACTGCTCCGAATGGGTCAAGGCTGCATCAGTATCATCCGACAGGATATTTCAACAGATTATAAAATATTAACCCAAAAAACTCAAGACTGTTTACGACTATACTCGCAAAACACAACATCGCTATAACAACTACTTGTCATTAAGGTTCAAACGCTCGCTGTTACGGATTATTCTGGAAACACGCTCATGCCTGGCATTACGTTTAGCCTCACGGCGCTTTCTCAGCAAACGTATCAGACGCACGCATACCGGATAACTTACAAACGCGGCAGCAAGTCCGACAATAACCGAACCGATACAAAGGCTATAAACTGCTTCACGCCCCATACTGCCGAAGAGTTTGGTACTCTCAATAATTCCTTCAAAAAAACCGGAATTTTCCATCAATAGTTTAACCTTATGAATCACCGTACGGTACTGTTCATGATTCGGTCCCAGCCCGGTCAGAACATGACCCAGCCAGTAATTAAACCCATACAATGGAATAAAGGTTAGCGGATTGGAAATCCACACCGGAAGAATCGCCGCCAGCTTACTGACACGGAAAACCGCCGCCACCGCTGCCGCCACTACCATCTGGATTCCCATTATCGGCAGCATGCCTATAAAGAAACCAATTGCCGCTCCCATAGCCAGATCATGTGATGAGCTGTGAGAACGTGCCAGTCGTTTTACCACTCTTTTAAAACCGATCCATTTAATCAATGCATATCTGTGTGGCATAGCTCTATTCCCGGATACCTTCAGCCTTTGTTAAAAAGCAATCCCGACATTACCATTATTTACAGCATAAGCAGCTTTGAACAGAAGATCATCTTTGAAGTTACCGCTCAACAGCTGCAACCCTACCGGCAAACCCTGGCTATCCTTACCACAAGGAACACAAAGCCCGGGAATTCCCGCCAGGTTAGCACTGATTGTATAAATATCAGAGAGATACATAGCGAGAGGATCACTTGCTTTCTCGCCAATCTTAAACGCAGTTGTCGGTGCCGCCGGAGCCGCAATAATATCAACTTCCTCAAATGCCTGTGCAAAATCCTCAGCGATTCTGCGTCTTACCTTTAACGCTCGATTATAATAGGCATCGTAATAACCGGCTGAAAGCACATAATTACCAAGCATTATTCGGCGCTTAACCTCATCACCGAATCCCTCTTCACGACTCCGTGAGAAGAGATCGATAATATCCTCGGGCTTTTCACATCTGTGACCGTAATGTACACCATCAAAACGCGCCAGATTGGAACTCGCTTCAGCCGTTGCAATTATATAATATGTACCGACAGCATACTTTACCATCGGCAGATGAACCTCTTTTACAACCGCCCCGGCCGCCTTCAGGTTGTCAACCGCCGCAATTACCAAATCCTTCACTTCGGCAGCAAGTCCAGCGGTATTAAAATACTCTGCTGGAAGCCCGATACTGAGCCCACTCATATCAGCAGTATATTCAAGGCTCAGTGGCAGTTTATCGGCACAAGAGGTCGAATCATGATCATCGGCACCGGAGATAACATCAAGCAGCAACGCCGCATCTTCAACAGTTCGAGCAAAAGGACCTATCTGATCCAGACTTGAGCCAAAGGCAACCAGACCATACCTGCTGACAGCACCATAGGTAGGCTTCATTCCGACTACACCGCAGTATGATGCCGGCTGCCGTATTGATCCGCCGGTGTCACTTCCAAGAGCCAGAGGAACAAAACCAGCAGCTACTGCCGCAGCAGAACCACCGGAAGAGCCGCCGGGAACATACTCCTTATTCCAGGGATTTCTTGTCTGCTGCAAGGCAGAGTTTTCAGTGGAACTGCCCATTGCGAATTCGTCGAGATTGGTTTTACCGATAATAACCGCCCCTTCAGCCAGAAGTTTTTTCACCACATGCGCCGAATACGGCGGACGAAAAGTCTCCAGCATCCTGCTTGAACAGGTAGTGGTGACATCCTCAACACAGATATTATCCTTGACCGCAACCGGGACACCAAGGAGTCTGCCGCTGCTGTTACCGGCAGCAATCTGAGCATCTATACTGTCAGCTCGGGATCTTACAGCAGCATGATCAACACTTACAAACGCCCCTATCTCACCATCAAATTCATCTATACGCGCAAGAAGCTGATCCACTACTTCTCTTACCTTTATCTCACCTGCTGCAACCTTCTCTCTCAGTGCAACAGCACTCAACTCGTAAACCTTCAATTTTCAATCCTTTTCTCTATACACCGAGACTTCGGCTAGTTAGAAGCGATAGTAGCAGGAACCTTAAAGAAACCATCATCTTTCTGAGGTGCATTCTGCAGAGCCTGCTCGGTAGTAATATCCTCAGACTCGACCCGCCGGTCATCATTTCTGAAGACATTTCCCTCACTTGCAGCATTGATAAACGGTTCAACACCCTCAATATCAACCTCACTGAGCATCTCAATGTAATCGATTATATCCCCCAGCTGTCCCCTGAACATCTCCACCTCTTGCTCACTGAGTTTCAGCCGCGACAGCAGTGCTATCTTCTCAACATCCTCGGTCGTAATCTTACTCATAGCTATTCCTTACAATTTTATGGTTAAATATCACTATCTGTATACGTTATCGTCAAGCTCCGTACTCTATCCTGATCGCATTTCTCTCCGGAAGTCCGGCGGCACGAATCCGCTCCTGCTCCTTATGTACATCATATGCGACCCGATGAATATTCAGCAGATTATCCTCTGGATAATATATCGCAAAACTCGCTCTCGGCTCCCGGTCACGCGGCTGTCCGACACTCCCGGGATTCACCAGATACCGCATATCGGCCCCGAGGGTAAAACTGGTATCTGATTTAACCTGAGTAACAGCCTTATTCTCGCCCAGGACCATCGGCAGATGCGAATGCCCGAAGAACATGACTTTATCCTCAGGAAAAAGCTCCTTTAACAACTGAAAATTAGTGGACACATCCTTATGTGTAAAGATATAATTATCCCTATGTTCGAGCGAACCATGCACCGCCAGAAAATGTCCTGCCGGCACATCCGCAGGATGGGTAAGACCAAGCACCCAGTTCCGGTTATCCTCATGCAGTTTTTCCGCAGCATACTCCAGCGCAATAACCGCTTCCTGCACCATACGGTTATTGCGGGGTGGCATCAGTTCCGCATCATGATTGCCCTGCACCACCACACTGCAATTCTCTCTTACCAGCTCCACACACTCGTTTACCGCCGCCCCATATCCGATCACATCCCCCAGGCACACAAATTCATCCACACCTTTAGCACGTCCAAAAGCCAACACTGCTCTGAGTGCCTCTTCATTGGCATGAATATCGGAGATAATCCCGTATACGGAGCCTTTACTCAAGAGGAGTCTCCTCTCTATAACACTCAATTCCTGAAACAATCTGTCGCATAATATTCATGGTATAATGACTGGCAAAAATACGGAGTATATTTCTGGCACTCTGCGGAAATACATGTTTGAAGACATAGGTCTTATCCGGAGCCGCCACGGCAAAGAAGACCGTCCCCACAGGCTTCTGCTCTGTTCCACCGTCCGGGCCGGCGATTCCGGTGACAGAGAGTGCATAATCGGCTCCAGCCTTGCTCCGAGCCCCTTCTGCCATAGCCTTGGCACAGCGGGCGCTAACCGCGCCGTATTCTGCTATTATTTCAGGGTCGACTCCGAGTGTTCGAATCTTGGACTCATTGCTGTAACTTACAATACCTTCCAGCAGAACCTTGGAAGCCCCGCTTACTCCTACGATTTTCGAAGCAATAATTCCGCCGGTACAGCTTTCAGCCAGCGCCAGAGTCATACCTTTTGACTGTAGATACCCAACGATAGCCTCCTCAAGTGTAACACCATCCTCGCCGAAGACAAAGTCTTTAAATGCTTCCCGCACCAGAGCAGCAGCCTCCTCGGCTTTCGCCGTGTCAACCCCGCTTACCCGCACAGTTACAATATAGTGATCAACAGTAGTACCTATTTCAAGATCCGGATACGCTTTCTGCAACTCTTTAAGATAATCACCGACATATGACTCGCCCATCCCTGAAAGATGAATTCGCTTCAGATAATATTCAACGTTACCACTTTCCGCCAGCAGTTCCGGCTTGACCGACTCTGCAAACATTACCTTCATCTCACTTGGTACCCCAGGCATGGCAAAAACAACAGCCGAACCGACTGCACAGCGTACCCCCGGAGCCGTACCGCAGTTATTGGGTAACGCAGTTGCAGTTTCAGGGAGCATCGCCTGCACTTTATTGCTTTCACCCATCTTCCGATTGATCGTGGCAAAATACTTCTCAATCTGTTCGAGAAGTTCCGGTTTCAAAACCAGCTCCACACCAGCTGCTTCCGCAATGGCCTGACGCGTCAGATCATCCGGAGTAGGTCCAAGCCCGCCGGAGACCAGTATAAAGTCAGCTACCTCAGCAAGTTCAGTAATCGCCTTGACAATATCGACAAATTCATCATTAACTGTCCGCATCTCCGCCACCTCAATACCGAGAAGACGCATTTCATTACAGAAAAACGAAGCATTGGTATCGAGTGTATGACCAAACAGTATTTCCTGCCCTACAGAGAGCACAGCACATTTTTTCATAATGTTCCTTATCAATCATCTAACTCAGGTGGTGCAACATTATCAAACATCTCGCTTTCATCAGCGAATGGATTCTTCTTTCTGACAACTGTCTGTTTTACCGGCAGCTCCTGGGCTGAATTATTAACAACTTCCGCCGCAGGCGGTTCCGGTTTCACCGGTATCCTGACAGTCGCACCGGTAAGACCGGGAAGATCTTCTATTTTAGGACTCGGAATAACCGGCGGCTGCCTGAAATCAGGAGTAATTATCTTATCATCAATAAGTTTTACCTCTGGCTTTGCCAGAACCGTAGAAACTTCCGGTGGCTTTTCGACTTCTTCAGCCTTTTTAAAAGGATCTATCTGCTCAATTTTACTTTTTTCCTGAGCAATTTCATCCTTTTTGCGCTCATTCGCTTTTTCTTCTTCAACCTCAATAATTTCAAGACGTTGCGCCGCTGTTTTCATATACAGATATGCGGAAAAGCCCAGAACCAGACCCCAGAAAAAACAGAAAATCAGGATATACGGTCGTAAATTTATTCTATTGTCATTCCCTGAAGCCATTATTACTCCCAGATATACAGGCAAAGAGTCACTATTGATTTATCCGACTTTTAAAATATAAAGTCATTTTTAATTATATATCTATTCCCAGTCAAGTCAAGCAACGACCCCCCGTTAATATAAGTGAAATAGATTATTCTATTATCAGCTGCCTGGGAGAATAAATTTGACATAAGGCATGATTAAGTCGATAATTAATAATATGTTGCTATATTTTTAACCAGTATATACTTAATCTCCCGGCTTTTTTAATTATAACATAAAGAACATTATCTCCAGGAGTATCATGAGTCTCTTTACCGCCGCTACCGATATCTCAAAAAACCAGAATAATAATTCTGCAACTCAGCGCACCGGTAACAACACTACCCGAGTCGGCGCCAGGATAAGTGCCAGGATCTCCAAAGATCTGGGCAACGGACGTTATATCCTCAATCTGGGGGGTAACGATTCATTATACGTGGAGAGTGAGAGTAAATTTTCAGAAAACCAACGGGTTGATCTGGAGGTAAGATCAAGCAGCAATGGCAGAGTTGAGCTCAAACTTTTATCCCAGACAGATGATAAGTCGGCAGCGGCCGCAACCGTTAATAACAGTGACTCTGCACTACTGAGCAGAAATGTTAATCTTTCTGTAACGACCGCGGACCTGGCACTGCTTGATTCCAAAGAGACATCTAACACCGAGGTAATCTCTCAAGATAATGAAATCTTTGAAAAAGACCAGACCTCTGCAAGCAGTACAGATTCACCGATCAGTAAAACCGGTACTCAGGATCAAAATGAGATACAGCTTGTTATCTCTAGAGACCGTAATAGCGGTGAAATAACCGGAGTTAAAGTTATCCTTCCCAGCGGTAAGGAAATTGCTGCCGAACTTATTACCGAAGCTTCAGAAGCTGCCGTAACCGAAGAAGAAGAAGAGAACACACCAAGTACCTCCATAAAAGATATTATCTTCAACGCTATTGAATATAAAGACTCCGCCGGCTCCGAACCGGCTAATTCAGTACAACCTCAGAGTGGACGCATACGCAATATGCTTATGGCAATTGCAGAAAAAGTTTTTACCGGCGGCTCCAACCTAAACTTGAATATCAGTGAGACACCCTCTACTATGAATCTGCAAGGAGTAACACTCCCATTGATTCTGACTGAAGCGACTGTTCCAGCAACAGCTCCCTACAATACCGGAATAACTTCCGAGCCATATCAGATACTGCTCAACCTCCCTGTCAGCTCTGAATATCCGTTACAGCCGGAATTATTCCGCAGCAGTGATATCTCATTGCAGCAGACATCTGCAGGTGAATACACCCTTACATATATCAACAGCAGCGGTAAAAACCAGATACTGCCCATTACTGAAGAGAATACCGAAAATATTGCCCGGGCTTTACCCGCAGAAATGTCAGAAAGCTTGAACATCCCGGTAAAACTTGGACAGAAAAGCACTATACAGGGAGTTATCAGAGAAGACATCAACTCTAATCCGCCACCGACGGTTTATACAAATGCCACTGATAAATTGACGCTGCCACAGAATGACCCGCTCAAACTTGACGCGCTGATCAAACGCGGAGGAATGACTCCAAGTTCAGCCACCAGAGATGCAGCCCGGGCTCTCCTGATCAATTCCCTCCCGGTCAACCGTAATAACATTCAGGCATTATTAGCACTTGCTGCCGGTAAAAATGGTACCGAACGCAGCAGTTTTCTCAATTCCGGAGCCAGACTGCTGGCACTGGATGCTCCTTTATCACCGCCACTCGCTGCCGGACTGAGCAAACTCGCTACTGAAGATGGAGTGATGAAGACCGGTATCACCAATATCAACTCATCACTGAATAACGCCCTCCAGTCCCTGCAGCAGCCTCTAAGTGACAGCCAGGTCTCTCAGCAGACCTCAGAGCAGACGCTACTGAATACTCTCAATAAAGCGACCGATACTCTCAGAGGAATTCCTGTTCTCATTGATGCTCTAAACCTCGATACAGCTACCGGTGAGATTGCCAGCAGCAATACCTCGATTGAACTCAGCAGTTCGCTGGCAGAATTTGTTTCGACCTCAGCCCGTGAGCGGCTGGGCACTATCGAGCAGCTGATACAGCATGCTACTCAGCAGATACTCGATCAGGATCCTATTCTCAGCAGACTTTCTGCCGCACTTGACAGTATTCTAACCAAACTCGGCAATCTTCCAGCAGAATCAGAAGAGCTGAAAATCACTGATAAAACACCTGCAGCCAATGTTCAGAATGCACATACAGAAGAAGAGAATCTTTCAAAGATAGCCGATATCATAAAAAAAGATTTCCCCGAACTCAGCGGCAAGGATCTAACCCTCAACCTGAACGACATTATCAAGGATATTCCACTGCTGCGTGAACACATCTCTCATCCTGGAATAGGAAACCTCCCGGAATTCTGGGAGCCGGTTAATATCGATAATGCAACACTACAGAAAGCCGATCTGAAAGAGGTCAAAAACATTATTGAACAGGTCATGAACTCCGAAACCCCGGAACATGCAAAAGCCCTGACCCGGGAAATGCTTAAAACGATCGACAAAGACACTCTGCGAACTCTGGCGAGCACTATGCAGGAAATTGAAAAAGACGAAATCAACAAACAGCCTTCACTGCGACATCTGCGCGAAGCCAATACCGAATTACGTGAACTTGGCAGAGCGCTTGTTGCACAGAAAGCGGAAAATCTCGCCAGCAGCAGGAATGATCCAGCCAGTTTTACCACCAGCATACCGTTCAGTTTCAATAATCAGGATGGTCAGGGAGAAGAAGGTAAACTGTCCATGTTCTACAACAAACGCCGCAGCAGCAAAGGAAACTGGCAGCAGCGGGTTATTCTTGATCTTAATATGTCAGTTCTAGGTAATATTATCGGTGACATTCAGTTCTATGATAATACGATCAATCTAAGTCTTATCTCCTCAAGCCGCGATACCGTGGCAATTCTCGAAAGCGAACAGGAAACATTACATAGCAATCTTGAAAGCCTCGGTTTCAACAGCAGTATCGGCATAAAGCTCATGGAACCGAAACTGGAAAAAGAAACCGCCCCTGAATCCCGTAAAAACAGCGGACAGCATCTGCTGGATATCCAGGCATAATTTTACAGACAGCTAATAGCCGAAATTCAAGTTACAGACATCTGGCATGTAACCGCTATTTACAACCAGGAACATCTAAAGGCAAAAAAGTCTAATTAATCCTAAACAATCATTTATTATATGTTATAATATAGCTATCGCTTTATAACTACTTTAAAAGGGGATATAATGAACTTAGGACTGATAGGTGCCGGTAGAATCGGCAAAATTCATGGAGAAATGATTTGCAGCAGCATCTCTGGAGCAGACATTATCATGCTCTCTGATGTAAACCTTCAGCAAGCCAAGGATTGGGCCGAAGAGGTGGGAATTAAAAACGTCACCAATGACTACAAAGAAATTCTGGCAAATCCTGAAATTAATGCGGTGCTTATCTGCTCCTCCACCGATACCCATGCCGACATAATTATCGAAAGCGCGCGTGCCGGCAAGCACATCTTCTGTGAAAAACCGATTGATTTCAATATCGCCAAAATCAAACTTGCTCTTGACGAGGTCAAGAAAGCCGGTGTAAAGTTCCAGGTAGGCTTCAACCGCCGCTTCGACCATAACTTCAGTAAAGCTAGAGATGCCGCCCAGAATGGCGATATCGGCGATATTCACATAATCAAGATAACCTCACGTGACTGCGCCCCACCGCCGGTCGAATATGTAAAGGTTTCAGGAGGAATATTTCTTGATATGATGATACATGATTTTGATATGATCAGATTTTTATCAGGAAGCGAGGCAGAAGAAATCTTCGCATACGGCTCAGTACTCGTTGATGAAGCAATAGGCAAAGCCGGTGATATCGATACTGCAATAGTAACCGTCAAATTCAAAAACGGCTCCCTTGGTGTCATCGATAATTCACGTGAAGCGGTATACGGTTACGATCAGCGAATAGAAATCTTCGGAAATAAAGGGATTATCACCGCAGATAATGATTTTCCGGATAATGTAAAAGTCACAACCATAAGTTCAACCGCCGGCACCACGCCACTATACTCCTGCTTTGACCGGTATGCTGATTCATATCGCAAAGAAATTGCCGCCTTTGTCAAAGCTGTAACCGAAGATACAGAGACCAAGGTTATTGGTAACGACGGTCTGCTCTCGGTTCTTATGGGGCTTGCTGCTCAGAAGTCACTTACTGAAGGTCGACCGGTCAAACTTTCAGAAATCAGCTGATTCTTATTCCTTCACCTATAATAAATAATTTATTACGCATGCTGATTAGTTCTGCCCGCAAATCGATACCCGCTTGCGGGCAGAATTAATTTAAAAACCGGATGACAACAAAAATTCCAACACTATTTATTTTTTGCCGTTTCGTCATTACTGTAATCAGTAATCAGCATCTGCGGAATACCATCTTTAATCTGAAAAACCTGCCCGCACTCGGTACAGATCAGTCTCCCACCGATTAATTTCAATTCTGCATTATCAAATGGACAACCAAGAACAGCCAATAATCTCTCATCCATCATTTATCCCCTGGACAATACTTCCACACCTTCAGGAAGCTCTATAAATTTATTAATCACCAGTTCATAAAGATCTGGACATTTGAAGAACAGCTGCTTTCCACCATCAAATGCCGAGTTCATATACATGGCATAATGTCTTCGCCAGTTGGTGCGCTCATTCTCTTCCATAAATATCCCGGCTTTCTGCCTTACCTCTTTATCCTTCTTACGCAATATCCAGCGCACCTCTGCATATGCGGCGACAATAGTATCGCTATTCATCACGTCATTACCCGCCTGTTCCTTACTGGTATCATAACGGAAGTCAGAAAAACTATCGATGGCAATCGCCTCCCGCATACCGGAGCGTTCAAAATAACCGGGTAAAAGAATTTTACCGCTAAAGCTATCCAGACGCGGTGCGACAACAAAACCCATTATACCACTGGCAGGGAGGAGATGGATAAATGGTGCGGTGCGGATCTGCACCCGATTATTCTTCTTCATACTTGAAAGCATGTTTTCTCTGAATATCTGCGGATCCTTGGTTTCAATATCCTCCAACACAGCAGTCATATCTTCTCTGGTATTGGTTGTCTTCAGCTCAGGATCAAACCGGTCTCTGAGGCTGAACGGCAAAAACGGTTCCTGCAGCTTGGCCACCAACCTGCTGAAACGACGGATACAGCCTATTTCATGACGCGCCAGCGTTTCAGGTTCCGCTTCCAGCTTCAGTTCCGCAATAGCTTCCTTACCGGCATCAATATCCTGCTGCACCTTTGCCGCCATTTCATTCTTAACTTTTTCCACCAGTTTCTCGGTCTTTACCGCATTTATTTTAAAATTCTGTGCCGCGCGTTTCAAGGCTTTGACCTTCTTCTTCCGGTCTGGATCATCCTCTGCCACTGCCGCCAGCTCTTGCTCTTTTTCATCTCTGGCTGCAGCATTCTCAGCAACTATTCCTTCCAAAATCTTCTGCAGATCACCGAGTATATGCAGATAGAACCCTCCTCCGACAATTCTCCGGTGAGCCCGGTCAAGCTTCCACTCCGGTGAATTTCTGGCATTCATTTCCAGATCCTCATTCGGACTGGGCAATAGGAGCTTACGTGCCGTAAATTCGATTACTTCATCCGCGTAAAGAATATAGTTGGAATCCATACCAAAATTCGCGATTTTAGCCCCTTCTGCACACTCGCCAAGCATTTTCACGATAATTTCCGGCCGGATAAAATCCTGAGCATACCCCAGAGCTCCCCAGCGCAGATAACAGCGGACATAACACTCGCACTCCTTATCCAGCCCCGTGGCAAGTTTGACTCCGAGAGCGCCATACACCGCCCAGAAATCATCTACCATAAAGCTCTCAACCAGAGCAACTTCCTTAACTATAGCGCTTGATTTGATCCTGCAGATGTTATCCGCATTCTCCAGGGCTTCACATTCACGTTCCAGTACCTCCTGTTCTTCTTCATCGACATCCGGTTTCTTTTTGAATAAATTGAAGATTCCACCGCTCTTCTTATTTTCCTGTTCATCCTGAATCTCTTTGAGCCTGTCTTTCAACTCCTTCTGAGTCTCTTTCAATTCTTCAAGATAATCATTCAACGCCATAACATAAACCGCCCAGCCAAATACAGCATTGGGATAAACCCCGACCCGGGCTAAAACCTTATACATAAGCTGCCCGGTAGCCACTCGGGCGCAGACAGCAATTAAATCCCCCATCCCTTCATACCATTCGACCAGGACCGCCTTCTGGGCAACCGATATTTTATAGGCCGCGATGACATCCGGAGTCAACACAGGTTTATCAGCGCTGTCATCTGGATTTTCCTGAGCTTTAACCATCTCATCCAGCTTGTCACGTTTCATTCGTAATTGTTCACAAGGTGGAATTTTACTCTGCTCCCGGCGCAATGAAGAGAGCTCATTCTTGGCTTTATCCGTTGTCTTGGCCGCCGCCTCAAGTTCATCACGATTCGCATTTATCTCTTCGAGCCTGAGGTATAAACCCAGACGCTTTTCGAGCAGCTCCCTTACCTCCGCTGTAAAGACCAGCGGCCGTTCTGCCGCAACTATGTCCTGAAAATTACCGGTCGGCAGAACCAGTGATTTTTCGGCGGTTATCAGCACCGCCTCATACGGATCCACCGGAAGAGGGATACCGTTATCATCCAGTTCCGGTTCTTTCTCTTCCAATACAGGTACAAAATATTCTCCGGAAAGATCAACTTCTTCAAAAACTTTTTTCGGCTTTGAAATATCTGCTTCAGCACTGCCATGAGTTTCCGATCCGGACTGCACTTCAACAGCAGGGACTGACTCCACCGTATCCGAATTCTCCGTAACAGCAACCACCTCCTCAGCTTTCTGCCCAATTATTTCAGCCGCCGCAGTACCAGCGCTTTCAGCCTCGGCGAGAGGAGCCTCAGAACCTTCCTCCACGGCAATATATGCTATCTCACTTACTTCCGGTTCTTTCCTCACTTCCGCGGTTCCGGCCTTATTCTTCTCCAGCTGCCGCTGGGTCGTATCAATCTTCCGATTATCAGCCAGAAGCTGATGTTCCTTGACCAGCGGCTCATCAAACAGCTCCGCTTCATCTGCAGTATTCTGCACTGAATCGTTTTCCGCACTGTCAATCAGCAGAGGATCATGAAGTTTATCAGCATAATCATTTCTTTCACTTATAACATCAACATATTTCTGAGTCAGCTGTGACACTCTCTGCGCCAGAACCGATGATAGTTTTATAGCCATCTGCGGATTTTTAGCAAAAAAAGTCTGAACATCCTTCTCTTTAATTTTCAGCAGCACCGCATCGGTCATGGCAACAGCGGTAGCAATTCTCGGGGTCTTGAGCAGACAGCTGGTAGTTCCAAGAAATGCCCCCCGGCCAAAACGCTTCCCCAGACGGATCGAATTCTTATAGACTCCGATCTCACCGGACTGAATAATATACAGATCATTACCGGTAGCCTCATTCTCTCTGAAAACAATCTCACCCTTCTTATAATTTCGAACCAGATTCTTCAGATTTTTGGCCCCCGGCAGTACCTTCTTCGCCGCACCAGTAAATTTGCGTCCCCGCATGCGATCCATCGCCGCCTGCTTTTTTAAGACTACCGTAACATCATCCTGCGAGATATAACCTGCTTCAACAAGTATCTCACCAATTTTACGGTCAAGTCCGCGTTTATGCATTTCTGCCTGATAGCTTAAGACATCTCTAAGTTTTAGCGAAGTGATTTTATTTGATTTGAGTAATATCTGCCCAAAAAGCCTCTCTTTACGAAAAAGCTCTTTAGTCGAATGCTTTGTTGCGTTAGGCAGTTTCTTCTTGGAGGTTCGTCCGATCGCTTTATGTGTAGCTGCCATTTTCCAGATTCACAGTTTGTTAAGTATTCTTAAACATTCCCGATTCAGGTAATAATAATATACAACTTCTCCCGATGCTGTTAATAATTGATTATAAAAGGTTTTCAGAATCTGTCAATTATTTTTCCAGCTCCAATTATTCACAGCAAAATCCCGGTAACGTCATTTGTTTACTTTTTTTACTCATACTGCATTTTTTCATTAATTATCATCTAATAATTGACCTTTTTGCCATAATAGTTTAAAATTATATCTATGGCAGATTTATAATCGATTTAATACACGAAGGAGTTAATATGTTTAATTTTAAATTTCGATATCTGATAATTTTATTATTATTCGGTATATTTGTTCCACAAATTCAGGCGAAAGAGATTAACCTCTTTGATGGCCTGATTAAAATCCACACCTCAGATAACGACGGCCGCCCCCGACATCGTGATACCGACCGTAACGGTCATTATGAAATTATCGATGGCAAACTGGTCTGGGTAGAAGAAATATATGATCCTGAAGACCATGTTATTGACAGCGAACCGGAGATGTGGGTACTACTTACCCGTATTGAAAATGATGATTTCGACTGGGTTATCATTCCAGTAAAAGATAAGCATAAAATCAGAAAGTATCTCAATCGCGGTTATCAGCGGAGTATGACCGGACGGAAGCGTTCCTGCTATGAAATGGGTCGCAAAAAGGAACGGCTCTGGGAGCGGCATCACGATTTCTGGCAATAGCTGACAACAGCGCGTTAGACCGGATCTTTACCGGTAAGACTAAACTAGAGAGACCCGAATCACCGTCAGGTCTCTCTAGCTTTTTTAATGATCTGCCTTATTACTTTTATACTAGTTCTCAGTACGCCTGAAACAATATTCAAAAACACTCAATGCCAATATCGAAGAAGCGGTACCTGAAACCGCCAGAGCAACAATCATTCCAGTAAACCCATAGTAATGTGCACCAAGCCATGCCGCCGGCACCATAACGATAAAAAACTTTATCAGATCCATCAGTCCCGACATAAGCGGTTTTCTAATCGCAAAGAATGACTGCTGGGCAATCATATACAGCGATGTCAGCGGGTAGCATAGCGGAATTATCGTCATATATAATACAGTCATATCCTGCACACCATTTATATTATTGAACCATACCGCTATATATCTGGCGCAAACAACCAATACCACAAGCCCCAAAACGGAATAAGCAATAATCCACTTATACCCGGTATTCAAAGCTTTACGGGCCCGGTCTTTTTTCCCCGCCGCAAGATTCTGTGACACAAATATCATAAGTACCATTGACAGCCCCAACGCCATCACCATTATCAGCTGCTCAACCCGCGAACCGGCACTGAGTGCTGCGACCGCATTCTTACCAAGACTTGCGGCAATAGTTGTAATTCCGAAGATACCTATCGGAAGTGAAATTTTACCGACTATTCCCGGCAACGCATAAAACAGCAGTTCCTTCCATTCCAGCAGCATCTCCTCAAGACGGGGCAAAGTTTTTGCTATCAAGTGCCACCGCAATACCAGCCCCAGCGAAACCACTGCTGTCAGAATTCGCGCAAAAACCGTGGCAATAGCTGCACCTTTTACTCCCATAGCCGGAATAACACCCAATCCGAAAATCAAAACCGGATCGAGTATAATATTTACTACCGACCCGATAATCATTATCATTCCGGGCCAGAAGGTGTTCCCATAACCCCGCATCGCATTATTACAGGTCATGGGAATCAGCATAAATATACAACCGCCATACCAGATATACATATAATCCCGCAGTAGCGGCAGCTGCTCGGAACGTGCGCCCATAAATCTGAAAAGCGGGTCCACAGTGAACAGACCAACAACCGTCACTGCCGCCGCAAACAATACTACCAGAATCACCGAATCACGGGTTATACGCCGGGCCAGATCATGATTCCCCGCTCCATACGCTCTGGAGATCAAGGTCGTTACGGCAATACCCATTCCAATGGCGATAGACCCTATTGCAAATACTACCGGAAAAGTCATGGATATTGACGACAAATACAAACTTTCAGCACCTTCAGGCAACGTTTTATCGAGCTGGGAAACAAACCAGCTATCAGCAAAATTAAATGCCGTCACCGCAAAAAATCCACAAAGCTGCGGAATCAATAGCTTTACAAGTGATCCCGCTATATCTCCATCCAGCAAATCAACCTTATTTTTCATATATATCCCCTAGATCTCATGACACTTAGTTCAATATTGACTAATAGTCACAAAACATAGCTTACGTATAATAAAATAAAAATCAAGTCACTAAAATAATTTACCGGAACTGAAAGCACCCAAAAAACCACAATACACATAAAAAGAGGATGACCAGCGATGTGATCACCCTCCCTCTTGTATCGTTCCCTCCACGGGTCGAATTTTTTATTCTTCGCGTACTTGAGGTCTGCAGATACCTGCAAACTGTATTTCAAAGTCCAGCAAATCATGATGACTGCACAACCTGCCGCCCTGAAAACTGAATATCTGCCGGAAGAATCACAACTGAGCGTAATCTTCCGGCTCAAGTATTAGCTACTAACTGATCAGTGATAACGCGCTCTGGCTGAGCTGGTTAGCCTGTGCCAGCATAGAAGTACCAGCCTGTACCATGATCTGATTCTTAGAGAACTCGGTTGATTCAGAAGCCATATCAGCATCACGGATATAAGACTCGGTCTTGGTGATGTTCTCAATAGCAACATTGAGGCTGTTGGCATTGGTCTCGAGCATGTTGGACTGGAATGCACCGATATTCGCACGCAGACCAGATACATCCTCGATCGCCTGGTCGATGATCTCCAGCGCCTTTACCGGATCCTGCGCCAGACTTGCCCAGCCGCCGGAGAGCATGTCATTGATTGACAATGTCTTCTCTGACTTCAGATCGGTCTCGAACGAATCGGTGAAGCTTACGCGTCCAAGTTCGGTAGCAGTCATGTTCTTCAGTGAAAGTACGGTTCTCTCCTGATCACCGGAACCTTCACCAAGCTGGAACTGCATGCCGCCTTCCCAGTCGCCCAGAGTCTCAGTTGTACTATGCAGAGCATGTATTGCATAATTATCCTCATCATTGTACATCTGTCCGGCTCTTGAAGCCCAGGCACCTTCATCATAACCTACAGCAGCGATAGTTGTGGCTCCGAGCGAACCTTCATTGAAGACGATCTTGGCAGTAGTATCAAGGTTGGTAATTGTACCCTCGGTACCCTCAAGTTTGAGTTCCTGACCATTGAGCGAGATAGTCGCATCCCGTCCATACTCGGTCCAGTCCTCACCGTCAAGTCCGGCATCAATCAGCACCGCACCATCGGTCTCACTATACCGGCTGAAGATCGCACCCTCATGCTGATCCACCTTGACGAACTGGTTTGAACCATATTCATCAGCGGATATTCGCAGTCCCAGATTTTCAGAGGTTATAGTTGTCTCGAATGACAGATCCTGAGTTGCTGTACCCATATTGAAATTAAAGGTTCCGTACAGTCCTGAGGTAGTTCCGTTTGAACCTGCGTCTGAGGCGTAGACACGTACGGAGTTACCATTAGCGCTATCGGTAGTCAGGTCCACCTTATCAGAGATGGCGACCAGGTCCTCATCACGCATTCTGGCATCCTTATAGATGAAGATCTGTGACAGTTTACCCTCACCGCCATCAGTACCATCCTTGAGATCAGCCTTGACGTACAGCTTACCTGTCTCGTCTGTATTCTCTCCAAGCTGAATTCCGCTAAGATAAGAACCTGACTCTATGAAGTGAGAATTTGTAGTAGAACCGGCAGTTGATGAAGCCAGAGCCAGATCATCAAAATTGATAGTCTCACTGCCTGTACTTCCAGCTTCCTGATATACTCCAAGCTGTAAAGTAGCGGTCATGCCTGCTGACAGACCGGATGAGAAGGTCAGATCGATACCCTTGAAATCAGAGTTATTTACCGCCATAACCTGAGTGTCACCACTGGAGTCTACATCACCCTCGGCGACCTTCATGGTCATAGCTGAGTCTTTATAAATCTCGTAGGTGTCATCATCGATCATCTTGAGGTAGGCACGTCCGTAACCGTCAATGTTTTTACCCATTTCAAGGTTGCTGATATTTGAATCGGTAGAGACACTGGCAATACCGCTGGTGGTAATTTCACCAAGCTCGGTGCGGTTGAAGACATCTGCCTGTGCAGTGGTGTGAGCAGCAGTACCGATATCCTGAGTATTACCAGCGGAAAGGTCGGTTACAGTTGCATTTGAATCATAAACCAGAGTCGCTTCAACACCTGTAGAATCCTTTACAGAATTGATTGAAGTAACCATTTCACCAAGATGTGTACCCTTGGCAAAGCTCAGATACCGGCTGCCCTGATTACCGCTGAGGGTGAAAGCCTGATCATCGGTCAGAGTATAGTTCTTGGTGGAATCAGCATTACCGGTTACTACCTGGGTTGCAGCTGATTCATTCTTTGAGATTTCAAAGTAAGCCTTCTGGGCTTCATTACCGTTATCAACATCCTGGCTTGAAGAATTGGTGCCGACACCTGAGAAGTTGATGTTCATCTTGAAGTCATCGCGCTTGAAGATCTGGCGGATATCGGAAAGGCTTTCATTTACCAGCTTCATATCCATACTGTCGGTAACCATTACAGAGCTGTCATACTGGAGTTCTTTGTTACCGTTGAGCAGAAACTGATCTGAGAACTTGGTCGTACGTGCAATACGGTCAAGTGTCTGGATTGATGAGTCAACTTCAGCCTGGTCTGCTGCTACCTGCTCCGGTGAAGTTACACCGTTATTGGCAGAGTGTACAGCTAGCTGACGCATCTTTTTTAGAATGTTATTCATCTCATTGAGCGCGCCTTCAGCAATACCAAGCACATTATTAGCTTCCTGGGTATTCTGTACCGCACGTTCCAGACCAACATTCTGTGCTCTCAACTGTTCAGAGATAACCAGACCTGAAGGGTCATCTTTACCGCTGTTAATCTTGTAACCAGTAGAGAGTCGGGTAAGAGAAGTACTCATTTTTGCATTATTTGCATTGAGAGTATTCTGCGCACTGAGTGCATTAAGATTGTTTGCAACGATCATAGGCATAGTGATTTCCTCCTTGAAATCATAATTTAAACTGAAAGCCATCCTTGACGTTCAGAGAATCACTTTCGCAACAAGCCGGCGTGATTCAAAATACCGTAAATTAATCAACATCTAAAAACACACTGTAAAGAATATGTACCGGTACTCTTTACATAATAATTTTTAAGCTCTTTATTTTCTCCCACACCTCCTTCCTGAGTATGTACGAGCAGCATCTTGCATGAATCACCCGCTCTGATTTCTTCCTACTCAAAAATTACCGTATAAAATAATAATCCCAGTTAAGGATAATAATTCATACCGCCTGCTGTAGCATTAACAACGGCATGCCCGTAACAATAAGTCAATACGCCACACCGCAATGCAACCCAGCATCTGCAGAAATCCGCTTACAGGAGCGAAAAAATAAATTGTATATTCAGTTTAATAACGTCAGGATTATAGAGGGATAGCGGATCGTTGCCGTATCATAATGTTATCCTGGACGTTTCTCCATCATTGTTATCGGTCGCTGTAAAAAAACCTTAAGCAATATTTTTAATAACCGCTATTTTTTTTGCAAGAAACAGCCCGGCCCCTGAGTATACAGCCAAAACCCTGGTCAAACTCCGCAGTTTTCAGTTATTTGAACCGCCGGAATTACGTATTATTCCCATAAATTTATTATTTTTTTATAAAACTCACCTACCCTGCACCTGCTTCTATTCTTCTTTTTCTGCATACAAAACGGGCGGGAGATGAATATCATCTCCCGCCCGTTTCCCTGAAAATATACTTACCAGCTCTATGTTTAACTGATCAGTGACAGCGCACCCTGACTGAGCTGGTTAGCCTGCGCCAGCATAGAAGTACCGGCCTGCACCATGATCTGATTCTTGGAGAACTCGGTCGACTCCGAAGCCATATCCGCATCACGGATATACGACTCGGTCTTGGTGATGTTCTCAATCGCCACATTGAGGCTGTTGGCATTGGTCTCCAGCATGTTGGACTGGAATGCCCCGATATTCGCGCGCAGACCCGACACATCCTCGATCGCCTGGTCGATAATCTCCAGCGCCTTTACCGGATCCTGCGCCAGACTTGCCCAGCCGCCGGAGAGCAGATCGTTGACCGACAGTGTCTTCTCCGACTTCAGATCGGTCTCAAACGAATCTTTAAAGCTTACCCGTCCGAGTTCGGTGGCAGTCATATTCTTCAGTGAGAGTACGGTTCGCTCCTGATCACCGGCTCCCTCACCGAGCTGGAACTGCATGCCGCCTTCCCAGTCACCCAGCGTCTCGGTTGTACTGTGCAGGGCATGGGTAATATAATTACCCTCATCCTCATACATCATGGAGGCTCGTGACGCCCATGACCCCGTAGCGTAACCGACGGTCGCAATCGTCGTCGCGCCTAGCTCCCCTTCGTTAAAGACGATCTTGGCCGTAGTATCAAGATTGGTGATTGTTCCCTCGGTTCCGTCAAGCTTGAGCTCCTGCCCGTTGAGCGAGACGGTCGCGTCCCGGCCGTACTCCGTCCAGTCCTCGCCGTCCAGACCCGCATCTATCAGCACCGCCCCGTCGGTCTCACTGTACCGGCTGAAGATCGCGCCCTCATGCTGATCCACCTTGACAAAGCTGTCAGCACCATAATCCTCCGCCGATATTCGCATCGCCAGATTCTTAAACGCTATCTCCGTGCCGTCAAGCTCCAGATCCTGCGTTATCTGGTTGAAGTTCAGCGTCCCGTACAGCCCCGAGGTGGCTCCACCGCTGCCTGTCGCGGCAGCGTACAGCCTTACCGCCCCGCCATTCGTGCTCGAATACAGATCTGTATCTCCACTCTCCGCCACCAGATCCTCATCCCGCATCCGTGCGTCCTTATAGACGTAGATCTTGCTGTCACTGGTGGCGTTCAGATCCGCCTTCAGATAGAGCTTGCCCGCCTCCGAGGTATTCTCACCCAGCCGTACCCCGCTCAGCGTCGAACCGGTACTGACAAAGAACGAACCGTCAGTGGTCGAATTGGTGTCATCCACCAGATCCGACATATCAATGCCGCCTACTGATCTCTGCACCGTAAAACCAGTCTGCACGGTTTTATTAGTAGAAGCAGTATCAGCTGCATTAAACGCGGTACTATGCACCCCAAGAGTAAAAGTTTCACCATCAACTGTAAAATCGGCAGACATAATTTTACTTGCGGCATCATACGAGGTCGTGAATACAGTAGAAAGAGCCGTTCCTGTAAGATTATCAGCACGAAGGGTAGCAATACTTCCGAAGGCAGAATGATAATACAATGTAACATGGAACTGCTTCCCCTCCATTGATGCCGGCAAATTACCAGAAGTTACAACAACCTCATCAGCAGTGTCGTAAGTCGTGCCTACTGCTGAAGAAGTATCATTGGGCAAAGAAGGAGAAACACTGGCCAATACTGATAATTTGCTGGAAGAACCCTCCTCCATCTGTACCCCTAGCTGCAGCGTGGAGGTCGCCCCCGCCTCCAGCCCGGTTGTACCGAAGGTCATATCGATACCTGTAAGCCCGGAGTTATTCACCGCCATCAGCGTCGTGTCCCCGCTCGCGTCGATATCACCTTCCGCCACCTGCATCGTCATCGCCGCGTCTTTATAGATCTCATAGCTGTCAGCGTCTACCATCTTCAGGTACACCCTGCCGTCGCCGTCGATGTTCTCACCCAGCTTCAGCCCGTTGTCCGCAGTTACCGAGATACTCTGCACCCCGTTCGTGGTTATCTCACCCAGTGCTGTCCGGTTGTAGACATCCGCCGTCCCGCTTGCATGCGCCGCCGTCGCTGCGAGATCCGTCGTCCCCGCACTCGCGGTGCCGATCTGTGATACCGTCCCGCTGCTCCGTCCCGATACCGTGGTATCACTGTCAAATACCAGCGTCGCCTCCACCCCGGTCGAGTCCTTCACCGAGTTGATCGAGGTCACCATCTCCCCGAGCTCTGTACCCTTCGCAAAGCTCAGATACCGGCTGCCTTTATCACCGCTAAGGGTAAATGCCTGATCCTGCGTCAGCTCTCCCTCCGCATTCACCTGTGTCGCCGCAGACTCCGCGCGGGAAATTTCAAAATACCCCTTCTGCGCCTCATTCCCGTTATCCACCTCCGTGCCCGCCGCATTCTCACCCGCACCGGAGAAGTTTATATTCATCTTGAAGCCCTGACGCTTGAAGATCTGCCTGATATCCGACAAATTCTCATTCACCAGCTTCATGTCCTTACTGTCGGTCACCATGACCTTGCTGTCATAAGCAAGCTCTTTATTACCGTTGAGCAAGAACTGATCGGAAAATTTTGTCGTACGGGCAATACGGTCAAGGGTCTGTACTGAAGAGTCAACCTCCGCCTGATCCGCCGCCACCTGCTCCGGTGAGGTCACCCCGTTATTCGCGGAGTGCACCGCCAGCTGACGCATCTTCTTGAGAATATTGTTCATCTCATTCAGCGCTCCCTCGGCGATCCCCAGCACATTATTCGCTTCCTGGGTATTCTGCACCGCCCGCTCCAGACCCACATTCTGCACCCGCAGCTGCTCGGAAATGACCAGCCCGGAGGGGTCATCCTTACCGCTGTTTATCTTATAGCCTGTGGAAAGACGGGTTAGAGACTGACTCATTCTGGCATTATTCGCATTCAGAGTATTCTGCGCCCCGAGCGCATTGAGATTGTTCGCTACAATCATCGGCATAGTGATTTCCTCCCTGAAATCATTCACCTTACATTAATGATATAATATGGATTTGATCTTTTTTGCACCGTCCATGGCGCAAATTCTTGAAAACAGCCCGGGATAACCCGGAAAGCAGCCTCCCGCACCGCTGCACACTGCCTTCTCGTCTATTGACAGATTATATTCTCAATTCTTTAACTGAAAGTTAAACTCTTTCTCAAAATTTTACTACACACTAACAGCGGGGCAGTCATCAACTGCCCCGCTGTTCACACCCTGAAAATCAAGTTTTACCCTCTAAAACGGCGCCCGCTCATCCTCACGCAGACCGGCGATACTTCCCTCCTGCTCCTGCCGGTACTTGCCCTTGCCCAGATTCGAGCCGCCACCGAAATACCGCGCATAGAATTCATCCATATCAACCAGAATCTCACGCGCCTTACCTTCACGGAACGGACCGAGAATACCGGCTTCCGCCAGCTGATCGACAATTCTGCTCGCCCTGCCGTAGCCTATCCCCAGTTTGCGCTGCAGCAGTGATACCGAACCCCGCTGCGACTCGATTATACGCTCTGCCGCCTCCAGAAAATACTCATCGTAATCCGCAATATCCGTCTCACCGGCACTGCCGCCGATTACCGGTCCGTCAAGTGCCGTATGATATTCCGGATTCTTCTGCTCTTTGCAGTACCCTACTACCCGGAACAGCTCCTCATCACTCACAAATACACCCTGTGAACGCATCACCTTGCTTACCCCCGGCGGCAGATAGAGCATATCACCCTGACCGAGCAGTGAATCCGCCCCCATCTGATCCAGAATAATCCGGCTGTCAATCTTACTCGCCACCTGGAAGGCGATTCGCGCCGGCATATTCGCTTTGATAAGACCGGTAATAACATCGGTTGACGGTCTCTGAGTCGCCAGTATCAGGTGAATACCGACAGCCCGGCTCTTGGCTGCCAGACGGGCGATATGATTTTCCACATCCTTCTTCGCCACCATCATCAGATCCGCCAGTTCATCGATAATAATAACAATATACGGCAGCTTACGCGGGAAATGCTCCAGCTCCTCTTCACCGTAGATACTGCTGACACGCCTTTCGATCTCGGTATTGGACAGCGCATTGAACTTGGCAAGATTATTCACACTTACCATACTCAGTTTTTCATACCGCTGATCCATCTCCTGACATGCCCACTCAAGCACCCCTACCGCTTTCTGCATATCGGTAATAACCGGACTCATCAGATGCGGAATATCCCGGAAGCGTGAGAGTTCAACCACCTTGGGATCCACCATAATCAGTTTGCACTCATCATACCGCAGACAGGTCAGGAATGACATGATAATCGAGTTTATACAGACCGATTTACCACTGCCGGTTGCACCGGCAATCAGCAGATGCGGCATCTTCGCCAGATCCGCCACAATCGGTTTTCCGGATACATCCTTGGCCAGACAGAGCGGTAATGCCTGTTTCCGGTTCTCAATATTCACCGCCTCAACCACCTCACGGAGTGTCACCAGCTCCTGATCAATATTCGGAATCTCGATTCCAACGGTATCCTTACCCGGAATCGGTGCTATTATACGGATGCTGGGTGCTTTTAGAACCATAGCGATATTATCCTGCAGACCGCATACCCGGCTCAGCTTGATCCCGGGAGCAAGACTCACTTCAAACTGGGTTATTCTCGGACCGCGCTCAATATGCACCACCTGCCCCTGAATCTTAAAATCGGTGAGAAGATTCTCCAGTATTTTCGCCCGTTTGGCCAGAGCCGCAGGATTTCCACCCTTGTGCTCCGGCACCGGATCAAGCAGATCCAGCGGAGGCAGCTGATAAGGATGGGCGTTTTCAACGGCGGCGGCGGCTTCACGCTCCGCCTGCCTGCGCTCCTCAGCTTCAGTTCTGGATTTTTTCAGCGCTTCCTGTTCTGCCAGTCTGGCGTATGGATTGTCACTATCCGCTATATCCTCCGCCTCATACGACAATTCCTGATCATCATCCTCCAATTCCTCACTGTACTCCTCAGCGGTATCACCACCGGCAGTATAAAAGTCCTCAGCGTCAGCCGCCATCTCCTGCTCCGTGTCAAACTCAGAAGAAATCTCCGCTGCAGCTTCTCTGAAGTCGACCTCAGAAGGCGTTGCCACTTCAGCGGTCTCAACAGTATCAACTACCGGATCCACTGCAGAATCCGCAATAAACTCCGGGGTTGAGGTAGCTATCTCTCTATTAATTATTACCCGCTCCTTCATACTCCGGGGTTCATTCTCGACCTTAACCTCTTCCACTACCTCCGCTTCAATATCGAGACCCGAATCGGTCTCAGAATCTTCAACCTCTGGAGCAGATGCTTCCGGCTCACCTCTTTCCGCCCGCTGCGCCATTCTCTCCTTCGCTGCTTTTCTGGCCTCCCGCACCGGTGCGGCCACTCCTGCCCCTGCTGTCAGCATGGCACGTTTCAGCCGCGGCGAAAAAACCTCTTTTCCTCCCTTGCAGATCTTTGCCGATGTACGCAGAGTAGAGATAAACATATGCACCAGATTCTCACCAAGCCACTCTGCGGCAGAAAAAACTCTGGTGCCGCACGCAAGAACCATCCCGGTTATAAAGATCACCGCGCTCATCATAAAGACACCCAGCCCGCCTCCATAAAGATTGGCATAAGGCAACACTATCTCTGAAAGCAGTCCCCCGGAGTAAAAATCACCGCTGCCCATAAGACCGCTCAAGAGTGATACGGCAAACAGCATCAGAACCCCGCCAAGCACATTGACCCAGGTAGCGAAGAAACGACCTTTCTTCATTACCAGCGATCCCCAGAAGAATACCAGCAGAGCTAAAAAGAATGAGGCAATCTTACCGAAACTTAGAATACTGCCATAAGCCAGCCAGGATCCTAACAGACCGGTACTGCAATAATTTCCCCCATTAATAGGATCAAGGGTAATATCAGCTGTCAAAAAGGAAAGGACCATAAAGATACTGGCACCACACAAAAACAGTCCTGTAAAGAATGCCGCATAAGCGGTTCTTCCCTGAACCTTACTTGGAGTCTCTTTCTTTGCGTTCTTACCCTTCGCCATAATAACTTACCTTCTTTCTACTCCTATATAATCCCTAATCAACCACCCGGCAGACCGGGTGCTGCAAATGCTAACCGGCTATAAAGCCAAAATATATCAGCCCCGCGACACCAACCAGAGCACAGTATAATGCGAACCACTCAAGTTTTCTACTTTTAACGACCTTTAACATTATCCTGGCCGCAAACAAGCCACTTATCAACGCCACTATATATCCGGTCAACGCCGGACCGAGCGGCAATTCCATAATCTGCTGCGGATCTTTGATAAAATTCAGCAGATTCGCTCCGAGTACAGCCGGAACCATCAGAAAAAAACTGAATTTAACCGCAGCTTCCCGCTCAAGTTTGAGCAGTATGCCCCCGGCAATTGTCGAGCCGCTTCTGCTGACTCCCGGAAACATTCCAAAAACCTGAAAACAGCCGATAAGCAGCGAGCGTAAAAATCCGGTTTCAGTCAGCATAATATTGCTTTTCGCCGCACGCTGCGCCAGCATAAGCAGTGAAGCGGTAAACATCAGACAGCAGCAGATTACCAGCGGCTTCTGTGCCAGTCCTTCAATATCATCTTTAAAGATAAGACCTATAATTCCCGCCGGAACTGAACCGATAATAATATAGCCGCAAACCGCCCAGCGCCTGGAGGTCTTGAGTATGTCGATAATATCCTTGTAAAAAGCCCCAATCACCGCCAATACCGTTGCCAGGTGCAACAGAATATCATACGCGAAATTTTCAACCACCCCATGCCCCAGATGCTCCGCCAATGCCAGATGGGCACTGCTTGATACCGGCAGAAATTCTGTCATACCCTGAATAAAGCCGAGCATAATCGCCCAGGCATAGCTCAGACCAGAAGTATCCATATCTATTCTTTCCCTGTACTTCCAAAGCCGCCGGCTCCACGTTGCGATTCAGGGAGTGTGGAAACTACCTCAATATCGGCCTGCAGAACCTCCTGCAGCACAAGCTGAGCTATTCTATCACCTCTGTTGATAACAAAATCCTCTCTTGAGGTATTGGCAAGTATTATTCCAACCGGACCGCGGTAATCAGCATCAATGGTGCCTGGAGAGTTGGTTACGGTAATACCATGCTTCAGAGCCAGCCCCGAACGCGGACGTACCTGAATCTCATAACCGGGAGCAATAGCCATACGCAGACCGGTTGGGATAAGTTTTATATCTCCGGGCTTGAGGATCACTTCCGTATCAACAGCTGCCCTGACATCCATTCCGCTGGCGCTTATACTCTGATATTCAGGCAACTGAATATCTTCACAGCCTGCATCAACCGTAATCTGCAGTTTGACTCTCTTCATATACCATTCTCCAATATAATGTTATAACTATCAGCGTAATATTATATAAACAAATACCCTAGTTATATCGACAACTTCTTCCGAAGGCTTCACTCAATCTCAAGAATGAAGAATATTTTAATAAGTGCAAAAAAAAACTTCCCCGAAAATCACGGGGAAGCCGAATATTATTAATATCCAAATTTTTGAATTTACGCCATATCCTTAAGACGCTTTAGAGCGCGAACCTTGATCTTGTTATGAGCAGGCTTTGCAGGTTTAGTACCAACTTCACCGGTAAATGGGTTGGTCCAGTTCTTGATAGCCTTCTGAGCAGGAACCTTCTTTTTCTCGATCTTGAGAATTCCTGGCAACTGGAAACTTCCTGGTTTCTTCAATTCATTTTCAAGAATTACAGGCAGACTATCAATTACAGAAGCAACCTGCTTCTTTTCAAGTTCAGTCATTTCGGCTATAGTAGCAATGAGCTGTGTCTTTGTAAGAGGCTTGGTCTTATCTCTTGCAACAGCAGTATCTGCTTTTGCAGTCTTTGGTGCTGCCTTGGGTGCTGCTTTAACGGCAGCTTTTTTAGTTGTCTTCTTTGCCACTTTCTTAGCAGCCTTCTTAGCTGTCTTCTTTGCCACTTTCTTAGCCATAATTTTCTCCCGCTTTTTTTTGTGAAATAAAAAATACAATTATTTTAGAAGCAATAAACCATTTAGTATTTAAGCTTTAATCTACCTGTATTAATAGTAAATAGCAACTAAAAAGCTGTAAAAAAACAACGTTTTTAATATTTTTTTTCACCTCCCAAGTCTCTGCAAACCTGCTAATACCGATACACGCTTACTTACAAGTATCCGCAAAATTGTCTCAGAGTACTTTATATCAGGTCTCAAACCTCAAATCACAAGATCCGCAGCATTCTTTTTTTTATGCAGCGACCACACGATAATATGAAAGAAATTAATGAAATAGCGTAAGCAAAACTTTATAGCTTTTTTTAACATTATCCCTATAATCATAGAGATAAAATAGCATTATCCGCATTTTATTATCCCATAAATTTAAGGATATAATTATAAACGCACACAGAAAGGATTTTATCATGGCCAAAAAAAAGACAGCCAAAAAGTGTAAAACCGGGCAGACTGCTAACACCAAGAAAGCAGCCCCCAAAACCACAAACAGCACCCGCAAACAAAGTATCTACATTAATGACGGTATAAAAAATATTCAGGAACACGGCAGTCGTATTTTCGCCGGCAATAAGAAACTTCTCGGTGCAACCGGTCTGCTGAAAGCCGCCGGCATCATCAAAAATCTCAAAGAATCCGAGAAGCAGTACGTAACCATTATCAACTCCTACACCAACCAGATACCAGGTCACGCGCATCTCAGGGATCTGGAAGACTACCTTGAAAAAGAGCTCAAACGTCTGGGGTATAATGTATGGAAAGCCAATATCGGCGGTGCTGTCTGTGACGGTATTGCGATGGGTCACTTCGGCATGAAATACTCACTGGCTTCCAGAGAACTTATAACCGACCAGATAGAGACCATACTGTCAGCTCATCCCTGCGACGGCTGGATAGGTATCGGCAACTGTGACAAGATTGTTCCAGGTATGTACAATGCCATGGCACGTATAAACATCCCTGCGGTTTATGTCTCAGGCGGTCCGATGCTCGCCGGCAAAAATGGCGAAGACCTGATTACAATATTTGAAGGTATCGGCAAAAATTCTGTCGGCAAGATGTCTGACACCGCTCTTGAACGTCTGGCGATGCGTGCGTGCCCCAGTTGCGGTTCCTGCTCCGGTATGTTCACCGCCAATTCAATGAATTGCCTTGGAGAGGTAATCGGTCTGGCACTTAAAGGTAACGGCACCATCACCGCCGAAGTCTGGGCTGACAAGAACAAGACCAAGACCAAACTCAACCCGGCGCGTATACAACTGTTTAAAGAGGCGGCAAAAGCTCTCAAGAACTGTATCGATAACAACATCAGACCACTGGATATAATCTCCCGCGATTCTATCGACAATGCATTTATCGTTGATATGGCAATGGGCGGAAGCACCAATACTATTCTGCATACACTCTCCCTTGCCAGTTCCGCCGGCATTAAATATGATCTGAAGCGCATTAACACTATATCTAAGAAGGTCCCATGTATCTGTAAGGTCTCTCCATCACGGCCGGAAATACACATGGAAGATGTCCACGTCAGCGGAGGTATCCCATGTATAATGAAAGAAATTGCAGAGATTACACCTTTGAAGCTTGATTGTCAGACTATTACCGGCACCCTGGCGGACAACCTTAAAGGAGCCCCCAAACCGGATGGTAATATTATCCGCACCAAAGAAGAGCCATTCAGCAAAGATGGCGGCCTTACTGTACTCTTCGGCAATATCGCCAGACAGGGAGCAGTGGTAAAAACCGCAGGTGTAACCGAAGACATGAAAACATTCAGCGGTCCGGCGGTAATTTTTGAATCTCAGGAAGACGCTCTTGATGGCATTCTGGCCGGCAAGGTAAAGGACGGTGATGTCGTAGTTATCCGCTATGAAGGGCCCAAGGGAGGTCCTGGAATGCAGGAAATGCTCTCACCGACAGCAGCTCTCAGCGGTGCCAATATCAAAGCGGCACTCATTACTGATGGCCGTTTCAGCGGCGGTACACGCGGACTCTGCATTGGCCATGTATCTCCAGAAGCTGCTTCAGGCGGTGAAATCGCAATTATCAAAAATGGCGATATTATTGATATTGATACCAAAAAACGCAGCATGAACCTCAAGGTAAGTCAGGAAGAGATTGAGAAACGCATGCAGAAACTTGGAGAATTCACTCCCAAGGTCAAACGTGGCTGGCTCGCTCGCTATTCAGCACATGCCACCAGTGCCGACCGCGGCGGTGTTCTTGACATCTAAAATATTATAATATTTCACGGGTACTGAAATAAAAATATTGCAGTACCCGATTTAATTATTATAATCAATAAAATTCTCTGGGGAGATATTAATAATTAATAAACAGTCAATATTGATAAAGGATAACAACTATGGCAGAAGAAGTTACACATAATCAGGAACATCACAGTACAGCTGCAGAGAATACCTTTGCCCACAAAGTTGCGGCAAAATTAAAGAAGGTATCCATAGCTCTGATAATCGTAATAGCCATAGCTGTAGCTATTTCCATTTTCAGCGAGCGCAAAGAAGCTGCCAAAATAGACTCTTGGAATAAGATCCTGCAGGCCACCTTCACCGCGCAGACCGAACTGGAAAGCATCTCAACCGAAGTTTCCAAAGCTACCGCCGAAATCCCCGGTACTACCGCGGCACAATATGGCGATATGCTGATTATGGGCGATTCAGGCATCACCTATGATAAAGAAAAACTGGAACTAGCCAAAACAGCTGCCGAAGACTTTATCAAAACCGATCCCAAGAATCCATTCATCAATCAGGTAAAACTTGATTATGGAACGATACTTTTCAATCTTGGCGACTATGACGGAGCCTTAAAAAAGTACCAGGAGGTTATAAATTCAAAAGAAAAGTATCTTACTCATGAGGCTCTCTTGTACAAAGGAATCACCCAGGAAAAACTCGGAAAGGATAGCGACGCGATAGCGACATATACAACTGTAATCGACGATGTCGCAAGCAAGGATAATCCGACACTGCTCAACTTTGCTGATTATGCCAAGTTTGCCCGAACTCAGCTCCAGAGTAAAAAAGCTAAAAACTAGCTTTACGCGTTATAAGATTGAATAAATACAGAAGGGCTGGCTCTATTAGGAGTTGAAAGCCCTTCTTTTTTTTATACAATAAGTGTATGTATTCTTTAATATAATTCTATCAGGAGTCCAAAATGCGAACCGCCTCAGTCAGCCGCCAGACCGCGGAGACATCTATTGTCTTGGAACTTAATATTGATGGCAAAGGCCAAACCAATATCTCAACCGGCGTTGGCTTCTTTGACCATATGCTTACACTTTTTGCCCGTCATGCTTTATTCGATCTGACAGTAAAAGCAACCGGTGACACCGATGTTGATGCTCATCACACGGTGGAAGACATCGGCATCTGCCTCGGTAAATGTCTGCAGGAAGCCATCGGGGATAAAAAAGGGATTAAACGTTATGGTTCAATGCTGCTGCCGATGGAAGAAGCTCTCTGCCGGATTGTACTCGATATTTCAGGACGTCCGCTACTTGAATACCGGGCAGTAATCCCGGCGGAAAAATGCGGTGATTTCGATACCTGCCTCGGACGCGAGTTCATGCGGGCGCTATGTGTCAACGCCGGCATCAATATGCATGTTGATCTACTGGCCGGTTCCGATCCGCACCACTGTCTGGAAGCTATCTTCAAAGGCAGCGGCAGAGCGCTTAAAGAAGCACTGAGCAATGATGAACGTGAAGACGGAATCCCTTCCAGTAAAGGTTCATTATAGTTCAACTAAGACACTATTTGTTTGTTATTCGGCTCCAGCAAAGTGAGGGTTTTCTAAATGAAGTATTCCGCAATTTTAATGAAATGTCTTCTCATAATTATCGTTATATCTTCAGCAAGACCTCTTTACTCTGCAGAGCAGCAGATACTAAATCACGCCATACTGCTGAATGTTAACGGCAGAAAGGTTACCAGATCGCAGCTTGATACCATGGGAGAAATTCTCTTTAAAATGAACTATCCCAACCGCGATGAAAATAATGTTAATGAAGCGGAGATTGAAGCCCTCAGTGCCAATGCGCTTAAAGAACTTATAATAATCTACTTAACCGAAGATGCCTATAGCGACATTATGAATGACAAGGAAGTCAGGAATGATTTCGACATCACTTCCGCTCAGGTAGAGAATGAACTGCGAGAAATGAACATCGGCAAGCTGAAAAACACCCCGCTTGCAGAGAGATTTGCCCGCTCCAAGATCATCAGACGTAATATCGTATATTCCTCAAAATCCGGAATGGACGCTTCACCCAGAGAGGTGAAGCTCTTCTATGTCAAACACCGCAAGACAATCTTTACCGAACAGCGCAAGATACGTATTCGGGAAATATTTCTCAGCAGTGATAAAAGCAATGCGAGTCTGAGTAAAAAACAGGCGTTCATGTTATACAACAATCTGCGCCAGTATCCTGTTGAAAAACGACTTAAAATGTTTCCGGATATGGCAAAAGAATTCAGCCGTGACCGTTTCGCTCAGGAGTCAGGTCTTATTGTCACCGGAACCCCCGGTAATTTCTTCCCCCAGGATTTTGATTTCAAGCGCCGGGATGGCACGATGTTCTTTCCTAAAGAGATGGTGCAGGCAATTCACGAATTGAATGCCAAAGGCGATATTATAATTACCAAAAGTGATAAAGGCTGGCATATTATTCTTCTTGAAGAAATCAAGGGCGGAAAAGATATACCCTTCCAGAAAATACGTTCGATCATAGAAAACTTTCTGGGAGACCGCAAATACGAAGATGCCTATTATGAGTGGCTTGAAAAAAGAGTATCAAAAAATAAGATCACCTGGAACGATGGCGAACCTTTCCAGCAGGATAAAATTACAACCAAACCAGACCCTGAAGAACTCCTGCGTTTCTTCAGAAATCAGCTGCAAATGTATATAGAACAGCAGAAAAATTCTCAAACAAGGAGATAACCCATTTGGTAACTGAATCAACGGTTTATACCTCTAATTCTGAACCAGATAATACATCTCGCCTGACCGAATGCCCGCACTGCCGGCATAGATTCAATACAGGAACCCTCTCTGGAGAGATATTCTGCATTGCCTGTGGCGAAAAATTTGACTCCACCAAGACCTCGGCAGAGGTCCAGCCAGACAATACAGAAGAAGATATAAACACCATCTCAGATAACCTTAAAAAAAGCATCCGTGCCGGTAGAGCTTCCAGATTTGGTGACTATCTGATACTCAGTGAGGTTGCCCGTGGCGGTATGGGAGTTGTGTATAAAGCAAAACACAAGA
Organism: Planctomycetota bacterium; assembly: GCA_963667375.1. Lineage (GTDB taxonomy): Bacteria > Planctomycetota > SZUA-567 > SZUA-567 > SZUA-567. The sequence goes on along the minus strand of OY763323.1, from coordinate 1,438,345 downwards.
CCCTCAAACGTATTGTTGCGTTAAAAGTAATCAAATCAGCCAATGATGCCAGTGATGATGATATCAAGCGCTTTATACAGGAAGCAAAGGCGGCGGCGATTCTACGCCATCCAAATATAGTCACCATTCATAATTTTGACGTCTACCGTGGTATGCATTTCTTCACCATGGATTTCATTGATGGTACCCCACTTGACCGTATTCTCGAATCAGGACCGCTTCCGCCCTATAAAGCCTGCGAACTGATGCGAACTATCGCACAATCCATCGCCTACGCCCATTCACAGGGGGTAATACACCGTGACATAAAACCCGGAAACGTAATCATTGATCACGACGGAAATCCAATGCTGACCGACTTTGGTCTGGCAATCAATCTCACCAGCAAGGAAAAAGAAGACCGCATGACCAAAAGCGGAGCCATAATGGGAACTCTGCCGTATATCGCTCCGGAACAGGCATCAGGAAAGCTTGAAGAAATAGGTCCACTCAGTGATATATATTCACTTGGTGCCTTGTTTTACGAACTTGTTACTGGTCGTCCACCCTTCAACGGGCTGACGCAATTCGAACTTCTCAAGCAGATAATAAATTTCTATCCCCCTGCACCCAAGAAGCTTATTCCCCGTCTCAGCCGGGATCTTGATACCATTATTATGAAATGCCTGGAAAAGGAACCTGGACGGCGCTATCAGAGCGCTGCAGCACTTGAGGAAGACTGCAACGCTTTTCTGCATGGTGATATCATCAAAGCCCGTCCATCATCAATCACCTATAAGCTGCAGCGAAAATTCATGCAGCACCCGGGTATAAGCATAATGTTCGGAAGCCTGATACTTATCAGCATCTTTACAATTCTGCTGCTGAATTACGCCAAGGGCACAACCCAGCAATTACAGGAGTCACAAGCCAAGCAGGCTCAGATAAAAAAAGACAAAAACTTACTCGGGGCCATGCTCAAACGCGACTGGCGCGGTGAATACAGTATTGTCTTCGATGAAAAAGCACGAATTACCGACAAATTATCTGAAGCACAGAAAAATAAAATTGGCTGGTATAACCCGAAATTATGTAAACTTGATTCTGATTCTATGATAATAAACAGTAATAAGGACATAACAGGAATAGCCTTCGGAGCCCCGGTAAACCTGCCGCAGGTTTTTCACGTAAACTTCAAAATACTCGAACCCGAACTGAATAATGGCCGGGTCAGAATCTATCTTGACCTTGATAAGAATTTCTACCAGAAAGACACTACCCGAATTATTGAACTCGGAGTTGAAGGAAGTCCGGGCGTAAGAATTATTAAAGGTGATACTGTCCTGGCCGAGGTCGGTTCATTCACACTCTCACCCCAGCAAACGCATAATGTCTCAATTTACCGTGATATTCAGGATAATCTTATCGTGGTTCAGGTTGATAATAATGAGATCATCAGAGGAAAATCCGCCTCGGATTCAATCGGTGTCGCCGATTCATATATCGGTATAGGCGCTGGAAATGGCAGCTTTCAGCTGAAAGCACTGCAGATTTCCGTTCTGGGAATGAATCAGGAGATGATAAAGAGCAGCCTGCGGCTGGCAGACAGTCTCGCTGCTGAAGCCAAGGACCGTGAAGCAGCCAGGGTTCTATACAAAAAAATACTCAAAGAACGTACCGACCGCGCAACCATAATTCAAGCCTACACCGGCTTCAGCAACACTCTGAGTGATAACGCCCAGAAAATTATTTACGAGTGTAACAGTCTTACCGACAGTATTTTGCAGAGTCGCAGCCGCTACCTTGAACTTGGTGAGACCGATTATCTTGAGGGTATTGCGCTAACCTCACGCAATCCTACTCAGGCGGTAAATCATTTTAAAGAATCATTTAATCAGGCCTACCGCAACGCGCTCAAGGATATCATCCCTGAAAGTGTAAGTATCAGTGCCTGCTTCCCGGCTGATTTCAAAACTGAAATTACCGAACTCCTTACCACCCAGACCGGTGGCAAATACAACTGGCAGATAATAAAACCGCTTAAAGACAGTTCAGGATACCTTAACCTAAGTCAGAATACCGCTGAACAGAGCGGAAAATGCTACCTGAAAGAGATCTTCAATCTTAGTGAACCCAAACACATAATCATTTATCTTGATAACACTGAGGACAAGCTGTATATCAATGATAAAGAATTTAACGATTTTTTAGTCGACAAAGGCCGTAGCAGGCGTTACGCCATTACCGATTTACCAGCCGGAAATAATATTATAATTCTTGAACATAGTCTGTCAGATACTACTGCAGACGGAGTTGAACAGAATAATGTGCAGCTGCGGGTAAGAGATCATGATCTGAAATACACTACCGTTTACGGTCTGCTTTCACGTATTGAGGAAGCATTGGTTACCTTCCGTATAGCACCGGATATCGCTGTAAAACAGATTATTACCCTGCAGAATGATCACACACTGGAATATCTTAAACAGTATTATCCGGCGGAGATAAAATCTCGCGGAATACTCCAGCTGCTCTTGAGCAACGTCGATCAGATGCTTGAAAAACCTGCAAGTTACAGCAACCATGCCTGGGTTTTCCTTGAAGCTGCCCGCACCTTAGCCGATCCCGGAGACGGCAGCGAGCTGGCAATACGCTACAATAAACTTGCTGAACAGCTGATAACTATCGGTAATTTTTCTCAGGCTGGCGATCTCTTCAGCCAGGCGATCACGCTACAGCCAGACTGGTATCTGCCGCTGGTAAACCATGCAAAATTACTCTATAGACAGGAGAATTACTGGTATGATGGCGCCAATGCACTCGATGAAGCGCTAAAACACCTGCCGAACAGTCTGGAACTACGGCTGCAAATTGCCGGGTTCTATCTTGACCCGGGGTATGAATTGGCACCAGATCCTCAGAAAAAACTCGATCCAATTCCTGAAAAAGCGCTGGAAGTTGCCGAAGAAGCGGTAAAACTCAGTAAACGCAAGAGCCCTGAAGCTCTCACCATCTGCGCCAAGTCACTTGAGCTGATGGGTAAAAACACTGAAGCTGTGCATTACATTCAGGAGGCCATTCTGTTGGAAAACACCCCTGAACGCAAGCAAATTCTAGACCAGCTTAACAGTAAGGTTATATCCAGTAAAAAATAAAGACTTTTACACAATAGCAAACAAGTTGTTGACTATAATAACCATATTCTCTATAATGCGAATATAATGCTTTACAGGTTTGGGTTTAATACGCTAAACCCCGGAAGAGCGGTGAAAAACCGCCACAGAAGACAAGCTGCTGTGAGTGGCCAGTGCTGTGATCAGAAATTACCGCATAGCGGTAATAACCACTGTTTATTATACTAAATGGGAAGGTTTGATCGACAGAGTTTAACCACAAGTCAGAAGACGGCCTGTAAAGTATTCAGAGACTCCTGTCTGAGTTGACGAATACGATGCTGATTTGTGTTGATCCAAAATAATTTTACAGCTTCAACATAATCAAAGCATTTATTCATTCCCGACGAGTCTCTTTGGTAAAAAATCCGGTCATGTGACCTGTTATTTTTTTAGCTAAGGAGATAGAAATGAGTTTTACCCGTTTTTTTTTAAGTCTTGCCTGTTTACTTTCATTATGCGCAGCCGCACCGTTAGCAAATAGCTGTCAGGCCGCCGATAGCAAACCGGTAATCGCCCTGATTGCCTTCGGTACCAGTATTCCAGAAGCCCAGAAAAGTTTCGAAGAAATTGACCAGGCATTCGCTAAAGCATTCCCAGGATATGATATTCGCTGGGCCTTTACCGCTCAGTTTATTATAGACAAACTGGCAAAGGAAGGTCAGACAACTCTATTTGCCCGCAATGAACCTATCCAGAACCCTGATCAGCTCTTCAAGGAACTGGCTGATAAAGGGACCAAACAAATCTATGTACAGTCACTCCACGTCGTCCCCGGAGGCGAATATACCGATCTTACCGGCGGCAACACCTTTGGTATCGCCGCAAAATTCGGAGCACCGCTTCTCGGGAGTGACGCCGATATCGCCAAAGTTGCTGAAATCCTCTCCAAAGATTTTGGCGGCAGTGACGAATATACCATTATCTGCGGTCACGGCAATGACCACCACAAATCTTTCAATACCCAGCTGATCAAGTTTAATGATTATATAAAGTCACATTATAAGAATGTACAGCTGGCAACAGTTGAAGGGCCAATCGGCACTGAGACCGCATTCCAGGCTATCAAAGACAGCGGTTTGAAAAAAGTTAAATTTATTCCATTTATGATTGTTGCCGGCGATCACATCACCAATGATGTAATGGGAGCTGAACCTGACAGCTGGAGATCAACTATCGATCTTGAATCTACAGTCATCCAGCCTCTAGGTCAGAATCCGGAAATAATCAACGTCTATATTTCACACCTCAAAGATATCATGAAATAATAATAATCTTAATCCTGAGTTACATTAAAGCCGGCGATTCATTTACAGAATCCGCCGGTTTTAATTTGAACAAATATCCAAACTGCATCTAAGCCGCTTCAACCCAGACTTTCTTCCTGGGTATTAGTTACACTCTCCTTTGACACCTTGATTCTGATATCTTTATAGATATGAAACTTTCCGGCAGCAGGCAGAACAGGTGCAATAACAGTATTACCGATTTCAGCACGGTTGAAATCCCCCAGCATAATCTCATTCTGACTCAGCAGCAGCTTATCCCAGTATCCCTTCAGCTCCAACACCCCCTTCTCATCAGGGATCACCGGCACCCCTCCCAGCAGATCCCGGATACCATGCTTTTCAAAATAGACCTCAATCCGTTCTCCGCCAACAGCAATAACCAGCTCCCCATGCTCCGCCGCCGCAAAGCGGTAAATACCGGAAACAGCAGGAACAACAATACTGCTGCCGCCAAGACGCACGCTGCTCACAGCAGCGATACCGGCAGACTGTAGAGAATCCCTCACCGGAATCTCCAGACGTCCTGCAAGCAGCAGTGCATACCACTGCGCCTGCTCCGCCGAATTTACATCGACATTATCCAGTGCATAAGTAATATACCCTTTTCCCGTAGCCAATGCCCCCCGGGCATACAGATACAGACCTGTTCCCAGAGATTCCTGGAATGACAACTCAGATACCGGCAGAAATTTTTCAATTGAACTAGGCATGATATCATTGATACCTATGGAAATCCCGCCTGAATCCAGAGCAGCTACCAGATGATCTTCGACTACTGTAACAGGGACCAGCCTGTTCAAACCCTTGACTGCAACCTCCAGTGCTACCGGTTTTCCGGTATTGCTCAACACCGATTCGACCCGGCGGAAAAATATCCGCTGAAAAGCATCGATAAACTCTGAAAACTGCTGAAGATATCCAGCCCTGATCGGTGAAATCTGCTGCGCCGCATAATCCTCAAGTCTGAAAATATTCTCACGCATTCCAGAATAATCCAGTTTTGCAGTATATTTCAGGATATTATTCAGCGTCTCATTAATTTCACCCGCTACCGCTTCATTACTCTTGGCAAAAAACTCGAGTATCCTTCCCTGCCATCCCAGATCTGCCGGATAATTGTTGACTATCCGGTCGAGCAATACCGTAGCTTCAGTTAAACGCCGAGATTTCAGCAATTCCGCCGAACGCTGATACTCCTTTTCAATCTGCTTGGATATCTCTGTCTGCAAAAGCTTGGCGTAAGCTTCATATTCAAGATTCTGAGAATTATCGAACTCTGCCCTATCCAATCCGAAAAGCTCGTTATAAGCCGCACTCAAGTTATTATTTGCAATCAGCCCATCCAGCTTTTTCTGCCAGACATAACGGATATCCGTATCACCGCCCAGCGATTTCAGATACGAGACATATTCCTGCTCCTCAGTTTGAGCCAGATTCTTTTTACGCAGTCTTTCACGGATTTTAACGACAACATCCTTTCTGGTAATCTTACCCTGCTTGAGATCCTGCTTTATAAGCTGCAATTCCTTTACTGAATCAGGGAGTTCCAGCAGTTTAAGCAATTCATCGGCTTGAGTTACCACCGCCGTGTTAGCACCGTCTACCGACAGTTTACGCAGAATATCTTCGGCTTCTTCATAATTTCCACGTTCATAAAGCTCACGCCCTGCCGCCAATTCCGTCTCTTCCTGCTGATACTGCTTATGCTTATACTCTTTATAAATTCTAAAACCATAGGATCCTCCCAGCAGTAATACAACCAGTGCAATCAGCAGTTTATAAACCAACCCGAAACGCATATAGCCAAAACGCTGCATCCGCAGACGCTGCAGTGCGAGCTCCCGGTTTTTCTCCCGGGCATTTTTTAACTTATCCGCTATTTCATTGAGACGCCGGTAATATTCACTTGCGGTATTTATTCGCTGACTAATATCGGTACTCATCCCGCAAATTATAAGTTCAGCGAGTTCAGGTGATATTCTGGAATTCAATTCACGAGGATTTCTAACTTCACCCTGCAGATGCTGGTGCAGAAGCTCTTCAATATGATCTGAATTATAAGGCAGGCTGCCGGTAAGAAGCTGATAAAACGTCACCGATAAAGCATAAATATCGGAAAGAGCGGTATACGGCTCATGACGTATAAGCTCCGGCGCCACATACTGCGGGGTCGTAAAGACCCTGCCCCCAGTAACTACTGATTCTTCTGTCTCCTCCTCGGAAGAATCAGTATCAGCTCCCTGAACATCCGCCGCCAGAGCAACCCATCCCAGATCGATAAACTTCACCGTACCATTCTCAGTAACCACAATATTATGCGGCTTGATATCACCATGCCCGAGCCCCCGGCCATGCAACGCGCTCAACGCATCACACAGACTCAGACCATACTCCACAACCTCTGCCACTTTCAGACGCTGCTTACGGATACAGCGTGAAAGCAGATTTTCCCCTTTTACCAGCTCCATAGCACAAAATACACGCCCGCCATCTTCTGCAAAATCAATAATTTTAACAACATTCGGGTGTTCAAACTCCAGAGCTTTCGCAAAAACAGCAGCCACCTTCTTTATTCCGCCTTTTAAAATTATCTGATCATTACGAAATAGTTTTACGGCCACATCCTCATTCAGCGCCACCTGCCTTCCGTGATACACCACACCCTCGGTACCCAGCCCTATTTTTTCAACTATCTGATAACGCCCCAATCTCTTCCCTATCAGCGGATCTTCAGTTTTATCAATAAAGCGCAACCTGATACGCCCGGCCTCTATTTCATCATTATGCTTGAGAAGTTTACGCCCAACCATTACTCCATTGAGCACAGTACCATTTGCCGAACCAAGGTCCTCGATAAAATAACCTCCGGTTGCTTTGAATATCCGGCAATGTTTTCTTGAAGCTTTTATCGAAGGCAGTTTGATATCGCAGTCCTCATCCCTGCCGATAATCAGCTCTTCTGCAATATTGTATTCATGGGTATGTCCCTGACAGGACAGCTCAACTCTTGCCATTATTAAACCGTAATCTCCACTTGCCGGACCAGACTCATAATCTTAATTATAACAACATGTAATAGAACAATTTTAGGTTATTATCCCGTGGTTTCAAGGTTATTTTTATTTAGACAGCATGCAATCAGTCATATACCCAGCTCCAAACTTCTACTGGAGTTAAAGACCCGGTACCTGGTTAGATGCTTGAATAATTTTATCCGCTATAAACTGGAAATTAAAATAAAACGGATGACATACCAGCATGTCACCCGCATAAATATTATTATAAATTGTTTTGAAAACGTTAGTAAATTCCGGTGGATTCACGTTCGATAAAAGTTGTAGGGATCACCAGTGACGAATTCATTTCAGCTGTACCGTGTATCATATTCAGCATCACCTGTGCGGCAAGCGTCCCGGCTTCAAGATTCGGCTGACGAATTGTACTCAGTGGCGGGCTTGCATAAGCGGAAAAATCACGGTCATCAAAACCTACAATCAGAATATCATCCGGAACTCTCACCCCAAGTTTTTGCAGACCGTACAGTACCCCCATAGCCAGGAGATCAGAATAAACCTGAAGTGCAGCAAGCCTATGCTCCACAATCATCACCGCAGATTCAATCCCGGCATTAAATATTGAAGCATTATTCGGTGGAAATAACTCAACCGACTCCCTCCCAACTTCCGCTATCGCCCGGCGGAAACCTTCCAGCCGCGTCCAATCATGCTCCTGCTGCGAAATACCTAGATAACCGATTCTGCCCTCAGTCCTCTGCGCCAGAATCTTCACCGCATCATATACCCCTGCAGCCCGGTCAATATAAATACCGTCGCTGCTCCTATGCGAAGTATCAAGCTGCAGGTAGTTGATACCAGCCTGCTTGAATTTATCCAGAGTTTCATCAATGTTATAAAACCGCCCGGTAAGCAGCAGGACTCCGACCGGTTTTTCAATGAGTATCTGACGGAGTATTTTCTCCTTATAATCTCTGTCCTTCTCATGCATACTCACCAGTATCACCTGATACCCCGCCTTACGCATTTCCTCTTCAAATGCCGTAAACTTCCTGACAAAAAGTTCATCCAGATCCCAGCTTATAACATAGACTTCATCAGAAACGCTGGAACGGAGATTCTTCGCCGCTCTATTTGAGACATAACCAATTCTCTGCGCTTCTGCCAGAATTTTTTCACGCAGCTCACTACGCACATAACCGCTATTGTTGACCGCTCTACTTACAGTTTTTATGGATACTCCAGCAATTTTTGCAATATCCTTCAATGTTGCCATTATTTCTCCAGCACCCATATTCCATTTACTGTAACTATCAAATATGACCACGTTGACATAATGACAGTTATTAAACATCCAATATATACAATAGTATACCAGAACATTATATTGTACCAGTGTAATTTCAAAAAATGAATAAATTATTTGACTAAATCCGATCTATGCTGTATTATGACAACGTTGACATACAATTTAATAATAATCAACCTAGGAGATATCATGCCCTTTATAAATGAGAATTTCTGCCTCAGCTGTGCTGCAGCTGAACGGCTGTATCATGATTATGCCAAAGAAATGCCGATTATTGACTACCACTGCCATCTCATTCCCAAACAGATTGAGACCGATTTCAAATGGGAGAATCTGACCCAGGTATGGCTCTATGGCGACCATTATAAATGGCGGGCAATGCGCAGTAATGGTATTGCCGAGAAATTCTGTACCGGCGATGCAACCGACCGCGAAAAATTTGACAAATGGGCTGAAACGGTACCAGCAACCTTACGCAACCCCCTCTATCACTGGACTCATCTTGAGCTTAAACGCTACTTCAACTGCGACACCTTACTCTCACCTGCTACCGCTGATGAAATCTGGGAAACCGGTGTTTCACGTATGCAGGATGCGGATTTTAGCGCCAGAGGACTGATGAAGATGAGCAAAGTTGAACTTGTCTGCACCACCGATGACCCATGTGATGACCTGGCCTCACATCTGGCAATCAAAGAGGACAAGACCTTCAATGTAAGAATTCTGCCTACATGGAGACCGGATAAAGGTATGGCAACAGAGAATATCGAAGCCTTCAATTCCTGGGTTGATGCCCTGGAAGCGGCTTCAGGTATTGCCATCTCAGATTTTACTACTTATCTCGACGCACTCAAGAAGCGCCATGACTTCTTCCATAATGCCGGCTGCAGGCTCTCTGATCACGGTATCAATACCGCTTATGCCGCTGATTATTCCGATATTGAGATCAAGAATATCTTCAATAATCTACGCGCCGGCAAAACGACCACATTCAATGAACAGCTGCAGTTTAAATCTGCAATGCTGTACTATTTCGGAAAAATGGATCACGAGCGAAACTGGACCCAGCAATTCCATTTCGGAGCCCAGCGCAATAACAACACCCGCTTCCTTAATCTTCTTGGTCCTGACACCGGTTTCGACTCTATAGGTGATGAACCAATTGCCACCCCTCTTGCCAAACTTCTCAACCGCCTGGACAGTGAAAACTCACTCGCCAAGACTATACTCTACAATTTAAACCCGCGCGACAATGAACTTCTGGCAACCATGCTCGGTAACTTCCAGGATGGCAGTGTCCCCGGTAAGATGCAGTTTGGCAGCGGCTGGTGGTTTTTGGATCAGATGGACGGCATGACCAGACAGATCGAAGCTCTATCCCAGCTTGGACTGCTCTCAAGGTTTGTCGGCATGCTCACAGACTCACGGTCATTTCTCAGCTACACCCGTCACGACTACTTCCGCAGAATTCTCTGCAATATACTTGGCAAAGATATGGAGTCAGGCATGATTCCGGAAGATTATGCTCTTGTCGGTAAAATGGTAAAGGATATCTCATACAACAACGCTAAGAATTATTTCGGATTCTAACTAAATACTGAACAAATTTGAAATAGAGGTTTAACTGATATCATAAATAACGCTGAGAATTATTCTCAGCGTTATTTTATCAGATAATAAATGATTCACGTCCTACAATATTTGCATAGATCTTTTTAATATGGCTTACATCCTTCCCGTCAAATACATCCAGAAGTGTACGCACCGTATCCACACAAAGAGCCTCGACCTTGTTGTCGATTGAAGTTATCGTCGGAGTTGAAGATTCCGCAAGAATTGAATTATTGCACCCGACCACCGCAACGTCATCCGGCACCACAAGCTTTCTTGCAGTCAGCGCTTTTATTGCTCCGACAGCCAGCATATCCTCGGAACAGACAATCGCATCAAACTTCATCCCGCTATCGATAACTTTGAAAATCGCATTTTTATAGCTGTCAAAATTGCGCTCACATTTCAGAATCCGTTTCTTATTAAATTTGATTCCATGCTTCTTCAGACCCGCAAGAAAGCCATTGCGCTTTTTATCACCGCTGAAAGAATCAATATCATACATATACAAAAAGCTTTTCCGACCGCGCTCCACCAGCAGATCAACCACATCCTCTACCGCTTTGGCCTCCGCACAATAGATTGAATAGGTATTCTCGAATTCAAATTCACCATTGATTATCACCACCGGCACACTCTTGGCAGCATCTTTGATATGCGAATTATCCTTACGATCCTGAAACACTGAACCTACAAGGATTATCGCATCAACCTTTTTTGCCAGCAGCGATCCAAGAGCCCGCTTTTTATCATCAATATCATGCCCGGTGCAATACAGAGTAGCATCATATCCCTGTTCACGTAATTCACTCTCGATCACCGATACCGCTTTCGCATAAAAGATATCAGAAACATCTGAACAGAGCACACCTACCGCTTTGATTGAATTCAGCCCCAGCGCTCTGGCAAAAACGTTGGGAGTATATCCCATTTCCTCCATCACCGCCAGCACCTTCAGTTCAGTCGCCTTACGGACATTGCCCTTATTATTCAATATTCTCGAGACCGTGGCAATTGAGACACCGGCTCTACTTGCAATATCATAAATATTCATCAATCACTCTTTATGAACGTATCTTAAAACTCAACCCGAAAACATTATACATCAATAAATTCATCCGAAAAATTATTCGCACACCCGATAAAATAATCCGCTAAACCCCTTATTTTCCGATAGATAGCCTGAAACAAAATTTATTCATGAATTATTATATCTTTAATAATAGCACATCAAAGTAGTAAAGCGAGAAAAAAATCACAAAAAAATGTAAGAGCTTACAAAAATTAATTTGACTAAGAAAATTCATGAATTATACTAAATTCAGTATTATTTCGCATATTTTCACATATATAATGCAAACTAAAAGTAAACAATCTAAAAATTTTTTGCTCAAAATGTAAGAGCTTACATAATTTTTATTTCATTTACAGGAGAACAGAGAAATGAAAACTTTTTTACTAGCAGTGCTGGCACTACTTATGGCAGTGACGCTTTCCAATACTCCGGTACAAGCGGACGATGATATTGGCGAGATCACTCTTTCCTATGCAGAGTTAAACCCTGATGCCCACCCAATGGGAATTGTCGCGCACCACTTCGCTGACAAGGTCAAGGAACTCAGCGGTGGCAAGATGACCATCAAAGTCTATACTTCCGGAATGCTGGGCAGTGAAAAAGAATGTCTGCAGGCGATGCAGATCGGCGGCGGCTCCTGTGACATCTTCCGTGGCAATACCAATGCTCTTATTGACTACGGCTGCGAAAAACTCAACCTCTTCGGAATGCCTTACACCTTCCGTGATCGTGAACATCTCTGGAATGTGCTGGAGAGTGATATCGGTACTTCATTCCTCAATGAACCTGTAGAAAAAGGTACCGGCTTACGCGGCCTGTACTATACCGAAGAAGGAGCAAGACACTTCTTCACCACCAAACCCGTAAAGGATATTACCAGCTTCAAAGGTCTTAAAATGCGTGTACCAAAGACCGAAATTATGAGTGAAACAGTAAAAGCTCTCGGTATTGAGCCAACACCTATCGACTGGGCCGAACTTTACAGCTCACTGCAGACAGGGGTAGTTGACGGAGCAGAACAGCCATACGCCGGTTACTACAATAACAAGTTTTATGAAGTTGCTCCATACTATATTCTTGACGGTCATACCTACAGCCCTGGTATTGTACTTATGTCTGATGCCGTCTGGAACCGCCTTTCACCAGCTCAGCAGAAGGTAATAACCGAAGCCGGCAAGGACACTCAAGCTTTCTGTAAAGAGAACGCTGCCAAAATTGACAAAGAGACTCTGGCCAACATCAAGAAAGTTGCAACTGTAATTGAAGTAAAAGATCCAAAGCCATGGCAGGATGCAACTGCACCGGTTATTGCAAAGTATACAGAAGGTCTCAAGGATGAACTTGCCGCTATCAAGGCAAAATAACGAGATTCACCGCTAATAAACTTATTTCGAACCTGATGGGTGTCACTTCTTTGGCACCCATCACTCAGTAACAGACACGCAGATCACAATATCGAGAAAAACAATGAAAAAATTCTATGATTATATATATCTTTTCTTTCTAACCCTCTGCAAATTACTCTTCATCGTTACCGTTGTAGTAACTGCATATCTGGTGTTCGGACGTTTTATACTACACTCACAGCCGGTATGGGGAGAAGAGATAGTACTTATGAGTATTACGTATATGGCGCTTATCAGCGCAGCTCTGGCCATACGTGACGACTCACACATGAAGATGACGATTATTGAATTTATGATACCTAAAAAATGGGTAAATGTCCTGAAAATCATTGCCCTGATTGTCATCTGTATTTTCGCGCTTTTCATGGTAGTAGAAGGTATAAAATTCGCCTATATCATGAGACTCAGTAAAATGACAGGACTCCAGATTAAGACTACCTGGCTCTATCTGGCGGTACCGGTTTCAGGGGTTGCGATAATACTTATGGTATCAGAAAAATTCCTTGAAGCTCTGGGTCTGATCGCAAAGACCAAGAGTAAAGCGGAAATTGACGAAGAAAACAACCGGTTATCCGGAAAACAAGCAGCGAGGGAGAGATTATAATGAGTCCAGAAGCAATCGCGGCAATACTCCTTATCGGGTCATTCCTGATAATGATTACTCTGCGCTTCCCAATTGCTTTTGCAATCGGGATATCATCACTGATTACAATTTTATATATCGGCCTGCCGGTAATGCAGATCGTGCAGAACATGGTAGGCGGCATCAACAAATTTACACTTATGGCCGTTCCCTTCTTCATTCTTGCGGGTGAAATAATGGGAGCAGGCGGAATATCAAACCGCCTTATTCACTTATCCAATGCTCTTGTCGGCTGGATCAGAGGCGGACTGGCAATGGTAAACATCATGGCTTCAATGTTCTTCGGCGGCATCTCAGGTTCCTCCGCAGCGGATACCGCCTCTATCGGTTCAATACTTATTCCAATGATGAAAAAACAGGGCTATGACCCGGAATTTGCCACCAATGTTACCATGGCCAGTTCAGTTCAGGGAATTCTAATTCCTCCAAGTCACAACATGGTTATCTTTGCCATGGTTGCCGGCAGTGTCTCTATCGGAAAACTTTTTCTTGCCGGTATGATTCCAGGTATTGTTCTAGGCGTAGCCCTGATGATTTACAGCTTCTACGTATCAGTAAAAAAGCAATACCCAAAAGGCGACAGTTTCAGCTGGAAAAACGTGTTCAAAGCTTTTCTTGATTCTTTCCTCGGGCTCTTCACCGTCATAATCGTGGTTGTCGGAGTTATTGGCGGTGTCTTCACCGCTACTGAATCAGCAGCTATCGCTGTTGTCTATTCATTCATTATAACCTTCTTTGTCTACCGTGAGATTCCACTCTCTGAGTTCTGGAATATTCTGGGCAGATCGATAAAAACCCTCTCCATAGTACTTATTCTGATCTCAACCTCAGCGGCCTTCGGTTGGATTCTAACCTTTCTCAAAGTACCTGAAATTGTCGCAAACTTTATTCTTGCAGTAACCCAGAGTAAAATAATGATTCTGATACTGCTTAATATCATGATGCTGATTTTGGGTATGATTATGGATATGGCTTCTATCATATTGATTGCTACCCCGATTCTTCTCCCGGTCGCCATGCACGTCGGAATCGATCCCGTTCATTTCGGTGTTGTAATGATACTAAACCTTGGAATAGGTCTGATAACCCCTCCTGTAGGCAGTACGCTCTTTATCGGCAGTGCTATCTCCGGAGTAAAGATAGAACGCCTGTCAAAAACGATGCTGCCGTTCTACGCCGTAATGCTGGGAGTACTCTTCCTTATAACCTACTTCCCGGCAGTTGTTATGACCATACCGAACTGGATTATGCCCTGATAATCTAACTTTGTGAGACCAAGACCATGAAAATCAATTATGACATAACCTTTCACCCCAAGTGGTGGAACAAAAACGCAGGAATAGATTTCAATAAATCATTCTTCGATGATCCGCATACCCGTATTTCCTACGATATCACAATGCGCAAGACCCTCTTCACCCGCTTCGGATATTTCGGTCTGGGTGAAGAAAATCCTGAACCCAGACCGCTGCTCGGCACCAATCTGTTGGCAGCCGGATATCTGCACTCAGAGATACTGGGCTGCACAATACAATACGCGGCAGATAATTCACCGGTAGTGATCCCGCTGAATTATGATCTTGAAGATATTGAAGACAACCCGGTTTACACCGGCCTGGAGAACTCAAAGGTCTGGCAGAAGGTTGAAAAACAGCTCGCCTTTCTAAAACAGGAATATGGAGCGGTCGAAGCCTATATAAATCTTATGGGTGTACAGAATATAGCCATGGATCTGCTGGGGCAGGATCTGATGCTGGCCTATTACGATGATCCGGAATCGCTGCATTTACTGCTGAGTTCAATAACCGACTGTCTCAAGGATACCGGCAAGCGGCTCAAGGAATTCAGCCCCAGCATCTCCGAAGGAGTTACCGCCATAATTGGTCGGTCTCATCCCGAGACCTATCTAACCTCAAACTGCTCCTGCGAGATGATACCCAATACCCTGTACGAGGAATTTCTGTTGCAATATGATAGCGAACTCGCGAACGAATTCAAAAGTTATGGTATTCATCACTGTGGAGCAACTATGGAGCATGTTATCAATGGCTACAGTAAGGTACCGCATATTGACTTCCTGGAAGTCGGTGCCGGCTCAGCGGTGGCAAAAATACGTGAGGTCTTCCCTGATACCTTCCTGAATCTGAGGGTCAGCCCGGTTGCCTTGCAGAATTACAGTGAGCAGGAATTGGAAATTTTAATTAACAACCTTATAAAAGACGGCTACAACGAGCAGAAAGCCCTCTCTATTTCCTGTGTTGGAATTGATGATACTGTAAGTGACGAACGAATCCGCCTGTTCCTTAAACTATGCGACAGCATTGATATTTGATTACAACTCATATAAGCCCTATTTTCACCAAGGAGAGTAATAATGAAAGCACTCAATAACGAGCTCATCGCTTCAGATGAGCCACAGATAGAATTTAACCGTTCATACCAGGATCTTCCCGAAAAAGTACTCCAGTTTGGAGAAGGTAATTTCCTGCGGGCTTTCGCCGACTGGATGATTGATGAAATGAACGCAAAAGGACTTTTCAATGGCAGAGTTGTAGTCGTGCAGCCGCTGCCCAATGGTCTGATTGACATGCTCAACGAGCAGGATGGACTCTATACCCTCTACCTTAGAGGTATTGAAAACGGCGAAACCATCAACACGAAAAAGATTATAACCTCTATCTCCCGCGCCATCAATCCTTACAGTAACTGGCAGGACTATCTCACTACCGCTGAAAATCCTGATCTGGAACTAATAATTTCAAACACCACAGAAGCGGGTATAGAATACAAGGAAGGGGCGTTTACTCCCTACTCGTGCCCTGACTCATTCCCGGCGAAGCTCACCTGTTGGCTCTACAAGCGTTTTTCACATTTCAAGGGAGCCGCTGACAAAGGCATGATAATTATGCCGTGTGAACTTATAAATTACAATGGCAGCCGTTTGAAGGAGTGTATTCTGGAGCATGCCTGCGAATGGAAGCTTGAGCCTGAGTTTACAGTCTGGATCAATGAATCCAACACCTTCCTCAGCACGCTGGTGGACCGGATTGTCCCCGGTTATCCCCGTGATGATATCCAGGAAATAACCGCTGAAATAGGGTACAAGGATAATCTGGTGGATACCGGTGAGATATTCCATCTTCTGGTTGTCGAAGGTGCAGATTCAGCAATCCAGCAGCGTCTTCCCTTTACCCAGACCGGACTGAATGTTGTCTTCACCGACGATATGCAACCGTATCGAACCAGAAAAGTAGCTGTTCTCAATGGAGCTCATACCGGAAATGTTCTGGGTGCTTATCTGGCGGGATTACAGACAGTGGGAGAGATGCTGGCTGATCCCGATTTTTCCGCATTCCTCAAGGATATGCTGCTAAAAGAGATTGTACCCACACTTGATCTGCCGGCGGAATCAAAGGTTCCTTACGCTGAAGCTATCCTTGAACGGTTCTCAAATCCCTTCATACGTCATGAACTGCTCACCATCTCACTTAATTCCGTCGCTAAATGGAAGGTACGGGTACTTCCGTCACTGCTGGCCTACATTATGAAGGAAGGATTGACCCCGAAACGTATGGCCTTCTCACTGGCGGCACTTATTGCTTTTTATAATGGCAAGCGAAAAGCTTCAGGAGAATTTGTCGGCACTGTTGACGGCACTGAATATCTGATAAATGACAGCGAGAAGGTAACATCATTCTTCGAGGAAGCCTATAAGAACAATGATCTGGAGGAAGTCACCAGAATTATTCTCAGTAAACGCTCTTTCTGGAGTGAGGATCTGACTCAGATACCGACACTGCACAGTGAAGTAACCGACTATCTTGAAGCTATCCGCAGTAAAGGCGTACGCGCCTGCATCAGGGAGTTCAACAAATGAGTAATCCTACCAGAGCCTTGCAGGTACACCCGTCTGATAATGTCGCAGTCGCCATCGAAGCACTGAAACAAGGTGATACGGTTACAATACAGCAGCAGACTTATCAACTGACAGCAGATATACCGGCTGGTCATAAATTCGCTCTTTCAGATATCGCCAGTGGAACTGATATCATAAAATATGGATTCCGTATCGGCCAGGCCAAAGTTAATATCAGCACTGGTGACTGGGTGCATGAACATAATGCCGGAACCGCGCTTTCCGGGAGCTTCGCCCACAGCCCAGAGCTGACCCATCCCGATATCAGTGAGAACAGCGGCTTCAACCATGCGGTATTTTCAGGGTACCGGAGAAAGAATGGCGAAATAGGCATCCGTAATGAAATCTGGATTATCCCGACAGTTGGCTGTGTAAACGCTACTGCCCGTAATATTGCCGGAAATACCAAGGGAACACTCCCGGAAGGTGTTGACGGCTGCTACGCCTTTGAACATCCATATGGCTGTTCACAGCTAGGAGGCGACCACGAGCGTACAAGAGAAATACTCGCCGGACTGGTGAAACATCCGAATGCTGCCGGAGTTCTGGTGCTTGGACTGGGCTGTGAAAACAATCAGGTCAGTGAGTTCAAGGAGCTGCTTGGTGACTATGATCCACAGCGTGTACGTTTTCTCATTGCACAGGAGGTAGAGGATGAATATGCAGCCGCGGCGGATATCATCGCCGAGCTTGCCGCAGCTGCCGCCGAAGCCCGACGGGAGGAGTTACCGCTGAGTCTGCTGCGCGTGGGTCTGAAATGCGGCGGTTCCGATGCCTTCTCCGGCCTCAGCGCCAACCCGCTGCTAGGCGTAGTATCAGAGCTGCTGGTCAATGCCGGCGGTTCAGTGGCTCTTACTGAAATACCTGAAATATTCGGTGCTGAAGACGAATTTCTGCCCCGTTGCAAAGACCGTGATATCTGTAATAAAGCGGTAAAAATGATCAATGACTTCCGTGATTACTTCATCGCCCACGGAGAACCGGTTTCTGAAAATCCTTCTCCGGGAAACCGCAAAGGCGGAATTACCACCCTTGAAGAAAAGTCACTCGGCTGTGTACAGAAAGGCGGCCGGGCTCCAATAGTTGCGGTACTGGATTATGGCGAAAGAATTACCCAGAATGGCCTAAGTCTACTCAATGGACCGGGGAACGATATTGTAGCGGTAACCAATCTCGCTGCTGCAGGAGTACATATAATCCTCTTTACTACCGGCCGGGGCACTCCGCTGGGATCGGCTGTCCCCTGCATCAAAGTTGCAACCAACACGAATCTTTTTAGACATAAAGAGAACTGGATAGATTTCAATGCCGGTGTGGTTCTGGAAGGTACAGATATGCAGCAGGCAGGAAAAAATCTGCTCACTCAGATTATCCGGACCGCTTCAGGAGAGCTCCAAACCCGCAACGAAATCAATAATTTCCGCGATATAGCGATTTTCAAGTCAGGAGTAACTCTCTAAAACTTGACCATAACTCCTCTACCATGAAGCCTGTTGCTGGCATATGATCGTCAGCAGCAGGCTTCTTCTTAAAAAATTGCTGGCAAACCCTACCCGCAGCTGTATAATATTGACATTTACCACCCTGTTATACACCTTAAAGGAGCTGATAATGAAACTCTCGGTTTTGAATGGTCCTAATCTGAATCTGCTGGGTACTAGAGAACCGGAAATTTACGGTTCAGAAACTCTCGATGATATCAATAAACGCCTGAGCCATACCGCAACAGCAGCAGGTATAGACCTGATCTTTTTCCAGTCCAATGCCGAAGGCGAGCTGATCAATGCCATACATCGTGCCCGTACTGACGGTCATTCAGGAATAATCATCAATGCCGCCGCCTATACGCACACCAGTATTGCTCTGCATGATGCGATCAAAGGCGTTAATCTGCCAGCGATCGAAGTACACTTGAGTAATGTTCATACCCGGGAAGAATTTCGACATAAATCAATGATATCACCGGCATGCAAAGGTGTAATCTGCGGTTTCGGTTCGTTCTCCTATGATCTGGCTCTGCAATATTTTATTCTTAATAAATAAACAGGAGATAGATATGGATAGCGCTGCTCTTGAAAAACGCCAGCGGATAATGTCACGTTCCATCAAACTCGGACACTGTGTCTGTGATCCGAATAAGCCCTGCCCCTGCCCGCTGTTCAAAGAAAAAAACATCTGTGAATGCGCTGGAGAGCAGGAAGAAATCGCCAGCGGCGAGATAAAGCTGACCCAGCATGTACGCGCTGTCGGCTGCGCTTCGAAAGTACCAAAAAAATATCTGGAAACGGTTCTTTCCGGTCTGCATGGTTACAGCGATCCGCGGGTGCTTATCGGCACCGAGAGCAGTGATGACGCAGGGGTAATAGCACTGGCAGGGAATCAGAATGCCAGCGTCATGACCGTCGATGTTTTCGCTCCGTCAGTAGACGATCCGTATACCTTCGGCATGATAGCTGCGGCCAACAGCCTTAGTGATGTCTATGCCATGGGCGGCAAAGCCGAAACCGCACTGTCAATAATCGGCTTTCCTATCTACAGCCTTCCAGAGGCTGCAATGAAAGCAATGCTGCAGGGAGGAGCCGATAAACTCGCAGAAGCCGGGGTCAGAGCTATTGGCGGGCACAGCATCAATGACAGTGAAATAAAATGCGGTTATGCGGTGCTGGGAAGTATTGATCCTAAAGGAATAATAACCAACACCGGCGCCGAGACTGGCGATCTGCTGCTGCTGACCAAACCGGTCGGTGGTGGTATAGTCCTTTTCGGACAACAGATAAACCAGACAACAGAGCTGGAAGTTTCTGAAGTAATCTCTGCCATGATCACACTAAATCGCACCGCCGGTGAAGCAATGCCTGATTTTTCAGTACATGCGGCCACCGATGTCACCGGCTTCAGCCTGCTGGGACACCTGGTTGAGATGGCACGAGGCAGCGGCAAGAAGATAGAACTTGACTTCAGCAAGGTTCCGCTGTTTTCAGCGGTTGAACGTCTAGCCAAGCTTGACGCCTTCCCCGGTGCGGTAGAGCGCAACCGGGAAGCTTCGGAAGATTTTATTGATTACGGCGAATTGACCGAGGCGGAACAGAATATACTCTACTCCCCTGAGACCAGTGGCGGACTGCTCATAGCCATACCTCCAGCATGGCTTGAACGTTACACCGCCTACCTGCTGAAAAACGGCATAAATGCAATCTGTATTGGAAAGGTAACAGCAGACTCAGCTACCGGTCAAGTTCAGCTTAACGGTTCCCGAAATATTACCGGTAAAAAACAAAATTCTAGTTCCGGACAACAGCCCGCAACAGCAAGCTGCTGCTGCTCGGCTTCAACCCCAGATACTTCAGAAGCGGGCAAAAATGAAGAGGCAGCGACAGACTGCTGCTGTTCTTCCAGGACGGCAGAAGAATCATGCTGCTCTTCAACTCTTACAGCGGGCACAGATCATACCAGTGAACTGCCTCCTCCGGCAGCTGGCACTGAGTTCAGCAGCTACATGAGTACTGTAAATAAAGCGGGAGCACTCGCCGGAAAAGAGAAAAAACTGATAGCGCTTGCACTCTCAGTTTCACATAAATGCGCCGAGTGTGTAAAAATAAACACCGCAGCCGCATATAAGCTTGGAGCGAGCACTGAGGAGATATCCGAAGCAGTTGCACTGGGAATCTCTTTCGGTGGAGCCAGCAGCAATATGTTTTATAATGAACTCCGCAAAGACCTGAACAACCAATAAAAGCAGCTCCATCTATCATAAGTCATAATAAATATTGTTTATATACTCCAATAAATACCAAACTTAAAGGCCGGTTCATAGAACCGGCCTGCAACGTAAAATGTCGATGATTTTTTATTCCGCAACCTTCACTTCGGTAGCTTCTGGGCCTTTTTTCCCCATCCCCGGCACGAACATCACCTTCTGATCATCTTTGAGAGATTTATAACCCTCAGAGATAATATTTGAAAAATGCACAAACAAATCATCCCCGCCATCATCAGGAGTAATAAAACCATACCCCTTCTGATTGCTAAACCATTTTACTGTACCAGTAGCCACAGCAACCTCCTTACAAACAAAATACCATTCTCTTTGTCACACACTATGATCCAGCCGCAAGAGACCAACGTCAGATCCGCACAGTACTTCTATTGATACATTTCATACAAAAAATAATCCTGAACAAAATGTATACAAACACACAACAGAATAAACATAACAAAATTCAGTTGCATTAAACTAAGTATACTTTAAAAAAATTATTTCTTCCAGAAAAAAATTCTCTAAATAAAAATATAAAAAAACAGTAACAGATGCCTAATTATTCGGATAATATCAATATTCGCATAATGTCCAGCTTTTAATACTAAACAGAAATACACTGCCAAGGCTCAAGTCTGTCATATTACCGCCACTAACAAACACACACGCGTTAGCTATCCAAGCAACCGGATGTTGGACGATAAATTTTTAATATATTTATTATACGAAATAACAATGAATATCCATTCAGTAATAGCAGCAGACAGCGAAATAAAATTAAATGATATTACCTATTGAATAAATATTGAATTTAGCTAGATTATAAGGAAATAAAAGTACGGGGAGTAGCGCAGTTTGGCTAGCGCGGCTGCTCCGGGAGCAGCAGGCCGCAGGTTCAAATCCTGTCTCCCCGACCATTTTTATCTTTATATTTCAGATCAAACCTCAACATTATTAATTATTTGCACACCATAGTCAATCTCAAACTATAATGAGCTATAACCACCGCAGCTACAGCTCTTTGCGCATACGCAGAGCGTCGCCCCCATCTTCATAGTATCCAGGAATTGATCCGATAGCTTTAAATCCATGCTTCAAATACAGTCTCTGAGCAATATTGTCCGTTTTTCTAACCTCAAGATTACAGAAAATATACCCAAGCTCACGTAATTGCTTTAAGAGACCGCTCAATAGATCCCCGGCATAGCCATTTCCACGAAATTCAGGCAGTACCGCCAGTGAATATAGTCTTGCAGTCTTACGCCCTCCAGGAACAAAGCACAAACCATAGCCGGCGATATTATTACCGCCAGCCGGTACAATTACTCTCATAACCGCCTTGGCCCGGGTCAGCATATAGCGAAACTGCCTTTTATTTATCCTGTCACTGCTGAAACAAACATCTTCAATCTGCAGCAGCTGAGTAATATCAGTGAGCTGAGCCTCACGTACTGAAGACGCATGCATTTATTTTCCCCGTGACTCAAGCCGATTGAAGAACTCCGACATAACCAGCATATAAAGCTCCTGCCCCAAATACTTATCCTCCACTCCGGAATCAATATTCGGATTATCATTCACTTCAATTACGTAAGCATGATTATTCTTAACCTTGACATCCACCCCGTACAAACCCTTACCGATAACTTTACAAGCCTGCAGGCTCGCATTGAGAACATACTTCGGCACCTCGAATGTTGGCAGACAATCGAAGCCACCGGTAGAATTGCGTTTGCGGCTGTGATTATAAATCTGCCAGTGGTTGCGTGCCATATAATAACGGCAGGCATAAATTGCTTTACCATTTAAAACCCCGATTCTCCAGTCATACTCGGTATACATAAACTCCTGAATAAGCGCGAGTGAAGACTCAGCAAACACCAGCTCCAGCCTCTGTTCAAGCTGCTCCCGGTTTTCAACTTTATACACACCCTGCGAAAAAGAGCTTTCAGGTTTTTTAATCACAAAAGGATATTCAAAGTCATTCTCAATCTCATCAATATACGATTCACTGAATTTGCTTACAATCCTGGTTTTCAGTGTTGGTACATCATTATAAGTGAAGGCATCATGTAAAAATATCTTGTTACAGCACCGCAGAATAGAGGTCGAATCATCAATTACAAAAAGACCCAGCCGTTCAGCTTCTGTTGCCAGCTGATAAGTATAATGATCAATAGCGGTAGTTTCACGGATAAACAGCGCATCATACTGCTTGAGATTGAGCAGATCATTGTTCTCAACAACATCCGCTCTTATTCCATACTTTGATGCCGCCTTGACAAAGTACTCTACAGCCCGCTTATCACTTGGAGGCAATTTTTCCGCATGATTAACAAGTATCGCCATTTCCCAACGATATTTTTTACTGTTAGCCGCCTCTTTCCAGATCGGAAAGTGATAATTGGTCAATTTTTCAATAAACACCCGCTGAAGTTCGGTATCCAGATCCTTTAAAGATAAACGTTCCAGACTCAGAACCAGTGAATTTTTATCAATGCTCATTCTGATTACCGGAGTCGGATACTGCTTGAATATCTGACGGGACATCCGATCAAGCGCCGGCTCGGTAGATTCTCCACAGAGAATATAAATATCGCCTATCTCCTTCTGCTTGTGTATCCAGTTCAGTTCGCGATTGGAGCAGAGATTGGCCGAGATAAGGATCTTGACCCCGCCCCGCATCTCATTAATGGTCTTAACACTTGGTATTACAACATGATTACGCGCTTCAGCAAGGAGCGAGCAGTAATATCCCCGGCTCAAATACTGCTCTGTATCACAGATATTTATCACCCACAGCTTACTCTGATTTTTCTTTGGATGCTCACGCAGATAAGTATCAAAAGATATTATATTCCAACTGCTGTCATTACATAATTCAGATACTTCATCTACCACTATAATACCATTCATAATATTCTCTTTCCAATGCACTTAAAATTTCCCGATAATTACCGGGCTCTATTCCGGCATAATACTCATTTCAAAGTAATTTGCACCATCTTTTTTAAGATTAATTTTATCAGTTAAAATTATAAAAAACAGTAGCATGATATTGCGTTTCACATCCTTTGAGAATTCATTAACATTCAATAATCTGCCGGCATTTACAGCATTTTTTTATCAGCTGTTTTTTTATAGCAAATTCTATTTTTTCAGACCTTTTTCACAAAAAAACCGGTTACAGTAAATACTGTAACCGGTAAATATCAAATAAATTCCAACCCGCGTTTTAACTACGGAGCTATTCCCGGTTCAAAAACCGGCGGTAACTCTTCACCTTCAAGTTCATTCAACTTATCAGCAGTATCGGTGATAACCTCTTCTTTTTCATAAGTAGAATCGGCCGGAGTCGGATCATCCTTATAATTGTAATTTGCCTCATCCGCAGGTTCATCAAAATTATAATTATAATCCTCGTTCATCTCATCAATAAAATTCTTCGCAGCCTTGGAATCATCAACCGACTCCGCCTCAGCAGCAAATTCACCTTCAGCCTGTGCATTAGCCTCCGCCTCAGAGAAGCTTTCTTCACTTTCATCCACGCCTTCCTCTACAGCATCAAGCTCTTCTTCCTGCTGATCTTCAGGGAGGTTATAATCAACATACTTTTCCGCCGGTACAACCACCCGATTTGTCAAAGGATCAGGAACACCACTTCGTGGAATACCCAAGTCAATCTGAGCCTTCTCCTGCTGAGTTGCCAGCTGCACCTCATCCTCCGGTAAATCTTTTGGCACAAAAGGAGCCGGATCATCAGGCACGGGATATTCAGGGGGAGAGTCAGGAAGCATATAATCATCTGGCAGCTTCTTCTTGGTCTGATCATCCCACCAGTATCTTGGCCCGACTGCAGTTGAACAGCCGGAGAGCAAGAGTGCCAATAGAATCAAAAAAAGTGATAACTTACTATTATTTATTGTATTCCACATTACAGGTTTTATCCTCCAAGAACAATTCCAATCTATAAGATTATAATAAACAATGCATTCAAATCAAGCCGCCACAACTGGAAAGTAAATAAAATTCAGATGTTACCGGAATCATAACGCACCATCTATATATCGAATTTTGAACTGGAAAAAGCCAGATTATTTCTTCAGAATAGCTAAAACCCGGCAAATTTCTGTTACTTGACAACAAATTAAACAAAAAAACACTGTTCGCCCTATAGCCAACAGTGTTCCGTAATAGCAAAAACTTAGATATAAGATTCAAATTATATCTTCATAAAAATTAATTTCACCCGCCGCAAAATAATAAAATTATGTCTAAGGCTTAACCCTCCATTACTATATAATTATTCTACAGCCAGAACACTGTTAATCAGATTAATGATTTCCGCCCCCCGGAATGGCTTCTTAATAATACCTTTTATAAAATCAATATCTTTCTCTTCCAGATCGAGTGAATGACCAGTCATTAATATAATACGAACATCCGGGTTAATCTTTCGAAGTTCAGATGCTAGTTCAATGCCGTTCATCCGCGGCATGATAATATCTGACAGTACCAGATCAATATTCGAGCCATCAATACGATAAAAAGCCAGCGCCTCTTCACCATTTACCGCAGTTTCAACTGAGTAACCGGATTTTCGCAGCATCTCCTGCGCGAAAAGAAGGCTTATCTCTTCATCATCAACCAGCAGAATTTTACCTTCAGAGCTGAGATTATCTACAAAATTCTCACCAATTACCGGCGATACCAGCTTCTTACTCAGCGGCAGCAGAATATAAAATTCCGCACCACCGGAAGATTTGTTCAAACAGTCAATAGCACCACGATGACCAGTAATTATACCTCTGGCCTCAGCCAACCCCAATCCTTTAGCCTCGCTGAGATCAGATGTAGAGAAAAATGGCTCGAAAATCTTGCTCATTATATCACTGCCGATGCCGCAACCTTTATCAGCTACATAAACCTTGAGGTAATCACCCGGCTCAATCCCGAATTTACTGGACTGATTCTCTTTGAGCGTCACGTTTTCAGTCCCTATTATTATCTCAGTATCAGTATCTATCGCATCATTGGCATTGAGCAGCAGGTTCTTGAATACCATAAACAGTTTATCCGGATCTCCCACTACAAAAGAATTATCCGCCGCGAATTCATACTTGAAAACGAACTCGCTGTTTATTTCAGCCAGAGCATATCTGCAAATGGAATCCAGAACATCCTTAATATCAATTCTTTCAAATGAAAAATCACTGCTCTGGGAAAATTCCAACAGTTGAGCCACCAGTTTTGCGCCATTTTCCGCCGTAGTTCTGATCATTTTAGCATATCGTGGTACCTTGGGCTCATTTGTATCCAGTTTTTCAAGAAGCTGAGCCATACCGATTATACCGCCAAACATATTATTAAAATTATGAGACATCCCTTTAACAAAAATTTCATTAGCCTCATTTCTACGGGTATTATCATATATCCGTTTATTTCGGATTTTATCAAGAATTGAGAAAACAGCATGAATCTTAGCCCGTAATGCCTTACCGCTTATAGGTTTGGTTATATAGTCAAATGCCCCGAGATCAAAACTCCTGTCAATGTCTTCACGCCGGTTACAGGTTGTCAGAAAAATAACCGGTATATCGCGCAGTTCAGCGTTACGTTTCAGCTCCTCACATACCTCAAACCCGGTCATTCCAGGCATAATCACATCAAGCAGTATCAGATCAGGCTGATACTGTTTTGCCAGCTGCAAACCCTCTTCACCGGAAGTTGCAGACAGTACCCGATATTCACTCAAAAAATTCTCAATCATCTTCACGCTTGAGCTTAAATCGTCAATAATAAGAATCGTAGAATTTTTGTACATCTTCTTTACCTAATTTACCAAAAAATGTATACTTTTATAAGCGTGATTACACGCTATAAGATGTTGAAGTAACAAGTTATGCAATACAAGCTGTCTTAGCATAACTTCAGACAATCAGATTGAATGACAACTACTAATAATAACTTATAATGAAATTATCACAAGCAAAAACATCATATTATAAGTTTTATTATTATCTACATAGGAAAAAATTTTTAATTAGTATAAATCAATATTATGCCATTGATATACTGCAAAATCTATATGTATAAACTACATATTAACAGTTTAAGGAGATAGTAATCGTGAAGCTTTATAACAGTATTACAAAGAGTGTCGAACCATTCAAACCACTTGAAGGAAATAAAGTACGCATGTACAGTTGCGGGCCTACTGTATACTCTTTCCAGCATATCGGTAATCTGAGAACCTATACCTTCTCTGATCTTCTCAAGCGCGCGCTCCAGTTCGCCGGCTACCGGATACAGCATGCGATGAATGTCACTGATGTCGGACATCTTACAGATGACGCCGATGCCGGTGAAGACAAGATTGAAAGAGCCGCAAAGGCAGAGGGTAAAGATGCCTGGGCGATGACCGAAGTCTTCAAGGCAAAGTTCTTCGAAGACTGCGCAGGACTGAATATTCTGCCGCCGGATATTGTCTGCCGGGCAACCGATCATATCACCGAACAGATCGACATGATAAAAAAGATGGAAGCAAAAGGTCTTACCTACCGTAATGAAGACGGTATATATTTCGATACCACCAAGTTCACCCCGATTACCGATCTAAGCAATATGCGAATTAAAGCATCAGATGAATATTCACGTGTCGGCACCGGCGATAAACGTTCCGGATACGACTTCTCACTCTGGAAATTCTCACCCAAAGACGCCAAACGCCAGATGGAGTGGGATTCACCGTGGGGCGTTGGTTTTCCCGGCTGGCATCTTGAATGCAGCGCCATGTCAATGAAGTATCTGGGCGAGAGCTTCGATATACATACCGGCGGCATAGATCACATTCCGGTACACCACACAAATGAAATTATCCAGTCGGAATCCGTCACCGGCAAGCCTTTTGCAAACTTCTGGATTCACGCGGGCTGGCTTAGTTTTGGTGAGAGTGAGAAAATGTCAAAATCCGCCGGAGGTACTCTGCTGCTGGATACAATTCTACAGAAGGGCTATGACCCGATGGCTTTCCGTTATCTTATTCTGACCGCCCATTACCGTGGACCGCTCAAGTTCACTTGGGAAGCACTCGACGCCGCCGCCACCGCGCTGGGAAGAATCCGCGATTTCCTTGCAGATAAGGATATCGCCAAAGGGCAGATCAATCAGGAATATATAGCTGCATTTAAAGAGCATATCTTCAATGATCTTGACAGTCCAAAGGCGATCGCCACACTCTGGAGTCTGCTGAAAGATAACAAGATTGATAAAAATGATGCGGCAAGAACCATAGTAGAAATGGACAAGGTACTCGGTCTACGCCTGCTGCAGCATCTTGAGGGCAGCGGTGAGTTTGAAGTACCTGCGGAGGTACTGGCACTGCTTGCGCAAAGAAGCCGCCTGAAAAGTGAGAAAGATTACGCCGGAGCCGACGCAGCGCGTGACAAGATAACCGCTCTGGGGTTTGAAGTAATGGATACTCCTGCCGGACCGGCACTGCGGGCTATGTAATTCGGTCTTATAAGTTATGTTTACTATAGAATAAGGTGACGGGATAATACCGTCACCTTATTCTATAGTAAACACTGTTTTAAAACCACCCGCTCAAAAGTACATCCTGTAACCTCTCTAACTCATACCAAGAATTTTTCAGGCTGTCTCCTGAGGCAAACCGGCTACTGTGAGCTGTGGCATCTCATCTTCCTCGTACTCTTCGTAATCATAATCATAGTCTTCTTCTTCATATTCATCCTGCTCATATTCCTTCCCGAGGTACCCATGAAGCTCCGCCTTGGCTCTATTACCAGCTGTCAGAATATTAATATTACTCTCACAATCAATGTCTTCATTCAAGGTAAATTCACTCAGTATTTCATTGAGCATATCCACTGTGACTTGCATCTCAGCGGCGGCTGAGGCTGTCTCTTCTGCCCCGGCAGTATTGGTCTGAGTCACCACATTAATCGCACTCAACGCTTCAGATGATTCATTCAGCGATTCATTTTCGGAATTGGTCTTTACATAAATATTATCTATTATTTCACTGATATTACCAATATCTAGCGCTATGTCACTGAATGTAGTCACAACCTCTTCAGCAATACCGACACCTGATTTTACCGCTTTCTCCGAATTTGCAATCAGACCTACCGTCTGCTGTGCTGCCTCTGCACTCCTGGTTGCCAGAGTACGAACCTCCTCGGCAACTA
Organism: Planctomycetota bacterium; assembly: GCA_963667375.1. GTDB lineage: Bacteria > Planctomycetota > SZUA-567 > SZUA-567 > SZUA-567. The sequence goes on along the minus strand of OY763323.1, from coordinate 1,408,963 downwards.
CCGCAAAGCCTTTGCCATGCTGTCCGGCTCGAGCCGCTTCCACCGCTGCATTGATTGCCAGCAGGTTGGTCTGAAAAGCAATATCTTCTATTATTTTGGTTACAATCCTAATCTCTTTTGAACTCTCTTCAATAGAGTTGATTGCACTCATCATCTCACTTATGCGGGCGTTACCCAAGGTAATCTTCTCGTTTGAATGCTTGACTATCTCCAGTCCTTCTTCAGTCTGCTTGACCCGCTGCAGATTATGCTTACTAATATTGGAAATTGATTCCGATACCTGGGCCATGCTCTTTGCCTGATCGGTCGCACCATCAGATAGAATTGCACTTGAGTCACTGAGCTGTCCGGCACCGATAGCCACCTGATTACTGGTAGCCCTGACCTGCAGCAGAGCAATTGTAACATTCTCGATAATTTTATTTACCGCTTCAATATTCTCATGAATTGCTTCCACGATTTTTAACTGCGAACGGCTCATAGCTCCGAACTCATCTTTTCTTTTACTGCTGCGCTGCAGCAACTCAAACTGCTCTTCAGGTATTTTAATATCCGAAATTTCCACATCCCAGTCTCCCAGAGCGAGTTTACTGCTGAAGATATTGGAAAGACTGTAAACCCTTTCCGCCAGCACATCAATCATATTTCCTGCAAAAATAATGGGTTTAGTAACAACCCGGCTAAGCAGGAAAGCCAGTATTACCACTATCAGTGAGATAACCAGCGCGATAACAATTGATGATTTTTTCACACTGCTTCCAGCAGCAGCGATATATGTATCCATCTTACTGCTTGCGGCCATCGCATGTTCATAATTCTCGTCACAAATTACCGCCCACTTATTTCCGAAAATATCCATCACCGCGTAAGAGCTGATAACTTTATCGCCCAGATAATTTGTGCCGATTCCGGCTCCACTCTGTCCCTGAGTTAATTTTTCAGTAACTCCGCTGATTTTAGCATCATTCAAAAATGAATTGGCAACCCCGAATTCTTCAGGACTCAGCAAAGTATCAGAACGCATATAGCCATCCAGCCCGACAAGGTATGACTCTACCCGGTTTTCCACACTCCCGCCCTTGGCCATCATGGAATTGACCAGATCGGTACCGAGCTGTAAACCCAGATACATAATAATATCATTCTTTACAACAACCGGCATCACCATAAAGGCATATGGGTAAGCTTCCTTACCATCAGCTGAAAAGAGCTCATAATCTGTAAAGCCAAAGCCCTTCTCCTTCTGGGAACGACGCAGAGCTTCAGCTAATGGAGTATCCTTATACTCTTCTTCAAGCAGCTTACTCTTTACAATTCCATTCTTATCAACAGCATAAAAGCAGTAACCGCTCGGCGCAAATAGATAAAGATTGGCGTATCCATACTCCCGACAGAAATTCTCAAGCATTCCAGCATAAAACGACATTTCTATACGCAGCTGCCTTTTACTCATCGGATCGCCATTATTCTTCATTACCGGCAATTCCATAAGTGACGCGACTTCATTGGATATAACATTGAGATCACTCTTGCGGGAATCGAAAAAACTGGTAATCTGCTCCTGCTTCATCTTCCTTATAGAGTCAACCTTCTCAATAGCCGCATGCTTCAGACCATTTTTAGCATACTCCCCCAGCTCATTAAAACTATTATTTGTAAGCTCCCAGATAAAACCACCTACCACCGCCATCGGTACAATAGCTATCAATAAGTAAGTAACAACCGTCTTCTTCGCCAGAGTCATAAATGCTCCTTATTTTATCATCTCAGCCATCAGATTTTCTAAATTTACCCATAACTGATTACGGACACGCCTGAAAAACCGCAACTTAACCTCACTCTGACAATCATTGACCGGATTATCTATTGCCCAGAACTCAACCTCCGCCTTACCAGAAAATTTTTTAATAGTTTCTTTATCATTATCATGCCCAAGAACAATCAGCCGGGATTTTTCAGGCAGTTTAATATCTTCCAGATATTTAACTTCTTTTCTGGAACAGGGACTGACGGTAATTCCGAATTCACGTAACGCCTTCATACCTTTCATATGCAGACTTTTATTCTTATCGGTAGTGACGACACATGATTTCGGCAACCTCTTTTTCTTCTTTTTGATCCCATTCACAATGTGGTCATACAGACTTTTAGCCATTATTGCCCTATTAGACTCACCTTCATCGATAAACAAAATCTCCATATATTGCCTTTCGCTATCAAGTTAAAGAAACATGCTTCGCAATATTTCCTACCGACAGAATCCTGTCAGCCAAACCTTTACCCGCAACCGCGCTGGGCATGGACCAGACAAGTGAACTCTGCCTATCCTGAACTATTACCTCACCTCCGCCACGCTTTATCTCATACGAACCAGAAAGTCCGTCAATTCCCATACCAGTAAGAACAACAGCAGTACAGCTGGGACCATAGACAGACGCCACCGAGCCGAAGAGGGCATCAACCGCATTTTTCATCATACCATTTTCAAAAATATTAAGCATCAAACTGCCATTATTTTTCATCACCCGCATATGGCCAAACCCCGGATATAAATACACTGTACGTGGCTGCACAGTATCAAGCGACTCGCCAATCTTGATTGCATAATCACCAATGTAATTCTGCAGAGAAGCTCTAAAACACTCTGTAGCCCGCAATTCAATATGCTGCACAATAAATATTGGACAGGTATTATTCCGACATATTGCTGGAAGGATCTCCTTCAAAACCTTTGGTCCTCCCATTGAAGCACCTATTGCCAGACATTCTCTCTTACCCATAGTCCTCTCCTAGCAAATGCATAAAATACCTCCGACAATTTGAAAGTATAACTCGTATTGTTAGGTTTTTATTAAATATGAGTAATATAAATATTTTAAAAACAGCCATCACCACATATCATAATCCAAAAAATATTAAAAATAACATAACATCCTTGAATTAAAAAGTTTATAAATTTTAATCGGATAATTATTTTTACGTACAAAATCCACTTTAAATAAAAATTTTACAAAAATATGATATTTAATTACATGTTTTCGCAAAACAACAATTCTACACTACGGTAATTTATTTAAAATCACCTCAACCTGTCACAGAATTATAACTAACGACATATCAAAGAATCCCTCATAACAGTCAAAGATTTCTCATAAATAAAATAACCTTTTGCCCGCAAGCAAAAGGTTAAAATATAATCAAAACTTTATTCTTCAGTCATTATGCAATATTCATAATTCAGATTTTTGAATGCAAAAAGACCCCTTCAATATCAAGTACCAGACCAATACTTCCATCTCCCATTACCGCACCACCCTTGATTACATCCAGACGTTCAAACTTCTTACCCAGGTCCTTCAACACAACTGACTGCTGTCCAACTACATCATCAACCATTATCCCGCAGACCTCATCCTGAAACTCAACCAGAATGATTGTACAAGAACTGCTATCCTTGCATTCTGCATCAATACCAAGTATCTCATACAGCCTGATAAGTTTATACAACTCACCACGGACATTGAGCATTTCACCTTTACCAGTGACCAGTACCATATTATCTTTTGCCGGTCTGACCGCCTCACGAATATCGGTAATAGGGATTATAAAGCTGCCATCACCAACCCGCGCCACCAGACCATCAACAACCATAAGGGTTACGGTCATTGGTAGAACAATGGTAAACTCACTTCCAAAACCCAGCTCAGTAGCAACAATAATTTCACCACCAAGCTTTTCAATATTGGTACGCACTACATCCATTCCAACACCGCGACCGGAAATCTCGGTAACCTTTTTCGCAGTAGAAACCCCCGCGCCGAAAATCAGCCGCCCTGCCTCATTATCACTCATAACCCGGGCTTTTTCTTCCGAAATCAATCCCTTCTCAACCGCTTTCTGTTTGACTCTTTCCAGATCAATCCCGGCACCGTCATCTTTAATTGAAATAGTAAAGACCTCTTCAGTGGAGGAGGCAGTAATAATGACACTGCCCTCAGGGTTCTTTCCGATCTTTTCACGCTCTTCTGGGGACTCTACACCATGATCGACAGAATTTCTTACCATATGTACCAACGGATCTTCAAGTCCTTCGATAAGCGATTTATCGACACTGGTTTCTTCACCAATTATCTGCAGATTAACTTTTTTACCAGTATCGGCTGCCACCTCACGCACAATACGCGGGAGACGCTGCATTACCGACTTCAACGGCAGCCTGCGTACCGACATCAGACTCTTCTGAAGATTATTGGATAATTCATTGAATGATATATTCGCATTCTTGAACTCTTGCGATATTGAACGCACACTCGGATAAGCCTCGAGCTTCTGCTGCAGATACGCAAATACCTCGCTGGCAATGATCAGCTCACCCACAAATGACATGAAATTGTCGACCTTTTCCTCTTCTACACGAATGGTTTTTCCAGTTGAATCTTTTACTTTAGGCTGTGCTTTAGCAGCCGGAGTTGAATCAGCGGCACCTTCATTCTTATCAGCAGGTTTGGTTTCTTCAACCTTAGCCTGACCGCTAGCAGCCTGCTCCTTGGGAGCAGGAACCTCTGCGGCTTTATCGTCTTTACCCTGAGTGACCTTAATAGATTTCATTGCGCCCTCAAAGCGTTCTTCAAGCAATGAGGTCATTATCTCATCAAAGCCTATACCAGCTTCGGAGATAGTGACATAATCACTCTTTAGAGAATTCAAATGTGAAATAATCGAACTTGAATCTACAGCAGCGGCAATTTTTTCAAGAGTATTAATAGCATCAAGAAACTTCTCAGACTTCTCACTGTCTTTTGAATTTTCCTCAACATTTTTAATAAAATCTGCAATAAACTCTATCTGCTCCGTAACGACCTCATCACCCAGAAGATACACACCGCCGCCGGCAGTATTAGCAACCGCAACCGAAGACTGCACCAGTTTTGCCAGAAGCTCATCAATCTCCTTGAGCTGAGACTTTACCGGTTCACTGGCTGGCAATTCACAGACTGCTGCGAGTTTCTTTTTCGCTTCAAGAATAATCACCGAGTCATCATCGGTATTATTATTAATCAGTCCCTCGATCCGCGCCAAGACCTTTGCTTCTTTTTCAGTCATGGACGAACTGTCTTGCTCTGGACTTGCTCTGTCAATCATATCACGCAGACAGTCACCACCCTCGAGAAAGACATCAATTATATCTTCCGATACACGCCTTTTACCGGAGCGTATCTCCTGAAGCAGACTTTCAAATGAATGCGAGAACTTTTTAACATTTATCAGGCCAAAAAACGACGAATTACCTTTGATTGAATGCACAGGCCGGAAAATCTTGTCTACTACTCCGAGGTCATCCGGATTTTTTTCGATCTGAACGAAAAGTTCATCAAGAGAGAGGAGCGCATCACTGCTCTCTGCAATAAATTCATAAAATAAGTCTTTATCTATTCCACTATCTTCACTCATTAGACTTCATAACCTGATTTATTATGGGCAATATCAGACATCAACCTACGCCATTTATTCAACTTCGCGGTACACTCATTAACCGCATTTTTCAATTCATCAAGATCACGTATCGGCTTCAGAAAACAATCATCCGCCCCCAGGCGCAGACAGTTAAGAATATTATCCAGAGTAACATAACCGGTAATCATAACCACCTGAATCATCCCATTATATTCTTTAATTCTTCGCAGCAGATCGATACCATCCATTCCGGGCATAGAGATATCGGATATTACCAGAAGATAATTATCATCATGGATCATCTTCAAAGCTGAGTACGGATCATTGGTCACATCAACATCATAACCTTCAAACACAAAATAGCGCTTCAAGGTCGTTGTAATATCCACCTCATCATCGACAATCAGGATTTTTACCTTTGAATTCACAAGGTTGCCACCCTCGATATCCATTATATTCTCCAAAAAATAATTAAGAACCAATTATAACACACAGTCACCATAACCAGAAACCTCAACAAGAATTATAGCAATTCTTCAAGAGTAACCAACACTTTTCTCAAATTACATGGCAACAAGATCACTCTGTCAAACCCCATATGCTGCAACTCATCCTCTACTACATTCTCAACTCTGCCATCACCAACACCGATTATACGGATATTACTGTCAACCTCGGATTTAATTCTTCTGATAAGCTTCCCGTTATTCCGACATCCCAGCTTCATATCTATAATTACGACCCTCGGCTCTTCAGATCGAACAATTTCAATAATTCCGGCATCACTCGCAGCAGGTTCAACAGCAGTAAGATCACAACACTTCGCCGCACGTATTCCGGTCTCAAATGAACGATAAACAGAACTCGGTTCAATAAAAAAGAGGACATTAGGCATCCCTTTGGACTCCTCCTTTTTAAATGTTTTCGGCAGAGAGACTTCAAAAGCCGATCCGTCCGGTCCGGTGCTCACCAGCCTTAATTCACCACCGTGAACGGAGACAATCCCTTCGGAAAGACTCAGACCCAGCCCTGTACCCTTATCTACAGACTTGGTAGTGAAAAACGGATCAAAGATTTTATCCTGTATATGCTTGGGAATACCGTCACCATTATCCATGACCTCGATGCACACATCATTTTCCCGCTCATAAACACGCAGGGTAATCAACTTCACACTCTGATTGTCAACCGCATCCAAGGCATTGATCAGCAGATTAACCAGTACCTGTATCATCTGCTGCAGCGATACAATCACCTGAGGAACCTTATCTATCTTCTTATCCAGCACCACCCCATTTTTAAGACGATTACTGACAACAGAAATAGCGCCGTCAACAATATCTACCACTTCACATTTATCCATCTTATCCGAAGCGCCGTCAACACGGGCAAAGACCCGCAAGCCCCCGGTAATTTTAGCAATACGGTCAGTACCGATCATCATATCATCAAGGAGTATCGGCGTCTCTTTCATGATATAATCGAGCTTGCCCTTATCAGGATCGGTACTGTCATAAACCAGACGTGATGAGATAATATCCCAGAATTTTTTCAAGGTCTGAATATTACCGCGTATAAAGGTCGTAGGATTATTGATTTCATGCGCCAGACCCGCCACAAGCACGCCAAGAGTTGCCATACGCTCAGCTTTTATAAGAGCATTATTCTTCTCTTCAAGGCTGTTCAGGGCATCCTCCAGCCCAGTCGCATAACGTGAAAGTTTCAGGTTACTCTCACGCATTTCCTTTACCAGTGTTTCATTGCTCTTGATAAGTATCCGGTGCTGCATTGCGCGTTCAGCGGAATTGAGTATATCTTCAGGCCCATTGAAAGGCTTGGTTATATAGTCATACGCACCATGATGAATCGCCAGCGAAGCGGACTTGACCGAAGCATAACCGGTAACCACAATAACATCAACACTGATACTGCTCTCACGTATATATTCCAGAAGCTCAAGACCACTGAAAAACGGCATATTGATATCGGTAAAAACAATATCAAAAAAACCCGTACTTACTACTGTCTTGGCCTCAAGCCCATTGGAAGCGCCAAGCACCAGATAGCCTTCATTGAAAAGAATATCCTCAATATAGGTACGGATAATACTCTCATCATCAACCACCAGCACCCACTGCTTGCAGTTGTAGTTTATATTTCCGCCCTCGGTATGCTGAATAAGTATACTCTTCAGTGCATCCAGCAGCATCTCTTCATAATCAGCAGGAACGGGATCCCCTTCAAGCATACTGACAGTCAGCGCCACACTGAGCTTGAGGGTTTCGATAATGATATGACCAAGCTCATGAAATTTCTCACCTACATTTTCATCCTTGGCCAGAAACTCAATAATAAGACTTGTAGTCTCAACAACAAAATCAAAACCAATTTTTTCAGCTTCACTGTTAAGAAATGAAAAGCGCTTGACCATAGACAGGAGCTGCTGTCTACCAATGCGCTCGTTTTTATTGGGAATGAAGATCTCAATCTCCGAGGCATATTTTGAAAAGTTATCCTCAAAATTCTTATATTCTTCGATCTTATCCATGAGTTTTCACCACCCAAAATCAATGTTAACAGATAAACAAAATATAACTTCCCGCAACATTAACACAATCACAGCATACCCCATAATAATATCTTGACCCTTCTCAAAATATCACTACAGACAAATATCACTACAGACAAATATCACTACAGACAAACATCACTACAGACTAGAATTTTTTACAACTCCAGCGCTTTATGAATTCGCTCCCAGGCCGCATCCTCAAGATCTGCTCCCAGCTGCTGAACAGCTTCACACCCCAGAAGCGCCCCGGCTTTCACCGCAGCTGCAAGTGACTTACCCTCGAGTATTCCCCAGATAAATCCTGCAGCCCAATAATCACCGGTTCCCGTAGTATCCACCACCTTATCTGCCTTATATGCCGGAACAAATATCGGCGCACTACCCTCTTCAACCGCCCAGACACCCTTCGCACCAAGTTTTACTACCGCAACCTTGCACAAGCGCCCCAGCGGCTCAAGTCCCGCCAGAGGATCCTCACTGCCGGTAAACGCCTTTGACTCATCTTCATTTGCAAAGACGTAATCCACATAATTACGGAGCAGCTCATCAAGCCGGTCTCTTCCACTGCGGACCACCTCAAAAGCGCCAAGGTCAAGACTCACCTCACAGCCCGCTTCCTTCGCACTCTGTAAAACCTTTAATGCCAACTCTGGATTGAACAGCAGATACCCCTCAACGTGCACAAAATCTATACCACGAAAATCTTCAGCAGAAATAGACTCCGGATCCAATAAAGCGGCAGCACCAAGATCCGTACGCATAGTTCGCTCTGAATCCGGTGTAACCAGACTCAGACATCTGGCAGTATGAACACTGGAGATATATTTAAACCGCGAATCATCCCCTCCATGCGCAACAAATGATTTAGTGTAAAATTCTCCATCCAGATCTTTACCGAGCTGTCCAAGAAAACTTGCTGCAACACCCAGACGCGCAGCGGCAAAAGTCGTATTCGCAGCCGAACCTCCACAGGCTTTAACGGTATCACCTTCCAGCATTTTAATAATGGAGCTCATCTCTTCAGCTGACACCAGCTCCATTCCACCCTTCTCGCCCGGTATTTTATCGATAAAATCGTCTTCAACTCTTGCCAGAAGATCGACTATTGGAGACCCTATTCCTAACAACTTTCTTTTCATAAACACAACGTCCTTCGATCTAACTAATTTTCATTTATTCATAATTAATAACAGTATTAATTCTACCAAGATAATTTTTTTTCAACAACTGTATAATTGTTATTTTACGCTTTTTTCTCGCAAAATTCTCCAAACATACAACCAATATTCTTATTTATTAGAGTTATATTATCCAATGAGCGGTTTTTGCTTGATAATTTTAATTCTCAAATTATACTATTAGTATGAGTGAATATAATAGTTAAACCTCAAATTTTGCAATATACAGATAATTTTACAAATTAAGGATCATTCATGCCAGATTCAAATCAGGATGAAACTACACCAGCAGTAAAATGGCTGACAATCTCCGAGGCATGCAAATATCTTGAGATAAGTGAACAGACCATGTTCCGCTGGATGCGAAGTGGAAAGATAACATATTACAAAGTCGGCAAAAGCACACGTTTCAAAGAGGAAGATCTTGAAAAAGTCGTCGAACGCGTAGCCAGCAAATCAAATACTTCTGAGGAGCCGGACAGCTGCCCCGCATGCGGACATTCCGAACTGATACAGGGAAACCTGTCAGCTCTGGGAGAGCTGGTATTCAAACCTAAAAAAAGCAAATTCTCGGTCTGGAAAGATTCAGCAATACAGGTAGAAGCCTTCTGCTGTCCGAAATGCGGAAACATCACATTAAGAGGAATAATAGAGGATATTTGAAAAGACCGAATAATTATTTAAAAGCAAGCAGCACCGCTTCAGAAAAGCATCTTACTGCCATTTTAACAACAGCCTAAATTGACAGGTAGTCTTCGGTTGCTTAAAATCATAACTCCATACAGATTTCAGCTTATATTGACTCTTATCAGCTGATAAGTCCTATACTTCAAAGCCGTTTTTTCTGGCGATTTCACCGAAAACACACCCGCTGCGTCTGATATCTCTTCTGCGGATCGGATCATCAAACGCCACCGAGACAAGTCCAAAATGACGGGAAAGTCCTTCACCCCATTCAAAATTATCCAATAGTGACCAGTAAAAATAACCTCTAAGATCGACACCATTGGCTATAGCCTTATTACACTGGAGCAGATGAGCTTTTATCTGCCGGACACGCAGCCCCTCATCCTGTGTCGCCACCCCATGCCCGGTAACATATAAAGGAATATTATATTCCGCAGATATCTGTTCCAGACATTCCGGGATCCAGGATGAATCCTGCTCCCACATATCATCACAGTCAATATTATGCTTCTTCAGCAGAGGCTTTTTGACAAATATAGGTGACACCGCAGAAAAGCCTCTGGTTCTGATCTTCCCATGAAAGTTCACCCCGATAAAGTCGGCTACCCGCTCACCCTCAAAATCCACAAAACCCTCAAGATTTTTGATTCCAAAAACCCGTTTGACAATCGAAGAACTGATACTGTCAATGAAATGCCAGCGCCTGAACGGCATAACCTGTTTGGATAAACAACTGGCTCCAACCTGAGCTTCAGGATCAAAATGTTTTATCTCCTGATATGCCAGCGCATGAGCTTTGCGCATATTTTTCAAGGCCTGAGCATAACTTGACAACCGCCCTTTTTTTCTTGGCGGGAAAACACCGGCAATATACGCCAGAAAGGCATAACAGCTCGGCTCATTTATTGGAATCCAGAACTTAACCTCACTATCGGTGAGAATTACCACCCGCCGCACAAAATCAGCAAAAAGCTCCGGACTCTCAGGATTTAACCATCCCCCCATATCCCGGAACCATTTAGGACAGGCGTGATGAAATAAAGTAAGATAAGGCTCTATACCCAGACTTCTTAGTTCCGCCAGCATCTCCATATAACGGAGTTTTATATCCCGCTCCAGCGGTTCCTTGGGTCCCGGCTGCAATCGCGCCCAGTCAAAGCCCATTCTATAAGCATTGAGGTTCATCGACGCCAGACAATTGAAATCATATTTGTATCTCTGCCAATGCTTACTTGCATCATCAGCCCGGCTTCCGTCTTTAGCGATAAAATCATCCCACTCATTGACAGTATCACCCTCGACCTGTGTAGGACTTGTCGCACATCCCCAGACAAATCCATCTGGAAAAGCGATAAACTCTCGCTTGTTATTTGAATTCAGCATACCTACACCTTTACACAATGACCCAACCATTCTATCTTACATAATGAATCTATATAATTCAAGAACCCTGCCTCTTTTTTAAAAAAAGGCAGAGTCTTCTTAAACCGGTTAAAACCCGAATAATAACTTTATGCCGCACGTTCCTTCTTACCAGCAGCATGTCTGCTTTCCCTGCGCTCGCTACCTCCATGAGTACTGATAATAACCAGCAGACATTCCCTGCCGCCGGCAAGTCTTGAGCAGAAAAATTCAAAAATAACCTGATCCAGATCACCGCTCTGCGCCGCTTCCTGCAGATCTTTTCTTCTCGCTGCAGCCCTTTTAAGCAGGCTCATAGCCCATTTTCTGCCGGCATTTCCCAATGATTTTTCCAACTCATGCAGATTCATTCCCGGAGTAATCTCGGTAGTCCATGCAGGAAGGCGCTGCAAACACGCCAGCTCTCTGACTGAACGCCCTACAGAAGGATCAAAACTCTTCTTGCTGCCCTGCAGAATATTTTTCCAGAGATCAACCTCCTCTTCTACAGTATTTGGTGTCACTCCCGTGACAAAAGCCCTCACATACGGGAGCATATCCCCGGCATTACTGTCGATCAGCCAGTCATTCAGATAAAGCCATTTGGTAAGCGGCAAGCACCATTCTTCCGGGGCGTTTTCCCAGGGAACATGAATCGCCAGCGAATACTTCTCCTTAATTGAGAGTCTGGTCAGCATCTTAATATAAAAATTGCCAAACGAGTGTGCCGCCACACCCGCCATAAGAATAGCCGGTACCACAGCCATGGCAATATGCAGCAGTGGACTGAAGGAAGGTATTATAAATCTTAACCCGAGACAAATACCCATCGAAAAGGCAATACTGCCGCCGGCAAAAATGAGATAGGTCATAAGAGAAAAACTTCTGTTTAGAATGATCGAAGCCCGGTTAACACGTTTCAACAGTTCCGGAATACAGGTACCAATACTTGATGAGCTGTTGACTTTAAATGGATCCTCTCCCTGCTCACCGGTATCATTGGAATATTCCTGAACATTTTTAGCGGCTTTTGAAGAGAATAGCCTAGTTATTGATGCCCATTTATTACCATCAACGGAAAACATTGCAGAACCGTCAATTTCATTATTTTTAAACATATTATGCAGTACATTCGCTGAAACAGGCCCTCTGACGTTGGAACCTATTTTCAAATACAAATGCTGAGTCAATTCCATAATTTCTCCTTCTGGCACAAAGGCCCTGATGACCGATAATATCTTATTACTACTTTATCGGTTAAAGTTGAAAAATAACTTTAGAGAATATTTATTTTTGTTTAAATTCCCGCTAAAAATATAATCAGGGCACTCCACTATGTGAAGTGCCCTGATTATAATAACATATAACAGCGATTATGCAGATTTACGCTGAAGATTCTTCGCTTCAATACAGACAATATCAATATAATCGTTGAGCTTGAATATAATCGGTGCCACAATATCAAAACTGTTATAATTATCTTTAGCCCATTCATTAAGCATATCAATTATTGTCCGGCACTCAGCTGCCGCATTATGATAAAGATTCAGTTTCTCCTGTGCATCGCCTTCAATATGGGCGGCAATAACATACTTCAGCATATCCTGGGTCTGCTCATACAAACCCTGATCATTCTTACATAATACTGTATCAAAACGCACAATGCTGGCACCAAGTTCTCGCCCCTTGATCCACAACTCACTGCTCTTTAACTCTTCAAAATCAGACATTAGAAATCTCCATAGTGAAATAAACCGCATAAAACATTTCTACTACTGATATCGACAGATTCACAGCCTCACCGCACTAAAACCATAAAAAAAGTGTGCCGCCTATTTCAGCAGCACACTTTATAAAATATTACACAAGTATAAATACTACCTATTCCACCGTCACGCTCTTCGCCAGATTCTTTGGCTTATCAACATCACATCCCCGTGCATCGGCAATATAATACGCCATAATCTGCAACGGCAGCGAGCAGACAATACTATTCATTACTCCACTCTCTGCCCTAACATAAATAACATCATCAACCATTTCACTAATAGTATTGTCATCATGACTGGCAATCGCAATAACCTTGCCGCCACGCGCCTTTACCTCCTGAATATTACTTATCACCTTATCATATCTGCGCCCTTTTAAAGCGATAAAGAGACACGGCATATTCTCATCTATCAACGCTATCGGACCATGCTTCATCTCGGCAGCATCATAACCCTCCGCATGGATATAACTGACCTCTTTCAGCTTCAGTGCTCCCTCCATAGCCAGCGGCCAGCTGGTGCCGCGCCCCAAAAACAGAAAATTACTGGCATCTTTATACTTCATGGCAATCTGTTTAATATAATTGGCAGTAGCAAGCACCGCTTCCACTCTCGGCCCCACCTGCATCAGGTCCTTGGTTCTCCTGATAAGATCATAAGTATCTAAAGTACCGCGCACCTGCGCCATCCTAAGAGCCAGAATATACAGACTGGCAATCATGGACGTAAAAGCCTTGGTACTGGCCACACCTATCTCCGGACCACAGTGCATATAAAACACACCATCAGATTCCCGGGCAATTGTAGAACCAACAGTATTAACAATACTTATTACCTTACAGTTATTCTCTCTGGCGCTTCTGACTGCGTGGAGCGTATCCATAGTCTCACCAGACTGAGTAATGGCAATAACAAGTACTGACGGATCAAGAATAGGATCACGATAATAAAAATCTGCCGCATACTCAGCATAACTCGGTATTCTAGCCGTACGCTCAATCAGATTACGCCCTATCATGCCGGCATGATACGCAGTCCCCTGTGCCACCAGAACAATCCTGCTTACACCTTTAAAGTATTCATCAGGAACTTTAAGATCATCCAGATGAAAAATCGGCTCTTCGTCCGCGGTTTTAGAAAGTTCGATCTTCTGACGCACCAGATTTGTCAGAATCTGTGGCTGTTCAAAGATCTCTTTGAGCATAAAATGCTTGTAACCACCCTTCTGAGCCGCCTCGGGACTCCAGCTTATAGTGGTGACATTGGGCTCTATTTCATGACCGTCCTGACGCAAGGTCAGACCTTCATGAGTACAGACAGCTACCTGATTATCATCAAGAAAAATCACTCTATTGGTATGGGGCAGAATCGGAACCGCATCAGAACCAAGGACGACCGCCGAATCAGCCAGACCTATAGCGAGCGGACTGCCCTTTCTAACCGCCACTATTTTACCCGGTTCATCTGCGGCCAGTACTGCCAGCGCATACGCGCCGTCAAGACGCGGTAAGACCTTCTCAACAGCGACAAGCAGATCCCCGTCATACACCGAAGCTATAAGATGAGCGATAATCTCCGAATCCGTATCAGAAAGAAAATCTTTTTCCTCGGCTCCACCGGCAATCAGTTCCTTACGCAGTTCAATATAATTATCAATAATACCATTATGAACCAGAACAATACGCTTATCCGGGGAAAAATGCGGATGTGCATTACAATCAAGAGGCGCACCATGGGTTGCCCAGCGGGTATGACCGATGGCTTCATCACTGATAATTCCCGCAGGCAGGGCTTCCTCAAGGTCCGCGACCCTTCCTCGGGTTTTAACGACCTCAATCTTCCCGCCATCTCTCCAGGCGCAGCCGGCTGAATCATAACCGCGATATTCCAGACTCTTCAAGCCCTTAACAACCGCCTCAACCGCCCGTCCAGTACCGATATATCCAACTATTCCACACATAATGGTCACTTTCTAGAACAATACCCGAATTTTGAAAACCCGGGGAATTTACCAGATAAATTCCAGAATACTTAAAACGCATATTTAAGGATGCGCCCCAGGATTATCAAGCCCGGTAGTCTCTGCAAAACCGAACATAACATTGAGATTCTGCACCGCACTTCCTGCCTGTCCCTTCATAAGATTATCAATGTGACTTATTACTCTGAAAACCCCAGTCCGTTCATCACAGGCCACAGTCAGCAGACAGCGATTACTGCCGCGAACTGCGCCGGTAGACCCCGGATATGCAAAATCCCTGACCAGCACAAACGGTTCCGCCGCAAACATCTCCTGATATGCCTCCAACACCTGCTGCTGAGTTACACCAGGTTTGAGAATTCCATATAAAGTTGACATTATTCCCCTGGACATCGGCACAACCTGGGGTGTAAAGGTAATATTCACCCCGGAGCCGCTAAGCTCGGACAACTCACGCTCCACCTCCATCACATGCTGATGCCCGGTAAGTCTATATGCGTTCATATTATCATAACGCTCCGGATAATGAAATCCCGCCGCCGGCTTCTTGCCTGCTCCAGAGATACCACTTTTACAGTCACAGGAAATACCTCTTGTCTCTATCAGATTATTTTTTACCGCTGCTGACAATCCCAGAATACAGCTTACTGCGAAACAGCCGGGATTACCGACCAGTCGCGCTCCAGCTATTTCACTGCGATGCAGTTCGGTAAGACCGTACACACTCTCACCCAACAACTCCGGAGATTTATGCTGCGGATCCTTATTGATCCTGCTGGCATATTCATGATAAAGCTCGGTGGAATTAAAACGGAAATCTCCGGAATAATCCAGCACCTTACGCCCTTTGGCAAGTTCAGCCCCAGCACCAGTCTGACCCACACCGTCAGGAGTAGAGAATACAACCACATCCGCTTCTGCCTCAGCCGCTTCTTTACTGTCAGGGGCGACAATCGGCAGATCACAATATCCATCAAGATAAGTCCAGACGTCTGAAATTCTCTTGCCCACGTCCTGAGTTGCAATAACACAGCTTATATCGAACTCCGGATGCCTGCGCACCAGTTCAATAAGTCCCAGACCTCCATAACCGGTCGCACCGACAAGTTTAATCTTCTTTGTCATAAATTACTTTCTATAAACTTTATAATTCAGTAAAATATTTATAATATACCAGCCAACCTTGACCAGATCAGTGAGTCGTAGAGCCGTAATCACCGCGTAAATAATCAGGAAGCTCACCTACCGGCTGTCTGGTGGTAAGATTACCGGTAACATTATGTGTATCCTCATAAATCAGCTGATCATCGCCTTCTTTATAACCAAGATAATTCTGATCAACCGGAGCCCGGGGATGACCTCCGGTCTCAGGGCCATCCGGAGTCTTATAGACCGCAACCCTTTCAGGAGGGCGCTGCCAGAGGCTCTCACCCTCGGAATTAACCTCCAGCTGCTTGTCGGGAAGTTCACTACGGTAACCATAGGTCGGATGATATTTATCATACGCATTAGCAATAAGTTCCGCCTTCTTTTTTTCATTAGTATTACAACCGGCAGCAAATACTGACAGCAGCGAAAATAAGATAATAAACCGTTTTTGCATTTAAAGATCCCTTTAAGTTCAGATTATCAGTTTATTATATATCAATTTCCACCGTAATGTCAAGAATAACACAAAATTAAGCCGGGTACAAAGTACCCGGCCTCTAAACAACGCAACTGGTGCAGCACTTATCAAAATCAATGAAAGAATAAATAAACTCTATTCAGCTGCTTCAGTTCCCTGAACACGTTCTTCCATCATTTTACCTGGTTTAAAGGTAACAACCTTCCGCTCAGGCACCATCACTTCATCACCGGTTCGGGGATTTCTCGCCTTGCGGGGCTTTCTGGTGCGCACTTCAAATACGCCAAAATTCCTCAACTCCAGCCTGCTTTCACTTTCAAGGACATCAACGATACCGTCCAGAGTCATCTGCACAATGCGCTTGATGTCAGTCTGACGCATATCCATTTCTTTTGCAATCCGTAGAACCATATCATTCTTTGTCACAGGTACTACCCCCTTATCATTACTTAAAACAAAATCAAATCTTTTCCCAAGCAGCGAATAACATATCCGGCTGCACCACACCGAAATTTCCCAACAATCACACTCGGCAAGATACTTACTCGCATACGTTTATAAGATTTTATAATAGATGAAGTCTGCAAAAGGTCAAGTAAATATTGATAAAATCCGGTTTAAGTTGTAGTAATATTTTTTTTAAAAACTGTCAGTAACTTTTAGTTTTATACGATTTTTATCGTAAATAACGGTACAAATTACAACTGTTTATGCTATAATAAAAATTGAATATTATACTATCTCTTATCTAATATTTTGTTTCCGAGAATAACCTTATGAGCATTGTCCCCGGGTCAAAAATAGGAAAATTCAAACTCCAAGATCAGCTTGGCGGCGGCGGCATGGGCTCAGTGTATAAAGCTCGTGACACCCAGCTTGGCCGGATAGTTGCCATTAAAATTCTTAACTCCCAGTATGACTACAACATCGAGAATATTGAGCGCTTTGAACGCGAAGCACGCACCCTCGCTTCACTCAATCATCCCAACCTGATGCATGTTTATGACGTAGGAATCGAAGGCAGCATTCATTATTTCGCCATGGAATACATTGAGGGTAAAACCTTGAGCAGCCTGATTGACGACCCCGGTTATGAACTTACCCAGGAGGAAGCACTGCGCATAGCCATCGAAATCATGGCGGGACTGCGCAAAGTGCATAACAGTGGTATTATCCACCGGGATATCAAACCGGCAAATATTATGATTGAGAATACGGACGGCCGGGCGGTACTCGTTGATTTCGGACTCTCAAAATACGCTGAAGATTCCGGCCTAACCTCGGCGGGCTCAATTCTCGGAACCCCGGATTATATATCCCCTGAACAGATTGAAGGCATTGAAGCCGGATATCAATCAGATATATATTCTTTAGGAGTAGTACTTTATGAGATGATCTGCGGCAGCAACCCCTTTACCAGAGACAGTTCAATGCAGACAATACGGGCTCATTGCAATTTCACCCCGCCGCCACTGCGCAAGGTAGAACCTAAGACCCCCAAAGAATTATCGAAAATAGTCGAAAAAATGCTCCTCACCGACCCCAGAAAACGCTACCAGAGCATTGGAGAACTGGCAGCAGACATGCTGAATGTCTGCCAGCATCCGCTACTGCCGCAGCTTACTGCCGGCACCGGTTCCGCTCACCGTCCCGGTTCCAGCAGACAGCCGGAAAGCGATACCGATCAATTACGCACCAACACCCCGTACAAGCACTATCTGTCTCAAACACCAACTATCAGAAAAGAATTCCCCTTCTGGCATTACTTCTCCGGCGGAATAATTACCATAGCTGTCCTTCTCCTGCTGACCACCATCTACATCCAGAAGCAGAAAGACACGACTACAGCTATGATTCCAGCTGAGATCAAGGCTTACAAACTCCCGGTTATCACTTATACCCCTGAAGACGGCACCCCGGATCCAGACGGCATAATCAACCCAAGTGTTATAATACAATTAAAAAACGGCCAGCATCTCTGGGGACGGGTTCAGGACGGAATCAGGCATAACCGCCTGATAATCGGCTTATTCCCCAAAGGTAAGGCCGAGTATGCTCTTGAAGATATCGAATCACTTATAATGGCCGACTCCGAAGCAGTTGCTGAGAAACTCCCGAAAGCCGAGGATATTTTTAAAAATTCCTACCTGTATCATCCGCGGTCGCTACGCGGCAAATAATAATCAGCTGATTATTTTATTCAGGAGATAGCCATAACATTACAAAATAAGTATTGTTAGGATATAGTGATTCTGTATAATTATTCAATTACAACCGAATAAAATACATTTTTATTCAAAATCAGATGTTACATACAGGGGGAAGTACCATGATAGTTCAGGAAAAAATGTACTGTAGTGAGAAGAATATAGAGGTTGATGTTCTGAAAGAAATTACCTCTCGCAAGAAGGATATTGCAGCATGTAATAACATGTTATATTGTGAAGCAACTACTTTCTGCAGATTTGTCAACCCGTTGACAACCAGAAATCCGCTGAAAGAGACAGATACAATTGAGGCAGAAGTCTAAATAAGCGTTAAATTTACAGATTATTAAGTTTTACTTGATTTTTTTTGAAATAAGGAGCCCAAAAAATGGAAGAAAAAGTAAGAGCAGTAATAGAGGAACTCCGTCCTGCATTACAGGCAGACGGTGGAGATATTGAGTTTATCGGACTTGAAGGTACTGTAGTTAAAGTGCGCCTGCAAGGCGCCTGCAGCGGTTGTCCACATGCGGCTATCACTCTGAAACAAGGTGTAGAAGTTCGTATCAGAGAAGCTATCCCTGAGATTACCGAAGTTGTTGCAGTATAGCTTTACTCACAAAAAGATAGACGGGAATCATCTGAAAATCACTTGAAAAACTGCTAGTACATTAGAACTGATATCAGGCAATAGACAGTAGGATATTTTTATACATGAGTGAAGCAAAACCCATTGCAATAATTTCAGATGTTCACGGCAATCTTGAAGCATTAACGGCGGTACTCAATGATATCCGCTCCCAGGATATTGAGACCATTATCAACCTTGGGGACTGTGTCGGATACGGCGCAGACCCTGAGGCTTGTGTTGATATTCTGCAGATCCATGCCACAATAAATATCTGCGGAAACCATGATTACGCTGTACTGAATTCTGCTGAAGGCTTTAATTATATTGCAAAGAATGCCGTAGATTATGTTCGCAGTATAATGAACCCGAAATCGTACGCCGAACCTGATGAAAATGTACTCAGACGCTGGCGCTTTCTAAACTCGCTGGTACCGCTCTACGAACTTGGGAAGTATGAATTCATGCATGGTTCTCCCAGGCAACCGATAACAGAGTATGTCCTTCCTTCAGATCCTGAAATGGATCCATTCAAGCTTGACAGCATTTTTGCAGCAATGACCGGAATTTACGCATTCGTCGGCCACACGCATTTCCCAGGTATTATCGAAGATAACAGTGATTCTTTTATTATGATTGAAGATTTAACAGAAATGTGCTATAATCTTACTGAAAGAAAAGCCATCATCAATGTCGGCAGTGTTGGCCAACCACGGGACTACGATTCACGTTCCTGCTACGCAGTACTACGTAACGGCTATGTAGAATGGCGACGAGTTGAATATGACATTGAAACGACTGTCTCGAAAATATCCTCACATCCAGTGCTTGACGATCAGTCAGGCTTGAGGCTAAAACTGGGTCGTTAAAATCCCTAATCCGGAGAATATCGATGCAAAACCAGCTTACCCAGATACGCAGGGTAACCGTTGTCGGTGCCCTGGTCAATCTGTTGCTTACTATCATTAAAATTACCGTAGGACTCAGCTCTTCCTCAATGTCGCTGGTCGCTGACGGTATACACAGTCTCAGTGATCTGGCTACTGATGCCGCCATCTGGATCGGTGTCCGCTTCTGGAGCGCTCCTCCCGATAAAAATCACCCCTACGGGCATGGACGTTATGAGACACTGATAAATCTATTTATTGCCGGTGTACTTGGATTTGTCGGCAGCGGTATCGGCTGGCGCGCTATCTTCTCAATTATTTCCAAGACCCCGTCAGGCAGTCCGGAGTGGGATGTTTTTTACATCGCAATCATCTCCATAATAGCCAAAGAGCTCCTTTTTCGCTGGACCTTCAAAAAAGGCAAGCAGCATAAATCCTCAGCACTGACGACAAACGCCTGGCATCACCGGAGTGATGCCTTGAGTTCAATGCCGGTTGCGGTTGCGGTTATCGGCGAAATGATCTATCCCGAATTTCACTACTATGACCAGATAGCAGCAATACTAGTGACCATACTTCTGCTGCATGCCACCTGGCGTCTAGCCAAACCATCTGTTTTTGAAATAATGGAAGCGACACCCAATCCGGCTCTCAATACCAGAATCCGTGAGATGTCCAGAAGCATTCCCGGTATCAATAATGTGCATTCAGTCCGCTGCCGAAAGCTGGGCGGTGAGATCCTGGTTGACATGCATATGGATGTTGATCCGGATATGACGGTATACGCCTCACATGAACTAACCCGGATTTTCCATGACCGGGTCATTCAGGAGATGCCGGAAATCACCAATACTCTGATCCATGTTGAACCCGCTTATAAAAAGAAGAGCAGCAGAGCAAGCAGACGCAATAGAAAAGCTAAAAATCACTGATTTATAAAGGACTTAATTGATTAAAGGCAGCCGGTTACAGGCTGCCTTTAATCAATACTAAAATGCTATTTTGTCAGCACCACAACCGCCTGCAGGTCTTCCGGAGCAGGCTGGATAACCGGCAGCTCCCGCGGCTTGTCAACAGGGGCGTTATGTGGCTGCAGCGGATCAATATCCAGCTGATGATATGGAACATTATTTACATCTTTACTCTTAAGATTATCATCAAGAAGACCGTCACTGCTGCTTGTAGGCTTATCAAACATTGTCGGGTCAGCATTATACTCGAGAGTCGAGAGCGTACCACCTCTGACAGGAGCGAATTCCGAATAACCGCTCTCATTGTTTAATCCTACAGATATTGAAGGCCGGGTACGCTGCATCAGCGGTTTACCATCACCAAAGACCACAACATAATACTCTTCTTCTAATTCCGGAATTCTCTTACCCCACTGATCAAATACAACCTGAGACCATTCCATGCGTATCTTCTTGCCATCCATAGAGAATTCCGGCTCATGATCTGCCAGCAATCTCACCTTCGCCACCTTACCGGCGAATCCAGGAGTGTTATTATAACGACGCAACAGATTTTCCTCCAGCGCAGCCGCATAACGATTAATATTATCCAGCTCCGGAGCCGGGACATCAATAGGCTTGCCCTTAACCATCAGCCGTACCGCCTGTTTGGATTTTGCCGCCGCCTGACGCTGTGAAGCCTGTTGCTGACGCTGTTGAGCCTCTTTTTTTTCATTTTTAAGGGCGGTATTCTCTGCCTCCAGATCCTTGACTCTTTTTTCTGACATCATATTCTTTTTCACCGCTTTACTCTGAGCACAGCCGGTAAGCAGTACCAGTACCGCAAGCACACAAGCAAGTATACAGAGCATTCTAGCGAGTCTATCCAACGCCGACATATTGACTGTTTCCTTTATAAGCTTAGACACTATACAGTGTTTATATCGACCACACCGGAAGAGAAACTTGAATAATTAACCTCCTGACAGCTAAAAAACCAGTCGCCAGCTCATCATAAATACTTAGGGGCAGAGGATAATAAGTCCTCTGCCCCTGAAAAATCGCAATGATGATTTATTTTCCCGCCTTGTACCCCGCAAGAAAATCAATCTCCGGGGCATCAGCCCATAGCTCTTCAAGCTGATAATACTCACGGGCCTCGCTACTGAAAATATGCGCAACGATATCGCCATAATCGATTAAAGCCCACTCATCACCACCTCTGCCGGCCTCATTAATGAGCCTGTACTTCAATTTACTCATCTCCGCCTGAATATCCTTGAGCACACCTCGTATCTGCGGAGCACTCTTACCCGTACCAATTACAAAATAATCAGCATATGGACACATATTGCGCAGGTCGATAAGCCGTATATCCTCCAGACGTTTCTCATAACATATGCGGGCAATAATCTTCGCCCGCTCCAGACATTTATCCTCAGTATTTACTTCTCTACTCATTTACAGCTATTCCTTTCATAGTTGTATTTGCATCAGTAGCCGAAAAACCATTAAATTTCAGTATTTTATTGAACAGACCGGATTAAATTAACCATCAAACTCACGACAGAAATACCGAAACAGATTTCGCCTTTTCCCGGTCATATAAGAACCTGCCACTATAAATCAATCAAGCGGCCAGAGACGACAGCGCAGCACGCGCAGACCATACTTACACCCTAAAAAGAGAAACCGCATCCAGCTGCTGAAAGATTTACTCTGCCCCTCATCCTCACCCCGGTCACGAAACTCATACCCCATCTCAAGAATTTTATACTCTTTACGCTCAAGATTGGCTACAAGCTCAATAAAATACTCACCATAACCGGTAGGTGAAAATAAGACACCATCAAGACATTCACGTTTCATAACCATAAAACCGCTATCAATATCCCGGGTTTTACAGCCAAGCACCAAACGGGCAAACCCTATAATCAGTTTACTGGTAAAGATACGGATAAAATCCCTGTCATCTTTGCCGCCAGTGACAAATCTGGAACCTATAACCGCGTCAAATTCATTTAATCTGGATATCATTTCAGGCACCATCTCTACCGGCATGCAGCCATCAGCATCCATCCAGCAGATAACAGCCCCCCGGCTCTCAATGATTCCACGCATATACGCGGAAGCAAGACCTCGACCGCGTTTGCGTTCAACAACCTTCACCCGGGGATCACCAAGATCCCGTACCAGCTGTGCAGTCCCGTCAGGAGAACTGTCATCAACGATAATCAGCTCCAGATCCTGCCCGCACACTCCCAGTATTCTGTTCACAAGTGCAACTATTGTTTCCCGCTCATTGAATGTCGCCAGAATAAATGAAATTTTAGGATCGGTCATACTAACCCACCCCTGCAAGAAATTCTCTAACTTCACGGCAGACATTATCAACCTCAGCTTCTTTCAAAGCCAGACCTGAAGGCAGATATAGCCCGTATTCATAAGCATGATCAGCATTAGGACAACCACCGTCTGCGGTCTCTACCAGATACTTGAATGCCGGTTGTGCATGCAGCCCCATAAAGAACGGTCTGGTGCCGATCTTCTTCTCTTTGAGTGCATTCATCAAATCTGTAGCCTTTACTCCGAGTGCCTTATCAAGTTCTATAGCCATCATCCAGTATACCGGCTTGGCCCAGGATTCAACCGGCTGCAGCCTGATACCGGCAGTACCGGCAAGGCGTTCAGTATACCACTGTGCAATCTGAATTTTTTTCTCAATATGAGCCACGATCCGCTCCAGCTGAGCCACTCCGACAGCAGCCTGCAGATTTGACATCCGGAAATTATAACCGATATCCTCATGCCTGAAGCGCTCGACATTACCGAAACAGAGATTCCGGTATGATTTTGCCCGCTCATAAACTTCATGATCATCGGTAAGAACCATTCCGCCCTCACCAGTAGTGATAATTTTATTGGGATAAAAAGAAAAACTGGAAACCAGCCCGAAAGAACCGCAGCGTTTCCAGACCGGTCCGGAATGTCCGTTACGCAGATACTCGGAGCAATACTCCGCACCATGCACCTCAGCCGCATCCTCAATAATCTTGAGCTTATACTTGTCCGCCGCTTCAAGCAGCGGATCCATCTCTACAGGATGCCCGTAAATATGTACCGGCATTATAGCCGTGACATCATCCTGATCCTTCTCGATAAGTCTCACTGCCTGCGCTACATCCATACACCAGTTATCCGCCCGGCAATCGACCAACAGCGGTATAGCCCCAATTCGTATAGCCGCGATTGCGCATGACGCGATGGTAAAACTCGGCATTATTATCTTCTGCCCGGCCCGGACTCCAGCACCATACAGTGCGACCTCAAGTGACGCGGTGCCATTACATACCGCTATTCCATACGCCCGGTCACAATACGCAGCGAACTCTTCTTCAAATCTGCTGACAAACGGCCCTTCAGAAGATATCCAGCCGGTATTTATACACTCATTAAGGTATTCTTTCTCATTACCATCAAGTAATGGTTCATTTACGGGTATCATTTACTATACGATCCTTATACAACAAGCTACTTAAAACTTGAATTTTTCCTTATCATTCTCACCGGCATATGGTCCCTGCTTCACCTCAAACATCTCACATTCTTCAATTATCTCGAAGCCATGTCCACCCTTAACCAGTAACAGAACATCGCCGGAATAAAGCAAACGCTCGTCAAAACGCTCCTTAGATTCTGTAAAGAAGACAACTTTGAGCACTCCCTTTCTGATAAACAGCACCTCCTGAGTATATCGCACCTCACGCTTCACCTCATTATGCACATGCGGTTGAATAACGTGCCCGGAGGGATGGTTCATATATGCCAACTGTTGAGAAAACTCATCAGGAGTAAAAAAAGTCAGACCTTTACCGGAGAAATCCTTTCGGATAATCAACGCATACAACTCATTATTACAATAGATTTCTTCCGTTGCTTTATCGCTCAAAACATATCCTTATTATTCAGTAACTCTTTATTTCACGATGCAATTAAATTATATAACACTATATATACTTTGTCTTTCTAATGGTATACTAATATTATATAATAGCAAGGGAATAATAGATTAATTTAAGACCATATGAGTAATTATAACATTCGGAATCAACGCTTAAAATGAATATAGAAACCGCAGAATTTCTTGCCAGTTCCCAGGGACTGCAGCTGTTGGCTGAAGCAGCCGAATCCGGCGCTGAAACCTTCAAACTCGCAGCCTTACTGCGCAGCAGAACTACACCTGAACTCGCCGCCGCCATAAGCTCCATGCTGCAACTGCGGAAAAAAGCCGAGACCAAATTCACAGCAGCGGCTAAAATGCTCTTCACCCGCTCTGGACTGGAGCAGGCATCCGCGGAACAAATTTCCCAATACCGAACCACCCGCTTCACAACCTCCGGAATACGCAGTATTGCCGATCTCTGCTGCGGTATTGGAGGAGACAGCGTCTCGTTCAGCGAAAAGCTCAACGTTACCGGTATCGATCTTGATCCGGCAAGACTGATATTTGCCAGACATAACATCGGAATCTACCGGAATGAGGCTAATTTCAGGACTCTGCAGCAGGATATAACCACTGTACCGCTGAAGGAGCTGGGAATTGAAGCCTTCTTTATCGATCCTGCCCGACGGACACAGGAGGGGAAGCGACTATTTCAGCCTGAAAGCTGGTCTCCGGCATTATCCGTAATTTTACAAATGATACATAATCGCTGCACCACAGCCGGCATAAAATGCGCCCCCGGTATTGATCATGCCGATATCCCAGTAGAGGCTGAAGCCGAATTTATCTCCTATAACGGGGAACTGCGTGAATGTGTACTCTGGTTCGGAGAACTAAGACGCGGTGTTTCCCGGCAGGCGACCCTGCTGCCGGGAAACAATATCCTTTACGGATTGAATCCGCAACTGCCTGTAACCGCCCTGAAAAGATTTATCTTTGAACCAGACAGCGCGGTTATCCGGGCCGGTCTCGTGGAGCTTCTCGGCAGCCAGCTTGGAGCAGACAAAATCTCTGATTCCATCTGCTTTCTCACCGCCGATACCCCGGTAAGAACCCCCTTTGCCAAATGTTTTGAGATAATAAACAGTTTCAAATTCAAAGAAAAAGAACTTAGGCAACAGCTGAAAAAACTTGATTGCGGCAGCCTGAATATAATCAAACGCGGTATAGGGGTGGATATACCGACACTGCAGAAAAAGCTCAAACTGCGCGGCAGCAGACACTACACACTGCTGCTTACCCGCAATTTCGAGGAAAAAATTGCAGTAATCGCCAAGCCCTGCGGTGAATAAATCACATATCACTGATTATCTTGATAAACTGCTTCTGAAATGCGTAACGCTCCTCAAACAACTTTCGGGAAAGGTCAAAATTCAGCCCGTAATACTTACTGCGGACATACTCCTTATGCCCTTTACTATAATAATATTTGAGAAAACTTCCCTGATCGCCATTGCCCTTTGCAGTATAAAAGATACTCAGCCATATTCCCTGAGCTCCAAAATGATCCAGAACGTCCGCATCCTGCAGCGCTTTTGAATCGAGATCACAAACATTAGGTTTTTCACGTAAATTATGCTCACGGATAAGTCGCTGAATCTCCTCAATATCATTTTTCTTCAATTGCCGGCCCAGAATTTTCCCGGTCATCTTCGAACCGACCATGGCATGATGGCGCTTGCCTTTTCCGATATCGTGCATCAGAGCTGCGATATACAGACGATCCAGTTCCAGCTGCTGAACCTGATGTTTAGCAGTTGAATAGATTTTAAGTGCCAGTTCAGCCACGCGTTTACCATGATAATACACATAACCCCGCTCCCGATTCTGCTGAGCATTGGAGTTCTTCAGCAGCGGCGAAAGTATCTCTTCGATCTTTATAATATCCATAACGGTTTCAGTATTGTCTGGTTCTTTTTCCTTTGGTTTTACGATATTCATGATCCGGTCTTTCTCTTTTGAGCTCAGGCTCTTTACCAAATCCGGTACAAACAATATATGTTTCCCTGCTTTCATCTCGGCAGGCATCAGGTTTTATCATTCTGGTAACTTCAAATTTATCGCGCAGGCTATCTCTAAAGTGCTGTACTTCCGGACTTTCAAAGATTTTACAGACAAAATTTCCCCCTTCAACAAGGGTAGCAAAAGCAAATTCCGCCGCAATCTCGCAGAGTTCGAGTGAACGCGCCTGATCCACCAGCTTTACACCACTGGTTTTCGGTGCCATATCTGAAAGCACGACATCGAAATTACTCACACCGAACATATCGGGAGTAACCTCTCTGATATCCATCAACTTGAACTCAACCAGACCTTTAAATTTCTTATTAATAACATTGAGATCAACCGCACAGACTTTACCTGAATTTCCGACCTTTTCCAGTATATACTCCAGCCAGGATCCAGGACAGGCTCCAAGGTCGATAACTCTGTTACCCGGCCTGATCAGCTTGACCCGTTTATCAATCTCCTCCAGCTTATAAAAACTCCGTGCCAGTCTGCCTTCACGCTTCGCTTTCCGAAAATACTTATCCTGTATCTCACGCATTACAACCAAACCCCATATCCAAACTTAAAAAAAAAAGGAATGCGGATCCGACCGATTCCACATTCCCATTATACCATATTTTAATATTTTACACAATCAGTTATGCAACACCCGCCAGATCTCTGTACTCCTGTATCTGCCAGCCATTAAGACGGAGAATATCTTCGAGCTCCATACCTTCGACATAACCTTCAGGAACCTCTTTTTCAAGTATCGAAAGTATAAGTTCCTCTTTATTGATTGAATCCGGTATTATATACCAGCATTGCTCCTTCTTCACCAGCATACTGCAACTCATCATCTTCTCCAGCCAAACAAACACCATTAATATTCAATAAACGACCTGCCACGCTATTTCTTCTTCTTTTTCAACAGATCAGCCAGCCCGCCGATAGCTTCCATTTTCGGTACACTCTGACTCTTGGTTGTAGCAATATTCTCTTCTTTAATCGCTTCAAAAATCTCTTTGCGGTGTACTGAAATAGACTTTGGAGCATTTATACCTACACGAACGGTATCACCTTTAATATCAACAATACTGATCTCGATATTATCGCCGATCATTATGGTCTCATCACGTTTTCTACTCAGTACCAGCATTTTCACCCTCCTCGTTACTTTCCTCTTCAGTTGACTTGAAGATCTTGTAACGAGTGCTGTATTGAGGGTTAACCAATACCATCTGCATACCCAGTCTTGTTTTAGCATTCATTACAATCGGTCCGAGAAGATTGCCCGTTGTCTCTTGCGGATCTTCAGGGATAACCAGTATCAGACATACTGCCGCATCCTCTACATTATCCAGCTGCAGCAGATCACGTTCTTTCTGACCGATAATCACCTGATAATTAGGTACAATAAGGTGGGATTCGCAAATAACAAAGGCGAGTTCAGGTATATCTGTAGACTGCAGCCATTTAAACAGTCCCTGATCACCACAGTCAAAAATAACAAAACCTCTTGCTTCTTTAAATCCAATTACACCTTCTGGAAAAGTAATCAAGGTTTCATCAGGCACTTCGATTTCCCCAAAGCGTGTTGTCTTTACCTTCATTATCACCTACCTAACAAAATTAATCAAAAGGAGCTTCACACCATACTGCTCTATGGTGCATCATATAACCACTATATATTCTACTTCGACATTTACACAGATATTCTCAAACATTTTTATAATATTTCTGCATCTTAATCATGACGCAACATCAACCTTTTCAACCACTGCAGCACCTTTCTGCAACTCCTGGCTAATCTTACACTCATCACGATATTCACAGATTGCTGTGCAATACATATCACGCATCAACCAGCCGTAACACTCGATAAAATCAGCGACACCTTCATTATAGTCACCGATCTTTCTATACCACTTATGATTCTGAATATGTCTAAGAATCACCTCTCGCTCTATACCGACGAATTCTTTCAAATGTTTACAATCTTGAGAAATCATAATAACCTCCTTTTTACTATAATTCTGCAGGTTTTTCAGCGTCTATCTGAATTATCGGCAAGAAGCGTCACATTATTTATAATTAAAATCTCTTATATATAATATAATTTTTTCCAACTGCAAAATTCAGTTACAAAGATTCGGTAATAATATCCTTAGACAAAAGCTGTAACTCTGTACAGCTGACCGTCAGACAAAAAAAGAGCTCTGGAATCCAGAGCCCTTTAAAACCTGACTAAATAAAGTGCAGCCACTACTTAACCCTGATACTATATCCTTCATTCGATACCTTGATAAAGAACTCACGATTAAGTCTGGCAGAACCGCCGGCAATTAAGGCAATACGGGTATAATAATCCTCTATACGCCGATAAGTGTCAAACAGCGATCTGTCCTCATTCAGAATACTCTCAATCGCACTCTTCCTAGGATGATTTGTTGCAAGGCGGAGGGCTCCCGTCCTAGTTGCTATGATATCAAATGAAGGATCTTTTCCAATCCCTTCTCTCTGTAATGCATAATCAAGCATACATCCGAAACTATCCTGCTCATAAGCAATAGCATACATATACACCTCTTTATGCACCGGCCTGCTTCCGCCGCCGACAAAAGCGGGAAACTTATTTATAAAGGTGCAGAAATAACGTGAAAACCGGTCAACAATATTCCTGCTGTAATACAACCGCTGAGTTTTAGCGGTTGTAAATCTGCCGCTTTTTACACCAACCATAACCAGCTCCTGCTCATAGTGATTAATTATTCCTTACAACACAATTATTATCGGACACCAGTAACTGCTCTTTACTATACTGTCAGGTTTTAACCAATTTAATTCGTATTTTTTAACGAATCCAGGTATGAAACACAGCTGAACACTGGCAAATTCCCATTTCCGGCAATAACGCATTATCTCATTACAGATCATAACATTCACAACAGCAGTTAATTACATTCTATCTTCCCGGCTCTTAACAGCACCATCTGCTCACCGCGCATTACATTCATCTTTTTTTAAAAAAGCTTTTTATCTCTACTTCATAATCATAAAATATTGCGCCGATTAGAGCAAATACTCAAACTCCAGTGATTGTGAATATTCCGTTTCTACAGTATAATCAATACCCGCTGCAATCGCTTCCGCTATATCAGAAAACACTGATAATTCAAATTTATGACCGCCAGCAACTAAATTAGGTTCATACCCTGCATCAGCAGTAACCGTTACTGAAAAATCCTCCTCAGCGCTATCTTCAGTTCCATAAAATTGCTCTCTGGTATCTGCAATATTCAACTGATTACTGGTATAAACCTCGACAAAATCCATAAACCGTTCCATCTTGACCGCAGACTTCACGTTATCCTGCAGACTGTTGAAAGTATTTCGTATCTCCGAATCACTATTTAACAACTCTTCAATCAGCTCTTTATCTGCCCGGTCACCGTCAATATACAACTTATTTTCTGTATCCATCCTGACCGCAAACTCCGGATATACGCTTATACCTGCATCTTGCAGAACTCCGTCAACAAGCTTTTGAAACTGACTGAAATCCTGCTTTATAGCGGTGTTAACCATTCCCATAGTCACAAACTCACCGGTATTCTCCGGATCCCAGTTTTCTGGCTCTGCAGATTCCAGTGTTGTCTCAAAAATAGCCCTGAAAGAGTAACTTCCTGACTCAACATCAGCAGTTCCCTGCATTACCGGGCTAATACCCGAAATATCTGTAATTCCTTCAATCATCACTGTCTCCTAAAGTTATATCAAGAAACTGAAATAGCCTAATTACCCTGCCCGCCACACAATGACAAACACATAGTTAGCAACCAGGCTGATCGTTTTATAATCAGTACTAAAAATTTGAATAATTATTTTACAGGATAAACACCGAATAGAGCCTTGAATACCTGAAACCGTAATCGGATATTTTCAGATACAGGCTGTCAGAAATGAAAAAAACATTTGCTGCAGGCATTTTCGGCCAGTTGATTATCCGTGTAATTCTCTCTTCCCTGTGAATTACCTTCAGACATCCATGGCTGAAAATTATTGTTGTATTATCGGCTTTCAGATTATTTTCTTTAACAAGAAATAAAAAAAAGCCATAAGCACAAAGGCTCATAGCTTTTTAAAAATGTTATTATATTATGCAGCTGTTATGCCTGTGACACAACAACAGCCCCGGCCACAACCAGCACCGCACCTGCAACAACCTTGAGCAGATTTACCTCGCTCCATTCTCCCAACAGAAACAGGCTGAGAAAGACGGTTGTAAGCGTATTGGCATTGAATATCGGATTGAGCTTGCTCATCGGTACATTATACCGAGAAAGCGCATAGGATATACCCGCCAGCGACAGCGCCCAGAAGATACCGCTGAGTACTGTAAACACACTCCCCCGCACGCTGAATCCGCCGCTGCGAGTCACCAGAGTTATTACTGCGCCGACAAGCGCAATTGTTATACCTATAACGACCAGAAAAGCTCCAGGAGTAACCCCCTCCTTGCTACCAAATTTCTGGAAAAAACTGAAAAGGCCCAAAAACACAGCAGGGATAATACCACCAATTAAAATGCCAATCATCTGATTAGACATATATCCTCCTAAATTCCCCAGTAGCTACGGCTGAAATCGACACCTTCTTCCAGATTCATAAAATCCTCAGTATAGCCAGCGCTGCGCAATTTGGTAAGATCAGCTTCTGTAAAACTCTGATATTTACCTTTCAGAGTATCTGGAAACGGCACATACTCGATACTGCCGCCACCCTGCAGTTCAATAAACTTTTTGGCCACATCATTGAAAGATCGGGCTTTACCGGTACCAACATTGAAAATACCATGAATATTACTGCTGCCGGCAAAGAACAGATTGACCTTGGCTACATCCAGAACCGAGACGAAATCACGCATCTGTCCGCCATCTTCAAAACCATCTGTACCTTCGAAGAGCTTAACCTTATTATTTTCCTTGAGCTGTTTGGCTATCTGGTACACCATGGACGCCATACGCCCCTTCTCGGCTTCCCGCGGACCATAGACATTGAAATAACGCAGACCTACTACCGTATTACGCGCACGATGCATATTGGCGCGGAAATACTGATCAAAAGAGAGCTTGGAATAGGCATAAACATTTATCGGATTTTCATATTCCCGCTCTTCTATAGAGACTCTGCCGGTACCGTAAACCGAAGCACTGCTGGCATAAACCAGTGGCAAAGCAAAAGCGGTAGCATATTCAAATACATTTTTAGAATAGGTAAAGTTTCTCTCAAACATATATTTACCGTTATATTCCATGGTATTAGCACAAGCGCCATTATGTATTATCGCAGTTAAATTTCCAAGATTCTTCATTCCAGTACAGATCTCGGCAAATTCCTTTATGTCCAGATAATCTGCAATTACAGTATCCGCAAGATTTCTGAATTTATCACCTTCAGTAAGATCATCAACTGCAATAATATCTTCAACACCGCGATTATTCAGTTCTTTAACAATATTACTGCCTATAAAACCAGCCGCTCCAGTTACTACATACATTTATCATCTCCTGCATAACACTATTAAATCCCAGTAAAGCCTTATTATAGTAATAAAACACCAGAAAGGTCAAGGGCAAAGCCCTATTAAAAACCACCAGACAAAAAAACCATCCTGCGTTATTACACAGGATGGTTATATTTATTCTATAAAAAAGCAGCTAGAAAATATCGAGACCAAGTTCCTCAAATCTCTCCTCATCATTTTCACGTTCTAACTCCTTGCGGGATTTCTTCTTCTCTTTATGCTCAACCGCCAGGGTTTCATCTACTTCAATACATTTCCAGCCATGCTCAAGATAATCCTTATCTATCACATAGCGTCCGGGTTTTGGCAGATCCGGCAGATCAAACATCAGATCAATCAGATGATCCTCCATTATCCCTCTCAGAGCTCTGGCACCGGTTTCTTTTTTAATCGCTTCTTTGGCAATCAGATGCAGTGCCTCTTCAGTAAATTCAAGCTCAGCATCTTCAAATGAGAAGAATTTCACATATTGGCGAACCAAAGCATTCTTCGGCTCGGTCAGTACCTTGATCAGTGATGCTTCATCAAGAGGACGGATAGGAGCCAAAACCGGCAAACGACCCAAAAGTTCCGGGATAATACCGAACTCCAGCAGATCATCGGTATCAACCTGCTCCAACAGATCACCCAGCTCCTGATTCCCGGATTTACCAGCTTCACGATGGAATCCGATTGATTTATGACCGATACGCCGTGAAATAACCTCATCCAGACCCTGAAATGACCCGCCACAGATAAATAGAATATTCTGGGTATTTATCTGCAGATATTTCTGCTCAGGGTGCTTTCGGCCACCCTGCGGAGGCACATTACAGGTAGTCCCCTCCAGCATCTTCAAGAGCGCCTGCTGTACGCCTTCACCGGAGACATCTCTGGTAATAGAGACATTCTGAGTTTTCTTACCAATTTTATCTATCTCATCAATAAAGATTATACCGCGTTCGGCACGGGCAATATCTCCGTCAGCAGCCTGAATCAGCCGCAGGAGGATATTTTCAACATCTTCACCAACATATCCAGCCTCAGTCAGGGTTGTCGCATCGGCAATAGCAAACGGCACATCAGCGGTTTTAGCAAGAATCTTCGCCATCAGAGTCTTACCACAACCTGACGGTCCAATCATCAATACGTTTGATTTCTCAATTTCAATGCCGTCTTCAGACCGCATATTCTGCTGTGAAAGACGTTTATAATGATTATGCACGGCAACAGAAAGGACTCGTTTAGCGAAATTCTGCCCGATAACATATTCATCCATAGCCCGTTTAATATCACGAGGTGAAGGAATCTCTGAATCTTCGAATAAAAGGTCATCGGCATAATTTGCAGGTTCCCGCAGATCTTCCTGCTCAAGGATACTCGCACAAAGCTGAACACAGTCATTGCAGATACATACTCCGTCCTGACCCGCAATCAGCCGCTTGACCATATCCTGCGTCCTGCCACAGAATGTGCACGACTGATCCTTTCTACGTTTACTGCCTGTTTTCGCCATTATATTTCTTTCTCTTTTCAGAACATATCTTTAAAAGTACTATCTGCATACTCGACAGCACCTGCACATACCTATTGTCAGTATATGCGGCTTACTCCTTTTCTGCACCTGATTTTTCTTCAGGGGTAAGTACTTCATCGATCAGACCATACTCTTTTGCCGCCTGTGCGTCCATGAAATAATCACGATCGCAATCAGCAGTAACCTCTTCAAGGGTCTTACCGGTATGCTTCACGAGAATATCGTACAGACTCTTTTTGAGTCTGTTGATCTCTTTAGCCCGAATATTTATATCCTCTGCTGTACCGGAAGCACCGCCCCAAGGCTGATGAATCATAATACGGCTGTTAGGCAGGCTGAACCGCTTCCCATGAGTACCGGCTGCAAGCAGAATAGTACCCATGCTCGCAGTCTGACCGATAGAATAAGTACAGACATCCGGCTGCAGATGCTGAATAGTATCATAAATTGCAAGACCGGCAGTCACACTTCCACCTGGAGAATTGATATAAATATGTATATCTGACTCCCTGTTCTCAAGCTCAAGAAAAAGAAGTTCGGCTATAATGAGATTTGCACGATACTCATTGATCGTACCACTGACAAAAATAATACGATCCTTCAGCAGCCTTGAAAGAAGGTCATAACTACGTTCACCCCTTCCGGTCTTTTCCAGAACAGTTGGCACATAGTCAAAACCATAAATTTCATTATCATCAGTCATGATGCAACGCTCCTGTCGTTAATTTTCCTGCCGCTGCTAGGGCCAATTCAGCACCTGGGCAACGAACACGGTTTTTATGTTATCAATACCGCAAGCCAGTCAAAATATTCCACATAAGACATTGTTATATTTCAGAATATCATCGAACTTATGTTCAATTATGCATTTACATACTCAGAACAATCCGACATGTCCGGCATAATACCTGCGGCTAAATCTTTTTTTCTTCGATTTCAGCATTCTTCATCATAAATTCAATCACCTTGCCGTCCCGTACATCCTGAACGATATAGTACATTGAATTCTGCTGCTGAATCATTTTCAGCATCTGCTCTGGAGGCATGCCATACTGGCGGGCCATAGCGTCAATATACTGCATTACATCCGCTTCCTTGACCTCGATCTCCTCTTTATCAGCAATAGTATCAAGCAGAACACTGCGCTTCACATTCTTTAGAACCTCTTCACGCGCACCGCTCTCGGCTTCTGCAAGCTTCTTTTCAGCCTCTTCCTTACCGGCTTCGTCAGCATTCTTGACAGCTTCACGGGCAACATTGGTTCTGGATTCAACCTGCCTGTTGATATAATCAGCAGGAAGTTCCATCTCAACCTTTGCCAGAAGATCTTCAATCAGCTTCTTAGCAGTCTCAGTATCAGCAGTCTGCTTCTTCTCAGCCTCCATACCCTCACGGATACGTTCACGCACCTTCTCAAGACTCTCCATTCCAACCTTCTTGGCAAGCTCATCGTTGAGTTCTGGAAGAATGGATTCCTCGATCTTTTTAACAGCTACTTTAATATCAACATTCTTGCCTGCAGCATCCTTCTGATAGAATGACTCTGGAACATCAACATTGAAAAGCTTTTCTTCACCAACCTTCAGACCATCCAGCTGCTCCTGCAGATCTTTGATCTCAACACCCATCAGGTATACCGCCTCAGGTGGAATACGGAAGTCATCACGAGCCATGATCTGAGTTTCGGCTTCAGACATTTTCAGATCCGCAGTCAGAGCATAACCCTTTTTGAACGGCTCTTCAGTCTCTTTGAATTCGGCAAAGCCCTTACGCATATTTTCAAGATTCTCTTCAACATCCTCGTCCTTGACCGCTTCAATCTCCTGAACCAGCTTTATTCCTTTGTATTCAGGAAGATCAAACTTTGGTCTGACATCTATTTCTGTCTCAAAAGCGAATTCCTTACCGGCTACAGCTTCAAGGCTCTCATAGTCAAGATCAGGTTCACCCAGCGGAGAAAGCTCATTATCCTTGAGCGCCTGAGTAAATGACTCCTGAAAGAGTTTCTGAGTTACGTCTTTGGCAATATCTTCACCGTAACGGCGCATAATAACTCGATCCGGTGTATGTCCGCGTCTGAAACCCTTTATGGCAACTCTTGAACGTAGAGTATCCAGCATCTGGTCGTACTCTTTCTTTACCTCATCAGCATCAACTTTGATCTCAACTTTATAACGGCATGTTGCCACTTCTGTAACGTCAGCTTTCATTCGTGTAACTCTCTTTCGCTATTTTCTGCTATTTAATAGTCATAAAACAAAAGTAAACCGCTCCCAAGCACCGTGCCTGGTGTGCATACTCAATCCTCAAATTATAAATATAGCCCCAGCCCTGTCAAGCATCTTCCACCATTAATTTTAGCTATATTTATCAGCATATTTACGCACTTTCGCTATTGCCGGGCAACATAATTTTGACCTGTGACTCCACCCATGCGAAGTATAACTGCCGCACGGTAACATTTTTTTTACAGCAAAAATTTGCTGAAACTGCATTTTTTGCCATTCAAACTTGACTTGAAGGGCATAAATCAAGATACTCTTTTATTATAATATATTTACATGAGTGCATATTCTACAGAACATACCTAAATTCATAGAGTTAAAGGTCAATAAACAGATGAATACAAAAAAGGTGGCATTGATTACCGGTATTACCGGTCAGGATGGTTCATATCTGGCGGAGTTTCTCCTTGAAAAAGGCTATATTGTCCACGGTATCAAACGCCGGGCTTCATCCTTCAATACCGAGAGAATAAACGGTATTTACCAGGATTTTCATGAAGATAATGCTCGCTTTTTCCTGCATTACGGCGATCTTTCCGATTCCACCAACCTCATCAGAATTATTCAGGAAATACAACCGGATGAAATTTACAACCTCGGAGCTCAGAGTCATGTGAAAGTCTCCTTCGATTCCCCGGAATACACTTTTGATGTTGATGCCGGCGGCACCATGCGACTGCTGGAAGCGATCAGAATTCTCGGTCTGGAACAAAAGACCAGAGTCTATCAGGCATCAACCTCAGAACTGTTCGGCAAAGTTCAGGAAACACCTCAGAAAGAGACAACTCCATTCTATCCGCGTTCCCCCTATGGTGTTGCCAAACTCTACGGTTACTGGATAACCGTAAACTACCGTGAATCATACGGAATTTATGCCTGCAACGGCATCCTCTTCAATCACGAATCACCACGCCGTGGCGAAACCTTTGTCACCAGAAAGATTACTCGCGCCATCTCACGTATCAAATACGGGCTGCAGGACAAACTATACCTCGGTAATATGGACGCTCTGCGTGACTGGGGTCACGCCAAAGATTATGTCAAAATGATGTGGCTCATGCTCCAGCAGAACGAGCCTGATGACTATGTCATCGCTACCGGCAGACAGTATTCGGTCCGTTACTTCGTTGAATGCGCCTGTAAAGAGGTTGGAATCAACATCCGCTGGGAAGGAACCGGAGTTGATGAAAAAGGCTACGACAGCGAGACCGGAAAATGCCTTGTCGAGGTTGACCCGATCTATTTCCGCCCCTGCGAGGTTGAAACCCTCTTGGGAGATCCTACAAAAGCCAGAGAAAAACTCGGCTGGGTACCAGAGACAACCTTTGAAGAACTGGTCAAAGACATGATGGAGCATGACATTGAAGCGGTAAAACGTGATGTCCTCTGTCAGGATCACGGCTTTACCATCATGAAGAACCCCAAGGAATAATCAGGAAACAGCCTCCATGTCTGCCGGCATAGACAGATACTGCTGCTCTCCGTTATAATTTGCCGCGCAGAACCATATTCGACGCCTGAAATTTTCATGTAACACAAAGTTTCAGACAATTTCAGGCAGCCGCGAAAATAATAACTTACACTGACTATTGCTATAACCAATAAAACAAATTCCAAAAATATCACTAAAAGAGCAGAACTGAAAATTCAGTTCTGCTCTTCTGTAATTAAACCTACTTACAACTAACAAGCTCTTACCACTGAGCAGGCATAAAATCATCAACATCAACATCGGTGATAACATGCTTAGGAATATAGTTTACCGGATCAAGCTTCTCACCATTGAGGAAACGGCAGGCAGTATAACAGGCAAGGGCACCGTCACCTTCAGCACTCTGGTAAGTAATACCATAAACCTCTCCAGCTTTGACCGAATCCATACCGGTCTTACTGTTACCGGCAGCAACAATCACGATATCATCTCTACCGGCAGCCTTCAAGGCTTCCAGAGTTCCGGTAACGGTAAAGCCATCACCACTGAGGAAGAGACCCTTCAGATCCTTACCATATTTTGTCAGCCATGCAGAAACGAGCTGCATCGTTCCTTCGGTCTCAAGATTTGCGGTATCCATATCAAGCAGCTTCATATCTGGAGCATACTCTTTGAGTTCGGTGATAGGTCCAAAAGTTCTGGCAAAGAATGGTGATGATCCAGGCATATGACGCACGATTGCATAGCCACCCTTTCCGTCCATCTGATCAGCAAAAGAATGTGCCAGCATACGCATCTGTCCCCAGTCATCAGGACCGGTCCAAGCTACACAGTACTGCATTGCAGAATCACATGGAATAGTATTGCAGGCAATCAGCGGAATGCCGGCACGATTGATTTTACGGAAAAGAGGGGTACAAGCAGTTGCATCAACCGGAGCCAGTACAATAATGTCAGGACGGTCATTTATAGCCTGATCCACCTGCTGTGCCTGCAGATCCTGGTTCCAGTTGGAACTGAACTCCTTAACATTGAGATTATACTCTTTGGCAATAGCATTGAAACCATTCATGAAAGCAGTCCAGTATGGGTGATCTCCGGCACGGATCATTACTACAGTCTTACCGATCGCTCCTGTTGCGTTATCATTTGAAGGCATATTCTTTTTCTGAGTGGTCCAACCGGCATATTCCTGATCCCACCAGTGCCCCTTATCATCTTCAGGAAGAGCCTTAGGATCAGCGGGCCGATCAGGGATAGCCTTAGGATCTCCCTTTATAATCAGCGGCTGACCATCAGTACCTTTTAACTGGGTAACATCTACTTTAATAGATTTTGTAAGATTATCATCCGCATTAGCGAGATTGCCGAACGCACCTGCGACCATACATACAGCAAGACTCAATACCACTAAAATCTTCTTCATTTTTCTCTCCAACAAACTAAACAATTAAAGTCACACAAAACAGTGCAATAATTACGTTCCGATAATTATCACCTGAACAACTTGATTAAAACAGCCGCCTGCTAACTGTTGCTGCGCTCCAGCTCCTCCAGAAGATATGGACGCTGCCCGCGCAGGAGCTCCCGCTTGTAAAGCGTATATGCCTCGTAAAGCACGACCAGAGCCAGAATCAGACCGTTGACAAAGATCTGCACCTCAAAGCCAAAACCGAAACAGCCGAAACCATTATTAACTGTAACCAGAAACAGCACGGCAATAAAACTTTTAATAATACTGCCTTTACCTCCGGTCATAAGCGTACCACCAATTATAATAGCCGCAATAACCTGCATCAGAGTCTTGGTTCCAAGAATCGCATTTGCTGTTGAAGAAGCCAGAGACATGGCAAAGACTGCACCTCCAACAGCTGCAAGACCATCACAGATAATAAAGCCGACTATAATATACTGATCACGTTTTAAACCCGCAAGCCACGCCGTCTCGGCATTACCACCGACCATGAAGAATCCACGGCCATATCTGGTAAGCATCAGAATAAAGGCAAACAGCGCCACGATACCAATTGTAATCAGAGTCATCGGAGTAAACACTCCCAGAACCTGCATCTCCAGCCAGTCGGCAATTGCAAAATCATCCACTGACTTCGCCCCGCCGTCACAGTATAGATGCATGAGTCCGCGAACGATGATCATTGTACCCAGAGTAACAATGAATGAATTGATCTTGACTTTGGAGACCAGCAGTCCGTTTACCAGCCCCACCGCGATACCGGATAGGACTCCGACAATCGCAGATAAAGTCCACCCTAAAGCCGGTTGCAAACCGATAGTCAGCATTCCAGAAAGCATCAAGACCGAACCGATCGAGAGATCAATCTGACCAATAATAAAGATCAGTGTAAAACCTACCGCGCATATTCCGCTTAAACTGGCACCTTTAAGGATTGTCGTCATATTATAGACGGTCATGAAATTTCTGGCTCCTGGATGAATCCAGAAGAATAAAACCGCTATGATCAGCATTGCTAGTGCTCTGTTCTTATCGAGGAGCTGAAAGAAACTTATATTTTTTTTATGCATAATCCTTCCCCTGACTTCTTAGCTGGTACTGATGGAATCCTACTACCAGAATAAAGATTGAACCTGTAATAATATCCTGCTGGAAGGTATTTATACCAATAAAATTCATAATATTGGAGAGTAATCCGATCACCAGCACACCACCGAATACTCCGATCATGCTGCCTCTACCGCCTGACTGCATCATACCGCCGATAACCACCGCCGTAACCGATTTGAAATCATACCCCTGCCCCAGATAAAACACTCCCAGTTTATTGAGACTGGTAATAAAAATACCGGCGATACTGCCGCAGAATGCTGTGGCCAGAAATGAATAAAGTACAATCAGCTTGACATTCACTCCTGATGATTTCGCCGCTTCCAGTGAAGAACCGACATACTTGGCAAACAGACCGAATCTGGTTCTGGTCAGCACAAGATGGCAGAGAACAAACATCAGAATCATTACCACGACAATCAGCGGTATTGAAAGAATATCGGTCTGGAAAATTGCCAGAAAATGATCTGCAGCGGTGGTATCAAGCCCCCGGCTCTCCAACACCTGATCAGGATAAATCTGATTATTACTCCAGGTAAAGCGCATAAAGCCTTCCATGAAATACACAACCGCCAGTGTCCAGAGAATCGGATTTGCATTGAGCCAGCCGACTACCAGACCGTTCATTGCCCCTATCGCCATTCCTGCAAGCACACCGCAAATAAGCGCCGGTACAAATCCAAACGGCAGACAGGCGATCGCCACAGTACCGCTGAGAGCCATATATGAAGGTAGTGACAGATCACACCACTTCCCGATATAGACCACAAACGCCATACCGCAGGAAGCTATACCCAGCAGTGCAATATTACGCAGCACATTTAAAAAGTTATCCGCTGTAAAAAAATTGGTATTAACAAATACACCGACAAAGAGCAGAATAACCGCAACAAAGTATATACCGAAAATTTCATAAAGCCGTAAAAAAGCATTACGTTCCTGCTTATGAAAACGCTGGCTCTCCCCCGGATTCAAAGCATTTGCATTGTTTAATTCATTCATTCTTTATATCCCTTCACCGTTGGCAGCCAATAGAATCGATTCCTCGGTCAACTGCGCCTTCTCCATCGAACCGATCATATGCCCTTCCTTGAGCACCATTACCCTATCGGCAAGTCCTACCATCTCAGGCAGATCGCTAGTCAGAAGAATAACCGTCTTACCCATATCGGCAAGCTCGATAATCACATCATGTATTATCGACTTGGCTCCAACATCAACCCCGCGTGAAGGCTCATCAAGAATTATAATATCCGGGGTACAGGCAAGCCATTTGCCAAGCAGGACCTTCTGCTGATTACCACCACTGAGATTACCGACACCGACATTGGGATTTGGCGGCTGAATATAAAGCTTCTCAATCATACTGCGAACAGTTTTACCCTCATGACGTTTTGAATAAATCCCGCAGTTACAGAAATCCGTCACCTTTGCCGCAAGCACATTTTCTTTGACACTAAGACGTAAAAAAAGCCCATCGTTCTTTCTATCCTCAGAAAGATAAACCATACCGGCTTTTATTGCCCGGCTGTACGATCCCAGTTTCAGCACCTTGCCATTAATCTCGATTCTACCGGAATCCA
Source organism: Planctomycetota bacterium (assembly GCA_963667375.1). Classification (GTDB taxonomy): domain Bacteria; phylum Planctomycetota; class SZUA-567; order SZUA-567; family SZUA-567. Next base: position 1,366,646 of record OY763323.1, on the reverse strand, counting down.
TGGGATCAATCCCGACCATACTTCTGGCCATCTCGCTTCTGCCTGCACCCGCCAGACCGACAATACCCAGGATCTCCCCCTTATAGGCATGAAAAGACAGATCATGAAAGAAGCCTTCGCGGGTTATATGCTCAACAACCAGCGCCTTCTTACTCTCAACCTCGCTGGCTCTCTTCTTATAAAACTCGGTCATGGATTTTCCGACCATCATATTCACTATATCAGATGCCGTCACATCGCTTATATCACCGGTTGCGATCTTCTTGCCATCACGCATTACTGTGAACCGATCCGCAACTCTGAAAATCTCAGGGAGGTGATGGGAAATATAGACAATAGCAAGCCCCTTGGCTTTAAGATCATCAATGATATGAAACAGCTTCTCAACCTCCTGGCGTGAGAGCGAAGAGGTTGGCTCATCCATAACCAGTATTGAGGGATTATGACTCATGACTTTGGCAATCTCAACCAACTGCGCTTCGTGCGGTGAAATATCTTCAACAAAAGTAAACGGATCCAATTCGAGCCCTACAGACTCAAGGATTTTCAATGTTTCCTCACGCATCTTCTTCTTATCAAGCATCAGGAAATTCTTCTTCGGCAACCTTCCAACCAGAACATTTTCCGCAATGGTAATAGGTCTAGCCAGGGACAGTTCCTGATAAATCATTCCAATACCGTTCTCAATTGCCTCAGACGGCGTATGCAGACTCACACTCTCGCCGTTAATCTGAATTTCACCGGTATAATCAGCAAATGAACCTGCCAGCATCTTCATCAGCGTTGATTTACCCGCTCCATTCTCACCGAGAAGCGCATGCACCTCACCCTGGCGCACATCGAAATCAACCCCATCCACCGCCAGAGTACCTGGAAACGCCTTGGTTACCCGCTTCATTCTGAGCGATATACGTTCCTTACTCATTATTTACGCACCTTTTCTTTCCTAGCAACTAGGATTTAAAAACACAACTCTCTCTCGTACTGCTTACAAACTAATATACAATATCCTGCTCACCCAACGACAGCGGATATTTACCATACTCACGCACAACTTTTACCGCATAATCATAGTTTTCAGGACTTACAGAATCAGGCACACTATGATCAGACTGGAAAATCAGACCGCCGCCCTTGGCAGCGTTGAGTTTCCTTAAGATATACTTCTTGAGATCCGGCTTATCAAGCTTGGACCATTCCATTACATCCATATTACCGACAAATGCCAACTTATTTTTATATTCCTTCTTGAGTTCAACAACATCCAGCCCAGCCTTGGCCTCTACCGGATTGTACCCGTCAAGTCCGATATCAACCAGATCACCATATATAGGTGTAGCATTACCACAACTATGGTAGATCACCGGCAAGTCATGCTTGTGGCAAAGCTCAATAAGAGCCGCAAGTGTCGGTTTGAAGAAGCGCCGCCAGTGATCCGGAGAAAACAGCATTGCATTCACATACGCCACATCACCCCAGATAAGCATTCCCGATAGAAGTCCATCGGCGATGCGGATCTGCTCTTCACATATTTTATACACAAATTCGCCGACTCTGGTCAGAAAACTCTCCAGTTCTTCAGGATATAGTATCATCCACATCATAATATTTTCACTGCCGATTATTCTCCAGCCCTCTTCCATAGCCTCACAGACAGAACCGAATACCGGGAAGTCCTCATAATTAGCCTTTACGGTATCGATCCAGGCCGGAGAGTTAGGAACAATTCTATCACCGATTCCCACAATCTGATTATCACCGGCACTCAGATAACGGCGGTGATCGCACGGATCATCAAATTCGAATGCCTCCATCTTCTCCACTGTATCAGTATAAAAGGTAGTATATGCAGGCATAGTAACCGTTTCACTGACCATAATCTCCGCTTCAAAACCTGTACGCACCACTGTCTTCTGCGGGCTCTTCTCCAGATACTCAAAGCTTCTGATATGAGGATCCATATTTGGAGTTGTTACTCTCCAGTCCAGATCATAATAGCGGTAAATGTCCGCATCATCCGGAAGATTATAATATTTTCTCCAATTCTCAAGAAAATCCGTCCAGAAGAAATCAGAGATCGGGACCTGATCTCCTTCTTCATGGTTTAGCGCTTTTCTTACCCTGTCAAGTTTTTTAAGGCAATTTTCACTTCGTTGTAAAGTCATAATTTCACTTTCATAAATCGCTCACAACAGATACAGTTTCCCCGCACAGCAGGCGTAGACCCCTGTTTCCGCAAAACACAATTCCATAAATTCCAACAATACCATATTAAAAAAATGCTGACGTTTTTCAGTCGAGATGATATACTTCCTGCATGTCTGCCCACCATTCACCCTCTTTACGGGTTGCAAGCGGAATCTGCGCCGGCTTGACCACATCCCACCACTCCTGAGTCTTGGGATCAGCTGCCATCTTGGCCATATCCGCTTCAAAATCATCCCCGACATATTCAAAATATGCAAAGAGATAGTCATCTTTCAGATAAATGGAGTAATTCTGTATGTTACACTCCTTGATCATAGCATTAATCTCTTTCCAGGGATTGGCGTGACATTCGATATAGGTTTGAATCTTGCTTAGATCTACCTTTATTACCTGTCCAAATCGTTTCATTGATTCTCTCTCTCGTTAGCATGAACAACAATAAATTATAATAAATCGCTTTAAGATTTTATTGATAAAACAGCCCGTATTCAGGGCAGCAGCACAACAACACAACATTCGCATTTCGGAGTGAAAGGACGTATTTGATTAATTTTAAGCATAAATCATTAAAATTAAACACAATACATGCTTAATTAAATAGTACCACACCCCCTTTACTAGTCAAATTTTTAAGCAACTTTTTTTCGCATTTTTATAACAAAAGAACTATATTTTTGTTTAATAACGCAAAAAGCAGGCCATCAAAGTGGGCTTTTTCTAACTTTTTTACAAAAAACACCCTAGTTTTAAAAATTTTGTAAGATTAAACTTGATTAAAATAAAATTATGGATTATGCTTAATTTAATAATTATTTGCTTAATTTATTGCCTTAAACAAAATTTAATTAAGCTAAATTGAGACTTGCAATTATTTTTAACCATCATTAAACCTCTTGAAAACACTGAGTTTTCAGGTTTTTAGCGGTAAAAATGCTTTTGAAAATGAGTTTTTTTTAAGCAGTTCTTTATTATTTTCAGGAAAACGCTATACTTTTTAAATATAGCTAGCAGACAGGTCTTCTCACCGAGAAAACCGCCCGGAAAGGTTACCAGCAAACATGTCAAAAACAAGAATCACGCTCAGTGATATAGCTAAAGCCGCCAATGTCTCAATCGCGACCGCATCAATGGCCTTTTCCGGGAAAGGACGTGTCTCTATTGAAGTAACCCGCAAGATACATCAGATAGCGCAGGACATGGGCTATAAACAGAAACCATCCCACATAGCCGGCAGGCATAATAAAAAAAATTGCATCTCACTTTTACTGCTGACCGACAAGAAGTGGGCTTATCTCTGGTATATGGAGCAGCGCATCGTCCGTGAACTCGAATCGCTGCTGGCACAGGAAGACTACACCCTCATTCTGATACCAATTACCGAAGATGATTCTGATGAACGGATAATTGATAAGGTTATAACCAGCGGCTCAAAAGCAGTTCTTTCCATACATTATGGAAACCCCAGACTCTTCAATAAACTTGAGAAACTAAAGTTTCCGGTGACCCTGATTATGAACAGTGACTATCAGGGTTCAATACACTCAATCTGTGTTGATGACTTCCATGGCGCTTATATCGCCACACGACACCTGATTGACCGCGGACACCGTGAAATAGGCTTTGTCGAATACAAAGAAAATCCTATAAGATCTATTATGCAGGATAGATATATCGGTTTTGAAAAAGCTCTTATAGAAAACAGCCTCACTCCGAACGAAAACTATAGATTGCGTATCAATATTCACGATGCAGCCGATATTGAGGGCAGTATCGAAAGATTATTCTCGAAGAAAACCCGACCTACCGCTCTGTTTGCGATAGATGACTACATCGCCATGCACTTTATTCCGAGCCTGAAGAGAATGGGTATAACCTTCCCCCGTGATATTTCCATAATCGCTCCGGGAGATGTAATAGATTATGATGTGCCGTTTACACCGCTCATAACCACCATGAGTATCAACTTCGAACAGATGGCGCAGTTGGCGGTAAACATGATTATTGGCCTGATCAGCAAAGAGGATCATCAGATCCCATCATTAAAAGTGGAACTTAAATTAATGGACCGGGGAAGTACCGGATTTATGGACTAGCCCTAAACACAAGCTTGAAAATAATGGATATAAAAAATAAAGTCAAAAAGAAAATTACCCAGAAAGATATAGCGATGGCTGCAGATGTCTCTATTGCTACAGTCTCAATGGCACTGGCAAATTCCCCGAAAATACCGGAGAATACCCGAAAAATGATTCTTGATGTCGCCAAACGCCTGAACTATCAGATACTGGAAAAAAATAAGCAGCGCTACCAGAAGGTTGAGCATAATATCGGACTGATTGTCGATATCACCTCAGCAAATTCACATGTATGGAATTTTCTCAGGATAATGATCGAATCACTATCCCGAGAGGTACAGTTCCGAGACAGCACCTTTATTCTGCTCCCTATATCCGACCGTCACAGCAAAGACGATGTCCTTAAAATGATTATGCGCTCAGGGGTTTCAGGTGTCGTATCCTTTATCTACGCCGAAGAATCGGTTCTTATAGAGCTGGAGGCTCAAGGCATACCCGTAGTTCTAACCTTCAACGAACAGCGCCCGGACGGTTTCTTCTATGTCGGCCATGATGATTTCCAGGGCGCATATGAGGCAACCACCTACCTTCTCAAACTAGACCATGACAAAATAGCTTATATCTATACCGAACGTAATAACCTCCCATTTCTACAGAGCAACCGTTTTGTCGGCTATAAAAAAGCGCTCAATGAATGGAATCTCTCGCTTAATCAGAATCATATAATTCATTACACCCAGTCAGACACCAAGAAGTTCCGCAAAGCCATAATCAAGGTAATGAACAGTCCCGAAGCACCTACAGCTTTTCTCTGTCTGGATGATACCATATCGGCGGTTCTGCATCACATACTGACTACCGAAGGCTATAGAATTCCACAGGATGTATCAATCATCGCCCACGGGGACAGTGTTGACTATGATAATCCTGTAAATCCGCAGATCACTACCATGTGTACCGACATAGAACTCAGCTCCAGCATCTGCTGTAATATACTCTTTAACCGTTTCGAGGATCCGGAAAAAAGCTATAGTTCGATTAAAACCCGCGAAATTCTTATAGAGAGAGGATCCTGCGCAAAAAATACTCCAAAAGCATAAACTCTCAATCCAAACTCTAGCGGCGGTCAGACATAACGGCAATTAACGGTTAATGTTAACCCCAATCTAATTCAAATAACCAAGCAGCACCATCAAACGTCAAGGTCAGTATCAGCAAATATTAGAATGATTTATATCACAACTGTTTAATTCTCTATAAACCCAAATCACGACGCACAATATTTCACACCATATCTCCTTTAATACAATACTATTAAATATAATTAAAACACCAATATAAATAATTTTAATTTAAAAAACGCATAAATTTAAATTAAAATTTGACTTATTTAAACAACATTGTATTATAAAAACAACTACTGCCATGATACAGTAGTCAAATATTCAAGATATCGAGGAGAGAGAGAAATGTTACATGACCCAAGCATAACGCCGGTAATGCCGGTAGCGGAGGAAATCCTGCTGACAGCTAAAGAGAAACAGGTTTTACGCTCACTTGCAGAAAAACTCAGTAAATATTCCGCGGAACCGGTCAATAAAACACGTGCGGAAGACTGGCGCAAACTCAATGATCTGGAACCGGTACGCCCCATGATCTGGGCTAATGAAATACCATGGCATGAAATGAATTTCAATGATGAACTGACCCTGCAGACGACACATCCCTGGGCCCGCAAACATGAAACATACCTGCGCCGGACTATCTATCAGTGGGAACATTTTCAGGGAGATATGGTACTTGATGACTATATCCCCTGTGACAAAGCGGTTTTTTCCACCGATTTCGGTATCATCGAAGATGTAGACATAGTGACTACCGACAGTGAAAACGAGATCTACTCCCGTCATTTTAAAATTCAGATCGAAGAACCGGAAGATCTAGCTAAGATAAAAATGCCGCATATAATTCATAATGAAGAAGCGACAGCGATTCACTATGCGCTTATGCAGGAGCTGTATAAGGATATAATGCCGGTCAAAGTTATCGGTCAGAAGCATATCTGGTACACTCCCTGGGACTTCCTTATCCGCTGGTGGGGCGTGGAAGAAGCTATGATCGACATGATTCAGCGCCCGGAGATGGTTAATGCCGCTGTCAGCAGAATGACCGATGCCTGGATGTATGAACTTGATCAGCTGGAAGAGCAGAATTTACTCTCATTGGACTGCAATAATACCAGAATTGGCTCTGGCGGTTACGGTTATACCAAGGATATGCCAGGCGAAGACTATGATGACTCCCATGTCCTGCCTCATAATATGTGGGGCTGTTCAAATGCACAGATTTTCAGTGAAATATCCCCGGAGATGCATTGGGAATTTGCGGTACGACATGATCTGCGCTGGCTGAAGCGCTGGAAATATACGTACTACGGCTGCTGCGAACCCCTTGATAAAAAAATCGAAGTTATCAGAAAAATACCTAATCTGCGCAAAATTTCCTGCAGCCCCTGGTGTAATATTGACAATATGATCCGCCAGACCGGAGCCGATTATGTCATCAGCCGTAAACCGAATCCGGCAATACTCGCGACCGAGCATTTCAACCTCAAACAGGCTAGAACCAAACTCTGCGAATTTCTTGATAAAGCCCGTGGCTTACCTGTAGAACTCATAATGAAGGACATATCAACCGTCCGCTATGAACCACAACGGCTCTGGAAATGGATAGAGCTGGCGACAGAACTTGCAGCCGAATACGCACCATAACCTGAAATAGCGGTACTGAATATAGTTATAAAAAGCAGTGTGGCTAAGCCACACTGCTTTTTATAACTCACAAATCACCAAAAAAAATTCTCAATACCAGAATAATCTATTCCGCTGCTGCAGACCCCGCATAATGCTGCACATTACAGAATTCATCCAAAAGCTTGACCAGACCGGCAATCTGAGGTTTGGTTATACTCGCATTTGCTCCGACACTCTCACATTTATGACGCATCTGATCATTGATCAGACTTGAGAACATAACAACCGGCAAATCAGCCATATTATAGTCGGTCTTAATCTTTCGACAGAGTGTAAGCCCATCCATCTTCGGCATTTCAATATCACTCACCACTGCATCGGGGCGTTTATTCTCATTCTTAAGCCCAAGTATATACTCATCCGCACTAAAACCATTATCGAAAGTCGTAACGTTGGTGTATCCTGCTTCATTCAAAACACCAAGAATATGCTTTCTGATAAACGCCGAGTCCTCAGCAAGAATAATATGAATATCATTGCGGTGTTTATTCTTGCCTATTTCTGCAGAATCATGCTCATAGTTTTTCTCCATCGACAATCCTTCAAAGAGCTGGGTGGCAATACTCTCAATATCAATAATAAGAACATCCTTCTGATTAATATGAATCGTTCCCAGAATAGAACCCTGAATATTCTCGGAAGAGAAAGAATTCTCAATCGGCACAAACGCCTCCCAGGATACACGGTGAATACGCTCGACTCCATTTACATAGAGACCACACTGAAAATTATTGAATTCAGTGGCAATCACCAACGGCCGTTCATTCTCTGAATCCGGTTTACGATGTAGAGCCTCTGCCAGATTAATAAGCGAAATAGTCTCCCCTCTAAACATGAACGCTCCCATAATGGAGGGTGGCATATCAGGAATCGCGGTAAGCAGCTCATCTTCGAACTGGATTATTGACGTCACCTTTGAAACATTGATACCGAAAGACTGACCACCGAGTATGAACTCAAGCATTTCAACCTCGTTGGTACCACTTTCAAGTAATATATTGGTTCCGGAAGACATAATTTTACCTTTCAAAATATAAATACTTTAAGACAGCAACCCGATACTGACAGCAAGCAACAAACCTTCCATTAGAATAATACAGAGCTCTGATTAATGCAACCTTTTTTATTCCTTTGGATTTTATATTAATTCCAACCTACGCAAATTCTGTGAACCAGCTGAAACGCACTTCAATTCTAAATTTCCGGCAGCACATTAAAGGTATGCTCCATCTGCAGAACCATCTCGTCTTCATTTAAAAATACATAATCCTGCAACAACACCTCTTCACCAGAGAATAAAGTATGCATCCCTTTAATTCGTGACCAATTTTTAAAGACCGACTCGACAATGTCACCATCAAGCAGAACCCCTCTCTCCTTACTCAATATCTCCTTGATTTTTTCGTCTGGTATAGCTCCATTACGATAAGGGCGAGAGGTGTCCATCATGGCATCTATCATATCAACGATAGAAACAAGCCTGGCTTCAAAAGGAATATTCTCACCGACAAGTCCGTGCGGATACCCAGAACCATCCATTTTTTCATGATGGCAAAGCGCAATACTTGAAGCCATCTGCATTATATCCGAATGCAAATTCTGACCGATTATCTCCTGTCCGAATATCGTATGCTTCATCATAAGCTCCCACCATTCGGGTTTATCCCGACGCAGATTAAGTGACGACAGCAATATTTCATCCGGGACCCCAATTTTGCCTATATCATGCATAGGTGCCGCGATAAACACCTTCTGAGACCATGATTTCCCCATTCCCATATCCATGGCGATCATCCAGGCCAGAAGTCCGGTACGAATAGTATGATTGGCGGTCTCATGCTCCTTAAACCTGGCTGCTCGCATCAGCGCCATAACCTGTTCAATCGTCGCCTCCTGCAACTGACGGGTTTTACGTACAACCTCAATACTGCATATATGCTGCTGTTTGGCGAGTGATATATGATTCTTTACCCGGTGATAAACTACCGGCGCTTTCAACGGCTTGACGATGTAATCTACCGCTCCAACTTCAAAACCTCTCTTCTCATCATCAAGACCGCTCATGCCAGAAATAAAGATAACCGGCACCTCGGCCGTCTTGGGATTTTTCTTTAATTCTTCACAAACTTCATATCCGCTTATACCAGGCATTTTTACATCGAGAAGGATGATATCCGGTACATTCTCGAAGGCCTTTTCCAGAGCAGAATGACCATTATCCGCAATTTCAACATTATACTCAATCTCCAGAATCTTATTGAGCAGCTGGAGACTAATAATATCATCATCTACTATTAAAACATTAAATCTCATTATTCAGACTCCTGCTCTTCTGCATTCAACACCTCAGACACCTTCTTTGTCAGAGCAGTCAAAGTTACAGGTTTAGTTAGAAAATGTTTTATACCATTAGCCTTGGCCTTTTCAAAAAGCTCATCATCAGAATAACCGGACATTAGTATTGCCTTCACCTCTGGATTTACAGCCAACAGTTCTTTGAATACCTCGGCTCCGTTCATATCAGGCATAATCATATCCAAGATAACAATATCAAATTTTGCATAATTCATGGCGTATTCTTTGACCGCTTTAACAGGATCATTTATCCCGGTAATCTCATACCCTGCTTTCTCAAGTTGCATCGTCAATAATTTAACCAGCGATTTATCATCATCAATAATCAGTACATGACCGACACCATGCTTTATTCTAGATAGTTTAGTCTTCTTCAACTTACCAAAAATTGCCTTATCCGATGCTACCGGAATATACAACCGAACCTCTGTTCCTTTACCGACTTCACTGGTAATCGTCATGCCCCCGGCAATGGCAGTTATTGCCCCATGCACCGTAGAAAGTCCAAGCCCAGTTCCCTTTCCCTCAGCCTTAGTCGTAAAGAATGGCTCCAAGATCTTTTCAAGCACATCACTGCTCATCCCATGCCCGTCATCCAGAACCTTAATTACAGCAAATTTTCCGATATTGACTTTGAGTTCCTTCGCCTGCTCAGATGATACTAACTCGGTATCAACAGTCAGAGTAATATTCCCGGTATTATCACCTATGGCATCACGTGAATTTAAACAGAGATTTAATAAAGCATTCTGCAGTTCATTGTAATTACCGAGTACTCCCAGCCCCGGACTTCGTATATTTTTCTTTATATTTATTGATTTTCCTGAAAGATGAGCGAAGAAATCAATTGTATCCTGAATCAATTCATCAACATCGATTAACTCCGCTTCTTCCTTCTGATTACGTGAAAAATCCAATAACTTTTTTATAAGCGCCGCGGATTTATCGCCACGGTCAATTATCATGTTGGTATACTCAAGAACAACTTCAGAAGTATCCTCCATTTTAATTAATTCGGCAAACCCGAGAATTCCTGAAAGCTGATTGTTGAAATCATGGGCAATACTGCTTGCAAGCCTGCCCAGCGCCTTCATTTTCTCGGCATGACCAGCTCTATGTTCCGCATGCTTAAGATCAGTAACATCCTGAATAATACCAAAAATTAAACCTTCTTCAGCATACTCGCGGTCAAAATTTGAAAATGCAACTATATGCACATACATAATATCCAAGCCGGTTTTAGGATACAGCGGCAGAGTAATATCAAAACTATCCTTCGACAAAAAACAGCTGTTAAAACCGTTTACAACCGTATTATAATCTTCATCAGCAAAGACCTCACGCAATACTGCAGTCTGCACTTTTTCAGCATTAAGGTACCCGTCACCCAGAATATGATAAAAATCCTTGCTGAAACGAATATAGTCCGGTTCACTGATATTAATCTCCCAGCTGTAAATTTTCGCCATACGCTGAATAAACTCGAACTGCTGATTTATCTTAAAAAGATCTGTTTCCCGCTTTTTCTGTTCGGTTATATCGAGAATGCTGCCCCTGCGGACAATCAGATTCCCAGCATCATCACAGACTGATTTTACATAAATCTGCACATAACACAGATTATTATAAGTATCATACACCCTGCCGGAAAATTTAATACTATCCCCGATATCAGCATCCTTGGTAATACGTGTAAAACTTTCACAAAGACTTCTGTCATCGGGATGCAACTGTGCCAGCACTTCATCAAGCGTTATACTCGGTTTCACACTGCCGGCAAAAAATTTAAAAAACCGGCTGTCCCCTGTAAAAACCTTTCGCTGCATATCATATTCAAAATAAATCAGTGAAACCAGCTCGCAAGCCTGACGAATCCGCTCCATGTCCCGCTTGGTTCTACTCAGCGCCTGCGCAATAACATCATGAGTGGCATTAACCTTATTTTCATAACTTTTTATACGTTTTTTTTGGATCAGCAAAACTGTGACCAGCAGAATAACAAGTATAATAGCCACAGGCAATGAGATATCACTCACTGTAGACCAGACAGCACCACTGTCAGCATATACCAGAGGCATACCAGTTATACACAACATACATATCAGCAGAAACTTACATGAAGAATCCAACATTTATCGCTCCCAATCGCCATCCTGGCAAACAGCCAGTTAAAAATGTATTCAATAACTTCAGAACAGCAATCTGCTCAAAATTATTTTACATTTTTTTTATTTTTTTTCCATAACAATCTCAGGCTTTAAAACTATAAAAACCGTAAAAATACGCTATTAACCTGTCACTAATATTTCACTAACAATAATAGTTATAGTTCATAACCATGAAAGAAAATCATCGCGGTGATGATCAATTAGTGAATTTTTCAAAATAAGGAATAATACTGATGAAGATTACAAAAGTACTTTTAGCTATGGTGTGTGCACTCACTCTCGGCTTTGCTGCAAATGCTGAAGAAAAGATTGTCGTTGAAGGATCAAGTACTGTAGGTCCTATCGCCAAGGCTTTCGCTGAATACCTGATGAATAAGGACAAGACTCTGAATATCACTGTTAACGAATCAGGCAGTGGTAACGGAGCTCAGGCTCTTATCGATGGTCAGTGTCAGGTTGCTGACATGAGCCGTTTCATGAAAGAAAAGGAATTCAAGGCAGCAGTAGCTAACGGTGCCATGCCAACTGCCACAGCCATTGCAATGGACGGTATCGCCATGATCGTTAACCCAGTAAACTCACTGAAGAATATCACCGTTGAACAGACTCGCAAGATCTACATGGGTGAGATTACCAACTGGAAAGAACTCGGTGGTCCAGATATGCCAATCATTATCATCAGCCGTGACTCTTCAAGTGGCACCTACGAGACCTTTGAAGGTCTTGTAATGAACAAGCAGAAGATCACCAGCAAGGCAGAATATGTTGGTTCAAACGGTCAGATGCGTGCCCGCGTTCAGAGCACAAAAGGCGCTATCGGTTATGTTGGTCTTGGTTTTGTTGATAAGACTGTTAAGGCTCTTACAGTCAACAACATTCCTGCCAGCAAGAAGACTATTTCTTCTGGTGTATACCCAATCGCCCGCGCTCTGTTCATGTTCACCAACGGTTATCCAAAGCCAGGTTCAAATGTTCACAAATTCGTTACTATGTACCTCAGTGACGATGGTCAGAGCATTATCGAACGTATCGGTTTCGTGCCACTAACTTCATATGAATAAGAAGTTATAAAAACTGCACACCAGTTTTTCGTTGGGGCACAGCTACTGCTGTGCCCCAAAATTCCACCAAAGCAAAATATACTACAACTAATCTTACATTAAAATCTTTATTCGTTGAAATAACTTTCCAAAGGCAAAATGATGAATTCGAAAACAGAGGCTAAACCAAGCTTGCTATTCAGCAAGAATGAAAATCTTCTTAAAAATTTAGCTGCCAAAGCCGGAGAGTATCTGCTCTTTCTTGTTGCATCGCTCTCTGTATTTGCAGTTTTATTTATATTTTACTTTATTATCAGGGATGCGGTGCTCTTTATTCACGATCATGGGTTCAGTACCGTATTCAGCAGCTCCTCCTGGTACCCTACAGGTCATCCGCCAGCTTACGGGGCACTGAGTATCTTCTACGGCTCATTGATGGTCACAATCGGGGCGTGTATTGTTGCAATTCCTCTTGGAGTGTCCGCAGCCGTTGCGCTTAGTGATATACTGCCATTTTCATGGAGACAGGTCTTTAAGCCGATTATTGAGCTGCTGGCTTCAATTCCATCGGTTGCGTATGGTTTTTTCGCACTGGTGGTTTTCGCACCCATACTTCAGAATCACGGTGGTGGTCTGCTGGAGATAGGAGTCTGGTTCATCGGCCTGCCGCTGAGTGCGATTCTCGCAGTTATTCTGGGAATATCAGCTTCATCAAAAATAGGCTGCCAGAAACAGGAATATCTCTTCTCAGGTGCTATATTTGTCTGCCTGGTCATTATACTATACTTCTTCGGAAGTTATGTAGGCAATATCACCATCAGCAGTGGTACAAATGCCTTCAATGTATCGATAATACTTGGAATCATGGCTCTTCCGACAATTGTAAGCGTTGCTGAGGATGCGCTGCAAGCTGCGGGTAAAGAGCTAAGAGAAGGCTCATACGGTCTGGGAGCGACCAGAGCCGAGACTATTATCAAGGTCATCCTGCCGGCAGCATCAAGCGGAATTTGTGCCGGAGTTATTCTCGGAATTATGCGTGCTCTGGGTGAAACCATGGTAGTATGGATGGCTGCCGGAAATGCCGCTAAAATTCCGGAACCCTTCTATAACTTCTTTTCACCGGTCCGTACACTCACTGCAACCATTGCCGGTGAAATGGGCGAAACAGCCCGCGGTACCGATCACTACAGCGTTCTGTTCCTGCTCGCCGCCTGCCTGTTACTCTTCAGTTTCATCTGCAATATGCTGAGCGAATGGGTAATGAAACGCAACCGCGAAAAGCTCAGAGGAGAGAGATAAATCATGAATATCAAATCAAGAAATATTATCAACCATTCATTTACAAGTTTTTCTATTTTTGCAGTACTGCTTATGGTACTCTCACTTATCGCGCTGCTGGGTCCAATCATAATCAAAGGAGCCAACGCTTATATTTTCAATGCCACAATCGAACATAAAAAGGTTCTGATGAGCCTTTTCGAACGCGGCAGTAAAGCCTCCCTCGAACGCGAAACCCTTGAAACTAATGAAGCCCGTAACAAACTCTACACGGTTATGACAGATTTTGAAACCGAGCTTAAAGATCTTGTTGATAATGACCCGGAACGCGGCTATGCTCTGGATAGCGACTATGACGAATTCAAGACTTCGGTAAAAAAACTCCTAGGGCCTAAACCAGGATCCAAAGACCCGGTTATGATGCGTGATAAATTCGGCGCCACCCGCTGGGATAAAGCAACAGAGTTACTGCAGAGCCTTACCACCATCAAGGACTGGGACTACTCCAGCGGCATGGGTGTTGAAGTTTCCAAACCCAGAAAAGATCTGTATGTCGGAACCAAACTTGAAACCGCCTTTAATGATTACCTCACAACTGACTACCTGAAAAAGATGATGGATCCAGGCTGGACCTTCTATTACGGCTTCCTTACCGACAGCAGCTTTGATGCGCACTTCTTTGGCGGTGTATGGCCGGAAGTTTTAGGTACCATCTACCTCACCTTCGGTTCAATGCTGCTGGCGATACCAGCGGGTATTATTGCCGCGATATATCTTGTTGAATACGCAGGAGACACCAAACTGATTTCATTTATCCGTTCCTGCATCGGCACACTGGCCGGAGTTCCAAGTGTGGTATTCGGTCTCTTCGGTCTTGCCTGTTTCCTGACAGAAGGTTCATGGTTCAGAATCTCTGATTCTCCTTCGATTGCTGCCGGTTGTGCAACTCTGGCGCTACTGGTGCTTCCTACTATTATCAGAGCAACAGAGGAGGCAATCCGAGCCGTACCGAACTCCTACCGTGAAGGTTCTGTCGGATTAGGAGCTACCAAATGGGAATGCATCAGCAAAATCATTATCCCTTCGGCTCTACCTGGAATTCTAACCGGGATCGTAATCAGTATGGGACGTGCTGCCGGTGAAACCGCTCCAATCATCTTCACTGCCGCGGTCAGTGTCGGTAAAGCCATAAAGCTAGGTGATATCTTCTCACAACCGACCCCGGCTCTGCCCTGGAATATCTATAACCTCTGTACCGAGCATCAGGAGGTTGATCAGATCCGTTACGTCCAGTATGGTATGGTATTCACACTTGTAGCAATCGTACTTGTGTTGAATCTGAGCGCTATATACCTGCGGGCGCGGGTAAGTAAGAATCTTCGCGGCTAACAGTAGAATAATGATTATTTTCAATGTTAAAATAAATAATAATATAAAGGAGTAATAATGGACGCAACAATGAAAAGTCGGGAATCATCTGTAAAAAATGATGACAAAGCAAATTCCGCTGATCCCGGAAACATGTATAATGAAAGTCTTGCCAGCAAGAACCACAAAGATCACAATGCTCCAGCACATATAACCACCAGGGACTTCTCCATTTATTATGGCAGCTTTGAAGCTGTAAAAAAAATAAATATTGAAATTCCTGAAAAGGAAGTAACTGCCATTATCGGTCCCAGTGGTTGCGGGAAAAGTACCTTTCTACGCTGCATAAACCGCATGAATGATCTGATCCCGGTCTGTCATACTACAGGAGAACTTATCTTTGATGGTCACAATATCTTTGATCCTCAGATCAATGTTGTATCACTGCGACAGAGAATAGGCATGGTCTTCCAGCGCCCAAATCCATTCCCCAAGAGTATTTTTGACAACATAGCTTACGGACCGCGCCTGCAGGGTATCAAATCAAAATCAAAGCTGGCTGATATAGTTGAAATCAGCCTGCGCAGTGCAGCGATCTGGGATGAAGTTAAAGACCGTCTGAATCAGAATGCACTTGGACTCTCAGGTGGTCAGCAGCAGCGTATCTGTCTGGCCAGAGCGCTGGCAGTAAAACCGGAGATCCTGCTTATGGATGAACCAACCTCCGCACTCGACCCGAAAGCCACCGCCCGCATTGAGGATCTTATCGATGAACTCAGAGGTGATTACACGATTATTATCGTAACCCACAATATGCAGCAGGCATCACGTGTTTCTGATAAAACAGCGTTCTTCTACGAAGGAAATCTTGTAGAATTTGACCGCACCGAACACATCTTCACCAACCCAAGCATGAAGCAGACTGAAGATTATATTACCGGCCGTTTCGGTTAATAGCCACATTATTAATTTTAATACTAATAAGGAATAAATAAATATGAGTATTCATTTAATCAAAGAGATTGACAAACTGCGCAAACTCGCACTTCGGTTGGCCGGAATAGTCGAAGAAAATCTCCACAAGGCAGTATCACTGCTCAATCAGAATAATACAGAACGTCTCTATGAAATCCGTCAGGCCGATGAAAGCATCGATGCCCTTGAAGTTGAAGTCGAAGAAGAATGTCTCAAAGTTCTGGCACTGCACCAGCCGGTAGCTGCTGATCTACGCTACATCATCTGCATTCTTAAAATGAACAATGATCTTGAGCGCATAGGTGACCTGGCTATCAATATTGCCAAAAAAGCCAGTAGACTAACATTCTCCACTGACAACAGCTATACTAAAGAATTGTATGAGATGGGGTCACAAGCCACCGAGATGGTTCACGATGCACTGACAACTCTTATTAATTCTGATGTTGAACTCGCAAGAGAGGTCTGCGTCAGAGACGATCATCTGGACAAGAAAAAGAGCGAAATAAATTTAAAACTGATCGAAGCCTTGAAACTGAACCCTGAAAACGTTGAAGACTTCATGGGAATATTCGGGATTGTACGAAATGTCGAAAGAGTCGGGGATCTGGCAACCAATATCTGCGAGGATGTAATCTATTCACTAACCGGTGAAATTATTCGTCACAATTACCACACCAGCGAAAATAATTAATAACATATTACACGCACACAAAAACAGAGTGCCAGAGATAGCTCAATTTATCTCTGGCACTCACTGCAATAAAATGTTGATCTTCCTGTCTGAACCAGCTTGGCGACCGTCCCATTACAGCCACGTCGAGGACATTTTTCTCCGGTCTTACCATACACCTTGAGACTGAGCACAAATTGTCCCTCACTGCCGTCAGGGCGCTTAAAATCACTGATAGTGGTGCCACCTGCCTCCAGAGACTTACTAAGTACCTTTTTTATCTCTCTGACAAGTCGTGAACATTCGGTCTTTGATAGTGACTTTGCCGGGCGCAGTGGTGAAATACCAGCGGCAAAAAGTGATTCACTGGCATAAATATTCCCGACACCGACTACCAGTTCCTGCCGCATAATAGCCACCTTTATCGGTGCGCTTATTCTGGAAAGTACCGCATAAAGATATTCCCCGCTAAAATCAGAACTGAGAGGTTCCGGCGCATACAGATCAAACTTATCAGGAAAACTCTTGCCTGCAGAAAGCCCCACCAGCTTCAGCTCGCCGAATTTACGGATATCATTATACACCAGAGACTCTCCGCCATCCAGATCCAGCACGACCCGGTCATGAGCCAGAGGCGTAAACCCACTGACTTCAATGCGATAATATCCGGTCATACCCAGATGAGACAGCAGATACGTATTATCCGAAAGCACAAAAAAAAGATACTTGGCTCTGCGTTTCAAAGCCAGTATCTTTTTCCCTGCAAGCCCCAAATTCAACTCAGCCGCATCAAGCCGTGACCGCAAAGTAGCGGTCAAAACCTTTACATGCTGAATAACTCTCCCGCACAGAACCGGTTCAAGAGCACGCCTGACTGTCTCTACTTCTGGTAACTCCGGCACCCGCAACAACCTCCATTATTATTTCCTGCCCGAATAATAACACCTCCGGGTGTGTATTATTAACCGCTGCAACTTATGCCAACTGCATCTCTTCAGCGAACTCATCCGCAGAGGCATCACTTCCTTCAAGACCGAGCACCCGCTGTGAAGCATCACGGAAGCGGAGACTGAACTTGGTACTTACACCCGGCTGCTGCTGAGTAACACCGTAAATAGTATCGGTCTTACTCATCGTACGCTTTGAATGTGAGATCAGAATAAACTGGGTCTCAGAGGTGAATTTCTTCACGGCGCTCATAAACCGGTCAATATTGGATTCATCAAGCGGTCCGTCAACCTCGTCAAGAATACAGAACGGACTGGGCTTGCTCCGGAATATTGCAAAGAGCAATCCAACCGCACATAGGGCCTTCTCACCACCGGAAAGCAATGAAATACTCTTCGGTTCCTTGCCTGGAGGCCGGGCAATAATATCAATGCCGGCATCAAGCTTATCCTCTCCTTGCGCCACATCCTCCAGAATCAGATCGGCAAATCCACCACCGAACAGATACTGGAACATCTCCTGGAAATTCTCCCTGACCGCCTGGAAGGTGTCTTCAAAACGCTTATAGCACTCATTATTCAGACGCTCGATAGTCTGCTGCAAGTTATTCGCCGCATCTTCGATATCACTCTGCTCCGACTTGAGAAATTCCGCTCTCGCCTCAAGTTCCGCCAGTTCCTCGATCGCACACATATTGACCGGACCGATTTTTTCAATACTGGTTGCCAGATCATCAATATACTCTGACATCTGATTACTGGTAAGCAGTTCAAATGGGGTGCCGTCACTGGTGCAAAGTTTTTCAGACGCACTCTCTTCAATTATCTCCTCACCGGTAACCGCCGAGTAATTAGGGGTATTCTCAGCTATAAACTCAGCCACCAGCTCCCGCAGATTCTCCACCTGCAGTTCACGTCTGGCTTTATCACTGATATTCTCCATACGCAGACCGATTTCATTTTCACGAATCTTGAATTCATTTAGTGCCTGCACTGCTTCTGCCACCCGCTTCTGGCTCGCCCGTTCAGTACTGCGCAACTCCTCAATCTTCTCACGGATCTCCGCAAGCTTCTCCCTGTCCGCAATATCGCCCCGTTTGCAGTTATCCCGCTTATACAGAAATTTTTCCTCTTCCTCTTTGAGTTCCGCAATCTGTAATTGTAAATTTTCAAGCTCTGAGGCAGAGTTGCGCACCAGTGTTTGACAACGCTCCAGCTCTATTTCCCGCTCGGCCCGCACTTCGGCAGCTGTTGCCAAAAGGCGCTTCAACTCCTCCGCACGTGACTGCAGCATCGCCCGCTGCTCACGAACTTGCGCCAGACTTTCACCGGCCGAGTCCATTTCACGGCGTGTCTGCTGCTGTGCTTCAATGGTTGCAGCAAGCTCTCCTTCAAGGCGCATACTTTCCTGACCAAGCTGCTCCTGCTCAACTTTAAAACCGGCAAGATCAACAGCGATACCGGCAAGACTAGTTTCAATTCCTGCCTTATCCTCTTCAAAACTGGCAAAATCACTTTCAAGCCGCTTATATTCACTCTCTTTGACCGAAAGTTCACGCTCAAGCTGCTGCCCGCAGCGGAGTAATTCACCAAGTTCGGTCTCCAACCCGCTGTAATGCTCACGTATTCCTGCAATCTTGGACGCAGCCTCCTGGCTCTGAACATTGAGCTCAGCTATAGTATCACGCATTTCAGCGATCTCACTTACCAGCGCATCCTTCTCCGCCTTACGGGCGATAAGACCTCCGCGTTTCTGCTTGCCGTCACCGCCAGTCATTGCCCCATGCGGACTTATAACCTCACCATCAAGTGTAACTATCCGCACCCCACGGGCGCTGCCACGTGAAAGCTCACGGGCATAATCAAGATTCTCCGCAATCAGCACCCCGTTGAGCAGATATTCCATAGCCGGCTGATACATATCCTTAAAATCAACCAGATCAAATGCCTCGCCGACAACCCCGCTTTCCCGGAGCAGACTCTCATTCAGAGGATTACGGGCTCTGATTCTGTCTAACGGCAGAAAGGTCGCCCTACCGGCACGGTTACGCTTTAAATACTCGATACAATCCTGAGCTCCTCTGCCGCTGCGAACAATGACATCCTGCGCCTGACCGCCAAGAACAGTCTCAATAGCTATCGCATATTCCGGAGACACCGTTATCAGATCTGCCACCATGCCTTCAACTTCACGGCACTCATTCTGACCGGACTGCTGAGCTTTGAGTACCGCCCTTACCCCTCCAAAAGCACCATCAAATTCATTCTCCAGATCCTGAAGCGTATTCCGGCGGCTCTCTTTTGCTGAAAGTTCGGCGGTCAACTTGGAGATCTCACGCTCACTGTTTTGAACCTGCGCACTCATGGCACGTTCATTCGCTTTTCCGGCTTCGACTTCCGCGCTGAGTTCAGAACCTCTGGTACCAACACGTTCCAGCTCCTGACGCAGCTGCGCCACCTCCTGCTCCATACCTTCACGTGCTCCAGAGCTCTGCCCCTGCTTGAGCAGAAGATTCTCCAGACGTTCCTTCAGCCCCTCTTCTCTGCTCTGAGCCCGGACCTCCTGCGACCTCAGATCACTCTGACGGTCTCCCAGTTTCAACAGTTCGCGCCGCAGATCAGAGATCATCTGCTCAAGCTCGGCAAACCGTCGCTGCAATCCGGCCTTACTCTCATCCTGTGAACTGAACTGCGAATTCTGATCTTCAAGTTTCCGCACTACCTCCGCAAGCTCACCTTCCATCTCACTCCGGTCATTCACCGTGCTTGCAAGTACAGATTCCAGATGTGTTACCCGCTGCTGTGCGCTCTCGGATTCATGCTGCAGATTCTCTCCGCGCTGCTGACTCTTGGCCAATTCCACCTGAATCACAGCAAGCTCTTCCTGCACCTGACGGAAATCACGCTCACTCTCTTCAACCTTTTTATTCAGGACAAACTCGTCATCGGTCAGCATAGTTACAGCCTGAGCGGTATGCGCTTCCAGCGCACTTTCCCGGGTATACAGCTCCTCAATCTCCGACTTTTCCCCAGCCAATTTATCAAGCTTATCCAATTCATCCTTGAAGACACGGGTATAATACAGACGTTTCACTTCCTGCAATTCAGCAGTAAGCTTCTGCCACCTGCGGGCACTTGCCGCCTGCCGCGATACCCGGCGTACATTCTTCTCTATCTCTTCTACAATGTCATTGACCCGGAAAAGATACTGATTGGTTCTCTCCAGACGCGCCAGTGACTCCTTACGCCGTAATTTATATTTACTGATACCGGCCGCTTCTTCTATTACCAGACGCCGTTCAACAGGTTTCGCCTGCAGGAGTGCTTCAACCCTTCCCTGCTCAATAAAAGAATATGCGGACATACCAACACCGGTATCAAGGAAGAGATCCCTGATATCACGTTTGCGGCACTGTTGTTTATTTATCAGATATTCACTCTCACCGGAGCGGAAGAGCTTTCTGGTAACACTCACCTCATTATAATCTATGGGCAGCGCACCGTCATCATTATTGAAATACAGTGTAACCTCCGCCATACCCAAGGGTTTTCGTCCTTCGCTTCCGGCAAAGATAACATCCAGCATCTGCGAACCACGCAGATTTTTAGCACTGGACTCACCCAGAACCCATTTTATGGCATCGACAACATTGGACTTACCGCAGCCATTCGGCCCAAGAATCGCCGTTATTCCACTATCAAGATCAAATACCGTTTTATCGGCAAACGATTTGAAACCTGCCAGTTCGACACGACTGAGATACATTATTCACCACCCCATTGATCTATATATAAAAACATTTATTAATCTTATTTTCAAATATACATTTACACTATAATCGGAAGCTCTGCCCCGCATTTACTGCAGCGTGCTGTTTCCTGCAGGATACCGCCACATACAACACTATACCCCTCACGGCTAACCAGTTCATTTCCACAACTGGAACAGTAAGTATTGCTGTACTTAGCTCCAAGCTGCATATTTCCGCAATAAACATAATCCAGCTCTCTGCGAAAAATATCCCAAACCCGGTAAAGATCACTAGCGCTGGTTGCCCGCACATCAAGCTTATACCGCGGAAAATATGCTGAAAGATGCACCGGGGTCTGTCTGCCACAATTTTCTGCAATCCAGCCTGCAAGCCAGATAAGATCTTCAGTCGCATCATTCTCACCGGGGATAATAAGAGTTGTCGTCTCCAGATGTACCCCGGCAGCAACAAGTGCCTTTGCCGTTGCCAGAACCGGCTCAATACTCCCTCCGCACATAGCCCCGTAGAATGTTGAGTTTCCGGATTTAATATCAAGATTCACCGCATCAATATAACCTATAAGCGCAGTTAGCGGTTCCGGATTTATATAACCGTTGGTTACAAGAACATTTTTCAGCCCGGCCTTATGGGCAGCCTTGGCCGTATCTGTTACAAATTCATAATTAATCAGCGGTTCATTATAGGTATACGCTAACGCCGGCGCCCTCTCGGCCAGAGCCTGCCCTACAATTGCCTCAGGACTATAATAACTTGTCTGCACCTCCTGCTGGGATATCTGCCAGTTCTGGCAGAAGAGACAGAAAAAGTTACAGCCGAAACTTCCTAAGGAAAATATTCTGCTCCCGGGATAAAAATGATACAGCGGCTTTTTTTCTATCGGATCAACTGCCAGAGAACTTATCTGACCGTAGGCTCGTGAATAAAGCACACCATCAATATTCTCACGCGCTTTACAGATCCCGCATTTGCCTGGGTTTATCTGGCAGTGCTGCGGACAGAGCTGACAGCCGACAGTTCCGCCGGGTAAAGTTGTATAAAAAGCAGCTTCCTTCATAATAAGACCCATCCGTTTCCGAGCAGGAATAAAACTTCATACAAAGACCGCAGCAACTCACGACCGGATTATTTCCCCCGCCGCAGTAAGATCCTGCTGTGCTTGCTCTTTGCCGCTGTCTCCAGTTCATCCAGCTCTTGCTGTGTAAACTTGCGTGTTCCGGCCAACTCAAAATCAATCATCTCAACATCATTCTCATACTGCTGTAATACCCAGAGTGCATCAGGACACTCCAACTCACTCCCCATCCTGCTGATAATTTCCGGAGAAATAAAACTTGGACACAGAGTTGTATGGAACTCCTTCTCAATCCCGGTCGCCTGACGTGACAGCTGGTAACTCTCCTTCACCCGTTCCAGACCACTCTGCTCAGAACCGACACCGGTCAATGCCAACAGGCTGGCGCTATCCAAAGGAACCTTATAATCAAAGCAGAGACAATCCAGCAGCTCCTCTTGCAGGAGTTCAGCAATGACCTGAGGATTAGTGCCATTACTCTCCAGCTTGACCCCGACACCGAATTCCTTGAGTTCACGGATAAAATCTATCAGCCCGGACTGGAGTGTCGGCTCACCCCCGGTTATGGCAATATCATCAACCCAACCCCGGTTACGGCCCAGATAATCAAAGATCTCATCGGCACTCACCTGAGGAAAATCCTGTGGTGACTTTACCAGTCCGACACCATGACAGTAAGGACAGCGCCAGTTACAGCCGGCAGTGAAGATTACGGCCGCAACCCGCCCTTCCCACTCATTAAAACTATTTTTAATAAAACCTCTGATATCCAGCATCAGTTTTCACCCCCGTAAAAACTACCGACAATTTCAGAAAATATTCCTGATTATTTATTTTGGCTTACCCGCTAAAGGTAAGCCAAAATAAAGACAGACATACTCAAAGCTTATCTTCAGTCAGCTTAAAATTACTTAATAATTAAGCAATCCCTTTCCCCACCAACTTATCATCCCGCACTGTATAACTCTGAATATGCCTGCTGAAGGATTACTCCACGGTTATTGGCTGTGCTACCGCTTCGTGCAGCTTTTCAAACTCCATAAATGATTCACGATTCCAGGTACAGCAATTGCTGCTGTCAGAAACTTCCCGGCGCAGATCAAGATTCTCAGCACCGCAGTTCTTACACCGGTCATGAACACCAAAGGAAATATAATTACATACCTTGCAGGTGGTAAACTCTGGAGATATGGTCAGCTGCGCCGCCTGAGTATTATCGAAGGTCTTGCGAACCAGACTGGCGATAGCGCCGGCAGATGGGCGATTCTCACCGACAAAGGCATGAATAATAGCGCCTGACTCAATAAGACCGTGGAAACGCGCCTGCTTACGGATACGCTCAACAATATCGACATCCGCATCCGGACGCAGATGGATTGAATTTGTATAATATACCTCATCATCCTCAATAGAACCGCGAACATAATCCGCTGCCTGCGGATACTTCTTGAGGTCGATTTTTGCCAGACGTCTTGATGCGCTCTCGGCCGGACTCTCTTCAATGGTAATTTTAAGACCAAGTTTTTTACCAGCCTCTTTAACCAGGAAGTATAGATGCGATACAACCTTCAGTCCCAGACGCAACGCTTCATCATCTTCATGCAGCTCCTTGCCGCAGATATAATTCAATGCCTCATTGAGACCAATAATACCCACGATATAGGTAGCCTGATCCAGATCAATATATGGTCTGCCATCAGCTGCAGTCTTACCCACCTGCCATAGCGGCATGGACGGACCGCTCATCAGCTGCTTGGCAAAGCGCTTCTTCTGCTTATGCGCTTTGATACAGATCTTCAGGGCATTTTCGACCTCGACCAGGAACTTCTCCATATTATCCTTGCCTGCACGGTACGCACATTGCGGAAGATTGATAGTCACATTCTGGAAACCGCAGAAACGCATACTCTCAGGGTGTGTTATCATATAATTATCTTCAATGACCGTACGCAAACGGCAGCACGCAGAGAGTGTAACCTCATCACGGTCAAAGATAAAGTATGGGGTACCGTTTTTAGCGGCAATCTCACAAGCATATTCATATACCTCATACTGCGCAGGATCTTCAAAGGTCTCATGATTAACATGGAAATCGCACTTCGGAAAGGCGAAGATATTGCCATGCTGATCACCTTCATCCCAGACTTTGAGCATCGCTTTAGTAAATCTGCTGGCAGTTTCGGCATACTCACCGTAGGTTCTGCCGGTAGGTTTACCGCTGGGACCAATCGCCTGAATATTTTTGAGATACCCCGGAATACCGGTATGAATATTAAAATCAAGGAATAGTGTCTGCCCGCCACGAGAGAAGGCATTCTGTGAAGATGAGAATATAAGATGCTGCGCTTCCTGTTTCATCTCAGCATCATTCATATGCTCGACATAAGGAGCATACATTATATTTACGTATGCGACTCCGAGCGCACCGGCATAATAAGCCTGCATACTTGCCAGAAAAGTATTGAGATGTCCGGTTAGAGTCCGCGCATGCTTGGCAGGTGCTGACGAGGTATCAAGGTTCTCCAGATTCAGACCAAACTTCTTGATATATTCGAGTGAATGTGATGAGCAGTATACACGGGTAGGATAACCCAGGTCATGCAAATGCACCAGGCCATCACGATGCGCATCCGCCACATCTTCGGAAAACACCTCCTGCAAAGCGTATTGTTTCAGAGCTGTTTCAGCAATAGCGAGATTTATAGCTTCAGGATTATTGGAAGCAATATTAGAATTTTCATTACTCTTGGAAAGTATGAGCTGCTCAATATCATACTTAGGCATACCTAGAATATTCTGCTTGATAAGACTTGCCTGATATCCGCGCTCAAAGAGTTCATTATCTGCCAGTTCACGGATAAGCGAACTTGAAATATGCTTGATTCCAGAGCGCAGTACTCTCTTCTCTACAATGCTGGCAATCTCATCCGCCTCATCCTGCTCAAGACCGGCCTCAAGTACAAGCGCCTGGGATATTCGGCTCTTATCCCACTGAAAATACTCTGCTTTGGCTCCAGGATCAACCAGAAGATGAATATCTGTACTGTTGGAGTTTCCAGCGACCTCTTTACGCACTCTGGTCTGAGAGCGCTGCTCTGACCTGCGGTCACGGTAAAGGATAAAGGCTTTTGCAGTCTTGGCATGCCCGGTCTCAATCAGCGTCTTCTCGACCATATCCTGGATCTGCTCGATAGTCGGATGGTTTTCACCGCCATAACTCTTCTCAAGGAGCATAACCACAACCGATGCCAGCTCATCTGCCAACTGCTTATCCTCACCGCCTACAGCCTTCGCCGCCTGGAAGATTGCCTGAGCGATCTTCTGCTTATTGAAGGGGACAACTCTCCCGTCCCGCTTTATAATATACTCTATCTTACTCATCTTCTTTCCCCCATTCTTCCATCCTCTTTATTTCGTCAATAAACTCGCCCACATCCTCATATGCCCTGTAAACCGAAGCAAACCTGACATATGCAACCTTATCCCTCTCCCGCAGATGCCTCATAATTATTTCACCGATTTTTGTCGATTCAACCTCACGCTCATTCGACTCGATAACTTCACGCTCAATCGAATCAACTATATTGTCTATCTCTTCCGGTCCAACCGGCCGCTTACGCAGCGCACGGGTAATACCAGCAGTAATTTTCTCTTTCTCAAACGGTTCTCGAGAGTTGTCTTTCTTGATAATTTTCAGCGGGCTGTGCTCAAGCTTCTCGTGTGTCGTATACCGCTTCTTGCACTCCAGACATTCCCGCCTTCTGCGTATTACTCCGCCATCCTCGCTCGGTCTCGTATCAATAACCCGGTCATTATCACTCTTACAAAATGGGCAGCGCATAGAACTCCAATATTATCAAGTACTTTCAACTAATACCGTAGCACTCTCAGCAAAATAAACGGCTCAAAAAATGAGCCTGCAAAATAGCCTCCAATTATAACCGTAGCTATAATTTCTTTTCAGCTTTACTGTTATAGACACACACCACTACAACTAGTGATGCCTTAAACTATACCCACAACATATAGTCAAGTCAAGCACATTCCACCCATACCAACCCTCCGAGAAATGCCGTAATACCGTAAAACGTGTTTTTGCAGAGGTTTAATAGTTCAAAAATTTTTGTTTTTTTTCACGCAATCAAATCAATTTAAACCGTAAGTATAATCTCTCTTGAAGTCACTCATACCCCAAAGCCTTTTGCCGCAAAAATCTCATTTTTTCTTCAAGCATAATAACCCGCTGATCAAACCCTAAATTTTCAGTTTATTATAACTTTAACAAAAAAAAACAGCACATTTTTATACAGCTGTAGCGAGGATATTCGCCGCCCGCATCTGCAAATCAATCAAAAATATCCCCGTAAAAATATTAACAATAATCATAACTATCTATATACAAAGGTGATAACTATATTTTACTCTGAAAAATATCGAAAAACAAATTAATATTATGTTATTTTTATTTTTAAAAATATACAAAATATAGTGGCGGCTTTACAGCCGCCACTATATAGCATTTACTCATAAACAGTTATAAAGGGGTATCAGACCTTACCCAGATAACCCTCAGCAGCACGTTTATACATCTTATAATATATTCCCTGCATTGCCAGCAGCTCCTGATGCGTACCCGACTCTGCGATAGTACTTCCTGCCAATACCAGTATCTTCTCCGCCCGCTCAACAGTTGAGAGACGATGTGCTATCACAATTGTTGTCCGGTCCTGGCAGATCTTCTCAAGTGCCGCCTGAATCAGCCGCTCATGGTAGATGTCGAGAGCTGAAGTCGGTTCATCCATTATAAGGATTGTCGGCTCCGAGAGTACGGCCCGGGTAATAGCAATAATCTGCCGCTGACCGAGCGAAAGACCATCCCCGCCCTCCAGCACCATTGTTGCATAACCCTGCGGCAGTGCCGCTATGGATTTATGCGTTCCCAGATCTCTGGCGACCGCGATAACCTCCTTATCACTCATTTCCGGCGCCGCAAATTTAAGATTGTCCATTACCGTCCCGGTAAACAGATATCCCTGCTGCGGCACAAACCCCATCTTACGGTGCAGAGCAACACTGCTGAGACTGCGCAGATCATACCCATCAATATACACGCCCCCTGAAATCGGATCATACAGTCTGGCAATGAGTGATGCCAGAGTCGTCTTTCCCGCCCCGGTCTCACCGACAATCGCCACCGTCTGTCTAGCCGGTATATGCAGATTTATCCGGTTAAGAATAAACTCCTGCTCCTCAATATAACGGAATGAGAGATCACGAAGTTCAATCTCACCACGTAGTGACTCAGGCACAAGCGGTACCTCCGGCTCCTTGATTTCCGGCTCCATATCCATAATTTCAAATACCCTCTCCGCAGCGGCAGAAGCTGAGAAAGTCAGACTGTAAATTTCCGTCACCAGCCGCAGCGGATGCAGTACCGCATTCATATAGAGGACATACTGAGCAATATCACCGGGAGTTATGACCGTACCACCTGAACCGTCGGTACGACCGATAAGCCAGAATGAAAAAGCTATAACCAGAGTCATATTGAGCATCCCGAGAAAATCCAGTGACGGCATGAAGAGCCCCTGCAGTCTCGCGACCTTGATATTCAATTCCCGGTTCTCATTATTCAGCTCTTCAAATTTAGCAAAATTCTCCTGTTCACGGGAAAAAGCGTGAACAACCCGTATACCCCGTACCGTTTCGGTGATATCTGCAACAATCCTGCTGTTCTGTTTACTGGCCCGCCTGTTTGCCCGCCGCATATGCTTACGGTAATATATAGCGAGAACCACAAAAAGCGGTGAAATTATAATCATCGGCAGCAGCATCAGCAGATTTATTCGCGCTATCTGCACGATAGCAAAGACAAAGGTGGTGACAAAGATCGCACTCATCATCAGCGGATAGGTAAGAAAATCACCAATACGGGCTAGATCCGAGGAATTCCTGGTTACAAGCCACCCAACCTTATGTGTATCGTAGAACGACTTTGAAAGTTGCTGCAGCTTTTCAAAAAAAGCCTTGCGCAGTGCCAGAGTTGCGCGGTTTGTAGCATAAGTAGTCATTATCCACTGCAACCCGCCGCACACCCGGCTCAGCGCACCGTAAAAGAGAAAAGGCAGGGTCAGATCCCAGACACTGCCGCCCATACCCGCTATACTGTCGACCAGTTTACCGGATTCTCTGATCAGCGCCATCTCTGCCCAGACACAGATACAGCAGAGTACAATACCGGCGATAACCAGATATTTATAACGTCCGAGATATTCAAAGCAGCGCAACAGATCACGCGCCGAGAGCTCGGGTCTGTCCTCATCCGAAGCAAGCTGCTCGGAGGTCAGATTTTTAGGATTATTCTTCGCCATCACTCTGCTCCTTCTCCAGCAGCAGTATCCGGTTCATAATACTGTCTTTTCGCCGCAGCTCAGCTGCCGATCCCGCCTCAACTATCTTGCCGTCGGAAAGCACAAAGACTTTATCCGCATTCTCAATACTGCTGTAACGATGCGCAATAATAATCTTAGTGATATCATGCGGAAGATTATCCAGACTCTGCTGAATCTCATACTCCGTCTGTATATCTAGTGAACTGGTAGCATCATCAAGAATCAGAAACCGCGGATGACGCAGCACCGCCCGGGCTATTGCCAGCCGCTGCCGCTGTCCGCCGGAGAGTGTCATGCCGCGTTCACCGATAACCGTATCATAGCCATCCGGAAGTTTCAGAATAAAATCATGCGCCTTTGCCAGAACCGCTGCCGCAACCACATCATCATTGTTGGCGCCAGAATTACCATAGGCTATATTTTCCCGAACTGTAGCTGAGAAGAGAAAAGTATCCTGAAATACCAGTGCGAATTCCCGCCGTAATTTACTCAGAGGAATATTGCGTATATCCACACCACCGATAGTGATAAGCCCCTGCCCCGGATCATAAAACCGGCACAGCAGCAGCGCCAGCGTACTCTTGCCTGATCCCGTCTCACCCACAAGTGCCACCGTCTCGCCCTCACCTATAGTGAGACTGATATCACTCAGTGCCGGAGAACTCCCGGTATAACTGAATGAAACCCCGGTTACGGTCATCGCTCCAGCCGGAACCTCCAGACAACAGCTGGCACTGCTCTCAGATATGCTCTTGACATCTACCAGACTCTTGACATTCCCAACATCCGGCAGAAACAGCCGTGTATTGAAGAGCCCTCCCAATCTGTTCGCCGAAACAGTGAATTTAGACCAGCCATCGATAATTCTGGATAATACCCGCATCCTGAGCATCAGGGCGTTCTGCAGAACAAAGAGCGCCATAATACTGTCGGAGCCAAACCCCGGCTGATTCCGGTACAGATGTATTCCCACCGCCAGCACCGCCGGCACACCCAGCATCACACCCCAGAGAAAAGACTGATTAAGCAGACTCCAGAGTATACGTGACTGCACCATGGCATCATGGTAGCTTTTTGCAGCAACAACAAATTTATCCCGCTCCTCCTTCTGCCTGCCAAAGGACCGGATCAGCAGATGGCCCTCCATGTTCTCCGAGAATATACCGACCATTACCTCCAGACTCTTACGTGCTTTCAAATATATTGGATACCCGTAACGTATAAAGAGCAGCAGGGACGAGGTGGAGAGAAGTATAATCAGCAGTGACACCGCACCCGCCAGCCAGCTGAGACTGAAAATATATATGTATATACAGATAAAACCGGTGACACTCATAAACGCCAGAAAGAATGGACGGGCAAAGAAGTCAGACACCGCATTGACATCCTCGATTATATTGGCAATAAACCTGCCGCTGTGCGCCTGATCATGATAACTGAAGGATAAGGCCTGAACATGCTCATATATTTTATTACGCAGCACAAACAACGCTCCCTGCCCCAGCCTGGCCTGCAGAACCCCTTTCACATAGCCGAAAACCCATTTCAGTAAAGCCATAAATGGAATGATAAATGAAAAGAAGAATATTCTATTACCCGGAGTAATAAGCCCCTCCAGACTGAACCCGAAAATCGCGAGTCTGTCCCCTTCCAGAGAGGCGACCAGCAGCTGCAAGGCCTTAGGAATAATCAGATCCAGCAGATTAAAGACCGTCACCGCAAAAAATATGGCCGCAACCAGTGTGACGTGCCCCTCCAGGCAGATCCTGACGACCTCCCGGATATAACTGTTATCTTTACTGTCACTGATAAACGGATTCGCCTTACTGCTCAACAATCAGCCCTTCCTCTTCAATCATTTTACGGTCACTCTCCGGTGTAATACCGGCGGTTGTCAGATAATCCCCGGTCATAAACGCATTCGCTCCAAAGCGGAACATCTCGCGCATGCGTACTCCCAGTATTTTCGGCCTGCCTCCGCAGATCCTGATCGTCACCCGGGGCAGAATCAGCCGGTATAGCGCAATTATCCGCAGAGCCTCGCCGGCAGTGAGCGGCTCCTGCGCTGCCAGCGGGGTTCCGGGGTGAGAATGCAGAAAATTCAACGGAACACTGTCAACTCCCAACTCCCTGAGTGTAAGAGCCAGATCAGCCCGGTCTTCCCAGCTCTCTCCCAGACCGAACAAACCGCCGCTACAGACATCAAGTCCGGCTTCAAGGGCATTCTTCACCGTCTCTACCCGCTCAATCCACTCATGAGTAGTGCAGATCTTGGAATAAAAACGCTCCGAAGTCTCAAGATTA
Organism: Planctomycetota bacterium; assembly: GCA_963667375.1. Taxonomy (GTDB): domain Bacteria; phylum Planctomycetota; class SZUA-567; order SZUA-567; family SZUA-567. The sequence continues at coordinate 1,335,205 of OY763323.1, read as the reverse complement.
TGATGATAACGCCGCATTCCAGCCGCTTTCAGTTTGAGCAGCTGTCCTATTTTCATGCGACCGAAAGAAGCGCAGACCGGTATGGAGGCGCTGCCGGAGGTAACCCTCTCAATACTCCTGCAGACATCTTCCAGAGCTTCTCCGGCTACCGTCACGCCGCTGGTAACCACACCGAAATTATCCGCTCCTGATTCCGCAGCCTTAGAAGCCGCGGCAGCTATTTCATCTCCGTTCTTCAACCCGAAGACCTCCACTTCAGAATTATTATGCGCACTCTGCGAACAATAAGTACAATCCTCAGGACAGCGCCCGCATCTGGCGTTCATAATAATACAGAGCGCGATTTTATCCCCGAATGCACGCTGACGCAGCGAGGTGGCAAGTTCCGCAAGCTCATTTTCAGAGAGATTAATTACAGCCCAGAGCGCTTCATCCTTACTGCAACCGCCATTTCCGGCCGCAGCGGCAATACTTGTATAATCCATTTATTAACCTAAAAATCACCTTTCAATTTTAAAATTCACGATTACACCCAAAATTATACCCTCCAGCCATAAAAAATCAAACCCCCGCAAAACAGCACTTAATATTATTGAAAATACCAGGATTATCTGCGGATAATAGGTATACACCATAAATTTCAACTTTACTTTTAAAAGTGCAAATCATATAATTTATGCTGATAATCTGTATTATTTTCTTTCAACAGGAGCATAACATTGCAACTTAAGAACATAATTATCTCGATCGCCATCCTTCTCACCGTTACCCTTATCGGTCAGAATCACTGGCAGAAGACCAGCGGTGAAATAGTATCAACCTACGGCTCTCTACCCAAGGGAGTCATTCTGGAAGGTTCAGCAACCGGCTTTCAGAGAATAGAATCCATCAAATATAATGTGGCAGATAATACCTTTATTCTTAATCATAATACTTACTACCCCTGTCCCATTCCCCGTACTGAAATCGCAGCTGTACTGATAGCTCTTTCCAAAGACGACAGACTCGGGGTATCAATTGTCAATCAGAAAGTGCTGGTTTATGGAGCACTTCATCCTGAAGGCGAGACGGCCAGGGCGCTCGTTGCTGCCGATAAAATTCTGGTCTCAGTCATCTTCGGCTGGACGAAGAACCTCGAAGGCATAACCCTGCCGAACAACTATATTCCAAAGTCTACAGACCGCCGGGATATCCCTGCCGTATCCATCAATAAATTCAAAAATTATGAATTCTCACTGGTCGACAATGTTTATTATCTCCAGAAGATGCAAATGGTAAATCTGCTGGTACCGGTTGGACCAGGCGCCGCTGTTGACGGCGGCTACCTGCCGGGTGAAAATATGGAGCTGCTCTCTGCCGCCGATCTGGATAATCTCGACCAGATCAAGAATAATTCCCGTGCCTATATCGATATCCCCCAGATAACCCGAGCTGCCAAAATAGGTGAATTTGCTGCTTTTGCCCGTTATCTGCGTAATTCAGGCAATCTTGATCTTACCGCCCTGGCCAAGCACGTTTCACGCTCATACTGATTTTTTGCTCCTGAAATAATACCAAATCTTACCTACACAATTATCAGATTATATCTGCTACAAGCCTTCCCTGCCAGTCAGGAAGGCTTTTACTTATAAAGCTCCTTGCCAAAATAAACTCAAACTCTATAATCACGGTAATATCTTATTTTACCAACAAGGACACTGCAGATGAAAATAATCAACACCATAGCTGAAATGCAGGCAGAAGGCCTGAATATCCTGCGTTCTTCAATGATCCATGGGCTGGTACCAACTATGGGAGCCCTTCATGATGGTCACCTTTCACTTATTGAAGCGGCCAAAGAGGAGTGTGACATTGTAACCGTCAGTATTTTCTTGAATCCTACGCAATTTGATAATGAAAGCGATCTTGAAAACTATCCCAAGACATTCGAGGATGATGTTGAGAAAGCCGTCGCCGCCGGAGCTGATATAATTTTCGCTCCAAGAGCCGATGAAATGTACTCCAGCAAACGCGACACAGTAGTAATGGTTGATAAACTGGCCAACCACCTCTGCGGACTCTCCCGCGGACGCGGTCACTTTATCGGTGTCTGCACCGTTGTCACCAAACTCTTCAATATCACCCGCACCGAATACGCCTATTTCGGACAGAAAGATGCACAGCAGGCGCTGATTATTCAGCGCATGATTATCGATCTGAATATCCCCGTAAAGATGAAGATCTGCCCGATTGTCAGAGAAGAGAGCGGTCTGGCGCTGAGCAGCCGCAACAAACGCATTCAGCCCGGTCAGACCGAGCAGGCGCTGTCACTTTACAACGCCCTGAAATTAGGAGAAAAACTGATAGCTGAAGGTGAGAGAAACGCATCCACTATTATTAACCGTATGGTAGAGAGTATTATCGAAACCGGCGATATTGAGGTTGATTATCTTGATATTGTCTCACCTGAGACTCTTGATGATGTTGAAGAGATTGAAGACCTGGTACTTATTGCCGGAGCTATAAAACTGGATAACGATCTCAGGCTTATCGATAATATCCTCGCTGCACCTGAGGAGTAATCTGGCAGAGTAATGGCAAGAGCAAGATATCTTTCTGGACAGACTGTAACCTTTGAAGTCAAACGTAACCGGGGCAAACGTACCCTCACCGGGTATTTAGCCTCCAGACTTTTTATACATGACAACCGGGCCCGGGCAATTATCAGTGAAGGTCAGGTATTGATTGATAACAGTAAAATTGATCTTGAAACCATAATCGATCTCAAAGCCGGGAGTATAATCGAAATCACCTTTCCTGATGCCTGGCCGCCTTATATGCAGCCAACGGCAATGGATCTGGATATTATCTACGAAGATGACTGCATGATCGCAGTAAACAAACCCGCCGGCAGAGTCGTTCACCCTTCCAGTGGACATTTAACCGGTGAAACACTCCAGAATGGCATCATGTATCATCTTCTGAATAAAGAATTTCCAGATAAAATGATATCTCCGGCGCACCGGCTGGACCGCTACACAACCGGAGTGATCATCTATTCAAAAACCCGGAGTGCCTATAAAAAACTGACCGCCAGTTTCCGTGACAACCGCGCGCATAAAACCTATATGGTAATTACCGAAGGCGCGCCACAGTGGCAAGAGTTGACAGTTGACCAGCCGCTGGGAATCAATCCTGAAAATAGAGAACTGCGCCGGGTGCCCCCCCAGTCAGAACGCGAGGGAAGCAAAGAGGCGATAACTCACTTCAAGGTTCTGGAAAGAGCCGACGACTGGAGTCTGCTGGAGGCCCGACCGGTTACCGGACGCTCGCACCAGATCCGCGCACATCTTAAGTACTTGCATCTACCGGTAATGTGCGATCATGAATATAACCCAGGAGGCAGAAAACTCAAAAGCATAGCGTTTCAGGCTCTGCATGCGCGGGAACTGCAAATTCCGCACCCGGAGAATTCGACAGATCTACTGCTGACTGCAGCGCTGCCATCCGGCTTCAGTGCCGCATTAAACGAACTCAGAAACTCAAAAAAATAACCCTGTAGTATCTCGGATATCATTTTCACAATAGACAGATAACCGGCAGATATATATAATATACAAAGAAATTAAGAGCATAATTAGGAGAAGAACGATAGAAACAGAATATGATGTTATAATTATTGGTTCAGGACTTGGAGGCATGACGGCAGCGAACAGACTGGCTCGTTTCGGACGCAAGGTACTCCTGCTGGAGCAGCATTTCATGCTGGGTGGGCTGGCAGCTTATTTCAACCGGAAAGGGCATATCTTTGATGTTTCTCTCCACGGATTTCCGTATGGCATGGTCAAAACCTGCAGGAAATACTGGAGCAAAGAGATCGCTGCGAAAATAGTACAACTGAAACGTATCGTTTTCGACAATCCTCAGTTCCACCTGGAAACCACCTTTGATACAGCGGATTTCAAAGATAAGCTGATAAACTTCTTCAATATACCACAAGCCACGGTTGCAGAATTTTTCACTACCCTGGCTAATATGAATTTTTACGACGATCAGGAAATGACCACGCGGGAACTTTTTGAACGATTTTTCCCCGGCAGAAAAGATATTGTCCGTTTTCTGATGGAACCGATAACCTACGCCAACGGCTCAACCCTTGATGAACCGGCGATCACTTATGGTATCGTCTTTTCAAACTTCATGAATAAAGGTGTCTATACCTTCGAAGGAGGTACAGATCTGTTTATTGATATGCTCAGAGCAGAGCTGGAAAAAAATGGCGTCACTATAAAATTACAGAGCCGGGTAGACAAAATAATCATGGAGAACGGCAAAGCCGCAGGAGTACTTGCCGATGATACCGTATTCAAATCCCGGGCGGTAATAAGTAACGCCAGTCTGAAAAAGACCGTAACCGAACTGCTTGCTGATACCGAACTGCCGTCTCAGTTCACTGCCGACACGCAAAAGATGCGCCTCTCCAACTCATCAACCCAGGTCTATATCGGCATAAGACATGGAGAGAGCATCCCCGATATCGGTGACCTTATCTTCACCTCTACCTATCCCGAATTTGATCCGGAGAAGCAGTGTTCACGGGAAGTTACCAGCCGCACGTTCTCCCTATATTATCCCAAGACCAGACCCGATTCCACTCCGGCCTACACTATAGTCGCATCAATGAATGCCAGATATGACGACTGGAAAAATTTGACCGAAAGCGAATACCAGGCCGCAAAAGATGATCTCTGCCGTGACACACTCGCATTTCTCGAAAATTATATACCGGGTGTAAGTGAAAAGGTTGACTATATTGAAGCCGCTACCCCGCGCACCTTTGCCAGATATACTCTGCATACCGGCGGTGCCTCATTCGGTACCAAATTTGAAGGTCTGAAGATAAGCGAAGGTCTGCCCAAAACCGCTCCGGGGGTGTTCCACACCGGAAGCTGCGCCATAATAATGAGCGGTTGGCTGGGAGCAGCCAATTACGGTGTTATAGTCGCTAATCAGACTGAAGACTATCTCTATAATCTGGAAGGGGACAATAAATAATGCCGCAGCGGTCAGGAATTAATAATTTATCTAATTCACTCTCTAAAGTGGTATTAATCATAATACCGCTATTATTCCTGACTACCGCAATTGTACATGCCGGAGCAATTGAAGACATCTTCAATAATGACCGCAACCTGCTTGCTGTATCCAGATATAATAATCTGGCCGCTGCCGATACCGAAACTCAGACCATACTGGCCTCTATAAACCCTCAGACCCCGACGACCAATCCGATTCTTTCTCTTCTGTCCTCACAGATTCTTGTCGCCAATATAAATGATATTGACGGCCAAAACTGGTCAGAAGCTTTATATTTCAGCCAACCAATGGAAAAAGGCAATGACTGGGTCTTTATCTTTCATGTCAAAAGTATGGAGAAATATGTAGGATCCCTGCTCGGCACCGGAAATATCCGACAGGAACTGTCAGAAGACGGAATAACCCGCTACAGGCGTACAGACGGTCTGGATTCAGAGGTGTACTACCTTGCAGCCGGTGAAAAGAATCTTGCCATAATGAGCAGAAATTTTGATGCCGTTACCAAAGCCATAGAGCTTTACAAGAATGAGAAAATCAGCGAGTCCGGAATAATCTCCGGCAGTGATGCCGATTATACCATGACAGTTCATCTTAACCGTTATTTTCAGGCCAATTCCCGCGTACTCCCCAACTTTATGAATATGGTTCACTACGATCTGCTTCGTGACCTTGCCGGAACTACCGCCAAAGAGGACAATATACTCAATCTTATTCTTAACTATCTTGAAGACACGGTAAAAAGCCTGATCAACGAAATAGCAGTAATAGATATAAAAGCCTATCTTACCGGTGAAAATATACGCTTTACAACAAAATTTCTCATCCAGTACGGAGGAAGTCTTCATTACGCACTTTCAGCATACGAACAACGGGAAAATACACTGACATCATTTTTACCGTCAGACTCTATCGTTCTGAGCAATATCAATATCTGGCCGGAAGAATACATCCAGATTATTGAAGGACTGGGTAATCTCAGCAAATCACTTGACAAAAAGGCTATTAACAAAGCTGACATGGTCAAAGCTGAAAACATGTTAACTCTTTTTCAGAAGGGAAATCCTCAATCTATACAACAGGGCATTCTATCTCCCACCAGCAATACAACCCGTTTTGGTCCCGTGGCGGTATCGGTAATTACTCTGGAGGATCCTGAAAGTACCAGAGAGTTTTTCCGTGAATGCGCAGCCATATTTACAACCGGTGATTATTCGGAATTTTTAGCCGAAAAAGGGTTAAAACTGGAAATACAGCAAAAATCTGCTGGTAAAACCGCTGCCGGTGCTGAAATAACTGAAAGTGTCTTTCTCCTGCGGAGTAATTATTTCACCCTCCCTGATGCGTTTCTGAATAAACAATATATGTTATCAACATTCATCGGCAACAAACTTATTACCGTCAGTCCGCTGGCAACAATCAATGACATTCAATATGAGGAAACACGTGATTTCTGCCTGCAGGCTCTGAACAGCTGTGTAAAAAGCAGCACCACCGCTGACAACAATCAGTCAGCGCTAACTACTGCTGCCACAGCCAACAATCAGCCAAATTCCATTCTAAATCTCAGCTTGAATCCATTACGCTATATTCAGGTGGCAATGCAGTCGGAAAGTCTCTGGCCTACACCCTCGCCACCCAACCGTCTGCCGATACCATGGCAGGATTTTTCACGCTTTTTCAATTCCAAACCAGCTGCAGCACCACCGCTGAATTTAACCATAAATTCAGACCGGACCAGTATCGACATGCAATTGATTATTCCTAAGCCTACACTTACGGAACTGCTGCAGTCGCTGCTCAATCTTACCCCGGGCGGAGGCTTTTAATGCGTAAGTCACTACCCACCATCGTGTTACTGCTAGCATTTATATTCTACCCGGCATTTGCACTCGGTGACGAAGATCACAGTGATTCATATATGCTGCTCAATGATAATACCATTATCAAGGGAAAGGTTATCGGTTTCACCAAAGGTTTTCTTTATTACCGTGAAGCCCAGAGAATATTAAAAATTTCGCCCGCTCATTTTAAAGGGATATTCAGCACCATAGAAAACGCGGAGAATTCAATCATTCTCCTTGATGAACCGCATGAACTCACTGATATCCAAGAGCTGAAACTTACCTTCTCCTATATTTACCAGAAAGCGGGAAAAATTCTGACCGCTTCGAATGGCGCCGATACAGCGAAAAAGCTGCTGCTGCAAGCCGAAGAACAAATAACCGGACCAGAATCACTGCTTGACATCAGAGTATATAAAAATTTACTCATAATAGCTGCTCTTGCCGAGCATTACAAATATTCCAAATCAATAGAAACCATACTAGGAAAAGTCATAGACACCCAGGCTCAAATAAATTTAAATACAGAATCAAAAAAGCATATTGAAATTAAGGTCAAAGCCATTGAATACTTACTTGCTAACCCATATAAATAAGAGTGTCATTTTTATATATTGAGGGCTAAAAATGGAGAATAAAGGTAGGCCATATCTGGGAATAATGTTTGAATGCTGCCACGTTTATGCCAGAATTTATCAGAATAAAGCAGGCACACATTATGTCGGTCACTGCCCCAAATGCATGCGCAGCATAAAAATTAAAATCGGAGAAGGTGGTACAGGCAACAGATTCTTCAAAGCAAATTGAAGAGATATCATATTATTAAGGTGAATCAACAGAATGTCGGAATGGAAAGTAAATAAAAGTCAGCGGGTTTGTGCCGCAAGCGGTAAAATATTCGAACCCGGTGATGCCTTTTTCTCTGCCCTGAAAGAGGAAGGAGAAGGTTTTACGCGTTATGATTATTCACCGGAGGTATGGGATGAAATGGAAAAGGAAGCTTTCTTTTCATACTGGAAAACCCATCTGCCGGACAGAACTAACGAGAGGAAAAACAGGCTGAAGATTGACACCGAAGCTTTTTACACCTTTTTCTGCAGCCTGCAGCGTAAAGGGAGCGCCAACAGTCTGTTTACCTATCTGCTGGCACTTATTCTTATCCGAAAACGCCTGTTGCGGCTCGATGAGATAGAAAAATCGCCAGACGGAGAAAGCCTTATTATATACGATACCCGTGAAAAAACCGAACTTCAGGTCAAGGTTCCGGAAGTCACAGAAACAGCAATTAATGAAGCAAAAAAAGAACTTGAAGAAATCTTTGAATGTAGCACAGATGATTAAATATCTGGAAAGGCAGAAAATGAAGTATATAACAGCTCTTTTATTTTTATTATCAATCCTGATTAGTCCGGGAATATCTCTGGATATACCCTACACTTCAGTACCCAAAGGTATTACGCTTGAAGGAACTGCAGATGGTATCGGTCTCATCAGCAGTATTAAATACCAAAAAAGCGGCAATACTTTTATAATAAATGATCACCTTGAACTTCCCAATCCGATAAAAGCCAAAGAATTTTCCTATATGATCGGAGCCCTTGAAAATGACCCGTTATTTGGTATTTCAGTAATTGCCGGCACAAAAGCAATATACTATGGTTCATGGTCAGGAAAAGACGGCGGTTATTCAATATCAAAAAAACTTTTTGCCGCTGATGAATTTTTCAGAGGGGTCGTCTTCGGAATACCTTATCTCTATCAGACCTACCATCTCCCTGAAAGATACAAACCCAAGAAACCGCTGGTGCGTGAATATTATACTGCAGTATGGTTCAATCTCAGACATTTTCGTTTCAAACTGGAAAACACCAGATATAAATATGTCGGCTGCAATATTCAGGTGAAGCTGCTTCCGGTTGAGAACAATGATGAAGTCAAAGCCACCGATGGCGGTTATAAATATGATCCCAATGGCGAGACACATGAAGAGGACAGAGCCAATGTTGCCCATATCAAAGCCCATGCTAAAGCCTACCTCAGTCTTCCGGTAACCCGGCCAATGATCGAATATGGCCAGGCAGCGGCACTGATTCGCCTGCTGAAATCTCAAAATATTGATCTTCAACAGCTTAAAGCTGAGCTTGAGTAATTTCTTTTCAGTTTTATTTATTTGACTTGTCGTAAAAATTACACTAATATTATCACTTAACGACTCAACAATAGCAGCCAAACTTTACTAACAAGGAGAGAATAATGAAACGTTTACTCGTACTTAGCAGTGTCCTAACCATCGCTCTCTGCAGCCTTATCGGCTGTGATTCAAAGGTCGGTGGCGATGTCGACAGCTCTGACCAGAAATCCAATGTTCCAAATGAAATAGTAAAACGCGATATGAATAATTATATTGATCCGGCACAGGAAGTTTACAAATAATACGACACTGTAATTATCATGACAAACTTTAAAACAGTGGCAAACAGTACTTGCTGTTTGCCACTGCTAATTTACATAACGCTATAAATTCATGCTGTATTAACTAAGCTGACTCTGCTATATAAAAATCATTTTAAATCTCATCAAACTAGAATTTACCGAAATCTTCATCATCCAACCGTATTTGCTCCGATGGGGTCACAATAGAAGCATTAGCTTTATTTGAATCAAACGGTATAGCTTTAGGTCGTGGCGCTTTAACTTTCTTTTTAACTTTATTACGTGGTATATCAGCATCGTCTATCAGTTCGAACTTTTCAATATCATCATTTATAGACTGAATAAGCTCGGTCATATGTTCGCTGGCTGCGGCTGTCTCTTCAGCACTGGATGTATTCTGCTGGGTCACCGAATCAATCTGATTCAACCCCTGATTAATCTGAGCAATCCCCTGTGCCTGCTCATTTGAAGCATTGGATATTTCAACGACCAGATCAGAAGCTTTACTTATCATCTCAACGATACTATTGAGTGCGTCGGCAGTTGTCAGAGTCATATCATTACCGGTACGTACATCTGAGACCACATTATCAATAAGTTCAGCGGTCTCACCGGCTGCTTTTGCAGATCTGGCAGCAAGATTTCTCACCTCTTCCGCCACCACTGCAAAGCCCTTACCGTGAACCCCGGCTCTAGCCGCCTCGACCGCGGCATTGAGCGCTAAAAGATTGGTCTGAAAAGCAATGTCATCAATTGTCTTCACCACTTTTTTGGTCTCTTCTGCTCTACTGGTTATATCACTTATTGCCTGCGTTAACTCCTGCATCCGACCCTGTCCACTAATGGCTGCTTCATTTGCAGCTCTGGAGAGACTCTTAGCCTCTTCAGCATTCTTGGCATTGTCATTAATGCGTTTACCCATCTCAACAAGCGAAGCACTTACCTGCTCGAGTGATGAAGCCTGCGAAGCCGAACCATCAGAGAGCGCGTGACTCGCTATCCGCACCTGACCGATACCCTCCCGCACCTCAAGCGTCTTGCTGACAAAGAGCGATAATATCGAATTCATCTCTTCAATCATATTCTCCAGAGATTTATTCATGTCATCTTTATCTGACTTGATATCTATTTTTTGACGCCAGTTTTTCGCAGCAAGTTTTTTGGCAACATCCGCAATCTTGCTGTAATCATGAACCAGATTCTTGCTGACCTCAGCCAGTTCATGTATTTCATCCTTTCGCTGTAAGAGCTTTTCATCAATACTAACGGTTGTATCCCCCTTATCGACAATAGTCACCAGCGCAGATACCACACCACTCAAACCAGTTATAATTCCCCTAATGATAACATAGGCGATAATACCGAGAGCAACGACATAAATAAGACCGATTATATAAAAATAGATCCTATATGAAGCAACCTTTTCACTAATACCGCTCTTTATCTCAGCAGCATGCTGCATTGCCTCATCAATATACAGACCTGTTCCAACGAAATAATCAGTTCCTTTGATCGGCATCACATAGCTTATCTTTGGTGCCGGCTCAGTCTTGCCTTTTTTGGGGAACCAGTACTCAACAAACCCGCCGCCATTCTTAGCCGCGGCGATAAGCTCACGGAATAGATACTTACCCTTACTGTCCTTATAATCATAAAAATTACCGCTTGTCTTCGCATCACCTTTGGTTCCAGGGCTGTTAATACGATTACCCTGCATATCATAGACGAAGAAATATCCTGAACCGTCCAGAGTATAATCCGAGCGATCTGTCTGCTCAATTATAGCGGTGATAATAGCTTCTTTATCATTTGCGCCAGCGACCAGACTATTAAGCTCTCCGACCTCCAGTGTAACCAGCGACTTTACCTTGGATTTTTCCGAGTCCACAATTTCATTTACCACACTCGGCAATACCACTGTCTCTGTGACATTACTATTTATCAGTGTAACCAGAATCAGGATAACCGCGGTACCGAAAACCGCAATTACAGGTAAAGAAATAATTTTCCATTTTATCTTCATAATAATCCCCCGACTAATATCCGTTATTTTCTGTCCCGATAAGTGAACAATCATCTTGACTTTTTTTCACTAAAAAGTCAAGATTAATTATTCAAGATACTCATACCACCTCAGACAACACAATAGAAAATAACCTGCAACCATTTATCTGCCAGCTCACTTAAAATTTACCAAACTCAGCATCATCAAGCTTTATCTGCTCGCGCGGTGTTATTACAGCTGCAGCCGATGCTTGTGGTACCGCTGTTTTTTTTAGTCCCAACCCTTTACGCGCTTTATTACTGCCGGCAGTGTTTTTGAGATGAGAAAGATCCTGCAGTTTAAACCTGCTTATAACTGCATTGAGACGTGTGGCAAGTTCACTCATATGGGCACTGGCAGAAGCCGTCTCTTCCGCACTTGCAGTATTCTGCTGGGTTACGGAATCAATCTGCGCAAGACCGTTATTTACTTGTGAGACACCTTCTGCCTGACCTACTGAAGCCTGGGCAATATCTGCAACAAGATCGGTTGCCTGCTGAATCTGTTCCGTAATACTGTTCAGCGCCGAAGCTGTTGTCTCTGCCATATCATTACCACTCTTTACTTCAGATACTACATTATCTATCAGTTCCGCTGTCTCTCCGGCAGCTTTAGCAGACCTGGCCGCAAGATTTCTCACCTCTTCCGCCACAACGGCAAATCCCTTACCATGTACTCCGGCTCTAGCAGCTTCAACAGCAGCATTGAGTGCCAGAAGATTGGTCTGAAAAGCGATATCATCAATTGTTTTTACCACCTTTTTGGTTTCCTCAGCCCGCTGGGTAATACCTCCTATAGCTTTAGCTAGGCTCTGCATCTGCTGCTGTCCACTGAGTGCCGCGGTATTGGCAGACTGCGCCAGTTTACTGGCTTCAGTTGCATTCTGCGCATTCTGATTGGTTCTGACATTCATTTCTGAAAGCGAAGAAGAGATCTGCTGAATTGCTGCCGCCTGTGATGAAGCTCCATCCGACAAAGCCTGACTGGCCATGCTTACCTGTTGAGCTCCAGCGTCTAATTCCTGAACATAGGTGAATATCTCCTTTAATGTACTGTTGACCTCTGCAATCATATCTTTCAAAGAAATATTCATAACATCTTTAGGAGACTTAACTTCAACCTCCTGACACCAGTTCCGCTCAGCCAGCCCCTTAGATACATTCGCAACCTTATCAAAATCAGTAATAATCTGGCGTCCGGCGTATGCCAATTCACCTATTTCGTCTTTGCGTTTGAGCAGATCTTCAGCAACATTATCAGTTGTATCACCGGTCTCCACTATCTGCAGCAGCTTGCTCTTAACTCCATTGAGTCCGTGAATAATTCCGCGGACTATAATAAATACCAGAATCGCCAGAATAAGAACATATATTATCGCGGCAATATAAATATAACTACTCATATTACCGGCCTCACCGATAATAATCTTCTCCATGGACGCAATATAACTTTTCACATCATTATAATATACCCCGGCACCAACAAAATAATTTGTACCTTTTATCGGCATTGAATAACTAATTTTAGGATATGATTCAGTTCCGCCTTTTTTAGGAAACCAGTATTCAACAAAATCACCCCCACGCTGAGCCGCTTCGCTCAAGCCCCGTATAAGCTCATAACCATTGGTATCTTTAAGATGAATATAATTACCCGATATCTTGGCATCACCGGTTGCTCCCGGCAGATTTATTCTATTGCCTTCATAATCATAGATAAAAAAATACCCGCTGTTGTCATCAAAAAAGGTGATTTTATCAGTATGAGCAATGAGTGCCGCCTTGATCTCTTCCTCACTTTTACCTTGAAGCATTTCAACAATATTATTTACAACATTAGCCTCGGTCTGAACCAGAACCTTTACAATATTCTTTTCACTGCTGATTACCTCTTCGGCAAACTTAGGTAGTACAATATCAAAAATGACCACGCTATTTATATGTAATATGATCGCAAATAAAACAGCTGTACCCAAAACCGCAACTACCGGTAACAAAATAATTTTAGATTTGATCTTCATAATTGCTCCTTCATACGGCTCTATTACGCTTATAGAAATAGAGAGTAGTATATTCCAGCATAAATGGACGGTGTAAATCTCACGGCACAACCAAACAATCAACTCAGCAACCTTATTCATATTAGCACATCTATTTTTTTTACTCCAATAAAATCATTCTAAATATTTTTTTTTTAAACCTGATTCAGCAACCGCGTGTTCACAATTTCTCACTTTTAAAACCCAAACTTATCCGTTTTGCCTTGCTTGACTAAAGAGGCTACAAATCATATAATTTAGCATATTTACCAGTGTAGAGTTTACAAAATCATAAGGATATCAGACAATGTTTGATGCGAGAGAAAAGATTGCAGTCACAGGAATAGCCGGAGGCGGAAAAACCGTTTTTCTCACTTCTCTCATTGCACAGCTGGCGGAGTTTGATAGTGCTGATTTCAATCCCGGATCTTCACTGAAAATTCATAATTTTCGCGAACTCGCACTAAAATCCAATAAATGGAATAAATTCAAATTCGACCATTACCGGGAAGCTCTTTCGCGTGGAATATGGCCGGAAAAGACTGTCGCCAGCGCAAAATATATCTGTAGTTATTCCCGTTCAGACTGGGAGAATTCATTCTCACTCAACCGCTTCTGCAGCCAGAGTCTGGAGTTCTTTGATTTTCCAGGCGAAAGAATTGCCGATGGCGCAATCGCCGCCTATAGAAATTATTCTGAATGGTCAGAACACCTTCTCGAACATTTTCAGGAACATCACGAGTACAAAGTCCATCTGGCAGAATATCTGCAGACATTAGCAAGCACTGAACAACTGGAATTACCGGTGATTATCTCGGCCTATAAACTACTTTTGGCCAGACTGATAAGTGATTACAAACCCCTGGTGACACCATCCACCTTCCTTCTGGACACCAACGGTAAAGTTGCCAGAAAAGCTGACGCCGGCGAAATAGCCGCAGACCGTAACTGCGGTCTTGATTCAACCTCGGAGTTTGCTCCGGTACCCGCGAATCTTCTGGAACAAAATCCGGCTCTGCTGCCGGTGTTACAACAGGCCTATAACGACTACCGCCATCAGATTGCCTTACCACTATTCAAAGAGATACTGAGTGCGGATACACTGGTGATTCTAATAGATATACCGTCACTACTGGCCGGTGGTGTCGACCGTTATAATGATAACCGCCAGATTCTTCTGGATCTCTTCGAATCACTGCATTCTGATTCCATGCTGAACCGGATTCTGCAGCAGCTGATCGGCATCTTTACGGGCAAGCTGAAGCGTGTGGCTTTTGTCGCTACCAAAATGGATATGGTCGACCGCGAAGACATAGAAAATGGCAAACTGCGCGGGTTGCTAAAACTCATGACTCAGCGTGCCCGCCGGACTCTGCCGGATATAGACTTCTCATGGTTTACCTGTAGCGCCTGCTATTCCACCCGGCAATCAGACAAACCGCATCACCTTATAGGCAGACTTTATCTCAACAATCCTGCAAAGGAATGGATGGAGTATCCTGTTCCCAAACTCCCGGATCTCTGGCCCGAAAGCTGGGACTATAATGATTATCCTTTCTACAGCATCCTGCCCAATGCACCGAGAAACATGCAGATTCCACCGAATCATTCAGGGCTGGATCGAATATTCAATTTTATTACCGGAGGAGCTGACGCATGAATAACGAACCTGATATTCCCCTGGGTGATCCAACGGCTAGACCCTTTTTCCCCGGATCACAATATAATAGCGTCCAACCACAAGATAAAGCGGAAACCATGCCCGATACGCCCATGCAAAGCCTGCGTCCCGGTGATTCCGGACTCGGAACACCCGAGCCACACCCTGATTCCAGCGACATACGGATACTCACTGAGCTCGAGCAGAGCCTGATAAGTACTACAGACTCCGAACAGCTTGAGGAACGCTTCCGCCGCAAGTTTACAGAACTTACAGCTTCACAACTCAGGATCCCCCGTGCGGTCTACCGCGCGGCGAAACTCATACTGCTGCTTACAGCCGGTATAGTCGGACTCTTTGCGCTCTCGCAGGGAATAGCAATATATACCGAACTGACAACGCTCCCTATTTTATGGCAGTATATTATAGGTGGTGCAGGCATTATATTTATACTCCTTATCGTCGGAGTCATAGGCAGACTGATACTCCTGCTCTTTGCACTGAGACGCTCTCCACAAATCAATATCAAAGCACTGCGCATCCTTGAGGAACGCGGAGAGCTGCGTGAACTGGCGAACTCCCGCTCAGAGCTGGCACGCACCGAACTCAAATTATATCTGAGTGAATACCCGCTCGCGGATTATCCTGCACTCTCCAGCGCCGGGCTTTCGTCCGAAGCCTTGACCAATCTAACTAAAGCTCGGATGTACTGCTGAGTACCGCGCATCCGCTATCCTCCCAGGAGTGGCTGGAGCTCTTTACACTACGCTTTCAGCAGACACTTGATACAGCTGCCAGAGAGCGGATCAGACGTTATGCCGGCAAGGTTGCACTCGGCACCGCAGCTTCACCGGTAGGTATCATTGATCAGATCATTGTGCTTTACGGCTCACTGGCAATGATCAGAGATATCCTTACTATCTACAATCTTCGCCCTGCTTTTGGGCAGAGTGCACTCATGCTTTCACGGGCAGTGATACAGGCCTATCTCAGCGGCATGCTCGGAGATGTAGCTGAAAACGGTATTGAAAGCCTCAGTGATTCCTACCAGGAGTGGAGCGGTGAACTGCTGGCAGGCTCACTTACAAGTTCACTTAAAACAATTTTCTCCAAAACCGCCGAAGCCGGACTTAACGGCTTCCTGCTCTGGAGACTTGGAAAAGCAACAATTGCAAATGTACAGATGATCAGTACTACTCGCAAATCAAAACCAATAAAATAACAGAAAGGTGGTAAATCATGGGAATAAAAGGAGCACTTATCGGCGGCGGCATCGGTCTGCTGCTAGGCGGACCAATTGGCGCAATGATAGGTGCGATACTCGGGGGCAGCATCTCCGGATCTGCAGGAATAGTCAATAACACCCAAAAAAATCAGGTGGCGTTCTTTGTCTGCTTCTTTTCCTGTCTGGCAAAACTGGCAAAAGCCGATGGGGTTATCAGTAAAGAAGAGATAGAATATGTTGAAGAACTGATGGACAGTCAATTCCGTCTCGATCCCCAGACCAAGGATATAGCGAAAAAGGTCTTTCTTGAAGCCAAGGACAACAACACGCCGGCCTCCGACTATATCAGACAGTTCGGTCAGATTGTAAATTATGACCGCGAACTCTGTATGATGCTTGTCGGCACCCTGATTGAATTATCTAAAAAAGATGGTCATTATTCACCTGAGGAACAATCTATTATCGAGGAAGCAAAGAATATTCTCAACCTCAATACTTCCGGCTCCTACAACTACTCAGATAATAACAGCAGACAGCAATACTCTTCAAATTCAGGCAGCACCAGCAGTGAGCTTCAGGAAGCATACAATCTTCTCGAATGCAGCAGCAATGACACTGACAGCGATATAAAGCGCAAATACCGTGATAAGTGTGCAGCCTTTCATCCGGATAAACTTCAGAGTAAAGGTTTGCCAGAGGAATTCATGAAATTCGCCACCGAACAGATGACGAAAATCAACAAAGCTTATGACACGATAATGAAAAGCAGACGTTAAAAATATTCACCCCGGAGCATACTAGCAGCCCCGGGGTGAAATTTTAATAATCATAAACAACCATATTATTTCTTAATTGCTCCAAATTTGCAGGCAGCAATACACTTGCCGCACTTGATACAGTCACTATTATCCAGTTTACCGCCCCGAAATTCAGCCGGATTATGCCCGAAAGAACAGGCTCTGCTGCAGGCACCGCAATTTCTGCACTCTTCACTGACAGTATAGCTGACCGGAGCCAATCCCTTTAGATGCTTCCCGATTGTTCCGACAGGGCAGACCGCACACCAGAAACGGCTATTATAAACCAATCCGCCTACTAGCGCAATTAATGACGAACCCAGCATACTCCACCAGAAAGCATTCGCCACCGCAGCCAGAGTTAAACCCTCCTGATAAGCTGTAACCAGCGAATACCCCATCTTACCCATAAAAATTACCAGAAAACTCCAGCGGAATACCGGCATCAGAAAAATCCGCGGTATATCACGTGTTGAAGTTACTTTGCTAAAAATCTTATCGATAAACTGCCCTCTTGGGCAAAGATTACCGCAGAACCACCTGCCGTTAAAAACAGCGAAAACCATCCCGAAACCGATCATAGGAACTACCAGCAAACCAACTACAGTATATTTCCAGCCTAGAGCCAGCACAAATATAAACAATAGAGCCAATAACCACTGAATAACTTTCATAGCTTTTCCTTCTACTTTTTTTTCCTCTTCAAGCCGTAACGTATCGCCCCTACCGGACAGCTGCGTAAACAGCGCATACAACTGAAACAGTCAGGCTTGATTTTTTTATCTTCAAGAATTGCTTTGCCGGCATTTGCCGGACAAGCCTCAGCGCACGCTCCGCAATTCACACATAAATCGCTGTCGACCCGTACCCGATTGATACTGAACTGTTCAAAAATCCACGAAATAAACCCCATCGGACATACCAGATGGCAAAACGGTCTGTACATAATCATCCCGCCTAACAGCGAAATTACTATACATAAAACAATACCGGTATATTCAAATTTCCAGTCAAAGAGATTGAACGGATTGATATAATGGTATATGGTCACACCCTGCAAATTACCTGCAACACCAAAGAGCACCAGAATAAAGGCAACAAAAACTATGCCGCGTATACTATTGCTCACCACAAAAGGCAACCTCAGCTTACGCAACCCCAGACGTTCACCTACGAACATAAACAATTCCTGCAGAGCGCCAAAAGGACAGGCCCAGCCGCATATTACTTTATTAAACAGTACAACAAAGAACAAAATCAATACCGCTGGTCCGATAGTCTTGGCCGCAACATCCGGATACAACCCGGCATGAGCCTTGAACATCTTGACTATACCCTCCATCGGGCTCGGCGATTTTCCCAGCCAGAAACTCGCAGCTACTGTTAGCAGTAGCGCCAGATAATACGGCAAACGCTGATAATGTACACCTTTACCATTATCACTCTTTCCCCAGATCATAAGAAATAATCCGGCGAAAACACAGATACCCAGCATTATAAACTGCTTAAAGACTGCAGGCTTATGCGACAGAATATGCGCGGCGGTATTTGCCAGCTGCTCCTGTGTAACGCCATACTCGACCAGAGTCTGATTTTTCTGCGGTTTCTCCCCGGCTCCCAGCTCCACAGCAAGATTTTTTGCCGATACACCGAGCTTTTCTGCAGCCTGTGACCAGGTCATTTGAATTGTTGGGGCGGCGGTTGATTCTCCCTGCTGCCGGAGTGACACTATATAACCCGTTACTGCAAATATCAGAAAAACACCTACCGACACCAGTGCCCAAATTACTCTGCGTCTATTCATAAATTTACCCTCAATCAAATTTTCTACAGGATAAAATCAACAGGCCAGCCTATCCGGCAAATTAAACTTGCTGCGCTGCTATATTACAATGCCTTTGATAAAGTCTTTACCAACTCCTCAACCGCATCCGGGTTTATAGTTCCATCCTCTTTAACCCGTTCCATACACTCACAGAGATTACTCTTTATAACCTGTGAGATCGTACCCTTCATCGCTCCCGATACAGCCAGCAGCTGAGTCAATATCTCGGTACAATCACGCCCCTCCTCGATCATTTTACGTATTCCGCGCATTTGCCCTTCCATACGCTGGATTCTTTTTAAAACTTTCTCACGACTTTTAGTAGCTGAATTTTCCATAAATAAACCTTCATCTTTCAATACCCTACCCCGGTATAGTATTATCAAACTGTCACCATTGTCAACTTATTTTTAAAAATAATTATGCCTGCCGATTATTGAAGAAATACAATAATAATTCCTGCACTTATCATATCCTGTTGTATGATACTGCAGACATAGCAAAATATTCAAGTTAATTCTGATATTTATAATAATGTAAAATTCTAATTGTGAAACAATTATGAAGATATTAAAACTGTTTTAATCTTTGCAATCAGTTTTTTAGATGAAATGTAATTCCAGCGATAGGAAGAATCTATGCCCACACCTTTCGCTGCAGCTACGAAAAGTCTCTTCTCAGGACATTTAATCTGCCAGTTAAAATATATCTGAAATTATGAAGAAATGAAACATCCGCCGGTAGCAGTACTGCATAATACCGATGCCGCAAGATCATTGACTCTGAAAGACCACACCCCAAAACGGTATAAACTTAACCGGTAATTATAAATTACCGTAACCTGTTATTCATACAGAAAAATGTGGTACCTGTTACTGAGCCGAAACAATATTTCTGATTGTCATCTCAAGCTCCTGCAGCCAGTTTTCACGCTCCTGCTCACTACTATCGGCAACAATCCGAAACATCCTACGATAATAATCTGTAATTCCGCAGAAACCACAGACACATTGCTTCCAAATCAGTTCCAGTGGATCACCAAAATACTCATTTTCACGTCCCTCCTCAGTATTAGAGGTGTTGAATACGATACAGTATTTACCTCCGAGCTTTGCCTGCGGCAACCCGCCACCACTGCCGTCAGCAGGAAAATCATAGGCATATGGAGGACGAATAACCCGGTCAATATAGCCTTTGAGAATTGCCGGCGGCTGCCCCCACCAGTTGGGGTGGATAAAAAACAGATACTTCGATTCCAGAAGCTCTGCGGCATATTTTTTTACGAGCGGATCAGCGGAAATATCTGAACCCAGCTCCTGCCCGGTCAGCACCGGATCAAATTTCTCCGCATACAGATCATGGCTGTAACATGCGATTCCAAGCTGTTTTAAAACTGCATTTACCCGCTGAAAAATCGCATGATTCAAACTTAACGGATATGGATGAGCCAGAATAACACAAGCCTTCATTAATCCCCTTTTGTATAATCAGACATCACCATCTTGGCAAAACAATATATTATTCTCCGTGCACACCCGGTTAAAATACTTGACACCGCACGCATCAACTACTCTAAACAGTTCAACAGCCATTATTAATTGCGACAAAAGCCGCTCCTGCGGCCGCTTCTTCCTTGACCTGTGACAGGACACAATTTTTAGAAAAAATGTCGGTTATGATATCAAGCATCACCGGATTCAGACGTATTGCATTCCCCGTAGCCACCAGTTCTTGTATATTACCACCTTCAAGATACTCTGCCGGCAGCATATCTGCAAGCTCTAAAATAATACCATGCAGAAAACCATAAATCAAATTACCGGCTTTGAGATTACCTTCATCAATTCCGGAAATACTGCCGGTCTGCTCACCAATCCCGCTTCTGGTACCGGAGAACCGCGTATCCACAGCTATCCCGGCACCCTTTGCCCCATAGGTAGCATTAAGAAGATTTTTCATACGCTCAAAAACCTGATCCTTATCAACCTCAATCCCGCCTAGCTTGTTAATAACATCGATAAAGAACGAAGCCAGATAATCATAAGCCCAACCACCACATAAGATCGCTCCGACCAGAATGTATCCGGCATTAGGCAGCGGTCTGGTCTCCAGTCCATTGTCAATGCAGATTGAGTCACTTGGAACGGTAATCTGTCCACTGGTTCCGACATTAACCACGGTGACACCTTTTTTACCTTTACCCGCACCATAATAACTTGCCTGATTATCACCAATAGGTACATAGACCTTGACCTCAGCCAACAATTTAATCTGAGCAGCGAGATCACTCTTGAGCGTTCCAAGTACTTCGCCGCTACAGACAATCTCCGGCAGCATATTCTCAGGTATTCCCATAACTTTGAGCATATCAGCATACCAGACATTATCAACAATATCAAAAATACCCCAGCCGGCAGCATTGGAATAATCGGTACAAAACCTTCCTGTAAGTTTGAGCGCCAGATAATCCATAATACTCACTGCTTTGCATCCGGCATAAATCTCTTTCTCACTGGCTGTATTAAGGAGCCATGAAAGGGTTAAACCACCAAACCCAGCTGAAAGTTTACAGCCGGTACGCAAATTGTATGCAGCAGGAAGCCGGGATGAAAGCGTGTCCAGCCAGCCGCAATCTTCCGCCCTGCGGTCACGCCAGGTATAAAACGGAGTTATCGGCTCAAGATTATCATTTAAAAGAACCACGCCATGCATCTGCCCGGTTATGGCAATACTGCTAATAAGAGCCGTATCTACCTTGGTATCTCTAACCAGTTCACCCAGTAAAGCAATAACTTTATCTATGATTATCGCCGCATCCTGCTCAAAGCAGGCCGGATTATCACTCGCAATCAAGGTATCATTCTTACAACTTTTAACCTCAATAACATTATAGCTCTCAGCTTCTGCAACTAATGCACACAGACTGGTAGTACCAATATCAATTCCAATGGCATAACGCATATTATTTCCTTGTTAATTTATAGATTCAACACAATTTACAACTTCTTAAATATATTACACCACAACTTTGATTTAGCAAATAATTTCTTCATTATTTTCATTTTTCTCCAAATAAATAACAATTAGCTGTCATTTTTGTTACATTTACTCATATAAAACCAAATAAATGCCTAAAAAAATAATAATACTTGCCACAGATATCTTTTAATCTATAGTTTATGCAGGTTGCATTTTATTTACCCCATTTATAAAAGGAAAAGACTATGATAACTGGTATTCACCACGCCGCAATGCGAACTGCCGATTTTGACACCGCAGTTAAATTCTATGGAGAAGGGCTTGGACTCAAACAATATTTCGCAGCTGGTGAAGGAAAACAAAGAATGGCTCTCTTCGCAGCCGGTGAAAGCTTTATTGAAATATTTGCAGATGGCGAAGAAAAGAGCCACGGCGCAGTAGAACATTTCGCACTGGCAAGTAATGATGTCGATGCAGATTTTAAACTTGCGCTTGCAGCCGGAGCGAGTGAACGGGTCGCACCCAAAGACATCAAGATAGCGGGAGAAGAAGGCCTTACCCCGGAACTCGACCTCCGTATTGCTTTCGTTACTGCCCCTACCGGTGAAATGATAGAATTCTTTATGTGCCGCTAACTGCGCATAACAATAATTTTTTCACCCCTTCAGTTTCGAAACCAGTCTCCTGGATGGATTTTTTAAGGACACAACACCTTTTATCACAACAAATTACAAACTTTATAACTTTAATGTATAATTAACTCGTAAAAAAACAACACAGCAAATCCCCGACAATTAATTTTTTTTCAATCTTATAATTTGCATAAGAGAAATTGTATGATATTGTATAGTTATAATATGCTTCTTTAATGCTTATCATTATGATTCATAAATAGCTCATAATTATAATAAGAAGTGATGTTGTTGTGTCCTTTTGGGGATAAATTGTGTGAAAAAAATCAAGTTTGTTTGTGAATCCTGGATTTATGTGTGGAATCCAGGATTTTATTTTTTACAGGCTTTTTAAGAGTTTTTACAAATTTTTAAAACAATCTTCGAGCTAGCGCCACCACCTCAAATCAGTCACATGATATCATGCATGATTTTTTTTCAGCAGCCTCCTGCCTGCTTCATAATTTTGTACTATTCAAATAATATTATTTATTACTCAAAATATTACTATTCAATTACTGAAATTCCCTGACAACACCAACTCTTTAGATTATCCCTGCATCAGACCTCAAATCCTGCATAACCACAACCTCATAAACCTTCCCTGCCGGTTTTAATGATATCCGCTGAAAAA
Source organism: Planctomycetota bacterium (assembly GCA_963667375.1). Lineage (GTDB taxonomy): Bacteria > Planctomycetota > SZUA-567 > SZUA-567 > SZUA-567. Next base: position 1,311,982 of record OY763323.1, on the reverse strand, counting down.
GCAGCTGCGAAAAAAACTCAAGTTCAATAACAAACCCGCCGTTTATTGCTTATATCACATATGCATTAAAGCCCAAAAGAACGCATATCTTTCGCATATTAAAATATTAATTAAAATATTGAAGGATCAACAAGCACATAAGACATATATAAGTAGGACAAAAAATCGCATTACAGCAAGTCAAATTATAATTTAAAATATTTTTAAAAAAATAATTTGCATAACGCTCAAAACATGATAATCTATATGTGTAACAAGAAACAAAATAGGATTATTTACTTAAAAAATCCTATTAATTTCAAAGGAGGCATTAATGACAATTGAGAACCCACCAAGACAGTAAAAGCCGTCAGTTACTAATCCTTTAATAACAGTACATAAAATAATGTCAAAGATTATAATATCGTTAAGACACTAATACGTAAAGTATTACAAATACTGCTAACAAACCATCCTGACTGTACGGCAAAAACTATATTATCAGTTTATTGTTTTTCAGGAGAACGCAAATGTAGCTCTTTAAAGAAACTTTAGAACAACTTGATGAAGACATAAGTCTCAATAGAGACATTATAACAAGTACATTATATTTAACTTTAAAATTCTGGCCTATATTTAGAAATTAAGTCTTAATTTTTAACTAAAGCCATATATTTAAAAACTTAATTAGTATATTCCCGTCTGTGTTCAGAAATTGTTGTTTAGCACTTTCTATTGGGATATGTAGAACGCAGACATTTATATAGGAGGAGTATAGCAGATGATTGAAAGTGTTCCACCAGAATGTCTTGCCTCAGCTGTTAGCGCTCTTTGACGACAGAACAGATTTTGGGAGCTCGGGGTACACGGTTATCCTGTTATGAGTACCTGGCACGTAAAGCGCATAAAGCTCTGCAAAAGTCGACACTAACAGGCTGAGGTAGTTCTACGCTACACCTTGGGTGCATATTAGGGAGGAAAAAAAAGTAATAGCACCTTTGTTTACAGTACTATTATGATGAAATTTATTTATAACTTTTGACAGCTCCAGGACGGTAACGGCCTGGGGCTTTAATTTTCATTTCACCCGATAAGTATGATTACACAACGATACGACTTTCCTGGAGGTCGACTCAATTCATATACTGATAATTTCAAACCACAATCCAGATTATTATAGCATTACCCCCTCAATTGCGCACCAGCAGACAATACAGATTTAGCCAGAAAAACTGCTGTTAAATCTACCCCCTCGGATGAAACTGGTGATAAATATTGAACTTCCGCTGGTCGTGAACATGGGTATAAATTTCGGTAGTAGCAAGATCCGCATGCCCCAGCAGCATCTGCACTGCACGCAAATTTGCTCCTCCTTCAAGCATATGCGTAGCAAAACTATGACGCAATAAATGCGGATAAACATTTTTTGAGATACCGGCTTTTTTTGCGAGCCGCTTTACCAGCAGAAAGATATTCACCCGGTCGAGCTTTCTGCCCGTTCTGGACAAAAACAAATAAGGTGAGTTACTCCTGTCCAGTTTACCACGCCCCTCCGCAAGATAATCACTGATTACACTTACAGCGGTACGGGATATGGGAGTCATACGCTCCTTACCACCTTTACCCTGCAGTCTTACAAACCGCTCACGCAGATCAAGATCAACCAGCCTTATATTACATACCTCCGACACTCTAGCGCCCGTCGCATAAAACAATTCCATTATGGCTCTATTTCTGTCAGCAAGCTCACCTTCACCGTCCTCCGCATCCAGCAAGCACTGCACCTCAGCAGGAGAAAGTTCCTGCGGCAAATATTTAAACAGTTTCGGCTGATCAACAAAATCGGTGGGATTTACAGTTATTATTCTTTCCATAACCAGATATTTAAAAAACATCCTGCAGGCGACCATAGCTCTTGCCCTGCTTGACGGCGCATAATCTCTTCTTGCCATGTCAGCTGCATAATTGACTATATCACTCCCTTCAACCTCACCCGGCGTGACAATTCCAGCAGAATCAAAATAATCAGCCATATTACGTAAATCACGCTTATAAGCTATTATAGTATTATCCGCAAGTCCGCATTCAACCCGTAAAAATGCGAGAAATTCAGCTACAAAAGCCATCTCACGATATTCAGACATTCTGATCTCTCCTTCGCAACAGCACAACAACATCCGCCCGGATACCTTCACATCTGCCCAGTGCATCCATTCCTTCAGCGGTTTTAGCTTTTACACTCACAGCCTCTCTAGCGACCCCCAGCATAGTTGCAATTGAGTTTACTATTTCCTGCTTATACATTGACAATTTTGGACGCTCAGCCTGAATAACCGAGTCAATATTCACGACCTCATAACCTTTCTCACCGGCAAGTTTACAGGCTGCAGCCACAAAATCACGGGAATCACGTCCACGGTTCTCCTCCTGTGTATCCGCAAACAACTCACCAATATCACCTCCAGAAACCGCTCCCAGCAAAGCGTCAGTAACAGCATGCAATAAGACATCACCATCGGAGTGCGCTATTACTGCATACTCTGCAGGAATATTTACACCACCAAGTATAATGCCGGAGCCAGCCTGATAACGATGCTGATCTGAACCTATACCTACTCTGAACATAGCTGATACCTTACTGAACGGTTTATGGAAAATATAAATTAGAATACCCCATAATATAATTTCCAATCAAATTAAAATCATTTCAGAAAGTTTTTTATATTTTTAATGCAAGTTTTTATATTTTTTTCTAAAGTTTTAAATTATCCGTTATCTTCATGCAATAAAATGAGTTATATATTATTAAAATATAACAAACTCCTGTTTTTCTCGTTTATTCGAAAAATTTTTAATAAAAAAAATTTGCATTTCGAATAATTTAACTATAAACTTAGGGTATAGAGATTAAGTTTCTTGTTGAGCATGATGCTCGACTGCAGCACGGAAGCTGGAACTGACAAGGATGTCACGGAGCTTGAGATCGGGAACTCTCAAAACCCTTTCCGTTTCTGATACTTTTTATTTTTGCGCCTGTGGGGACACAGATCTGCAATAATTATAAAAGCTATCAGCCATTCTAGACATTTCCATATTCCTCATTAGTTGTATTGTATAGTGATACGATGTATTGTCGGCTTTTCACAGGGCAACGCGTCATAAAGCGCCATATGTAAAGATTAGGCACTTTACATAAGCGTTATTCACACCGCTATATGATATAATTCTGTCATTACCGGCAGAGCAGCGATCACTGTAGATATTCTTTATAGGCAGGGAATTTCTACACCAGTAAAGAACTGTCAATTCAAGGCAGGTTCAGTTCTTTTCGGAGGCAGCATAAACGGAGAAAAGGCGCTCCAGTTGCCTCCACCAACAGCAAAAGGCCCAAAGGCCTGTTTATTAATAGATAATATTCTGACTTTTGTGTAATTGATGTGCAAAAAAAATTATCCCGTCCTTATAAAGCGGTTGGATAGGCCGCAAGGACGGGATGCCACCGAGTTCGAGATCGGGAATCCCTCGGTATTTTTTATATCGGTTGCTGACCTTAAATCTTTAATTGAAAATATGATATTTTATGCATATTTTATAATACTTGCGTATAACTGATTATATCATAAGAATAAAGGAGTTTTAATTTTTTAAACGTCTGGCGTACGTAGGCTCTAACCGGCCATCATGGATGATAAAACGCCTCTCAGCTGGGGACAGCAGAGAAAAAAGATCGGAAATTCTTCACGGAGGAAGTAATAATGAGTAGCTATACCCCTACATATGGGCTGAGCTCAAGGCTCACTGCCCAGAATACACAGCGTCTTAACACTATAAATCAAATCAGCGATGAACTTAATGCCACCCTCAACCAGTTGAGTACCGGTTACAAGTTCACTTCCGCAGCTGAGAATCCTTCAGGCAGCACCGAGCTGACCAGACTGCAGGCAAAAATCTACGGTGTTGAATCAGCAATCACCAATAACCAGCTTTCCGTCGGTTTTCTCTCAGGAGCCGATTCCGCTCAAAGTGAAATTCTAAGCACACTGATGGAAATGCGCAGCAAGGTCTATGATGCTACTACCAACACCAGCGATATCGTCAAAGAAACCGTCCTTGGCTATGTTTCTGCAGGTATCAGTGCCGTAAACGTGCTGTCAAACTCCATAACTATAGGCGATAAAAGTGTTCTTGCCGGCGATGCGGAATTCGATCTGGATCCGGCGGAAAATATTCTAAGTACCAATGATTCATATATCCGCAGTATGCTCAATAACACTTATTTTTCAATGAGCTTCGACAAAAATAACGCTGCCGAGCAGGCAACAGTTTCCGGAACCTTCAATCTTCCTGATTCCGGACTTGGCGCTGCTGACTCAGTCTTTGATATAACCTGCGGTTCACGGACAAAACGCATTCAGATCAACGCCGTAAACCCGGTAGACAGTACCGCGAAAGCCAGTGCCATCTCCCAGATGAATCAGGAATTAGCTGATATCGGCGTATACGCCGAAATGAGTAATGACGGCAGTCAGCTTTTCTTTCTAACCAAAGAATACGGTTCAGATGCTGCTATCAGCTATAGTCATGTCAGTGGTACAGATATTCTCAACGGTCTCGGTTCCGCAAGTGATTCAGGAGAGACCGGAACCATTCTCATCAACGGTAAGAAGTACGATCTGAAAGGAAATTATTCCAACGACGGGTCTGAAAGTGCCGAGATAAGCGGAGAATTCACAGACAGTATTGCCACCGATGCCACAATCACTCTTGCCACCGCTGCTGGAAGCGCCAGTTATGTACTAGCGAGCGGTGACACCATAAGCGGCAGTCTCAGCGCTATAAACACGACCTTTGCCGCAATCGGTGCCAAAGCGGAAATCAGTGGCGGCAAACTCTCATTTTCAACCCTTGAGAAAGGCAGTTCACAGGCCCTGGTCTACAGCAATACCGGCACTGATCAGATATACACCGCTGGGCTGAATTTCACCGCTACCGGCAAGGACTATGAAGAGAACTCCGGCATCCAGACATATATTTCCAATACCGACTTTCAGGCAAAGCTGAACTTCAGTGCCGATAAAGTCGGAACTGATCTTGTCAACGGCACTGCGCTGGAAGATCAACGCTATAGTTTTCAGCCTGAAGGCGGCATACACTTTCAGATCTCAGATGGTACCAGCCGACTTGATTCGATCAATTACGGTTTTCGCGATATCTCCGCTTCAGGTCTCGGACTAGAACGCCTTGTCGACAGCACCTCGGAATTCTATATTCTGGATGATCCCGATAAAGCTCTTGATTATCTAGATTCGGTAATTTCACAGGTAAAAACTGAATGGGCCGATCTCGGATCATTCATGGCCAATAACCTTGAGACCCAGACAGAAAACCTGCAGAATCAGCTCGTTTCACTGGCCGAACAGAAATCAACCATTGCCGATGTAGATGAGGCTTATGCCACCACCCGTATTACCAAATTACAAATTCTGCAGGAAGCGAATATTTCCGCACTATCGGTAGGAAACTCCGCTGCAAAAGCAATGCTGGCTCTGCTGCCAAGTGCCTAGACACTATTTTAAACCGCTTAAAATACAATATTCAGGAGAATATATCATGATCATTGATGCAGGAAATACCGCCGTTGAAACTATCAATTCCTTACTGGACACTCCGAATGTGAGAAACAGTATAAAAACCTATAAAAACCGCACCGGAAAGATTATCCAGTTTCCTAGCCGCAAAGTATTTGAACAGGACATCGCACAAACAAATATGGAGGCGCTGGAAGCTGACAAGATTACAGCAGACTTTACCTCGCAGACGTATCTGCATCTGCTGCTGGTTGCAGGCAGCAGGACCCTGCACCGTACCAGACTTTTACACGGAAAATAATCATTAATATATTACGAGAAAGGAGGCTGAATGCAGTGAACTCTGCTCTGCCGGCAAGAGCTGAAATAACCGGAAAAAATGCTGGTCGCCAGGAGATCGGGAATCTCTAACCCAACCAGCGAAGACCCTATTCACGATGAATAGAGTGAAATAAGGTGGGAATGGATACCACCTTTCACGGAAGAATCAGGGATATCCACCAATAAAACTTATGATATCCCCAACAAGGAGGAAATACTATGGGTATTTTAAATGTCAACGCTGGTCTGTCAGGAAGCATGACTCAGTCATTGAATACTATCTCAAGTATCAACAGACTTGCCAATGATTCTATTGCCAGAATCAACTCAGGTCTGAAGTTCAACCACATCTCAGATGCTCCAGGTACTGTGTTACAGGCACAGGGACTGGAATCAGATATCAGTGCTAATTCAAAAAGTATTGATAGCAACAACTACACTTTAGGACAGTTTGATGGCGTTATGTCCGCGCAGGATGCCATTGTAGCAAATCTCACCGAAATGTCCTCAATTTTTGACGAGTATACCGCTGAAACCGATACCGATGCCAAAGCCGTACTTGCCGAAGAATACAAAGCCCTTTCACTCAGTATTGATCAACTGGCCGGCGGCGCTTCCTACAAGGATACCGCGGTTCTAAACGGTGGTTCAACCCAGACTGAAAGCGCCTTCTCAGGAACCGCAAGTTCCGTATCTATCGCTTTTTCCGATTGTACTCTAACCGGTCTCAGCCTGGATACAGGCGGTGACATCACCGCTGACAGTGCCAGCGCACTTAAGACCGCCATCGCAACTGTCGGTAAGAATAACGCTTCTATATCAGGATACCGCAAACTATTTGAGAGTGCCAACACCATCATGTCAACCTCAAATACAGCGTGGTCACAGTCATACAATGATCTGATAAAGGTCAATGATGCCGAAGAATCAGCATTACTGACCTCCCTGAGCAATCAGGCAGCAGCCGCTAACGCCGCGCTGTCATATCAGGCACAGTTTTACAACATAAGTAGTGGTACTAGCTTTACAGCTTAATCGGAGTATGGGAGATATTACTATTAAGCATTTTTAGTTCACACTTTTAAGGAGTAATATCATGACTGTGAATATAGCAAAAAATGCTCTCAACTCAAATGTAAGCAGTAATATAATCGGCAAGGGAAGTACACGACAGACTTTGAACAAACTCTCTAGCGGCATACCTCTGCCCCGGGAAACAAAGAGCAGCTCAGACAGCAGCTCCGTAACTGACAGCAGCGAGGTCAGTTCCACGGCTCTGACTAAAGCTGCAGAAACAGGAACCAGTCTTAACAATATAACCTCCCTTCAGGAGGATGTAAGCCGACTGGACAATGTTCAGACCTCACTGGAAAGCATATCCGGTGATCTCTGGAAACTGGGTAAAGAGATTGCAGCCAGCAGGGAAGAAGCTTCAGCAGGAGAAGAATCAACAGCAACAACCACTGCTGAAAACCTGCCGGCAGAGAGTCCTCAAAGTTCTGAAGAATTACAGCAGATTACCAGCAGTTATCTTGAAGGTATTGATCACACCGGGTCTGAACTCATGGATTATCTTGATAAATTCCTTGAGTCATACGCCCTGAATATTGATCTGAGCCTTACAGGGCTTGGCAGAGTTGATGAAACCAGCTCTCTGGCAGCGCTGAATGACGAGTCGGTACTAAACTCAGATAAGGCGGATTCCATTATTTCCAAAGCTCAGGAGGAAATTGCGGAACTTCAGGTAACTACTGAAATGCAGCGTAATAACCTGCTCAATGATATCAGCAGCGAACTTACCAGTGCCACCAGTAATCTGGAAGAACCAAATATTGATGAAGGTATGGAATCTTCTCTCAGAGAGGTCTCTGATATACTTCTGAATACACCGGAAACAATATCAGACTATTCCCAGATCGATATAGTTCAAGCTTCCAATCTACTACTTTCATAAACAGCTTAGGAGCAAAGAAATGGAGTGAATCATAATGATTCACTCCATTTCAACACGTCCTTTTACCAGTGGACAAAAAACTTTCGTTTTTAACGCCCCATCCAGCCGCCATCAACCAGCATGACATGCCCGCTCATGTAATCTGAAGCCGCTGAAGCAAGAAATACGATCGGTCCTTTAAAATCATCAGGAGTACCCCAGCGTCCGGCTGGAATACGTCCTAGGATAGACTGACTGCGTTCAGGATCGTCCTGCAGCGCCTGAGTATTATCGGTTGCAATATATCCGGGAGCTATCGCATTCACCTGTACACCCTTACCTGCCCATTCATTCGCAAGAGCCATAGTCAGCTGACCAATACCACCCTTACTGGCGGCATATCCAGGCACAGTAATACCACCCTGAAAAGTAAGGAGTGAAGCGGTAAAAATTATCTTACCGCTACCGCGGGCAACCATATCCTTACCGAATTCACGTGACAGCACAAACTGCGAACTCAGATTAACTTCAAGTACTTTGTCCCAGTACTCATCTGGATGTTCAACCGCCGGCTTGCGCAGAATTGTTCCGGCATTATTTACTAGAATGTCGGGTATTATGCCGCTACTCTTAACCTTGGCAATAAATGCGTATAATGCCTCTCTATCCCCAAAATCACAGGAATAACCAGTAAATTTACGTCCCAGCGCCGTTACTGCTTTTTCAATCTTGCTGCCATTCTCTTCAAGGGTTGCGGAAACACCAATAATATCTGCGCCAGCTTCCGCCAGTCCAATCGCCATCCCCATACCAATACCACGTTTGCACCCGGTTACCAGTGCAGTCTTACCCTCCAGACTAAACATATCCAATACTGCCATTTCTGTCCTCCTTCAACTTATTAAATATTTACATCCCCAATATAATCAGGAAATTATTCAGCTGCATTTTACAACACTCTTCATCGCCTGCGGATTACTCAAGGTATTTTCAAATATCTCGGTTATCTCATCCAGATTTTTCACCTCGGTAATAATATCACTAAGATCTATCTTCGCACTGGCTATCAGGTCTATAGCCTTATCAAAGTCTTCAGGCTCATATACCCGCACCCCGATCATTTCTATCTCACGCCAGAAATAGCGGAACAGGTCTACCTCACGCTTCTGCCCATGAATTGCCACAACCACGATTCTTCCGCGTGTCGCCACAATTTCCGAGGTCACATCAACCCCTGCCTGCACCCCTGAAACTTCAAAGACAACCTCCACACCCTTTCCAGAGGTCGCCTCCTGAACATATTGCACAACATTATCACCCTGCGGATTCACCGTTTCAAAACCAAGTTTTCTGGCTATTCCCAGCCGATACTCACTAACTTCAGAAATTATCACCCGGGCTCCAGACTGTTTGGCAACCAGCGCCACCAGAATACCGATTGGTCCACCTCCAACCACCATGACATCCTCACCTGCCTGCAGGCGTGAACGCCGAACATCATGACAGGCCACCGCCAGCGGTTCAATAAGTGCAGCTGTCTTGAGATCAATGTTAGCCGGCAGCTTATGAATTGTAAAAGCCGGCACGGTCCAGTATTCCTGAAAACCGCCAATAGTATCAATTCCCATAAACTTCAGATTATGACAAATGTGGCTATGCCCTGCTTTACATGCTGGACATTCTCCACAAGGGTCGAGCGGACGCACTGTAACCTTATCGCCTACCTGCATACCGCTTACACCCTCGCCGATCTTGGCAACTGTACCGGATATCTCATGCCCTATAGCCTGCGGTAGAGACAGGCGCTGCGCCATAGCACCCTGATAAATATGCAGATCCGTACCACAAATTCCACAATATGCGACCTTGACCTGCACTTCTCCAGGACCGGGCAGAATCTCTTCCACCTCAGTATATTCAAAGGTCTTATCACCTGTAAACAAACTAGCTTTCATCTCTATTTCTCCTCCTAATTTCCTTCCAAATAGAATTAAAAACACCAACAACATTTTTTATTATACTTAAAACGCTGTTTCACACTATAGTACATAACAGTTTTTTTATCTTTTTTATATACCACAAATTTACCAGGCTAAAACCAGCAATAACCCAGATATGTAATGCAGTTCCATAAGAATTTTATACTGAATACACCTGCAGCACCGCCTTTAATACCCTGCTGAATCTGCTCCACCCTCCTGCCAACCCAGGCATACCTGACCCGCTGTAGTGCTCCCGCCGCTCACACAATAAAACAGGTGACGGCAAGCAAAGCTCTACCGTCACCTGTAACATCAGCAATTATAACAATTTTCAAAACTGCACTGCGTCAACACCCAACTATATTAAAATACACTAAAATATCAGAATCTCAATTCTATAGATTCCCCCTCAGCCAACAGTCGCCGTACCCTTTCCGGTACTACCACAATTTTGACCGAATCAACGCCCAGAAGAATAATAAACTTCTGCATATCAGGCAGATCCGCAAGGCTTACGGTACCATCAGATTTTACAACCGCAACATAGGCAGGATTAGCAGCAAGCAGCCGGGCCAGCAGAACCTTCCCTTGCAGATCGGAGCTGAGTTTAGCCACCTGCGCAGTGCTGTCAGCAATTGCAAACAACTTTGCATAAGCCGCAATATAGCTGTCTGTCTGCACATTCTCAAGCAAAGTCAGCCAGCCGCGCTTCACCTGTAGCGCCTGAAGAAAAGCCTCCGCAACCGTCTGTTCCATACTTCCGGATTCGCTCATATCCTTAGCCGCCTCAAAATCAGGATATCTCTCCAGAGAAAACTCCGGCTCCTTTATTACCGGACAACTCTCGCGGATTACATCCCGCTTATCTGCATCCTTGACCACAGCGAATTCAATATCCTCCAAATCCATATTTCCGGACTTGAGCAGACCAGCGACCTCAACTTGAGAACCACCGAATTCAAGCTTATAACCATTTAGTGACTCTTCACGTTCCGGAGAATCCTGAACCGCAGCAAAATCATCATAGACCGGCGGATACTCGGTCTCACCAATCTTCTCTTCAAGCTCCTCCCGACTGATATCCCCGACCTTCCAGGTTCCGACATCCTTACCTTCCTTGAACACCGTTATCCGATCACAATATTCAAACACCTGATCCAGAAAATGCGTGATAAAGATTATCGAACCTCCCTGATCACGTATCCGGCGTACCTCCTTGAAGATATACGCCGACTCTTCATTACTCAAACTTGATGTCGGTTCATCGAGGATATAAATTTTAGCATCCAGTTCCAGCGCTCTGGCAATAACCACCACCTGATTCACCGCCACCGAATACATTCCGATCTCTTGAGTGACATCTATCTCAACGTTATAACGCTTGAGAATCTCGATAGTCCGCTTATTTATCTCTTTCCACTTGATAAAACCCATATTTTTCGGCTGACGCTCCAGAAACATATTCTCCGCAACCGTGAGGTTGAACATCATATTCACCTCCTGCAGTACCGCACTTATACCGCACTGCTCGGCTTCACGCACAGATTCCGGATCAAAGCTCTTACCCTCATACACAATACTGCCGCTATCCTTGGAATAGACACCGGCGAGCAGCTTTGCCAAAGTAGATTTACCCGAACCATGTGCCCCGACCAGCGCATGTATCTCACCCTTCTCAAGCTGAAAGTTAACCCTGTGCAACGCTTTAACCCCGGGAAAAGTCTTCACCAGATTCTTAGTCTCTAAAATCATCTTGCGTCTCTTATCTCTTCAAGTTAAAAAATAAATACTCAACATGCAATAAACAAACATACTAATTATAAAAGCTGCACTCGCATTGGCAACCTGTAAATCCGATTATACCCTTATTTTATAGTTCAGCAGCAGAAATCCGCTGTAAAAACAGCCAATACCGGCAAAGTATTGGCTGTTTACCAGCAGTTAATCCCGGAATATCCTGATAAATCCTACTTATAATTGTACCCCATACGCTTGGAAATCGTCTTCGCCAGCTCACATATCAGCTCCGCTATCTCCGCTGGATTGCGGGGGTTAGCCGGATTTTCCCGATACGGAGAACCAATAGCCGCAATAATAACCCCGCGATAATCATAGATCGGAGCCGCCACCGACTTGATATCATCCTCGAATTCACCCTTGTTAAAGGACCATCCGCGCTCACGGGAAATCTGCACCTCCGCAATCAGATCATCAATATTGGTCATAGTTTTCGGAGTAAACTTCTTCATTTCCTTATCTTTATAGAGCTCCGCAATCTCCTCATCGGTATGATCGAAGACCAGCGCCCGCCCCACACTTGAGCAGTGCACCGGCACCCTGCGCCCTATCTCCGCATAGATCCGTATTGAATTTGCCTGTTCGACCTTCTCAATATACAGCGCCTCACCATCAGAGAGAATCGCCATCTGAATCGGCAGACCGATACGGTCGATATACTCCCGGATATAATAGTTAGCCTCCGCCTTGAGCTCAACACTGCCCAGATACAGACTCGCCAGCTCCACAAACTTCATCCCGAGACAGTAGACCCCGGTAATAGGTTTTTTATCGATATACCCCAGAGACATCATGGTATTCAGCAACCGGTGAACCGTACTCTTGTGCAGATCAAGCTTTTCACCGAGCTGGGTTACTCCCATACCATCCCTCTCGGTAGCCAGCACCTCCAAAATATCAAAAGCCCGCTGGATAGACTGTACGTTTGACACAAGCTCCTCCTTCAGCAACAACACTCTAATTCTCAGTCAATCAGAACAAAACCGCTACCTGCCTCTAACCACCTAAAACCAGCCAGTTTCAGCGTTAGAACAGCAGTTTCAAAGCACTCCCTGATTCTATTCTACCTTAAAGCAGCCAAATACCAAAGAAAAACTCTATAATATTCAACCGCCGCCCACCGCGACAACCGCCTACTCCAGCCCTTCAAGAATCTTCAGAATAATCGGCAGCAGCTGTTTTTTACGGCTGACGATACCCGGAAGATCATACAGACCGGTAGAGATCCTCTCAAAATCAACACTCGCCACCACATCCTCAGACCCGCTGATCAGCATCACCGAAGTCGATCTGACCACATTGGTAATCATCAGCCCGATGAAGTCCAGCTGCTTGCTCTTCCGGTTGCGCTCCAGCGCCTCCTCCAGAGCCGTCAGATATTTATTCAGACTCTCAAATCCCGACTCTTCAATCTGTCCGATACCGAAACGGAATCCATGCTCCTCGTAGATCTTGAGATCCGCATTCACCAGTTCATCCGGAGTCAGATTCGCCAGCGGCGAACCGGAATTCAGAATCTCCTGCTCCAGCTTTTCCGGATTACAGTCACAGATACCTGAAAGCCACTCGATCATCCGTCCGTCACGTTCGGTTGCCGTCGGTGAACGCAGCATCAGCGTATCGGTTATAATACCGCCAAGCATAATCCCCGCCATCTCCGGAGTTGGTTCAACCATCGCCTGCCGGTACTGCTCGGCAACCAGCGTGCAGGTACTGCCGATAACATCATTGATCACCCGTATCGGTTCATCGGTAGGATTCATCCCGAGCCGGTGGTGATCGACTATCTCGACAATCGGCACCTCTTCCGCCCCTTCAATAGCCTGATCCATCTCGTTATGATCGACCATCACCAGCCGCAGCGGCGGATTATTCTGCAAGTCCCGCTTATAGATCATACCCAGAAAATCACCGCTCGCCCCTACCACTGGAAAACCGTCATGATTCGCCGAGAGCACACTGTGCCGGATACTCTTGATCTTATCTGCTGGCGCGAAGACATCGGCATTCTTATCGATTGACAGCTCGACCGGCGAACTGAACTTCAGACGCCTTACCGTAGTCGCCGAATCATGCGGTGTCTGCAGAATGGCGATCCCCTTCTGCTGCGCCGCATCGACAAACTCCTTATCGATAGTGCAGCCGCCGGTTATCACCATCAGCTTCACACCCAGCTCGATACCGAGACTGTGAATCTCACCTCGGTCTCCGACAATCAGCGCCGCGTTATTCTTCTTACCCTCCAACAGCCGGGTACGCAGATGATACATGTTCATCGCTCCGACATAGAGCTGGAGAATTATCATCTCCTCCTTGTCACCGGCAGCCAGAATATTCGCGTCCAGCGCCTGTGCCGCCAGACGGATACTGGTGTTTACCGTACGCCCCAGAATCCCTTCCGGATCATCATCCTCACGGGTCTGGAACATTCTGTCAGCCAGATCAAAGAGACTGATCATCCCGACATACTTCTGCGCCGCGTCGATTATCGGCATCCGCTCCTCCCGCCGCTGACTTAAAAGCTTTGTTGCCCGCAGCAGTGTCTGCCCCACCTCGATCGGCTCGGCATACGGATGAATCACATCCGCCACCCGCGGACTGACATCCGCATAAACCTTCGGCAGCTTCACTCCAAACCGCCTGAACAGAAACTCCGTCCGTTTCTGCGGAATCCCCGCACAGCCCGCACTCACATTCTCCTGCCCCAGACTGTTCTTCAGCCACGCATAACTCGCCGCCGCCGCCACACTGTCGGTGTCCGGATTTCTGTGCCCGATCACCAGTGTTCTATACTTGTCATTACCGTTCTGCTTGAGCTTCTCAAACTTCCCCAGCTCTATCTGATAACGTTTTGATTTTGAATTCGGCATTACTCTCTTCCTGCCCCTCACATAATTTTTAACCATACATTTATCACCGTATTATTAACAATTTATATAATATGTAAAGGACTATTTACCAATACTCACCCTAATCTATAGCATTACAAATAATTTTCTAATTTACTATTTGACAAAGTCCATTTCATCATACATAATAAAGCATATCGATGATTTTGAAATCACGTTTCATTATTCGGAACTAAATATTTTATATACTTACATACAGTGTTTCAGGAGGAAAAGATGGCCGCAATTGAAATCAGAAGTGCAGATTCCTGCAAATGGGACGAGGTATCCCTTGGGGAAGTAATGCTGCGACTCGATCCGGGCGACACCCGCGTACACACCACCAGAGAATTCAAGGTCTGGGAAGGCGGCGGTGAATACAATGTTGCCCGCGGCCTGCGCCGCTGCTTCGGCAAGCGCACCGCTGTGGTTACCGCACTCGTTGATAACGGTGTCGGCCGCCTGGTCGAGGATCTGATGCTTCAGGGCGGGGTCGATATCTCCCACCTGCTCTGGCGCAGCTTCGACGGTCTCGGTATCGATGCCCGTAACGGTCTCAATTTTGTCGAGAAGGGCTTCGGTGTCCGTGGCGCGGTCAGCGTCTCCGACCGTGGTCATACCGCCATCAGCCAGCTCAAACCCGGCGATATCGACTGGGACGAGATCTTCGGTAAAGAGGGTGCCCGCTGGTTCCACTGCGGCGGTATCTTCGCCGCTCTCGGTGCTGAAACTCCGCAGGTTACTATCGACGCGCTCAAAGCCGCCAAGAAATACGGCACCATTACCAGCTACGACCTCAACTACCGCGCCTCCCTCTGGAAGAAGCACGGCGGACCGGAGAAAGCCAAGGAAGTAAACCGCGAGATCGCCAAGTATGTCGATGTCATGATCGGTAACGAAGAGGATTTCACCATGGCTCTCGGTTTCGAGGTCGAAGGGCTCGACCACAATTGCTCCAAGCTCGACACCAATAACTTCAAGAAGATGATCCAGACCGCTGTCGCCGCTTATCCGAACTTCCAGGCTGTCGCCACCACCCTCCGCGGGGTGAAGACCGCTACCGTCAATGACTGGGGTGCTATCCTCTACACCGGCGGCGAGTTCCACGAAGCCAGACAGTTCCCGGCGCTGGAGATCTATGACCGTGTCGGCGGTGGCGACTCATTCGCCTCAGGGCTTATCTACGGCTTTTTGGAGAATAAAGCTCCGGCAGATATTATCAACTACGGCTGCGCCCACGGCGCGCTGGCAATGACCACTCCGGGCGACACCACCATGGCGCGCCTTACTGAAGTGGAAAAACTTGTCGGCGGCGGCTCAGCCCGTGTCGACCGCTAGAGACCGAGTGTTAAACGACTGCAGCCCGGACAGGCCTCATTATGTCGCGGCTGCAAGATGCGGTCAACCGTTTAACACCCACCGCTCCTCATGCTATATATTCCGTTCTGCTCTATCCAACAACCCAGCAGAACCGTAAATTATGAGGAGCACCACACCGGGGCTACCACGCACCATAATCCCGGTCAATAAAACAACACCAAGTTTACATCAATAATAATAGCAACACCCGTAATCCTAACCGACAACACGTAAACCAGACCCGCAGCCCACACCGCCGGTCTGGTTTCTTTTTGCCACCTACTATCCATACCGCTATTTTCACTGGAAATATCCCCCGCAAATACATATCATAAATTCTTTACACCACAATTACCACCATTACCAATTATCAGGGATACAACCATGACCACCGAACATACAGATAATACTACCCCAACAGACGACAACGCCGACACCACAGAAGAGATCTTCCCCTGTACCGACCTCTCTACACCCGACCCAACCTGCTCCTACTACCGCCACGTCAAGAGCCGCTGGTCACTATCTACCAAACTGCTCATATTTTTTACTATAGGCTTCTTGTTGGCTACCATACTCTTCATTATAAATTACCAGCTTACCTACCCCGCACCTATAAATAATACTACTACCGATATCGATCTTTTAGTAAAGTCCTATCAGACCACCATTACCTCTTACTCCTATGCCCTCTGCGTCTTCTTCGGCATCTTTACTATAATTGCCGGCGGTACCATCGCCCTCAACTATAAAGCAGCTGAAAAAATTGACGCCGAATACGCCAAAGCTACTCGTATAACCCGACATTACCAGAAAGAACTCCAGAAAAACCTCGCAGCGATCCAAGAAAAAGGTACTCAGGAAATCAACCGTATTGCCAAGCAAACCCAGAAAAATATAACCATCAACAACCTTTTCAATGAAGCAAATAGAGCTTATGAACAAAAAGAATACAGAAACGCTATTACTTTATATGATAAAATCATCAAGATCAACGACAGTATAGCAGAAGTATACTTCAACAAAGGAAGTACTCTAGCAAAAATGAATGATGTCGAAAACGCTATAAAAGCTTACGATAAAGCTATTGAAATTAATCCAAATGACTCAAAAGCATATTTCAACAAAGGAAATACTCTAGATGATATGAAGGATTTCGAGAACGCTATAAAGGCATACGATAAAGCTATTGAAATTAATCCAAATGACTCAGATGCATACGTCAACAAAGGAATTACTCTAACAAAAATGAATGATGTCGAAAACGCTATAAAAGCATACGATAAAGCTATTGAAATTAATCCAAATGACTCAGATGCATACGTCAACAAAGGAATTACTCTAGCAAAAATGAATGATGTCGAAAACGCTATAAAAGCATACGATAAAGCTATTGAAATTAATCCAAATGACTCAGATGCATATTTCAACAAAGGATATACTCTAGCAAAAATGAATGATTTCGAAAACGCTATAAAGGCATACGATAAAGCTATTGAAATTAATTCAAATTATTTAGAAGCATACGCCAACAAAGGAATTACTCTAGCAAAAATGAATGATGTCGAAAACGCTATAAAAGCATACGATAAAGTTATTGAAATCGATCCAAATTATTCAGATGCATACTTCAACAAAGGATATGCTCTAGCAAAAATGGAGGATTTCGAAAACGCTATAAAAGCATACGATAAAGTTATTGAAATCGATTCAAATAACGCAAAAGCATATTTAAACAAAGGAAATAATCTAGATGATATTGGAAATTTTGAAGATGCTATAAAGGCTTACGAGAAAGCTATTGAAATTAATCCAAATTTTTCAGAAGCACACGTCAACAAAGGAATTACTCTAACAAAATCCGAAAATTTCACCGAAGCCCTATCTTGCTTCACTAAAGCTGAAGACCTCGATCCTAATAATCATCACGATTATAGTAAATCCTGCATCTACTCCCGCTGGCTCAACTCCGACGCTGAAGCTTCCTCCAGACCCGAAAACGCCCTCGACCTCTGCCGCACCCATCTCCAGCAAGCCTGCGACTCCGGAGAATTAAAGCAACTCGGTATACAGAAGCTCAAGACCGACACCGATCTCGACCCCGTCCGTAACGAACCCTGGTTCACAGAAATCATGCACCAGACCTTCGGCAAAGACACCTAGGATAACTACCCGAATAACTCCGCCAACGACTAAGATACTAATAACACCTTACCATACTTTCTGATTCTGTTCACACCTTCGCCCAACCCTCTGTAGTGGCATCCGCCGCTACAGCCGCCAGTCCGACAAAAATTTTCCCGCGACCTTCTCCCTCCCGTTCAAGCCACTCCCAAATACCCGGCACCCGCAAAAAAAGCCCACCGCAACCCGCGGTGAGCTTTACCAAATGCCACTATCCTGCTAACGCAAGATTTTAACTCTACAGTCTTCTGGCATGCGCCCGCAGCGGCAAACCCTGCAGTCTGATAAATCCGGTCGCGTCAGACTGATCATACGCCCCGCCGTCATCCTCCATGCTCGCCACCACCTCATTATACAGCGACGCCGGACACTCTCTGCCGATAACTGTCGCATTGCCCTTATACAGCTCGAGCTTGACCTTACCGGTCACAAATCTCTGACTCTCCTTCATGAACGCCATCAGCGCGTCCATCTCCCGGCAGAACCAGAATCCGTTATAGATCAGCTTCGCGAACTGCGGCATCAGGCTGTCACGCAGCTGCATGAGATCACGGTCCATGCTGATACCCTCCAGATCCCGGTGCGCCTCATACATGATCGCTCCGCCAGGAGTCTCATACACTCCGCGGCTCTTCATCCCGACAAACCGGCTCTCGACCATATCCACCCTGCCGATACCATGCTTGCCGCCGAGCTTGTTGCACGCGTCCAGCATATCCTTCGGTCCCAGCTTTTTGCCGTTGAGCACGACCGGAATACCCTTCTCGAATTCCAATTCGATAATCTCCGCCTCGTCCGGCGCATCCTTCGGATCAACAGACAGCTCGAACATATCCTTGTCCGGACAGTATGCCGGATCCTCCAGCACCCCGGCTTCAAACGAGATATGCAGTGAGTTCTCATCCGAACTCCAGGGCTTGGACTTGCTCGCCTTCACCGGAATATTATGCTTTGCCGCATACTCCAGCAGCTCGGTACGTCCCTTGAATTCCTGCATGAACTCCGCAGTTCTCCAGGGCGCGATAACCTTCATATCCGGAGCCAGCGCCGCCACTGTCAGCTCAAACCGCACCTGGTCATTACCCTTGCCGGTTGCGCCGTGCGCGAAGGTGGTTGCTCCCTCTTCCTTCGCTACCCGTACCAGCTCCTCGGCGATACATGGACGGGCAAGTGAAGTTCCCAGATAGTATCTGCCCTCGTACTTCGCATTGAACTGTACTGCCGGATAGACAAAATTCTCTACAAATTTCTCACGCAGATCAGAGACGATGATCTTACTCGCGCCTGAGACCATAGCCTTCTTCTTTACCGCGTCCCAATCCTCTCTCTGCCCGACATCCGCCGCATAGCAGATAATCTCATACCCTTTATCCGCAAGCCATTTACAGATCACACTGGTATCAAGCCCGCCGGAATAAAGCAGTATCAATTTACCCTTATCCATTATATTCTCCTCATAGTTATCTGTCAGTTGCAATGTAACCCTCAAATTTATCTGCAATTATAATTCAAACCCGGAAAAACTGCAATATCAGAGCTGAAAAAAGTCACACCTTACTCCCAGCCTCCGTTACTCGACACTCGGCATCCCCGTGGTCTCACCGGTATAGACCCGGGCGATGAAAATCGCCCCGTCATCATACATATCCGATATCCGGTCATGCCAGCCGATCTTGACCAGCCTTCCGCCGGCGCCTGCCTCCCGTGCCGCCGCCGTCACCTGCGCCTGCAGCTCCCGCAGCGCCACTTCATGCGCCTCTTCAAACTCAGTGAAGCTCTGCGCCCCCGCCACCCCCTGCACCATAAACTCACCCGTTACCCCGGGCTCAACCCGCACCTCCCGCTCGATATGCACCGGACTTATAATCGCCCCGACCGCATTCGCCACCTCCGCATGCTCCGGTATGATACAATCCGTATCCAGCCATTTATGCGCCGGCACCAGCAGTTCCGCCGTCGGCGCCCCGATACCGATCACCGGATGCTTCAGCGTAAACCCTACCCGGTAACTGCTGTTCCCCTCAGTATAGAGATTATCCAGCAGCACCCGCGCCAGCGGTGACTCCTCCAGTTCCTCGACCTCCGCCTGCCCCGCCAGTTCACGCTTGATCATCTCCAGCGCCAGAAGTTTCCGCACCTCCAGCAGCGTATCCTCGGCAAATGTCATCTCCGAAACCCCGGCAATTCCGGCGAATACCCCGCACAGCGCCTCCGCCGCCTCACGATCCGCGAAATCCACCTTCCCCAGCACATGCAGAAGATCCGTCGGTGTCAGTCCGCAGCGCTTGATAACCGCCGCCGCCTCCAGCCGCTCCAGCGGCAGATACTTCGCGCTCAGACATCCGAGCTCCCGTGCCAGCTGATCCTGACATCTGGCACCGGTAGCGAGTATCTTTACTATCTCCCGCTCCCGCTCACTCCAGCTGCCGCCAGTTTCCAGTTCCTTACCGCTGCACAGCAGTATCTCCAGCCCGAAGCTCTCGCTGACAAACCGGTCCTTATGCGCCGCCGCCCACGCGATACATTTCCGCACCCCGGCATCCTCCAGCACCGCCCGTGACACCGGCAGCACCCGCTGCGGTCCGATCGCGATTCCTGAACGCACCCGGTGAATATTACTGTCACCGCCCAGCCCCGCCGCCCGCAGATCGAGTGTCGTAATATGTGTCCGGTAGCCGCCAACAGACGCCCCGTCAATATTACTCTGCACCCGCCCGTCTCGCAGCAGCGCCGTATCGGTAGTCGTTCCACCGATATCAATTACCAGCCCGTCAGCCACACCGGCCAGAAATCCTGCCCCGCGGGCACTCGCCGCCGGTCCGGAAAGAATAGTCTCAATCGGACGCTGCAGCGCCACATTGACACTCATCAGCGAGCCGTCACTCCGTACCACCATCTGCCTGGCACTTATCTTCTGCGCCGCCAGTGACTCCTGCAGCTCACCCAGCAGTTTCTCCAGACAGGGTATGATACTCGCGTTCAACGCCGAAGTAACCGAACGCACCCGGTAATTAAGTTTCGCCGAAATCTCATGCCCGCAGGTGACACTGCAGTCGAACGCCTCCTTGAGTATCCGCTTGACCTCCAGCTCATGCTCGTTATTGTTTATACTGGCAAATCCGGTCACGGCAAACGCCTCAACCCCATTCTGGAAGAGCATTTTCCCGGCTATTTCCCGCACCTGCTCCGCATCTACCGGTTCCACCTCCCGGCCATTGATATCCAGTCTTCCCGGTATCACCGCTACCGGCTCAAAATCAATATCACCTTCCTGATAGATCCCGTATGGCGGCATTATCAGCAGTCCCACCTTCTGACCCTTCCCCTCAACGATCGAATTCGTCGCCAGAGTAGTCGAAAGCGTCACCAGCTCTATCGCTTCCGGCTTCTCAAGCTCCAGCCGGGAAATAGCCTCATTTATACCGATGGTAAAGTCCCATTTGGTAGTCGGAGCTTTCGCCTTTTTAAGTACCTTCTCCTCCAGAAAATCATAGAGCACCACGTCGGTAAAGGTCCCGCCGGCGTCAATACCCAGCCCGAGTTTCGCTCCCGCAGGCTGCAGACTGAGACGCTCAAAATAATCCTCTTCCGTGATCTCCGCCCCGCCGTCATAGTACACCGCGGTCTTTTCAATATCTATCCCGCTGCCCCAGACCGTTGAGACCCCGAGAGTATTATTCACCGCATCCCAGACCGTCATATAATTTACCGGCACTATGAGAATCTCATCGGTAGTACTGCGCGTACAGAGCAGAGATTTTAGCAGATGATGCGTACCTTCAATTCGCTCATATCTCCAGCCGAAATCCTCAGCCATGCGGGTGGCAATCTTTACATACCGTTCATTCTTCCGGCTTACCCCGGTATCAATAAAAGCGGCTCTGCTGTAATTCCGCTGCCAGCTGCTGTAGAAATCCTTGATATCCTCGGCGTTCTCCTGCCCGTAAATATCGATCAGTGTCGAAAAGTCCACCCGCTCCTCAGGCGACAGCTGGCAGGTCTTACAGAGATCCTGCGGTGTCACCTTCTCATTTACCCACCCCGCTGAAATATAGTATGTCCCCGGACAAGCGGCGAACTGCCGGCGGTACTCCTTGTCGGAGCCGAGAAACAGCGCTATGCAGTCATGCACTTTGGCAATTGCCAACGGAATATTCCGCGCTTTTATCCCGATACTCCCCTTACCGCAGATCCCGTACCCCAGAGCGATCATATCCGCCACCTCATCTTTACTGGCGGCATCTATTCTCTCCTGCAGACGCTCCTTGAGCTTGAGCGGTGTCTCATGCAGCCCCCCCGGCAGATACTCCACCGACATATCAATACCCAGCTCGTCCCGAATCGCTTCGATATCGACACTAAGCACCCCGCAGGCAATCATATGTACCCGCTTCTTTTCCTTCTTCATCTCTCACCTACTTTCTCTCTCTCAAACCCGAACCGGCATTTCTCTCTAATGCCATAATGGATACTATAATCATACTCGAATTTCCATCCGATTTAATAGTTTCTCTCCACCTTTCGCAACTATTATTACCGGAATTAAATTTTATTACGCCGTATAGACTGAATATACTTGACAGAATTTTTCCTCATGATAATATTGATTCTAATGCCAATTCATTAAATAACTTTTATAACCTCTTATTAAACATAAAGGTTATATAATTAATACAGGTATAATATGACAATTAACATTGCAGAGATCATAGACATCCCAAAGTGCTGCCAGACCATTACGGAATTCTCTAAAATGTTCGGCATATCTACCTATATCTATGATAATCAGGGTAATAGAATAATCCCTGATTCCCACGAATATAACTGTATACTGAATCACCGAACTCAAAAAGACTATGCCGAAGACTGCATATTTTTTGAAAAGAATAATATAAAAAAGGTCAAAGCTACCCGCAGCCTGCTGCAAAGCACCTGCTGGTGCGGTTCCAACACTATAACCGCGCCGATAATAATCAATGATGAAATTATCGGCTTTGTAGGTGCCCGCGGGTTTCTCTCCAGTCCTATTTCAGCTGAAGAAATCGCTAATATAGCACGTAACCGCAATATTGATATAGATCTGCTTACCACCTGTCTGCACCGACTCCCGGTTATTCCCAAAGACAAGATTGACAATCTGATTAAGTTACTGCTTAATCTGGCATTTCAGATCAGCAATGAAGGAATAAAAAGCCATACCCTAGCCACTTCAGTTACCAGACAGCAGAAGCAGCTTAAAATCAAATCAAATAAACTTACACTCGCTCTGGAAACGATGAACTTCGGAATATTCGAGTATGACGTTACCGATGGCATATTTTATTTCGATGAAAATTCCCTCAATATTATCGGAATGCAGGAGAATGCAGAAGGACTACTTGATCCCCTGAGTTTTGAAGATTTCTGTAAAAGCTTTATTCCCCCGGAGAATATTGAAGACATCTGTAATATCATGTCAGAGATGATAGAAGACAATGCAATTAAGCATGTCAAAATACAGTTCCTGCGTTCTGACAATGAACTGCGCTGGATGGAGGTGGATACATACTGTATTCTAGACGATCTTACAGGCCGCAAAAAACTCATCGGACTCTACCGCGACATAACCGACCGCAATAATAAAGACATCCGTATCTCCCGGCAAAATTTGAGTATACACCGCCTGACACTGAATAAGGAGATTTATTCTGGAAATCTTAATGACGGTTTCATGGAGATAGCAAACAGCATCAAGAACACTTTAAAGATTGACAACGTCTGCTTCTGGCTTTATGACAGCGCTACCGATTATCTCACCGGATATGAACCACTGAAGAACCAAGATCGCTCCGCCATAACCCGCCAGATTAAATTTTCCTCTTCATTAAGCCTTTTAGCTAATGAAAAGAATGATGCCAATTACATGCTTTCCAACGACACCAGTATAGACGACAATACCAGCGAATACTCCTCTTCCATATTCAGTCCCTATAAAATCCGTGCCTATATCTGGGCTCCACTTATAGTAAACCGTGAATTCAAAGGCATGATTGCCTGTGAGATGCAGGACCAACCGCGGGAGTGGTATCCTGAAGAAGGCGAATATATCAGCTCCATAGCTCATATCACCGCTTCCGCCTTCGATATCAGGGAGAGAATACGCATTCAGGAAGACCTCGCTGAGTCCCAGCGTCTTGCTCATGTCTCGCACTTTTCCTGGGACTCCAGTAAAAACACGATTCAGGGATCAGATGAATATTACCGTATTTTCGAGATTGACACTGACAGCACCAATACACTCAAAGACACACTCAAGGCCATTCATCCCGAAGACAGAGCAATATCCGAAGCCATTTTCTCCGGAAAATCAATCCCAGATTCTCTAAGCTATAATGATGAATTCAGACTGCTGATGCCTGACGGCAGGATAAAATATGTCCGCCGCAAACTCCGTTATATAATGGACACCTCATATAAGCTTACACGTATTCTCGGTATCATTCAGGATATAACCAAAACCAAGGAGTTTGAACTCAAACTCGTTGAAACTATGGACCAGGCAGAAGCGGCAAATAAATCAAAAAGTGATTTCCTTGCCAACATGTCACATGAAATACGCACACCGCTGAACATTATTATCGGTATGATTGATCTGGCCCTTGACACCCAGCTCAGCACCGACCAGTATAACTATCTCAGTAAAGCATCAAAAGCATCAAAATCTCTTCTCGGACTGATAAATGATATTCTCGATTTTTCAAAGGTCGAAGCAGGAAAGCTCTCCATCGAGAGTATTCCCTTCAATGTCAAAGAGATTGCAGAGAACGTCATAAGTAACGTGAGTCTGGCAATGGAAAACACCAGATTCGAACTGATACTCGATATTGACACCTCTATTCCAAAGACAATTTATGGAGATCCGCTACGAGTAAATCAGGTTATTACCAATCTGCTCAGTAATGCCATAAAATTCACCAATAAAGGTGAGGTTATTCTAAAAGTAGAGACACTCTCCCATACTTCTGAAATCGTGAAACTCAAGTTCACTGTCAGCGATAGCGGAATCGGTATGACCGCAGAGCAGCAGGAGAATATCTTCAAATCCTTCAATCAGGCAGATGCCTCCATAACCCGTAAACATGGGGGAACCGGACTGGGTCTGGCAATCTCAAAGCAACTCCTGAACCTTATGGGCGGTGACATAAAGGTTGAAAGCACAATCGGTGTGGGCAGCGCCTTCTCCTTTGAGCTTGACTTCAAAATAGCCGAAGAAGAAATGAACCGTTCATACTCTATCCCTGATGATATTAAACGGCTAAAAGTTCTTATTATTGATGATAATACCAAATTCATTGAGATAATTTCCCGGCAGATTTCTGCATTTGACATGATCTGTCAGAGTGCCACCAACGGCAGTAATGCTCTGATAGCACTCGATAAGAATTATGAAGTAGGGAATTATTTTGATATAATTCTGTTGAACTGGGATATGCCAGGGGTTAACGGACTCGAAACAGCCAAGGCTATACTCGGACGCAAATATTCACCTGAACCGAAAATAATAATGACATTATCGCATTCCTCCGAACTGGCGCTGGAAGACATGAAGGAAGCGGGGGTTCACGGAATCATTCATAAACCGATACTGCCTCATGATCTGCTCAACACTATAATTAAATGTGTTCACACTGAAACCGACAATCTGTCACATTCAGTGCACAAGCATAATACGACCCCGGATTTTTCCGGTAAAAAAATTCTGATTGTTGAAGATAATAATTTAAATCAGGAGATAGCGCTCGCGCTGCTTAAAAAGACGCGCACTACCACAGCAGTTGCCTATAACGGACTTGAAGGTGTCGGAATGTGCCGCAGTGATAAGTATGATGCAATACTTATGGATGTACAGATGCCGATAATGGACGGAATAAGCGCCACTCAGGCGATAAGACGCTTTGACAACACAACCCCTATTATCGCTATGACAGCACACGCCATTTCAGGAGATAAGGAAAAAAGCCTTCAGGCCGGAATGAACGATTACGTTACCAAACCGATCGAACCCAAAATTCTCTATAATGTCCTGGAAACACATCTGAATGGCGGCGCTGCAGTCTTCAGCACCAAGGACAACACCGGCGGCAAACCTGCAGAATGGGGGATTGCTACTGAAGAGCAAACTAAACTAACCGCTAATACAGTCAATATCGAGAGCGAACGCATTCTAGATTCTGAAGCGGCAATTGAACTGCTGGACAACGATAAAGAACTGTATTATGATGTCCTGACCATGTTCATTAACGACTACGCATCGAGTGCAGAAGAAATTAAAAAATACTTTCAGAGCGGCAGAATAGAGGATGCGCACCGTATCGCACATACCTTTAAAAGTATCTCAGGAAACATCGGCGCACCAAGATTAAAAGAGATAGCCGTAGATCTTGATCTGAAATTTAAAGCCGGAAAAACCGATCTTGAAAATGAGATTGATATGTTCTGCAACGAAATATGTGAAACGATAAAACTTATAGAAGAGTCAGGGCTGCTTCAGCAGTAATCAGTCATATCCAAACTCACCTTTCAAAGGTACAAATACCACCGAAGCTTGATCTGCAACTGAAATTCCAGACACAGTCTTTACAATTTTCTCAAGAACCTGCCCTCCATCCCGTGCCACTGGAGATACCAGCACCCCGTTATCAGCGGAGAGCTGCTCTAAAAGCTGCTTTGGAATCTCAGGCGCACAACAGGTCAAAATAATCCGGTCAAACGGAGCCTTCTCCTGCCAGCCGATACTGCCATCAGCTATCTTCATAGTAACATTTCGCAATAAACCCGCTTTTTTTAACGCATCCCGAGCGGCTCGTGACAACAATTCATGACGCTCTACCGAATAAACCTTTGCCCCCATAGCACTGAGAACCGCAGCCTGGTAACCACTGCCAGTCCCTATTTCAAGCACGCTCATACCTGATTCAAGCTCGAGCAACTGACTCATCAGTGCCACAATATAAGGTTGTGAAATTGTCTGCCCGCAATCAATCTGTAACGGCGTATCAGCATAAGCTTCATCCCAGTCTACAGGCTTGACAAAAAACTCCCTTGAAACAGATCCCAGAGCCTCGAGCACCGCATCTGAGTTAATGCCGCGAGGAATAATATCCTGCTGCAACATATACTCGCGCATCGCCTCAAAATCAAAAGGAGCCTCATCCACATCCATTATTAACCCTCAACCTTTACCCGGGCCACAGCATCAAGTTCCATGTCTGCGAACTCACCCGCCCGATATAATTCTTCTGCGCGTACTGCAATCATCACCGCATTATCAGTACAGAGATTCATTGGCGGTACTGCCACACGACAGCCAATCTTCTCCGCCGCCGCAGTCATCTCAGAACGCAATGAGGAGTTTGCCGATACCCCGCCACCGACAGCGATCCATTTTACACCTTTTTCCTGTGCGACCTTTAAAGTTCTTTTAACCAGCGCCCGTACTACAGAATTCTGAAAACTCGCAGCCGCATCCTTCACCTGCTCCTCTGTTAACAGCAGTGGCCCTTTCCTGCCCGCCCGCTGCCCTCTGGCTTCATACAATACCGCGGTTTTAAGACCGGAAAAAGAGAAGTCATAAGGATTATTTCTGGGCAGACACGCATCCCGCCAGGGATAAGCATCTTTATTGCCGCCGCGCGCCGCCTTATCAATAACCGGACCGCCAGGGAAACCGAGATCCAGCAGTTTTGCAGCTTTATCAAAAGCTTCTCCGGCCGCATCATCAAGAGTCGAGCTTATCTGCTTATAAACTCCGCATTCAGGAATATAATAAACATTTGTGTGTCCACCGGATACGACCAAGGCCACAAAAGGATAACTGAGTTCAGGTTCAGCAAATTTCGCTGCTGCAATATGCCCCTGAATATGATTGACACCTATCAATGGTTTTTTCCAGGCATACGCGAGGCTTTTCGCGGCAGTTACCCCTATAAGCAGCGCTCCTACCATTCCTGGCCTGTTGGTAACGGCAATAGCCGAGATCTCTTCCGGCATCACCTGAGCATCGGAAAGTAACTTCTGAACCCCGGGAAGAATACACTCCATATGTGCTCTGCATGCCACCTCCGGCACTACCCCGCCAAACTGCCTGTGCAAATCTATCTGACTGGCGACAAACTGCCCGACAACCTCTTTACCATCTTTCAGCAATGCTCCGGCTGTTTCGTCACAGGATGATTCCAGTGCAAGAATCAGTGATTTTGTCATATCTATTCCCATAATACTTATTACTATAAAAAAATTGCTATAACATCCTAATACTTATATAATATATTAATTAATCATTATTTCAAGATTAAGTGACGACATATTTGTAATAACAGCTTTTGACGATTTGTCTAAATTGCCTGAAATATTTTATCACTATCCGGTTTTGCCGTTCTGTAATAACAGATAACAGCATAACATCTGACACTGAAAAGATAGTACAGTTAATCTTGAATAATACTGTTGTGGCTAAATCCAATACTATTCCCGAATATATAATTATAATCATTATTTCAGTATTATTTAATTATACATTCATGATATCCTGAAACCGGTATTATTTATTAATAAAAACTATATTAATTTTCTAAAACAGCCGGAAACCAGAAAAAAAGGTAACGCTATATGTCCATAACCTTTAAACCATATAAAGATTCGCTGGTACCAGTAATCACCGATATCTGGAATAAATCCATGACTGAGGAATACGGCTTCTTCCCGATAACCCCTGAACAGCTGAGAAATCACTACAATTCCTCACAGCGTTTTGTTCCTGAGCGCGTTCTAATTGCCATGTACGGAGACACCCCGCAGGGATTTGTGCATTATGATCTGGTTCATGAACCAGGATATGACCGGGCAGGAGTAATCTGCGCCTTATGTGTTCTACCTGAATACCGCTTACAGGGAGTTGGTGATAAACTCCTCAGCAGAGCAATTCAGGACCTTGAAATGCAGAATATTAAATTCATCGACGCTGCCGGGGCCTGGCCATATTCTTCATTCTATGCCACACTGATTGACGGCTCGGAAAGAGCCGGAATAAATGAGAATAACCACGGTGCTAAATGGCTGTTGAGTAATTATTACTTTTATCCGGGGCGCAGATCATACACCATGATAAAAGACCTTATATCTGACAAACCTTTCAGTCTTCTACCTCAATATATCTATGTAGGGAGCAGAAAAGGCTATTCTACCTGGCTTGATCATGCATTCCGGGAATGGGAGCTCTTTGATCATGAACTCCTGGATAAATATGGCAGAATTCTAAGCCGCTGCATTTATTCCCGCATGAACGGTATCAGTGATTATCAGGGAAGAGAACGCTATTCACTCTTCGGTGTCTATACCCCACCGGAATATCAGGGCATGGGTTACGCTACCGCCAATCTGAAGATTCTATGCAATACGCTCGCAGAGGAAGGCGTGGAAGAGATCGAGCTTCATGTCTATCAAGACAATAATCCAGCTCTCAAGCTCTACCGCCGCATCGGCTTCAAAGAGATAGGAGAAACCGTTATTATGCGGCGATATTGAATAGGCATAAAAAAGAGATGCTTATAAAGAATAAATAAGCACCTCCTTAATAATTACAAGACCGGACATTTTTACATAAAATTATCTGCCATCTGCATAATTCCGGCCAGTCCACCCATATCATGAACACTTATTCCGTTCAAACCGTTACGCAACAGATCATCGAGCTCATCCAGCAAGGTTTCGAGATCCAGCTGAATACCAGAATCTGCTGCTGCCGCTACCAGTTCACGTCCCACATCCTCAGAAATTTCACCACTCGCAAAGACTTTTTCCACCTTTGCATATAAATCCGCGTTACCCTTGAGAACCTTGACAAGTCCCATAGCAACCATCATATTCATTATTATAACATCTCCATTGCCATGCCAATAAAAAAATTGTGATCAGGCACTCATTGTACCTGATCACAATAATACCTGTATTAATAATTTATTTCAATATTAAAACTTTCCAAACTCCGAATCATCAAGTTTTATAACATCACTGGGTTTGACCACATCCGCTTTCTGAGCATCAGGAGAAGCGATTTTATTCTTCTTGCTGCGAACGGGCTGGCTTTTCCGGTTACTTGCGACCGGACGTTTCAACCTTCGAACACTATTACCATTATCTTCAAGATTAAACTCACCGACAAGCTCATTCAGTTCACGTGACAGCTCAGACATCTGTTCACTGGCACTCGCCGTCTGCTCAGAACTGGCAGTATTTGACTGTGTAACCTGTTCAATCTGCTTCAACCCGTTGGATATCTGCTTCATCCCTTCTGACTGTTCAGCTGCAGAAGCCGTAATTTCAGCGATAATATCGGTAGTCTTACTTATCCCTTCAGCAATATTATTGAGCGAATCTGCAGTAACCTCAGTAACCTTGTTACCATTACTAATTTCTTTTACTACATTCTCAATCAATACCGCAGTCTCCCCTGCAGCCTTGGCACTGCGGGCCGCCAGATTACGCACCTCTTCAGCAACAACCGCAAAGCCTTTACCATGTTGACCCGCTCTTGCAGCCTCCACAGCAGCATTTAAAGCCAGCAGATTGGTCTGGAAAGCAATATCATCGATGGTTTTGATGATTTTCTGAACTTCGGAAGCCCGCTGAGACATCACGACCATCGCCCCGCTCAATTCCTGCATATTCTTCTGACCATCAATAGCCGCATTATTGGCATTTACCGTGTAATTATTGGCAATCTGGGCATTGTCAGCATTCACCTTGGTCTGCTCATCCATTTTCATAACCGAAGCCGTAATCTCTTCAATAGCAGCCGCCTGCTCAGTGGCGCCAGACGATAGACTCTGACTTGCAGAATTTATCTCCTCAGAACCGGTATTAACTCTGGTTACTGACTGTTTTACCTGGAGTAAAGCCTTATTGAAATTGGCTATCATCTCCTGCATAGAATTGCCGAGCACATCATCCTCTCCCCGTGGTTTCACAGTAATAGCCAGATCTTTACGGGCAAGACTGCCGGCGATCTTCGACATATCGAGGAAATAACTCTGTATCTGCATAACCGCAACCGCAATTTCAGAAAATTCATCACCACGCTTCAGAGCCCCGGCAAGTTCATCCTTATTATCCTTGACACTGTCTACCCTGCCCTGAGAAAGATTGAGGATAAGATTATTCAAACGCCGAAGCACCTTTGAAACCGCTCCTATCAGGAAAGATACTACGATACTGATACCAATAATAAGAATAACTGCCCCGACTACGGACAACCAGTTGATATAGCGGACAGAGACCAGCAATTCCTTTTCAGGTACCGTAAGACAGAGATACCACCTGCCTCCAACCTCAAGGATTTCGGTGATCTTATACGAATCAATCGCGTCCCACCAGTAGCGTAACTGCCCGGGTCCGTTTTTAATAATTGACTTAACAACCTCAGAGGAATCTGTAAACTCCTGATTCATTATCAGGCTGTTATCAGGATGAGCGATTATCAGACCCTTTTTATTACTGACAAAAGCATATCCCGTTTCACCTGCTTTAACCGGAGCGATAAGTTCATTATACAGATAATCCATTCTGTTACCGATATACACAACCCCGATAATGTCCTCACCCTTGCGGATAGGTCCGGATACCCCGAAAATAACATTCCCGCTCGCTCTATTCTTAATTACTTCAGAGAGCAGCTGCTTCCCCTGCACCGACTCCTTGAAATACTCACGATCACTGATATTAAGTCCTATGGTATTCGGCATATTCGAAGCGATAATTACACCCTGCTTATCTACGGCGATAATCACTTCAAATTTTTTATTATCTTTTACAATATTAACCAGCATATTATTACAGTCCGCGACCGCATCCTTCTTGCCTTCACTGACCGCGGAAACAACATCAGGATTGGCCGCGAGGACATTGACCACAAGCATGTCCATCTTCAGCTGCGACTCAATATTATTCTTTATCCCGGTTATCTTGGCACTTAGCTCACTAATCGAAATTTTAAGAATTTCATCGGATACTTCAGAGTTAATAAAATACTGAACTCCTCCTGAAATTATCACCACCGCCGAAATAAGGCATAGCAGCATCTTTGCCCGAAATTTTAGCTTTTTACCCTTTATCATGACATATACCTCACTCACCATAATCAAACAAAACCCACAACACAAACTATAACTGGTACATTTCATACCAGATAACAACAATTCATACAAACATTCCTTAAAACTTTGGGTAACTATTTATTATTATTGATAGCAATTTTTTTACAACTATAAAAAATCTAAATTCAGTATTTGCGCTAAATAAATTATATTTCTATAAACAGACACAATCACAAAACGGGAAATACGAGAAAACTGTA
Organism: Planctomycetota bacterium; assembly: GCA_963667375.1. Taxonomy (GTDB): domain Bacteria; phylum Planctomycetota; class SZUA-567; order SZUA-567; family SZUA-567. Next base: position 1,279,562 of record OY763323.1, on the reverse strand, counting down.
GCGTAAAATGACAACATAAACTTCTCAGATAATTAAACGCCCATATACCAAGACGAAAATATTTTATTAACATCACTATTTAAGATATGCCGTTTTATACCATACAAAAACAAATTTCCAAGAGCTATCATTTATGTCCTATCTGATTCTGCATGAAAAAAGGCAGGAACATCACTGACGTTCCTGCCTAAATTACGCTAAAAACACTAGTAAAATACTATGATAACGCGGCTTTCATGATAACCTCTTCATTGGCTTCTTCTCCCGGGATATCAGCAGTGATTCTGCCTTCATGCATTACCAGCACCCGGTCAGAGAGACGGAGAATTTCAGGAAGCTCTGAAGAAATAACAATAATAGACATGCCTTCTGTCTCTGCTAATTCCTCAATAATACGATGTATCTCAGCCTTGGCACCGACGTCAATACCGCGGGTAGGCTCATCAAGAATCAGAATTTTAGGATCAATTGCGAGCCATTTACCCAGACATACCTTCTGCTGATTACCACCACTAAGAGTTCCAATAACCTGCTCCCGTGAATATACCTTGGTACTGAAGCGCTGTATATAACGGTCACTGATCTCGTTCTCACGCTTACGGCTTATAAAACGCCTCGAACTTACCCTGTCATGTATAGCCATGGTAGTGTTTTCTCGCACCGTCATCGGCAGGATCAAGCCCAGTTTTTTCCGGTCTTCAGATACATAGGCAATACGATTTTTTACCGCATCCGCAGGGCTCTTTATTACGACCTTTTTGCCTTCAATAAACATCTCACCGGCAGTTTTCTGTACCGCTCCGCTTATCAGCATTGCCAGTTCCGTACGCCCGGACGCAATCAGACCGGCCACACCGAGAATCTCACCCCGATTCAGCTTGAAATTAATATCCTTGACAAACGGAGGCCCGGAAAAATCTTTTACCTCCAGAACCACGTCATCGGGTATTTTACGGTAAATCTTCTTACCATAGATATCCTCAGCATTTCTTCCTACCATCATGGATACCATATCATCTTCATCAATATCCTTGGTATCCGCCTTACCGGAATTCTGCCCGTCACGCAAACAGAACACCCTGTCAGAAATAGCCTTAATCTCATTTAGCTTATGAGTTATAAAGAGAATAGACATCCCTTCACTACGCAGCCTGTCAACAAAACTCAGCAGTTTATCAATTTCTTTATCTGTCAATACAGCGGTAGGCTCATCAAGGATCAGTACTTTGGTCTCATGTGACAAAGCTTTGGCAATTTCAATCATCTGCTGCTGAGCCGCACCCAGATTATTTACAATTGCATGCGGATTAATATTGAAGCCCAGCTTTTCAAACATACTTTTAGCCCGACGCTCCATCTCGCGATAATCAACAATACCAGCGCTGGTTATCTCATTACCGAGAAACAGATTCTCCATAACCGTCAGGTTACCGCAAAGGTTAAACTCCTGAAAGACGATATTGATTCCCATAGCATAAGCCTGAGATGTATTCTCGAATGAGACCGGCTCACCTTTATACAGAATAGTACCCGCAGTTGGCTTATATACCCCGGTCAGAACTTTCATAAGAGTAGATTTACCAGCACCATTCTCGCCGATAATACCCACAACTTCACCGGGTCTGACATCAAGAGACACATTATCAAGAGCTTTAACACCTGGAAACTCTTTGGTTATATCCTTCAGTTCTAAAAGAGTCTCTGCCATGCTAGCCTCTCTTTCTGTTACGTATAACATCCACAATTGCCGCCAGTACAATGATCAGACCGATAACAGACTTCTGCCAGTAAGAAGAGACCTGCATCAGAACCAGTCCATTCTTGATTACACCCATAATACTTGCACCGATCAATACTCCAAGGACCGAACCACTACCACCCAAGAGCGAGGTTCCACCAATAACACAGGCGGCGATAGCATCCATTTCAGCACCCAGACCGGTAGTTGGCTGAGCAGAACGGAATCTGGCGATATAAAGCATACCGGAAACACTTGCCAGAGTACATGAGAGCACATAGCAGAGCAGCTTTACAGTATTGACATTGATGCCGGAGAGTCTTGTTGCTTCCTCATTACCACCAAGAGCATAGATTCTTCTGCCGAAGACTGAATACTTCAGAATAAAATGAACTACTACCGCAATAAGCAGACAGATCGCAACCACTATTGAAATACGCAATCTGCCAAGATCCATAAATCCAAGATTTACGTCAATTACATTCTGACTGAAAAACTTAATATAGGATTTTGGAATAGCACGTACAGAATTACCATTGGTAAGAATATAAATTCCACCGCCAGCCATACTCATCATACCGAGAGTAACAATAAATGGCGTAACATTCAGATAAGCGACAATCACACCATTTATCAGTCCACATAACGCACCGGAGAGCAGACCGAGAAAGAAAGCCAGAACCGGCGACATCCCCGAGGCCAGACACAGACCGCCAACAATACCGGCAAACCCCATCATCGAACCTATTGACAGGTCAATACCACTGGTAATAATAACAAAGATAACCCCAAGCGCAACAATTGCCGTGAAGGCAATCTGCCGTGAAACAATAAAGAAATTGTCGAATGTAAAGAATGATGGCGCTACAGCAGTAATAATAATTATTATACCTACCAGCGCAATAAAGATACCAAATTCCGGAGCCTTTACCATACGGCTAAGCAATCCATCACCCTTCAAATCAGTTTTTTCCACCATATCAGCAACCTTTCACATAACCTTCCTACTCACATTCAGAAGGCAAATCCCTAAGCACACTATTTATTTATGTATAAATAAATTATTAATTTATTAATTTTCAACTTTTATTATTATATCCTGAGACGGATATTTCAGGCGCACACCACCACCGGTTTCTGACAAAAAAGAGCTATATTTAGCACCAGACCATAAGGGCTAAATATAGCTCCTAAATCATACTATAACTAATATACTGCTTAAATCCGTATTAATTTGAAACTTACTGGAGCTTCTGAGTCTCTTCCTGCATCTGCTTCATATATGAATCTGCATTATCTTTGGTAATAACCATCATACCTGTATCAATTGTTGCTGGGATTTCTTTTCCATCACAAGCTTTAAGCAGTTCAGTTACTGAGAGCCAGCCCATTTTATAAGTCATCTGAGCAAGACAGAACTGAACAGTACCGGCTTTAATAGCTTCGATAGTATCAGGGAGGTCATCAAATCCGCCAAGAATAATCTTACCTTCTTTTCCGGCATCCTCAACAGCAATAGCAGCACCTGGAGCACCTTCAGCTGATACACTGAAAATACCATTCAACTCAGGGTATGCACCCATAATTGCTTCACTCTTATTGGTAGCCAGTTCAAATTTACCTTCATTATCTTCTCTGGTTACAATTTTAAGATCAGGAGCAATTTCAGCCAGCTTTGATTTGAAACCGTCAAAACGTGCATTCAAGTTACTTGCACCCAGACCACCCTGAAGCACAGCGATCTGACCTTTATCACCTGCATACTTGACCATCTGTTCGGCTCCGACCTCACCAGCAGTCTTATTTACAGTACCGATATAGCTCAGACGCTCGCTTGATGGCGCGTCTGCATCGAAACATACGACCTTGATACCAGCATCCATTGCCTGCTTGATTACATTTACCAGACCCTCGTTATCAAGAGCAGAGATTGCGATACCATCTACTTTACGCACGATAAGGTTCTCAATAACCTTTACCTGCAACGGCAGCTGGAAATCCTGTGGCGCCACGTATTCAGTCTTTATACCCAATTTTTTGCCGGCAGCTTCAAAACCTGCATAGCATGGTTCATAATAAGGGTGAACCCCTTTAGGAACCATTACAAACACCTTCTCTTTTGCAGAAGCAGATACTGTAATAAGCATTACTAAAGCAATAAGAATAGCAGAAATACGAATCTTCAACATGATGTCTCCTTAAAAACAAAATAAATAACCCATGGGCAAAGCCCTACAAACCACAACCTAACAAATAACGAATCAAAACAGCGGCGGACAGAAAAATTTCTGCAGCGGCTGTAGCAACTATTCAGTTTATCAATTAAAATGGCGGGAACATTAACTGTAAATTAGTATTCAATGAAAATACTACCGCATTATTATTTACACTTCTACAATACCACTTAATCCAGCTTATGCAAGTATTATTTAAACTTTATTTAAAAAATACTTGCATTTTTTAAACCTTGGTTATATATTATAAAGTATAAATAATATTATTAATCGATAATTTGCCGACTTTGCCACAAACACAGAAGAACAGAACCGTAATGAATTTCAAAAACAGCGGTAAATAAGGCTAAAAATGATCATTTTCCAATAATTTATAAGATTTATGGAGCATATAAAAAACGGTTATAATTTTTAGCTGTAGTTTATTACACAATTATTTTTCTGGCAATATAATTCCCGAATTTTTGAAAATTTAATTGACTGTAACAATTATTCACATATTAATAATGATAATTTCAAACAAAACTGTATAAAACATTATCTGCCGGAATAAACAGTAGATAAAAACGAATGACCAGGGCCATCCAATGATTAAACGTCGCACAACCAAATCCGCAACCCCTGCCACAGTCCGCAAGGTTAACATCTCTGAAGTTCTTCAGGCGTTATGGAGTCATGACAGCCTTTCCAGAGCGGAGATCACCAGTATTCTCGGACTCAGCGCCACAACCATGGCCAAGCTTATGAGCAGTCTCACCAAAGACGGAATCATAACCGAAATTGCAAGCGAAGAGGCGGCCGGTAAAGGTCGTCCCAGTAAGCATTACCGGCTCAACCATAAGCAGATCGGTATAATCATCGTACTCATCGGAATTTCAACGACCAGAATAGCTGCCTGTTCACCTGATGGCAAGACGATTTTCAATGATGATCAGGAATTCAAGACCCCTGGAAACTACACCGAACTTATTAGCCGTATACGCGAAGGCACCGGCAAAGTCTCAAAAAATTTCTCAAAAAATGCCACCATTGCTTTAGGACTTAGTGTCCCTGGAATGATTAGAGAAGATGATCATTATGTAGAGCTGTCTCCCAATTTAAAATATCTGAATGGCAAAAAACCGGTGCTTGATATCTGTCAGGACACCAAATTCTATCCCAAAACCATTCAGGAGGAACGGGCACTGTGCCTGGCGCAATGTACCGATCCCCGTTTCAGCCAGCTCAGCGATCTGGTAGCTATTGATTTGAGTGAAGGTTTCGGTCTGGGGATTCTCAGCAGCAATTCTCTCATCAACGGAAGTAATGGTTTTGCTGGTGAGCTCGGCCATGTATCAATAGTTGACGACGGTCCGCTCTGCGCCTGCGGAAAGCGCGGCTGCTTCGAAGTTCTGGCCTCAGATACCGCTCTTATCAATGAAGCCAGCCGAGAAATGAATGCAAAACTTGTCTTTGAAGATATAATCAGATATATCAATGAGTCAAATCCCACAATTATCCGTGTAGTCGATGATATCTGTAAAAACATCGCCAAAGCAATCGCTATTGCCATAAATCTGTTCAATCCGCAGGCAGTGCTGTTACATGCGCGGATGCTGGAAATTGATGGTTACGATGTACTGGAAATCATCAAAAATCATATTCGACATGACGCACTCGAAGAACTGGTTAACAACTGCATAATCGATAAAGCTCCGGTCAGCCGGCGCTACGGGGTATCCAAGTGTGCCTCTGAAATGCTCTTAAATATTCTGGTTCAGGGAAGCTGCAGCTAAAGATCCTGTCTTCAACTCCACCCCGGACACTTATAAACATATGATTTATTTGCTTCTTGTAAATATTTATTGTATAATCTCTGCCCGCTAAATTGAGCAACTATTATTTTAAAGCGTAATTTAATCTACAAATGTATCTGCCGACCCCACTGCTTGCAGTAGGGTTTTGTCATGTTACGAAACCATATATACGAATCATAGTATCATCATTTGAAACAAAGAAAGGCATTACAAATTTATGCAGCGAAAACAGACAAAAATTATCGCAACAATTTCAGACCGCAGGTGTGACCCAGATTTTATCACTTCACTCTATCATGCAGGGATGAATATAGTAAGGCTCAATACCGCTCACCAGACACCTGAGGATACGCTCAAAGTTGTTAACAACGTCAGAGCCGTCTCAGACGAGATAGCCCTGCTCCTTGACACCAAAGGACCGGAAATCCGGACCACAGGTATTTCCGAAGATATTATTCTTCAGAAAGGTGAAACCATCAGCCTCAACCGTGTCCCCGATTGTGATGAAGGATTCTCTGTCAGTTTTCCCAATCTCATTGATGAACTGGATACCGGCAAAGAGATACTCATTGATGATGGCGCCACAAAATTGCGGGTTATTGAAAAATACCGGGATAAACTAGTCTGTGAAGCCGTAGACGGCGGCATTATCGGCAACCGCAAAAGTCTCAATGTCCCGGGCGTACATCTTTCTCTGCCTTCGCTTACCCCTAAAGACCGTGAATATATTGAATTTGCAGTCGAACATAATATTGATTTTATTGCTCATTCCTTCGTCAGAAACCGCGATGACGTGATGGCCGTACAGAGCATACTCGACACCTACAACAGTCCGGTTAAGATTATAGCAAAAATCGAAAACCGTGAAGGGGTTGACAATATTGATGAAATCCTCGATTGTGTATACGGTATCATGATTGCGCGGGGAGACCTGGGTATTGAAATCATGGCCTCCGAAGTTCCGCTGATCCAGAAAGATATCATCAGCCGCTGTATCATCCGCGCCCGCCCGGTAATCACCGCCACTCAAATGCTACATTCAATGATTGACAACCCCCGGCCAACACGGGCGGAGGTCAGTGATATCGCCAATGCCGTTCTCGACGGTACCGACGCGCTGATGCTCAGCGGCGAAACCGCTTACGGCAAATATCCTCTGGAGGCGGTCGAAGCGATGTATAGTATTGCCTGCACCATTGAAGCAAGCAATAAAGACCTGCATGAACATGAGTTCATAAGCAATCTGCAGGATCACCGCGTGAGTAATTATCTGGCAAAAACCGCTGTAAATAGCGCTCTGGATCTGGGAGCAAAAGCCATACTGACCGATACCGTGACCGGTTACTCGGCACGGTATGTAGCCTCCTACCGCAGCAAGGTTCCGGTATGCGCCAGAACCCATGATAAACGCGTAGTACGAGAGCTCGCTCTAAGTTACGGTATTATCCCGTTCTACACCGAACGCAGCCAGAATACCGACCTGCTGGTAACCCAGTCAATGTCACAGCTGATAAATCTGGGACTGGTCACCAAAACCGATCTGGTACTGATTCTGGCCAGCTCACCTGAAAGACAGAGCGGAGCCAATCTCATAGAGCTGAACACCCCTGAAAAATGTCTTAAATTCAAAAACCAGCAGTGAAACTCGGAATTTCACAACTAAAACCGTTAATTACTGTCGGACAGGCGGAGCTTCGGAAATCAAGCTCCGCCTGAAAAATCTGCATTCAAACCCAAACATCCATGTCAATAATCTAAAATGCTGTTATAAACCTAAAAGCCCTGCTCTCCGGTCAAAAAATTCTCTCCCCATAAAACTGAAACCCTGCAAATTATTTCGAATTATTACTAAATACCTGATAAAAATTAATTATTATCACTGATTATTTTGATAATAACGGTTAACCAGCTGTAGATTAAGAACTAAGCAAATTCTCTTCCCAAACTTTTCTGACTAAAGTTCACTGCCGCCAATTGCCGATAAGAACTCATGATGACTGATTATGAAGATGAATACAACCCGTTCTGGGATGGCGGTGCCGCAGCATTACTACTGGTAGCCATTATCGTATCAATGTTTATCTTTCTCTGCCTGCCGGCAAAGAGAGGAGCTGATGATATGGATAAAAAGGTTGCGGAAGCCGAGAACAGAGTGGAAAAGATGTATGACGAACTTAAAGCTTACCGGATTAAAGCCGATGAATTAAGAAGAGGCGATCCCGCAGCAATTGAGGAAGCTATACGTGAAGAGCTGCTCAAGGGTGAGGATGGAGAGTATGTTCTCTGACCTTTGAGAGTATTTATAAAGTAAAGTGAATAAATATGCCTGATGTACTATCACAAGACGAGGTGGATGCGCTTCTAGCGTCTGTCGATGACAATGGATCCGACTTTGGCGATGATCTCATGAGTTTTTCTACCGGAGACACTAACTCCGGTGGCGGAAGTAATTATGCAAATCCCGACGCCGGCTTCAATGAAAACGCTCCAGAAATCGCGATCTATGACTTCAAGCGACCTGAACGTGTAAGTACCGACCAGATTCGTTCCATGGAGATGCTTCATGAAGTGCTCGCACGTAAACTCGGTGCCAGTCTCTCCAGTTATCTGCGAACAATTGTCGATGTGAAGTTGGCCTCGGTAGAACAGCTTACCTACCAGGAATTCATCATGAGTCTGCCGAATCCAACCTGCTTCAATCTTCTTTCCTGCGAACCGCTGGACGGACAAATGGTACTGGAGATCAACCCTTCTATTGTCTACCCTATTCTGGATAAACTGCTCGGCGGCGGCAATACCGAAGCACATCTTCCCGAGCGTGAAATGAGCGAGATTGAATGGCGGCTGATCGGCTACATGACCAATGAGACCCTGAGATTTCTGCAGGAAGCATGGCAGCCGATTCTCCATATTGATTTTGAAGTTACAGCCAAAGAAGCCAATCCTCAGCTGATGCAGATCGTCCCACCTAACGAAGTGGTTATTCTGGTCTGTTTCGAAGTAAAAATGGCGGAAAGCTCCGGCATGCTCAATATTTGCGTACCCTTCCCGGTAGTTGAACCGGTAATGGGCAACTTCTCAACTATTCAGACCTGGTTTACCACCAGACGTTCAACCGATGCTGAAGCCGACAAAAAGAAGCTCGAAGAAGGGGTAAATAAAGCCAAGATTGAGATAATAACCTATCTCGCCCAGACACACATGACTATGCATGAGTTTCTGAATTTGAAACCGGGGGATGTGATCACAACCCGCAAAAAGATCAATGATTCCTTACTGATGACAATTGACGGCAAGCCGAAATATCGCGGCACTTCAGGTATTTATAACAATTATAAAGCCTATAAAATCCTAAAGCAGGCCGGCATAGCCGATACCCCGTAACCGATGAAAGTATGACTGATGAGTGAGTTGGATGACCTAAATGAACTTCTTGGAGAAGCTGGCGAATTCAGCAGAATTCCCCAGGAAATTCTCCAGACTGGTGAACATATCACCAGAGTCTTCACTTCCAGCGGCTTCGAAGGAGTGTCAACTTTTATCGGAAAAGGTGTACTCTCAAGTATCGATGACTGCAACTTCGTTACTCCCGCCGAGGTGCTGGAAGGAGAAGAAGAAGAACAGGTAGTAACCGAAATCGCCTGGAGCGGTGACCGCGAGGGAAAAATATATCTGCTTATACCCAAAACCGGTGCCAAGGGAGCCATTGCATTCTTCCTGGCTCTGGCCATGGGTACAGAACCCGATATCGACGGTACAGAACTCAATGATGAAGCGATGGATGCCTATGGCGAACTTGCCAGCACCCTTGCACAGCAGGGAGCACAGGCACTGCGCGGTGATGAAAAGGCAGGAGGAAAGATCAACTTTACCGTTAGCGGCAGTGAGGTAATCAATCCTAAGACATTGGACCTGAACGCCAGATTTGGTGCTGAAGACATGCTCTGCTCCAAGGGAACCCTTACCATTGAAGGGCTCTCACCGGTAAATATACGGGTATTCATGAGTCTCTCCTGTACCGGTATGGAGAAGCAGGCGACAATCGAGACCCGGGATAATCTTATAAACAATGACCAGGTTGGTGCTATAGTAAATACCACCGAAACTGCCAGACCCCGCAGAGTCCGCAACCGAAATGCTGAACTGGCAATAAAGATACCGGTTCCAGTTATTGTTGTACTGGCGACAACCAAAATGCGGGTCGAAAATGTCAAAGAACTGGCTCCCGGTTCAATTATCGAGTTTAAAAAATATGCCGGTGAATTTCTCGATGTCTGCGCTGAAAATACAAAATTCGCTGAGGGTGAGGTTGTTATTGTCAACCAGCACTTCGGTATTCAGCTGCGGCGCATGACTCCCACAATACCGCCTCCGCGCCTGCTCAAATAAAGATTTCAATCCCCCAGCACACACTTTCTGAAAAGTGTGTGCTTTTTGTATTTAAAAGCCTGTTTAACGGCGCAAGCCCCTTGTCTTTAGAGTGAATTTCCTATAAAATCTAGATAAATTGCATATTTATACTATTTTGCAGATAAGGTGAAAGGAATATTGATGGTTGCGGAATTAATCGATGGCAACGCCGTGGCACAAGAGCTGCTTCAGGGAATAAAAGACGATATAATCAAGCTGGCTTCTGCCGGTATCAAACCACATCTTGCCGCAATCCGCGCCAATAATGATGCAGGCAGCGGCTGGTATGCCAAAGCTCAGGGTGAGCATTGCGCTCAAAATGGAATTGAATATTCACTGATTGAACTCGGAGAAAATGCCACCGAAGCGGATATACTAAATGAAATCAAGCGCCTCAATAACGATCCTGCCATCTCAGCGATACTCCTGCATCTGCCCCTCCCAGCAGGGTGCGAACACCTCAAGCTGGCAGCAGCTATTGATCCGGTAAAGGACGCGGAAGGTGTTCACCCGCAGAATCTGGGAGCGCTGCTTACACGCGGACATTCCGATCCGGCACCCTGCACCGCAGTAGGAGCCGTAGAACTGGTCAGACGACTGCGCCCCAATATGAATGGAGCCAAAGCGCTGGTACTGGGACGAAGTGCCATAGTCGGAAAACCAGCAGCCCTGCTGCTGCTCAATCTCAATGCCTCAGTTATGATCGGACACAGCCGCTCAGATGTCGCCGCGCTGTGCCGGGAAGCAGATGTGATAATTGCCGCTACAGGTGCAGCTTCGGTTATCTGGAACCGCTATAACCGGGCTCTGCAAGCCTATAAAGCCGGGGAAGGAAAGAAACCGGAGCCGGCTGATCTCAGCCCTCTGGTAAAAGCCGATATGATAAAGGAAGGCGCCATTATCGTTGATGTCGGGGTAAACCATATTCCTGCGGGTCTGGATGAAGATGGAGAACCAATAAAAAACAGCAAAGGCCGCGTAGCCATGCAGTATGTCGGAGATGTGGATTTTGAAGCCTGCAAAGAGGTCGCCGGACATATAACCAGCCCCAAAGGCGGCTCAGGACCGGTAACAAACGCTTATCTGCTGCTCAACACTGTTAACTCGGCCAAAAAACTATCAGGACTGAATTTTAATGCTTAAAGACAGCGCCGAATTCAAAGAACTCTATCCTTTCGAGTCGCATTACTGCCGGTTAAAGACTGGAGAGCAGATGCATTATCTTGATGAATGCAGCGCGGCAGACCGCGGCAAAAAAGAGATTCTGCTGATGCTCCATGGCAATCCCAGCTGGAGTTTCTATTACCGCAAGCTTATCCCTGAATTCCAGAGTAATTTCAGAGTCATCGTCCCTGATCATATCGGCATGGGTTTCAGTGATAAACCCCAGCACTATCAATACACTCTGCACCGGCATATTGATAATCTTCAGGAGCTGCTCACTGAGATTACAGACGGTACTGAAACAGTAAATCTGATAGTTCATGACTGGGGCGGAGCAATAGGTTCCGGCTGGGCACTGAAAAATCTGCAGCGGGTAGGCAAACTGATTATTCTCAATACCGGCGCCTTTCTTTCAACCGAGATTCCTTTTAGAATCAACATTTGCCGGATTCCAGGGTTCGGGGCGCTGGCGATACGCGGACTTAATGCCTTTGCCGCCGGAGCAACAGTTATGGCTGTAGAAAAAAAAATGCCGCAGAATGTCAAAGAAGGCTATCTTTTACCGTACAACAACTGGCATAACCGGATAGGCACGCTCCGGTTTGTGCAGGATATTCCACTAAAAGCCGAAGCCGAAAGCTATAAACATCTAAAGATGATCGAGAGAAATCTGCCCCGACTTCAGGATAAGGATATTCTTATTCTCTGGGGCGGCAGAGACTGGTGCTTCAATGACAGCTTTTTCAATGGCTGGCGCCAGCGTTTCCCTAAAGCTGAATATGAATATTATTCCGATGGCGGGCACTATATTCTGGAAGACAAGGGTGCGGAAATAATCAGCAGGCTCAAAATATTCTTTAATTTAAATAACAATGTCGAAACTGAAGATATCACGAAAGGTAATTAGAATATGAATGTACTGATTGTTGGAAATGGCGGTAGAGAGCATGCGCTAGCCTGGAAAGTAAAACAGTCTAAACGACTGAAAAAACTCTATATTGCTCCCGGTAATGCCGGCTGCAAAGATCTGGGAGAATGCATTGACCTTGATCTGAATAATATCGCGGCCATAGTTCGCTGGGCAAAACAGAACGCCATTGATCTGGTGATTCCCGGACCGGAAGCAGTACTCGTGGAAGGGATTGTAGACGCACTGCATGACGCCGGGATAAAAGCTTTCGGTCCGACCAAATCTGCAGCCGAGCTAGAGAGAAGCAAGGTCTTTTCAAAGGATCTGATGCGTCACAATGGTATTCCTACAGCTGATTATGCCATGTTCGAACAGTACGAACCAGCTATGAATTACCTCGACAGTCTGGAAGACGGTCCCATCGTTGTAAAGGCCGATGGACTCGCCGCAGGTAAAGGCGCTATTGTCTGTGCCAACCTCAACGAAGCGCGGGATGCCATTAAACGCTGCATGGTCGATGAAGAATTCGGTGAAGCCGGCAACCGGGTGGTAATCGAAGAGTGTCTGATCGGTGAGGAACTCTCAGTTCTCGCACTTACCGACGGCAAAACAATAGCCCCGCTGGCATCATCTCAGGATCACAAAGCAGTTTTCAACGATGACAAAGGACCTAATACCGGTGGTATGGGAGCCTATTCACCGGCACCGCTGATGACGGATGATCTGCTTGATCAGATAATCGAAAGCGTACTGGTACCGACCGTACATGCGATGAACAACTGCGGTAAACGTTTCAAAGGTGTACTGTATGCAGGTCTCATGATCACCAAATCCGGGCCGAAAGTGCTTGAATACAATGTCCGTTTCGGCGATCCGGAGACCCAGCCGATAATGATGCGACTGGATACCGACATACTCGACCTGCTTGAAGCCGTATGTGACGGCAAACTGAAGGACATGGATATCGAGTGGAAGGATGAAGCTGCGGTATGCGTAGTAATGGCAAGCGGCGGATATCCCGGAAAGTACAAGAAGGATATCGAAATAACCGGCTTGGAAACCGTCTCTGAAGCTGTGGATAAAGCAGTGGTCTTCCACGCCGGCACCAGAGAAAAAGGGACCAAAGTTGTTACCGCGGGAGGTCGCGTACTGGGAGTTACCGCCCTTGGCACCGATATCCCTCAGGCGATTGAAAATGCCTACGCCGCAGTGAATAAAATTCATTTTGAAGGAGCCCATTTCAGAACCGATATCGGAAAGAAGGCTCTAAAAAGAATATAAGGGAGACTACCATGGTTGAAATACTCAGAGCAGACTACAGATCACTAAAAACCGCCTGCGATGCACTTCTTGACGGAAAAGTCATCGCTTTCCCTACCGAGACGGTATACGGACTCGGCGTTCTGCAGGGCAATGACACCGGAGTAGAAATGCTCCGCAAAATTAAGGGCCGCGAACAGGAGAAGCCGTTTCAGATACTGATTCCAACCGTAGCTTACGCCGAAAAGTATGCTCAATGCGACGATTCAGGTGCCCAGGCACTGATGCATGCGTTCTGGCCCGGGCCACTTACACTTGTCCTTCCAGATCATAACGGCGGAACCAGCGGTCTACGCATACCCAATAATAAATGGCTGCGGGTGCTGATGCTGGAACTCAAAGGCGCGCTCATTGCCACCAGCGCCAATTTTGCAACTGAAACACCGGCAAATTCAGTTGACAAAATAAGTGACAAGCTTAAAAATGAACTAGCAGTTATAATTGACGGCGGAAAATCAGAAATCGGTCAGGGTTCAACGGTAGCCGGTATTTCAGATAAGGGTGAAATAGAAGTATTCCGCCATGGTTCAATAACCGCAGAAGAACTTAATAAAGTATATCAGGGAAAATAATAAACCCTAGTCTGCTTATAATTCAAATTATAAAGCCTTCCGGTAACACAATCGTGCGGAAGGCTTTTTTTACTTTAAAACTCAGAATACTCCAGCTCCATTCTTAGCGGTACCGCCGGCTGCGAACATTCAGCTTACGGATTGCCACTCTCAATATCAGCCAGAAATTTAGCGGCAAATTCCCCATAGCGATCCTCTTCAATAGCCAGTCGCGCTTCTTCCAGCATTCGGATATAAAACCTGATATTATGCATTGCCGCATAAATCGGTCCAAGCATCTCTCTGGCGATGAAGAGATGGCGCAGATAACCTCGTGAGAAGTTCCGGCAGACATAACAGTCACAGGTCTCTTCAATCGGTCGGTGATCATCGCGGTACTTGAGATTTCTAATCTTGAGTTTTCCTCGCCGGGTAAAGACCTCGGCATGGCGGGCATGACGGGTAGGCATTACACAATCAAACATATCAACACCATGACCTATAGCCCGGATTATATCCTGTGGCCTGCCGACTCCCATCAGATACCTCGGTTTATTCTCGGGCAGCAGAACCGCAGTATACTCAACGATACGGTCAATATCAGCAGGATCCTCGCCGACACTCACCCCGCCGATAGCGTTTCCTGGAAGATCAAGCGAGACGATCTGCTCTGCACTTCTTTTTCTCAAATCCTCGTAAATTCCACCCTGCACAATCCCAAACAGCGCCTGACGCTCACGATTACTCCAGGCCTCTTTTGAACGCACCGCCCAGCGGTAGGTTCTCTCAATACTCTCCGCCACCACGTCATGTGAGCTCTCACCGGCAGGACATTCATCAAAAGCCATAAACATGTCCGCTCCCAGATTCTGCTGTATCTCAACCGAACGCTCAGGAGAAATAAATACTTTGGAGCCATCGATATGACTGGCAAACGTTACCCCCTCATCGCTTATATTATTGATCTGCGCCAGTGAATATACCTGAAACCCGCCGCTATCGGTGAGAGTAGGTCCATTCCAGCCCATAAACTTACTCAGACCACCGAAATCACGGACCAGCTCATCCCCGGGGCGTAATGAAAGATGATAGGTATTGGAAAGAACGATCTCACAGCCGCATTCTCGCAGCATCTGAGGGGTCAGCCCCTTAACCGCAGCCAGCGTTCCCACCGTCATGAAAAATGGCGAATTAACCACCCCATGCGGAGTTTTCAGTACACCTCTCCTGGCCTTTCCTGATCTATTATTTACAGTAAATTCAATAGCGTTAGGCATTATTCTCTCAATCTGTTATTACATATAAAAAATCTAATACCAGTATACAGACGGTATTATTTTAAAATATTCTGCCATATATTCTGCAAAAGTCAACCCTTTACCACCGGATGATCAGCGCAGAACCGCTGCCGCCCGCATCGTAAATTTCAGTCTGTTGCCCATTATTAGCGTAAAACAATTATTCTTTAAAACTAGTTGCAGTAAAAACGATCATAGAATATAATACTATAATCATTATTTGTTTGTATATTTTCAGCTAAACATAAAGTTTTATAGCTTTTATAATTAGAAAGGTGGCTCAAGTGGCGTTACAGAAGTTCAGGGATAAGCAAAAATTGATTTACTGGATAGTAGCAATTATCGTCATCCCTTCATTTATGATCTTTGGTTATTCTCAGGTGTTCGATTACAACCCTGATCGCAGCAAAGTCGGTGAAATTGATAATAAGATTTATTCTTATCAGGATTTTTCCGATTTCTACCGTCGCATACAAGCCGTAAATTCAGGTCAGCCCGTCTATTTCACAGTTGATGGTCAGAACCCATGGCTGCAGGATTCAAATGCCATGTTCATTATTCTGGCTCTGCGGGACAAAGCCCTGAAGAGAGGAATTATCGTTACTGATGACGAGGTCGCCACCTACATCAAAGGTCAGTTCGGATATAAAGGTGAAAGCGCGAAAGAACTTGAAGATATTGTCAGCAATGTTCTCCAAAAGACCTCAAGCCTGAAAAGTGTTTATGAATACAAAAAAGGGGTAAGAGACTGGCTGCTGGTCAAAAAATTCCTCAATGTTCTTGACAATACCATCTTCTTCCCTGAGTCATTCGCCAACATTACCAATACCATGCACAAAACCAGCATCACCTATGGAGAGCTTAATTTCCCGGTTGCTGATTTCACCAAGGTTTCACAGGAAGAGTTCAACAATCTCTCAGAAGCTGAGCTGAAAAACCGCGCTGAAAAATTCATTGCCGAATACCAGAAGATCGAGTACCGCAGAAAGTATCCGTTCCTCTGGACTGACGCTAAGTGGAAATTTGAGTATATCTCTATTCCGCTGATTGTCGAGTCACTTGAACCTGAAGTCAACGATGAGCTGATTGCAAACTACTTCAAAGAGAATATTGACCGCTACAAGGATGACGACGGCAAAACTCCCGAATTAGCTGATATCAAAGACAAGGTTACCCAGGACTATCTTTACTTTTTCCGTATTCAGACCGCTCAGGATACCTTCGGCAATGAGTACAACCGTTTCCTTAACCGTCTGGCTCAGAATATCGATGCAAAGGATGTTGACAAAAATTACGACCGGGTTTCACTCGCAGATATTGGCAATGATGCCCGCCTGAAAGAACGGGGACTGACTGTCGGCACTACAGGTAAAGAGTTGCTCACAGCCTTTGAAATTGCCAATGACAGTGTATTCACCGGTAGTGGCATACAATACTTCCTGACCAATCTGGACAACAAACTGCAGTATGCCAACGAAATGGACAAACTGAGCAAGAACACCGATGCAACCAAGAAGATTATGGATGAATACTCCAAAAACTTCAAAGGCTACAGTCAGTTCGGCATGGATCTTCCTTTCACCTCAAAGGATAAGATCCTGAGCAAAGTAAGACTCATTGACTATAAGGGTGGTTCTCCGCGTAAGCTTACAGATAAGGACAGCACCGAACTGCTTGCTTCAATCAAGGAAGCCATGATTGCTAACAGAGCAGATAATCTGGCCAAAGAAGCAGCTGAAAAATCTGCCACAGCCCTTAAAGAACAGCAAAAGGAGATAGACGGCAAAGAAGTTAAAACCAATGAAGGAACTTTTGCCTCACTCTATGATGAACGCGGTGGTAAACTGTCAGAACTAAGTCTTACTGCTGAAGGCGAGACCTTCGGTCCAGTTAAAGATGCGACTGACTCCGGTTACAGCATGTATGTTGTTTACAAACGTGATAATGACAGCATTTCAGCGCAGAATGTCAAACCGGTATCTGCAGCTCTGCTTTCAACCTACTACCGTGGAAACTCGCAATACCAACCGGAATTTCCAATGCCGGCAGCCATTAAAGTTGGTGCCAGGCTCTCAGCCTACATAACAACCGAGCTGGCAAATGAGAAATTTTACATGAATAATAATTAAGTACAATCCGGCTGACCGACTGTAATCGGTCAGCCCTTCGATAAACTATTTAATTAAGGCCTCAATCATGTCTACCAGAGAAAATGAAAACGCTAAGAAGGTATTTTTACTGCCCGGAGAGTATCATGTTTCCCGCACTAAATGTGAGATTGCAACCTTACTCGGCAGTTGTGTTTCTGTTACCCTGAAACACATAAGTCTGCCGTGCGGCGGCATGAACCATTTTCTTCTGGATCGCTCACCGTCAGGTGATACCGACAAAGGCAGATACGGCGATACATCGCTGCAGACTATCCTCTGGCTTATGAAGAAGGTTGACCCTGATGTCAGAAATTATCAGGCCGGTATCTACGGTGGAGCTGCTGTTGTCAGCCATCTTTCCAATGGAACCGGCAGCGATATCGGTGCACGCAATATTATGATGGCACGGGAATTTCTTAAGACCAACCGTATAAAGGTTGTTGATGAAGAGGTTGGCGGTAAAAGCGGCAGAAGAATCTATTTCGATACCGAGACCGGTAACGTCCAGACAAAAGTTATCATAAAAACAGATGAAGC
The DNA here is from genome assembly GCA_963667375.1 of Planctomycetota bacterium. Classification (GTDB taxonomy): domain Bacteria; phylum Planctomycetota; class SZUA-567; order SZUA-567; family SZUA-567. The sequence goes on along the minus strand of OY763323.1, from coordinate 1,261,454 downwards.
CAAACGTCTGGCTCAAAAAAGAAAAGATATCGCAACCAGAAACACTCGGGTGTTGATTGTTGATGATTCCCCACTCGTCCGCAAGATCCTGCGTGCTGCCATCGAAAGCAGCAATGGACTTGAGGTCTGTGGTGAAGCTGGTGATGCATATGAAGCTCGTGATATGATCATCAGTTCAGATCCGGACGTTGTAAGCCTTGATATAATTATGCCCAAGATGGACGGGCTGAAATTCCTGCGCAAGCTTTCACAATATCTTCCCAAGCCAGTAGTGATCTGCAGCACAATAGCCAAAGATTCATCGGATATCTCTAAAAAAGCCTATGAATATGGTGCACTGGCAGTTATTGACAAGGATTCACTCGAACTTTACAAAGGAATGGATACCGTAAAGGCGATGTATGTTCCAACAATAAGGCGTGTTGCCGGCATGGTTCCTAAAAAATTACGCTAAACAGTTCTGTTCTATATTCGGCACATATTGATTGCACTGCTTTCCCATACAAGAACTAGTACAGAGGATAATCAAGATGAGCTACAGTATCACAACATTGAATGAAGTAAAAGAAAAAATCTGGAATCTTGTTCATGAAACTCCAGCAATCGACCTCCAGACAAGTCTATACGCCCCGAGTTTCGATCAGAATCTGCTCCGAACCGGTATAGACGAGCTGCTTACGAGCCGGGAACTCTCTGAAGAACTTTTCCGCTATTACCCGCAGAGCTTGAGTGATCCAACCAAGCTGCTCACCAAGAAAGAATATATTGCTCTACCCTTACGCCTGCAGGCAGAAATTATCTGGCACCGTTTATTCCTTGCCAATACCCCTATCAGTGAGAGAACACGCTCCGTCCTTACTTCACTCGGTCTTCTTGGACTCGACCCAAAATCAAGAAATCTTGGAGTTTTCCGAAACCACTTCAAAAATACCACTAAGGAAGAGCATATAAGTTTTATTCTCAAACATGCAAACATCGAAGGAATCGTCTGCTGTTACAATCCGCTCGCCAAAGACGTTATCAAATACTTCACCAGTCATAAATCGCCTGCAGGATTCTTTGCCGCTCTGGAGCTCACCGAGATCGCTACTGACTGGAAAAACTCCTACCAGAAACTTGCTGATTTCGGCATACAAGTTAAGCGAACACTCGATAAGAATGTCTACCCTGAAATTATTAATTTTATCTCTAAACAGCTAAAGAATATGGCGGCCGCCTATATCCACCTTATACTTCCCGCAAATATCAGCCTGGCCAGCAAAAGCACCGATCTGCAAAAGTTACTGCAGAAATGCATCATACCGGTATTACTCACCGAAAATAAGCCTTTATCTATAACATTTGCAGTCGAGAGTGAACCGCCTTCACTAAATAATCTCAAGGTTAATCAGCCATTGCATTTCTCTAATTGTGCCTATATCAATGGTCTGGCACAAAAATTTCCCGACCTTAAAATTCTCATAACCGATGAAAATCCGGAAAACCACGCTGCCTACACCAGAATCGCAGCGGCCAACCGTAATATCATGCCGCTCACAAACAGCTTTACGCTCAACGAACAGGATGCGTTCAGAAATACTATCAGCCAGCATTTTCAGCAGATGGGTACAAGCTTTATCGCTCACACCAGCTCATCAGAGGTTTATGAACACTTACTGAGCAGCTGGGCACATGCGCGCTGGATTATCGCCGAGGTTTTACAGGAAAAATATACCAATCTTTACCGTACAGGCTGGCGCGTTACCGAACAGGAGATTGAACGAGAAATATACAATCTGTTAAATGGCAATGCCAGAAGTTTTCTTAGCCTCTAAATTTTCACCCGCAATACAAAAAAAGCCACCCGCGGTAAAGCAGATGGCAACATAAAACATATAAATAATTCTAACGGGAGTTTTTACTGCACTCCTCTATCTGATCACGCAAATTAGCCGCCAGTTCATAATCCTCCCGTGCCACCGCATCACGCAGCTTCCGTTTCAGTTCTACCAACAGGCTATAACGTGCATCTTCCTTATTCTGATCCGGTCTTTTACCTACATGATGACTGGTTGAAGCATGAATCTCATCAAGAAGCGGTATCAGACCATTTTTAAAGACTTCATAATCATTCGCACAGCCGAAACGCCCGCCTTTTCTAAAATCCTTCCATTTCATACCACACTTATCACAGGTAATATCAGCCTTCTTTTTCTTATCCTCACTAGGTGAAGATGAGGAATTCAGAACAAAATCAATAGACTTCAATGATGTCGGCTTATCCTCAGTAAAGACCTTTTCAAATGAGAATGACTTATGAATGTGCACACCATTTTTTTCTGCACAGCTTTCACACATATGCATCTCGGTTTTAACGTTATTATTAATATTGGTAAGATGAACTGTCGCCGGGGCTTTTTTGCAGATATCACATATTTTAGACATAGTACTCTCCTCTACATGCATTGGATAAATCTAATACTATTTCCAACAACATATAGTATATACCATATTTAAAAATCCGCAACCATAAATATGCTTATAATTATAAAAGACCTGAACGCTAAGGTTTTTCCAGACGAAAACCGAACCCGGTTATCAACTCCTTGAGATCACTTTCCTTTACCGGTCTAACCCGGTATTCTATGGCTCTGGTAACCTTGGTAATCTGCTCAAGCTTGGGGTTGGGTTCATCGGTAAGTATGACCCCACGCATCCCTTTATTACGCGACATAATATCGGTTATAATACGAAAACCATTCATTTTTCCCGGCATTTCCAGCTCTGCAAGCACCAAAAGCTTATTATCAGTAACTTTCTTTATCGCAACAAGAGTCTTTTCATACGTCTCAGCCTCAACAATAATCTCAACCCCGATTTTTTTAAGCATATTAGTCAAGGTCCGCCGACGTGTCGGCTTGGTATCCACCACACAAACGGCAAACCCCTGCCCAAAAATCATATAGTTGATCTTATCATCAAGCTCATCAAGCTGTTCTATAGTATAAATTCCACTCTCTTCAGCCATTTTTCTCTCCGCTTCAATCCTCTTCTTTACTCATCATCTCTTCTTCAGCAGATTGCGCATACGACACCTTCTTAATACTAGAATTATTAATATCTTCAATCAGCTTGATCGGACCACCCACCTCAACCATAAAATTCTTCGAACACAACTTGGTTTTAATAAACACATCCTGATACATTCTTTTGAGTATTACCACTTCTTTTACAGGTGTAAATTCATCATTCTTCATTATAGTTTCACGCCCCTGAATGAGTCTTACATACGCACTCTTCAAACGGGTAAAATATGCATAAGCCTTTATTACAGAATCCTTTTTCTCCGCATCCAGTTTTTTGAAGAATTCCCTGTCTCCAAGATTATTTTTTATCGGCTTTATCGTAGCATCAATCTGAGCACTCAGTACTCCCATAGCATTCTCAATACGTTCTATCTCATAATTATGCCCGGAAACCATTACTGTCGGTGTTCCCACCTCTGAACCCGCCTGTACGACCTCTATACCTTTCAAAGCATAGGACTCACCACCGATGATCTTCTTTGACACGATTCTTCCATTGCATTTAACTTCAGAATTTACTATTTCCTTTTGAACCGTTAAATTCCCTTTTACCTCAATTTTCGCAGAATTTATATATTTTATCTCCGCATTACCACCGCAGATTATATTTGACTTGCCACGGCCATTAACACCGCCAGTAACGATCATATTCCCCTTACACTTAATATCAGCACTGCCGACCACCCCATTGATCTCCACACTGTCCGCTTCTACACTAAATTCATCCTGCACACCTCCAAAGATATGAACATGTCCATTAAATTTAATATTTCCAGTCTCATAACAGACATCACCAGAGACATCATATACCGAGCGAACCGAGAAGATACCATGTGAAAAAACCGGACGCCCCTGACTGGTGGCAATTACTTCTGTTCGGTTAGCGTTAAATTCCGTACCTTCACTGAGAACGACGTTAATCTCCTTACCATTCTTTGCTGCCAGAGTCTTTCCTGAAAGATTATAACCATCGGTACCCAGAGTCGGCGGTACAACTGTTAAAAGACGCGTCCCGACAACAACAGACTCTACTGATACAGCATTCTTATAATCAACCCTCTCTCCATCCAAATTATCTCCGGCACTATACTCGGCTTTTCCAGATACATTAACATGAAACTCAAGCCTGCCATCAACACCATTTACCGGTGCTTTTCCTTGTGCAACAATATAATTTTTTTCTGCCTCTAATGTTGGTAATTCTTCAAAAGCCCGGTTAATTTCCTCTTTGTTAATACCTTTAAAAACATTATTCTCTCTGAGCAATTCAGATAGTTCTTTCTTGGTCGTTATAGTCCCGGGCAGCTTCAGCCCGGCTTTCATAGAAACTATCATCTCTTCGTGGTCAACTGTTACGGCAAATGCATCCATTACAAACCCCATTTATAAGTCAGAGAACCAACGCAAAACATTAGTAAAACATGCGTATGCGCGCAAAATACAAAATTAACCGCGAACTAACAATGAGCAAATAAACTAATAAATAATATAAAGATTATTAATTTCATGGTGAAATATAACATTATCACCTTGATATACATAATATAATAAGTATATTACGTTTATCGACATATCCTTCAGGAACCTAAATCATGAGTACAGAAAAGACAGGAATATTCAACCTCATAAATAATCCTCCTATACTGCATGACATAAACACAAAATGTGAACAGGTATATTCAATGTTCGCGCACAATCATAAGTGCCTTTATATTGTTCTTCTTAAAGGAACAACTCCTGTCGGCCTTATCACCCGCACGGAATTTATGCTGGCAACCAGCGGCGCCTTCGGCTATTCATTGCACCAGAAACGCCCGGCAATGAATATCGCCAAGAAAGATTTTCTGGTCGTAAGCGACAGTAAATCTATCCCTGAAATTGCCTCATCCGCAATGCACAGAGAAGACGAACACATTTATGATCCTGTAATTCTCGTTGATTCAAATGGCTCCTATCTCGGATGCATTGAGATAAAGAGCCTGCTCTTACGTTCCAGCCAGCTCGAAATAGAAATGGCAAAAAACGCCAACCCGCTGACAGGACTTCCCGGAAACAAAAGAATCAATCACTGTATAACTGATGCCCTCGGAAAAGATATATATTATATAATATATGCTGACCTAAGCAATTTCAAGGAATATAATGATACTTATGGTTTCAATGAAGGAGATGAAGTAATAAAATTAGTGGCTCAAATACTTCAACAGCATCAATGCTGTATCTCATCCAATGCTTTTGTCGGTCATATTGGTGGCGATGACTATATTATCGTAACTACCGAAGAGCTTAAAAATTTAGAGCTGAATAAAATATGCATGGACTTTGATGAGCAGATAAAAGCTTACTTCAAAAAAGAACATATAAAAAATGGCGTCTACGAAGCCAAAAACCGTGAAGGGATGCTACAGCTTGTACCAATCACCACACTCAATCTTTCGGTTATATGCCACAACAATTTTGAGTATAAGCCACATATTGCAGAAATAGCCAAAGCCGCCGCAAATCTGAAAAAAATAGCCAAAAAAGCCGCTATTGAAAATGGCTGCAGCTGCACTGTGTATGAACGCAGAACCTACACACTCGATTCACGCCCCTAATTAACTGTGTTCACAATTTATTATTATTATTAAAAGTTATATGCTTATTAATTCAAATATTTTAAACACGGCTGATACCCAAAGTATCAGCCGTGTTTAAAACATATATAAATTTTTCTTACTTGAACAAACCTTCCAGCGGATTACTGCTCTTGCCGGAACTGTTATCTGTAGAATCACTTTTACCGCTATCAAATACATTATTGAGTAAATTCTTGACCGAATCCCCGCTGCTTTCATTACTGCCCGCTTCGTTTCCTGATTTATCTTTATTTGTCAGCGCATTGCCGAGGATATTAGTCACCGATTTGACTGCTGTACCCGCAGTATTATCCAGAATAGAGACAGCAGCTCCACCAATACTTCTGAACAAGACATTCAGAATCGTAGTAAATGCAACCCGTGGATTCGAACCGCCTATATTCTCCACATGGGTTTGCGGTATCTTAACACTGGTATTAATTAGCTTGGATTTAATAGCGACCACCCCGTTGTTCAGATAAAGATCTTTGATGACCACACTATTACTTGCAGCATCTTTACTGCTGGCTGCAGCATTACTATTAGCATTAACGACACTATTATCAGAAGTATTCGCCGAGCTTTCTTGTGAGGCAGTTGGTGATGGCAATAGAATATCCATGTTCCTCTGCAACGCTGTAATATTGTTTTCTTTGAGCTTAATCTCATAAATCGCATTGAAGCTGCTTACTATCGACTCCGTAATTACCTTTCGCCCTTGAGCTAATTCATCGAGATCAAGTTGAGACTCAATGGTACCGACCTTTAACGGAGTCGCATCAGAAAATCCCGTAGGAGAGGTTATCGCCATACTTGCCACCGTAATTTTGCCGTCACTGGTATTTCCCGATATTTTACCGACATCCACCGTCATACTTACAGATGGCTGCTTGGTTGAAGTCAAAGTTACAGAAGACGGCTCTGCTGCTAATTTACTGCCAGAAGCAAGACGCTGATCTTTTCCGGAGAACACTGTCGAATACTTATCCGCAAAGATAATATTTATCGCCCCGATATTGCCGCTCAATGTTGACGGCAATCCAGTATCCAGACTGGAATTCAAGGTTTTCAGATCAATGCGTGAAGTATTAATATCAGCTGTTACAATATTCTTGTCAGGATCAGCAACAACATTTTTTACCGTCAAAGCTATTGGAGACATAACCTTGAAAACCGGCAGACTGAACCTGAATTTATCCGCTGGCAGTTTTGCAAACTTCAAATCCTGCAGATCAAACTGAAATGGTCCCCCGCTTATACCAGCCCTTGCCACACTGAGATCACCATTTTGATTACCCGATAATTTATAGTACAGTCTGGTCTTCTCATTCAATCCCTTGCTGTACACATACGGCACAGCTTTAAAATATAGCTGAGCTGCGCTCAGATTTAATTCTCCGGTAAGAGCAAAATCACTATTCTCAAGTTTTATCAGATTATTGAAAGTGGTATTACCCTTATAGATCAGCATATTATCAACTTCCAGACCGGATGAAGAAATATTACCCACCAGCTGAAGCGTATTCTCTTCCTTGCTCTTTAGCAGCCGAACCTTGTTCAGCTCCAATTCATTCCCTTTAAGATTTACACTTCCACCGGTGCTGCGAAGATATTCTGACAGACGTGGCACAGAGACAGTAACCACCGGAATATTAATTCCTTGCGGGAGTGATTCCAGAATAAGCGGCAAAGTCGGTGTTGCAATTATCTTACTGATATTATCAACAATAACCGCAGCGCTCAGTCTGCTGATAAATGACTGATTACTGGTATCACCTGCCAGAATAAGCCTGCTCATAGTCAGACGGTCTTTTGCAGGATCAAATGCTGTTTCCAGCTCGGCATTTCCACTGAAATTAAGCCCGGCACCCAGCTTTATACCACTCCAGAAATTGCTGTTCGCTTTAACGGAAACTTTAAACGGTGACAAACCACCGGTCAGAGACTTTATATCATCAGACTGCAGCGCCGCTATTATCTTACCGGGATTAACAACCAGATCTGTCACCGAAGCGACAAGACCGGTACTGTTAATGTTCAAATTTTTAAGATTTATACTACCGTCATCACGGGAAGTAATTTCAAGCTGCAGGCTTTTCCCAGTTTTAAGTGCCGGCGGCACAGAATCTCCTAAAACCGCATATAGATTGCTGAATGTCTTCTCACCCAATTTTATTACCGCTTTAAGACCTTTCATCTGATCAAGTCCAGCCAGAAGATTTGTACTCAACTCTTTCAAACCTAGTCTATCCACCTTGATTTCAACATTTGCAGTATCACCTGTTATATTGAAATTATTCAGATTCAAAATCTGCTCACCGAGCAGATCAGCCATACTGAAGCTACAATTGACACTTGATTTCTTATCAACAAACTTTCTTCCGGAGTCGGTGGTAAATGTCATATTTTCAATCAGTATGGCATTACTTACCGCCAGTGAAATTTTATTACCCGCGATCACAGCCCGACCCTTGGAACTGCCGCGCAAAATGCCAGCCACGGGATATTGTGCCACCTTCAATCCCGGAATAAGATTTTCAATACGGCGCAGCAGGTTCATGCCCGCTCCGACCCGCAGCGCAAACTGCTTTGTAAAAGTCAAATCTGTTTTACCATCAGCTCCGGTTACACCCTCAACATTCGCTTTCACCTGCACCGCCTTCTTTTCAGCGGTCAAGTCAAAACTACCCTCAAACTTATTATCTGCCTTGGGTGTAAACACAATACGCATTTCACATGGTTCATACTGCTTACGGGTATTGGTTAGTGAAGTGGTAATATTCAAAGCCCTGTTATTATCAACCTGCAACTGGGCAGTCAGCACCTCATCTATACTCTTAAGACCAAATTTGTTAAGTGGTGCGGCAAACGCTTTGAATACTTCCGGCATATTAATATTAGCCTCTGCCTTGCCCTGCAGAGCAAGGCTGGCGCTATCCAGCGGCAAGGTTAGCCCATCAGCCCCCAGGGTACTGGCTGTAATCCCCGGCGCATTGAATTTTGCTTTGAGAGTCAGCTGCTGTGGAATAAATGCCGACTCAGGCTTTATAATACCGTCCACCATCAAGGTCAATGGTGCCGGTACCGAGACAGAATCATTTTTTACCACCAGATTCTGCGATCTCAAGTTTACAGCATACTTCCAGTCAGCATCACGCTTCCAGGTAAATTCGCTTCCGAAAATCAGATCCCCGCGCAGCATATTCTGCATTTCTGCCATTCTTCCAAGAGCGCTGCGGGAAAACTCGCCGGTGGCGGTATTACTCTGAATGCTGACTACAACCTCATCACCAAAAGAACCGAATAATTGTGTATTAAGTGTAACCATCGCCGCTTTGGTCTCAGAATTACTGCAGACGATATCAATCGCCCCATCTTTTATATTTGACCACTCTCCACTGATATCCGCCTGTGCTTTGAGCTTGAAGCTCAGACCGGCTCCTCCGCCGGCGACAATCTTTCCATTATCATAAAACTGCAATATTTCAGGAGACGAGAGATCAACCGCAAAATTTACCGCCGCAGGATTTTCAGCCTTAATACTTACAAACCCTGATAACGGTCTACCCAGACGCACGGACTGCTCTGGTGTTTGAATATAATACCGCCCGATATAACCGATATCGAGGTTATCAAATTGCAAATTAAAGTCGGTAGCGCCAATAAATGCCAGTGGCTTATCCTTACGCCTAGCCGCTGCCTCCCAGTCAAATACCACATTCCCCTTGAGTTTTACCCCGCCAACACTCACATCTGGAGTCTTTTGAGTAATATCAAGATCCATATTAACCCCGGTTTTCTGCAGATGCGCAGCAAAATTAACGGTGAAATTCATATCCTGCAGCAGTTTGCTGGTATCGTGAACATTTACTGCCAGATCATTTATCCGCAGATCAGCATCAGCAATCTTCCAATTAAAACCAGCAACCCACTCCTTCCATGGGAGTTCCACAAAAGATGCAATAACATTCTTGACATTGGTTGAGAAAGGCTCAGAACTCACCGTTTTTACTGAATTCAGATTTAAATCTGCAGCAGTTTCTATTTTACCAGCCGCTGCCTGCCTCTCATTCGCAGCAGTCAACACTCTTTCAATATTGATATTACCTCCATCAATCAACAGCGCAGCTACCGGCTGGAAACTAATCAGTGACTTCCAGATTTCGATATCAACCTTCAAACGGTTTATTTTGATTATCTGAGATTTATTGGCTGAATTTGAATTAAGCGTTATTGAAACATCTCCCAGCTCAGCACTTCCCAGCAATGACCAGTTGAGACTTCCTATTTTACACTCTCCACCCAACGCCCCCGATACCTCTTTTTCACAGAGCGATTTGAGTGCATCCTCATTATAGACACTGCGTATATAAAACACGCCCCCGCCAGTAATAACAACCAGTAATCCGACAATGATCAGTAATACCTTGATTCCTGAAGACTTCTTTGACCTGTTTTTTGCCGGTTCGGATTCAATTTTTATATCTGGTTCTTCCATTTTATCTTCCTTTGATCTTGAAAAGCAAAATAGTTGTAATCTACTTATTTTAGTCAATATTCTTACTAATAGCAAAGCATAAATAGAGAGAATAGAACAATGATTAAATCAATAATTACTCTTGAAAATCTCGATCTTCCTGAGTAATTAATCATTTAAAAATATCCTGTACTTCAATATTAACCTTCATATACTTTTTATTAACTTCTTAATCAAATTTATTTTTACTTCAGCGACTAATGATTTCATGCTAATAAATAAAATCCTGCTATAAAATAGCATAAGAAAATTACAACTAATAATTTGACTAAGCAAATTTCAATGTTATAATGAGTAAGAATTCTTACTCATTATAACGGAGATACTGATGTCCAATATTACAAGAGGCCAACAGGTTTGCAGCTTGATAAATCGCGCCATGCCATGCTTTATCAAGAATCTGAATCATATTGTACACCGTTACCGTGAAGCGGGATACAATCTCAACGGCAATCAGATTAAGGTTATAAATGGGGTTAAAATACTTGAAAACATCTCGCCTGCCGATCTCAGCCGGATTCTTGATATGCCCAAGGGCAGTCTTACAACCATAATAAGTTCTCTTGTTGAACAGAATCTGCTGGCAAAAACCTATGCGCAAAATGATCCCCGCCGCTACACCGTATCAGTTACCGAAACTGCACTGAAAGTACTTGAAATGAAAGACGCTTCAGATGCCGTAAAATATCAGAAACTCTTTGCCGCGATGCCCGAACACGACTTTAAAAAAATCGCAGAAGGGCTGACTATTCTTATGGGCTATCTAGATCTCACCGGAGACCAACACCATGATTAAGCGCACCTTTGAATTTGATTCATTCGGCCCCTGGATCCTTGAAATCAAGGACAAACACAAACTCCCCCCGCTCTTTGCTGCTTATGCCGAACTTACCGCCTCAGCCCACATGCTCTTCAAAATTCCACGCGGCATAGAACGGCGTAAGGCCAACCCTGACATGCACCTTTATGATATGGTCATAGGAATTTTCACTGGGAAAATCCTGATTTTACAGCGCTGTAATGATTCTGTGAAAGAACGCTGGATAGAACTGAACGACATCAAATATATTACCGTAACTGAAACGTTACTCTCCGGAAGACTAATCTTTTATACCGGTGATAACGATATTACTATTAAATACAATACCGTTTCACACGAGATAATAACCAGATTTCTGACCCTGCTCCGCCGGCTTCAATATCGTGATAATTTTGAACTTACGCTTCAGGAAATAAATTTCAAAACGGCAAACATCGATATATTATATTATAATCTGCTCAGAGAAATGAAAATTACAGAACCGGAAAGCAAGTTTATAGCTTATCAGCCCAACTTTGTGACCCCGCTCAAAATTAGTCTCTGGAAAAAACTCTATTCCCGCATTTCAATGATAAAATGTTATGCCAGCACCGTTTTCTTAGTCAACTCCACAGAGCTTATTATTATTGATCGTAGCACGCAGGTCAGAAAAGGCAAGGATTCCAGCTACTCATACACCTTCACTTATATTCCGCTGATGAATATCACAGCCCTTACCCTTGAAGACATAGTTGCCAGCCAGCAGATAAAGTCTCTTACCATCAAACTGTCAGGTTATATTTTAGATTTTTACCTCAATAGTGCTGAAGAAGGAGTAACGCGACTGTCACAGACAATAAGCAATATCGATAATTATTTCAATTCTTCAAATTTTGTTGCCGCCAACTGTGCTTCAACCAATTGAAGCAGCAGGACTAACACCTCACAAACAATGACCAGATACAAATACGGGCAACAATCCGATACCAGAGTAAACCATGTTTTCTCTGGTATCACTTTATCTCATCATATTTTTTTCCCCCATAATCTGACAAAACATGATATTTAAATTCTTCAATTCTGCTATCACCAATCATACATATCATAGAAAGCAGCACACTATTCAAATTTATATTATTAACCGAACCCAAACCTGAATTCACATATATTCTCCAAAGCAGCATTATTGCCCTTGGCAGTGTTTTAATTATAATTTAATTATTAAACCATTTAACAAAGGACAACACATGTTTATTTTTACCGAACCCTTTATATCAGATCTGGTAAAGGACTTTATCAGCAGCGACAGTGGCGAGAACATCATGCAGAATGATTTTTTATCCACTTATTCATTTAATAATCAGTCAGCTTTTCTTACCGAAAAAGCAGCTGCTCAGAAAATATCCTCAGATGACGGACGCTGGATCTTTTCCAACACCGAAAATGCTCTGGTTTTACTTGATAAAATGCTCCCTTCTGAGCACCGCTTACGTAATTGCATAGAACTCTTCAAAAACAAACATCTTTTCCGCAACAGATACCAAGACATATTCCCCGGAATCACTTATCTGGCTCTGAGTCTGAACGACCTGCTGAACTATAAATTTTCAGATTTTGGCGCGCCATTTATCATCAAACCTGCTGTCGGTTTTCTAAGTGCCGGAGTATACCGTATAAATAATCAGACAGAGCTGACCAAAGTACAGTCTGAGCTGGTAAATGAAATGGCACTCATAGACGGTGTATTTCCAAAATCAGTTTTAGACAGTTCCAGGTTTATTGTAGAAAGCATTATTGAAGGTCGCGAATTTGCCATTGATGCCTACTTTGATGATAATTCCGAACCGGTAATAATCAACATCTTTGAACATATCTTTCGTGACACCGCAGATATGAGTGATCGCCTCTATACCTGTTCAACCGCTATAATCAGTGACTGGCTCGAGCCATTTACCGATTTTCTGCACAAACTGCAATCAATTATTGAACTACCAGGTTTTGCCCTCCATGCCGAAGTTCGCGTAACCGCTTCTGGAGAAATACTGCCAATAGAGGTAAACCCATTACGTTTCGCCGGCTGGTGCTGTACCGACCTATGCTACTGGGCGTACGGTATAAATCCTTATTCTTATTTTGCCAGCAAACAAAAACCTGACTGGCAGAAGATATGCGCAGAGAATAATGGTAAACTTTATGGCATGTCCGTGCTCTCTAGCCAATATGTCAAAACCGCTAAAGATTTCAATTATACCGCTCTAGCCGAACGCTTCAGCGATATTAAAGATATTCGCAAAATCGATTTTACTTCGTATCCGTTATTCGGCTTCGTCTTCTTCGCCGTTGAGAAATCCGATACCGAATTCTTAAACTGGTTATTACATGATGATTTTAAAGAATTCTGCATCTTCTAAGCCTTCAACATTTAAAAACAGCTGCAGAATACACTAATTTTTTGCAGCTGTTTTTTTATTTCGCCTGTCCAAAATATATTTAAAAAAATGCAACCATCATAACGCTTTTATATAATTGATGTTATATCAAAATACCAAATTAATTTAATATCATATAAAATTTTTTCAAATAATAAACTTGACTTTTCCGTAAATTAGACTAAACTAACTATATAAATTAGATAACACTAAGTTAATTACCCAAAACTAAAACAAAGAATTAATTATTAATAATTTTGTCAATTTCATTAACCTTAATACAGCACACACCGGAGAATATAGCTAAATATAATAATATGCTCAGTTTGACTTCACAGAACTAAACGTGCATATTATTAGCAATAACTATTAATGTCATTAGTCTATATATAGGAGGAATCAATATGCATTGCAATTCAGAGGTTATTGCCTCAAGCTCTATCGGTAGTGTGATCTGTTGTGAATGTGGTAATGTTGCTGTAAATGTCGGTGAAAAATCAATCCTAGTACCTAAGGGTTCATTTACTAAATTTTCTGCAATGATTGATGTGGCATACGCCAATCTTGTATCCAATGAATTATCAAAATATGGTCATTAAGTCAAGTTCTAACAAACACCAGTGATGTGGGAAATCCTGTTTCTCCATTACAAAAACCGCTGAGCCCTTGTTTCCCTGCAAGGGCTTTTTTATATCAACGCTTACTGATCTCAAAATTCCGCAACAGGCAGGAACCAGGTTCAGCAAAACTACCATGGATGCGCAGCGCAATACTCCCCTGATCCAGCTTATCCCGATCAATAACTTTAAATACCTCCTTACCATTGATACTGAGCCAGAATCGACTCAAATTGCGCCCAACCTCAATCTTATTAAAAGTTCCCGGTATTATCAAATTTTCAACCGTCTTCGCCAACATGCCATTTCCAGGCAGCTTCCGCAATTGTGGAAACTGATTTTCTGAGCTATTCCCGAATTCAAACAGATAACCCTTAACCCCGAATAACCAGAATTTTAAATCTCCACTATAATTATAAGGTATTTTTAAAGCTTCATCATCAGCACTGTTACTCGCCGACAACATAACATTGATCACAGTCAGACAATTCAGCGGCATAATTTCAAAACTAAAGACCACTCGCTTTGAAAAAGTTTCCGGCGACACCAGTACCAGACCGTCAGATTTTCTTCCCTCACGCAGAAAAATAATATTATTTGCAAATTTCTTTTCACCGCTACCGTAGAGTGTCCATTCATAATTTATCGAATCCGTCAGTTTTTTTTCGTCCTCATCTCGTGCAATACCTGCATTACTCCCAAGAAAACTGACCAATACGATAATAAAACCAATCTGGATTATATAATATATTATTTTAACAGATGACATTATTCTGCTCCTTTAGCCTATAGATTTTCAAATGCATGCATTAGGAATAGTACAGCATCATGCGGTATTATTAATTATAACAACCTCCATGTCAAATCACAACTATAGCCTACACCAGCAATACAAATTATTTCGGCACCTCAGTTACCTGAAAATAATATCCGTAATTATTATGATTTACACCATAATTAAGAACTTCACCCCACGTCACGAAATAGGTATTAATAATTTAAAATTATACCCGATTATAAACCATCAATAAAAAAGGTATTGCCGCTTATGGCAATACCTTTAAAAAACAAAAAGCGACCTAATTATTATAAACTTTTAACACTTTCAGCAAGTTGAATTCGCAAGACCGCCCGCATAAGTGATAGCTGTGCCCGATCAACATCAACCGGAAGATTATCACCCTTATTTACACTGACCGACTCCAACAGTTTTTCCGCCCTTTTCTTAGCTTCCTGCGCACGTTCAAGATCAATCTCATCTGCAAGTTCAGCAGAACTGGCATAAACCGTCAATTCCTCACCATTCATATCGAGAAATCCGCCATGAACCGCCAGATTGACATCCTTCTTTTCATCATCTTTCAATTCAACCAGCTTCATCATCCCAACCTTGAGAGGCGAGAGAAATGGCTCATGTCGCGGCTGGATTTCAAATTCACCACTCACACCATTCGCAGTCAAGTCAGTAACTTCACCTTCAAATACCGACTTCAAGGGTGTAATTATCCTGCACTTGAAGGACACCACCTCTTCATCATTCTGCACTTTATCATCAACCACAATAATCACCTCATATTATTATAAGAATCAGAAGTTAAACGGCAAATCTTCAAATACCAGCCAACAGATTACGCTGTCTGCACTAAAAGAGCATAGAGACCATATTCAAAAATTTATTCAGCCTCAACAGCAACTACTCAGCAAGTTTTTTGGCTTTCTCACGCACCTCATCAATATTACCACAGTACAGGAAGGCCTGTTCAGGCAGATCATCACACTCGCCAGATAGAATCTGCGCAAAACCTTCAACTGTCTCAGCAATTGGTACATAGCGTCCTTCCATACCGGTAAACTGCTCAGCCACAAAGAACGGCTGACTCAGGAAACGCTGCACCTTACGTGCTCGGGCTACAGTTATCTTATCCTCATCTGACAACTCATCCATACCGAGAATCGCAATAATATCCTGCAGTTCCTTGTATTTCTGAAGTATCTTCTTAACATCTGTAGCTACCCCATAATGCCTATCACCGACAATTCGCGGATCGAGAATAGTAGAACTGGATTCAAGCGGATCAACCGCCGGATAAATACCCAGAGCAGCAATCTGACGTGAGAGCGCGGTAGTAGCGTCAATATGCGCAAAACAGGTCGCAGGTGCCGGGTCAGTATAGTCATCAGCCGGCACATAAATTGCCTGAATAGAAGTAATAGATCCCTTTTTAGTAGAGGTGATACGTTCCTGCAGAGCACCCATTTCAGTAGCCAGGGTTGGCTGATAACCCACCGCCGAAGGCATACGTCCAAGCAATGCCGACACTTCAGAACCTGCCTGTACAAAGCGGAAGATATTATCAATAAAGAGCAGCACATCCATACCCTCTTCATCACGGAAGTATTCCGCCACCGCCAGAGCGGTCAGCGCAACACGCAGACGAGCCCCAGGAGGCTCATTCATCTGACCATAGATCAGAGCTGTCTTGTCCAAAACGTTTGATTCCATAAGTTCCAGCCAGAGATCGTTACCTTCACGGGTACGTTCACCCACACCAGCCATAACCGATCTGCCGCCGTGTTCAGTAGCAATCGAACGGATAAGCTCCTTCATCACAACTGTCTTACCCACACCCGCACCACCGAACAAACCTACTTTTCCACCCTTTGGAATAGGCTGAACCAGATCAATAACCTTGATACCAGTTTCAAGAAGTTCAGTCGAGGTTGACTGCTCATCAAAGGTAGGAGCCTCACGGTGAATCGGATATGCCTTATCCGCATCGATAGGACCCAGTCCGTCAACCGGTTCTCCGGTAACATTCATGATACGACCCAGAGCCTTCTCGCCTACAGGGGCCATTATCATATTACCGGTATTAACCACATCCATTCCACGCATCAGACCATCGGTACTGCTCATAGCCACCGTACGCACACTGCGTTCACCAAGATGCTGAGCAACCTCCATGGTAAGCTTCTTACCATCGGCGATATCAACTGTCAATGCGGTATAGATATCAGGAAGATTATCTACATCAAATTCCACATCAACAACAGGCCCAGCGATTGATTTAATTTTTCCAAACGTTTTGTCTTGCTGTATCATTTTTCATCTCCGAATATTTCGGTTAAACATTCTTCATACTCGTCATTTAATAAAAACAGTATTACTCGCACTCCCGCGAATACTGATTATTCAAGTGCATTCGCACCACCAACAATATCAATGAGCTCAGAAGTAATACCTGCCTGACGAGCTCGGTTATACAACAAAGTCAGCGAATCAATCATTTCATCAGCAGAATTGGTGGCACTGTCCATCGCTGCCATACGCGCCGCAAGCTCTGCAGCATAACTCTCAATGATCGCATGATAAATCTCTGTTGAGACATAATGTGTTACCAGTGAGGTTAAAGCCTCAGCCGGATTTGGTTCTATAGTATATACTGGACGTATATATCCTTCCTTCTTCTCCACCGCTGCAGCTTCCGCAGCTATCTCTTCGAGATTAAGCGGCATTATCCGTTCGATGGTCGGAACCTGTGACATACGTGAGACAAAGCGGTTATAGATAATATTGACCTCATCAATCCTCTCAGTCTCATCCTTACTCAGATAAAGCGCCATCAGACGTTTGGCAATATCACCGGAAAGCAGAAACGAAAGCTTATCAAAGACATCATACCAGCTCTTCAACACATTCTTTTTATCTTTATTCAAACCCCAGATCGCCCGCTTACCAATAGCAAAGAACACATGCTCTACGCCTGAATTCTCTGCGCTGAATTTGATTGCTTCCCTGACAATATTATTATTGAAACCGCCACACAAGCCACGATCACCACCAATAACAATTGACAGTACCCGCCGGCGTTCACGCGGTTTCAGTAGAGGATGTTCATCTCCGAAAAGATTACTAGCAATCCCTGAAAATATTGCAGCTATTCCCTGTGAATATGGCCTAACACTCTCCATCTTACTCTGAGACCGGTTGAGTTTTGCAGCCGCAACCATCTTCATAGCACGAGTAATTTTTTGTGTGTTTTTAACCGAATTAATACGGGTCAAAACCTGCCTAGCCTGTGCCATAGAAATACCCCAATTTATTTAAACCAAAATTTAATACCTAATTTTTGCACTCTAGAAGATAATTTGCGGCATGACACACTGCTCACACAACAAATTTTCCCTTAAATTCTTCAATCGCGGCTTTAAGCGCATCCTTATTCTGATCACTCAAATTACCGGTAGTCTTGATATCATCAAGAATCTGCGATTTCTCATTGCGCAGATATTCCAGCAGTTCACTCTCAAAACGCCCAATAGATGCGACCTCAAGCGAATCAAGCGCGCCTTCAACACCGCTGAAGATAGCAACAACCTGCTCCCAGACCGGCAGCGGATGATACTGCTGCTGCTTGAGCATCTCAACCAGTCTTTCGCCGCGAGCCAACTGCCTCTGAGTTACCAGATCAAGATCGGAACCGAACTGTGCAAATGCCTCAAGCTCACGATACTGAGCCAGATCAAGCTTCAGACTACCTGATATCTTCTTCATCGCTTTGATCTGAGCCGCGCCACCAACACGCGATACAGAGATACCAACGTCCATCGCCGGGCGGACACCAGAGAAGAAGAGCGAACTTACAAGGAAAATCTGACCGTCTGTAATTGAAATAACATTGGTCGGAATATACGCTGATACGTCACCAGCCTGCGTTTCAATAATCGGTAACGCTGTCAGCGAACCGCCACTTGATGGTATCTTGGCAAGCTTTTTACCTGAAAGTGATTTCACCGCTTCGCTGGCTTCCTCATATCCCGGCACACCAACATATACCATACCTTCAGCATTCTCTTCGGTCAATGTTGATTCATCAACACTGCTACCGACAATAACGTATTTATTTGCCATCTTCACCGCACGTTCCAGAAGACGTGAATGCAGATAGAATACGTCACCAGGATACGCTTCACGTCCTGGAGGACGACGCAGCTGCAGGGAAATTTCACGATATGCCCATGCATGCTTTGACAGATCATCATAAACTACCAGCACATGCTTGCCTTTTTCCATAAAATACTCACCGAGAGTAACCCCGGTATATGGAGCAAGATACTGCTGTGAAGCAGGATCGGAAGCAGTCGCCGCGACAACTATGGTATAGCCGAGCGCACCTTCCTTCTGCAGGGTATCAATAATACGGGTCACAGTTGAACGTTTCTGACCGATTGCAACATAAATACAGATCACATCTATGTTGTCTACAGTACCGTCCCAGCCGTGATTCTGATTAAGAATAGCATCCAGAGCAATAGCAGTCTTACCGGTCTGGCGGTCACCAATAATCAATTCACGCTGTCCGCGACCAATAGGAGTCATAGAGTCAATACATTTAATACCGGTCTGAAGAGGCTCTTCTACTGGCTGACGTTCAACAATACCCGGAGCAATTCTTTCAACGTGTCGTTTTTCATTGCTCTCAATCGCCCCTTTACCGTCTACCGGCTGTCCGAGCGCATCAACCACACGTCCAAGCAGTGCCTCCCCGACAGGAACCTCAGAGATACTGCCTGTACGCTTGACTGTATCACCTTCGCGTATACCGATATCAGAACCAAGCAGAACCACACCAATATTATCTTCTTCAATATTTAGAGCAATTCCTTTAACACCGGTCGGAAATTCAAGCAATTCGCCTGCACAGGCATTTTCCAAACCATGCACACGAGCGATACCATCACCCACCTGCAATACCTCACCAACCTCTGCACGATCAACTTCACGACCAAAAGAAGATATTTCCTCTTTGATCAAAACACTGATCTCCTCGGGTTTGATCTGTACACGCATTTTTACACCCTCTCATTCAATTGAGAAACTTAGTCTATTCTGTTTCTATTACCAAACTATTCAAAAAATATCCTGATTTATCTTTTTACAGGCAGCAATACAACGATTGCGAACTTATTTAGAGCAGAGTGGCTTCAATTCTATCCATCCTGCCTTTTATAGAACCATCAAGCATAGTATCACCAATTTTTACCTTGACCCCTGAGAGCAGACCGGGATTAACCTTGGTATGAAGCCTTACTTTAAGACCAGCCTTCTTCTCCAGAACTGCAGAAATTTTATTCTCTTCTTCTTCAGTCAATTCATAAGCTGATTCAACCTCAGCAGTTATAATCTGTTCAATAGCTGAGGAGATACGAATATATTCTTTTGCTATACGTGTCATAAGTGGCACGCGACGTTTACGAATCAGAACATTAAGAAATTCAGAGACCAACTCGCCAATATTCAGTTTCTCACATAAGACATCAGTCATCTTGATCTTCTGTTCCAGCGGAACTACCGGGCTTCCCAGATAATCCAACAGCTCAGGAACAGAAACATCCCCGCCTTCTGGGTCGAGTATATCCGCCAGGATCATCACATCAGCATCGGTTTTTTCAATTTCATTCTTCTCAACCGCTACCTCTGCAAGTGCCTGTGCATACCGTCGAGCAATAACATTCTCAATCATCTACCAACTCCTACGAGTTATTTCTGTATATTTCCTCAAATATTATGCAAACCCATCTGCTTATTGATGCATAATCAAAGATCGAGCCACAAAATTTCTTCTACCAAAAAACAACTTCATACAGTCGCGACTTACAGTTCAGCGTCTTCAAGCTGTTCAATAAAATCAGCAACCGCAGCTTTATGCGTATTTTCACTGACCTCAGCACGAAGAATTTTACGCGCTTCTCTCACTGCATGTTCAGCAATCTCCTGCTTGAGTCTTGCCGCTGCAATTTCAATATCAGCATTAATACTCCCCTTGACATTCTTAAGGATCGCCTTCGCTTCCTCTTCAGCAAATTCCTTCTGACGAAGACGTTCATTCTCCTTTTCAAGTTCGAGGTTCTCCAGCAGACGCTTCTTCTCAGCCTCTACTTCATCCACCAGCTTTTCATACTTTGACTTCAAAGCCAGCGCTTCCCTCTTCGCCTCTCTGGCGGTTGCAAGTGCTTCAGCCGTACTAGCGGCAGAATCACCAAGCATCTTTCCAACTGGAGCTCGAAGACCAAAATACAAACCTACAAACAGACCAAGAATATTAATTACAGTAAAGAAATATACCCAATCGATATTCCAGAACCAGCCATTTTTATAAATCTTAAGCTCGGAATAAGGGAAAATCATCTTCTTTTCATCTTCTTCATTTGCTGCAGATAAACCCTTTTGAGCATCACTCTGTACCGCTCTGGCCAACTCGGCAGCTACGCGCTTTGTCACTCTGTCGCCGGGCTTTATATCTACCTGCACCCCTTCCAGAGTATCAAAAGAATATTCAGTTTTAGCGCGGAATTCCGCCTCTTCGACATTTACACCCTTGAGCAGCTGAGCCACTGTATCACCACCGGACGGAAATGATTTCTGCAACCACTCTTTGGTTGAAATTGTGGTACCACAGCCAATCAGACCGACAATATAACAGATCATAAGCACCAGATAAATTGCACCATAGATTTTAAAAGGCAGCATATTTATTCCGGACTTCTTTCCTTCACTCATGCCTTATCTCCCTTTATCACCTGGTTTACAATATCCTGAGCCAATTCACTTACCATACCCCGCAGCGTATTTTCAACTTCTACCAGCTTTTCATGAAGTTCCGCCTGTGCTTCTTCCCGGATCTTCAGCGCTTCGTCACTGGCTTCACGGATTATTGACTCTGAATCTAAAGCTATCTCATGCTTGGTCTTACTCAGCGTCAAAGCATATTCCCGACGGACATGATCAAACATATCCTTACTTTCCCGGGCGAGCTTCTCTGCCTCAACCTTATTCTTGCTGACCTGTTCAACACCTTCATCAATCTCTTCTGACCGCTCATCCATGATTTTCACCAGTGGATCAAACATTATCAGCTTTAAAGCAGCGAGCAAAGCCAGGAATATAAGTGGCACAATCAGCATAGTACCGGTTTCAATCGAAACCACGCCCCCATTACCTACTACCTTGATTCGCGAGATTCTATTTTCAAGCAGCTTGTCCAGCACCGACTTACTCAGCAACTCCCCGGATTCCGCAATTATCTGCCCATTACCGGCCACAACATTATCCCGAACCAGATAACTCATTCCGGCAAGTTCAATAATAGCTTCAGGGTCGCGCACTGAAAGATCCTGTGCCAAGGCAGGTTTTTCCTTGACAATATTAATATAATCTTCCTCAGTCAGGGTATGATTAGGCGCATAACTATGATTAGCGCCAAAATGAAAACCGTCCTTATCCGGCTGGTATTCAGCTTTGACCAGTTCATTTAGACGTTCATCTCTCGCTGCTTTGTCTGAGTTCCACTCCTGAATACTCATTGCTCCCAGAACATCGATATTTTTGTCGACATACTGGGGAAGATCAATGTAACCAAAGTTCTTTGCCGAACCAAAACAATAGGCAACAAAGACTACCAGTACCAGAATGATAAAAATAAGCTTCTTCATTTTTTTGCTTTCACAAATTTCAGCAACCAAAATAACCCGCGGTAATGCAGAGTATCACGTGTTTACGAAAATTCTATGCGTTACACACAAAGCCTTATACATGACATTCAGGTCAAAATACATACCGACATATCCGAATGTGCCGCTATTACATTATTAATTACTATGCATCCTGCAATCAATTAATAATAACAACACACCGTGAATACTGCACGTGACAAACTGCAGCAGCAATCGGATATTTTCAAATAATCAACCGTATCAGCTGCCAACACTATATAGAAGCAGTGCAATAACCAGCGAATAAATACCTGTTGATTCTGATACAGCCTGACCAACAAGCATAGTACGGAACAGAGTACTATATTCCTCTGGACGACGGGAGATTCCCTCACAGGCTTTTCCTGCGGCAAAACCTTCACCTACACCTGGACCAATAGCTCCAAATCCCATACATATCCCCGCTCCTAAAAGTGCTGCGCCTTTGATGATGGCATCGCTATCGATATCAGCCATAATACACATCTCCTAATGATAAATACAAACAAAGGATAAATTTTTTTACCTGCATACTTCCGCTTTCGCGAACCTCACAGATAAATAATTCCGTGGCAACCTGCCACTTCCTGTTACAATCACAATAAATTTACGACAACCGCTAAAATTTAATGATTCTTTATTTATTTCTCTACAGCTTTACACTTCAAATACTTCAGCCGGCTAGCTTTACAACTGTACACGCCTTAAGCAGTGAAAAGCAGCAAACTGGTTACAAACGCAAATACTGCCGGAGACTGCGCCACACCAACACCTACGAAATAAGCATTGGTAAGCTTCTGGGCGAACCCTGGATTCTTTGCCAGACCTTCACAAAACTTGCCTCCGACAAAGCTGCTGCCGAGCCCTGGCCCCATTGCTCCAGCTCCCATACATATTCCTGTTCCCAGCAGACGACAGGCATGTCTAACCTGTTCCGAAAGACCAAACGTTGCATATTCTTCCCCGCCGCCGTATATCAATAAAAAACTCACAACCAGTGAGAACAGTACAGGTGTCTGACCCATTGCCTGACCGACGATCATCATAATCGTAACCTTCCCGGATTCCCGGGGACATCTGGCCATAGACTCCACCGCATCAGAACCGAGCAGACCGTTTCCAGCGCCGGAACCAAGTGAACCCAGACCGATACTTATACCGGCAGCCAAATAGGCCGCAGCCTGCGCGTAACTGGTACTGGTGAGCAGTTTCGCCCCACCTATATTATACAGTATCAGCGCAATAACCAGCGCAAAGATTGAAGGGTTACTGGCAACTGCCTGCCCTATAAGCATTCCGCGAAATAATGACGAATTTTGTGAAGGCTGCTTCGCTATACCTCTAGCAGCTCCCACTCCCACATAACCGATACCCCAGCCGGAACCAATAGCACCAAAACCCATTGCTATTGCCGAACCAAAGTACGCAGCCATATTTGCAACATTCATTTCAGTCATTTTCAAACCTTACACTGATTAAACCAGAATCAACGAAATAATTTTTTCCCAACCCCACTCATAAGCATACCTCGTCCTTAGCAGCAATTGCCACTAACAGCCGCTTACTACCATCAGGACTGAGCATTAAGAGCTTCCAACTCTTCCTCAGGTTCTTCCGCAGCCCCAGACGAAATATAAGTAAGCGCGAGCATAGTATATACAAAAGCCTGAACCGTACCGACAAACACACTGAAATAGCCGTAAAGAAATGGTGGCAGGATGACATAATATACCAGCCCGGACACTACCGAGATAATAACGGCACCACCGAAAATATTACCGAATAGACGGAAGGATATTGAAACAACCTCAGCAACTTTACCAACAAGATTGAGTGGGAACATGGCAATGCCGATTACGCCGCCAGGGGAGAAATAATCAAGCACATATCCCTTGACGCCGTTATACTTAATTGCAGAACCATGTCCGACAAGCAGAACGAAGAGCAACGCCAGGGACAAAGTGGTACTTACATTAGAAGTAGGCTCCTCAGGCTCAGGGATGTAAAAGCCGCTATCATGAGCCCCGTTACCGTTGGTATCAGTATATGGCTCACCGGGATCATACAGACCATTGCTGTTATAATCAGTAAATTCCTCACCCCCGATATGAAAAGCAGGAGTAGGAATCAATCCCATCATATTGGAGGTCCAGATGAACAGAAAGAGCGTTGCAAGTGCAGCAAGATAGACCCGGCCTCTCTTCTTAGTGCCGAAACCACTCTCTACCAGATCATCAAACGCAGTGATAATCTTCTCCAGAAGCATCTGAGCTTTACCGGGATTTTCTTTGGAAAGACCACGACTCCAGATATAGCAGGCGATAAAAACAAGCACAGCGGCCAACGCTGAAAACACAACGGTAGCCTGTTTAAATTTCAATCCCCACAACTCCAGAGGCAGAGGAGGGCTCAACGGATCACCCGCGAGGGCTTCTGCTCCAAATACAATCATTCCTATGCAGAGTATTGTGTAGACTTTGTTTCTCACCCTATTCCTCCGTATCAGAGACATCCTTCAGCGGCGGCCGGAAAAAGCCATCGGCCATTAGTACAGCATTGGGCAGTACCAGACCTGCCAGAGTCGTCCAGACATTCAAAATATCAAAACTTTTACCGATATACTTATTTACCAGAATTGCCACAGCCAGAAATGCAATCATCAGTACATTCGTCTGGAATCCAGTCTTAATCGGTGGATTTTCAGGATTTTGAGAAAACCGGTATATTGCCAGCACCTTGATTCTCAATACTGCCAGTCCACCTGTAACCCCAAAGATCAACCCTGTAGCCAACTGCCATTTATCTGGAAAAATAATCAGCAGAATCACCGCTGCTATCACCGCCACAACTACTGCAGCAAGCATAATGACTCTCTGATATTTTACAAATTTATCCATTTCTCTCACCCTGCTCTCATATTGAGAGAAGAATTATATTCTATTATATTTCTGCACCGACATTGAGAAAACTCTTTAATTTCACAAAAATCTACCGTGACCCACTATCAGTCACAGAGACATCAGACTCAACACTCTCAGCGCCAGCGTCATCATTCACATTACCTGTAACGTTATTCCCGTTTTCTGATTCTTGTTCAGCATGATTGCGGTAGAGCTTTTTAAGTAAGAGCGAAACCCTCAGATAAGCCCAGTACATCGCAACCGCCGCACCGGCAAAAGTACAGATAATAATCCCGGTAGCACCGATATCCAGATACTTATCCAGAAGAAATCCCAACCCGCAAAACCCGCCGGTGCAAGCTACTATTGCAAAACTCAGACTAGCCATCGAACGCAGAAGAGTCGGCAACTCACTGTCTTTATAGCCATCTTTATCTTCATTCATAAACGGCCTCAGTAAAGCTTAAAACCTCTTCCTGCGCAACCAACTTCTTTTTATTGTTACTTTTTAGCGAATTTTAGTCAAGAAAAAAACTCTGCAAAAGAATTCTATTTTTCTTATCAACAGCCACTCCGGCCTTTTATTTCCAGCAATTATATATAATAATTTTTTTTTGTTTAAATCGATATTCTTATAACAGAATAAGCAGCATGTACATTACCCAAAAACATAATTGAAACCGCGTTTCATTTTTAAATACTAATAGTGGGCGTAAAATACGCCCACTATTAGCAACATATTATTATGCTTAAAAATACCGCAAATACAGATACAGAGTACATATCAACAGACTGAGCAGCATCATCGGCAGACCATACTTTGTGAAGTCCATGAATGACAGCTTATACCTGTTCTTATGTGCAATCTGCGAAACCACCACATTTGCAGAAGCGCCAATAAGCGAGCCGTTACCACCAAGACACGCACCTAATGCCAAAGCCCAGTACAGAGGATGTGAAACCTGCTCCTGTGACAGCCCGGTACTTGCTACATAATCAGGAATAATTATCTGAAGCAGCGGCATCATTGCTATTACAAGTGGGATATTATCAACAATAGCAGAGAAGATAGCACAGAACCAGAGCACAGCCATAGTAGTCATAAGCAGATTACCGTGTGTCAGTTCAATCACAGTCGCGCCTAACATCTCGAATACACCATTATGCTCCAGCGCACCGATAAGCATAAACAGACCGATAAAGAAGAATATAGTACCCCATTCAACATGTTCAAGAACCTGATGCACATCAATTCCACAGACAACAGCCATCAGCAATGCACCGCCCAGAGCAATAATTCCCGGCTCAACATGGAACATATGACCTACAAAGAAACCAAGAATAACCAGACAGAATACCGGTAAGGCCCTGCGTAAAACTTTCGGATTAATAATCGCTTTCTCAGGGTGAGCTTTCATTACCCGTTCACGTATCAGTTCAGGGACATGCATACGCTTTCTGAATAGTGGAATAATGATCAGCAGCGATACCCCGACAATGATAAGAACTGGAGGTGTCAGATTTATAATGAAATCCATAAAAGTCAAACCGGCTTTAGAACCGATTACGATGTTTGGGGGATCACCCACAAGCGTTGCAGTACCACCGAGATTAGAGAAGACGGCTTCAAGAATAAGTACCGGCACAGTCGGAACTTCCAGAATCTGTGTAACTAAAATTGTAATCGGCGCAATCAGAATGATGGTAGTCACATTATCAAGCATTGCGGAAAGAAAAGCCGTAGCCACGAGGAAATTAATCAGAATCACCATACCCCGGCCTTTAGCCTTCTGCGCAAGCACAATTGCAATCCACTCAAAGAGTCCGGTCTTGGAGAGAATATTAACAATAACCATCATACCGGTCAGCAGAAATATGACGTTCAGGTCAATCATATTCAAAAGACCCGGCACTTCATGACCTGTCTCGGGGTCAAGATGCATGGTATAAGGAGCCAGACCGAGAATAATAACCACCGAACTACCGAGAATTGCCGCTGCACATTTATCGATTTTTTCAGTAGCGATAAACACATAAGTCACTGCAAATATCACTATTGTCAGGACCATTGGATCGCTAAGCCAATCTATAAAACCCATTTTTTTCCCTTATTTTTTAAAATTCTATTACTAGAACTAGAAGTTAATAATCTGATCCAGAACGTCTCCCTGATCGATTACACCCAGAAGAATCCCATTCTCCACCACATATACTTTTGGCTGCTTCATTGTTGTCAGAGCAAATACTATCTCCAAAAGGGTTGCATCCGACTCTACCGCACAATAATCCTGAGTCATTACAGTACTGGCAGAAGAATGCGCTTCTTCAAAGAAATACTTTTCAAATGGATCGAATTCACTGATGAACGATACACTCTTGAGCTGAGTAAAGAAATCCGGCAGACCGAAATGAAAGAGACGGTCACAGGTAATATGACCGCAAATCTTTTTATCTTTGTCAACTACTGCGACTGCAATCAGATGATTCTCGGACATCGCCCGAGTAACCTCCCGCAGACTCATCGCCGGCGTAATATGATAAATAGGTTCATGCATAATATCTTTAGCGGTTATTGTTATATCAAGCTCAATATCTGCATTTTCTATTGTATTAAACAGTTCATCGGCATTTTTTGCGTTAACAACCGCTTTACGCGCCCGTTCACCCGCAAAATATTTGCATATCTGCGACATTACCTTCAAAGCAATTGTCGGATTTTCCAGCGGAGTCACAGCCATACAGGCGAAGTTAACCTTTTCGCCACTATCAGCCTCGAAATCTACCGCCTGTTTAATAACAACAATAACTATTGCCGGCATGCTCAAACCGGCAACACGGGCATGAGGAAATGCAAATCCCCCACCCATGACGGTTGGCATCTGCCGTTCACGTGTAAGCAGCGCACCACGCAGTTCACGGCGTTTTTCCTCTGGCTTATCAACCAGAGCCTTGGATTTATATGCTGCTTCCAGCATAATATCCAGGAGCTCCCATTTATCCTTGACAGAATCCAGGATCAGAATTGACTCCTTGGTCAGGTATTTAGTAATATTCACTGATTATCACCTTTCTTATCATCGAGATAACCCATTATTATTTCATAAAAATTTATCTGTCCAGTTACAATCATGTCATCATTGACTACTGGCAGTTCATTTATGCGCTCACGCATAAATATTCGTGCCACTTCAGACAGACTACTAGACTCTTTTACATAGAGATTTGTCTCACCCATTACATCAGCTGCGTATCTGGCATCTGGACTTGTAGATTTTCCTTTGAGAATATTATTCCCCTGCTCTACAAGAGCTGTATAAGGGAAGAGATATTCGACCATTTTATTCATGCGAATAGCGCCTAAAAATTTCTTGTTTTCATCAACAACATATACATGGCGTGTACGCAGGTCCGAAACAATACTGGCACAGACACTATCCAGGTCATCATCTTCTCTTACAAGAGTCGGATCCTTAACTAACAAATGCTGAACATCTTTAACTTTCTTCCTTCCTAATAACAGCTCATTATCCATAACCTTCTCCCAATAACGATATCTATAATAAGCACAACAAACCCTAATACATTATATAATATATGATTTATACCGCACCCTGTCTACGGAGCAGTTCTTCGGCAACACGTTTACGGATATGCGCACGTCGAACCATACCAACCGGCAGCAGTTTATCCTTGCTCTCCACAACCGGCACCTGATCAAGATTCATATCATCAAGCTTAACCAGCAGGTCATTAACCTTGACCTCAGGACTGATCGTCATATCACAGCTCTCCATCACATCCTGCACCACCAGCCAGGTCCATGCTTCATGATCGGCAATTACCTCCTTCATGGACGCAAGTGAGACCATACCGCATATCAGACCGTTACGGTCAACAACCGGGTAAACCAGAAAATCATCTTCTGAGAAGCGTGAAATAGCATCCTCCAGACGCATACTTTCAACGAGCGGACTTATTCCTCCCTCCATCACAGCAGCGACATCCATCTGGGTGATAACATCTTCTTCGGTGATATTTCTGCCAGCCTCTTTTGAGGCGACAGCGGTATACTTAACCATTGGAGGACCGATAACCTGCACGATCAGCGTTGTCGCAGTGACCGCATAGATGATAGCATCACCAAGTGAGAGATCACCCAACAGCATTACATTATCCAGTTTGCTTCCGGCCATAATTGACAGACCAATGGCCACACCGCCCTGACAGAAAAGACCGAGCCCCAGATATTTTGAGACCACTCTTTCACTCTTGGAAATTTTCGCACCGAGCCAGGCACCTGAGAATTTACCCAGACTTCTGCCGACGACATAGATTCCAACAATTGCCCAGAGCCAGCCTGGCATACTTCCCAGTCCCAGACGCGCGCCGACAAAGACAAAGAATATAACATAAATCGGAGCAGAGAAACCTCGAAGAAGCTCAAAGCCTTTCTTAGTTCTTACCGGACAGAGATTAGCAGCAACAAAACCCATCATCATTGCCGCCATAATCACATCCATACCCAGAAGATCCGCAATGGCAATAACCAGAATTAACAGACCGAGAGTAAAGCCCATACTCTTCTCTGACTGATGGAACCACTTCAAGAGAAAATTCAGCAGCAGCGCTCCAAGAAGACCAACCAGCAGTGCCCCAAAAATTTCGATACAGACATCCAGAGCCTGATGCGCAATTGAGGCCTCACCGCCAGAAATCATCTGTGCCGCTCCGGTACCGAGACCGTAAAGGGTCATCGCCAGCGCGTCATCAAGAGCCACAATCGCGGTTATCGAAGTAGTAAGTATACCCTTGGAACGGTATTCCCAGAGAACATCAACGGTTGAAGCCGGATCGGTTGCAGAAGCAATTGCACCAAAAACGATACCTGCAGCCAACGCAGCCGGAAAAGTTGCCCCCATTGAGAGCAGAAAGCAAATTGATGCGGCACCGACAAGCACAAAGGCGGTAACACCCTCACCGAGAAGAATTGCAGCAAACTGCTTTCCATACTTCTTAAATTCATTTACATCAAGTTCACCCCCGACCAGAAACCCAATAATTCCGAGTGCGAACGTATTCAACGGCGTAAGAGTTCTTATCGCATCTGTAGTGATAATCTCCGCGCCACTCTCACCAACCAGCAGACCAATTACAATATAACCCAGAACCTGAGGCACTTTTATTTTCTGAAAAGCCCAAGCTCCAAGCATACCGCCAAAGACTGCCAGGCCGATAATAAAGAGGTATCCTAATGAGATATCTGACATTTTATTATCTCCTATTCAATCTAACAAAAAAAACTCCGCCATCATTACAGGTATTCATTATTTAAAGCAGAATACCCGCAACTTCAGCTGGAGTCTTGGCCTGTACTAGTTTTTTACGCAGATCCTCATCTTTAAATTTAGCCGCTATCTGCGAAAGAAGCTTGAGATGCTGTGCATGCTGATCGGTATTCGCCGCAATCATAAAGATTACCTGTACCGGTTTGGCATCAATCGTGTCATAATCATCTACCGGTTGAGCGGTAACCCCTACCGCCATGACCAGGTCTTTTACCGAATCAATTCTTACATGCGGTACAGCAATTCCCAGACCGATACCGGTACTCATCAGCTCTTCACGCTTGAAGATACCATCGAGCAGTTCTTTTTTATCCTGGACATTTTTTGACTTACTGATCAGCTCTACCATGTCAGTAAGGAGTTCAATCTTGCTGATCTTTTCAGAATAGATCTTGATCATATCCTCACAAAGCACATCCTGCGGCAGAACCGGCTCAGATTCTTTTTTAATTTTCTTATCAACAAACTTGGTCTCCAGCCAGTTATCAATATCACTGCGTCTGAATCGCCATGAAGCTCCAAGTTTGCCGCAAGGTATGTCACCTTTCTGCGCCCAGTCATAAATTGTTCTCTCGGCTACCCGCAGATATGCAGCAACATCCTCAACAGTCATCAATTCTGCTGTTTGATCACTCATTTTTTCACCTCTTTATTATTAGAAAACCTTGACATACAAACAGGAAACACCTGTTGTGCACTATAAATATCAATCTATATACATTATAACCTGATATGAGCATAACTCATTTACAATGCCATACCGAACTCAGTGAAAAATACACACCACAGCCGACAGTTACTTCAGCATTGTGCAGGTAAAAAGTCAGTATACTTTATACTTGAAGTATGACACTTTTACGAATCAGTACAAATTGATTTCCGCATCTTTGATTGTGCGTCTGGAAATGACATATGCAGGAATTATTGCTGAAAAGACCGTCAGCCAGGTCACCTGCAAAGACATACTCACATCTGAATTCGAATTCAGGCTCTTCTTCGGTTTCACATGAAGCCTCATTATTAGCTTCAGATTCAGAATTTATCAGAGTAGAGTATTTAGAAGAAAAAACTTGATTATTTTGATTTGAATTTTTAAGAAAATTATAAACTGTAGAGGTATTATGCCCTGAAACCGCAAAAGCCGCGAACGAGTAGAGAAAAATCACCACAAAAAGAGAGCAGAGAGACACATAAATACACGAACGCCATGCAGAGCACTGCGAACGCAACACGTGTGTTACCAATATCTTTTCATTGATTTTCTGCATAAGCCACTCTCAATAAAGCATGATATTAAGCTGCCAATCTTAGGTTTCAACACATATATTTCTAATTATTGTAATGCATTTATCACTCAATGTCAATAGATGCGAAACAATTTAATTCATAAATAAACATATTTTAATTTATTCTATACATCGTGAAAAGATCTTAACTGCTTTCACTAAAAGCTATAATATATTTTCTAATCCCAAATAAATTCACCTCTGACTCTACAAAACTGCAGTATTTAATATAATATTAGCACTAATACTACAACTATAGTGACACAACAGCTGCATTTTCAAGTAAATCTTCACTCATAGAAATAATTACGCGCTAAACCGCAACAACCACAAAATATATTACAGCAGCATCTATTCATTTGAATTTACAGATCACAATACCAGATATTACAGACATATCCTTTTACGACAAAACAAATACCATAATTATAACCTTATGATATATCAGCAATTAACTATTAAACTGTAAATATTATTATAAAAAATATGATATAAAAAAAATTTTTACTGCAATTAAATTCCACGACTAAAACGTATATAAGTGTTATACCGAGGGACTCCCGATCGCAACTCGGTGGCATCCTGCCCGTGGTCTATCCAGCCACATTAAGGGCAGGATAACTTAAAATTAAAGGGGTTATGGTCTGATAACAGCCATAACCCCTTAATTTTTATTTCATATTCAACCGTAACATTACTGGCTTATTGCTGCTTTACGCGCCAAAGCCTCTTCGACCGTCTCTTCAACCAGCTTCTTATATTTCATATTGAGCTGCTCCGCCTGCGCCAGCGTCTTGGCTTCACTGTAGATGCGGACAATCGGCTCCGTATTTGATGCCCGTACATGTACCCAGCCATTCTCAAAATCCAACTTTACTCCGTCACGGGTATCAACACGCTGCGCCTCCTCACCGGCCAGACGTTCAAGCACCGGTGCCAGCACCCGCTTTGAACAGGAAACCTTGGTCTTTACGAATTGATAAGTAGGAATCTGAGCAACCAGCTCGCTCAAAGTCTTACCGGTCTCGATCATATACTGCAGAATAAGTGCCATTCCGGTAAGTGCCTCGCGTCCATAGGTGATACGCGGATCAATCACCCCTCCATTGCCTTCACCACCGGCAGGAGCATTTATCTCAATCATTTTCTCCGCCACATTCACCTCGCCCACCGGTGTCCGTACCACCTCACAACCATATTTTGCCGCCACATCCTCGATCATTCTGGTTGTCGAAAGATTGGTTACAACCGGTCCCGGATTAGTACGCAGAATATAGTCAGCGGCCAGACAGAGGCTATACTCCTCGCCGATATACCTGCCGGTTTCATCCACAAATGCTATTCGATCAGCATCCGCATCCTGGGCAAAACCTATGTCACAGTTATTTTCCGATACCACCTTGCAAATTTCAGTAAGGTTGGCCGCAGTAGGTTCAGGATTACGGGAAAAATTGCCGTGAGGTTCACAATACAGTTCCTGAACCTCAGCTCCAATCTCACGCAGAAAAGCCAGAGCCAGCTCACAGCCGGCGCCGTTACAACAGTCCAGTGCAACTTTGAATTTACGTCTCCGCATAGCCTCGATATCAATAAGACCGAGAACTTTTTTCAGATGCCTCTCATTGGCCGTTTCATCAAACTTAACCGCTTTGATATGTCTCCAGCCCACCTTGGTTGCGTGGCCGCCATAGTATATATCCAGAAGCGCCCTGCCTTCCGCGGCATTTAGGTAAACTCCATCCTGCCTGAAAAACTTGAGGGCATTCCATTCTATCGTATTATGACTGGCAGAGATAACAATACCGCCATCAGCTCCGAGGTCGCGAATCATCATCGCTGCAGTAGGTGTACCGACTATCCCGATATCTATTATCTGACAACCGGCAGAGAGCAATCCTGAAAATACCGCATGCTTGACCATATCCCCGGATGGTCTGGTATCACGTCCGACAACAACCGTACCACCGTCCACATATGTCCCAAAAGCTTCTCCCAACCTCACACAAAGTTCAGGTGTAAGATCCGAACCCACAATTCCACGTACGCCAGAAATACCAATCATCAAACTGCTCATTATTACACTCCATGAAAACCTTTAAAAAAACCTGATTCATTTATAATTTAATCTCTATAGTATCAATATACCCGACAATTCAAAGAATAATCTTAAATTTGCTGTAAATATTAAACGGCCGCCAATATCAGGCGGCCGTTTAAAACAACACAATTCAATATTTATTTTACTGCAGGCAATTCAGCGGTCTTATCTTTCGCGTCAAGTTTGTCAGCCTCCGGCCACTTGTCCTTGAATGAATTATACACCTGAACCTCAGGCAGACCACCCAGTTTCCTACCCATAACCACAATCGCCCGCTGCAAAGCTTCACTGGCTTCAATATCAGCCGGCATATTATTTATCCCCCTGCTTTCACGAACAAAGTTAAAGAGAGCATTTCGTAATTCCTTACGTACTATTTCCTTGTTCAAGGCAATATCAGGATACGCCTTTACCAGTATATCGTATAATTCATCGAAATATGGATAGGCGGCAGTATCATTATTATCAAACTCCATGGCCTTGATAAACGCATCCTTGTTTTCATCGAATCGTTTCTCAAGCCAGACGGCGATATCCCTGTTCTCAAGCTGCTTTATACGCAGATCCCTCTCCGCGGGAGTAAACTCTTTTTCATCCTGCTCAATATGCGGCTTAATACCTTTATCACGGCCATGAATACACTCTCCGTTAGGGAGATAGTACTTGGCGATAGTTAATTTAAGTCTGGTGTTGCCTCGGGTAGTACGTACCGGCAGCAGCATCTGCACCGATCCCTTGCCGTAAGTTTTAGTCCCGACAAGTGTCGCGCGCTTATGATCACGCAACGCACCGGATACGATCTCACTCGCTGAAGCCGAACCGCCATTGACCAGCACCACCATCGGACCGGTATAGGTCGGATCGCCGAGAATTCTGGATTCATAATTCCGCTGTTTAGTGATTTTACCCTTACTGAAAACTATAAGTTTATTGCGCTCCAGAAACTCTTCACAGACCATAACCGCTTCCGACAGCAGCCCGCCAGGATTATTACGCAGATCAAGAATCAATCCATCCATACCCTGTTCCAGAAGAGAGACCAGCGCCTTATGCAGCTCAGAGCTTGTAGAGATCCGCCTCTCGGGATCATCCTGAAAACCAGTTAGCAAAATATAACCGATTTTACCCGGCAGCATCTCGGAATAAATCATCGGCAGTGAGATCATATCACGCTTCACCATCATTTCTTCAGGAGCATTCCAGCCGGACCTGACAACCTTGACCTTGACCAGAGAACCCGGCTTGCCTTTGAGCTTCTTGATTATATTGCTCAGTTCCATTTTGGTTATATCTTCACCATCAATCTCAATTATCACATCCATAGCCTTCAGACCGGCCTCATATGCAGGTTTACCCCACATCGGTGAAAGAATGGTGAAATAGCCGTCCCGCATCCCGACATAGGCACCAATACCGCCGTAGTCGCCATGCATGCTGTTGAGCATCTCCTGATAATCCTCTTCATCAAGGTAGTCATTGAAGTCATCAATACTGCGCACCAGCTTCTTGGCCGCAGTCGAAGCCAGATTCTCAGCTTTTAACTGATCCGCCTCATTGGGATCGGTGGTATCAAAAGCATAACGTGTCCTTACCTGTTCCACCACCTCACCGATCAGATCCTTAACAAAATCATCACTCTCGACGTCCTGTGCATACTCATTATCAAGTTTCAGCAGCAGAGCCGCCTCCTGACCATTATTACCGGGATCCTGCGCCAGCTTTTCCAGCATCGGACGCGCCTCATCAAAACGTCCTATTCTGCCGAGGGTAAGCACCGCTTCCTCTGCAGCAATCTTATTCTGTGAATTTTTAGCTATCCCCAGCAGTGTATCCAGCGCTGACGGCGCATAACTCAGATTCCACAGACTCTCAGCAACCTGAATCTTTACCATTTCGTTTAATTTATCATCTTTGAGCATACTGCGAAGCCGGGCTTTGGCATAACCGCCGCCTTCACGCCCCAGCACATCACAGGCATCAGCACGCCGTGAGATTGCCGCCTGCTCATCACGGATAATATTTTCCAGCTTTAATACCGCCTCACGCTGATATCCCAGATTCATCAGAGCATAAGATAAAGCAATACCAACGTTTGTGGAAGCATCCTGCAAACGCTTATTCAGTGAATCTTTATAATCAGCCCCGAGAGACGCGAGCTCGCGCGCACTGTCCCAAAGCGGTGTTTCAGTCCCCTCGGGAACGGTTTTCAGTATCGTATCCACTCTGGATTCGTCAATATTCTCATCCGCATACAGTACGCCGCTGAAAACAACTACCGCCAGCAGGAGCACAAGATACTTTGTATATACTCTTTTCATTTTTCTCCCTTGATTACTATATTTAAGGCCAAAACCTGAAGCCAGTGACGGCCCGTAAAGATTTTATAAAAGATTATGCCGCACAGTATACTATATCATAAAACACTGGTAATCCCTTCCACGTATATCCAATGATGATATATATTAATATAATAAAAATACAGAATTAATTAGATTTATTTCAGATATTTTCAGATTTTACAATCTGATACCAGCGCAACCG
Organism: Planctomycetota bacterium; assembly: GCA_963667375.1. Lineage (GTDB taxonomy): Bacteria > Planctomycetota > SZUA-567 > SZUA-567 > SZUA-567. The sequence goes on along the minus strand of OY763323.1, from coordinate 1,224,687 downwards.
GCAATATAGCTCAATATCTGCAAAAAATGAGCATAATTGCAAAACCATTCTCATTTAATAAAAAATATCTATACTGATTATAAAAAATACCAGTCTTAACAGATCAAACTTCTAAACACTAATCACCATATATCCTCTGACATATACCACAATCTTACAGAATAAAAATCCCATAGCTGAATAAAAGTAGTTCCATTTTTCAGAAAATACGCTATACTATTCTATAATATTTTTAAATGACTCATAACATATTTTCTTATAGGTTTGATCTATGGCTGATAGTGATATTGCAATTTATCTTAAAGAAATAAGTGAGTTTAAGCTCCTTAGCGGGGAGGAAGAAAAAGAACTTGCCCGCAAAATCTCCGGTGGAGACAAATGGGCACGTGAAGATCTGATCAGAAGCAACCTGCGGTTAGTTGTATCCATAGCGAAAAAATTCACTAATCGCGGTCTGCCACTCCTTGATCTTATCGCTGAAGGCAATTTTGGTCTGATGAAAGCGGTAGATCGATTCAAAGCTGAAGAGAACAAGCGTTTCTCAACCTATGCTTCATGGTGGATCAAGCAGTCTATCCGCAGAGCTTTAGCTGCAAAAGTAAAAAATGTCAGAGTACCAGCATATATGGTAGAACTTGTCAATAGATGGAGACAGACATCAAATGAACTTAGCCAGCGCTACCAGCGTCAACCTGATCCCAGTGAGGTTGCCGCAATTCTGGATATACCGGAAGATAAGATTGACATCATTCTCAAAGCCATAGGTGCCAGTTCATCATCCTCATTTACCGGTCAGCGTTTCGGTGACGATGACAGTAACGGCATGGAGGATGTGATCGCAGTAGCCGCGGTAGCACGAAATGACTCAAAAAGTTCCGGTGCTTACAGCGATGAAGATGAAAAGAAGCTGCTGCTGCTGCTTGACTGCATAGATGAACGTTCGGCACTTATTATAAAACACCGCTACGGCATAGGTGTCAACGATACCATGACTCTGGAAGATATTGGAGACAAGGTTCTCAATAAATCCATAACCAGAGAAAGAGTGCGCCAGATCGAGACCAAGGCTCTGCGCGAACTGCTTAAAATAATCTCCAATGACTGAAATTTTTCATCCACAAACCAACAATGTGCAAACTATAATAGCCAGGGAGAAACATGAACGAAAATCTATATCTGGAAAAAGAGAAGACCAAACAGAACAAGCTGGTTCTTTATATAATTCTTATATCAGTAGCAATACTCTGGGGACTGCTGACCCCGAAGTTCTGGCCCGACCTATCACATAAATACTTCTTTATGCCGATACTGGGTGTACTGGCGGCAACCGTTGCCAACACCACACCGGTTGCGGCCGGAATTGTCTATTTCCCGATACTTACCTTTCTAAAGATTTCACCACTGGAAGCGGTGCTGTACACCATGATGATTCAGAGTTACGGTATGGGCATAGGCGCGATACGCTGGTTTATAGAGGACCGCAGACTATTCCTCTGGAAGGTTCTGCCTATCTGCCTGATTTTCGGAGCTGCCGGCGCTTTCTGCTCAACAGTTTACTTTCCACTGACCAACCCAGCAATTCTGAAGAACGTCTTCAATATAATCTCATTCATCCTGGTCAGTGCAATTTTTTATTCGGTTATCAAGAAACACCGCTATCCCAAGACCTCCATTCCACTAAACCGCAAAAATGTCATACTACTGATTATAGCTGCCTATATCGGGGGAGTTTTTGCCGGCTGGCTGGGCTTCGGTATTGATACCGTATTCTACTTCCTGCTGACACTTGTTTTCCGAGTACAGCCGGCGATTGCGATAGTTACCAGTATCGCACTGATGACCGGCATCTCACTCTTCGGCACTGGAATGCATTATATCATTCACCCGGATGTACTTCCATGGGGCATATGGTATTCGGCTCTTCCGGGGGTAACCCTCGGCGGTATCTTCCTTGCCGCGTATCTTACTACTGAAGTTACCATGAAAAAGTTCTTTATTATCTTCATCTTCTTCCTGCTGGCGGAATTCGGAGTAATCACACTGACCCAGATCACCTTAACCGCCCGCTATGTTATTCAGTTTATCATTATCAATGCACTCGTGCTCTATCTGGTGTATATTCACATCAGACTCTTCCGGCAAAGCTATGTTGATTTCTGGATAGCGGCGGAAAACGGTACAATTAATCAGGAATAAACCGGTATAAATCCGAAATCATTATTCAAAAAATTTACACGATGTAAGGGTTGTTCCTTCAGGGAATAACCCTTATAATATTCATTTATGAATAATCATGAACTGATCGAAAAAGCCAAGAATCTCCCACAGCAGCCGGGTGTCTATATAATGAAGGACATCTCCGGAACCGAGATCTATGTCGGCAAAGCCAAAAATCTCCCCAGACGTGTACTCTCCTACTTCCAGAAAAATGACCACACGGTTAAAACGGTTGCGCTAGTTGAGAATATCGTTGATTTTGAATATATAGTCACCGAAACAGAGCTGGAAGCGCTCCTGCTTGAAAGCCGGCTGATCAAGGATCTGCAGCCCAAATATAACATCATGCTCAAACATAACGAGCTCTATCCCTTTATTGAGATAACCGTTGATGAAGATTTCCCGCAGGTACTGGTGACCCGAAAAAAGAATCACCCGAAATCCAAATATTTCGGTCCATTTGTAGCTGCCGGTGATCTCAAAGCCTGTATCTCGCAATTACAGCGGATATTCAAATTCAGAGCCTGCAAACGCCGGATGAAAGCCGAAGATAAAAAAGCATTTCATCAGCGCGGCTGTCTGAATTACCATATCGGTCGCTGTAGCGGAGTATGCCGAGGTGAGGTGAGCAAGAGTGAGTACCGCAAACGCATCTCCGGACTTATACGCTTCCTTTCAGGGCAGAAAAAAGATCTTATCGAAGACCTGCGCAAGGACATGTCAAAGGCAGCGGCTGAATACCAATACGAAGAAGCTGCCGCACTGCGAGATCTGATAAGTGCCTTGGAAAATATCAACCAGTACCCGGAACTTGATGACTCATTGGCGCCGATGGCTCCGGTAATTGAAATTGAAAAAGGACTGAATCGTCTGCAGGAAGCTTTAAAACTGGACTTCACCCCTAAAACCATCGAAGGGATTGATATTGCCAATCTGCAAGGTGGAGAAACCGTTGGCTCACTCGTTAAATTTGTCGATGGACAACCCTTTAAAGATGGCTACAGACGCTTCAGAATCAAGACCGTCGACGGTCAGAATGATTTTGAATGTATGAATGAAGTCGTTACCAGACGTTATGGCAGAATAGCCCGTGAGGGCGGCGAAATGCCGGATATAATTCTTATCGACGGGGGCAAGGGGCAGCTGCATTCAGCTTCAGAAGCACTCAAACGACTCGGAATAAAACCTGCAGCGCTGATATCACTGGCAAAAAAAGAAGAACTTATTTACAGAGAAGGACATGGTGAACCAATACGCCTGACCAGGCGCAACGAAGGCTTGCGTCTGCTGATGCATGTGCGCGACGAATCACACCGTTTTGCCCAGCACTATCACCATATACTCAGGCGCAAGGCGGTATTTGGAGAGACCAAAGACAAATAACCATAAAAGAACCTCTGCCACCAGGACAGAGGACTAAATCTGGTATCTGCAAACTCAAAACCTGTCACTGCATTCAGGACTTAAAGCCGGCATACACGGTAAATATCCCACTCTTATACCAGCAGTTAACATCAGCGAATCCTGCCTGAGCCAGCCACTCCAGCTGATCGGCAAGGGTTGACATTTTATCCTCTTTCATCCGCTCCTCTGATGCCGCCAGAAGCTCAGCACTCAGCCCCAGGCTGCGCATCTGCTCGTACCAGATATCACGGGAAAGCTTTTCCAGACGTACGCTCTGCCCCGCCACCTGATCGGCATTGATAAAAATACCGTTTACATTCAGTGCCGCATAGACCTTTTTGAACAGTCGGGCTTTTTCTGCACCTGAAAGATGATGAATCGAGAGAGAAGAAACAATAACATCATAACCGGATCCAAAATCCTGCTCAAGATAATTACTCTCGACAAGTCGGACTTTACCGGCAAAACGTTTCTCCGCTTCACTCAGCATCCGGGATGAAAGATCAATACCGGTTATTTCAGCAGCGGGATATTCCTCAAGAATAAGCGCCGAAAGCAGACCGGTTCCAATACCAAGATCAAGTATTCTGAGTCTTTCTACATCGACCTCCTGAACCAGCCTCACCGCCATGCCGTAAAAATCGTCAAAGCACGGTATAAGTACCTTGCGGTCACGATCATACTCAAGAGCCACATTGTCAAATACTTCTTTTACACTCATAACCACTCACTTTCAGATTATGCTTTCACCAAACTCCCGGCCTCCCAAAAGGTGCATATGCAGATGAAAAACCGTCTGACCTGCTCCTGATCCTGAATTCACAATTACCCGAAAAGAATCCAGTTTCTCCTGCTTCGCCACCTTGGCTGCCGCCACATTGAGTTTCCCGAGCACCTCAATGTCATTATCGCTACAGTCTCCTAACATACTGATCTGTGACTGCTTAGGAATAAGTAAAATATGCACTGGAGCCTGGGGATTTATATCCCGAAAGGCCAGAATATCGTCATCTTCATAAACTTTATTTGCCGGTATTTCACCTTTAATTATCTTTGCAAAAATATTTCCTGCATCATATTCCATTTTACTCTCCTTTATTATCAGATTATAACTCAATTATACGCATAACCATAATTAGACGATAATAAAATATTAACACCCGACAGCAAAAACACATATAATATTGGATAAGTCCTTACGAGTTATAATATTATATAACTCAAAACCAACTTTCAGTTATTCACAAAAACCCCATGCCACCTTTATTAAACCCCGCTCAAGCGCTGGCAAAATACCATTTAATTAACTATAATCATCAATAAGTACTATACATCCGTAAAACAGACTGCATAATTATGATATTACTCTGGGATGATAAAATTGTAAGAACCAGGCATAAAATAAGAATAAAACCAAGAAAAATATTTCCTATATATGTATTAGGGGTTGCTTTATAATCCATTATTACTATAAATATAATGCACGATAAACACTGGACTTCTTGGAATTAATTACCGAATCACCGACCAGGAGTTCCGAATCTTGTTTTCCACTGTTTGTAATTATTATTATTTTAAAATATAGTTTTTTAGAAAATGAAAGGCAATTTATTATGAAAGCGTATGCAGCAGACGGAGATAGCACGGCAACAACGACTACAACCACGGCAGGCACAACACAGCCGGCAGCAGGAGCAGCCAAAAAGAATGCCGGCGGTTTTTTTGACAGCCCGTTGATGCTCGTTGCCCTTGGTGCGGTATGGATCTGGCTTATTTATTCAATGAGAAAGAATAAGAAAAAACAGAAAGCGGCCAAAGAAAAACTCAACAATATTAAAAAGGGTGACAAAGTTGTTACTATTGGCCGTATTCATGGTGAAATCGTCAAACTAACCGACACAACCTTCACCATCAAGCCAGACAAGAAGAGTGATTTAACCCTTACCTTTGATAGAGGTGCGGTTATGAGCATCAACGAAGGCAAAGGCAGCAGTGAGGACACAGAAGGAGTTGCAGAGAAGATAGAAGAGAAATAACTTTTTTCTCTGGCTTTATAAGCGCTCTGCTGTTATATATTCTGTATTTTAACCGATACGCACTAGTATTTTCAGCATTACCTGCTACGCTTTGAAGATTTAATTTTAGTCTATTTATTATAGAAATTTTGATTTTTTGGGGAACATTCATGGATATTTTTTTGGATCTTAACTTTTGGCAATATGTACTTGTTGCTGTTGCAGTTGTGATCTGCATTATAACAGCAATCAAGAATAAGACAATCTATGCAAAACTTGCAGTACTCGCCGTAATCACACTTGTCGTACTACTGCAGCTGTGCAAGACACCGGATTATAAGGAAACTCCGCTTGACAGCCGTATCAGACAGGAGCGTGAAGCTCTGGCCAGCTATGCCGGCATTGACGGAGTCGATCCCGAGCTGGAGAAGGTTGTAACCTCACTGGGAGAACTCAATGTCTCACTGGACAAGAACAACCCCGAGTATGTAAAACCTCTTCTCGATAAGATTGCCGCTATGAAGTTCCCACAGGAGAACATGCAAAAAACAGCAAAATCCTTTGTAAGTGCCTGGACCACCCGCATGGAAAACACTCCAGACATGATAAAAAAGAAAATAGCAGCTCTGGAAGCAAAAAAGGATAAAACGCCTGAAGAAGTTGTTGAAGAAGCCCAGTTGCGCGGTATGATCCAGCCTTGGTACAACAAACTTCCACTCAAATTCGGTCTCGATCTGGTCGGTGGTACTGAAGTCCGTCTGCGTCTGCTCCCTGATTACACCAAGCTCAACAAACTTCAGGATGAGCTTACAGCGCTAAAGAGTGACCCTGCCGCTGACAAGAGCAAAATTGATGAACTCACCAAGAAAGTTGAAGACGAAAAGTCACTGGTCAAACAGAATTTTGACAATGCTTCAGAAGTTATCAGAAGCCGTCTTAACACCTCAGGTCTTGAAGAAATCAGTGTAAACGTTCAGGGTAATGACAAATTGCTGATTCAGATGCCTGGAATGAGCTCAACCTCAGCCCAGAGAATCATCAACCTGCTCAAGAAGATGGGACAGTTGCAGTTCAGACTTGTCGTACCGGCACAGGGTGCAGGCAGTGACAATGCACTTGTAACTCAGATGTCACGCCTCGGCGGCAAAGAGGACAAGAAAAACTTCTCACGCCGTCTCGGACGCTTCCTCAATAAAGATGAGATTAAAATTGGCGACAAATACAATACTGATATGTACGGCGATCCTCTATATGACTGGCTCCACGCCGATAACGGTGAAGGCATGGTTGTTATTCAGGAAGCACACCTTACCGGTGACTATATCACTACCGCCTCAGCAAATCAGAGCACTCAGCACCCTGGAAGCTATGAAATTGCTTTCCGCCTCAGCCCAACCGGCGGTCTTATCTTCAATCAGCTTACCGGCAACAATATAGGTCGCAGACTGGCGATCGTACTTGACGGCAAACTTAAGAGTGCGCCTACTATCCAGAGCGCAATCGCCAACCAGGGTACCATCACCGGTAACTTTACTGCCGATGAAGCAAAGAACCTGGAGGTAGTACTTAAGAGTGGTTCGCTGAAGACTCAAGTAGAGGTTGAATTTGAAAATACGGTCGGTCCTAGCCTTGGTGAAGACTCTATCAGATCCGGTGTTACCGCAATGATTATCGGTATGGCTCTGGTTCTTCTTTTCATGCTTTTCTACTATCAGATTGCAGGTGTAGTAACAGATATAATTCTGTTTATCAATATGCTGCTGATCGTGGCTCTGCTCTCAGGTCTTGACGCGACACTTACCCTGCCTGGTATCGCCGGTCTTATTCTGACTATCGGTATGGCGGTGGATGCAAACGTTCTGATCTTCGAAAGAATCCGTGAAGAAAGAATCAAGGGTAATACTCTGGCCCGCTCAATACAGCTTGGTTATGAGAGAGCATTCGTTACTATCGTCGACGCTAACGTAACCACCTTTATTACTGCTCTTATTCTGCACCAGTTCGGTACAGAAGCGGTCAAGGGTTTCGCTATTACTCTGATTATCGGTATCATCTGTTCTGTATTCACCTCGCTCGTTCTTACCCGCTGGTGCTTTGAGGCGATGCTTGACTTCGGCTGGATCAAAGAACTCAAGATGCTCCAGTTCTTCAAACGTCCCAGCATCGGTTTCAGCAAAATGCGCCGTCCAGCTATGCTGATCAGTCTGATCTGTATTATCATTGGTATGATCGTCGTTGTCGGCAGAGGCAAGAAAAACCTGTCACAAGACTTTACCGGCGGTCTATTTGCTCAGATTGAACTCAAAGAACCGATGAGTGCAGCTGAATTCCGTGATAAACTTGAACCAATAACCAAGGAATTCCCTGACCTCACCATGCAGACCTATGGACAGGACAACGGAGGAAAATTCAATGAATACATCCTCCGTACTTCAAGTGTTCAGTCACCTGGTGACACCTCAGAAAAGAACCTGGCGCTAAAGACTTCTGACGAGCTTAAATCAATGATTGAAAAAGATTTCCCACTGGTCAAAAATGGTCTGATTGTCGGTGAGAACAGTATCAAGGAAAAATCAACCGATGGCATAGCGGTATTCCAGATAGACCTGTCAACCCGGTCTGCTATTGAACCGGCAAAACTCAAAAAGACACTTGAGGATTACTCAGGTCTGCAGAAGATCGCGGTCGTACCTGGTGACGACAATAAATCAGTTACCGTCTACGCTGGTCTGCCGACAGTAGAACTTGACGGCACCACCCTTGATGATGTCACCCTCAACAGTATGGTCAGAGAACAGGTACAGAAACTGCGTGATCAGGGTATGCTCAGCTTTACCGAGCCATTCCCACGTTTCAACTTCATCGGCGGTTCTGTAGCGTCTGAAATGATCAGACAGGCCATTCTGGCACTTTTATTCTCAATGGTGGCGATCTTTATCTATATTTGGCTGCGCTTCCAGTTCAAGATCTCCTTCGGTGCCGGTGCGGTAATCGCTCTGGCTCACGATGTGCTCTTCACTGTCGGTGCGCTGGCGGTTGCGGACAGTCTGGGAATTCTAAACGGTCAGATAAGCCTTACAGTTGTAGCGGCGCTGCTTACTCTTGTCGGTTACTCACTCAATGATACCATCGTTGTTTTCGACCGTATCAGAGAAAATCTCGGGACATCCACTCAGGAATTTGCTGATACCATCGATGCTTCCCTGAACCAGACTCTATCCCGTACAATAGTAACCAGTCTGACTACCATCCTGGTAGTACTGGCACTGCTTATTTTCGGTGGTGAAGTTATCAGAGGCTTCTCATTCGCCCTGTTTATCGGTATCTTTGTAGGTACTTACTCATCGATCTTTATTGCCAGTCCGATTCTTATCGAATTCGCCCACTGGTCAAATAAGAGAAGACTGCAGAAAGCCCAGAAAAAATTGAACAGCTAGATTCAGTCAATGAACTTTCAGGGTACTCCGCCAACAGCGGAGTACCCTTTTTTATTTCCTTTTACCGGCAGATGCAACTGGAAATAAATTCCATATCCCTTATAATCATCTGTAACATTCACTATCTTCTGCACTGGAAACATTATGCCCGAGTTCAAATTAAATTCTGAATATCAGCCAGCCGGTGATCAGCCGAAGGCAATCGCCGGGCTCCTGAAAGGTATCAGTAACAATAATAAAGAACAGACACTGCTCGGTGTTACCGGTTCAGGCAAGACCTTTGTCATGGCCAATATTATTGAAAAAGTCAAGAAACCAACGCTTATACTATCCCATAACAAAACCCTGACCGCGCAGCTCTTTTCAGAATTCCGGCAGTTTTTTCCAGATAATGCTGTCGAATACTTTGTCTCTTACTACGACTATTACCAGCCTGAAGCCTATATCCCCTCGACCGATGTCTATATCGACAAAGATGCGGCAGTAAATGAAAATCTTGACCGCCTCCGACTCTCAGCGACTTCCGCACTTCTAACCCGTAACGATGTTATTGTCGTAGCTTCAGTGAGCTGTATTTACGGACTGGGAGCTCCGGAAGAATACTTCAAGGTAATACTGCCATTTCAAGTCGGAACCGAAATCGAGAGACGCGGCATGATACTCCAACTGGTCAAGATGAATTACACCAGAAATGATCACAGTTTCGAACGCGGAGTATTCCGGATGCGTGGTGACGCGATTGAAATCTGGCCCGCGTATAAGCAGACCGCCTTCCGTATCGAGTTTTTCGGGGATGAGGTCGATGCCATACTGGAAATCCACCCGCTCACCGGTGAAGTCCTTTCAAAATTCAACCAGATGGCGATATTCCCGGCCACACATTTCGTCCTCAACGATGACGGTAAAGAAGCCGCTATCCGCAGTATTGAAACCGAACTTACCGACCGGCTCAAAGTTCTTCAAGGGCAGAATAAACTGCTCGAAGCCCAGCGTCTGGAGAGCAGAACCAAATACGATCTTGAAATGATAGAAGAGATCGGCTACTGCCAGGGAATTGAGAATTATTCCTGGCATTTTGACCGCCGCAAACCGGGTGAACGCCCTGCCTGTCTCTTCGATTACTTCCCCCAGAAAGACTGGCTGCTGATTATTGATGAATCACATGTAACACTACCACAGATTCGCGGCATGTTCAATGGTGACCGCGCACGTAAACAGGTCCTGGTTGACCATGGATTCCGCCTGCCCTCAGCACTGGAAAACCGGCCCATGCGGTTTGAAGAATTTGTCGATCAGCAGCCGACTACTATTTATGTCTCTGCAACACCCGGCGATTATGAATTAGAACACTCCAGTCAGGATATTGTCGAACTTATCGTGCGCCCTACCGGACTTGTTGACCCGCCGGTAGAGGTACGTCCGACAAAAGGCCAGATAGCCGATATAATCAATGAAATAAAGATCAGAGCCGAGAAAAAAGAACGGGTTCTGATTACCACCCTTACCAAAAAACTTTCCGAAGACCTTGATCAGTTCTGCCGGGAACATGGTCTGAAAACAGAGTATCTGCACTCTGATATTGATACTCTGGAAAGAGTAGAGATTCTCAAAGATCTCCGTGAAGGTAAATTCGACGCGCTGATCGGAGTAAACCTGTTACGTGAAGGTCTGGATCTGCCAGAAGTTTCTCTGGTAATTGTTGTAGATGCGGATAAGGAAGGATTTCTGCGTTCAACAACCAGCCTGATTCAGACTATCGGCCGCTGCGCCCGTAATGCCGACGGCAGAGTTATCTTCTATGCCGATACCATTACTCCGTCCATGCAGAAGACAATCGATGAAACTGAGCGCAGACGCCACACGCAGCTGGCCTACAATCAGGAACATAATATTACTCCTCAGACCGTAAAACGCGCGATTGAAACCGGCCTGGAAGAATTTTTCGGCAAAAAAGAGAATGTTTATATACCGGCTCTGGATAAATCCGCAGACAGCTCAGACCGGGAAGCAGAGATCAGACTTCTTGAAGATGAGATGATAAAAGCCGCTGATGAGATGCGGTTTGAAGATGCGGCGACCCTGCGTGACCGGCTGCTGGAACTCAAAGCCCCGATTAATTACACCCAAAAAGAGACCCGCAGTTACGGCCGTAAACCCAGACGCAAACGCACCACTAAGAAGAAGAGCAGGCGCAGTTCAAGTGGTTCTTAAAAATATCTAAAAAAGTGGATCTGTACAGATCCACTTTTTCTCCTATAATCTAGCATCGTAATAAGGGGAAATGATGTTTATAGATATAGACCGCCAAAGCAGCATCTCAATCAAAAAGCAGCTTTATGACAGACTCACCTACATGATTCTGAATAAAGAGATTGCACATGGTGAGAAGATGCCGTCATCACGGGAACTGGCAAAGAGTCTTAAAATCGCCAGAAACACCGTTATCGAAGTTTATGAACAACTCGCTGCCGAACTCTTCATCACCACCCGCAAAGGCAGCGGTACTTTCGCCCTCTGCAGTAAACGCTGCTGCCTTAAAAAACAGCTCGAAAAAAAATCCCGCAAACCGGTAAAAGAAAAGATCGGCATCAGTCTGATCAGCTGTATACCGGAGTTATATAATTTTCCCAAACAGTCATGGATACAGGCGACAAGGAAAGTAATGCATACAGCGGATACTGAAATACTCGGTTATGGCGACCCCAACGGCTACTCGCCGCTCAGACAGGCCCTGCAGAAATACCTCAACACTCATAAAGGCATACGCTGCGATGAAGACCAGATAATAATCTGTGGCGGTACCAAGGATGCAGTACGTATTATTGCTCTGAGCCTGCAGGATGAATTTAAATCCGTGCTTACAGAGTCCCCCGGAGTACAATTCGTACCCGAAATTTTTGAGACCTTAGGATATAAAATCGTACCCCTGGCGATGGATGATACAGGTATTATAACTGCAAAACTCAAACCCAGAAAACATGCAATACTCTATACCTCTGCCGCGCATCAGTTTCCTTTGGGCGGGACTCTGACTATCGAACGCCGTTACGAACTTATTGATTTTACCAGCAGGCACGGCAATTACATAATTGAGGATGATTGCGACAGTGAGTTCAGATATCGCGGAGCACCGGTAAACTCGCTATTTCAGCTCGGTCCGGAAAGAGTTATGCATCTCGGGACTTTCAGCAAAACCATCTGTCCGTCACTGCGAATGGGATATATAGTGATACCCAAAGAACTGATACCTATTATCAGCCGCACTACAAGTCTCCTCGGTAATCCTCCTAGTACAATCAATCAGGGTATAATGAATGAGCTTATAAGAAACGGTGACTATGAAAAGCACATCTACCGGATGACAAAGATATATAAAGCCAAAGTAAAGACTATGACTGAGAGTCTCAGCAAGACCTTCAATAATAATATTAAAATAAACGGTGATCATTCAGGGCTGCATATTGCCGTACGCTTCAAGGATCACCAGCTTAACTCCAAAGACCTGACGCTGTTCAAAAAACATGGACTAAATGTAGAACTTTCGAATAAATTCTCACTGCAGGAGCATAATCCTCTGGAGAACCGGCTGATAATGAGTTTTTCGCACCTGACCCAACCGGAAATAGTCACTGCTGTATATCAGCTGCAAAAGGCGTATACAGATATAATCGGCTAATTATAAGATTGGAGAAATTATGGAATACCGCAAATTTGGTAGTACCGGAGCAGATCTGAGTATTCTGGGATTTGGCGCCATGCGTCTTCCCCTAAGTGACAGCGATCCGGCAAATATTGATTTTGCTGAAGCGACACGAATAGTCCGCTACGCCTTCGACAATGGGGTAAATTATCTCGACACAGCATACCCCTACCACGGCGGTAACAGTGAAAAATTTTGCGCTCAGGTACTCAAGGACGGCTACCGGGAAAAAGTATTCCTGGCCACCAAACTTCCGGTATGGGAGGTTGAAAAAGACGAAGACATGGACCGGCTGCTCAACGAACAGCTGAAGAAACTTGAAGTCGAACATATCGATTTCTATCTGCTCCATGCGCTCAGTTATAAAACCTGGCCTAACATAAAAAAACTGCATTACCGTAAATTCCTGGAAACAGCCCGTGAAGCCGGAAAAATAAAATATATAGGTTTCTCATTTCATGATGAACTCAAACTTTTTAAAGAGATAGTTGATGATTTTCCCTGGGACTTTTGTCAGATACAGCTTAACTATCTTGATGAAGACTATCAGGCCGGACTCAGCGGTTTAAAATATGCCCATGACAAAGGTCTCGGCATTATCATCATGGAACCGCTGCGTGGCGGCATGCTCTCCCGTACCGAACTACCTGAGGATATTAAAAAGCTGTTTGACAGCAATCCAGTCAGACATACCCCAGCGGAATGGGCACTGAAATACCTCTGGGATATGTCGGAAATAGGTATCGTTCTCAGCGGCATGACAACAATGGAGCAGACAGTGGAAAATATCCGCACCGCCGGTTCAACCACCGCCGGCTCGCTGACTAATCTTGAACATGAGATACTTTCTCAGGTTAAAAATATCTATAAAAGCAGAATGCAGGTAAACTGCACCAGATGCAACTACTGTATGCCATGCCCGCAGGGAGTTAATATTCCCGAAAATTTCTGGGCTCTGAATCATGATGCCATCTTCGGCGATTTTGCCAAAGCAAAATTCTGGATCACCAACTGGCTTACCGAAAAACAACGAGCTTCAAACTGTATAGGCTGTGGCCTGTGCGAGACCAAGTGTCCGCAAGGAATCAATATTGTTGAACAGCTTCAAACGATAAAACAGCGGTATGAAAGCTGACTCCCTAAGCTGTGGTTATTTTTTTATCCTGGTTAAAAGAAAGATATTTTTTATTGTCAACGCAATATCCAACCAATAAAATCCAAACGCACACAAATATCTTACTTTTTTTCAGGGTTACAGGTACTGTTTTACAGTACCTGTTTTTTTATACTCAAATAGTTCTAAATTCTCTAGTCAAAACAGCAATATATGTTATAATAAACTGGGTATTGGACAAAGGCAGACAATGAATAGAAATCATATCAGAACGCTTACCCTGTTGTTACTCCTTATTTTACCTGGGCTGATACCGGTGAAAGCCGCTGAACCCGTAGAAGACCGGCAGCCGCAAAACGACACTGCCCCGGCACTACCGGCAAGCCCGGAAGAATGGGCTGGTAAAACCGTACTCATTCCTGTTACCGGCGTGATTGGTCCGGAGAAGCTTGGAGGACAGGAAGAACAGATTATCCGGGCTATTACCCTCGCTGCCAAAGCCAAACAGATAATTCTTAAAATAAATTCTCCTGGAGGTGTTGTCGACAGTTGCGACCATATATGCAACGCACTTATAAATTCTCCTGTTCCTACCATAGCACTGATAACCCACAAAGCCGTCAGCGGCGGTGCCATGGTTGCCACTGCCTGTAGAAATATATATATGTTCAGCGGGAGCAGGATCGGTGATATTCAGCCGATGCAGATGCTTTCCAATCAGAGCCTTGACGATAGAACAGCGGAAAAAGCCGAAGCTGATATCCGGGCTATCATGGCCGCTAATGCCCGGCATAACGGCTATCCTAAAGTACTGTTGGAGGCGATGGTATCCCGCAGCTTTGAAATTTATGAAGTCAACTTCGATGACGGCAGCAGAGATTTTTTGAAAAAACCGGCATATGAACTGCTGCGCAAAAATATGACCGAAGGAATAGACCATAGAATATTCAGTAAACCCCCGGAAATTGTGGTCACCGCGGGCAAATTGCTATCCATAGAAGCTCAGACTGCCGCTGAATATGGAATTGCCAGCGCCGTAATAAGCTCGGAAAATGAATTTTTCAAGATACTCTCCATAGACCATGCTGACGTAATAAATGTCAGCATTGATGAAGGCGAACTAAACCCGCTGAAGCTGCTGAACTTTAAAGAATGGGAGATGAGCCGGGGACTTATCATGCTCCTTTTCTTCTGCCTGCTTGTCGGTATTGCCGGTACCTTTACCGAAATGAGTATCCCGGGATTCGGCCTGCCCGGAGCTCTTGGAATTATTGGTTTCGCCTCCTTTTTCACCATACTTTTCATGCACCAGCGAGCAAGTATTCTTGAAATCAGTATTTTTATAATCGGCATCATTCTGCTGGTCGTTGAAATAGTCTTGATCCCGGGATTTGGCATAGCCGGCATCCTCGGACTCATCTGCCTGCTTGGAGGGCTGCTCTTCTCACTTGTACCGGCATTTGACACCACATACATGGAGATCAATTCAGGAGGAGAGATGATGTTTGCTGCACTTGTCACCGGAAGTGTACTGGTAATTTCCTGCATCCTGCTGCTGATTCTGATGGAAAGAGGTGGCAAATCGAAACTCTTTAAATCCATATTTCTGGAGAAAAATCTGCCTACCGGCAGAGTCGCACGTAAAAAAGGTCTTGAAAGTGATGAAAATGCCAGCAAATTCGCCGAAGCAAGTCATAAGGAACTTCTCGGAATAAGCGCGGTCGCATATACCCCATTACGCCCCTCAGGGAAAGTTAAACTCGACGATGGCCGGCTTCTGGATGTAATAACCCCCGGTGATTTTATCGATAAAGGTACCACTGTAGAGATCATCGCAGTTGATATGAACAGAATACTTGTAGATCTGCAAAAACAACAATAATTTCAGACATTACTGGATTGGAGACAACATGGAAGAGATCTTACCTGCAATAGTTTTATTAGTTATTCTCGGTATCGGTATTATTCTGGCATTTATGCTGCTTATTTACGGCAGGCTGTATATTCAGGCCAGCTCCAGCGGTGTCCATGTAGGTCTGTTCTCACTATTTGCCATGACACTTCGAAAAGTAAACCCGGGAGTTATCGTAAACTCACTTATAATGACCCATAAAGCCGGAGTTCCACTGGACCGGGAATTTCTCGAGAGCCACTATCTGGCCCGGGGTAATGTGCCGGTGCTGGTCGAAGCCCTGGTAATTGCCGAGCAGGCCGGACTTGAAATAAACGAAGAAGCACTCGGAGCGCACCTGCTTGCAGGCGGCAACGTCAACTCTGTAGTCCGAGCCATGGTTGCTGCAGCCAAAGCCCATATTCAGCTTTCCTTTGATCAGGCCTGCTCCATAGATCTCGCCGGACGTGACATTGTTGATGCGGTCAATACCTCGGTAGATCCGCGGGTTATAGACTGTCCCCGAGCCACCACCGGCAAAACCACACTTGACGCAGTCGCCCAGGACGGCATACAGCTAAAAGCAAGAGCCCGCGTGACCGTTAGGACCTGCATTGAAAGGCTGGTAGGCGGCGCAACCGACGATACAATTATTGCCCGTGTAGGCGAAGGTATTGTCTCCGCAATCGGTTCCTCAAAGAACTATACTTCAGTTCTGGAAAATCCCGACCTTATCTCCAAAGCCGTACTTGCAAAAGGTCTGGATGCCGGAACTGCTTTTGAAATCCTCTCAATTGATATTGCCGATATCGATGTCGGTGATAATGTCGGCGCAAAACTCGATATTGAGCGGGCAAACGCCAGAAAACAGGTCTCACAGGCGGATGCCGAAAAACGTGCTGCCGAAGCCAGAGCGGAACAGGCTGAGCAGGAAGCCAGAATCGCTGAAATGCGGGCTCTGGTAGTCAAAGCCGAAGCTGAAATTCCACTGGCTATGGCCGAGGCTTTCAGAAGCGGAAATCTGGGAATTATGGATTACTATAAAATGCAGAATATCAAGGCCGATACCGCCATGCGAGATTCAATAGGACACGAAAGCAATGAAAAATAACCGTGATTATGACCTGCGTGACCTGCTTGAAGCAAAGGGAATTTTTTCTTCCGGAAAATCCCGGTCTTCACATACAGCGAAGAATAACGCCGGAAATATTCTGAATTCCCTGTTCAATCAGGTTCTGAAAGATATCAAAACCGACCCGGAAATCAAGAAAAAGGAACAGGCGGCCAGAGCGGAGAAAAATCCCGGTACCTATGATCTGGAAGATCTGATCTTTGCAGATGAGGAAGAATATGCGGAAATCAGACGCCGCAGCGACGCCAACGCGGAAAAACAACAGCGTGCTGCCGAAGAAAAAGCCAGTCAGCAGCGCCAGGCGGCCGAAGAGGCCAGAAAAGAAACCGCAAAAAAAAATCTGGAAGCTGAAAAAAACCGCAAACAGCAGGAACAGCTTTTAAAAGAACAGAAAGACCTTGAAGCCAGAATAAGAAATAACCATAATATAGCCGGACTTCTGCGCAACCGTACAGCACTGCGTCAAGCCATAATCCTACATGAGATTATTGCCAGACCACCGGGGATGTATTGAACTCCAGACTTTTAACTGCAGTAAAAATATAATATATTTAGAAAGTAGAAAGAATCAGCAGGTAATGCGCTATACCGACACCACAGACAGAACACTCGATTTTACAGTAGAACCGAATAATGCCGGAAACAGAATAGATAAATTTCTAGCTCAGAACATCAAAGAGCAGACCCGCAGCTTTCTAAAGAAAATTCTTGATGATGATGATTTTATTACTGTAAATTCGAAGAATACCAAACCCGCCTACAAGCTGAAAACCGGGGATAAAATCCATGTAAAACTCCCGGTATTGATCGAAATGTCAGCGGAAGCGGAAAATATACCGCTGGATATTATCTATGAAGATGAAGCCATCATTGTTATTAATAAACCGGCCAATCTGGTTGTACACCCTGCTCCCGGTCATGAAACCGGAACTCTGGTCAATGCTCTGCTCTACCACTGTCAGGAACTTTCAGATATCGGCAGTGCCGAATTCCGCCCCGGAATAGTCCACCGGCTCGACCGGGATACTACCGGCTGTATTGTCTGTGCCAAAACCGATCTCGCCCACCGTGATCTGGTCGAACAGTTCGCCTCACGCAACACTGAAAAAACTTACCTGACCCTGACCAGCGGTGTACCCTTCCCGCCGGATGGCAAGGTTGAAGGATATATTGCACGCAATCAGCTGGATTACAAACGTATGGCACTGTATACCGCCGGCGGAAAATATTCACTTACCTATTACCATACACTGAAAAATTTCGGTAATTTCGCACTGGTAGAGTGCGATATTAAAACTGGAAGAACTCACCAGATACGCCTGCATATGAAATCACTGGGTTCTCCGGTATTATGTGACCGTGATTATGGACGGGAAGCGGAAATAAGCGCAGGGGAGCTCAAAGGTCGAAAAAAATCACCTGATATTATTTTATCACGCCAGGCGCTGCATGCGGCGAAATTAGTTCTGGATCATCCTGTTACCGGTGAACGGCTGATTTTCACCGCCCCTCTCCCTATGGATATGCAGTCAGCATTAAATTTACTCGAAACAGAGTAAGCACCTGCCTGTAAAAATCTTGAATACGGGAACTCATACCAGTACAATATAATCGGTTATTCATTTACTGTTAAAATCCTGAATAAAGTATATAAACCATAATGCCAGATGAAGATGACATAAATAGCTCTGAAAATGACAGCAGCCAAGAGACACCACCGCCGAAAGAGCGCAAAAAAGTGGACATACTCCCGCTTTTATGGAAACTGCATCCATTTCTGTTTCTGGGTCTGGCATTGATGCTGAGTTTTTTTGCGTATAACCTTATCCCGAAAAAAGCCAAGGAAAAACCCAAAACTCTCACCTTCTATTATGACCGGAGTGTTGCCGCTCTGAATGAAGCCAGCAATCCTTTACTGGATAACAGTGAAAATCATATTCAAGAGTCCATACAGAAGGCAAAGACTGATTTTGAATATGTCTTTACCCATACCAGCTACCGTGATCAAATGAATAGGTCACCGGAACTGACCAATCCATTCATGCTATACGGAGAAAGCCTCTTCCTGTATGGAACCAACGACCGCATAACCCAGAACAAAACCAATACCTTCCAGCAGGCAGTATGGGCATTTGCCCAGGCTATTGAATGGGAGACCAAACACTGGGATGAAAGGCAGCAGAAAATCTATGACACCCAGTATTTTAATAGTGATGAACCTTTCGACGAAAAGGTACTCGCGGCCAGAAAGCTGCTGCGCAACCAGTATCTGCGCTACATGCTGGCACGGTCGGCTATTTATGCCGGACAATACTATCTAGCGGAGTCAGAGCTTGACAGTCTTATAAAAGATTTTCAGTCAGAATCATTCGCCGCAAATGAAATCTGGAAAACTGTTGAGAGTCTTCCACCTCATAAATATGAACTCCTGCCTGAGGATCGGACACTGCTCTATTTCTTCCTGGCTGAGTTGAATGAAAAACGCAATGAAATCCAGAATGCAGAAAAAAACTACCGAATTTACCTGCTGCACGCCAAGAGAAGCGAAGAGTATTTCCAGGCCCTGATGCGTTTGGGAGATATCTATTTTTCCAAAGCCAAGATAGAAGATGACAAAAATAATATTGAAGAAGCCCGCAGACTATACAGTGAAGCCGCAGACATCTTTTCAAAAGTCGTTGCGGCAAGTCCACCGAGTGATATCCTGCGCCGAGCTTATTTTACCGGCGGCAGAGCTTATTATAATATGGCACTCACTATACCGACATCAGAAAATTCCATCTGGAATATCTCAGAAAAATTCTCTGATGAAATAAAATACCTTTTTCAGGACTTCTCTAACGGCAATATGCTCCCGCCTCAGACACTTTATACACCGCTGGCTCTGGGACGGGTTATATCTCAGAGTGCTGTAAGCAGTGCCGCTCCCATTACATTCTTTACCGAGCATGCTCTGGGCGGAGCCCTCACCCTCTTGAGTAAAGAACGTCTGACCCCCGAAAGTGAAAAACGAAGTTTACTCTGGAAAGCGACCATGTATTTCAACGGCTCACAGGGAGGGAAACTGCAGGAGTATGACGGACCGGCCAATATCATGCTGGCTCGTATCCATATGATCAATGGTAATTACGCCGATGCCCGCAAGCTTCTGATTCATACACGCACTTATTTCTGGAGTCCGGAGATAGAGGTTGCCAGCAAACTCGGCATAGCCATATCATACCTGATGGAAGGAGATCTTGATAGAGCATATGTCAGGTTCATCGGCGGACCAGAAAAAATTGAGTCTTCCTTACTGACGGTCAACGATATCAAGTCATGGGAGGGAATCTGCGAAAAAATTTACAAGGAAACCCTTGAAGACACCTCCAATCCCGGAAAGCGCATCTGGGGCTGCTGCCCAAGAATATGCAGGATATTATTGCCACCGTCGCGACTACCGGAAAATTTGCTGAAAGATACAAACCGATATTCATACGCCGCATGAATGAGATCCTCAGCAGTGAAGAATTCTATGACAAAAAGTTCTTCGGTGACATTGAACCTACATCCACCACCTATGCCCTGCTTGATCAAAATATCACACTCCTTACACTGCCGAACAGACAGTGGCTCAACCGTATGCTGCTGGATGCAAGCTACCGAACCTATATTCTTCCGACCGATCCCGGCACCATTATTGACCCCTTCCCTTCATCAAAGGATTTTGCTCCCTTTGAAAACAGTGTTCTCCTGACTAAAAACCGGGTCATTCAAAGTTTGCTGACACTCTCTGAGGAATATACCAAACAGGCAAATTCTACCCTGGAGGAACTCAGAAATATTAATTACTCTCCCAATGCCAGTGAGATAAGAATTTTAGCCTCTACCCCTCGCCGTGACCTTGAACATGCAACCAAGATCAATGAATTTCTGATTACTGAATATACCCCTGATTATATTGGTGATATTATGATGGAGAATGCTGCCATCTACCGCCAGCGAGCGCAACTGGCCGGCGCGGAGCCTTTCAGAAATATGGACCTGGCCCGGGAACTTACAGCTACTGCTGCTGACAAGTACATGCTTATCGGCAAGAGCGGGGACTACCTTTCACTCGAGCAGAAAGCGCTTATTGAAGCCGGAAGAAATTACTACGCTGCCAGCAAATACGGTAAAGCCAGTGAAGCACTATCGATATTTGTGGCAAATTATCCCAGTTCCGATCAAATAGGCTGGGCAAGCAACCTTCTTGGGCGCTGTTACTGGTATCTTAAACGCTTCGATGATGCCTTGAGGGTTTATCGTGATAATTCAAACCGCCGTACACCCGACGGGCGTAACAGCCTGTATTATCTTGGAGCGGTATATCTTGATGCTGAAACTATTATCAAGGACAATACCTTGATCAATGTCATAGGAAATCCTGATGAACCTTATGCCAAGGAGAATAGCGATGGAAATATCTTCCCCGATACCGCGCTGCAGGTATTCAATGAAGTCCGGCGTAAAGAAGGTATTTCTCCGACCTCCCGACCATGGCGCTGGGCAACTTTTGGACTTGGCAAGGTCTGGTTCGATATTGCAGAAAATGCCAGAGATAATGAAGTTATCAAAGCCGAGTCGGAAAATAGAGATCCACACTCCATAGAGTGGAAAGGGTTATATCAAAATGCAGCAGAGATTCTTCGTGAAGGTCTGGAAAGATATAAGCTCAAGTATTCAGAAGCCGATCCGGTTGGTATTTCGCTCAATGAAGAACCAGAAGATTATTACGACGTCATGCGTGAGCGGATGCAGAATGAATATTATCTGGCACTGGCGCTGCGGGTTATGGCTCAGGATGATGTAAATAACAATGAAGATGAGGTTCGTGAAAGACTGGAAGATGTCACCAGCCAGGAGCTCTATCCCAATACCATGTTTGAGCTTGAAGCGGACAAACTACTACTCAGTAATCGTTCGGTACTGGGTGTAAATGCCGGGCCGATAGTCAATGCCAAATACCTTGAGGAGATAAGACGTAACTCGTTCTTCCTGCTTGCAGAGAGCTGGTCGAGTCTCGGGCGCAAATATGATCAAAGCACCCCACCTCAAAAATCACAGGCACTCGACGCCTATGAAAAAGCACTGCAGGTTTACAGACGTTCACGAGACCGCCTGAGTATTTATGACGGGCCAAGAATTCTCTATAATATGGGTGAAACCATGATCAAGCTTGATCGGCCTGAAGATGCCAAGAGAATGTTCCTGATGGTTATAACCCAGACCGATCAAATTACCGAATCCAGCGCCAATAATGTATCACAACAAATTCGTGATGAAGTAAATAACACCCAGATCTGGAAAAGCCTTGCCGAGAGCAGACTCCGTGATCTCCAAAACAACCTGATAAACTAGCTTTTTACTTCTAGCAGTACTTTTTCTGAAAGGACAGCGATCAATGAGCAGGATCAAAAAGAGTAGCAAAAACTCAAAACTTATTATACTCCTGATAACCATTGCCTGCATACTCGGTATAGGTTATTACTTCAGTGCTTTCAGCAAGAGTATAGAAGAATGGATCAAAGATACTGATACCCCTATAGTCGCTCATATGAATAAGGGAGCAGACCTCTTTACCCAGAAACAGTATTCCGCTGCTGAACGTGAATTTCAGGAAGCATATAAACTCGCCAAAACCGCCGATTCCGAGAGTACCAAACTCTGGAAGGAACGGATGAATAAAATATCACCGCCGAGAAAGTTCTATACAGGAGATCCGAGCAACCGTTCCTCCTCAGGACTGTTGTACTTTAAAAACCGTATGGTTGAAGCTATTTACGGTTATGCCTCCTCGGTATACTGGCAAGTGACCGACAAATACGCCAGTCAGACCATAAAAGCCAGTCAGGAGCAGGATCCTTTATACAAAATACCGGAAAAAGAGTTCGCTCCGGCTCTTGACGCACTTGATACCGGTATTAAAATTGATCCTAAAAGTGAGTCCCTGCGTATTTTAAAAGCGGAAGTTCTTAAAGATTGTGGCAAATATTCCGAAGCCATCGACATACTTACTGAGGTTACCACCTTTATCAACAGCCGTTCAGCAGATGCGTACAACCTGCTCGGTCTTATCTACAGCATGCCGTTTTTTATGCAGAGCCCAAATTTCCAAGAGTACCAGGAAAAAGCCTTAGGTTTGTTTGAAAAGGCAAGTATACTTCCATCAAGTACCGGCAACCGTCTCGCCGCCCCCAATTACAATCTCGGACTGTACTACAGTACCCCACCATTAGGAAAAAGTCCCACCGCTTTGCCATCACCTGCCGATGCCAGAAAAGCAATCAATTACTTCGAGGAATACCTCAAAATTGCCGGAGACAAGGCCGAATACAGTGACAAAGCCAGAGCGGAAATAGATCGGCTAAGTCGCATAGCTCCTTAATCATTCCTTTAAAAGACGATATAAATAACACCGGTCTGCTGAAATTCAGCAGACCGGTGTTATTTATAAAATCTCAATTAAAACCTAGCATAAAATACTATTTTTACCCGCTTCCTTAAGTGCAGTATTAATATCAGCATTCATCGCTATAACCGCACGTTCAGCAGCACCCTGCCAATCATCCGGTTTATTATCCTTCATCCAGGCATAAATCACCGACCTGCTAGCATTAACCAGTGCTCCAGAACCGTCAGCACGGAAACCTCCCATAATACCGGCAGCTGTTCCTCCCTGAGCGCCATATCCAGGTATAAGAAACGGAACATTCGGCATAAGTTCACGATATCCGCCTAACTCTTCAGGATGAGTAGCACCGACAACCGCACCTACTGACGAGAGTCCACTCGCACCAAGTAACCGTTCAGCCCAGGTATTCACCAGACGCGCGACCGCTTGCGCAACCGTCCCGCCGGATTTAAGTTCAAGATCCTGCAGCTCAGAACTTGTAGGATTAGAAGTCTTAACCAGAATATACAGACCCTGACCATTCTCACTGGCCATATCAAAAAATGGGCCGATATTATCATAACCCAGATATGGGTTTAGTGTAACCGCATCATGCGGACCAATCTGAAAGGGATTGGCAAGGCGACCTGATTTTGCCGCAGGCCGCATCATACCATCGGCATAAGCCGCAGCCGTACTTCCGATATCACCACGCTTGATATCACCCAGTACCAATAATCCCGCACTATGTGCATAAGCGCAGATTGTAATATACGCCATTATTCCCGGAACACCATGAGCTTCATAAAACGCAATATTCGGTTTCACCGCGGGGACAAAATCCTTGACCGCGTCGACAATACCCTTGCCGAATATCTCCAGAGCTTCCTGACGGTTTACCGGGTCATCCACCATCTCCTGCAGCGCAGGAGGAAATTTTTCAAAAGCAGGGTCTATACCCACTACTGTTACACTTTTTTTTGCCTTTGACGCTTTGAGCAGTCTGTCACCGAAGTGTTCCATAATCATTATTCCTCTTCAACTTTTTCCGTTACTTCCTCAGCGACATCAACCCCCAATTCCACAATCTCAGCATCTTCAGCATCAATCTCGGTTTCAACGGTATTATCCTGCGACTTCACCTCTTTATTTACCGGTCTGCCCAGAATTGACGTTGGATCCTCCTCAACCAGGAATTCACCAAAAGCTCTGAACTTATTATAACGGTCCTGCGCCAGTTCATCAGGACTCATAGCCGATATCTCACCCAGCTGCTTTAATATTGCACCTCGAAGATTATCCGCAGCCAGCTGATGATTACGGTGTGCACCACCCAGCGGTTCTTCCACAATTCCATCGATAAAGCCGCGGGTATACAGATCCTGACTTGTAAGCTTGAGTACATTTGCCGCATCGATTTTACGATCACCATCCCGCCAGAGAATCGACGCACACCCTTCAGGAGAAATTACAGAATAATACGCATGCTGCATCATTAAAATTCTATTACCGACAGCTACCGCCAGAGCTCCTCCGGAACCGCCTTCTCCGATAATACAGCAGACTACAGGAACCCGCAGCAAGCTCATATCACGGATATTCTCAGCCAGAGCAATACCCTGGCCGCGTTCTTCAGCTCCAATTCCAGGATAGGCACCTTTGGTATCCACTAGACAGACAATAGGAATATTAAAACGTTCAGCCAGTTTCATCTTCTGTAGAGATTTTCTATATCCCTCAGGATGTGAACAACCTGCATGACTCTGATGCCGTTCCTCAACATTTCTGCCCCGGTGCTGAGCGATCAGCATTACCCGCTGCTCTCCAAGATATCCCAGCCCCGTTACAATCGCCAGATCATCACGATATGCCCTGTCACCATGCAATTCCTGAAAATCATCGAAGACCATATCAATATAATCTCTGGCAGTTGGTCTATTCTGATGTCTGGCTATCTGAACCACATTCCATGGCGAAAGATTGGCATAGAGCTTTCTCTCCATCTCATCTGCCTGCTCCTGCATCATCCGGGCATGATTCTGCATCTCTTCAGACTGCCCGTCGCTTTCCAGTAACTCATCAATCCGGGTGCGCAGATCATGAAGGGGTTTTTCAAAAGGCAATATATCGATTCCGGCCATTTATAGATATCCTTTACAGATTTAATAATTTATAGAAACCAGTGTTATCTGAAAACAAAAAATATCAGCTCTCGCGGCAATATTTAACCGCACGCTGGAAGAGTCTTATTCCCTCTCCCTCGCCACTGCGTTCTTCACGCTGTGCCCGTGGATGCTGATAGCTGAATACGTGTCTTTCAGGATGAGGCATAAGACCAAAGACCCTTCCTGTTACATCGCATATTCCGGCGATATGATCATCAGAACCGTTAGGATCCTGCGGATACACCGGCTCACTGCCGTCCGCAGTTGCATAACGATATACAATCTGCCCATTAGATTTGAGCTCCTCCAGTACCTCAGGTGTACGGCACACAAACTTCCCTTCACCATGAGCTACAGGAACCTCAATCTCCTCACCCGGTTCAGCGAAGACACATTTAGTATTATCTGCAGCCTTGAGGCGCACCCATCGGCACTCAAACTTATGCGAATCATTGAAAGTAAGGGTTGCCTTACGCTCAAGTGCGGATGAAAATCTAGCATCAGGAAGCAATCCGGTTTTAACCAGAACCTGAAAACCATTGCAGATACCGATTACCAGACCGCCCTTATCCACAAATTCCTTCATCTTATCACCCAGGACATGCGCCAGCTCTACCGCCAGCACCTTACCACTGGCAACATCATCACCATACGTAAAGCCACCAGGTATAGCGACAATATTAACGCCGGCAAATGGATCCTTAATCTTGGCAAGATGATTGATATGAAGTAACTCTGTTGCCGCCCCGGCATGCTCCAGAGCAAATACCGTCTCCTGGTCACAGTTTGTTCCCGCTGTTCTGATTACTAAAGCTTTAGGTGTAGCCATTGTCTTTTTCCTGATGTGCTGTTATACAATCGACCCTAATAAGACTGCCGACACTTCTGCCGAATAACTAAAAACCGACTGCCAGCGGAATCTTATACAATAAAACTATATTTTAACGACATCAACGCCCGGTGCAAGTGTTTTTACCTTACGAAAACAGTATTAATAAAGATTCTAAACATTAATATAGCAATATCGGAATAAACTCATTTACAAGTTACGCCGGATGCAGCTCACGCGCTATTACATAACCCCTATCCATGACGGTATACTTTTTGATAATAAATACCTCCGGCTGCTTAAAGCGGACAACAATATTCATAAACCCGGAAATAGAACAATTCATATACACCCGCAGTCTCTTTACCGCTTCGTCTCTACAGAAAATTTCTGCCGCTTATAATAATAAATCATAATAAACCGCATAAAAAAACTGCCGCAACTAATTATGCGGCAGTCCGAATTTTCAATTTTTAACTGCATTCATGCAGCATACTACTCAGAATCACCATCTGCTTCAGCGGCAGCGGCGGCTTCTTCCTGCTGCTTCTGTACATATGATTCATCAACGTCATGTGTAGCGCGCAGAGACAGACCAATCTTGCGATCTTCAGTATCTACATTAATAACCATCACAGTAACGCGCTGACCAACCTGAACGATATCCTCAGGCTTCTCAACCTTCTGATCAGAAAGCTCAGAAATATGGAGCAGACCTTCAAGATCATCACCAATTTCAACAAAAGCACCGAAGTTCGCAAGCTTGGTTACAACACCTTCAATAATATCACCTGCATGGTACTTCTCAGGAATTACGCTGATCCATGGATCATCGTCAAGCTGCTTGAGACCAAGAGCAACACGCTTGCGTTCCTGATCGACATTGAGCACAACAGCTCTTACTTCATCGCCCTTGCTGAGCATAGCTGATGGATGGTTGATCTTCTTAGTCCAGCTCATATCATTGATATGCAGCAGACCGTCGATACCTTCTTCAAGCTCGATGAACGCACCGTAGTTTGTCAGGTTTCTAACCTTACCCTGTACATAGCTGCCTGCAGGATAGTTGGCTTCAACCTTCTCCCATGGATTCTCTTCACTCTGCTTCATACCAAGAGAAAGCTCCTGCTTATCCTTATTAATATCAAGGATAATAACATCAACTTCATCACCGACAGAGACCATTTCTGAAGGATGGCTTACCTGCTTGGTCCAGCTCATCTCGCTGATATGTACCAGACCTTCGATACCGTCTTCAAGCTTAACAAACGCACCGTAAGGCATGATATTGACAACAGGACCTCTAGCGCGTGAATTAATCGGATATTTCTCAGCAATAGCTTCCCAAGGGTTATTTGAAAGCTGCTTCAAGCCAAGAGAGATACGTTCACGATCCAGATCAAAATCAAGAATCTTGACTTCGATTTCCTGATCAATAGATACCACCTCAGATGGATGAGACACACGTCCCCAGCTCATATCGGTAATATGCAGCAGACCATCTATGCCGCCAAGGTCAACAAACGCACCGAAATCGGTGATATTCTTGACCACACCCTTGCGGGCTTCACCCTTGACAAGAGTCTTGAGTACATCTGACTTCTTGGATTCTCTATCCTCTTCGAGCAGTTTACGACGTGAAAGAACGATATTACGGCGTTCTCTGTCAATCTTGATAATCTTACATTCAAGATCACGGCCGATGTAATCACCAACATCGCCGATACGACGGATATCAACCTGTGATGCTGGCAGGAATACAGGTACTCCAATATCAACCAGCAGACCACCCTTGATCTTGCGCACAGCCTTACCAACGATAACATCGCCGACTTCATGCTCTTCCATGATCTTCTCCCAACCGCGGATACGATCAGCCTTGCGCTTGCTGAGGATTACCTCACCATCAAATTCATCAATCTCTTCCAGGAATACTTCGATTTCATCACCGATTTTTGGCTCATCACCAGCATCAAATTCAACGAGTGGAATGAAGCCTTCTGATTTATAGTTAATATCAACTACAACATCTTCAGAATCAATTCTGCGGACTACACCAGTAATTATCTCGCCTTCCTTGAGCTCCTGTTCAGCAACAGCTTCAGAGAGGCTGTCAATGCTCATGCCACCCATAGCAGCCGCAACCTTCTGCTCCAGCTCTTCATCAGAGATAACACCATTGACCAGTCCATAACGTCCGGGTCTTACCATAATAACCTGCTTTCCGATGATTTTCCCTATTTCCCAATCCCTGCCCCGGTGACAGTGATGCCTGAAATAAAGCCAATCATTTACATAAAAAAAAGTGAATAAAAAACCGCCCCAAACCATTCGTCTGGGAACAACGGATTATTTATTATATCAAATGCACCGCTAAACACAAGAGATCGCGGTCAATTTTATTTGAAATATAAAAATATATAAACTATAACCGGAAAAGCTGCAAATTTTAAAAGATTCTTCACAATTGTAGCAATTGTACGGAGTATAACGCTTTAACGTAATATTTTTATTGCAGCCGGCAGCGGCAACAGGGGAGAAACATGCAAAAACGCATCATAATGACATTTATTTACGGACTCTTGCTTTTACTGATACCTGCAAAGACAGCCTTCTGTCAGCAACCGGTACACTATTATACATTAAAATATCCTCCTCTAAGTATGAAACGCGGCAACAGAGATTCCGGTCTTGCCTGCGACCTGGCACGTGAAATCGACCGCCGTATCGGCAGCAGCGGCAGCATCAGCTTTGGAACCTGGACGCAGAGCTATGATGCAACTCTGAAAGACCCGGCAGGCTGCATTTTCCCTACCAATCTCACGCCACAGCGCCAGAACAACTTCAACTGGGTCGGGCCGTTCTGCACCTCTACATACTATATATACCAGTCAAGCACCAGAACAAAAAAAATTACCGATATTAATGAAATCAAAAATATAAGCAAAATCGCCACCTTCAAGAGTTATGCCCTTAACGAAACACTCAAAGCCCAGGGCTGTAAAAATCTGGTTTATTTCGATACACCTAGAGAAGCGATAATCTCCGTAATACTCGAAAAATGTGATATCTGCATCTTCCCTGAATTTATCATCGAAACCTTCAACAGAGAATCAGGCTATTCGATAAAGACCATTCACAATGATCCTGTGGACAACAGCACCCTCGGCTCACTCATCAGCGGACGTGACGGCGTACAGGTAGTATACGGCACAGGCTATGAATCCTACAACGACATCACCAAGAAACATAAGGAACTGGGGCAGTCAAACAGGCCCGATGTAAACGGCCGGCCTGACATCACCCCTATTATCCTCTACAGCACTGAGAACCTCTATTTCGCCGTCAACAAACATATTCCAGCGGCAACCGTGACCGCGATGCAGAAAGCGCTGTATGACTGCAGGCAGGATGGCACCCTCACCCGGATCTATAAGAATCATAATATTGATCTTTCCGCCATGCCGCAAATACCCGCAGAGCCCAATGCAGCCGACAAGGAGGTTATAGAATTCGCCACCACCACCAAACCAGCTGCCGCCATACCCCAGAGCCCGGGAGCAATCAGCGACGAACTGAATAAAATCACTATCTACGCCGAACAGTTCCCACCACTTACCTTTACAACTAGAGATTCAACCTTCATTCAGGGAGCTACGGTCGATCTGATAACAGCCATGTACCATAAGTTCAAGCAGAATCCACCCGTGATAAACATGGATAACTGGAATAAAATCTATGATAAAGCCCGCACTACTCCCTACGCCGTGATCTGCACCCTCAAGCGCACCCCGGAACGGGAAAATGATTTCTACTGGATCGGACCTTATGCGGCAGATTCAGCCTGGCTCTATGCCCGTCGTGATTTCCCCGGAAAAATTGCGGATATTAGCGCAGCCAAAAAGATTCCTACCATTTTCTGCATCGATAAGGCATTTGCATGCAATACACTGCAAAGCGAAGAATTCACCAACCTAAAGACCTTCAGCAATCCCGATGATGTAGTAAATTCCATGCTTGACAATCCGGAAACAGCCGGAGCATTTTCGAGTGTCTCTGCCCCATATATGATCCGTGATGCCGGCTATTCCCCGATCAACGTCAAACCACTGCTTCAGGTATCAAAAAAGACCAATTATTATATAGGAATATCTAAAAGTACCCCGGAAGCAATCGTAAAACTCTGGCAGGAAGCCTTTACAGAAATTAAAGAAAACGGGAAACTCCAGGATATTCTGGGACGCTGGATAAAATAGCTCTATCTGGCAATAAAATCATCTCTTTTTTTCAGCGTTCGTCGACGGTATTTATCTGCCGTCGACGATTATATTCTCATTTACAAATTTTAAACTTGCAAAAAATAAATTAATACACTAATTTATCGGAATAAACATTTTTGTATTTTTTACTGCTGAAAAATTTATTTCCAGACAGCACCATCTGCCCTCAAACACGACAAAGGAGTAAAAATTGAAAATTAAAAAAACCTTTTTATTAGCACTGGCTTTGGCAGTGCTGGCTGTAGTTATTCCAGCGGCCCAGGCGGCAAAGATCACCAGAATCTATACCAGCCCCACGCCCCCTGTAAGCATGACCGCCGGTCCTTCAGGAACAGGAATAGCCTATAAAGCTGTAGAGGAGATGATGCGCCGGGCTAATGTCGACATTCCGATTACCTTCGGAGACTGGGATGTTGTCTACCAGAAGACTCTGAATGACCCTGGTAGCGCAATATTTCCGATAGTCATGACCGCAGACCGCCGTAACAGCTTCTTCTGGGTTGGACCTATTGCCAGTCTGGATTACTATATCTACAAACCCCGCGGCAGCAATATAACCATCAACACCCTTGACGACATACGTAACGCCAAAAGTATCGCTACCGTCAAGGATTTTGCTGTTAACCAGACCCTCAAAGACTCAGGCTGCACCAATCTGCGCTATTTTGACACTACCGAACAGGCTCTGAACTCCCTGCTTACCGGCAGCACAAGCATAGGAATTTTCCCTGATGCATCGGTAAAAGATTTTATGAAACGCATGGGTGTCAAAAATAATTCCTGGCCTACCCCGGTCAAACTCTTTATGAAGCGCACTCTCTACTATGCCCTGAATAAAGCTACCGACCCCCGAATTCCG
The DNA here is from genome assembly GCA_963667375.1 of Planctomycetota bacterium. Taxonomy (GTDB): domain Bacteria; phylum Planctomycetota; class SZUA-567; order SZUA-567; family SZUA-567. Next base: position 1,193,232 of record OY763323.1, on the reverse strand, counting down.
CTCTACATGCAGCAGGTTCTGCTGGATATGCGACGTGACGGAACGCTGGCTGCTTTATACAAGAAGTACCTGCCTGAAAGCAGGATGCCAAATATTCCTGCCGAACCGGTATTTCCTAATGAAATCATAGTTCCTGATCAGACAACATTTACAGAACCACTCGTTATCAACGGTAAAGCTGTTCCCACTATCAAAACCAATATTGTCGAACGCCCGGCAAGTAAAAGCATCGTCCTTACCCAAAGTGGCCGCATCGCCAGTGGAACCCAGAAACACGGCATGAATATCTATGCCGAAGAATTTCCTCCCTTCACCTTCTCTGTCGATAACTCAACTTACATTCAAGGGGCGGTTGCCGAACTGGTATCAGCCATTCAGAATGAACTTGGAATGACCCCTGCCCCCATCCAGCTTTCAGAATGGAACAGCATCTTCTTTCTGGCCAAGACCACACCATATGCTGCCATCTGTACGCTGAAGCGCACCCCTGACCGCGAGAATGACTTCTATTGGATCGGACCTTATGCCGCTGATTCCGCCTGGCTTTATGCCCGTCGCGATGCTCCAATAATGACTCGTGATCTCGCCGAAGCCAAGATGCTGCCGGCAATATCATGTGTCGGAGGGGCTTATGCCGGTACAACACTATCACAACTCGGATTCAGTAATCTTATTCCTTTCAGTACACCCTCTGAAGTAATAACCGACATAATGAATAATCCTGATCATGCAGCGGCCTTCTCAAGCGTAACCGCTCCCTATGTAGCCCGTAATGCCGGCTTCTCTGCTATCAACATGAAACCGCTGCTTCAAATTTCACCAAAAGCCTACTATTACATTGGTATTTCCAAAGAAACACCCAAAGAAGTAGCTGATGCCTGGCAGGCAGCTTTTGAAGCACTGAAACAGCGGGGCGTAGTACGCAATATCATGGAGCGCTGGGTCCGCTAATTTAGCGAACATTTTAAGAATAACCCAAAATTATGCGGGACAGCTGAAAATTACAGCTGTCCCGCTTATATTTTAACCAATTAATACTTGATTCAGGCATAGAGATTATCAGGAAGACCCGGAACCTCCTTAGCAATATTATTGGTACTGTTCTCCTGAGATTTAGTCCAGGCTTTTCCACCGCCAGTAACTACTGCATCTTTACCCAGAACCCGGTTGAGATTCCGCGTCGGATCAACCTCTTTTATAACATCGCCTTGCTTGGAGATCATCCCTTCTCCAGGCATGGTAACCTTGATAATACTGTCAATTGCCCCGCGTGGCTGCATCACAGGGGGCCATGGAGGCCATCCCATTTTATTTCTCCCGATCAATTTTCATCCATTAATATTATACCATACTCCAGCTCAAGTGTCAAATTATCAATTAAATGACAATTAAAATTTACTTTTAATCAGTCGCTGAAGATTAGACAATTACAAAAAAAGTGATGCTGTCAGACCGTCCGCTATAACATAAAGATACCGACTGGCATTGAATACGGCGCTAACCAAATCCATTCCCGCAAAATAATGCTAAAAAAAAAATGAACTAAGATAGCAGATAATACTGTTTCCTGCGTAAATCCATTAAAAATTTTGCGAATTAATACAAATTGGTCTTTGACGAACCATTTATTAATGTATAATATTTTATACTATACAAACTAATCGTTTTTAAACTTATAATTTAGCAGGAGGCTATTATATGAGCACGATTCAAGTCAGCGATAGACGCGGCGGGGTATACGAGGTAGTCGTTACCTTCAGCTACGGTGAGTGTGCCCGTCTTCCATTCAACAATCTGCGCAAAATAAATGCGCGTATAGATCAAATCCGTAATGGAGGTCTCAAAGCCACAGCTCAGTTCAATCTGCGCAACACCAAAGAAGCGGCAAATTTTATCGAAGCACTCGATCTTTTTGGAGAAGACGGTTCTTTCGTTCACGGTTCTCCTGCGGATCCTGAAGATCTTAAGCAGGAACGCGCAGAGGATGACGACGAATCGGAACTGCCTAGGACGGCGGTTGTGAATGCGCAGACAGCTTCATCTGCGGTACCGTCGTCTCCTGTAGCAAAGTCCACTCCAGCCTCTAAAAGTATACAGGATCAGGAAGAAGCAGAAGATCTCGAGATAGATGAAGGATTCGGACTGGTAGCAAATGAAGACTGGAAAGAACGGGCAGAAGAAGCCGTTCTCGCTTCATTGGGCGAACATGAAAACAAAGAAGAAACTCTGAATCGCATTACCAAAGTTGCAGGTGACAGATACACCGAAATAATGGCACGAGAAAAGATGATCGCTCTGCTCTGGGACAAGTTCCAGGACGAAGCATACGTCGCTGCCTTTCTCAAACGTCGTGACTGGGCGGATGTAACCGAGGATGAAGTCAGACAGGTAGCCAGCCTCTGATATGAATTATTATTGATAGTCCCTAGCCTAGGGGCTATCAATAATATAAGTAACAAATGTATTAAGGAAAAAATAACAGCAATGGGACCTTGTGACAGCCAACGTTTTGACAGTCTGAATGACAGGGAACGCGAACACTTTACATTTATTGCAGAGTTTTCACTTGCAGTACTAGACAAACGCCCCTATCAGTTTGAAGCTCTGCAGAGTGCTGCAAATTCACTCACAGCACTTGGATATTATCATGATGGCCTGCTTTACGATAAACGCCTGCGTGAGCTTAAAGCCTCAGATGCTCTTATAACCTATAATCTCGCCTGCAGCTACGCTCTGGTCAAAGATACCGACAATGCCTTGCGTACGCTTGAAGAAGCTATCTGCCTCGGCTATCGTGACCATGTGCATATGGTTGAAGATCCTGATTTGAGCAATCTCAAAGGCGATCCCCGTTTTGACAAACTACTCCAGCTTGCACATAAATAATCCCTGCCGCAGTAATAATAATTTCAAGATCACCACTTTTAACTTTACTCTGAATCACGTTAACAGTTCTTTAAGAATTTACAGAATTAACTCCGCGATCAGCTTATCACACCATAATATAAAATAGGCCGATAATAACAAAAAATGCTTGCAAATTTCACTGCAACCATGTTCAATATAATATATTAACCAGTATAATATGAGGTATAACGATGGCATATTATTGTAAATACTATAAATCAGCAGCAACACTGAGTAAAAAATCAGCGATCTCTCACGATACTTGGATTCCGGAAGCAGATATTTTCGAGACCAAACTGGAAATAATTGCAATTATAAATCTTCCGGGCGTCGAAGCAGCGGACATTGAATTGACACTGGATAATGCAAAGCTCATTGTTCGCGGCACCAGAAAGTATGAAAAACCCAAACTTATTAAATGTTACAGACAGCTTGAAATCAGACACGGACAATTCGAGCGTATTATTGATCTCCCCTGTCCGGTAGATCTGGGAAAAGCAAAAATCTGTAATGGTGTCCTTGAAGTTGTATTACCCAAACTCAATGCGCAATCCGAGGATCCTATTACTATTGATATTGATTGACAGCTGTTGACTCTAACTTTTTGCATAAAAGATAACCTATAGAAAGATAATAATGGCGAAAAAGAAGACTACCAAAAAGAAAACCACCAAGAAAAAGACCACCTCCAAAAGCAAGCGGCCTACTCAGGATGCCAGAATAAGTGAGGATGTAGTTATAGATATTAACAACAGTGTTATCGGCAGCGGCAATGATGAGATGAAAATCCCGGGAAAACTACCGGTGCTCGCAGCCAGTGACATTGTATTATATCCAGATATGATCGCACCATTATCCATATCACACGAACGTGATATGAAGATGATAGATGATTCCCTTATCGGGGATAAACTGCTGATAATTGCCCCGCTGGAAAGACCGATGGAGGACAGCAGTGATACCGAGGCGATCCATAACATTGGTTGCGTTGCGGCCGTACTGAAGATGTTCAAACTGCCTGAAGGCGAAATGCGCCTGCTTATTCAGGGGCTTAGCAGAGCTGAGATTACAGAATACACCCAGATAGAACCTCATGCTACAGCGAAAATTCAGATTCTGGAAGAGAAAGTTCCCAATAATATTCAGTCAAAAGCTCTTTTCAGCAGCCTCCGTAAAGAATTCAGCCGCCTTACCGAGATTCTGCAATTCCCGGAAGACATCAAGGTCACAGCACATAACATTGACCATCCCGGCCGTTTCAGCGATCTGGTCGCCAGCAATATCGATATTTCCCATGACCAGCGGCTGGAAATACTGGATGAAATGAACGTCATGAAGCGTATGGAAGCCCTTACCGTCATGCTCGGTAAAAATATGCAGATTGTCGAACTGGGCAACAGAATCCAGCAGAGCGTGAAAGAACGAATAGGTGAAGGGCAGCGGGAATATTTTCTCCGAGAGCAGCTCAAAGCCATCCGCAGTGAACTCGGCGATGATGAGGGCAGTTACGAGCTGGAGGAGATGGCCAAAAAGCTTGAAGAAGCAGAGCTGCCTGAACATGCCATGCAGGAAGCGAAACGCGAACTCAACCGTCTGGAAAAAATGCAGTCAGGAAGTGCCGAATACACCGTATCCATGACCTATCTCGACTGGATGATATCACTCCCCTGGAACAAAGAGACCAAGGACGAGATCAATATCAAACGGGCGCAGGAAATACTTGATGCCGATCATTACAACCTGAAAAAAGTTAAAGAACGCATAATTGAGTATCTGGCAGTAAAGAAGATCAATCCTGAAGGCAAAAGCCCGATCCTCTGCCTTGTCGGCCCTCCGGGAGTTGGTAAGACCTCACTTGGTAAGAGTATCGCCAAGGCTATGAACCGCAAATTCGTACGTCACTCACTCGGCGGTGTCCGGGATGAAGCAGAGATCCGCGGACATCGAAGAACATATATCGGTGCGCTTCCAGGACGTATAATTCAGGGTCTGCGCCGTGCAGAATCCAAAAATCCGGTATTCATGCTTGATGAGATTGACAAGCTGGTCAGTGACATGCGCGGTGATCCGTCTTCAGCACTTCTGGAAGCGCTCGACCCGGAGCAGAATAATGAATTTTCAGATCATTATCTTGATGTCAATTTCGACCTCTCCAAGGTAGTGTTTATTGCTACAGCCAACACTGTAGACACTATCCCGGATGCGCTTTACGACCGTATGGAGATCATTTCCCTACCCGGGTACTCCAGTTTGGAAAAACATGAAATTGCCAAGCGCTACCTGATTCCACGTGTACTCAAAGATCATGGTCTCAAAGCCTCACAGATCAAGTTTAACAAGAGCGCTATAGATTTCATTATGCGCGGTTACACCAGAGAAGCCGGTCTGCGTTCACTTGAACGCGAAATTGCAACCGTTGTCCGCAAGATCGCTGTCGACATCGCCAAAGGACAGAAGGGACCTTTCAACGTAAATGTAAAACTTGTTGAAAAACTTCTCGGTCCGGAAGAATTCACCAACGAACTTATCAAGCGCTCCAACGCGGCAGGGGTTGCGGTAGGTCTGGTCTGGACCTCTGTCGGCGGAGACGTTCTTTTCATCGAGTCAACATCAATGCCGGGCGGGAAACAGATGCAGCTTACCGGCAGTCTTGGCGATGTAATCAAGGAATCCGCCGCTGCCGCTCTCTCCTGGACCAGAACCCATGCCAATGAGCTCGGTCTAAATCCTGAATTTTATGAAAATTCGGATATTCATATACACTTCCCGGAAGGAGCAACTCCTAAAGACGGTCCTTCCGCAGGGGTTACTCTGGTTACATCACTGGTAAGCATGCTCCTGAATAAGCGTGTAAAATCACGTCTGGCAATGACCGGAGAGATAACTTTACGCGGCAAGGTTCTGCCGGTAGGTGGTATCAAAGAAAAAATGATCGGTGCCCATCTGGCAGGAATAAAAGAAGTCGTCTTGCCGCAACCAAATATGAAGGATCTGCATGATCTGCCTAAAGAGGTAATGAATGGTATTAAATTCTATCCGGTTGAAGAGGTTACAGAAGTACTCAATCTGGCATTCCCGAATGTCTTTGTAAAAGAAGCCGTCGAAAAACGCCAGCAGCGCTATAAGAAACTCAAGGAAAACACCAGTACCAATAACTCTGATGACTCTGATGACTGATAAATACTTGTTTCTATACTAATAAAAAGATCATAACGCAGCAGACAGCCATTATAGCCCACATTTTCCGGTTAATACAGTATTACAACTGTATTAACCGCAAAGATATAATTCCGGCAGCATACGGAAAGTTTCAGCCGTACCTGCCGGCAACTTTATTTTACCTGCAATGAAACTGCTGCCAGCGCAGACATTGTTAATTTATCAAGGATGGAGTAAGGCTATGCATAATGACACCGATGAAAAATTTATTAAAAATTACCGCATTTCACCAAAGGACAAAGTTGACCTCAGCAAAACCCCAACCAATGAAAAACCCGATATGAAAAGGGCTGATGCCGATGTCTTTCTAGCTGAAATCCATGACGATCTGAAGTTGCTGCAGAATCGTCTGTATGCTGAAGGCCAAAAATCTATTCTGGTCGTTATCCAGGCAATGGATACCGGGGGCAAGGACGGAACCATCAGAAAGGTATTCGGACCACTCAACCCTCAGGGTGTACGCGTACACTCCTTTAAGCAGCCCAACCCCAAAGAAATTTCACACGATTTTCTCTGGCGCATACACACCTGTACTCCCAAGCACGGTATGATCACTATTTTTAATCGCTCCCATTACGAGGACGTGCTTATCCAGCGGGTACATAAACTCGCACCCAAAGAAGTAATTGAACGACGCTATACTCATATCAATAACTTCGAGTATCTCCTGCATGACAGTAACACCCATGTAATCAAACTCTTCCTTCATATCTCAAAGGAAGAGCAGAAAAAACGCATTCAGGACCGACTGGACAAAGCAGAGAAAAACTGGAAATTCACTTCCTCCGATATTGCCGAGCGTAAATTCTGGGATCAATACATGCAGACATATGAACTGGCAATCAATAACTGCTCCACCGAGCATGCGCCATGGTATGTTATACCGGCAGATAAAAAATGGTGGCGCAACATTATTATCGCCAGAATAATGCGTTCACACCTCAATAAACTCCACTGTGAATTCCCTGCTCCAGAACCCAACCTGGACAAGGTCATCATTCCCGAGTAATCCTATGCCTTTTATAAACAATTCGGGTGCAGTCATAACCGGCTGCACCCTAAATTTTATAATATAAAGCATAATTATATCTAAGCACCTTAAACCTGTCTACAAAACGCGCGCCTTTACAAAAACTGAAATTCCAAACGCAAACACATAAAAGCCGGAATCCGTTATTATGCGGATTCCGGCTAAACTTATACAAGCTGATTATAATTATAATTAAGCAATAAGACTCTTTATACAGTCTACAGCACTGGCCGCATCTGGAGCGTAACCATCAGCCCCAATCTCATCACAGAAAGCCTGAGTTACCGGTGCGCCGCCGACCATAACCTTGACATTCTCCAGACCAGCTTCTTTGAATACCTTGACAGTTTCAGACATCGCAGGCATGGTTGTAGTAAGCAGTGCAGATAATGCAATTGCAGATGCCCCTATCTCTTTCGCTTTTTCCAAGAATACTTCCGGTGCGACATCACTTCCAAGATCTACAACTTCAAAGTTTGCTCCCTTAAGCATCATACCGACAAGATTCTTACCGATATCATGAAGGTCACCCTTAACCGTACCGATTACGATTTTATGCTCTGGCTGCAGGCCTGAGGCCACAAGAACCGGCTCCAGAAGTTCCATTCCACTATTCATTGCTCTGGCTGCAATAAGAACCTCAGGTACAAAGATTTCATTCTTTTTGAATTTTGCCCCGATTTCATTCATCGCTACCAGCATCGCATCCAGAATCTTCTCGGGCGCGACTCCGCCATCGATAAATTCAGGAACAATACTCTTAACAATCTTTCTCTTACCGCTTGCCACTGCATCTGTCAATTCAGATAATTCTGCCATTGTACTCTCTCTTTCTCTTCTCTCGTTCTCTCTATGACTGCTCAAAAATATCCTGCAGTCAGCCAAATCTCTCTCTTATCCCTTGCAGAGTGCTCTCCCGATAACCAGAAGCAATCACCACCAGACTCCCGGCTTCCTCAACCCTGCTTACCTTATCTATCCGCTGCGACCAGTCTCCGCCATCATAATCAATCGCAATAAGATTATTCTCGACCCCAGGGATACACCCCTTAACCCGGTACAGATCATCACCGAGAAGCTCCAGCTTACGCTTCAACTCCTTCAATGCCATCATATCAGCCACATTTATTGTAACCTGACAGAAATTCGGATCCTTGCATTTTGCATACTCTCCACCACTGCCGATAGCGCCCAATTCCCTGAAAACATCGATATCAGCAGCACAGAATTCAGTCTCCACAATAGTCGCAGCACTGTTAAATTTACGCACGGACTCAACAGTTTCGGCTACTTTCTCCGGCGAGAATTTATCGGTCTTATTGACAATTATCTGGGTGGCAGCAGAAATCTGCTCTTTAATATTAGGGAGTGTCCGGCATAATTTCTGGAATGAACGGGGATCAACTATCGCCACAATAGAACGAATAGCAAAAACCTCATCAAGCTTGGTCTCTTTAAACATATCCCCGGCAACACGAGGATTGGCAATACCGCTAGCTTCAATAACCACACCGTCAACAGCCATCTCACTTATCTGCCTGAGAACCTTGATGAATTGCCCCGTCAGGCATTTACAGAATATACTGCCGCCGGGAATCTTTACCAGCTCATCCTCAGGAAGACTGAGTCTCCCGCCATCAACATCCTTGGGTGAAAACTCATTAACAAGATAGACAAGCTTCTTCGCACTGTACTTCTCAACCAGCCTTTGGATAAAGGTGGTCTTTCCAGATCCTAAGAATCCTGTCACAAAACATACCGGTATTGCCGTCATTCTCTCTCTCTCAAAATATCACTTAACCTTAAAGACAGTAAAAATAAGTGCCTATAACCTGTAAATACAATATAAAGTGATATCTGGATTATACATCATTAATTTTATAAATATTGTACAATATGAGCTAATTTTAGTAATTTTGTAATGAACCTCAAATTAGTTTGACCAATGAAATGACAAATGAGCGCATCATATATATCTGAATAAATACTGTTGCCACAACCAGCGTCAGATTGAGAGTTGCCAGAACCGCCCCTGAGAGCACAGTTACCACAAAAAAACCTGAAAGTAAAACCACAATTATTCCATATGCCAACGCCAGCGTCTCATTTACCCTATAGCTCTCGCCAATGGCTAAAAGTTCAGCATTTATTTTCCTGGCGGCATAATAATAACAGTAGAATACCCATACCAGATTGAATAAGGGTATTATCATAAGTATAACTGTAATAAATGGCGAAAACATCCGCTTATTCTCCGGAATCACTTTCCAAACATGATACATTATCAGCAGACCGAAGAAGGTCGAAACTACCGCTGACAACAGAGTTAACGGACCGAGTGCAGCAAGAAATACCGATAAGCACTGAGCGATACAGAAAATAAGAAACCATAAACGAAGCTTCTGCGGAAAATTAACCTTCGACAACAAGTATTCTCTTACACCATCCAGCTGTCCGGAATCACCATCAGCTGTAGACCCGGCAGCAATAAACAGACTATTGAGTTCGGTCAGGTAGGCCTGCTGCCAGTCTGACATTCCTTCACGCCAGACCAGAGTTCCGCGCTGCACACTACCTCTGGCAATCAATTCAACCATCTCATCCTCCGTAACCGGCCCCGCTCTATCATTATGAAACTGATAATACCATAATATATCGTTACTCATTATTTTCTCCTAAAATACACCCAACCTCAAAGTACAGCCAGTAAATTATATTCAGACACAGAATCTTGTTATTACCAGCTGCATTAAACCCTTTGTTGGCAGAATCTTAATGTCATTCAATTCAATAACTCTATTTTGAAGTCATCTACTGATTATAGCATAACCCCAAAGCAAAATACACCCTGCCAACTAATTATAAAAAAAACTGCACACAAAAGTGAGCAGTTTTTTCCAAAGAAAATTTCATATAACCGGTAATCACTGTTATTATTTCATAACCGGTACATTCGCACTTCCACGAACATCAATATTACAGTTTATCCCCAGAACACAACTTCTGGCAAAAGGACCGGTATCAATAATATTCTCACCTATTCTCTTGTACTCACCAGTATAGGGCACCAGCACCATCTGCTCATTTCCTTCCGCATCACGAACCCGAACTACTCCAGTAAAATCTGCGTAAGGATTGAAAATATAAGTACCTTTAGGAGTATTTATCATTACCAGAGATTTCTCAAAAGACTTGGTAATAACTATTCCTACAGATTCTTCAGCTTTGGGTTCAGCCTTTTGTTCTGAGATCAGTGATGAAACCCGTTTTTCAAGCTGTTCAAACTCTTTCTTCACACCCTCAATCTCAACCGACATCTTCTCGGTAAGCTTGGAGACGGTGATATTTATCTGCGGCGCCGCTTTCTCATCATACTGTTTGGTGACATCCTGTATACGTCCATCAACCCAGCTCTTGGCAGCCGCAACATTCTCTGCAGTACTCTGCTTAAGCTGCTGCATATCTTCTACGACCGAGTTCAGACCGGTTTCAAGTCTGGACATTTCTTTCTGAATACCAGCAAGCGCTTTCTGTGAATAGGCCTTATTATCTTCAAACATCTTATCAAGGCTCGCCAACTGCGTTTTAAAATCACTGCTGATACTCTGCAGCTTATCAATACTTGTTTCCTTATACGCAGCCAGAACCTCTTTCATACCGTCAACTTTTCCCAGCAGCCCGTCAACCTGTTTTTCAATATTTCTATAAGCATCAGCGCCCATATCAGAAGCACTCGCCAGAAGCAGCTCCAGCTTCTTGGTCAGATCAGCTGAACTGGTACTGGTAAGCGTCTGCATCAGAACATCATTCTGCTCAAGCTGTGCTTTCAATTCTGAAATCAAAGCGGTCTTATCTTTGAGATCAGCACTGATGCGCTGATTCTCAGCCTTCATTTCCTGAATAAGACTATTCAGATGCTCAACCTCGACCTCAACTTTTGCTGAGGCATATTTACCATTGTCAACGACAGTACTTTTCTGCTTAAGCTCACTAATGCTGAGATTGACCGCAGAAATTTTCTCATCAACTGTCTCTATTTTCATTATCGCCTGAGAATTTTCAGCAATCTTACTGTCAGTAACTTTAAGAGCCCCATCCAGCACTGTCAGACGCTGTTCCAAGCCCTGGATTTTCTGGTTAAGATCGGTAACTGCTTTTAAATCTTTGCCTTGTGAAGATATCCCCTGAACCATTTTTTGGGAATTTGTTGCCAGTGACATAAGAAAATATGCCACTACACACCCCACAATGATCATCAAAACTTTAAAGACACTATTCATATTAATCCTTTTCCCCGAAAGAATCGCCCCGCAACGTCCCAAAATCACCCAACAATACATTAAAAATTATACAAATTAACAGATATTTTTCCAGTAATTTACCGAAAAAACCATAAAAAAGCCGTACTTTATCTCAGGTATAAGTCAAAATACCCATTATAGCGCTTTAATTAAGCATAGTTTATTACCAGACTGATTGTATTTCACGGTATAACCATAAGCCTGCAGCAGAATTATACCACGCCCTGAGGCCTGACGCTCTCCCGGCATATCCTTTTTCATGGCACCCTCCCAATCAAATCCCCCCCCCTGATCCTCAAAGGTCATAACCAGTTTTTCACTTGAAATATCCAGCGTAAAGACTGCATTCAAACGCGGATTAAAACCATTACCGTGTTTGACCGCATTTGTCAGCCCTTCTGCAATTGCCAGCTTCAGACTGAAGGATTCATACTTATAACCCTTCCCGTTGAGATATTCTATGGCATCTTCAATTACTTCTGGTATATTCGCCAGAACCGATGAAAACACGATACGCAGCTTATCTTTGGCGATTTCCATAACATACAGCATATCATATCTCCAGCGCCAGAATGGCGATATCATCAGCAATTACCGCGGTCTCATTAACAAAATTATTATAAAATACTTCCGGCAGTTCTGACAGGGAGACACTACTTATCTTCTCGCCCGCTTTGAGCAATGGATCCATATTAGCCGACCACACTGTCCCCGAGCACTCCAGAATACCATCAGAAAACAGTACAAATCTATCACCAGCTTCTATTGCAAACTCATACTCGGAGAATAACGACTCCTCAAACATCCCCAGCACCGCCCCTTTAGACACAAATATATGACTTTCACCCCTTCGGTTTATATAAACAACCGGAGTATTCCCCATATTTATAAAACTCGCCCGACCGGTCGCCCGATTGACCTGCAGATAACTGGCCGCCAGAAATTTATGAGGCGGAAGTGTCTGACAAAGTACGCGATTTATCATTGACATCGCCTCGGAGGGAGTATTCAGAGCCGTGCAATTCTGCTTTAACAGAACATTGAGCGCGGCCGTTATATAACTGGTAGAAAGATCGTGACCCGAGACATCACCGAGAAAATACCCATGCAGATGCTCTGCCAACGCGACAACCGCATAAAAATCGCCTCCGGCATCATCAAACGGCTGATATTTGGCAACAAATTTGGCCTCCGGCATCTCCTCGGGAGTTATCAGCATCTGCTGCTGAGCCATTTCAATCTGCTTAATCTTTTCCCGCTGATTCTCAATTACCGCCTTAATACCCATATTAAGCTTGATATGAACCTTGACCCGGGCCTTCACCTCTTCAGGATCAAAAGGCTTGGTAATAAAATCAACCGCCCCGCTCTCCAGTCCCAGGACCTTTGATGAGACATCGGAAAGCCCGGAAAGAAAAATTACCGGAATCAGCGCCGTATGTGAATCCACCTTCAATTTACCCAGTGCTTCAAAGCCATCCTCCACCGGCATCTGAATATCCAGGAGAATAAGATGCGGCTGTTCGCTGCTGGCCAACTCACGTCCCTGCCGGCCATTCTCCGCTTCAATGACCTCATAGCCGGCCTCAACCAAAAGCTTCTTCAGCAGAATACGATTTAATCTCGAATCATCAACAATAAGAATTTTATAACGCAACTGCTCACCCATTCAATTGACCCTGTCTTACTTTCCTGCCTACTCATACTAACAAACCGCTTATCATATGCCATGGACAAAAAACCTCATACCTCTGTCACAGGTGTATAGCATTCATTCACAATATTATAAAAATCCATCTTCGGAATATAGCCGCTTATAAGCTTATTTTTGTCAAGTCGTAGAAATTTCTTTTCTTCCCCAACCAGCATCGTCAGCGCTATAATCCTGATATCGGGATACAGCTTTTTATCCTTCAGACTCTGTATGAAAGACAATATGTTCTTTTCAGGAAAATTGAGACCACACAGAATCAAGCCGACATCATCCCCATACTCTTCAAGAGTTTCATAAACCTCCTGCCTGTTTTTCGCAAGATAGACAATTAACCCGTACTTCTGCAGAATACCCTTGATATACCCCAGAAATAGATTCGAATTATCCAGCAGCAAAACACACTTGACATCCGCACCGGCACTGGCTGTTACCGACATCTGCTCAACCGGAGTAGGCATTATTAAGCGATGCAGATCCAGAAGACGGACCATACATCCGTCCAAAACCACCGTCCCGACAATGTTTGCCTTCACGGGTTCTACAGAATAAATAGGAGTACTGGTATTACTTATAGTAAATATACTGTTAAAAATTATACCATAATTACGGCGCTGCCCGCGCAATACCGCTACAATATACTCCGCTCCGTCCTCCAGCACAGCGTCTTCACATATTTCAGAAGAGGATATCAATTCTATCTTCTTGCCGTTATAGGAGAGGAGACCGTCAGCCGCAGCCTGCAATTTTCCGGCACCGATCTTTTCCAGTCGCTCTATAAGTAATAACGGCAACGCCAGAAGCACTGACCCATTCTTAAAAACAATGAGTGACATTCTTTCAGTAGCACCGTCCTGTATACTTCCTTCGCGCGCCTGCCCTGTATCAGCTGATTGATTGACTCTCACTACCCCTGAAAGTTCTGAAAAAATTCCCCCAATCTCAGCATTAAGCTTGATAATCAGATCACGATTTGAACAATTACAATTGGATTTAAGCATCTGACCAAGTTGCTTAAGGATAGCGGTATGCCGTTTAAGATATTCAAGACTTTCTTCACTCAGCCGCAAGCTTTTATTACCAGTCTGTGCATTAACTGAAGGGGAACCGGTAAGAAAATAATCCATAATCGATTCCACAAGTTCTGATTTATTTTCATAAGAAAGGTTCTCAATTATTCCGTCTTTACGTACATGGAATACACTGCGTGCATCAATACTTATCAGATCACATAACAGATGCTGCTCAATAACTGTTGAAATAAGAACATAAAAAGGAATTGACGTAGGAAGGTCAGAATCAAGTGTACCGATAGAATCAATATCGACCTTACTGTCGATAAAAACACAGATCTGCAGCAGTTCAGAAATCACCTCCCATGGAGTCTTATTTTTCTGTTCTAAATCCTGTATCAGATCATAACTCAACAAATAAACATTAGCACCGCCTTTTTCGGTCTCAGCGGCACGCAGAAAGTCATACTTATTTACCGTAAAGATCTTTTTACCATCAGGAAACTTGATATCAATAAAAGAACTGCTCTCCAGCTTTTCCTCTTCAGAAAAAGTCACAAACAACAGTTCCTCAATACTTCTATCAATATCTGAGATGTTAAAACTGTCTAAATTATCAATATTATCAAGCATAAGATTGAGCTGCTCTGAGCCTGAGAGTAAAATAGCAATAACATCGGCAGTAAGCGTAAGCTCACCACGACGTATACGATCCAGTATAACCTCAAGATGACGTGAAAGATCACCAAGCTTTTCAAGCCCAAAAAAAAAGGCCCCGCCCTTTACCGCATGAATAGTACGAAAAATACAATTCACCAGTTCATAATCTATGTCATCACCCTGCTGTTCCAGCTCGAGCAGATCATTCTCCACACTTGCCAGATGCTCTCTGGATTCTGCTAAAAAACGCTCTAGGATTTTATCATCCTGACTCAACATAATAATCTCTTATCCATATTCAGTTAGCAAAAACAAAATGCTCCGTCAGCCTCATAATTTTAAACATTTTAATAATATCAGCGTTCATGTCTTTTAACACCAACTCGCATTTATACTTACTGGCAGAATTCTTTGCCGCAATCAACATACCGATACCACTGGAATCAATTACTTTTACCTTTCCCATATCCAGAATCAGCCGCTGAGGTTTTTGGGCGAGATTTTCAAGTATTTCGTCCTTAAAAGACTCAACCTCAGAACTTATAAGATCGCCTCCAGCCGTTAAAACAATTTCTGAACCCATTGATTATTGTCCCCGTATTAAAATAAGACTTTTCATACCAATACTTAATAAGTAACTATAATACCTTAAAGATACTTTATCAGTATATTTTTTGCAATATAAATCCCATGATTGATAATTGAACTCGATTATGTTTCCATACTGGCCTGAAGCTGCAGTTCAAGAATAAGCTATAGATAATAATAAGATCATCAATTTTTTTTATTGTGTTCTATTTATTTACAAAGTAAAATAATATCTTCGATTATAAACTGTATATTGATAATTTTCCCATACAAATAAAGAATAATATGCCTTCCAATTATAAAACAGGTGGCATGCCCCGCCAAAACAAATTATTTTATATTATTATCTGGCTGATCGTCAGTGCCGGCGGTCTATTCTTTTTTTATGATACCTATAAATCATTATTAAACAAGGAAATCACGTTAATCCAGCAGATTGCAACTAAAGAGATACTCTCTGCCGGCAACTACTGTAACAGTATACTCAATACCGCTGAAAATAACCTTACACTTATCAGCGACAGCAATTACATGAATCATTTCATCCCGTTACTTTCAGCCAAACCAGTAAAGGCATCATCTTCACCAGCAGAAGCCGATCTGGCACAGTTTATCGCACAATTACTGAAAATTAATAAAATGTACTATTCCATTGAAATAGTTGACAATTCCGGAAAAGAACGGATAAAAGTAACCAACACCAAGCACGGAGAGACAATCATACCGTTCCAGGAACTCAAAAATATCTCCCGAAAGTATTATTTTCTGGAAGGCCTGAAAATCAAAAGAAATAGCACTTACTATTCAAAGATAGATCTTGAGCGTGAAAATGACGCCATAGCCTTTCCTTTCCGTCCTTCTCTCCATATCGGTAAAGGCATCTACTCACACGATCATAAACTGCAAGGTATCATACTGATCAATCTCGGGATAAATTTTGCTCTCTCTCCACATATATCAATACTGAGCGAGAATGGTGACTGGCTGGTCGGAGGTGATGAAAACTGGATGAACTTTGCCTTCAACAGACCGGATAATTTCAGCACTATCTACCCTGATGCCTGGAGCGTAATCAGTACCAATGAATTTGGAAATACAAAATCTCAGAATGGAACTTATTTCGAATTTACTACTCTACGCCCGCCATTTACCGACAAAGGTATAAACTGGAAGATTACCACCCAGCATTCAACCACTGAGTTTGCCGGTACCGCGAACCTTGCCAATCGGACTCCGATTATACTGCTCAGTTTATTATTCGAACTGGTCGCAACAGGAATCATAATTATTTCATATATCCGTCAGAAAAAACTCTTCAACTATCAGCACATAATTGAGACCAATCTTGAGCACTACGATATTTCGCTCAAAGTTGGTAGAGCCATGAGCTGGATATACACCCCGCAAAACCGTAGATTCAAATGTTCAAAACACGCTGAAACCCTGCTGGGGATTCCGGCAGACAAGTATTTAACTGAAGAATTCTTCATCAAACTATTCAATGAAACACCGTCACCCGGTATCAATAATTTTTTCACGTTCATCAACTCTATAGATGCAAATGAAAAGGATTCTGAATTCTCAATCGAACATAAAGTTCCGCTGCCGCAAAAGAAACACAATTTTTCCTGTTCCGAAATATGGCTCAAAACTTATGCCATTAAACAGAAAGACAATAATAATAAAACTATAATTTACGGCATAAGTATTGATATCACCAACCGTATATTACTTGAGCAATCTTCAATCGATGCCCGCAAGGCCTCTGAAAAGCTTTCGCTCGAATTGCAGAATCTCCTGGATGAATCGGAAAGACTCCGTATTAAGGCAGAAGAAGCCAGTTCCGCGAAAGCGGATTTTCTGGCAAATGTTTCACATGAAATCCGCACTCCGATGAACAGTGTCCTCGGTATGGTCTGCCTGCTGGAAGACACCGAACTCTCCGCCCAGCAGAATGAATACATCACAGCCATCAGACACAGCGGAGAAGCTCTGCTACTTATAATAAACGATATACTCGACCATTCAAAGATTGAATCGGGAAATCTGGAAATTGTAAACGGGCCATTCAATATAAGAAAAACTATCTCCCACATAATTGAGATGATTCGACCACAGGCAGAAAAAAATAATATTACCATCAATTGTGAAATTTCCCCTGAAATACCTGCAACTCTACTTGGTGATGAATTACGTATAACCCAAGTGCTACTCAATATTGCCGGTAATGCCGCTAAATTCACCACCAGCGGGAATATTGATTTTCAGATCAGAATTATCAGTAACAGTACTGAACGTATAACGCTGGAGATAAGCGTGGCTGATACTGGCATCGGTATCGCTCCAGAAGCTTTAGAGAATATTTTCGATAAATTTACCCAGGCGGATCAATCGACCACCCGCAAATTTGGCGGTACAGGTCTGGGATTAAGTATCTGCAAGAGTCTGATAGAGCTGATGCGCGGAAAAATTTCGGTTGAAAGCACCCTCGGAGAATCAACAACCTTCACCATAATGCTGCCACTGCAAAAAATCACAGACAGTATGAATGAAAAGTATGCACCGAATATTAATACCAACCTGCAGATCAATATCAATGAAAATATAACCTATCCTCAGGCAAAAATACTTCTTTGTGAAGATAATGAAATGAACCAGAAATTATGCCTTAAATTTCTGGAAAAATTCGACACCACCGCGGATATTGCCGCAAACGGCCTCATTGCCGTTGATATGTTTACTGCCCAAAAATATGACCTGATACTTATGGATCTGCAGATGCCGGAAATGAGCGGCATATCGGCTGCCACCCGTATACGTGAAATTGAAAAAGAGCAACAGTTGCCACATACGCCAATAATTGCAGTTACAGCTAATATTTTTGATGAAGATAAACAGGCATGCTATAATGCCGGTATGGACAGTTTCCTGGCAAAACCAGTATCACTCAACGATTTTAAAGACGCTCTGGTCAGTTTCTTACCCCAGCAGCTGCAGAAAACAGGACAACCAGCAACTAAGGAGAATATTTCTGGCACAGAACCACAGCCAGCAGATAGACAGCTAATTGATTTTAACACCGGTATTAAACATTCTGGAGGTGAGCAGACTTATAAAACCATGATCAGCCTTTTCTGCGATGATGCACCGAAAGTCTGCGCAGATATCATCAATGCCGCAGAAAAAAACCGCTTTAGTGATGCGACACGTTACTGCCACACATTAAAAAGCATGGCTGGAATCATAGGGGCCAAATATCTGAATAAACTGGCATACAGTGCTGAACATGCAACAGAAACTGCAGAAATTCTCCGTATCCATCCTGATATTAAGGAAACCCTGCAAAAAGTCATTTACGAACTCAATCAGTATATTTCTGATGAACGGCCACTCAACGATACTGCCCACCAGCTTACAACTCAGATGCAGTCAACTGAAGATACCGCTTCTGCAGAGGATAAAACAATTGAAATTTCAACTGCAACAGCGGCAGAGCAGACTGTTCAGAATATCGATGATATTGACGAAATATCCGCCAAGACACTTGATGACAATCTTGGAATCTATAATTCAGGGTGTCAGGAAAACTTTCAGGAAATGCTCAAAATTTTCAAACGAGAAGTTAATTTCATTATTCAGGGAATTGAGTTTGAATCTCTAAGCGGCAATACAGGTGGAACTTTTCAGAATATCCGCACTTTAAAAAATATGGCAAGTATTATCGGTGCCTGCAGACTTTACAACTCATGCATAAAAGCCGAGGCCTCCAACGACTGTTATGTCGTACAGAAAATACTACCTATAATTAATACTGAAATCAAAAATATCCTCAATAAAATTTCGGAATTGCTAGTGTAACCAATAATAATACATTAATTCGCCTGCAGACGTTCTGTCAATTCCTGTAGCGCCAGCAAAACCCGGTTCTGCGTCTGAATATCAGCGATAACAATCAGACTGCCATTCTTTTCATTGTATATTACTCCGGCAAGGGGATCAAACCAAGCCGGTTTAGCGACCTTATTCAGGATCTGTGCAGCCAGCACTCTGCCGGGGATCATTAAACCCAATTTTCCTAAAACATATGAACGTACCACTATATTATCAGACCAGAGAAAACGTCTTGATACCGCCTGCGTCCAGCCTGAACTTCCAGTAGTAAGCCATATACCGTTAGGTGCTGAAAGCTCGGCACCTTTAAAGACCGTCTTCTCAATTACACATTCAATAGCCTCTTTCAGACTTACCTTACCCAGCTTCAATGAAAGCTGCGGCAGCTCTTTCTCAGCTAGATAAATCCGATTGCTGCAGCCTATATTTATCGAAAAATCACTTGCGAGACGTTTTAACTGCACATTAAGGGGAGCATACGGATAATTAATTTCTCTGACAACCGCCAGCTTCTCTTCCAGAGGTCCAAGCTTCTGGTCACCGACCACCTCATATTTATCCAGAACGGTTCCACTGCTTTTATACTCATCAATTAAATGCACAAAAACCTCCTTAAGCTCCTGCGGCACATGTGCGATCAACTTGATCATATCCGCCTGCTGCTCGGTACGAATATAATAATTATCATCGAAAAGAGTTATAATTTTTGTCAGTTCAGCGATACCGCTATCAAAGTTTTCAAGCTCCTGAGAACCGCTGATGATATCCTTCAAATCAATGAACAACATACCGAACTTGTTTATCTCGACCCACTCATAGTTCTGTGAAAGATAGACTCTGCCATCTTGAAAAATTCTATACCGCGCCCCGGCGACTCCCGCAAGCCAGTCAATAAACTGCTCCAAAGGCATATTCTTGACCGTCAGATAAACCGGGCTCTTATAATTAACTGAAGACGTGATTGAATGCAAAGGAACAATGTTAATACCGCTAGTCGCCGAAACCCGCTGTAAAACCTGGTCGAATGGCATTCCGGAAAAATCATAACTGACAGATTTATGCAATAAATCCCTGACATCAGCATCTGCACACCTGCAGACCGATGAAAGAAAGATCACCAATAATAACAATCCAGGAATTATTCGCATAGACTACAGCCTGATTCTAAATTTATTAAAACATACATCATCTCACTACTTACTTATTCTGGGAATTCATAATATCATATGCCTGCGTGGTATAAGGACTGTTGGGGTAGAGCCTGCCGTAACTGCCTTCATTCTTTCCCACCAGTTCTTCCAGACAAAGACGCAATAATTTCTGATTATTCATGGACTGACATGCCTCAACGCAGCGCAACAGGGCTTTTCCAGCCAGATCCGGATCAGCTGAAAGAATCCCGACTTGCATCAGTTTTACAGCAGCGCTACTGAAATCACCGATACTCATAGCCACCAGCCCCTGCTCGTAAACAATCTGATAATATAAGGGCTCATATACTGTCGGCTGCAGGCTATCAAGAATAACCCGGGCTCTGGCAGCTCGACCGATCTTACGCAGCGTCAGTGCATTCGCATAGCGCATGGTCTTGGTCAGGAGCTCTATCTGACCGACACTTGAATCAGCATTCAACAAAGCTTTCTCTACCAGCGGAAAATTACTCAACGCATCATGGAACTTTCTCTCAGCTGTCTGAATACGCGCCAGATCATTCAACGCCACCGCCTGAATCATAGAACTTTCAGGCTTCGCTACTATCAGCTGCAGAATTTTTCCGGCCTGCGCCAGTTCCCGCATATCCGCCAGATAACGAGCGAGCCAAAGTAATTCCGTATCCTTGTATTGCCTGCCTTCTGCGATAAGATCCAGCATATCACCGACCGCTTCATCAACACGGTTATTCTTTATAAGAAGAGGGATCAGGTACTCTTTAGACGTTATAGCTGTTTCAGATACTGCCGATTCAGAGATAAGCCGCTTAAAATCAGTCTCGGCCGAACTGTCATTCTGCTCCTGCTTATACCATGCAAGCCATAACTTATATTTATCAGTATCCGCAGAATCCGGATATACGGAGATATAAAGATCAATGGCATAAGCCACATTATTATACTGCTGCAGTCCGAGATAGCAGAGGATACTCAAAGCATCCCGCACCTGCAGTAAAGAGGTTTCCCCAGCCGGAATTTTTAGTCTATGCAGATAAACCGCAGCCTCTGCGTATTCACCCTGACTGATCAGAATATTTATCATTTTAAACATAGCAGTATTGATAAATTCAGAATCAGGATAATGAATGATAAAAAAACGAAACCCCTCTTCAGCCTCTTCCTCTCTACCTGCCGCCTGAGCCGCCACAGGATATGCCAATGCCGCTTTTATAACATTATCTGAAGAAACATCCCTTACTTGTTTGAAGATTTCAGCCGCTTTAGCATAATCTCCGGAATTCCAATAACCCCGGGCCAGAATATAATCTGAATTTGTGTCAGCAACAGCAAATGCAGAAGCAAATGCTGTTAGTATTATTAAAATACAAGCTGACAATTTTCTCTTATCTGACATCACCCCTGCTGAATCCCAATCCATATAAGATTTCTAAATCCTCGTTACTGCAACCACTTACCGTATAATGTGCGAACTCATAGCGTTTCCGATAATTTTTACGCAATTCTCTAAAATACCCAGGTTCTGCCTTGAGCCTCTGTGAATCTTCAAATATCTGATAACAGCTCTGCACCGCAAAATTAATTGCCTTCAGCCCGGAATAACCCTCAGGAATCACAATCTCACCCTGATAGATATTATTTATATCTCTATCAGCAATAGCAACATCTAATGCGAAATGTCTGGCAAAAGATTCAAAGACCGCACTGGTCCCATTGATTTTCCCGTCATAAGAATACCCGGCTATGTGCTGGGTCGCGATAAATGCATTCGCCACCACTGCCGGCAGTACTTCTGGCTCATTCTCGTAAACATCCAGAATATAGTCACCGATTATACCTGATTTATAAGCCTCAAGAATAGCAGCGGTTCTAACAACTCTGCCCCTGGCGGCATTAATGAATACGGCCCCCGGTTTAACCCTGCTGAAAAACTCTTCATCAACCAGTCCGAGTGTCTTATCTGTCCCGGACCGGATCAGCGGCACATGAACCGAGATAAAGTCGCTTTCAGGCAGCAGCGTCTCCAATTCACAAAAATCTGAATCCCCCTCAAGCCGGGCTCGCGGCGGATCATTGAGCAGAAGGCGCAAACCCAGTGCTTTTGCTTTGTCTGCAACTGACTTTCCGACATTTCCAACTCCAATTATACCCAGAGTCTTACCGGCAAGGGTATACCCTCTGGCCAATGCATGCTCCAGCAGCGCCGCAACAATATATTCACCCACACTATTGGCATTACAGCCGGGAGCAGAGGCGAAACCGATACCTCGGGCCCGCAGATAATCAAGGTCAACATGATCATAACCTATAGTACAGGTTCCGACAAACTTCACCTGCGTATTTTTAAGCAAACTCTCATTTATTTTAACTGTAGAGCGGCAAATCAGAGCCTCGGCACCAGAACTGAGCAGACAGGCATTTGAAATTTCTTCAGCTGCGAGTTCGATAATTTCCGTATATTTTCCAAAGTATTGCTCTACAAGAGGTTGGTTCTTATCAGCAACTATCTTCAACTGTTTTTTCCTTTACATCAGACACTACAAAAATCTCAACATACATCCAGCTCAACTGTAAAGAGCAATTGTAGTCACATATATATTGAGTTCCAGATGAATTTTACGGTTTTTAGTGGATTACACATTCGGCAATTGCCGATAATATTTTAGCTATCTGTATTGATCAACTTTAGCGGAGACTATAACCAATGAATTTAAGCCGTGTTGCGGGCAGTATTTCTATACTTATTATACTGCTGACATTAGGATGCCAGACTAAGATGCATACAACCAATGAAGGACCGGTTGCATACGGTGCCAATGGTTTATCCGCTCCCGCCGTCTATAAAGTAAAACCCAAAGCTCCTAAATCCATGGGTTATCCCGCATTCGCTATGGCTAATGTCGGTGTAGGAACTCCTCCGGTACTTCCGGCAATGCAGGAGCTGACCGAAAAGATGCCGGCTGCACAGCGCTGGCAGGGAATTCATGATCCTCTGAGACAGGGCGTAAACCCTGATCTGGTTGCAGACAGACCACTACAGGTTGCGGGAATGAATCCGCGCCTGCCGATGCCGGTTGAGCAGAAAGTTTACGGCGGTTTATATGGCAAGGAAGAATCGGAACAGACCTATCGTCATCTGGCAGGCGACAAACTGAAAATTGTTGTCAAGGAAAGTCCAGAGTTCAGCGGTGAAGTGACAATCAGTGAAGACGGAGATATCCAGATCCCCGGCACCGAAGATTTCGTACAGGCCAAAGGCCTTGACACCAATCAGATTGCAAACAATATTGTCAGCGCCATCCGCCCGTATGTACGTAAATCACCGGTTGTAAGGGTAACAACACTTGAAGCCAGAGGCGGCTACTACTACGTCTTTGGTGGTGTAAATAATCAGGGAAGATTCCCCATCGGTAAGCAGCCGATTCATTTGAGTGAAGCCGTATTCAGAGCGGACTCCAGTCTGCTGGCACAGGCACGAACCATAAATTCCGAGGCCAACGCCCAGGCACGGGACGGTTTCAAACACGTAGATAAAGGCTGGCTCGGTGAAGTGGTATTGATAACTCCTCACCGCACTCATCCGATTGCCAACAAGTACAATGTTGCAGAATCCCTCTTCGGAGGACTGAATAAGAATAATCCGATTGTCAAACCCGGTCAGATTATCATCGTCCCTGACAGTGATGACCCCGAGCTTGAGACCTATATCCAGAAAATTCTTATCAAGGATAACTATAAGCTCATGCTTCAACCGCCGGAATACGCCAAGAAGCCGTCAAACAGCGGGAATATTTATATAAGTACCAATAATATAAACACCAATAGTAACGTTAATAATAATAGTCAGAATAATTCAGCAGATCCGGATAACCGCAGCCAGTGGGAAGACCTGAGTCTCATGGGTAAAGTTGCAGCAATATGCGGTCTGCTGCTCTAAGATGATACTAAGGTAGAGGAAATAATAATGCCAAATATATCATTTGAAGAAAAACACGGTGCCTCAGTTTTACGGCGTATTCTCGCCGGACTCTGGATAATTCTCGCTCTGGGTGGCGGAATTGCCCTGGTCAACTATTCCCCAAAAACCTATAAAGGCACACTTGAGATATGCTATAACACCGGGAGCAAGGGCGAGGTGCTCTCAAGGGTTGAATCAGTTCTCCAGAAAAGTGAACTCCCGGACATGACTATAGAGAGTGCGGATAAAGAACGGCTCTTTGTCTCCAGTATCCGTGATAATAAGGCTAAAACTGCAGCCAGCCTGCTGCTTCTGAAAGATCAGATCAAGGAAGCTATCACCTCGGATATAGAAAGCAAATATAACACCGACAAAGAGGAGTTTGATAAAGGTCTGCAGCAGCTTGAGGATAAACTTAAATTATTCACTGCCAATCAGGAAGAGACCGGCGAATACCTGACTATCATTGATGAACTTCAAACCAGTCTGAAAAACCGGAGTATGCGCCCGGCAGGCTGGGAGGTAATGTTTGAAGATAACGCGCGTTACCGGAGTATTCTCAATGAACTCGTCGGTTACTTTGCAGATATTGAAGAGCTTAACATCAACCTGAAAAGTGCGGCATCAAGAATGCTGGTACTTTCAAACTGGATCAGTGAGCCCCAGAATCAGGTAACGCAGATAACCGAAAAGCGTGTCGTACAGTATGAGGACACACCGGAACTGATTGCACTCAAAGATCGTAAAGCCGAGATTGAAGCATCAAGAATGCGCCTGCTCCAGCGGGCCACCACCAGACATCCGGATGTTATCAGAATGTCTGCAGAAATTGATGAACTGCAGACTCAGATAAATGCTCTTACCCGTACTCCGCATGTCGTAGAGGATATCAAGGAGATAACCAACCCGAAGCTGGCAGAATTCAACTGTAAAATAATTACTACCCGTGCGGAAATAGCCGCCCTGAATTCACAGCTCGAAACCGTTGCCGCAAAAGCCGCAGCCCGGCTGGAGGATCTGCGGGTAATGGTAAAAGATTCACAGAAAGATAAAACCGCCGGCAGAAAAGAACGCATAGAACAGGAGATAACTGCCTACAAGCATTCACCGGTAATGGTGAATAACTCTCCAATCATCGGTTATATTATCTCCGGAAATATTGAAAAAGTATCTGGCCCGCCGCTCTATCTGATCTACTCGATTGCAGGTTTTATTGGGGTTGTCGGTGCATTTCTTATTATGTACAGCTGCAAAAAAAGCTCCTTTAAACTCGAAGAGGTTGAAGCGACCCCCGAATTTCCGGTACTCGGCAAAATCGGCAGAATTGGCGGATCAAAGATTACCCGCAGTTAAAATTGGACAAAGCATTAGCCAAAGGTGTTATTATGAGTTTATCAGAAATAGATCAGGCATTTGCCTCACTTATTGACAAGAGTGCCGAAATGCTGAATATTGCCCATCCGCGCACCGATTTCAGTGAGCTGATACCGGTAAAACCTGAACCGCGTGTCGAGATTGATTTTAACCTGATTACAACTATCACCGGAAATCAAAAACAGAGATATCACCAGGAGTACCAGGCGCTTTACTCCGAACTCAAGCGATTTGAACCACGAGCGCTGACCTTCTCCGCTCTGGAACCGGGACAGGGTGTCACCTTCACTGCTACCAATATAGCCAGACTCTGGGCAGATGAAGACAAAGATAAGAAAATCCTGCTCCTTGAGTTTTATAACGGATTCTCCGGCAGTGAATATGAGAATTACAAAGATGAAAAAGCGCAGGCTATAAATGAACCCCAGTCACTTGAGGATGCAATCGGCTTTATAGAGAGTGATAATCTGTATATCCTCTCAATCCGTTCAGCGGCGGCGAAAACAGATATTGGAGAGTTCTGGCAGAGGCTCAAGAGCTCATTTGATCTTATCATTATTGATGCCGCCCCTAAGGGCTTTAATATTCTCACAGACCAAGCTATCAGCCTCAGTACCGGAGTAATCCTGATAACTGCTCAGAAACCCGATCCGGTGCATATTAAAACTTTTGAACGCGAAACCAAAGAACTCAGCGGCAGATTTCTCGGTGTCATACTAAACGCCATGGAATAGGCAGCAGCATGGAGAAAATAAATGTATTTAAATAACTGGGCCATGACCAAACGCCCCTTTGATAACAGCCATAATCAGGAATTCTTTGTTCCGGTTGAGAGCGCCATGCTGGTTCTAACCAGAATGCGTTATGCTGTAGCAATGGGACTGGGAGTAGTCTGCATCAGCGGTATTGCCGGAATTGGCAAAACCGAGCTCATTCATGTCTGCAGACATGATTTTGATAACTCCGGCTGGGCAACAATCTATATTTCAAATCCATCCGGCCCTAGAGACGAGGTATTTCTGAATATTCTGCATCGCCTGAAAGGGGAAGTTCTTGACGGATATACCATATTTGAATCACTTGAAAAACGCATCGAATATATCGGCAGCAATGGCGGCAAGATACTCCTCATTGTTGATGATGCCCACTGTATCTCTGATACTGCGTTACTCAATGATATCCGCATGTTGTATAACATCGAAACCAATGGTCTGCCGGTAATGGCAATCATACTCGCCGGACAAGAGGGAATCTACGGCAAACTCAGTGCTGCCAGCTCATTTGATGCTAAAGTGGGCATGAAAATTAATATGGTTCCATATAATGATATTGAAACCGCCACCTATATTCTTGCCCGCATAAAATCCTCCGGCTGCAATCGTGGTGTATTTACCAAGAAAGCCGCAGAGATGGTCTATGAAGCAAGTGGCGGTCTTGCCGGTAATATCAACCGGATATGTGAACTCTCCCTGATCACCGCCTATACCAGCGGACTTACCAAGATAAAGCCGGAAATTATTATTTCAGTTGCCAAAGAGCTTGGACTGCGCAATGATCTCGGAACACAGCGCCTGCTTGATGAAGTTTGGACCGATGATATCACCCCGCTAGAAGAATATGCCCAACCGGAAGAGGATATCCTTGCAAGTCTGGAAACAATATCCTGAAGTTTTACGGGAATACACCGGATTTAAACTAAGACTGCAGCAGAATATAATCTGCTGCAGTCTTAGTTTAAATCCGATACGCAACCGCTTTCTGCATTTATTCAGTAGATTGTATACCGTTACTTGTATTCAGCCATTCTACTAAAATCCAGGTAATTATAAATCTCAGACTTGAATGGAGAGAGTACCTCTTTATAAATATCAAGATACTCCTGGGGCTGAGGCAGTTCACCTTTGAGCGCGACTACAGCCGCCAATTCAGCACTGCCGAGAAATACCTGCGCTCCTGCTCCCATACGGTTATTAAAATTACGGGTACTGGTGGAGAAGACAGTCGCGTTATCATCAACCCGCGCCTGATTACCCATACAGAGACTGCAGCCGGGGATCTCAACTCTGGCCCCTGTCGCTTTCAGAATATCAATAATTCCTTCCTTCTCAAGCTGCGCCAGATCCATTCGGGTAGGCGGTGTCAGCCAGAGCCTCTTGACACCGATCTTCTTCCCCTGCAGTATACGCGCAGCCGCCCGGAAATGCCCGATATTGGTCATACATGAACCGATAAAGACTTCATCGACAGCTTTACCGGAATACGCCGACAGCCAACCCACATTATCCGGATTATTCGGTAACGCCAGAGCCGGCTCGACAATATCAGCAATATCGAGTTCAAAGGTTGCAGCAAAATCAGCATTCTCGTCACGATGCAACAGTACTGGCGCTGCCAGCCAGGCTTCAGCTTCTTCGATACGTCTCTGAAGTGCAGCGGCATCCTGATACCCGTCACGCACCATACTCTTCATCAGCTGCACATTGCTTCTAACATATTCAACCGCCTTTTCAAGCCCGAGCTCGACCGTGCATGCCGCCGCACTCCGTTCAGCCGAAGCACAGGATAGCTCAAACGCCTGCTCTGCAGTCAGCTCCTTGGTCATACCTTCAAGCTCAAGAATTCGGCTGTTAAAAACATTTTCCGACCCTTCGCCAAACTTGGACTGCATCCCCTTTTCAATTGCGGCAATCGGAATGTAGTTGACCACATCACGCAGGGTTATACCCTCATTGAAACTGCCCTTGAGCTTTACCAGTACTGATTCCGGCATATCAAGCGGCATACACCCCAGAGCCGCGGCAAACGCTACCAGTCCGGATCCTGCCGGGAAGGAGATCCCCAGAGGAAAACGGGTATGACTATCCCCGCCGGTACCTACAGTATCAGGAAGGAGTAAGCGGTTGAGCCAGCTGTGAATAATTCCGTCGCCCGGTCTCAATGCTACCCCGCCACGACTGGAAATAAATTCCGGCAATGTCTTATGCATCAGCAAATCCCGGTCTTTCGGATAAGCGGCAGTGTGACAGAAGCTCTGCATCGTCAGCGGAGCCTGAAAACTCAGACATGCCAGTTCGGTCATCTCATCTCTGGTCATTGGTCCGGTCGTATCCTGACTGCCGACAGTAGTCATCTCCGGTTCACAGGTTTCACCCGGCACCACTCCAGCCTTTCCGCAAGCCTTACCTACCATTTTCTGTGCCAAAGTATAGCCCTTACCCTCAGCCAGAGTAACCGTATCAGATCTGATAAACACCTCACTCTCAGCCATACCTAAAGCTTCACGCGCCAGAGCGGTAAGCTTTCTGCCGATAATCAGCGGTACTCTGCCGCCGGCACGGTATTCATCGGTAATCGTCTTCGGTCTGAGTTTAAAACTGCTGAGTACGGTACCGGCTTCAGACCGGATCTCACCTTTTACCGTATCAATAGTAATAATCGCTCCATTCTCCAGCTTCGAGACATCACAACGCAGCGGCAAACCACCTGAATCCTCAAAAGTATTGAAAAATATTGGTGCTATCGCCTCGCCGATAACCACTCCGCCACGCCGCTTATTCGGTACATACGGAATATCCTCGCCTATCGCCCAGATAAGTGAATTAGTAGCTGATTTACGTGAACTTCCGGTTCCCACAGTATTACCCACAAAAGCAACTTCATATCCCTCACTTCTGTAACCGGCAATAACCTCAATACCGCCGGGAAATCTGGTTTCACCCATTGAGAGCGCATGCAACGGTATATCCGGTCTGGTAGGAGACTGACCCGCAGGAGAAAAATCATCGGTATTAATCTCACCGTCTACTCTGAAGATCTTTTTCTGCATAAGTTTTGGAAGTTCAGGTTTAGAGGTGAACCACTCCGCAGCCGCCCAGCTTTCAATAACACTTTTAGCGGCAGTATTACCTGCTTCCATCTTCTTTCTGACCTCGGCAAAACTATCAAATATCAGAATAATATTTTTCAGAGCCGCCGCCGCCGCATCACAAAGTGCGGAATTATCCAGGAAAGCTACCAGATAATTTACATTATAGCCACCAATCATAGTGGAAAGAATGGAGATCGCTTTCACCGGAGTTATCACCTCGCAGCTCTTTCTGCCTTCAGCAATATCAGCCAGAAAATCCGCCTTAACCTTCGCTGCAGGGTCAACACCCGGAGCAACCCGATTCTCCAGTAAATCCAGCAATGCCTCCTTATCAGCGGTAGCGTCTGCAACCAGCATTTCACAAAGTTCTGTAACCTGCTCCGCGGTAAGTGGCAAAGGCGGTATTCCCAGCGCCTGTCTCTCTTCCTTATGTTTTAGATACTCCGAGTTCATCCTAGTCCTTTCCTACTGTTATTTCCGACAATTAAGAATATTAATTATAGGCAAATCCGTACTATTATCAACTCATTATTATCGCTATCTTACCCGCAAATTCACAGTCAGCGTATACTCACTATTAACAAAAATTCTAATATTTGATAATAAATATTACTTGCTTGACGAAAATAAACCCTGGATCTATAATTCATCTGTAGTTGATAAATCTGCTTTATCATACTTATTATACAGGACACAATAACATTATGGCTAATAAACATCTATATATACATATTCCATTCTGTATACAGCGCTGCTATTACTGCGATTTCGCAAGCACTGTCTATAATCAGGAGTTAGCAGAAACCTATATGGATGCGCTGGGTGTGGAATTTGCCCGCCGCGCTTTTGATATGAAGCCGGAAACCATCTTCATCGGAGGCGGTACCCCTACTGCTTTATCGCTCAATCTGCTGGAAGAGCTTATGGATCTCATTGGGCTGCTTGATCTCTCCGACCTCAAGGAATTCACAATTGAGGCCAATCCCGGAACTATCAACATGGCCAAACTGCTGCTCTTTAAAAACAGCGGTGTAAACCGCATGTCCATCGGCATACAGTCATTTGAAGACCGGGCACTGAAGATACTAGGGCGTTTTCACAGCTCCAAACAATCCCGTTTTGCCATCGCACAACTCAATGAAGCTGGTTTTGAAAATATCTCTGCAGACCTCATCTTTGCCTGGCCATCCCAAAGTGTCGGTGAATGGCAGAGTGACCTTGAAAAAGTATTGCAACTCCGTATTCCCCATGTCTCCTGTTACAGTTTGAGCTATCCCAACGGCACAGAGCTGGAAAAAATGCTGAAAAATGGGGATATCCGCAGAGCCAAGGAGGAACACGAGCTCGAACTCTTCAACATGACCCGTGATATTCTTGAGGAGACCGGGCTGATGCGCTACGAGATAAGCAATTATGCCGCCAATGGCTATGAATGCCGGCATAACATACATTACTGGGAAGGCGGCAACTATATTGGACTCGGTGCCGGCGCGCATTCATATGAAGACAGCACCCGTTTCGGTAACCATGAATATGTCAACAAGTACATTGAGAGTATCAATAAAACCGGTTCCGCTATTGCCTTTGTCGATGAGATTCCGCCGATAGCCAGAGCCAGAGAATGTGCAGCCATCTGGCTGCGAATGACGGAAGGAATTGACTGCCGCTCATATTACAAACATACCGGTTACCGTATTGAAGAGCTGCTGAAAAATGAGATCAGCATGCTGAGCAAAGAAGGGCTGCTCGCATGGTCTGCGGATAACAGCCATCTTCACCTTACAGATCAGGCTATACCGATCGCAGATGCCGTACTTGCGGAATTAATCTGAGATTCTTATCTGTCCGCTACAGGAGCATAATGCGGCTGCTTCTGACAAATGGCCACCGCAATCCGTTCAAGTGAAAACTTGGGATCGGCTCCGGTATCATGTGACGATTTCATTTCCCGCACCATAATATTCAAAGCATACTCCAAATCCTGAAGAGTAAAACGTTCTGCCGCCGCAATAATACTCGCGGCTCTATTGGGATATAAGCCCAACTCGCTGGTAATCTCTGCAGCCGAAAATTGCCGAGACAACAGCGCCCGTGCATACAGCAAATTCTCCAGCATCGCCGAAATCAGCGCCAGAGACTGATGAGCCGCAGAAAAACCATCCTGCCGCTTGCCGCTCTGATCTCTGCTCCCCTGTTCACAAACAAGGCGAACATAACGCAGCGACTCCGGCAGATCTCGCCGTTCAAGCGCATTGGTCAGTTCAAAAATACTGAACTCCACCGTACCGGAAAGGAACATCTGAACATCAGCTACTGTTATCCGCTGCTGATCGCCGACATAGATGGCAAGTTTTTCAATTTCACTGGCAAGTATTCCCAGATCTGCGCCATGAGCCCGATAGAGCATATCTGCGGCAGAACCCTCAAGATCCTTCTTATGATTTCTTGCCTCACCTCTGATCCAGGACATGACATCACCCTGCCGGCTGAGTACCGGACAGGGTATAACGGTCTGCTTTGTTAGAGCTTTACCGATTACCCGCTGGCGATTTATCCTCTCGGTATCAATAATTAAATAATTTTTAGTCTCTGGACTGGCAATATATTCAGCGAGCAGCTCTATGGGTGATCTGCCTTTTTTTCCGGTGGCTTCAGCCATTCCAGTTCCAAAAAGGCTGCGCTGCGCATTCTTGAAGATAACAATTTTTTCAGACGCAAAAAGACTGGCACTTGTAAGCTCTGTAAGCAGTTCAGCAAAGTCAAAACGCCCCTCACCCTGTACTGAAGGGCCATAAAATTCTACTACCGCCGCTTCAGGATAGAGACGGAACAAACTTTTACGAATACTTTCAACTGCACACTGCCGCAGATAATCCTCCTCACCCTCTATAACCACCACCGGCGGCACATTCTCCAACACCCCGGCCAGTGCCCGCTGGTGATCATTAAAGGTATACCACTTTTTCTGCGCCATAATCAATATTCCGTCTCAGGCAGCTGCACAAAGACAACACCCCGCTTACTGCAGCCGTTATATAATTTAAAAACATTTATCATATCATAAAATAATAGCAGAAACACCTCAAACTTGCAATACAGACTGCTCCGGCAACCTGCTTATAATATCAATAAAAAAAACCGCCAGTCCTATGGACCGGCGGTAAAATTCATCAACTTTATACTTTCAGACAATAGTATCTTTTATTGCCACAATATTATTTTTCTCATCTACCAGCACGCGCTTGGGTTTATAACGCCGGATCTCTTCATCTGACAGCAGACTGTAAGCCATCAATATAACTTTATCCCCGACCTCACCCATACGGGCAGCAGCACCGTTCAGGCAGCACTGTCCTTTAGTACCATCAATTATATAGGTTTGAAATCTTGCCCCATTGTTGACATTAACCACATCAACCTTCTGTCCGGTGATTATTCCAGATGCTTTCATCAGCTCGGTACACAAGGACAAAGAACCTTCGTAATTAAGATTTGCATCTGTGACCGTAGCCCGATGCACCTTATTAGTAAGCATTTCACGTAACATTTTGCTCTACCTCATATATCAAATAAAACTTCCTCTATCTTTATTTTCATCAAAAATATGATTTTTTCAAGAAGATTCAACGCAATTACCCGTTTTTTAAAAAAGTTTTACCCATAAATATTAAAATATAAAACAGAGGATAGAGAAAATTCTCTACCCTCTTAAGAACCAGATAACAAATACCGGGAATAAACCGATATCTATTACTCAGCAGACTTTTTCTTCTTTTTCTTGAGAGAGACCTTGATTGAACGTACCTTTGGAATTCCCAGAACGCTCTTCTCACTATCCCATCTGCCATCTGCCTTGAGTGCAGAGAGACGCTCAACTCTAGTTAGAACATTACGATGCTTACCAAGACCGGCACCTAGTTTTAGACTACTGTGAATACTCATTTTTTCTCCTTGGACATATCAGTCCGCAATTTTTATAAATTTTTATTCTCAAACCATGCCATAAAACGCCAGAGAAATAAAAATCCGCAAAATTGCACGCTCTATATAATTTATAAAAATCTAAATTCAACAGGAAAGACAACCCTTTATATACCAAGCAGTTGCTCTCACATATAAAACAAAAAACCGCCCATACGACTTACATATGGAGCAGATAGTATTTCGAATTATACGAAAAAAAAACCATATGTCAACTCATGGTTCTATATACTTAAGATATTTTCTGATTATTGTTGATTCGCTGCAGAATTCCGCATCATCGCCATCCTGAGCCACATACCCGGAACCGATTATAAAATAATCTCTGCCGCAACTGCTGAGAGTCTTGGAATTGACCCCTCCCTTGATAATAACAACATCACTCTTTTTAAATATTTCACGAAATTCACTCGAAGCTTTCTCCAGATTTATCCCATACATATCCACACCGGGATCTACCAGATCGGCATACTTATTGATGCCCGCTTTATCCGCATCCTCCATTGTTGCCCGATATAATATAGGCTGCGGGGCAACAGCAACAATAACCTCATAATCAGCGGCAAGCAAACGCACCAGCTCTTTATCAGCAGCAATCTCACCGGCGGAAGCGGCGATATAAATTATAGTTTCCGCGTTTTTTATTACTCGCTGAAATTCGGCAATATCATCTTTCGCTATAGGCTCGGATTCGAGCAGGCGTTTAACCCTTTTTTCAATACTGCGTCCATTATGCAGACAGGAACAAAATCCCTTGTAATTGAGTGCCGCCGCAATATTAATCCTGGCTTCCAGCTCATCGGTGAAAGTTGCAGAATACTCATCAAAATAATGCTGCAGCTGTAAAACCTCGGCTGTAAAATAGTCTTTCTGCTCTTCATACGGATCTTTAGCTCCCAGAGCTTTATACGCAGCCCGCAG
This sequence comes from Planctomycetota bacterium, assembly GCA_963667375.1. Lineage (GTDB taxonomy): Bacteria > Planctomycetota > SZUA-567 > SZUA-567 > SZUA-567. The sequence goes on along the minus strand of OY763323.1, from coordinate 1,158,641 downwards.
GCATATCCGCATAAGTTCATACGGCGAATCCCCCAGTTCTTCCAGACTGGCGATCTTATCAATCACGGTATTCAGTACCTTTTTATGAATAAATATCTCTTCAGAGACATTTTTGGCGGTACATAGAACCGCCTCAATTATTTCAGGCACGCAGTATGGTATTTGTTTCATAATAAATACTATTCACATGGTTATTTCAATAATAATAAGTATACACTATAAAAGTTAATTATCAACCTTTGCTTCACCAAGATCTTCCACCCGTTCAGTAGAATAATTTTTAAAAACCGGGTTTTTACCATCAAATGAAAAAGTTTTGAAGTATTCCTTCATCGTAACCAGCATCTCATCATCAGTTTTATCAAAGAGTCCAATCGCCAGAGAATACACGCCACCAGTACCGCGGTCAAATATAAAAATATGCAGCTTACTGCTGGCAACCAGCGCATTACCAAGTATTCTGTTCTTCAAATCCACCAGTTTCCGGTAATTCTCGTCACTGTGTTTCAGCGAAATAAGCTTTAGCGAATACTTGTCCTTTGGAACCTCGATACTGCCGGCAGGCGGGTTATACTCATTGACAAGCTTTAATTTTCCCGCACTCAGTGTATCATCTGGATGAACATCCCGCACAAATGAAGCTTTCGTTTCGGCGGCACCCTTCTGATACCCCAGATAAAATGCCGTCCCGATAAGCAGAAGAACTATAACAAAGATTACAAATGCCCCATCCAGCGAAAAAACAATCTCCTTGCCGGTGCGGTTTCTTGAAAACCCTTTATACTGCCGGTTATTCAGACCGCTCTCGTCCGGAGTGTATTCATGATTTTCATTGATCGTATTATTTGACAGAATCTCATATAATTCCGCTTTGCGCTTCTTCACACCGTTCTTCCATATTATCTGAAAGTAAGAAAAATACCTCACGTGAATAACCAGAGCAAATGATTATTCAACCAATTATACTTTATGCCAAAATCACCCCAAAGTCAAGCAATGATAATTATACCCGGTTTTTTTCTTGGCATACCAAATACTTATAACTAGAATTATTCCTTACCATTTTATTTATCCGGAGTACAGCATGATTACACTAACTACTGAAGAAGCGCAGGCTTATACTGAATCATTGGCGATTTCAGGAGTAAGCGAACCACTCGTTATGATCTGGCAGGAACCACATACCGCCACCGCTCTGGGTATCTCGCAGCAAGCTGAAGTAGAACTGAACCTGCCGAATATCAGAGAAGATAAGGTTAGAATTATCCGCAGACAATCTGGCGGCGGTGCAGTCATACTCAACCCCGGAGTTCTCTGTTTTGAAGTTATTGCACCACTGACAACAGCCGCGGAAGCGCTGACTATCCGGGAATCATTTACCAGATATACCGAACCTCTGGTGAGTGTTCTGCATAAGCATTCCTTAACCGCCGGAGTATCCGGTATTTCCGACATAACCGTCTCCATTAACGGCACGGCAAAAAAAATTGCCGGCTGCGCGCAACTGCGTAAAAAATCCGCCCTCGTGGTACATACCTCGATTCTAATAAACCTGGATCCGGAACTGCTGGAAAAATATCTTAATTTTCCCAGTGATGTCCCGGACTACCGTTTGGGGCGCTCACACCGTGATTTCTGCATCACTCTGGCAGATCTTATCCCGGAAATTACCCCGCAGACACTGAGTGAACAGCTCCATACCGAGTTTTCGCAACGTAACTGGAAAACTATTCAGCCGCCGCTGCCATTCAGCGGACTTGCAGCCGAACTACTGAACAAAAAATACCGCAGCAGTTCCTGGAATATTGATCGTATCCGCCCCAGAATTATCACCCTCTGAGATACTCCTGCCGTTAAATATGCAGCGACTATACTGAATTTCAGGCTGAAGCTGCCCCTCTGCTGAATATTACATCAATCAACAGCCCTATTTTATCATCAAGTTCATCCTGAGAAAAAATATTACTCATCCGCTTAATTCTACCGAGAGTAGAGCTGTCAGTCGCCGGGTTCTCCACCATTATATCCGCAGCATTTATAATCTCCATGCACCCGGCCTCACTGCGCTCCATCTCATCATAATACTCCTGCAGTATTATTTCTCGCTGAACCTCATCAATAGCACTATCATTAAACCGCCGGATAATTTCATTATTATTTGCAAACATAGCTTTCTCCTGTTATTTTCGTTATTCTCATAAACTTAAATTCTATATTGTAACCGCCAGCATCAGCAAAACGGAAAAAACCACCACCAGCATCATAAAAGGTAATTCATAATCGATATCACTTTCTGACAGTCGCTTAATATAATTACTGCGCAATCTCGAAATATTCTGCATATTGATCTGCTTCATCGGACTCTCCTAATCGGTTATTCCATAAACAAACTTCTATGCTATCATAATAATCAAGAAGTGTGCCAAAAATCAAATCAAACATAACTTATTTGATATAAACATGTTAAAAATAATCATCAATTACCCTTAATTATAATTGATATCAATAATTGACTTTTTGATATCAATTATAGATAGAATATCAAAAAAAGTGGGTGAGCCATACGGCTCACCCACTAATATGCAAAACTAAAAATTTATATTAATTTTCAGGACCCTGCGGTATTATTCTGCCTGAGGCCGAAGTCCTTATACGGTCACAAAAGACCGCATTTGCACAGGTATTGTTATCTTCATATTCGGTCATATTGCCTATAGTTGTCTGAGCAATATTGACTATCGCTTCACGGGTATAATACGCCTGATGCCCGGTTATCAGCACATTAGGAAATGTCAGCAGCCTGGCAAAGACATCATCCTGAATAACATCACCGGAAAGATCCTCAAAAAACAGATCACCCTCTTCCTCATAGACATCAATTCCCAGAGAGCCCACCTTACCGCTTTTAAGACCCTCAATTACAGCTATAGTGTCTATCAAACCGCCTCTACTGGTATTGATAATCATTGCTCCGGGTTTGAGCAGGTTAATCGATTCGGCATTAATAATATAATGAGTCTCCGGATTTAACGGACAATGGAGTGTCAGGATATCACTCTTGCCAAGAAGTTCCGACAGTTCGACATACTCTACCCCGCTCTTACTGAGCTGCTCATCAGGATACTTATCATATGCCAACACTTTACAGCCAAAGCCGTTACCAAGAATACCCGCAGCAATCCGTCCGATCTTACCAGTACCGATAACCCCGGCGGTCTTACCATGAATATCAAAGCCCAAAAGACCGGTAAGCGCAAAATTTCCCTCTCGTACCCGGTTATGAGCCCGGTGAATTTTACGGTTGAGAGCCATCATGAGTGCAATCGCATGTTCAGCCACACCATAGGGTGAATACTCAGGCACTCTGGCAACACAGACACCATATTTTCTAGCTGCATGCAGGTCCACATTATTAAAACCGGCACAGCGCAGAGCAATAAACTTGGTTCCCCCTGCCGCCAGTTCTTTTATTACCTTCTCATCCGCTATATCATTCACAAAGATACAGGCACAGTCATATCCATTTGCCAGTTGCACGGTCTCAATACTTAATTTTGACTCAACATACTTGATGCTGTGCTTTGATCCCTGTAATACCTTATCAAAGGATTCCTTATCATATTTCTTTGTATTGAACATTATCATTTTCATAATATTTCCTCCTAAACCATGATAAAATAAGCACTATCTTTATAGGTATAATATCATAAATCAATACCAGAACCCATTGATTTAAGTCAAATTAACTTAATTATTTATTCTTATTCTAAAATTACGGTCTTACCGTTACACTACCCGGCAGCTTCCAGAACTAAAAAAACGGCTGCTGCAATATTCAACCCGCTATCACCCGGATACCATTATACGAATAATTAGCCGCCAACAGCATACCAGTTCCTGCCAGCAGAATACCACAGATAGTTACCAACCCTATGTATATCGATATAACAACAATAGACTGCTGAAATCACCATGATTTTAAGCAAAAGAGATGACACCGAGACATTTAAACACAACACTACACAACCGATTAAACCATTCACTTGCCGAACATATTCTCACTGACACTTCCCAGCCAGTCATTGAAACGCGGTGCGACAGTCTCCGGCTGCAGCCCCCACATCATTTCACCCTCCCGTTTTCTGGTAGGAGGATGAGCGACTACATGCACTGACAATTCACCGGGAGGAGCACCGCGTTTGGAGCAGCTAGGACCAAACCAGCTGAATGTAGGCTTACCCAGCATCCAGGCAATATGCAACGGTGCACTGTCAGGGCCGGCATAACACCCACCCAGACTTATAAGTGCCGCCAACTCCGAGACCGATCTGGTTTCAGGTGACCAGATGACATCATTTCCCAGAATTTCACGCCAGGACGGAAGCTTTTCTTTTTCATCAGGTCCCCAGGTCAATACAATTTTATAATCACAATCCCGGGCCAGATCGATAATGCTCTTCATATGCTCAACCGGCCAGATCTTTGTGACCCAGCTGGTACCAACCCCACAGACCAGAACCTTTTCTCCAAGCTCGTGTCTGGACCACCACTCCGCCATACTGCTGAGAGCTTCAGGAGCCAGAGGCAGCTTCTTCTCAATAGCATAAGGAGGATATATACCAAGCTCCTGAGCCAGATACTGAGTCCGCAGCGCTATATGCGTCAACTGCACTGGAGGAGAAACTTTACGGGTATAGAGCAAAGGCGCGATTTCACGGGATTCCAATGGTGCTCTGGCAAAGCCGATCCGCTGCTTTATGCCGGCAAAAAAACCAATTAATGCAGATTTACTCAACCCCTGAGCATCCAGTACATACTCGTATTTTTCCCGGCTTATTTCACGACCAAGCCGGTAATACCCCGCTAATTTCTTTTCCCGCATCTGCAGAATATGCAAGCGGTCAATATCTTTAATATCCTTGAGCAGCGATGCGGATTTTTCTTCCACCACCCAGCCAATATAAGCATCAGGAAATGCTTTACGTATAGTAAAAAGCAGTGGCAGAGTCAGTACCGTATCACCCAGCGCACTAAGTCTGGTAATCAGAATCCGTTGCCCCACAGCTTACACCCCTTCTACAATTCTGCTGCCCAGCCAGACAAGAAATAATCCTGCCGATACCTGAAAAATAATATTACCCCCGGCACTGAGCCAGTCACCTGCCCGCATCATGGTAAAGCTGTGATGAGTAAAAGTGGAGAACGTTGTAAGCGAACCTAGAAACCCGCTGAGCAGGAACGGGCGATAATTACTGCCGATAAAGCCATCCTTGAGCGTAATTTCAAAGAGTATTCCAAACAGAAAACAACCGATTAAATTTGCAGCGATAACCGACCAGGTCGCACTCAACCCGGCATTTTCCTCAATAACCTTACCGATACCGAATCTTGAAAGAGCCCCAAGGCTTCCGCCTGCAGCAACCGAAATAATATTCCAGAACATGATACTTTACTTCCTTAATAACTTTACCTGAAACCGATTAAACTCTTTTTATTTCATTATACCAATAATTTTTCTGATAAATACAGGCAATAAAAAAAAATATCCTCTCACGTATAGCATCTGCAGTATATGCCCAAATCATACGATTGGATAAAAACATACTCATACCCATAGTATGTTTTGACACCACATTTTAAAACTGCCCGAAAAAACTCACCTCCGCAGATACCCCAAAAAATTAAGATCCTGTTTCAGATATATATATTTTATAATTTAATTTACATAATACTTACAATCATCAATAAGTTAATATTGACAATTTTGCTTATTATATTTCTGCATTTCTTAGAATTATTTGCAAGATTGTCTGTTATTTCGCATTTATACTAGCACATTTTACACTACAGCATTTAAGATAATACTCATTCATCAGGTTGCCTAAGCGACGCTATGTGATAGACTGAATATAGTATATATCTTTTTAACTCTAATTTATAAAGATAATTAAATATCCAATCATAAGAATTTAAGTTATAAACAGTCATAACATAACTCATATACTAAATAAACTTTAAAGGAGATTATTATGATCAAAGGGGGAAAAGGAGATAACGTTTCGGATATTATCAGCTACGGCATGGTCGGCGGAGGAATTGGTGCCTTTATCGGTGAGGTTCACCGCAAAGCTATTGGTCTTGACAATAAAGCCCTAATTATTGCCGGTGCTTTTTCCCAGTCATATGAGAAGACCCTGAAAACCGGGACCGGTCTTGGTATCACAGAGGACAGACTCTACAGAGATTACAAAGAAATGGCTGAGGCTGAGGTTGCACGAGAAGACGGAATTGACTTTGTATCGATAGTAACACCGAATAAATCACATTTCCAGATTGCAAAAACCTTTCTGGAAAATGGCATAAATGTAGTCTGCGACAAACCCTTAACTACAGATTATGAAGAGGCAATGGAGCTTTCAAAACTTGCCGCAAGCAAAAATCTGCTGTTCTGTGTAACCTATACATACACTGGCTACCCTGCGGTCAAGCAGGCAAAGAAGATGATCGCTGAAGGAGAAATCGGTGAGCTCAGATTTATCAATGCTGAATATCCTCAGGACTGGCTGGCGGAATTTGCAGAATCCAATCCGGATAATAAACAGGCGGTGTGGCGTACCGATCCGGCTCAGGCTGGAATTTCCTGCTGTGTCGGTGACATCGGCAGTCATGTTGAAAATATGATTTCATATGTTACCGGGCTTGAAATTGAATCCCTTGCAGCCAGACTTGATATTATGGTTGAAGGCAGAAAACTTGATGACAATGCCACAATAATGCTGAATTACAAAGGCGGAGCCAAAGGACTATACTGGTCTTCACAGATCGCCTGGGGGCACGACAATGATCTGAGTTTCCGGATCTACGGCACCGAGGGTGCAATATCCTGGAGACAGGAGAATCCAAATTATCTTGAAGTGGTAAAAAAAGGTGAATCCAAAAAAATACTATCACGTGGCAGAGATCAATTCTATCCGCACCCTGAATCATATATCCGCATACCTTCAGGGCATCCTGAAGGCTATTTTGAAGCCTTTGCCAATATCTACAGTACCTTCATCAATGCAGTTACCGCCTGCAAAAACGGGGACACACCGACAGAGCAAGAGCTTGACTTTCCAACACCGCTGGCTGGAGCTCAAGGTGTAAAATTTATTGAAAAATGTGTTGAAAGTTCACAACAGAATTCCGCCTGGGTTAATCTCTAATCCCACCGGTTATTACTTGATAATATCGCAGAAGGAGGCAATAATGGCAAGACCTGTAACAATTTTTACCGGACAGTGGGCAGACCTGAGCTTTAGTGAAGTATGCAGGTTAATGCAGGACATCGGATACGACGGACTGGAGATTGCCTGCTGGGGTGATCATATGGATGTCCGCAAAGGCGCTGAAGATTCAGCCTATATTGCAGAAAAAAAAGAATTGCTGGCCAAACACAACCTGCAGTGCCAAGCCCTCGGAGCACACCTCGCAGGACAGTGTGTCGGTGATTACAATGACCCAAGATTGGATGGATTCGCCCCAGGAAAATATCAGGGGAAGCCTGATGAAATACGCGCTTGGGGCATAGACGAAATGCTGGCTACCGCCAATGCCGCCGCAGCTATGGGCTGTAAAGTAGTTACCGGCTTCATGGGTTCAACCATCTGGAAATATATTTATTCATTCCCGCAGACTACTGAGGAAATGGTGGAAGAAGGCTACAATGAGATCAAACGTCTCTGGACACCAATCTTCGATGAATTCGATCGCCTGGGGATTCTCTTTGCGCTGGAGGTGCATCCTTCCGAGATCGCCTATGATTATTATACTACCAAAAAACTATTTGAAGTATTTGAATACCGGAAGACACTCGGCCTGAATTTTGACCCGAGTCACCTGATATGGCAGGGAGTCACTCCGCACTTATTTATCCGTGATTTTGCTGAAAAAATCTATCACGTTCATATGAAGGATGCGGCTGTTACTCTGGATGGACGCAGTGGCATTCTCGGATCACATCTGGCATTTGGCGACGGCAGACGCGGCTGGAACTTCCGATCCCTTGGACACGGTGATATCGATTTTGACGCTATTATACGTGAACTGAACGCCGCAAATTACACCGGTCCATTATCTGTAGAATGGGAAGATAACGGTATGGATCGAATCTTCGGTGCCACCGAATCACTCGGTGTTGTACGTAAATATAACTTTGCTCCTTCTACTGTAGATTTTGATGGTGCCATGGAGAACTGATACGGTCTGAATTCCACTAAAATACTCAGTTTAACAGAACGTAAGGAGAGAGTAATGACAGAACCTCTACTTGAGGTCAGATCAATAACCAAGGAATTTTCCGGAGTACGGGTACTTGATAATATCAATGTCACTCTGGAAACCGGAGATATCCTTGGTTTAATCGGGGAGAACGGTGCAGGTAAATCTACACTGATGAAAATCCTGAATGGAATTTATCAGCCGACCAGCGGAGAAATTCTGCTGGACGGTCAGTCAATAAAACTCAGCAGCCCACTTAGCGCCAAAAAACATGGCATCGCAATGATACCACAGGAATTTAATCTTATTGATACGCTGACAGTTTTCGAAAATATTTTTTTAGGCAATGAAGAAAGCCATGGAGTAATACTCAATAAAAAATACATGCGCCAGCGTTCCAGCGAAATACTTAAAACCCTCCATACCGAACTCAACCCGGACACTCCCATACGTGATCTGAGTGTTGCTCAAAAGCAGATGATTGAAATAGCCAAAGCTCTCGTACATAACTCCAGATTACTCATTCTGGACGAACCTACCACCGTACTTGCAGGAGAAGAACTGGAGCTTCTGTTCAAACTTATGCGTGAATTGCGGGATAACGGGGTGTGTATGATCTTCATCTCACACAAACTTGCTGAAGTAAAGGAAATCTGCAATAAGATTCTTGTCCTCAGAGACGGTGAACAGATTCATTTCGGACCGGTAAAAGAACAGAGTGAGCATGATATGGTACGGATGATGGTCGGCAGAGATCTGAATCAGATCTTCCCGAAAATGAATCCGCCTCAAGATGAATGCATCTTCAAAGTTGAAGGACTGAACCTTCCCGGAATACTCTCCGATATAAATTTCGAAGTGAAGCGTGGAGAGATTGTAGGCATAGCCGGGTTGATGGGAGCCGGCAGAACCGAACTGGCTGAAACAATAATGGGGCTGCGAACAAGAAACAGTGGACTGGTAATCCTTGATAATCAGGAGATACCCGCAGGCAGTCCGCGTACAGCTGTGGATTCCGGCATCGCATATCTGTCTGAAGACAGGCAGGGTAAAGGTATCATTATGAACTTTGATCTTCCACAGAATACAACACTGATCTCGCTGAAAAAATACAGCAAAAGGCTCTTAATAAATAAAAACGCCGAAGAGCAGCGCGCCCGGTTCTATCAGGATCTGTTCCAGATAAAGGCAGCATCGCTCAGAACTCAGCTGCGCTTTCTCAGCGGCGGCAATCAGCAGAAGGTATATCTCGGCAAATGGATGGATACAGAGCCGAAAATTCTGATTCTTGATGAACCTACTCGGGGAATTGATGTCAATGCAAAGATGGAAATATATAAATTCATCAATAATCTCGCCCGCGACGGCCTGCCCTGTATTGTGATTTCGTCTGAACTCGAAGAGATACTGGGTCTTTGTCACCGCATATTTGTAATGCGTGAAGGCAGAATTCAAGGAAAACTGACACAAAAAGACTGCAGCGAGGAAGAAATAATGTTATACGCTACAGGCCTTAAAAAGGGATCATGAAACCATGGAAAAAGAAAGAAAATTTGACTTCTCAAAATATATGACATTTTTTGCTCTGATTATACTGTTCATAATTTCAGCAATGATGAGCAAATATTTCATAAAACCCAAAAACCTGCTGAACATCCTCAGACAGGTGTCATATACCGGGACTATTGCTCTGGGTATGACCTTTGTTATAATCTGTAATGGTATTGATCTCTCGGTGGGTTCACTCACCGCACTGGTGGGAGGTCTGGCGGTACTTACCTTCAATGCTGCCGGCGGCGGCTGGGGTGCACTGGTACTGACAGTTGCGGCAGCTCTGATTCTTGGAATAGCCGGAGGAGCAATTAACGGCATTATAATAACCAAAGCCCGTATCGCCCCCTTTATCGCTACTCTTGGTACCATGACAATTTTCCGATCGATTGTGCTCTATATTGTTGATGCCGGAGAATACCGTTCAATAAGTGAGAATTTCAAGGTAATCGGCTCTGGACGTCTCGGTCCGGTTCCCTATCCGGTAATAATTTTCATTCTACTCGCGGCAATTCTCAGTATTATTCTTAATAATACCAAATTTGGACGTTATGTCTGTGCTGTCGGATCAAATCAGCAGGTTGCCCATTACGCAGCGATCAAAGTCAACACTATAAAATTCATTACTTACTGTATCACCGGCTTTACCGTCGGTATAACCGCGATTATGCTCTCCTCCCGCCTGAATTCAATCAGCTCCTCAAATGCGGGGCTATCCTACGAACTTGACGCCATAGCCGCAGTAGTTATCGGAGGCACCTCAATGGCCGGAGGGAAAGGAACCATCTGGGGCACGGTTATGGGAGCGATTATCCTCGGTATTATCAATAATATGCTGAATATGGTAGGCGTATCCCCATATCTACAGGGAGCAGTAAAGGGTGGTGTCATTATTCTGGCAGTACTTCTGCAGTATAAGAATAATGAAAATGAATAAGCGCTTATTTCGTGCGCAGCAATTACAAATTCCAAGCAGTAATGTTATGTGTATAAAGTTTGTTTGTTATGGCCTGATGCAAGCAGCAGGCAAAATGTCTTTAACCCAAGGAGAAGATCATGAAGAAGTTGCTTCTAACACTATTACTCGCAGTTTTCTCAATCAGTATGGCAGGTGCTTTTGAAGTTCCAAATCCCACTCCAACTCCCGAAAGCCATGTACGTAAAGGTAAGATCAAAATTGGAATTTCCGTTCCTACCGCCGACCACGGCTGGACAGGTGGAATTGTCTGGTGGGTAAAAAAAGCAATTGATGAATGGAAAGCAGTTGATAAAGATATCGAATTCTATCTCACCACCTCTGCCGATCCCGCTTCACAGGTAAGTACTGTAGAAGACATGATGATCAAGGATATCGACGGACTGGTTATTCTTCCGCATGATTCCGCTCCTCTTACCCCAGTTGTCGAAGAAGCAAAAAAAGCCGGTATCTACACAGTAGTAATCGACCGGGCGCTTACCAAGGACATTGCCGATGTCTATATCGCCGGTAATAATCCAGGTCTAGGTAAAGTAAGTGCTGAATGGATGGCAAAAGCTCTCGGCGGCAAAGGCAAGATTGTAGCTATGGGCGGCATCCCCTGCGTTATTGATAAAGAACGAAATGACGCCTTCAAAGATGTAATGGCAAAATACCCTGGTATCGAAATCCTCGACTTCCAGCCTGCATACTGGTCAACTCAGAAAGGCCTGGAACTTATGGAAAACTACCTCCAGAAATATGATAATATTGATGCCGTATTCTGTCAGGATGATGATGTTCTTGTTGGTGTTCTTCAGGCTTACGAAGAATCAGGACGTGATGATATTAAGATTATCATGGGCGGTGCCGGTTCAAAACTTGTAATCAAGAAGATAATGGACAATGACAAACTGGTAAAAGCAACTGTTACCTATCCACCATCAATGGCTGCAACTGCCGTAAGCCTCTGTGTATACGGTCTGCGTAATGAACGCCTTAATGGTTTCTATCAGAACAAGATCCCTTCAAAGGTTATTCTTGCCGCCGAGCTTATCACCAAGGATAACGCCAAGGATTATTATTTCGAAGAATCAATCTACTAATTGTTATCTCCACATACTCCCGCTATCAGACAGACAGGGCATCTTTAATGATACCCTGTCTGTCTTTATATTTTTGCAATATGACTAAGCCAATCAGCCCGCTCACCTAGAGCAGACATTATTACAAAAAAAATACGGCGCGAACCTGAAGGTCCGCGCCGTATTATAATTAAATAACATTTAAAACTCTAGTTATCGACTTTTGGCAGATCTTTTACAGCCGCTTCAAGCTCAGAATCAGGCAGCTCAAAATCATTAAGCTCACCGGAATAATACTTATCATAACTGCTCATATCAAAGTGACCGTGTCCTGAAAGATTGAACACAATTACTTTACCTGCATTCTCAGGCTTCTTAGCTTCAATAATAGCAGCACGGATAGCATGAGAACTCTCAGGAGCAGGAATAATACCTTCAGAACGAGCAAAGATAGTAGCGGCTTCAAAACATTCTGTCTGATGCAGTGACATAGACTCCATAAGGTTCTCACGCAAGAGCGCAGAAACAATCGGTGCCATACCATGATAACGCAGACCACCGGCATGAATTCCAGGTGGAACAAACTTAGAGCCAAGCGTATGCATTTTAAGTAGCGGAGTAAGCCCGGCAAGATCACCATAATCATAGGCATAATGTCCACGGGTAAGAGTAGGACAGGCTGTAGGTTCAACACCGACCATCCGGATATCCTTTTTACCGTCAAGCTTATCACGCAGGAAAGGTACGGCAAAGCCGCCGAAGTTTGAACCGCCGCCACAACACCCGACAAGAACATCAGGCAGACCCTCACCACCAAGCTCAAGCTGCTTCTTGGTCTCCTGTCCGATAACGGTTTGATGCAGCAGCACATGATTGAGCACAGACCCGAGCGCATACTTGGCATCAGGATCTTTCACAGCCACTTCAACCGCTTCAGAGATAGCGATACCTAATGATCCCGGAGTATCAGGAAATTCCGCCAGTACAGCTCTACCGCTCTCAGTCGTATCAGAAGGGCTAGGAATTACCTTTCCCTTCCAGGCCTGCATCATACTCCGGCGGAACGGCTTCTGGTCATAAGAACAGCGAACCATATATACCAGACACTCCAGACCGAAGAAAGAACACGCCATAGAAAGTGAACTTCCCCACTGACCGGCTCCAGTTTCTGTAGTAATGCGCTTTGTTCCTGAGATTTTATTATAATATACCTGTGGTACTGCAGAATTTGGTTTATGACTGCCGGCAGGTGAAACGCTCTCATTTTTAAAATAAATTCTAGCGGTTGTACCAATTGCCTGTTCAAGACGATCTGCACGTACGAGTGGAGATGGACGCCAGATGCGTAAAATTTCATTTACCTCGTCAGGAATATCAATCCAGGTCTGGGTTGACATCTCCTGCTCCAGAATCGGATCAGGGAAAATCGGTGCCAGCATCTCCGGCGAGCATGGTTTTCCAGTCTGTGGATCAAGTGGCGGCTGCAGACCGCCGGGTATGTCTCCTGCTACATTGTACCATTGAGTAATCATCTCACTCTCCGGCAGAAAAATTTTCTTACTCATCCCTCACTCCTCAAGTAAATTTCGAAACAAATATCAAACCAACATCTAAAAACTATATCCCAACTAGATTATTTACTATTCTCTTCCTTCTCAAGATGATGCAGCAGCACCTCCAGCGCCGCCACCTTAGCCTGCCCCTCTATATGCTGTACATCACCGCGATTACACCAGCCTTCATCCTGAAAATTATACTGATATTCCAGATAGCTTCTGAGTTCATCAATACCAAAATCCGGATCATTGCGCAGTCGGTCCTCAAAAAGTGCCATTTCATTCTCATAAATTGAATTATACAGCTCTTCCTTGATTTTCTCTATTTCATCCATTATCTCTCACTTAAACAAGCAGTTATAAAATTTCAGTAAACATTATAATATTATCTTACTGCTTTCGTCTCTATTGTCAATGCCAATGCCTTAGGCATAAACAGACAATACCAGAGATACATTAAAAATGCCCCGAATGGCAGCATGCCATATATCCAGTCAGAAGTCGTCAACTGCTTCATATTCCATTCATAATCACCGCTGGAGCCCAACACCACACAGATATAGGCGATTAACTGCAGCCACCTTCCGCAACGTGAATTCCAGGCCAGTATTACCCCAAGACCTGCAATTGCGACTCCCGCCACACAGGTTGCGATCTCTGTAGACGGTCCCAGAAGCAGCCACCAGACCGAACCGGCCATCGCTACCGCACCTAGAATACACTCTCTGCCGCAGCGGCGCCAGTAGCGCAGCCAGATACAGACAAGACATAAAATACCCGCACCAAAGAGTTGTACAGCATGATACCATAATGGGAAATCAGCCAGCGTATTAGTTGAAATTCTGCCTTTAGCTACCAACTCATACAATAAAAAGAAATCCCGATACTCCCAGCGCTCAAAACTCTGTCCGCTGAGAAAAGTGATCCAACTCCGGTGCAGCCCCAGAAAATACTCCGGGCCCGCAATAATCGCAGGAACCAAGAACAGAAGAAACAGTGCCAGCAGGTAACGCCACCATAACTGCCGCGGATACATGACCAGAAAGAGCAGAGCAAAGCTGAGCGGTGCGATCTTACTAATACCGGAGAATAAGACTAACAACGACCCCAGCATAAATTTTTCGCGATAAATCAGAGACATCCCAAGCAGTGAGATCCCGGCAACCAGCGCATTACTCTGCTGATTAAAGATCCCCTCGAAAATTAACGGCAGACCCAGCAGCAGAAAAAGCCCCCTGCGATTCGCTGACGCAGCAAAAATACTCCGTCCCAGCATATACATACCGCAGAAAATACCGCCGAGATTGAGCACCGTCCAGACTACAGACCCGATATTATAAGGAAATTTTACCAGAACCGCGAAAATAAGAGCAAATCCCGGCCAATAGGAGTAATTCACACAGTCACCGCTGAAGATGTCATTCCCGCCGTTCCAGGCCTTACCAACATTATAATACAACGGATAAACACTACGGTCAAAATTACCATAATTATATACCGCCATACAAATAGAAAATACCGCCCAGACAAGCAGAGCGGTATAAAGAATATAATTTTTTCTTGAAATCATCACGTTTACAACAGCCTATTTTTTCAGATCATAAATTATTGTATTTCAGCAACCTGCTCATCTACAAGTTTAGGATCTACATAGGTATTAATCAAGCGTTTTTTATCCTGATGCTGTAAATTATAGACATCCGGCCTCCAGCCCATATCCCTGGTATCCGCCAGTGTCTGATTCATAACCGCCTGTGCATCCGGAACCTCATAGTATGGATCGGTCAGTGCCCGAAGCTTGTTGCGCACCCCGGCCTGAGCCAGTTTAATCTTTTTCGCCTCTTCAAGCGCCCGCTTCTCAGCTTCAGCAATAGCATCACCACGGGTATTTAAAATAGCTTTCGCCAGCACTGAGCCCACATAATCATAATATTGTGAAATAGACCGCAGATAAGAGTCAATATCAGATGCGCTGTACTCGGTATGCTTGAGCAGACCGTATGACCAGATATTACGTCCGATATCAGCATCACGGGTATCAAAGTTCTGCTGCATATACCAGACCACACCCCTGGCAGTTGATCCCTGACGCGGCACACCCCACTGCGCCATCTGCGCCAGTGCCTGCGCTGCAGTATCCGAATTACCGGTTGCAATAACTTTTACACTTACACACATCCTGGGACGCATATAAGGATCCCATTCACTCACTGTTCCGGTAACAACCGCATCCACATGCAGCATTCTGCCGATCTTCACCGCATCATCCAGATCTATTACCGGATTGAGCTTACGCGCTTTGGTACGGTCCTGACGCGGCATATTATCCATATTCTCGCCCATCATGGCCATCTCCGAAAGCAGCCGGTTATGCTGGTTCACCTTGCGGTTCTCAATCTCAACCAGTTTCATGGCTTCCCGCGGGAAGATAACCTTCACCTCACCCCGAGTCGACATCTGTGAAGCAAAACGGGTGGTAAAGGTCATAGTATCAAAACCTTCAAGTCGTCCAATATAATCAAAAGGGATAAACGCAACCGACTTGGTTGTTGCAATCGCCACCGGGTCCCCGGTAAACTCTTCATAAGAATCGGTAGTCCCGCCGTAAGCTGCCCGTGCCGCTTTTCTGGCGCTTTCAGACATCCCATTTACACAACCGCCAAGGCAGAGCGCAGCAACCAGCGCTACCAATATGCCTATAATTTTATGCCCCGGGTAATCCCTAGTCATCAACATTATCCTCAATCAGTTAAAATTTCTGATAATACCTTTACATCACAATAACCGGATAATCAATTCAGATAATTTACGAATTTATCAGAAAGATCGGCTGCTCCCTGCTTATTTCAACGCCACCATACCGGCAATAATCGGTTTAACACTCCAGATATTAGCATTACCAGTCCGGTCACTGGTAAAGAATATTCTACCATTCGGATCATCAGGGTTATTTACATCTATTGCCCAATATGGATTCCAGTCCGGCGCACTATGACTGGTAATCTGGGTCAGATCGGTACCGTCGACCCGTACTACCCAGATATCATCCGGCTTATACATACGGGCCTGCCACTGCGCCAGGGCACTCTTACCAACGGTGGCAAAAGCAATATAATCGCCATTCGGACTCCAGCAGGGGGTAATCGCCGCCCACTTGTCATTGGCAATAATCTCCATTGGTGCCCGTACTGATTCAACCGAACCATTCTCCTCCGCAGTAAAGGTATTTGTCCAGATACTGTAAAGAGGGATATCACGCTTACGATTACGCTGATACACCAGTGTATACAACGTCCTGTCGTCTTCAGCCTTATCAACCATCGGTTTAAAACGCGGGAACAGACCTTCAGTAAGATAACTTATAGTATCATTCTTGGTATCTATCACCCATATCTGCCAGTTTCCATCCATAGAGTTGAAGCGTGAGAAAGCAATGAACCTGCTGTCAGGACTCCATGAAGGATGAATATCATCATCGGTGGAACGGGTTATCTGACGGGGTTTGCTATCAGGTCTGGCATCGGACTTCTGCAGCAGAATATCCCAGTTACCATAACGGTCACTCGCCCAGACAATAAACTTTCCATCAGGACTGAAAGCCGGCATCATATCACTCATATTATCCTGAGTCATCAGCTGTACCGCTTTTGCACTCACCCCCTGCAGACAGATCTGAGGAGTACGTGAGAAACGTGTACTGGAATAAGCCATAACCTTACCGTCGGGTGAAACATTCACCTGCAGGTCACCGCCGGATTCGGTAAAGGTCTGCCTGGTCATTCCGGTCTGTCCAGAATTTGTCAGCAGATTACCGATCTGATTAGGATTATAGACATTGGCAACCCACTGCCGCGGATCATAGTGCATACCCTGCTCACCCTTAACCTGAACCGGAACCGCATCCCGCTGCATCTGCATATCCCCGTTGGCAACCGGCGCATAGACATTCTGATTATCGGTCTTACCATTGCCGCCACCAAGATTCAGTAAGCCGCATCCACTCATTAAACTTACCGACAGTACAGTCAGAACATATCCGAAAGCAACTACAATTTTTCTCATAACTCACTCCAGAGCAATATATTATATATAAAACACTTCTCCAGTAATTAACATTTTAACCACCTCCGCTGCCATACTCAGAGGCTGCACTGGTAATTTATCGGTCAGATTGCCTGATGAACTATAACGATAATCATTTTTTTATCCCCCCCGTTCCGGTTAAAAACCCTAAACCAATAATCAAGCTGCAACTAAAAAAAGAATTACTGTCATCTGCAGGTTTATTCTGTATAATCAGCGAGTAGACAACACCGTGACCGAGATGATAAATAACCGAACAGACATTATATTATTAAAAGACTCTAAAAATCCTATGTACGCCGCTATCGCCGTTGAAGCACCGCTAACTACAATTTACCATTACTCAATTCCTGAAAAACTGCTCGGCAAGATCCAGCCCGGAAGCCGGGTAATAGCACCGTTCGGCCCCAGACGCATACGCGGTTTCTGCGTTGAAGTAACCGAAAAATGCCCGATAGATCCGGAGAAATGCCGGGATATTATCTCCGCAGGCCCGGAAGGAGAGATAGTTCTGGAAAGCCTGCTGGAACTTACCCGCTGGGCAGCTAACTACTATTACAGCAGCTGGGGTATGATGCTGGCTGCCGCTGTACCTTCTGCAGTTCGACGTGGACATAAAACTGAAACCGCTCTCTATGTAAAGCTGGCCAAAAATATGGAAGAAACCAAACTTGAACTGGCGTTTCTGCCTAAAAACGCTGCAAAACAAGAATCGGTTCTCAGATATCTCATTGAAAAAAACACCTCAGCTGAAATTCTGGCTTCACAGGTGATCCGTTACAGCAATTCGAGCCATCAGACTCTGCACAGCCTGGAAAAACGCGGACTGCTCACTATCAGTGAAAGAATATATGACCGTGACCGGATAAGTCTCAAACCCGATAAAAAAGATATTGTACTCAATCTTGAACAGAGCCAGGCAATTACCGCCATAAATCAGTCTCTTGACAGTAACGCCTTCACCGCCTTTCTGCTTTACGGTATCACCGGCAGTGGTAAGACCGAGGTCTATCTGCGCTGCATGTCCCACGCTCTTCTGCAGAATAAGAGCGTACTGGTACTGGTACCGGAAATAAGTCTTACCCCACAGACACTCGGACGTTTCAAGGAGCGGGCGGGTGAGGTAGTGGCAATGCATTCTCACATGTCCGATGGTGAGAGAGCTGAAGCCTGGCGCCGACTCCGACGGGGCGAAGTCAAGGTTGTAGTCGGAGCCCGCTCGGCGATATTCGCTCCGCTGCCGAATCTCGGTCTGATAATTGTTGATGAGGAACATGAGCATACCTTCAAGCAGGAGAATGATCCCCGGTACCATGGAAGAGATCTGGCGGTAATGCGCGCCAAACAGGAGAATGCCAGTATTATTCTCGGTTCAGCCACCCCGTCGCTGGAAAGCTGGCTAAATGCTCTCAACCGTAAATACCAGCTCCTCCGCCTTACCGAGCGCCCCGGTATAGCCACCCCGCCGCAGACAATCACCGTGGATATGAAGGAAGAATATACCGAACGCAAAAAAGTAGTCATGTTCTCACGCCGTCTGGAGCGGGAGCTGCTGAACTGTCTGGCACATGAGAAACAGGCTATCCTTTTTCTAAACCGGCGGGGCTTCAACACCAATATAAAGTGTCTCTCCTGCGGGGAAACCCTCAAATGTCCCAACTGTGAAATCGCACTCACCTATCACCGCGGTTCCAATCTGCTGCGCTGTCACTACTGTGATTTTGCCGTCCACCCGCCGGAGGAATGCCCCAACTGCAGTGCAAGAAATCTCCGTTTCAGCGGTACCGGCACCGAAAGAATTGAGGATATACTCGGCAAACTTGCGCCGGAAGCCCGGGTTCTGCGCATGGACTCAGATACCATGAATAGACGTGATTCCCATGCCCGCGCGCTGGCGGCTTTCGCCAACAATGAATATGATATTTTGGTCGGCACTCAGATGGTAACCAAAGGCTTCGATTTTCCCAATGTAACCCTGGTCGGAGTACTGGCCGGAGACAGTGCAATTGACATGCCGGATTTTCGCGCTGCAGAACGAACCTTCCAGCTGGTTACCCAGGTTGTCGGTCGTGCCGGCAGAGCGGAAAATCCGGGGGTAGCGGTCATACAGGCTTTTCAGCCCGAGCATTACGCTATCCAATACGCAATAGATCAGGATTTTGAAGGTTTTGCCCAAAAAGAACTGGAATTCAGAGCCCAGCTCTCCTATCCACCCTATGGCAGAGTAGCAAGAATTGTCGGCAGAGCCATCAACGAAGGAGAGGTAAAATCATATCTGGCTGAACTGGCTCAGCGTTACCGGGAAAATGCCCCTTCACCGCTGGCGGTGCTCGGTCCCAGCCCCTGCCCGCTGTCACGGCTGCAGGAAGAATATCGCTACCATATACTGCTGAAAGCCAAAACCCATAAGGAAATATCGCAAATGCTCAACGGAGCCGCGAATATTTATAAAAAACAAAAACGCAGTCTCAAGCTGGTAATTGATGTCGATCCGATTTCGCTGCTATAAATTATTATTTTTACCAAAGGAATCGTTATAGTCTATGATAGTTAGTGATATAAGCAGCTTCGCTTAATTTTTAAATACAAATATATAAGGAAATAATATGAAGACTAAGAGATTTATTCAGGTTTTTCTACTGCTCACCCTGGCAGTTCTAAGTTCAGCGGCAGTAAAAGCAGATGAAAAAGCACCACAGAAAAAACCTGCCGCTACTCAGAAAACTGCTGACAAACCACTCAAAGGAATCGGTGTAATCCTGATCAACGCCAAAGATGCCACAAATGTTATCCTGCTTACCAAAGTTCAATCGCCAAAGAATCCTCAGGGTCAGCTGATAGGCATCCCGGTAAATCTTGATAAGATGGGCAAAAACATTGTCAAGGAATTTGGCATTATCGGTATGAGCGAAGGTGAAAAGAACGGCATGGAGCGTATTCAGAAAGAGTCTGAAAAGAAGGTTGTCTATGTTGACGGCATGCTGCAGTTCAATGGAGGTAACGGCAAACTCACTATCACCGACTACAGTTCACTTGCAGATTTCAAAAAGAAGAATGCCGCAATGCAGAAAACCAGTATGGAGAAACCGGCACCCAGCAAATAAATTCTCGCTTCTAAATAATATATTCAGCACAGGTCCGGCACAGGTTACTGTCCGGACCTTATTTTTCCGGCACCATAGCAACATAATCATTGGCATGATTAACCGCGCTGAAATATGAATTTTTTATCAGACTGCCGTCAATATTATTCTTCTGCGAAATATTATCCACATAATCCCACATACCCATACCCAGAGCCTGGGCTATCTCCAGCGAATCATGGAGCAGGCTGGGTTCATCACTCCCAATCAATACATTTTTTATATTATGAGATATCGGCAAATCTTCGAGAAGTACACTCTTAGGCTGCCCGAAAAAAGCATCAATATGTGAAAGCAGCCCCAGCATGAAGAAATCTTCATCCTTCTCCGCTCCTTTGGCATTTTCACCAAGAAGCTCACAGAATTTTGCCCTGAATAAACTCTCTTTAAGAAGTTCTATCGGCTTACCCTCACTAATATCCGCCGCAATTATCACTGTAATCCAGCGCCGCAGCTTTTTAGGTCCCAGCATAATAATCGCATGATGTATATTCTTAACTTCATTTCGCAGACCGAAAAATGCCGAATTGAGATAACGCAACAGCCGCAGAGTCAATACCGGATCACTCTTGATTATATTCTCAATATTTCCAATATCGAACATCTTAGAATTTACTTCCCCCAGAAGCTGCAGTTTGGCCAGCTTCGGCTCCTGAATGTTTTCACGTTTCACCATCACCGGTTTACTGAAAAAATAACCCTGAAAATAAATACATCCCAATTCTTTAGCGAATTCAAAATCATTATAATTTTCGATTTTTTCAGCAAGCAGTTTTACGTTATAGGGTTTGAGTTTAGCAACAAGCTCGACTATTTCATTGCGTTTGGTAGCAATAAAATCGATTTTTACAATATCCGCCAGTATCAGCAGTTCATGATACTCCTCCCGGAAAAAGAAATCATCCAAGGCGAGAATATACCCCTTATCCTTCAGTTTTTTACAGGCATATACCACTTCGGTATCCGGCAGCACATTTTCAAGAATTTCGATTATAGTATTGGCCTTATTGAGCAGTAACGCATAATCGTCGAGTATAAGTCCGCGGGTAAAATTTATCAGACTCATCACTCCGAGCGACAGATTATGAATATTATCGAGCAATGCATTGTTAATAACCGACATGGTAGCAGTATCACCATCATAACGGTTTTCACTGCTTAAAAATGAATTTTCCATCCCGGCTCTAAACAAAAGCTCATAACCCCAAGTGTTAAGTTTCAGATCAAGAATAGGCTGACGCGCTATATAATTAATACTCATCCCTACTTACCTTAAATTTTAGTTTTAATTCCACACACTTGATAATTAACACATATATTATATTATTAATTAATTACTTGTTGCATTTTTTCCGGCTACAGAATTTTTTTTTTTTTACAGTACAAATACAGGCAGCTATGAACTCTTCAATTATAAAAACTACCGATATTCATATAATCCGAAATGACAACCAGATTATCAGAGGAATAGACTGGGAAATACAACCACATGAGCACTGGGCACTTATCGGCTGTAACGGCTCAGGCAAGACCAGCCTTTTACGGGCAATCTATGGTGATCTCTGGCCTACTACCGGCTCAATATGGCTCTTTGGGCAGCAGCTCGGTTTCTGTGATCTACCAAAACTGAAAAAACGCATCGGCTGGGTTGGAGCAAGTATTGACAAATGGCTGCCACCTACAGAAACCGCGCTTAATCTCGTAATAACCGGAATTTATTCTACCTATGAATTATATCAGCAACCCTCAAGTGTGGATATCGATATCGCGCATGACCTGCTGAGTTCATTAAACTGCAGCCACATTGCCAAACGCCAGTTCTGCAAGCTCTCACAGGGTGAAAAACAGAAGGTAAGACTGGCTCGATCCCTGATAAGCAACCCTGACATCCTTATTCTTGATGAAGTTTGTGCCGGTCTGGATATAAACAGCCGCGAAGACCTGCTGGAATCAATCGAAAAAATGCCGATTACAAATCTCCTCTATGTAACCCATCACACCGAGGAAATACCTGCGATGACCACTCACGCCCTAATAATCAAAAAAGGCCGAATTATACATCAAGGTAAGAAACATGAGGTTATCAACAGTAAAAATATGAGTGATGCCTTTGACATTAACCTGCAGGTGGATTTTGATTATAATGATCGTATCTGGACCAAAGTATTATAAGCTGTTTAAATTCATCCCGTACTTCATATTCTACAGCGTGGATTAAATTGTCACCTGAGATCTTGATATCATCACAGCGTAATTCACTTCTGCAGCAAGTACATAACCGGTATCAGGTTAGAGAATTCAGGAAATAATACCTGATAAAGACATTTTTTTATGCCATAATTTGCTCTCAAATATTACCTTAAAAATAATTTGTACAATCAATTTTTTTCGTAAATTATTTTCTTACCAGATATGCTATTTCACATTTTGTGCACCTTGTAGTTAATCTCTATCACTCAAGGATTTATATTTGATCGAAACAATCGAGACATACCAAACAAGCACTATATATAGTGTCAATATTTTTTTTATTACTATATTTTGTTATTTTTTTTCTTGATTTTAACCGTTATTTCCTGTATAAACGGAATTAGTTGAAGCGAACTCCAATCCTGCAACGATTTCAGAATTATTAATTATTTTTATTATTAATATTAGAAATCTCAACTATGCTCGTATATTTACGACTAAAGTTGATAAGATTATTAGCCTCTTCTGTACGTTTATAAGTTGTTAGCGTTCAGAAGTAAATATAAAGATTTTATAATAACCATTTTAAAGGGGGAAGACGACAATGGTAATTCAAGTTTATTCAAAGCCAGGTTGCGGTATATGTGAAGCAGCAAAAAAGAAGATTAAAATGATGGGGTTTGACTATCAGGAACATAATCTTTCTTATCACATTGAGCACCATGAAGGCTGGAGAGAGGATGGTTCGGTTGAAGCCATGGCGGCACACACCTACCACGATTCTCTACCGCTCATCAAAGTTGATGATCAGTTCCATGATTACCCTGGAGCGATGCGTCAGCTGAAGAAGATGCGCAAAGCAAACCAGTAAACGGGAATAAATTACCTTGAATAGACGCAGTGAACCTTGGTCTCTGCGTCTTTTTTATTGTATAAACAGAACACTGCAATTCAAAATGATATTTGACTCAATAAAAAACACCTGCATTCATTCTGAGTGCAGGTGTTTTAACTTTGGAGGTGGCGATCGGATTTGAACCGATGCATGATGGTTTTGCAAACCATTGCCTTACCGCTTGGCTACGCCACCGTCTTGAGTAGAAGATTTTATGTAATTAAATATATTAATCAAGGGTTAAAGCTAAAAATATTTAAAAATAATCACAAGTCAGCAAGACAGCTGCCAGCAAGACACACAATACATGATTACAGTAAATATTATGGGCTTATTGTTGATCAGACCTGGCTGATGTTATATGCAAAAAAATGCCGCAGCCACAAGCCAGAGACCTCAAACCTCCAGTGCCCCGATAATTTCTGCAACCGTAGTATCATGCTCTTCAAGCCAAATCCCCAGCTCATGTATCAGTCTGACCGTAATACCCGGCTCAGGAAAATTCATCATACCTACCTCACAGGCACAGGCACCGGCAAGAAGAAATGCCACAACCTCACGCACACCAGCGATACCGCCACAAGCGATTACCGGACAACTGACCGCCCGTGCTACCTGAAAGACACAGCGCAAAGCCAGAGGATGAATCGCAGGACCGGAAAGACCACCGGTAACATTTGCCAAAATAGGACGACGCTTTTCAATATCAATAGCCATACCCAGATAGGTATTGCTTACAACCAGTGCATCAGCGCCCGCACCGGCTATTTCACCGGCAATTGCAGCAATGTCGGTTACATTCGGCGATAACTTTATCCACAGCGGCAAATCAGTCACTCCTTTGAGCCGTGAGACCAGCGCCGCAGAACTTCTGCCGCATACACCGAATGCCATGCCACCCTCTTTAACATTCGGACAGGAGATATTGATCTCCAGTGCCGATACCGGAGCCGCCGCCAGAGCTTCTACTACATACAGATAATCATCCTCACTCTTACCCGCAACATTCACTACTATATGCTTATTCGCCTCCAAAAGCGGCGGCAGAAGATTTTTCTTGAATTCTTCGACCCCGCCATTCTGCAGACCGATAGCATTGAGCATTCCAGAAGGTGTCTCAACCACCCGCGGCGGCGGATTGCCGATTGTCGCTCGCGGAGTAACACTTTTAGTCACTACCGCTCCCAACATGCCGATATCGATAAAATCACTATACTCCTTACCACTGCCATAAGTTCCGGAAGCCGGAAATATCGGATTAGCAAATTCCAGCTCGCCGACACAGGTCTTCAGTCTATCATTAATATTCATTATACGTACCATCAAATCAGCTTAAAAAAACAGTCTGCACAGATAATCCATGCAGACTGCAAGTATACTCGAAATATCTCTATTATTCAAAGCACATCTGAACAATTCTGATTACATCATCTTTTTCCAGTTTTCCAGGATCCACATCAAAGAGTGGTCCCATCGCATAGAAAGCATTTTCCGCAATCTTATCCGCTTCGGACTTATCAATTCCATAATCAGCAAGTGAAAGCTCGGCCAGACCACAATCAGAAATCAGCTTCTTAAGCGCGGCAATGAAATCCTCAGGTTTCTCAGCAGGATACCCCATCGCCTTTGCCATATCAGTATAACGCTGATCAGGCCATTTTTCAATCATAACGGTATGATATGGTACCAGCAGACAGGTAAGACCTGCCCCGTGCGGTAACTCAGGGTGATACGCACTCAGCGCATGTTCAATTGAATGCTCAGAGGTACAGCTTGAGGTAGACTCAACCATACCAGCCTGAGTACTGGCCCAGGCAATTGCCGACCTGCCTTTGATACATGAACCGTCCTTGACTACCGCCGGA
This sequence comes from Planctomycetota bacterium, assembly GCA_963667375.1. Taxonomy (GTDB): domain Bacteria; phylum Planctomycetota; class SZUA-567; order SZUA-567; family SZUA-567. The sequence goes on along the minus strand of OY763323.1, from coordinate 1,133,059 downwards.
AGATTTTCTGCAATCAGCTTTACACTTGAAAGTGCGAAAATATCACTTGCCGGCTGTCCGACCTTGGCTATATAGCCTTCAATCGAATGGCAGAAAGCATCTATACCCTGGAAAGCGGTAAGACGTGGAGGAACACTGAGCATCAACTCAGGATCAACAATAGACATTACCGGGAAGGTATCGGGAATAACACCAAAACCCGTCTTCTCATTGGTCTGGGTATTGGTTATCACCGTCCAGGGATCAGATTCAGTACCGGTTCCGGCGGTAGTTGGAATAGCAATCAGCGGTAATGCTTTATTAACCAGACCTTTGCCTTTGCCACTTCCGGTTCCGATATAATCCCAGTAATCTCCAGGATTAGTCGCCATTATAGCTATACTCTTAGCACTATCGATCGAACTGCCGCCACCGAGGCCAACAATGAAATCACACCCGTTATCCTTGAGTAGCTTCGCACCCTCCATAACATGGTCGAGGATAGGATTGGGTAGTATTTTATCAAAAACTACCGCTTCCACCCCATTATCCTTGAGATAGCCAATTACTTTGTCAAGATAACCGTTTGCCTTCATTGATTTGCCGGAACTAATGACAATAAAAGCTTTCTTTCCCGGCAGTTTTTCGGTTGCAAGCTTTGCCAGCTTTCCAGCACCAAAAATAATTCTAGTTGGTATAAAATATTCGAAATCCCAATTCATAACATTCTCCTTAGAGTTTTTATTTACCAACCAAAAAATCCAAACGCACTACATACACAAACTCACTATATATACATATTATATATTACATATATTATACTATATGAACTTGACATTACAGCTACAGTAAAAAATAAATCTAATCTTTTTTACTGCTGCTTCCGCTGCTGCTGAGACTCCAGAGTATGAATATTACCACCCCCAGTACAATCGCAATATCAGCCACATTGAATACCGGCCAATTATACACTCCCGGAATTCGAAAATCAACAAAATCCCGAACCCCGTAATAACTCTGAGGATAGCCCCGCAACTGCATACTGGTAAAAACCCGGTCATAAAGATTGCCCAGAGCTCCGCCAAGCAGCATACCAAAGCCAAGAAGAGGCAGAAAAGATTTACCGCTCTTCTGTGAAGTATGCGCCAGATATATAACTATCGGAATAATAACCGCTGTAACCGCTATAATAAGTACAGGTTTACCGCCGCCTATTCCCCAAACAGCACCTTTATTGATATGCAGGGTGAATGACAGCCACCCGGGCACCAGTTCAAATCTCTGTGCTGGAGTATTCAACAGCTTCTCAAATATATATTTTTTACTGCCCAGATCAGCAAAGATAGTAAGCACTACAACCAACCAAAATCGCCACATATGCTCAACTTAAACCTTCCTAATCTTTTAAATATAATGAAGTTAAAAAAAATGTTCCTGAGCTTTAGGCAGATACCGGCACCACTGCTGACGCTGAAAATAAATTAATACTTCAGCCCCATTTTATTCTGTTGCAAAAAATACAAACTAAATTATAATTTATGCCAAAAGGACAGTTACTAGCACATAATAACATATTATGTCCATATAATCCAGCATTTTAACTGAATAATCAAATAAAATAAGGTTTATTTATATGCAAAAAACCGACCTGACCACCAGCTTATTCAAAAAGATTTCCGACTATGTTATGGCTAACTGCGGTATACACCTGACCAAAAGTAAATTTGAACTGGTAAATACCAGATTAGGGAAATTAATACGGCAACATAATTTCTCAGGATTTCAGGAATATTATGATTATCTGACCGGTGATGACAGTGGCGAGGCGCTTAGTGAACTGATGAATGCGATCTCGACCAACCTCACCTCATTTTTTCGTGAATCCTCGCACTTCGACTTCATGCAACGGGTAATGCTCCCTGAAATAACTGCAAACGCGGCCTACAACAGAGACTTTAAACTACGCGGCTGGAGTGCCGGCTGCAGCTCCGGAGCTGAAGTCTATACAATAGCCATAACCCTTTCGGAAGCTATCACCGACATTGAAAACTGGGACGTAAAATTACTGGCTACTGATATTGACACCAATGTCCTGAATAATGGCACGACCGGAATTTACACTAAAAAACAGATTGAGGGAATACCCAGACCGCTGCTATCCAAATACTTCCGTTATTCTGCAAATAAAGAAAGCTATAAAGCTAAAGACAATCTGAAACGACTTGTTCGTTTTAAATATCTTAATCTGATTGAAGAGTTTCCGTTTAAAGGCAGTTTTGATTTTATTTTCTGCAGAAATGTCATGATTTACTTTACCAAGGATACCCAACAGAACCTGATAAATAAATTCTACCACTTTTTAAAACCAGGCGGTTATTTATTCATCGGACATTCTGAGGGATTAAGCGGTTTAAATCACAGTTACAAATATGTTCAACCTACTATTTATAAAAAAAAATAGCAGTATAACAATTTGAAAACAAAGATGTTACACAAACAAATAAAAAAATATTTATAAAAATCTAATTTTTTACTAACACTTACGCATGATTTATGGCATATTATTACAGTTATATGTGAGTTAATTATTTTTTTTAGACAACAAATACAAAGAGTATTGTGTTTGTTATTTTTTTTGTTTTAATGCAAACTAATCTTACTACTGAAATTTAAGTGTTCAGTAGTTTGTGGATTTTTGCATTATAACGGTTTTTTTTTGTTTAATGGAGAATTATTGCTATGGACTCCAGAGACAGATGGGTCAATTGGGATCAGCTTGCAGTAGGTGAAGACTTCTGGGATATGATGGAAGAAATTGATGAAAAACGTCTGGGCGAAATTCGTGAACAGCGCCAGATGGAAGAGATCCGTCGTATCCATGAACGCCGCCTCTCTAAAATGAAAATTGATCGCGAGAAGTTCATGAGTGAAGAACCATATTCATTCATGTGCAAGATTCCCGTAAGCTGAAAACAATTCATCTCTGATCTATTGCGGTTTACTGCAAAAACCCTTACCTGAAAAATGGTAAGGGTTTTTCATATAAAGATAAAAATCTATTGTAGAGCATTATTTTTCTGATAATATATAGTACATTGTTATAAATATATACTGATTCGGCAAAGCTGTAATTTTCAATATTCATTCATGGACATTATAATATGCTTAAAAAATATCTGTTTCTTGCTCTGACATTGAGCGCATGTGTTTTTATAACCGGCTGCAGCACCACAAGTGACACTGTAAGCATAGCTGCTACCGATCTGATCAATCAGACAATCGAAAACCGTATTGATGTCAATAACATCATAGCCGGTGGTGAAATGAAAATTGTTGACCGACCCAGCAAATTCTCACTCAGCACTCAGATCGAGATGATAGCTGAAGACCCCAGCAGCCTCCGTATAAAAGCGTCTAAGCTTGCTGATGAAATTGTAGCCTTTGATATGCTGATGCAGGGAGAAAAAGTGGCTTTTTATGTTCCGCTGCACAACACGCTATACACTGGAAATGTCTCCAATCTTCAGAGCGGCGGGATTAATTTTTCACCCAAAGCCATTATCAACCGAATTCTGCATGCAAACCGCGATCTGCTCAATAAGCGCTGGCGTGTCGTCGGCAAAAGCGATGCCGGCCTGATGAATGAAAATCTTATCCTGGAAGAGATGCACAAACGCGGACAGCCATATGTCCGTCTGTATGTTGACGGCCGCAGACGTGTTCTCCATAAGGTGGAGCACTTTAACCGCGACGGAAAACTTTTCTTTGTTGAGACTTACTCAAGATTTGAACAGGAAATGACCGGTGAAAAGACCCTGGCAGGTAAAGAAATCGGCAGCGGCAGATACTTTCCTATGCAGTTTATTCTTGACTGGCCGGACAAAGAGCGTTCCGTCAAAATCAATCTTCGTCGCTACAGATCGAATGCTTCCGCTGCAGAGGTTGAAGAGTTCTGGGTAATTGATGATTTGGACATGGATAGTGTCCAGCAGCGCAGCCTCTCACAGGTTGAGGTCGAAAGTGATAACGAATCCCAGGCTGAATAAACAGTTCAACGACCCAGTTAAGGAGAAAGTTTGTTCCATAAAAAATTCCCTGACATTACCGAATACCCCATAACACCGGAGGATTACCAGACCAGAGAAAAAGCTTATTCCTCCAGCTGGCAGATAAGATTCTTCTTTATCGGTGTACTTGCAGCCACCACCTTTTTTATGCCTGAAATTATCGCGGGATATATTCTGAAACTGTCACTTGATCATTATCTGCTGCAGGGCATCGGTCTGATTCTGGCATTACTGGTAATGCTGCTTTCACGTAAATCACGCCGTACACTTGCCAGACAGTATGGATTATTCTGTCCGCAATGCGGAGAAATTTTTGATTACTGGTATGACAAAAAAAACTCGATAAAATTTGGCGGCTACTGCCCAAAATGCAATTATAAAATAATAAATATAAATGATGATACCGAAGAAGAAAAAGAATAGTTAATAATAATGGAAAAAGATAATAAACTGATTCGTGAGCGCATTCTCGAGTGGATCGCTCATGTGGCGTGTAATTACCCAAAAACTGTAATTATTACAGCATTCATTCTTACCCTCCTTGCTTTTGTTCCTATCCTGCGTACCGGTTACACCTCAGCATTCAATATATCACGTATGCTGCCGCAGGATATACCTGCATCCCGCGCCTTTACCAGAGCCATAACCGATTTCGGAACCGCCGATGAAGCGCTTATTATCTTCAGATTAAATACTGAAAACGCCAATGCGCTGACTATCGCCGGTGAGCTTGCAGATAAGATTTCCGACCGTCTGCGGCATAATCCGGATATCCGTTCTTCTTTCTCACGGCTTCTGACCGAGGAAGAGAAGAACCAGCTGCTGTATGTCGAACTGCCAAAGCATGGTATGCTGCTGCTGCCTAAAAAGGATATTCAGGCAATAAGAGAAAAACTGCAAAAAGAAAATATCTATAAATCTGTCGAGTCAACCGCCAGAAAACTGCTGCAGAGCGGTTCCTCAGACGAAATGCAGAAGCAGCTTCTGATCAACGCACTCGGTCTAGGCACCGTGTTCAAGGAAAGCTTCGAAAATCTGTATAATCCCGATAAAGACTCTGAAAATGATTCCGAAGCACTGCTTAATAATAAATTCGATAACAAACAGGGATATATTCTCAGCCCTGATCAGAAGATGCTGCTACTGGTAATTGAACCGCTGTATGCGGCACAAAGTATTCCCTTTGCCTCCAGAATTATGCGCGAAATAGAGAATACCACCTTCGATATTATTATCGGCACTTCGGCATTCAGACCTGAAGATTCAGATAACTGGCAGAATTTTTTCAAATCTTTTATGGCTGCAGTAGAATCACAGGATCTGCCACAGTATTCAGCGCTTTTCAATATAATCACCCCCAGCGCCAGAGAGAGTATCCGGCTGCTGGCTCAGGACAATAATGACAGCTTAACCCGAAAAAAGCAGGATATTCAGCTCAAGAATGCTCTTGCCGGACTTACAGCGGCTTTACGCAGCTCAGATGCTTATTCCTCATGGGACACCCCGGAAAAAGACAAATATCTCAAGGAGGCTGAAGCTGAAATCAGCAGACTCGCAAATAATAATTATCCCCGCAGCATAACTCAACGCTCGGCTATGCTATTTGTCGGCAGAAAACTCCTTGAGGATGCCTTCAAGGGAAAACTTAACAATTACAACTCCGCCAGCGGTCTGCCGCCGGCCGCGCTGAAAGCTTTCTACCTTGAATTTGGTGGTGGCTACCAGATTGCCCGCACCTACGGACAAAAGATCAATGGTGTTATGATCGGAACCCTGATAATCAGCGGTATCTGCGTACTCGCTTTCTTCGGCTACTGTTTCCGGCGTTATGGGGTACTCCTCTATATCGGGATTCCGCTTATTATGATAATATGCTGGACCGCAGGCATCGGCTGGATACTTTTCGGACAGCTGAATATTGTTTCCTGCGCTTTTGCCGCGGTATTAATCGGTCTGGGCATAGATTACGCCGTACATATCTATAACCGGTATATCGAAGAACGAACCAAAGGCATAAGTCTGGAGGAATCATTCAAGGTTGCAATATGCCATACCGGCTGGGGCATTATAATCGGCATGATGACCACCTGTCTGGCCTTCTTCTCTCTCAATGTAACCCGCTTCACCCAGCTCTCGGAATTCGGCGCTCTGGGAGGGATCGGCATCTTTCTCTCGGCTCCGGCAATGATGTTTGTCATGCCGGCACTTATTACTCAGCGCAGCCGGATCAGACAGGACAGCAAACGCCTGTTCCGTCCAAGTGCCTTCTTTCTGCCATATATTGCCCGCATTGTCGAGAAAAAGCGGAAGCAGGTGTTTATCGCCTGCATTATATTGAGCGTATTGTCAATCGGTGCAATTCTGTTACCGCAGAGTATCCGTTTCAATGCCAGCATGGCTGCTCTGCGCCCTAAGGATCGGGCTTTTGAAATAAATGGTGAAATCGCCGCCGCTTTCGCCAGCAGAAACCCGAACAAGCTCACCTTTATGGTGATTGGTGACAGTGAAGAAGATGCTCTTGAAAAAATGTCAAAATATGAAGAAAAATTCCAGACACTTGAAGACCAGGGTCTGATACGAGGGTATGAGAGTGTTACCCGTTACCTTCCGTCTCCGTCAACTCAGCGGGAGCGTCTGCAGGAGATAGCTAAAATTGATTTTCCTGCCGCAATAAACAACTTCTCAGCAGCTTTACAACATGAAGAGATGGACGAAGACTACTTCGACTTTAATTTCAATCTGCTTAACCAGCATTATAAAATGGTTAAAGATAAACATATCATTCTGCCTGCTGATTTCGCCGGCACCAAAATCTCACGCCTGATAAACACCTATGTCGCCAAACGCCAGAAAACATATTATATCTATGATGGAGATATGCCACAGCATTATCCGGTAACCCTGGCCAAAGCAGCCACGCAGTATGAAGACAATGCCGAGAGATACCCGGCGGGGGCAGTTCTATCCAAGGAGGAAGTACTCAACCTCAATCCTCCAGAGCAGCATCCCAGCCAGCGGATAAAATCAATCACCATTTACGAAGGCGGCTATGCGGTAAAAGCAGCTATATTCCCGCCGATACCTGCAGGTACAACGACTGGAGAACCGGTGATTACTGATTCCTGGCTGCAGCAGGTGGCGAAAATTCTTGATCTCGCTCCAGAACAGTTCGAAGCTAAACCCAACCTGACAGATTTTCAGGCAACCCTTACTGGAGCTTCAGTAGCAACATCTATTCTGGCAAAAATAGTCAAAGAGGATTTTCTCATTATCTCCATCTGGATCGTGGCTATCTGCTTCGGTGTGGTCAATCTCTTCTACCATCCGCGTCTCTGGCAGGCTGTAATCTGTACCCTGCCGCTGCTGCTGCTTATGCTCTGCAAAAAAGAGCTGCTGACAGCTTATCCCGATATAGAGCCGTACTTCTGGATTCTGGTTTCAATACTGAGTGTTCTTTTCGTTATTGGCGCGGTCATTCACCGCTATATCGGACGCACCCTATATTGTTTTCTACCAGTCGGCCTAGGTTTACTGTATTTATTCGGATTTATGGGCGCGGTAAATTTAATCTGCAACCTGCTTGGTTTTGATCATCTCATCGACCTGAATTTTGTAAACGTTCTTACTATTCCGATAATAATCGGCGTTGGAGTTGATAATGGTATTCATCTGGTTAACCGGTACTTTGAAGATGACCGGAGAGTAACCCCGATGATTGTCGATACCGGCAGAGCCCTCACTATTACCGCACTTACCAGTATGGTTGGTTTCGGCAGCCTCTACTGGGCTAAACTGCAAGGACTTGACAGTATTGCCCAGCTCGGGGTATTATCAGTGATTGCACTCTTTACAGTTCTGCTGAGCAGTGTTCTCTTCTTCCCGGCAATACTGGCGACACTAAGCCCAAAAAAATAACTTATACACAAACAACACACAACTTGATTTTGATTTATTCAGTAAAGGAAGCAACATGTTAAAGACAGCAAAAGCAGCGGCTCTCGCCGCCGGTGAAATCCATATGCAAAATTATGGCAAGACTCTCAATGTAGACGCAAAGCTAAAATACGATATCAAACTTGAAGTCGACAAACTCTCAGAAAAAGCCATCATCGAAGTAATACGCGCCAACTACCCGGAGCACTCTATCCTCGCAGAAGAGCGTGGTCTGATTGATAACGGCAGCGATTACCTCTGGATTATTGACCCACTTGACGGCACGGTAAACTTCTATTACGGCATACCGTACTTCTGCACCAGTGTCGCCTGCATCAAGGTTAACAAAGAGCGTAAAGGCCTGGCTAAAAGCTTCTTTGAAATCGGCGAACCTGTCTGCGGTGCGGTTTATGCTGCAATTACCAATGAACTCATCTACGCTGAAGCCGGCAAAGGCGCTTTTTTAAATGATAAAAAAATCAGTGTCTCCGCGGAAAGCGATCTGGCGGAATGTATCCTCACCACCGGTTTCGGTCATACACAGGACAGCTTCGATAAAATGTTCAAAAACAGCCGCATCATCGGTGAGAGAGCGCGAAAAATACGCCTTATGGGTGCAGCAGCCTATGACATATCCAATGTTGCCTGCGGCCGGTTCAACTGCTTTTATGAGAACGCGATTCACTCCTGGGATATTGCGGCAGCGGCAATTATCGCTCAGGAAGCAGGTGCAGTGGTTGACGCCATCGAAAACGAGGACGGAAGGTGGGATATCATTGTCGCTTCAGCAAATATTATTGATGAATTGAAAAGTATTATCCGTGGTGTATAATAAAGACATTACCGGTTAAATTTTTTATAACTCAACACGAGACAGAATTATGCAGAAGGTATTGCTTATAACCAACCCCGATAAGAAAGGTTCCTGCCAACAGGCAGAAAGAGCACGCCTGTTTCTGAATGACAAATGTGAAATATTAGCTGAAATTTCCTCATTCAATGAGGAACTGAGCAAATATGCTGCTGATTTTGCCATCACTTTCGGCGGTGACGGCACGGTGCTGAACGCCATACGCCGATTCGGCACCGACCAGATCCCAATTATTACAGTCAACCTCGGCAGGCTTGGTTTTCTTGCCGAGGTAAATCCCCAAGATCTTGAAACGATGCTGGAAAAATATCTCCACGGGCATATTAATATTTCTGAAAGAATGCGCCTCAAAATTGAGGTTTTCCGCAAGGATCAGCTGATATTCAGTGAATTTGCACTTAATGAAGTATCTTTTTTTTCAGCTTCCTGCGGCCGCATATGCACTCTAAACATTGATGTTGATGATATGCATCTTACAACTATTTCAGGTGACGGACTCGTAGTTGCTACTGCGACCGGATCTACAGCTTACGCACTTTCAGCCGGAGGACCGATTTTAAATCCTACCTTGAAAAGTATGATTCTAGTCCCAGTATGTGCCCATCAGCTTACCAACCGGCCACTTGTTCTCAGCCGTCATGAAACTCTCTGTATAACCGGCAAATCAACCATCAGCTGCGACGGAATCAAATCACTTCTGATTACCCCGGATGATCTGGTAAAAGTAAAATGTTCACAATTTCCAGCAAAAATTGTTACCTGCAGCCGTGCAAATCGCTATAACACGCTACGCCAAAAGCTCAATTGGGGCGAATAAGTCATTTTTTTTACCGCCTGCGCTTTTTATCTTCTGCATTATTCCTTGACTAAATCAGCAATATCAATTAACATTCTATTGTATTCTGAAATAATCTGACAGGAGTAGTTAATGGCAGCAAATGAAATTCCAATAAGTGAAGCTCAACCCGGAATGGTGACTGCGCGGGATATTATGGATAACGAAGGAAGGATACTGATTCACTCCGGATCCAGACTTACCCCCATTGCCATACGTCGACTGCCGCTTTGGAATATAAAATCAATTCATATTGAGATTGATAAACACTCAGAGCAGATATTTGAGCTGAAGTTTGAACGCACCCCTGAAAGTGAGGAGGACTCAAATATCAATACTGCTCTTATCTCAGAGATGGCGCTGAAGGTTAAAAACCGCTTTCAAAGCGTCGAACAAGATGAATTCTACAAGACATATATGACAGTTCTACTAAAATATCTTGTCAATAATAACAATAACGGCAATGGCATTATTCCAGGATCCTACTAAATATGGTTATGAATTCAATTGTAGCACGGGAACGCATAGAGAACACTCCAGATATTCCAACACTCCCCAGTGTTGCCAGTGAAATACTGCGTGTGGCGAACAACCCGATGACCAGCGCTAATAATGTCAGTCAAATAATTCATAAAGATCAGGCTCTAACCACCAAGGTTTTGAAACTGGTAAATTCCGCATTCTACGGATTTCCTGGAAAAATAAAGACCATCCAGCATGCGGTGGTGATTATTGGTTTTAACAAAGTTAAAAATATTGTTCTGGCTGCTTCATTATTTGATATGACTAAAGGCAAAGAAAAAAAACTGCTGAATATACCGCAGTTCTGGACTTACTCACTTACAACAGCAATTGCCTCCCAAGCAACAATAAAATATATCGAACCCAAGATATCACCGGACGATGTCTTTGTCGCAGGTCTCATACATTCCATCGGGACACTGATTCTTGATCAGGTATTTCCAAAGGAATACGCAAAAATTCTGGGAAAACGTTCCCCGGACAACAACAATATTATCGAACTCGAAAAAGAGGAGCTGGGATTCACCCACATGCAGGCAGGTGAATGGGCAACAGAAAAATGGGAGCTCCCGAAGATGCTTCGCGCCTGCATCAGATACTATACAACTCCCACTCTGGCTAAAAATGATCACGAAGCTGTTGCCGCAGTCCATATCGGCAGCATTATTTCGAAATCACTTGGTATAAATTTTGAATCTTTTGATCTGGTCAGCCCCTTTGATAAAAAAATTATCAGTAAATATCAGCTGAATGTAGGCAAACTGGACAAAATCATCGGCGAAGTTATTGACGAGCTGAAACGGGCTCAGGATTTTCTGGATCTTATTCACAGTTAGCCTGACTGCAATTAAAGCAACATCGGAGATCATATATGGGGCAAACATTCAATAATGAATCCGAAAGTTTTCTGGATATCTTTGTAAATTTTGAAAAAAGTTTGCAGGATTCTTCACATATATTAAGCCTAGATGAAATCCTTGATGAACTGGAAGTAAATCTGGACACCGTACTGCCGTTCATTTATTTTCAGGCCTACCTGTACGAAGGCGGCTCTCTGAATCTCAAAAGCAATTTTTCTCCTGACGGCGTAAATGCAGATCTTAATATGATCAACTGGGTGGTAGAAAACCGTGAAATAACCGTTATCGAACGCTCAGAGAGTAACGCCGAACATGATATTTTATATTTACCGCTGATCGGAAACGCCTCCGCTATCGGGGTCGTTGTACTCTGGATTGATTTTGATGTCGATAATTTCACTCAAGGACTTTCGACACTGTTAATGCTGCTGGCACAGATAGTTGCCACCCGTATAGAATCATATTACCTGCGTAACAAACTCGAAAACAGCCGTTCACAACTGACCGATATTGTTGAAAGTGTCGGACATGGCATTCTGTCAATAGATGACAGGGGCAGGATAATCCTGGTAAACGGCACACTGGAGATGATGTTCAGGCTTGACCGCAGCAAGGTCCTCGGCAAAGACTACCATGAAGCACTGAGCAGCGATTTCGTCAAAGTCATTGAAGGTGCAATTGCGGCAATGAACAGCGAAGAATCCGAGCTTTCAATGATGTTGCTTGACAATACCGTGACTATCGGTATTACTGCCAGTGCGATGCGTATCAGCAATAGCGGACATTCAAATGGCTACGTTATTCTCTGCCGGGATTTGAGCGCTACTATGGAATTATCCAAAATGCGTGAGGTTGACATGATGAAGAATGACTTTCTCTCACTTGTGAGCCATGAACTGCGGACACCGCTAACCTCAATACTAGCTTATACCGAAGCGCTTATGATTGAGGGAATGATTACCGAAGAATACGAGCGTAAAGAGTATCTGGAGGTAATATACAATGAAGGAGAACGTCTTACCCGGCTGATCAATGACGTTCTAGATCTTACCAAGATGGAATCAGGCAAGATGGAATATCATTATATCACCTGCAATCTCGAGGATATTATTGAATCCTCTATAACTTACAGCAAAGTATCAGCACAGAATGCCGAGGTAGCAGTCAGTTTTAAAAACAGCACCCCGGAAATTGCGGTATATTGTGATGTTGACCGTATTACGCAGGTACTGCTGAACATGCTTTCTAATGCCATAAAATTTACTCCAAAAGGCGGTAAAATAACCATAAAAACCGGGATCAAAACCATGGATGGCGGCAATAAATATGTACAGATAACTGTAGCTGACACCGGCATCGGAATTGCACCTGAAGATCTCAACAAGGTCTTTTCCCGCTTTGAGCAGATAGAGTCGCTCTCCCATCATTCACGCGGAACAGGTCTGGGCATGCCGATATGCAAAATGATTATTGAACAGGGACATCAGGGCAACATTGGACTCAACAGTAAACTTGGAGTCGGGACCGAATTCTTTTTCACCCTGCCTCTAAACAGCGACAATAAGGAAAAACAGGTTGCTACTTCCACTTGAAACAATTGCAATAATTCTCTATCTGGCTAGTATCTCCAGCCAATCGGCAAGCAAACTGAATCTTACCTATTCACTGCTGAGTATTCTGGCGGCTGGGCTTTTCTGCCTGCTGCTGGTGGGGCTGCAGACTATCCTGCTCTTAAAACGTGAAAAACTGTATACCAAACGCAGTCGGCTGCTGATCAGCATTTGCAGCTCGGCAAACAAAGCTCTGGGATGCATTGCCGCTATCATCATTCTGCATTATTATGCGGTCTACAATATTTATAACTTCGCCGTTCCGAAACTTTCGGGTAATTATCTGCTGCAAAACATTACCGGTATGCTGATCTATATTTTCATCGCCATCTGCTGCTGGTTGCCCTGGTTCTATCTGCATCGTCGCACCAATCCCGGCAGTTGGACGCTCTGGTCGTACCTGCTGCACCGATTCCGCTATACGTTTTTTATTCTCGGCCTATGGCTTCCCGGAATAGTCCTGAATGATTATCTTGATTCGGAGCAAAACCTGATAAGCGGAGAACAACTGGAAATTATCAGCACCGCACTCTTCCTGCTGCTGGCCTGGGTATTTCCGCTGTTTCTACGTAAATTCTGGGGCTGCACTCCACTTGAGGACCAGGAACTGAAAAAACAGATCCAGGCGCTCACCGCCAAAGCCGGAGTTAAAATAAAGGGGATATATCTCTGGAATCTAGGAGGAAAATCAATACCCAATGCCGCGATGGTAGGATTCCTGCCGCCTTTTCAATATCTCTTCATCAGTCATGGACTTGTTAACCGACTCCGTGAAGATGAAATACTCGGTGTCATCGCCCACGAAATAGGTCATCTTAAAAAAAGGCATATACTCTTCTATCTGCTGATGAGTATAACCGTACTCAGTGCCTGTGAGCCGTTGATCAGTATATTCCTGCAGAATAGAATATATGTTATCTTGGGTCTGATAGGGGTATTCTTTCTATATATACGCTTTGTCTTTGCCTGGTTCAGCCGGAGATTTGAAAGAGAAGCAGATCTTTTCTCCGCCGAGCTGCTCAAGGATTTCCGTCCACTCTGGCGCGGTCTGGAAAGAATCGGGCTGGCATACGGTAATATGCGCTCTGAAGCCAGCTGGCATCATTATGGAATTGCTGAACGCACCCGTTTTCTTGAAGAAAGCTATTATAATGGTACTATGCGCAAGCATTTCAAGCGCAATCTCAACCTTTTACGTCTGGCCGCCCTGGCGGTATTTATCTGTCTGCTCACGCTTATTTTCTACCCGTCTCACCCTATTCACAGCAGCAGCATCGAAACCAGCGACTACAACTCTGAAACACACCATCTAAACCAGCAGGACTGGCTTGAAATAAAGACACTGCTCGGGAAGCATAAATTACCCTAGAAAATCAGATGCACAACATTAACTTTCGATATCAATTTCACTCATAGGGAAAGTAAAACTGAAGCAGGCTCCACGTGGCGGCCGGTTTTCAGCTATTATAGTACCGCCATGATCCTCGACTATCTTATGAACTATTGCCAGACCCAGACCGGTACCGTCCTTACGACTGGTATAAAATGGATCAAAGAGCCGGTCTATCTTTGACGGTTCAATACCTGTTCCGCCATCTTCAAACTCAATGACAACTTTCTTCTGCTTCGAATCAACCTGCAGATAACTGGCGATAATCAGTTCCTCTCCCTCAGGCATAAACTGTACGGCATTGAGAATAACATTTAAAAAGGCCTGCGCTACCTGATCAGAATCAATATTAAATCGCTGTTTGCACAAAGCATGGCGCTCTGTAACTTTTATAGCTTTCTTATCGATCTCCCGTGCCGCCATATCCAGAGCCACATGGCATACCCGCTCGAAGGTAGTGAACTTCTTACTCGGAGCGCGTCCTCTGGTAAAGGTCAGCATATCAGTAACAATACGGTTGAGTGCATTGGACGCGGCAATAATCTTTTCGGCTATCGTCGATTCCTTGGAATCCGGATCAAATCTCTTCTTCAGCGTAGAGGCATATAACTCAATACCACCTAGCGGATTACGAATCTCGTGGGCCACCCCTGCCGCCATTTCCCCAAGTGCAGCCAGCCGATTCTGCCTGGTCACAATATCCTCAAGCTTTTTGATATCGGTAAGATCCCTGAAAGACTGTACCGCTCCCAGAATTTCACCACGGCTATTGCGTATAGGACTGGCGGATACCGAAAGAATATGGCGCTGATCAGTATTTACAGTTACCTCAATATTAGTAAAACACTTCTGCTCAGAAAGGGATTTTTCCAGAATCCGCCCAAGTTCCTGTGAAGATTCACTGAGTACCTCACGAATCGGTCTACCCATATTATCACTGGCTATGGCTCGCACAATTTCAGCGGCAGACTGGTTAAAAGCCATTACTTCACGGTCAGGATTGATTGCGATTACCCCATCGGTGATAGATTCCAGGATATTAGCCAGATAATTCTTGAGGGCGTTGACTTCCTCCAGGGATGAGGTGAGTTCCTGATTTTTCAGACTCAATTCGCCTGTCAGGTGGGCGACCTGTTTTTTCAGACTTTCATGGGTCTTCTGCAGACCCTGAGTCGCTTCATCATAGGCGGTTATTATCTTGATCAGCTCTTCAGGATCAAGACTGCCCCCGCCCTGCATCGTTGTTGGTCTATCGGTTTTGTCACTCATAAAAATCTGTCAATCTTCCCTAAAGCAATAGCAATATTATAGCAAGTGCTGAAGCCTGAAGTACGACCTAACCTTTTTTATCTTTAAAGCGCGGAATCTGGATATTTTTAGGGATCTTGACGCTCTTGCCATACGCACTCAGCATAGCTTTGCCCTTCTGAATCTTGACCACCTGAGCCGAGCTGGACTGTTTCAGCTCCTCAGCCGCCTTACGGCTGTCTTCCTCCACCGCCACAATATTTCCCAGAACTTCACGCAGTTCGAGTATATACGGATCGACCACCGCCCTTACCGCCTGATCCCAGGTCTCCAGATCTCGTTCACGGATCTTTTTATATGGACCGGCCTCTTTCTCAATAGCATTGATCTTGACTATGCGCATCTGCTTTTCATCAATAACGCTGAGTAATTTTTCACTATCCTTCTGCCCGATTATCTCCCGCTGCTTTAGAGAAAGTTCATACACTTCACGGTATAAAGCCAGCTCTTTCTTTAAAAAAGCCGCAAGTGCCTGCGCCACCTCCATACTATTATTACCGGCAGTCATATTTTACCCTTGGCATATCAGTTCTACAAAAAATTACCCCAACAGCTTATAAATAATACACAATTTTCAATTTAAATTCAAGCTAAAGCTAATATCCATTTTCAATTAACGCTGGTTCAACACCTCGATAAAGTCCTTCATGTCTCCCGCTATAGGTGCCTGTAACGTCATTTCATTCCCGTTGGGATGAGTAAATGTAAGTTCACAGGCATGCAAAGCATAACGCGACATAACCGCTTGCTCTCCGGCTCTGCTGGTAATCGTCACGTCCTCAGCCGAACCATAACGGTCATCACAGATAAGCGGGTTGCCCAGACTCGCCATATGCACCCGCAGCTGGTGCTGCCGCCCGGTATGCGGTTCCAGACGCACCAGAGTAAAGCCATTATCATCTTCCTGCGGTTCAAAGCGCTGTAAAACTCTGAAAAAAGTATTTGACGGCTTCCCCAGCGCGTCATGCCTGATAACAATATAAGTCCGGTGCATACCTTCACCCCGTCCCAGCGGATGATTTATCTCACCTTGATCCGGAACTACTATACCGGAACAAATAGCATTATAGACCTTGCGTGTCCTGCGATTTTCAAACTGATCCTGCAAGATGCGCTTGGCATGCGTATTCTTGGCCACAAGTATTATCCCGCTGGTATACTGATCCAGACGGTTACCAAGGCTTATCTCCTCATCTGCGGGAATAATATCCTTATAGCGCCAGTACATGGCATTGAGCAGCGTATCATGCCGGTGCAGTGCCACCGGATGCACCACCAGATTCGGCTGCTTATTTACAGCTACAATATCCTCATCCTCATATATTATATCTAGAGGAATCTTCTTGGCAACCTCGACCGCCCCTTCCGGTTCTTTACAATGCAGGACGACCTCATCCCCGAGCCGTACTATCCAGTTGGCAGTCCTGGGCTCATTATTTACTGTAATCTTCTTATTTTTAATATACTTCTGAATTTTGGTACGTGACATCGACGGGACCATCGCCTTGACAAACTGATCCAGACGGATATCAGAATATGTCGGTGTACCTTCATAAGTCAGATCAAATGGCTTGGATGGATTTATCGGCATAACTTCTTCTCTAATACTAAACAAAAACTGCAGGTGCTGTATGGGAAAGGGCTGCTAATCTCACCATCCCTGCAAAACAAAGATTTATTGCGGCACCTGGCAATATTCTTACTGCCGGCAGCTATAATAATTTTTCTATTTCCTCAGTAAGTTTCTCCGGTTTGACCTGCGAAGCGAACCTGCCGACAACATTACCTTTTCTATCAATAAGGAACTTTGTAAAATTCCATTTTATTCTGTTTCCAAGCAGACCCTTCTGCTCCTCCTTCAGGAACTGATATAACGGGTGAGCCTCCTTACCATTAACCTTTATTTTAGCGAACATGGTAAAGCTTACTCCATAATTGACCTTACAGAAATCCGCAATGGTCTCATTCTCTCCCGACTCCTGCCCGCCAAACTGATTACACGGAAACCCCAGAATCTCCAGCCCCTGATCCTTATACTCCGCATAAAGTTTCTGCAGCCCCTCATACTGCGGTGTAAATCCGCATTTACTGGCCGTATTGACAACCAGCACAACCTTACCCCGGTACTCGCTCATACTTATCTCTTTACCACTGATACTGAGAGCTGAATAATCATAAAAAGACATCTTTTACCCTCCTTATTCCTGTAAAAAATACTATCTTTACAAATATATATCAGAAAAACACGGTAAATCACGCGCCGGAGAAAGCGAAACCACAATATACTTCAGACCCGAAACGACAATCTCCACTCAAAATTCAAGTGGAGAATAATCTGCAACTGCCTCAAAAATCATGAATTTCTAAACGTTGAAACGGAAATGCATAACATCACCGTCATTAACTACATAATCCTTACCTTCAACCCGCATCACTCCCGCAGCCTTAGCGCCGGCTTCACCATTATTGGCAATATAATCATCATAGGCAATAACTTCCGCCCTGATAAAACCCTTTTCAAAATCGGTATGAATAACCGATGCCGCCTTCGGTGCCTTCCAGCCGCGCTCAATAGTCCAGGCGCGCACCTCCTTGACCCCGGCGGTAAAATAGCTGATGAGGCCAAGAGTATGATAACTGGTATGAATAACCTTATTCAGACCGCTCTCGCCGATACCATATTCCTTGAGATACTCATCACACTCTTCATCTTCCAGTGCTCCCAGCTCTTCCTCCATCTTGGCGCAAATCTTCACAACATCACAGCCGCGCTGCTCAGCATAAGCACGCACCGCCTTGACATATTCATTATCTTCAGCGACACCGGCTTCATCTACATTACAACAGTAAATCACCTTCTTGGAACTTAAAAAACGCATCTCATTAAAGAAGGTAATGGCTATTTCCTTATCCTTCTCCTCAAAAGAATGTGCCGGATTACCCGCTTCCAGATGTGACATCAGCCGCTCTGCCAATTCAAACAATGGCTTGGCAGTCTTATCCGCCCGCGCCTTCTTCGCGATATTATCCAGCTTCTTCTCCAGCTGCTGAGTATCCGCAATTATCAGTTCCAGCTCAATAACCTCAATATCACGTATCGGATCTACCGAACCATCAACATGAATAACATCATCATCATCAAAACAGCGCACCACCTGCAGCACAGCGCTGGTCTCACGGATATTCCCCAGAAACTGATTTCCCAGACCCTCGCCTTTACTGGCACCACGCACCAGACCGGCAATATCGACAAATTCCACCGTAGCCGACTGAATTCGTTGCGGATTGACTATTACGGCCAACTTATCCATACGTTCATCAGGTACCGGCACAATGGCCTTATTCGGTTCAATAGTGCAGAACGGGTAATTAGCCGATTCCGCATTCTGCTCCCTGGTAAGCGCGTTAAACAGAGTAGATTTACCGATATTCGGCAAACCCACTATTCCAATACTCAGTGCCATGCTCTATCTCCTGTTTTATATAATTTATCTTCTTAATTATTAATATCCGCCGGATAAGTCGCTTGCAGAAAAGACTTGAAAAAAATACCCGCCGTAACTCCTGAACCCCGAATATACACCTGCAAAAGATATATACCCTCTAATATCAGTATAAAAATATTGCCTGAAACCATAAAATCATTAATAATAATAGTTATCAGCAGACAAAAGTCAACCGAGGATTATCCCTGTTTTTTATTGCGCTGCAAGATGTTATCATAATAATACTGTATATTATGATCAATGATGCCAACCCCCTCAGAACCGGTTTCACCACCGGCAGCTGCGCCACTGCCGCCACTGCCGCCGCCCTTGATCTGCTGCTAAACGCTCAGCACCGCAAACAGGTCGATTTTATTCTTCCAGACGGCAGCAGTGCCACCATGGATATCATTTTCACCACTACCGAGAATGATACCGCCACCGCCGGAGTTCGCAAGTTCGCTGGAGATGATCCGGATATCACCGCCGGCGCACTGATCTGTGCCAGTGTCCGCCTGAATAATCTTGCCCAGATCCGTTTCTTCGCCGGAGACGGAGTCGGAACTGTAACCAGAGAAGGGCTGCAGATACCGGTCGGCGAACCGGCAATCAACCCGGTGCCACGCCGGATGCTGAGTGAAACCGTCCAAAAGTTCACCTCCAGCGGTGTAGATATAACCATCAGTGTCGAAAACGGCAAAGAACTGGCGGCAAAAACCTTCAATCCCCGCCTCGGGATAGTCGGCGGCATCTCGATAATCGGCACCTCCGGCATTGTCCGCCCCTTCTCACACGAGGCGATTCAGGAGACGATTCGGATCAGCATTGATGTTGCCGCCGCCACAGGCATAAATCAGCTCATACTTGTAGCCGGTCACTATGGTATGCGGGCAGCAGAATCATTTTACTCCACTAGTCATGAGAATATTATTGAAGTCAGTAATGAATGGGATACCGCTCTTGCTCATGCGCAGAGGAAGAATATAAAGCCCCTGCTCCTGCTCTCACATCCTGGTAAGCTGGCAAAATTTATTCTCGGATATTTCAACACCCATTCCAAACATTCTCCATCAGCACTGCCGCTGGTACAGCATACGGCACAGGAACTTAATATAAAGATAACAGCAAACAGCACTACCGTCGAAGGATTATTTCAGGAACTGTCCGAACCGGACAAAACCCGGCTCGCCGGCGTATTAGCCGCAAAGATAAAACAGTCGATAATTGACAAATACACTATTACGGATATAACTGTAACCCTGATCGATATGCAGAATCACATTTTAGCCTCTAGCGGAGACAACAGCAAATGGCAGAAAAAATAAGTATTATCGGCTGCGGTCCAGGGAGCCCGGATTATCTCACCCCGCTCGCCAGAAAACGCGCTCTGGAAATGAATGTTTTAGCAGGCGCGTCACGCCTGCTCGACCTCTTTCCTGAATTTACCGGCAGTAAAATTCATTACACCGGCACCGCGAAGCTGTTTGAAGCGATTACCGCTGCCGCAGGCAGAATCGGTATACTTGTAAGCGGTGATACCGCTTACTACAGTCTTGCCGAGAGTGTAATAAATAAATTCGGCATAGCTGCCTGTGAGGTAATACCGGGCATCAGCTCTATTCAGGTCGCACTTGCCCGTCTGGGGCTGGCAGCAAGTACTGCAAAGATACTATCCGCCCATGCCGGCATACCCGAGACCTCACCGCAAAGTATCGCTACCTGTGAAACCATTATCATTCTCGGTGGAAATGCCTCCAGCAGTAACTGGATAAAAGAATTAACTGCACTCACAGCCGCAACTCATACTATGACTATCTGTATCAATCTCACCCTTGATGATGAAGCGATAATAACCCCAGAAACCGACCGCGCAGCAGTACTTGAGCATTATCTGGATAACTATTCACGCCTTATACTGGTACTGCATAATAAAGTGTAATTTTTAATCAGCTGAATCTTACTGCAGCTTCAAATTCAGCTGCATATAAGTTTATGCCATAATCATAACCGGCATAAAAAAACATGCAGGAAAAAAATTCCCGCATGCCGTGGCTCTGACACAAAGTATCAAAGGAACTAAGGAAGAAGTGATAAAGTCAATGCGTTCATCTGATTGACCTGCTGAATACCGAATATTCCTG
The DNA here is from genome assembly GCA_963667375.1 of Planctomycetota bacterium. Classification (GTDB taxonomy): domain Bacteria; phylum Planctomycetota; class SZUA-567; order SZUA-567; family SZUA-567. Next base: position 1,112,058 of record OY763323.1, on the reverse strand, counting down.
CCTGCTCAAGTATCTGCGCCGATGTCATCTCGGTCACACTCTTGGCAATATCAGTATCGGTTATTGCACTGTTAGCAGCGGTTATATTCTCCATTGCCACCTCCAGATTGTTGGAATTAGCAGTAAGAGTATTACTCTGATAAGCGCCTATATCCGCACGCATGGAAGCGACATCCTGTATCGCCTGCTCTACAACCTGCTGTGCAATATCCGGGTTCTCAGCAAGAGAGGCGCTGCCGCCGGAGAAGAGATCCTGCAGCGAATACTCCTCACCGTCAATGGTAACCCGTCCCAGATTGCTTAATGAGGCATCTGGAAGATTGAGTGAAGAATCACTGTCACCTGCCCCTTCACCCAGCTGAAGCTGAACCCCGCCACCGGCATCCTCAACCGTCACCTGCCGTGATTCTGCAGCATCGGTCAGTGTATCCTGATCATATCCGCTCTGCGCTACACCGGTCTCTGCGGCACCAGCTTCTGGAGCATTGAACACCAGAGTTCCAGAAACATTCTCGGTATCCACCGCCACAGACAGACCGTCGCCGGTAACCTCTTCACCATCGACAGTCACAGTCAGATCCTGACCGGAATCAGTAACACTGTCTCCCGCTGCAGCAAACGCATCACCGGTTGTCTGCTCCACTGTTACACTCTGACTGCTGCCATAATCTGTAGAAGCCAGACGAACCTCGGACGAACCGTCGATAGCATAAGCCTCTACTCCGGTCTCGTCACTACGCGCATTGATCTCACTGACCATATCCTCTATTGAGGTCCCAGCAGCAAAACTGAAATCAGCACTACCGGCAGCACCGGTAACTGTGAATTCCTGATCTGCTGTCAGAGTTGTGCTGCCGCCGCCGAAACTGGTTTCAACCATCGCTTTCTCAGCTTGATCCGCAGCATCTCCGCTAAAACTGATATTAACACTATCCTGACCGTTACCGGTGTACAACTCAATATCACTGGCATCCAGATCCAGTATATTCGCAACATCTCCCGACTCGGTTAAAGCATCTGCCGGCAGAGACGCAGTCCCGTTAAGCAGGCTTGTACTGCCGTAGTTTGTTGTCGATGCAATATTATTCACTGTCGAAAGCAGTCCGTTCATCTGTGACTGCAGCGCACTTATCTGCTGATCCCCGCTTACTCCGGTATTACCGGCAGCCACGGTCAGACTCTTCATCTCAGATAATGCTGAAGAGATACCACTAAGCCCGCCTTCAGCGATTGAGAACATATTATATGCTTCCTGAGTATTCTGATAAGCTCTACTCATACCGACAAGCTGACTGTACAGCTGGGATGAAATAACAAGACCCGCCGGATCATCACTGGCGGTATTTATCTTCACACCGGAAGAAATGCTGGTCATCGCATTGCTGGCTTTTTCGCGGGATTTGTTAAGATTATTGATGATACTACTGGTAGTACCCGAACTTATTCCACTCAACATGATTAAACCCTCCATAGTAATTACAGCCCTATCCATAGAACTGCACACACTTATATACAGCTTCTGCTGCAATCTATTCTCAAGAAACTCCAGCAAAAGACTCACATCTTTCAGATGCTGGCGACTGCAGTATTCATACAGAATATAGAGAACTCTTCATATTCCTACTTTACTGTATTCTATCACATTTTTTTACACTTGTCAAATAAATCTTTAACCTTTACGGTTAAAATTGCGCCTCGTCAACATATTACGCAAAGGTTCAAAACACTAAAAAATACTGTCAGACACCACTAGTAAATGCTTATTAAAATAAAAAGCTTTACACAGTGTTGACGCTGTGTAAAGCATATTAACTAATAGCAGCTGCAGACACTAACCGTAAGCCCGGCTAAAATCCGGCGGTTTATTCAAACGGATACTTCAAACCCCACTGCTTTCTGGCAATATCCATAGTCTCGGCAAGCGCCTGTGACTCTGCTAACGGCATGATATCGCACTCCTTCTTACCGGCAAGAAGCAGCTCGCATACCGCTGCAGCCTCACAGTTATAACCGTTAGACTCATAAGGGAAGACCATCTTCTCTTCGACTCCGAAATTGAGCGGATCAGTGTCCGCTGTCCTGTCCACTTTGAATAGACTCAGTTCAGTTCCACACCACCAGGGACTGGAAATCTTTATTGAGCCCTCGGTACCATAGATCCAGGCATTCTGACTGGTCTGAGTCTGTACAGCACCCATAATATTAGCCATGACCCCGTTCTCATACTCCAGTACCGCTGAGAACTGTTCGTCTACCCCGGTTTTACCAAGATACGCTGCACTCTGCACCCGCGAAGGTTTACCCAAGACCATGGAACAGAATGCCAGCGGATAAATTCCCACATCCAGCAGGGCTCCACCAGCCAGCTCAGGTGCCAGCAACCGGGATGCTGGATCATAACTCCCCGGATTGAAACCAAAATCTGCACTTACCAGCCGTACCTCACCGATAACTCCACTTGCCAGCAAGTCACGCACTTTGCACATCACTGGAAGAAATCTGGTCCACATTGCTTCCATCAGGAATACATCATTTTTCTTTGCGGCCTCTATCAATGCGGCAGTATCCGCCGCACATACTGTCATCGGCTTTTCACAGAGCACAGCTTTACCGGCATTAAGGCACTTCAGTGCAGAACTGAGGTGAAAAGGATGCGGATTAGCGATATATACCACGTCTATCTCCGGATCCTGCACAAAAGCCTCCTCTGAATCATAGACTTTTACTCCCCCGAACTCTGCAATAAAGCTCTCCGCATTTTCAAGTTTACGGGAACAGGCAGCATAAATTTCACCCTTCTCCACAGCACGTAACCCGGTTGCAAACTTGTGCGCAATATTACCCGGAGCAATCACACCCCATTTTACCTTGTTTTTCATGATTCCATATCTCCTTTAGACAGTCTAACATACCGCACTAAACGGGATATCAGACCAGACATTCATACCCGCAATTCCAACCATACGCACTTACTGCTGACTTATAACATAAAACAATTGAACCCCATTACGAGGTTCAATCATATTATTAATATTATTTCATTATAACTGTTATAATATTATTATAACAGCATAAAATCTGATTATTCTGAGGTATCACTATGCTCCTGCAGATACCTGTTCAAAGCTGTCTGATAACTCTCCACTCCGGTAGCAGTAATAAAGTTATTCAAAGCCTCATCAATCTTCACCTCATAACTGTCTATCACCGAACTTGGCTGTCCGGCTGCGATAGCAGCATCAATCCGTGAATTATAATACTCCATACTGGAAATCGCCTGTTTCATCTTACCACGCTGCTGGGAAATTTCATTAGCGAAGTCCTCATCATAGTCCTCAGGAATACTACCGTTATCCTCGAGAAAAGCTTTGGCGAACGTCTCATAAACTATATTCAGATAATCTTCAACCGCCGCGGTATCATTGATAAGAGTAAACGCCTTATTGAGATATGGCAGAGCCACATCAAATTCATCTTTCAAATCTGAATCTTTATAGCCGGAATTCATTAATTCATAAACTGTATTTCTAAAGTCATTTACTGCTGTCAGAACACCTTTCTGACCCTCAGAATCAAGCGGGATACCATCAGGATATTTGTTTATAATCGCATAAATATCACCGACGAGACCCTCTTCAGGTCCGGAAATTTCACCACCATCATCGGAACCGTCATCAACCGGTTCGTCAAGCTTGCTCTCAATAAAACTCTCAGCCCCAACCGGACCGTAATCACCGAAGAAAGCATCAATAAGACCATGCATCCGCTCTATCTTGGCGTCCCATAGCGGGTCTGATTCCGTACTGCCGGCATCGAGTGGATGCTCTTCATTATAGGCATCCATTTCATCCTTCAGCGCTTCCATCTTTTTGAGATAATAATCTATCTGTCCACGCATATTATATAATTCAGTATTGATGCTGTCATTACCCGAATCAACCACACTGTAATTATCATTGGTAAATTCCGCATCAAAGATAACATTGACCGATTTAAAAATCTTTATAGCGGTCTCCGGTTCCTCCAACAGATTGGCCAGTTCAGCAATATACGGTAGCGCCGAATCAAAATACTCCTTCGCCTCGGCGACCGTCTCCTTAGTTCCCAACTCCTGATTAAAATCAATTACCAGATCCTTGAAATCAGTCTCGGCAGCGGAACCATATCCCACTGTCTCGGTATTCTCGGTCAGAAGTTTGAATAAAGCCTTTATAACCGCATCATCCTCGATATGATACTTAGAGTCAATTCCATCACCATCATCACCGCTACCAGTTGAATCTGTAGCGTCAGTATCATCACTACCGGAAGTATCATCAGCATCCCCGGTTGTGTCATCAGTATCATCCACATCAGAACCATCCGGCAGAGCAATAACCTTATCAAAGCCGCCACTGCTGAAATCTTCAAAACCAGGAAGAGAGGAGATAGGATTGGTATCGGTCCAGTTAGCCGGGATTGCTCCGCCGGTCTGTTCAGAATACTCACTTGAGATCACAAATTCCTGATGCACCATATCCACAACCATACCGCTTGAAAGCTCGTAGCGCCCCAGATTATTCTCCCCGTAATAATCCTGCTGATTATAATGTGAAAAAGACGAAACCCTGGCAAATACCTGAGAAATCTCTGCCAGCTCAGCATCGGTTATTTCAACATCGGTAAAACCCATGTCCTTGATCTTGGCATACTCACTCTTCAAAGCATTGAGTACATTCTCAGCATCATCAAAATATTTATCCGCCCGTGGGTCAGCAGAATCATTTATATAATCACTGCTGTCGATCGTAAAAGCTACAGCTTCACCGCTACTGGTATAAGCATTGAGTGCAATCACGCTTCTGGCGCTGCCGACAGTAACAGAGTCGGCACTATCCTCTTCAAGAGATTTTGTAAAAGCATCAAGAAACACACAACCGCTCGCAGAACCGATATTTGACGAATTGGTATAATATGTCTGCCGGTCTTCACCATCAACAATACTCGTAATCATAGTTATCCTCTAGTATAGACAAAAGTAATGACAGCATTGACATAACAAGTACCGTTCCATTTAATGCCATAAAAAAAAAGCACCCAGATTCAACTGGAGTGCCGCAAGTACCATGCAACTGCGCAGAATAGCAATTTCCCCTTATTTCGTTCTGTTATCCCCCGATCTTGACGTTAGCGAAATTACTGTCTGGTAACTTAAAAAATAACGATTTAATTATAAAATATCAAAATTCAGCCAGAAGTCCCTCAGATTGCGGATGATTTTTCCGGCAAAAGCTGCTTTATTTATCAGATTATTTCCAGAATCTCCTGGCATTTAAAAGGCTTTTTAATAAATCCCTTCGCCCCCATATCCATCAGCTCCTTGACATTCTGCTCAGACTTATACCCGGAAATCATATAAACTTTGACCTTGCTATCCAATTCCAGTAAACGCCGCAACACCTTCTCTCCAGACATCTGAGGCATAATATAATCAAGAAAGACCATTTTAATATTATCTTTAAACTTTTTAAAAAGCTCTATACCCTCGGCACCACTACTGGCGGTAATAACTTTATACGTCTGATTGGTAATAATATCCTCAAGCAGTATACGGCTCATCTTATTATCATCAATTACCAGCACACAATCCTGTTCTGAACTATTCTCCGAAGAGCCAACACCTGTTTCAGCGGCAGAATTCTGAATCTTATTATCTACAGGGAGAAGAATAGAAACCGTCGTACCTTTTCCCGCCAGACTCTCAATATAAATCACCCCGCCATGATTATCGACAATACCATTGGCTGCAGCCAGACTCATACCACCGCCTGAACTTAAATCTTTGGTTGTAAAGAATGGCTCAAACACATGAACAATATCCTCGTCAGAAATTCCCACCCCGGTATCTGCTATCTTAATTTCAAGATAATTAGAATCCCCCGGATGCTTTACAGAATGTGTCACCTTCGGCTCAACCATATCCCAATCCGAAATCTCAATTTGCAGAGTACCCTGAGAATCTTTACTCATCGCCTCCAAGGCATTGATAATAACCGCTTCAAAAACACTGCTTATCTGAGTGCTGTCACCTACAATAACCGGTGATTTTGCAACATTATTCATTTCAAGCTGTACCTGGGGATACTTCGCCAGAACATTACCAACAGCATTCTTAAGCAGACGTGGAAGGTTTATCTCGGTCATCTGATACTTTCCCTTCCCGGCAAACGCCAGTAAATTATTGGTAAGAGTAGCGCATCTTTCCCCGCACTCCGTTATCAGGTCTGCAAGACGAATGATCTTTTCATCCGCGGTTCGATCCTTTATAAGATCAGAAAAACCCATTATACCATTGAGCTGATTATTGAAGTCATGCGCTATACCACCGGCAAGCAACCCCAATAACTGATCTTTTTCGGCATTCGCCAGTCGTTCCTGAGCCTGAATCAAAGCCTCGCGTTTATAAATTATCCGTAACTGATTATATACCCGTGCCAGAAGTGATGTCGTCGAAAAAGGTTTGGAAATATAATCATCACCACCCGCGGCAAAACTATTGCTCAAGGTTTCATCATCTATTTTTGCTGTCAGAAATATAACTGCAATATGCGCAGTTGCCGGGTTTTCCTTGAGAATTTTACAAGTTTCGACACCGTCCATCTCAGGCATCATAATATCAAGAAGAATTAGATCCGGCTGCTCTTTTTCGGCAATCCGCAGACAATCATACCCGGATTGTGCAAAAAGCAGCGTAAAACCCTCAGGGGCAAGCGCTGACGCAGCAACCTCAATGTTATCCGTTTTGTCGTCTACTATTAGAATTTTAAATTTATTATCACCTTTGATAATATCGAACAACGGACGTTTCATTAGCTTATTCCTTATAAGATAAAAACTCCCTGATAACATAAATAATATCAGGAAGCTTATAAGTAGCAACATATTGCTCAAACTTTTTTGCAATATTTATTACGGCCTGATCTCCAGTATTTTCAGCAAATTCTATAAATTCCCGAGCCGTCTTCTCAGCTTCAGAAAGCACAACCCCATGCAGCATTGAATCAAATTCAACTGAAAATCTTTGCCGAATTTCCCTGACTATATCCGAATCTAATTCCGTAATATCAAATTTATTATCCTGAGTCTGCGAACTTTCAGAGATCTGAATACAGCCGGTACCTTCAAAATAAGAACCTATTATATCTGAAAACATCTCAAAGGTTATCGGTTTTATTATTACCCGGTCATACTCAGAGGTATCAAAATAATCATCAGGATCAGAATATCCGGTCAGGGCCAGCACAGGAATTTTTATTTCATTCGCCTGTTTCAAAAATTCCCGGCGCTGAACCACCTCCTGACGCATACTGCTGAATATCCCGACTATTGCAAGAGCAAAGTCCTCCTGCTCCAGCAGTTTACACGCCCTTGTATCCAGCGCGGTTGTCTCAATCCTCAAATTCATTTTACCGAGCATATTATCAATAAGGTTTACATCACTCTGATTATCACTTATCAGCAGCACTTTCTGTTCATCAAAGCAGGTGATATGTCTTTGGGACTTTGTTTCAACAATAATATTGTCGACAGTATAACCAATGTCCGGGAAGACCAGTTTAAACTCGCTACCCTGTCCCACCTCACTTGTCAGCAGAATCTCACCATGCATAAGCTCAACCAGCCGCTTTGAAATACTGAGTCCAAGACCAGTTCCTTCAAATCTCCTGCTGCTGCTGTTTTCATGCTGTTCAAAAGACTCAAACATCCGGGATTGATCAGCCTCCGGAATTCCGATACCGGTATCATGTACAATAATGATCAACTCACCGGATAACCCGCTCTCATTTTTTACAAATTCACTGCTGACACTTACACTTCCTTTATTAGTAAACTTCACCGCATTACCAATAATATTTATCAGCACCTGGCGCAAACGGTCCTTGTCAAGCAGCAGAACCGGCATGCTCTGCGGCAGCTTGAACTCGAGCTCCAGCCCTTTTGTCTGTGCTCTCACTTCAAATATTATATTAATTTCCTCAAGCAGTTCGCAAAGATTTACCGGCTGCAGACTGAGTGTGAGTTTATTCGCTTCGATGCGAGAGAGATCGAGAACGTTATTAATAAGACTGAGCAAACCGGTCGCTGCCGTATGAATAGAATTAGCATATGATGCTGACTTGCTGTCAAGCTCCTCATACTGGAGCAGACCGCTGAAACCGATAATAGCATTCAAAGGAGTCCTGATTTCATGCGTCATGGTTGAAAGAAAAATACTCTTTGCGCGATTGGCCGACTCTTCCCTCTTATAAGCCTCCTTGAGATTTTCCTGAATTTCCTTGAATTCCGAAATATCAGAAAAAGTCTTAACGATATGAGTCACATTTCCAGATTCATTATGTATCGGATTTAGTGAGACCAGAAGTTCACGACCACTATAATTCAATGATTCAACCAGTTCACCGGAAATACCCCGCATCACTCCCACAGTATTACTGAGCATTGACGGCTTACTGGTGCCATAAACAATATAATTATACTGCTCGGAAAGCGGCACCAACTCAGTACAGCCAAATATTTCATAGGTTGATTCATTTGCCCAGAGAATACTTAAATCCCTGTTAAGATAAACCACGGCTTCCTTGATGCTGCCAAGTATCAGACGTTTCTGTTCCTCACTGGTTTCCAGCTCTTTCTGAACATAATTGAGTTCTGTAATATCAAGAACACAGCCTGTACTTGATACCCACTCTCCGTTATCAGAAAACTTATTATGTGAAAACACCTTGACAATTCTCCGGAAGCTTCTGCGTTCAATATGCAATTCATGCTCAAAACGCCGCTGCTTATTACCTTTATTCTGAACTAGGGACTCTTTCATACTCAATCTGTCCTCAGCAAGCACAAAGGTCATCAGGTCATCCAAAGTAACCGACTCTGAATCTGCTGCATCAATCATAAACAATGTAAACAGCTTACTGTTTCCGGTAATAATCTTGGTCAAAGGGTTATATTCATAATAAACCAGACGCGCCATGTCATAAGCCTGCTCAAGGCGTTCACGATATACATTCTCAGCTGAAACGATATCTGTAACATCGAGTTTAACCCCGAACGCTCTAATCAGTTTTCCGGCAGCGTCAATTTCCGAACGCAGATCTATTTTATTATATCTTATCAAACCCGCAACTTTTGAACGATAATTAAAATGAAAATCCGCTATCTCACCATCCAGCAGCAGTTGCCACAAACGCTGCAGTTCATTGAAATCCTCAGCAAAAATATCATCAAATAAAAACTGCATATTAAAATAATCATCAACATAGAGATATGTCTCCTGCCTGCCATTATTAATCAGTACCTTATTGAGTTCCAGATCATAGGCAAAATAAGATACACCCGCGAGTTTTATTGCATTACTGAGTATTGTCTTGGCCTGATTGAGCTGCCTGCGATATGTATACTCCGCACTGATATCCTTAAATACCAATACCACACCGAGAAGATTATTATCAGACTTATCTACTATCGGAGCAAAAGTCGCGGTTATTGGTATCTCCGTTTTATTCTGATTGATCAGCAGAATATTATGTTGAAACTCAACCATATTTTTTTTATCCAACACCTTATGCACCGGATCTACTTCGAGTTTCTTGGTAAAAGTATTATACAGCTTATATAAATTACCTGTGCTTCGACCTATCGCCTTGGCTTCTGGACAATTTAAAAGCCGCTCCGCGACATAATTAATCTGAACCACCCTGCCCTGTACATCAGTAGCAATAACACCTTCACCCAATGAATGCATCATTGCGTCAAGCCAGGCTTTCTCAGTCCGCAGATTACTTTCTGAACGGTGCAGACGCTTCAACGCTTTTTTAGTAATATATCCCCAGAGCGCGAGTAAAATCACACCAAAAACTAAAATCCAGGGCCCGATCAGCATAATAAGACTATACAGTGAAGGAACATGATCAGGAAGTTTATTATACCGCTGAAGAACATTATTAATTGTATTTTCAGAGAGGGTGATTATTCCCTTATTCACAATATCCAACAGTATCCGGTTCTGCGGGTTATCAATGAATGTCAGATTGAAATCAATAAGCATACTATGCAGTATAGATTTTTCCATATTGGCGGAATGTATTTCAAACGCATAATTCTGAGCATCAATACTGCTGATAACGGCAATATCTGCAATCTTACCGGCTACCAGATTTATTGCAGCCTCAGGAGAGGACACCAGCAGTATTGTCTGATTTTTGTATTTTCTTTTTAAAAAATAATAATAACGCGAATAATTACCGGGAACAGCGATAATGCTCTTCCCATCCCCAAGCATATACTGCTGACTGCGGGTTACAACGGCTACAGGCTCTCTAAGATACGGCGCACTATACAGCATTCCAAAGTTATCCTGACTATCAGAATAACTCAAAATATCAATATTACCGGCAATAAGAGTATCAAATTCAGAACTTTTTACTGTCAGGGGAATAAATTTACACTCAATCCCCACCTTGCTGAAAATTATTCTTAAAATATCCGGAATAATACCAACTACCGTATCACCATCCCGGCTCTGCAGCGTACGTGTTTCTCCGGCGCAGCCGATAGTGACAATCCGGTTTTTAGTGAGCCATTGCCGTTCTTTTTCCGAAAATACCGGATATAATATAGCTTCCACTTTATTATAACTGCGGATAATCCCTGACTCAGCAGCAAATGAAATCTGCGTGAAACCATGCCTGATACGCTGAATTACTCCAGAATCCAGTACTGATTTCCTTTTATCCAGAAGGACGGGAGCGATTGTAACTCTACTGGTACAGAATGTGTTTTTTACTATTTGCTGCTCATACCCTTTTTCCTGTAAAAATGTCTCAGCAATAATATCTTCCATAAAGAAAGCATCAAACTTACCGGTTCCGATATCCTCTAAAAGTGATTCACAATCCGGATATAACACCAGAGTTACATTTGGGATTTTTGCCGTAATAAATTTTTTAAATGAGTCATTACTTTCAATTGCAACGCGACTGTTTCGATACCCGTTCCAGTTTTTTTTCAAAGCGGTCTCGCTTCTCTGAAAAATTGAGGCAGCAGTCAGCATCAAAGGCTCAAATATTACGCTCTCATTATCACCATTTTCAGGTAGAATCATACTTTCAGCGGCGGCTACTTTAATGGCATTATCAGAATTAAAGTTATTGACAACACCTTTCCCGCTGGATTTGAAATTTATTCGAATACCTGTCTGCTGCGACCACAAGCGCCAGATATCTGCAAAAGCACCCTGAATATTACCGTGCGCATTCTGCCAGATCAGCGGTTTCTTAGACTTGAAGCGAATATCCAGTCCTGATCCGGCAATATTGTTGAGATCTATTATATTATCGGGCTTGCCATAAAATATAATTTTTCTATTCGTACTCTGATACCTTCCGGCATAACGCTGAAGTGTGCGCCAATTTACCAGCGACTTCTTACTTGAAAGTTCAACCTTCATATTCTGAACCTGCTCGGGATAACGGAGGATGTCAGGAATTATCAGTTTGGCAATTACCTGCGTAACCTCATGCAGATCCTGTACTACACCGCCAAAGGCTCCGGCTTTTATTATTTTTTCTTTGTCTGAAAATACCGGAAATTTTGAATTATTTAGAATTGTCTGTAAAAAATCTGCCGAATACCGGCCGGTAGTACCCAGAGTATAGGAATCCATAAAGATTCCCGTGCGTGGGGGAAGAGTATTAAGAACCGCCAGTATCTCTTGTTCATCCAGTGTACTGCCGTTCACATAAATTGCCGAAGCCCGAATATCACTGTTTAACACTTCTTTTATTTTATTATGCTGCAAACGGCCATGAAAAGAATTATCGGTAATCACCGCAATATGTTCAATATCCGGAAAAAAATCTTTTATAAAACCGATATTCTCTAAAATCAGATTTTCATTTATAATTCCGGTTGAATTAGCATAACCGCCACTTTTAACCTCACTGACATCGTAATACACCAGCGGTACACTGGAAAAATATTGCTCTGGCAGACTATAGACCGCCTGCAGCGCGCTATCACCTTTTATTATTATCGCATCAAAATATATATTGGAAAACCGCTGTAAAAAAGTTTTTAACCTTTTGACCTGTTCCGCAACTTTATCTTCTGCAACCGTATCGATATGAAACCCGAAAAAACTCAAACCCTTATTATTGAATTTAAGCTCTTCAAGTAATTGACCCACATTACCTTCTACTGCATCTTCACCATAATTCAATGAATCTATAACCAGAATATTTCTATCATGTTCCGCAATAACAGCAGGATTCGCATCATCAACTGCCAAAACACTGTTAATAGTCAAAAACAGCAGTATATATAAAAAACAACTGCCGGCATTTCTACTAATAATATTTGTTGTGATAAATGACATTTGCACGACCACTTCATCCTTATTTGCAGAACTACTCTGAAAATTACTGCTTATACATAATATCCCCTTATCCGGCGCAATACTTTGAACCAGAAGCTTTAAATAAATTTATATCCTAGTAAAATACTTTATAAATGCGATTAACACTTTTCATAAGAACTGTTAACTTTTATCCACGCACTTCCGGCCGGTTTAAGCAACAGACTTATTCACTGAAAATTTATCAGGAAAAGCCAGCAGCTCATCTGAAGGTCAGCGGTTTTGCTTACATAATTCCAGCAGTTCGGCCTCACTGATAATAGTTATATCCAGACTCTCCGCTTTACTCAGTTTAGATCCAGCCTTTTCCCCGGCCACCAGATAATCTGTACCTCTGGATACCGCGGAACCAATCCTGCCGCCGGCACTTTCGATCAGCGCTTTAGCCTCACTCCGCCCCATATTCGGCAGAGTGCCGGTCAAAACAAAAATTTTACCGGCAACCCCGGTAACACTCTTTTCTGAATCCGTACTACTGCCGGTATTCACTCCATAAGTTCTCAGCTGCTCAAGAATTTCCCGATTCCGTTCATTATGCAGAAACCCGACCAGTGACTTCGCAACCACATCACCAAGAGTTCGTTTTACATCCGAAGTTCCAAGCTCGACGCCGGCAATCTCCGCCTCGGTTGCTGCCAGCAGTCTTTCCGGGGCGTTGCCAAAAGCCTCAACTACAGCTTCCCGTTTCTTCTCACCAAACCCCGATATCCCGAGATTCTCAAGTTTTCGCGCCAGCGTCTGTCCCGATTTCAGCAATTTTTCAGCTGCCGCTGGTGTTCTTAAAATCTGATATAACAATTTTGCTGATTTCTTCCCGAGAGTACGATACGAGAAGGTCTCACCAGCACTCAGACTCGAGATTTCCTCGACTGTAGCGAAGTATAACCGGTCCAAAGTCTTAAAATGACCGGCTATTATTCGTGCAGCAGTAGCCCCAAGCTGCTCAATAGCTAGTGCGGCAAGCAGCTTTTCCAAACCCCGCCCTTTGGATTCCTCCAAGGCCGCAAGCATATTCTCGGCATTCTTATATTCTGGGGGAACATACTCCTTACGTCCTGCAAGCAATAATTCACGATTCCAGTATTCCCGCAGAGTCAGCAGCTCTTGCTGCTCAAGTTCCACCGGAGTATACTCTCCTCCCTTCTTAACCAGCGACTCAATCAGTCTCTTTCTTTCAGTATCCTCCCACAGTTCACGTAAATCATCAAAACTCAAATGATAAAGATCCGCGACATTATGAAGTTTATCCCGTTCAATCAAAGCATCTATAACCGCCGGACCAAAACCTTCGATATCCATCGCCTCCCGTGAAACAAAGTGCAGCAGACGCGCTCTAAGCTGAGCCGGACAGGAAAGATTTTCGCAGTAATATGCTACCTTCCCTTCCGCCTGCGCCACCTTACTGCCACATACCGGGCAATTATCAGGCATAATAAATTCCATCTCCGAGCCGATACGCAGCTCATGCAGACTTTTAACTATCTGCGGTATAATTTCTCCCGCTTTCTCAACCAGCACCCTGTCACCTATTCTGATATCCTTCTGACGGATATTATCCAGATTATGCAGGGTAGCATGCGAGACAGTAGAGCCGGAGACAAATACCGGATCGAGATCGGCTACGGGTGTAAGAGTACCGAATTTCCCTACTTGCACCCGGATATCGCGAACCACTGTCTCTTCACGGTCAGGCTCAAACTTAAAGGCTACCGCCCAATTAGGACTCTTAGCATCTTCACCAAGTTTCTGCTGCATTGCAATACTGTTTACTTTGATCACAACGCCATCGGTATCATACGCCAGAGTATGACGAATAACATCAAGTTCCTCTTTCCGTACTGAAATTTCTGCGTAGCTCTTACATATTTTTCGCAGCGGATTTACCGGGAGCCCCAGTTCAGCAAGCTTTGACAACGCCTCTTCCTGGGTTTCGGCTTTCAATACCTCAGGGGCAGGCACTGAATATGCCCAAAGACTTAGTTCTGATATTTTAATCTGCTCCAGTTTTTCTTTATACCGCTGCTGTTCTGCCGGGCTCTTTTTTTCCAGTTCCCTGCTGCTTAAGATCTTGGTCTTTAATGCCCCGGCTGCAGCATTACGGGGATTGGCAAAAATCCGCTCATCGCCGCGTTCCTCCTGCATACTCACGATCTTCTCAAATGCACAGCGCGGCATATAAACCTCACCCCGCACCTCCAGCCGCTCCGGAACCGTCAAATCAGCGTCCATCCCGGCAAACAGCCCGCCAGCGGCGGAGTCTGCAGAAGAAATCCGGAGTTGTTTTGGCAAATTCACATACTTTAAAATCGCGGTAACATCCTCGCCGACAAAGCCATTGCCTCTGGTTGCACCACGAACAAGTTTTCCGTTCTCATACAACAGCGATATTGCCAAGCCATCGATCTTCATCTCTGTCATATATTCCAGCTCCGCTGCAGCCAGTGATTCACAGCGGCGGGTAAATTTCTGAATACCTTCATCATCATAACAATTGGAAATACTCATCATCTTGGGATTATGTGTCACCAGCAGCTTCTGCACATCCTGAGCGACTGCCGCTCCAACCTGCTGCGTCGGAGAATCAGCGTGTATAAGCTCGGGATAATCCTTCTCCAGTCCCTGCAGCTCAGACATCAGCTCATCATATTCACGGTCAGAAATTTCAGGTTCAGCCTGATTATAATAGAGCTGATTATGCCTGGTTATCTCTGCTGCCAGCTCCTGATATTTATCACGTATTTTCTCATCCATACTCAGAATTATTTCCCACTTATTATTTAATATGATACTAAAGCTGTTTTGCACCCGGCAGACCATACTTCCCTATTACTTTTATCTTGAATAACCTGAGAATTACCGCTAACTATGATATTCAACACAAGATCAATAGACATAACCGTCTCTAATCACACCCAAAAAAAATTCACTCAGGAAATTTCAACCTCAGGTACAGACAAAAAAAAAGAGCTCCATATCCGCAGGCATAAACACTACTTAGTTTTACCATCTTTATGAGAGAGAGAGAAATGACAGTAGAAATTAGTTGTGTCTATACTTGCAATGGATACGGAACTCAAATATTTTAAGTTGACCTATTATATTGATAAATTACATCTCAGCAATCTTTTTCTGCAGAGCTTCATCCTTTTGTGCTACTTTCTTCTTCATCTCAACCCGGTGCTGAAGCAGTTTTTCCCTGATATCATCATGCTTTAGCGCCATTATCTGCAGTGCCAGCAGCGCAGCATTGGTTCCGCCGGAACTGCCTACAGCCACAGTAGCAACCGGAATCCCGGCAGGCATCTGTACCATCGAGAGCAGACTGTCCAGCCCCATAAGCGCTGTTCCGCCAATCGGAACTCCAATTACCGGCAAAATAGTATGCCCGGCAATTACTCCGGCAAGGTGAGCCGCTCCACCGGCGGCAGCGATAATCACCTCTATCCCCCGCTCAGCTGCTGTTGCCGTCCACTCCATCACCACCTCCGGCGTACGGTGTGCACTCGCAACCTTGACCTCAAATTCAATCCCAAACTCCTTGAGAGTCTTGACCGCACCCTCAAGTTTGGGCAGATCCGAGTCACTGCCCATAATAATACCGACCTTCTTTTCTGCCATGTTACTATATATCTCCCTTTAACCATCGAATATAATGCCAAATGTGGCAAACACCCTGAAATTCCGTAAAAGTCATTACATTACTCTGAAATCTACTTATCCTTGGTTGCAAGTTCAAAACCGGCATCACCTTCAACAATACATACCGCAGTAACCGGATTGGTGAAATTGGCGAACTCACATTCTCCCATTACAAAATCACATGCCTGTACCGCATTTGCAGCTGTAAAATCACTCAGATTATGCCTGTTTGGAACATTCCGCTCATAAGTGGAAACATACAGGCATGTTCCCGGTTCAAGTGTAAATTCTCTGACATCAATACCATCTTTACGGATAATCCCCAGCCAGCCTTTAGCACTTCCCTTCTCCACAACCGCCACAATACGGGGTGTATTATAGTCATCCTTTTCATAATCCATAACCGCCAGTGAATAAATGAGTGAATCACGAATATTCATCCCGCTACGGAGCTTTTCAACAATAGGATCTGTCTGACTGCCATTACTAACCACCGCGATATTACCAACCACAGCTGCACAGTTATAGGCAATATATGGGTTCTTGAAAATATCCCCTTCAAAACCCTCTTTAGGCACAATACTCACATAATCTTCCTTGACCTGCGCTCTACGATTTGGAAAGCTTCTGGAAGACACTCTATACATAGCCGCGAGTTTTCCCGCCTCTGTCATCCCTACTGCAACAATTCTACCGAGATAAATCTCACTCATTACCATTCCTTTCATCTGTTTCAAACCCAGTATAATTATAACTATATAGACATTTTTTCCTATGATTTTACCTTATTTCATAAATATTTAATCAGGCGTCAGCGCCAAGTGTCGCCAGTACTTCCTGCTGCGCCACCAGGGTCTGCTCAAAATCCTCAACCGTATGCACAGTTGATATAAAATTCGCCTCATACTGTGCCGGAGGCAGATAAATACCCCGTTCCAGCATTCCTCTGAAATAGGCCCCGAACATCGCGGTATCCGCAGACATCGCCTCGGCATATCCCGTCACGGCATCTACCCCGAAAAATACGGTAAAGGCGCTGCCTACCCGGTTTATACAGGCCTTGACCCCGCTGGCTGCGATATTATCCTCCATAACCGAGGTCAGAGCCTCACACATATTGGCCAGTCGCCGATATGGCTTCTGCTCAATAAGCAACTCCAGCATTTTAATCCCGGCGGCACAGGCCAGAGGATTACCAGAAAGCGTACCCGCCTGATAAACCCCGCCGCACGGACTTATTTGCGAAAGAAATTCCTTTTTCCCGCCATAAGCCCCTACCGGCAAACCACCACCGATAATTTTACCAAGAGTTGTGAGATCTGGAGTTACTCCATAGTACTCGGCAGCTCCTCCCAATCCGAGCCTGAACCCGGTTATAACTTCATCAAAGATCAGAAGTGCGCCATTGCGGTCGCACTCCGCGCGCAGACCCTGCAGAAAACCCTCTGCCGGCGGTATAACGCCCATATTGCCGGCCACCGGTTCAACGATAACTGCCGCCACCTCATTCTGATTCAGGCTGAAACATTCCTGCACGCTCGTCAGATCATTGTATTCAGCTAAGAGTGTATCCGCCGCCGCTCCGTGAGTTACTCCCGGGCTCGAAGGTGTGCCGTGCGTCAGCGCCCCGCTGCCGGCGCTTATCAGAAAAGCATCAGAATGACCATGATAACAGCCTCGAAATTTGATTACCTTGTCTCTGCCGGTTACCGCCCGGGACAGCCGCAGCGCCGACATTGTCGCCTCGGTTCCGGAATTTACCAGCCGCAGCATCTCTATTGACGGCATACACTCGGTTATAAGCTCCGCCAGCTGCACTTCTGCTTTATGATTCGCTCCGAAACTGCTCCCCTTCACTGCAGCTTCAGTGATGGCACTGGTTAGCGCCATATTCGCATGCCCAAGAATAAGCGGCCCCCAACTCATCATGTAATCGATATATTCCCTGCCTTCACAGGAATAAAGCTTTGATCCTCTGCCGTAATCAATATAAACCGGTTCACCACCTACTGCTCCGAATGCGCGCACAGGGGAATTTACTCCGCCGGGCATCAGACGTTCGGCAATTTCAAATAATTCAGAACTGCTCTTCAGATCATCAATCATAATAACCGCTTCTTTCTAAATCTTACTATTTTGCAAATTTCAGCTGTTTTTGTGCAAATAAATTTATACCATAGTATTCTTTATTTATCAATAGCTTACGACTTGATTTACAGTCTAAAATATCATACCCTATATAGAATGATGAAAACAAATATAACCCATAACAAACCTGGAGGTATCTGCTACCTTATCGGCGGCGGACCCGGCGATCCGGGGCTGCTTACCCTCAAGGCCGCTGAATGTCTGCAGCAAGCCACAGTTGTCTATTATGACTATCTCGCTTCAAAGGAACTACTGGATCTGGTTCCTGCCGACAGTAAAATTATCTATGTTGGAAAATCAGCGGGTAACCATGTAATGCCGCAGGAAGAGATTACCAGTCTTATCGTTGAATCTGTCTCCCAGGGGGAGATTGTCGCTCGTCTGAAAGGTGGAGATCCCTTTGTCTTCGGCCGGGGCGGAGAGGAAGCTATCGCACTGGCCCAAGCCGGACTGGATTTTGAGATAATCCCCGGGGTAACCTCAGGAATCGCAGCTGCCGCCTATGCCGGAATTCCGGTAACGCACCGAGCAGTTTCCACTATGGTAACCTTTGTAACCGGTCATGAGACTCCCGATAAAAATGTGACCCAGACTGACTGGCAGGCACTGGCACAGGCCGGCGGCACTATCTGCATCTATATGGGTATCAAAAATATTGCTGCGATCTGCAGTAAGCTTATCACCGGCGGCCGGGATAAGACCGAACCTGTAGCGGTAATTCACCGCGGAACCAGCAGCAGACAGCGAACCGTTACCGGTAATTTGAGTAATATCGCCGAAAAAATCACCCTGGCAGGCATCAGCGCCCCTTCAATGATAATTATCGGTAAAGTTGTAGATCTCAAAGAGCAGATAGACTGGTTCGAAAAAAAACCGCTGCTGGGCAAGAAGGTTCTGGTCACCCGCACTCGTGAACAGGCGAGCACTCTTACCCGACTGCTGGCAGCTGAAGGTGCGGACGTTATTGAAATACCCGCAATCAAGCTTATCCCTGTAGAGTATCACGCCGGGCAGGCGACCGAAGAGAACATCAGCAACGGACTGATCAAGATTGCCTATATGCGCGAGACCAATCCGACACTGCTGTCAATGATACAGGACAAACCGGTAAATCTTGATTTTCCCGATCTCTCCAGCCTGCTCAGTGACTGCGATGAATTGACTCGAGGTATCGGACTGCTCGTTGCAAACAAACACGAATGGGTGGTATTTACCAGTGTAAACGGGGTAGAGCAGGTATTCAAACGTATAAGACAGCTCAATCTCGATTCCCGGATTTTTGTCGGTAAAGAGATAGCCGCCATCGGTTCAGCCACCAGAGATGCACTCGGAAATAATGGTATCCGCGCCGATCTCGTGCCGGAAGAATTTACCGGCGAAGCGCTGCTTGAAGAACTTAAAACGCGGGATATTGCCGGCAGAAAGATAATCATGTTCAGAGCCTCTAACGCCCGCGCCATGCTCAGAGAAAAACTTGCTGAACTTGGCTGTGAGGTAGATGATATAATCGCCTACCGGATTGGCAAAGCTCCATTGTCTCCGGAAAATCGTGAGATACTTGAAAACGGGCTCTATGATATTGTAACCTTCGGCTCTTCGGCAACCGTACGGAATTTCTGTGAAATGAGCGGTGAAAATCTTAAAAACATTATCTCCCGCGAGCTACCGCCAAAATTTGTCAGTATCGGTCCGATAACCAGCACCACCATGGAGGAACTCAGCCTTCCTCTCAGTGCCCAGGCACAGCAGGCCACACTAGCGGAACTGGTAGCCGCAACTGTAGAATGCTCCAAAACCGAATAATTTATACCCTTATTAGGAAGAAAAATAAAAACCCATGGATCTAGCAATTATAATAACTATTATCGCTCTGCTGATAGGCATAAAAATTATAACTACAATCTGGAGAAGCAGCCTGAAAGAGACTGATGAATATTATCAGCTCGCAGAGGACGCAGAGTTCCGCACCCGGCAGCTCAAGAAATATCTGGGTGAGTTAAATAACGGTAACGAGCGCAACAGTAAACTGATATACAAAATAGCCCGTATCAATGCCATAGCGGAAGATTTCAGCGAAGCTGTCTCATACTTCAAGCTTTATACCGAACTAGAGCCGGAAGACAGCGAAGGCTTCGCCGAACTCGCTGAATCCTGCCTCCATAGCGGTGACATAGAGGCGGCAAAAGCCGCCATCGCCTGGGCGATAAAACTTGAACCCGCCTATGAAGGTTATAGAGAACAGCAGCTGCGTATCGGGCTCACCAGTAATGACCTTGAGTATGCCGCAAAAGCCTCCGCTGACTGGAAAGAACTTGATGCCGAACGTGTCAGAAAGAATCAGCGCCCTCACCGCTGGTCGCCGATGTATCAGATCGGGCCGAAACATGCCGTCCCGGATATTGCCCTGAAAGCCTACGACGCGGCTCTGGCCTTCTACAGCGGTGACAAATCTGCCGCCAGTAATATTATAACAGAAATGACCGATAACGAACGGGACTACTTTACCACTCTGAGCACAGAGGATAAGCTCTTCACCGGTATGAAGGAGATTTATGAAGAGTCCTGAACTGAAGCTTGTAACCGGTATTCCTGCCGCGACCCCGGCAGCAGCCAGCAGAAGAATCGCCGTTCTAATGAGCGGAGGCGTTGACAGCAGTGTCACCGCGCTCAAACTCCAGCAGGATGGCTGGGAGGTCACAGGTGTCAATATGCGGATCCCGCTGGCTTGTGGCGGCGGCTCGGTAGTTGACTGCAGCGGAGTTGAAGAGGTAGCCGAGAGACTGAATATTCCACTTTACCGGATTGATCTTACACAAATCTTTCAACGGGAAGTTATCAGTCATTTTGAAAGCGAATACCGGCAGGGGCGTACACCCAATCCCTGCTGTGACTGCAACCGCAAACTCAAGTTTGAAGCGGTATGGGATGTTATTGAATCAGAACTAGGAATAAAAAATGTTGCTACCGGGCATTATGCCAGGATAATTAGGGAAGAAGGCAGAACCTGCATCGCCAGAGGTTCCGATCTGAACAAGGATCAGAGTTATTTTATCTACGGTATCCAACCGGAACGCCTCAAACACTTCTATCTGCCGCTGGGTGAACTCAGTAAGGATGAAACCAGAGAACTTGCCAGAGCAGCAGGACTTACAGTCGCTGAAAAATCCGAGAGCATGGATCTCTGTTTTGCCGGTGGAGGCGATTACCGCAATGCACTGAGTGATATTACTGGAGACAGAGCGGGAGATTTTATCGACACTGAATTCAATGTTGTCGGCAGACATAATGGCATCAGCCATTATACGGTCGGACAGCGCAAACTCGGAATGTCCTTCGGGCCGGAACCCAGCTACGCACTCAGAATCATCCCCGATAAAAATCAGGTTATGGTCGGAACCCGCAGGGATGCCTATAAAAACCAGGTAACCGCAGAACTGATTACCGTACACCAGCCGGGACTGCTCAAGCAAGCCGCCGGACTGCAGGGAAAGATCCGCTCCAGCGGTGAACTGATTGACTGCATTATCGACGAGTATTCTGCGCCGGAGATTACCGTGACCTTCAAAAAGGAACTTTTTGCCCCTACACCAGGGCAACATCTGGTACTTTATAATTTTGATGCGACCATAGTTGCCGGTGGAATTATACAATAATCTTTTTTACTGGATAAAGAGAGCTAATACCATGCAGAGACTGCTATCAAGAAACTTACTCTTACTTTTTATTCTCGTACTTTTCACCGGCAGTGCCTACGCAGACACCGAGAGCACCACCCCGTCAGAAGAATTTCTGCTCTCAGGAGACTATCAGAACTTCTTCCTGAATAATCTGCAGCTTGCCACCTCCGATCCGAAAAATTCCTACCTGCCGCTGCTGTTGGCAAAGGATATCAATAAACAATTTTTAAGCAGCAATGACCTCGGTAAAGATATACTCGGCAAACTCCTTGCCGACAAGGATCTTCCTCCTCTCTCCCGCGATCTGGCAGTACAGATGCTGGCAATGATTGAAACCTCGGATGGACAGGAATATCAGGCAACCGAGCTCCGGCGTGAACGGGGAATTATCCCGTCATGGCGCATTGCCGGTTCCTTCGGTGAATACGATCAAGCTTCGTTCTACCAGAGCTTTCCACCTGAAGTAAGTATTGATTTCTCTATTTTCATGCACGGCCTTGGCAAGGATGTCACCTGGAGACTTCTGGGCGAGAATATCTGCCTCAACAATTTCCAGCCTTATCAGTGGGTATCACCGCAAAGAGGAGTGCTCTACCTTTATACCCAGTTCAAACTTGCAGAACCAACCACCGTAATTCTTGAAAAAACCGGCCCAGGAGCATGCACCTTCTGGATTGACGGCAGAGAATCCGGAACCGCCGACCCGATGCAGGAAGAACTGGGAAATACCATACGTTTCAACAGCCCGGAAAAACTCGCTGCCGGCTGGCACCGCCTGCTGCTCAAAGTTTACTCGGCTCAGACTCACGGCAGTGAAATTTTCCGTCTGCTTGGTCCGGATTTAAACCCTCTAAAAAATATCAGCTACGATCTGACAGCGCTGCACGGAAATAATGAATTCGGTAAAAATCTCTGGCAACGCCTGCAACCTCCCACTTCAGACTTTACAACTGCAGAAAAAGCCCTCATCTGCCAGTATAATCATGAATATGACCAGGCGCTTTCGCTCTGGCAGCAAGCCATCAGTTCCGAACCGGATAACCCGGTTCTGCATATCTACTATGCCGCCTGCGCCGGACAGGCAATATCAGTTCTTCCCGGTCCATTGCAGACCTCGATAATTCAGCGTGAAGCGCTGAAAGCACTGGAACTGAATCCCAAGGCTGTAGGAGCACTGCTTATTCTTGGTGATCACGAACGCCAGAACAAACATTTTGATAAAGCCTGTTCCTATTATAAACAGGCATTATCTCTGAATCCGCAGGCGATCATGGCTCACGGAGCCAGAATTCGCATCGCACTGGAGAATAACTGGAATGCAGAATCCGCCACCTGGTTAAACGAACTGGATAAGATTTACCCGGACAGTTACCTCTCCCTGCTGCTTAAAAGCATATACGCCAATCAGACCGGACAGATCAGCAAAGCGGCGGCAATTCTTGAAAGAGCCTGCGAAAAAAACCGCGGCAATATTATAATCGCTTCCGACTGTATCAGATCATACTTCGCTTCCGGTAATTACAACAAAGCTCTGGAACTGCTGAATCAGACTCCCTCATATTACCAGCAGCGGCTCGATATGATTATGCTCAAAGCCGAGATGCTCTCGCGAACCGGAAAATATACTCAGGCGGAAGAGACGTTAAAAGACTGCCTGCAGGCGGTAGGTAACGATCCCGGGATACTGCGCATCCAGGGAGACGTGCTATTTACAGCCAAAAATCTTGACGCTGCAATACAAAAATATAGCGAAAGCCTGAAATCTGATACCGGTAATTTTTCATTACGCCGGCTGCTTGCCGGTCTTGAAGGTAAAAGCTACAGCTTTTGGCAGAAATTCGCTATCAACACCCAGGATACCATTGAAAAATTCATCACCACCCATACCGAGTACTTCGGCAGCACCGCCAGACTTATCGATCAAACAGTACTTACCATTGAAAACTCCGGTGGCTATTCCAACTACACCCACGAACTTCAGGCCGTTCTTACTGACAGCGGAGTGAATAAAGCTGCAATAGTAGACACCTATGGTGAGCTGCTGCAGGCGCGAACCATAATCCCGGAAAAAAACCGTTCTCTGGAACCGGTTATTCTTAAAGGTACTAAAAAAATAACCATGCCCGCTGTTGCTCCGGGAGCAATAATCGAACACAGCTACCTCAATGAACTGCCAACCCCTCCTGACCGCAAACTCCGCTTCCCTAAATGGTACTTTCGCAGTCCCAACAGCCAGGAATCATTTCTTTTCTCACAGTATGTCGTCAGAGTTCCTAAGGGTGTAGACTTCGCCTATGCTACGCGCAATCTCGATAATAATATAGAATTCACCACCAGTGAAGATGAAGACGGCACCAGATATTTTATCTGGACCGGTAAGAATATGCCTGAGGCCATTCATGAAGAAGGTAGCCCGGCAATCAGTTCAACCCTGCCTTATGTGGCAGTCGCCTCCAGACAGAGCTGGAATGACGTGCACAGCAGTATGATAACCTCTTATCTCGGTAAGACCATCCCGACAATAGCAATTCAGGATAAAGTCCGGGAATTGACCGCAGACTGCAAAACCGCCAGAGAAAAAATTGCCGCTATCTATAATTATGTCAACCGCGAGATCACCCCTTCAAGTTCACGGGCTCCCGCCGGACATATCTTCCTGCAGAAATCCGGAAATAAAAGAAACCTGCTTCTGGCAATGTTACACAGCGCGGAAATAGCTGCAGATCTTGTCGCCGTCAGACCGCCGGAAAATATTATTTATGATCCAATCTGGAAGCTGCCGTCTGATAATAACTTCATGGATTACCTCATACTCTGCCGCACTGAAAACGGCACTGATCTCTGGCTTGATCCCCGTGCACGCTACGCTAAGGCTGGTGAGATTGGTGAAGATTTCTGTAGCGGAACCGGTTTTATACTCGGACTGAGAAAATGCGAATTTGTTACCATACCGGCAGCACCTGAAAGTCTGTATACCATCGAACGCAGACGTGAATATCATTTTTCTGATAGTACAACCACACTGCAGGGCAGCATCAAATACTCCGGTACCCGCGGCTGGGAATTCAAAGAAAATATGATAGACCTCAGCCAAGAACTTCGACTGGGGCAGCTGGAAAATATACTTTCGAAATCTCTGCTCAGTATAACAGTATCAGAATTTGAACTGCCTGATCTCACAACTCCGGGTTCAAGTTTCATTGTAACTTATAATGCCACTGTGCCGGATTTTCTCAGAGAAAATACCAGTGGCCAGTTCGGCATAAATCTGGCTCTCCCGAAAATTGAACTCCTGCCAAAGCACAATGCCAATAACCGCAAGACCCCATATCACCTTTCAAATTTTGTCTGTGGTCATGACCGTTATACATATATTCTTCCTGAAGACGCAGTCATAAAAGGTCTCCCCGAAGATCAGGTAATCAGGTCAAAATTTGGTTATTATTCACTATCCTTCACTCAGGAAAACAATAATATAATTCTGGAACGTAAATATAATTTCCAGCCGCAGATAATCTCACTGGAGGATTGGGATGACTATCATCAGCTTTCCGTCAATATCGACCATCTTGAAAATACCTACATCTGGTTTGAAAAACATAATTAATAATCCCCTGCTTTCTGTAATAAACAGACCTAAGATGACAGCTTCTACCAATTAAAACTGCAGAAGAACAATAATCTGTTCTTCTGCAGTTTTATAACACAATACTTAAAAATATAAAATCAAAGTATCAGATCAGAAGCTCTGCAACCTGCACCGCATTGAGAGCCGCACCTTTAAGAATCTGATCACCGGAAACAAACATTTCAATACCATTACCATTTGGCTGTGAAATATCGCTTCTGATACGACCGACAATAATATCACCCTGACCGGTAGCATCAATAGGCTGAGGTGAACGGTTAGCCACACGGTCATCCAGAATTTTAACTCCCGGAGCTTTCTTAAGAATTTCGAAGACCTCTTCTTCTGTGATAGGATTTTCAAATTCGAGATTTATAGATTCGCAATGCGCCCGCATTACCGGTACCCGCACGCAGGTGACACCAACCATTATCTCATTACAACCGAAGATCTTCCTGGTTTCATTGACCATCTTCATCTCTTCCTGATTATACCCATTCGGACCGATAGGTGAATTATGAGAGAAAAGATTCATCGCCAGCTGGTATGGAAAGACCTTTGGTTCAATCTTCTCGCCATTGGCCCAGGCTTTGGTTGTAGCTTCAAGCTCATCCATAGCCGGACGTCCGGCTCCGGAAGCAGCCTGATAGGTCGATACTACTATTCGCTTTACCGGATTGACCTTGTGCAGAGGGAATACCGGAACATTCATAATAATTGTTGAACAGTTCGGATTGGCAATAATACCTTTTGGAGCATTCTTTGCAGCTTCCGGATTAACCTCCGGGACCACCAGCGGACATTCAGGATCCATACGGAACGCTGATGAATTATCCACCACCAGTGCTCCGGCTTTGACTGCAGCCGGTGAAAATTCCTTACTCTGATCCGACTCAACCGCCATCAATGCTATATCAATGCCATCAAATGCATCGGTAGTAGCTTCAATAATGGTGAGTTCTTCGCCTTTAAATTTCGTTTTTTTACCGGCAGAGCGGCTAGAAGCCATAACTCTAAGTTCTCCCACCGGAAAGTTTCTCTCGTCAAGACAGCGGAGCATCTCCTGCCCCACGACACCAGTAACGCCTACTACAGCAACATTCTTTGACACTTTTTTCTCCTAATCAATAAATAATGGGCTATACCATACAGTCCGGGGGTAAATGTATGTATAATTTGAAAAAAGTCAATACGTTATTGTATATTTACACCTGCAAGTAGCATATTTTATTCCAGCAATTCATCAATATTTACTAGGTCTTGCTGCTCTTTTAGCAGATATTTACGGGCATACTCCTCAGCTTTCCCGGAACGCACAAATAGTTCAAAAAGTTCACGGTCTATGTGTCCGTCCTCAACCATATACTTCATAATTTTCAAGGTTTCACCGAGAGTTTTATTCTTTTTATACGGTCTGTCACTCGCTGTCAATGCCTCAAAAATATCTGCAATCGCCATTGCCCGTGCCGGAATAGGCAAATCACGGGCCGGAATATTTCGCGGGTATCCTCCACCGTCAATTTTCTCATGATGACTGCCGGCTATTTCGACAATATTCTGCATATTCTTCGGGAATGGCAACTTAGATAAGATCTTGATGGTATGGATCATATGCGCATTTATAATATATCTGTCCTCATCAGTCAGAGTTCCCCGCCTGATACAGAGATTATATAACTCCCCTTTATTGCTTATATTATCCGGCTCAGGCATGGAAAAACCCCATACATTTCGTTTTTCATAATCTTTTTCAGCCTTAGGATGTATATGCTCAATCTTATCCGCCAGCAGTCTCTCCTCTGCCGGCAGCATCTTAGCATTACCCGGATAAAATTTCAACTCCGTCACAGACAGTCCCAGCGTATCGTCAAGGGTCCGTTGCCAGACCCGCCGGGAGATCTTTTCCAGACGCTCTATGGCCTCCGCACTCATAAATTCACCGCCGATATTACAACCGGCAACAAACTCAAATTCCGCATCCAGCTCTTTTTTTGTATCATCACGTATACGCGCAAGCTCCGCTTTATCCCCCCCTTCATATAATCCCTGCCAATACGCGATATCGGCATAAGATTTTATCAGCTCAAAGCGCATCCTTATCTCATGAATACGATTATAAATACACTCCAGCTTTGTCGCTTTATCAACAATATCAACAGGCGTTATCACCTTACCGCAATCATGCAGCCAGGAGGCGATCCTGATCTCCTCCCACTGATCAGAATTAAGATTATAATCGGCGAACTCTCCCTGATCAGAACGGCAGACCTCATCCATTATCATTTTAGTTATAACCGGCACCCGCTGACAATGTTTACCCGTATATGGCGATTTCGCATCAATAGCATCCGCAATCAGCATAATAAGGCTTTGCAACAGCTCCTTGCGTTTCTCAATCAAAAGCTGACCTTCAATAGCGGCAGAGACAAATCCAGATAAAGCCTTGATGAAAGCCAGTTCACTATTCTCAACCTCACTGTCATTTACAGATTTATCATGTGCAAATACAATATACCCCAGCATCTGCCGGTCACTATCATGCAAGGGAATAATTGAAAGCAGAATATCTGAATCCTCAATATACCCAGGCCAGATCAGTCTGCCTTTTTCAGAAAATTCAGACTCTGAATTTTCAATATAAAGTTCATTTTCAGATTTCAGATATTTATCAAAACAGCCGCGCTCAATAACACCGTTCTCACGTATATGTTCAAGGATATCACCCTGCTCCCGTTTATCCTTCTCCGACAGATACAATGCCTGAATAGCGAGTAATTCATCAGAATCAGCGAACAGATACACCGCTCCGCCCTTGCCGTTGATGATAGAGGTAGATTCCCGCAGAATCGTATTCAGCAGCAGATCATACTCCTTCTGCTTGGTGATGGTTTCAGCAATAATCTGAAATTTCTTGATTGTTGCCATCATGCTTTTAGAGGACTTTATCAGGTTATCTATTTCTACCACCGAGGATTCAATATCAAAAGAACTCCGGAAATCAAAATTCTTCAACCGGTCAAGCTGCTCGGAAAGATATATCAGAGGTTTGGAGATAATAACCGCAATAATCCAGACCAGGGGGAGAATCAGAATAATCACCCCCACCCCGGCTAGTATAAGATTCCGCTTATATTCTGATGCTTCCACCATCAGGGTACGCTCGGGTGTAACAGTAAGCACCGTATATACCTCACCATCATCCTTCAGTGAAAAACTTTTCTTCTTACCACGCCACTCCTCGCCATCTGAAATATAGGCAATATCATTACTCTCATTGACTGTAGACGCATAATCATTAATAACCGGATCAACGATATTCTTAACCGTCACAATATCATATGCGCCCTCACTCTCTGAAATAAGATTTTCCGTATAGTTCCCGGATAAGATCTGACCGGAACTGTTGATAAGCAGAGTCCTCGTTTCATCAGAAAGAGAATATTTTGTAATCATGGATAAAAGCGAATCCATCGTATAGTCAAAACCGATAACATTCAAAGATACCGGATTACTCATAGCCATAGTAATGCCGATAGCTTTTGTTGAATAAAAAACATAGGGTGGAGAGACAATAACCTCTGCCGCCTTTACCGCCTGCTTATACCAGACTCTGCTGGTTGCATCATAGGTATAGGCTGTATCCGTGACCGTCTTCAGCCTGTTAAAACTTTTAGAATAAAAGGTCAGCTCCGCTCCGGCATTCTTTTTTGCCCGGGTTACCACATAATATGAATCTGCAGGAGGGGTATATTTTTCATAACCGCTAAGCACTTTGAGACGACGGATAAGCAAGAGATCACCATTACTGTACCCAACATATACTGCATTTACACATTCATTGTTATCAAGAGCGGTCTTGAGCAGCAGCAGTCTATCGGGCGCACACTCTTCATCATCATTTGCAGTAAGTGAAGTTTTAGCCAATATCTCCATCTCTGAAGAAATTTTTCTAAAATCGGTCTCCAGACAGAACGCCGTATCATCAAGGATCCGATCAAAGGCGATTTTGTTGACATGCCGGATAACTTTGGCCAGATGCATATAACTGGTATAAATCAGAATTGAAGATATAATCAGCATCAATACCGCAAAGAGTATTGATATTTTAACATGCAGCTTCATTTTATAAAACTTAAGATTCATCTGTCCTCCCTCAGACTGTTCCCTAGGATTATCCCGCTAAATCAGAAATGCCTCGTCATTCAGCTCCTGCGGCGTGAATTTTTCCCCTGCATAACCATCTCCGAGATATACTTTATACACCGTAATCCGTCCCTCAATGACTTGATTAAGCATATACAGTTCAGCAACCGTAACCCATAAATCCTTGGTTTCATACTCTCCGGTTACAAGCTGCTCATATTTATTCAGAAAATCCGGCGGCACATTAAAGCCGACAACAATCCCGACAAACTCCGAAAGATGATCTATCGCATTCCACTCCTTGGCCAGTTTACAGGCATAGTCATAAGTTAGTGACGGATAAAAAACCGGTTTGGTCAACAGGCGCGGATGAAACCGCTTCCGCTACTCCCCGACAATAAGTCTCCACTCTGGAAGTCCTACGGACTTATAAAGCGTCTTATATGCTTTTGTATTCATAATCTGCAAACAATTCTTTCTTATAAAATCAGCAAAAATGTATTTTCTGGATGCTGAAAATTATAACAAATAAAAAAATGCTGTCAATTTTGCATCTTCCTTGAAATTTCAGTATTAAATAAATACAATATCAGATACCCTGCAAGAATCCTACTGCTGTAAATTCACAATATACAATTTATTACAGGGCGAGATTGATCCGCTTCGTACACTTGTTAATATAACGAAGCGCAAACTAGTTTTTTTTATTACAGGAAGTTGAAAAATGAAGACTGATATCGTGCATGAAGGAGCAGCACATCTCGAATATGAAATCAGACAGATTGTCGAAGACGCATACAGAATACGTGACACCGGTGTCACAATAATCTGGGAAAACATCGGCGATCCTATAGAGATGGGCGAAAAAGTTGAACCATGGATCAAAGATATTGTACGCGGACTAACCGAGCAGGATCGAGCCTGGGCCTATTGCCACAGCTTCGGAGTACTTGAGTCACGCCAATTTCTTGCCAACGAAGTTAATAAACGCGGCGGCGCGCAAGTGACCGCGAATGATATCATATTCGTTAACGGCATAGCCGATGCAGTTGATAAAATCTATGATCTTATCCGCAAAGATGCCAGAGTTATTATGCCCAGTCCCAGTTACTCTACACATATATCAAATGAGAGTAAACGTGGAAAATATACCAATATCACCTTTCCACTGGATCCTAAAAATAACTGGCGGCCAAATCTTGATGAACTGAGAATGTCGGTAAAGTATAATGACCAGATAGTGGGCATTGCCCTGGTTAACCCTGATAATCCTACCGGTATGGTATATACCAGAGATGAACTCACCGAGATTGTCTCAATAGCTCAGGAATACGGTCTAATGATGATCTGTGATGAAATATATGCTCATATCAGTTTCGAAGAAACTATCCATCTGAGTGAGGTGATTCAGGATGTTCCAGCAATTGTGCTGCGTGGGATCAGCAAGGAATACCCATGGCCGGGAGCGCGTTGCGGCTGGATCGAAGTGCTAAACCGTGACAAGAGCGCTTATTTCTCTGATTATATCAAGGCTCTTGGCAATGCCAAGAGAATGGAAGTATGCTCAACCACTCTTCCTCAGCTTTCGGTGCCACTGGTAATAGGAAACGAAAAATACCCGGCACATCTCAAAAAACGCGCTAAAATGTTTAAGGAACGTGCTGAAGAAGCTTACAATATTTTTAAAGATGTTGATGGCGTCAATGTCTGCATGCCAGGCGGAGCGTTTTATTTCTGTGTCGTATTTGATGATAATGTCCTCAACGAAAATCAGACACTGCCGATTCATAACGACAAAACCCGGAAGCTTATCGAAGAGATGTCACAGGGAGTAAGCAATGACAAACGCTTTGTCTATTATCTTATGGGCTCTACCGGCATCTGCGTAACTCCGTTGTCCGGTTTCCACACTCCGCTCAAAGGATTCAGAATTACACTGTTACGAAGCGATGATGAAAAACGGCGCACGACACAGCTTACTATTGCCAATTGCATCAAATCATATCTGGCGAGCAGTAAAGCATAAGTATTTTGTATAGAAATAATATAATTATTATTATAGAAAGGTCATAACATGCCCGAAAATACTAGACGTAGCGGCTGCGGCTGCGGAGGATGCCTGTTATTCTGTTTCTATACTCTGCTGCTTATTCTCGGCGGAATGTTCCTGAGTGATTTGAAGGATTCAAACTGGAATCCCAATCAGGCCAAGGATAAACTTATCAAAGACAGCAGTGATATTGCTTTTCTTGTAAAGGATATTGCTACAGAAATAATTACAGGTGAAGAAAGCAGCGGGACTGTCAGCGGCAGCGGAACTGTCGATGATCTTGTCAAAGCCGGGGATGAATCCTATGCCAAAGCAATGGAGCTGCTGAAAAAAGCCCGGGAAGTTACCGGAGACGAGAGGCAGAAAATTTTACGTTCCCTGCAGAGTGAACTGCAGAAAGCGCTCAATCATTATAAGCAGGCAGCAGTCACAGATAAAGATAATCCGGAACTCCAGAAGAAAATCTCTCACCTTCAGGATCTTCTTGATAAAATGACTCCCTAGAAACAGTTTAATTCCAGATAAACCCGCACAGCCTGATAAAAATATGGCTGTGCGTTTTTTATTCCATAATATCTGACTCCGGAAAAAAAAGCTATATCAGCATATATTATATTTTACAACTCCCTCAATTGATACTATAATATTTAGAATGCACTTTATAATGAGTATATAATTAATCTTTTTAGGCTCATTATAAACCGTATACTGAAGAACTGAAAACATTTTAATACTTTATCTTTAATAGACAGGAGCAGATATATGCATACAAAAGTACTTGAAAATCTATACTGGGTCGGTTATGTTGACTGGAATGTCCGGGATTTCCACAGTTATAATACTACTCGTGGAGCAACTTATAATTCATATCTGATACTTGATGACAAAACCGCTCTTATTGATGGAGTGAAAGCGCCTTATACCACTAATCTGATCAGCAATATTGCTGAAGTGACAGATGTTACCAAAATTGATTACCTTATTTGCCACCATGGAGAACCAGACCACTCCGGCGCCATCCCTGAAGTTGTCAGACTCAACCCTAAAATCACAGTTGTCTGCACTGAAAAAGGGGTTGAAAGCCTCAGCGGCTACTATGACACCACCGGGTGGAATTTCCAGGTTGTTAAAACCGGCGATACTTTGAGTCTGGGCAAACGTACACTCTCTTTCCTCGAGACCAAGATGGTTCACTGGCCGGATTCACTGATGAGCTATATTCCTGAGGATAAACTGCTGTTCTCTATGGACGGTTTTGGGCAGCATTATTCTTCTTCAGCACGCTTTGATGATGAAGTAAGCATTGAACATGTCATGGAAGAAGCGAAAACTTATTACGCAAATATTGTTATGCCTTATGGTAAACAGGTTGAGAATACTCTCAAAGCTGCAAGCGAACTTGATATTAAAATTATAGCTCCGAGCCATGGTGTAATCTGGCGCGGCTATGTAGACAGAATAATCGGAGAATATAAATTCTGGGCTGCCAGCAAGGTAAAACCAAAGGTTGTGATTCTTTATGACAGCATGTGGGAGAGTACCGCACAGATGGCACAGCATATTTATGAAGGTGCTATTGAAGGTGGTGCCGACGTAAAATACCTGCGTATACGGAGTGTCGGCAATACTATGATCGCCACTGAATGTATGGATGCCGCCTGTCTGGCAATAGGTTCCGCTACTCTGAATATGACCCTCATGCCTGCTGCTGCTTCGACCATAACCTATCTTATGGGCTTGCGCCAAGTAGGAAAATCAGGTGTTGCTTTCGGTTCATTCGGCTGGGGCAAGAGCGGAGCCGCCGATGTCTCTGAATATATGAAGAAAATGAAAATCGACGAAATAACCGATCCTATCACCTGTAAATGGCGTCCAACACCTGAGATTCTTGAAAAATGCCGTCAGTGTGGAAAAGATTTAGCTGCAAAAGCAATCGAAATGGCAGCAAAATAGTCTGTTAAAAATGGAGATAAAATCAAATGAGCGTAACTTTAAATCTCGAAGAACTCATTGAAATTGCCGTAAACATTGAGCTTGATGGCAAAAAGTTTTATTCTGCTGCTGCTGAATTTACAACTGATGCAGAAGCTAAAAAACTTTTTTTAGAACTTGCTAAATGGGAAGGGGTGCATTATGACACTTTCAAAGGTCTTCTCAACCTAAACAGGTCTTCAGAATTTGAACAGATAATTGACCCGATGAATGAAGCCGGGTTATATCTTAAAGCAATACTTGGGGGGGATATTTTCACCAAGAATGAAACACCTCAGGAGCTCGCTGGTAATGATCCGGAAAATCTGAATAATATTTTCAGATTCGCTCTGGATAGAGAAAAAGACTCTATTATTTTTTATTCATCAATATCAAAGGTTTATGACAACCCCGATATTACTCATAAAATTGATATTATTATCGGTGAAGAGATCAGTCATATACGCTTTCTTCACGAAGCGCGCAGTAACCTAATGACCAGCTTTTAAATCAATCACCTTACAATGGGTAAGAGTGCAGCTTAAACCTTGAAAATTTAGCAAAAAGGATGGTGTAATTATGCAGAAATATGTATGCGGTGTATGCGGTTGGGAATACGATCCGGAAGCCGGCTTGCCAGATAGCGGTATCGCTCCTGGTACAGCATTCGAAGATCTTCCAGATGATTTTGTCTGCCCGGTATGTGGTGTCAGCAAAGATGAATTCAATCCAGCTTAATACATTGTCAATATTACAATAAAATATAAAAGCGGCATAAGCTATTTGCTTCTGCCGCTTTTATATTAAAAACAATCTTCATTCAAATATTAAAAAAAATTAATTACCGGTTAAATCTGAATCATTCTTTTTCGAGCGCCCGCGAATAAATTCTTTCCCCTTCAATGCTCTGAGCATCGCTCCTGCAGGCGGAATTTCTCCAACAAATTCCACCATGGCGTACTCGGCCGGTCTGGCACATTCCCAGTCCGCACCTGTAAGCGATGTAACCTCTTTTACGACCACCTCTGCCCCTTGCCAGTCAGGAGCAATCCATTCCAGAGTATCCCCTGCACGGAAAGGATTCTTGACAAATACTTTCCCGCCATCCTCAACAATACCGACCAGTTCCCTGGTCATGGAATATATATTCTCAGCCTGCAGCCGCTCTGGCTCCAGCGGCGAATAACCAAAAGCAAACCCAGTATCGTACGGACGATGACTCACCGCGTCAAGTTCTTCCAGCCAGCGCTGCTGGAAAGTAAAATTATCCGGATCCCGACGATAAAGATCCAGAGCATCACGATATACCCGTGCTATCACCGCAACATAATATTCACTCTTCATCCTACCTTCAACCTTGAGTGAACTAACCCCGCTGGCTACGAGTTCAGGGATGTGCTCAATAAGACATAAATCCTTACTTCCAAGCATTACGGTCTCGCGACCGGTTTCATAGATCGGTATCCCTTCATTCGGACGTAATGACTCGACCAGCTGATACTCCCACCGGCAGGCATGTTTGCACTGCCCTCGAGAGCCGCTCTTACCAGTCATAAACGCCGAGAGCAGACATCTTCCTGAAACCGCCACACACATCGCGCCATGTACAAATACCTCGACCTCCATACCAGTATCATTCTTGATACTGCGGGCATCATCAAGTGTAGCTTCACGAGCGAGAATAACCCTCTCCGCTCCCGCATCCTGCCAGAATAACGCACTCTCGGTATTGGCGACGCCCATCTGGGTGGAAATATGAATGTTAAGCTCAGGACGCAACCTCCGCGCCAACCGGAAAACTCCAACATCACCAATAATGAGCGCATCAAGAGCCACATCACGGCTTGCATTCAGCCAGCTTTCAATTGCGGAAAGATCGGAATTAAAAGCCATAATATTCAAAGCCGCATATATCCGCTTCCCTCTGGTATGAACATAATCTGCAGCCTCACGAAACTGCTCGATAGTCAATGATGCCCCATCAGGCCTCATAGAGAACCCGGCTACCCCGGCATAAACTGCATCTGCACCATAATCAATTGCGGCTTTTAATTTGGAGATCGTCCCTGCCGGCAGCAGTAACTCCGGAAACAAATTATTATTTACCACTCTTTTTCCTTTTATTATCAACCTTCTGTTGCGCCAGCTGTCTGCACACTCTTATAAATAACTCTCTATCATCCACCGGTTTAGCAAAGAACGCCGAGGCTCCGGCAGCATAGGCCTTACTGGAATCAACATCTGAAAATCCCGTAATAATCACCACCTCCGCATCATAATCAATCTCTAAGATCCGCTGGAGTGCAGTTATACCATCCATCCCCGGCATGCTCTCATCCATAATCACCAAATCAGGATCGAGCATATTATACTTCCTGACAGCATCCATACCAGAATCAGCCAACCCTTTAACAATAAAGTTGTTGACAGTAAACAGCTGATATAAATACTGTTGAATAAATGGCGAATCATCAACAATTAATACCGAATAACTATAGTCATCCATTTCAAAAACCCTATTTCCAGCTATGTTATTAACAGTACGGCCATAACCGAAGATAACAACCAACGTCAAAATCTAATTATAACACTATAATACAATTTACCGTTTATCATGCAACCATTAACGCCATTTTCTAGCCACTCCATAAAAGTTACATGCTTATTTGTTAGAATATTATACAGCGTATACAGCCAAATAACAAATATTGAACATTTTTATAAAAAACATCTTGATTTATTCCGCATTTTAACTAAAGTATTAACTCATCACTTGAAAGAGAAAACTCGGGGAGTGGCGCAGCTTGGCTAGCGCGGCTGCTTTGGGAGCAGCAGGCCGCAGGTTCAAATCCTGTCTCCCCGACCAAATCTTCTCACAATTCATTAATAACTCTATCCTCTACATTTTTACTATTGTTCCGGTATTATTAGATCTTATCTAAAAAAACTTCCTGAATATTATTTAAATATTAAATCAATGTTTTTATAAATAATAAACAGGCAAGATGATTATAATTCATACTGCCTGTTTATTATTTATAAACGCCATTTTCAACTCTGAATATTATCAATTATATTCAATACTTACCCCAATTCGTATCATCCAATGATATTTGAACCTCAGGAGTTACCAGAGTTTTATGCTCGCTAAAATCAGCTGCGGCCTGATTATGAAAATTATCAACCGCCAGATCCTCTGCAGTATCTTCCGTTGAAGAGAAAGTCAGATTATCAATAAGTATAAATTTACCTACCAGATTCTTCAAATTATCCGCCTGCGCATTGAGCTCCTCTGCCGCCGCCGCCGATTCTTCGGCATTTGCAGTATTCTGCTGAGTAACCGCATCAATCTGCCCGAGTCCGACATTAATCTGAGATATCCCGTTAGCCTGCTCACTGCTTGCCGCGTTGATCTCCGCCACCAGATCCTTGGTCTGAGACACATTCTCAACTATACGCTTCAAAGCCTCAGCTGTACTTTCAGAAATTTTTACTCCGTCCTGAATTTCCTTATTATTATTATTGATAAGTTCCGCAGTCTCAGCCGCAGCTTTAGCACTTCTCGCTGCCAGATTACGCACCTCTTCAGCCACCACCGCAAAACCTTTGCCATGCACACCGGCCCGAGCCGCCTCAACCGCTGCGTTCAATGCCAGAAGATTTGTCTGAAAAGCAATATCATCTATCGTCTTTACCACCTTCTGCGTCTTATCAGCATTTGAGCTGATCTTCCGCATAGCCCCGGTCATCTGCTCCATCTGATCCTGACCGGTGGAAGCTGCTTCTGCTACATGCCCGGCAATACTGTTCGCCTGGGTCGCATTCTCAGCATTAGTACTGGTCTGACTGCCAATCTCCATCATTGATGAGGTAATTTCCTCCAGTGATGCCGCAGACTCTGTAGCTCCCTGTGACAAAGACTGCGCGGCAGACGATACCTGTGTACTTGCCGCGGCAACCTGAGTTACAGTGGATTTTACCTGCGACAATACTGTATTAACCTGATCTATACATTCATTAGTGGCATTTCTGGCATTCCATACTGCTTTTAGAATCAGAACCGAAGCCTTACACATATCACCCATTTCATCTTTTTTCTTACTGCACACCGCCAAATGCTGCACCGTCTTATCATTCTTCTTCATGGCGGCCTTCTGACTCCAGTTACCAACTGCCAGATTATCTTTAAGAATATTCGCCACTCCTTCAGTAATAGTGGAAAGCTCAAGCAAACCTTCTCTGACAATCCTCGCCGGTACGACAATAGAGCGGGTAATTAATAAGGCAATCACAATTCCGATAATAACCGCACAAACGATTATAATTACCGCATACATCCAGGCTTTATATGATACCTTGGATATATAGCTGTACACCCCGTCACTAACCGCTTTGCTGGCGTTTACTGCCATAGTAGCCGCCTTCTCCTGCAAGGCCTGCTCTTCACGTCTCTGCTTATCGATAAGCTGAAACTTGCCCACCATCTCAGCATAGGTATTGAGCGCCACGATAGCATCATTATGTGCCTTCTCCCAGGCCTCATCATTATAAAACTTTATACATTTTTCCAAACCCTCCCGGGTAAACTTTATATCAGCAAGCCATTTTTGAGCCAGATCATCCTGTGTCGCTTCATCCAGCGCCAGTTGATATTTCTGTGCATATATCCGCACCCGGTTATAGGCGTTACGTACCGCCTGTACCTCCCAAAACTTATCAAGTTCCGATTTCGGCAGTGAGCCGTTATGCTCACCTAGAACCCGCTGCATCTGCTGGGGCAGAATATTATTTACAATTTCCCGAATACTTCCAATAACAATCGCTGCACAACGCGCCCGTTCAATACCCGTATTCTTGCGGTCCACATACAGTTTCCAGGAACTGTCGGTCAACTTTTTATAGGACTCAGCCGCAGCTGTTATCTCACCCGCATTCTTTTTATTCTCCTCGGACATCATCAACGCTCCGGCCTGAGAGGCCAGATTTTTAACACTGAGTATTTCTTCGTCCATACTCTGATGATACTTCGCGTCCTCATATATAATCAATCTCAAAGCATCAGACTGGGCGTCTCCAACATTGACCAGAGCCATATTTACCAGTTTAGCAATATTCAACTGATGTGATATATCATTGATTGATTTCAATCCCACACCGCCTACAGCCAGCATCAGCACACATAATACACCAAAGCCAAGTCCAAGTTTTCTACCAATTTTCATTTTCCACCCCTTTTATTCAGAAGAAACAAAAATAAGCCTTGTGATTTCGTTTTCTAAACTTAACATTCAACTCTTCCGCGCTTCTTTATAACCGCAATCAGGTCTTTTAACAGCTCCATCTCCTCAGGAAAAAGCAGATAACACGATACACCAGCAAGACGAAGTTTCAATTCCTCAATCAGATCCGAATAAACTCCAGCCACAACCACCGGACAATTAATATGAGATTTAATATCCTGATAATAATCCATAACCTGCAAGCTCATCACTTCAGTACTGATAACAACCAGCTCCGACCGATAACGACAATTCGAGAGCAGGAAATTCTGCAGCGAAAAAAAGTAATGCCACCTTATGTCTTCGTCTCTTATCAGTTCGCTCAACGCCTGAAAACAAGTTATATCAGTCTTCACGATAACACTTATATCAAAATATAATTCTCCCATAGCGACTCCTTCATAAGTCCGATATTCTCTACAAAGAACATACCAGCCAGAAGAAAAACGCCACAACTCCTTAATATAAAGAACATAATAAAATATATGATGAAGCAGCAAATTATTACCCGTAAATTAGTGCGCAATTTTAATACAATATTTTGACGATTTAGCTTAAGCTGCCTCTAAGTTCAAATAACATATATGACTATAACTTTTAAAATACTGTGCAACTTACACACACAATTTATCTAAAAAATGAAATGATCGTTATAAGGGATTATGAAATAATAGATTAAGAAAATAACTGTTATGCTCAAAATATATCACTGCAACGACGGCAGCAGTAATTACCTGTCCAGACCATGTTTTTTTATCAGACTGTAAACCGTATTTCTGGAAATATCAAGTAATTTTGCCGTATCAGATTTGTTCCAGCTGGTATGGCATAATGCCGCCTCCAGCAAGCCTTTTTCATGCTCAGCAAGTGTCGGTAATGTCGTATCACTCAAGTTATGATATTGCACAGGAAGATCTGCGGGATGAATCAGCGGTTTGACTGAACTGAATATCAGCGCATTAATCAGATTTCTAAGCTCCCTGACATTTCCCGGCCATGAATATTTTTTCAGCAGCTCCAGACTTCGTGGAGAAAATGAACGCTTAACCCGGTTTTTACAATCACGCGCAAAAAAATATTCTGTAAGTTCCTCTAAATCATCAATATGTTCACGCAGCGGCGGCAAATTTATAGTTCTGCCGCATATCCGGTAATATAAATCATCACGAAACTCTGACCCCATAACCATTTCTTCAAGGTTACGATTACTGGCAACTATTATCCGGGCATAAATCTTATTGGCAATTCTTCCGCCTATAGGCATAACCTCCATCTGATCCAAAACTCTGAGCAGTGCTACCTGCGTATGTGGAGTAGCAGTTTCTATCTCATCTAAAAATATGGTTCCTCTACCGGCCGCGACAAATAATCCCGCTTTATTACCGGCGGCACCGGTAAACGCGCCGCGGGTATGCCCAAATAGTTCACTTTCAAGTATACTCTCAGGCAAGCTACCGCAATTCACACTCAGCAGGGGTTCACTACGCCATGAAGAAAGTTTGTGCAGCGCCTTTGCACACAGCTCTTTGCCGGTTCCTGTCTCTCCCTGCAACAGAACAATATCCCGGCTCTGCGACATCAGTTTTAGCTGCTGATACATTTCAAGCATAACCTTGCTCTTACCCAGAAGACCGCAAAAATCATGAACAGCAGATAGTGTTCCCGATTGCAATTCGGTCAGGCTTTTATCATCAGCAAAAGTTTCAACTGTAATATCATTGAACAGCAGCAGCAGATTCCTTATTTCCCCGGACTCAGCTCTTACCGGTAATACCAATACCTTAAAAACTTTCTCCTCTTCCCCTATCGTCACTTCGCAGATACTGGATTGACTGTTATTGTTCTGCAGGCATTTATACACTGGACAGGAATCAGGTTGTGAATTACACCACAAACGTTTTTTCAGTTCACTGTAAACCGTGCCTGCAGCCAGCACCGGAAGCCAGCTCTTGAGTAGCTTATTATATTCAACCACCCGCAGTTCTGAATCGAGGAGGAGAACTCCAGCTGAAATATTATCAGCAAGACTGTTTAAATATCGACGCTGCAGCAGCAGTTTATCTGAATAAGCGACCTCGGCTTCAGCTATTCCGTTATTTTCACTGCCGGACTTACTGCCCTTAACCTGTACTGACATCCAGCGCTGCTGCTCACGCCATAAAATGTATAATCTGCTGGCCAATACCTCTTTTAGCACCGGTTTCACAATATAATCATCTATACCGCTGCGCAGATAATCCGGAAGAATCCTGATATTATCCTGAGAAGTAATGAACAGAATCCGCGCCAACTGGTATCGTACATCTTTACGAAGATCTCTAAGCATCTCCAGAGTATCCGGATCCTCCTGCTGCGAATCGAGTATAATTATCGGAAAGAAAGTGCTCCTGACACATTCAGCTGCTTGAACCCTGCCACTGCTCCATACCGGCAGCATATTCAGAGACTCAAGCGCAGCAGCCAGAGCTTTTCCTGAAATATCATCATCCGCTATTATCAGTATAGGAACTCCGCAAAGTTCATGCATATCTTTTTTGCCTTTTATTCACACGCAGCAGGTATTTTCAGTAGCGTTATTCAGTACCAGGCATATTACTTCACTCAATAAGATAATCTGTGTTTTTAAGATTAACCATTAAAAAACCATATACACTTAATTTAACCGCAGATATTTTTTTTTCAAAGTAAATACCTCCTCCGGTTTATTTCATTTATTGTCTCTTGCAGTTTTAAAAATAAATGTTTACTCCGTATTAAACCGAAAATTACCGAATACCTTATAATTCATACTACAGATCAATATCAGGATTTACATGGAAGTAATATCGTAACCGTTGTTCCAACATCTACAATACTATCAATAGTTATCGCCCCGCTATGATGCTCCACTGTTCCCAAAGCCGCCGGTAAACCCAGACCATTACCATCACCAAGACCTTTGGTTGAAAAAAACGGCTCAAATATTTTAGCCAGATTTTCCTCTGAGA
The DNA here is from genome assembly GCA_963667375.1 of Planctomycetota bacterium. Taxonomy (GTDB): domain Bacteria; phylum Planctomycetota; class SZUA-567; order SZUA-567; family SZUA-567. The sequence goes on along the minus strand of OY763323.1, from coordinate 1,070,082 downwards.
TTCCTCTACCCGTATCCTTAAACTCTATTTTAATAAATAATCCGGGTTTAACTTTATTATTATACCTGTTCACATCCTCGCTATTAAGCTCCACATTGCAGGCTTTTACCAGAATGACACCTCTACCCGGCATTGCCTGATATGCATTCATTCCAATATTCACAAAACAACTGAAAAGCTGTGATTTATCACCACTGACCAACGGATTATCCACCTGATATGATTCCTCAAAGCTGATAGCAGCCGGTATCTTCTCACGCAACATGGTAACGGCATTATCAAGCAGCTCCAGAATATTCAACTCATAAAACGGCATAAAATTACGATGCCCGAAAGTTAGCAGCTTCTGGGAGAGATCTGCCGCATACTCCGCCGCCTGCATAATCATGTCGAGCAGCCGTTCATTATTCGAACCCAGACCATGTTTCTGCAGTAGCTCACAGGCTCCTATAATTACTGAAAGTTTATTATTAAAATCATGCGCCACACCGCCTGCAAGCTGTCCGATTACCCGCATCTTTTCGGAATACAGAAGCTCTTCCTGCATCTTGGCCTTCTCAATCTCATCAAGTTTTCTCTGTGTCACATCACTGAACACACATGCAAACTGATACTTCTTTGGCGAAAACGCATAAACCTGAAAATACTTGTCAAATTCCCTTGAATAATCTTCAAACTCCAGCGACTTTCCTTCCAGCGCTACCCGTCCGTAGGATTCAATCCAGCTATTCTCCAAATTCGGTAAAATTTCGAGTGCAGTTTTACCGACTACCTCTGCAGTTTTCAAACCGGTCATTCTTTCAAATGCCGGATTAATCAGCAAAAATCGATAATCAGACGGTTTTCCTGAATCATCAAGAATTATCTCATGCAACGCAAACCCATTTATCTGATGTGTAAACAGACCTCTGAAATTTGCCTCACTCTCACTCAATTTTTCAGTAGCCTCATCAAGTCTCCTGAAAATCCATTTCAGAAAAACATAAAGAATTATAATAATAATGACAAAAGCAAGCATACAGCCCAAGACAAATATATATTTATAATAACTTACAGTATACAGAATCTCCGCACGCTCCTGCGTATAATGCTGCAGATCACCGGCAACATCAATCGATATCACCAGCAAACCGATATTATTACCGCTGAAATCGTAAATCTTCTTACTGGTAATATAATGATCCTGCACCACTGTGAATAGCAGGTCCTTCTCAAAGCTCGATAACAGACGGGCACCTACAAGCTTATCAAACAGCTTATGGTTACTGGCGTGGACTTGAACAAATTTATTATCCAGCACCGGATAAATACTTTCATTTCGCAATCTTTCAGCAATGTCTAATAATTTCTGCGGAATATATAATGCATGATTGATATATTCATTCGCATCCATTCTCTGGGTTACCTCCGATAGCGGCCACAGATATTCAACAGAACCCATATATTCATTATCAGCATTCAAGACCGGACAAACCCCACGCACCACCAGCCCCTCCTTACCCAATTCAATACCGGTGACACTCTCTCCTGTCGCCCGGACCTGCTTGATAGTATTGCGGAAATTCGAAATATCATCCGCTATATCGACCATCTCGTCCCCGACAAATGTCTGCCAGTTTTTTCGCCATATACGTGCCAGACTATGAATATTCTTGGTATGAAAATGCAACCGGAATATCTGAGATGAGTGTGATCTGCTTATGCCTTCAATATTATCCTGAAAATATTTTTTAAGCTGTTTACGGGCTTGAGCCACCTTGGGGTCTGCTGGATCCTCGAGATTACCGGAATTCGCAATTTCATAAGCCTCAAGAACATGTCTGTCACGGGAGTAGAGTGTGGCTTCGAATAATGCCATTTCCTTATATATATCCAGAAGTGTATTATAACGCTCAAGTACCCCCTCTCCTGTTATCTGCCATTTCTTGAACATTTGATTACGAATGCGGCTGGAGTCATTCTCAAGCATCGCATACAGCATAGAGTTGACTGAAAAATAACCCAGCAGCAGAGTTATTATCAGAATACCTGAAACTGCCAGCAGAATCTTATTTTTTACTACCATATAAAACGCTCCATATCAGATTATTACTACTGCTGTAACTTAAACGATAAATCTACAGTAAACATTAAATAGTAGCACAAAATATAGACTGAATCTGAACTTCATGTTATCATGCAATTTTTTTTCTTTCAAGCTATTTATCTGCCATACAAGAAAATAACTCCATGCAGCTGAAGCTGCAGGAGCTATTAAACAATAACATTACTAAATGAATAGTACTTATTTAATCTTCATACTCAGAGCGATACGCTTTCTTTTAAGATCCACCTCCAATACCTTTACCCGGACCTGCTGCTGCACTTTCACAATGGTATTCGGATCAGCAACATATTTATCTGCAAGCTGACTGATATGCACCAGCCCGTCCTGATGCACGCCAATATCTACAAACGCTCCAAAATTAGTAACATTGGTTACAACTCCCGGCAGCAGCATCCCTTCCCGTAAGTCTCCGATTTCATTTACATCATTGCTGAAAGCGAATAATTTAAACTCGGCTCTGGGATCTCTTCCTGGCCTTGCCAGCTCCTGCATTATATCCAGCAGTGTCGGCAGACCAGCTTTTTCCGTTATATAACGTTCAGGAGTAATTGCGGAACGCAGCTGTTGATTCCCAAGCAGATCAGCAACCGTGCAGTTACAATCACGCGCCATCTTTGTGACAATATCATAGGATTCTGGATGTACCGCACTCCTGTCAAGCGGATTGGCACTTGCATTCACTCTGATAAAACCGGCAGCCTGTTCATATGCTTTGGCTCCAAGTCTGGGAACCTTCAGCAGATCTTTACGTGATTTGAATTCTCCATTTTCACTCCGGTAGCGAATAATGTTTTCCGCTATCTTCACTCCGACACCCGAGACATAGGTCAACAGTTCCTTACTCGCAGTATTCAGCTCCACCCCCACCGCATTTACACAGCTCATGACAACCGAGTCCAGCCCTTCTTTGAGCAGCTTCTGATCCACATCATGCTGATACTGCCCAACACCTATTGATTTAGGATCTATTTTCACCAGCTCCGCCAAAGGATCTAGCAACCTGCGCCCGATTGATACCGCCCCTCTAACAGTGAGATCATACTCCGAAAATTCCTCTCTTGCGGTCTCCGAAGCCGAATATACCGATGCTCCGCTCTCACTGACCATTATCACATCTACCGGAGAAATTTTTAATGATCGTACAAATTTCTCCGACTCCCGGCCATAGGTCCCATTACCGATTGCAATAGCGCTGGATTTATATTTATCCACCCACTGCCGGATGATTTTTTCGGCTTCAGCCGGTTTCCGATCAATAAAAACAACCGTATTATCCAGTAAATCACCATATTCATTCAGTGCCACCAGTTTGCAGCCGGTACGTATTCCAGGATCAAGCGCGAGTACTGCGCGATTACCCAGAGGCGGTGCCATAAGCAGCTCACGCAGATTCTGAGCGAATACCTTTACCGCTTCCGTATCAGCCTGCTGTTTCAATTCCGCCCGCAACTCATTTTCCAGTGATGGAGCTATCAGCCTTTCGTACGAATCCGCAAGCACCGCCGAAAGATATTCCGGATACCGGCAGCTTTTACTGAGTATAATTCTCTGCATGCTGCTCAGTGACCGTTCTGTAGCCGGACGAATTCGAAGCTTGAGCACACCTGCATTTTCACCACGAAATAACGCCAATAAACGATGTGACGGCGCAGTAGCGGCCTTTTCACTCCAGTCAAAATAATCTTTGAATTTCTCACCCTTATCAATATTCTTCTTTACCAGGATTGATGAAATTTCTGCTTCCTCAGAAAAGAGTTCCCGCAGTCGCTTACGCACCTGCTTATCTTCACTTACAACCTCGGCAATAATATCAGCAGCTCCGGCAAGAGCTCCGGCACTATCAGCGACATCATTCTCCTCAGCTATAAATTTAACCGCTTCCTGTTCCAGGTCGATATTATTCTGCTGTTTAAGGATAAGTTCTGCAAGCGGCTCAAGACCTTTTTCACGGGCAATAGTTGCCCTGGTTCTTCTTTTAAGTTTATACGGCAGAAAAATATCTTCAAGTTCGGTCACGGAATATGTATTGTTAATTGCACTTTTTAACTCCGAAGTTAATAATTCCCTGTCATTCAGAGACTTCAGAATATAAGCCCGCCTTTTTTCAAGTTCTTCATAAAACTCTAACCGCATTTTTACCTGTTGTATAACCACTTCGTCAAGTCCGCCTGTCACTTCTTTTCGATATCGGGCAATAAACGGAACCGTCGCCTCCGACTCAAAAAGTTTTTTTAACGCCTCCACCTGCTTATCTTTGATACTCAGCTCAGCCGCAATCAGCGAAGCTGTTTTCTTATCTGTTTCAAATTCTTTATCCAACTTCGGTTCCTTACTATATGCAATTACTATTTTCCATCTATCAGACCTCTTGCTGCCAGAGTAGCCTCCGGGTCAACTGTTAATATACTGTCAGTGACAGGACTAAAACCGTTATCCTTCAACTTCGGCTGATAACGCAGAATATCTTCATTTATAAAACTTACTATATTTTTGAAATCTTTCGGCCAGGAATCATTGAAATAGCTCCGCCGTACCTTTTTACCACTTATCAGAGTAAAACCGCCAATAATTCCAGGCTTGGCATTATCCGAACTGATTGAGCTCGCCACCATCTCTCCCGCGTTATTCTTTCTTAATACTTTCAGCAATTTCTGCAATTGCTCAGAATTCAATTCAAACTTTTTCTGATAATATCTGTAATTCTGTGGATCTTTATAAGCAGCAATCGCCTCACCATTACTGCGAATTGCCACCACATTATATACCCGGTATTCTGTCGAACCAAGGGTCACATAAATAGTATATTCTTTTACAGCTTTCAGATCTATATCCGGTGCTGGCGATTCTTTTGTAAAGCCATTATCAATAAACGGCATTTTAAAATCCCCTTCCCAGGGCAGACGCATTGTCATCCAGCTGTAACCGTCACTTCCGGCTATTTTCTGATGATCATCCGAGCTGCTCCCAACGATATCATTGCCACCGCAACCGGATAACAGCAGAACACTCACCAATAGAAACATGCTGCATAAGCCAAACCTCTTAAAAGATTCTTGTACATTCATCCTATTCCTCCGCCATACTTTTTTAGCGTCAACTCCAATTCCGCTGCCAGATTCTGGAGTTCTCCACCGCATATTTGCTCATATAATCTTAATGCTTCCTGCTTGGTCTCCTTTATCATTTCAAAATCTCTGGCTATATCAAGTACCTTGAGTTCCGGCAGCCCATGCTGACGAACACCCAGAAACTCTCCCGGACCGCGCATCCGCAAATCTTCCTGAGCGATTACAAAACCGTCTCCCGTCTCCACCAGTACCGACAATCTTTCAATAGCACCGGCATTTTTCGCGTCAGACAGCATAAAGAAATACCCCTGCTCCTCTCCTCTGCCCACGCGTCCGCGCAGCTGATGCAGCTGAGCCAGACCAAAGCGATTCGCATGCAGCACTACCATTGTATTGGCATTTTTAACATCGACTCCGACCTCAATTACCACGGTACTTATCAGTAAATTAATCTTATTCTCTCTAAAACGGTTCATCAGTTCCAACTGCTCTTCACGTTTCATCTTGCCATGCATCAATGCAACTGAATAATCCGCAAATTCGCCGTGAGCCAGATCTTCAAATGCTTCTTTCGCCGATACCAGGTCACTATCCTCATTCTCCTCCAGTAACGGACTGACAATATAAGCCTGCCTGCCCATTGCCAATTCCTTCTTGACAAATCCCCAAACTTCACGCTGCCTATTACTGATAACAAGATTTGTCTTTACCGGTTTTCTGCCTGGAGGCAACGCATCAATTATACTGACATCAAGATCACCATAAACCGTAAGCGCCAGACTACGCGGTATAGGTGTCGCGGTCATGACAATAATATCAGGTCTGATCCCTTTACTGACCAGACTCTCACGCTGCGCGACCCCGAACTTATGCTGCTCATCAATCACCACCAGACCGAGATTCTTAAATTCAATATCACCCTGAATAACCGAATGAGTTGCAATGAGAATATCAATGCCACCTGATCTCAATTCAACCTTCAACAATTCTCTTTCACTCTTCTTCATACCGCTGGTAAGAAGTTTTACCCTGACACTTGATCTGGAACTGCTCTGTAATAATGATACAACCGTCTGATAATGCTGACGTGCCAGTAATCCGGTAGGAGCCATCATACATGCCTGGGTTTTACCAGCTACCGCCACCAGCATGGCAAATACGGCAACCGCTGTCTTACCGCTTCCGACATCCCCCTGAACCAATCGATGCATAGGTCTGCTGCTCTGCATATCAGCAACAATCTCATTGATAACCTTCTGCTGAGCGGCGGTGAATCTGAATGGGAACAGTTTCTTAATACGTGAATCCAGTATACGTGAAAATCCAAACGCCCTACCGGGGAAAGCGGTTTCAAAACCTCTACGTCGCACAAATATAACCAATTGCATAAAAATTGATTCATCAAATGCCAGACGCCGGGCAGCGCGTTCACGCAACAGATCTGATTCCGGGAAATGCATATTTTTAACCGCTTCACCTCTACCGATCAAATCATGCTCATTAAGAAATTCTAACGTATAGAATTCTTCCAGCAGCTCTACCCCAATATCAAGAGCCAGGCTCATTGTCTTACGCCAGACAGTCTGAGTTAAACTCCCCTTACACGGATAGAGTGGAACCATCCTGCCGACACTCAGTAACTCTTTACCAATAATTCCATCATCAGGCACCACTTCATACTGCGGGTGACTGATCTTCAGCAACCGGCCCTCACGCTGGAACTTCCCGTATACGATAAGAGTTTTACCCTCGATTTTCTCGCGTATCCACTGTGCATTGAACCATGCGGCATCAGCATATCCGGTTCCATCATAAATCCTGGCATTCAGAATATGTTTGATTTTGCCGCGAGGACGGTACTCATTAATCCTTTCAACCCGTCCCATAATCACATTCTCGCCATTATCTGTGATATCTGCTATCGTGGAAATATTAGAACGGTCAGAGATATCCCTGGGGAAAGTATAGAGCAAATCTTTGAGAGTATGCACTCCAAGACGGGAAAAATCTTCCGCCCTTGCTGGCCCAACCCCCTTTAAATACTGAATGCTGCTCTCTAAAGTTACCGACATATAGCCACCTGTTTAAGAATTAAACCGTTATTTTTTAATTATTTATAATATTATTTATATTACGCATATATTTCAAGAAGTACGCTCAATTATAAATATTCTTACAAAAACACAAAACACATACACGAAAATTCATAATATGTTATAATGCACTTCAGATTTCACAGATGAGGATAAACTATGAAATTAACCAGAATAAAAGTAAGAACACAGGTTTTACTGCTGGTACTCATAGTAAGTATTGCCGCTTTTCTATTTCTTATCCAGCGCGGACGCAGCTGGAGCAATATGTATTACAATTCAATAACTGATACCAAGCTTTCAGCGGCGATTAAAATAACGCGCGAATTTATTGGTGCTGATTTTCATACTAAAATTACTGATAAAAATTCCATTTCACCCGCGGAATATAACCGTATTGCTACAATCTTACAACATATATGTCAGGACTTAGATTTAAAATACCTCTGGAGTGTACTTAAAATCAATGATACGGTTGTATTCACTACAGCAACTCCGCATATTACTTCCAGTAAACAGCAGCTGCTGCCATACTTTTTCGAAGCGGTACCCCAACAGGATTTATATAAAGCAGTTATAGCTTCCGGACATAAAACTCAGAAAAAAATTGATACCAGATGGGGTGAAGTTGAAGCCACAATGATTCCTTATACCGACTCACGAGGTTATAGTTATATATTCTGTGCGGCTCTGGATAACGCTAAATACCAGCATGAAATATCAACTATTTTTCACAAGCATCTTATATATGGCTCAATACTTATAATAGCTCTGATGATTATGGCGTATATCTTTATCAGCTTTCTAGTTAGACCTCTTACTCTGATTACCTCAAACATTCAAAAAGTCGCCACCGGTGAATTTGACTATAAAAAATCCAACTGGGCACGCGAGTACCTGGCTTTAGCCAACAGTATCAGTATTATGTACGCAGAAATCAAGGATAACTATTCTACTATTCAGATGCAGGAAAAAGACCTCAAAACCACCTTGATGTGTATTGGCGATGGGGTAATCGTAACCGATAAAGAAGGTAAAATAACCCGTATCAATAATGAAGCCATCAAACTTACCGGCTGGAGCAAGGCAGAATCTAAAGGTATAAAAGTCGAAAATATCTTCAAAATTTATGATTCTCAGAATAGCGATTATGATGCTGTACCACTAAGAACGGTATTGAGTACCGGAAACACCAAGGTTCTGGAGCGTAATATAATGCTTATCTCCAAAACCGGCAGTGAATGCCACATCTCCGGTATTATTGCCCCGATTATTACCGATGAAAAGGTAACCGGTGCCGTAATATCCTTCAAAAACCTTACTCCTGAAGATCAGCAGGCAGATAAAATCCGGCAAAATCATGAAATCATGCTTGATATTCTCAGACTTTCTAAAATTGCATATTGGGAATATAGCGTCAAAGCCGAAACCTTCTGGGTCTCCAGAGAATTTGTCCATATCTTCGGTATAACCGAGATAGAAGAAGGAATCATCGACAGCGACACGCTGCTGAATAAATACTTTGATAATAATACCAACTGCAACACTAACAGGGAAATAAAGGAAGCTGTAGCCAGAAAGCAGTCATTCCGGTCTGCCCATGAAGTCCTTAATATCAATACCGGTCAGCCCTTATTCTTCGATGCCGCGGCAATACCTATTCTTGATGCCGAGGGAAATGTCGAAAAACTTATAGGACTCACCAAAGATATAACCGAATACAAAACCCTTACCCACCAACTTTATCATTCACAAAAACTTGATGCCGTAGGTCAACTCGCAGGCGGCGTCGCACATGACTTCAATAATATGCTTGGCGGTATAATTGGTTTTGCCGAGCTCTTGATGAATAACATCAAAGATGATGAAAAACTCCTGTCATATTGTAACAGTATTATAAATACTGGAGAAAACGCGGCAAAACTCACTAGTCAACTACTCTCTTTCGCCCGCAAAGGGCAGAATATCTCTACGCCGATGAGTATACATAAAACCATAGATTCTGCAATTGCTCTACTGGATCGCAGCTTTGATAAGAAAATTAATATCAGCAGACAGTTCAATGCAACTGTTGACACTATTATCGGCGACCCGTCACAGATTGAATCGGTTATCATAAATATGGGAATCAATTCACGTGATGCGATTGATGTTGATGGTAATATTCTCATCATTACAGAACTTACCGAACTCAGTCCTTCATTCTGCAAAATAAGTAATTTTGAAATTACCCCAGGGCCGTATATGGTGATTAAAATTATTGACAATGGCAGTGGTATGGATGGCGAAACTCTTAATCACATATTCGAGCCATTCTACACCACAAAAGATGAAGGCAAAGGTACCGGCTTGGGCTTATCGGTTATCCACGGTATCATTACCGCTCATAAAGGCATGATTAATGTCTACAGTGAACTGGGTAAAGGTACAGAATTTAAAATATACCTGCCCCTGTCAGAAAAAGTACATATTAAAGATATCACCAACAGTAAAACTTCAGAGAATTATTTTGGCAATGAGGGAATCCTGCTTGTTGATGATGAGGAAATTATCCGCAGTATGGGTACAGCTCTGCTCGAAGATCTCGGTTATACCGTGTATACCGCTGACAATGGTGCCAGTGCTCTTGAAGTATATAAGGAAAATAGAAAAAAAATAGCAGTAGTTGTCCTTGATGTAGTGATGCCGATTATGGGTGGTATGGAATGTCTGAAAAAACTAAAAATTCTCAACCCTGAGCTGAAGGTTATAATTGCTTCAGGATTCTCCAGAAGTGATACCAGTTCAGATTTTAAAAAGAATGGAGCTGAAGATTTTATCGACAAACCTTACCGGCAAATAACTCTGGCTGAAGCTATAAAAAAAGCGTTACAGAGCCGCACCTGAAATGCACGGCTTGCCGCCAATGTACAAGATCTATCAGCCATTGCACATTAATATAATATAACTTTATTGACCCGCCCCGAAAGTTGACTAAAATAATGCTAATATGCTTATCAGTCATGGGTGGAGTTATAATATGGCAGAACTGAATTCAAAAAATATCAAACGCTACAATCGGCGTCAGGTACTTAATGTTCTTAGAAAAAATCTGGAAATTTCGGTAAAAGATATTACTGCTATTACCGGTATAAGCAGAACCAGTGTCGCCAGATCCATTCAAAAATTTATCAGTCAGGGGCTGGTAAACGAACAAGGCAAGGGCGAGTCGACCCTTGAAGGTGGTAAACGCCCCGTTCTCTACTCAATGGACAACAAATATAAAGTTTTTGCTATCTGCTATGCTCAACTCGACCTTTTTCATACAGTTATATCGGACTTAAGCGGCAATATTCTAGCTGAAATAGAGACCAAGATCACCCACGAACTTTCAGCAAACATAATTGTAAACAGTGTTATCCGCGATATCAAATCTTTACTCTCAAAACTGAATATCGGTATTGATAAAGTATATGCGATGGCAGTCGGAGTTCCAGGTATTACTAATATCCATACCGGAGAATTTCTTCTTGCACCACACTGCAAGCACATGGGGAAAAATATCAATCTGAAAAAACTGCTGCTTGACGAATTCGGTATCAATATCCCATGTTTTATAGATAATGAAATCCGGTTTCAGAGCTATGCCGAACAAAAATTCGGCTTTGGGCGACAACATGAAAATTTTATTGTCCTTGAAGCTGATGATGGACTGGTTGCCGGTATTATACTGGATAATAAAATCAGCTATGGCAGTGATTGTGTTGCCGGAGAAATAGGACACATGCTAATTGATCCAACTGATGAGGTACGCTGCTTCTGCGGAGGTTACGGCTGTCTGGAGAATAAGCTTACTGCCGTTGCCGTTGCCCGCACCTATAATCGTCTCAAAGCGGAATACCCTGCTGAATGCTCTGTCGAAATTTCAGAAACCACCCAAAAAATTAATCTTATAGCTCTCTTTGAGGCTGCAGATAATGGAGACCCGCTTGCTCAAGCGACCATAGCAGAAACCGCTAGATGGTTTGCATACGGTATCTCCAACCTTATTCTGACCATCAATCCCGAACTCATTGTGTTTCAGGGACCTTACGCCCTCGGTACCGGATATTTCGATACCATGCTGAAGCAATATCTAGCCGACCGGCTGATTGCCAATCTGTCACTCGCTCCTAAAATTGCCTATTCTACCCTTGGTGATAAATCATGCATTACCGGTGCCGCCATCTTTCTGGCAGATCTTTTCTTCAATGAGTATAAATAGCAATACCAGTGTTGCCAATTAAAGGTTACCGGTCAAAAGTTAAAGCGCATATTACAATCTAGCAGCAAATATTAATAATATGCATTTAGAAATACTAACTGTCCATTATTTATAAAAAATTATATACATAATAAAAAAGGTGAAGACTGCATCGTCTTCACCTTAAATAACCTGTAATACAAATTCTTATTAACGGCTATAAAATTCAACCACAAGCTGTTCATTAACCGGCAGCATAACATCTTCACGAATTGGAAGACGCAAAACTCTGATCTCGCGAATTTTATTATCTGCAGCAAGCCATTCCGGTGCATTATAACCTGAACGTGCTTCAAGAGCTCCATCAACAAGCTTCTGAATTCCAGGTTTATCCTTCACTGAAATAGTATCACCAACATTGATAAAGGCAGAAGCGACATCACACTTCTTACCATTAACGATAACATTACCATGAGAAATCAGCTGTCTGGCTGCTGCACGACTGGTAGCAAAACCACCAGAGAATAATGCGTTATCAAGTCTTCTCTCACACAGCATAAGGAAGTTACGACCGGTATCACCCTTGATACGACGAGCCTTGTCATAAATCTTACTCATCTGTTTTTCACGCATTCCATAATAATGCATAATCTTCTGTTTTTCAGTCAGACGGATGCTGTATTCTGACTGCTTTCTGCGGCCGAACCCGATAGTTTCACGCTTAAGATAAGCTTTCTCAACATTGCCGTTATTGAAGACAACCTGTCCAAGTCTACGGCAGACCTTTGCTCTTGGTTTGGTAAAACGCCCCATTTGAGTATAATCTCCTGAATATTTCTTTTTACTTATAAATACAAAAAAACATAATCAAATCAAAGCAGAGCAAACATTCTCATAACTACCTGCTAACATATAACTTAGATAGAGTCATAGCTTTAGGGTAATCAGTCGAGCTCCTCTACTTTCCACTACGCAAAGATCCTGCATGCATGGCCGCGGTAGTAAACTACACTGCATATATGATCTAACACTTGCCTCGCGGAATAAAAGAAACCACCGAAAGAATACTCTTTCGGCAGGTTAGTCATATAATTAAATCCGAAATACCGTTTAAGGTCAAGGATAAACTCAATAAAAACCTTATTTTTTCATGATATTCCGAGAGAAGTTGTGCTGCAAAACCGGTCAAAAACGCCGTCAAGAGCTCTAAAAACAGAATTAGTCAAGAGCCTCCAGCTCCAGCAATGCCTCTTCAATCCGGTTTTTAACGCCATCAGGAACACTTCTGGCTTCAGCCAGCCGCTGCCGCAGATTACGGGCAACCCGCAACAACCCTTCAATTTCCCGGCGGCGATTGAAGTTTGCCCGATCTATATCTTCGGAGTCAGCCGGATGCATACGCTCACGTATCTCCTTACGCAGCACGCCCTCATCGGTATTGGTATCAAATGCCATACGATGCAGTTCTTCTTTTTCCTCATCGTCAATATCATCCCGCTCGCGAGCCTTCTTCAGCAGCTCGACGGTCTGATAATCCGGCACATCATAACCTCTTTCCTGCACCGTTTCATCACGAAGACGATCCGGTTCATAACTTTTCATATAATTGTAGCTGACCATCAGTTTCTTTACTGTAGGTTTCTTCAGCCCCAATTCACTGGCACAGTACACCTCGAAATCCTCATAACCCCACTCTTTGTAATCGCCGCCATACGCGATATCAGTAAGAAACTTCCCTAATTCCACCCATGATGAACGAAATTTGCGCAGTGCTACAAGAACCTGATAGCGCAGTGACTCTGGATTCAGCTCTTCGAGCTGTTTATCAATTTTAGCAATTACATTAGCACTCATGACCACTCCTGTGATAAAACCGTTCAGATCACATAAATACAATCATAACCTGATAGTTATATTAGACATACGTAAGCAACCGTTTATCTGTGAATAGTTGCTGCTTATCTAGCGTACTTCATAAAAAATTTTATTTTTTAATATATACTAAATCTATATTCATTCAATAATAAAATTTATCAACCCTGGTCATTATTAAAAACGCCGGGTCATTAGTTAAATTACTAAAGCCTTTAAAATCAAGCTGATCAGTAGATATGATTATACAACTCATGAATATCCGGACCGTGAGATCCCGCTTCATAAATCACCGGTTCCCGCCCCTGCAGTTGTTCAAGAAGTGGGGTAATATATTTCCAGGCGGCCTCCGCTTCATCCTCTCTGGCAAAGAGGGTGGCATCACCCTTCATCGCATCGATAATCAGACGTTCATAGGCAGTAAGCGGTTTTTTAGTGAACGAGCGCTCGTAATTAAAATCCATCAGTACCGGCGATGCCTCTACCTTATCTCCAGGGTTTTTACAGACAAATTCCAGCTTGATCTCTTCCTCAGGCTGGATACCGAAGCTGAGAGTATTAGGTTTAAGATTCGCACAAGCATTCTCATCCCCAAAAATACAGGTAGGAACCCGTTTAAAATGTATACAGCACTCGGTTTTACGCGACTCCAGTGACTTGCCGGCAATTACATAAAATGGCACCCCCTGCCAGCGCCAGTTATCAATCATAACCCGTAAAGCCGCAAAAGTAGGGATCTGTGAATCTGCGGCAACGCCTTTACTCTGCCTGTAACCCTCATACTGACCGATTACAACCGGAAAATTCTCCTGGGACAGCGGACGCAGAGACCTGAGGACCTTGACCTTTTCATTACGTATCTCTTCCGCATTAAAGAGTACCGGCTGCTCCATGGCGATAAGAGACAAAAGCTGCAGCAGATGATTCTGAATGAAATCCCTGATCACCCCTGCACTTTCGTAAAAACCGCCACGCGCTTCAACCCCTATATCTTCAGTCGAAGTTATAGTAACATGGGAGATCTGATTCCGATTCCACAATGGTTCAAAAATAGCATTGGCAAATCGGAAAAAGAGCAGATTCTGTACCGTATTCTTACCCAGATAATGATCGATTCGATATATCTGCGGTTCAGCAAGTTTACTGTGCAGAAAAGTATTCAACTCGGTTGCTGATTCCAGATCAACACCGAAGGGTTTCTCAATCACAACCCGGGCATACATATCAGAATTATCTTCAGAAAGCAGGCCTGCTCGATGCAGAGAGTCGACAATAGTACGGAATACTGCCGGAGGAGTTGCAAGATAAAATAGACGACCACGTGCCGTCCGGTTATTATGCAGCATAACCCGAAACTCGGCAAAAGACTTTGATGAATCATAAGGCCCGGCGAAATAGTCTATTCGTTGTGCAAATTCCTGCCATTTTTCAACTGTAAAATTGTTAGCAAACTCCGCGACCCTTTCCTTTACCGATGCCACAAACTCTTCCCGCGACATATTTTTCCGGGCATACCCTATAATTCTGGTCTCAGCCGGAAGCTCACCGAGCGCATGCAGATGAAACAAAGCCGGCATTATCTTACGATGACAAAGATCCCCGGAGGCACCAAAAATTACCAGATCACAAGGATCGGCATGTTTATCTGTATAACCTGCCTTTATCCGGCCTGATGGACTAGCTTCAACAAACATATTTCATCCTCACATTAAAGAATCTATTGTAACGCCATAGTTCCAGCACCATATTAAAATCTCTCTGATTATAATCCGTCAATTATTTCTTGTCAACTCAACTCAGCTCTAAGCCCCCTGAGAATTTCCTCACCGGCAACCTTGAGTACCGGGTGCAGGTATTCAGGACAAATTTCACATAACGGCACAAGCACAAACTCACGCTTATGCATAAGACTATGTGGAACCGTGAGTTTAGCACTATTTATAATTTCACTCCCATAAAAAATAATATCAATATCTATAACTCTGGCACTCCAGCGCTCCGCTTCATGATCACGACCCAACTCAGACTCAATACCTTTGATAAAACTCAGAAGCGCAAATGGTTCCAGTCCGGTTCTTCCCAGCAGTACGCCATTAAGAAAATCCCCCTGACCTTCAGGACCGCCGACAGCCTTATTCTCAAGCCAGGAAGAGACCCGCTCAATTTCAATCTCTGCCTCCAGCTTCTGCAGAGCGGAGCGCAGATATTCCTCACGTTCACCAATATTTGAACCCAGCGCCAAGACCACCTCGGTCATATACAGATCTCCTCTAATGCCGAATCTAATTCCGCAGCAATAACCGGCCAGTAGTATTTCGCTGCAATACGGCGTGCTTTATCCTGTAGTTCATACCAGCGCTCATTACCCCTTATTTTACTGAGTGCAATGATTTTCGTATAAAGCTCCGCTGCAGTCTGGCCATATAAAAACTGTTTTTCACCCTCCAGGACCTCCGGGTATGCCAGCCGTGAAGGGGCTACAGGAAGAGCCCCGCAGGTACAGCCTTCAATAATGCTGATACCAAAAAACTCATGCGCCGCCGTACTCAGAATGATATCAGCCTCCGAAAGTGCCGCATAATATTCCTCGCGGCTCTGCTGAAATCCGAAACGGCCAATATGAGCGCTAAACTCGGACTTTATCCGGGAAAAAATCTCCGGCACACAGCTGAATGATTCACCGATAATATCTATAACATAATCTGTTTCACCAGCCGTAAGCAGTTTAAGCAGATTATAAAGATCCTCCGGATTCTTATCATGCTCCCAGCGTGCCGCCCAGACCAGCCGAAGCGCCCCTGAATATTCCTTTGCCACGGAAACTGCCGGTGGTGCGGATATCCCCTGCCCGATTACCTTTGAAGAACTCGCAAGACCCTCAAGCGCTGACAGATGCTGATAATCCGGCATCCGCTCAAGAAATTTGTGTAACGCCAGAAAAAATTCCCGGCGATGCCAATCAGTATTGAACCAGACGCTACTTGCCGCCAGTGCCCCGGTAAAATTAGTATAAGCATAATGCAGATCACGTTCCTGCTTTCTGGAATCCGGATAAAGCAGCTGATTCTCATGAAAATATATTACCCGCGGCAGGGCTGCAAGCGCCGGCGGAACCAGACCGCAAAACTCTGCCAGCCCCAGCATATCACTGGCAAAGACGACATCCCATCTATCCCCATTATCCCATTTTTGCTTTACAGCTAAAGCTGCCGATACGGCAGAATGGCGCATCCGCCATTTCCATTTATATGCAGGGAACGTTATCAAATCAAATTCATGTACAGAATGCTTGCTCCAGCCATCAAGAAACGCTTTATGACTGCCCCCATAGTAAGGTTCGACAACCAGTACCCGCATCAGCGCTTTACTCCAACCCTAAAAGAGCGGTCACAGTCTTTTCAGGGGAAAAAATAAATTTCTCGCTGAGTGTTACTCCCAATTCATCAAGCTTGAGAACATCATAGAATATACGCTGATTTTCCAAGGGGAAATCACCATAGCCTGCAGAATACCGCATTCTGGTCGGACGCAGCCCCAGCCTCGAAACCTCCTGCCCCAGACGTCTGATCATCCAGGTCAAAGCCGCATCAACTACCTCCGAAGCAACAGCATCATATATCAGCGCTGCGACCCCGTTCTTC
Organism: Planctomycetota bacterium; assembly: GCA_963667375.1. Taxonomy (GTDB): domain Bacteria; phylum Planctomycetota; class SZUA-567; order SZUA-567; family SZUA-567. The sequence goes on along the minus strand of OY763323.1, from coordinate 1,053,079 downwards.
TCCAAAATAAATTGCTCTATAGCCTGAAGTATCCCCAAATCAGCCCGCGCCCCCAGCAGTACACATTCCCGGGAAGCAGCCAGCAGCCTGCAGACAGAATCAGACTCAATCCGATATCCATTTTCCAGCACAACATACCCATCGGCATGTTCGACAATACCCGTACGCTCAAGCCGTCCAGCAGGCAGACATATTTTATATCCTTCCTGCATATAATAAGTTATCTTGTTTGCCTGCTCCTCTGAAATTCCGGTCAGATGCCGATTATACCCCATACGTTTCAAAACTTCATCTACTGGAAGTTCCACCGGAATATTTTCAAAGTTTTTCAGCATTTTTATAAACCAATCTGTTATTTTCTAACTAAATTTGTACAATTAGCAGGTAGTAAGCAGAAAACTGACAATTATAATCTAACAGCAGTTTTATTTTAAACTCCCAGTTCATCTTATACCTTAGCAATATTATAAACAAAAAAAAGATGATAAAAAGAAGAAAGAATATAATAATGACTAGACGCATCAATGATTTCACCCGGATTTTATTTTTTCTTTTAATTCTTCTTACCGGCTCCATACCTGCTTACGCCACTGACTCTGAAACTGTTAAAAACTATCTTAGCACAGAGGCAGATATCGCCAATCTGGCTCAGAACGCGACACAGGAAAAATACCCGGATGCTAACGCCGTACTTCTGAATCAATCCATAAACATACAATACCGCTCCGACGGCACCTGGACCCAGTGGCATGAAGCCTATATGAAAATTCTTACCAAAAAGGGGCGGGAAGATAATCTCACAATTTCAAGCTACTATACTATACCTTATCAGAATGATAAGGACTGCCGCATTGATCTCATCGAAATTATAAAACCAGATGGCAGTATAAAGAAAATAGATATTGCCGAACAGAGTTCTGTTTCAATTCAGAGCACTGATATGAGCTCAAATATTTATGATCCCAACTCAAAATCCATCACCGTCAATATCAATGGATTAGAAGTAGGTGATACCCTCCATTACCAGATGTATGATAATACAGTCCTGCCCAGAGCTCGCGGTATCTTTACCGATGCCTTCTCTCTGGAAGGAACAATGCCAATACTTAATTCACAGATAAACATTACCGGACCGGTGGATTTCCCACTCAAAAAGACCGAAATCCTCGACCGCATACCCAACACTGTCAGCTCCTCTCAGAACACACAGGACGGCAAAATCACCTATAGCTGGAAGATTACCGATGTACCCCAGGCAATACCGGAACCGGATATGCCGGCAATGTTCACCTGCACCCAGAGGCTGCTGGTAAGCACAGCTCCCGACTGGGAAAGTATCTCCAGATGGTACTGGAAACTTTCTGAACCGGCTCTTGCTTCAGTAAATGATGCCATGAAGGATAAAGTCGCAGAACTCATTAAAGGTGCTGATACGGTACAGGAAAAGATCACCCGTATTTTCAAGTTTGTCTCACAGGATGTAAGATATCTGGGAATTACCACCGAGACCATAGCCCCCGGGCTGGAACCGCACCCGGTCAGCCAGACATTCGATGCCAGATATGGCGTCTGCAGAGACAAAGCCGCTCTTTTAGCCGCAATGCTCCGGCAGGCAGGTATCGACAGTTTTCCGGTACTTATTCAGAACGGAGACAAAAAAGACATCGAGGTGCCAAATACCTACTTCAATCATGCGATAACTGCCGCCAGAGTTGACGGCAAATACATCCTGATGGATTCAACCGATGAAAATACCAGTGAGCTGCTCCCTGCCTACCTCAACAATCGCAGTTATCTGGTAGCGACCCCCGAAGGCGATACCCTCAGGACCTCCGACATTACTCCAGCCGCACAGAACCTGGTTACCATTGAGACCTCTGGAAAACTCTCAGAAGATGGCATCCTGACCGCCAGCAGCAAAATAGATTTTTCCGGGATCAACGACAACGCTTTCCGCGGCTATTTTTCACGCATAAATCCTGAAGAACGCAAACGGCTGTTTGAAAGTATAATCACCAAGGTATATGGCGGAGGCAAAATAACCGCGTGTGAAATTCTCCCCAAGAATCTTCTTGACACTTCCCAGCCGCTGAAAGCGAAGATAAGCTATACCACCACCAATATTCTTGCAAAGGAAAATGGTCTGGCACTGATGCCGGCGCCATTTCTCAGTAAAGTTCTCGGACTGGTGAATAATATCTACTACTCAGCAGATCTGGAAAAACGGCGTTTCCCACTGGTTCTCGACTTTACCTCCGGTGTCAAAGAAGAGGTTAAAATCAGTATTGAACACGGAATCAAAAAAATCCTGTCCCTGCCGGTATACAGCCCGGTAAAATCAGATCAGCTCCTCTGGACCAGATCTCTGGCGCAGGTTAAAAACAATATTATCGGCAGCAATATATTCATGATTAAAAGCACGGAATTCGATTCCAGCCAATATAATGAATTAAAAAAAGCGCTGAATATAATCGAATATAACAGCAGAAAAAAACCGGTTCTGGCAGTGAGCCAGAATCTGCCGCAGGTTGTTGAGCAGGTGCGAAACTATGACATCCTGGCCAACAGCAATATTACATATAATATGCTCTCAAAAACCAGCTGGGAAAGAATTGAGGAAACCAGTAAAAAGATTCTCACTTACGCCGGCAAAAAAGACAACTCTGAAATACTTATCAATTATAATCCCGTATGGGAAGATGTTGAAATAATTGATGCCAGTATCACCTCCAAAGACGGTCAGATGCAGACTATCAATAAAAAAGAGATAAACCTCATGGATCAGGAATGGAACGGTCTGGCTCCGCGTTATCCCGGGGGTAAAACACTTGTAGCGTCACTGCCGAGCGTTGAGATCGGCAGCACTATTGACTACAAGATCAAGCACACTTACAAAGACCGCCCTTTCTTCAGTATGGTTGAACCCTTCGGCTCCTTCAACCCATTGACCAAATCAGTGACCATTAACGGTCTTGACGAGCTTAATGTTCAATCCATGTGGAACGGACCGGAAACAAAATTTGATCGCGAACACGGTATCTTCCGCTGGAATATGAGTAATACTCCAATCAAGAAGGAACTGTTTCTGCCGCCCAGTAGTTCATTCCTCCCTACAGTTGCTGTAAGTAACGGCAACTGGTACAATTATACCCTCGAAATATTGAAAGCTTTCAGTTCAGCCGCAGAAAAACAGGTAAACGCTGAAAAACTGGCCACCGAGCTCACCAAGGATATCAATGATCCTATTAAACGTATCAGTGTTATACGAGATTACATTGCAACCAATATCCGGCTTGCCGGTCCGGCATTTGCCAATCTGCCTCTGAGTTTTATCAGCAGTGCAGATGTTACTCTGAAAGAGGGTTATGGCAATACAACCGATCGGGCTATACTCTTTTACGCCATGCTCAAAGCAATAGGAGAAGATCCTAAATTCTATATTACAACCCCGTTTAAAACTGCTGAAGGTCTCAAAACACCAATACTTGAAAATCCTCAGGAAGATCTCCTGCAGGAGGTTCTGATCAAGCTTGAACACAGTAATGTCCCGATATGGCTCAACGATACCTCTGAATATGCGCAACTGGGAACAACGCCGAATATCGGCAATATTGTACTGAATTTACAGACCAGCCATTTTGAGGAAGTCAAAGTCTATGATTCCTTCATGCCGGAAGTTGACTCATATTACTTTGTCGATCTGAATGACAAGGCGGATGCGACGATCAAGGTAAAAAAAGAATTCTTCGGTAATCTCTTCGAAACTAACAATAAAATGTTCAGCCATATGACACCCGAGGAGAAAAAGATCTTCTATCAGGAAGAACTGGCTACCATAGCTCAGGCTGCAACAGCAGCAAGTGAGCTGAATATTAATTTTGATTCTTATCCTGGGAATTTTTCATACTCTACTAATATCCCAAAATTTGCTATCATTGACAATGAATTCCTCTACTTTAATCTGCCTAAAACTCTTGGGCGAATCTTCAATCTGCGTTCTGATACCAGAGAAAATCCATTGTATATCGATGAAAATATAAAACGTAAAATTCATATTCTTATCGCATTACCCAAAAATTACCGGGCACCGGTAATCGCGCCGACAAATATGAAATGGAACTCTCCGATGTATAACGGCAATATTGATGTTGAATCTATTCTCATCACCCCACTAGCATTAAAATCCGGCAATATCATAATGCCGATAAACAACTTACGTGATGATTTAAACACCACCCTGCTTAACTCCCGTAATGCGTTATATATAACCATGTCAGCAAAAATCAATCCGGCACTCTATCCTTCAGCATTGTATCCGCAGGTGCTGGCGATACAGAATAAACTATTCTCGCCGGCAGCTCAGGAAATAATGCTTAAAAATGAAAAATCTACTGATAATGAGTAGACCGGAAAAATTATTCTTTATTCACGAAAAGAGAACCATATAATACTGTTGTTTTATTACGTCTTAAACCTATAATCAATACAATATCATGGTTACGAACAGAAAACCGGTATGGCAATATTGAATAAGCGATAAACAGGAGCACAATTTGGCGGAATCACTCAAAGAGACTATAGACTGTATACTGCAAAAACTCGCTTCAGAGTTCGTATACCGAAAACTTGGCATCTGTTATGATTACCCGACTTTTGACAATAGTTTTCCACTCAAAAGTCTGCCCAAAGCCGATGAAGTATGTAATAGCATCCCGGACAGCAGTGGCAGAACAACCGGTATGTATAATTGCACACTGAATAATGCGCTTCTTTTTGATGGTCTCGCAGACAGATTTGAAATAGGATTCGGCTCTGAACAGGATGATCTGATACTCGACCGACTTATAGGTGGAACGATACGCCTCGGTACAGTTGCTCCTAAAAACGTTATCGTCCGCGGGCTCACCGGTGACGGCAGATACTTCTATCCGGATACAGATCTCGAAACCGCTCTTTTATGGGCATTTACAGCCTGGCGTACAGTAAATACCACCACCGTGGCAATTGACAGCCAGCAGAAGATTATCAACATCTCCTCGCGCTGGATAAATAAGCTCAATAGCAGAGAATATCAGACCAGTGAAGAAAGCAGTACCACCGATCTATCACGCCTGAAAGACAGGATCTTGCTCTCGGGAATTTTAGCTGTGTGCTCAGCAATAGTCGATCATGACGCTTGGCACAAGGAATTTTCACGTATTTTCCCTAATACTATAGAGATTTCAGAAGATACCCCGCTGCGGGATCTTCTGGTAATTCAGATTTCATTATATCTGATAAATATAATTTCAGCAGATGACACCAAAGTGACAGATACCATACGTCCGGTTATGAGTAATATCGCAGTTCTCGCTGAAAAATATCTGGGAAACTATAAAAATCTTGATCCTGAACTGCTGGCAACAGAATTTGACAGTGACTGGCGTGAGTTCAACAGCGCTGCGCCACTTCCGGCTCTGCAACGCATCACCAACGAGGAAGAAACCGTTACCGCCAGTATTCAGAGTATGCAAATTATAATGTACTCCAACGACACAGCTGTAATCACTAAAAACAAAGAGCTTATGATAACAGCTATCCAAGAGATACCCTGGGAAAAGCTGGTTCTGGCGACATCCCTGACGCCACTGGCAGCAATTCATGCCAAAGGTGTAGAACTTAAACTATGGGATGAAAAACTCAATGAATTTGCAATAAGTTTTGCCGCTGATGACTCTCTGGTTGCTGAATTTCTGACTCCAGACTATGATGATAAGCATCAGGAGAAGGCCGGACATATTAATTCTCCCAAAAAGAAACCTATTATTGAAATACCGCAGGAAGAGCAGAATAAAACCAATAAAAAGAAACGCAAGAGACGTAAAAGATCAAAATCTGCCAATACCAAAAACCCAGCGGTAAATGAACAGAAATCTGCTGACGAAAACTCAGCGTCTACTGCAGACAAAGGGAATAATACTGCTGAAAAGACCAGCAAAACACCGCAGAAAAAAAATCCCAGGAACCGGCGGAATAAAAGAAAACGTGCCGCCAGCAGCAATAACCCTGAAAAGAATTAGCACCTGACTGCTGCGCCAGATGTTACTGCGTATTAATGTTGAATGCAATCTTGCTTTTTTCTTGATAATTGTTACATTAATAATAAGTACTTTTTAAATAGCAGTTTAATTATTTTAAAAATTACGGGACACGTTATTAACGTGTCCCGCTTAAACAGATAAATATCCGAATGTCCAGATATCTTAACGGATTAAATCCCAAACAACGTGAAGTAGCCGCAACCACTGAAGGAGCGGTTCTCGCTCTTGCCGGTGCCGGCACCGGTAAGACCCACACCGTTATATCACGAATTGCCAATATCATCGGTAATGGCACCAGCCCTGAAAATATTCTAGCTGTTACCTTTACCAACAAAGCCGCTGCTGAACTCAAAGAACGGCTTAAAAAAAATCTCCCTAAAAATGTGGACCTGAAACTACTTATAGCTTCGACCTTTCACAGTCTGGCACTGCGGATAATACGCCGTAATGCCGAACTTATAGGGTATAAAAAATACTTTTCCATCGCCGACCAGGGTGAGCAATATGCAATCATCCGCAAAGCAGCCAGACATGTAGTTGGGTGTTCAAAACTCCGGCCGGAAGAGATGCTCTCAGAAATAAGCCGGCTCAAAAGCAAAGGAATTAACCATAAGGAATTTGCCCTGCAGGCTATTGATGACTGGGAGATCAGTCTCGCGAGTGTCTACCGAAAATATCAGGATCAGCTGCGTTTCAGAAACGCCATGGATTTTGATGATCTGCTGCTCAAATCACTGGAACTGCTCAAGCAGCATCAGGAACCGCGTGAATATTGGCAAAACCGTTTCAAATATATTATAGTAGATGAATTTCAGGATACCAGCGGCATTCAGAATGAATTTATCAGGCTGCTGGCGGAGAAATGGGGAAATTTATGCGTAGTGGGAGATGATGATCAGTCAATATACTCCTGGCGGGGAGCGTTGCCGGAGAATATTCTGAAATTTCACCACAACTGGCGCAACGCCAAAGTAATATACCTCGAAGAAAACTACCGTTCGACTAATGCCATACTTAGAACCGCAAACGCGGTTATAAAGAATAACACGGACCGGCATGAAAAGGAACTCTGGTCAAACCTTGGAGAAGGAAACAAGGTACGCTATATAGAATGCAATGATCAACAGCATGAAGCGGAATATATTGTCAATGATATTAAACGTAAAATACGTGACAACGGAGAGAACCCTTCAAATTTTGCGATAATCGTGCGGGCAAACGCCCTCACCAGAACCTTTGAAGGCGAACTGGCTACAGAACATATACCTTATGAGGTCATAGGCGGACAATCATTCTTCGATATGAAGGAGGTTCGTGATATTCTTTCTTTCCTTGCAGTAATCGCCAATCCAGAGGATGATGGCGCACTGATGCGAATTATCAATGTGCCGGCCCGGGGCATTGGCGAAAAAACCATAGAAAAATTGCTCGAACATTCTCAAAATAAGCAGAAAAGTATCGGTGAAATTCTCGCAGAAGCAGAAAAAATTGACGGAATACCCGCTAAAGCAGCCGCCTCCTGTAAAACCCTCTCTCAGCTGCTGCAAAAATGGCAGCAGCATCTGACAGACAAGGGCACCGAAAATCTTGTAGATATGATAATCCGCGACAGTAATTACTCAGAAGAAGTCGAACACCTTTATGATGATCCGCTCCAGCGTGCCTCCAGAATGGAAGCCGCCGCCGCCGTAGGAGACAATTTAAACGGAGACTCCAATGTCGAACTGAGCGAATTCCTGCAGGAAGCCACCCTCTCCTGGAAAGACAAGAAACAGGAGAATGAACTACAGCAGCAGGATCGAGTAAAGATTATAACTATTCACTCAGCTAAAGGTCTGGAATACCGTAATGTCTATATCGCCGGGGTTGAGGAAGGCATATTACCCCACCGTAACAGTGAAGAGGAAAACACTGTTGACGAAGAGCGCCGGTTATTTTATGTAGCGATCACCCGCGCCCGCCTGGAACTTACCATCACCCGCTGCCTCAACCGGCTGCAGCGCGGTAAACATTCCCCGCGCGAAGCCAGCCGCTTCATCAGTGAAATCCCACCGGAACTTCTTGAAAAAGAGACCCCCTCATCATTCGATGTTGAAGAGCGGGAGGATATTCTCGCCGCTATTCGCGCTGCCATGGGCGGAGAATAACAGATATTCCGCCTGCAGGCAGTAAATTCATTTTAAAGATTATCTTTTTATTATTTGACATTTTTTAACATATTATAGAGAATAATTACTTATAAAATCATAATCGGTATTATTTTCAATATATTATACCGTGTGTTGTGTATACAGCCAATATCCTGCATTTTACGTGAAAACTTAATTCCGCATGATCATGGCTGCCTGTCTTATCGGAGGAATACAGATGAAACTATCGGATTTTGTCAGTAATGAACTGATTCTTACCAATGCTAAAGCAAACTCATTTGAAGCCGGAAAAGAACTTCTAATTGAGCTTTTCTGTAAAAATACAGACCATGATCCCGCGCAGATACGTGAAGCGCTTATTGCCCGTGAAAGTCTGGGGAGCACGATTATCGCCCCCGGAATAGCTTTTCCGCATATCAGAGAGCCGTTTTTACAGGACTTCTATGTCATTATCGGCTGCTTCCCGGAAGGTCTCGCCAACGATCAGTCAGAGACCCCGGTAAACCTGGTTATTCTCTATCTGGTCCCTGAGGGCAAGAGTAATCTGTATCTTAGAGTTATGGCTGCTCTGACCAAGCTTATTGCCAAACCCGGAGGCGTGGATTTATTTTTACAGCAGAAGGATACCGCCTCTTTATTGAATCATATCAAAAATAACGATGTTCAGGTAGGTGATATTGTCACTGCACGCGATATAATGAATGCTGATTTCACCGCTATCCCTGCCGATACGACACTGCGTGAAGCAGCAAATATATTTGTAAGTCAGAATATTACCGATATCTGTGTCACCGATAATGACGGTAATTTTCTCGGTACTGTCACCACCGGCAAACTGCTCAAAGTCGGCATACCGGATTACCTGCTGATGATGGACAATCTGAGCTTCCTAAAAACCTTTGAACCCTTTCAGGATCTGCTCAAAAATGAACAGTCTATGTCCGTAATGGAAATCCTCAACAAAGAGACTCCCGCCTTCCCGCCGGAGACACCTATGATACAGGTTGCAGGTAAACTGGTCGACGGACATACTGAATTCGGAGTCGTTCTTGACGGCAAGAAACTTCTGGGCACTATAACCAGACTTGATTTCATTCATAAAGTAGTCAGAGTATAAAGCTTCAGTATCACTGTGTAAGATATAATGTGGTAATAAAGACAACATGATAGAAAGATTCCCATGATAATATTAGGCACAATAATTTTTGTACTTACCTATCTGGCAATAGCCTTTGAGAAAAAAATCAAAGTTGACAAAACTGCTTCCGCCATCGCCGGCTCGGTGCTTATGCTGCTTACAGTCCTCAAAGAACATGGACAATCCACTGGTCACAGCCAGTTCAGCGCCTGGAATCAGCATGCCGATTTTGATGTGATCTTCCTGCTTGCCGGAATGATGGTAATTGTAAATGCTCTTCGTGAAAGCGGCATATTTCAATTTGTGGCCATCAAATGTGCCAAACTCGGTAAAGGGCGTCCAATACCGATTCTTTCCCTGCTGCTTATTGCCACCGCTGTGCTCTCGGCATTTCTGGACAATGTCACCACAGTACTGCTTATGGCGCCGGTAACACTGCTGGTCGCCGCCGAGCTCAAACTCAATCCCATACCATTTCTCATACCTGAAATAATGGCTTCGAACCTTGGCGGTACCGCCACCCTTATCGGTGACCCGCCAAATATTCTGGTCGGCAGTACCGCAAGTAAAATCTTCGCACATTCCGGTGATGTCAGTTTTGATTTTGTATCATTTCTAAAAGTAATGTCACCGGCAGTTATAATTATTATGGCGGTTTTTGTCGCGTTAATAAATCTCAGACTGAAAGGCACAATGAATGTAACCGCTGAAGAACGTGCAAGAATTATGGAACTTGATGAAATAGCTGCCATCTCCGACCGTCGGCTGATGTGGACGGGACTAGTCATCATGTTTATTACCCTCTGCGGCTTTATGCTGCACAGCGTTATTCATGTCGAACCGGGAGTAATCGCGATGGGAGGAGCAGCAATGATGCTCATCGCCACCAGAGCCGATGTAGAAGAAGCCCTGGCAAAGGTTGAATGGAATACCCTCTTCTTCTTTATCGGCCTGTTTGTCGTGGTCAAAGGAGCAAGCGAAATCGGTATTCTCAAATTTCTCGGTTCAAAACTTGCTGAACTGATCGGTAATCCTGATGCTATCGCCTATATTGCTCCGATCGTTGTATTATGGATCAGCGGCCTGCTCGCCGGTATCATGAATAATGTCAGCTTCACTCTTGCCGCACTACCGGTTATTGAGGGACTGGCGGAGAGCTTCTACGGCCTCGGCCCCACTGGCGTCATTCCGATTCAGGCAGAATCTATGTACTGGGCTCTGGCGCTGGGTGCATGTTTTGGCGGCAATCTCACTCCGGTTGGAGCAGCAGCCAATCTGGTGGTTATCAATATTGCGGAAAGAAATAACCGGGAGATAAGCTGGGGAAGTTATTTGAAATGGGGTGTCCCGACCGCAGTCGGCTCACTGCTTCTGGCCACAGTCTATATCTGCATATTTGTCTATCTGCACCATCCATTCAACTAAGCGGATCACTTACGAAACCACTGCCGACGTCTTTTCAGCTCCTTATAATTGCTTCTTGAACATTGACGGCGGCATACTTATAATTATTTACTGTGCATATTACAGTTCAGGAATAATTATGAAATTTATCAGAGATAATCTAATCCCGGTACTTCTTACCCTGATTGTTATGACAGGATTATTCATAATTCTGTCATATATCTCTTATGATATATACAGCCATAAGCCAAAACCAGCCCAAATTGATAATATGATCAAAGGCCGAGTAGAGGATAAGGAATTCATTGAAAACAACACCACACTCAGTCTCAATGAATTCTACCAGCCACCAGCCATTATCCATACTCAACCCGAACTTCCAAAGAAACTCTTTACAACCGATGACACCGCTCTCTACCAGTGGCTGGAATTGTCTCATCCCGATACTGACAAAAAAGGTAATCTATGAAAATATTTGCTATACTAAGCGACCACCGTGCTCATAAATCTGCATCGCCCCGCATGCACAATACCGTCATTAAAGATCGAAATCTCGAAAATGAATACTGCTATATTCCACTTGAAATTCATCTGGAACAACTTTCGCAAGCCATTGCCGGCTTCAGAGCCTTGAATTTCGCCGGCGCCAACGTAACAATACCTTACAAGGAGCAAGTAGGAGAATTTCTCGATGAAATTTCAGAAAACGCCAGGCAAGCGGGAGCAGTAAATACCATAATCCGCAGGGATAACCGCTTAATGGGTGATAATTCAGACATTGGCGGTTACATTGACTCACTGGCAATAAATAAAATTTCTCCCAGGGGCAAAACCGTCTGTATTGTCGGTAACGGTGGTGCTGCGCGCGGGCTAATCGTTGGTCTTAAAAACGCCGGTGCCGCTAAAATTATAATTGCCGGCAGAAACCGTGAAAAAGCGGCCGCGCTTGCAGCGGAATTCGCAGTCTCTGCCACCACTATAAGTGAAATAACCGAGTTACGCGCTATTGATATCATCACCAACGCAACTGCGGTCAGTACCGAGGGAGAATCTTCAGAACTCGCGGCTATTATTAACACTCTCCATCTATCCAATCTTGAAGGCGTTGTTGATATCAATTACGGCAGAACCAACTCGTTTTGGGAAGCACTTGCTGCCAGAACCGGAGCCAGATTTATTGACGGCCTGCCAATGCTGGCACTACAGGCACGCATCAGCTTCGAGATGTGGACAGGGATTCCAGTTACAAAATCAGAGTACCTGCAGGCTCTGGGAATTGCATATCAGGATGAATAACGCAGACTCAAGGGAAAATAATATATATTTCAATACCTCTTCCCAGCTCTATTCCAGAATTTATGAGGATATCTATTTTTCAATTTCCGGAGCGGAAGCCGAATCAGAGCATGTTTTTATAAACGGCAACCGCTTACCCCAGCGCTTCTGCAGTGCGCGCGATTTTACTATCGCCGAAGCCGGTTTCGGTACCGGGCTGAATTTTCTCAAAACCCTGCAGCGCTGGCTGAAAAGTGCCCCTTCTTCTGCCAAGCTCACCTACATAGCCTTTGAGCTCTACCCGCTGGAGAACGATATCCTGCGACAGGCGCAGCGCTCTTGGTCTGAACTTAAAGAACTCTCCGAGATTTTTCTGCATTCATATCCCAAAGTCCCGACCACAGGTTGTACCCTGAATTTTCCTGAACTGCGAACAACACTGCAACTTTTTGTCGGCGATATAAATAATGAAATAACCAAAGTTAATTCCAGGATTGACGCCTGGTTTCTTGATGGTTTTGCCCCCTCAAAAAATCCAGAAATGTGGACCGACGAACTCTTCAGCAATATGCAGCGGCTAAGCTGCTCCGGCACTACTACCTGCGCCACCTACTCCTGCGCCAGAATAGTCAGAGAAGGCTTGAAAAAACATAATTTCACCGTCCTTAAAACTCCGGGGTTCGGCAATAAAAAATATATGCTGCAAGGCATATATCATTAGAAAAAACGTATATCCATATTATTTATGCTGCTGACTTTTTCACACTTGCAACTACAAAATCTGAAGATATCTCATTTAGATGGCAGCAACGCCTGCGGCTCATACCTGCTGCCGCCCTCTCAGCGCATACTCCAGCGAACTCGGAGCTGTAGCTTCCAGATCTGTTCCGGACGCAAGTCCCCGGGCCAGACGGGTAACCCGTACTCCTTTGCCGGTACCAGTGATAATCTCCGCAATATAAGTAGCCGTAACATCACCCTCAGTTGTAGGATTCAACGCCAGTATAATCTCTCTGATCTCGGTCTTTTCAACCCGCTGCACCAATTCCGCCAGCCGCAGATTTTCCGGTCCCACACCGGCAGCAGGATCAAGGCGACCCTGCAGAACATGATATACCCCGTCAAATCCGCCACACTTCTCAAGCGCAATGATATCGCGGGGAAGCTCGACAACACAGATAAGACTCTGATCGCGTTTATAATCACTGCAGATATGGCAGAGCTTGCCTTCAGCAACATTATAACACTGCTGACAGGCGCGGATATTCTTCTTTACATCACGGATAGCAACAGCCAGCCCCATGGCCTCTTCCCGGGCGGAAGCCAGAATATGAAATGCCATACGCTCCGCACTCCTTCCGCCTATTCCTGGAAGTTCTGCAAATTTATCGATTAAATTCTGCACTGAATCAGGATACAGTTTTGCCATATTTTCCTCTATACATATTCAAACTAATCATTAAAATCTATTATTATTATATGAACTCTGCCAGATGGTGCAAAAGAAATGACAAAAGAAAAAATTCTCCTCTTTGCAGGTACCGCCGAAACCTCTGAGATCAGCCGCCACCTTCTGGAGCACGGATATACCGTAACCGTATCGACAGTAAGCACCGACAGCTTACTGCTGGACACGCGACTACCGCTAACCCGTATAACCGGCGCCATGAACCGTGACGAAATACATGCCTACCTGCTGCGAGAGAAGTTTTCAGCTGTTGTCTGCGCCGTACACCCCTATGCCGCCACCGCCAGAGATAATATCATAACTGCCTGCAGTACTGCCGGTACACCACTGTATATCTATATCCGTAAAGTTTCAGAATTACCTGATACTACCGGATCGACATTACTCTACGCCAGCAGTCACGAACAGGCCGCCAATATAGCTGCTGATATTCCAGGCAATATCCTGCTGACCACTGGTTCACGCAATCTAATGCCGTACATGCAGCAGATACCCGGCGCAGCATCAAGAATTTATGCCCGTGTACTCAACTGCAAAGAATCTGAGACGGCACTTAATAATGCCGGCATCAGACCTGAAAACGCTATTCTGGCCCGAGGGCCGTTTTCAGTAACCACCAATATCCAACTTATAAACCGCCACCAGATCAGAATAGTAATTACCAAAGACGGCGGCAAACAGGGCGGCACCCCTGAAAAAATAACCGCCGCAGCCCAAACAGGCTGCACTCTGATACTCATAACCAGACCCGAACTGCACCAGAGTTTTTATACAGATACCAAAGCCCTTATCTCAGATCTACAGCAAAAATTCTCCCCTTCACTGCATAGTTAATCCACTATATTTACAATTAAAAAGGTAAAATTATCTTGACAAATCCGAATAGTTGCATAAAATGGAAACCATAATAATTATCAAACTAAATTTTACACAAGGATAAAAAATGAATACCAGTGCCGCTACTGAAGGCAGAGCCAGAATTTTCAAAGCTCTCTCTCATCCCAGCAGAGTATTTATTGTTGAAGAACTTATTAAGGGCGAACGCTGCATCTGCGAATTTGCAGATATTCTGGGTGTAGATAAATCAACGGTTTCAAAGCATTTCTCTATTCTCAAGGATGCCGGAATCATCAATACTGAAAAGCAGGGTACCTCGGTAATCTGCTCTCTGCGGTTACCCTGTATTAAAAATTTTTTCTGCTGCACTGCAGAGATGCTCAAAGAATAATTTTTTCGCATATAGTTGCTTAATTGGGAAACAATGAAACTAACGATACACTAACATATTGGATACGACTATGAACAGTATATTTTCTATATTCACCATACTGGCTGACCTGCTTACCTATAAGCTGCTGCATTTCAGCCCGGAGAGCAGACTTGGAGGCAGCGTACACTTCTTTATCGAAGATGTAACCAAAATACTGGTGCTGGTGGTAATACTGATATATCTTATCGGTCTGGCGCGTGCCACACTTGATATTGAAAAAGTCAGAGATTACCTTCAGGGCAGACATAGATTTACCGGATATTTTCTGGCAGCGGTATTTGGAGCTGTTACCCCTTTCTGCAGCTGCAGCAGCATACCGCTATTTCTAGCCTTCACCGCTGCCAGAATTCCGATTGGAATCACCATGGCCTTTCTGATTACCTCACCCATTGTTAACGAGGTGGCGGTACTGCTGCTGGGAAGCATGCTGGGACTGAATTTTACCATTGCCTATATTGGTGTAGGATTATTTGCCGGTATCATCGGCGGCTATTTCTTCGACCGGATAAAAGCCGAACGCTACCTGACCCCTCTAGGCAGTAAATCAATGGAAATGGCAGAAAAATCCCGCCCCTCATGTGACAGTACCACCGGAACCTGCTCCTGCGCCACCACTAATAGTGCAACCGCCACTGCAGCCGGTAAAAGCTGGTCTGAACGGCATAACTTTGCTAAAAACGAGGTTAAGGAGATTGTCGGCAGAATCTGGAAATGGGTTCTTATCGGTATTGCTGTAGGCGCAGTTTTTCATGGCTTTGTACCTGAGAGCTGGGTTGAGAAATATCTTGGGCAGGGCAGCTGGTGGAGCGTTCCGGCCGCGAGCATACTGGGAATTCCCTTGTATTCAAATGCAACCGGGGTAATTCCAATCGCCGAATCTATGCTGCAAAAAGGAGTTCCAGTCGGTACGACCCTCTGCTTCATGATGAGCGTCGTCGGTGCCAGTTTTCCGGAATTCATACTGCTCAAACAGGTAATGCGCACCAGATTACTGCTTATATTCTTTATTTTATTACTGGTAATATTCACCCTTGTCGGCTGGTTCTTTAATTTTATAGCACCGGTTCTACAGATACATTTACAATAACGGCATTATTATTAAGGAGATATTCCCAATGTCAGCGTACTGCTTATGCCCTAAAACCAGCTGCCCGAATCACGGCGACTGCCGGGCCTGTGTCCTCAAACATCGCGCCAAAGATGAAGTTCCATCATGTTTTTTCGGGAAGGTGGAGGAACGCATCACCGATAAATCATATTCCAACTTTGCCCGTTATAAAGGCTTCTATAACAAATAACTCAGTATTAAAATATAATTTACAGGAGAAAATAATGAAAATTGAAATTCTAGGCGGTGGCTGCCAAAAATGTGATACACTGAAAAAACTGACCCAGGAAGTAGCAGATGAACTGAATATTAATTATGAAATCGAAAAAGTAACTGATATGGTGAAAATCATGGAGTATCAGGTGATGATGACCCCGGCACTGGTAATTGATGGGACAGTAAAACATTCCGGATCCGTTCCAAGTAAGCAGCAGCTAAAACTTATTCTTGAAGGCAGCTGCTAATTTAGTGCTATTTTATTATCAGTCATATAGTAATACTCAATATAATAAAAAGAAGATATGCAGTGGAATAGTCACTTCCACTGCATAATAATATAATCTTACTTCAACCATCAGCTTAATTCCCAGACAATTATAATCAGCCAATACTTATAAAAAGTCAGCTCATAATCTCATTTTTTATTATCAACAATAACCAGATAATATTTGCTAATTTGATTTTTTATTCTATAATTTCCAGATATTCGTGTATACAGTAGTTTTCTGCAACTACTGTTTTTTTATTTCTATCTCTTTAAAATGAGGCTGACAATGATTAATTTCTTAAGAAACTACTTCGAGTTCGAGAAACACGGTACAAACTTCAAAACTGAAATTTTGGCCGGCGTGACCACCTTCGTTACCATGGTCTATGTACTTGCAGTTGCTCCAGACATGCTTGCCAAAACCGGAATGGACAAAGGAGCAGTCTTTACTGCTACCGCAATAGGTGCTTTCTTCGGTACCAGCTTCATGGGTCTTATTGCAAAGCTGCCGGTCGCTCTCGCTCCCGGTATCGGACTTCTCGCTTTCTTTACCTACACTGTCTGCCTTACCCTCGGCTACAGCTGGCAATTTGCCCTTACCGCGGTATTTATAGAGGGTATTATCTTTGCTATCATGTCGGTACTCAATATTCGCGAAATCATTTTCAACGCCATACCGGCTTCTTTAAAGTACGCCATTTCCGTTGGTATCGGTCTTTTCATAACCTTTATCGGACTGGAAAATTCCGGCCTTATTGTCGATAATCCAGCGACTCTGGTTACCCTGGGAAATCTCCATGATCACGCTGTAATCATAACCCTAATCGGTCTGGTAATAACCAGTATCCTCCTTATCTGGAGAGTACCTGCCGCAATCCTACTCGGTATTGTCATATCCGCCATCATCGGTGTTTTCCTCGGTGTTACCAAGATCCCTGAACATGGAATTTTCTCTACTCCACCATCAATTGCGCCTATTTTTGCTAAGTTTGAATGGCATAGCGTCTTTACCTTTGATATGCTGGCTCTGCTTATAACCTTCCTCTTTGTTGATGTCTTCGATACTATCGGCTCCCTGATCGGTATCACTTCAAAAGCCAATCTGATGGGTAAAGACGGCAAGCTTCCCCGAATCAAGCAGGCACTGCTCAGTGACTCACTGGCGACTATTACCGGAGCGGTACTCGGTACCTCTACCATTACTGCTTACGTTGAAAGTGCTTCCGGTGTTACCGCCGGCGGCAAGACCGGTTTCACCGCTATGGTCGTAGCCGTATTATTCCTGCTGGCACTATTTATCAGCCCATTCTTCCTGATCATCCCCAGTGCTTCAACCGCCGCGGCTCTGATTCTGGTCGGATTGTTCATGATGGCTCCGGTAACTCAAATCAATTTCCATGATTATACCGAATCCATTCCGGCATTTCTGACAATTGTACTTATTCCACTAACCTACAGCATTGCAGACGGTATCGCTGTCGGCTTTATTTCATATGTACTCTTGAATCTGCTCAGTGGCAATCACAAGCATCTTACCCTTGCCATGTACGTGCTGACTATTATCTTCTCATTAAAGCTCTTCCTCTAATTATCAGGAAGCTATTATTAATAAATAACCCCGGCAGAATATACTGCCGGGGTTATTTATTAATAATTTTAAAAAACTCTACTTCGGCCTGAACCGGTTAGTAAGTGGCAGACGCCTGTCCTTACCGAAAGCCTTCGGCGTAACTCTAGGTCCAATAACACTCTGTCGACGTTTAAACTCCGCACGGTCAGTAAGGGTAATAATCTTCCGTACCACCTCACGGTCATATCCCTGCGCTACAATCTCCGGATAAGTCATATCATGCTCGACATACAGTTCCAGAATCGGATCAAGAATCGGATAGTCAGGGAGTGACTGCCGATCTTCCTGATCAGGACGAAGTTCGGCTGAAGGAACACGTTCAATTGTTGAAACCGGTATTACCTCCCGTTTATGCAGTTCATTGACATAATAGGAGATACCCCATACATCGGTCTTCAGCACATCCTTGATTGCCGCATAACCTCCTGCCATATCACCATAAAGCGTTCCATAGCCAACAGCGCTCTCACTCTTATTCGAGGTATTCAGCAGTAACAGACCAAATTTATTAGAAATAGCCATTACATATACCGCCCGTATTCTTGCCTGCAGATTCTGTCCTGTAATATCTTCAGGATCTTTCCCCGGTTCCGCCGTGGCAAACACCGGAGCCAGTATCTCTTCAAACGCTGTAAACGGTTTCTCAATAGCCAGTGATTCAAAGCGTATACCAAGATTATCCGCAAGGATTCTCGCATCATCCCGGGTATCATCTGAAGAGTACCTGCTAGGCATGGTAACTCCGAAAACATTCTCTCTTCCAAGAGCATCGACCGCGATAGCCGCAGTCAATGCAGAATCAATACCGCCTGAGAGGCCGACAATCACCCCTTTGAAACCGTTCTTACGCACATAATCACCGACTCCCAGCACCAAGGCACCATATACATCGGTATATTTCGCTTTTTCCACCGGTGGAGAAAGACCGATAGCAGGTTTAATTCCTGCATTTAGCGGTATCTTCAGGGTCTCAACTTTACGTGTAGAAGGCTTAATCGCATTTTTAGGGGTAACTGCAGTGTCAAAATACAGAATATCCTCTTTAAATGACGCCGCTTTGGTCAGAATATTGCCTTCAGGATCCATCACCAGACTCGCCCCGTCAAAGACCAGCTCATCCTGACCTCCTACCAGATTACAATATAGCAGATAAGTATTCTGCTTTTTACAGATATTACTAAAGACCTCAAAACGTGACTCTTCTTTTGTCTTATGGAAAGGACTGGCAGAAAGGCAGGCTATTATCCCCGCACCATTCTCCGTCTCATCCTTTATTGGTCCCAATTCCTCCCAGGCATCTTCACAGACAACCACCCCACAGATATCATCACCAATCTCTAGATTAAGACCAGTAGTACCCTCTGTAAAATAGCGTTTTTCATCAAATACCGCATAATTAGGGAGCAAGCATTTATAATACTCTTTTACCAGAACCCCGTTTTGTACCAGACCGGCGGTATTTCGTGGCCGCTCTCCAGGTTTTACCGACGGATAACCGATAAGCGCGGTTCCCTTTATCTGAGGAACCAGCTTCTTCACAACCGCTTCTGTTTCATGAATAAAACCAGGTTTGAGAAGAAGATCCTCTGGAGGGTAACCGGTAAGTGTCATTTCCGGAAAAATAACCAGGTCAGGTTTATATTCATCTACCTGCTCCATTATATCCAGAATTTTCTGTGCATTTCCTTCCAGATCACCAACAGTAGTATTGATTTGAGCTAAAGCATAACGAGCCATAATCTTGCCTTTTCGTATATAATCACCGTAAAATACGTATTTAATTATATCTACAATCTAAAAGTAGTCAATAACAGAGCAGCCACCGCTTATTCTCAGGTGGCTGCTCAATAGTTATTACTGAATATTTAACCTTACCGTTCTTCCAGGGTCTTAAAATCACTTTCAAAACCACCGGTATACATCGCACGCGGACGGAAGATTCGGTTATTCTCCATATACTCAATTATTCGAGCCGTCCAGCCTGCAGTTCGGGCAACCGCAAATACCGGTGTAAACATATCCTGAGGTATTCCCAGACAACCGTATACTATGCCGGAAAAATAATCGACATTAGGGAAAATTCCCTTCTCTTTGCCGAGAGTCTCCGTTACCTCATGCTCCAGAAGTTTGGCTATATTATAATACTTCTGCGCCTGCGGATCATCCTTGGCCAGATACTCAGCCAGCGGTGCCAGAATACGCGCTCTGGGATCATAGGCTTTATAAACCCGGTGCCCAAACCCCATAACCTTACGTTTAGCCTTCCGGCTTTCCTGATACCATTCTTTAACATTCTCCTCCGAACCTATCTCTTTCAGTGTCTTCAGTACCTGCTCATTTGCTCCGCCGTGCAACGGACCATTCAAAGCACCAATACCTGCACCCACAGAAAAATAAATATCCGACAATGTTGAAGCAACGACCATAGACGCAAATGTACTCGCATTCATACCATGATCTGCATGCAGAATAAGAGCGACATCCATTATCCTCTCCTCCTTTGGAGTAGGAATCTTGCCTGTTACCATATACAATAGATTCGCCGCATGTGAGAGATCGTCATTCCATTCAATCGGAATATGCCCCTGACGGATACGTGAAATAGCGGCGGTGAGAGTAGACATAGCCGAAATCAGATGAATACAGGAACTCATGCTTTTACCATCATCCATACTTGCTCTGGCGGTTACCGGCTTTACCTCAGAACGCTTCTTAAATTCATAAATAGCCCGTTCCTCACCGCGGGGATTCTCCTCCTGCGGTATAGCATCCTCATCAGTACTGATAACCTCATCATCGTCATCACTCACCGCTACCGCGCCATCCAGGTCACGCCAGTTCAGACGCTGCCTGAGCATATTCACCCCGATACGCAGTGATGCCATAGGGTTCATATCCTGAATAGGAAAGCCCATCATAAGACGCAGAGAATTTGGAATTTTTCGAGCTTCAACAAGTTGCCTGTTGAAATGTTCAAGTTCGGATTTTGTCGGCAGGCTGCCATTGAGCAGCAGATATGAAACTTCTTCATAAGTACAGTAAGCACAGAGATCAAAGATATTATATCCGCGATACACCAGCCAGCCTTTGCGGCCATTCACATAACCGATCTTGGTTTCGCAGGCTATAGCACCCTCCAGTCCAGGCCCGACAGTACTCTGTACCGGCCACTTCAAAGGCTGGGTCATTTCCGGCTCCGGCTCATTATCGGTCTCTCTGAAGGCCTGTTCTTTGGCTTTAAGAATAACGTCCGTAATATCCTTGGTCTTCTCAAATAAAGATCTGTGCGGCATAACTGTTTCCTCCTTTTTATTCGCCCGGCTGACGTTTCCTGCTATGTTTTTAAATTAAAATAGCCAACATCTGCCAGTCAGGTTAATTATTTACCGGATCTTACTGCAATAACTGCAAACCATGCTAACATCATGCCGCAGTTATCCTAAGGATCGGATTACTATCCAACACCCGATAAATTTGTATTATAATTACAGAGTACTCCTAATCTCCTTCACATTATCAAATTACTTGTGATGAGATTATATTCGATAAAATATTCAGAATTATGATTTACAGGATAAATGCAGACTGTATTTCAGGACGAAAAGTAATCTGCCAGAGAGAGTTCTCTATTTTGCCGGAATATGAGAAAATTCCAGCTGACATCTGAATATATGCTCATTAATGAGCGTAGAAAATTACTGATAATCGAATATCAGCATTAAAATCAAAGGTATTATACCCTAAAATACATATTTGTCAATATTATTTATCGCTAAGCGTCAAAAAACTCGTTTACCCCGACGCTATTGGCTATGATCATATTACTATTAACAGTACCGTTATCAAAAGCGCAATAAACCTGCCGGCTATTATAATCAGCATAATATTTAGAAGATATAAAATTAGCGGAATTGAGGTGAACCACTAATTAAAAGACCAGTCCGGCTGATATTTTCTAGTAACATTCCGCAGATAAGTAGTTATCTCCCGCGAATTATTGAGCTTCATAACATCATCAACAATAGCCTTGGCCTCATCCATGGTGATCGACCGTATCAGCTTCTTAACCTCTGGTATAAGTGGCGGACTGACAGAAAAATGTTTGAGCCCCATGCCCAGCAACAGAAAAGTAAAGAGCGGATCTCCGGCCATTTCACCGCAGACACTGACCGGCTTATTATGTTTGGCGCCGGCTTTGATCACATTCAGCAGAAGTTTGAGAACCGCCGGATTGGTAGGACTGTAAAGATTTGCCACATGTTCATTTGTCCGGTCAACAGCGATAATATACTGTGTAAGATCATTAGTACCGATACTGAAGAAATCACAGACATCCATATAGCTGTCAATATCAATTGCAACGGAAGGGACTTCAACCATAATACCTATTGGCATATTGGGGTCGAATTCAATTCCTTCCTCATCCAGAATTTCCTGTTCTTTTCTCACCAGCTGAACGACATATTCTACCTCTTCCCGACAGCTGATCATCGGCACCATAAGATTGACCCGCCCCAGCGCGCTCGCACGGCAGATAGCACGTATCTGCGCCCGGAATAATTTGGGGTGGCGGGCACAATATCTTATTGCCCGACAGCCAAGAGCAGGATTGCGCTCATTGAGTAACGCCTTATCATCATTACCGATATTCTTCTCCAGATGGAAGAATTTATCCGCACCCAGATCGAGCGTACGTATCGTTACCTTCTGCTCAGGCATATTCTCCACCGCCTGCCGGTAAGCCTCCATATGCACCTCTTCATCAGGCACTGTATCAGAATTGATATATAAAAACTCTGTACGATACAACCCAATACCTTCACCTCCAGTACGGGTTACCGCATCTATCTCGCTCGGAAATTCGAGATTCGCACTTACCCGCACCCGCTGACCATCAATAGTCTCGGCCGGTAAATCCTTCTCACCAATGAGTGATTCTTCAAATACATGAAAATCACTCGCCAGCGCTTCATATGTTTCCAGAGTCCCGGCATCTGGATTGATAATAACCAATCCTCGATTACCGTCAACAATGACCGTATCACCACTGGAAACATCACTGGTAACAGTCTCTAAGCCGACAACCGCCGGCAATTCACGTGATCTGGCAATAATAGCGGTATGACCGGTCATTCCACCGACATCGGTACAAAAACCAATTATATGCTCCCGGTCCATCGATGCAGTCTGAGTAGGTGTGAGGTCATGAGCGATAACGATAACCTGACGGTCAAGCTGCTTCAGATCTTCCTTGCGCTCACCCAGAAGCGCTCTGAGCAGTCTTCTTTCAATATCATGAAGATCACTTATACGTTGCGCCAGGTAATCATCATCTATCTTAGAAAAAGCTTTCTCATACTTGCGTAATGAACGGCTAACCGCATATTCCGCAGAAAAGCGGTTTTTGCTGATTCTGTTCAACACCTCCTGATGCAGTGAGGCATCGTCAAGGATCAGAATATGAGCATCAAAAATAGGCACGGCCTCAGAACCGATAGCATCGCTCTTTATCTTTTCCTGAAGCTCCCTGATATCCTCTTTCGCATTTTCAACAGCAGCATGGAAACGATCCGACTCATCATCTATTTCACTAACAGAGATAAATCTTCGCGGTATAACTGACTCTTCATTGCCGAGCACAAAAGCTTCACCAATGGCAAATCCTGTAGATACCGGTATACCCTTTAAAACTTCCATACTGATGTCTTCCTATAACATTTTCCAGCAACACCTGCGAACATGAAATAATGAGCATATATTATAAAATTAATTTATAATATTATAAAGATATGCCGGTTTTTTGTCAATAACCAATTATAAAACATGCAGTTATAATAATATAAATACCATAAAACCACAAATCTGAAAATATATGTAGCGGCATGGTTTTATTTCTGTATACTAATAATATCAAAGACTTAACAATCATTACAACCATCAGCTAACCAGGGAGTTGATTTGAAAAAAATAGACCCGTTACCCAGACATATTGCTGTTATAATGGACGGCAACGGCAGATGGGCTACAACCAGAGGACTGGCGCGCAGTGAAGGACATGCCAAAGGTGTTGAAACACTGAGAAATACCCTCAAGCTATGTAAAGAATACGGGATAAACTATCTGACGGCATATGCTTTTTCAACAGAGAACTGGAAGCGCCCGGCCGCTGAAGTAAATACCCTGATGCTGTTGCTGGGAGAATATCTCAAGCAGGAGACGGAAAAACTGTACTCGGAAAAAATTCAGCTCAGAATTATCGGTGATACCACACTTATGCCGGCGGAACTCCAGCAGGCACTGCAGCAATCCGTTGACTATCTGGCGGTTCCCGAGCATGAGAGAGTACTAACCCTGGCTCTAAGTTATGGCGGACGTAACGAAATAATACGGGCGGTCAAGGCCATAGCGGATGATTTGGCAAAAAGCAAAATTACCCCCAATGACATTACTGAGGATAACTTTGACCATTATCTTGACACTTCCGGCATACCGGATCCGGATTTACTGATTCGAACTGCCGGCGAACTGCGGCTGTCAAATTTCCTGCTCTGGCAGTTAAGTTACGCGGAACTCTATGCTACTCCGACACTCTGGCCGGATTTTTCCGAGACTGATTTCAGAGAAGCATTGCTAAATTACAGCTCCAGAACCAGAAAATTTGGAAATGTTTCACCCTTAGAAGAAAACTCCTGATACGCTAACCTGCTTTATAAGTATAAATTATAACAATATACCGCTATCTTCTGAAAAACAGGTGAAAAAACAGTAAAAAATATTTCTTTACAGATTATCTGTAAGAGCTTACTATTAAAATTATTATACAGATTTCTGTCTAAATACCATTTTAATAAATTTAACCACAAATAGACTGGAGTAAACTCCTCATGCTGGGAATGCGTTTGATACTTGGTGTGCCGTTATTTTTCCTGATGATCGGCTTTGTCTGGCTCGATGCGCGCCTTGGCAGCGCTTGGGCACTAACTCTTTTTCAAGCGTTCTTCTGCAGTTGGGCAGTTGCGGAATATTACCGGCTAGCCAGAATACAGGGGCATAAACCATTCACTATTCTGGGAATCGTCTTCTGCTTCCTGCTCTATATCGTCCAACAACTCAATACTATTTATCCGCCGGCAGCAGGTATTATCGGTTACGACTGGCTGCTTTACGCGATCTTTATTATCGCTGTGATGCTATATCAGCCCATTTTCAGATGTACCGATAAAGCTCTTGGCAATATCGCGACAACTATTTTCGGTGTTACTTATTTCTGGATGCTCCTGTCATTTCTTGGAAGAATGCGCTATCTGGAGATCAAGCACGGCTGGGAGTATGACGGTCTGGAATTTGTATTTATCTTCTTTTGCGGGAGCAAGATTTGTGACATCTTCGGTCTGCTTGTCGGCAAACGCTTTGGCTACCACAAACTCTGGCCTTCCATATCTCCTAAAAAAAGCTGGGAAGGATTTATCGGTGGTATGCTGGCCAGCATCGGACTTATTGCGATTGTAATACTTTTTCACCCGGATTCAGCAATAGCGACGATCGGCTGGGCTAGAATTCTGCCGCTTGGAGTTATTCTGGCCTATATGGGACTAATGGGTGATCTGGTAGAATCCGCATTCAAGCGTGAGGCTCAGATGAAGGATGCAGGCAACTCACTTCCAGGTTATGGCGGGATAATGGATCTCTTGGACAGCCTTGTATTAAATGCACCGATAACGTATATTTATCTGGTCATTATAGGCGGTGCCAAACCTGCATTATTTAATTAAAATTATTATTACCTGAAACTATAACAGAGAAGCCGGCGGCTTCTCTGTTATAGTTTCAGACCAAACTCCATCTGCAATCAAGAACAATACTGATATTTTCAATCAGCCAATAAGCGGTAATATTATACTAAAACGCACCGTAATCCCATCAGGAAGATTCTCAGCCTGCATCTCTCCACCATGAGCCTTAACAATATCAGTACTTATTGACAGACCCAAACCTGTACCCTGCTCTTTAGTTGTATAGAATGACTCCCAAACCTTATTCAGAACCTCCTGTGGAATAGATCCGCCATCATTCTCGATTATAATCCGCCCTTTTTCATGCTCTCGTAAAGTCCGTATGCGAATATTACCCATAAAATCTCCATGAGTTCTATCCAGTATCGCTTCACAGGCATTGACAATAATATTCACAACCACCTGATCCAACTGATTGGAATTAGCAAATACCACCAAAGGTTCACTGCTGAGTTCAGTACTGACTTTAACATTATTCTTCAGTTTGGCATGGCAAATCTCGAGTGAATTCTGCACACAGTCGTTGAGCGAATATCTGACCTTTTCATCCGAACTGTCCCGCCGGTAAAAGCTTTTAAGATTACTGATAATCTTATTAATACGGAAAACATTGTTCTTCATGGACTCTATCATCTGAGGAAACTCTTCCAGAACATAGCCCAGAAATTCTTTATCTTTAGAACCGCTGTCAATAGCCGACTGCACCAGAGGTTCAAGTTTCTGCCAGTACTGTCCAAAAATCTGATATGTTGACGAAATAACCGATAATGGATTGTTAATCTCATGGACAATACTGCTGGCCATAGTACCGATAGTTACCAGACGATCAGCATGCACCAGCTGTTCAGCACGCTGCTGCGCCAGATCTTCCATTTCTCTGGCATAGGTTTCGAGTTTATTGCGGTATTCGGTGGTTCTGGTGGCAACATTGAGACGGCTGTGCAGAACCGCGCTGTTTACCGGTTTACTCATAAAATCATCGGCCCCGGACTCAAGAGCCTCGACAATATCCGCACTTGAATCCTTACTGGTCAGGATAATTATATAAGTATCATTATAGCCGTCATGTTTGAGTTTTCTGCAGGCTTCGATGCCGCTCATCTCCGGCATCATCCAGTCCATTACAGCAATAGGAGGGGGAGAGTCAACAGACAATATCTCATACGCCTGCTGCCCGTTTTCAGCTTCAAAGATCTCATAACCCCATTTCTTTAACTGCTGACGTAAAATAATCCTTGTCATTTTATCATCTTCAGCAATCAGAACCCTTTTTGTTCTCATCTCACACCTTTTAGAAGAAGACTTTAATAATGATAATATCAGATTATTAATATTTTTACCAGTACATGATATCATTTTTTTATAATAATAATCATTTAATCCTAAAAAGTATTATTATTCATTTTTTACTGGAATGAAACTGCCTATTGCACCATAATATTATAGATGTTATAATAAGCTGTCTTATAATATTAATATACATTTGAATAATAATAATTAAAAATTTCATATAAAAGTCGAAGAATTGAGGAATAAAATGAAATACGAGTGCGTCATCGGATTAGAAGTTCATGTGCAGTTACTTACCGAAACAAAAATCTTCTGCTCCTGTAAGAATAAATTCTCTCATGAACCAAATACCAATGTCTGCCCGGTATGTCTCGGACTTCCAGGCAGTCTGCCGGTACTGAACAAACACGCATTCGAGCTCGGCATCAAAGGTGGTCTTGCGCTAGGCTGCAATATCCCCGAACTTACCAAATTTGACCGTAAACACTACAATTACCCTGATCTGCCAAAGAATATCCAGATCAGCCAGTATGACATGCCGGTAAGTGTCAATGGTGGAATAACTGTAGAGGTTGATGGTAAAAAAAGCCATATCGGCATACTCCGGGCTCACCTTGAAGAGGATGCCGGTAAACTGGTACATTCCGGCAGCATCTCAAATGTCGATCTCAACCGTACCGGCACACCGCTGCTGGAAATTGTCTCAGACCCTGATATCCGTTCACCGCAGGAGGCAAAAGCCTACCTCGAACAGATCAAGCTTATAATGCAGTATGCAGAGGTGTCCGACTGTAATATGGAAGAGGGATCACTGCGTTGTGATGCCAATATCTCAATTCGTGAATTCGGCGACACCAAGCTCGGCACCAAGAATGAAATCAAGAATATGAACTCCTTCAAAGGTGTTGAAAATGCTCTGGAGATGGTACTGAAAGAACTCACCAGACAGAAGGAAACTGGAGAACGCATTGAACAGGTTACCTGGGGTTACAATCTTGAGAAACAGCGTATCTTCAAAATGCGGGTAAAGGAAGACGCAAATGATTACCGGTACTTCCCGGAACCGGATCTGCCACCGATCAAAGTAGAACGGGAATGGGTGGAAATGATCCGTAAAACTCTGCCTGAACTGCCGATGCCTAAGAAAGAGCGTTTTATGAGTGACTACGAACTCAGTGATTATGAAGCGGAATTGCTGGTTCAGAGTAAAGATCTAGCCGGTTACTTTGAGGGAGTCGCCATCGCCAGCGGAGCCAACAAGGAAGCTGCCAACTGGGTAATCAACGAGGTCTCACGTGCACTCAATGATGCGAATGTCACTATCGGTGACTTTCCGGTAAAAGCCGAAGCGGTAGCAGAAATTATCCAGCTTGTCAGCAGCAATAAAATCAATATGCCTACTGCCAAAAAGATATTCAATAACATACTCGAAGGCGATGCCCGTACTCCAGAAAAAATTATGACTGAGGATGGTCTGGGACAGGTTTCTGATACCGGCGCCATCACTGAAGCTCTGGAAAAAATTATTGCCGAAAATCCTGATGCTGCGGCTGAGGTTCAGAATGGTAAAGTTCAGGGGGCGATGTGGTTTGTAGGACAGATTATGCAGGCAATGAAGGGCAAAGCCAATCCGCAGGTTGTTACTCCGATTATTGCCGAGCGTTTCGGATTTAATCCGGATTTACTGCAGCAGAAGAAGAAAAAGAAAAAATAATCAGAAAACAAACATTCGAACTACCTCAGAGGGTTTCAAAATATCAGAGACCCTCTGTCAAAACAATAATTCTTGGGAATACTTCAGAAGTGCTGATTCTGCTTCATATATTCTCCCCGGGCTTTCAGCAGCGGCTCAATGATTAGAGCAGATACCGGATAAATATTATGCATAAATATCTACTTATAATCCTGCTATTTACCACTGCTCTTGTTCTTGCAGCCGAACCGGACATGCCTCAAGAACAGGGATTCACTGTCTTTAACACACCTCCCGGGCAAAACCCTGACAGACCGGCAACACCTACAGCTGAAAATACTGCCGCAGCAACAAAGAGTCAACCCGACACCGCTGTTTTCAAACTCGAGAAAAAACCCGTACCACAGGATATCCTCGCAAAGGGTTATGGCGTAATGGATGGCATTATCTATCCCAAAACCCAGCAGTATACCGGAAAGCTCCCAGTCCCTGCTGAAAGCATGAATGACCCGCGGACAGGTATCTTCCTGACCCAGCCACCTATCGGCTATGTCATCTATCGCAGCCGCCACGATTCCCAGTTTTTTGACCGTATTCTCCTCGACACCAATCTGAATGATACTCTGAGTGATGAAAAACCGCTTACTATTACCGATATCTCCAGCCCTACCCCTGTTACTCTTAACTTTATGGGCAAACCTGTCTACTTCAACCTCAGACTCGTAGCCAAAGGCCTCAAACTTTACCCCCGATTCTGGCGGGAAGGCACTATTAGACTCAACGACGAAGATTACAATGCCGCCATTTTCAAAAGTACCTATGGTACCGATTATAACTACGGCGTTGTCCTGCTGATTGATTTTGACAAAGACGGCAAATACAGCAATTCAAAGTATGAAATTCTTACCGAAGCATTTCTACTCCAGAAAAGACTGGTCATAAAAGACAGATTTTATACATCCGCGATCACTCCGGATGGTTCCGCGCTTACCCTGAACCAGATCAATGATGACTACGGTCAGATCACTTTTGTACTCCCTGAAAGCGCCGATAAACCTACCGACAGCTATAAATTCTCTTTTCTGCCCCATGGCGGCAGCGGACGGGATATCCTCAAACTTGCTTTAAAGAAGCTTCCGGTTACTCTTCCTGCGGGTCGTTACGGCATTATTGAGGGTCTGGTTTATAACAGCAAATTTGAAATCCTGCTGAAATTCGCCTGCCCTGAATTCAATATCCTCAAGGATAAAAGGCTGAAGCTCAAATTAGACTCAGCCAGAATGGACGCACTGGCAAGACAGGATGATGATAAAATAATAGCGGCGCAGAAGACTTATGGACCGAAAAATATATACTTTAATCTTATTGGTCCGGCAGACCCCAAAGATCCGGGACCGGAGTTACTAATTTTCAATGCGGATAACCCGGATGAAGTATATTTTAAAGATCACCTGGAGTATGGCTGAGGCGGAGTATGCGGATATTCGGCGAATATCCTTCCAGAAATGATCGGCAAAAAGGTCGCAGTAAGAGTTATTCAGCATACAGCTCTTTTTGGCGATCTGACCAATACCACCAGCCTGATTATTCAGGACTGGAGAAAGAAAAACCCTGAGGAATAGAAGTTATTATGTTTAATATTGATATTAAAAATGATAGAGAGCTGCTTGGTCTACCCCCGGCGAAGCATTATACCGCGCCGCGTTTTCTAAAGATTCTTGGAGCCGCGCTTATCGTCTTTCTCTGTGCCGGCGGTGTCGGCAGACTCCTTAAAATGCAGCAGCAACAGCAAAAAATACGCCATACGGTCAACAATTATGCTAATATTATTAACTTCTATGACACTTCAAAAATTTTACTCACCCTCAAGCAGCTAAAACAGCATGCAGCCGCCGGAAATTCCGAGAGCAAACTTCTGTATTCTTTCGCCTGCAGCTATGCTGCCGCCGTCCTGCCGGAACAGAGAGCCTGGCTGGAAGAAGGACTGCTGCAGGTAAATCTTGCCCTTAAGGAACAATTCACCGCTGCGGAATTTAAAAACGCCGCCATTATACAGCAAAGTGCCCTGCTGAGTGCCACCGGCAGAGAGCGCGCGGCACTCAAAACTTTACAACAGCTGAATAAAGGTAAAACCAGCGCGCAACTGCTGGCAGCTGCACCGCAGAATCTTGAAGGAGGAATAACCTTTTGCAATACTTATGCCTATCTACTGGCTTCTGCAAACGACAAGAGCATTAAAAATCCTGAACTGGCGCTGAAACTCATGCAAAAGCTTATCATGCTGCCTAATGGCAGAAATCCAAGTTTTCTTGACACCCTCGCCTACGCTTATTTCGCTAATTATATGAAACAAGACGCCCTGCACACTCAGCGATTCGCCCTGGCAAAAGCCGGTTATGAAGCATTATCTGATATAATAGCGAATTACGAAATCTTTAACGGAGCAGCACAGAATAATTAATTTTAAGGACAAGACCGCCAAAAACATTATAAATTATAGCCATTGCCTGTAATAAAGGAGCAAGCCATGAATAAGACTGTCATAACCTGGGGACTTATCGGATGTGGTGATGTTACCGAGGTAAAGAGCGGTCCGGGGCTCTATAAAGCAAGTGGCTCAAAACTCGCCGCTGTCTATAACCGCACCTACCATAAAGCCATAGATTACGCCAAAAGACATAATATACCTAAAATCTATCAGACCATAGAAGAACTGGTCAATGACCCTGAAATAGATATTATCTATATTGCAACCCCTCCCGTTTCACATGCCAGGTTCGCCACGCTCTGCCTGAACGCAGGGAAAATACCCTATATCGAAAAACCAGTAGCCAATACTTACAGCGAGTGCCTGCAGATCAAGGAACTGGCTGCAGCAAAGAACCTCCCTGTATATGCCGCATTTTACAGGCGTGGGGTAGAAAAATTCCTGAAAATTAAGGAACTGCTGGACAACAGGATTATCGGCGATATCAGATACATTCAGATCGTTCAGACAACCAGAGTCACTCAGGACGAGCTTGATCCGCAACATCTGCCGTGGCGGGTTCAGCCGGAAATCTCCGGCGGTGGAAAGTTCCTCGACATGGCCGTACATATACTCGATACTTTAGCCATGTTCTTTGGAGAATATGCACAGCTGCAGGGAGAAGTACGTAATAATGGCGGCTACTATCCGGCCGATGACACCGTCGTCGCCACTTTCAGATTTAAATCAGGTATCACCGGTTCAGGCTCATGGTGCTACGTCGCCGACAAGGATACCAATGAAGTACAGATAATCGGCAGTAACGGACGTATCAGTTATGACGGATTATCGGCAAAAAATTTCACTCTGGAACAGAATGGAAATATAGAAACTTTTAACTTCACCGTTCCGGAGCATGCCTCCATGCCCTATCAACAGGCTATAGTTAATGAACTTCTGGGCAAGCAGCGGAGCCAAGCCGATTTTAATCAGGCAATCAATATTGTCGAGATGACCGATATGCTATACAAAGAATACCGGAGAGGGGATAATGCTTAGAATACAACTTTCAGAGATGAAAAACGAGTTTACACGGATTCTCCTGCACTACGGCTGTAATCAGGAAATAGCCGCACGCTCCGCCAGCATCTTCGCCGCAAACAGCCTTGACGGTGTCTATTCACATGGAGTATACCGTTTTCAGCAGGTAATCTCCTATATCGATCAGGGATACATCATACCTGCCGCCATTCCGAAACCAGAACTCAGCCTCGGCTGTTTTGAACGCTGGAACGGTAATCTTGGAATGGGCAATACCAATGCCCAGAGCGCAATGGACAGAGCCATAGAACTTGCGGAAAAACATGTTATCGGACTAGTTGCACTGCGTAACACCAATCACTGGATGCGCGGCGGCAGCTATGGCTGGCAGGCAGCAGAGACCGGCATGATCGGCATGTGCTGGACCAATACCATGCCGAATATGCCGGCATGGGGCAGCAAAGACTGCAATATCGGCAATAATCCGGTAGTTCTGGCTATACCGCGCAGCAATCAGGAACATCTGGTTGTAGACTGTGCTCTGGCTCAGTTCTCCTACGGCAAAATCGCTGAATATAAACGCAACGGCAAAAAACTGCCGATAGACGGAGGATTTGATTCAGCGGGAGAACTAACTACCGATCCAAATGAAATCGAGAATACCCGCAGAGTCCTGCCGGCAGGCTTCTGGAAAGGCTCAGGACTGTCTATCGCTTTCGATCTGGCCGCCGCTATTTTGTCCGGTGGTGATACCACCACCGGTATCGGCAGCAGATGCGCCCCGGGATATGAATACGGGATCTCTCAAATATTTATCGCCATTGATCCCCGGCAGGTCAATACTCCTGGCTTCACTGAAAATTTAATTACAGAGGTTATCAGTAATATTAAAAACTCTACCCGCGCTGATACCGATACCGAAATATTATATCCGGGAGAACGGGTAATAAAAACCCGCCGTGAAAATCTGGCAAAAGGGATACCTGTAGATGAGGAAATCTGGAAAACCATCTGCGGACTCTGATTAAAGTCATTCATACTTATTTTACTGATCTGCGCTACAATCTTTCTTCCTGACCCAAATTGCCTATAATGGCTCTAAACTTATATTTTCTATAAAAGAGAGAAAATGGAACTTAGTATACTACTTATCAAAGAGATCGCAGTACTGATGCTGATTATGTCCTTCGGCTGGCTGGCAGTAAGATTTAAACTGCTCAAAGTCGAAGACAGCAGAGCGCTCTCAATCGTAACCCTCTACATAATCTGCCCCTGTGTAATAATCCGCTCTTTTCAGATTCAATTTGATTTTGTCAAACTCCAGGGCTTTGGACTGGCGGTTCTTGGCGCATTCATCGCCCAGTTCTTTATGGTTATTGTCAGCAGATTGCTGCGTTCACCGCTCCGGCTCGACCCGATTGAAGAAGGCTCTCTCGGTTATCCCAACGCCGGTATTGTCATTATTCCAATTGTAATGGCAACAATGGGCGAAGAATGGATCTTCTACTCCACCGCCTACATTGCGCTGCAGACGATAATGCTCTGGACTCATGCGCGCACCCTGATCTGCGGTGACGGCTGGAATCTGAAAAAAATCATCCGCAATATCAATGTCATTGCGATTATTCTCGGACTGGTACTCTTTATCTGTGATATCAAGCTTCCGAATATTGTCAATGAATCACTGCACTATGTTGGCGGTATGATCGGCCCGATGGGAATGCTGATTATCGGAATGCTGCTGGCCGGCATCAATCTGAAGGATATATTCACCAGCAGACGCGCCTACTTTATCACCTTTCTCAGGATGATCATGCTTCCGGCTGTACTCGTTCTTATCCTGGTCATCAGCAAAATTGCAAATCTTCATGCAAGTGGCGTACAGATACTCACCATTACCGTGCTTGCCGCTGCCGCCCCTCCCGCATCAACTATCACTCAATTCGCACAAATCTATGGCCGTGATGCCAAATATGCCAGCGTGCTGAATATGCTCGGAGTCATTGTCTGCATTGTAACGATGCCGCTGATTGTCTTCTTTTACAGATTCCTCCAGCTTTAACAGCTGCCGCACCGGTCTGCATTTGTAGACAACACAGGGCACAGTGATTATTATCTGCTGTGCCCCGCGTATTATAATTCTATTATCAGATTTCAAACAACTTACAGATTAATCTGTGCATCATTCTGTACCTCCGGTATCGGTTGTTCATGCTGCACAATCCGAAGTTTACGCCAGCTTCCCTGCTGATAACGCAGGAAGAAGATAAGCGCCATAAATAGAACTGATGCCACCATTCCGATCCAGGTGTGCCGCGCGTCAAAGTTGAATACCCGTGACATAACAAGTATAACTACCGCCATCACCCAATGACCGAAAACTGAGATCATCATTGTCCAGAAAGTATCCCCAGCACCGCGCAGCGCACCGGCAAAGACCGTAATCGCTGAGAGTGAAAGTACATAAATACTTATCAGCTTGATCATATATATCGCCAGCGGCGCGGTGACCGTCAGAAACTCACCCTGTTCCTCCGGCTCAAAGATCAAGGTCAATGGACTGGCAAAGAGCAGAAATACCACCAGTGTCAGAAAGCTGTAAGTACCGGCGACCTTCAACCCGGATTTCATTACCTTATGTGCCATGTCCGGATCACCTGCGCCCATAAATCTGCCGACAAGACTGGTAACGCCGACCTCAACTCCGATAAGCGGAATAAATGCCACCATATCCCAGTTATAAGCAATCGTCACCGCTCCAGCCACCGCAATGCCATAAGAATGAAATGCCAGAATCATCAGATTGAAGGCCATAATATTCAGCAGCATCTCAACACCGAAAGAACTTCCCAGACGCAGCAGTTTCTTGAGCATACCCCAGGCGAACCGCAGATTTTCCACAACTCTGAACTCCACCCGGTTTACCCTGCCGAAATACACCCAGCACAGTATCAGCACACTGCAGGCAGTACCGATTATAGTGCCAATTGCAGCTCCCCGGATACCCATAGCCGGAAAACCAAGGTTACCGAATATCAGCAGATAATTAATAAACACATTGATAATCAGTGAACTGCCGGCAGCGATCATAACTATTCTGGTTCTGCCGATGCCACTGAAAAATGCGCTGAACGAGTTACGCATAAGTCCGAATACCGTACTGTACATCACCAGCTGAAAGTACTCAAACTGCGGTATAAGCTGCTGCTCAGCTATGCCGCTGGCTTCAAAGATAATCCTGCCCAGGGGAATACAGGCGAGTATAATAGGAAACCCGACAATACTGATTATCAGTGCCTGCGTCGTCACCAGCGAACACTTCTCTTTTATACCCGCTCCGAGGTGCTGCGCCACCAGCGCATTTGAATACCCGGTAAGCCCCATAAAGAACGTCATAAACATAAAACAGCAGACCCCTCCCCCCATTGCTGCGCTCATGTACTCCGAGCCCAGCCGCGACAGAAAGAGACGGTCAATAAACATCATCAAGGTATCACAGGCACATGACACCACCATCGGCAGTGAGATCGAGAGCAGCTGTCTTACACCACCCTCTTCATACCCGGATTCAATACCCTTGTCAGACATAATTTTCTCCCAAATAAAAAAAAAGACCGTTCCGGGTCTCCGGAACGGTCTGAATAAATATAATTAATTCAGAAAATCACAGAGATGTTCTAAAAAATCTAGATTGCACGAGATTAATAGCAGTAAATGCAACAGCCGCAGCTCTTCGGCTGAAATTTACATTGTATTTGCTCGCTCGGCAAATCTTCTTTAGATCATCTTTCATTGGACTTCCTCAAATAATTTATAACTTTTTATCGCAGTTAATCGCAAATAGAACATTATATATACACATTCACGCACCAACTGTCAATATTTATATATTTATTTATAAGTTATATTCAGCAATATTTAAGTTAACCGCACTGCTTTACAACAACTTATATTTTTTACTTCCACTATATAAAAATTACTATTCCAACATCTCAGGATAGGTAGTTAATAGCAGAACCAGAAAAATACTCATTAAAATTCTTCTGCTGCCGGCTCTTTGCTTCCGCACTCTCCTGAGTATCATCATTACTTTCCGCCTGCTCTTTTGCTGCTGCACGCCGCTCACGGATTCGAGCTGCAACCTTATCCCAGATACTCTCTACGGCACCATCCGAACTCTCTGCGCTCTTCTCATAGGTACAACTGCAACTCACCCCGCCGTTTTCATCTACCACAAAGCTCACCCCAGTTACCTTTGTCCCATCCGGAAGTGTATTATGCGTTCCAAGGTACTGCGGAAAAGACTCAGCCAGTCCCGAAAGCCGTTCTATATTACTAGAAATTTCAGGATTATTTTCAGCTTTTTCAACATACGCAGGTGAAATATTCAGGGTCACAGCAGCATCAGCATTGAAATTATACGCAGAGCTCATGTTTATACTTACCGTACTATGCTTCTCTTGCAAACTGTCAAAGAAACTATTGCCGTTATCAGATCGTACCCGAGAACTATCCATATTACTATAATTTGTGGTATTATTTACGATTGAATTTATCTGCATCTTACACCTCACATTCATAATTAGTGTTTTACACTTTATTATCGGCATAATCCCGCAAAACTTAACCACCTTTTCAATACTTCTTACCATATTTAACGGTATAAATCCAACACCCTAATAGCGCAACCTATATATAGCTGACAACCCTTTATATCACGCCTCACTCCGGCTGAAATGCCTTCCAGGAACAGTCTCCAATCTTAAAATTATCGAATACCGCTTCAAACGCTGACCGCTGAGGGCTGCAGGCATAGATCCCAGCCTTGAGCTTACACCGCGCCGGTTGCGGCGGATCCAGCTTCCCCATCTCCTCACTGGTCTCTCCCAGAACATTAAGATGAAAAATTCTCATCTGTTGAAAATTTTCTCCATCACTCGAACTCTCCAGCAGAAAATCCGGTCCCCGACGATTCAACCGATACCAGAGGATATTAGGACTTGGAATATCAGTCGTCGCCCAGTCGGAATAGCCATTATTCGTGACAACACTTCCCAAACGTGAAAACTCACTAGTTTCAAACTCCACCGAAGCCTTAGCCCAATTGTCACTGTCAATATATATCAATACTCCGCACTGATCATATATAGTACTGCAGGAGAAAACAGTCCTGAAGCTGAAACTGAAGTTATCATCAAACTCAAATAACAGCGCAGGCGCATTATCATTACGAAACCCATAATACGTCCGCTGCCACAAATCTGTCCCCGGCTCAGTCGTAATAACCAGTGAATCCTCACCCAGCCGATAATTCCGCGGTTTATTAAGCCACACCCCGCTCTCAAAATCAAATCCCATAACATCTCCTTGTTAGTTTTCCCGCCACCTTCGATAGACTATCCACTATGAAAGGTATTATATCAGATATTTATATATCTTTGTATTATTATTCTAATCAGTATATACTTTAGCGATTACAACCTTACACACCTTTTCCTTATAAACAAAATTATGTTTCACGATTTTCTTCTGCCTCCCAGTACTGACTATAATATTATTTTAACTTTGCATAATTCTAATTGATAGCGCATAATTAATTAGTATCACATTGCTTTATACTATGTAAGGATAAATCATGCAGTTCGGCCAAATCAACATTGATGATAGAATAATCCAGGCATTACAAGCAGATAAATTAGTAATCTTCGCTGGAGCCGGCGTTTCAATGAACAGTCCCTGCTTCTGCCCAGACTTTAATGAGTTAGCCCGGCAAATAGGCGAGAATTCCGGAATCGCTTTAAATAGTAATTTTATGAGTATTGATCAGTACTTAGGCAAACTATCAGATGAAAATGATGAAAATAATGAAATAATTGACAAATCAAAAGAAGTTATGTTTGCCTGCCATGAAGACAAAGCCAATGCAGATAACTCACAGGAGCTTTCGCAAAGTCCTCTCCACAATTATATTATACAGATACTACATGGTGCAAATAATAAAAAGATAAGGCTTGTTACAACCAATTTTGAACACTTCTTTACCAAAGCCTGCCACGAACTAGTAAATCCTGAGACTTGTCCTATCTACTATGCGCCGGCCCTGCCCAATGGAAGTAATTTTTCCGGACTGGTATACCTGCATGGAGCCTATGAAGATACAAGTGACGGCAAGGAACTTGTGCTTACCGATAAAGATTTTGGCAGAGCCTATCTCAGTAATGGCTATGCCAATAAGTTTATTAAAGAGCTCTTCTCCAGCCATTACACCGTTTTATTTATTGGCTATAGCTACGATGATTTAATGATGCATTACCTGACCAGGGCTTTAGATACCATCTCCAGTGAAAAATGCTTTGCCGTTGTTGCTAATGATCACGATACAGATGATAATAATGACTCTGATATTACTAAAATATCAGACACACCACGTACTATGTTATATAGCGAAGACCCTTCAAAAACACTGCAACAAAAGTGGCAAGCTTTAAATATCATCCCTATTATTTATAATGTCTATAATCATGATCATGCACCTTTACTTGTTTCTTTAAAGGAATTATCTGATTTTATATCCCTGGATTCACTGAAACTTCAAGATCGTATAATTAAGCTTTGCTCTCATGATCATGATTTAACCCAAGCAGACAAAGACTTTATTATTTACATGGCACGAGATAAACAATATTTTGATATTGTCTATAAACATGCAGCAAATGTTAAATTCATTGATATCTTCAAAGACTATGACTTACTAGGCGAAGCATTTGATGCCGACTCAAGTAAAAGCGCTAAACCCTATATTAATTATCTTCATGCCTGGATAACAACTATGTTTTTCAATCATCCACACGAATTATTTCGCATAAAGCATCTTATTGGAAAACCCATAACCGCCAGATTATGGATAGCATTAGTTGACGAAATCTGCCAATATATAAATAACCCAGACACAATTAATTATGAAATATTAACTGAAAAATTAGACCTTTTTATCCCTGTTATTTTGGAGTATAACCCTATAAAACTTTCAGAAGATTCTGATTACTATAAATTTTCAATCACACGACTGGTACAATTGTTATTCAAGATAGCTGATACTACCTGTTTTCAATATGCCCAAAAACTCTTCTTTTACATTACTACACCCCATACCACAGCTGTTTATTCTTCAATAATTAATACTGTCACAAAAGATGTGAGGTTTTATTGCGATCATTCTTATCTAAAAACAGTAACAAATATTCTTACCAATGATAAAATTAATATTTTACCTACAGACTTTTTTGAAAAAATGGTAACAAATTATCAGACCATAATAATCAAACTCTCAGCTATCAGCCCCCACAGTTTTAAAAATCACATCAGAAAAGATCTACCAGCTTCATTATATATCTCTATTTTTAAAAAATACTTGCATATTAAACCTCAGCACCATAATACTCTATTAGATGAAATACACTCTATAGTTGAGCAATATGATATTATTAAAACCAAAGCTAATGTGGAGTGCGCATGGATAGAACATCAAGAACTGCCAGATTTTCTTAATCTTACTTTCCTTAAAAATCACACGACAAATCAAGTTATTGACTGGATTAATGATCCTAGTAAATTAATTTCTTACTGTCGTTCAGAATATGAATATAATATTGATATACATAGCATATATGATAATATTATTCTTAAAATTATTGCCGACTCATTTGAATCAGATTACACCTACTGTGTTGATCTTCTTTCTAACCTTAATCCTTTACCACCTGATTGTTACTCAGCCATTCCCGTTTCTATCGATGTTACAGAAAATGACACCTCTTTAATAGATAATATTGGACGCTTATTACAACTCACTGGCAATGAATCTTATTATAAGGCAATATTCTATTTGTTAAATAAGACAATAGCTGCTCACAAAATCTGGTTTTCAAATTGTTTTCAGAAAATAGAAAAGGAATTGCTTTCTGCTCAAAATATCCTTAACAATGTTCCTGGTACGCAGTCCGTATTTGATAGCAGCGACCCCAATAATACCAAGCAGTTTGATATTGCACTAAACTCCTTCGGAGGTGAATATTCAAAACTATTATTGACCTGTTTAACTTATAAATACAATACCTCAAATAATCGAGATAAATGGACTGGCATACCTGAACAATACACAATTTGCATTAATCATATCTTACAGGCTCAAAACTTCAATTACCAGATGGCAAGAATACTTCTATATAGCAACATATATTATTACAACAGTATCGATACCAATCATGCCATACCGCATATCTTTAACGGTCTATACTGGGATGGCAGTAGTACTGAAACTAAACAACTCTTTATACAGGCATGGCAAGGTTTTCTCTACGGCGGGCAGTTATCACCAATTAATATTGTAAACCTTTATAATCAGGGCATTTTATTTTGTATTCAAAATTTTGATCTCTTTCCTGAAATCTGTCAAGAAATGTTGTGCTCATTTGTAATACTTCTCGGATTTAATACCCCTGCTATTACAAAATTAGAAATCGTAAAATCTCTTCTTGATATTACCAAAAAGTACGCTGAACTGTCAGATAATCCCGCCTTCACACTAAGAACAATACTGTCTTATCTCAGAACGAAGACTACCTCAGAAATCACACATGAATGGAACAGTTGGATCAATGATTTTATTTCAGAACGTGTACGAAACATTCCCACCGGAGTTTCATTCACAATGAAGGAAATCAATTTACTCAACGAGTTCTTCTATTACTCTACAGACACTTCCTTACATGAGGACATACTTGATTTTATAACAGCATCAATTTCCAATATTACTTCTAACACACTTAATAGCCGTTGTTTCACATTACCAATATTAAATAGACATTTTACAGGAGATACTCTCAACAAATTATCACGAATCTCATTAGCCAAATCCCTAAAAATCATATCTCCCAAACTTTTACCATATCATTTCATTACAGCAGCTCAAGATTTACAAATTATAGTTTCTGAAAATGAGGTATCGGATGATGAAGCATTTAATATTATTACAGAAGCAATACAACTGAATGAAGAACTCACTATTTCTGAGAAAGATAAAATACTCACCGATTTAAGATCTTCATTAACGACGGATAGGACCAATTAACCAGTATTAACTAACGATATCAGCATTTAATATCCTGAAAGTCAATTATAATTAGATGATAGTGTAACAACAGCTGTATAAAAGTAAAAGTACTTCTATGAGAGTAATTAGTTTTATATAATTATTTTCTTATGGTGGACTTTTATTATCACTATTATATGTTGCTATCTGATATTGCTAAATTTTATTTATATCAATATCAAAATCATATGATCTATATATTGTTTGGTCATACAATATACCACCATCATAGTATACAACATAATACCTACTCAAAATCAAAAATCATCAAATTTATCTACGACACCGTATACTCGGTTACGCGCATACCGTAATCACTGAAAGTTGCAGTGACTTATAAATAATATATACCTGACAAACTAATTATATAATGCTTTTAAAGATGTCTACACGGCAAACACAAAAAGATATTACAGGAATTTAAAGAAGAAGCAACGATTCTAGTTATTGAAAGTGGTCATACTCAAACCGAAGCAACCAGACAGTTAGGAGTGCCTATTACTACTCTCAGGCAATGGCAGAGGAGCCCGGTATAGCATTTATGAATTCCCGAAATTACTCAACGATAATAGCGCAACTGGAAGTATGAGTTATAAAGCAGATCGTGGGGCAATGCAGTACAATAAAAATATTTTAAGAAACTTAAGGAAGAATAATTAAGTACAAAATTTCATTAATATCACTGAAACAAAGAGAAATGTCTTCTGGTATATCAAAATATTTTACAATATCAAAAAAGCGTTACAATTACTTAGACTACCTAAATCCGATATGGTAACAAATTCTGTGTAAAAGCACTTTCAAGAAAGTAACGAATACACTTATAACGAGTTATTCTCGCGGATGAATAACTCACTTCTAATTTTATCCCAGCCACGAACTCTTTGAGTCCATTTAGTAATTGCCTGTTCCATTGCCAGATAAAGCATCTTCATAAGTGCTTTATCAGTATGAAAATTTGTTTTGGCTTTGGTAATTTTACAATATTGCCAGTTAAGGTTTTAAAAAATATTTGTCGTATACTCAAACTTACGTAAATCGGCAGAATATTTGAAAAATGGAAACCGCTCATTCTAGTTATCTTACTAGCTTTTTCTATAGATACTGATATTTATAAGCTGGCGCATAAATACTCAGTTAACACAAGTAGGGTAAAAATTATGCCAATTTTTCTTGAATAAACAAAATTCTTCTAGGTATCATTCTCATTTGGAGCCTGGTATATAGATTTCAAATCAGACATTAATGATTAGATATCCTTATAGCTCACTTAGCGAGTAGAACTGCGAATCTGGTGGATTATCCAGCGTTGAACTATTGCTTTAGAAAAAGTTGCAAGGATTGCCTGTTTAAAGCCGGAGAGACCATCTACACTTAAAATAATAACCTCGTTAACATCTGTTGCTTAAATCAGTAAATACATTTAACCAGAATTTGCTGCTTTCATTCTCACCGATCCAAATACCTAGAACCTCTTTAAATAATCGGTGTAAGTTCCTATTACAATATATGCTGCTTTAGAAGCAATTCGGTTATTCTGTTTTACTTTATAAAGAATTGCATCCATAAAAATAAACGAGTCCTTCTCATCAAGAGGTCTATTCTACCAGACCTGAACAACAGGAATAATCTTATCTGTCAGACGGGATATAGACTAAGCTGATAAAGGAATATTTTAAAGATCTTCTATCTATCTCTGGTACTCATGACCTTGGCAAACATGAAGATTACTTTATCTTCAATACCGGAAAAGTCAGATCTGTTTTTAAAGATTTGGTAGTATTACCATTATTATAATTAGCTTTATCTGTTTTCGATCATGTTTTGGGTAACCCAGTGCATCATCAAGCTCACCTTCAAGTAATGCCTCAACACCATTCTTGAGCACCTCTTTGAGCACATTCTGCAAATCAATATCCCCGTTGATATCCTCAAAATTACATAAGCTCCTGAGTTAATTGCTGATTTTACAACTTATAGCCATAATAAATCTCCTCCATATTAATGATATATAACAAATTACTCTCATATAAGAACTTTTGCTTTTACACAAATTTTATTAAACTACCTTATAATCTGTTGAGTGATAGAATTCATATATTCCATACTTATCACATATTAAAATGTCATCAAATTTAGCTACACAGCGAGTATTCCCGGCTGCGCGTCAATCGTAATCACTGAAAGTATGGCATTTAAGAATTACAACTTAGAGCACCGCTTTTCTTGTTATAATTGAGTAGTATAAGCTTAATCTATAAATACTATATTATGGATTATAATTCTGGTCAGCTGCTATACAGAATATCACGCCTCAGGTTATAATTTCAATATTCTATCGGTTACACACCACATCAGTTTCACCGCATCAATCACCGCTAATTACTTCACTAGCCTCTACTCAGAGCTAAATAAATCATAATTCCCTACGTATAACATAATAGCTATTCCTTGATTTACAATTCAAAATTAACTATTCCATATTATTATCCAAAGGTGCAGAATCAAATCATAATTCAGAGAGATTTTAAATTCAAGCACAAAAAAAAGATACTCACATGTCAGTGAGTATCTTTATAAATAAGATTCCGGCGACGACCTACTTTCCCGAGAACAG
Organism: Planctomycetota bacterium; assembly: GCA_963667375.1. GTDB lineage: Bacteria > Planctomycetota > SZUA-567 > SZUA-567 > SZUA-567. Next base: position 1,009,017 of record OY763323.1, on the reverse strand, counting down.
TATCATCGGCGCGTAAGAGCTTAGCTGCTGTGTTCGGAATGGGAACAGGCGTATCCTCTTTGCTATAGCCGCCGGAAAAACGGCTAGCGGAACTACTCCAGGTATTCTACATTATCAGTGAATAAGCAAGAGTGTTCAGCTGTAAGATCAAATCGAGTAAAGTTGTAAGTAATATTATTTATAATGTTGAGGTTTTGTTAAACACTCCATCCATAATATGCGGATTAATTGTGTTTGCTTTACTTACACTCTGATAAAACTGAATTTAAAAGAGTTGTAATCAAGCCGATCGGCTGATTAGTACCGGTTAGCTAAAGGTATCACTACCATTACACACCCGGCCTATCAAACTCATAGTCTATAAGTTGCCTCATGGGATGACTAATCTCAGAGCTGGCTTCACGCTTAGATGCTTTCAGCGTTTATCCGTTCCATACGTAGCTACTCTGCAATGCACCTGGCGGTACAACAGAAACACCAGAGGTATGTCCAACTAAGTCCTCTCGTACTAAAGTTAGTTCTCTTCAATCATCCTACGCCCACAGCAGATAGGGACCGACCTGGCTCACGCCGGTCTGAACCCAGCTCGCGTACCGTTTTAATTGGCGGACAGCCAAACCCTTGGGACCTACTGCAGCCCCAGGATACGATGAGCCGACATCGAGGTGCCAAACCTCCCCGTCGCTGTGAACGCTTGGGAGAGATCAGCCTGTTATCCCCGGAGTACCTTTTATCTGATGAGCCACGACCCTTCCACTCAGGATCGCGGGGTCACTATGTCCTGCTTTCGCACCTGCTCGAAATATCTCTCTCGCAGTCAAGCTCCCTTGTGCCATTACACTCTGCGTACGGTTGCCAACCGTACTGAGGGAACCTTTGAACTCCTCCGTTACTCTTTGGGAGGAGACCGCCCCAGTCAAACTACCCAACTAGCACTGTTCCCAGCCCTGATTCAAGGGTCCAGGTTAGATAATTCATGTAGAAAGAGTGGTATTTCACCAACGACTCCACCGGGTCTAGCGGCCCGATATCACAGTCTCCCACCTATCCTACACAAACCACACAAATTACCAATACTAGCCTATAGTAAAGGTTCACGGGGTCTTTCCGTCTTGCTGCGGGTAAGTCGCATCTTCACGACTCCTACAATTTCACCGAGTCTGTAGTTGAGACAGTGCCCAAGTCGTTACGCCATTCATGCACGTCGGAACTTACCCGACAAGGAACTTCGCTACCTTAGGACCGTCATAGTTACGGCCGCCATTCACTGGGGCTTCAGTTCGTAGCTCTCACCACTTACCTTAACCTTCCAGCATCGGGCAGGCGTCAGTCTGTATACATCCACTTGCGTGTTAGCACAGACCTGTGTTTTTGGTAAACAGTCGCTCGGGCCTCTTTGCTGTGGCTCTCAGCAGCTTACGGAGTAAATCCTTCACCGCCAAAAGCGATCCTTATCCCTAAGTTACGGATCCATTTTGCCGAGTTCCTTAACTACAGTTCTCTCGCGCGCCTGAGGATACTCTCCTCACCCACCTGTGTCGGTTTTCGGTACGGGCCTCACTTGCAATAAACGAAACTTTTCTTGGAAGCATGGCATCAGTGGCTTATACAGCATACGCTCTTGGCATCCGGTCTCAGCCTGATGGGAAAAGCATTTAACTCGTCCCGGCCTACGCCGTTACATGGTCCAGCCAGCGGATCCACCCACAATTAGCCTTCTCCGTCCTTCCGTTTATTAACACAAGTAAAGGGGCAGGAATATTAACCTGCTGTCCAGTCGACTACGCCCTTCGGCCTCGTCTTAGGTCCCGCCTAACCCTGGGAGGAATGACCTTGCCCAGGAAACCTCGGGTTTGCGGCGAAGGGGATTCTCACCCCTTTTATCGTTACTTATACCGGCATTATCACTACCATACTGTCCAACATTCCTTTCGGTATGCCTTCAACCTGTATGGCACGCTCCCCTACCACTTGAATAGTCACGCATGACTAAACAAATTCGCATCTTCGGCATTATGCTTGAGTCCCGCTAATTTTCGGCGCAGAAATGCTCGACTGGTAAGCTATTACGCACTTTTTAAATGGTGGCTGCTTCTAAGCCAACATCCCAGCTGTCTTAGCATCTCTACTTCCTTTTTCCACTTAGCATAATTTTGGGGCCTTAAATGGCGATCTGGGCTCTTTCCCTCTCGACCATGGAGCTTGTCCCCCATAGTCTGACTGCCGAGATAATTTCATTGGTATTCGGAGTTTGATTGGAATTGGTAGGATGGTGGTCCCCCGCATCCATTCGGTACTCTACCCCCAATGAATAGTTACTCGACGCTATACCTCAATATATTTCGGGGAGAACGAGATATCTCCGAGTTTGATTAGACTTTCACTCCTATCCCAACCTCATCCCCTAATTTTTCAGCATTAGTGGGTTCGGTCCTCCACGAGATTTTACTCTCGCTTCAACCTGGACTGGGATAGATCACTACGGTTTCGCGTCTGCCACATACGACTAAGGTCGCGCTATTAACACTCGCTTTCGCTGCGCCTACACATCAAAGATGCTTAAGCTCGCCATATATAGCAACTCGCCGGTTCATCATACAAAAGGCACGCCGTCAGCCTGAACGAATCATAGGCCTTCGACTGCTTGTAGGTATACGGTTTCAGGTACTTTTAACTCTCCTTATCGGAGTTCTTTTCATCTTTCAGTTACCCTACTATGCGCTATCGGTCGGTAGTAAGTATTTAGCCTTACGAGGTGGTCCTCGCAAATTCCCACGAAGTTTCCCGTGCTCCGCAGTACTTGGGTGTTCTCTACGCCAAAATCAGATTTCAAATACAGGACTGTCACCTTCTGTGGTTGGGGGTTCCACCCCATTCTTTTATCATCATTTGATACGCATGCTTATTCAGGTTCAGCATGAGAATCCCGCGACACCACGTACACAACGCCCTGAGCTTACATGTACATGGTTTGGGCTGTTACCGTTTCGCTCGCCGCTACTCAGGTAATCGTTTTTACTTTATTTTCCTCAAGGTACTTAGATGTTTCAGTTCCCTTGGTTCCCGCACTATACCTATGTGTTCAGTATAATGCAATTCGAAGATCTCCGGATCAAAGTCTGCTTACGACTCCCCGAAGCTTATCGCAGTTAAGCCACGTTCTTCATCGGCTACTACCGCCTAGACATCCGCCGTACACCCTTAGTATCTTGATTACAACTCTTCTAAACTCAATATTTAAAAGAGCTGTTCTAAATAGCCTCGGAAAAGACTATTTATAAATCAAACACGATAAATTAGTTAGTTTATCTTCCGCAATAGATATTTTTTTAAACATCTATTTACTTTGTTAAGGATGTAACTGTTTAACTTATACACTCAACATCAACTCATATGGTGATATTGCAGCAAATTTACTATTGCTTAAACCGTAATTTAAGCTTGCTTTTATATCAACATAGGATTGTATAAATTAATACTATTACGTCTTTACTCGATTATCAAAGAACTATCTGAGGAAACGAAGCCTCAAAAAAGCTTATCTCAACGGTACAACCACGAGATCAAATGGTGGGCTTGGATGGATTCGAACCATCGGCCTCATCCTTATCAGGGATGCGCTCTAACCAACTGAGCTACAAGCCCACCTGTTTACTCGCATCATGGTGGAGGTGCACGGGTTCGAACCGAGGACCTCCTGCTTGCAAAGCAGGCGCTCTCCCAACTGAGCTACACCCCCATAGTTCCGACCACCTTCAATCCTGTAGTACCGCATAATATCAAAAAATGAATAGCCATCAGTCCTATAATGCTTGGCTGATGTTCTGCTGAATCCACTCCCGTGGGACAATCAATATTTACTGATTGCTATCCCGGGATACTTCATCAACAGCTAAGTTGTCCTTAGAAAGGAGGTGATCCAGCCGCAGGTTCCCCTACGGCTACCTTGTTACGACTTAGTCCCCCTCACCAGTCTTGCCTTCGGCCGAACAATTATCGCCGGACTTCGGGCACTACCAGCTTGGGTGGCTTGACGGGCGGTGTGTACAAGGCTCAGGAACGTATTCACCGCGGCATAGCTGATCCGCGATTACTAGCGATTCCAACTTCATAGAGGCGAATTGCAGCCTCTAATCTGAACTGGGGCTGGCTTTGAAGATTTGCTCCACCTCGCGGTATTGCTTCTCTCTGTACCAGCCATTGTAGCACGTTTGTAGCCCTGGACGTAAGGGCCATGATGACTTGACGTCGTCCCCACCTTCCTCCGGTTTAACACCGGCAGTCTCATAAGAGTGCCCAGCATGACCTGGTAGCAACATATGATAGGGGTTTCGCTCGTTAAGGGACTTAACCCGACGCCTCACGGCACGAGCTGACGACAGCCATGCAGCACCTGTGCTAGTTACACCTAAAAGGCAATCCTTCTGCTTTCACAGAATTAATCCTAGCATGTCAAGTCCAGGTAAGGTTCTTCGCGTTGCTTCGAATTAAACAACATGCTCCACCGCTTGTGTGAGCCCCCGTCAATTCCTTTGAGTTTTAACCTTGCGATCATACTCCCCAGGCGGGATACTTAACGCATTAGCTACCACAACTAGAGAATCAGCTCTCCAATCGTGCAGTATCCATCGTTTACGGCTAGGACTACCAGGGTATCTAATCCTGTTTGCTCCCCTAGCTTTCGTCTCTCAGCGTCAGTTGTGACCCAGTAAGCTGCCTTCGCCTTTGGCGTTCTCCCAGATATCTACGCATTCCACCGCTACACCTGGAATTCCACTTACCCCTTTCACACTCAAGTTCTACAGTATTAGTGGCAGTTCCCCGGTTGAGCCGAGGTATTTCACCACTAACTTATAGAACCGCCTACAGACCCTTTATGCCCAGTGATTCCGAACAACGCTCGCACATTTCGTATTACCGCGGCTGCTGGCACGAAATTAGCCTGTGCTTCCTTTGGTTCTGATCAGTGCTACCGGTATTAATGATAGCAGTTTTCTAAAACCTGACAGCAGTTTACAACCCAAGGGCCTTCATCCTGCACGCGGCGTCGCACCGTCACGGTTTCCCGCATTGGCGAATGATTCAGCACTGCTGCCTCCCGTAGGAGTCTGGACCGTGTCTCAGTTCCAATGTGTCCGTTCACCCTCTCAGGCCGGATACCCATCAAAGCCTTGGTGAGCCGTTACCTCACCAACAAGCTAATAGGACGCAATCCCATCCCCAAGTGGCAGGCCCGAAGGTCCCCACCTTTTACTACAGAATCATGTGAATCCGTAGTCTTATCGGGTATTACCCATCCTTTCGGATGGCTATCCCTGTCTTGGGGGCAGGTTGATTACGCGTTACTCACCCGTCCGCCACTGTACTCGTTTCCCGAAGGAAACTTTCCCGTTCGACTTGCATGTATCAACCACGCCGCCAGCGTTCGTTCTGAGCCAGGATCAAACCCTTCAATTGAAAAGTTTATCATAAACATTGATGGCTAGATCAATGTCTCTGGCAATTTGATTTTTAAAGAGCAGTTTTTCTCTGCTCTGTACTCGTTAAAACCCCCAAATTAATTGAGGTCCTCAAGCATATAACAAGAACGTATGGCTATTCATTATATTTCAAAGATCACTTGCCTGAAACTTAGCAGGACTTAAATATCTTTTCGCTATATTTAATGTATAACAGTAATCGAACTTTTCATACATCAAACATTAACATTTTTCAAATTTAGAGAGAAAAAAAACCGCCTATCTCGAATTCCCTCGAAAAAGGCCGTTTCCGGGCCGCGCTAGAAGAACTAAAACCACTTGAACAGCGCAGCTGTTATTCTCAAATTGCTTTAACAATTATATGATTTAGATCAGCATTGTCAAGCATTTTTTTATTTTTATTTTTTAATCTCTCAAAGTCAAGCTTTTGCTCAACCCTCTTTATCATAGTCAAACTAATTTCAAAGACAAGAGGTTAAATTAAAAAATTTTTAAAAACTATAAGCGCAGAACCACTTTATCGTCATAAATACGATCTTAGTTTTTGTTATCCTCAAAAGAGCAAATTCTCACTTCCCTTTCGAGCGGATTTACAAATATACTGAAACTCAGCTCTTTGTCAACCACTTTTTTAAAACTTTTTTTTCAAGCTCAACCGGATCTTTATTTACAAGCAGCAGGAGAAAGAATCGCTTCCCAGGATCTTCAGTCCAGCAGCCAGTAACAACCCAGCCAAACTCGGTGAAGAAAGATATTACGAAAAACAATATCCATTACAAGGATTATTATAATTCTTTTTGATAAATTATTTGATATAATCATAACTTATTAATTATAAATAAGTTGCAATATCAACAATATTCGAAATTATTATATACTCATTATATTTTATCCGTTAATTCCTGCTAAATTTACTGTTTATAGTTAATTATTTGCTCTAGATTTTAAATATTATCTCCATAAATTACTAATATTCACCCAATATTCACAGGACGAGTTCAGTTTAGATACATAATTTAACGAAGAAACATCTCCATATTATTGGCTTTATCTGCATATGGTGGATCCATCAATTTAGTTTCTATCCATAACTTCTTTTCATATATAGCTTTTTGATTAGAAAACGCATATACCCCAAATTTACCCCTATAACGCCCAATTCCACTATTACCAACACCGCCAAACGGTAAATTCCTGTTCAAAAAATGTTGTATTGATATATTAACTCCAACTCCACCAGAGGTAGTTTTATTTATAATCTTTTGGATATTACTCATATTTTTTGAATAAATATATAGTGCAAGCGGTTTGGGACGTCGCCTGATATTGGATATCACACTGTCCAAATTATCATATTCAAGTACCGGAACCAACGGACCAAATATTTCATTTTGCATAATCGTGGACTCCCATTCAACATTATCAATTATTGTAGGCTCAATCCTAAGTTTTTGCTGATCATAGCCCCCACCATGCAAAATATTCTCCTCCGGTATTCCCTTTAATAATTCCAACAACCGCTCAAAATTTTTTTCATTTATAATCCGCGAATAATCCGGAGATACCAACGCTCCATCTGGATAAAACCTCGCAAAGCAGCTCTGCATTTCTTTTATAAACTCTCCTTTTATCTTTGTATGCACCAATAAATAATCGGGAGAAGTGCATACCTGTCCGGCAATCATATGCTTTGCCTGACATATTCTCTTTGCACTCACCTTGATATTTGCTGTCTCATCAACAACACATGGAGATTTCCCGCCTAACTCCAGAATAACCGGTATGAGTTGCTCTGCTGCCGCCTGATATATAATTTTGCCAATTTTCGCACCACCTGTATAGCAGATCATATCAAAACGACACCGAAGTAATTCCGTAACCGTATCCTTATCACCTTCAATGGATTTGCAATACTCTTCAGAAAAAGCTGAATTAATTATCTGTGTAATAACCCGCGAGGATGCCGGTGACAATTCAGAAGGTTTCACAACACAACAATTACCTGCAGCTATAGCCGCAATCAAAGGCAGAAAAGTTACGTTAAAAGGCGCATTCCATGCTCCGATTATTAATATAACGCCTAAAGGCTCATAAATATATTTGCTCTTTCCCGGCTGCAGCATGACAGGTGTTCCAACACTAACCGGCTGCAGCCATTTATTAAGATGCTTAACGAAGTTTTTTATCTCATCAAGAATAAATACAAGCCTACCATATGCTTCATATGCACCACTAACCCCAAAATCCTGCTCTATTGCTTTCACAATTTCCTCTTTGTGCTTGATTAATGACTCTTTCAGACGAAGTAACTGTTTGATTCTATAGCCAACTTCCAACGTCATATCAGCATTATAATATTTTTTCTGCTTCGCAACTACTGACAATACATTATGTGTTATTGGTTCTTTCATTATATACTCTCTTTCATACTTGCTTATAATAACATATCAAAGATAAACCAAATCCGAATACAATCAGTATGACAGCAACGATATTCAATGTTAACGGCGGAGCTGCCACTGTGTTCTGCATCACACTAATTATCCGTAATAAAATATTCAACCATTCACTCAAAGCCACTATAAACACACCAAAATAACTCCAGAGATAATTCCTCTTCACCGCAGTCACCAATATAAATATCATTGCCAAACTTGTAGTTATAAACCCAGCTGCTGCTGAACGTTCAAAATTTAATATCATCCACTGTGCATTAGAACTTAATTCCTGCCATGACATACCGAATGCAGTCATATGATAAGCTATGGCCTCATTTATAAATGAATACAACAGGCCAAGAATAAGCCCGCCTAGAATAACAACCCCATAGCTGAATATCATTATATACTTCAGATATTTCATTTATTTCCTCCTAATTAATATTGATATTCTGTTTTAGAATTATATTCCAAACTTACCAAAAAAATTTATCCGCCTAGCCTGAGTCCTTGCTCAAAAATTTCAGCAAATTCAAAAATAATACCACGCAATTCTTTATTATCCGGCTCCATATTTTCAATTAAAAAAGTATTGATAATACCCAGAATCGCTGAAAAATATGTAAAAATCACCCGATCGACATCCATCACCCGCAAAATATTATTCACAATTCCGCTATTAATAACCTCTCTTACCGGTATCATTGCCCGTTCTTTTTCTTTATATTTCTGTTCAATTAAATACAGTGGAATTTTCGATAAAGCAACATGATTTGAATCAAGAAAAAATAATGCGGTATAATATGGATTAAAATTCTCATAAAAATTAAAAATCTGAATCGTAAAATCACGCAGAGGGTGCTTCAAATCCACACTTTCGATATCAATTGTATTAATATGATTTGCAAGAATTACCATCGCTTCGACATAAATATAGCCATAAATCTCTTCTTTACTCGAAAAAATGCTATATATGGCACTCTGCCCATACTCCACAGCCTTACAAATATCACTTACTGATACATTATTAAAACCATGTTCAAAAAATAATTCTTTACTTTTATCAATAATAAGCTGTTTGCGTTCAGCCAGTTCCCGCTCTTTTCTCTCTCTTGTACCCATAATATCCTATACTATTAATCCATACTGGAATATCATTCCAATATATCACTTCCTATTCATAATGTCAACATAATATCTGATTTTTTATCAGCAAGCAGCTACCATACAACAAAACCCCTCGAATAATTCTTATATAGCAAAACCTGCGGTACATAGTTTAATAATACAATCCAATTAAATCAAAACTACATATAAAGCGCTTTAACTGTAGGCAACTTGTTATATTAATATATATATTATATACCATATACCAGAAATTAACCTTTTTTATCCCTATTAATATTATACCGATTATAATAAAATTCTAAACGGCTTCAATTTATTTACAATATTCACCTGACATCTTATTATACGCAACCGAATATGGAGAGACCAATGCCAACTCTGAATACCAATGGAATAAACTTATATTTTGAAACACACGGCTCAGGGAACCCTCTGATACTTCTTTCAGGGCTGGCCACAGACTCACAAAGCTGGCTCGGCTGCCTCAACGAATTGAGTAAAACCCATCTTATCATTATCCTTGATAACCGCGGTTGCGGCAGAACTACACCATATGAAGCTGAAAACAGCATCTCACTAATGGCTCATGACGTAATTGCACTGCTCGATCACCTGAATATTCAACAGGCTGATGTATTAGGCAATTCTATGGGAGGGTTTATCGCTCTTGAACTGGCACTAAACTACCCAGATAGAGTAAATAAACTGATCCTGGAAGCAACAGCAGGGAAAAATACCGCTGTAAATCACCGGTTATTCATAGACTGGGCAAAGAATATGGAAGACAGCAATACTGATATGCGTGAATGGTATAGAGAAACATTCAAATGGTTATTCCACCCTAAGATATTTGAAAACACCCGTACGCTGGAGGCGAAACTTACCTATGCCTCACGCTACCCATATCAGCAATCACCTCAAGCTTTCCGACAACAGCTAAATGCTGTCAGCAAATTTGATGTAAACAACGATTTACACAAAATAAACATACCGACACTTATACTCTGCGGTAAAGAAGACCTGCTCTTCAGTACCGAATATATTATAAATAACCTGCAACACATACCTTCTTCGCAGATTCACATAATTGATAATGCCGCTCATGCGATTCATGTCGATAATCCTAAGGCATTTCTTCAGAAAGTAGAGCAATTTCTACTTTAATAAAAATGGCATATTATATATGTTGTTATACTTATTATATCATTACAAAATTATATCATTACAAATTTATTTCTGCCCAAATATAATAATACCACTCATAAATTGAGTGGTATTATTATTAATACAATTAGCTTTTAATGAACTATTTAGATGATTCTTTAATAGCTCCGATAACACTTCTGGTACGTCTGTTCTTTGACCAGATATCATATACTACAGCCAGAGCAATAATCGCACCACGGATAATCTGCTGAATATATGAGTTAATATTTGCCAGATTCATAATATTATTTAGAAAACCAACAATAAACGCACCGGCCAGAGTACCACCGGCAGTACCAATACCGCCAGAGAAACTTGTACCACCGATAATAGATGAAGTCAAAGCCTGAAACTCAAACCCGACTGCACCGTTTGGCAAACCTGCATTTACTCGAGACATAAAGAGTACCCCGGCAATACCAACAAACACACCATTGATAATAAATGCCAGCATTTTATTCCAATCTACATTAATACCAGATGCATTCGCTGCTTCTTCGTTACCACCGATGGCATATAATGATCTTCCAAAACAGGTATGCTTCAAAATATACCAGGTTACAACCATAGTCGCTGCCAGAAATAAAATTGGAATCGGTATACCTATGACTGATCCCTGTCCAAGAATCTTATAACCGCCTATCTGATAGATATTCTGACCATGAGTATAGAAAAGTGCTGCACCACGAGCCATCGCCAGCATAGAGAGTGTCGCAATAAATGGAGGTGCCTTGAGCAGAGTAATGAGAATACCATTAATAATGTTACAAATTACTGCAACCGCAATTGCAACCGCAATCGCAATCGCCATGGATTCTGTTCCCTTATAGGCAGATACAGACAGAACACCTGCAAGTGCGAGCACAGAACCGGATGACAGATCAAGCATACCACATATAATCAGAATTGTTTCCCCGAATGCCAGGATTGTCGTTACTGATATCTGTCTTGATACATTTGTTAAATTCCTTGCTGAAAGAAAATTATCATTCAACACGGCACACAAAATAATTAAAAATGCCAATACTAATATAATACTATAGCGTCTGGTTAATGTCGACCAGATACCGAGTCCTGAATTATTCACAGCTGTTAGCCTCCTGTTTCTCAAATCCTGTCGCATATTTCATAATTGCTTCTTGAGTGAACTCATCTCTCTGCAATTCACCTGTTATCTCACCTTTTGCCATTACATACATCCGGTCACACATTCCAATAAGTTCCGGCAACTCAGAGGAGATCATAATCAGGGTCTTCCCCTCCTTAACCAGTGATACCATCAACTTGTAAATTTCATACTTCGCCCCGACATCAATACCGCGAGTCGGTTCATCAAGAATCAGAATATCAGGATCACAGATCATCCATTTTGCCAGCACCACCTTCTGCTGATTACCACCGCTGAGTGCTTGAATCGTTGTCTCATAGGTTGGTGTTTTAACATTCATGTTTTTACACATTCTGGCGGTTACTGAATTTTCCTTATTCCTATGGAGTCTGCCGCTATAGAAAAATTCCGGAAGGTTTGCCAGTGTGGCATTTTCACGAACACTGCGGATCGGAATTATTCCAAATCTCCGGCGATCCTCGGATAACATAGCCAAACCGTTTTTAATTGCATCACGTACATTACGGATATTAACCGGTTGCTGATTAATCTTGATCGAACCGCTGCTAATCTCATCAAGACCGAAGAGACAGCGCATTACCTCGGTTCTTCCCGCTCCCATCAAACCGGCGAAACCGATAATTTCTCCCCTTTTAACCTTGAAATTTACATCATGGAACACCCCTTGTCGGGTCAAACCATTCACTTCAAGCATTGTATTACCGATTTTTACTTCTTCTTTAGGGAATTCATCCGAAAGCTCTCGTCCCACCATAAGTTTGATTACAGTATTGATATCTATATCATCCTTATCATGAGTTTCAATAACAGTACCATCACGTAATATAGTTATCTCATCAGCAATTTTAAAAATCTCATCCATTTTATGCGAGATATATATAATACTGGTACCACGCGCTTTCAATTGTGCAATCTTCTCAAACAACCGCTCTGTCTCTTTATAAGTGATAGCTGAGGTAGGTTCATCCATTATGATAATTTTAGATTCATATGATACCGCTTTCAAGATTTCCAGCATCTGAATATCAGATACTGATAACTCACAAAGCCTAGTTGTCGGATTGTAATTTAACCCTTCATCGGCTAACAGCTTCAAGGTTTTTTTACGAATCAGATTCCAATCGACAGTTCTAAATTTTGTTTTCGGTAAATTACCGACAAAGAGATTCTCCTCAATAGTCATCTCAGGAATATAATTCAACTCCTGAAAAATCATTGATACTCCGAGATCCCGCGCATGTTGGGGATTTTTTACATTAACCTCTTCACCATCAATATATATTTTACCTTTATCAGCTTTATAGATACCATTAATAATCTTCATTAATGTCGACTTGCCTGCACCATTTTCACCACACAGTACATGCACAGTTCCAGGTTTTACTGAGAAATTAATATTATCCAGAGCCTTGACCCCTGGGAATGATTTCTCAACACCCTCTATTTTCAACCGTATATTATTGTTCATTCTTACACTCTTACCAAAGTAATTACATCTTTTTTCAAATAATTGTCAGATTAAAACACCGGCTGCCCCGCAGCCTGTTAATCTTATTCTATCAAATTAATTGGGGTATAATAAGTTATACCCCAATTAAACCACAACTCTTATTATATTCTCTATTTACTTTAGAGCACCAGCCTTCTTATGCATCTCGATATACTGGTCAACATTATCCTTGGTTACTAGTGGGTTACCGATATCAACATTGATAACCTTCTCTTCACCCTTGAACAGCTTATCCAGTGTCTGAAGAATAAGTTCAGCAAGATCATATGCGCTCTGCAGACAGGTTGAAGTCATCAGACCCTGCTTAATCAGCAGACATGCTTCAGCGGTTCCGTCCACGCCATATGCCAGAGTGTTCTTGAATTTAGGATTATTCTTGATTACTTCAAGAGCACCGGCACACATATTGTCATTCATTGAAATGATAGCGTCAATCTGATCATTTGACTGAACCCAGTCTTCCATAAGGCTCATTGCTTCATCTTTGTTCCAGTTGGCAATCTGTTCACCGACGATTTCAACATCTGGTCTCTTATCGAAGAACTCTTTCTGCCAGCTCAGTCTTCTCTGATCTGCGTGGAAGTTTCCGGGAGGTCCTTTCAGTACAACAACTTTAGCATTCTTAGGAACCTGCTTGATAGCAGCCTGAGCATTTACAGCTGCCTGCTGATATGGATCAGCATCAACAGAAGAGGCACCGTCAATATTAGCAATTCTAGCATTTGTAGTCAGACAGATAATACCTTCCTTAACCACCTGTTCCGCATATGGTCTCTGTGATTCACCGTTATTAGGCTGAATAACAATAGCATCAAAACCATTGGTAATTGCATTTTCAATCAAAGAATTTTCGGTGTAATCATCAGCCTGTCCATCAAATAGAGTCACCTCTATATCAGGATACTTATCAGCTTCTTCTTTAATTGCATTTGCCAGCCAAGCAGCAAATGAGTCACCCTGAGCACGAGCAATATACGCTACACGCTTAGGAGAAGCAAATGCTGAACCAGCGAAAAGCGCCATTACTAAACAAACCATTAGTAACCGTTTCATTAATTTTCCTCCATTTTAACAAAAATACCGTTGCTATCACCAAAATAGCATACACATAAATAACACAAACAAATCTAAATACCGCTTACAAATTAATCATCACCTTGATATCATCTGGCTTAGGGTTGGCCGCATAATCAAAAGCGGCTATACTGTTCTCAAAAGCAAACTTTTTAGTTATCAGCTTTTCAAATGGGAAGTCGCTTGAAGAAATCATATTAAGCGCTTTTTTATAGACATTGACATAGCGGAATATTGTTTCTACCCGCACTTCCTTTGCCTGAAGTGAAACTACATCGATCTTTACTTCACTTATAGGCATGCCGGTAAGGACCAGTACGCCATTTGGACAGAGCATTGGAATAACGTCTTTATAATCTGTTATAAACCCTGAAGATTCAAAGACAGCATCTACACCCCAGCCATCAGAATCTTCCGCCACCTTTGCCGCAAGCTCAGGTAGAGAACAGCAATAACCTTCAAGACCGGTAATATTCAGCTTGTTGATAAAATCAATCTTATCACGTTTAATATCAACAAGATAAATTTTACTATAACCACCGGCTTTAAGTGCAACAGCAGTACAGATGCCGATTGTTCCCGCTCCAATTACTACCGCGGTACTTCCCGCATTCAATCCGGCTTTATTCATCGCATGTACTCCGACTGCGAACGGTTCAACAAATGCGCCTACATCTGTAGAAACATTCTCAGGCAGCTTGTAAGTAAATGCAGCAGGATGTACAACCGTCTCACAAAGACAGCCATGATATGGCGGAGTAGCCCAGAAACGTACATTTGGATCGAGATTATACATTCCCAGAAGCGTAGTAGCATGATCAGCAGTTGGGATTCCTGGTTCCATACATACCCTGTCTCCAACCTTCAAATCCTTGACATTTTTTCCAATTTCCAGAATTTCACCAGCAGCTTCATGCCCGAGAATCATCGGTTCAGTAACCACAAAGTCACCAATTCGACCGTGCGTATAATAGTGAACATCGCTACCGCAGATTCCTACTGATTTAATAGCGATCTTTACATCATTATCGCCGAGTACCTCTTCTACCGCTATGTCTCTCAATGAGAGATCATTGGCTTTTTCTAAAACTAGTGCTTTCATTTATTTTCACTCCAATTATCACGAATACGTTTGCGCAAACGTTAAAATCATCATCAACTGTAAAGTACAACATGATCGCTTCTTTGTCAAATAAGTATTTTTTTATTTTATTTTATTATAGAAAAACGTATGATTATTGATAAATTAATAACAACTTAATATTGCTTATGAACTTTTATCTGCTATATTAAAAACGTAATTACTAAATAAAGCCTATGAGCAATACTAGAACAGAGGGACTATTATGGCAAAGAGACGATCAACTATCAAGGATGTAGCTGTGGAAGCAGGTGTATCTGCAACTACCGTCTCACATGTACTCAACAAAACACGTTACGTTTCACCTGAAGTCACTGCAAATGTTTATAAAGCAATCGAGAAATTGAGCTATAAACCCAATCATATGGCGCGAAGTCTCCGCGGTGCAGGAACCAAGGCTATAGGCGTTATTATCGCTGATATACGCGAAGAATTTTTTGCTGAAATTGTTAAATCAATCGAAAAATTCTGTAACCGCTCAGACTACATTGTCTATCTCTGTGACTCTGAAGACAAGATTGAAAAAGAAGCAAAATACATCCAGTCACTCCTGGCCAAGGACGTAGACGGCATTATTATTTCACCGGTTTATTCAAACACCAAAATCTCATCACTGCTCGATGCAGACATTCCTATTGTTCAAATTGACCGCTATTCAAAGAATATTAATTCCTTCTTTGTCGGCATCAATAACAAAAAATCTGCCCTTGAAGCAACAACATATCTGATTAATAACGGTTCAAAGAAAATTTTATTCGTCGGTTATAATGATAACGTCTATACACAGAAATTACGCCGCGAAGGCTTTATTGAAGCCATCGACAGCAACAGCGGAAAAATTGAGTATAACATCGTCTCACTGGACTATATGGATAATGAAACCCTTTGTCTGGAACTTGGGAATGCCATAGAAAATTATCCCGATTTCGATACTGTATTCTGCACTACCGGAAAACTCTGTTATAATTTCCTTAAAGCCGCGATGAAGAAAAACCTTTTCCAGTCACAAAAACTGAAAATTCTTACTTATGATAATTCCAAATGGTTGGATTTATTAAAATATCCCATCTCATCTATTAAACAGCCAACAGAAGATATTGGGCGCATTGCAGTAGAAAAAATGATGTATTATCTTAATTCCGAAGATAAAACCTGCATAGAAAGCGTCCATCTGGAAACTGAATTATTAATCAGACAATAATTTTCAGCCCTTATATTATTCTGCAGTTATTAACCGCTGTTCACTGCGCTGAAGCACTATAATCTATATTATAGCCCTTACCCCACTCATTAACACAATTACCGAAAGCATACAGCAGCTGAATTGCTCTTATATTAATTGAACAGAATCTTAATATTAATATAACTAGTCAGAAATTGCGACAAATATTATAATCGATTAATATTATTCACACTTACATTTGTATTTCTGTTTCTTAATTATAAAGGAGTTCTATATTATGTCTGATAAACCCATGGTTCTTTTTTTATGTACCGGCAACTCATGCCGCAGTCAGATAGCAGAAGGATTATTCAGATTTCTTGATCAGAATAATAAGTTCTCTGTAAACAGCGCCGGACTGACACCCGATGCCGCTATTCATCCGCTGGCAATAGAGGTTATGCAAGAGATAAATATCGATATTACCAGCCAATACCCCAAGAGTGTCTCAGAATTTCTGGGAAAATCCCATATCAATTATCTTATCACGGTCTGCGAAAACGCCAATAAAAACTGTCCGCATTCCTGGCCTGGGCTCAAACAGCAAAAACATGAACACTGGTCTATAACCGATCCCGCAATATCAGAACTCCCAGCTGAGCAGAAACTAGAGCTTTTCCGGGAAACCCGCGACTTATTAAAATTAAAAATTAAAAACTGGCTTACCAAGTTCCCCTCCTGATTCAATAAAGCTGGGAATAAACTGTTATTCCCGGCTTTATTTTTCTTAATGAACCACATTACTATATAATTTATAAAAACTACTACTTAAATAATATTTCTAGCTGTCATTTCGCGATTTAACCGAATAATAAGCGACCGGAATCACCAGTAAGGTAAATAAAGTCGAAGCCAGCAAACCAAATATCAGAGCCCAGGCCAGCCCGGAAAAGACCGGATCATAAACAATTGGAAAAGCACCGATAGCGGTAGTCAGAGCTGTAAGAATAATAGGACGCATGCGTACAACCCCGCTCTGCATAATTGCTTCCTTCAAATCCATGCCCTGATTCCGCGCTTCCTGAATAAATTCAATAAGTACCAGAGAGTTGCGGATAACAATACCACCCAGCGCAATCATTCCGATCATACTGGTCGCGGTAAAGAATGTAGGATTGATATAGCCTCCAGGCATATCAGAGAACAGATTCAGAATAAAGAATCCCGGAAGAATTCCCAATACTGTCAACGGTATCGCCAGCATTATCAATAACGGCATAAAAAATGACCCGGTATTTACAGTAAGAATTATATATATTCCCAGTAACGCCACAACATAAGCCATCCCCATATCTCTGAATACATCAAGAGTTATCTTCCATTCACCTTCACCATTCCACTTTACTGCAATCCCCGGGGTTAAGCTCAGATCCTGCAGCCGCTGCTTAAGATCAATCACCGCCTCTGCCGGCGAACGTCCTGCCATTTCAGCGGTGACATACACCACATCACGCATGTTTTTACGATATATGGCATGTGAGCCGGGAGCATACTCAATATTAATCAGTTCCCCAAGCGGAATAAGCTCCCCGTCTTCAGAACGTAATGGAATATTTTCCAGGGCTAGCGCCGATGCTTTATTTGACTCTGCCAACCCAACATTTATCTGCAGCGGAGTACGCTCACCGGTAATATGCAGTGTCGCTGGCGAAGTCCCCTTCATCGCCGCAGCTATCGTATCCAGCACTGTCTGCGTATCGATACCATGCAGTGCCGCTTTATCCTTATCAACCGTTATCTTTGCCTCCTCAGGGTTCTGTTTCGCCATAACGATGACATCGGTCACCGCATCCTCTGTACGCATCAATGCCGCAACTTTCTCGGCATTCGCCAGCAATTGGCTGTAATCCGTATCTGCCTCACCGTATACTTCCGCCACAACGGTGGCAATCACCGGAGGTCCCGGCGGCACTTCAACAAGCTGCAGATCAGCATTATATTTTTGCGCTATTTTCTCCAAACCCTGCCTCATTGTAAGCAGAATACTATGACTCTGCTCTTTTCTTTCACTTCTGTCAGCAAGTATCACCTGCAGATCCGCAGTTCTACCTCCAGAGCGAAGATAATAATGTCGGACCATACTGTTAAAATCCATCGGCGAAGAGGTGCCAACATACTTCACTACACTCTTAACTACCGGAAATTCTCGCAGATAATCTTCAAATTCCTGAGCCGCGCGTTCTGTACTTTCAAGCGGTGTCCCTTCAGGCATATCCAGAATTATTTCAAATTCATCTTTGTTGTCAAATGGCAGAAGTTTTAGCGGAACATATCTGAACACGGCGAGTGAGCCGGAAGCGAATAATAAAAGCACAATAAATAAATACATCAGGCGCCGGTACCGGCTATGATCAAGAAATGGACGTAAAACCGCCCCATATACCCGTTGCAATCTGCTCTTTCGCGGTGTAATACTATCAGCGTTGTTTTCATTCGGCTTTAAAATACTGCTGTTCTTGAGCAGCTTCAATGTCAGCCAGGGCACGATAGTAAGAGCACAGACCGTCGAAAATACTACCGTAACCGGAACATTAAGTGCCATTGGAGCCATATACGGTCCCATCATTCCGGTAATAAATGTCAACGGGGCAAAACAGACTATTATCGCCAGAGTCGACATGATAACTGGAGAAAAAACCTCACGCAGCCCCGAAATAGTCGCTTCCAATGGATTATCCGGCCTCATTCTCAGATGCCTCTGAATATTCTCAACATTGGTAATTGGATCATCTACCACCAGCCCCAGCGATAGTATTAGTGCAAACAATGTCACCCGGTTTATTGAATATCCCAGTACCATATTTACAAATAATGCCAGTGAAAATGATATCGGCACAGCCAACGCGACAACTATTGATTCCCGCCGTCCAAGACTGAACGACAGCAGTATAACCACCGAAATAATAGCAAACAGTAATGAACTCAACAATGAATTAACCTTGGTCTGGGTGGTTTTACCATAATTTCTGGTAACTTCCAGATGCACATCGGCCGGCAGGAACTCGGCTCTTACCGCATCAATCTGCCCAATTATATCCTGCGCTACTGCTACGGCGTTACTCCCTTTACGCTTGGCGAATGCCAACGTAACCGCACTGAGATCCCTGCCTTTGAATGCAGCAGTTACATTAGCATTGTTTTTGGTAAAAAATATGGAGGTATAATTATCTGAATTTTCCGGGCCGTCGGTGATTTTTGCCACATCTTTGAGATATACAACCCCACTCTCGTCCGCAAATATCGCCAGATCAGCTACATCCTGCACCGATTTCAAATATGAATTCGCCCCTACAAATATTGCTTTATTATCCCGTGTAAACTGATCGGCACGTACCGACGCATCCGCTCCCTGCAGCGCGCTAGTGATATCACTCATATCCACGCCGAAACCTTCCATCAGCTGAGGATCAATATCAACCTTTATCTCCCTGCTCCGCCCCCCGATAATATAACTTCGGGATATATTATCCAGCCCGGATAATCTGGCACGCAACTCCTCGGCAACGCGCCGTAATTCATAATCCGAATATTTATCCGAGTACAGCGTAACACTGACAATCGGCACATCATCAACCTCTACAGGTTTTATCAGCCAGCTATTGACAATGGCAGGAACTCTATCCAGATTCATCTGAATCTTATTATGAAGCTTTAATAATGAATCCTCCCGGTCTTCACCCACAAAAAAACGGACCGTAACCACCGCGGTCTCATCCTGCGTAGTGGAATATACATATTCCACCCCATCTATCTCCCAGAGAATCTGCTCGAGCGGATAGGTCGCCAGTGCCTTTATCTCTTCAGAACTTGCACCCAGAGCAGTTATATAAATATCCGCCATCGGTACGACTATCTGCGGTTCTTCCTCTTTTGGAGTGAAAATAATAGCTGCTGCCCCGAATATGATAGCAATTACAATCAGCATTGGTGTCAGCGGTGAGGTAATAAAAAACCGGAAAAAACCCGCTAAAGCTGATCTGCTCTCTGTCTTACTCATAATACTTGCCTTCCGGATACAGAAAAAACTTTTCTTCATCAATAACAGAAACATCATCCCAAGCTTTAAAACACTATAGTATCACCATCCTCCATACCGGACAATATTTCTATCTGATTATTATCCTCTCTACCGGTTTTGACAAACACTTTCCGCACCGTTTCTCCCTGCATAACCTTTAACATTTTGAGCTGCCCGACAACTGTCACTGCTTCCCGTGGTACCATTATACTCATTCGTGAAGACAGCGGCACCAGTAGTCTCCCGAACATACCGGGATATACTCCCTGAGTAACCGGTATGCCTACTTTTACCATAAATGATCTGGTCTTGGCATTCGCATAAGGTTCTATTTCTTCAACTACTCCGGTAAGCTTAAGATTACCGGTTCCCAATTTCACTTCAAGCTTCATTCCAACCTTGATATTCGCGATAAGGCTTTCCCGTATTCCTGCTTCCAACCTCAATGCCGAGCCGGTCTGAATCGTCAACAGCGTCTTTGTGGGAGTTGCCAGATCACCCGGATCTACATCACGATTGGTAACAATTCCTGAATTTACTGCCCGGATATTTGCATACTCCGCATAAATCTCAGCCTCATTGACCACCTGTTCCGCCTGCCTCAATGCCGCCTGAGCCGATAATACCCGCTGTTTGGACAACCCGATCTGCGCTTTCATTTTAAGATAGGCCGTCTTAGCCTGATCATATTCTTTCTTACTGTTTATACCGTCTTTAAAGAGCTTTTCTGAACGTTTAAAATCTGACTCCGCCTGATCATACTCAGCCTGCAATTCTTCATCACTCTTGAGATTCTGCTCTACACCACGCTTGGCAATTGCCAGACCCTCTTTGGCCTGCTCAAGTTTACTGACTACCTCACGATCATCGAGTCTGATCAGTAATTGTCCTTTTTCGACCTTGTCTCCAGCATTGACCTCAACCGCACCTACTTTTGCAGTTATCTGAGAATGGACTTCAAATTCAGTCACCGGCCGCACCGTTCCCATAGCCTCATATATCTCTGTTACCGGTACAGCCTTTATTTCCAGCTTCTTTTGAACCGCTTCTTCCTGCGCAATAGCCCCAGCCTGTGAAACAGCAATAATTAAACAGAATATAATACAACCGGAAAACAAACTGAGATTACACTTTAAAAATTCTCTGTAATCTATATTTTTCATCAGCTACTCCTTTAATAATCATGTATACTGTTGTAATTATAAACTCATAACTGATATTGTATTTTATTATTGTTTTTTTACTAGAAAAAACTCATACCTCATAGCTCTACCCTATACATTATTCAGCAATCTTCACCATTAAGTATTATTAATAAGGCTTGAATACACACCTTAATTTACTATACTAAACTAATAATACCAGCATACATATATTTAATAATACAATTTACTATCTCATTTATATTAAAGGAATTGCATGAACACCCATATTCCCAGAAATATTCTCATTACCGGAGGTGCCGGTTTTATCGGTACCAACCTCGTCCGTTATTTTCTGGAAAAACACCCTGAGATAGAGCAAGTAGTAAATCTTGACGCTCTCACCTATGCCGGAAGTCTCAATAATCTGCAAGATATTGCTGAAAAATACCCCTCGCGCTATACATTTGTTCATGGCAGCATCTGTGACCGGGAATTACTGAAAAAAGTTTTCTCTCAATACAAAATAGACACCGTTGCCCATCTGGCTGCAGAAAGTCATGTTGACAGAAGCATTGACGGCCCCAGAGATTTCCTTGAGACCAATATTCTCGGAACATATGAACTGCTGCAGGCGGCAAAAAATTACTGGCAGGATCGGACTGATGTCAGATTTCACCATGTCAGCACCGATGAAGTTTACGGCTCACTCGGCAATACAGGATTCTTTACCGAAGAAACAAAGTATGATCCCTCCAGCCCCTACAGCTCCTCAAAAGCCGCCAGTGATCATCTGGTAATGGCCTGGCACCGTACTTATAACCTGCCGGTAACTATTTCCAACTGCTCGAATAATTACGGCGCATACCAATTCCCGGAAAAACTCATTCCTCTTATGATCCAGAAAGCCGAAGCCGAAGAACCCCTACCAGTCTACGGAAACGGCACCAATATCAGAGACTGGCTCTATGTTGAAGATCACTGCTCCGCAATTTCCACCATTATTCATAAAGGCTGTAATGGCCGCACCTACAATATCGGCGGTTGCAACGAATGGCAAAACCTAGAACTTGTACACCTGCTCTGTGATATAATGCAGGACCTCAGACCGCCAAAAACTGTTAAAAACTATCGCGAACTTATAACCTTCGTTAAAGACCGCCCCGGACATGATCAGCGCTACGCCATTGACGCAACCCGTATCCAAAATGAACTCGGCTGGCAGCCATCATTAAAGTTTGAAGAAGGACTGAAAAAGACCGTCATCTGGTATCTGGAAAACAGTGCATGGTCCGAAAGTATCCGTAAAGAGAAATATTCCGGCGAAAGACTCGGAAAATAAGATAAAGGATATGTTATGCTTACAGGAAAAGAAGTAATTGAAATTGAAATTACAGCGCTTCAGAAGATGAAAGAACTTCTGGATGAACGTTTCAACAAAGCTGTAGAATATATTATGCAACATACCGATTCACGGGTTATTACCAGCGGCATCGGCAAAGCAGGTCTTATCGCCAATAAAGTTGCTGCTACCCTGGCAAGTACCGGTACCCATTCATTCTTCATGCATCCAAGCGATGCACTGCATGGCGACCTTGGTATGACGCAAGAGGGTGATATTATACTCCTGTTCAGTAACTCCGGTGAATCAGAGGAGATTTCAACCCTTATTCCACATCTCAAACGACTTAAAATCTATATAATAGGTATAACTTCAAATCCGCGCAGTACCCTGGGGACTCAGGCCGACATCACCCTTGAGCTCGGCAGCAGCCGGGAAGCGTGCCCACACGGTCTGGCGCCTACAGCTAGTACCACCAATATGCTGGCAATGGGCGATGCGCTGGCAATCTCATTGATGAAACGGCGAAATTTCACCGTCAGTGATTACGCCCGTTATCATCCGGGAGGAGCCCTCGGCAAAAAATCACTCATCGTAAAAGAGCTGATGCGCCCGGAAGCAACCGTTGCTACTGTTACCGATAAAGCAACAGTTCTTGAAGCGATAAATGCTATCGACCGTAGTCATTCCGGTTCTGTCATCATAATAGATACCGCACATAAACTTCTGGGAATCTTTACCGATGGTGACCTGCGCCGGCTGTTATTGAAAAATTCATCCGGTCTGACTGGAAAAATAGCAGAATACATGATAACATCGCCAAAGTTCTGCTATGAAGATGAGAGTGTGGCCGATATACTGCCGATATTTAAAGAATACCGGATCGGCGAAATGCCGGTACTGAACCGCGATAAAAAGGTCACAGGACTCCTTGAACTAAAGACCATCGCTATTAACAGCATCTGAAATCATTATATTTTTTCATTATATTTATAAAATACAAAACCACGCCTGGCAGGGCGTGGTTTTACTCTTGGGTCGTTAGAATCGAGCAACGGGGGCGAGCCTTTATCATAATACCAATAAAGGTGATGTAATTTTTATGCTCCTCCATTCAGAAGCTGAAGAACATTCTGTGGAGTCTGATTAGCCTGCGCCAGCATTGAAGTACCAGCATTTACCAGAATCTGATTTTTAGTGAATTCAGTTGATTCATAGGCCATATTAGTATCACGGATATACGACTCCGTCTTGGTTATATTCTCAACTGTTATCTCCAGTGAGTTAATATTGGTCTGCAGCATATCCTTCTGGAAAGCACCCAGACGAGCTCTAGTCTCGGTAACGTCATCAAGTGCCTGTGACAGAATCTTCATCGCCTTTATCGGATCATTCGCCAGACTTGCAGAACCACCGGAAAGGACATCCTGTAATGTATACAGTTTGCCGTCAATAGTTACTTTACCAATATTTGATGATGACATTCCCGGAATACTGTAAATAGTTCTTTCAACGTCACTGTCACCTTCACCCAGCTGATACTGCATACCACCGACAAATTCTGATAATTCTTCAGAAGTCGAATGACGCGCATTTGTACACCAGGTCGCATATGCAGGATCTGTTGGATCATTCATACCGACTGTGGACTCAACAGCCTGTAAAGATCCGCCGCGTGACATCAAAGCACCAATATCCTGGCCAACCTGAGCAATAGTGGTCATTCCAAGTTCACCGGCATTAAAAGTAACATCCCCGGAGAAATTCTGATTGGCAATACTTGCAGTAAGTCCATCAGTCTCAATAAGCCGGCCATTAACGGTAATCTGCGCATTATTGCCATTCTCCTGAATGGTTTCACCTTCATTTATCCGTTCGAGTACCAGACTTGAAGGATCCTTATACTGCCCCCAGAGATTACCTTCGACATTTTGAACTCTGATACTGCTGAGTGAGCCATATTCAAGAGAGTAAAGCCTCATACCAAGATTATCAAACTCCATAGTACCGGTAGCGATAGTAGAAGCCGGTGTACTGCCGTCAAAGACAAAGGTTCCGTAAATACCTGACTTTTCGCCATCACCGTCACCATCCTCTTCAAGAAGTCTGACCTCATAAGGATCACCGGTCGGAGGCGTGCCAATATCGGTCATACCGCTGGCAACCAGATCCTCACTCAGCATTGATGGATTCTTGTATGCACTGACTGTCACCGTGCCGGCGACATTATCATACTCGGATTTATAATAGAGCTTTCCGGTTTCATCGGTATTCTCACCGAGTCTGATTCCGCTTACACAACTGCAGGTACCACTCGCCCCGGTACCAAGCTCAAGTCCGAAATCATTTACCAGTGGTGCCATCTCATCCAGATTCATACCGTTTACAGCATAGCTGGCACTTGTGGCATCATGCATCTCAAATACCTGACCAATCTGTACAACACTAGTATCTCCGGCCTCGGTATCAGCGGCAGCGGTCATAGTCATATAAGCAAGTGAAACATCGGAATTATTGGATGAGGTCATTACTCCACCGGATGAGCCTCTACCGACCTCCATCTTATATTCATCATCCTTATATGCAATATACTCGGTTGCAGAGGTCCAGCGCAGATACAGACGCCCGTCTGCGGAAAGATTTTTCCCGGGAACAAGGGTATTAGCAGTATATTGCGGCTGGGTAGTATCGAAGGATACACTGGTGACACCGGAGGTCACCCCGTCTCCATTTTCATCCATATTATAAACCGCTGCCTCACCACTGCTTCTCACCTCTAAGGCGGCAGGATTATAAATATAGTCCTGATCCAGATTGACACCAGTAACCGAACTGTCAAAGGTCAGAGTCGCGCCGACACCGATACTTTCTTTAGTATTATTGATTGAATTAACAACGGTACCCAAATGTGTACCGTTATTAAAACCGAAAGATCGTGATCCGGCTTCCCCGGTAAGAATAAACTGCTGATCAGCGGTTAGATAACCGCTGCTGATATCAGCTGCCCATTCTCCATACTGACTGGCTACAGTGGCATCAGCTTCAATAATCGCTCTGGTAGCCTGTCTACTGGCAATAGCGCGGGACTGAATATTAGGATCTTCAACACCAGAAAAGTTTATTGCTAATGCTGAATTCTCTTTTTTAAAGATCTGATCAATACGGGTATTATCGATATCAACCAGAGGATTATCCATAGGATCATTGACAACAGTCTGGGCATTATAGATCAGACCTTTAGAGCCATTAAGCAGAAACTGATCGGAGAATCTAGTAGTATCTGAGATACGGTCACAGGACTGAATTCCTGAATCCATTTCCGCCTGATCTGCACGAATCTGATCCGGTGAGGTTGCGCCGGTATTGGAAGCATGTATGGCAAGCTGACGCATCTTGGTAAGAATACTGGTAATCTCAATCATCGCCCCTTCAGCAATACCAATAACATTTGATGCTTCCTGAGAATTCTGTATCGCCCTGCTCATTCCGGAATTCTGACTGCTGAGCTGTTCACTGATATTCAGACCTGAAGGATCATCAGCGGCAACATTGATTTTGTAACCAGATGACAGACGCTGCAGACTTGATGATAATTTACTGTTATTGATCCCCATTATTCTCTGTGTACCCAGAGCATTAATGTTATTATTAATATACATACCGGTGCTCATTATATTCTCCTTAATATTTTCTTGTCAGTCCCTGACTTTATCCTAATAGCTGCAGCACATTCTGATTGATCTGATTTGCCTGTGCCAGCATTGAAGTACCAGCCTGCAGTAAAATCTGATTCTTGGTAAATTCTGTTGATTCTGTAGCCATGTTAGTATCACGAATCGCACTCTCGGTCTTGGTAATATTCTCCACTGTAACCTCGAGTGAATTGATATTGGTCTGCAGCATGTTCTTCTGGAAGGCACCGAGGCGGGCACGCAGCTCAGATACATCATTAACCGCCTGCATTACCACCTTCATTGCCGTTACCGGATCATTCTGCAGACTTGCCTTGCCACCTGCAAGTACATCCTGCAGACAGTAGTCTTCACCATCAATCTTGATCTTGCCGATTTCTGCCGCAGTCATACCGGGTATAGCATATACTGTTCTTTCCTGATCACCGGTACCTTCACCGAGCTGATACTGCATTCCACCGATAAAGTTAGACATAGTCTCAGAAGTGGCATGTCTGGCATTGGTACACCAAGTCAGATAAGCCGGATCATCCGGATCATTAATTGTTGCTGAATTTGTAGAAGACACAGCTTGAAGTGAACTGTTTCGGCTCATGAGTGCTCCAATATCCTGTCCTACCTGAGCAATTGTAGTAAGCCCCAGTTCACCCTGATTAAAATCAAATTTTCCGGAATAGTTCGGAGTAGTAACATTGGCGCTCAATCCCTGAGTTGAAATTGTCTGACCATTTACTGTAATCTCCGCATCACTTCCATACTCCTGAATAGTATGCCCTGCCTCAATAGTCGAGAGCGTTGTACTCTCCGGATTCTTATACTGACTCCAGAGCTCACCTTCAAGATTCTGCAGACGCAGGTATTCTTGAGAACCGTAATCCTCAGTATAAAGCCTCATACCCAGATCGGTAAATTCAAGTGTTCCGGTATATTCTGTACCTGCATTAGGCGAAGTGCCAAGACCTCCGGCAAAAGCAAGAGTTCCATAAATTCCTGAATTCTCACCTGTTCCACCGTCCATAGCCACACCGAATACCGGTATATCCGCATGCAAAGCTGAAGTACCGGTTGTTCCTGGAATATTGCCTGCACCCCGGGCAACCAGATCCTCTTCATTCATCTCAGGATCATTATATACACTTATAGTTACAAAAGTCTCATCAGGATCACCAGTCTCAACCTTGAAATACATTTTACCATTCTCATCTGTATTCTCGCCCAGACGTATTCCAGAGAGTGCACTGGCGCCACCTTCTGAAGCACCAGTACCGGCACAAAGACCGATATTGTCAACAATAGAATCCATCTGATCAAGATTCATGGCATTACGTTTATATTCAAGATCATCATTGAGATAAATATTATCAGACTGCATTTCAAACTGCTGACCAAACTGGAGAACTGTTATATCATCCTTTGCCGGAATATCGGTTGCCGGATCGGTTTCAATAAGCAGCCTGGCACTATCTACACCGGAGTTATTTGTTGAACTCATTTCAGTACCGGAGGTACCGCGACCGACCTCCATGGTCAGATCTTTATCTTTATAAGCAATATATTCAGTATCACTCAACCAGCGCAGATACATTCTGCCATCACCATCCAGAGTCTTACCCGGAACCAGTGATGAATCATCAGGAAGAGGAAGATCGGTGGCACTTCCAGCGAAGGTAACCGCACTCACACCCTGAGTGTAATTATACACACCATTTACTTCCTTGGCTTCCATATCAGAACCGAGGTTATAAATACAGAGATCACCAGACGCTCTGGCAGTACCGCTGGTAAAACTATATGAACCGGCAGTGTCGATATTCACCCCGGTTACTGTACTCTGAAAAGTCATGGTAGCACCGACACCAAGGCTGTCAGATACATTATTAATTGATTCTACAACGGTACCAATATGAGTACCGTTGGCAAAAGCAAACTGTCTTGAACCCTGAGTTCCAGTAATAATAAATGACTGATCAGCTGTCAGGCTGCCGTCACGTATATCTGTATCAATATTTAAAGCCGCATCAGCTTCAATATAAGCTCTGCGTGCCTGAGACTCCCAGACAGCCTGTGTCTGATTGGTCGGATCATCCAGACCGGAATACCCCAGCGTAAGTGCAGAACCTGACCGCTTAAATACCTGATCCAGCCGTGAGCTGTTGGTATCAAGCAGCGGCATATCCATCGTACTGTCAACAACTGTTTTACAGTCATAGACCAGACCTTTAGAGCCATTGAGAAGGAACTGATCGGAATATCTGGTGGTGCTGGATATTCTGTCAAGAGTCTGAATTCCAGAATCAACTTCCGCCTGATCCGCTCTTACCTGATCTGGAGCAGTCACACCATTGTTCGCCGCATGAATAGCGAGTGAACGCATTTTAGTAAGAATGTTGTTCATCTCAATAAGTGCGCCCTCAGCGATACCAAGAACATTACAAGCTTCCTGAGAATTCTGGGTAGCACGGTCCAGACCGGAAATCTGCGTTCTGAGCTGTTCACTTATAATAAGACCTGAGGGATCGTCAGCAGCCGTATTGATACGATAACCTGAAGAGAGTTTTTCCAGGCTTTTAGACATTAAAGAATTGTTTTTATTGAGTGTCCTCTGAGTGTTAAGTGCACTCAAATTATTAGTGACAATCAAACCACCGGAAACAGCCATCGTTCATCCTCCATAAAGAATTCATCCATGAATTGCACCAATTTCAAATATGCTCGTCTTCCCTGAGCTTCTTTAGGCATTTCCTTATATAGACTGCGGAAATTAAGAAATAGCCATATCTAGTGCATTCAAATAATATTATAACTTATTCAAATATGATCACTGGGCAGAGCCCAACCCTCCCGAGGTTATGATCACCCTTCTTTAGACAATGAGTGTTCCAATAATCAAAATCAACTGGTATTTAGACTTTAAAGAAATACTTATTTTCATAACACACTATTTAACAATGAATTATAACATCAACACCTACCGTAAAGCTTTTCTTAAAAAAAACTCGTTAAGGCATAATTTATATTTACGGAATTTAATTCCGGCATAATTGTTCACAACTGCCAGTATCGTCAAACAGCAGTTGAAAGGTATAAGGATTGGAAATACTGTTTATTTCCATTTTTCTATACTTTACAGTTATAATTGAAGCAAAACCCTAAAGTAAGTAACCGCAAAAGGAACTAATAATTTTTTACAATCCAACTATATTTCTTCTCACCGTATACCGGAAGGATGCCTTTTTTATCCTTGACCAAAAACAAATATCGTTTAGGATTAACTTCAAAGTATTACTGATTTTTTCATGCTGCCATAATCTGCACCAGGAAAAAATATAAACCGTTTCTTAACAATAACTTGGTAATAAGGACGATATTACAATACTTATAAGTAATGTAATATTTAGACGTTATGAAGATTTATCCCGTAACGTCATGGATATAAAGGAAGCAAATTGTCTACATTTGAACCCAATCACGATATGAATTTCTATCTTTCACGTGGAGAATATTTCCAGGCTGAGGGATTGACCAGTCATGCTCTTGATGCCTTTAATCATGCGGTTATGATCGCACCGAAAGAAATAGAGGTATATCTGAGCAGAGCCGAATTTTACAGGCGTGAAGGAAAACACACCGATGCACTTCTTGATCTTAAAGAGGCAACCAAAGTAGATCCTAAAAATCCGGAAGCATATATTATTTCAGCGCAAATACTTATGGAAAATAAACACTACCATGAAGCACTTGAAATGATTTTTGAAGCAAAAAATCTTGATGCGTCATGGTCACGTCCATATCTGATTATGGGCGATATTTATAATGAACTTGAAGATTTCGATAAAGCCATAGATGCTTATACTACAGCAGTAAAGCTTGATCCGGATTCCGTAGAAAATAATCTGGCGCTTGGTTCAGCGTTGATTTCCAGTGGTGACCTCAATCTTGCTGAGAAGGTCTTTACAAAAACCATTAAAAAGTATCCTAATAACGGCTGGCTGCATTTCTATCGGGGTGTAATATATACCAATAAATGCAAGACTACCGAAGCGTTACTGGAATTTTCCCGTTCTGCGCGTCTGCTTCCTGGACAGGAAGAACCAATTATTTCCAAAGCCAATCTATTGCAACAGCTTGGACGTTATGAAGAGGCTTTAGCCGAGTTTAAAAAATGCACCAATACCAATAATGAAAAAATTGCAGAATTACTATATAATATCGGCGAATGCCATTGGCATTGCAGTAATATTAATACCGCTATCAAATATTATCTTAAAGCCATCGATCAGGGTTATAATGATGCTTCTATCTTCATCAGTCTTGCTGAAGCATACCTGACTATCGGCAAGCGCAAACGGGCAGTGGAATGCTTCAATAAAGCAGCCGAGATTTCACCTCATAATCCTGATGTGTATACCGGACGTGGAGCATTATTCTTTGATCTCGGCATGATTGAAGAAGCTGAAGCCGATATCAATCATGCAATAAGACTTGATTCCGGACTTCCGGAAGCCTTTATCACCCGCGCTTCAATAAGACAGATAAAAGGTGATAAAGACGGTTCTATCAGCGATTATGCTACAGCCGCACATCTTATTCCAGAGGATATCGGAACCCTTATCCGCTGGGTAAACGCCATTGCCGGCACCGGTGATATCGCTGAAGCACTACATGTACTGGAACGACTTCTCCTCAATAAAGATGATGCGGAAATAGATTTATTACTGCTTAAAGGTGATCTTTATCATAAACTGGAAGAGAATGAGAAGGCTGTCGAAATTTATCAGCAGGTACTGCAGATGGTACCGGATGACTTTGAACCGCTGCTGCGTATAGCTGAACTCAATGAAGAAAACCACAATTTTACCGCTGCACTCAAATATTATACCAAAGCAATCAATCTACTACCGGCTGAACCTCTGCTCTATATGCAGCGTGCTTCATTGTTACGCCGGCTCGGACGCGAAAACGAAGCAGATGCTGATGAAAAACTTGCCCGAATTCTCCGTAGACAACGCGGGCATTAATTCATATAATAGCATCGTGCTTTAAAGCGATGCATTGCAATTTGTATAAATAAATTGATCGGGTCGTGGCTCAGTTTGGCTAGAGTGCTTGCCTGGGGGGCAAGAGATCGCTGGTTCAAATCCAGTCGACCCGACCATTTTATAATCAATGCCCACAGAAACAATATGTCTGCAAACCCAAAATCTCTGCCGCGGCCGCTATTGTAACACCAAAAAATGTCACTGGTTTACCACAATCAAGAATTCCCTCTATAGTACCGTTACACAGAGTAGAGCCCGTTGCGAATATCTGCTCACACCATGCTACAACTTCAGTAAATTTGCCACCGTCTTCAATTTCAATCCCAGACTTTACTGTTCCGATATTATCCTTATCCAGATCCAATACTCTTACCTCACCGTTTCTTGCAAGAACCTCCAAAAACCGAGGCTGCAATCCAATAAGCAGGGTTTTTTTCGTAACATCATAATACCGTGGCAGTTCTGCAGCACAATCTAAAGGCTCATGATCTCGACAATGAACTGTCTTCTCCACTTTACCGTAATATTTCCATATCACATTGATAGCCGATATAAAACTTGCCCGATCACGGTTTGTTTTTAATTCCATAGTAATAAGATCAGATACTTTGAATACCCCGTCTCCATAATGATCAGTAAATGCCTGACCTTTCGCACCGCAGAAATCAGCCTCTACCATAACCTCCTTACCTTTATTGATAGGATAATCATCATGCTCAGTATTGCCTATCGCCTCTACAGCTGATAACGCTTTACAACTGACTGCAATAGTACTCTCAAGTATCGCTTTATCTTCAGCCAGAGCTCTAAGCGACTCCTGCAGCTGCATGTAAATACTCATGTATTTCCCTTCTCATTTACTTAGTATACCGTATAGACTTTACTGCCAATATACCGCAGCATATAAAATATTAACAGTGAAAAAACAAATAAAATCCCGGCCAGAAGAAACGCACGATTATTCTCGCCATCAAGAACCGCATTATAAATAGCCAATGACACTGTCGTTGTCTTACCGGCAATATTCCCTCCAACCATCATGGTTATTCCCACTTCTCCGACAATTCTGCCGACTGCCAGAATAAACCCCTGCATAATATTATTTTTCAATAACGGTATAACTATAACCAAAAATGTACGCCACCGACTCTTGCCAAGAGTATATGCGGCATCACATAAATCATTTATACTACCTCCGATACCCGCCATTACTGCCCTGGCAATAAAAGGTATACCGGTTAAAAAAGCCGCAACACAGATCCCGGAAAATGAAAACACAATATCCACATTCAGATATCTTCCCAACATACTATTCCGACTAAAACCTAGTACCAACAGAAATCCAATACCCACCGGCGGGAAAATAATTGGAATATTAATCAGTATTTCAATCAAATTATTCAACAGTTTACGATTCAATAACAAACAATAAGCTATTAGCACTGCAAATAACAATAAAGGCAGAGTTACATAAATTATTATCTTCATGGTTATAAATAAAGCATCAAAGTAGGTAGAATCCATTGAATTATTATTCCCCCGCTTCCTCAGTCTAACACAATCTCATAATTTACCTGTGGAATTTACTGAGTACATTCTACAGACCATAATCAGAGAATATTTTTTTAACCGCAGCCGATTCAAGAAATTCAAAAAACGCCTGCCCGGCAGCATTTATAAGCCCCGCCTGAATAATAATCTTATTATATAACCCCGGGTCAATCTTTAAACTCTTCAAATCAGCGCTCTCAAGCTTTACATAATCAGTAACATTTATCAACCCGACATCAATATCACCGGATTTCAGATAGGCACTCACCTGCGGTACAGTTTTAAGTATCAGCAGCTTATCTTTTACAGACTCATAAATCCCTGAAGCCTTTAAAAACTCTTCCGCTGCCTTACCATAAATTGCATTTTTAGGATCCGGTATTCCAATACGTCGTACTGTAGCAGATTTCAAATCAGCAATACTGTTCAGCGCAAACCCAGACTGGTATACCAGTAATAATCTACCAGTTCCAATATTCATAGTCTGATCCAGCTTAATACCCGACTTCTCAATAAATCCGCTATCACCTATAATCAGAGAAACATCTGCGGATTCTTTCACATAGGTTGTTATCATTTTCATATTACCAAATACCGCATGCACTTTTTCACCGCCACCTTGTTCAAACAATTTAATAGCCTCAACCACCGGCAATTTATATCCTGCCCCAGCGACCAGGTATATTCCCTCCAATTCCTCTCCAAAAATAGCTGAACCTGAAAACAAGCAACAAAACAAAATCACCCATATCCATTTAAGCATATTACTCTCCTTTAGCTGTAATATGCAAATGACAATAACTATTCCAAAATCACTAATAATTGCTGCAAAGATGTTAAAAAAATATATTTTACCGGTATAATCATAATATTAACTAATTTATAAAAAGTTATTGCTATTTTAAAGATCATATGATTATATTGAAAACACAATTTTGTAATCTGAAGTAGCAATTTCGTCACATTAAATTTATTAACATAATTATAATATAAAAATTATTTATAAAGATTATCAAGAGCATATAATTATTATAATATATTTATAATAAACATGTTATATCAAATCTATGATTTATACCAATATATCATAGATAGCATTTTTTTTAACTTGGCTAACAATATAACCTTTCACAGATAATAAACAATTTACAAAATTGTCACTATACGAATGATAATACAAAATTTAGAACTAACATCAAAACCATACTCCAAATCTTTAATTCATTAGATACAAAAATTATTACTTATACATTTAATTTCAAACAACATATGTGATATTTTCCACCTAATACACATTCCGCCATTGAATACAATGTTATATAACCTATAATTCATATTTGAACATTTTTTAACAATTAAAGTTACATTACATGATAGTACCAATTTTTATATGACTATTAAAAATATACTCAAACTAATTTATAATCGCATAAACAGAACTTTTGAATTTTTCAAACTGATGTTTATTCAACCAAACGATACAATAACATTTTATATCGTCTCGCCTTGTTACAACAGTCATATCAAGACATTAAAATGTTTAGATTCAGTCTATAATCAGAATTTCCACAAAAGTCAGATAAAACATATTATCATTGACGATTGTTCAACAGATAACACCCGAAAGTTAATCAGGGATTGGCTTAACAAGCACCCTGATAATACTGTGGATTTTATAGAAAACAAATCCAGACAAGGTTTGTGTGCAAATAATTACTTCGCATTCAAAAATGCACCACCAAAATCTATTATCGTAATGCTTGATGGCGATGATTATCTCGCAGATGATACCATATTAACCTATCTTGCTAAAATTTACTCACAACCAGATATCTGGTTAACCTATAATACCTGGGTCAGCTCTTCTGGTAATATCATGGGTTCAACCCGAAAAATATCAAATAATACGATAAAAACAAATTCCTTCAGAATTGCCCCATGGACAACCTCACACTTAAAAACATTTAAGATGGAATTGTTCAAACATCTCCCTGAGAATTATTTAATTGACCCGAAAACCGGAACCTGGTGGGAAAAATCTTCTGATCAGGCGTTTTTCCTGTCACTCCTCGAACTTGCCGGTAAACATATATACCACTGCAAAAAAATCTGTTATATTTATAATATAGGGGCGCATACAAATAACAAAGATCACAAAAACACTCAGGAAGAATGTAAATTACGTATCACTAAGCTGCTCCCATTATCTCCGCTTACAGCCTTAGATATTACAAACTGAATTTCAAGATAGATCACACGATAATATATTTTAATTCTTAATTATAATCAAATTTTTAGTAATATATTGATTATCGCATAAATAGACTCTACCTAACCGCTGATGAACTTAATAAATAAAACTTCGTATTCGAAATGAACTGTTGATATAGAATAAGATTGCAGATTATGAATAATATTTATATACCATTTCCAACAGAACAAAATTCCATAGGCGGTCCGCAAACTTTTATGAGAAATCTTCAAAAAGGCCTGAATAAGCTGGATTATCATTATAATTCTTCTACTAATAATGCAGATGGAATGTTTTTTCCAATATCAGCGGATCTGAAGAAGATTAAAAGCATTAAAAAACAAGGCGGAAAAATTATCCAACGTTTAGATGGCATATTTTATCCTTCAAAACATGGTAAAAAATTCATAAAGCAAAATAAAAGTATTAAAAAAATCTATTGTGATCTGGCAGATTATATTATTTTCCAAAGTGATTATTCTAAGCAGCAGGTATTTACAATGTTTGGTGAAAAGGATACTGCAGACTATAGTCTTATCTGTAATGGTGCGGATACCGACATCTTCTTTCCCGATCAAAACCTTAGCTCTATCGAGAGATCCGATATAATAAAATTTATTACAACCGGAAACTTCAGAAACCCCGATATGCTAGATCCGGTAATAACAGCAATGGATATGCTTAAAACCAAAGGCTATAACTTCGAATTAGAAGTAATAGGCCCAATAACGACACCTGCGCGTGATTATATTTTAGCCAAAGAGTATATCAAGAATTATAAAACAACCTCGCAAAACACAATCGCTGAAGCCTTGAGAAAATCTCATATATATATATATTCACATTTGAATCCACCATGTCCAAATTCCGTAATTGAAGCAATAGCGTCAGGTCTACCGGTTGTAGGTTTTGATAGCGGGTCAATGCGTGAATTATGCCACTTCAATTCTGATTTACTGGCATATGTTAGTGATGAAATCTTTCAGAAATATCAGGATTTTGAACCGGTAAAACTTTTTGATAAACTGGAACTTGCAATTAATAATTTCAGCAGCTATAAAACTATAGCCATAGCCCATTGCCAAGAATATACGCTGGAAAAATGTATTGCCGGTTATATTAAAATATTTGATTCTATCCAACCGGACTTTACTCTTAAACCTGGTTTTTTCAGAAAATTTTTCCCTGGGAAATAACGTATATAACGGCTAAAAATTATATATCTCTGCAATTAATAACAAAAAAGCCTCATCTGCCGAAACAGACAAGGCTAATAATATGGGGCGAGAAACCGGACTTGAACCGGCGGCCTTCAGAGCCACAATCTGACGCTCTAGCCAGCTGAGCTACTCCCGCCATTTATTAAGAGTAATTAGTATATTTAATTACTCTTAATTTGCAATAGTATATAGTTTTTTTTTTGTTAGGGTGTTATCAATCATTATATTGATATTTTGCAGCAATCCGGCGGCATTCATTATAGGTATTTTTCAACTCTTCACGGTACTTACCGTGTTCATCATAAAACGCTGCAAATGCTTCTTTACCGTCAGCAATATTCTTATCTTTAAGCCAGGATATTACATGCTCCCAAGCTGCAATATGCTCGCGAAAAGCCGCCTGAAACTCTTCCGGCGTATGAGCCAGATCAAGATTTTCAGCGTCGGTTATACCCTTTAAATATTCGGTCCGATAACGCACATAACTGCCATCATTAATACTCTTACGGCTAAGCTTAACCTTGCCGGTATTACCTATTATCTTATCAATAAGAAATACCTGTCTGATACTTTCAGCATAATCATTCTGCAATTTCGGCTCAACCTTAGCAATTACCCCGCTATCTGCTACCGGTCTTTTTTCTGGAAGAATTTCCGCAATTTCTGCAATACCGGCATCAGACGCAGTCACAGCATTTAAAAATTCAGCCGGAACCTGTGGCTGAACCTCCTCAACTGACTCACGTACTGCCAAATCTGCCACTTCTCCGTCAGCAACAGCTTCTTTGCCAACCAAGGTAATCGCATCATTCTCAATAATAGAACGCTTCAATTCACTCATATTTATGCCGTTGTCTCTGAAATACCGGATAATTGCTGCCGCGCGTCCTACCTTCAGCGCTTCACCAAGAGGCGGAAGCTGCAGATATTCATCCTTATAAAGATTCATCTGGTCAGCATTGGCTTTATCTTCCTTCTGAAAAATTCCCTTCTCCAGAGCATCATAATCTGGAAGATAACCACCGTCAGGAGCAGTATAGGTTGCCATTGGAATAAGCATTACATCAGCTTTCTGACTGACAGGCTGATAGTCAGTGCTAACTTTGTTATAGGTAAAATCAGATAACTGCAGAAATATTACACTGGACCTCTCTCTTGAAACTACTCTAATCGGCTGATAATTATGGGGCAAAGTATATTTATGCAACCGGGAATATTCCGCAAAAACTACCGAACGGATAAAGTTATCCGCTGTTTCCAGCATTCCTGCTGTTGCTGAACGTTTATGCAGTTTTCCATAAACAATCAGTTCATCATTCAAGGTTACAGAAACTCCGATTCTCTCATCAAGATTGATAGCATCAATCAATTCCAGCAGTTCATCAGAACTCACCGGGTTTTGCAGTTTATCTGTACCATTCAGCACAAAAACATTATCTGCAGAGAGATATTTCAGTGTGCTTACAGGTGCAACACCTTTCACCTTACCCTCAACCACAACCCCTGAATACGCCGTATACATAGTACAGACCATCAGCATTAACAAAGACAACAACTTCTTCATCATTTAATCTCCAACCTGACTCAAGAAACTCCAGCTGTAAAAAAGAGAGTATAATACAGGAAATCGGTTTTACGCCGCATTCTCCTGTTTTGCTGCAGCAGGTATAACAGCCTTCCTCTTTACAACAATATTATCCGCATCCCAAATTCCGCAAAAAGCCACACCAAGTGGACAGACAAAATCACCGCCCAAAGCTGCCATCCAGGGACTTCTTCTTCCAGGGCAATCCGGGCTGCATTTTGCCAGAGCGGCAGTATATTTTTTTTCTTTTTCAAGCATGATATACCTCAATCTTATAAAAATAATAATAAACAGATACTTTTATCGGACATTTCTTAATTAATACTTACCAATAAACCCCTATTACTTTCAAATTATTTAATTATTAAGGTATTTTATCGGACCTGTTTATTAAATCATACATTAAGGTAATAATCTTTATTCCATTTTAACCGCCTTGACCTCTTCCAGTTCATCCATAGTCTGCTCATGCTTGGTATACTCCAGCTTTCCGACAAGTTCTTTTTCCGCAGAAACAGGATTAGGCAGATAATACTGCTCAGCTCCACCAGTGGCCTCTAAAGGATAACCATCTATTCCCGCCATATTGGCTGTAATACCATATATTACAGTAGTACCGCGAGGAATTTTATATTGAGTTACATTCAAAGCGGTATTACGCTCTGGGAGTGAAAGCTTTCTTTTAGCTACATCGCGTTCAGTAAACATTTTTTTTGCATAAAAAAATCCTGATTCACCACTTCCACCACCCCAATACCGGTAAACGTGCAAGTCCTTATCAAGAACCATCTTTTTCGCTCCTGGCTCAAAAGCCCGTGCCACCACTGGTCTCTGTGCTTCCGTAACAATATCAAAGACATTTTCATCATAGGAAACCGTCGCAGTTGTACTCTGATTAGTTACCGTCTGCGCTTCACATCCCACCAAAGCTACAGTAAAAATTAGACTTATAATAATAATGATTTTTTGCATGTTATATCTCCAAAAATAATCAGTATATATTGAATAGTATTTTATCGACCTGACAGTAAATTATGATTAATTATTCATATATATTTACGATAATAATTGATTAGCAATCAAAGAGTTATATAATATTTTCAACTAAAGTTGATAATATTATGGAAAAAGTATCTGAAAAATTGATAATTACTAATTAAATAGGGATTTTCTTTATTATTTGTAAATAACCGTAATAGTTTTTGATTATTGCGGCAATATTATGTTACACCATTACTTTCAAAACAGCCGTTCTGAATTAATATAGAGATAGGAGGTCACAATGGCTTCACAGGAACCCATTGAAAATGTATTCACCAAAGAAGGTGTTATTACAAAAAATGCTTTATTTACAATATATAAAGCAGAGATCAACCTAGATAAATTTGATTATGACATGCTTTATGCTTACACCCAGGTAAATGGTCTGACCCTAAAAAAACGTGCTCTGGAAGCTGAAAAATTCGCCCAGAAGCTGAGTGAAAAAAATCTTGATAATCAGACAATCAGAACTATTCTTGAAACTCAGAATATTTCATTACCACCAAAATCCGCAACTTTTATTGAATCTGTTAACAGCTTCGATCCAGATTTCTTCCATTCAAAGCACAATTTATTTCTCTATACTCAACATCCGAATCTTATTACCGTATACGCTTCAGGATTGACTGAGAATAAAGTCTATGTTGCAACCGAATCACTGGAAAAACGGATGCCAACCGAAAAACTTTTCGAAACATTTACTCAGGAAGGTAAAATCAATCTTCTGATTCAGGTTTCCAGAGCTGTCGCATCTTTACATAGCAATAAAATTATTCACCAGAATATTTGCCCTGAAAATATTTTTGCACTACCGCAACCGAATGGAATCTGCCAGATAAAACTCCTGGCCAGCGGTATTATCCCAAACATCAGTTCTGCTCTTGATATCGGCGGCGGCAGTGAATTCAAACCGTTATTTGCTTTTACTTCACCTGGGATACTGCAAGGAAAAGAAACAAAACAGCAGATATCTGAAAAAGAAGATATTTATGCTTTGGGAGGAGTATTATATTTTTATCTCTCAGGACAGCGTCCATGGCAAAAATACCGGACTCTCTTTGATATTATAACAGCATGTAAAAATGGTGAAAAATCTCTCCTGGAAGAAGATTTTGCCAATATCGCAGATAATCTTAAATCCGTCATTATTAAAGCCACACAACTAAACCCGCAGGATCGATACCATAACATTGCCGAACTGATTGCTGATCTTGAAGCCTGCCGTGACGGTAATAATCCCAAATCACTGACAGTCCTGCAGGCTGCACAAAATGCAAATCCGGAAATTCCTTCCGAATCAGAATCTGTCTATATTGATGAGAGTGAAATGATATCCACCGAAGATAGTGTTGAGAACAGTCCAGCTTCTCTTGATCCCACACCGGACAACACCGACACAACAAGACCCGCTTTTAAATCCGAACAGACGCTTACTGAAGATGATCTGCCTCAGCCTTATATACAGCCAGAAGTTCCAGACATCAATGAAATATCACCCGAACTGAATAAAACCGGATCTAAAATCTGGCTTAAGCTGGGAATTGCTGCTTGTATTATAGCTGGAGCAGGCGGTATCGGCTATTATTTTATGGCTCCTGAAACTACTGAAACAGAACAGAAGCTACTGATACCAGAAGAACCAGCAACGATAAAAACTGCTGCTAATTCTGAGCCACAAACCAAACTAGCACTAGACTTAGATAAAGAAGCTGCGGTAAAAAAAGCCAAAGAGGAAGAAGAAGCTAAAAAAATTCAGGCGGAAAAGGAAAGACAGCAACAACTTGAAGAAGAAGCGGAAAA
Organism: Planctomycetota bacterium; assembly: GCA_963667375.1. Classification (GTDB taxonomy): domain Bacteria; phylum Planctomycetota; class SZUA-567; order SZUA-567; family SZUA-567. Next base: position 968,008 of record OY763323.1, on the reverse strand, counting down.
TAAACGCAAACTGGCGGAACAACAGCAACTTGCCAAAGAGTATCAGCAGGCAATAACCGCAGGCAATGATGCCATGAAGAATAAACAATATGCTCAGGCAATTGCGGAATATACCAAAGCCGGAAATATTAACAACACCAGTGAAGCTGCAGGCTTATTAGACGCTGCAAAACTGAAGCGGAAAAACGAAGAAACATATGAAAAAAATCTTACAGACGCTCAGACTCTGCTCAATGACAAAAAACTCGAAGAAGCAGAGGCACTGATTCTGCAGGCCAAAAATATTAAAGATTTCAGTGATGACCCCAGAGCAGATCAGATAATCGATCATATCCGTAAAATCAGATTCGAGGACGCTCTCGCAGAAGGCGAAGATCTGCTTACTCAGGAAAAATATGAAGAAGCAGAATTGTCTTTTGCCTGGGCTTTAAGCATCCCCGGATACGAAAATAACGAAGATGCTGCCAATGGTCGTAAGCTTGCACAGGACGCACTGAAGAAAGCAGCACAGGAGCAGCTGCAGAAAGAAGAAGAAGAACGCAAGCGTAAAACCCAGTATAACGCCGCATTCAGTGAAGCAGAAAAACTTATGGCACAAAAACGCTGGAGCGAGGCGGCAGCTGCATACGCCATGGCACTGGAAGTACCTGGATACACCGATAATCAGGATGCTCTCAACGGCAAACAAACTGCTCTTGAGCAGAAAGAACAAGAAGAAAAAAGACTGCATGAAGCCAAACAGACAGCGCTCAATAATGAATTCAACCGGCTGCTTAATAACGCCAATATTTATCTTAATGCGCAGATGTGGCGCGAAGCCGAACAGACTTTCAGCAAAGCTCTGGAAGTTGAAGGCTACTCTGCCAGTCAAGAAGCACTTGATGGACGCAACAAAGCTGTTAATAACAGCAGACTCGACGCTAACAGAGAACAATATGATAATCTTATGCTTACCGGCATGAAAAATATCAACAGCAAGGATTTCAATAATGCCGCAAAATCCTTCCGTGATGCTCTGCTTATTCCAGGATTTGACAATACCGATCCTGCCAAAGAAGGCGTAGTGTTTGCAGAAGAACTCGGTAGAATAAGTACCAGAGCTAAAAACTACAATCAGTATATTGATTCGGGAAAAGATAAACTCCTGAATAAAGATATTGAAGGCGCAATCCGAGACTTCGGCAAAGCCATAGTCGAAGCTCCTAACCAGATTGATGCGTATATCCTTCGCGGCAGTGCTTATCTGCAGGCGGGTGACACAGAAAAAGCTCTAGGCAATTTCAATCAGGCTCTGAATATAGATGCTGATTACGAACCCGCTATTCTCGGTCAGGCATTGACATATTACAAGACAGAAAACTTTGCCAAAGCCGTACCGCTATTTTCCCAGGTTGCTGCAAATACCAAAACGGACGGACTAAAAGAATTATGTGATAATATTCTCGGCTGGATATATCTGGAGGTCAAAGACAGTTCGAAAAACAATAATTTCGACTATAATAATCAGACCGCAAAAGAGTATTATGAAAAAGAACAGAATAACGCAGATCCTATTGCGCTGAATAATCTAGGTTATATGTATATCGACGGCTTAGGCGTTGATAAAGACTATGATACCGCTGTTCAGTTCTTTGAAAAAGCGGCAGCTCAAAAACTCCCTGAAGCCCAATTCAATCTGGGTATGGCCTATTATCAGGGACGCGGCGTAAGACGTAACTATGAAGAAGCTTTTAAATATTTCAATCAGGCTGCCCAAAGTAATACTCTGCCTATAGCCTGGGGACAACTTGCTGAAATGTACCGCCGCGGACGCGGTGTTGACAGAAATCGCGATCTTTCCCGGGAATATGCGGAAAAGTTTGATGGCAATACCAATCGCGACACTATCTATCTTGCCAGCACACCCAAACTGGCGCTGCCTCTTCCGGTAAAACATCTGCCGGAGGGTCTTGATACTGAAACTTTAGCAAAATATTTTAATGCTTTTTACAAAGCAGGTAATGACCTTAAAACCACTAAGAATTTTACCTCTGCAAGAAGACTATACACCATTGCCTCAATGATTCAGGGATATCAGGAATCACCTGAAATCAAACAAAGCTTAGAGGAGCTCGATAAACTGGAAAAAGATCATAGAAATTCCATTCTTGCTGCCATTAAAGAGAATAAAAGCGATAATGAGATTGATGATCTGCTTACAGAAGAATCGATTGATGATATTTCAAAAGAACTCGCAGAACTTAATCCTGCTGAAACTGTTAAAACCGATCAATCAGGCCTGTCCAAAACAGAACTTGAAGATGTGCTAGCATCACTGGAAGATACCGGTAAAACTAATAACAACTCCAGTACAGAAAATACCGATATAAAACCTGCACCGCGTAAACCACTGCAACAGGAAATTTCTGAAAACAGATTCGGCAAAGAATATGTCAAACTGATTAATATTGCAGAAAAATTCCTCTCCAATCAGGAATGGTCAATGGCAGAGCAGGCTTTCCGTCTGGCTCTGGCGCTTCCTGAATCTCCAGATCAGGGAGATGCGCAGGCAGGCCTGAAAACTGCTGTCAAAGAACGTGAAAATGCTAATTCACCCGGCAGTGCCACAGTTTCAAACTATGCCGCAATTCTAGGAAACGCCACCGCCTTGCTCAAAGAAAAACAATGGCCGCAGGCAATATATCTATATAAATCTGCTATTGACTATAGCGAAGATGATGATGATACTCTCGCGCAGATTGGTCAGAGTGTAGCTGAAGCCGCAAGTAATCCTGAAACCGCCACTGAAAATACTCAGGAACTGAATATCAAATCTGACGAACGTGATATCGCCAGCCATAATATGGCGATTGCACAGGCAAAACAGTTTTTAAGTGACGGAAATTACAATGCCGCCATACAGATGCTGGAAATAGCCCAGAACATGAAAGGCTTTGAGGATGATCCTGTGGCTGCCGCACTGCTCATGACCGCCAAGAAAATGAAGCTTGAGAATGATAACAGCCCCGAAGCAATAGCTGCCAGACGCGCTAAAAATAAAGGGATATATGATAAACTGATAAAAAGCGGTGAACTGCAGATCAGCAGCGGTAATCTTGACGGTGCCCAGAACAGTTATTCCCTCGTTCTGAAAATACCAGGCTACGAAGATGATAAAGCAGCTCAGGATGCGCTTAAACAAATTGAAGAATTAAAGAATAGACCAGTAGTCTCTGCCGAAGCACAGGATAAATATAACACGCTCATGACTCAGGGTCGCGAAGCTCTTGACGCTTCAGACTGGCCAAGAGCCGAAGATACCTTCCGCATAATTTTAAGCCTTCCGGAATTCAAAAATGATCCTGATGCCCTTGCCGGTCTCAGAGCTGCAGCCCAGGCACAAAATAAACCGGTACCGGAAATTGGTGATGTAACCGAGGATATACTGCAGAACGGACTCATACCTGCAGATGCTGATCTTGAAGCCATCAGACGCCGAGCCGAGTTTGAAGCCCTTATCCGTGAAGGAAAGCGACAGCTTGAACTGAAACAGTATGAAGTAGCAGAGGCCATGTTTAATGAAGCTCTTAAAATAAAAGGTTACGAAAACAATCCTGACGGTCTTTCACTGCTGAATAAAACAATCAGTGCCAAACCTAAAGAACCGGTAGTAAAACTGCCGGTAAATCCGCCAACCCCTGAAAATCCGGCGCAGGATATGCAGCATCAGGCCTCCCTGCTGCTGGAGGAAGGCAACCGGCTGAGAGCTCAGAAAGACTTCAATAAAGCGCTTGAAGCCTACAGCAGTGGTATTGACCTCGATCCGAATAATCTGCGCCTGCGTATCAACCGCGCCGACACCAATGCCGGTTTAGGTAAATTTGATATCGCACTGAATGACTATATGAAGGTTATTGATGCCGCAGAAAATGATAATGAAGTCAAATCTTATACCCTTAATAATGTTGCCAATGTCTATTATTATGGCAAGAAAGATTACGCTTCAGCGGTAGAATTCTATAAAAAAGCCGCTGAACTTGGCAATCCCGCTTCTATGAACAGCCTGGGTGTCTGCTACAGCTTTGCTAAAGGTGTGGAAAAAGATCCTCAGAAATCACTCGAATGGTATACCAAAGCCGCTGAAGGCGGTTATGGTAACGCCATGCTCAATCTCGGAATGATGTATCAGAATGGCTGGGGCATTGATACAAACCTGGATCTGGCTAGAGAATGGTATGAAAAAGCCGCCGCTAATAATGTACCGCGCGCGTATGTACGATTATCATTAATGTATGCCAATGGCAGCGGCGTAGAGCAGGATCAGCAGAAAGCAGATGAATACAAGCAGAAAGCAGTTGAACTCGGATATACCGCCGATAGATAGCTTTTAATCAAGTACAACCGAAGATAACAAGGATTAATATGAGTAATATTCTTCAAATTAACGAATTAAGTAAAGATTCAGCCCATAGCAGCATTCTGTATAATCTGAATCTGAATATTGAAAATAACAGTATCAATGCACTTATCGGCCTTGATGGTAATGGCAAAGAAACCCTTCTTGATATTCTCGCCGGCAGGGACACTGCCAGTAGCGGCAGTATAAGTTTTCATGATAAACCCTATGCACCGGCAAATACCGCAGCCGCTTTAAAAGCTGGAATAATGTTTATTTCAGAAGACGCTCTACTCGCTCCGGATCTGAGTATTAAAGATAATCTACTTCTCGGGCTTACCGGTAAAATTTCCACATCCGCCCTTAAAAATGCACTGCATAAAACTGGGTTAGACAATATCCCGTTGCATATTAACAGCGGTACACTCTCTGCCGCTCAGACCAGACTGCTGCTGCTTGCAAAAGCAACTTTAAGCACCGCCGAGATATTTTTATTCAATAAGCTGGATCTCGCTTTTACCCGTGAAGAAAGAAATAACTATTTTTCTATACTCCGTGAGCTGAAAAGTTCCGGTAAAACAGTTGTTTTTATCCCAGGAATAGCAGAAAATATGCAGTTTGTCGATAGTTATATCGGTATCAAAGATGGACATATCAGCACTATAGATAAAAACTTTACCCATATAACTGAGAATATGCTTTCTATAACCGGGGAGAGTATCTTCCCGAAAACAAACCCATCACGCAATAATAATATAATAATGGAGTCTCTCGGACTCAAAAGCACAATACTTAAAGATGCATCTATAAATATCCGTGAAAAAGAAATTTGCGGCCTATTTGGTCTTATCGGTTCCGGCATTTCTGAAATACTGGGTATCCTTAGCGGCAAGACCAACTCCAGCGGTGGCGTTCTCACCGCAAATCATAATAATCTGCAGGCAAAAAAAATATCACCGGTCAGACGGCAGAAAGCAGGAATCAATATTTTCAACGGGAAACGCGAGGCAGATCTTGACTACGACTCCAGATGCTGTAAACTACGAAGCCTGCCGGGAAATATTCTAGTCCTGATAGATCCGGTATACGGACTTAATATAGCCGACAGAAGAAATTTATACTTACTGATAAATGAAATCAAAATGCAGGGAAAAGCTGTTATTCTTTTCACGTCCTCAATCGACGAATTGAAAGGAATCAGCGATACAATAGCAATTGTTCATAATGGTGAACTCTCTGCAGCAAGATCAAAAAATAACTGGACAGATGAGGAGATTTATAAATATGTCACAAGCGGAAAACTCGAAGCTTTCTCCATCCTCTAACACCCGAGGATGGTTTATCACGCACAAAGCAGTTTTACTGATAATTATTCTTGCAGCTTATTCTTATTTTACGAATATCACCGGAGATCTGATTATCAGTACTTTGGCAATCGGCGTGCTTGCAGTCGCCAGTGCAGTTGTAATGGCTGGTAAAGTTATAGATCTGGGACTGCCCATAAACTGCATAATCAGTTTTACTGTTGCCAAACTTATTGTTGATAAATTCAGCGGTGATACCCCGGATAATACACTTATTATCACTGGAATAATCTGCGGTATTATCGGCAGTGCGGTTGTTGGTTTATGTACAGGGAAAATTATTACCCGTAAATATATTCCACCATATCTGGGCAGTTTCGCTATTCCCTGTATTATCTTATACCTACTGTTTTTGATCTTTAATAACAGCACAGATAGCATTGGTGAGTTTCTGGCTCTGAATAATCTGGGAGCAATTGGTAATAATACTCTGTATATTATCACTGCCATCTGTATTATAATTACACTTCTCTTTACACTTACAAAATTTGGCCGCAACCTCCGGGCCAGCGGCTCTTCAGCGGAAGCAGCTATAGAAGCCGGGATCAATCCTGACTGCAGTATTATTCAAGCTTATATCCTCAGCGGGCTTCTAGCCGGTGCCGGCGGTATTCTGCTAGTCAATATTCCGCAAACCAGTATCGGCATTATAAGTTTTCCGCTTCTTTCATGGTTGCCGGCGGTACTGCTTGGCGCAGTTATCGGTGGTAACAAATTCTCTGGTGGTAAACTTGATATAATCGGCGCTTTTCTTGGCGGTATTATTACGGTCTTACTTACAAATATAATTGTAGACTTTACCGGCAGCGCCGTACAGGGAACAGCGGTAATTTTACTCACTATGCTTATAATTGTAATGGCTACAGATATAAAAAAAACCCGCTAATTTTCAACAGGAACAAACTTCATGTCTGATTCTACCAACACTGCCGCCAAAGAACAAAAGTCTGCCGCTACCACTGCAGGCTCAGATAATTTTGAGCTTACAACCCCGGTACTGCTGCTAACCTTCAAACGACTTAAAGAGACCAAATGTTCTTTCGAGCAGGTTCGTAAAGCCAGACCGCGAAAATTATATATTGCCGGAGACGGACCACGTAAAGATCGCCCGGGTGAAGCAGAAAAAGTTCAGGAAACCAGAGAATACATTCTCAATAATGTAGACTGGGACTGTGAGGTGCAAACCCTGCTGCGTGAAGAAAATCTTGGCTGCAGACGGAGCAATTCTTCTGCTGTGGAATGGCTTTTTCAGAATGAAGAAACCGGCATTATTATTGAAGATGATGTGGTTGTTTCACAAGATTTTTTCCGTTACGCCCAGGAGCTTCTTACCAAATATAAAGACACTGAACAGATAATGTGTATTACTGCCGATAATTTTCAAAATGGCAACCGTTATAATAATGACTCATATTATTTCTCACAGATCCCTCACTGCTGGGGCTGGGCCAGCTGGCGAAGTTCCTGGCAGAAATATCGAGAGGTTGAACAGCATATACCGGAACTCGTAGATAATATCAGAAAAGGCCGAATCCCGCAGTTTACCCACAATAAAGCTGCCAATTATATGTGGTCACATAATCTGCTGCAGACCTACAGTAATAATGTCGACAGTTGGGCCTATATCTGGACTCTGGCCAATCTCTATTTTCAGGGCCTGACCTGCACGCCAAGTGTAAATCTGGCTAAACATATAGGTTATGGCGAAGATTCAACGCATATAAAACAGCCGGTAGAATTTTCACTTATCGAGATCGAAAAATTGCATTTTCCGCTACAACATCCGGATTATATTACCTGCCTGCAACAGGCTGATGACTTCGCATACAAACGGGTGTTTTTTATCGATCGCTTTAGTCATGTATATCAGGATGATACCAACAGTAAAACAACAAAATCACAGCCTGAGATCAAACCGGAATTTGCCGCTGATATTCCTGCTATTCACAGTATATATTCACAGGAACAGACAACCAGAGAGAGTCAGACTCTATTCAGCAAATATCTGCGCAGTCCGAGATATCAGCCTACAATTATAAATTTTCTAGATTATACCTTCGATCTGCCGGATGCCCAAAGTTTTATCTGGCAGTTTAAAGATATTTTTGAATTTGAAAACTACAAATTCCAGCCCCAAACCCGTAATCCTGTAATCATTGACTGTGGAGCAAATGTTGGAACCAGCTGCCTGTATTTTTCAAAGACATATCCGAATAGTCATATTTTTGCTTTTGAACCTGACAAAAAAGTCTATTCATATCTGCAGAAAAATCTGAAGAATAACCGGGTTGAAAATATTACCCTCTTCAACAGCGCAGTCTGGACCAGAGACTGTGAACTGGAATTCAGTTCCGAGGGTGCTGATGGCGGAACACTTTTATTGAGCAGTAATAATATGATTAAGGTCAAGGCTGTCCGGCTTAATGATTTTCTTTCGCAGTTCAGTTATATTGATTTTCTCAAACTTGATATCGAAGGGGTTGAAGATATAGTACTCAAAGACTGTATCAGTAATCTGCATAAAATTGAAAACCTCTTTATCGAATATCATTCTTTCTATGGCAAGAAACAGAATTATGATGAACTGCTGAAGATTCTGACTGCTAATAATTTCAGATACTACACCACTACCGCCAATAATATACCCAGACCATTTTTCAATAAAAACAGATATGGCACCATGGATCTGCAGATAAATATCTATGCCACACATGAGCCTTCTGCAGCCGAAAGTATTATAAATAATTCCACAACTCATCAAGCGAACGGCAATACCACCCTTGAACGCCGCAGAAGTATTCTTACCCGGCACCTAAATCCGGTTAAGCCCAGACTTCTCAATCTCGGTTGCGGTACCAATTTCCATCCGCAGTGGACCAATATTGACTTCACCTCTACCGGTAAAGATGTAATCGCTCATAATCTGCTAAACGGCATACCGGCAGAGACAGCGAGTTATGATGTTATTTATCATTCTCATGTTCTGGAGCATTTTCCCAAAGATAAGGCGGAAAATTTTCTGCGCGAATGTTTCCGGGTTTTAAAGCCGGGTGGGCTGCTTAGAATTGCCGTCCCTGATCTGGAGCAGATCGCCAGGCTCTATCTTGAAAAACTGGAACAAGCAGTCAACGGCAATACCAGCGCCGAAAGCGATTATGACTGGATGATGCTGGAACTATTTGATCAGACCGTCAGAAACCAGAGTGGTGGTGACATGCAGCAGTATCTCGGCAGCGATGCTCTCACCAATCTGGAATTCATCCGGCAGCGTATAGGTATTTACGCTGACAGTATTCGTAATTCCTGCCTTAATGCCAGCAAACACCATAAAACATCACCTGACAGAAACCTGGAAACAAGCCCTGAAAATCTGGCACGGATTGGAGCTTTCCGTATGGGTGGCGAGGTACATCAGTGGATGTATGATCGTTTTTCACTCAGAAGGCTGTTAGAACGGGTAGGCTTCAGTCATATCGGCACTGTCAGTGCTTATGAAAGCAGTTTCTCCGAATTCTCTTCATATAATCTTGATGTCAGAGACGGTAATATAATCAAAGCCGATTCACTCTTTATCGAAGCCATAAAACCTGATTCTACAGCCGCTGATAATAATTCTGTCACCACAGCGAAAAAGAAATCAGGGGTCTTCCTTGATAATGGCGGTATAAAGGTTGTCACTCTCTCCAGTAAGGATTCAGGAGGCGCCGGAGGAGCTGCCAGACGCATGCATGAAGCCATACTCAAAGCCGGCGCCGATGCCGTCATGATTGTACTGGATAAAGCCACCACCTCAGAACGCGTGGCTGAAGTCGAAATACCTATACCCGGACTTGATAAAAGCCAACCCAGTGCTCAGCTGTTTTATGCTTTCAATCTTATCCAGCAACGGTTGAGTAATTATCCTGACCGTAAGATACCGTCAATGTTCACTTCAACCGAAGCTATTATAAACTTTACCGATCTAGCTGCAGTTTTTGAGGAAGCAGACATTATTCATATTCATTGGATCGACGGCTTCTTTGATTACAAAAACGCTCCTCAGGTTTTCCGAAACAAAAAAATTGTCTGGACACTCCACGATATGTACCAGTTTACCGGAGGCTGCCACTACGCCCTTGATTGCCAGAACTACACCACCGGCTGTGCCGGCTGCCCTCAACTCGGTCAGCCTGATTCCTGTAATTTCACCAAAGAATGCATTCAAATAAAAGCTCAGACCTATAACCAGCTCGATATCAATATAGTATCCCCTTCCAAATGGCTCAAGGACTGCGCTGGTAAAAGCAAATTAATGCAGCGGTTCCCCAGCAGAGTAATACCGAATACCTTTGATACTTCAAAATTTACTCCGCAGGAAATGCAGAGAGCACGGAATAAGTTCGAAATACCTGCCGATAAATGTGTAATTCTTTTCGGTGCAGATCATATTTTGAATCCGGTAAAAAATCTGGCTGCAATCCTTGACAGCCTGAAAACTTTGACCGCAAAAGGAACCATAAATCCTGAAACAATCCTGCTAGTCCTCTTCGGTGCCGGCAAGATTACGGAAAATAATTATCCATTCAAGATTCAACAGCTGGGTAAGATCAATACTCCGGAAGATATGGCCTATGTATATTCCTGTGCCGATTTTCTAGTTCTGCCGTCTATCGCTGATAATTTTCCGAATATAATGTGCGAAGCTCTGGCTTGTGGCACGCCAGTAGTTGGTTTCAGCATCGGAGGCTTACCGGATCTCATCACACATGAAGCGACCGGCTATCTTGCCAGTCCTTTCAGTACCGAAGAAATACAGCAAGGTATCGTCTGGGGTATAAATACCGCCCGGGGTAACTCAGATATCCGCCTGAAATGCCGTAATATCGTTGAAACCAGTTTAACAGAAGATATTATAGCCGCTAAAATGCTGGCCTATTATAATGAACTGCTGTCAGGTTCTGCCGACAATACTGGTAATAAGTCACCGGCTGCAGTTCATATCATTTCCGGCAATGATACATTAAGAACTGAATATATCAACGCTGTGCTGTCAGCCGATACTACTGATCAAGCAGGTATTGCAGCAGGCTTCACCCAAAAAATTTCCGGATGGCTGAATACAGTATTACTGCCGCACCGTAATCTAAGCCAGGAAGAAACTCTGCTCAAAGACCAATGCTGTAAAATTCTTAAATCCAATGCTGCAGGTGATAACGATTATCTGCAGGCGCTGCTGCTGGCAGTTGTTCTTATTCCAGCCGAAGAATTACCATTGACTATCAATATTTATAAACAGCCGGAAACTGTACAAAGCCTGCTGACACTGTATATCTTCTCTTTTAAAGAATTAGCCAATAGCCCAGGTTTTACCGAAACTGCTGCCAAACATATACAGGCATACCTCCAGATGCTGACAGTCGCCTGCAATAAAAATCCGACAAAAGCAGGTATCCTTATTTCCAGTGCTTTTACTACTTTAAAAAAGCTTTCCGCATACTGCGCAACCGGCGGATTATATGAAATTATGAAGTCTTTTGCTGAACTTATGCAAAGACTGCTGGTTATCAATAAAGCTGCTGTAAATTTCACGTTTACTGCACGTAATCCCAAAAGCAAAATCAGACTCGGTATCCTGCTGCAGGGTCTCTCTGAACACACAGAGACCTATGCCACTCTTCCGGCTTTTATACATCTTGACCGGGAAAAATATGAAATTACGGTTTTTGTTTTGAGAATCACCAATTCCGGTCAGGAACAGCAGTATAAGAAAAACTTCGATCATCTTGTAGAAATTTCTGCAACTGATATTCCAAAATCGGTAAGAATGATTCGCGAAAAAGATCTGGATATCCTTCTTATCGGAACCAATATTACCGCATTAGCGAATCACAACGCTCTTATTGCCACCCACCGGTTGGCAAGAATTCAGGCTGTACATTTCTGTAATCCCTGCACTACCGGACTTAAAAATGTTGATTATTTCATTACCGGTAATAACTTTAACCTCAAACAGCAGGATTTTACCGAGAAACTTATCTTCACTCAATATTCTGGTGTCTGCTTTGAGGGTAATACTGTAGTAAAACCTGCTGCATACACTATAACCCGTAAAGACTTGGGTCTCCCTGATAATGCTACCGTCTTTATTACTGGTGCAAATTTCTATAAGTTCACCTATGAACTCAAAGAATTCTGGGCCAAACTGCTCAAAGAAATTCCAAACTCATATCTGTTGACACTGCCATTCGGCCCTGCCTGGACCAATAAATATCCGGTAACCGAATTCATTACCGCAATTAATAAACAATTGCAGGATAATGATGTCGATCCAGCACGCATAATAATCATGAAACCTCTACCTACACGTGAAGATGTACGTCAGGCTGTCGGTGTCTGTGATATCTATTTGGATTCATTCCCTTATTCAGGTGCGACCTCATTACTTGATCCATTGTATAACAGCCTCCCAGTTGTCTGTATGAAGACCGAGACTATTCGCGGCGGACAGGGAAGCGGCATGCTTGAAGATATCGGTTTGACCGAACTGATAGCTAAAACTGAAGCAGAGTACCTTGCAATAGTGAAGAGATTAGTAAATGATACAGACTACCGAACTCATATTTCTAATACTATAAAAGAACATATGGAAAATAATCCTCCATTTTTAAATACACATGAATATAGTATAGATATGGACAGAATTTACACACAAATGCTCACAGATTACGAAAATAGTACTTCTGCTGCCAGCAATACTCCAGAAACTCAGGATTGTATTCAGGAAGAGCACTTGAAGCCCAACGACCCGTGCAGCTGCGGGAGTGGACTGAAATATAAGAAATGCTGTGGTAAGAAACAATAAGGAAAGATATGAAAATATTGATAACAGGTGCAGCCGGCTTTATCGGTTTTCACACTGCCCGTAAGCTTTTACAACAGGGCAATGATATAATTGGAATTGACAACATAAATGATTATTATGACCCTAATATTAAGATAGCACGTATAGCGCTGCTTAAAGAATTTGATAATTTCAAATTCTATAAAGCAGATATTACCGATAAGAATCTGCTTAATTCATTATTCAAAGAACACGCTGTACAACGTATAATTCATCTGGCAGCCCAGGCCGGAGTCAGATATTCCATCGAAAATCCTTATGCCTATATCGATTCGAATATTATCGGGTTTATCAACATTCTGGAATGCGCCAGACATTTTAACGTCGAACACCTTACTTACGCATCATCAAGCTCGGTTTATGGAGCAAATGAAAACATGCCGTTTTCTATTCATAAACCGGTTGATCATCCGCTCTCACTATATGCAGCCACCAAAAAATCGAACGAACTTTTCGCGCACAGTTATTCGCATCTTTATAATATTCCTACGACTGGTCTACGCTTTTTCACAGTCTACGGCCCCTGGGGCAGACCCGATATGGCGTTATTTCTCTTTACTAAAGCCATTCTTGAAGGCAAAAGCATTGATGTTTTCAACTATGGTAAGATGAAACGTGATTTTACCTATATTACCGATATTGTTGAAGGTATTGTCAGAGTCTCTGCGCATCCGGCGCAACCAAATACCGCCTGGAACGGACTTACACCCGATCCTGCAAGCAGTAAGTCTCCTTACCGCATTTATAATATCGGCAATAACAATCCCGTTGAACTTATGGACTTTATTACTGCGATCGAGGATACGCTTGGTATAAAAGCAAAAATAAATCTTTTACCGCTGCAAAGTGGTGATGTTCCGGCAACGACTGCTGATGTTACCGATCTTATTCAGGATTTAAAATATAAACCACATACCAATATTGAAACCGGCATCAGGAATTTTATAGCTTGGTATAAAGAATATTACAAAATATAAATTTATTTTCTTATTAAGAATTATAAACACAATAGGCTTGATAGCAATTGCTACCAAGCCTATTGAATTATTAATATAAAGATAACTCCACTATTTCCCTTCAAACTCCTCCTGAGAAATAATACCATTACCATCCGCATCAAAATCAGCATACACTGTATTACCCTCAGCACTGCCGTCATTTTTAGTTATCTTATCAAATTCATCATAGGTAAATCTGCCATCATTATTCAGATCAACCTCTTTAAAACTCATTTCACTGATATTAGCAATAGTGACCTCTTCAGGAGCCTCTTTTTTTGCTGCTTCCGCTTTATCATCTGTATTTTCACTCTGACATCCTGCCGCTATCAGTGACACTCCAAATAATGCACATAGTAATAATTTTTTCATTACATCTCTCCTTAGTATTTCAGTCTTGATTATTAATAACAATAACAATCTACTATTAATTACTTGAAAGAGAACATTCATTTCAAAAAATATTATAACTACTTACGATTATCTATAACTCTCACTGCTTTACCGACAGATCTTTCCAAAGTCTGTGGTGAAACAATTTCAACATTAACGCCAATCTGAGTAATTGTCTGAACCTCCTGCCTGATCTTATCCCTGAATTTCTGCATATCATTCATCTTATCAGAGAAAATTTCCGGCAGCATTTCCACACGTAAAGTGACCTTATCCAGATTATCCGGACGGTCAACAATAATCAGATAATGTGCAGAAGTTCCCTCGACCTTGAGTAATGCTTCTTCTATCTGTGAAGGAAATACGTTGACTCCTCTAATAATCAGCATATCATCACTACGTCCGAGAACTCGAGTCATACGTGTTGTCGTACGCCCACATTGACATGGAGAATAATCCAGCGAAGAAATATCCCTTGTACGATAACGGATAATCGGCATCGCCTCTTTAGTAAGAGATGTAAATACCAGTTCACCTTTCTCTCCCTCGGCAACCGGCTCAAGGGTATCCGGATCCAGACATTCAACTATAAAGTGATCCTCTTGAATATGCATACCAGAACGGTATTTACAATCTCCGCTCACTCCTGGTCCGATAACTTCAGACAACCCGTAATTATTACTGGCGAAAATACCCAGCTCATCTTCAATCTTTCTGCACATGTCATCTGTCCACATTTCACCTCCGAAAAATCCATATTTAAGAGGTAATTTTGCAGAATCCATGCCCAGTTCACGCGCAACTTCCGCAATATTCAGAGCATAACTGGGAGTACAGATCAACGCTTCCGCGGCCAAATCATTCAAGAGCATCACCTGTCGCTTGGTATTTCCTGCCGATACCGGAATAATCCCGGCACCAACCGTATTAATACCAAAATGCAGACCAAAACCACCGGTAAACAGACCAAGCCCAAAAGCTATATGAGCAAGATGGTGTGAACGCAAACCGCCAGCTGTTAGAAAACGCGCACACAGATTTGACCAGATTTTAACATCATTCTCGGTATAGGCAACAAAAGTAGGTTTACCGGTTGTTCCTGAAGAACCATGAATACGAGATACCTCTGAGCGGTCTACAGCCAGCATATTCAATGGATACTGACTTCTCAAATCCGCTTTGGTCGTTATCGGCAACTTACGTAAATCCGCAAGATCTTTGATATCTTCAGGCTCTATAGATTTGAGTCTTTCCTTATAAAAAGGAACCTTTTTAGCCTGTTTCAATGATTCTCTCAAACGGTTCAACTGCAATTGCTGACGTTCATCCCTTGATATGATTTCATTTTTATCCCATATTTTATCTTCAAAATCACTACTCATCGTATGCCACACTTTCTATAAAACAAAATTTTCTATGCAGCCGGCAGAATCATCCAGCCACAATTATTAATTTAATATCTAATAATAAAGTCTAATCCGCGAACAGTATATCAGGACTTATGATACTGATTCCACCTTTTTCAAGGATAGTCAGAGCCTGATCCGCATCATCAAATCGGAACATAAGAACTGCTTTATTATCACGTTTTACAGTATATGCATACATATATTCGATATTAATCTCAGAATTTTCTATTACATTCAAAATTTTATGTAAACCACCCGGTGTATCATCGACTTCTGCAGCGATAACATCGGTAACCTTCACTACAAAACCGGCATCCAGCAATATTTTCTCAGCCTGCTGCCAATCCTTAACAATTATTCTGAGAATACCGAACTGCTCGGTATCAGAGAGTGAAAGTGTTACTAGGTTAATTCCAGCATCAGCAATTACTTTGCTTGCATGATTCAGATGACCCGGTTTATTTTCCAGAAAAATTGAGACCTGTTTTATTTTCATTATCTACTCCTCTTTAGTTATATTAAATATTAAATTTTCATGACCTCTACCAAAGACTACGAACGGTTATCAATCAGACGCTTGGCTTTACCCTGACTGCGAGGTATTGTATTCGGTTCCACAAGGCGTACGGAAACACGAATATTAATAATCTTTTCAATTGCCTGCGCCACCTTCTTATGAAGTTTTTCAAGATCAGCAACCTTATCGGTAAAGGCCTGCGGAGTCAATTCTACCTCAACTGTAATCTGATCAAGTCCACCGTTTCGTGTTAGAATAATCTGATAATGTGGCACCGCCTCTTCTACTGTCAATAATCCTGCTTCAATCTGAGATGGGAATACATTTACACCACGTATAATAAACATATCATCACTTCTTCTGCCAATACGGCGCATTCTTCTGATAGTTCTGCCGCATTTACATTTTTCGGTTATAATAGAGGTTATATCACGCGTACGATAACGGATCATCGGCATCGCCCTCTTCGAGAGTGTAGTCAATACCAGTTCACCCTCTTCACCTTCCGGTAAAACCTCTCCGGTATCCGGATCGATAATTTCAGGATAAAAATGATCTTCAAAAATATGCAGCCCCTCCTGCTCCAGGCACATTATCGCTACACCAGGTCCAATAATTTCAGAAAGACCATAAATATCAATAGCTTTAATACCGGTTTCACGCTCAACATATCTGCCCATCTCATCGGTCCAGGGTTCAGCACCAAAGACACCGACACGCAAAGGCAAATCTTTCAGATTAATTCCCAATTTCGGGGCCTGTTCGATAATATGTAGGAAATAACTAGGAGTACAGCAGATAGCATTGGACTGAAAATCATTCATCAGCATTATCTGTCGATCGGTATTACCACCGGATATTGGAATAACCGTTGCTCCCAGTTCCTCTGCACCATAGTGTGCTCCAAGTCCTCCGGTAAACAAACCGTAACCATACGCATTCTGAATAATATCACCTTTATGCAGACCAGCACAGGCAAATGAACGTGCCATGACAGTGGACCAGACTTTTATATCTTCATCTGTATAGGCCACAACAATAGGTTTACCGGTAGTACCGCTTGACGCATGAAGCCGGACAATATCGGTCATATCACTGGCAAAAAGCCCGAATGGATAGGTATCACGTAAATCTGTCTTCACTGTAAATGGAAATTTACTGATATCACTCAATTCTTTCAATGAATCAGGTGTAAGACGAGCCTCCTGACAACGGTTCCGAAACAGTTCCACCCGCTCGTAAGCCCACTTGATTGTTGCCTTCATTCTCTGTAACTGCAATTCACGTAATTTTTCAACCGGCAGATAATCCATAGCACTGACCGGATTCAACTGCCCTACACGGTCATTCCATAACGAACCCATACTATCTCCATTCTTAATAAAACTTTTTACATATTATTATTACAAGATCATTGTCATGCTTATTTTCAATATTAAAATACATATCAGCAACTCTTAATTTGCCAATATTTTAAAGTAAAATCTTATTATATTATTCTTATAATACCGGTAAATACCAGTTTAAAGATTACTTATAAATCTATTATTATCATTTTCCTATAAATTACACACACAAATAATATTTTATCTACTATCTATTTGTTTCAAAATAAAAAAAAACTATAATTATGCTAAATATATGCTTATTACATAAGCAGTTACTGATTATCAACCTCTTCAGGACTAGCCCTATGCCTAACACCAGTAAATATCTGCTCTTCTTAACTATTTTATTACTACTCGCTTCAGCAAATTTTGCTGCCGATGACACTACTACTACTACAGTAAAGAATATTGTCGTTGAAAGTGCCGGTATCGGATCCGAATTTGAACAGGAAGTGGATAGTCTAAGTCAGATCATTGCTGACGGCGATCTCAAAACCGCCAAACAGAAAGTGCTGGAAATTCTCGAAAAATTTCAGGCTTTACTCTCTGAAAATGATATCATTTATGTCAGTGTTTCATCAGATTCTCAGTATGATGATTTTATTAAATCTCACCCTGATGAAAAAGTTCGGCGTACAAGCTGGGAATTACAGAAAATTTTATTTCTAAAAGCTTTCATTGCGGTTGAAGAAAATGATCTTGATGCCGCTTTATCCACCTTGGAAAGTCTTCTAAAATTTGCTCCTTATTCCAGTACCGCTCTATGTGAGCAGGGTTACCTGTATAATAGACTGGAAAAATACGAAGATTCACTTAAAAGCTACCAGCATGCTGCGGAGCTGGCTCAGAAATTCCCTACTGAAAAACATAATCTGGCAATTGCTCTGCGTGGAGCCGGATATGCCCTTACAAAGCTGAAAAAATTTGATCAGGCAAAAAAAGCCTACATGACCTCATTGCAATATGACCCTAAGAACCCTATAGCAGTCAACGGTATCGCCAATATTGATAATCTTGCAGAATAACCTTTAAATCGCTATGACAGAACAATTATTACAACAGGCGGATATAGCTTTAAATCTAGCCCGGAAAAATTCCGGGCCTCTCATTCTTATTACCGGCGGTCCAACCTGTGAAGATATTGATCCGGTTCGCTTTATAACCAATCGTTCAACCGGAAAAATGGGTATTGAAGCTGCTAAAGCGGCCAAAGAACTTGGACTTTCACCATTACTTATTCTTGGACCGACACCGTTACAGGAGCAGGTTAGAGATATTCCGTTAATTAAGATCAGAAGTGCGGCTGATATGCTGCAAGTACTCTGTCATTTATTTCCAAGCTGCGATTTTCTGATTATGAGTGCCGCCGTTGCTGATTTTACTCCTCTTGAAACCAGTATTACAAAGCTTAAAAAAGCTGATATTCAGAATAATAATCAAGAGTTTACCCTTAAATTGCGAAGAACTAAAGATATCTTATCTGAACTGAATAATATTTCATGCCGTAAATCAAAGTTTATCGCCGGCTTCTCTCTGGATACAACGATGAATATTACTGAAGGCTTACGCAAACTGCGTATTAAAGGACTTGATCTAATTGTCATTAACTCTACCGCCGCTTTTGAAAAAGAATATTCAACAATTAAAATTATTACCACCGATCACCAGGAAATAGATTTAGTGAACAATAGTAAATTTAATACTGCAATCACTATAATTCAGGAACTTCTCCGTCTTAAATCATCGACTGAAATATAAAGGTTACTAATGGATAATAAGAACATTAAAGCTACATTTCTACAATTTGCTTCAGGAATGGCCGCACAAACCCTTATGCACCTTGGGATGCTTGAAAATCCGCTGGCCGGATCTACCAGTATTGATCTTCCTAATGCCAAATATTCAATTGAATTACTGATCATGCTTAAAGAAAAAACCGCCGGCAATCTCACTGATGAAGAAGAAACCTATCTTAATGCGGCAATTGATGATCTGAAAATCAGATATGCTCAGATAAGTGAACGTTCCGAAGCAGAAACGGATTGAGTTAGAACTATTTTATGAAAAATCTGATCTTTGACCTCGATGGCACTCTGGGTGATACTCTTCCAATATGCATTAAAGCATTTCAGCATTCTATCGGTCCGTTTCTCCAGCACAACCTTACTGAAGCGGAAATAACCCGGCATTTCGGAATATCTGAAGAAGGTATTATAAGTTCACTACTACCCGACAATTCTAAAGCCGGTCTTGCCGCATTTCTCGATTATTATTCATATCTTCTGGAAAAAAATCCCGAGCCTTTTCCTGGAGTTCAGCAATTATTACATGTTTTACAGGATAAAGGGCATTTTATTACTATGGTGACCGGTAAAAGTCTGCAAACCGCCATGATAACGCTGAAAAAATTTAATATTGCTCATTATTTTCATGATATTTTCCACGGTTCACCGACTGGAGAAATCAAAACCCATTGTATAAATGAATTAATCCACAAACACATCTTGAATAAAAATGAAACCGTTTATATAGGCGATGCTGTAAGTGATATTATCGCTTCACATAATTGCGGAATACAGGTTATAGCCGCTGGCTGGGCAAGTACCGCAGATATTCCAGCTCTTGCCGCAGCAGATCCGGATTATTTATTTACTTCTTTCACTGAATTCGCAGATTTTCTGCAACGCCAGCAGATATTCTGATTTAACATTGTATTTAATTTATTACTACTTCAATACAATCTGTTATCTTTCCACTATAACCGGAAAAATAAAGATTAATATAAGGTTTGAAGCTTTATGTTGTCGATATTTCTGTGTATTTATTTTTACAGCACACAGGATAAGACTATGTCAAAAACAATTCAGCCGCGTTTAGGAACTGTAGTAACTATGATTGTTGCTATTCTGTTTTTATTTCTACTCTTTTCACAGGCAGGCAAATACCATCAGTCTGGTTATATTGTTGAAAAAGCTGAAGAGCGTCTGGCTCTCAATCAGGAACGTCAGAAAGCGATGTTATATATTGGCGTTAATGACGATATTGCTTTAAAAGTTAAGCCTATCGAAATTCCACTCAATAAAACTCCAGAATACAAAACTACTGCAAATGCTAAAACCACAACTTCAACTGTTGAAAAAATTACAACTGATCCAAATATTAATCATGCTTTAGCTTATGCGAAACAAATTCAGCAGAATGATAGTTCTAAATCACCAGCTAAGAAGAATAACAACACCTATACCGTACGACAGGGAGACACACTATTTGGAATAGCCCAAAAAGTTTATGGTGATGGTAATAAATGGCGTGTTATTCTGCAGAATAATAAACACCTTACTAAACCCAACAGCTTGCGTAGTGGTATGAAATTAAAAATCCCTGAACCTTTACAGGAAAATACAGCCTATATTAAATGGCAAAAAACAAATACAAAACGCAGTTAATAATTATTAACCTATTAATATATAAAAAACAGATGATATAATATCATCTGTTTTTTATATAACTAATATTTTTAAAACTATATTATTTCTAATTTAAATTATTATCCATTTTATCGAGAATTTTAAGTAATAATTTCTGCTCACTTTCTGAAATTCCCTCTAATAAACTTTTATTAAGGTCTTCAGATATTTTATTAAATTCTTTTTCAAAAGCTTCGCCTTTAGAAGTAAGCACAATCAATTTTGAACGCATATCCTGTTTATTTTCTACCAGAGTAATAAACTCATATTTTATTAATTTATTCACCAGAGTCGTAACCGTTGAAGGGTCTCTTTTTATTGTTTTAGCCATCTGGCTCATAGTCAGCGGTCCATAATTAAATAATCTGAATAATATTTCTCCATGAGAAGTTACAAGACCTTTACAGCCCAATGCTTCAAGACGATGCTGCAAATAAGTATTAATTTTATGGCGTATACCGCTTATTTTTGATGGTAACATCATAATTCGAATCCTCGGAATAAATTTGGATAACCAAATATTATTATAAATAATAACCGCATTTAATTCAAATTAAATTCTCTCTCTTTATCAGCTTCATTCTATGAATTATTCAAATATTCACCTATAAGACACTGGATGATTTTATTCCATCAACTAATACCGGATACTTTCCCTTTTAGTTGAATCAACCCAAATAATTTGACGATATAAAATTTGAAATCTAAAATTGTACTAATTTATTAAAATGTATATAACATAATGAGGTTTGCTTTATGGGTGAAATGGATCAGGAAGATATCGATAAGCTTCTGGCAGATGCTTTAGGAAGTGATAACGATAGCGATAGTGCACCAATGGGACAGAATGATATCGATGCTTTACTTGCTGAAGCAGGTAACAGTGCCGATGATACCCCGATGGGACAGGATGATATTGATGCTCTGCTGAACGAAGCAAATGCCCAGGATGAGAGTACTCCGATGGGGCAGGATGATATTGACGCGCTGCTCAATGAAGCGAACTCTCAGGATGATGATGCCGGTTCTGCTATGGGACAGGATGACATTGATGCGCTGCTCAATGAAGCGAATTCTCAGGATGATGATACCGGTTCTGCTATGGGACAGGATGACATTGATGCGTTGCTCAATGAAGCGAATTCTCAGGATGATGATGCCGGTTCTGCTATGGGACAGGATGACATTGATGCGCTGCTCAATGAAGCGAATTCTCAGGATGATGATGCCGGTTCTGCTATGGGACAGGATGACATTGACTCCCTGCTTACTGACGCCATCAATAATAACGCAGAAGAATCTCTGGTTGACCAGAACAGTATTGATGATATGTTTAACTCAGCAAATGATAACGTTATGGCTCAGGATGATATTGATGCTTTACTATCTGGTGATGACATTGAAGAAAATGACGAAAGTGATGATTTCAGTGACGATATACTTGAAGATGATGATGACTCTGGAGTAATGGGACAGGATGACATTGACTCCCTGCTTTCCGGAGCAATCGACGATGATAATGATTCTGATATCGATGATTCTGACGCTGATGATTTTGATTTAGATGAAACTGATATAGATGATGATGATTTTGATTTTGACGCAGATAATACAGATATTGATAGTATTGACTCTTTAGATGATGACAATTTTGAACCTGAAGAATATGAGCCTGCAGCAGCAGATGTAAGTGCTGATATACAGGAATCTATTGTCTCACCCGAGATGACTCAGCCAAGTTATACCCCACCTCCAATGCCAGAAATCAAAACGACCGCTTCAGTTCCAAAATTAACTCAAGCACAGATGCAGAATATTCAGGAAAGCTTATCACTTAGTGGTTCTTCTGGCGAAGTCGAAAACCTTGCCGGACAAATGTCTGGTCTGCTGGGTCAGCTTTCTGAAAGAGCCCGCAGATTTCAGGCTGCATGGCTTACCGCGGATCAAGAAGCCAGGGAACTGCGTCATACTCTAACTCTGAATCAACAGAAAGTTCATGTCCTTAACGGTGAAAAACAGAGTTTACACAGTGAAATAACCACTCTACGTAAACAATACAGTCAGGTAGAAGGCGAAAAACTGGCTGCCTCAGAAGCTCACAGAACAGAAATTGCTTCATTAGAATTACAGTTACGTGAACAGGAATCACGGAATAACATGATTTCCAGTGAAATAAGATCACTCAAAGAAGAACTGGAAAGAGCTAGAAATGAAACTACCGGTTCCGATCTTGAATCCCGCAGATCACGCTTTGAACTGGAAAGAGTAACCCAGGAATTAACCTCAGAACGGCAGGAAAGACAGCGTCTGACCCGGGCACTGGAAAACAGAGAGAAAGAGCTGCAAGCCATGCAGGCACAGTCTGCCGGTCATGCTTCAACATTATTCCTAGATGAACTCCACAGACTTGTTCGCAGACTGGAGAGTGAGCTTGATATAAGAACCAGTTCTGCCCATGAAGCTTTATCAGTAATTGACCGTATGCAGTTTATTCCAGAGCAGGAAATGTACGCCACTACTCTGCGTACAGCAATTGCAGCTGCGGCTGGTTTAACCCCTGATGAGAATGATGCTTTGAATATTCTTGATAAACAAAGCAGTTTTGGTCAGGAAAGCCTCCAGCCAGCTCCTCCTCCGGGAGCAGATACCTTTAAAGCTGCCCTTGAACGCTTCGACTTTGCAAAAGCTTCAGCAATTGCAAGTGCATCCATGCGTTCAGGTGAAAAAGTTCCACTCGATTATATCAGAATTATTCATGATTCTGCTGTTCTTAGACGTCCGGAAATCAGTAACTATCTTGATGACATGGCGGCAATGCTGCGTGGCATTAAGCATCTCCAAGAAGCCAGTGACAGAGCGCGAGGCAAAGAAGGAGACACCACAGAAATTATGTATGTTCTCATTTTTGATCTGCTGCATACTTTTGTCAGAATGAAATTGATAAGCCGGGCAACAACAGCAATTTGGGATTTATTCCTTGAATTGCGTGGACGTTTCAGCTTCCTGACCAGTGACAGACAGTGGAAAGAATACCGTGATCGTTTATTGTCAAAATCAAAAGTTATTGCATAATTAAGGGGATTTTCATGCACAATATATATTCAATTTTAAAGATCAGTATGCTTTATTCAGTTATATTTATTACTGGTTCATATGCCGGAGAAGTTGAATTATTTATCCCGGCTGATAAGGCTGAGAAAATTATTCAGGAAGAAGAACAGGCTCAACACCAGCAATATCTGGAACGTTTTAACTCTTTTAAAAAGACTGTACCGCTTTCAGCCATTCATGAAAATACTATCTCTGCCGAAAACGCTGAAATTATCAATGACGGCAGTATTACCGTTACCGATGATATGGAGCAGCTAACAGCTTCTACAACTGCTGCGAATATTTCTGAACCAACAGAAACAATCGAAACTGACAGTATAGTTCATGAAAATTCTATACCACAAAGTATTACTGTTGCCAGTAGTGACAACATAAATCATGATTTAACCATTCATGAAAATTCTATAGAATTTACAAATTTCATTGTACATGAAAATACCGTTAATAATAAATATAGTGATGAAATTGCTGCTATATCAGCTCCAGACAGTAAAAAAGTATGGGATACCGCTTCATCACAGGCAAGTTTATTATTTTCAACATCCGCCTCTACTCGCGATAAAGCCACAACCGAACTTGTAAATAATGGCGGCTGGTTCAAAGTTGCAGAAAAACTTATTTCTTCTAATGATGACATTACCCGTATTAATGGAGTTAACCTTATTAAAAGAGCTCTTGACAGTTCAAAATATACTCATATAGCAATAAATACTAAAATCAATAAATTATCTCCAATATTATTACCGCTACTCAATGACCAGAATAGTAAAGTCCGCTTTATAACAGCACTGATTCTCTCTAAGCTCACCGGTAATAATTTTGATTATAACTTCAATGCCGATCCAGAAACACGTCAGGAATCTATTACTGCCTGGAATAAATATATTAAAACCGAATTTGGATCATAAAATCACGGATCAATCTTCTATAATATAAAAACAGCATACCGGCTATCCAGTATGCTGTTTTTATATTATAGTCTTTAGAATATCTATTATGCGATATCCTGAAGTTTCATACTTCTCAAGGCTTCAATTTCTACACGTAACTTTAGTGCACATAACGGACAGTATCCATGCGATATTTCCTGAGTCTCGTCATAATCCTGCTCTACCCATCCTGCTTCTGTTTTAAGTTTATTACAAACGCAACATACTGTCACCATCATATCCTCCTTGATATCGAGTTTAATTTATTACTCTATCCTTTTTGATAACTTAAGTATCGGATATGATAGATGACTTCTTTACCACTAAATTTTTATTTATAGCAATAATATAATACCGCTAATGATTATCTGTTAGATTTTATGAATTACAGATAATATTAAAATTATTTTATTTTAAATTATATGTCATTTAAGTTAAGTTTAAATATAAGATTCTAGTTTTTTAGATTATAAAATATTGAAATATGATATCATTTCACCATTAATTCATATTTTTCATATTTTTAACCCATAAAAATATTCCTATCATTAATACCAGAATATTCGGCATCCATAAAGCATACCACGGCATACTGCCATCACGAACACCACCATATAAAGCTGTTATAATCATATAAAAACCAAAGGCAAATCCGCCTCCCAATGCATAACCCAACATTATATTTTTTCTTTTCCCCATTAATCCTATTGGAATACCTAAAATAGCAAATGAAATACATGCAAAGGACATTACCAGTTTTGAATTTATTTCTGCCAGACACTGTCGTAAAAACCCACTGGTATTTTTATTATCATTTTCTAGTGTCGAAAATTCTTTCAGATTATCATTTAATTTTTCAGACAATTTATAATGATTTTCCCTAATTATATTATACGCATTTTCTAAATCTATTATAAGCTTATCACCGTTATTGGTTTTATAATCATCAATAACCTGCTGCAAAACCGCCACTAACTCTGAATTATTCATAGCATCAGAATTTTGTTTTATATTATTTATCAGTTGTGGTGTAATGTCTTTTGCCATTTGATTGACTTTAGCCAAATTAGGATAATATGTTTTATTAATTTTATCCATCTCCAGCTTTAATTTATCAATACCCATATATTGAGTTCGTGATTTATCAATTGTAAAATTAATACCCGATTTAGGAATTACCAGTTTTTTACTGCCATGAGGAAAATCAATTATTTGTAATGTATCATCTGCAAATACAAATTCAGCGGCATCATCAAATTCTCCTTCGATATACATCGATCCTTCTTTGTCTTCTTTGACTGTGATATTATGATCTTTCGCTAAAATACGTGTTTCAGGATATGGATAAGCAACATCCCACTGATCGGAACTGCTTTGTTTATTCCCCTGCTTAAAAACTGTAAAATCAATTCCTACCCTATCCCCTCCTTCAATATTTGGCAATCGACAAATAGCCAGTGAATCTGTATTAGAGATAGGAAACGCAAAACTTCCCGGTTTTTTCAGGCGCTTACTGATAATTTTAGTTTTATCTGCAAGTAATGCTTTTTCAATACCACCTACAGACGACGTAAGCACATCCGCGTTTAAATACACAGTTACTATAGAACATAATAGCGCCAGAACTAGAGCCGGCAATGCTAACCACCCTGGGTATATACCACTCGCCTGTGACCCAACAAATTCATTATTAGCTGAAAACCTGCCGTAACAGATAAGAATTCCTGTAATTACAGCCAACGGTAACGCCAATGGACTAACCAACGGAAACATACTCGGCAACAACCCGAGAACCGTCATCAAGGTGGCACCTTCCCGTATAGCCTGAGCAGCAGTAACTCCCAATAAAGCGAAAGAATATACCATAATAGACATTCCAAACGCTTTTAATAGTTCTTTAAATATATATAAAGGTAAAGTAACAAGCATTAATTATTCTCCTGTATTATCTCTTCTTTTACAGATAATATTTTATATGCAAGATATTGCGTGATAATATATGAAAGTACCGCTGCAATATATACATCACCGAGCAGGTGAGCTTGGTGCACCATTCTGCTGAGCGCACATCCCAATCCAATTATAATCCAAACCAATCTCGCCTGCGGAAACAATATACATAATGCCCAAGCCGCACCAAATGCAACCATCGCATGACTGCTTGGTGTTCCCAAATCATTACTTTTCCACCAGGCTCCCACCCAGCCGCGAAAATTCCCACCGTTAAAATATAGCGGTTCCGGTCTTTCTCTGCGTATTACTATCTTTAAAATCTCAGCCACTAATCCAGATAATAGTGACGATGTGAGTAAAAATACCGCTCTTTTCAGATAATCATAGCTGCCTTGAACTTTTTTAGGCAGATCTATCATAAGCAGAGCTCCACTCACAATTAACCAGGTAAAATAAAATCCCGCCTCTTTCATTACATTCAGAATACTATTAATAGCATGTATTCTTGTTAATTTTGATAAATTATAAAAGAAAGGTACTTCCAGCCAGAAGCAGATCAAAAGCCCCAATTGAAATAATATTATATAATATATCCATCTAAGCCATCTGGGCATTAAATCAAATTTTAATCTTAAATCTTTATAAATCATTCAGTTCCCTACTATTGTATATTAATCATTAATAATCACATTATTTTACACATTCTATCTTCAGATTAAAGAAAGATATAAAAAAAGCCTGAAATGATTTAGACTAAGTTTTTCATAATAATTCATTTTTATTAATACTTTATATTAGTACAATTATTTTACTGCACTTATCAATTAAATAAAGCCGGACATCAGCCCGGCTTTATTCAGTTTCTAATAAACAACATGAATACTATTGATTCAGGAATATCTGGAATCCAGCATATGATTCCATACCATGTTCATTAATATCAAGACCCTGCATTTCTTCTTTAACAGTAACTCTGATTCCACAAATGCGTTTAATAATATACAAAATAATAAACGCCGTTACAAAACAGAAAATACCACTAGCAATTACTCCATATAACTGAGAAACAAAACTATAATGATATGTCTGCCCACCCAAAGAAGTGTAAGCTATGGTTTCACCCGCCGCGTCGAGTTTATATTTACCCCAAATACCTACTGCCAAAGTACCCCAGACACCATTGGCAAGGTGAACTGAAGTTGCACCTACCGGATCATCAACTTTAACTATTTCATCAAAGAAATATACCGCCAATACAACTAAACAGCCACCAATCAATCCAATATACACACTTTCCATTGGCGACACACAATCAGCACCAGCTGTAATTGCTACCAACCCGGCAAGTGAACCATTCAATACCATTGAAAGATCCGGTTTTTTCTGTATCCACCAGCTTAACAGCATCGCTCCAAAAATTCCTGATGCAGACCCAAGGCTTGTCGTGACAAATACATGAGAGACCATATTAGGATCAGCAGAAAGAACTGATCCGCCGTTAAATCCATACCAGCCGAACCACAGCAAGAAAACACCGATAGCAGCTAATGGCAAACTATGTCCGGGTATACCTCTAGCTCGGCCATCAGGACCATATTTTCCAGTTCTGGCACCTAACAGAATTACTGCAGCGAACGCTGCCCAACCGCCAACACTATGAACAAATGTTGAACCGGCAAAATCATGGAATGGCACCTCCAACGTACTCAACCAACCACCACCCCAACCCCATGATCCTACGATTGGATAAATAAACATTACGTAAATTATGGAAAAAATTAAGAATGGAATTAATTTTACTCTTTCCGCTACCGCTCCGGATACAATTGTTGCGGCAGTTGCGGCAAACATTCCCTGAAAAATAAAATCAGAATAATATGTGTAATTTCCATAAGCCATTGTCTGGCCGTCTATTCCAGGATTAAGCCCAAATGAAAAAGCTCCAAGAATACCATTTGATAACCAGCTGTCTCCTGGATACATTAAATTAAAACCAAGAATTGCATAGGTCATTAAACCAATAGCCACGATAGCTGTATTTTTGAAAAGAATATTCACAGTATTTTTAGCTCTGCATAACCCGGATTCCAGTGTTGCAAACCCAAGATGCATCATAAATACTAAAAATGTTGCAATCAATAACCATAAATTATTTATAGTAAACATACTATCATATTCAAATGGTTTGGCCGCCGTATCATTAACTGTTTCTGCAGCAAAAGATGTAACAGATAACAGCAATACACAAACTACTGCCGAGCCTAAAAACTTACATAACTTCATCCTAATTATCTCCTATATGTAACAAATAACGTAATTGTTAAATGTGTGCAATTTTTGTTCCAGTTTCCAGTGTTAACTGTAAGTTATTATTATACATATAGATAATTTTTAAATCATTATTCGCTAATTAATTATTTATACTAATTTGTAATTAATATAAAGTTTGTTACATTTATGTTAGTAAGTCCTTACTTATGCCAAATATAGTATGCTACTACCATTGCTAAGGCTGTTGTTAAAACTATTACAGCTACAAAATCTACTACTTTCCACCAGTTTTTCTCAAAATTCACCTTTGAATCAAGATATTTATACAATAATTTACTCCATTTACGGACTAATTTTTTTATCTTTCTTAATTTACCAATAAATCCGCTATAATCTGTAGTATCTTCTTCCTCTTCTTCATCTGCCTTATTGGAATCAAATTCGCCCAAACCTAATTCCACATCCTCCATCAGCATATCAGCTGTAGAAAAACTGATATCTTCATCTTCCCAATCTGCTTCATCATTTCCTGCAGGCTGTGAGTCTATTCTTTGATTTTCTATGTGATTTTGCTGAGTACCCGGTCCTAAGCCCCAGGTGTCTTCAGTACCCTCATTATTCCACTCTGTTATTGCAGATTTTTTATTTCCTTCCGCAGTTGCAGTTTTATTTGAAATTACCTTTTTCTTTAATGCCTGATTAACTTTTTTTACTGAACTTTCAACTTGTTTTTTGGAATTATGAATATACTTTTTAAGAACAGGTCTAAAGCCTTCTTCTTTAATTTCATTTTTAATTTCTTTTAATTTTTTCAAAAACGCTTTGGTATAATTTGTTAACTCTTTAGAAGTATCTGGCAATTTTTTGATTATTGTTCGAATTCTCAATAAATGCTGTTGTGTCTGTGAAGTTAATTCTGTTCGTTCATAATCTGAAAGATTCTCTGCATAATCATCTTCTGAAAACAGATCATCAGCATCTTCATTATCAATGCTATCTATATTGAACGTATTATCAGAAAAATCAAATTCTTCATTATCATTAAAATCAGAATTATCAAATTGATCATCAGTATTAAAATCAAATTCATCTGAATCTGAAAAAGAATTTTCAGCTTCAGTATTCACAAAATCAATTCCTGAAAATTCATTATCAGTAACAGTACGATTATAGTCACTGTCATCAGAATTTTCTATTTCTTCACCAAAATCAAATTCATTTTCATCAAATTCCGAAACTGCGGTAACCGCGTTATCTGAATCTGCTATTCCGAAATCATCTGTAGCAAAAATATCGTTGGTATTTTCTTCAGATGTATCGAAATTAAAATCAAATTCATCATCTGAAATTTCATCTTCTTCTGAATCTTCTTCACCGGAATTTAAGTCCAGAGTAAAACCTTCATCGTCTATGCCGGTATCATAATCTTCTTCTTCACCAAAATCAAATTCATCATCTGGAATCTCATCTTCTTCTGAATCTTCTTCACCGGAACTTAAATTCAGAGTAAAACCTTCATCATCTATACCTATATCATAATTATCTTCGTCATCATCTTCATAATTAAATTCAACTTCAGAAATTTCAATATCGTCTGATTTTTCAGTATCTCTTTCTGCATATTCTATATCCAAATCATTCAGATCAAGCTCTTCATCCAGATCCTCACTTACTTTTTCTATATCATTATCTAATTTCAAATCTTCATCAAACAGTTTTTCTAATGCAGCAGTATTATGATTATGATCTTGCTCTAAAGTCATATCTGTAATATCAGAAATATCAAAATCATCTTCTAGCAGTTGATTATTCAAATCAGATCCATAACTTCCCATTATGTCATCTGATGCCATTTCTTCTTCAGATTTTTCATATATATCAAGATCAAGGTCTATTTCCTGATAATTATCTCCATCCAACGCCTTACTGGCTTCATCACGAATTCGTTTTCGTTCAATAAATTTTTCAAACCCAATTATCGGTGCATTATAATCTTCTGCCAAAACTTGAGCCAAAATATCTTCTGCATCATTTTCATTGATATCATTTATTTCAAATGGCTTTTCTGAATACTTATTTTCTAAATTCTCGTCTATATTATTCTTCTGTTCCGGAAAATCTATGTCATAATCTGATATTTCAAGAGCTGAAAATTTAGTATTATTATCATTTGAATAATCCTCCGATATATCATCATTTATTAGTGATACTTCCTGGAACTTTGATATTATGCCTGTATTATTATTATTTAATTTTTCCGCATCAAGAACTACATCCGCATGATTAGTTGTCAACAATAATTCATCATCTGCATCTTCAGTTATAGCGATAATCGCTGTTTTATTTTCTTGTGTATTGTTTGAAACTTCATGTTGTTGATTATCTGCTATTTCTGGTATTTCCTGTTTAATATTTAACTGTAAATTTGTTATTTCATTATCTATATCTTCATCCGGTTCGAATTCAAATTCAAAATTTTCAGGTTTGGTTACTTCTGATATGGGATTATAATTTTTACGTGTAATATCTTCCTGATTATCATTTTCCTGATCATCAGTTAAATCAAAATTTGAAAATTGTAATCCGTCATTATTTGAAGACATAATTTATTATATTTTATTTTTAATACTTACTAATTTCAAGAAAATTGAATTTGATACTACGTTATTATTAAAAATGGCTTCCTATTTTCAGGAAGCCATATTAATCTTTAAAAAAAGTATAACCACAGGGAACGTCTGGTAATATTGTATCTCTATCCTTTAAATCTTTCTCATCTATCGGAAATAAATTACAATTTGACGGTTTGCGATTATGAATTTTACATATGTAATTACCTTCATCATCTTGCGTCAACATTATACAATTTACCAGTAATTTACAGCATACTCCACATCTTCTGCATTCTCCCTGCCGTTTTCTTT
Organism: Planctomycetota bacterium; assembly: GCA_963667375.1. GTDB lineage: Bacteria > Planctomycetota > SZUA-567 > SZUA-567 > SZUA-567. The sequence continues at coordinate 936,029 of OY763323.1, read as the reverse complement.
TTTGTTCTATAATATACTTATGTCTGAAATGCGCTAACAGAAATCTTCGGATTTTGCCTTTTCCCTGTATTATTTTTGCACTTATACTCTTACGCATAAAAATAATACCTTATATTATGAATTAAATTTAGGCAATAAATATTTGACTGTACTTTTCATTGATGCAAGTTCAGCGTAATCACTTTCCGGAACCTCTATTTTATACTGTTTTCTCAGTTCCATTACAATATCAAGAAAATCCATTGAATCCAGACCTAACTGATCACGTAATGGTTCTTCATCAACAATATTATTATAATCTTCATCAGGTGCAATTTCTTCAATAATATTGACTACTATGGTCCTTACTTCTTCTTCAGTCATTATAATTCCTTTATTTATATTTCTTTATTATTAATACGGCATTAATACCAAGCATGCCAAAAGAGTTATTTAAAATATAATTAATTTCTTCTACTTTACAAGGAGAATCAATAACAATCTTTCCATTTAAATCACACTCTGGATCCAGCTCTCCAATATTAATTGTCGGATGAACTAAATTATCATTAAAAGCAGGTATATTCCCTGCAAGCTCCAAAGCTCCAGCTGCTCCCATCGCATGACCCCAAAAACTTTTGGAATTATTAATATAACATGTAGGAGTAGTACCAAAAACTTCTTTTATAGCTGCTATCTCTCTTACATCTCCCTCTGGAGTTCCAGTTGCATGTGTACTTATCAGATCTATTTCCTGAGGCTGTATTGCTGCATGTTTTAGTGCTCTACGCATACATTCAGCCTGACGTTCAGAATTGGGTAAAACAAAATCTGTTGCATCTGTATTAATCGCCCAGCCTGCTAATTCCGCAATTATATTTACTCCCCGTTCTAAAGCATCCTCAAGTCTTTCGAGTATATATATTGCACCACCTTCAGCGACCACTATGCCATTTCTATCTTTACTGAATGGTCTGCTTGCTTTATTTGGATCTGGGTTTTCTGCCAAAGCATTCTGACTTTTAAAACCGGCAAATATTCCGAATGATTCTGTACTTTCAGATACTCCGCCACATATTGCAATATTACACTCACCAAGAATTAACTGCTGTGCCCCATATATTAACCCATAGTTGCCGGCCGCACAAGCAGCTCCTATACAACAATGTGGACCGGTTATTCCAAGATTCAGACAAACTTCACCTGCAGGATTATTAGCAACAGTACGTGGATTATGATGATGTGTCCAATATTTCACATCATAATCAAATTCTTTAATATTGGCTATTTCATTCTCAGTTTCAACATTTCCATGCTCTGTGATACCTACAAAGACACCTATATTATCTTTACCAATTTTATCTATTGATAATTCTGCGGCATTGATCGCTTCATGTGTACAATATATACTGATTGAACCGGCTCTGGTGCCTCGTCTCACTTCTTTTCTATTTTGATATTTAGTAACATTAAAATCACATTTTCCCATCGGTACTTTACCGATATAACGTAATTCTTTTTCAATAATGTTACTTCTACCTTCAAGGAGATTATTTCTCATCGTCGGTAAATCATTTCCGAGAGGAGATGTTACACCGATCCCAGTTATTACGATTCTTTGCTGCATTAAAAATTATCCTTATTCTTCCATATCCTGTTCTTCTTCTGCCTGCTCTTCAGCTCTTTCAATCAACTCTTCAAGAGCTTCATCAGGTACTGTCTGATCAAGATCTGGTCCATCATCATTCTCATCATTCTTATCAGTTTCTGCTACCTTGGCAACAGTTGCCACTTTATCAGAATCATTAAGCGCAATAATCTTAACACCAGATGTTGCTCTGCCTATTACGCGACAGCCATTGACTGCAGTACGTACTATCATACCTCCAGATGTTATAATCATCAGTTCATCTTCTTCGGTAACCGCCATACATTTTACAACTTTACCTGTTTTTTCGGTTATCTTCATATTAGTTACACCCTTTGCACCACGTTTGGTTAAACGATAATCTGCAAATGAACTGCGCTTTCCAAGACCTTTTTCAGATATTGTTATTACTGTTGTATCTGGACTAACCAGCATCAGACCGATACACTCATCATCATCTGCCAGTTTCATACCTGCAACCCCTGCTGCAACTCTTCCCATTGCTCTAACATCATCTTCATTGAAATGACATGCCATACCATTTTTACTAGCAAGCATCAATTCATTAGAGCCATTAGTAATAGCTGCTCCAATTAATTCATCACTTTCATGTAAATTAATTGCAATTATACCTGTCTTCATTGGACGCTGATAAGCAGATAGAACTGTTTTCTTGATAACACCTCTTCTAGTAGCCAGGATAAGATAATGCTCATCATCAAATTCTCGCACTGGAATACATGTCTGAATACATTCACCCTTATCCAGCTCCAGCACATTGACAATAGCTCGCCCTTTGGCTGCTCTACCCATTTGTGGAATGTCATAAATTTTAAGCCAATAGACTTTTCCAATTGACGTAAAGATAAGAATATAATCATGTGTGGAACCGATAAAGAGATGTTCTATAAAGTCTCCCTCTTTCATATTACCAGCACCGGTTATACCCTTGCCTCCTCTTCCTTGTTTTCTATAGGTATCGATCGGCATACGTTTTATATAACCGTCATGAGAAATAACTACCACCATTTCCTCATCCGCAATCATATCTTCAATACTTATATCTTCAATTGCCGCCACTATCTCGGTTCTGCGTTTATCACCATGTGTCGCTATCATTTGATCACAATCTTCACAAATGATTTTAAGAACCAAACCTCTATCATTCAATATTGCTTTATATTCTTCTATTTTTTCCATTAATTGAGCATATTCAGTTTCAAGTTCTTTACGCTGCAATCCTGTTAATCGGCGTAATCGCATTTCAAGAATATGATATGCCTGAATATCAGTAAGATCAAATTCTTTAATAAGTCCGGCTTTAGCTTCATCTGTTGTTTCTGAATTTCGAATAATATCGATAACTCTATCAATATTATCAAGTGCCTTGAGTAATCCTTCTACAATATGTGCTCTGGCCTCAGCTTTATCAAGCAAATACTTTGTTCTTCTGCAAATTACATCTACTCGGTGATCAATATAATATTCGAGCATCTGCTTGAGATTTAAAGTTTCAGGTCTGCCGTTTACAAGAGCAATATTATTAATTGAAAATCCTGAATCTAATGGTGTCATTTTATATAATTGATTTAATACTACATTGGCTTCTTCACCCATTTTTAAATCAATTACCAGTCGTATACCATCTTTATTGGTATAATCTTCAATTGAAGAAATTCCGGAAATTCGGTTTTCTTTTACTACAGATGCAATTTTTTCTATAATACTGAGTTTATTAACCTGATATGGTATCTCGGTAACAACAATTGATTGTCGGCCATTTTTCTGTGTTTCAATATGACACTTAGACCGCATCTGTACTCTGCCGCGCCCTGTTTCATAGGCTTTTCTTATTCCATCACGGCCACAGATTAATGCTCCCGTTGGAAAATCAGGACCCTTGATGTGTTTCATTAAATCTTTAACAGTAGCATCCGGATTGTCTATTAATGCTTTGACGCCATTACATATTTCTGTCAGATTATGTGGTGCCATATTTGTGGCCATACCAACAGCGATACCTGTTGCACCATTAAGCAGCAGTAATGGTAATTTTGCCGGCAGAACCACCGGTTCTGTGCCTGTACCATCATAATTATCTACAAAATCTACTGTATCTTTATCCAGATCTTCTAGCATGTCATCGCATACCTGACGCATTCTGCATTCAGTATAACGATACGCTGCCGCTTTATCTCCATCGATAGAACCAAAATTACCATGCCCATCAATTAACTGATAGCGTACAGAAAAATCCTGTGCTACACGTACCATGGAATCATAAACCGCCGCATCACCATGCGGATGATAATTACCTAAAACCTGACCCACAACTTTTGCACATTTTACATGTTTGTGTTTATAATTAAGATGCAGATCATTCATAGCTGTCAATATTCTTCTATGAACCGGTTTCATACCATCGCGAACATCGGGCAATGCACGAGATACAATTACACTCATAGAATATGTCAGATAACTATTTTTCAATTCATCTTCAATTGATAATTCTTTAATACCACTTGTGGTAATTTCATTTATATCTTCACTCATTTATATTCTTCCGCTTTAAAATTTTATTTTAAACATCTAGTTGAGCATCAAGAGCATATTTTTCTATAAATTTACGTCTGGGTTCTACTATTTCACCCATTAATAATGAAAATAATTGACTTGCTTTTATTGCATCATCTATAGTTACCTTCATAAGCGTACGTCTTTCTGGATCCATGGTTGTTTCCCATAATTGCTCCGGATCCATTTCACCCAAACCTTTATAACGTTGTATTTCTAGTCCTTTTTCTCCTAAAGTTTTTACACCTTCAAGTATTTCATGCAACGTTAGAAAATGTTCTTCTACTCCATTATTAATCAAAACAAACTTACCTTCTTCTGCTATATTCTCAGGTAAGATAAAATGCTCAGCTTTAAAATTATATTCATTAAGTTTATTAAGGGTTTTTTCGAAATCATCTACAAACAGATATTCTGTTTGCAGTAATGTTTTTTCTGTTATATCACTTGCAGTTACAGTAACATCTTCTTCGAGTGTATTTTCAATAAGTCCTTTTTCTTCATTTTCATGAATATACAGATTTAATTCCTGATCACTAATAAAATACTGTTCATCATTATTTAATAATATTTTATATTTAGGGAAACGACCATACTGTTCACGCAATTTTAATGCTTCTTGTAAAGTTATTCCTCTTCGATGAAGAATTTTTATAAAACCATCTACCTTTTTAATAACTTTGAGTAATTCTATAAACTTATCGTTTTCTAGTTTAAATATATCTTCGGTTCTATATTCAAGAGTTGTTCCCTCAATACCGAGTTTACTCAATGTACTATCCATCTCCTCATCTGAAAGTACATATTGAATTTTTTTTCCTTTTTTAACCTGATATAGTGGCGGGCAAGCTACATACAAATTCCCATTTTCTATCAACTTCGGCATATGTCTAAAAAAGAATGTTAACAATAATGTTCTAATGTGGCTTCCATCAACATCCGCATCACACATTATTATACATTTATTATAACGTAGTTTATCCAGATCAAATTCTTCTGACCCGATACCTGTCCCCAAAGCTGTTATAATAGCAGAGACTTCAGAATGCCCGAGCATCTTATCAAGTCTTGCTTTTTCAACATTTAATATTTTTCCTTTTAATGGTAGAATAGCCTGAATTCTACTATCTCTTCCCATTTTTGCTGAACCACCTGCGGAATCTCCCTCAACCAGATATAATTCTGTAGAATCTTTATCTTTTGAAATACAATCTGCAAGTTTGCCGGGAAGTCCGCCACCTGATAAAGCATTCTTTCTTCTTGCCTGATCTCGAGCTTTTCTGGCAGCAGTTCTAGCTATAGCAGCATCGACTGCTCGTTTAATAATTTTTTTAGCTAACACCGGATTTTCTTCAAAATAAGTACCGAGTTCTTCATTAACTACTTTTTGAACAAATCCTTCAACCTCTCTATTACCAAGTTTATCTTTTGTCTGACCTTCAAACTGTGGATCAGGTACTCTTGCAGAAATAACCGCTGCGAGTCCTTCTCTGCTATCATCACCGGTTATAGCTGGATCCTTATCTTTTATTACTTTATTTTTTTTACCCCAGTTATTTATGGTTCTAGTTAAAGCACTTCTAAATCCGGATAAATGCGTTCCGCCACCAGGATTAGTAATATTATTTGTATATCCGATACAGGTTTCTGAATAACCCTCGTTATATTGAAAAGCTATTTCAATTTCAAAATTATTTTCTTCATCTTTTCCTTCAATATAAACTACTTCTTTATGAATAGCTGTCTGATTTTCATTTAAGAATTCAATATAACTTATTAGACCACCATCATACTTGAATGAATCTTTAGCATTATCAACACGCTTATCATTAACATCTATTTTGATACCTTTATTAAGAAAAGCCAATTCTCTTAATCGTGTGACAATAGTATCATATTTAAAATTAATAGTTTCTTTGAATATTTCTTCATCTGGAAAAAACGTAATTTTTGTTCCGCGCATCTTGGTTGTACCACGCTCTTCAACTTCGGTTACAGGATTACCTCTTTCAAATCTTTGATACCAGATTTTACCATCTCTATATACCTCTGCTTCTAACCATGCAGATAGCGCATTAACACAAGAAACACCCACTCCATGCAGACCACCGGATACTTTATAACTATCATGATCAAATTTACCGCCTGCATGTAAAACTGTCAAAACAAGAGTAAGTGAATTTATATTATTCTCTTTATTCCAACCTACCGGAATACCACGTCCATCGTCACAGATTGTTATTGATCCATCTAAATTAACGTATACACTGATGTTTTTTGCATAACCAGCCATTGCTTCATCAATGGAATTATCAACAACCTCCCATATTAAATGATGCAATCCTCTAGGTCCTGTATCACCAATATACATACCGGGTCTTTTACGAACTGCCTCTAATCCTTTTAAAGCCTTGATTGAATCGGAGCCATATTCTTTATTTGACATTATTTATTTCCTTTAACTGCTTATAAATTTAATTCCACGAAGAATCTTTTTATCCTCGACATATTCTCTTAATGTTTCAATGAGAGAATTTTTATAAAACGCATCCAATTCACTTCTTAAGATTGGATTATCTACAATTATTTCAAGAAAGCCGTTATGCCATCTCTTTACTTGCGTATATTCTTCTATTTCCTTGCCTACTACATTTTTCCAAATTAAATTCCAGTCATTCTTTGTATTTTTACTCTGTTTTTTTATATCTTTTTTAATGTTTTTTAACGTTTGTTTAATAGAAAATACTTGGTGAATTTTTTTTCTCTGTTCTTCATTTTTTATCTTGGCTCTCTGATTCTGAAGCCAGGTATTTAATGCTGATATCAATTCATCATCTGAATATTTTCTATTCATTGTATTTATAATTATCTTGTCGTAATTGGCATTACAATATGCAGATAATCACCTTCCTCAATCTTTACAGGAGTATCATTATCCTTAAAGGTTAATTTTAATTCTGAACTATTAAATGATTTTAAGGCATCAATCATATAATTAAAGTTGAAATTAGTTTTTATTTCACCCCCGGTTATATTTACCTCATACTCCAGATTTCCAGATCCTATATTTCCTGAGGTCGCAGATAAAGATAATTTATTATTTGCACCATCAAATTTTACAGAATGTGATTCTTCATTACTCATTTTACCAACCAAACGCAAACCATTAATTATTTCATCTTTATTTATCTCAAGTTCTATATTGGCAATATCAGGAATTACATTATTATAATTTGGAAATTGACCTTCTACTAATCTGGTTACAATAATCGCATTTGAGGTTTTGGCAATTAACTCATTATTAAACAACTGTATCTTTACGATTTCTTCACCAGCTGCTAATTTAGCCAATTCTTTCATTCCCTTGGTTATTATTATATATTTACTGCTATCAATATTAATATTATTTATCTTTTTATTTACTTTTGATAAACGATGAGTATCACTGGCAACAAAATCAATACTATCACCAAGAATGTTTATACAAATTCCATTTAACGCATACCTGGTATCACCTTTTGCTGTAGCGAATTCTGTTTTTCCAATTGCATCAGTCAAAGCATCTCCCGGTATTTCAAAAGTATTTTCTTCGGAGATTTCTGAAATTTTAGGAAAATCATCATCAATAGCGACAGAAAAATTAAATTCACCTTTTGCTGTTGTCATTATTGCAACATCTTCTTTTATATCAAATGTTAATGTATCTGATTTATCCTCTGATATAATACCTGATAATGTACTTGCAGAAACTAGAATTGTTTCTGGATCGATAATTTCATTTATTTCGAGAATAATTGAAATTCCTATCTCTAAATCAGTACCTGTCAAAGTTAAAGTATTATTTTCATTTCCTTTAATCTGTACATTCTGCAATATTGGTTTTGTAGCTCTACTTGGTATTACATTATTAACAATATGTAATGCATCAGCAAGTAATGATCTAGAGCAACTGAATTTCATTCTTTACTCCTATATTATTATATTTTTAAATATTTATTATATTATTATAATTATAAAATGATTATATGTAGTATTCTAATGATAATTTGTAAGAAATGCTTTAATTTCCATTATTTTGGCTATTTATTAATTGTAGCATTAGTTAATATTGAATTCAACTGTTCATGTAGTCTTCTTCTAATATTATTTTATTTTGTTATATTTGATGTTTATAATATAACTGTTCTTCGTTTATAATGTTGTATAGCTGATCTATTATTTTTTTAGTATTTTTATCATTAATATATAATTCAGCAATTTTATCATTTGAATGTTTAACGGTACTGTGATCTCTTCCGCCATAAATACTGCCTATTTCCTGTAAAGAATAATTGAGTATCTGTTTTGTAAGATACATTCCAATTTGTCTTGGAAAAGCGATAGCTCTAGTTCTATTCTTTGATTTAATATCTATTTCATTAATTTCAAAATAATCACATACTTTATATAAAATATCATTCCCAGTTATAGAGCAAGTTTTATTATTTATCTGAGATTTTGTATTTTTACCTATTATTTTATCAATTAACTGCTGGTCTATTTTAATATTGAGTAATGTTGAGTAAGTGAATAAAGTTTTAATTAAACCTTCAATTTCTCGAATGTCACATTGATTGTTTTCAGCAATATAATTTATTATTTCGTGATTATCTTCGAGGCTATATTTTTTAAATATAGTTCTTATAATATCTTCTTTGGTTAAAACATTAGGAGATTGAATTTCAAGTTTAATACCCCATTGTAATCTACTTTTAACTGAATTAGAAAAACCCTCGAGTAAATCAGGTTCTTTATCTGCGGTTATTATTATTTGAGGAATATTTTTTAAAGAATAAATTTCATCCAAAAGAAAATTAAGTTCATTGATTACATTTTCATTGTTTTCAAGTTTATTAATATCATCTATCAATAATAATTGACAATTGCAGTTATATTTTCTCCATAAATTCAGATAATTATTTTTTACCGCAAGAAAATAGGAGTCAAGAAAAGTCTTTCCAGAATAATAAATAATTTTATTATTTGGATAGTTAGCTTGATATTTTAAGGCAATACCGTTAAGAAGATGGGTTTTCCCTAACCCAGAGCGGGAATACAGAAATAAGGGAGAATATAAGCTATTATCTTTATTAGAGATAATTTCATTGGCAACAGCGATAGCTAAGCGATTTTCAGAATTAAGAATAAAAGTATCAAGAGTTTTATTCTTATCAATATTTATATCTGCAACATTATTTTGCTGGTAATTAATGTGCAAATCATGATTAGCAAGCTGTTCTTTAATGATATTATTTATATTGATGATGGTTTTTTCTGTAAAAATAGATTTAATATTTGTAAAATAAGTAAAAACAGTCACAAATTCATTATTTAAATCAACAATAGAAAAATGTTTTATCAATTCTTCATAACTATTTAAATCAATAGTTTTCATAATACTTTTATAGATATTATTCCATATAAAAGTAAAGTTTTCAATAAACATAAATCCAAGCCCCAACAACAAAATAGAATAAAAATCAACTATAATCGTATAGAAAATATTATTAATTGCAACTAAATAATTAAAAGAGTAGAATTATTAAGGTAAATTAAAATATATAAGTATTTACTTATATTAAAGATATTTTATGTTTCACGTGAAACATATATTATAGGTTAGAAGGAATTATCATGAATAAATATGGACGAAAAGAAATTATAAAATATGGAATAGTTGCAATTATTACTATAATATTTTGTTTTATTATAAGTAATCATTTATGGAGCGGGTTTAAATGGTTTGCTTTGATTCCGGTAATTGAATTTCTTTTTGTATTGTATTTTTTCCGTGATCCTGAAAGAAATATAAAGAAAGATACCACTAATTTATTGGCACCGGCAGATGGTGTTGTAAGTCATATCGAAGAGTGTGACGATCCTGGTTATTTAAATGAAAAAGCACTTCGGATCAGTATATTTTTGAGTATTCTTGATGTACATATTAATAGAGCAGCATATCCTGGCAAAGTAGAATATATAAAATATCAGCCAGGACAATTTAAAAATGCCATGAGTGATGATTCATTACATTTAAATGAATATAATGATGTAGGAATTAAAACAGATAATCCTAAAATGCTAAAATATATGCAGCGTCAGATAGTTGGTCTGATAGCAAGAAGAATTGTCTGTGATTTACAGAAAGGTGATTCAATAAGTCAGGGTGAAAAATATGGTATGATGAAATTTGGATCCAGAACGGATTTGTATATTCCACTTAGTACCGTAGCGGAATTAAAGATAAAAGTTGGAGATAAGGTTCAGGCGGGTATAACCGTATTGGCAACTATATAATAATTGTTTCACGTGAAACACATTGTTATTTATAATTAATAATAGGAATTTTAAAATGCGTAAGATTTCAATTTTACCGAGTATTCTTACATTATGTAATTTTTCTTGTGGTGTTATAAGTATTATTTTATGTATGGAATCATTGTTTTTCAAATTTCATAATAATATAGAACAGGCAGATACTTATTTTGTTTATGCAGCAATGATTATTTTTGGCGGAATGGTATTCGATATGCTGGATGGACGAGTAGCAAGAATGACTCATAGTGAAAGTCAATTTGGAGCCGAACTTGATAGTTTAGCAGATGTCTGTACTTTTGGTATTGCTCCGGCGTTAATCTTAGCTTCTGTTTGGATCGGTTCAATGAAGGCAGGAGATAAACTTTGGAGTATTGCCCTGCTTGCAGGTATTATTTATGCGGTATGCGCGGTGTTGCGATTGGCAATATATAATCTTTCTGCAGGTGGCGGAGCAAAAAATTATTTTTCAGGTCTTCCAAGTCCGGCTGCAGCTGGATCTATTGTTGGTACCATATTGTTTTGCAAAACATATTGTACAGGAATCTGGGCGGATATATATAATGGTTATTTTACAACGACTTATCTAAATCGTTATGGTGAGATTAAAACAGGTATCTATCTTATAAGTATTTATGTTATTATTATAGGATTATTAATGGTTTCACCGTTTCGGTTTGCACATGCAGCAAATATATTACTGGGGAAAACCAGAAAATATTGGATGCTGCTGCTGGCAGTTTTAATAATTATTGTGTTACTTGAATATCCGATAATAGTATTATTTATTGCCTTTAATGGATTTACGCTTTATTGTATCTTTATTAACATAAAGAATAAATTAAAAAATAAAGAAGAAAATATAGAGAAAGAGATGGAGGGAATGTTTAGCCTTGACGGAGTTATAGAATCAGATGAGAAAAATGAGATAAGTGATAATCAATAATTATATTATAGATAAGATTAAGGTAAAAAATGAATAAAGATTATTGGTTTAAAGATGGCTTAAAGTTTAGCTGTCAGGGTTGCGGTAAATGTTGTAAGGGACCAGGTGGTTATGTCTGGCTTAATGAAGAAGAAGCGGCGGTATTTGCTGATAAATTAAATATATCTATAGAGCAGTTTTATAAAAAGTATATTAGGCTGGCATATGGAAAGTTATCACTTGTAGATAATATTAAAGGCGATTGCGTCTTTATGGGGGATGATGGCAAGTGTAAATTTTATGAACAAAGACCGCAACAGTGTCGAACATTTCCCTGGTGGCCAGAAATTGTAATTGATAAAGAAACTTGGGATGAAAATTTATACAATTGTCCTGGGATAGGAGTAGGAAAATTATTTTCGCAGGAAGAAATAATAAAAGTATTAGAGGATCAATAAACTATTGATCCTCTTTTATAAATTTAGAATTATTCCCGGCAATTATTACAACTATTTCACCTTTGACTTTTTTATTTTGAAATTCATCACAAATATCATATAGCCAGCCTTTATGAATAGATTGAAATTTTTTGGTTAGTTCAATACAAACAGCAGTCAGTCTGTTTTGGAATATTTCTTTGGCATCATTAAGAAATTTGTCAATTCTATATGGTGATTCATAAAAAATTAAAGTATGTTCAGAAGCTATTTCTTTAAGGAAAAAGTTTTTTCTTTTACCTGACTTTGGAGGGGCGAATCCTAAAAAAGTGAAGCTGGAGGTTGGCATTCCTGAACTCATTAAAGCAGTCTCAATTGCACAGGGTCCTGGTATTACTTCAACATTGAAACCGGAATCTAAAGCATCCGCGACAATTTTATATCCCGGATCACTTATTAAGGGACAACCACAATCAGAACAGAGTCCGACATTAATATTATTATCTAATAACTGGAGAATTCTTTTACCTGCTGGTTTTTCATTATGTTCATGATATGAAAACATTTCTTGTGGAAAAGGGATTTCATATTTACTAAAAAGTTTCTTAGTTATTCTTGTATCTTCACAGGCAAGAGCTGTGATTTCTCTAAGTATTCTGAGAGCTCTCAATGAAATATCTTCGATATTTCCTAGTGGCGTGGCAATAATATAAAGAGTAGACATGTCATATCCAAATTAAAAAATATTAATAATGGTAAAAATAAGTATAATAAAAAGCATATATTCAACAAGAAAAAACTTGAAAAGAAAGCGTTAATGTTTATATTTTTATTATTAGTACTATAATGTAAAATAATGAAGCATTATTAAAAAATTGTGGGAAACAAAATGACAAATTTAGACCGAACTAGCTTACTTTTAGATGAATTTATTTCAAATAATGATGAAATGAATAAGTGTATTGAATTGGCAAAAGCTGCCAGTCAGACAACAGCAAGTATATTAATTACCGGTGAAAGTGGGGTTGGGAAAAAATTATTATCACAGGCTATTCATTTAGCCAGCAATAGAAAAGAGAATAATCTTGTAACTCTTTCCTGTTCAGCAACTCCATATAAAATATTAGAGAGTGAATTATTCGGTCATGATCAGGGTGCTTTTCAGGGAGCAGAAAAATCCCGCCGCGGAAAATTTGAACAGGCGGATAAAGGGACTTTAATAATTGAGGAAATAGGCGAACTTCCATCAGAGGTTCAGGCTAAACTTCTTCGTGCTATAGAATATAATGAATTTGAACGGTGTGGTGGAGAAGAAGCTATTTCTACAGATGTACGGGTAATAGCATTAACTTCAAAAAATATTTCACAATTAGTTATAGAAGGTAAATTCAGAGAGGATTTATATTATAGACTAAATGAGATTGCGATTAATATACCGCCACTTCGACAGCGGCGTGAAGATATTCAGAATTTGATTAATTTTCATATAACAGATTGTAATAACAAATTTAATAAGAATATAAAGGATATAAGCCAGATAGCTTTGGATTACCTTATGCGTTATGATTTTCCGGGAAATATACGTGAATTAAAGAGCTTAATAAAACGAGGTGTTACAGTAGCTAAATCTGATCTGCTTTGGCTGGAAGATCTTGGTATGCGCGTAGAAGTACCTGCTGAAAGTGAAGCAATAGAAAATCCTGAAGAAATGCTTAATCTTGCTGTGATTGAAAAACGTCATATACAGTATGTTTTGAATTATACTAAAGGCAATAAAAAACGAGCTGCAGATTTGTTACAGGTTAGTCGACCTACCTTAGATAGAAAAATAAGTATTTATAATTTAAGATTACCATAAAACATTAGATTAAATAGTGTACTATGAATATGATAAAAGATCAGACCAATTTAGTAGATGAAATAATCACTAAAAAAACAGTTAAAACACTATTTCAACCTATTGTAAAAGTAAAATGCAAAAAAATTATGATTCTCGAAGCATTATCACGTGGTATGGATTCCAGTGGTAATCTTATCTCGCCATTTATTCTTTTCAATAAAGCTGCTGAAATTTCGCGATTAACCGAATTAGATTTATTGTGTATTGAAAGTTCATTGAGATCTTTTAATAAAATAAATATGCATGCAGATAATATATTATTATCGGTTAATGTTAATATTCAGAGTATCATAGAAAATAAAAATCATGATTGGTTTTATAATATAGTCAAAAAAAATCAAAATGATCCAAAGCGAATAATAATTGAAATACTCGAAAACAGTACAACTGATATTGAGGCATTAATAGCTTTTGTAGAATATAATAAGAAAAAAGGATTTTTAATTGCTCTTGATGATATCGGCAGTGGTTACTCAGGACTTATGCGAGTTAGTATTTTAAAGCCGGATATTATTAAAATTGATAAATCACTGATAACTGGAATAAGTAATAAAAAGAGCAATCAGTTTATTGTCAGGTCTCTTACAGAGTTGGGTCATAGTCTTGGAGTGCTGGTTACCGGTGAAGGTATTGAAACCGAAGAAGATGCTGTTAAATTAATGGAATTAGGGCTTGATTTACAGCAGGGATATTTTTACAGTAAACCTAATGATGATATCGTTAAAATTACTAGTAAAACGTATAACGCTATTGAAAATGCATCGGTAATATATAAAAATTATATTAAAAAACGGCAATTTGAAATTTTAGAACTCAGGAAACAGCGAACCAAAAAAATACAATCTATTTGTAAAAAATTAAAAAATTCTACAACGGAAGAATTGGAAACTAAATTAAAATCTATTATTAAAGATGATACCTTGATAGAGTTTGTATACATTCTTGATAATAAAGGAATAATGATAACCAATACTATATGTAGAAAAAATGACGAAATGGAATATGCGCATTATATATTCAAGCCTGCAAATAAAGGTGAAGATTTTTCATTGAAAAATTATTTTATAAACCTTGATTCAGAGAAAGAAGTATATATATCTTCACCATATATTTCAACTGCTACAGGTATCGAATGTGTCACAGCTTCTAAGAAATTTTTTACTGAAGATGCTGAAGAATGTATTCTTTGTGTAGACTTAATGAGTTCACATGAAATGTATGAATTAGAGCAGAGTTTGAATGAATAAATATTTAAAACCTTTGAGATTAAAAAATTTAGAACTTGAAAATAATATCTGGCAAGCTCCGCTTGCTGGATATTCTTCTATGCCTTTTAGATTACTTACCTGGCGTTTAGGCAGACCGGGTTTATTGGCTACTGAAATGATCAGCGCTAAGGCGGTAGAACAGAAAAATGAAAAGCAGGAACAGTATCTGGTAAAAGCAGATGCTGAAGGCCCTGTAGCTTATCAGCTTTGGGGTTGTGAAGAGAAAGCAGTTGAATATGCAACTAGAGTAATTATAGAGCGCGGAGCGGATGTTGTTGATTTGAATTGTGGTTGCCCGGTTAAAAAAGTAAGAGCGGCTGGAGCCGGATCCAAGCTTATGGAGGATCCGAAACTGATATCAAAATTGATAAAAGCAATGAAACGTGGTGCTGGAGAAACGCCTGTAACTATTAAAATCCGTGTCGGAATAGACAGTAAAAATTATAATGGTGTAGAGATAGCCAGAATAGCTGAGGATTCAGGTGTTGATTTGATAACAGTTCACGGACGTCATTCTAAAGAAAGATATTCGCATACAGTACGTTATGAAAAAATTCAGGAAATTGTTGAAGCGGTAAAAATTCCTATAATTGGTAATGGTGATGTAAAAGATGGAGCTTCAGCAAAGGAAATGTTTGATAAAACAGGGTGCGTCGGTGTAATGGTAGGACGCGCCTGTATGGGTAGCCCTTGGATTTTTAATAAAATAAAACAGGAATTATCCGGCAATGAATGGGATACTCCAGATAAAACAGAATTAGCTCAGGTTATGCTTGAACACTATGATTTATTGGTAAAGCTGGTAGGTGAAGAACGAGCTATCAGGCAATCACGTAAATTAGGAGCATTTTACAGTAAAGGTATAAATGGCGCTCGAGATTTCAGAAATAAACTTAATAATATGAAATGTCGTGAAGATCTTGAAAGATTAGTCGCTATTTTAATGTTATAAATTCAGTCAATGCTAAAAGAAAGAGAGACGTATGAAAATCGAACTTGCTAACAGACTGTCGCAGTTGCCACCATATCCATTTGCAAAACTTAGAGCAGCTATTGCAGAGAAAAAAGCAAAAGGTGATAAAGTTATAACACTTGGAATCGGTGATCCGGATAAACCAACACCTGATATTATTGTAGAAGAATTGATTAGAGCAGCTCAGGACAAGAGTGATGCAAATAAAGACAGATATGGTTGTGACGCACCGGTAAATGCTTATCCTGAGGCTATAAAATCTTTTTATAAAAGACGTTATAATGTAGATTTAGCAGATAATCAAATTGTAGCAACTATGGGCAGTAAAGATGCTATAGTCAAATTATGTCTAGGAATTATGAATCCCGGAGATATGGGAATTGCTCCATGCCCCGGGTATCCTACATATAACATAGGGCATGTATTTGCAGCTGGAACGACTTACCGCATGCCACTACTTGCCAGCAATGGTTTTAAACCAGATTTCTCAGCTATTCCTGCAGAAGTAAAACGTCTGGCTAAAATTCTCTGGATAAATTATCCGAATAACCCTACTACTGCTATTGCTGACCTTGATTTCTTTAAAAAAGCTGTAGATTTTGGTAGAAAGAATAATATTTTGATAGCTCACGACAGTGCATATTCGGAAAATACTTATGATGGCTATAAAGCACCATCAATTTTAGAGGTAGATGGCGCTGATGAAGTAGCAGTTGAGTTTTTCTCACTTTCAAAAGCTTTTAATATGACAGGATGGAGAGTTGGCTGTCTTGTTGGTTGTGCAGATGCTGTTAAAGCCTTGAAGCTTACAAAAGACAATATTGATAATGGTACACTCCGTGCAGTACAGTCAGCAGCAGCTATGGCCTTAAATAATGCAGAAGACATTTTTGGTCTGGTAAATTCTGTCTATAAAAACCGGCGTGATATGGTATTGAAATATTTGGAGGAGGCGGGCTGGCCGGTTGCTGAACCTAACGCCACAATTTATATCTGGGCTCCAGTACCTGAAAAATATAACGGTAGCAGTGAAGCATTTGCTACAGATTTACTTGATAAAACCGGTGTTGTGGTTACTCCAGGTAGAGCATTTGGTGAATACGGTGAAGGTTTCTATCGTATTTCACTTACTTATCCAGATGATATTCTTAAAGAAGCGATGGAAAAAATTGTAGCTCTGGCAAAATCATAATTTTAAAAATTATAAATAAAATATTAAGCCAGTCTCAGGTTGAGGCTGGCTTAATATTTTAATAATAAATATATTTTTAATTAGTAAAAAATATGGCTAACCAGATGGTTGGATTTAATGTTTGTTTTACCCGATGTTTACAATGTGCAGGAATAAACAGATATTCACCTTTGGTCAAGATTTTATAAGAATTATCGGCAAATTCAATAATACCCTCTCCTTCAAGTATTAACACCCATTCATTATCAACTTGATCATACCAAAAATCTTCAGGAGAACTCTGACCGCTTGAGATAATCTGTTCAATTCTTATTATCTTATTATTAAATAAGTTATTAAAAATTTCATTATTGGCTGGTAAATATTTGTTAATATCGAATAAATTCATATAAACCTATAAATTACGGAAAATTTCAGGATAATAAGTACATAATTCATTTTTTATTATTTCAGCAATCTGAATAATCTGGGGATGAGCCCCATTAGCCAGACGCAGTTTTAAAAAATGTCTCCATTCTCTGAAATTACAGGTCATTATAATCTCAGACTTCAGACATGTTGGTAAAACAGAGCGGGCTATTTGTGGAGTAGCGCCGGCAGCTAGCATCTTGAAATATTCGGTTTCAGCGGTTTGACAGGCGGTAACCCAGGCTTCTTTGGCAGCATTGTTCATTTCAGGGGGCTCAATTACAGAAATTTCATTATCAAATTTATCTTTAGAGTAATTACAATATCTGGTTGACTCCTGTGAAAAACTTGCAATACGATGTCTGACGATTTCATGAGTAATACCACGGTCGGTAATAATTTTAAAAGCTGCACTTGCGTGTTCAATTACTGATTCATGTCCACGTTTAAGTATTCTGCTTATAAAATCCGGTGCAGAATTATCAGAAATATTATTTTCAGATTTATAACATACTCTACCGGCAGTTTCAATAACTTGAAGCGCGTTTGGTGTTATCCATAATAATGAGGCGGCTGGTGAGACTATTTTCATATTATTTCCTTATTAAAAGAACTATAATGTCATGATTATTATATAAAAAATAAGTTATAACACAAGAAAAGACTGATATTTACATTAATCACAAAAAAAATCACAAAAAATAAGTAAAGAAATTACATATGTGTCCGTAAATAAATATAAGGTATATTGTCTTATCAGCTTATTATTAGAACCCAAGGATGGGATTAGAATGATTTCAGCTATTAGCAGTTTTTCTGCATTAAATTCTAATACGCAAATCATGGCGGCATCATCAAATGCGTCTCCTGTTAATCAGGTTTCTCGGATATCCCGAAAATCTGGTGAAGATTCCGTTGATTTTTCTAATTCCAATAATATCAGTCAAACCAATAAATTACCACAGGATAGAGTTGACCTGCTCGGTGAAGACACAGTTAAAACCGGTACTGCTTATGGAATGGATGCGAATGAACTTCGTAAGCAAAGCCTGAAAAATCAATTAACTACAGGTAGTGAGCAGAATACAGAAGAGACGGCTACTGCAACAGTATCCGAAGTTTCTGAGAATAATGAAATAACTGAAGCAACAGCTGAAAATGAAAATAGTAATAATACAACTGAAACAGAAGAAATCGGAAATACTCAAAGTGATAATCAGACAGAAGAGTTAACCGAAGAAGAACAGCAGGAGGTGGCTGAGTTAGAAGCCCGTGATCTTGAGGTCAAAACTCATGAACAGGCACATCTTGCTGCAGCCGGATCTTTAGCTATGGGTGGAGCTTCTTATGAATATGAAGAAGGACCTGATGGTAGTAGATATGCTGTCGGCGGTGAAGTGTCTATTGATACTTCTCCTGGGGCCACTCCTGAAGAAACAATAGCTAAAATGCAACAGGTAAAAGCAGCGGCAATGGCTCCTGCGGAGCCTTCAAGTCAGGATCGGTCGGTAGCGGCTTCGGCAACGCAGCAGTTAGCAGCAGCACGCCAGGAAATGACAGCGGATAATGCGGAAGAAGGTAATAATGCAGAGCAGAGCGCCGCAACTGAAGGTATTGGTTCTACAAATATGAGTACAACCGAAAGTGGTACTGATTTGACTTCAGATAAATCAGTTCAAGATGAAGCGGTTACTGAGGCGGTTTCAGGTGAAAGTACCGAGAAAACAGTTGAATCCGGGTTGATTGAAATTCCGACAGAAACTCAGGCTGTTAGTGAGAATATTAGTAACAGTACTAGTCAGATACCAAAGTCACGCTTAACTTTTCAACAGTATGCCGCAAGAGTTGCATATGGAATACCAGCATAAAACTTAATTTGAAAAATGTTAATAAAGGTCTGTTGTCTTACTGATAACAGACCTTTAAATTTTAATATTAAATGATTGTATTTTACGGTTTAGACCTTGTCTGGTAATACCGAGTAAGTGTGCGGCATGTGCCTGATTGCCGCCTGCTCTTTCCAGCGCTTCAAGAATAAGAATATGCTGTACCTCTTTAAGAGTTGGAAGGACATTACACACAGAGAAGATATTTTTTGCGTTAAAGATTTTATCAATATTACGATGTAGATCCATATGTTCTTTAAAGCTTTCCATGGATAATTTACCACGATTACAGTTTGCAAGGGCGTATTCAAACATATCACGCAGCTCTTTTATATTTCCTGGAAAATGATATTGTTCGAGAAGTGGCAGGAGTTCTTTGGGTACATGCGGCATATTAATATTATGTAACGCAATATATTCATTAATAAAATAAGTTGCGAGTAATGAAATATCAATAGTCCTTTTACGTAAAGGTGGAATTTTAATAGATTGTATTTTAAGTAGATATTCAAGATCCGGGATGAATAGGTTTTTTTCAATTACGTCTATCGTAGAAGAAAAAATTAAACGTGGTAATTCGGTGATTCCGGATATAGAATTATGATGTAATTCTTGTAATTTCTGAAAATATTTAAAAAGTATGTTTTGTGAATCTTTAGTTAAACTATCGGAGTTTTTAAAGAAAATAGTGACACCATTTTTAGAATTAATAATTGTATTAAATGATTCAATAGAATGAGAATTAAAAAAATCAAATTGATTTTCAATGGCAGAAATATCGAAACATATAAAATTCCCATTACGCCGATAAGCTTTATGAATAGATTTTGCGAGTTGTGTCTTGCCTGAGCCGCCTTCACCTATTATTAGATATGGAAGAAATGATTGCGCTTGTGAATCAATAAAATCAAAGATTTTACGCATTTTCTCAGTCTGTGAGAGTGTACCATGATAATTTAAAGGGGAATGCAGATTTGAATTAACCTCGACACTTTCAGAGATAGCGGATTCCTGATTTAGATCTTCAATCACCTGTTTAATATGTGTTATCACCTGATTTGGCTGTATAGGTTTTGTAAGATAATTTATGGCTCCCTGCTGCATGCATTTTACCGCGGTATCTATCTGATTATCAGCAGTAATAATAATAACCGGTAAATTCGGATAATGCTCTTTTATCTCAGTAAGTAATATTTCACCAGGTTTTTGCGGCATCCAAAGATCAATAACAACTAGTCCGTATTCCTTATTTTTGAGTAAATCAAGTACATTCAGAGGATTTGAACAACCCTCTGCAAGTTTAATACCCAGTATTTTCAAACCGCGTATAGTATTATCAAGCCACAGTTCGTCATCATCAACGAATAATATTGGGAAATTACTAAGATTTGTTTGCATGATTAGTTATCTTTATTAAAAGTAATAATGACGGTAGTTCCAGCACCAGGCTTGGATAGAAATTTTATATCAGCCCGGTGTTCAGCTAAAATAGATGCGACAACAGATAATCCCAGTCCTGTACCGTTTATACCGCGTTTAGTAGTAAAAAACGGATCCGTTATCTGGTTCATAATTTCAGGTTCTATACCAATACCATTATCCTGAACAATAATAGAAACATTTACTGCAGTTTCTTCAACGGATACCCGCAAGCAGGAATCAGAAATATTATACATAGCTTCTTTGGCGTTATTAAGTATATTCACTAAAACCTGTTCCAGGCGAATAAAATTACCCTGAATAAATATTTTAGTATCAGGTATGGATAAATCAAGATGTTGAATACTCTTTTCAAATTGTTTGCCAATAAGTTCGAAGGTTGTAGTTAATAGTTCGGTAATTTCAATTTGAACGAAAGTATGTGGTTCAATTACAGGTCTAGAATAATCACGCAAGCCTTCAATAATTGATTTTATACGATAAGCTGATTTTTCAATAGTATCCACCATACCGAAAATATTGTTTTGTAAATCTGAGAATTCCAGTTCAGAAATTGTAATAGTAGAATAATCAATTTGCAGTTCATCTATTGCATCAAATAAATCGCCGAGCAGCGAGAATAATAAAGGGGTATTAAAAGTGATATTACTGTTAGGATTATTGATTTCATGTGCAACTCCGGCAACAAGGGTACCCAGTGAAATAAGTTTATTTGCCTGATAAATTTTTTCATTCTGCTCCGCTTCCTGTCTCGATTTCTCTGCCAGTGCAACACAGGCTTTATTCAGTGCCTGACAGAGGGTACCGATTTCATTATTATCATAAATAGTAATACGGGCAGATAAATCTCCCCTTTGCATGGCGCGGACCAAACCCAGTCCCTGATTTAATGGAGCCAAAAATTTTTTGGTAAGAAAATAATAAAAGATACTGATAAAAGCTGTACCACAGACTAATAAAATAAAAAATCGCTGCCTGGTAATTGAAAATAGATCACCTACTTTTATAGAACGTAAACGCGCTTCTTCAGTAATAACATTCTGAAGATTAATAATTGAGATTTCTATATCTGTAATAATATGAGAATATTTATGAGGATTGGCCTTATATTGTTTCCAGAGATTATGCAGTATTTGAAGTTTTTCATATTCGGCAATAGTAAGATCAAATTTTATCAAAGTTTTGAATTCACGATCAATATTAGTAATGATATCAATATTATCCTGAATGGGATTTTCGACTTCCGGGTTGATCTTTAGAAATTTGATATAGAGCGAGTTTGTGGTTTTAAGAGCTGGAATATCAATATTTGTAAGGCGTGATGTCTGTCTATTGGTCGCATCCAGCTGAATAATACCATATATACAAAGACAAAGAAGTAAGCCGATAGATAGTGCGCCTGCAAAGAAAAATTGACGTCTAACAGAAAGGTTCTGTATATATGAACGAAAAAATTTGACAACAGTATGTGGTGTCATCCTATAGTCCTTAATTACATTTTTCGTATTAAAGCGTCAAAACCAATTATTGCGTCTGATTTAATAAGTGTATAGATTAAATTTAAAACTATTTGCAGGTCCTGACGTTTTGATCCTAGCATGCGCAATATTGTATATTCAGTATGATGGGTGAAGCTGAAGATATAATCTGGATTTTCTTGAAAGATATTGGTTTTCTCGAGTTGTGTGGCAATATCTGTAGTAGTCCCCAGAAAGAAAATATTCAGCATCTGAGAAAATTCGGCAAAAGCTCCGGCAATATTATAGGTGAAATCTTCAGGCCTAAAATATTGTTTATCAATTAGAAAGGTAGATATAGGAGATTCTGCTTTTAGAGTGGATAAATATTCTGAAAAAAGAAAAACCTCGCCATTCTCGCTTCTGCCAATAGAAAACCAGTCAACAATGATTGCTCCGGCATTATCGTGAAGTTTAATCTCGGTATTTTGCAGATATTTACTTTTTGCATGCAGTACCAGCGGATCAGCATTATAAATAAATTTTCCCCCTGGATGTACGGTTATATGCATATGCTGGCTGGCGGTTTTGCCGTCTTTATTTGTATATGCTCTGGAGTTTGCTTGAGGTAAAAGCACCAGTCCTGAATTACATCCAATCTTGATATTTAAGGAGACATTATCACCTCCCAGCATACCGCCGCCATAATTGGCAATAAAACATAAAGCTCCCGCAGCATGTGATTCGGGAGCGATAAATTTAGTGGGAGGAATATTTATCATCTGCGTCAGTTTTGATCTTCCTCTGACGCAGGTGGTTTCAAGATAGCAGTTATTATTTATGATATTTTCCATTATTTATTATATACTGTCTGCTTTTGCTTTTAAAATATGAGCTATTATTTCATCTACTCCGATATCATTTTTAGCCTGAGTAAACAGTGTCGGTCCAGTACCGCGCATAGTTTTTGCATCGCGCTCCATAACACCAAGATCAGCGCCGATGATCTCTGCCAGATCGGTTTTATTAATGACGAGTAAATCGGACTGGGTAATTCCCGGACCTCCTTTACGGGGTATTTTATCCCCGCCGGAGACATCAATAACATAAATTGAATAATCAGCGAGTTCACGGCTGTAGTGTGCAGCGAGATTATCTCCGCCACTTTCAAGAAAAAGTAGATCAATTTTACCATCAAAACGTTTCATGAGCAGATTTAAGGCTTCAATATTCATTGATATGTCTTCGCGAATTGCAGCATGTGGACAGCCTCCGGTTTCAACCGCAATTATGCGCTCTGGTTCAAGAGCTTGGTTGCGGGTTAAAAATTCAGCATCTTCTTTGGTGAAGATATCATTGGTAACAACACCAAGGCTGTATTTATTACGTAATTTTTCACATAGAGCTTTTACTATAGCGGTTTTACCACTGCCGACAGGACCTCCGATACCTACAGTGAACTGACGTTTGGTATAATCTCTGTCACTGCGTATCAGTTCACGTAATTCAAAGTGGCCGGGATGTTCCATTTTTTCATGTTCATGGCTGTGGCTGTGACTATGTTCGTGATCATGATGATGGTGATTATGCATATGCATTGCTCTGCTCCTTTTAATATGAAATTAGTTCTGGAATAACTTTGTATATAATTTGTTATGTTTTGCCTGAGCAATTTCAAGCATTGGATTTGCTCTGAACGCATCGGTATATTGAAGTTTGCAGTGAATTTGAATACAATCGGCAGCCTTAGTAAGCATTGAACTTAATATTGCGGCACCTTTATTCGGGCCTGTTAATCCCAGTCGGATCGCAGCACTAATCTGATCTCGAAGAATAATATAAATATATAATTCACGAATCTCTTCAAGGGTAATGCCTAATTTATGTAAGGAAAAAGCAAAGACGGGATTATAGTGTAAAGTTCCTGGATAGTTGATTAAGGTCTTTTTATATATATTAAAACTTGGTTCGATTTCGCCAAGTATGTCAATCCAACTTTTTGCCTGACGTATACTGGCGCTGCGTATCTCTTCTATTTGGCAGAAGGCATTATAATAATCAAAGATCTTGATGTATTCCTGCTCAGCGGTTATTGCACAGATCGAATTAATAAAAGGAATTTCTGCGGTACATGCCTGTTCAAGTTGTATCAGAAGATAATTATACATGTCAGCACTGGTGCGCAGCCAACCCAGTCTGGCCATGGATTCCAGTCCGCTGGAAAAAACAAAACCACCAGTAGGCAGAGTTGAATCTGCCAACTGGTATAATCTGAGTTTACTAAGCACGGCAACAGGCATTAGAATAAGTTATATCTCTGAGTCAGAGGCAGTTCGGTAGCGGGTTGACATACAAGGTGCACACCATCTGCAAAAACTTTGTATTCCTGCGGGTCTACTTCAATATGCGGTGTAAGTGAGTTTAACAGCATATCCTTTTTACCAATATTAGTACAGTTCTTTACTGGTACCGCAGTTTTACAAAGATTATATTTGCCTATATTGTTCATACTGGCTTTAGAAACAAATACTAGCGAACTCATACCTACAGCACTTCCAAAACCACCAAACATAGGTCTGGTAAAATATGGTTGAGGAGTTGGAATTGATGCGTTGGGGTCACCCATCTGAGCTTGAGCAATGATTCCTCCTTTGATAATAATTTCCGGTTTACTGCCGAAGAAAGCCGGTTTCCAGAGTACCAGGTCTGCGAGTTTTCCAACTTCAACACTGCCGACGTAATTGCTTATTCCCTGAGTTACTGCCGGATTAATGGTATATTTGGCGATATAGCGTTTTACTCTGAAATTATCATTACCATTTTCTTTATCTTCCGGAAGCGGACCACGCTGCAGTTTCATTTTATGTGCAGCCTGCCAGGTTCGAGTAATGACTTCCCCTACTCTTCCCATTGCCTGTGAGTCAGAAGACATCATTGAAAAAGCACCCATGTCATGCAGAATATCTTCCGCTGCGATCGTTTCACCGCGTATACGGCTTTCAGCGAAAGCAACATCTTCTGGGATGTTTTTATCAAGGTGGTGGCATACCATCAGCATATCCAGATGTTCATCAATAGTATTTTTAGTATATGGCATTGTAGGATTGGTGGATGAAGGAAGAACATTTGCTTCAGAGCATAATCTGATAATGTCCGGAGCGTGTCCACCGCCTGCTCCTTCCGTATGGAAGGTATGAATGGTTCTGCCTTTAAAAGCGGCACAGGTATTTTCAACACAGCCGCTTTCATTAAGGGTATCGGTATGAATTGATACCTGAACATCATATTTCTCAGCAATATTCAGACAGCTGTCAATAGCAGCAGGTGTAGTACCCCAGTCTTCATGGAGTTTTAATCCCAAAGCCCCAGCTTCTATCTGTTCCTCGAGTCCTTCAGGGCGTGATGAATTTCCTTTAGCGAGAAATCCGAAATTTAATGGATAATGTTCGGTTGAACGGAGCATCATTTCAATATTGAAAGCTCCTGGAGTACAGGTTGTCGCATTGGTTCCGGTAGCAGGACCGGTTCCGCCGCCGATCATGGTGGTGATACCACAGGCTATTGCTTCTTCAATCTGTTGCGGACAGATAAAATGAATATGTACATCCAGTCCACCGGCAGTAATAATCATTCCTTCACCGGCAATGGCTTCGGTGGTGGCGCCAACTATCATATCTTTATTGACATTAGGCATAATATGTGGATTACCGGCTTTACCGATTCCTTTGATAATACCGTCTTTAATACCTATATCAGCTTTATATATACCGGAATAATCAATAATAAGAGCATTGGTGATTACAGTATCAAGTGCATCTTTTTGGGCAACTCCGGCAGCTTGCCCCATACCGTCACGAAGTACTTTACCGCCTCCGAATTTACACTCTTCACCATATGTCGTGTAATCTTTCTCAACTTCTATTTCCAGAGCTGTGTCACCGAGTTTTATTTTATCACCGACGGTTGGTCCGTACATGTCCAGATAGGCCTGTTTGCTGATTTCTTTACTCATTTTTATTCTCCCGCCTTTTTAGATTTGAAACCGAGTTTATTCATTCTTGCCAGCGCTGCATCTTTATTGTCAGCGAGCGAACCATCAGCCAGAGCATTAGCTCCAATTTGAATTCTGTCACCGGCTAAGGCGACCAAT
Source organism: Planctomycetota bacterium (assembly GCA_963667375.1). Classification (GTDB taxonomy): domain Bacteria; phylum Planctomycetota; class SZUA-567; order SZUA-567; family SZUA-567. Next base: position 909,438 of record OY763323.1, on the reverse strand, counting down.
TCAATATCCTTGCTTTCACCCGGTTCAAATCTGACTGCAGTACCGGAAGGAAGATTAAGCCTCATGCCGTATGCCGCTTCACGGTCAAATTCAAGGAGTGGATTAACTTCAAAAAATGGATAATGAGAACCGACCTGAACCGGTCTGTCTCCAGTATTGAGTACAGATATGATCTTTGTTTCTCTGTCAACGTTAAGTTTGATTGTCCCCTCTGTAGTTCTCATGGCTCCTGGAATAACTTGAATTTCATTCTGATCCGCAACCGGTTTTATGGTTCTGGTCATTCCCGAACCGTGCAGAGCCAGTTCTTCTGTTCCCCATTCAGCACATACCGGCTGATGTATTGTCAGCAGTTTTGTACCGTCTTTGAAGGTTCCTTCTATCTGTACTTCATGTATCATCTCACTTACTCCTGGCATTACTTCCGCAATACCAAGGATCTGTTTTCCTTTTTCCATAAGTGTTGCAACGGAATCACCGTCACGGATAAATTCCAAAGCCTGCGCTGCAATTAGAGCCATTGCTTCTACGTAATTTAAACGTAAGCCGCGGCAATATCTTTTTTGAGCAAGAACACCGGCATTGTGCAGCATGAGTTTTTCAATTTCTTTAGGTGATAGATGCATGGAAACATTCCCTCAAACAGAGTAATAAAGATATATTATAATATTATACATGTAAATATTCAGTTACCAGTTCATCGGTCAAGGTATTGATTTCGCCATCGGCAACAATCTTACCTCTATTCATCAAATAAAAATTGTCGCCTATTTCACGGATAAAATCAAGATATTGTTCCACTATTATTACAATTAAGTTTCTATTTTTTGCCAAATCCGTCAGAACCTCCCCAATTTGTTGTATAATATTTGGTTGTATGCCTTCAGTCGGCTCATCTAAAAGTAACGCTAAAGGATCACCTGCAAGAGCTCGTCCAATTGCCAGCTGCTGCTGCTGACCACCAGAAAGATCCCCTCCCATTCGCCCTCCCATTTGTTTTAGTATTGGAAAGAGATCATATATTATTTCTGGTATATCTCTAGAACGATCAATTCGTGCTTCCAGACCAATTTTAAGATTTTCTTCTACTGTAAGTTTAGGAAATATATGTCTTCCTTGTGGAACTAATGCGACTCCTTTGCGAGCACGTTTATTACCAACCAGATGAGTGATATCTTCACCTTGCAATTCTATATTTCCTGACTGAGTTTGTAATATTCCCATAATATTATTTAATAATGTAGTTTTTCCGACACCATTCCTTCCGGTTATACAGGTTATAGTCCCAGGCATCATTTGCATATTTATATTATGTAGAGTTTGTACTTCACCATAGGCAAAGTTTAAATTTGAAATCTTTAACATTATTTTTACCTTCCAAGATATGCCTGCACAACTTCTTCATTATTTTGAACTTCATCCAATGATCCTTCAGCAAGTATTTTCCCTTCATTTAATACAGTTACCTGTGAATTAAGCATTCTTACAAAGTCCATATCATGTTCAATTACGATGATAGTATGATCACCTTTGAGTTCCAAGAGTAATTCAGCGGTGAGTTCTGTTTCTTTATCAGTAAGCCCTGCAGCTGGTTCATCAACCAGTAATAGTTTAGGTTTGGCAATAATAACCATACTGATTGCCAGCCATTGACGTTGTCCATGTGAGAGATAGCGTGCTTTTTTATGAACAGCATCAGCAAGACCAACTCTTTCGAGGATAGACATGATATAATTTATTTCATTACGTTGAGGTGTTGACCAAAGATTACGGATTATTCCTCTGTCTTTCGGTAAAGCTAACTCCATATTTTCAAGTACAGTCAAACTATCAAAAACAGTAGGTTTTTGAAATTTGCGTCCAATACCCATTCTTGCTACTTCAACATCACTGAATTGTTTAATATTGGTTTTATTAAAAAAAATATCTCCTTCTTTTACTTGTGTTTTACTGGTAATTATATCACACATAGTTGATTTTCCAGCGCCATTAGGACCAATTACAACGCGTAAATCATTAAAATAAACACCAAAATGTTCGATATCAAGTGCTTTGAAACCATCAAATTCTACGACAATATTTTTAAGATATATTAAATAATGTTCAGCCCAATTTATTATATTATGGTCATTTATTTTAGAAATTGTATTTTTGTTAAGAGAATTTATATCAGGCATTAAGCTTCTCCTATTACTTTAGTGTTATTATTAACAGTTTTTAATAATGTTTTCTTCTTAATTCTATAGCTCATAATAAAAGGATATAATATACTGACAATAAATATAAGATATTTTAAAGGTATATCATAAATATTTTGGTTCATACTTTCTGGCATAATTCCTAGTATTTCGAGTAAAAAGAAAATTCCAATAATTAATAAAGCTAATCCTGAATATTCTTTAGAAGAAATTAATAATATAGCAACGATAATAAATATTAATATATAAATAATAATTTGAATACTGATATTTGAGTTAATAAAGTTATTATCTGTTTTTAATAATATGCAACCAATGATTATCGTTAATAATACACACCCATACCTCCACAATGCAGTATTATATTTTTTATGTTCTTTTTCAAATTTATTCCATAACCCTGAGATTCCATCGGGAAACATTAATACAACAGCTAGAAACATACCACCTTGAATGAAAGGCCAAACACTCGGGAGATCAGAAGTTAAAAATGAAAAAGCAAAGTTTGTAAGTAAAGCCCCAATTATAGCCCCCCAAATGTTTCCCCTACCTCCTAAAGCAACCCATATAACCATCCAGATAGAATCTTCTACACGCATAACATTTGGAGTTATTATACCATTTTGAGGGACATAAAGCATTCCACCAATTCCGGCAATAAAAGCAGAAAGAGTAAAAGCAAATAACTGTACTGAAGAGGCTCTATATCCAATAAAATTAAGTAACATTTGTTTATCTCGAACAGCTATCATTAATCTTCCTAATCTACTATATGTTAATTTTTTTGCAAAAATATATACTAGTACTAAAGTTAATGCAGAAATTAAATATAGAGCAATAATCCAATTAGGAGATTGATTAAGTCCTTTATAAAAATTAGTTAGGCCATTTGTTCCTCCTAGAAGTAATTCATTTCTGCAAAAAATTAAATAAGCCCCCCAAGCAATAGCTTGAGTAATTATAGTGAAATAAACGCCTTTAACTTTACTTCTAAAAATAAAAAAACCAAAACATAAAGCAATTAAGGTTGGAATAATAAGACAAGCAATAAAAGAAAATGGTAATGATGAAAATGGTTGCCAAAATTTTGGTAGAACGTCAACATTATTAAAAAAGAAGAATTGTGGTATGTTGTGATATTCTAATCTGACATCTCCACCACCTTCAGGTAAACTTAAATGCATTGCCATTGCATAACCACCTAGGGTAAAAAACATAGCTTGACATAATCCAAGAATACCAGTATACCCCCATGCTAAATCTATACCAATTGCACAAATTGCAAAACATAAATATCTTCCTAGCCTATTAATAAATGGATCTTCCATAATTCCGAAATTTCCTAAAACAGGAATAAGAAAGAATAAAATAAAAATAGCAGCAATCTTACTCCATAATCTTAGCGATTTGATTTCTGGCGCTACTAATTCTTCTTCTGGTAAATATAATTTTTCTATGCCGGTCATTATTGCTCCAATTTATATTATTCTTAAATAGAATTAGGATTAATTATTAATCATCAATACTACGTCCTCTAGCAGGAAATAATCCTGATGGGCGCCATTGTAAAAACATTACAATTAACATTAAAACAATTACTTTCCCATAAACAGCTCCACTTATAGGTTCTAGATATTTGCTTACAAAACCTAATCCTAAACCTCCTAAAACTATACCTGCTAGTTTTCCTACTCCACCAAGAACAACAACCATAAAGCTATCTACAATATAACTTTGTCCCATACTTGGATTGATTTTATCAAATAAAGGAACAGCACATCCAGCTAAACCTGCAAGTCCTGATCCTATTGCAAATGTAAGACCATCAATTTGTCTAACTGGAACTCCACAACTATCCGCAGTTGGACGATCTTGTGTTGTTGCTCGTACAAGTAATCCGAGTTTTGTTTTTTGAATTAATAAATAGAATAAAAATACACAGGTTGTTGAAAATAAAATAATAAAAATTCTATTAATTGGTAAAATTAAATCAGGAGTTACTTCCCATCCACCGGATAGCCAGGAGGGGGGGGTTAAGGAAAGTGTATCACCGAAAAGTATTCTTACGGTTTGTATAAGAACCAGTGATAATCCCCAGGTTGCCAGAATTGTTTCGTATGGTCTACCATATAGTTTTTTTATAATTATAAGTTCGCATAGATATCCGACCAAGGCTGAAACAATGAATGCAGAAGGGATTGCAAATATAAAATAATAGTCAAACCATTGGGGGGGCATATATTTTTTGAAAATTTCACAGACGACATAAGTTGTAAAGGCGCCAAGCATCATAAATTCGCCGTGGGCCATGTTAATTACGCCCATAAGACCGAAAATTACAGAAAGACCTAGTGCCAGTAAGATAAGAATGCTGCCGAGAGATAAACCGGCAAAAGTATTTCTGATAAATCGGATTATTGTCTGCTTCCAGCTGATACTCGATTTTGCGGTTTTTATTGCCGTTTGAATATCTTTAGCACTATCTTTATGCCCTTTAAGATAATCACTAAGTATAACTTGTGCGTGAATTGTACCAGTTTCAGCAAGCGAATTAATAGCTTTTAATAGAATGTCTTTATCTGTTGAAGTATTTAGTTCAATAATTGCAATAGCTTCTTTTATATAATCTGTATTTACTGAATCTTCAGTTTGTAATTCATATAATGTTGGTAGTGCTGCAGAATCAATTCTTTCAGCAGCTGCGAGAATGGCTTCACGCCGTTTAATATCATCTTCATTTCTAAGATTTAAAGCTTTGATAGTTTCACTGATTATTTTGCGGTCTGGTCTTTTGGCCTTAAGCATATCGGTATATGCATTCATCAACACCTGGTTGCCATCGGATCCTAGAACTTTTTCGCCTGACTTGGCGTATATCAGCGGATAAACCTTTTCTCCGGAATTGCTGAGTGAGTTTTCATATATTACCAGTGTCCCGTCATAAAGCGCCAGTACACCTCTTTTATAAGCGTCAAGCGCATCGGCATATGAGGTCAGTTTCTTTTTTACAACTTCATTATATAATTTAAAACGTTTATTCTTATTATTTGTATTTTTAAGCAGAAGGAAATAATCTTCAATATTATTCCATTTTTGCGGTTCATCTGCTGCTTTCGCTGGTGTTATTATTGTAGATGTTATTATAACAATGGCTAAAATAATTAAGCTTGCAGAATATAATTTATGAAGAGTTCTAGATAACATTATTTGTTCACCTTCTGGAAATTTTCGCTTATCTCAAATATGTTTTGAGATAAGCGAAAAATAAGAATTATAATAATTGGTAACGTTTATTATTTTGCAGGTTTACCAATCAGGTAATATGGATCAGGTTTAACCAGACCGTCTGTTTTCCAAATTACATCAAACTGGCCATTTGCCTGTATTTCACCGATGAGAACTGGCTTCATAGTATGATGATTTTCAGGATCAATCTCTTTTGGACAGCCTGGGGCATCAAATTTTAGGCCATTGAGCGCTTTCTTGACAGCTTCAACTTCAGTAGTTCCTGCTTTTTCTACAGCCTGTTTCCAAGCGTAGACACCAAAGTATGCGGCTTCAATGGGGTCATCAGTTACGCGGTTTTCGCCACCTGGGAGATTATTCTTGACGCAGTATTCTTTGAATGCTTTGACAAATTTCATGTTTTCAGGACTTTCAATAGACTGGAAGTAATTCCAGGCGGCAAGGTGACCTACCAGAAATTCAGTTTCCATGGCGCGGAGTTCATCTTCAGCAACGGAAAAAGCCATAATTGGACATTCTTCTGCGGTCAGACCCTGGTTGGCAAATTCTTTATAGAATGGAACATTTGAATCACCATTTATGGTTGAAAGAACACAGGCATCACCATCTTTTGAGAATTTCTTAATATCAGCAACGATAGTCTGATAATCTGCATGTCCGAATGGGGTGTAGACTTCCTTGATATTCGCATCAGGGATACCGCATTTATTCAGGTAAAGTTTGAGAACTTTATTTGCTGTGCGTGGGAAGACATAATCGGTACCTAGAAGATAGAATTTTTCCTTGGAACCGCCATCTTCGCTGAGCATAAAATCAGCTGCAGGCAGTAGCTGCTGGTTTGGGCAGGCTCCAGTGTAGTAGATATATGGACTCTGTTCAACACCTTCATACTGTACAGGGTAAAAAAGTAAGCCTTTGTTCGCTTCAAAAACAGGAAGAACTGATTTACGGCTTACAGAGGTCCAGCAACCAAAGGTTACAGCAACTTTGTCTTTCTGCAGTAATTCTTTGGCTTTTTCTGCGAACAAGTCCCAGTTGGATGCGGGATCCTTGATAACAGCTTCAAGTGGTCGGCCGAGTACACCACCACTGGCATTAATCTCTTCAATGGCCATATTTACTACATCTTTGAGTGAAGTTTCAGAAATAGCCATAGTACCTGTGAGTGAGTGCAGAATACCGATTTTGATTGGTTCAGGATCGGCAGCCTTTCCAACTGTGTTCAGGCCGAGTAGTAGAGCCGCAGCTACAGCCAGGTTTACTACAAGTTTTGTTAATTTCATGATGATAATCTCCTAGTTACATATTTTTGTTGTTAATTATAAAAGGACATTTGAACAAAAATCACAGGCCTGTATGTTTGTTCTACAAATCGAATTATAATTATCAATCTCTATGCCAGTTTATTATATTTTGAAATTTTAAGTTTAAAAAATAATTATTAATTAAAAATTTTATCTATATAATGTATTAAAGCGATAATATATATTGTTACGTAAACAAAAATAGACATGGTAATAGAAAATAGCGGATAAAATTTATAATAATAATACATTTTAGTATTTTAATATAACTGAAATGAATGAAATAACAATTTTGTGTAGGTAATAATAAATATTATTATAGGAAAATGATTTAAAAGCAAGAATTGTTGCTATGATAATTATATTGTAGGGACGTTAAGTATTAATAATTAAAACATTGGATAAATGAAATCGTCTGGGGAGTAAAGAGAGGGGCTGCTGATATAAATATTTGGCAAGACGGTGTTATATTTTAAATTAAGCAATAAAAAAACCTTTAACATTTAATGTTAAAGGTTGATTGGTGGGGAGAGAAAGATTCGAACTTTCGAAGACGTAGTCAACAGATTTACAGTCTGTCCCCTTTGGCCGCTCGGGAATCTCCCCGCTCTAATTTAAGCGAGATATCAGTATACGTTTTTAGTAGATGTTGTCAATTACTTTCCTTCTTTTTTTGTAAAAATTTTACTGATTTTAGGTTAGAATCTGGACAAACGAAAAAGTATATATATAATAATAATTCGCTAAAAAAATATTCGTTTTGGTAGTATTAACCATACAATTTTTATTGAATTAGGAGAGAATGATGCGTACACCTTATATCTGTGGTAACTGGAAACTCAATAAGACAATAGCTGAAGCTGTAGCTTTTGTTGAAGAACTTAAAGGAAGTATTGCTGGTATTAATGATGTTGAGATTGGTATTGGCGCTCCTTTTACCTGTCTGTCTGCTTTGTCTCAGGCTTGTAGCGGTACAGTTATCAAGAGTGGTGCAGAAGACTGCTATTGGGAGGAATCAGGTGCTTTCACCGGCGAAGTAGCACCATCAATGATTAAGGATGCAGGCTGTTCTTTTGTAATTGTCGGTCACTCTGAACGTCGTCAGTTCTTTGGCGAAACTGATGAAACTGTCAATAAAAAAGCTAAAGCTGCCCTTGCTGCGGGACTACAGGTAATTGTATGTGTCGGAGAACTTCTCGAACAGCGTGAAAACGGTACTACTAATGATGTTGTAAAGACTCAGACAATCGGCGGACTGGAAGGTCTAAGTACTGAAGATATGAAGAATATCGTTATTGCTTATGAGCCAGTATGGGCTATTGGTACCGGTAAGGTAGCGACTCCAGAACAGGCACAGGAAGTTCATGCCTTTATCCGTTCAGTGGTTGCTGATATGTTCAGTCAGGAAGTTGCCGATGGCCTTCGTATTCAATACGGTGGTTCAGTAAAACCTGATAATGTTAAAGAGCTGATGAGCTGCCCTGATGTTGACGGTGCGTTGGTCGGTGGTGCTGCTCTGAAGGCAGATTCTTTTGAGAAGCTTGTAAACTTTCAGGCATAATTGAAGTATAATAATAAAATTCTTAATGGGTACACTTTATAGTGTACCCATTTTGTATAAAATAATATTTATCGATATTTGAGTAAACAATATTTGATAAATAGATATACGGTAATAAAGCAAAGTATTTTAAAATCCAGAAATAAGGGAATAGAAGTAAATGGGATTAGTAATTGAGCTACGGGATCTTGAGTTGACTCTGGGAGGTAAGGTACTTCTGGAGCAGGTCAATATGTCATTTACTGACGATAAAAATATAGGCTTTATAGGCAGAAATGGAGTTGGTAAATCAACTTTATGCCGCTTGCTTATCGGTGATGAAACCTCAGATTTCGGTCAGGTGTTCAGGCATAAGAGCTTACGGCTGGGGTATCTGAAACAGCATGATGATTTTGAAACTGATGAATCCGCGCTTGAGTTTTTAATGCGTGATTCCGGCATGCCTGATTGGAAATGTGCGCAGATGGCTAATAAATTTTTAATTGGTCCGGAGACATTAAGTACTGATATTTCAGAATTATCTGGAGGTTGGCGAACACGTTTGAAGCTTGCAGCCTTAATGCTGCATGAGCCAAATTTTTTAATTCTTGATGAACCGACAAATTTTCTTGATCTTAGAACGCAATTATTGCTGGAGAATTTTTTACAGAATTTTCAGGGAGGGGCATTGATAATTTCGCATGATAGGTCATTTCTGGAAGCAACATGTCCGCATACCATGGAACTTGCGCGAGGAAAACTTATTACTATGCCGTGCCGGGTAAATGAATTTCTGGAAAAAAGAAAAGAACAGATAGAACATGATAAACGGTCAAATACGGCAAAACAGGCAAAAATGCGGCAATTGCAAACTTTTATCAATAAAAATAAAGCCGGGGCAAATACTGCTTCTCAGGCAAAAAGTAAACAAAAACAACTTGATAGAATTGAGCTTGCTGATATTGAATCGCATGCCGCACTGGCAAAAATCAAGTTACCCAATGTTGATTTGCAGCGTAAAACGGTTTTAGAAATAATAAATCTGGCTATAGGATATGATGATTTAAAATTAGCCGGTAAAATAAATTTGGAAATCGAACCCGGTGAGAAAATAGCTGTTTGTGGTGACAATGGCCAGGGTAAAACAACATTTATAAAAACAATAACGGAAGTAATTCCAAATCTTGGCGGACAGATAAAATGGGGTTATGGTGTTAGTTTTGGGGTATACGCTCAGCATATATATTCGGCTTTACCTGAACAGCTCAGTATCAGGGATTATTTATTATCTAAGGCAGAAGGGACCGGTAATGATAAGCGAGTATTGGATATCGCTGCTGGTTTTATATTTACCGGAGATGATATCGATAAACAGATAAAAGTTCTCAGCGGAGGTGAACGGGCAAGACTGTCACTGGCGGCCTTGTTTCTTTCAGGTGCCAATGTGCTTATTCTTGATGAACCTTCAAATCACCTTGATGTAGAGACTTCAGATGCTCTGGCTCAAGCTTTAAATAAATATAATGGAACAGTAATTTTTGTCAGCCACCAGCGCAGCTTTATTGAAAAGGTTGCTACAGGGGTAGTTGAAATTAATAACGGTGTATTAAAACGCTATCCGGGCAGTTATAAAGAATACGTTGAGAGCCTTGGTTTCGAGATGGAGCTGACGGCTGCAGGCAGCCCTGATATAAGAAATAATGTGGAAAAATCCAGTATTGAGGATGCGGGAAAAAGTAATGGTCGTGAGCGTTTTGAGGCAGAAAAAAAGATATCAATGCTTGAGCGGCAGATAGAAAAATTTGAAACTGAAATTAAAAAAATAGCGGATCAGCTTCATTCTACGGAAAATTGGCAGGAAGCGGCTGAATATGGAGAAAAGATACAACAGCTACAGGATAAAAAAGAAATAGCAGAGATGGAATGGCTGGAGCTGCATGAGCGAATTGAGAAATTAGCGTCCAATAGATAAGCGTATAGCTAAAGCTTCGGGAAGTCCGGCAGCAATTATTTTTTGAGCTGTTTTTTTATAGTCATAAGGTACTCGTATTAATTCGACTATATTTTCTTCAGAATCATAAACCGCAAAACAGGATAAAGGATTTTCATCACGGGGCTGACCGACAGAACCAATATTTACTATAATTTTATCTGAATTATCCAGTTCTATTTCAGGTCCCAAAGTATAGGTCATAGGATCTGTATTGAAGAAAGCCAGAGGCTGGTGGCTGTGACCGAGAAAAAGTATGCGTGTATCCATAACAGTAAAATTGTATTCAGCATCGGCAATAGTCTGGACGTAGTTGAACATTTCCGGCTGGTATAAGGACCCATGAATCAAAGTAAAATTATGAATAGTACTCATGAGTGGAAGATTACTTGCCCAGTTGAGTGTCTGTTCAGAAATATTATTTCTCGTCCATAACGCAGCATCTTTGGCATATTGAGTAAAGTAACTTATATCAAGATTGCCTACAACAGCAGCTTCGTGATTTCCCATTAGGCAGATATCGCATTTTTGCTGAATAAGTTGTGCGCATTCTTCAGGATTGGCACCATAACCAATAGCATCACCCAAACAGAGTATATGCGAAATATTTAGGGATTCAATTTTTTCAAGGACTGCTGTCAGTGCTTCTAGGTTGGCATGGACATCACTTATTAACGCGTATTTCAAGACAATCTCCTAGAAAAAACAACAGAATTTTATTATTGGTAATAATAGCACTAAAAAATCCCGTGTAAATTATATATAATAATATTACTTAATAATAAAATGAAGCGCAAGGGTTTTATAGGCATTTCATAAGATTACTTTAATTTTAAAGGTAAGCCGCAACTCATTAATATAACTTCAGTTGCGTTTTGCGCAATAATCTGAGCACAACGTCCGGATAAATCTCTGAAGAGTCTGGCAAGATGATTTTCCGGGACAACTCCCATGCCGACCTCATTGATAACAAAGATAATGCGACCGGAAATTGTAGTTAATACCCTCAGTATTTCATGAATTTTTTTACTTATGTATTCTTCATTAATCGGGTGATTAGTCTTTTCACAGTGAAACATCATGTTATTTATCCAAAGTGTAAGGCAATCGACCAGGAAAATGTCAAAATCAGAATTATTCTGAAATACCGAGCAGAGATCTGTCTCTTCTTCAATGGTAATCCAACCTGCATGTTTGCGGTTTTCACGGTGTTTTGCAACACGTTCAGCCATTTCAGAGTCGAGAACCGGAGCAGTGGCAATATATAACTTATTACCGGATATTTCACAAGCTTTCCGTTCAGCATAATTACTTTTACCACTACGGCAGCCGCCTGTAACAAGAATGATCTCAGCCATGATTAAACCTTTCAAATATTATTGTGTATTGTCCATAATTCTTTACAATAGTCAATTATGAATACAGAGCATATTTTTCAACAGTCAGATGATATAATTCAGGCATTAGCAATTGGTCATGTGGAATTGCAGAGAGTTTATGGCAGTTCTCTGGCATTATTATTACTGGAATTACAGCAGCGTAATTCAGGGGCGGTTGTAGCGGTAGTTGCGGAACCTGAGGATGCGGAGGATCTGGTATCTGATATATCCACATTTGGTGGTGCAGCATATATATTTCCTCCCTGGGATATACTGCCTGAGAAGGCAGAAAATTTTGATATTGATCTTGCACAGCAGCGAGTAGGGGCGTTGCAGGCTATTGCCAGGAATAATAATGATATAATTGTGTTGTGTGCTGCGGCGTTATTGCAACCAGTATTACCGCCGGAATATCTGCATGCGGGTGAGTTTGATATTACTGCCGGAATGACTATAGCGCCAGAAGGGTTATTGGGAAGACTGGTTGATGCCGGATTTGTGCAAGTGGATGATGTTGAATTGCCGGGGCAGTTTTCACGGCGCGGTGGAATTGTGGATGTATTTCCTCTTTTCGCCGATAAGCCAGTGCGAATTGAATTTTTCGGTGATGAGATAGATACAGTACGTTATTATGATGCCGGGACTCAGCGCAGTGAAAAACCGGTGGCTGAACGGGTGGTACTTATTGATATCAATATGGATTCATTTAATAAAGCCTATACCGGTAAGCGACATTATTCCGTTAATGATTATTTGCAAAATAATATGCTTGTTATAGCGGTGCATCCACAAAAAATAGAGTATGATGGGAACTTATATCATTCAGGATTTACAAATAAACAAGGTGTATTCGGTATAGAAGCGTTGGTCGCTGAACTTTGTTCCAGATCGTTGATAATGATTTCGGAAATAGGGAAACATGAATATTTTTCAGTAATAGATGAGAAACGAAAAATAAGTGAATTTGATCTGGAAATTGAGTCGTTAGAAAGGCTTGGCGGTGGATTTGAGCATGCATTTGAAGAGTTGTTAGATCTGGTGGAAACAGGCAATAAAATAACAGTATACTGTAATAATACTGCTGAGCAGGCAAGACTTAGTGAGCTTCTTCTGGAAAAAGGACGTGGTCTGGCAAATAAAATAATACTTAGGCTGGGGACAGTAACTAAGGGGTTTTATGTTAAAAAACAAGGTCTGGTGATAACCAGCGATCAACAGATACTGGGACGCAGACAATTACGCAGAGTTGTTCGTAAAAAAACAGCAAGTGCTCCGATAGCGAGTTTTACTGATTTACGGCCGGGTGATTATGTTGTGCACTTAAGCCATGGTATTGCGGTTTATGATGGTGTGGAGACGATCGATAATAATGGAACGCAAGCTGATTATTTAAGTCTGCGTTTTGCTGAAGATGCCCGCGTTTATGTGCCGATGTCACATGTTGATCTAGTTCAAAGATATATCGGCGGTGGTGGTGGCAGGCCGAATTTATCAAAACTGGGAAGTTCAAGCTGGCAGAAAAAAAAGAATGCAGCGGAAGCTGCTACTAAAAGCATAGCGTCTGATTTATTACGCCTTCAAGCTGCGAGAGAGTCTTTGCCGGGGATTGCGTTTTCGCAGCCTGATGATATGGAATTAGAGTTTGATAATGCATTTGTGTATGCAGAGACGCCGGATCAGCTGGCTGCCATTATGGAAATAAAGCAGGATCAGCAGCGTCCGCGCCCTATGGATCGTCTGCTGTGTGGCGATGTTGGTTTTGGTAAGACTGAAGTGGCTATGCGTGCGGCTTTTAAAGTGGTTAATAATAACAAACAGGTTGCCGTATTGGTACCGACAACAATTCTGGCAGAACAGCATGCGCGATCATTCAAAGAGAGAATGGCGGATTATCCGGTTAGCGTAGCCTGTCTGTCACGATTTAGAACTACTATTGAAACCAAGGAAATTCTGGAAGATCTGAAACTAGGTCGTATTGATATTATAATTGGTACACATAGAATTCTTTCACAGGATGTTAATTTTAGGGATTTGGGGCTTGTCATTATTGATGAAGAACAGCGTTTTGGAGTAGAGCAGAAAGAACGTCTGAAAGAGATGCGGGTGAGTGTGGATGTATTGAGCATGAGTGCAACCCCTATACCGCGAACCTTGAATATGGCTATGCTTGGTCTGCGTGATATATCGAGTCTGACAACAGCGCCTACCGAGCGTCAGGCAATAAGAACCGAGGTAATCCAGTATAATCCGGAGATTATTAGGCGGGCAGTATTACGCGAAATATCACGTGGCGGGCAGGTATTTTTTCTGCACAACAGAGTCGGTAATATAAATAAGATAGCCAGAGAACTTGGAGAGCTGATTCCGGAGGCTCGTTTTGGTGTCGGGCATGGTCAGATGTCAGAGAAACAGCTGTATTATGTAATGGATCAGTTTTTACATAAAAAAATAGATGTTCTGGTATGTACTACAATTATAGAATCGGGAGTTGATATTCCGTCAGTAAATACCCTGTTTGTGAATAATGCGGATCATTTCGGACTGGGTGAATTGCATCAGTTACGTGGTCGTGTAGGAAGATATAGAAATAAGGCATATGCATATTTTTTGATTCCTGCTAAAAGGCCGATCAATCCTGTAGCGCAGAAACGTTTGCAGGCGCTTCAGGAATATTCAGAATTAGGCTCAGGATTTAGGCTGGCGATGCGGGATCTGGAGATAAGAGGAGCTGGTAATATTCTGGGCTCTGAACAATCAGGACATATACATTTAATTGGTTTTGAATTGTATTGCCGGTTACTTGAAAAATCTGTAGCTGAGCTTAAAGGCGAAAAGCATGATGATATTGAGCCAGTGGAACTAGAGTTGGGAAGTATTGCTTATATACCGACAGAATATATAGCTTCTGATACGCAAAGAGTGGATTTTTACAGAAAACTTTCGGCTGTAATCAACGAAGAGGAGTTGGCTGAAACGATTGATTTTGCTCGAGACAAATATGGGAATATTCCAGAAGTTGTGGAACAGTTGTTTGAGGATCAGCGTCTTAGAATAATAGCTCAGCAGGTTGGTATAAACTATCTTGGTAAACTTGAAGGTGCAGTTATAATAGGTTTTGCTAAAGGGAAAGGTGGGGGCTTGCTGATAAAACTTAAAGCGATGCATAAGAAAGTAACGGCACTTGATAAAGCCAGATGGCGTATTGCGATAGGGGGGGATAAGGATATATATAGAGAAGTAAAATCTTTGTTAGAGGAGTTAGAGTATAGTCTGGATCAGATCGAACAGCGATATGAGGAGCGGGCACGGCAAAAAAAATTGAATGAGCCTGAAATAAAAAGTACTTTGGCAAAAAGTGAGCAGTATAATGCAATTGCAGGTTCTTATGCGGTATCATATGCTAAAACTAAAGTTAATCCTAATATAACTTTGCCAGCAGGAGCGTTAATAACGGAATTGGAGTCAAATACGCATATTGGTATTCTTAATGTTATCGTAAGTGAAATTAAAGGATTTAATCCTAAAAAATTTGGAGCGGTGACTATTACAACCGATACTAAATCATATTATTTACGATATACGGGTACTGTACATAATAATAATAAGAGTTATTTGAATATAAGGGGTAATACACCTGAAGAAGTTGCAGAAATTGCAGATAAATTTTATGATTCAATTGAATGTAGATTGTATAACGGAATAATGGAATAAGCTAAATCATAATTAATAAATGAATATGTATGAATTAGCTTAGTAATAAAAAGTTCAATAAAATAATTAATAGTGCAGCAGGAAATCCCACCATAATTTGAAGTTTTTTAAATCATCAGCCTGCTCTTCAAACTGGCAGTTGCCAAGCATATTATTATAAGCGTCTTCAAATTCTGCATAATTAAAAACCATGTTTAATTCATGAAGGATCTCTTCACGGGTAGTGTTATCCGGGGCAGTATTAAGTTTGGTGCGAAGATCAGAGTTATTTCTGGCTTCATTTATGAATTTCTGGGCATTGTTTAAACTCATGATATTATCCTTTATAAAAAAAGGGCTGATTATAATCAGCCCGGGTTATTCAGTGATTATAAGCTTCAAAACAATCATCAAGATGCTGTTTGTCGAAATTTTTAGTGAAGATGCTTACTATAATTGTAATTATGATTGATAGCGGTAAAGCTACCACAATGGGGTCGACTTCTCCGACAATGACCCATGAAGGCATGTATACCTGAATGTCGGCGGCAAGTGACTCTTTGCCGGTTAGCATTTTGCAGAGGCCGAATATCTGTGCTTCTTTATCTTTTACAAATACCAGCCAGAAGGCGCTGGCAATAAAACCACAGCCGCAGCCCCAGAGTGCACCGGCTTTTGTAATCAGACGGGTGTATAGACCGCCGATAAAGAGTGGAAGAAATGCAGCTGCGCAGAGGCCGAAAAATACGGCTGTGCCTCTGGCGATGATAGCTTCACCCTTAGTTGAAAATAAACCGGGAAGAGCTTCTGCGAGTGTCACACTCCAGACAAAGGTAAGAAATATACCTACTCGGGTGGAAATTATAGAGCCTTTTTCACTCTTTGAAGGGGAGATGACTTCGTAAATGTCTCGGCTGGCGGCAGTACCCATAGCGTGGAACTGACTGCTTACAGTGCTCATTGCGGCTGCAAGCAGGGTTACAAAGAAGATATCCGAAAGCCAGCCAGGCATAAATTTAGCCATGAATAGCGGGATAATCTGTCCGGTCTTGCCGTCAGCGGCGGCGATGGAAATTTTTCCGATTGCTTCTGTAGCCCCGTTTGGAACAACTTCCATAAAAAACACATTGGATAGAGGTCCTACCATATCTGAAACACCGACGGCAATAAAAATAAATACGGCTCCGATAAATACTGCCCGGTTGAGTTCTTTTTTACTTTTAACAGTCATAAATCTGACGGTAAGCTGTGGCTGTACCAGTACGCCTATACCGACTCCTAGAATGATCTGGCTTACCATAATCCACCAGAATTTAGAGCCGAAACTCGGCATCGCAGTCCAGCCGTTGTGACCCGCTTTACCAAAGGCTTTGATAGCCAGAGGTGCCATGGCGGTAAGTCGCTCATGTGCATTTATAACGCCACCGAGTTTGGAATAAGTGAGCCAGAGCAGCAGCAGAAGTCCGAAGAACATCAGACCGCCCTGCATGGCATCTGAGTACATGACGCCTTTTAAACCGCCCATAATGACATAGATTGCGACTATAACCGAAAAGAAAAAAAGCGCGACTTCATAGGATATAGCGAGTTTTGAACTTATAATATAAGTAGCGCCCATAAGTACGGCACCGGTATATACCGGCATGAAGATCAGAATAACAAAACCGGCAAATACCTGCAGCCCTCTGGATTTAAAGCGTTTACCAATCAGTTCCGGGAAGGTGTGTGCCTGAAGGTGATGACCTATGGCGCGGGTTCTGGAACCGAAGAATATAAAGGCAATCAGAATACCGACGAAGATATTCAGAAAATTAAGCCATTGTAATCCTATACCGAAGATAGCAGCAGCACCGCCAAAACCGATAATAGCCGAAGTGGAAATAAAAGTTGCTCCATAGCTGAGTGCCATAACCACGGGATGGGTGTTTCCTCCGGCGATCAGATAATCGGCCGCTGTCTTTGTACCCTTCCAGCCGCGGTATCCAAGATAACCTACTGCAAATAAATAGATGGCTACAAGAGTAATTAAAAATGTCATTTTTGAACCTTTTATTAAATATTATTTATGATAATTAAAATTCGTCTTCTATTTCATCTTCGTCTTTGACCCATTGTTTGATTTCTTCTTTAGGTTCTGGTGCTGTTCCCTTATTCCAGCCGATTATTCCGTAGATAGCGCAGAAGATAGTCGCGAGAATTGAGAGTATAATAGACATGGATGCCCAGAGATCGGGAATGCCAAGAATTTCGTGCATTTTATACCTTTCTATAGTTAAAATATATAAAACAATTTGAATATGTAAGAAATTTAATAATGTATAAATTTAATATAATCTGCAAGGAATTTATATTAAAGACTTAATTTTCAAGATCCGGCAGCGTGTCGGTATTGAAATTAAGAATATTTTCTTTCTGGATAACCTTGATCGCTTTCTTGCACTGGGCAATTTTTTCTGTGGCTTCGATATCTGACGGATTATCCATGATTATATATTCAAGATCTTTGAGAGCTTCGCCGTATTTCTGCTGTGAATAAAGAATTTCCGCTCTAAGAAACCTGGCGTCACGTAATTTTGGACTGAATTCAAGAGCTATATCCAGTAGCATTTTTGCACTTGGAAGCTCGGCATTTTCGATATATGCGTTGGCCGCGGTCAGGCACTGCTTGGCGCGGAGTTTGTTATTTTCAACCTGCTGCTCAAGCCGGTCTTTCTGGAATTTGATTTTTGATTCGAGATTGTTGCGGGAGAAAATTCCCAGAAAAACACCGAAAATAAGAGCCAGCAGAGAGAGTATAATTATGATGCTGGTAAAAGTATGCTGTCTTGTGAGGCGGAAAACAGTCTTCCAGAAGTTCTCTTCACGTTTGAATACGGTCAGACCTTCAAGAAAATTTCTCAGATCATGCTGAAAATCAATGACACTCTGGTAACGCTCGTCAGCCGCTGTTGCCAGAGCCCGCATCGTAATGCGAGATAATTCAGATGGGATATTACGCTTTGGGGCCCGGCTTGAAGGTGGTTGAATGTTACCGGCAATTACCGCATCAACTATTTCAAATTCTTTGGAACCGAGTACCGGAGGAGTACCGGTGAGAATCTCATAGAGAATGGCTCCAAGTGAGTAAATATCGCTGCGTTCGTCAAGCTGATTCATATCTCCTCGAGCCTGTTCCGGTGACATATATGCCGGGGTTCCGGCGACAGTCCCGCGGCGTGTGCCCCAGATATTGGAATCTTTACGCATGATATTGACCGCTTCAGAGAGGTTTACCTCTTTGATATCATTCATCGCCGCCCGCATATTTGCCTTATAATTGCCTCTACCTATCAGCGGGTTATTCATTTCATGATGATAATCTACAGGAGAACGGCGGTTCTTGACATTTCCGGATTTAGCAAGTCCCCAGTCCATGACCAGAACTTCCCCGAAATCTCCAAGCATGATATTTGCCGGTTTGAGATCGCGGTGAATTACGCCTCTGGAATGTGCGTAGGCTACGGCACTGCAGACATTTTCGAGTACCTGCAGCAGTCTGGGTAAAGGGTATGAAGAACGGGTTGCGCCATCATCGGCACGTATGGCATCAAGAACTTCTTCGAGACTGCGTCCCTTCACCAGTTTCATGAGAAAAAATAATTTGCCGTCAGGGGTAAACCCCAGATCATGTACCGGTACAATATTAGGGTGTTCCAGCTGACCGGTAATCTGAGCTTCTTCAAGAAAGCGGGCTTTTTCTTCATCTCCAAATGAATCCTGCATGATTTTGATAGCAACTTCACGCCGGATATATTGGTCAAATACATGAAGTACGGTACCCATTCCGCCTTTACCGATGACTTTTCCGGGGTGATATTTATCAATAACCGGGATTTTATCGAGTACTTCTCTCACCTCTTTGAGCAGGCGCTGCCCAGTTACAGAGGAGTCTTCCAGAACAACCTCTTCTTCAATGGAATTATTCTGTTCCATGTCTATCTGGGATTCATTGATAAACCACTTCTGACATATTTCACAGCGGATATTTTCTCCCAAGTGTAAGCCACTTCTGAGCTGGGTAGCACCGCAATGAGGACAGATAATGTTTGACATGTTATTGATCCAGGATTATTGTAAATATTGATTATTATGTTAAATAATATATTTAAAATCATCAACAGAAACTTATAATAATGTATAGGGTACAGTTTTCATAGATAATAGTCAATTATTTCTAATTTAATTTATTGGATTGCGAGTATAATATCATGTCATTTATCAGAGAATCAGTGGAGAAAATGTCTTCATATATTCCGGGGGAAAAGGCTAAAGGTGAGGGCTTTATAATTTTAAATGCCAATGAAAACCCTTATCCGGCTTCACCGGCGGTACGCAAAGCGATTGAGGATACAATAGCTTCGTTAAATTTATATCCGGAGAGTTCAAGTATTCAGGTACGACAGGCGGCTGCGGAGCTGTACGGGGTAGACGCCGAGAAGATCATGCTGACCAACAGCTCTGATGAGATGCTGCGTATTATCTGTCAGTCATGTGTCAGTGAGGGGGATAAGGTTTTTACATTTACCCCGACATTTTCATTCTATAAGACTCTGGTAAATGTTCAAGGTGGAGAATGCATTGAAATTCCTTTTCCGGAAGATTATTCTCTCCCGGAATTACCTGATTTCGGCGGGGCTAAAGTGGTATTTTTCCCTAATCCCGGAGCTCCCAGCAGTATTGCCTATCCGCTTCAGGATATTCGAAAAATTCTGGATGCTGCTGACGGGGCGCTGGTCGTTATTGATGAGGCGTATGCGGATTTTGACCGAAATCAGAATTCGGCAATATCTCTACTCGCTGATTATAAAAATCTTATGATTGTAAAGACTTTATCTAAAAGTTATAGTCTTGCAGGGTTACGTGCTGGAATCGGTATTGCTGATACAGCGGTTACTCAGCAGCTGCATAAGGTTCGTGATTATTATAATTCAGGGCTGCTGGCGCAGGCGGCAGCAGCGGCGGCTCTCAAGGATCAGCAGTGGCTGCATCAGAATTGTGAAAAAATAATTGCTACTCGTGAATGGTTCAGCAAAGAGATAGCTGTAGATGCTAAAATGGTATTTCCTTCTGCGGCTAATTTTGTGCTGGTGCAGTTTGAAGCAGGGATTGCCGGGAAATTATATCAGGCTCTCAAGGATCGGAAGATTCTGGTACGTTACTGGAATGCACCGCGGCTAGATGATTTTCTGCGTATAAGTATTGGAACTGATGCTGATATGCGGGAGGTATTGCGTGTTATCAGGGAGTTGTTACCGGTATTGTAGGTTATAATTTCCCGTACATATTCAGTAAATAAATAAATCGCATTTGTATATACAGATACAAGTGCGAGTTTTTTTGATTTAATATTATTAAAGAGCGGGATGTAATATATTGTAATATGAAAATAAAAATTGACATAAAATATAAATATGATGTAATAAAAATATGGTGTGAAGTGTAAATTCTTAATAGTTCAATATTTCAGGAGCTGAGATGAGCAGCTATAAGCTTAAAGCTGTATCTGTGTTGGTATCTGTAGTAATAATAGTTCAGATTTCAGTTAGTTTTAGCATAAGAGCAGCAGAAGGGCCGATAATGCCGGTGCAGACTGTGACGGCGGTATCAAAAACGGTACCGGTATACCTCAAGGGTATGGGGCATCTGGAGGCATTTTCAGTTATTGATATCAAATCCAGAATAGATGGCAGACTCGAACGAATTCTATGCAGTGACGGTGCTGAAGTTGAAAAGGGGCAATTGTTATTTGAAATAGATACTGTTCCATACAAACTGGCAGTCCGTTCGGCACAGGCTAATTTGGAGCGGGAACTGGCTGGAGAGAAAGACAGCAAGGAAGTTGCGGGAATTTCCAGTAAGCTCTATCAGAAATCGGTAATAGCCAAAGAAAAGATGGATCAGGAAGCGGCGGCAGCCGAGGAAGCGACGGCGAGTGTGGCGGCGGCGCGTGCCGAACTGGATCAGGCAAAACAAAATTTGGATTACTGTAGCATCACTGCTCCGATAACAGGTGTAGTTGGCAGAAAAAAAATTAATGAAGGAAATCTGATATCGGCATATAAGGATGTGCTGATAAGCTTGAGCGAGATTAACCGGCTTAAAATACTTTTTTCACTGCCGGCAGCAGTATTGCGTGATGTGCGCAGTTATTATGAAAAGCAGAAGTTGGAGGTGGTAGTAACCAGTTCCGAATTTTCCGGGTTGAAACTGGAAGGGAAAGTGGATTATGTTGGTAATCTGATAGACACCGGAACCGGCATGTTTGAATTACAGGCGGAACTTGATAATGCAAAAAATGAATTCTGGCCAGGTGAATTTGTGGAAGTAAAACTTATTCTTACCAGAAAACCCGGTGTGATCGTAATTCCTGAGCGGGCCGTGATAAATGGGCGGGGTGGTAAAAGCATGGTCTATATTATCAAGGATAATAAAGCACAATTGCAGGAGGTAAAGGTTGGCTGGGAACTGGATAATAATGAGTTGACAATTCTTTCAGGAATTGAGAAAGATCAGCAGGTGGTGGTAAGCGGTGTTTTCAAGCTTTATCCTAGTGCTCAGGTTAAAGTTGTAACCGGCAAAGAGCAGAAATAAGGCTGAACCATGAGATTGAGTGAATTATTTATCAAGAGACCTAAAATGGCGGTATTGATAATGCTGGGTATTTTTATATTCGGTATTATTGCTTATAAACTTATTGCAGTAAGTTTTTTACCTTCAATAGAATTTCCAGTTATCAACGTGACTGCTTCAATGTCTGGAGCAAGTCCAGAAGTCATGGCGAGTAACGTCGCCAGTCCGCTGGAGAAGCAGTTTGCTGATATCGAAGGAATAAAATCCATGAGCAGTTCCAGCAGTATGGGGCTGACAACGGTTACGCTGGTATTTGACCTGAATAAAAATATTGATATAGCGGCTATGGATGTGCAGGCAGCGATAAGCAGGGCGCATCAGAATCTGCCTGATCTGGATGCGCCGCCAAGTTATACCAAGATAAATCCTACTGATCAGCCGGTTATCTGGATAACTCTTACTTCTGATACCTTGCGTATGTCTGATGTGTATGAGGTAGCGAATAACATTCTGTCAGACAATATTTCGATGATTCAGGGTGTAGGTGAGGTGCTGATATATGGTTCATCTGAATATGCGGTAAGGATACAGCTCGATCCGGCAAAACTTGCATCTATGGGAATTGGTCTTGATGATGTGGTTTCAGCGGTTACAGGAGCCAGTGTTAATCTGCCTATTGGTGTGCTCAAGGGAGAGTATGTTTCTCCATTGCTTAAAAGTAACGGACAGTTATTCTGTGCGCAGGAATATGCGGACGTTGTAGTAAAATATGAAAATGGTCAGCCAGTATATATCAGAGATCTGGGAAGGGTGATTGACAGTACAGCGGATGAGGATGTTGTGGTGCGGGTTGGAGGGAAGGATGCAATATGTCTGGCGGTAAAAAAACAGATTGGAGCCAATACGCTGGAGGTTGTAAGCAGATTTTATAAGAAATATGAGGTAATAAAAAATAATATCCCTGCGGGTATTAATATGGAGATTTTTCATGACCAGTCGATACCGGTTATCGCTTCAATCGATGATGTAAAGTATACTCTGGTTCTCGCTATAGCGCTGGTGGTGCTGGTAATATATGTTTTTTTGCGGAATCTTTTGGGAATGCTGATTACGGCGATTGCGATTCCGCTTACACTGGTTGCAACCTTCATAGTTATGTTTTATTATGATTTTACGCTGGATATGCTCTCACTTCTGGCTCTGACACTGGCTATCGGATTTGTAGTCGATGATGCGATAGTCATGCTGGAGAATATTGTCCGGCATCTGCATATGGGAAAAAACCCGTTAGCCGCAGCCATGGATGCTTCTTCAGAGATCGGGTTCACCATTATTTCCATGACACTGTCACTGATGGTGGTCTTTATACCGATATTATTCATGAGCGGAGTTATCGGCAGAATACTCAATGAATTTGCTGTAACTATCTGCGCAACAGTACTGATTTCCGGAATTATTACTCTGACTATAACCCCGATGCTTTGTGGACATCTGCTGCGTCAGCAGACACGACTCGCACAGGAAGGTAGAGTATTCAGATATATTTACGCGCTTTATGAACGGATGCTGCAGCAGGCATTAAGATATAAATTACTGACGGTTATTCTGGGTATACTGATGCTGGCGGGAGCGGTTGTATTCTTGTCCAGAATTCCCAAGGGATTTGAGCCGCAGGGTGATCTGGGTTTTATGCAGGCATTTGCCGTGGGCCGTGAAGGGGTGAGCGCAACAGAAATTTCCAGACTTTCGATGCAGATAAATGATATTTTGATGCAGAATAAATATGTAAAAAATACGGTGGTTGTTTCCGGTTATCCTGCACCAAATAATTGTTTTTTCGGTATTTTGCTCAAGCCTTACGGTAAAGAGCGTAAAACATCTGCTGAAGATGTTGTAGCTGAATTGCAGGATTTGCTCAATCAGTCACCCGGGCTCTGGGTTTTTGTGAACAACCCCCCGCTTATTCCGCTCGGCGGTAAACGGACAAACAGTGTATATCAGTATACTCTGCAAAGTATGAATATGGAAGCCCTGGCGAAATATTCTGAAGAATTGAATAATAAACTGCGAGGATTGAAAGAGCTGCGGGGAGTCAACAGTAATCTTTCTGCAAATACGCCACAGATTAATATTGTAATTGACCGTGATAAAGCGGGAGCATTGGGTCTGACTGCGCGTGATATAGAGCTGGCTTTGTTAAATGCATATGCAGGAAGAAGGGTGGTCTGGATCTATAATAATACTGATACTTACCGGGTAATAGTCGAGGTTTTGCCGAGAGCGAGGGATCAGAAAGATGACCTTAAATCTCTGTATGTAAAATCTGAAACAACTGGAAAACTGGTTCGGCTCGACAGCTTCTGTATTTTTGAAGAAGGTGTCGGGTATCTAACGGTTAATCATACTAATCAGCTGCCATCGGTAACTGTAAGCTTCAATACCGCTCCCGGAGTAAGTCTGCTGGAAGCTACCGCAGCGGTAAAACGTACGGCAGCTGCAATTCTTCCTGAAGCAATAACCGGAAGTTTTCAGGGGATGGCCAGTGAATTTGAAAAATCGATAGTGGATTTGGGTTTTTTGCTGCTCTTATGCATATTTGTAATATATATAATTCTGGGGATTCTGTATGAGGATTTTCTGCATCCTGTAGTCATTATTTCCGGGTTGCCGTCAGCAACATTCGGCGGTTTACTGATGCTTATTATTTTTAACAGGGAGTTGGATCTGTTTGGTTTTGTAGGATTGATGCTGCTGATTGGCATTGTTATGAAAAATGCGATTATGGTGGTTAATTTTGCGGCGAAACGGGAGGAGGAAGGTCTGACAGCGGCTGAAGCGGTTTATGAAGGTGCACTGATACGGTTTCGTCCAATAATGATGACAACGGTAGCGGCCAGTATCGGGGCTCTGCCTATTGCGTTAGGTCTGGGTGCCGGCGGGCAGGCTAGGCAGCCCCTGGGGCTTATCATAGTTGGAGGTCTGATTGTTTCTCAGTTTGTGACGCTGTTTCTGACTCCGGTATTGTATACCTGTTTTGACCGCTTTAAAGGTAGCAAAACGGCTATAACCGTTGATCATTAAACGCTAGGTTAGAATAGACCTTTTTCAAAGTTAAACATCTCTTTATTTTTTGTCTTATGAATATTCTTCCATTCTTTGAGTGGATTAGGAGAGTTTGTCAGGTCAGCACAAATCCAGCGAGCTTTTATTTCAGGGCTGTCAATTCCACCGATGGAGAACGGTTTGGTGCTGCGCAGTTCTGTGATATCTTTGTGAAAGTGTACACTCAGTGAGATGCCGCGAGCATCACGGAGCACGGTATCTTCATTAAGTCTGTCAGCGAAGTTAGCGCGAGTGTGAGCAAGAACAGGACGTGAAAAAACTGTAAGCATGGCTTCGGCAGTGCAGGATCTGGCAAGATCGATAAGCTGTTTTTCACCGGCTTCAAGACTGAAGGATACAGATTCAAAACCAAGGTTCTGCAGTGCCTGTGCCGCAAGCGGATTCAGTACGGCAATTCCCGGTCCGCCAGAAAATTTCAGCTCAAGATCCCTGGCAATCTTCCAGCTGTCCCAGCCGTTTACTTCAACCATTATATTATGTTCTTTGCAGACAGAACAGAGCGCTTTAATTTCAACAATTTCGTTTTCGAAGAATACAGGAGGAAGTGCTATCACCAGTTCAGAATCAGCGGTGAGTTCTTTAAGTCTCTTTATATCAGTTGAAGCGGCTTCTTCGATAATTATTCGTTCAGCATGGATTTTCTTAAGAAGATCCTCTGTCTGAGTTATATTTATACGCAGAACATTCGGGCGGTCAACAGGAGTAAAGGTATTCTTGGGATTGCGAGTTTTGAATTTTGTAAGTGCACGTACAGTATCTGCAAGTTCTATTTCGGTAGAGGCATTTTTTACATCCTGTTTTTTTATACGGTGAATAGAAGCTGAAATTCTATCTGCAATTTTATTGGCAGCTTTTTTACTGACAAGAAATTCCGGATTATCGGTTATGAATTCATTGAGTGTGCACTGTTGAATTTT
Organism: Planctomycetota bacterium; assembly: GCA_963667375.1. Lineage (GTDB taxonomy): Bacteria > Planctomycetota > SZUA-567 > SZUA-567 > SZUA-567. Next base: position 883,442 of record OY763323.1, on the reverse strand, counting down.
GAGTTTGCTCAGCCAGTTGCCGGCATCGCTTATGGTTATACCGCGGTTATCATGCTTAATGACGGTTTTAGGCAGTGTCCAGTCAATAATTTCAGAATTATATTCAAGCTTACATTCAAGGGCAGTATTTTCACTGAAGATAGTAAAATTGAAGTAATCTGGATAATCTGCCGTAGTCTGTGAGTCGGCTGCTACCGGTACAGTGACAGTGGCGGCGGCTGTATTATCCGTACGGATTGCGGTATTCTGGCTGGCAATCCTCCCGCCGGAACCGAAGATGGTATGTCGTTGCCCGGTATAATAACCGTCGGTCATACTCCGACCGGTATAGGCACCGAGCGGGAGTGTGTCCTCCTTGGTATAATTTGCTTTTCCGTCCAGAACATTACGGTAGAGAGCTACGGCTTTTGCAACCCAGGAGGCATTTTTCAGGCGGCCCTCAATTTTCAGACAGGTGACACCGGCAGCAATAAGTTCTGGGAGTTTTTCAATGAGACTCAGGTCCTGAGTGGAGAGAATATCTTCCTTATCATCATTGTTGATCTTCCAGGTTACGCGGCATGGACTGGTGCAGGCTCCGCGGTTTCCACTCTTTCCGCCACCCCAACTGCTTAAAAGGCAGCGTCCGGAAATACACATACAGAGTGCACCCTGAGTGAATACTTCAATTTCCACGTTACTTATTTTACAGGCGGCGGCAATTTCGTCAGCGGACATTTCGCGGGCAACAACTACTCTGGTTACACCAAGGTCATGGGCAGCTTTTATGCCTTCAGAGGTGGTAATTGAAGCCTGAGTGCTGAAATGGAATTCGAGTTCCGGGAATTCCGGTTTGAGCATTAGAATTGCCGGGTCGGTAAAGAGAATGGCATTAACGCCAGCATTTTCAGCGGCAGTGAGAATTCTTGCAGCCTTGCCGATATCTCTGGCGGTAAGGTCAATGTTTAGTGTTAAAAAGGCTCTGGCATTATGGCTGTGAATTAATTCGACAATCTGATTAAGATCTTCCAGACGGAAATTTTCCGCTCCCTGGCGGGCATTGAGACTTTGTAAACCAAAATATACCGCATCTGCACCGCTGTCGAGTGCCGCCATGAGTGCTGCCATACTTCCTGCAGGTGCAAGTAATTCTGTATCTAATCTGGACATATTTTTCCTAATAATAAAAAAATGTTGTTACTTATGCCTAATATTTCATATTATCTAATTATATTTTAATTATAACCCAATAATCTTATAAAGTAAATAATAGGAAATATGTATGGCCGGGAAAGAGAAAAAAAGTAATTTTATAAGTCAATTTATAAAAATAATGATAATTTTTATAATTGCAGGGGGTTTATCGGTAATTTTCATTATTACTAAGCCGATTCCGCAGAAACGTGAAGTCAATCTGCTGCCTTCAACGGTTGCGGTTACTGAAATAAAACCGGCAAAGGGAAATATCTGGCTTGATGCTATGGGTGTAGTCAAACCATTGCAGGAATTGAGTGTTATTTCTGAAGTAGGCGGTCGGGTTGAATGGATCAATGACAAGCTGATTCCCGGAGGATTTATCAAAGAAGGCGAGGTTATCGCTAAAATTGAGAAGACAGATTATGAAATTGCCATTGAGCAGGCAAAAGCGGAACTTGCCACTGCCAGGAAGGATTTACTGGTTGAGGAGGGTGAAGCAAGATCCGCCAAGATTATGGAGGATATGTCTAAAATATCTACTACTAAGCAGGCGCGTGAATTGCGTATGCGGGTACCGTATATCGAGGCGGCAAAGGCGAATCTGGTAGCGGCTCAAAAATTATTGGAGCAGGCGCATAAAGATCTTAAACGTACAGATATTGTTGCGCCGTTTTCTATTATTATTGAATCTAAAGACATTGCGATAGGTAATTATGTGACCAAGCTGTCATCAATTGCCGAAGCGGTTGGCACTTCTGCCTACTGGGTGGAGGTGACATTGCCGGTTAGTAAGATATATTATATTGATATACCAGGAGTTAATTCAAAGGTAGGATCTGAAGCGGAGATAATAATCAAGGGCGCAAATGGCAAGGACGCTGTCAAGAAAGGTGTTGTTACCCGCCTCAACGGTAGTCTTGACAGTCTGGGGCGTATGGCCAAGGTCTTGATTGAGGTCAATGATCCGCTTGGTATCAAGAGTGGTGATATGCAGAATATGCTGCTGCTCAATGCTTATGTGAATGTACGGATTAAGGGTGATAAACTTGACAGTATGCTCAAACTGCCGCGTGAATATCTGCGTGATGATGATACAGTGTGGGTAGCAGATAAAGCGGATAAACTGACTATCAAGAAGGTGGAAATTGCCTGGCGTGACAAGGATAATATCTATATTACCAAAGGATTGGATAAAAATGACCGGGTTATAACTTCCAGTAATTTTATTCCTGTTGCCGGAATGCAGCTCAATGTAATTGCGAAGTCACTAGGAGAGGCTGATGAATAAGGCGTTAGATTCTTCAGAAGAAACCGGGGCGATTGCCTGGATGGTCTCACATCCGGTGACGGCAAACCTGATTATGCTGATGCTGCTGATTGGTGGTATTTTGGGGATGTCAAATATCAAGCAGGAGGTATTTCCGGAGTTTGATCTGGATGTGGTATCTATTTCCATGTCTTATCCCGGAGCAACACCGGAAGAGGTTGAGAAGGGCATAATACTGGTAATTGAAGAGCAGATAAAGGATATTGACGGCATCAAGGAGATACGCTCGCAGGCGAGTGAGGGCAGTGCGGCTGTTGCAATTGATCTTACAATTGGTGCCAATGATATCAAAGTTTACCAGGATATTAAAAATGCGGTAGACCGGATAAGTTCTTTTCCTGAAGAAGCAGAAAAACCGGTGGTAAGTCTTGCAGATCATGAGATGTCGGTAATGAGTATAATTATTTCCGGTGATTATGATATGAAGGTACTCAAGGAGATAGCGGAACGGTTACGTGATCTTATTCTGCTCAATAAAAATATTACCAATGTGGATCTGGCAGGAATTAGAGATCCTGAGATATCGGTGGAAGTCCCTGAAAATGAACTGCGCCGTTATAGCCTGACTGTATCTGGTATTGCCCAGCAGATAGAGAATAATTCGCTGGAAATGGGTGGCGGAAGTATCAAGAGCAGCGGCGGTGAAGTATTGCTCAAGGTAGATCAGAAAAGAGATTATGGTGATGAATATTATGATGTGCCGGTAATTACCAGCTCGGAAGGTGTTGAGGTAGCTCTTGGTGATATAGCCAAAATAACCGATGGCTTCGAGGATAGTGATAAGGATGACTATTTTAACGGTGAGCATGCGGTGCGGGTAAAGGTTTACCGGGTGGGTGAGCAGACACCGAAAGGGGTATCGGCCGCGGTTCATAAAGTGATTGACAGTATACGTCCGACTCTGCCTGAAGGGGTGACACTGACCGTCTGGAATGACCGTTCAGTATATCTGGATGAGCGAATCGATCTTCTGACCAGAAATATTGAACTTGGACTGGTTCTGGTAATGGTGCTGCTCGGATGTTTTCTGCAGATACGGCTGGCATTCTGGGTAATGATGGGTATTCCGATCTCATTTCTGGGGTCATTTGTCTTTCTGCCGTCATTTGGCACTTCGATAAATATGATCTCGCTATTTGCCTTTATTATGGCGCTGGGTATGGTGGTTGATGATGCTATCGTTGTCGGTGAGAATGTATTTGAGATGCGGCAGCGCGGGGTGAGTTTTATTAAATCCTCTATTATCGGAACCAAGCAGGTGGCGATACCGGTGACCTTTTCCATTCTGACCAATATTATTGCTTTCGCACCATTATTATTTGTGCCGGGTACTATGGGTAAGATATTCAAGGTTGTGCCGATAGTGGTTATCTCGGTATTTATAGTCTCACTCTTTGAGGCGTTGTTTATTCTACCGGCGCATTTGGCGCATCAGAAAAAGAGTGTTGACGGTGATATCTGGAGTAAACTTAATATTGTTGAGAGCTGGTTCGAAGTAAAGCTTAAGAAATTCATAAAAAAATGCTATAAGCCACTATTAATCAAGGCGATAAAGCAGCGTTATGTTACACTCGCCGTTTTTATGGCAATTATGATTGTTTTTGTAGCTTATGTGGCGGGCGGGCATTTTTCAATGGTGTTTTTCCCGTCGGTCTCTTCGGATGTGGCACAGGCGACAGTTGATCTGCCGTATGGATCTTCACCGAAAAAGACCAAGGTTATACATGATAAACTGGTACGTGCAGCCAAGGAGGTAGCCGCAGAGTATAAAACACGTACCGGTAAAGAGCTGCTTAAAGGGATCTATTCCGGTATCGGCAGCGCCGGACGTCGGCGTGGAGGAGCTACTGCGCTTTCCGGCGGTCATACTACCAACGTTGAGGTGCAGCTGGTCTCGAGTGAAGAGCGTGATATCTCCACTACCGAGTTTAAGAATCGCTGGCGCCTGAAGATTGGTGATATTCCTGGAGTTGAAAGAATGGTCTTTCTGGATGATCCCGGTGGCCCTGCTGGTGGTGATCCGGTAAGTATTTCACTGGCACATTCGGATACCGCTATTCTGGAAAAAGCCGCTGATGAACTGGCCGCCAAGCTTGAGGAATATAACGGTATAAGTGATGTTGATACCGGATTCAGCCAGGGTAAGCAGGAGCTTGATTTCACGATAACTCCCGAGGCGAAGGCTCTTGGTTTTACACCTAGCTATATAGCCAGTCAGATACGGGCGTTCTTCTATGGTGCTGAAGCTTTACGGCAGCAGCGTGGACGCGATGAGGTAAAGGTTATGGTGCGTCTGCCGGAGAACGAACGGGAGTCGCTGTATAATCTTGAGGAGCTTATTCTGCGTTCTGATTCCGGAGCGGAGATGCCGCTGCTGGAAGCGATAAATATCTCTAAAAATCATGCGCCAAGCTCTATTACCCGTATTGACGGCAGAAGACAGGTGCGGGTAACCGCTGATATTGCCGACCGTTCGCAGGCCGGTATAATAGTCACTGATGTCATGGAGGGAGGATTTATCGCCAATCTTGAACAGAAATATCCAGGCTTGAGTGCTACTATAGCCGGAGAACGGGAGGATATGCAGGAGAGTATGGATAACCTGCTGTTTGGCGCTATTATTGCGATTTTGGCAGTTTACGCGGTATTGGCCATCCCTTTTAACAGTTATTTGCAGCCGCTTATTATTATGGTCTCTATACCTTTTGGGGTTATAGGTGCCGCTTTCGGGCATATTCTAATGGGGTATTTTTCTCTGTCGCTCCCGAGTTTTATGGGTATTGTGGCCTTATCCGGGGTGGTGGTGAATGACTCGCTGGTAATGGTTGATTATGCCAATGGGCTGAATTCAAAAGGTTTGAACAACGGCACCGCGGTATTCAAAGCCGGTATCCGCCGGTTCAGACCGATTATGCTTACCAGCCTTACCACCTTCGGTGGTCTGGCGCCGATGATTTTTGAAACCAGCAGACAAGCTCAGATGATGATTCCGATGGCGTTGTCACTTGGATATGGTATTCTTTTTGCGACCTTTATTGCCTTGATTCTGGTTCCGGCACTATATGTTATTATTGATGATGTGAAGGAACTGCTGCACAGATTTTGGGGTTGGCGGATATTTTAGAATAGTTTGATTATATTATTTTAATGATTTATACAGCAGAAGAGAACATTCAGGTTCTCTTCTGCTTTTTTACGGGGTCTTATTGTGATTACTTTGTGATTTGATTGTTAAGTTGCTGTAAGATAGCTCGGTAGCGATTATATTTCCGTTATAAGATAGGTGTATTTGAGAATAGGCTATTAATCATGGAGTTTTATTAAATAAAATTAAATTATAGCCAGAATAGGGCTTGTGCAGAACTGATATTTTAGTATCATATGAAATATAATGGGTTAATATGTTTTTTAATGCGTTAAGGGGAACTATGAAGCATAGAATGTTAATGATTACAGTTAAGGTTTATTTTTAAACTTCAATTTATTGAGGCCGAATGGTCTCATTTTTTTTGTAATTAGCCGCATCCATTAAAATTTATATTGTTGGTTTATTATATAGATTTATTAAAGGTTTTAGTTTGTAGGTTTTTATGAAAGGAAATGGAGTTATGAGTCCCGAGTTATTGTGGTGGATTGCTCCTATCTCCGCTTTATTGTCGCTATTCTTTGCAATAGGATTTTATAAGTGGATGATTGGACAGGGCGAGGGCAATGCGACAATGAAAGAGATTGCGCAGCATGTAAGAGAAGGCGCTTATGCTTATCTTTACGCCCAGTATAAGGTTGTTGGAAAGGTTTTTGTAGTTTTATTCGTTATTTTTGCGATTCTGGCGCTTATAGGTGTGCAGAATCCTTTTGTGCCTGTCGCCTTCCTTACCGGAGGTTTCTTCTCAGGTTTATGTGGTTTCCTCGGTATGAAGACAGCGACAAATGCTTCCAGCAGAACCGCGCAGGGAGCAAATGAAAGTCTGGACAGAGGACTGAAAATCGCTTTCAGATCTGGAGCGGTAATGGGTCTGATCGTGGTTGGTTTTGGTCTGCTTGATATCTGTATCTGGTATTTTATTCTGAATCATTTTGTCTATACAGCAGCACATATGTCCAGTGGTTTTGGACATATTGCCGGTGATATCTGGTTGGTACAGCCGGGTACGCTTGAAGCTTCAAAATATGTGTCTATTACAACTACAATGCTTACCTTTGGTATGGGTGCATCTACCCAGGCGCTCTTTGCACGTGTTGGCGGCGGTATTTATACCAAAGCTGCGGATGTTGGAGCAGACCTTGTTGGTAAGGTTGAAGCCGGTATTCCTGAGGATGATCCACGTAATCCTGCAACAATTGCCGATAATGTCGGTGATAATGTTGGTGATGTTGCCGGTATGGGCGCGGATCTTTATGAATCATACTGCGGCTCTATCCTTGCTACCTGTGCTCTGGGTGCAGCTCTGCCGAGTCTTGGAGTTAAAGCCGTGCTTGCACCGATGATCGTTGCCGGTGTGGGTATAATTCTTTCTATTCTCGGCTGCCTGATGGTACGCTGTGATGAGAAGGCGGATATGAAAACTCTGATGAAGGCGCTTACCATGCCTCTCTGGTTCTCTACTGCTGCGATTGCTGTAGTCTCACTTATTCTGACCCCGCTGGGTCTGGATATAATCTCTTATGGCGTATTTGGCTCTATCTGTTCAGGTCTGGTTGCCGGTTGTATAATCGGTCTTTTGACTGAATACTATACTTCAGATGAATATGCTCCGACCAGGGGTATTGCGCAGCAGGCGAAGATGGGTCCGGCTACAGCTATTATTGACGGTATCGCCGTTGGTATGTATTCTACTGGCTGGCCGGTGGTTACTATCGTTATCGGTATTCTTTTTGCGTTCGGTTTTGCCGGTGGATTTGAAAGCTTTTCTATGGGGCTATACGGTGTTGGTTTTGCTGCAGTCGGTATGCTGGCAACGCTTGGCTTCTCACTGGCGACCGATGCTTATGGTCCGATCGCTGATAATGCCGGTGGTAATGCTGAGATGAGCGAGCTGGATCCGTCAGTACGTGAGAAGACCGATGCTCTGGATATGCTTGGTAATACTACAGCTGCGATTGGTAAGGGTTTTGCAATCGGTTCTGCCGCTCTTACTGCGATGGCGCTGCTGTCAGCATATCTGGAAGAGGTACGTATCTGGATTATGCATCTGGCTGAAAGTACAGGCAGCCATATGATTCATAATGTTATGTTCTACATTGATACTATTCCGGAAAAGGTTGCAGGTTCGGTTACAGCGGTGAAGATTGCCGAAGCTACGGTATCTGACTTTGTACAGGCTTATAGTCTTGATGTAATGAATCCAAAGTTGTTATGTGGTGTTTTCCTCGGTGCGATGATGGCTTTTGTATTCTGTGCCATGACCATGAAAGCTGTGGGTCGAGCTGCAGGAGCTATGGTAGAAGAGGTCCGCCGTCAGTTCCGTGAGATAGCCGGAATCATGGAGAAAAAGGCAAAACCTGATTATGCACGCTGTGTAGAGATTTCTACCAAGGGAGCACAGAAGGAGATGCTTGTACCGTCAATCCTGGCGATTGCAGTACCGGTTATTGTCGGTATGGCTCTGGGTGTCAGTGGTGTAATCGGTCTGCTTGTTGGTGGTCTGACAGCCGGCTTTACTCTGGCATGTATGCTCAATAATTCTGGTGGTGCCTGGGATAATGCCAAGAAGCATATTGAAAAGCAGCCCAAGGAAAAGGATGCTAATGGCAATATTATCAGCGGTAAGGGGTCTGAGGCACATAAGGCCAGTGTTGTTGGTGATACTGTTGGTGACCCGTTCAAGGATACATCAGGACCAAGTCTGAATATTCTGATTAAACTGATGAGTATGGTAAGTGTGGTATTTGTCGGTGTAGTTGTTAAGTATGGCGATATCATTGAGAAAATTATTAATTCTAATTAATGATGGCTGTAAATTATAAGTTAATGAACTCTGGTGCTGCTGAGTGCCAGAGTTTTTTATGTAGTAAAATTAATCAGAGATTAAATGGTAAAATTTATAGCAAAAGGTATTGATTGCACAAAATTATTAGATATAACTAAACTAATAAGTCTAGCCTAATACGGGAGCTGTAATATGGCATTATTTTGCAGCTTAGTATTGAGGTATTAATTAATAAAAGGATGGGATAGTGGAGAAAGAACAGCATTGGTCAAGAATGGCGGATGACTTTAATAAACGGGTGATATACGTTGCGGGTTTGGAGAATATTGAAATAATACAGCAGGAGGTAGCAAAGAGCTGTGCCGCTGACAGTGTTCTTGAACTCGGGTGTGGTAATGGAATGTATACCGGGATTTTGGCGGGGAAATGTCAAAAGCTGTATGTGACTGATTATTCAGAGCAGATGGTTACGGTATGCAGGGATAATTTTGAAAGGTTGCAAAACGCGGTTTTTCAGCAGCAGAATTGCTGCGATCTGAAATATGAGGATCAGAGTTTTGATTGTATTGTCATGGTGAATCTGCTGCATATTATAGAGAACCCGGAACAGGCTTTAACCGAGGCGTGGAGGGTGCTGAAACCGGGAGGTAAGTTGATTATCAGTAGTTTTACGATGTCTGGGATGAATTTTATAGCAAAAATAAGAATGATATACCGATATTTGAAAGCATTTGGCAAACGTCCGGCGAAGTCCAGAGTACTTACAGTGGATATGACAGCTGATTATTTGGGGAAGGCTGGGTTTTCGATTGTGGATTTGAGACTGATCGGCAAGAGTGCAAAAGCGGTATTTGCGGTTGGTTTTAAAGAGTAGTCTATATTGCGGGTAAAGTCAGTATGTCTGAAGATATTATATTTTCAAGGGGGTTAGAATGAATAATAAAGGAGTTTGTCCGTGGTGGCTCAATTATATGTTGGATAATCCGTTTAGGAACTGGCTGTTTCCTGCTGAAAAGTTATTGCGTGAATATTTGAGGCCTGGGATGGTGGGTATTGATTTTGGCTGCGGTGGCGGCAGATTTTCGGTTGCCGGAGCAAAACTCGTTGGCAATAAAGGTAAGATGATAGCCCTTGACGTACAGGCAAGAATGCTGGAGTTTGTCAGAGTCAAAGCCAATAAAGAGGGTGTAGCGGATATTGTGGAAATACATCTGGCGCAGCCTGAGGATATCGGGGTAAAAGAGCAGGCTGATTTTGCCGTAGCAATGCATATGGTACATGAAACCACGGATATGGAGAAATTTTTCAGGCAGGTAAAAGCGGTGCTAAAGCCTGGAGCATATTTTTTGGTTGCGGAACCTCGTGGGCACGTCTCACAGGTAAAAATTGATGAGGAAATTGAGACCGCAGTCCGGGTTGGGTTTGCATTTGTTGATACTAAAAAAATAAATTTTATAAGTAGAGGATTTATACTCTGCGCGTAATTTCGGCCAAGGTTTAATCGGGCTGAAAAAACCCGCTAGCGGTCAGATTTTCAGCGATGATTCTGGCGAGTTTACGGTGGGCTTCCGGTTCCAGATGCATCCCGTCGGCCGGGCTGCTGCTGATATAGTTATCAGCATTTAAAGTATGCACTTTGCTGTCGGCAAAGTAATCGCATATCGTTTCAGCGAGAGTGAGTGATTTTATAATACCATCACTGAAGGTAGTTTTAAAATTGGTTTGCGGGAGTTTCAGCAGCTTTGGCGGCGCGATCACAAGAATCTCGGGTGCAGGTTTTGAAATCAGCTGCCGGCTGTTGATCAGTGTAATTAGTTTATTGATATTTTCTGCTATGATCGTAGAATCCGCATGGTAGCAGTTTTTCAGATCATTGGTTCCAAGCATAATAATTATCAGATCCAGCGGCGCCTGTGCATCGAGGATCGTGGGTAATACCTTCAAACCATTTCTTCCCGGGACCTCCGGGTCATCATATACTGTGGTTCTGCCGCAGTGTCCCTCCTCTATAACTCTATATTCTTTTCCTAATATTTGCTGTAACAGCGCGGGCCATCTGGTATCGGAGTCATAGCGGGATAGACCGTCAGGCGGATAACCCCAGGTATTGGAATCACCGAAGCAGAGTATGCGTTTCATAATAGTTCCCGTGTCTTTAATATCAGTTGAAGCATCAGTTTTAATTTGCAATATTATCCAGCCATTTCGGGATTGCCAGAGCTTTCATGATTAATTCGATGGATAATGCTGCTAGAATCATACCCATCAGTTTGATCAGTATAGCAGAGCCGTTTTTACCTATAACCTTCATTATTGGTGTAGCAAGAAGCATGAAACAATAGGTAATCGCGAGAATAAGCAGCATGACCAGCGCAGTAAAGAACTGGGTGCTGATATTGAAGGAATAATTATCGGTCAGCAGAATTACCGCCATAATTGCACCCGGGCTGGCAATAGACGGAATAGCCAGTGGAAAGACAGCGATATCGTGCTCGGGTTCCCGATTCTGACTGCTGGGGTTACTGTTGCCGAAGACCATCTGAATTCCGAAGAGAAACAGAATAATACCCCCGCTTATCTGGAGTGATATAAGTTGTATCCCCATATACGTCAGAATAATCTGACCGATAAGTATGGCACCGAGAAGAATCGTGGCGGAATAGATGGCGGAACGAAGGGCGATTTGTTTGCGGTGTTGATCTGGAAGGTTGGCGGTAACGCTGGCAAAGAGTGCCAGAGTCCCTATTGGATCAATGGTTGCCCATAGAAAGAAGAAGTCTTTTACAATTTTTTCAAAAATATTAATTTCCATATTTAAGTACTCTCTTGGAGTTGGAAGAATGGAATAGTATTTGACAGTTTACGTTAATCATGATGATTTTACAGTGTATAAAATTAATAGGATATTATGTATATATTATAGATTTATGAAGAATAAGAGTAAAGATATTAATGACTAAAGAGAATAAGTTATAATAAAAAAGCTGTTTATACAAGGTATTAAAATAGTATAATCGAGGGGTGTGATATCTGTACTTAATGCTTAGGAGAATGATCGGTCATGGTGCGTAATATTGAATTGCAGAATACCTTTTCAGGTCCACTGGATCTGCTCTTATACCTGGTGAAAAGGGATGAGATTGATATTCATGATATTCCGGTAGGGCATGTAACCAGAGAATATCTCAATGAGCTTGAGAAGATGCAGGATATTGATGTGGATGCCGGAGGTGAATTTCTGGCAATGGCTTCAATGCTGACAGAGATAAAAGGTCGGATGCTGCTGCCGGATATTCAGGAGGATGAGGATGAAGATGAAGAGATTTATGATCCGCGTCAGGGTTTGGTAGAGGCCCTTCTGGAGTATAAAAAGTTTAAAGAGGTAGCGGCTGAATTGGAGCTGATGTCAAATGAATTTGATAACCGTTACAGCAGAAATGTTAGTGAACCGGAGTTTCAGGCGGTCGTTAGAGAAAAAGCTGAAGAGCTCGGAGCCTTGGATCTTCTGGCGGCATTTCAGCGTATTGCCAGAAAGATGCTTAATGAGCGGGCTCCGCGTGAGATTGTCAGTGAAGAAGTACCTACTGAAATACGGATTCAGCAGATAGAAGAGGTCGTGGCCTTGCGGGGGCGGGTGAGTTTTAGCAGTATTCTTTCAGATTCTCCTTCAGAGGATGAAATGGTGGGTTTTTTCATTGCTATGCTGGAGTTGATAAGAATGCGGAAAATAAGTGCTCAGCAGGCGATTGATTTTTCAGAGATTTATTTTATACCGTTGGATGAAGAACTTGAAGCAGTAGAAGCGGCAATCGGCGCAGCTCAGAAAATAGAGCTGGAAGAGGCTGTAGAGGCAGCAGTAAAAATTTATCCGCGAAGTAACTGTCTCTGTCTGAGTGATCCGCTGTCTGCCGGGGTAAAAAAGAAAATTGTAAAAACTTTGTCTACAGGGAAAGTGCAGCATTTTGATATATTGAGCTGGAAACGTGGAACTGAGATTATGCCGTCTGTGAAAAAAGTGCAAGCAACGATTACAGGGTTCACTCCATTATTACGTGGAACGGCGAATAAAAACGGAGTGATCCTGGATAAGAATGACTCGGTGAAAACAGAGCCGGAGAAAGTACAGATAAATTCTGTGGTTGGTATTTCAGAGCCGGTTATTGGTCTATATCGTGGTAATTTTAAATTGTCGAATATTTTTGCTTTTAGAAAATTTTCTGAACCCTTAAAACAGCAACGGGTGGAATTAAATAGATTTGACTTTTTATTTTTGAGGCGTAGTCCGGTAATGAAAAAGTCAGAATTAATGTGCTCACGACCAAGTTTGGCTTTCCCTCCTGCGTTACGCGGTTCGGCTAATAAATATGTATTTGCTGCGAAAGAAGTAATCCCGGATAAAATGGATTTGATTACGGAGGCTGCTGATTCTGATGCGGCGGTTCGGGATAAGTTTGTATATATCAGGAGAGCAGCTTTAAAGGTATCAAGTATTTTTGCGAGTACATATAGGCATCAAAATATGGATATTGCAGTAGAGCGGGTACCGTCTATGTTTAATACCCTGAATTTTAAAAGAAAGCGAACTGACAGCATGAAGCTGCGCGTGTCAAAGGAATATGGTTTTATGCGTTTGGTTACCGGCAGGATCTGTAAAAATGCTTTTGAAACTATCGCATTGTCTGGTAAAGCAGTAGTAAAATCACTTCATGCGGAGACTCTGGCAGAGAAGACCGGTATAGTGTCAGACAGAACTTATATGATGACACGAAGTCTTTGCAGTTTGTCGGATATTTTTAATATAAAATCACAGGTATCTCGGGGTAAGACTGCAAGTGAGGATACGAATAGAGTGCGGATGGGTGGAGATTTTCTGCGTTTAAAGGGATCTTTAAAGACGGTGGCAGCAACGGGTGTCAGAGGCGGAAAGCTGGAATTTCTGGCTTTAGCGGGTGTAAGGGGAGTATTAAAGCATCAAACGATGGCAGTAAGTGTTAATGTCGTTGCAGAAGAATCGGAGGCTGATGTGGATTCGCGGGTTAAGATGAAGAGGATTGTAAAAGCAGGTATCCGGCAGGGGGTAGTGCTGTCATCGCCCTTCAGGCTGGTCTCGTGTACTACCGCTATTAAAGGTAATGTGTCTGTTAAATCTGAGGTTATCGTAAATAAGTTTGATACATTACGTTTGGTACATGGAGCTGTGACGGCTGGTGGTCCTGTAATACATTGTTGCCGCTCAAATAAATTTTTAACTCTGGTAAGTGGCAGGATTGTCAGAGAGCAGTATACAGATAATGTGATTATTAGCGCTAAAAAGAATGTCGCTGTAAAGCATAAGGGTGCAGAATTTCAGGCGGGTGTTTTATGGTCAGGGGAGAGAGGTGTCTGTTCATTAAGCTCTATCTTCAGTAGTAAAAGATCTGTTATAACCAAGGGAATTACAGTTAGAGGTACTGGTGGTAATAAGTTTGATATGTTAGCGCGGTCTTATAGAAAAGAAAAGGTGATGCAATTGCCGGAAAAGAAACGGCAAGGATTTCTTAGCTTGTACAGTGGTGGAATTATAGCGCATTCTGAAAAATTTACTGATGTTGCGGCTCCGGTCAAAGCTGAGGAGTCTGAAGTGATGCTGGAAGAAAAAACATCCGCTGCTGCTGCGGGAGGTTATATTTATACCACCTTCAGTATGTCCAGTGTCTTTGCCGGTAGTAAGAAGCAGATGAACTCTGCTGGCGAAGCAGCGCGTAAATTTGATTTTATGGCTTCAAGTAAACCCCTATATAATAAATCTGCGAGCAGCGGTTCGAGTAAGTTTTTGAAATTATAATAGCTGTAAACGGTGAGGTTACGATTTTTTTTCTGCCGCTGCTTCGGTGGAAGCGATAAGATAGCCGCGAGGCAGAATAATATTAAAGGTGGCACCGGTGCTGTCTCTGGAGGAGACTTCGATGCTGCCGCGGTGATCCTCAATGATGCGTTTCACTATACCGAGTCCCAGTCCGGTTCCCTTCTCTTTAGTGGTATAGAATACTTCAAAGATTTTTTCTTCATTGGCAGGATCAATGCCGATACCGTTATCCTCTATCTCTATGCGGATTTTCTTATTATCTTCAAAGGTGGATAATTTAATTTTGCCTTCAAACTCATCGCCCTTTTCACGGCGCTGGTCTATCGCTTCACTGGCATTGCGCAGCAGGTTCAGAATAACATGGGTGAACTGGTTTTGATCAATTACGACCGGGTACATGTCCGGAGCAAGATGGGTCTCAAGTTCTACATCATTTTCGTCCATTTCCGGCTGCACGAATTCACAGAGCTCCCGCAGGTAGCGGTTAAGGTCCAGTGGTTCCGTTTCCATGCGCGGTGGTCTGGCAAAGTTTAGAAACATTTCCAGGGTCTTAGTCAGAGTTTTAACTTCGGTATATATTCTCTGGCTGCGTTTGATGAATTTCGATGAGACATTATCTGGAAGATTTGAGGCATCTTCAGCCAGAAGCTGGGCATTTAACTGAATTGCATTCAGTGGTGTTCTGACCTCATGTACCAGTCCTGCTGCCAGAGCTCCGACATAAGCAAGCCTCTGGCTGCGTAATTCCTGCTCATTCTCACGGTTTCTGAATTTACTGGGCATAACTTATCCTTTGTTCAATCAGTATTCCCGCCTCTGTGAATAATTTTGATAGTCGAGTTTTAAGCGGTGCTTGGCGACAGTACGGCGTTTGATAATAATGCCTTCTTTTTCCAGAAGAGCCTGTATCTGGTCATCTTTAAGCGGTTTTTTCTTGTCTTCGTTATCAATAAGTTCTTTAATGCGGTTGCGGATCTGAATATTACTGAAGTTTCCGCTGTGTACACCGGTATCGGTATTATCCGCATTCTCGGAACTTGTCAGACCTACAGGCATAGTGCTGCCGGTCGGCATAGAGGAACGGGTAAAGAATTCTCTCAGTGGTTTCAGCCCTATTGGAGTCTGGGCGAATTTATCTCTGGCGGCTCGGCTTACAGTACCGATATCAATATCGAGAAATTCCGCAACTTCTTTCATCATCAGCGGAGCCGGAGCCGGTATGCGCCCGGCAAGATAGTCTTTCTGTCTGGCTACGATCTCTCTGGTAACGCGGGTAAGCGTAAGTTCGCGCTGTTGAACCGCTTTGACAATATCGAATGCAGACTGGAAACGTTCCCGGAAAATTTTATTCTGACCGGATTCTTTGAGCGACTTCTGCATCTGTTCAAATTCAGTTCTGCGTATCGGATCATTCATTATGGCTTTTCTGATGACTTCGCCTCTGCCGGAGTTATCATAGAGCGCAAGGAAGGTATCCGATACCTCAGGTGTCGGACCGTTGGGCAGGCGTAACTCCCAGACCATTCCGTCGTATTCGTACAGACTTAGTTCGGTCTGGGCATCATGCAGGCGTCCTTTGGCCGCCCGTACCAGATAATCACTTTTTTCATCATGATTATTAAGTTCCAGAGTTCTCAATTCTTTTTCCAGAATAATAATCTTACTCTTGGCTTTTACGATATCCGCTTCTGTGCTTTCAACCAAGTCGATAATAATATCAGCTCTGGCGGCCTGTGCGCTGTCTTCACTATGGACTGATACCGGGTGGGGTGAAAGATTCTTTATAAGGTTTGCAGCTTCCTTTATTTCATCAATACTGACATGCAGGTTCTTTGCTATCAGCGGTATTCTGTTTGCCGCCAGATCATCCAGATGCTTCTCAACAATTTCACTGGCAAGAAGATTGGCAGGATGATCGATAGTGTCAAGCTGAAGCAGCAGGCATTCCTGAATATTTCTGGCGGCGGTCCCGGCAGGGGACAGGTGCTGAACTTCATCAAGAATATTTTCGAATTCATCTTCACCGACCTGAGGGTGAATATTATCAAATTTCAATTCCGAGTAAGGTGTAGTAAGATAACCGTTCTGATCCAGTGAGGATATGATATATTCTGCTATTTCAAGTTCTCTGGGGCTTAGCTCGAGAAGATGAATCTGGCGGATTAATGAGTCGATATATGATTCAGCATGATTTTCGGTATTTGAAATAATATCAAATCTGTCTTCATCGTCATCATAGCTGTGGCGTGGCAAGGTATCATCGTAGATTTCATTCCAGCTGTAATCTATATCATCGGTATGTCTGAGATCACTGAAATCAGTCTCATAATTTTCATCATCTTCATAAGAGTCATAATTGTCATCATAGTCAGCTGAAATCTGATCTTCAGAATCGGAATTTTTCAGATCACTGAGTTCAAGAGCCGGATTTTCCAGGAGTTCATGCTGAATTTTCTGCTCCAGCTCCATAAGTGGCATCTGCAGCATCTCCATAGATTGTATCATCTGCGGAGTCATGACCATTTCTTGGCGCTGAGCCATTTGCATATTCATGCCATGGTACATTTCAGGTGACATTTATTTCCCTTTTTAGTTTTATACAAAATTCGTGCCAGTAATTTGATATTATAATAAGAATGAGAAAAAATTCAATTGCTCATTTTAAAAATATGTTGTCGAAGTTATAAAAAATTGTCGAAATATAGTTATAAATATATGCTTGTACGCTAGCAGCTTAATTCGGGATTTTTTGTTATAAAATAAGTATGATTTTGTAAAAATATAATGGTGGGAGTGATTATGAATAATACAAAATTGAAATTGATATTTCTTTTTGTTTTTATTTTTTCTTTTTCAGAGGTGTATGCTCAGGAAACAAATTCAGAGGATGTGGAACTGATAATCAGCAAAATGCAGCAGCAGATGCAGGATAAAATTGCTGAAATGCAGCAGCAGATGGACGCAAAAGTCTGTAAAATGCAGGATAAAATGGATGCTATGGAGCGTTCCATTACTGAAGAAAGAGAGAAATTTCAAGATAATATACGGTCTATGCAGGCGACTCTGGATACCGGTAGAACTGATATGCGTGATGCTGCTGGTGGTGCGCCTGAAGCTTTACGGAGTAATTCCGGAAAAGCTACAGTACGGATTGGTGGTACGCTGCAGGTGAGATATTACGCGAATTTTGATCCAAACTATAATAATCAGGGAGATCCTCAGCCTGGTGGTGGAGAGTATGCTTCGAGAATCGGTTGGACGATGGATACGGCGTCTGTTACCTTTGATGTGCAGTTTGATGAAGATTTGAGTATGTTTATTGATGTCCGTCCTGACAAATTTGATAAGGCGTATATTCAATGGAATAATATTGGTGGCTCAGGTCTGGGAACACAGATTGGTCTTATCGGGATACCGGGCGGTATGTATTCAAGTTCGACCGATATGTGGGGCAGGGTTTTCATTACTAATCCCGTAGTTAAAGAGTTTTCCCAGGCGTTTATTGTAACCAAGGGATCGGCGGCGAATAATCCCGGTGATGACATTAAAAGAATGGGTTTCAAGCTGTATTATAATGTTGCGGATCAGCTGCTGATAACCGGAACGGTATTTTCGCCTTCTGACCTTGGTGATACCAATGATCTGCTGGATAATTATGACGCCAGTAATTTATCGAGTATTCTTGCACCCAACGGGAATGTCCGGAACAACGGTTTTATGGATGCTTCATTGAATCTGGAGTACCGGCCGGCACTGATTGACGGTCTGATACTTTCTGCAACCTATGTCGGTCTGGCCGATATCGGGCAGGGAACCTATACGGTTGCCGGTAGAAGAGGCGCGTCATATTCGCCTCAATTTGATCTGGGTGTGGCTTACTTACAGGACAAATACGGGGTATATTTTGAAACAGCGTATACGCTCAATCCAGGATTTTATGCTGATACTTATAATCTGAGCTTTTCGCTGGGTGCTGATTATAAACTTACCGATCGTCTCTCTGTTGCTGTGGGTGCGGCATATGGTTTTCTGGCTTCCAGTTCGGATCTGTATAAATCGACGGTTGAGCCGGCTAGTGCGGCGTATAGTTATCCGCATTTTTCATCTTCTACAATGCGTTTCAGGGTTGGCGGGCGGTATGATTTTGCAAATGGCGTGTGGGTAAAGGCGGAATACGGGCATCTGATTTCTACTGCTGAAGGCATGGGTGATAATACAACTAAGAATTCGGATCATTTTACCTTTGAAACAGGACTGATTTTTTAAGAAAACCGGTAAAATATACTTGTAATTAATTATTGCGGGGCTTTGATGCATAGTGGCATTAAAGCCCTATTTTTATTATGTTAAATAGCTTTTTGCCATTGTAATTTCGCTTTATCCGGTTACAATACAGACCAGAGTTTTTTTATTTTTTAAGGTATTATCAGCAGAGAATTAATGATAACTGATATGTACTTTATTCAATAATTGATTTAATAGTTGGAAGCGGTTTATTTATGAACGGAAAAATTGATTAAGGTGGATGAACGATGGCGAATGATGAGAGTAATTTTCTGGCGGCTGCGGTTGAAAATACATATATTCCAGGACTTAAACTGATAAATAAAGGTAAAGTTAGAGATATTTATGATCTTGGAAATAAATTATTAATTATAACTACCGACAGAATAAGTGCATTTGATGTCGTTCTTGATCCGGCTATCGCCGATAAGGGAAGAGCTCTCACTCAACTGAGCTTTTTCTGGTTCGATTATCTCAAAGAGGTTATAGATAATCATCTGGTTACTGAATCTATTGATGAGCTCAATCTTTCCGAAGATTTAAAGGAATCGCTGCGCGGGCGGTGCATGATAGTGAAAAAGGCAAAACCGCTGGCAGCCGAGTGTATTGTAAGAGGTTATCTGGTGGGAAGCGGTTGGAAGGAGTATCAGCAGAGCGGAACTGTCTGTGGTATCAAGTTGCCAGCGGGGCTGAAACAGGCGGAAAAACTTCCGGAACCAATCTTCACACCGTCAACCAAGGCTGAGCTTGGTGCTCATGATGAAAATATCAGTTATGAAAAAATGGAGAAGATACTCGGTAAGGATATTGCGGCAAAGGTTAAAAATACGGCTCTGGAATTATATTCTAAAGCCGCTGATTATGCGCGTGAAAAAGGCATAATAATCGCTGACACCAAGTTTGAATTCGGGATTTATGATGATGAGGTTATACTTATTGATGAGGTGCTCACCCCGGACAGTTCCCGTTTTTGGCCTGCTGAAACTTACAAGACGGGTGAAAATCCTCCATCCTTTGATAAACAGTTTGTCCGTGACTGGCTGGAAGGAACCGGTTGGGATAAGACGCCACCGGCACCAAAACTTCCTGAGGAGGTTGTGCTCAAGACCAGACAGAAGTATATCGATGCCTTTGAAATAATCAGTGGCAAGAAGTGGGAGTTTTAACCGCTAATGTCTGAAGATATCGCAGATACGGGCTCTTCATTTAAAGACTATTTCGAGTATTCGGCTTTTATTCTTCTTGCCGGAATGCTCAGATTTTTGCCATTGGCGGTTGCGGTGAGGCTGGGTGAGGTGTTTGCCAGGATATTTTGTGCGGCAAGTATGCGTTCGTCCAGATTTATCAGATATCAGATGCAGGAATGTTTCGGTGATAAGTATACCGAGAATGAGTATAAGCAGCTGGTTAGAAAATTTTACAGACATTTCGGCTGCCTCTTTGCTGAAGCTGTACGTTTGAAGACTATTAGCAGTGTCAATCTTAATAATATCGTTGACTGGAGTGGTATTGATGAGGAGATCGACCGTCTGACTGCATGTTACGGCAAGGGTGTATTTCTGGCTACCGGGCATATCGGTAACTGGGAGTTTACCGGAGCTGCAAGCGCGGTAAAGGGTTTTCTTGCGGGATCAATCGCCAGACCTTTGGATAATCCGCTGATTGATGCAAAAGTGAAAGAGTTCAGGGAGTATTCCGGGCAGAAGATTTGGGATAAGAACGGAGCGCTGGTAAAACTGCTGCAGGCTTTTAAACGCAAAAAATCTGTTGGCGTGCTTATTGATCAGGATGGTGGCGAGCAGGGTTTGAGAGTGCCTTTTCTGGGGCGTCCTGCCAGTACTAATACGGCGGTGATTGAGATGTCGATACGTCTTGGGGTTCCTGTTCTGCCATGTGCTATGGTGCGTGACGGGGATAAACCGATGAAGTTTAAAGTTGTTTTTGGTGAACCGGTAATCGCTGAGAGCAGGAAGATAACCATGGCGGATATTTACAAACTAGCCGAAAAAGTGAATAATGAGCTGTCAGTTATAATTGCAGGCAATCCCGAGCAGTGGCTCTGGATTCATAAACGCTGGAAAACACCTAATCCTATTGATATAAGGCATTATAAAAAATATGAGTGAAAGAGTATTCCATGACTGGTTGAGCAAACGTTTGGCTCGCTGTAACGACACAGTCATTATCGGTGCCGGCCATGATGATTGCGGGCATGTAGATGTGAGTGCTCTACAGGCTCTGGCTTTCAGTACTGATACCGTTGTGGAGGGAACTCATTTTGATGCCGAAGCCGATCCGCTTCAGGTTGGGTATAAAGCTGTAGCGGCGGCACTGTCGGATCTGGCGGCAAGCGGCTGCAGACCTCTCTGGGGACTGATAGCGCTCAATATGCGCCGGGGGCTTGGTGACAGATGGGCGATGCGGCTGATGGAGGGTATTGTTTCATGTGCGCAGCGTTATAATCTGAGTATAATTGGCGGTGATACTACAAGCGCTTATGGTCCGACATCAATTAATATCACTGTTGGCGGAACTCCTTACGGTAAATCCGCGGTTATGCGTTATGGTGTTGAAAATGGCGATCTGCTGGTGGTTACCGGTGATCTTGGCGGGTCTATTCTCGGGAAACATATGTCTCCCATACCGCGTTTTGCAGAGATAAAAAAACTTCTTGAGCTGGTACCGGTCAAGGCCTGTATGGATATTACCGATGGTCTGACAATGGATATTTCCAGAATGCTTGCCGCCGGTAATCTTGGAGCTATTCTTGAGGAACCGGAGATTCCGATCTCTGCCGCGGCGGTAAAATTGGCCGAAACTTCCGGTAAATCGGCGATGGAGCATGCGCTGGGGGATGGTGAGGATTTTGAATTACTCTTTGCGGTTAGTGAAGATTCCTGGAAGAAGCTGCTTCTGGAATGGCCGGAGAGCGGAATCAAAACCCGTCTTTCCTGTATCGGCAGGGTTGAACAAAATCAGGGTTTGCGTGTAGCCGGCAGTGACGGGACACTGAAGATGCTTGAAGTTACAGGTTATGAGCATAATTTTTAGCGATTGAAAATAATTTCCTACTATATCAGGGCATAAGCAATATATGAGTATATTTGAATTTACAACTGTAACCAACAGTCCTGATGAGACTATCAGACTGGGTGAAAGAATCGGTAAAAGCTGCAGAGGCGGAGAAGTATTTCTGCTCAACGGTGATCTTGGAGCTGGTAAGACCTGTTTTACCAAGGGTATTGCCAGAGGACTTGGAATAAGTGAGGATGTTACCAGCCCAACATTTGTGCTGCATGTGCAGTATGAAGGTCCGGAACTGGAACTCAACCATTTTGATGCATATCGGCTGGGTGAGGCCGCGAGTACGGGTGAGCTTGGTTTTGAAGATTATTTCGGGTATGAGCAGGGAGTGGCGATCGTTGAATGGCCGGAGGTGATAACTGAAATATTGCCGCGTCAGGGAGCGGTAATGGTTGAAATTATGAGTCTCGGACAAACCGGGCGTGAGTTCAAGTTCAGTGTAAATGATCAGTATGGTCTGAAAATTGTCGATTATCTCCAGCTTTCCGAATAATCAGTCTGAACTTTGGCTGCAGTTATACTGCTTTAAAATTACAGCGTTTTCCGGAGAAGTAAGCGGTTTTTTCACGTTATTATTGATTTACTCTGATTTGTAATAGTTTTATAATAGGTTGGAGATATATTTACTGGACTTTCAATAACAGGAGGGCAGCTGTGGAGAAGATAAAGGTCGGTATCAGTAAGTGTCTTCTGGGTGAAAAAGTCCGATATGATGGTCAACATAAACATGACCGTTATATTACCGGAACTTTGGGGAATTTTTTTGAATGGGTCGGGTATTGCCCGGAAGCTGATTCAGGGCTGAGCATTCCGCGTCCGGCGATGCGGCTGGTCGGTACCGTTGCTTCACACCGTCTGCTGACGGTAAATACGGCTGAGGATAAGACTGATATACTTCAGCGCTGGATAGATGCGACGATTCCTGTTATTCCTGCGGAGGAATTATGCGGGTATATTTTTAAGGCTAAATCACCCAGTTCCGGCATGAAAGGGGTGAAAATTTATGCTGAGAACGGTAGCGTCGCCGGTACAGGAAGCGGTCTCTTTGCCGAACGTTTTATGCAGGAATTTCCATTGGTGCCGGTTATTGACGAAGGTCGGCTGCATGATGTCGGTCTGCGCGAGAATTTTCTTGAGCATGTATTTGTATATGCACGCTGGCAGCAGTTACTGAAAGCTGGAATTACGGTAGCGGGTTTGCAGCTGTTTCATCAGCGGCATAAATATATGCTTATGAGCCATTCTCCGGAAAAGCTTAAAGAAATGGGAAAGCTTGTAGCGCAGGCGAGTAAGGATTCGCTCGGTATTGCCTCCAAGGATTATCTGCTCCTGCTTACAGCCGCGATGCGGGAACTGGCTACGGTAAAAAAGCAGCGTAATGTTCTGGAGCATATTGCCGGTTATTTCAAGGATGATCTTGATAAAGAGGAGAAGGCAGAGCTGATTGAGCTGATTGAAAAATTTTATAATGAATTAACGCCTTTAATTGTACCGGTTACTATGCTGTCACATTATGTCAGGAAATACCGGAAGGATTATCTGGCGGATCAGTATTATATCAATGCCTTACCGGCGGAGCTTATGCTGCGTAATTATATTTAAGAACCGATTTGCAAAATTCTGCAGATAATTTTGTTTTTCTGTGTGTGTATAATCATGTTTTCATAAACGGTGTTGTTACTGAAAACGGTAAAATTAAGCAATATTTACTGCTGCTGAATGGATAATGTCAGCTGGCAGGTTTTTTTGTGTTATTATATATAGTGGTAATAGTTAATAACGATGCGTGCGAGATGATTGGCTGCAGGCTGATTATTGTTTTGCAGGGACAGGTTTGGTATAAGGTTGTAAATTATATATGTTGAATTTTATGCGGGTTTAACAGCAAAGAAAATATAAAGGAAATAAGTAAAAGTGAGTTCAAAAGAAAATTTTTCTGGAAGCATGGGTGTAATTCTGGCGGCTGTAGGTTCGGCTATCGGTCTGGGTAATATCTGGAAGTTTCCATATATGACTGGGGTGCATGGCGGTTCGGCGTTTGTGGTAATCTATATAATTTGTATCGCCTTTATCGGGCTGCCGTTATTGCTCGGGGCGTTTATTATCGGTAGAAATGCGGGTGAAGATCCGATTGGGGCATATAAGAAAATTGCCCCGAAGACCTATTGGTTTCTTAATGGCTGGTTAGGTGTTATCATCGGATTTATAATAATCACGTTTTACTCGGTAGTTGCCGGCTGGGCAATGTACTATGCGTACCTGAGTCTGACCGGGGCGCTGACTACATTAGGTCCGGAGCAGATCGGGGCGGCATTCGGGAAGTTTTCTTCTGATATCTGGAAGCCGGTTTTCTGGCAGATACTATTCATGGTGGCGACTGGGTATATCGTTTTGCGCGGGGTCAAGGACGGAATTGAGAAGTATTCACGCTTACTGATGCCGATTCTGTTTGTGCTTCTTATTGTGCTGGATATACGTGCAGTTACGCTCAAAGGAGCCGGTGCGGGTCTGGCATTTCTTTTTGAGCCGGATTTTTCAAAATTGAGTTTTACAGCTGTACTTTCAGCCCTTGGCCATTCATTCTTTACCCTTTCAGTCGGTGCGGGAACGATGATTACATACGGTTCATATATCAAGAAAAATAATCATCTGATGCCAATTGTTGCGAATATAGTGATAACTGATACTTTAATTGCCATCCTCGCAGGAATAGCAATATTTCCGGCAGTATTTGCTTTTGGGGTTGAGCCGGCTTCCGGTCCGGGTCTCGTATTTGTGACTTTACCTAATATCTTTAATATGATGCCGATGGGGCAGTTTTTCTCGTTTATATTCTTTGTTCTGTTATCGGTAGCGGCGCTGACTTCGTCTATCTCCATGATTGAGCCGAGTATCGCCTATCTGGTTGCTGAAAAAAACTGGTCACGCAGCCGGGCGACAATTATTATATGTGTTGTGGCAACCTGTATCGGCGCATTTCTGTCACAGGGGAATGGTATATTGAAGGCATTAAAGCTGCCATTTTTCTTTGAGGGCAAGGTGCAGAATATGGATATCTTCAGCTGGGTTATAACCCTTACGGATCAGCTGATGCCAATATGCGGCTTCTTTATTGCGATTTTTGTCGGCTGGTATATGGACCGCAGACTGGTGCAGCTTGAATTGTCCAGTAATGGGAGATATCGTATCTGGTATTATCCGGTCTTCCGTTTTGCAATAAAATTCACTGCTCCGGCGGCTATACTGCTGGTATTTCTGGCGGGAGTATTCGGGATACTCAAATAACTAGTGTGAATCAATATATGGTGGCTGGTGGTGTGGGGAGGATAAAATACTGCTGGAATGCGATGGTAATATCAAGTAATGCTAATTTCGGGAAAAATTGAGGATTTGTGGTTGACTTTGGTGCGTTAATAGTTATATTTTAAAGACTCATATCCTTAAATGGTTATGAGGTTAGTATAATATGTTCAAAAGGGGGCGATTAGCTCAGTTGGCTAGAGTACCAGCTCGACAAGCTGGGGGTCACTGGTTCGAGCCCAGTATCGCCCACCATTTTTTACATAATACCGGTTATGGTGTTGAAGATTGCATAATCTTGCATAGGTTATAACTGGTTATCTGATAAGATAATACCTGTGAGGGAGCGTCCTTCCTGCATGGGGTGAAAAGTCCGGCGCGGCAGTTTAGCTGCAGGTATATGGCGGGACTAGGATAAAAAGCAGATTGCGAATCTGCGTGCGGTTCGGGATATACCGGGTCGGTAAAACTGGAAAAGGACGCAAAAATTCAACTCAAGAAACGTTGTTTCTATGCCGTGATAAGCGGCGTAGAAATTTTCGCGTCATCTTCTGTTGCGTCTTTGCGCAATCCTTCTATTCCAGAAAAATTAAAAATTATCTGTACAGATTTTACCTGCTGTTGTCTGCAGGCAGTCTGTGACGGCATGATTGTGGCGGATCTGATAAAGTGGTCTGCCGGTTAGAATAGAAAGACTAATATGGTTACTATAACTCTACCTGATGGAAGTAAAAGTGAATTCGAGAGTGCAGTATCTGTAATGGATATTGCGAAGAGTATCGGCTCTGGTATCGCCAAAGCCACGCTTGCTGGTATGGTAAATGGAACGTTAGTCGATACAACATATATGGTAAACAGTGACAGTGAGGTCAAGTTGATTACTGCTGACGATCCTGCAGGTCTGAAACTTATGCGGCACTCAGCGGCTCATGTGATGGCTGAGGCTATTGCCAGACTTTATCCCGGCACCAAGTTTGCTTACGGACCGGCAATTGAAGAGGGTTTTTACTATGATGTTGATGCTTCAGCGCCTATCTCTGCTGATGATCTCAAAAACATTGAGAAGGAGATGAAGCGTATTGTAAAGCAGAACGCAAAGTTTGAGCGTATCGAGCTTACCAGAGAAGAAGCGGAGGCAAAATACGCTGAGGATGAGTATAAACTGGATAATATCAAAGCTGCCAAAGGCGATGTTATTTCTTTCTATACTCAGGGTGAATTTGCGGATCTCTGCCTGGGACCTCATGTGCCTTCAACCGGCAAGATCGGTAATTTCAAGCTTATGAGTGTAGCTGGTGCCTACTGGCATGGTGATTCCAGCAAGCAGCAGTTGACTAGAATTTACGGTACTACCTTTGCAACCAAGGAAGAGCTCGCAGAGCATCTTAACCGGATAGAGGAAGCTAAAAAGCGTGACCACCGGGTTATCGGCAAGCAGATGGGGCTCTTTGAGTTTCATCCTAAGGAAGCTCAGGGCATGGCGTTCTGGCGTGCAAACGGGGTAATACTTTACCGTGAGCTTGAAAATTATCTGCGCAGCGTCGGTGAGGCAAACGGCTTTGAAGAATTCAGAACACCACAGATTATGAATCGTGAACTCTGGGAGATATCCGGGCACTGGCAGAATTATGCGGATAAGAATTATACCTGCGAAAAAGATGGTAAGGAGTATGCCGTCAAGCCTATGAACTGTCCCGGAGCGCTTATCCTGTATAAATCTGAGTTGTACAGTCATAACGACCTGCCTCTACGCTGGGCGGAGTTCGGGCATGTACACCGGTATGAGGGCAGTGGTGAAATTCACGGTCTGGTGCGTGTGCGCGGCTTTACTCAGGATGATGCGCATGTCTTCTGTACTCCAGATCAGCTTGAAGATGAGATTAAGAGCTGTATTCAGCTTATTTTTGAGGTTTATAAGACTACCGGTCTGAATTTTGATCATATAGAACTTTCTACCAAGCCTGAGAAATCTATCGGTTCGCAGGAAATGTGGGATAAGGCTGAAGGGGCTCTGGAAGGGGCGCTCAAGCGGTTGGATATAAATTATCTGCTTAATCCCGGTGATGGTGCTTTTTATGGTCCGAAGATTGATTTCCATCTCAAGGATGCTATCGGCCGCAGCTGGCAGATGGGAACTATTCAGGTTGATTTTTCACTTCCTGAAAGATTTGACATTACTTATGTCGATGCCGATTCACAGAAGCAGCGCCCGGTAATGATTCACCGTGCAATATCCGGTTCACTTGAACGTTTTATCGGAGTGCTGACCGAACATTATGCAGGTGATTTTCCGTTGTGGCTCGCGCCTGAACAGGTTCGGGTTCTCAGTGTGGTTGATGCATATAATGATTATGCTGAAAAAGTGGCTGCTGAGCTTAAATTGCGTGGTATTCGTGCTAAAGTTGACCGCAGAAGTTGTAAAATCGGGGCAAAGATAAGAGAGGGTGAGCTGGCAAAAGCACAGTATCTGGCTATTGTGGGAGCCAATGAAGCAGAAGCCGGAACCGTCTCTGTCCGCAGACGTAAACTTGGTGATCTGGGAAGTATGACGGTGAGTGAATTTGCCGATAAACTGGTTACTGAGATTACTACTAAAGCGTTGCCGCCAGAAGCTGAATAAGTAGAATTATTGGAGTTGTAATTGTGGTTATAGTACACAATGTATCTGTTGTTCTATTTTTGGAGGAATAAATATTAGCAAGAAAAAGAGTATGCGTCTTAATGATGCAATCAAGGGTGTTGATGAAGTCAGATTGATTGGTGAAGATGGTGAGATGGTAGGGGTGGTACCACTTGCAAAAGCACTGGATATTGCGGTGTCATCGGAGCTGGATCTTTGCGAGATTTCACCTAATGCAACCCCTCCTGTCTGTCGGGTGATGGATTATGGTAAATTTCTTTATCAGCAGAAAAAGAAAGAACACGATAATCAGAAAAAAACTCAAGGACATGAGATGAAGCAGATTCGGATCAAAAGCTTCAGGATTGATGAGCATGATGTTGACATCAAGCTTAAAGCGACCAGAAAGTTTCTTGAATCCGAACACAGAGTTCTGTTTACACTGATGTTTAGAGCTCGTGAAAATGACCACCCTGAACTGGGAAGAGAATTGCTACTCGAAAAATTTGCCAAGCCTCTTGAAGATATTGCTACTGTGGTTGCTCCGCCGAGAAAAGAGGGTCGAAGAATGTCTATGACCCTGGCGCCGGTGGCGAATATGGCAAAGATTCTGAAACAGAGGAAAGATCAGGAAGCAAAACAGGCAAAGAAGCAGTCTGAAAAAGAAACAGAATAAGTAGCAACTCGTTCTAATATTGCGGTTAGTGATTATTTTAAATGGTCTCTATATTAATCCTGTTGAGACCGGAAGGTTTTTATTCGGTATAAATACAGGTTTACGCTTAAGGCTTTTAAACTTAAGATATTTTGACTGTTTGTGTATATATGGTGATAAATTCAGGTAATTTAATTTTTGAATACAGGAGAAAAAAATGCCAAAACAGAAACCAAGTAAAGGCTTGATCCGTCGTGTTCGTGTAACGAAAAACGGTAAGGTTGTAAGTAAGTCATGTGGTAGTGTACACCGTAGTGTGGTAAAGAGTCCAAAGCGTCGTCGTCGTCTGCGCAAGATTCGTCCGATTCATCCAACTGCAGCGAAGCAGATCAAGAAGCTTATCTGCGCATAGTTCTCTCTGCTCTAGTGGAATATTTGCGTTTGTTTAGAAATTAAAAATTAATAATTTTGTATAAAGGAGTAAACGATGCCACGTACAACTTACGGTGTAGCTCGTCACAGAAAGAAAAAGAGATTATTCAAAAAAGCTAAAGGTATGCAGGGCGGCAGAAGCAAGCTCTACCGTACAGCTAAGCATGCAGTACTGAAAGCAGAAATATATGCAACCAATGACCGTCGTAAGCGTAAGGGAGAGTTCAGAAGACTCTGGATTACCCGTATCAGCGGTGCTCTCTCTGCTTATGAAGGAATTAACTACTCACGATTTATCTGCGGTCTCAATAAGGCTAATATCGCTCTTGACCGCAAGACATTATCTGAACTGGCTATTCATAATCCAGTCGCTTTCGGTGAAGTAGTTGAAAAGGCAAAGGCCGCTCTGGCGTAACCCGGTTTTCCAGCTGTATCCCAATACTCTGAGGTTATGGGTTATAAGTTGAGCGTCATGTCCTAAATTTCGACTTATTGAGACCAGAACAAGGTCGGTGTTTACCTGTAGATGATACGGGTAGACACCGGCCTTGTTGTTTTTTGGGGGTCGAGGATTATAATTATGGGAAGTTGTTAAAGTAATGGTAGCAATAGCGGGTCAATTCACTATAATGTAGAGATACTATAACTGAATATATAATAAGAAATTAACATAATAGCATTATTATTGGAAAGGTAGAAAATGAGCCTGTTTGAAACACTTATGGAACTGAAGTCAGAAGCCGAGGCGGCCATTAAAAATGCGGCTGACGGTACTATGCTGGAAGAGGTTCGGATAAAGTATCTGGGAAGGTCCGGTGCACTTAAAGACATGATGTCCCGGATTAAAGAGGTTGCAAAAGAGGAGAAGGGGGCGTTCGGTAAAGCTATGAATGATACCAAGAATGACCTTACTGCTCTATTTGAAAGTCAGAAAGATATTCTAGGCGGTGTTGCTGCCACGGCGGCAAAACCGCTTTATGATCCGACATTGCCGGGTATAACCCGAGAGATGGGAACACTCCATCCTTTGAGACAGACCAGAGACAAAATTGCCGGAATCTTTGAACGCATGGGATTTTCTATCGAGGACGGACCGGAAATTGAAGATGATTTCCATAATTTTGAAGCACTCAATATTCCCGCTGATCATCCGGCAAGAGATGATGCTGAGACCTTCGGGCTGGAGGCTGGGGGACTGTTGCGCTCACAGACTTCGAGTGTACAGATACGCACCATGGAAAAAGTAAAGCCGCCGGTACGTATTATTGCTCCGGGGCGCGTATATCGTCCTGATACGGTTGATGCGACACATCATTATGCGTTTCATCAGCTTGAAGGTCTGGCCGTAGACACCAACATAACCTTTGCTGATCTCAAGGCGATGCTGCGTATGTTTGCTAAAGAGATGTTTGGTGAGGAGACCCAGATCAGACTTCGCCCAAGTTTTTTCCCGTTTACCGAACCCAGTGCTGAGGTTGATGTAACCTGTATTTTCTGTAAAGGCAAGGGTTGTAAGGTCTGTAAGGGTGCCGGCTGGATTGAAGTCCTGGGATGTGGTATGGTGGATCCTAATGTATTTAATATTGTCGGTTATGATGCTGAAAAATATACCGGATTTGCTTTCGGTATCGGTATTGAACGGGTTACGATGCTGACTATGGGGGTAACTGATATCAGAAGATTCCTGGAATGTGACTTGAGATTTCTCAAGCAGTTTTAAGTCAGCTGTAGTACCGTATTAATTCAATTCTTTTGCAGATTAGCAGATTATGGAGTCGATAGATCATGAATGTTTCATATAAATGGATAAATGAGTTGGTAGATAGCGGACTGAGTGCGGAGAAGATGGCAGAATCTCTTACTGCCGCCGGATGTGCTATTGAAGAGATGCATAAGCTTCCTAATGGTGATACGCAGCTGGTGGCTGAGATAACCAGTAACCGTCCTGACTGGCTTTGTCACTATGGTGTTGCCAGAGAGGTAGCCGCCATAACAGGTAAGCAGGTAAAGTTTCCTGAGATAAATATCACGGAGAAGGGTGAGGATATACATAAGTCCGCAAAGGTCACAGTGCATGATCCTGATCTTTGTCCGCGTTATACCGCCAGGCTGATTCGCGGGGTGACGATCAAGGAATCGCCAGCGTGGCTCAAAGAAAAAATAGAAGCGGTCGGGTTACGTCCGATAAATAATGTAGTTGATGTAACCAATTATATTCTGTATGAGATGAATCAGCCGCTTCATTCTTTTGATTTTGATCTGTTAAAAGGTGGTGAAATCAATGTCAGAAGAGGCATAAAAGGTGAGGAACTTCTGGCTCTGGATGGTACCAAATGTGAGCTTGACAGCTCAATGCTGGTGATTGCAGATGGTAAGGATCCGATGGCGATTGCCGGAGTTATGGGTGGTGCCGAGAGTGAGGTGACGGAGAAGACCGTCAATATTCTGCTGGAATCAGCATATTTTGAATCGACTCAGGTGCGCCGGACCAGCCGTAAGCTCAAACTGATAAGTGACAGTTCTTACCGTTTTGAACGCGGGATTGATCTTGGCGCGGTTGAACGTGCCAGTGCCAGAGCGTGTCAGCTGATTATGGAGGTCGCCGGCGGTGAACTTGATGCCGGGATTATTGACAGCGCACCGGATGCCGGGGAAGAATGTGAAGTCGAGATGCGTTATAACCGTTGTAATCAAATATTGGGCTGTGAATTCGCGCGGGAAGATATTAAAAAGGTCTTTCTCGGTCTGGGGCTGGAAATACTCGGTGACAGTGCTGAGTCTATTAAAGTTTCCGTACCGACCTTCAGAGGGGATCTTACTCGTGAGATTGATCTTATTGAAGAGGTGGCGCGTCTTATAGGGTATGATAAGATATCTGATAAAATAACCATGCTTTTGCAGCGTTCGCATGAATCGGTAATGGTCAGTGGTGAGCGTCTGGCGCGTCAGGCATTGGCCAATATCGGGTATCATGAATGTGTTACGGATCCGTTTGTACCTCAAAAATGGCAGGAAGAGGGTAAAGCGCCGAAGATTGTCAATCCTATAGACAGCGGCAGACCCGTAATGCGTATGAGTATCATTCCGTCACTGCTCGAAGTAAATAAGGTAAACCGGGGTGTTGCAGAGCTCCAGCTGTTTGAGATCAACCGGATTTATACCGAGAATGTGAGAACGGAGCGCTACAGTCTCTGTATGCTGGATAAACGGGGAGTGGAGTATCTGCACGGTGCTTTGAACGAGGTATTTAAAGCACTCAGAGTAGAGAAATTCTCAGGTCTGACCATTAAGCTTGAGGATAATGATAAGTGTAATCCTGGTGAAGCTATAGGTATATATCTTGACGGAGAAAAACTCGGACTTGCCGGTATGGTCACTCCGGAACTGGTGAAACGTCATGATCTGAATGGCAGCACAGCGGTGCTGGAGGTTGATTTTGAGAAGATCGTGTCGCTGCCGCGCAGTGACCGGGTATATCATGAACTGCCGCGCTTCCCTGGTATCAGACGGGATATCGCACTGGTAGTACCTGAGAAGATAACCTGGCTGGAGATAGAGCAGCTAATAGCGAAGCACGGCATGCCTGAAGATCTCAAATTTGAGAGTGTATACCGGGGTAAGGGACTGGCCGCAGGCGAGAAGAGCGTCGCTTTCTCATTTATGTATCGTAATGCGGAGCGTTCTTTGACCGATGAGGAAGCTAATGAAGAGTGTAATAAACTGGTAGCACATCTGACAGCTGAAATAAGTGATTCGAGGCTGCGCTGATCAGAATATTTATAATATGGTTCGGGGTGTATAATAGGGATTAAAATATTATACACCCTTCTGGTTTATTTGAATAATCCTTTATAGGTGAATAAAATGCCGTATATGCCACGCTCCATCTTCTGGTTGATTCTGCTCTGTATCTTTCTGCTGGTTCTTGCTCATCTGGCACATTCCGCCGAACCTGAAGGCTGGGATAGACTGTTAAGGAATGAGCCGGATAAAGCTGCGGATTATTTCAGCAGACAGTTATCTGATACTGAGAACAAGCCCGCAGTCTATGAAGGGTTATATCAGGCGCAGCTGCTGCAGGGAAATATTGGTCAGGCATATGCGACACTCAAGGAGCAGGTGCAAAGCTGTGGTGGAAAGCCATTGCAGGGATTGCTGCTGCTGCGTTTAGGGGTAGTATCAGATCAGTCGGGGAAGGTGGCTGATTTTTATAATTTCGTCAGGGAGTTGTCCGGTAACTCTGAGACAGATGCGTATACCAGAACTATTATCGCTTTAATCTTAAATCAGGCATCTTTACGGCATAACCGTTTTACTCAAGCCGGAGAGGAATTGGGGAAAAGCAGCAGATTGCTTACTTTTTCCAGAGTTATTGGTCCGGTAAAAACCATTGATAAGTACGGGTTGAGCTATCCTACAGCGGTAGAGCGGGATGTGGCTGCTGCAAGTCTTACTCTGTCATTGGATCGCAGGAATGTGGCAGCAGATCCCAGCGGTAAGCTGAAATTGGGAAATATTCTGCCGATGAACGGTGAAGCCGGGGTCGCTTATGTGTATGTAACTCTTGATGCGGTTAAAGAAATGCCTGCAGTTCTGGATGTCATATCCGGTTCTATCTGCAGTGTCTGGCTTAATGGTTACTCTGTGTCTTCAGATGTTCTATATAGTAATGGTTTTATCACTGCAAGAAATGGCAGAAGTATTGGGCTGCAGCAGGGGAAAAATCTGCTGCTGATCAAGATTTTTAAAAATGATACGTTGCAGCTGAGTCTGCGGGATCCGGTTACCGGCGGCAAACTGTCGGGGGTGAAGGTGCTCCCTTATGAGGCAGCGGACTGGCAGGAGGCAAAGGTTTATAATTATAGCGGCAGAATCTTTTCAGCAGCGTATGTCCAGCCGTTTATTGCTGAATTCGAAGCGCAGCAGGATCTTGCCAGCAGATTCTGGCTGGCTTTCTTTTATGAGTATACTTCAAATTATGCGGATGGTATCGGGATGATAAGTGCGCTTCTGCAGAATTATCCTGATAGTGCTCTGATAAACTATACCGCGGGAGAATATTATCAGGGCTATAGCAATATATATGAAAGCAAGCCGCGGACAGTCAGTATGTGTGAGAAGTATATGCGCAATGCGATCACGCTTTTCCCGGGATATATTCAGCCGAAGCTGACCCTGAGCAGAATTTATCTGGCAAGCAAGCAGGAATCTTCGGCTTTGAAACTGCTCAAGGAAATAGGTGAACAGAATTCACAGTTTCCCTGGGTTTATCGGGCACTGGCTGAGCAGTATGCGCAAAAAGGCTGGATTATGCTGGCGTCCAAAATGATCGGCAGATATTATGAGCTGTATCCCGATAATATGGCGGATGTAATCAACTTTTATCTTGATATCAATGAAGCGGCAAGGGCGCAGAAATTATTTGATCAGACCGAAGTGGCGGGAGCGGATCTCACCTTGTACGATAGATTTAAACTCTTATTGCGGTTCAACAGGATTGAAGAAGCCCAGGCGGCTTTAAAGGAGTGGTATGGACATTTTCCGCAGGAGCAGGATCTGTGTCTGAGCGGCATGATTGAGCTGGCGCAATACCGTGGTGACTATACGCAGGTTGCTGAATATCTGCAGGAGAGTATAAAGAGTAATCCGGAGAATGCACTGGTAATCAAAGCGTATGCGGAAAATCTGCTGCGGCAGGGGAAGAATGATGAAGCGTTAAAAGAGTTTGAAAATGCGCGTGCTACCGGGATGAAATTTGCCCCCAGCCTGACCGGGCTGGTCAGAAGAATTGAGTTTGACCGTGGAGATTATTCTGAGCTGTCGGATTATGATATTGCGCTTTCGGCAGTACCATATAGTGAAGTCAAGTCTGAGGATCATGGGCGTGCCGGCTATGCAAATCTGATTAATGTTAAAGTAGTCAAGGTCTTTGCAGATTTGAGTGCGGAGATTTATGAGCACAAGGCTTTCAAGGTGTTCAATAATGATGGTATTTCTGAGCTCGCTGAGCTTGATGTCGGACCGGGGGAGATAATTGAATGCCGGACTATTGGAGTCGATGGTGAAGAATATGTGCCTGAATCTTCGGAGAATATCTCGCTTGATAAGGCTATAAGCATGTATAACGTCAGCCCTGGGGCGGTACTTGAATACAGCAAACGTCAGCTTGTGGATGCAGTTACGGTTTTTAAGGACCGGTTTGAATTTGAAAGTTTTAATAATCCGACGATAAAATCCAGGTATGTATTTATAATTCCACGTAATATGCTGTCAGTTCTTGATATCAGTGGAATAAACCCCGAGCTTGTTTCTGCCGGTGATTATGTTGTTATGCGTTGGGATGAAGGCACTAAGGAAGGAATTGAACCTGAGGATTTCATGCCGAAGCTGGCGGATATTCTTGAAGGTATTGAGGTGACGGTGTACTCTGGTAAGCAGCAGGCGCCGGGGCTGCTTGCGGTGGATAAACCGGTGTTGACATTGCCGGAACTTGATGCCAAGGCCAGAGATCTTTGTAAAAATCTTGACAGTACCCGTGATAAAGTTAAGACGCTTTATAGTTGGATAGCCAGAAATATTCAGAAAAGTGAGATAGGCAGAAGTGCCCGGGATGCTTATATAATGAGTGCCGGGACGGCAGAATCGCGACTCAAACTGTTGCAGGCGATGCTCAAGGCTGTTGGCGTTGATTCATATCCGCTGTTGAGTAATATTCCATTTTCCATAGCTGGTCAGCAGACTCTTGAAGACCGGGTCGCCAGTATGACCGACTTCACTTTACCGGCATTATTACGAGTGGAAAATACCGATAAACTGCAGCCTGATATCTGGGTGGGAATAAATGATGAGATGCGTGAAAGCAGACCCGGCGATATTGGTACTCTCAATCAGGGTGCACTGTCTCTTGAGTATTCACCATTTGGGGTAAGATTTTCAGCAGTGAGGGAGAATGATCTGGAGGGGATTGTTCTGAAAACACCCGAGTATACAATAAGTGCCGACGGTTCCGCAGC
The DNA here is from genome assembly GCA_963667375.1 of Planctomycetota bacterium. Lineage (GTDB taxonomy): Bacteria > Planctomycetota > SZUA-567 > SZUA-567 > SZUA-567. The sequence goes on along the minus strand of OY763323.1, from coordinate 847,776 downwards.
GGTTCAGGGAGGCGTGAAATTCTATGGGGCAACCGCAGTGGGCCCACGCAAGGTGCTGTATAATTCAGTTCAGGCGCAGCAGTATGCAGCCAAAATTGCAGCGCAGATATTTCCCGGTATTATTGATGCCAAGTATTCATATCCCAGTGTCGCCGAGCTGCAGGCAGGTGCGGACAACTGGGTTGAACCTTTAATTGTAGGATTTAAGGGCAGGGTGCTTAATTTCTGCAGCAGCCGTGGTAAGGATATGTATTTTAATCCATTTACCGGCGGAACTTTTATTGCGAATCTTATTGTCAAGCAGCCGCGTCTGCAGCCGATAGTTATTCAGAAGGACATACAGAATTTTTTAAGCAAGAGTTTTGAGATTCCTCAGGGGTATGCCTATATGAACGTTCCGATGGACCGGGTTATCAAATCCAGTTTCGGTGTGTTTATGCTTGATTATAATGTCAGAGGCCCGTCGCTGGTTGTCAGCGGTTCTTTTCTGCTTCCGGCGCAGGAGATAGCTCCTGAGGACAGTAAACTTTTTAACCGATTTTTGGCAGAGATTAAGGAGGCGGTTGACAAAGGGGTAACAATCAGGAAAATTGATGTTTCCGAGAGTCAGGAGGTCTTTGACCAAGGTATTCCTGAAGCGGTAGTGGCGGGTGAATTGCAGGTTAAAAATATACCTGAGAATATAAAGAAGCTGGAAGATATGGAAGGGACTGAATGAAGATTGTCGTTCGGACGCCGAATTGGTTGGGTGATTGTATCATGGCGTTGCCAGTCTTTAGAGAATTACGTAAAAAATTTCCTGGAGCAGAGATAGTGGCGGCATGCCGCAAGAATGTGGCGGATTGTTATAATGCTTCCAGTTATATTGACCGAGTGATACTGGCTCCGGGGAAGAAAATAAAAATTTCAGAGTATTTTAGCAGTATAAAGGAATTACGGGCAGAAAAATTTGATATTGGAGTCTTGACGACCAACAGCTTTGGCACCGCGCTCTGGTTATTTCTGGGCGGAGTCAGGCGGAGGTTGGGATTTGCCAGGGATGCCAGAAAACTGCTGCTGACCGATGCCTTTATCCCAACGACTAAGATTCTGACCGCACATCAGAGCGATTACTATCTTCATGTACTTAAAGCCTTAGAGATTGAGGCGCAGGCAGGTCTGCCGGAACTGGAGGTTTCAGCGGAAGCCGGCAGTGAAGCTGCAAGGGTGCTCGCGGAATTGGGGTTGAAGGCTGGAGATTATGCGGTTATTGCGCCTTTGAGTGCATATGGAAGTGTCAAGGACTGGGGTAATGATAAATACGCGGCGGTGGCGGCGAGAATTGTTGAAGAGTTTGGACTCAAGGTTCTTATTACCGGTACTGCGGCACAGTCCGGCATTACTGCAACAATAAGTGAAGTCGCGAACGGAGTATATAATCTGGCGGGAAAGGTGTCGCTTGCAGGGTTCATGGCGGTACTGCAAAGTGCGGCTCTGTATGTTGGCGGTGATTCCGGCGGGGCGCATACTGCAGCAGCACTAGGGGTGCCGACAGTGACTATTTTTGGAATTACGGAACCGTCACGGACCAAAGCACTCGGGCGGTATGTGGCTATTGTCGGTGAAGGCGGAATGTGTACCCCTGATCTTAAGAATCCTGAGGTGCGCAAAGCGGCGAGAAAAGCACTTGATGCGATTACTCCAGAGATGATTATACAGCGTGCCGGTGAATTGCTGAGCAGGGTTTCTGAGGAGAGGGTATGAAAATCAGAATTGCGACCAGAGGTTCGGAACTGGCCTTGGCACAGAGTCGTTGGGTTGCGTCTGAGCTTGAGAAGCAGGGAGTGACAACCGAACTGGTAATCATACGTACTCAGGGTGATATTCAGCTTGATAAGCCGCTGCATGAAATTGGCGGCAAAGGTCTGTTCACCAAGGAGGTTGACCGGGCTGTACTGCAGCGGCAGGCAGATGTGTCGGTACATAGTTTCAAGGATATGCCGGTAGAGGATGAGCCGGGTCTGGTTTTGGGTGCAATTCCCCGGCGTGCAAGCAGCAGAGATGTCCTGGTGCGCAACGAGAACGGTAATGGGGTCATCGGTTGCGGTTCTCTGCGGCGACGGGCGCAGGTGGTACGTCTGAATCTGGGATATGCATTTTCTGAGGTCAGGGGTAATATTCATACCCGGTTGGCTCAAATGCTGGATAAAGGCTGGTCCGGGCTGGTGGTGGCAGAAGCGGCGTTATTGCGTCTGGGACTGGCAGATAGCTATACTTATGAGGTATTGGACATCCTCCCAGCTGCAGGTCAGGGAGCGCTTGGGCTGCGTATAAGGGAGGGTGAAACAGATATTGCGGAATTGATAGGCGGGCTTAATTCTGCTGCAGATGCCACTGCGGCTTATGCTGAATCGCGCTTTCTGCAGGCTCTTGGCGGCGGGTGCAGTCTGCCGGCCGGGATACGTTCCGAGATTTCTGGCGGGGATATCAGTTTTATCGGTGGAGTCTTCTCTGTCTCTGGCGTTGATGGGGTGGTAAAGAAGAAAAGCGGGTCTATCGCTCTGGCGGCAAGGCTGGCTCAGGAGCTGGCTAATGAAATTCTTTCGGGCGGCGGGGCGCAAATTCTTGACAAGATGGTTCAATAAGGGTAAATTAGTAATATATTTTGCATAAAAAGGGATAGTGGGAAATTATTATGAAAAAATTTATACAGCTTACAATCATTCTCGGGTTTGTGGCCGCACTTGCTTCCGGTGCTCTGGCATTGACTTATGCCAAAACCAAGCCGGCAATTGCCGCGGCAGAGAAACAGGAGGAGGAAGCGGCTCTCAAGACAGTCTTCTTTGCCGGTTTCAAAAAGGTTGAACCGGTTGAGAAGGACGGCGGAAAGTATTATAAGGTTTTTCTTGAGGGTGATACCAATGAACCTTCATATTATGCTGTAACCGGTGCTGGTATAGGGTATAATAAATCTTCTCCAATCGAGCTGCTGGTGGGATTTGTCAATCCTAATAAAACCGGGGTCAAGCTTCCAGATGGTACCGCGGTTACTAAAAAGGGTTATATCTGTGTCGGCTGGAAGGTAATTAAGAGTCAGGAGACCCCAGGGCTGGGTGAGAATGCCAAGAATACCAAGCCGGCATTTACCTGGCTGGGTAAGATTACCGGTAAACCTGATGATAACAGTCCCGACCGCCGGACAGCTTTTCAGAAACAGTTTTCTGATAAATTGCCACAGGATATGGTGGCGAAAAAGAGTATTGAAGTAATTACCGGAGCTACCTACAGTACCAGAGGAATTATCAAGGCGGTGCAGAATGCTGAAGATAAACTCAAGAAAATGCTGTAATATTATATTCTGAGTTTTGAGTATTTGAGTAATTGCAGAGGAATTTCCTCTGCAATTTTTTTACTTCTGATTATATTATAATGTATATTCAGAGATCCAAATTATAATAGTGTGAAACTAAGCTGAAGTGTTTTGCAGTTGCAGTAATTTTAAATAGTCGAGTTTTGATTATATTGCGCTTGCTGGGCTATTTATTATTAAGCTTGAAGTATAGCTTTGAGTTATTGAGAGCTTTTTGAAGATACTGATAGGATATCGGATTTATCAATGCTTTTGCCAGCAGGTTCCGCTGGTTCAGGCTGCGTATATATCCGGCGGCTCCGCCCTGCAGATAAATGCTCTGGGTCTGGCTGTGGTAGCCTTTGGCTTCAACCGTAACACTGGCGGTAGCAGGAGCATTAATAATCACAGGGTGTCCGGAAATTTCGATATTATTAATTACAACGCCAAAATTTTCGACTATTGCTCTGGCCTTCAGCGGTTTACCAGTGGCAGCAGCAGTGACTGTAATCTCGATTCTGGCCATAATCGGAGCAGGTTCAACGGTATTATAGTCTACCACATAGGTCGGGTTGGTTACTGCCAGAAATTTGCCGTTAGTTGAGATATACCGCAATTGTATCCAGCCAGGTTTATCCAGTACTACTTTCCACATTACACTCAGATTTTTTTTGTTTGCTGTTGCTTCTTTTTTTTCAATAACCTTGCCATTATAGATTAGTTCCAGGGTTTTGGCTTTATCTTCAGGATCGGCTGAAGAGAACGCCTCGGCATAGACATTGCGCAGGTTTGCAGAGGTAAAGCCAACACCCCCGATTTTGAGTGAATCACCATTTATCCAGTCGGTATTATCTTCACCAGTTTTTCTGTTTTCATCTTTCGAACCAATACTTTCTGTGAAAAACCTGATGAAGGGCCCATTTGAAATAATAAAACATCCGGCTTTGAGCGTTTCATGCAGAAATTTCTGGGAATACTCCTGACGGGGAATTTTGATATATGACTTTATTTCGGGGTTTCTGGTATTTGAATATATACCATTATTTCCAAGATAGACCGCTGGAATACGATAGCCCAGATTCAGCAGTGTATGCCATATTTTCAGGGAATTGAGATCATCCAGAATGAAAAGGTCATATAGCGGGCCGTTGAGTGTATCAAATAGAAATTCTTCGGCAAATGCCCGTGAATTATCTTTATGTTTGTTATTGATAATTATCGGACTTATGGCTGTGAGATTATTTGCATCCTTGAGCTGGGCGAGCAGCTCATAAAGCGGTTTGTCCATGATAATAGGATTGTATGCTGCCGCCTGGGGTTTTTGTGAATTAAAGGCTACAATTGTACCGAATTGCGGGTGCTGGTAGGTTGTTAGCGGTGCCAGGAGTGGGGAGTCTTTTTTCTGCAGCAGGGTAAAATCTGCATTATTGCTTAGAATATTATTGAGCGGGGTGAATATACTCTGTATCTGCAGTGCCTGAGCCAGAGATTGCAGAGAGTTTTTTGAAATTGCTGCTGGCGGGTTGTAAAATGTGTCCAGCATAATCCAGCCTGTAGGTTCAAGATTGGCGAAATCGCGGATAGTAATGGTCTTTGAATTCTCCGCTGTTGGCAGCGTAAAGTCGAATTGCACGGGGATACGCCGCGGTCCACCGAAGATTCTGGCGCTGTATTTACCGCCGGGGAGCTGAAATTTCTGTTTGGCGTTAATAATATAATTTCTGTCTTCATGTGACTGAGTATCAGTAATAGTTATGAGAGCAGAGGCGCTTTTATGTTCGTTATTCTCCAGGATTACGGTATAAGAGAAGGTCTCTTCCTCATCTGCAAGCGGTATACTGAGTGAATCAATCTCTTCACCGTTGGAGCTGTATGCAAAACAACAGAGAAGCAGGAAAAGTATGAAGGCATTAAATTTAATTTTGAACATTGTGTAATTTGTACTTTATGAATAAATATTATATGTATAATTAATTATAATGTCAGTATAGTGTAAACCCGGAATGAATTTAATTATATGATAATACTGGCATTTTTCAAGTAATTCGAGTATTATGCGGTAGCTGGGGGTAAGATAAAAAACTTGCGAAGATTTTAATAATAATTATACTGATTTATATGTAATCTCTGATATATACAATAGTTATGATAATTAAAGGACTTGTTATGCGTGCTTTGAAGATATTTTTGTTACTGTGTTGCGTCATTATGCCTTTCTGCAGTATAAATGCGGCTGAGAAGAATACCAGACCCCTGATCAAACTTGAACCTTTGAGCCAGAAGGTCGTAATCAACAGCGAGCAGATGGATATTAATCAGCTGCTCAATGTTATTAGAAGCAATACCGACAGCAAGGTAATTCTGGCTCCGGAATTTTCCGGTGTACAGGATCTTAAGCGGATTATTGCTCTTCCTAAAGGAGTAATTACGCTTAGGGAGCTTCTGGATGTAATATGTATTCAGCTTGAGGCAAAATGGATTGTCGGTGGTGAACAGGGTGAAATTATCATAAATCCGTTGCATAATACTATAATTGCTCCCAGTCAGACAGAACAGGTAATCAAGGGACTGTATACCGTTGATTACGCCGGAAAGTCGTTACGCCGGGTTCTGGCGGATCTGCATAAACGCAGTGGAGCAACAATAATAATGTACGGTAATGTAGGAAATATCAGGATTGAAATTATGATGGCTGATGCGACAGTAGAGAGAATTCTGGAACATATCGCTGATATGTATAATCTGCGTCTGGCATTAACCAGTGACGGGGCTTTTCGAATTGGCAGGTAGTGTTATAGTCGTTGTTCTACCGGCTCCGGTTTATTTTACATGAAAAATAGCATATGATAAATAATATTGAAGAGACGGGAAGTATCTGTGATCTGATCAGTAAGCCGCTGGTTCTTATAGATTCCGGCCGCCGGGTCTGCTATATGAATAATACAGCTGAGATCTGTTTCAATATCACTATGGAGGCAGCCTGTGGGCGGATCTATTCGGAGGTTATCCCTGCTCAGGATCGCTGCGGAGGTCTGATAGAACTCATTAATGCTGCGAACCAGCCGGTATATGAAGGGGATATTATTGTTGTTGTCAGCGGTGATTTCAAACATTACCTGCGCTATAAGGTTCAGGAATATCCGACTGCCGCTGAGATATATCTGGTGCTGATATTTGAAGATGTTACTGCAGAGGAGGAGCTCCAGCAGCAGTTGAAACATAAGCAGCGACTGGCTGTCTTCGGTGAACTGTATGCCGGTGTTGTTCATGATATCAATAATTCTCTGGGTGGTGCCGTTGGGTGTGCCCAGCTTCTGGCTGCTGAGTCTGATGTTTCCGAGCAGCAGCGTGTGCTTTCTGAAAAGATTGTCTGCGCTGTAAATACGGCTGCGGAGCTGAGTCGCAAATTGCTGAAATTCTCTGTTCCCGCTGAATCTGTATTTGAGTTTGTTGATATTCATCGACTTCTCACCGAAATTCTGCAGGTCATCCGCAGCAGTATTCCTGCATGTATTGATTTATCGAGTAAGTTTCAGCAGCCGGAAATTAGTCTTTGCACTGATAAAACGGCGCTGGAAATTATCTTGTGCCGCATAATACTGGGGTTACGTGAATTTTTGCCGGCAGGAGGAAATATCAATATTTCTACAGCGGTTATTGATAACTTTGGAATTAAGCATGAAATCCCTGGTTTTAATATTGGGGCAGGCAGTTATCTTAAAATTGCTATTTTTGAAATGAATAATAAGCTTTCATTCGGGCAGCTGAAAGGGATATTGTCAGGTTATGAAGCAGTAGCGGTTATGCCTCAGATCGGAGTAACTGAGAGTGATACGGTGGAGAACCTTATACGTCATCTTCAAGGTGCGGTCGAGGTTACCGGGGTGGATGCTGCTGCTTCGCTGATAAATATTTATCTGCCGCTGTCAAGAGCGTGCGCACTGGAGTCCCCGGAGGTGAGTGAGCTTAAATTACTTACCGGTATGGAGTTTGAACTGCTTAAAGAGGATCTGGTGGTTCTGCTGGTTGACGATAATGATTTGGTTCGACTATGTGTAAAGGAGCTGTTGAATACTCTGAACTGTCGGGTGCTTGAAGCAGAGAATGGTGAGCAGGCTCTGCATATCTTTAAAGAGAATAAAGAGGTTATAGATCTTATAATTCTGGATGTGATTATGCCGGTCAAGGACGGGAAAGAGACACTTGTTGAATTGCGTCAGCTGGATCAGGAGGTTGAGATAATCATGGCATCCGGTTATATGAATCAGCTGTCTCAGAGTGTATTCTCCGAATTGGGAGCTGATGGTTATCTGACCAAACCTTATAAGATCGATGATATTAAGAATATAATTGTCAGCCTGAATAAGAGTATTGAGGATAACGGGGTTGAAAGTATGCTTTCTGGAATCACGGAGCTGAATCCGGATCTGGACTATACCGATGATTATTCAAGTGGTGAATATAGTAAAATAAAGCTGATGCTGCTCGACAGTAATGACAGTATTCGCGAATTTCTGTATAATATTTTATCCGGTGAACATTTTGAAGTATCCGCCTTTAATAATCTGAATCAGGCGTTGCTGGCACTTGCCGATGGAGAATATTTTGCACTTTCAGTGATTGATATGGATTTTACTGAAGAGCAGCAGGGAAAGCTCTTTGCGCTGCTTCGCAATACTGAAGACAATCTGCCGCGTTATATTATCGCAACCTCCGGTGAAGATGCGGATCATGCCGCTTTACAAGCACTCAAACTGGGTGTGGATGATTTTATACTCAAGCCTTTTTCACTCAATTATCTGAAGCTCAGACTTGAGATTGCAAAACGTTTTATCGAAAATGAGCAGCTTAAGCACAAAATTCAGTTTTTATTGAAAGAAAGTGAAGAACGGCTGTCGCTGGCGATTGACGGTGTCGGAATAGGCATGTGGGACTGGAAGATAATCGAGCGTGAATTTTATGCGAGTGATAAATGCAAGGCGATATTCGGATATCCTGAAGGCTCTAAGATTGGAGTTCTGGATCATCTTTACGCGGTTACGGTGAAAGAGGATCAGAATGTTCTGTCCAAGGAATTCTCCGGTTATCTGCGTAATCCTGATGCGACGATGAATATCGACTTCAGAATTATGCATCCGCTCAAGGGTGAGGTATGGATTCAGGTTATTGGAAAATTATTTGATGACAGCAAGATCAGTAAGCCGAAGCGTCTGATCGGTATTGCCATGGATATTACTGAACGTAAACGGGAGGAAAGTGTTCTGCGTCAGGAGAGTCAGAAGCTTGAGGATCTTGTAGTACAGCGTACCGCCGAGCTGGTTGATACAAATATGCGTCTTTCCAGAGAGATAGAAGCCCGTGAAGAAGCGGAGATGAAGAATATGGAGCAGCAGTTGAAGCTGCTGGATGCGGATAAGCTGGCATCACTGGGAATTCTTGTATCCGGTATTGGACATGAGATTAATAATCCGATTCAGTTTATCATGTTTAATCTTCCGTTTATCAAGAATGCCTGGGAGTCAGTGTTGCCGATTCTGGATAAATATTATGAAGATCATCCTGATTTTGAACTTCGGGGGGTGCCGTATTCTCTGGCGAAAGAGCGGCTTCCTAATATGGCAAATGATGTTATTGAAGGGGCGGAGAGAATAAGTAATATTGTCAAGGATCTGAGGATATATTCCAGGAAAAGCCAGATAGAGGAATTCAGAGAGTATGATCTGGTGCAGGCTGTGCTCTCGGCAAAATCGATTTTCATGCGCTTTTATGGTAAAAATAATAGTGATATTGCGCTCCGTACTCCCAGTGAAAATATTATGGTGCTGATGAATAAGACCAGAATAGAGCAGGTGGTGATTAATATTCTGCAGAATGCTTTTCTGGCAACAGAAGACAGGCCGGAACGGAAGGTAGCGCTAGAAATTAGTGGGATTTCAGCAGAAAAAACGGTTGAAATTAAAGTCACGGATAATGGTGTGGGTGTTCGTCCTGAAGATATCAAGCATCTGACCGATCCGTTCTTTACTACCAGGTCTGGAGATGGTGGTGGTACCGGTCTTGGTCTGGCTATGTGTAAACGGATAGTCTATGATCACTCGGGGCAGCTTCTTTTTGAATCTGAACTGGGTAAAGGGACAACGGTAAGAGTAATTCTGCCGGTGAGGTGTGATGAAAATTAGTGTGTCTGTATGGTTGTTGGATGGCGAGAGTATCAAAGTTATATAGTAGTGAGATATGGAAAATTTAGAAAAAATTGAGAATCTGCTCCGGTTCACCCTCACACGGGATATCGGTTCGGTGACAGTAAATAGATTGTTGAAGCATTTTGGCAGCAGTGACAGAATCCTGGGAGCAACCGAAGAAGAGCTCAAAGGAGTTAATGGTCTCAGGAGCAATCAGTTGCAGGCGGTTATCAATGCCCGTAAGGTCGATCCCCGTGCTGAGCTCAAGCTTGCTGCCGAGAATGATGTAAAAATTATAGCGTATGATGATCCATTATATCCTAAATCATTGAAATACACACCAGATCCTCCATATTTATTGTATGTTAAAGGAGATCTCAAGCCGCGGGATATAAAGTCAATGGGAGTTGTCGGTACCAGGCATGCCAGTCGCTATGGCCGTGAGCAGTCGGAGCGGTTTGGGCGTGAGCTGGCACAGCTGGGATTTACCGTTATCAGTGGTTTGGCGCGTGGGGTAGATACCTTCGCTCACCGGGGGGCGCTCTCGGTCAGCGGCCGGACAATAGCGGTTATTGGTTCGGGTCTGCTTCAGGTTTATCCGCCTGAGAATCGGGATCTGCTCGCAGAGATAGCCGGTACTGCGGCTGTGATCAGTGAATTTCCAATGAATGCTTCCCCCTCACGCAATACTTTTCCCAGACGTAATCGCATTATTGCCGGTATGTCACTCGGTATTCTGGTTATTGAAGCACCACAGCGCAGCGGAGCGCTCATTACCGCAAAACAGGCACAGGAGATGGGGCGCGAGGTATTTGCGCTTCCGGGTATGGTCGATCAGGAACAGAGTAGCGGCTGTCATCAGCTGATACGTGATGGTGCTGTGCTTATAACCAGTGCCCGGGATATCGCTGTTGAAATAGGTGAGCTGGAGCAGAATGTTTCTGCAGAGATTAAGACGGTACTCAGCAGTGTCCCTGCTGTTGATAATAAAACTCAGGCTTCGGTGTCGGTGAATACAAATACTCGCGAGATCAGGATTCTTGAGATGCTGGGTACGGAAAGTCTGCATATAGATGAATTATGTGTGGAACTCAGCCTCAGTGCGGCTGAGGCTTCTTCAGCGCTTATGATCTTGGAACTGCAGGGCCTGGTATGCAGCGAGCCCGGAGCTTATTATAGAAAGATATAATTTATGAATATGCGGAGTTGTAATTTTATGGGCGCATTTGTGCTGACACTGCTATTTATCGGAATGATCTTCGGCTGCAGTGAAGATGCGCTTGTTTCGTCTGCTGTTGCGCGGTCCGGCGAAGCAGGGAGTAAAAAAGATAATAGCGCATACTTTAAGAATTCATTAAAGCTTATTGAGATGATCGAGAAAAAGACGGATAAACTGCTGCCTCTGGCGGTAAAGATGCCGCCGGTAAAACATGGTGAATGGCGTTATTTCTGGAATGAGACCGAACAGCCGCCACAGAAATATGTGCTTTCAATGCCTTCAATAGTTACTGCTGAAAAGATGACATTATATATCAAGCCAATAGGTAAATTTACTGCGGATGATTTGAAGATTCTCGGTAAGATTGCCGAATATCTGCAGATTAATTTTCAGACTCCTGTCCAGGTAATGGATAATACCAATGATTTTTTCCCGTCTGCTGCTGTACGTAAAAATTCTATGGGTGATAAGCAGTTGAGTTCTGTATATATAACCGATGAAATACTGAAAAAAATCATGCCGGACAATGCCTGGGGTGTACTGGCAGTGACAACGGATGATATATTTCGGGCGGAGGGAATTCACAAATTGTATGGCGATACGCTGCGTTATGGACGCCGGGGCGTAATATCACTGTATTATCTGAAAGAGGGGGGTAGAAATTCATTGTCACTTGCGCTCAAAGGGGCTTCACATGAAGCAACTCACCTGCTATCTTTGCCGCATTGTGTTGTATACCGCTGTAATATGAATGGCCGTATAACCCTTGAGGAATTTGCAGCGGCTCCATTGTATTATTCTCCGGACTGTTTATGTAAGATATTATTTGCTACCGGCGGTGATATCCAGCGGAGATTTTCAGAGCTTATAGAATTCTGTAGAGAAAATGGTCTGCAGGAGGAGCTTGACTATTATTCCCGGGCGTATAAGATTATACAATCAGAGTAAATTATATCGTAAAAAAATAGAGAGAAGAAGGAATAGCAATGTCAGAAATTAAGCGAATTCTTACCGGTGACAGACCAACAGGAAAACTGCATCTGGGGCACTATGTCGGTTCTTTGCAGAAACGTGTTGAATTGCAGCATGATTATGATACCAACCTTATTATTGCGGATCTGCATATGTTGACAACCAAACCCAGTGCGGAAGCAATAGGGGCAATAGCTGATAATGCCCGGGCGGTAGTGGCGGATTATCTGGCGGCGGGTATTGATCCGGAAAAGGTCAATATTTATCTGCAGTCAGCAATACCTGAAGTGTGTGAGATAAATTTAATATTTGAGATGCTGATAACTGTAAACAGATTACAGCGGGTGCCTTCACTCAAGGATATGGCGCGGGCTGCGAACATGAGTGATGAGGAGATGCCGCTGGGGCTTCTTGGGTATCCGGTTTTGCAGGCGGCTGATATTCTTGGACCCAGGGCGCATCTTGTCCCCGTGGGTAAGGATAATGAGAGCCATGTTGAAGTGACCCGTGAAATTGCCAGAAGATTTAATAACCTCTATGGTGAAGTATTTCCAGAACCTGAACCGCTTGTTGGTGATGTGCCGACACTGGTCGGAACAGACGGTAATGCCAAGATGAGTAAATCAATCGGTAATTGCATTTATCTTTCAGATGATGCAGAGACTGTACGGAAAAAGGTTAAAAAGATGTATACTGATCCTAAGCGGGTGAGTGCGGATGTTCCTGGAACGGTAGAAGGAAACCCGGTCTTTATATATCATGATGTATTCAATCCTGATAAAGCGCAGGTGGAGGATTTTAAGACACGGTATCGCGAAGGACGAATCGGAGATGTTGAGGTCAAGGATGCATTGGCGGAGGCTATCAATAATTTCCTTGAGCCTATGCGGGTGCGCTATGCTGAAATCGCTGAGGATAGCGGGATGATAGATCAGATTATTATCGATGGCACCATGAAGGTCAGAGAGTATTTTGTTGAGACCGTCCGTGAAATGAAGAAGGCAATGGGATTGCGTTCGGTAATGAACTCGATATCACGTAAAGCTGAAAACCGCCGTAAACGCCTGGCGAAATGAGAACTATAATTTTAAAAGACACCCGGATAGGGGTGTCTTTTATTTTAGATGCTTAACGCAGGCAGGCAGGCAAACCGCCATTTTCTTTATGATATTTTACACATTCGCAGCATATTCCGCGATTTGAGCAGTTGCTGTTACAGTTACAGATTTTAAGATTTCTTTCTTTGTTTGGACATTCTGAATTACTCATGATATCTCCTTTTGATTGGGTGTCTGATATAGGAACAGGAAATTTTTATCCTGTAAAAACCGGCAATTTCAAGTATATTATTCTTGTACGTAATGCAACTAAAAATTTACAAAAAGTTTAAAAAAAAAATATTGACTATTGCATGTTTTCGGAAAATGTTGTAGAATACCAATAGAGTGAGACGGATCCCCCCCCCCCATTCGTCTCCTTTTCCCCCCCCGACCCCCGGAAATCCGGGGGTTTCCCATTTTATAACCTTTTATTTGCTACGTATTGATAAATAAAAGGTTATATATTATTTTCAGGTTATGATTTTCTACTGTAATTGCTATAAAAAGTAAAAAAAAGCAATAACTGAAAAAAGTATTTCCGTAAAATTCATTTAACAGCATAATATATTAAGAAATTCGGTAAAGATTGAGGGCGTTTTCTGATATCGGTTTAGGCGGTATCAGAGATTGAGGAGCGTTATGCTAAAAATAAAATCACATTCTATGGTTTATGCCACAGTTGTTTTACTTTTGTTATTGAATATCAAGAGTGTTATAGCAGCGGAACCGCAGGAGCTGCAGGCGGGGTGGGATGAGTATATTCATACTGGCAATACCGGTGCGGCTTTGGAGTTATTTCAAAAAGCTTATACTGCGAATCCTGAAAGTATGAAGGTCGCAAGTTCATATTCACAGCTGCTGATACAGATAGGTCATTATAAAAAGGCTGCAGAGATACTTACTGCAGCTTTTGCTGTATGTAAATGGGAGAAATGGTGTGAGCCGGCACTGGCTGATCTGGAAGCGGTTATGGATCATCTGCCAGCAACCGAGAATTTGCGGGCGGTAATTAAACAACGTCTCACTAATCCGGAGCGCAGCTGGATCGAAGAAGCGTTACTGAGTGATCTGTATGCAAGGTTACTCCGTGCTAGCCGGGATATTGCCGGTGCGGATAAAGTTTATCAGAGCCGTAATTATCTTGACCGCTGGCTGGTACTAGGCCCTTTCAGTAATCGTAATCAGCAGGAGTTTTTAGAGACGGCAAAGGTGGAAGAGAGTCTAGGGACTATTGATCTGGCGGCGCAGTGGCCGGGGCAGGGTAGAAGTCTGAGCTGGCAGCGGATTGCGGTTCCGGCAGATGGGGTTTTCAACCTGGGTATGGCGCTCTATCCTGGTGAAGAAACGATAGGGTATACTCTATGTTATATCAAGTCTGAATATAAATGCAAAGCTACTCTGGCTATTGAGCAGTCCGGAGCTTCAGCGATGTGGCTCAATGGTGAGTTAAAATATGTAGATACGGCTTATGTTGATAACAGCTCAGCGTTACAGCGCTTGATTGAAGTGGATCTCGAAGCCGGGGTCAACCAGTTGTTTTTCAAACTGGCCTCAGGCAGCAGTCCGTTGGCTAAAATACGCCTGCAGTTATTACCGCTGGCTGTTGGGCAGTTAGGTGCTCCCGGATCTGCGCTGCTGGTTGCTCAGAGTGGCGGTAAGCTTGAGGTTGGAGTTTCGCCTGAATTAGCTGAGGCTTATAAAAGTTCTGCGAATAAGACAGCCGGCGCAGCTGTCATGCCGGTGATGAAGCAGGGTGATTCCTGGGGGACTGCGGGTTTTATGTGGGGCGCGATCTCTGAATTTGAAGATACTGTAGAGGCACTCAAGGATAATACGGATAAAGACTATAATTATGCGTTAGCGGCCATGAATATGGGGTATCTTATAAATCACTATGGCTTTGACAGTACCGAGCGTGAACGTGAAAAACATTATGCCATGGATTTGGTTGCAGATTATCCGAATTGCCCGTTATTTTTAAATTCGGCGGCTTATGTGCAGCAGGGGGATAATAACCGCCGTAAGATGCTGCAGAAAGCGGCTGCAATAAGTCCGGCGGAGATAAGTGCCAGAGAAGGGCTGATGCATCTGGCGGTTAGAGGAGGATTCTATAATAAGGCAGCCAGGATCGCCAGAGCGATAGCTGCCGAAAGCGGCTGGAGTTTCAGCATCTATAATATTCTTGGAAGTATAGCCGAAAGAAATGGCTGGGCACCTGAAGCCAAGAATTATTATCATCAGGCTTTGAATTATAATTATGGTCAGGGCTGGGTTTATGCCCGGGAAGCGGCGAATACACCGTCACTGGATGAGGCGATGAAAATACTTGCTGCCGGTAGTAAACGTGTATTTGATGTGGATCTGGCCGAAGCATTTGGCGGCTGGCTCTATAAGGCGGGGCGGTTTGCTGAAGCCAAAGAGATTTATGCGGATATTCTGAAGCTCAATGTTTATGCGGAGTCAGACTGGGATTCTTATGCCGCCTGTTGTGTGGCTATGGGTGACTATGCTGCAGCGCTGGATAAGCTTTTGAGCGGTTTGCGCTGGATGCCGCAGAGTCCTTTTCTGCGGGAAAATGCCGGGCGGGTATTGCTGCGTATGGGGCAGGAGCAGGAAGGTGTAAAGTATCTGCGTGAAGCCTTATCGTTGCAGAAGGATAATCCTGATCTGGCGGCACTGGTGGATGAAATAGCAAGTAAAGAAAGAGATTTTTATGCTGCGGATGATGTGGATTATGCGGTTCTGGCAGGAAAGACTATTACCGCTGAGGATTTTCCGCAGTATGACCGGATACGCCTTCTGGATCAGAATTATATAACGGTTGCTGATAATGGCACTCAGAAGAGAATGGTGCGCAAGGTTATCAAGGTGTTGCGTGATTCAGCGGTGCCGGCGGTCTCACTGGAAAGTGTTTTTTATGACAGCAGCAGGCAGAAGGTTGATATCAAGCATGCGCGGGTAATTCAGCCTAATGGTGAGATTAGTGAAAATCCGGTTATTGAAGACGGAATGTACAGCAGCAATGTCGGCGCCACCGGTATCTACGATTCGGCACAGGTCAGAAATATCAAGCTGGCAAATGTCAAAGAAGGTTCGATAGTTGATATCATGTATACGATTGAGGATACGGCGGCAAATGTCTATCATGATGAGTTCTCTGATATTCAGTATATTGGTGAAGTGGAACCGACAATTAAATTTCTGTATACTGTGGATATACCGGCAAGTATGGAGGCTGAGGCGTATATCAAGGGGCTTGATAAAGTGGTTCAGAAGACTAGGCTCAATGACCGTATGACCAAGATACGGGTTGAGCTTGATAATATTGCCGGGGTTGAGCCAGAACCGCTGATGCCGCCACTCGAGGATATTAAACCGTTTATCGCGGTAAGCACCTTCAAAGACTGGAAAGATCTTGCACACTGGGCAGACGGTTTGTTTGATCCGGCTTTAGCTCTGCCTGATGATATACGCAGTAAGGTGCATGAGATTGTGCAGGGAGCAGAAACCAGAGATGCCAAGATTGCGGCAATATATAATTATGTAACCAGAAATATACGTTATGTATCTATCGCCTATGGTAAGTTTGGTTATACTCCGCATAAGGCGGAAAGAACCTTCCGCGCCGGCTATGGTGATTGCAAAGATACTGCGGTTCTGCTGGCGGCTATGTTGCAGGAGGTTGGTATTGAAGCATATCCCACGCTGGTCAGAGCGCGAAACCTTGGAGCTCTGCTCAGTAAATTACCGAGTCCGGAGCTTTTCAATCATTCCATAGCTTATGTTCCGGCCAGAACCAAGGATGAAAAAGAGTATTGGCTGGATGGAACCACAGATTATTATCTACTGGGTATGATCCCGGCTATGGACCGGGGAACGGAGTCGCTTATTATCCGGCCCGGTGGTGATTTGCTGCAGATTCCGGGGTTTGATCCTGAACAGGAGATGCAGATATCACACGCCAGAATTACTTTAAATGCTGACGGCAGCGGAACTGTGTCCGGACGTGAACTTTATGCGGGAAGGAGTTATATCGGTATAACCAGATCACTGGAAAAACCCGATGCTTTCTTCAGTGTAATCCGGGGCTTCTTTAATCAGCGCTTTGCTGGAGTCACTATAACCGGACTCAACTATAAAGTGGCGGATGGCGCTCCTGAAGCCTGGTTTGATTATGCTCTGAATGTCAAAAAACTTGCTTTTCAGGATGCAGCGGCGCTTAAAATTCTGCCCTGGGTCTTCCCCGTAAATATTGCAAATATTGCGATTCTCAAGGAACGGCAGTATGATCTCGTTCTTGGAGCGCCACAGGTTTTTGAGACGGTAATTGATATTGAGCTCAAAGACAGTCTGCAGATTATGTCGGATCTGCCGGAGGTAGATATTGACAGTTCTTCGATATCATATATCCGTAAATTCGAGCGGACTCCTGTCGGGGCGCGGATAACTTCACGGCTGACTCTCAAGGAAAGTACGGTAACGCGGGAGGAATATGGAGAGTTCAGAGCTAATATAAATACGATTATGGCGCGGGCGCGTGAATGGCTGTTTGTCTCAAAATAGAGCGTTTATATGGTATTATGTAAGCTGGCGGCAGTGAAAGCAGCATTTTCAGTAAATTTATAAAGTAAAAAATTACTTTATGGCTTTAAAAATAAATTCAAATCGATATAATTTTATCTGTTTGTATCGTCTAACCTCGTAAGTGATCCTGAAGCGCGGATTATAGGAGAATTGCATGCAGTATAGTGAGTATGGTACTACCGGTTGTATGGTCTCGGCTGTCGGATTTGGCGGGATGAGATTTGATGTTGAGAATGAAACGATAACCAAGTCTGCGGAACTTCTTGAGTATGCCTTTGATAACGGTATAAACTATTTTGATACCGCTCCAGGATACTGTTCTGATAAGAGCGAGACTATTTTCGGTGAGGGTCTGAAGCGTCTGCCGCGTGATAAAGTCTTTGTAACTTCAAAGATCATGCCCACAGTGGCACAGACAGCACAGCAGGGAATAGATGCGGTGAAGAAGTCCCTCAAAGTTATGGATATTGATTATATTGATTTTTTCCATGTCTGGTGTCTGCGTGAGATGGCGCATTATGAGGCGGCAGTGAAGCCAGACGGCTTGTATGAGGGTTTGCTCAAGTGTCAGGAGGAAGGTCTGGTCAGAAATATTGTCTTCTCTTCACATCAGAGTGGTGGAGAAATAAAGCAGATAATTGAGACTGGCAAGTTTGCCGGAGTATTGCTGGGGGCGAATATCCTGAATTTTCCATATCGCTGGGACGGAGTGGAGGCTGCCTATAAAAGTGTATGCGGGGTAGTGGCGATGAATCCGCTGGCCGGAGGTGCGATTCCAACGCATGAGCAGGAACTGTCTTTTCTGGCTAAAGACGGTATGAGCGTGACCGAATCGGCGCTGCGCTTTATGATCTGTTGTCCGCAGATTACTGTGACACTCAATGGGTTTACAACCCGTGAGCATATTGACACCGCCTGTAGAATCGCCGATACAGGTGAAGCCTTCAGCTCTGATGAAATTGCTGAGATCAGAGAGCAGATAGGCAAGAATATGAATACTGTGTGTACCGGCTGCGGTTATTGTAACAAGTGTCCGCAGGGTATAGATGTGCCGAGTTATATGCAGGTTTATAATGAACATCATCTCTTCGGCAAGGATAATGAAGGGATGAAGAAGCAGATGGAGCATGAGTATAACTGGGGCAGGCTTGTTGGTGCCCGTGATACTTATAAGGATTGTGTCGCCTGCGGTATCTGTGAGCGTGAATGCACTCAGCATCTGCCGATTATTGAGAGGCTGAAAGAGTTTGCTGACTGGAGTTGATTGGCGTATTATTGAAATAATATTATTTATAAATTGTTTAGGAGAGCAAGATGGCGGTACCATTATTAGACCTTAAGAGACAGTATGAGGATTTTAAGGAGGAAGTAGAACAGGAAATAATTGAGGTTGCTCGCAGCGGGTATTATATTGGCGGTCCGAAGCTGGCGGCATTTGAAAAGAGTGCGGCTGAATATTGCGGCTGTAAGCATGCCCTTGGTGTCTCTTCAGGTACCGACGCCTTACTGGTGTCACTGATGGGTCTGGGTATAGGTGCCGGTGATGAGGTTATCACTACAACTTTTTCTTTCTTTGCCACAGTCGGAGTTATTGCCCGTCTGGGAGCGACTCCGGTGCTTTGTGATATTGATCCGGATACATTCAACATTGATCCTGCCGCTATTGAAGACAAGATAACCGCGCGCACCAAAGCAATAATCGTGGTACATCTTTACGGACAGTGTGCGGAGATGGACACTATAATGGCTATCGCTGAGAAGCATGGACTGGCAATTGTTGAAGATGCGGCACAGTCAATCGGGGCTGAATATAAAGGCAAGCGTGCCGGATCATTCGGAATCGCCGGTTGCTATTCATTCTTTCCGAGTAAGAATCTCGGGGCTTTCGGTGATGGTGGACTGGTTGCGACCAATGATGATGCATTTGCCGAAAAGCTGGCGTTGCTCAGAAATCATGGAATGAATCCCAAATATTATCATAAAATGATAGGTGGTAATTTTAGAATGGATGCGATACATGCGGCTGTTCTCAGTATTAAGCTCAAGTATCTGGATAAGTGGAGTGCCGGTAGAGCGGCCAATGCTGCACGTTATCGTCAGCTGATGGCGGAAGCCGGTCTTGATGCTAAGATTAAACTGCCGGTAGAGCGTGAGAGCAGACATATTTATAATCAGTTTACTATACTTGCCGATAAGCGTGATGAACTCTTCAAGTGTCTGCAGGAACATAAGATAGGCTGTGATATGTATTATCCTGTATCCTTCCATGAACAGGAGTGTTTTCAGGATCTGGGCTACAGTAAAGGTGATTTCCCGGTTGCTGAGGATGTGGAGAAACGCTGTCTGTCACTCCCTATCTTTACCGAACTTACAGATGCTGAAATCTGTGAGGTTGTCGAGGTAATCAAGGGGTTTTACGCCTAAATTAAGAAGGCTGTGATCAGTATCTGATGCAGGGAAAGGGTGAACTCTTTCTCTGCATTTTTTTATTCTTCGGGGATAAGGGTTATTGGTTGCGGGGAAGAGATAGTTATAATATAAAGATTGGCAGCTCTGAACCGTTAGTGTCTGGATATTAGCAGGAGGGTGGTTGATGCATAAGAGTATAATTGCGGAATATCGGGATCTCTGTTATCTGCCTCCGGCTGAGCCGGTATGTGAAATAATTGATTTTCATATGCATGTCTGCGGTGCTCCTGAAGATGAGAAATATATCCGAATTGCCCGGGAATACGGTATTGTCAGGGCAGGGGCAATGCTGCATTGGACTACTGCACAGCGTCTGACTGCGGAGCATCAGGATTTTTTCTTTCCTATTGAGTGGCTGCGGCTGCCGGAGAAGAATTCGGCAAAAGTATGGATAAAGGAGGAAATTCAGCGTATAGAGCATGAGCAGTCTGGAGGTTTGACCGCGGTAAAACTTCGTACAACCTGTAAAGAGGGGCGACCTGAAATCTGGATAGATCATCCGTATATGCTTGAGGTGCTGCATGAAATAGCGGTTATGGGATTGTTTGTATATATTCATATTGCTGAGCCATCCGGGTGGTGGCCAAAGTTTTTTAATCCAGATGTTGTCGGTGAAAAGCGGGATTATTTTCGTCCGGTAGAGAACATTCTGCAACGTTGTCCAGAGTTGCAGGTTGTGGGAGCGCATCTTGGCGGCTATCCGGAGGAGCTGGATTTTCTGGCGGAATTACTGGAGCGGTATCCGAATTATTCTTTGGATCTGAGTGCGACTAAGTGGATTGTTCGTGAGCTTGGCAGAGATATTCTGAAGAGCCGGAGTTTTATTCAGAGATTTCAGGACAGATTGTATTTCGGCAGTGATCTGGTAACCTTTCTCAGTGATGGTGAGGAGGATTATTATCGTTCACGGCTGGCGGTATTGCGTCATCTGTTTGAAAGTTCGGAGGTAATACCATCTATGATTATTGACCCTGACGCTCTGCCCCCTGATTATCCGTCAGGACCGGAGGTGCGGGGACTGAATTTGGAGTCTTCGGTGTTGCGGAAGATTTACCGCGATAATGCGCTGCGGCTGCTTGAAAAATGAAGCTCCTGGAGTTCAGGAGCTTCAAAGATACTGGGGGAGGGGGAAGTGGATCGTATTATTTACAGTTGTTATAGTGCTGCAAGTGCGGCAGCATAATCAGGTTCCTGAGCAATCTCCGGTACCAGCTCGGTATAAATTATCTTGCCTGTTTGGTCAATTACCACTACCGCCCTGGCAAGTAGACCTGCAAGAGGCCCGTCGGTAATGAGCAGACCATACTTAGCACCAAAATCAGGGGTCCTGAAGTCTGAAAGTGTTACTACATCTTTGAGCCCTTCCGCACCGCAGAATCTTCCCTGAGCGAATGGCAGATCCTTTGAAATACAGAGGACTACAGTGTTGTCCAGCTCTGATGCTTTTTTATTGAAGGTTCTGACTGAAGTAGCGCAGACAGAGGTGTCAATACTGGGGAATATATTCAGAATAATCTTTTTGCCGGCATATTCCTTGAGACCTACTGCAGCAAGATCACCGTTGACCAGGGTGAATTCCGGAGCGGCAGAGCCGGTTGCAGGGAGTTCGCCAGAAAGATTGCAGGGAGTTCCTTTTAGTGTAACAGTAGCCATAATATTATCTCCTTTTCAGTTTAATGCTGCTAATATTAATTATACGCCCAAAGTAGTCGTATAAACATATTATCATCTGTAGGACTTTTTTTGCAATTTAATTTGATGTAAAAGTATTTTTTTTTCTCCTGCCTGCAGTTATTTATAATTCTCCGGTTTGTTGGTGAGCAGATCATCCGCCCATTCTTCTTGAGGCAGCACCTGATTGATTTCAATTATATTACCGGCTGGATCATAGCAATGTACACACTTTATACCCCAGCCCGGGATAATTTCGGGTTTATTGATAAACTCTACCCCGGCTGCAAGCAGTTTTTGATATTTACTGTCAACATCGGAGGTTTCAAAGCAGATTACCTGTCTGGGATTTCCCGAAGTTTCGGCGAGCGGGAGGTTTAATTGTTTGTACATCAGTTCGGAGACGAAGATCGATAGTGCCGTATGACTGTTGACTGCAAATGAGGCGTAGCTGTCTCCAAGTTTGCCCCAGGTTATTTTGAAGTGCATAATTTCACTGTAGAAGGTGAAGCATTCATCAAAATTGTCGACCAGCAGTCTGATATACGATAGGGTCATGGTATTCTCCTTAAATTTAAGACACATGTATAAGGATATATGATATAGTAAGAGTATGAGTGATGTTAGGAAAATTCAGGGTGGAATGAAAATATATTTGTACAGGTGATTATTTACGGTTAGGGAGTGTCTGCAATTAATAATGCAGTATGGAGTAATTATTCTAGTTTACCGTCATGATAGGCAATTTAAGATTTGCTTAAAATCAAATTGTTAACGGTAAACTTGGGAAATTAAGTTTTCGCTCAGATTATTGGAGCACACGCAGCATATTACCGGTATGGGTATTATCTATTCTGGTGTCGGTAAATATACTCTGCAGAATATGGTTTATCTCGGTACTGGTATAGCTTCGGTTTATAAAGTCGATTTCGTAATAATCCGGCTGGCAGGCAGTGAAATTGTTAATATAGCCTGCAAGGGAGAAGCTCTGTTTATTGATCAGATAAGAGCGGCAGCCTTTTTTGCTCAGAATATAAGTGTTACCTCTGTTGTCCTGCCATTCACGGTGCTGATTGATCTCACAGCAATCCTCGCTGCAGCCGTTATTGAAGCTGCTGTAGCTGCAGGCTTCTCCGATGAATAAGGGTGTATCCTGGAAGACCGTCAGACATAGTCTGCCGGTATTGCGGCATAGAAGTTTTTTCAAATTTGACAATTCATCTTCAATACATAGTGTCGACCATTTCAGGCCCATTTCTCTCTGCAGTTTATGGCTAGAGTGATTGAGTGTGTAGAGGGTCGCGGCTGCAGTGATATCGCTGATTCCATAAGTTTGCAGAATCTGTAGTCCCCAGAGGTTTGCGACCTGCCAATGTGATATGGCTACAGAGGTGAGATGGCGGATAACATTATGCATGTTCTGCAGTCTGGAGTTACGGCAGATTGCGGGGAGCGCGATACGGATCGTTGCCTGTTTGAACAGGTTCTGAATTTTATCGATTTCAAGTGTCAGCAGCTGATAATTTGTATTTTCATTTATAGCGAGGATTACTTCGTGTACGCGCTCGGTATATTCGGGGGCAACATGGAGCAGCGAGAGCGGGCTGTCACTCTTTATAATCCATTGTGGGGTCGTATCCGACTTTGGTGCAGAGGTTTCACGAGTAAGAAGGTAATTCTGAATATGAGTCAGCTTTTCTTTTCTTGCTGCAATAAGTGCGAGGGTCAGCTTATCGTAGAGCTCACGCCGGAGCTGGTTGAGCAGTGATGCCGGAATAAAGAGCTCGGTGCGGTTGCGCAGCGCCAGTTGACCGAGTGTGAAAGGGGTTTCTCCGGTTTTGTTGAAGATCTTTTCCGCGGCACTCTGGCTTTGCTCGGGATTACGCGCCGGAGTGAGTTCCTCTTCGGTTGTGAATTGAAGATTGCAGGTCAATGCCGCCGCTGTTGGTTCCTCCTGCATACTGGCAGCGAGACCGATACTCTTTTTTGCGATGTCTATTTCTATGGTTACTGGATAACGCTTGCGGTATTCTCCGGGCTTGGGTGTATGCCATTTCAGTTCACGTTTGACCCGTTGTGATGAAGCGAGATATACCGGTGCTCCCAGAGGGAGTTCAGGGTGCTCGGCTGGCAGAGTGACAGCCGCGGTCTCAGAACCTTCAATACTGAAAACCGGTTTGCAGGTTCCGCCGGGCATCATGGTATAGAGTTCATTAACCGCAAAGCCGTAAGGACGTTCATTTCCGGGAATATCAATCTGAAGTCCGTCGTGTTTTTCAAAAGCATTATCAGGGGTGAATATAAGTCGCTGTTCTTTGCCGTAGCGGCTGATTTTTTCAACTTTGCCTATCTGTGCGCCCCGGTGTCCTACCGCCTTGGTGTCAATACTCTCCGCCCGGCCGCAGGTATCTGCTTCGCCAGCGGCAAAAAAATGCGTGCTCTCTCGGCTGAAAATTGTCTTCAGGTCATGAAGATACTGGCTGGTGGTATTTTCGGAAGCGGTATTTTCATTGTCTATCAGGTAGCGGTAGAGCCGGACAACCGCTGCAACATACAGGGCACTTTTTTTTCTGCCTTCAATCTTCAGGGAATCAATTCCGGAGTTGATTAGCTGCGGTATATGTGTGGTCAGTGACAGATCACGGAGTGAAAAAGCATGGCCGTTGAGGCTGAGCTCCGGGCAGGAGAAAAGCTCTCTGCAGGAATAGGCGCAGCGTCCGCGGTTGGCACTTCTGCCGCTCTGCAGGGAGGAGAACATACATAAGCCGCTGTAGCTGTAGCAGAGAGCGCCGTGAAGGAACGCTTCCGTCTCGATATCGCAGTCGGCAATTGCAGTAAGTTCGCTGAGACTCAGTTCCCGGGCGAGGGTTACTCTTTTAATACCGAGGTTTTTAAGATATTCGGCTCCTGCAAGATTATGAATAGCCATCTGGGTACTGGCGTGGATGCTGATCTCTGGAAAATATTCGCGTAATATCTGCAGGATTCCCAGATCCTGTACGATTATGGCATCAGCCTGGGAAACACTGATAAGCTCCAGCAGTTCGGTGGCTTCCGCAAGTTCGCTGTCCTTGATAAGTGTATTCAGAGTGACATAGACTTTTTTATTTAGATGGTGGGCGTAACCGACAATATCAAGAAATTCGTCCTGAGTGAAATTGACAGCTTCTGCCCGGGCTGAGAACCTGGGCAGACCTAGATATATCGCATCGGCACCGAAATCAAATGCCGCATGAGCTGCGTCCTGAGAACCGGCAGGAGCAAGTAATTCAATTTTATTCTTCACCTGTTAATACCCTTTCAGTTAATCCTCTACCTCTAAAGTATAAGAATTAATCATTGCAGGTAAAGTGCATGTGAAGCCTGAGATCAAATATTATTGTTCGATCCTGCAAAGAGTGAGACGTTAATATTGAACTTTTTAACCTTGTAACGCACCATCCGCGCGGTGATTCCCAGATCCCGGGCAGCTGCTGATACATTTCCCGATGTGGATTTCAGGGCATCGGTTATCATATCTTTTTCCAGCTGATCTACCCGCTTTTTGAGATTCCCGTCGTTGGTGGTGCTGATTCCTGTCTTACGCTCCGGCATCGCCAGTGACGGTGGCAGATCACCACCCTGAATCACCCCATTGGTGCTCAGGAGAATACCGTGCTGTATGCAGTTTTCAAGTTCGCGGATATTGCCCGGCCAATGATAGTTGGTCAGTAATTCGATAGCAGTACTGCTGATGCGTTTTATCTCTTTATTCATGCTCTTGGAATATTTTTCCACAAAGTGGTTTGCCAGTGGCAGAATATCGGTCTTTCTTTCACGCAGCGGCGGTATATAAATCGGGAAAACGTTGATGCGGTAATACAGATCCTGCCGGAAGAGCTCCTGTTCCACTGCTTCTTCAAGATTACGGTTGGTAGCGCAGATAAACCGGACGTCCGCTTTCCTGACTACATTGCTGCCTACAACGGAGTATTCTCTTTCTTGAAGCAGTCGCAGCAGTTTTACCTGAGTCGTAATGGAAAAATCACCGATTTCATCAAGAAATATAGTGCCGCCGTCTGCTTCTTCGATTCGTCCCTTGCGCTGGTGCATCGCCCCGGTAAAGGCGCCTTTCTCATGCCCGAAGAGCTCACTTTCGAGCAGGCTCTCACTCAACGCCGCGCAGTTGACCTTGACAAAAGCTTCATTTCTGCGGGTACTGGCGTAGTGTATGGTAGAGGCGACAAGCTCTTTACCGGTACCTGATTCTCCACGTATCAGCGCTGTCGTGTCCGCCCGGCTGACCTGCGCAATCTTGGCGTAGACATCACGCATACCGGTGGAATTACCAATCATATTCGGCAGCTGGATATCACCCATAAGGCTGTGCAGACGCAGATTTTCCTGGATCAGAGCTT
This sequence comes from Planctomycetota bacterium, assembly GCA_963667375.1. Classification (GTDB taxonomy): domain Bacteria; phylum Planctomycetota; class SZUA-567; order SZUA-567; family SZUA-567. The sequence continues at coordinate 821,854 of OY763323.1, read as the reverse complement.
TATTATGCAGATTGGATATACGGCGTATCCTGACGTCATGGGCAATCAGGTTCCCTACGACCATAAAGAAATATTTTGCATCTTGCAGATGATCAGGGCGGCTTGAGAAAGGGCATCCCGGATCTTCCAGCGGAATATCTGCGGCGAGTGCGCCGACGGTGTTGCCTCCGGCTTTGATCGGGGTGCAGACGAAAGCATAGAGACGGGTATCGGTACCGCGTCGGGCGTGAATACGGCTTTGAAATGCCGGTTCGTCGGAAATACGGGGAACAAGTATCGGTTCCTCAGTATCCAGAACTCTGCCGATAATGCCCTCTCCCCGGTAATAGGCTTTATTTTCAGGGTCAATATGCGGATTTTCGCCGGTGTGCCCTTCGACAACCAGTGATTCACCTCCGGCAGCTGTAAGCAGGAGGGTCACCCTGCAAACTTTGATTCTGCGCTCCAGAGTCTCTACAACTTTTCTCAGTCTTTCATCCTCATTGGTGTTGTTACTCAATGATTCTGAAATTTCAATAAGTGTTCCGAATTCTGTATCGTACATTATTGTTCATCCTCTACCTGCCACTGTCAGTTACTAAAATATATATATTAGACAGAGTTTATATACTTTCATGTAGATTATTATTGCAATAAGTATGCCATTATTGTCATATTTGACGGATAGTTCAGCTATTAAGTAATAGTATGCTATAATTCATTGGTAATTAAGGTAGAAAAATTATTTTAACTTTGATAATTTTTTTTGAACTTTGCAAATAGGTCGATAGTTACATTTTTAGTAAATACAAATATGTAACAAATGTGTTGGATAAATATGTGTAATTTAACAATATTGTCAGGCGTTGCGGAAAAGATGTATAAAAATTACACTATTTGTCCGTCGGCACATCAGGTAAGTTTAATATACACTATAGAGAAGAAAATAGTAGGATTTTGCTATCAAAAATGGCAGACCGGATATTTTTACCCGGTCTGCCATCAATTTTATCATATTATAATTATTAATTAGTGCTTTTTTGCTGAATTTTAGCCCAGGAGTCCTTTAGACCTATAGTCCGGTTGAGAACAAGTTTGTCCTCTGTACTATCTTTGTCCTTGATGAAATAACCATTGCGTTCAAACTGGAAGTTTTCCATTGCGGCGATAGCTTTGACTGATGGTTCAACAAAAGCCTCGATTGTCATCAGGGAATCCTTATTGAAGGCATCAAGCCAGTTTTCGCGGAGAGCATCGGGATTTTCATCGGTGAAGAGGTAGTCATACAGTCTGATCTCAGCTTTTAGTGCATCTTTAGCCGATACCCAGTGAATAGTGCCTTTGACCTTGCGTCCGTCAGGAGCATTGCCGCCGCGGGTTTCAGGATCATAGGTGCAGTTTATCTGGGTAATATTGCCTGCGGCGTCTTTTACAATATCGGTGCAGGTGATCAGATAAGCATAACGCAGGCGTACCTCCCGTCCCGGAGCCAGCCGGAAGAACTTTTTCAGCGGCTCTTCCATGAAATCCGAACGTTCGATATAGAGTTCATTGGAGAAGGGTATTTCACGGGTACCTGCAGCCTCATCCTCAGGATTATTGATACCGATAAGGGTTTCACGTTGTGCTTCAGGGTAATTGGTTATGACCAGCTTTACCGGATCCATTACTCCGAGATAACGCTTAGCCTTTTTATTCAGGTCGTCACGCTGACAGTGTTCAAGCAGGGCGATATCGACTCTGCTGTCAGCCTTGGCGACACCAATACGCTTACAGAACTCACGGATTGCATCTGCGGTATAGCCTTTGCGGCGGTAACCTGAAATAGTCGGCATTCTGGGGTCATCCCAGCCGTTGACATATTTCTCAGTAACCAGTGTCAGCAGTCTGCGTTTGGAGAGAACGGTGTAAGTGAGATTCAGCCTGGCGAACTCGATCTGCTGTGGCGCGTAGATGCCGATATTTTCGATATACCAGTCATAAAGCGGGCGGTGATTTTCAAATTCGAGAGTGCATATTGAATGGGTTATGCCCTCAAGAGAGTCCGACTGACCATGGGTAAAGTCGTACATCGGATAGATACACCATTTATCACCGGTACGATGGTGATGTGCCCGCAGTATACGGTACATCACGGGGTCACGCATGTTCAGATTAGGGTGCGCCATATCGATTTTGGCGCGCAGAGTCTTGCTGCCGTCCTCGAATTCGCCGGCGCGCATTCTCTGGAAGAGATCGAGATTTTCAGCAACCGAACGGTTACGGTATGGGCTGTCTTTACCGGCAGGAGTGGTGCCATCCTTGCCGCCGGTAGAGGTGCCGCGATATTCACGGATTTCAGCATCGGTAAGATCACAGACGTAGGCTTTACCGTCTTCTATAAGTTTTAGCGCCCAGTCATAGAGCTGTTCATAGTAATCTGAGGCAAAACATTCTTTTGCCCAGCTGAATCCGAGCCAGGAGACATCCTCCTTGATGGAGTCAACGAATTCCTGCTCTTCTTTAGCAGGATTGGTATCATCAAAACGCAGGTTGCAATTGCCGTTATAATCTTTGGCTATACCGAAATTAAGACAGATAGACTTGGCATGACCGATATGCAGGTAGCCATTGGGTTCAGGCGGGAAACGGGTGTAAACTTTGCCGTCAAACCGTCCTGTTCTATTATGTTCATCAATTATCTCATGAATAAAATCAGTAGAACCTTTTTTTTCAGTGCTCATTGGTGTATACTCCATATGGATAAATATAAATTCTGTTGCTAAAAAGTATACAATTTAGAAGATAAAAAAAAAGAGATTCGACAAAATATTATGGATTAAATTGAGGATTACTGACTATGAAGAGAGAGGAGCTGCTGCAGAGGCTGCAGATATATAAGCGTGAGATTTACCGCAGGGCGTATATCGTGCTGCTTGCGGGGCTGCTTCCCGTTATAATCGTGTTTGTGGTTATTGCTCTGGAGTCGGATATTTTGCAATATGGTATCTGGGGAGTGATTACTTTTTTTGCCGCTTTTCTGCTTTTTATGACCGGATTGATCTGGTGGTTCGCGGTTATGGTTAATCGCTGGATACCCAAGAAAGTCGGTCTGCTCTGTCCTGAATGCAATACTCCAATATTGAAAAATAAGGTTGATCAGTTTATGGAGAATGGCTTATGCACTTTCTGCGGTGCGAAAATCCTTGAGGATTAATGGTGTTTACTGTGTTTTAAAAGGGTTATTGAGCCCAACGCAGATTGTCAAGCAGAAGATTGCCGCCATTCTGAATATTCTTGAAGTATAATGAGACCCGGGCACAGTTATCCGCAGCGCCAAGTTTATGGTCATAGCCACCCTCCGGATCACGTCTGGAGCGGAAATTATCCAGATTAATTACAAGATTACGGTTCCACCCTGCCTGCAGGGTAATTCTGCGGGTTTCAAATTCATCCCAGCCGCTGAGTCTGCTCTCAGTGGTAAGTCCAAGTGACACTTTTATCAGGCATTTACTGGCGTTATAAATATCCAAGATAAGTGCTTTATTTTTAGTGAGGTCAATGCGCCGTCCGTCACTATCTGGAATAATATAGCTGATACTTGTAAGGTCTTCACGTCCGGCTTTCATCGCTACCAGCAGGGCTTCACCCCCGGTACCGTCTGGGGCTATGCCGGTAGTAACCGTATTGCCCCATTTGGGGCCTTTCCAGCCTAGAGTGCTGTTGTCGACACCGGTAAAATTCTGCCAGGTGAAACTGGTGTAATTGAATTCCTGAGGTTTTCCGGTTGCAGGTGCGGCGCAGGGATCTTCTTTTTTCAGTAGTGTTGAGAAGATATTTGCCAGTAGCGGTTTTTCATTTTCCGGCGAGCGTATACCGGTTGCGATAACCTGTCTGCGCACGGAGGATTTGAGCTCTTCAGCAAACAGAATATTCTCTTTATTAATGTTATAGATAGAGTTGAATATGCTGTCATCCCCGGTGATTGGCTGAATGCTGCCAAGAGCGGTGAATTCCTGAGGGATACCCTGATTCATTATCCAAAGATAGCCGCCACTGCTGATATATTCTTTAAGCAGCGCCAGTTCCTGCTGATCAAGCTGCTGTTTGTCGGTAATAATCAGCTGACAGGAGAGTATGTCTGTCGCCATATCGGCGGAATTTTTCAGATTAATCATATTGAGATCTGCTGCTGACATCAGGGTTTCATGCTGAGCTGCAGCATCTGAAAGTATTCCTATGTTCAGTGAAATATTCTCTATAGCCGAATCACTGCTTGCAGCTGCAGGGCTATTGAGTGTCAGTGGAGCTTTGAGCAGGCGCTGACCCGGAATGAAGATACTGTTGAGCGGTTGCGGGTCATTAATTATTTTGACCGGCTCGGCTGTCGTTACCGGAGTCATTGCCAGCGGCAGATCAGAGGTCAGACTTTCAGAATTCATTCTAGTGTCTGAGTTATTCAAATCCAGTTTACCGGTATCACAGACTGGGAGTTCTTCTATGCTCTCAGGTTTTCCCGGGGCAGGATTTGGTTCTGTCGCAGCCAGACTATTTATTTCAGGGGTTTCAGGCTGCAGTTCAGTTTCCGGAATCTGTGAAACCGGTTTTGTGTTTGCATTGCGGCTGATATCTTTTGCCGGTGTAATGACTCTCTCCGTCATGGCGGTGAGTCTGTCGATTTTCCGGTTTATACTCAAATCGAGAGTATCAAGTGAGGCAATGACAGCAGGTTTGTCAAGTTCAGCGAAGTCGGCGGCGGTTTCAGCAGGTTCGGCTTCAGAGATTGTTACTTCATCGGTTAGAGGATATTCCCGGATTTTCTGGATAGCATTGCCGGTCGCAGGTGCAGGAGATTCGTTGACGTTGATGGGATCAAAATTATTATCAGTAATGTCCGGCTGAATTCCGGTGACAGAATCCGCCAGTTTATTTTCACTGTTTTCATTGATATCACGTGAGAGTCTGATGCTTTCGTCTATGGCCTCAAAGCTGAGACAGGAGCCGTTCTCAGTTATGCCAGGAATAGCCCCGATAGGTGCAGAATCCAGTGTGTCCGGGATAAGGGTATCTTTGCTCAGCGTCGGTTTCGGGCTGGCTTCAGATATGATATCTGTAGAATGGCGGCTATCCACTATTAGTTCATCTTCAGTGAAGGTTGTGAGTTCTTTAGGCATATCATTATTATTAGCAACAGGAATTGCCAGTTCATACTCAGCGGTGTCAGTTTGAGGTGGAACAGTCCTGTCGATACTAGTCAGCAGTTGTTCAGGGTTTTCTGCAGCCGGAAGACTCTGGGCGATTGATTTCAATTGTGATGTCCGGGTGATACCCTCAGTGAGATCACGTTTCAGCTCGGCTTTGGTGGTAATGTCTTTGAGCGAGGGCTCATCGGCGGTGTTGAGCTCTGGAAGCGCAATGTCACCTAGTATATCAGCAGGCGCCGCCGCGGTAAGAGGAGTAACTCTATTGTCACGTGCTGGTATCAGTTCCGGTTCCGGACCGGCGGCAAGGATATTATCTATTTCCTGATTAACGCTTGTGCTTTCTTCAACTATTTCATTGAGTTCTACAGCATTACCGGTATTTTCAGGGATTGCTGCAGTAGCTGCTGTTTTTGCAGTTGCTGCTTTGGAATCAGCGAATATTTCTTTAAGTGTAATCTCCGGCTGCGCGGTAGTGTTTGGCATATTGAGCAGGCTGTTATCCGGAGTCTGGTCACGGTTTATTCTGGGGTGGGCGGTTTTAGCCAGTCCGAGAGAATTGAAGCTGAACTCTTCTGCCGGTGCACTTGCTGTCTGGTCGATTTCCGGTTGAGACAATACCGCAGGTCTGATCTCGATTTTAGCTATCTCAGAGGCGGTGTCATGTACAGCGGCAGTGTCGGTCAAGGTTTCGGCTGGATCTGTAATCATTGCCGCGGCGGTATTTTCAACTGCAGGGTATTCATAATCCATAGGCAGATGGTCATTATTAAAACTTTTAAGAAGGCTGCTGTTCGCGGCGATGTATTCTGAATCATTTCCGGCAGTTACATTAACCACGTTGACTCTTGTGACAGTCTTACGCTGCATTTCATGGCTGCCGGTAACAATAATATAACTGGCGATAATAGCTATAAGCGGCAGATGCAGGGTCAGAGATAAAAGCGCGAAACGCAGCATTCTCTTACTGGTGAATTTACGCAGTATAAGCAGTATGATTCCAAGAGCCAGTGTCCCGACGATGATCAGTATCACCAGCAGTCCTGCTTCCTGTGGGTCATAATTACCGGTACTGTCAGCGATAGCGGTTTCCGCGGTGTTTACATTTGCAGGAGCAATTGTCGGCAGCTCCTTCAGCTCAGTAAGCTCGGTTGCAGTTGTATCAGTTTTAGTCGTTGTTTTGACTGCCGGTGTTGTTACAGGCTGCGGGACAGACATTTCATGTGCCGGTAATGAAGTGGTAATATGGTGACTCATTTCGGGTAGAGACATCTCATGGGTCATTGAGATAATCTCCAGCTTTTTACCGACTGGAGCCAGGTTGTAACTTAGCTTTAATGTTGTATCAAGATTCCCAGCTCTGAGTATAAGCTTCTGCTCTTGGCATTCACCGCTGTCAAGTGCGCTGCTTATGAAGCTGAAATTCAGCTCTGAAGGTTTGCCGGGGTCAATCTTTTGCGGTGTATAGTTTACTTTAAAATCAGGATTTTCTGCTTCAATTTCAATCTCACGGGCGTGAGCTGATTTGAGGTTAAGTCTGATACTGCAGCTTTGCTCGGTATTCTTTTTCAGATATCCCAGTTTAATATTTTCAGTATTCAAAGTAAGTTCAGGATCAGCAATAGTGATACTTACCGGGAGTGAAATCTCGGTTTCAGGGGTGCTAAGCCGGACTTCACCGGTATAGGTCCCTCCGGGCATAATTTCCGGTATGTGCAGTTTGAGCATGATTTCATTGCGCCCGGAACTGATTTTTCCGGTGCAAAGTGTGAGGTTTTCGGTATCGATAGTATAGACACTGTTTTTAAGCGGGGTAAATGCCGCTTTCAATTCACGCGGGTCGCCAGAGTAGGTCAGAGCAAGCAGGCAGTCGGTATCTTCACCGGCGTAGGAAGAGGGAAATTCCGCTTTTGAATCACTGTAAAGATGGTAATTTACAACCGGAGCCTGAACTTCGATGATCTTTCGCCTGATGGTTCCGGCATCGGTCTGACGGATATAGGGTTCCTTCTTTGAACCCCAGGCGCGCAGCAGCAGGTCCAGATCCATCTCGGTTTCAAGAGGGATTTTACAGGTATATACCCCGTCAGCGACGGCAGTATCGTTATGTTTGCCGTCATCATAGAGCTTGAGTCGGCCGCGTGTTGACATAACCTGAACGTTGGCGTTGGTTATGGGGTTCCCATTATCTGCCAGAGTACTGCTGAGCCAGACGGCATTTGCTGTCTGCAACGGCGGGAAGTAATCGAGATACAGTGCGGTATCGCCGGTTACATTCAGTTCCAGCGGTCTTTTAGAGGCGCGGTTACCAATCCTGGCGGTCCATAGTCCGGCTTCAGGGTTATTGATTCTGATTTCTGAAAAATTAGCATCTTTTACCGGGGTGACAGTATACTCTTTGCCTGCGGGGGAGATAAGTTTAAATATAACTTCATTCAAGCCGGCATCAAGCATAAAGCTGATATCTTTTATTGAGTTATCTACAGGAATACTTATTTTATTCTTGTTGTACGGGATCTGGCGGCTGAAGATTACTTCGCGGCGGCTGATGACCGAGGCGATGCGCTGATAAATACCGAGCAGCTCACTGTTATTGGCGGCTTTATAGAATTCTCCGCCGGTGGTTTCGGATATTTCCTTGAGCAGTCGGGTATCTGCATTGACCGAGAGCCCGATACTGTACACCGGAATATGTTTACCGGCAAAGAATGTGTGCTGGTTCTGATAGATACTGGATTCATTTTTACCGTCGGTCAGGAGTACGGCGGCGGTACGTCTGCTCGGTGCTTCACTGATCATCTCATAGCCGGCTTCAAGGGCCGCGCCGATGTCGGTCTGGCCGGAGGCATTGATGGAATCGATGGCCTGATGCAGCCTGCGGCTGTTTCTGACCGGAGTAAGACCGGCGATGATGCTCGCTTTATTGTTAAAGGCTATTATTCCGATGTTTTTGATACGTTTATCAGCGCGGGCAAGGTCTACAAAGGCCTTTGCTGCACGCAGGCGATTACGGTAAGGATCATTATTATGCATGCTCAGGCTGCTGTCGATAATCAGTACGACATCAGCTTCATCATCTTCGTAATTGACTTTATCTTCCAATTCGGCCTGATATATACTATGGTTGTTTTTGGAAATTTCCAGATATACGGTATGTGCGCCACCGGTGCGCTGTTTTGGTGGTTTGCGGATATCAAGAAACAGCTGATTATTGTGCTGCCAGAGCAGAATATTATGTGCCTGATACTCTGCGGTTTTGCCGGTAGCGATATTGAGCGCCTGCGGATAGATAAAAATCCGGAAATCGGCAGGACCGAAAACGGTTTTGCCATAACTTTCGGGCAGGGTGATGCTGAGTTTGATATTTCTGGGATCTTCGGGAGAGCCGACCTGAGAGGTGAGCAGTGAGGTCTTAACCGTGGTTGCAGCAGCATGCGTGCTGAGCTGGAAAGAGCTCAGTACGAGTACTATAAGTGCCAGAGAATAATAAAATGATTTTTGCATTATGTTATTTCTTTTTAACAACCGGTAAATCAACCTGTTCTATTCCTGTTTCGCGGCATAATCCCATCAGTTCCATAACTCTGTTATAGGTTACCTTGCCGTCACTTCTGATAATTACTCTGTTGCCGGGACTGTTTTCTTTCCAGTCATCAAGTACTGCCGGCAGACTGGAATCTTCTATGACTCTGCCATTAACGATGACTGTACCGTCCTTATGAATATTCAGAACCAGATTCTGCTGTACATATTCACTGATTTTACCACTTCCGGTAGGGGGCAATTCAACCCGCTGGTCATATTCTTTTCTAGTGAAATTGGTCGCTACCAGAAAGAAGACCAGCAGCAGAAAGACCACATCAATCAGTGGTGTGAGAGGTATCTCGAAGCTGTCTTCTTCTTTAATGAGTGCCCGCATGATATTTTAACCGGAATTTAAGCTGCTTCCGATCTCTCCTCTTCTGCATTGGTTTTAATAGTGCTGCATTTAACTTTATCGACAAAGATCAGGGATTCATCCTCAATTTTTCGCATTATAAATTCTGATTTTGTTTTAAGGTAGTTGTAGAGAACAAAAAATGGAATAGCCAGTACCAGACCGAAGGCGGTAGTATAAAGTGCCTGATAGATGCCTCCGGCAAAGATGGCGGGATCATTCATGCCGTTTTCAGAGGCCTGTCTGAAAGCATCAATCATGCCGATAACAGTTCCCAGAAGTCCAAGCAGTGGAGCAATGCTAGCAACCAGACCTACAGGCTTGATATTTTTACGTTCATCCCAGAGTGCACGTGAAAGATCATCGTCAATTCCTCTTTCCATCTCTTCTCTTGTGCCGTCGATACGATTGAGGATACCGCTAAAAGTACGGGCAAGCAGAGTCTTTTCCGTAATAAGGAAGGTTTTCAGCTCTGCGATAGTGGCCGTTGCAAGCAGTACGTCAATTTCGGTGTTGAACCCCGGTCTGATATAGTTTTTGAGGCGCAGACTGATCAGACGTTCACTGGCATAGGTAAGGCCTATAACCGAGGTTAGAAGCATAACCCACATCAGGCTGCCGCCGTTTTCCAGCATGGATAGAACCTTACTGATAAAATCAGGTTGTACAGCCGCATCCTCGGCGGCTCCGGCGAGCGGCATGAGAAGTACGGCAAGGATCATAAACTTGAGTGAATAGTTACGGCGTAGCATTATTTGGCCTCCGATAATAACATTTCTTCAGCTCTCTGAGCTGACGGGGTATTGGCATAGATATCAAGAATACGTTTCAGATCGTTCTGTGCCGGAGTGTCTTCACCGAGTTTGCGTGAGGCTTCGGCAGCTTTCAGCAGGGCTTCAGCGGCGATATCCGACCATTGGGAATGAAAGACATCAACTTTACGGAATTCTTCCCGGGCTTCTTTGAAGTCATTATTCTGCATGGCGATCATGCCAAGTCCGTAACGGGCTTTGGCGGCGGCTTCACCATTATAGCTCTTGGCTTTTGCTTTATTGAAATAATCTGCGGCATCGGCGGTAGCTCCGAGCATCAGTGCGGCCTGTCCGGCTCCCCAGTTGGCTTCATGCAGCAGCGGGCTTTGCGGATAGTCCTGCAGGTATGCTTTGAAGAGGCGCAGCGCCTGGGTATATTCTTCAAGCAGCAGTGAACTCATTGCCTGACCGTAACGGGCGGCCATGATGATTGGCGCTTTCTGGCTGTTTTTTTCGGCATCCTTATAATATTTGAGCGCCTGCGGATAATTCTGCTGCTGACGCAGCAGTGTAGCTGCCCGCAGGGCGCTTTCGGCAAAGAGTGCGCTTTGAGGGTAATCAGTGCAGAGCAGTTTAAATTCGTCAAGAGCCTGCTGTGTATATCCGGAGTGCTCTTTAGCAAGCTGCAGGCAGCACCAGGCGATACGGTAATGGGCTTTATCTGCAAGCGGTTCGGATTTATCGCTGGTTAGGGCGCGGTACCAGGATAAGGCATTATCATAGGCCTGCTGCAGGTAGGCGACTTCGCCAAGACGGAATTTTGCCAGACTGGAGTATTTATAATCAGGGAACTTGTTGAGGAGTTCAACCAGAGAGGCAGTAACTGCGCTATAAAGCTTTCCGGCATCAGAACCGGCCTGCTCGTCGTTGTTCAGTGAATTTAACTGATTCCAGTAGACCCAGCTGAGGGTGTAGAGCGCATCGGCATATTCCGCTGAAGCAGAAATGCTGGTGAGCAGCTTCCGGAGTGAACTCTCGGCCTCATCATAACGCTGCTGTCCGGATAGAACCTTTGCCATTTCAATACCGGCTTTTACCTTGAATTCGGATTCAGGGTATTTCTTTATAAGTTGCAGCAGATATTTTTCAGCTGTCGGCAGCTCATTCTGCTGTCGGCTGTTGACAGCCAGAATGTAGAGTGCATTGGCACTGTATGCGCTGTTGTTATAGTTATTGAGCAGTTGCTGAAGTTTTGAAGAAGCGGAGGCTGTGTCTCCCTGCTGCTGGTCAATCCAGGCACTTGAAAACAGTGCAGCATCGGCAATTTTTGAATCTTTATTTGCCTGATAGCTTTTTTCATACCCCTGTTGAGCCGCTTCAATATTTCCCAGCGTGTATTCAGCCTCTGATTTATAATATTTGAGTTGCACCAGGAGGTCTCCTGCGGCCTGATTATGCTGATAATCCTGTATGAAACGGTCGATGTTCTTGAGTGCGGTGTCTATATCCCGATCCTGCTTCTGTTTATCCTTCTCCTGCTGTGAGAGTAGAATCGCATTCAGGCACAACCGGTATTTTGAATGCATAAGGATATTGCTGAATTCAGGGTCATCGGCAGCGGTTACGGTGAAGTGTTCGGCTGAGGTAATCGCATTTTTGAAATAGGTATGGGCAATCTGCAGATTATCCTTTTCAGTAAGTTCACCAAGTCTCAGCAGTGCTGCTGAGAGGCGGGGGTTGTCCGGATAGCGGGTGATATAATCGCTGAAATAGTCTTTGGCCTCGGTTTGTGCCTGAGGATTATTCCGGTCTTTATACAATGATTCGGCAAGACGCAGGAGTGAGGCGGCGGCAATATCCGCAGCATCTTTGCGAAACTTCTCCGGATCGTCCACCTGCTGTTTTTTTATGTAGTCTTCGGCCCATTTTTCAGCTTCCTGAGCCAGCCACTTATAAGCTATATTACTCTTATTTTTCGCTCCCAGAATATCCTGATAATCAGCGATGGCATATGCTGCCTGAAGTCTGAGGGGTGTATCCGGATAATTTTTCAGCAGCAGTTTTATCGCGGTTGAGGCTTGCTTGTACTGTTTCAGTTTTGAATTTGCGAGTGCGAGCTGGTACAGAGCATACGGTGCGTATCGGCTGTTAGGGGCGATTTCGACAATTTTAGAAAATACCTTTATGGCTTCACTGTAATTGCCGGCTGCAAAATTTTTGTCTGCCAGCAGTATTCCGGCTTCAAGGGAGAGATTTTTGTCCGCATCAGCTGACTGGGGTGTAAATGCCTGACTGAGCATGCGGGTAATGTCGGGATTACTGCTGTCTTTCTCGAGTATTCCCAGTCTTACCAGCGCCGCCTGCTTTTTAGGGTGGGTATCGGCAGCGGCAACAATCTGATATTCTTTGACAGCATTTTCAGTATCGCCGGCTTCTTCAAAGGCGGCGGCGGCATCAAAGTGTGAACTGAGCGCCGCAGCCTGGGTAGGCAGCTTCGCTGCGGCTTGGACAAAGGTTCTGGCTGCTTCGGCGATTTCACCCGTGTTATAATAACACCAGCCGAGACCGGAGTAGCTTTCAGCGATAAACTTTCCTGCTGGATAACTGCTTATAATTTTATTGAAGCGCTTTATGGCGGCTTTGTAATCTTTGAGCCAGTAGAGACTCTCGGCTGAATAATAGGTGACGAGTTCTTCCCGGGTCGGTTCAAGTTCGATATCTATTTCACTGTAGAGTTCGAAGAAAGCGGAGCTCTGCTGGTAATCCTTGAAATTATAGGCGAGAATACCGGCACTGGTCAGTGCGTCCGGAAGGTAGCGTGAAGTCGGATACTTCTCTTGCAGTTGTGAATAGCCGGCTAATGCCTGTTTATAAAATGTGTTATCGGGATTATGTTCCGAAGTTGTCGCCAGGCGGTTGTAACACTCTGATTGCCAGTAAAGAGAGCTTTCAGCCTGTTTGGCTGCTGGGAAGAGGCGGGTGAGATCAGTATAGAGTTCACTCGCTTTTTTATAGAGTCCGGCTCTGAAATAGGCGTCAGCTCCGTAGGCGTAGGCCTGACAGATAAGTTCACTATCCGCATGGGGATAAAGTCTGAGCAGTTTTTCAAAGGTGCTCGCGGCACTGCTGTCCTTGCCGAGTCGTGCCAGACAGCCGCCCATGTAGAAGAGAGCCCGCGGGGTATCAGCGCTGTCAGGGTTTGCAGTAATATAATCATTAAATTTTTCAGCTGCACTCTTATATTCCCTGCGCTCTTTCATCAGTGCCAGGGCGTATTTGTAATCTTCATCTGCTTTTAAAGTTATAGTGCCTGCTAATGCAGTAACTATAAGCAATATAAGTAGTTGTAGTTTTGCGGCAGCCATTTGATTCATCCCTTGGAAAATTTAAGTACAGCTGTAGACCTATAATCTTCACATCTTATCGACAATACCGGCATATAAAATTTAGAAAAAACCCTGTATCAGGCAGATAATTATGGGGTGTTTGTGTCGGTAATCTCTATAATAAAGTGGGTCTGATAATTAATGTGTTTAGTAACTTATTTTTAAACTCGTAGGCAGTGGAATAGATGATGATCAGAGTATTACCGGATATAGTACAGAATAAAATAGCGGCAGGTGAGGTCGTTGAAAGACCGGCATCGGCGGTTAAGGAGCTGGTGGAGAATGCTATCGATGCCGGAGCTGGTAAGATTATAATAGAGATAGAAGAGGGCGGCATGCGCAGCATCAGAATAACTGATGACGGCTGCGGGATGAATAAGGAGGATCTTGAGCTCTCTATTCAGCGGCATGCTACCAGCAAGATACATGACGTGGAGGATATTTTCAGGATATCTACAATGGGTTTTCGGGGTGAGGCACTTCCTTCTATTGGAGCGGTCTCGCGTCTGTCAATATCTACAGGGATTGCTGGTGAAGGGTGTGGGTATACCCTTAAAGTTGTCGGAGGAAAGGTTGAAGGGGTGCAGCCGGCTCCTCCCAGGCAAGGCACGACGGTAGAAGTCAATGATTTATTCTTCAATACCCCGGCAAGACGTAAGTTTATGAAGAGTACAGCGGCAGAGGTGGGCGCGATAAATGAGACGGTGACCCGAATTGCGCTGGGGAATCCCGGTATTGCCTTTATCCTCAAAAATAACGGTAATACTTCGCTGGAACTGCTGGTGCGTGTTGAGCTGGGAGAGCGTATACGGGATTTATTCGGTAAGAATCTGGAGCTGCTGCCGGTAAATTATACTACCAGTAATGGTGAACTGACAATCGCCGGTTATTGCAGTAAACCTCCTGAAAGCCGCGGCAGCAGTAAGTTTATCTATACTTTGCTCAATAAACGCTGGATCAAGCACCCTGGAATAAACCGGGGTGTGGTCGATGCATGTCAGGGGCATCTGCCGCCCAGGCGTTATCCCTTTGCGGTACTGACGTTTGAAATAGATCCGGCGAAGGTTGATGTCAATGCGCATCCGACCAAGGAGGTTGTCAGGTTTGAGAATGATTCACTCTTTGTCGGCGGCTGCCGCAAGGCTTTAGCCGCGGCACTTTCCGGGAATGGTAATATGCCCGGTCAGACTGGTCTGGCGCGGCAGCTGGAGCAGGTTCACGGCAGAGCGGAAGAATATATTATACGGAATAATCCCAGTAGAAGTCTGGGCGAAGAGAGTAAAAGCTATGGCGGAGAACTGAAATCCGGAATTGAACGGTATGATTTTAGAATGCAGCCCGCACGTGAGGGTTTTGTACAGAATACCAGTCATAATTTTAAAGCTGCGCCACTTAATGATGTCACCACAGCGGACAGCTCTGAGAAGCCGGACGGTTATTCCATGGCAGCTGACTCTGATAATTCACGTGTGGACGGAGTTAGCGAGCAGGGGCGGATTGCTCTCGGGCAGGAACCGGCATTGCGTTATGTCGGGCAGGTCGGAAATAAGTACATACTGGCTGAGAGTCCGGAGGGGTTGGTTGTTATTGATCAGCACGCTCTGCATGAGCGCTGGAATTATAACCGTCTTTCAAAGCAGGAGCACGGAATTGATTCTCAGCGTCTGCTGCTGCCGGTTGAGATTGAGCTGAGTGCGGTGGAGCAGGCACTGCTGACCGAGAGCATGTCGGTGCTGGAAGAGGCGGGGTTTGCACTGCGTCTGGAGGGAGCAGTACTGAGTATTACGGCGCATCCGGACATAATTCGGCCGCATAATATTGAGCGGGTAGTCCGTGATATTCTGAGTGATATCGATTCCTTACCGATAAAGGAGTATCGTGACCGGATAAATGCCTCTCTGGCTTGCAGATCGGCGGTTTTATTCGGAACCAGCCTCAGTCCTGAGCTTTGCCGGGATCTGGTTGCCAAGCTGGCTGCCGGGGATCTTTATACCTGCCCGCATGGGAGACCGACCCAGCTGCTCTTCACCTGGAAGGAGCTGGCATACAAGTTTGAACGTTGAATCGAACCGGCAGTTGCTGCCGGTTTTTATAATGTCAGAAGCTGGTGCTTAAAAATTGTCTGCAAGAATCATTCAGAAAATATATTATATATTTGTGACGGGCAGTAGTTGTTTTGAGAAACTAAGATCTTCCCTTATGATCATTTGTTCGGTATAATTGTCCTGGATATGATTTATTATACCGCTATTGCCCGGATATAGTTGGGGTTGCATAGTTTGAATAATTGAAAGAGATCAGGGGATAGGGGTAAAATATATATGTGGGAGTCTTTTGATTGACAAAAAATTTTTATGAATATAAAATCACTATAATTTCGATGGTTATGCCTTACGCGTGCAATATTAACGGATCAGGAGATTAAAATAATGGTTACTGAGAATGACAGCAATGCTTCGGCGGAGTCTGAAAAAACTCCGGTAGTGTCTGAGGATAACGGACAGAAGCCTGCGGCACCGCAAAAGAAGAAGGACGGTAGGAGAAAAATTCCGTGGTTCAGGTTATTTCTTATTGTTATTGTTGTTTTTCTGTTCTATGATATTGCCAAAAGAGTCAAGGCGCGCAGAAATAAGGTCGAGGCTCCGGTAGTCAAGATTCATCCGGTAAAGACCGAGCTGGTCAAAAAGCTCAGGGCTGATTTTGAAGTGCAGTATGCCGGTTCGACCCGGGCTATCAGACAGGTCGATATCGGGTTTAATGTCAGTGGAACACTGATGGAACTGCCGATCAAGGCGGGCATGACTATCGATAAAGATGAAATTATCGGCTCTCTTGATCCCAGAGATTTTCAGAATGATCTCAATGCGGCGGAGGCGGATTATAATAATGCCAAGACCCAGCTGGCCAGAATCCAGAAGCTTTATGATGCTCAGGTCGATCCTAAGAGTAAGCTTGATGTTGCAGTAGCGGCCTTTAAAGTGTCGGAAGCAAAGCTTGATATCGCCCAGAAAGCGCGGAATGACACTGTGCTTAAGGCTCCGTTTAAAGGTATTGTTGCTGTGCGTTATGTGGATAACTATCAGGTTGTAAGCGCCGGGCAGCCGGTGATAAGTCTGCAGGATCTAAATACCCTGGAGATTGAGGCGGATATTCCTGAATGGCTGGTGGCAAGGGCTACAAATGCGGCGGATATAGAAATTTATGCCACCTATGAAGCTATTCCGAATGTGAAGATACCGCTCAAAATCAAGGAATTTACCGCTGAGGCTTCCAGCAGTACCCGTACCTATGCGGTAAGATTCTATATGCCGAAAAACCCTACAGGCAATGATGTTACCATCCTTCCCGGAATGACTTCGAATATAACCATGATTATTAAACCTAAAGGCGGGGAGCAGCCGCAGTTTCTGCTGCCGGTGTGGGCGGTCAACAGTATCGGCGGCAGTAAGCAGCCCAGCGTCTTTATTGTTGATGATACCAAAGACCCATGGGTTATACATGAGCAGCATGTGACTGTCGGGCAGATGACTGGAGATTCAATTATTGTTCAGGGTGATCTCAAAGGTGGTGAGAGAATTGTTATTGCCGGAGCAACAGAGTTGCAGGATGGCATGAAGGTCAAGGATCTGCCTCCGGAGCTGAAATCGAACATTGCTGAGATTCAGGATAGTAAGTCCAAGGAAAAGAGTGATGTTATGATGGAGATGATGCCGGAGGATGTTAAATGAATATTGCAGAATCTTCCATTAAACGTGCGGTAACGACGGTGCTGTTTATTCTGGTGCTCTCAGGTGCCGGTTACATCAGTTACTGGAAGCTTGGCTGGCTCGAAGATCCGGTATTTACCATCAAAGATGCAATGATTTATACCCAGTATCCCGGTGCGACCGCTTATGAAGTGGAGCAGGAGGTAACAAATACTTTAGAAGACTCCATTCAGGAGCTTAAAGAACTGAAAAGACTGAATAAGTCTATTTCACTCCCGGGTTTATCCATTATTGATGCGCAGATTCAGGATAAGTTCAAAGGTTATGGTCTGAAACAGATCTGGGATCAGCTGCGCCATAAAATCAGGGATAATGAGGGCAGTCTGCCTCCAGGATGTTCCGAACCGATAATCAATGATGACTTCGGTGATGTCTACGGTATTATGTATGCTATTATTGGTGATGGCTTCACCTGGAGAGAGATGAAGGATTATGCAGATTATCTGCGTAAACGTCTGCTGCGGGTGCCGGGGGTGGCAAAGGTTACATTCTGGGGAACTCAGCAGGAGTCAATTTATGTGGAACTATCCCGTGCAAAACTGACCCAGCTTCAGCTATCTCCGTCACAGATTGCCCAAGCGGTAACCGATCAGAATCTGGTCACCCAATCCGGACAGGTGATGGTGGATTCCGACTATGTCTGGATCTTCCCTTCCGGCGAGTATAAGAGTGTAGAGTCAATTGCGGATCTTATTATCCGTGATGAAAAGACCGGAACCAATTTCAGGATTGGCGATGTAGGTACGGTGAAACGCGGTTATGTTGAGCCGGCGACAAACCTTATGAGTTTTTCTGGTCATGAGAATGGCGATAATTATGTCGGTAAATCATGTATGGCTCTCTGTATCTCGCCCCGGGATGATGCCAATGTGGTCAATATGGGTGAGGCGATAAAGAAAGAGCTGGCCAATCTTGAGGATGTTCGTCCGTATGGTATGAAGATGCGGCCGATAGTTTTTCAGGGTGATGCGGTAAAGAAGGCTATCAATAATTTTGTAGTAAATCTCGGTGAGTCGGTAGCAATCGTTATTCTGGTTCTACTGATATTCATGGGGCTAAGAAGCGGTGTTATAATCGGTTCTCTGCTTTTATTCATTGTTGCGGCGACCTTTGTCTGTATGTTTATTCAGGGAATAACCCTGCAGCGTATATCATTGGGGGCACTGATTATTGCTCTGGGTATGCTGGTGGATAATGGAATTGTTATTGCCGATGGTATGCTGGTAAATATTCAGCGTGGTATAGACAAGGTGAAAGCGGCGGGAATAATCGTCAAGCAGACTACGCTACCGCTACTGGCGGGTACGATTGTCGGTATACTTGCATTCTCTGCTATCGGTCTTTCGCCGGATTCCACCGGTGAATACTGTGGCTCGCTGTTCTGGGTTATTCTGTATTCAATGCTCTGGAGCTGGGTAATGGCGATAACCGTGGTGCCATTGCTTGGATTCTGGCTGTTCAAGGGTAATAAAACGGTTGAAGGCTCCGGACAGCAGCCTAAGGATCCGTATGATACAGTATTTTACCGTTTCTACAGAAGGCTGCTTGCAGGTCTTCTTCGTTTCCGCTGGCTGGTACTGCTGGTTATGATCGGTCTGCTTGCATCTGCGGGATACGGTTTTAAGTTTGTTAAGCAGTCATTCTTTCCGGAATCAGATGCTCCGCGCTTCTATATTGATTTCTGGGAGCCTCAGGGTACAGATATCCGTGTAATAGATAAACAGATAAAAGCTATTGGCGCTTATCTGACCGGTATTGATGAGAAGACCGGACAGAAGCGTTTTCCTGATATCAGATTTGTCTCAACATATGCCGGTTCGGGTTCACCGCGTTTTACTCTGACCTATTCACCGCAGACGGCAAACAGCAGTTATGGTTTTGTACTTATAGAGGTCAAGGAACTCAATCAGGAGGTTATTGACCGGCTTACCGGACCGATAAATAAATATCTGCAGGATACCTATCCCAATGCGATGGCGACTCTGATGAAATTTAAAATGGGGGCATCATATGATGCAACTATCGAAGCGAGATTCTTCGGTGAGGATGCCGATACCCTGCGTAACCTCGCGTCGCAGGCTATATCTATAATGCATGATATCCCTGAGGCCCGTTCAATAAAAAATAACTGGCGAACCAGAGAAAAGATTGCCAAGCCGGTATTTAATGAATCACGAGCCAGATTTGCCGGTATTACCCGCAATGAGATGGCCAGTGCACTGCAGATGACCTTTGTCGGACAGAGTATCGGATTATACCGTGAGAAGAATAATCTTATTCCAATAATTACCCGGCCTACACTTGAGGATCGTGACAGTATTGATGATATGTACTTCACGACAGTTTGGAGCAGTATGGCCAATAAGTATGTGCCGATTCAGCAGATAGTCTCGGGTTTTGAGACCCAGTGGCAGGATACAGTTATCTACAGGCGCTATGGTATGCGTTGCATGACGGCTCAGTGCGAGCCTACCGATGGGGTGACCGGTCCGGAACTGCTCGCCAAGATGAAGGATAAAATTGAAGCGATAAAACTCCCGCCGAATTATTCATTGGAGTGGGGCGGTCAGTATGAGAGCTCCAGTGAAGCAAATCAGGGTCTGATGAATACCTTGCCGATAAGCTTTCTGCTTATGGGTATGATTGTGGTGATTCTGTATGATGCGGTAAAGCAGGCGCTGATTATCTATCTTACTGTACCGCTAGCGATAATCGGGGTGACGGTAGGACTTCTGATAACCAAAATTCCGTTCGGCTTTATGTCACTTCTAGGTTTCCTGAGTCTTTCCGGTATGATGATCAAGAATGCAATTGTGCTGGTGGATCAGATAGATCAGGATAGAGCTGCTGGAAAACATATATATCAGGCTATTCTTGACTCCGGTGTCAGCCGCGTTCGGCCGGTTGCGTTGGGAGCTTCCACAACAGTAATGGGTATGATACCATTGCTTACCGATCCTTTCTTTCAGGGTATGGCTGTTACTATTGTCTTTGGTCTGTCATTTGCAACCGCGCTTACCTTGTTGATATGCCCGGTAATATATGCGACATTCTTCAATGCTAAAGAGAAATAGTGCTGCAAATTTTGAATTGTTTTTCTGCAATATGAAAGAGAAAATATGAAATCAAGGGATTATGATAAAGACGATTTTAGAAACATGGATCCATGGCGTCTGTTCCGGATTATGGCAGAGTTTGTTGAAGGTATCGAGCACATGTCGGAGATCGATAAAGGTGTGAGTATCTTCGGTTCGGCGCGAATTAAAGAAGGAACCAAATACTATGAACTTGCCCGGGAGGTAGCTAAGAACCTTTCTCTGGCTGGTTTTGATGTAATTACCGGCGGTGGACCGGGTATTATGGAAGCGGCTAACCGTGGTGCCAATGAGAGTGGAGTAGGTAAAACGGTAGGATTGAACATCGATCTGCCTTTCGAGCAGACGGGTAATCCTTATGTACAGCACGGGATAAATTTCCGGTATTTTTTTGTGCGTAAAGTAATGTTTTTAAAGTATGCTTCGGCTGTAGTGGTTATGCCTGGAGGATTTGGGACTCTTGATGAATTTTTTGAGATTTTGACGCTGGTGCAGACGCATAAGGTACCGGCGACACCGATTGTACTGATGGGTGAGAAATTCTGGCAGGGAGCGTTAGACTGGATCAGAGAGGTTATGCTTGATAATGAGCATGTAATGATCTCTCCTGATGATCTGAATCTATTGAAGCTTACGGATGATCCGCAGGAGGCGGTTGAGTATATTGAAAGAGAGTACGGTAGAGCGAGGCTCAAGAGTAAATAATATATGGAGTCGTTTGGGGATTAGAATTTAAGGCGAGAAACAGAATATTCGGAGCAGAGTTAACTCTGCTCCGAATATTTTTATCAGCTGTTTGGCGGATACTGGTATAGGATCTGGTTCAGGACACTGGCAATGGCTTTATCGCGGTTATCGGCACTGGCGCTGATAATTCGGTGTTTTGAGCCGTAGGCGGAGATAGTTATCGTATCTTCGGTTACTTTTTCTTCAAAGAACAGCCAGCCGGGAAACATCGGGAATTCGCCCATACAGCGTTTATTTATATCATTCATTACAGGTTCTCAAATACGAAGTTTACGACAATTTTCTGAAAATCCGGGTCATTCAGCATTTCCTGAGTCGGAGGTTCAAAAGGACCGCTGTTCTGAACATCGCGAAGTACAGTTCTGGAAACTGAGATCTCGGTAGTTATATCATCGGGGGCTGAGCCTATAAATTTAATCTGGTCGAGATAACCTTGCGGATTTATAGTGAAACTCATCACGACACTGCCCTCATGCATGCCGATAGGGTTGATTTGCTGCTGGATAATTATTGACTGTTGTATGCGGCGGAGAATTTTATCCATATAATCGCCGTAGCGACTGCGCAGTACCGCGATAGACTTCATGCCGGTATTGATAGCAGAAGAATTTTTACGGTTCTGGAGCTTGCCGCCAGTGCTTGAATTACTGCTGCTGATACGGCGCACCGGAATTTTACGGGTTGGAAGCGGTTTTTGAACTGCTTCAGTTGTTTTGGTCTGCGGGGTTGGTGCCGGTTTTACCACAGGTTGGGTTTCAGGCTGCGGCTGTGGTGTTATCTTGCTTATGGCATCAGATTTGGTTATTCCCGGGACCTCTTCAGTGTCCGGTTTCTTTACCGGTTTTGGTTGTTCAACTTTTTTGGGTTTTGGAAGAATTCCGGTAAGATCATCATCTACATCCAGTTCGGGTAATTTAGGAAGTACCTGCTCTCTGGCAGGCTGTTCCTGTGGTTTTTGAATAACTGGCTTTGGGGCCGGAGCAGGAGGTGCCAGTTTCTGTGGTGTAATCTGCGGTACAGGTGGTGGTGAAGGAGTGATCTCCGGTGCGGCAATTGAGTCCGGAAGCGGATTTCCCCGGGCAAAAGAGGAGACAGAGGATTTTTCTTCACTGTTTGGACCGAGTTTAGGTAAATCGGGGTTGACAGTCTGATCTCGTGACTGCCTGCTTATTTTACCGAGAACTTTGGGCTTCTCTTCTTTTATTTCTTCATTTACCAGTTTGTCATCTACAAGAACAAAATTCAGGGTTTTTTCGGTAATAGGTTTTGTCTGTTCTTTAAAAAAAAACAGGAACGGATGTTTATTATAGTAACCGAGAATAATAAATACCGTGATATGCAGAAGCAGGGCAAAGAGCAGTAAAAGCATAAAACTGCGTTTCAGGAATCGTGAGCTTCTGCCGGAATTTATTAGTTTAGGAATACTGAGTTCATTCATGATAAATAGATATTGCAGTCCTGTTTGGAACGTGGTCTGAAAATAACGGCTAAAATCTTAGTAGTTATTTTAAATATAAGGTATATAATAACAATAGCTGTCCGATAAAAGAAGATTTAATTTTTAATTAGCAGTAATATTGACTTATAAAGCTCTAAAAATCAGTTTGCATTATGAAGTTCAAGCCGATAATTTTTGAGGATGTGAACAGAGGGTAAAAATATTGGGCGAAATTTTCAAAAAAAAGATAAAAAGCGGGATTTTTTTTAAAAGGAAAATATGGGGTCAGTTTTAAGGATAATTATAAAATAAAACTAGTTTCTGGAAATATAAGAGGAAAAAAATATAGAACCAGAATAAAAATATTAGTTGGGTAAAATATTGAGAATTAAGGGTTTAAATCTTGATTATTATGAGCATAATCAAGTCCCTGCCGGGTGGTAATGGGAAGTTTTAAAAAAAAATAAACAATCATGAAAGAAATAATAAAGGGGATAATTGGTATAAAGATGAAAAAGAAAGGAAGAGAATTCGGATTTTTTGCTTTACAAAAGAGTCCAAAGCGGATATCCTTAAAGAATAATGTCGTAGAGGCATAGTCTGATAATATTATTTAAGTGATATTTCTTTGGATTATAAGACATCGGCATTTTATGATTAAAACTTCAGAGTTGGTATGATTTGGAAGTGTCATGTTGTCTTTGAAGGTTTGATGGTTACTTTAAGATTATGTGATTTATTTTAAAATGTAAGTATCGCTTTTTATTGTTTTTGTTGTTCTTATTGGGGGAACAAAGGAGAAAAGGATTATGAGGATGAGTATTAAGGGGATTATGCTTGCCGCTGCAGTTACTCTTTGTGGTTCTGCTTATGCAAGTAATGACGTTGATATGCCTGCTGAACAGGGCATGATCATGGCTAGCAACGATATGGTTGCTAATCAGGAAGGTTTCTATAACAACAGTGAATCTGTTGTTAAGACTTCTGCTGATGTTGAAGAAGGTATGGAAGTTCCTTTCGTTGAAGGAAAAGGTGCTCCACGCCCAATCGCTGGTTTCGCTTGGTGTCTAGTAACTAAGCCTGCTACTTACAAGCAGGTTGCTACTGAATGCATGGTTCGTCCAGAAACATACTACACTAAGTGTGTTCCTGCTGAATACGCAATGCAGGAAGTTAAAGTTATGGTTAGCCCAGCTAAGAAGGTCGCTTACTGCCTGCCTGCAAAGGTTCGTTGTAAGAAGATGAAGGTAATGGTTGAGGAAGCTCAGACTTGCTACAGCATTATTCCTGCTGAATACAAGATGGTTGAGAAGGAAATCGAAGTTCAGGCTGCAAGCACAACCAAGCTTTGGATCCCAGCTGTTTATAAGACCGTTGAAGAAAAGATCATGGTTAAGCCTCCAATGCGTAAGTGCGAAGAAGGCGAATGCAAGAACACTCCAATCGGTGGTGACAATGATGCTCCTGCACTTTGTGTAAGCAGCGAATGCACTCCAGCTGAATATGTAACAGTTAAGAAGGAAGTTCTTGTTAAAGATGGCGAACTTGTTGATAACCCATGTGCTGGTCGTAAACAGACAATCAAGGTTAAGACTCTGGTTAAGCCTGCTGAAGTAAAAGAATGTGTAATTCCACCAAAGTATGCTGAAATCGACGTTGCTGAAGTTGTTGATGGTGCTGAAGTTGAATTCAAGACTATCCCTGCTGTTTACAAGTCAATCAAGCGTCTTGTTCTCGTAAAGCCTGAATCAACTGTTGAAGTTAAGGTTCCTGCTAAGTACGAAACTAAGATGTCTAAGGTTGTTGCTTCTCCAGAGCAGATGGTTTGGAAGCTTGTTAAGAAGTCTAAGTTCACTGCTAAGACTGTTTCAGAAGCTAAGATCGTTTCTGCTCCAACTATCGAAGGTGAAGCTGTTGAACTTGATTCTGCTGAATACGAAAGTGTTCCAGGTGCAGGTTCTAACTAAATCATAACTGATTAGTTAAATTAAAAAGATTTTATAGGAACTCCTTTCAGGGAGTTCCTATTTTTTTGTATATATTTGGGTCAGCTAACATAGTAGCAAAACATTAAAAATTTTCTCGTAAGGGCGTGGATAAATAATTGAAGAATTAGTAGTAGTATGAAGTAAAAATATCATAAGTATAAAAGTTAGAATAAGTGTTAATTAGGCTGATATAAAGTTATAAGAAACAAAAAATATAATCATATTGAAGGCATATAGTAATATTTAAATATACGGGATTAAAATAATGGATCTCAATATTTGATTGGTAAATAAAAGTCTGAGTATGGGTCTACGTCCAAAGTAAGGGTGTGAATAAGGGTTGTGCTTATGTTGCTAAAGTTATGATAGTTATAAATGTGGTTAAATAGGTTTGTTTTTGTAATAAAGTTGTCTGGATTTAGTGTACCTAATATCAGGTATTACTGATGGAGGATAAGAAGATATTTTGAGTAAACTGCAGTAATGATTTAAAAATGTGATGTACTGAGAAATATAGGTCAAAGGGATCTACGTATATTGTTGGGTTGTTAATAATCGTAAAATGGTGTTAAAACGGTAATATAAAAATATCATTTCTTATGTGTTTATAGTAAAGCCAGTCATTGGCTGAAAAACTTGCAAAGAGCTAATAGCGATATGATATATAAATTAATACTGGTAGTAATTATTGGTTTTTAATAAATAAAATTTCTGCGGGTAATCTAACTTGAAATGGATTAGAACGAACAAGTAAAGAAGCTCCTATGAGTGGTTGGCAAGTAGTTATGAGTTGTGTAGAGATAGGATTGTTGAATTATAAAGGTATAATATCAGAGAAATTAAGATAGAAAGACAAAAAAAGTAAACCGAGCAGCGGTGAAATATGAAGATGCTAAAAATATTTATAGCTGTAGATGAAGATATAATGTTAAATCTAATCATTAAACAAAAAATTACATTAATGAAAAAGCTGAATATAATAATGAAATATTATAGGATATTCAGAAGTTAAAGCTGGATATTAAAATGGTGTATTAATTGGTGTATCAAGTGGTGATGGATATCATAAGTTAGGAGCAATAGAGGCTGGAGGTAATTGGTATCTTAATATAGGTATAAAAATTGGCATAAAAAGGAGGTTGAGAGTAAATTTTGAAGCTTCTCAGTATATGCGAGTTATATTAAGGGTAGAAAATATCTGTCTATTAATTGAAGATTCAAATAGGATAACGTAAAGATATTAATAATAATGCGATTAAAAAATAAAATGAGGTAAAGTAAATAATCAACTATTTCCGATAACATAACAGGTAGGATCATTACGTACAAAATATGTTTGGAGATAATAATGTCTAAAGCAGGTATAAAGATAGTTTTAATGCTAACATGCCTTGTAGTATTTATAACACAAAGTGTATTTTCAGCTGAACATAAGAAGCAGATAGTCTGTCTTGGTGATCAGATAACGAATGGTAACTGGCGTGAGGAGATGATCGGAAACGGTACTCGCTGGGTAGATGTTTTAGCTTCATATGCAAAGGGCATGGAGGTGATTAATGCCGGTACTGATGGGATGTTTGCTGGCGATATTCATTATTTGAATAATATATTAAAAACATATCCAGATGCAGATATTTACGTAATTTATCTTGGTATCAATGATCTTATAAAGATTGATCAGATAGATCCTGCTGCTGTTGCTTCCGTGGGTGCAAAAATTTTGAGAATGGTTCGTACAATAAAAACTGTGAATCGTTCTGCAGAAATAGCTATTGTGGCACCACAGAGAATAAATTATGATAAAGCCAGTGAGACCGAAAAAGAACGTGGAGTAAAAGAGTTTTCACCTGTGCTGTCAGATATGCTGGACGGCAGTCTTGAGGTAGTTGCAAAACGCGAGGATGTGCATCTGGTAAGGCTGATCGATGAGATGCCGGATAATATGCTTGCGGATGGTGTTATGCCAAACATCAAAGGCCATGAAAAGATCGCAGAGCTTATTTGGGATTCTATATCAGAACCCGAATTTAAAGCCTTAAAAGTACATGAACTAGCAGCCATTGCACCGCCACCAGTAGGAACTCCGCTGACAAATAAAATTGGCACAGAGAGTATTATAGAAGGTGTAAGCAAAGATAATGAAGAATTACGCGGAGTAGGAAGTAATGCCGGTAATACTGTTAAAACTAATGACTACAGATCTAGAGCAAAATCATATATTGATAAGTCATTGTCAAAAGAGATTGTGTCAAAAGCAGCATATGAAGCAGGTAAAGGGTTAGGAAATATTCTGGTTAAGCAGGCGGAAGAAAAACTATTGGCAGGGGTAGATAAAATTATGAACAATCAGTTCGCTCCAGGGTATATTGAGATGGCTGCCGTTGGTCAGAGTGCGGATATAATCTATAAAATACCGGAACCAAGCCGTGTTGAAAGCTTTATCACTGATATTGCCGTAAAGAATAAGAATTATGAAATACTGGCTGATGCTGTAAACTGGGATAAAGTAAGTGCACCTGAAAACCGAGAAAAAAATCAAGAGGTAGCGGAAAAGAAATCAGAAAATACCGCTATTGAGGAGAAAGCCGAAATTGATGCGGTTGTTGCTGAAAAACAAAAACCAGAGCCGGTTAATTTGGCTAAGGCAGCTGAGAAAGACATAATTGAGACAAATAATGAAATAATAGATGTCTGGCTGCCGGAGCTTGAACTGGGAGAGGATAATACAGCAAAACATGAAAAAACAATAGAACTGGCTGAAGCCGAAAAATTATCCGATAAAATAACTGATAATGAAGTAGAAGAGGTATTTGCCGGAGCGGATCCTATAGAATATACCGGATATGAAGTACTGGTGCATACTGGAATAAATGAATAAAAATTGAAATGATAAATGGAAAAGCGGAAATTAAGTATTATAGCATGATTATAAATAAAGCAGATTATAAGAAATAGCAGAAAATTAACGGGTAAATATTATTAAGACTAAATAAATATTTAAATTTTTATTTTTTTGCGAAGGATTTTTAAACAGCTAAAAAGAGGCAGTGAATATATAACATAAAGTATATAAGGATGTTAGGTGCTGATAGAGTATAAATAAGCATTTTATAGGCTGTAATATTCACAAAAAAGTGTTGACAATTATGGAAAGTAATGCATAATTCAATAAAAGAAATATCCGTCGTGTATTGTTTCATGATGGTATGTAGTTAAAAATGATGTTTAATGTTTAATATTTGTCGGAGTTATTTTATTGTTGTGTGGCAAGTTTGCCGCAAGTAAAGGGAAAAAGGAGAATTGGGATGAAAGTATTACGTTGGGGAGTATGCGCTCTAGCTGCTCTGCTAATGACTGCAGGTTCATCATTCGCTAATGATTCTGAAATCGAAGCAATGAAGGCTGCTATGGACAACATGAAGCAGGAAATGGACGCTATGCGCGCTACAATGTCTGCTGAACGCGAAGCAATGCGCGAATCAGCCGGCGGTGCTCCAGAAGCACTAAGAAGCAAGGCTGGCAACGCTACTGTACGTATCGGTGGTAAGATCGCAGTTCGTTACTATGCAGAATTTCAGTCAAATGAAAGTAATGATTCACAGAATGGTGCTGCTCTTAACGGTGGCGAATATGGAGTTAAGAACGGCTGGGTAATGGATACAGCTAGTGTAACTTTCGATTTCCAGATCAATGAAGATCTAAGCGCATTTATCGATGTACGTCCAAGTTCATTTGATAAGGCTTACTTCCAGTGGAAGAACATTGGCGGAACTGGTCTTGGTACTCAGGTAGGTTGGATTGGTATCCCTTGTGGTATGTACGATGCAGGCTGGTCACCAGCTGGTAACGTTCTGGTTTACAACCCAGCTACAAAGACTAATCTGTTCAACACTGACGTAACAACACTCGCTGGTGTATCTACAGATGATGACCTGACTGCTATGGGTGTAAAGCTGTTCTATGATCTTGACCAGTTCAAGGTTACAGCATCACTCTATAACAACTCATTCGCTCAGGGTAGCATTGGTACTCTGAACAATGGCCTGTCTTCTTCAGGTGTTGCAAGAAACTATGGTATCAACCACTCAATTCAGCTTGAGTATAACCCAGCATTCCTCGAAGGTCTGCACTTCTCATTCACTTACGTAGGTCAGGTAGACTTCGGTCAGGGTGAAACTTGGTCAACTCCTTATGCTAACGGTGCTTGGAGCAGTGCATTAGTTGATGCTGATAACGGCCGCGGTTCTGCTTACAGCCCAACATTTGATCTAGGTGTTGCTTATGTTGCAGATAAGTTCTCTGCATGGGTAACTGCTGACTACACTCTCAGCCCATCATACTACTCACAGTCTTGGATGTGGAACCTGTCTGCAGGTGCTAACTACAACATCACTGAAAGATTCGCTGTTGGTGCTGCATTTGATATGACTCAGGCTGGAAGTAGCAATGCACAGGTTAAGGGCGACAGCTCAACACCTTACACTGACGCTTGGGCTTACAGAGCATCTGTTGGTGCTAAGTACACATTCTGCAACGGTGTTTGGGTACGTGGTAACTACGCTCACACTTGGTACGGTTATGACCAGGGTGTCAACTCAAATGATAACGAATGGACTCGTGGTGTAGATGCATTCGTAATGGAAACTGGTATTGCTTTCTAGTTGAAACATACTTAAAAGTTTAGTAGTAAAAATTATAAAGCAGAAAGGGCTCGCTCTCCGACCGAGTCCTTTCTGTTTTTTTTGTGTTATAATATAATTACTCTAAAAATATAGTCAATTCAACAAAATACGGTTAGTAAGAAAATTAAAGCAATTTGAAAATATAATATAGCATAACATGCAATATCAATATTAATTATGAGTAAAAATATAATGGAATTTATAAGGTAAGTAAAAATGAAGTAAAATTAGCAAAAGATAAATAATTAGATAGTGAGGGCAGTTAATTTACTACCAATAAATATATGTGAAAGCAATACACTAATTACTATGATATATAAGATAATATTCAGTTTAGAATGATAAATTAAGCTGATTAAGATAAATAAGATACATATGAATTACACTGGTTGTAGGGTGGTGATATTGAGTTATTATGTATTAAGTAATTAATACATAGTTATTAGAGAGTTGAAGATAATCTATAAAAATAATTATCAATTAAATTATAAATAGCAGTGGGGATAAACAATATAACAGGCATCTCTGGTATATTTAGTATTAGTGACAGCGGATAATATGAAATGGTGATTATTATACAAATTGTGGTGGTTTAATGTAGTATGGATGAAATCAGGATTAAATTAAAATTCAAAGCTGCATAGAAAAATTAGTTAAGAAGATAATGCGGAAAGCAATAAAGGTGAGCGTTTTCATCTGGAAAAATATAAATGAGTTAGCCATTATTGTGGATAACTCATTTATATCGTAGATAATTATTATTCTGAAAGAATTAGTAGTATGGCAGATGTCAGATTAACTATTTATAGCGCCATTTCAGAAGTAGGGAAGAATTAATAATAACGGCCACTGAACCGGCATTGTGTACCAGAGCTCCGAGAATAGGATTAAGGATACCGCTGATAGCGAGAATAATAGCGATAAAATTTAGCAGCATAGAGGCGGTAAGATTGAATTTTACAGTCCGCATAACTCGTAGTGAAAGCTGTAGGAGGTGAGGGATATGGCTTATTTCGTCACTGACAAGGGTAATATCAGAAGCTTCAATAGCTATGTCGCTGCCGATACCACCCATCGCAATCCCAACCTGCGCGGCTTTGAGAGCAGGAGCATCATTTATACCGTCACCGATCATACATACTCTGTTGCCGTTTTGCTGTAATTTGTTGATGGTATCAAGTTTATCCTGTGGAAGGCAGTTTGCTCTGATATTGGCTATTCCGGCATTGGCGGCAATATGCCGGGCCGCCGGTTCAGAGTCGCCGGTGAGTAAAAGCGTCTGGAAGCCGGTTTCTGCAATTGTATTGATGGTATCAGTGGTTAAAGAGCGCAGCGTGTCGGCAAGTGCAATAATACCGAGAAGAAAATTATCAGTAAAGACATAGATAAGGGTTGAACCGGTTTGAGTGGATTTATCTGCAAAAAAAAGTTGGGATTCGGAGAGTGTAATCTTCCGGCGCATAAGGAGTGATTCATTACCGGCATAGATGGTTTGGCCGTTAATAACAGCTTTGACACCGCGCCCCGGGAGCAGTTCAAAAGCTGTGGGTTGCGGGGGAGTAGAGTTGAATACTTCGCGGTAGTGTGCAAGAATCGCTTTGCCCAGTGGATGCTCGGATCGAAGTTCAGCGGAAGCTGCAAGCTGCAGCAGCTCTTCAGATGTCATAGAGCTCTGAGCGCATTTAATGTCGACTACCAGCGGTCTGCCATGGGTGAGGGTGCCGGTTTTATCGAAAACCAGATATTTTACTTGTGACAGACGCTCAAGTGCATCGCCGGCACTGATGAGTATACCGTATTTACTGGCATTACCAATACCGGCCATTATTGCTGTAGGAGTTGCCAGTACCAGCGCACAAGGGCAGAAGACCACCAGTATGGTGACGGCCCGAATAATTTCTCCGGTTGCAATCCATGTTATAACCGCTGATGCCAGAGCGAAAAATACTATCCATGTTGCCCAGCGGTCAGCCATGCCGACGATCTTAGCTTTGCCGGCATCTGCCGACTCAACAAGCCTGATCATACGCTGGAGGGAGCTGTCGCTGCCAATTTTTGTTGCCTGCATGTCAAAGCTGCCGAACTGGTTGATAGTACCGCTGAGTACTTCAGCACCTGGGGCTTTATCAACAGGGAGTGCTTCTCCAGTCATAACGGCCTGATTGATAGAGGTTTCACCATTAATAATGATACCGTCAACCGCCACAGTCTCACCTGGGAGTACTCTGAGTATGTCATTTATCTTGACCTCTGCGGCTGGGATAATTGTTTCGGTAGCATTACGCAATACTCTGGCGGTTACTGGAGTCAGTTGGATAAGCCGCTCAATACCGGCTCGGGCCTTTGCAACGGTTCGCTCTTCAAGATAGGCGCCGACAGTCATAATCAGGGCAATCTCACCGGCAGCAAAGATTTCGCCGATAATAATCGAAGCGATAAGTGCGATTGAAACCAGAACATCAGCCTTGATATCGAATTCGGTAATAAGCCCTCGTATAGCACCAATAATTATGGGCAGACCACACAATATAACAGCAACCCAAGCGAGATTAGCAAAAACAGTGGCATCGGTAAAAAAACTGATTACAAGTGAGATCCCGGATACTAGTATTGAAATAGCGGTTCTTTTATCTTCGTTTAAAATAGCAGGCATAATCTTCTCCTTATACCTATAGGGGTATATGTATGTCGTATAAGTATACCCATAGTGGTATGCGGTTGTCAATAAAAAAACAGCCCATTTGGGCTGTATGGTAGAAATAATTATAAATTCAAATTAATTCAGGACAGGCGCGAGAAGTGTTCTACAGCTTTGGCAAAGTCAGAGATGGTCTTTTCCGCGTCACCATGCTCGATTCCTTCACGAACGCAGTGATGAAGGTGTCCTTCAAGGACTATCTGACCTACTTTATGGAGAGCACTTTTAGCGGCATTGATCTGAATCAGGATATTTTCGCAGGGGATATCTTCATCCATCATTTTATCTATTGCCCGCAGCTGCCCCGCTATTTTATTGATACGTTTATGAATATTGTCTGCATCGATACATTGTTTCATAAGCTCTCCTTGCATACCCCTATAGGTATATAGTTATAGGATAGCAATTATAAGGAGGTTAGTCAAGCTATAATTACGAAGGATATTGCTGTGAAAATGCAGAATATATGCAGATTAATTGCAGAAATATTGTAAATATAGCAGGTAAAGAATAAATTAAGGATAATAATAAGTAGATAACTTCAATATAGTATACTATAAATTAGGTGTTTTAATAAATGTGTGGTTGGGTTGGAGATAAATCATAAGTGTATATAGGGGAAAAAAATGGTAATGTATGTTCATGGTTATGATTTGCGTGAAAGTATTCGGCTGCAGGATCAGGCGCGAACGCTTGAAGAACTGCTGCACGCCGATACCGGATACGGTAAAGGCGAGAGAATTCTGGAGGCGGGATGTGGTGTGGGAGCGCAGACGGTAACATTGGCTCAGAGCAGCCCCGAAGCCAGTATTATCTCGATTGATATTTCAGAAGAATCAGTGATTGCGGCCAGGAAAAAGGTCGAGTCACTAGGATTGACAAATGTGCAGATAAGGCAGGGAGATATCTTTAAACTCGACTTTGAGTTCGAAAGCTTTGATCATATTTTTGTCTGTTTTGTGCTTGAACACCTGCCGGAACCGGTAAGGGCACTGAAAATACTGAAGAATTATCTCAAGCCTGGAGGCACAATTACCCTGATTGAGGGTGATCATGGTTCAACATTCTTTCATCCTGACAGTGAGGCGGCAAAGAGAGCGATAAACAGTCAGGTTGTATTGCAGCATAATGCGGGCGGGAATGCAAATATTGGGCGGGAGCTTTATCCTCTGCTTACTGCGGCGGAATACCGTGAGGTCAGGGTGTCGCCAAGGAATGTTTATGTCGACGGCAGCAGGCCTGATCTGATTACTGGATTTACCCGGAATACCTTTACCGCAATGATAGAGGGTGTAAGGGATTCGGCTATCGCAGCGGGGATTATCACGGCGGAAGAGATGGCTGTCGGGATAGATGATCTTTATAGAACGGCAGCTCCTGACGGGGTATTCAGTTATACCTTTTTTAAAGGTATAGCGGTAAAATAACGGGACTGAGTAGCTGCGTTGCAATATGCAGTGTCGCAAGCGGCTTCATCAAGAAAAGCAGAGTATAATAGGTTGCAGCTTATTCTTTTGATTATGGAAGAATTTTATGGGTGATTTTTACAGTAAAATCAAGGATTAT
The DNA here is from genome assembly GCA_963667375.1 of Planctomycetota bacterium. Taxonomy (GTDB): domain Bacteria; phylum Planctomycetota; class SZUA-567; order SZUA-567; family SZUA-567. Next base: position 788,639 of record OY763323.1, on the reverse strand, counting down.
TATGACCTGATATTTCCACTCAATGTAGGAGCGGCAGCTTTTGTGCGGCGTAAATTTACTGTTGGAGCAGAATTACTGGAGATCGGCTGTGCCAATGGCAAGTTGACCCATGCTCTCAGTGAGTATCAAGTGTTGGGAACCGACTTGGAAGCAGGGTTTATCGAGATAGCGCGCCGGCGCTATCCGGAGCAGAATTTCAGGGTACTGAATCTGCTTGAAGTTTCTGGTGTTGAAGGCAGTTTTGACGGCATAATCTGTTTTGGCAATACGCTGGTTCATGTTGATCATTTTGGGGTGGAGCGTTTTGTCGCGGGTGCTTATGAACACCTGCGGCCGGGAGGCAAGCTATTGCTGCAGACGGTTAATTATGATTATATACTGGATGAGAAGATTATGGCTCTGCCCCTTATTGATAATGATCAGATAACCTTTGAGCGCAAATATAGCTATAGCGCGGGGAAATTTCTATTTCAGGGTAAGCTCGAGGTGAAAGCAGAGAAGGTTTGTCTTGTTTCCGAGGTGGAGCTCTTTCCAGTGCGTAGTGCTGAGCTCCGGGTAGTACTTGAAAAAGCGGGATTCTCTGATATACGACTTTATGGTGATTTTCAGGAAAGTCCATATACTGTAAAATCCAAGGCGCTGGTGCTTGCAGCTACAAAATAATACTGTAAATGAGATTTACTGGTAGTGTTTGTGCCTCAGGGGGCATAAATCGTGGTGGCTGGCTGAGTATACAGGTATTCAGTTAAGCAGGAGATTCAGAATATAAGCTGAATCTCCTGCTTAAGCATAATTCAAGTAGTGAAAATCTTATTCCGTAATAGTATAGCAACGCCCGGGTCTTCTTCCCAGGCAGGTGGTAATTATATAAGGGATGGTGCCGCCTTTATCCGCGAGTTCTTCAACGGTAATCAGTTCATCTCCGTCTCTGCCGATAAGGGTTACTTCTGTGCCGGTACTGATATTGTCCATTCCAGTAACATCCGCCATACTGTAATCCATACTTATCATGCCTACAACCGGAGCGCGTTCACCATTAATGAGCACATCTGTATGGTTGCTGAAGGATCTGAGATAGCCGTCACCATAACCGATTGGTATAACAGCAATACGGGTGGGTCTGCGGGTAGTGAAGGTACGGTTGTAACCGAGACTGAGTCCGGGGGGATAATCTTTTACCTGTACTACAACTGAGTGCCAGCTCATTGCAGGTTCCAGCTGGAAAAAATCCCCGATCCAGGTCGGAGAATGATAACCATAAACCCCCGCTCCCGGTCGAATCAGGTCAAAACGAGATTCCGGATAGAGTATGGCTCCGGTGCTGCTGGAGGCATGCTTGAGCGGTACTTCGATTCCAACATCAGCCAGAATCTCAGCCGCTTTGCGGAAGCGAGTAAGCTGACTTTTACTGTATGATTCATCGGACGCGTCAGCAAGATGCATATATAAGCCCTCAAGCTCAAGATTAGATGCCGCATCGACATTTCTGGCAGCAAAGAGAATGTTTTCAGGTAGAATCCCCAGTCGTCCCATACCGGTATCAACCTTGAGGTGTACCTTGGCTTTTTTTTGCTGTTTCTTCGCTTCTTCATTGATCATGCGAATTGCAGGTATTTCATGTATGCCGAGTGTCATGTCATAGTGCAGGGCAACCGGAATTTCGTCCGGCAGTGACGAGCCTAGAATCTGTATATCTGCGTTGATGCCGGCAACACGCAGCTCTTCACCTTCCAGTACTGTCGCTACCGCCAGACGTTTGCAGCCGACGTCCAGCGCCGCTCTGGAGATTGCGATTGCTCCGTGACCATAGGCATCAGCTTTGACTGCGGGCATGACCTTTGCTGTGCTGCCCATAAGTTCTCCGAAATGCCGCAGATTGTTCTTTATTGCTGTAAGATCAACTTCAACCCATGAACGCTGGAATGAAGGATGATTCAGGTGATCTTTGTTCATGTCCGTTATCCTGAATTTGTAAGGATTAATTATAGATAGGTACGGGACTAGCCGTACCTATCCGAAATGCCTGAATATATGTTTTAATACTATATTGCCAACTAACCGCAATATCTACTTAATTGAATAAGCCTTTTACCTTCTGCAATTCAGCTTCTGCCTGAGCGGTCAGGTCAGCAAAAACCTGCTGCATAGGAATAATGTCTTTGATAAGTCCGACACTCTGACCGGCCATCAGACTGCCTTCATCAATATTGCCGTCAACCGCTGCTTTACGCAGACCGCCGATCCAGAAATTCTCGACGTGCATTACAGCTTCTTCCTTTTCGATTTCATTATTCTCAAGCTTTTTGAGCAGATCTATCTGCAGCTTGGCAAATTGTTCACCCGCGGTATTTTTGAGGGCTCGTACACCTACTACCGGCAGTGCTGGTGAAACCTGGGTACTTGCCACGGCATGGCGGGATTGAGCTTTACTGAAGGCTTTTTTCATGTTTTCATGAATCTGGCACTCCTCGGTCATAACGAATCTGGTACCGAGCTGTACTCCTGCAGCGCCCATCATCAGCAGATGCGCTACCATTTCACCGGTAGCGATACCGCCGGCAACAAAGATTGGCACCTCTTTGAACTGGAAGAGAATCTCCTGCAGCAGAACGATCGTAGAAACATGGCCGATATGTCCTCCGGCTTCAAAACCTTCAATAATAAGCGCATCAACACCGAATTTTATCATACGCTTGGCTACAGATGGTGATGGCGCAAAAGCCATTACCTTTTTGCCTGCTGCTTTCATACGGGCAATTTCAGGCTTGCTCGGTATAGTACCGGCAAAGACGACAACTTTAACGTCTTTTTTTTCTACAATATCCAGATGAGCCTGAAAATTCGGGGCGATAGTGATGAGGTTGACTCCAAATGGTGTATCGATATCAGCGATACACTTGTCAAGTTCTGCTTCGAAGAGTTCTGGGGGCATATTACCTCCGGCAAGTACTCCAAAACCACCATGTTCGCATACTGCTTTCACCAGATCATAGGTGCTTATCCAGGTCATGGCACCGCAGATAACCGGGTATTTAACTCCGAGTACCTCTTTGCCTTTTGCCCAGAACTTGTCTAATAATTCCATGTTGTAATACCTTTTTAATTGTTAGTCATATATCGTGAGACATGATCTATAATTGTATAGATCTGTAATAGTTCTAATTGTAATAGAATATATATATTCTATGAATTATGGTCTCATATTCAACATTGGAAATAAAAAACCCTGCCTGATTTATTGCAGGCAGGGATAAATATTGATTTAATTTGCTGTTTTTAGAAGGTGGCTCCGAATGAGAACTGAATAAATTCGGTATCGTCGCCATCCTTATCATTAAGAGTGAGCGGGAAGTAGATTCTCACCGGCATAGGTGACAGCGGGGTTATTACGTGTACACCCAGACCGATACTTGCTCTATAACCACACCCGCGATAATAATCCCCTCCAGGACCGGCATCGATTGAGAAGGTATCAGGGAAAGCACCACCGATATCAAAGAAAGCACTTCCTTCTATCAGCTTCTCGTATACCGGGAACAGCATCTCAATTGAGTTGGTCTGGCTGGTATAGCCACCCAATGCAGTACCGGCATCGTGAGGTCCGAGAGTTCCTGATTCCCAACCTCTGACCGATCCGATACCGCCGGCATAGAGCATTTCATAAGTAGGAATACGGGAATCATCATAAGGTCCTTCAGTAGTTAGATTGGTACGACCGGTAATAACCCAGTTACGTCCTTTGTTGTCAGTATAGAATGGGAAGAATCCCTGGAAAGAAGCGGTATTTCTCCAGAATGAGAAGTCGCCACCAAGGAAGGTTCCGTAAAGCTGATATTTTTCGACCGCTTTTATACCACGACTTGGGCGGAAAATGCTGTCACGCGAATCGTAAGTCAGACCAAATGATAAGCTGCTCAGCCAGTTACTGCCGGTCTCTTGCTTGATTACGCTGGATGCATCATCATCAAAATCGTACATTTCAACATTATCCAGCCGGTAAGTGACACTGGCGGTCAGATTTGGACTGAGGATCTTCTTGCTGAAGGTAGTGTAACCACCAAGAGTTTCCTGAGTAAAATCATCCCATTCGTAGGTCTTCCAGTAGAAACCAAAGCCCCAGCCGACAGGTTTGTTATAAATCCAGGGGTTGAAGAAGTCAAGGCCGTAGTTTCTGCTCTTGGTACCCATGGACAGGCTGGTTGAAGCGTACTGTCCGGCTCCTCTGAAGGCTTTACCGGTAATAAGTTCCTTGAGATTTTGCGGATAATCCTGGAAGTCAAAGTTACGCTGTGAGAGTGTAACCGATCCGGACATTGGATCATCAGAGGAGAAACCGACACCAAAGCTGACATTACCTGTCTGTTTCTCTTCCATATCTACTACAACCCTTGCTCTGTCAGGTGCAGATCCTTCCTTCACCGCTAGATCAAGAGTATCAGCTTCGGTATAGTCAAGATTAAGGATATTGTTCTTGCTGGCTTCAATTTTTTTGGAGTCTATCATCTCTCCAGGGAAGAATTCCAGTTCACGACGGTATACGCTGTCTTTGGTTGCGTCGTTGCCGACAATCTGCACGTCTTCAATAACTACCTGCGGACTTTCCTGAATATGGAATACTACATCGACAACATTTTGCTGCTCAGTAAGAATACGTTCCGGGAAGATTTTTGTAAAATAACGGCTGTTGGGGGCAGCGCCATAAATGTCGCGTATATGGGTGCTGTCTTCCATTGCTGTTAACGGGCTGTATATCTTACCAGGCATAGTCTTGATAACATTACGCAGATCATCATCAGAAACCAGTTTATTGCCATCAAAATTTACTGCTCCTATGCGGTACTGCTCTCCTTCATTGACATCAATATACAGGTGCATATCATCATGTGAAAACCAGCCGTTATCATACTCTTCGTCGGAGGTGACCTGGAAAGGACGTTCTGTAACTTCTACATCCAGGTAACCGTTTGACTGGTAGTAGAGCTTTACGCGCTCAAGATCGGCTTCAAGATCTTTTCTGGTCAGCTTTCCACGAACAAAGAATGAGGATTGTCTGGTCTGCATTACTTTGCGCAACGCTTCATCGGTGAAACGGTAGTTACCGCGGAAGATAATATCCCGAACCCAGATTTTACGGCCTTCATCAATATTGAATACCAGACGGACACCATCTTCAAATGGTTCGGCTTCAGGGGTGACCTTGGTGAAATAATAGAATTTGTTGGTATAATATGCTTCCAGAGCTCTGGCATCACGTGTAGCCTGACCCTCGTCATAACGGGTGTCAATCTTGCTTTCAATCTCTTTCTCGAGTTTTTTGGGTTTGACTTTATTGCCGCGGAAAGTGATTCTGCGGATGAGATTTTTTTCACGCAGCAGAACTATAATATTTACCTTGTTATCAGGTAGAACCTCTTCTTTAATCTGGACATCGGCAAACTTACCCATTTTATACAGACGCTGAAAATCTTCTTCCAGAATTTTTTTGTCTAGAGGCTGGCCTTTGCGGGTTCCCATCTTGGCCTGGATTTCAGATGCGGAAGCGAAACCACCACGTATAATGATATCATTTACAATAGGAGTATTGCCTGTTGCTGGATTCGCCGCCTGCAGACCAGACTCTGGTGCAGCGGTGTTTTGAGGCTCATCTACAACCTGAGTGGCATCTTCAACGGTCAGACTTTCAAGATCCAAATCATCGGTAGAACGGTTATTACTATTATTCGGGGCTGGAGTGCTGACCTTTTCTTCTTCCTGAATCAGAAAATCATTGGAAAATTCATCGTCAGCAGAACCCTCATTACTGGCAAGATCTGTACCGCCTGGTACATCAGGAAGATCCAGATCATCTGCATGAACACCTATGCCGATGATATTTATAATAAGTAAAAGTAATCCAATATTGAAGATTTTTTTCATTATAAATCTCCGCCCGAATGCGGAGTCCGTTTTCGCAACTTTATTTAAAATAACCATTTATACGACTTTGAACTCCTGTCTATTATAGCAAATTTCTGATAAAAAGCAATAAGCCCTCTTTATTCGATAACTGTAGTATATCAAGGGTCTTAAGAGAAAAAGCGTCAACCTTTTCCAGAAACTTATCGACAAGATAATGGATTTACTACAACTTTTATCGTGATTATTTATTTAAAAAAGCAGAGTGTTGTTACTCCACAATAACGCTGATATAGATCTTATGTCGAAAATATGTAAAATTCATTCGTGTCAAACCTCTTTCCGGATGGTTAAAGAGGTTGCGCGATGGCACTAAATCACTACACTTTACAGGGTGGCTGGAATTTTTATTATTTTGAATATCGGGGTAAATATTATGTATAATCATTTACGCGGCTGTGTTTTCAGTGTTGTTCCAGGGAGAGTCGTACTTGAAGTGGGGGCTGTCGGCTGGGATATCAGTGCTCCGTTATCGACTACGGCAAAACTTGCTCCCGGTCAGGAGGCAGTCATTCTTACGCATGTGGCAGTGCGGGAGGATGATATATCAATATACGGTTTTCTGACGGAGGATGAGCGTTCACTGTTCAGAGTGCTTATCGGGTTGAGCGGAATAGGCGCTTCAACCGCTATTCAGATTCTTTCCTCAGCGGCTCCCAAAGATTTTATTCTTGCTATTGAGAAACAGGATACCAATTTTCTCAAGAAAATTAAAGGTATCGGTGAAAAGACTGCCAAGAGAATTATTCTTGAGCTTAAGGGAGCCAAGACCTCGCTGACCGATGATACACCTGCAGGAGGTGCAATTGCCGGTTTGAGTGCGGTGGCGGTGGATGCGGTAAAGGCGCTGGAAGCGATGGGGATTCATGAGAAAGAGGGTATTGCCAGAGTTGAGAAGGCTTTAAGTCTCGGTGGTGATGCTGGTCTTGAAGAACTTATCCGTCGGGCTCTTCAGGGATAACTGTTTTTTAGCTTAGTATTTTTCTGTGATTACAGGTTTAGGATTTTTAATATATTATTATATGTATAATATAGAATCTAAACGCAGTGTGCGTTTTTAATTCTCGTATCTGAAATGTAATGAACAGGTCTCTAATTCTACCTGCATCCGGAAAATACTTGTATTATGGAGTTGACTATAGGTTGTGAAATATGTACAACTTATATTATCTATGCTTTATGTTAAATTACGATGATAATCGAACTTCAATATTTATAATGATAAGGGAGAAGTGATAATGAAATTGATCTATAAGCTGTTTTTAGTAGCTCTACTGATCGGAAGTTATGCCGGTTTTAATCAGGCAAAGGCAGAAGACCCTGCTCCAAGTTCGGTGGTTGTTGTGCGAATTGAAGAGGTATTCAGAAATTCTGATTATGCCAAGCAGATGGAGACACAGATCAGGGCAAGCTTCAGGCAGGAAGAGAAGGAGATTGAGGATTTGCAGAAAGTTATCCGTACGCAGCAGGAAAAGCTGCAGAATGACGCTTTCCTGGCTCCTGATACTTATCAGTATAAAAAGAAGGTGCTTGAACTCCAGATTCTTCAGCTTCAGCTACAGGACAAAGCTGATCGTTTCGAGAAACTTTCACGAACCAAGATGGCTAACTACTGGCGCGGTGTGTATGCAGATTTTCAGAAGGCAATTCAGCATCTGGTAAAGATCAGAAATTATGATATTGTAATTACCGCTCCTGATATTGCGCTGTCTGATAAGCTGGAAAAATCAAATTCACCTGAAGCAATTATCAGTGAAATTCTGCGGCGTCAGGTACAGTTTGTCTCTCCTGAAAAGGATATGACCGATGAAGTTATCAAGATTATGAATGCGATCAATGCTAAGCGGGCTAAAAATTAGGCATTAGATTTTTATAACTTAAATGATTTTAAAAGCGACGATCTTGCAATCGTCGCTTTTATTGTATATTATTAGAATTATATTATTTAGATAGAGATTATTTTATGATTGGTATAATACATGGTTGAATATACTGTAGACTGGCTGAAATCAGCTATTGCTGAAGAGGATATTGAGGTTGTCGGAGACGCTAAGGTAAAAGTAACCTCTGCCAGAGGGCTGGATTCTGTGATCCCCGGGGCGATTACTTTCGCGGTGGGTCGTAAAAATTATAAATTGCTGAAAGAAATAGATGTTGCTGCGGCTGTTGTCGGCAAGGACGCTCCCGCTGATCTTGGCTGTACGCTCTTGAAGGTTGCTAATCCCGAGGTGGCGTTTGTCAGAATTGCCAATGCGATGGCTCCTGAAGTACCACATATTAAATCAGGCATTGATGCCAGTGCGGTTATTGCTGAATCAGCAGCTTTGGGTGCAGGCTGTACAGTAGGGGCGAATGCGGTTATTTCCGCAGAGGCGGAGATAGGAGAAAATACCCGGATTTATCCAGGTGTGTTTATCGGTCCCAAGGTAAAAATAGGGTGTGACTGTATTATCTATGCCAATGTTTCTATATATTATAATGTTATTATTGGTAATGAGGTTATTATTCACAGCGGCGCGGTTATCGGAGCGGATGGTTTCGGTTTTCAATGGAATGGTAGTGAGCATTTGAAGATAATCCACACCGGTAATGTGATTATTGAAGATAAGGTTGAAATCGGGGCAAATTCAACTGTTGACAGAGGGCGTTTTGCCAGTACTGTCATTGGCTGTGGCTGTAAGCTGGACAATCTGGTTCATATTGCTCATAACTGCCGAATCGGCGCATTCTCGGTTTTTGCAGCGCATGTTGGTGTGAGTGGTTCGGTGGAGATCGGTAAAGGGGTAGCTGTAGGTGGTCAGGTAGGTTTTGCTGATCATATCAAAGTTGGTGATGGCTGCAGCTTTTATGCTAAATCCGGGGTGGCATCAGATGTTCCGGCCGGTCAGACCATGGTCGGTCAGCCGGCGGTTGAATATCGTGAGAAATATAAAGAATATAAAAATATACGCGGTATAGATAAGTTAAAGGATCGGATAAAAATTCTAGAACAGAAACTGGAGGAATTAATCAATGAAGCAGACAACGCTTAAAGCAGAGTTTACAATTTCTGGTATCGGACTTCATCTTGGGAGCGACTGCAGTGTAACTGTAAAGCCTGCTGAGGCCGGAACAGGGTATATGTTTGTCTCTGGTAAGGATACGGGTCTGGTTCGCCCCTGGTATATTGATGGCAGTAAGCACAGGTCAATAATTGAGCTGCGTAAAGGGACTAGAATCAATACCGTTGAGCATATTCTGGCTGCGCTTTATGGCATGGGGATTGACAATGCGATAATTGATGTCACCGGTGAGGAGATTCCCGGCGGCGATGGTTCCGCACTTTTATATGCGGAAAAAATAGCGGAGTCTGGTACCGTGGAATTGGAGGCTGAAGCCGAGTTTTATCAGCTTAAGGGTACTGTAGCTGCCGGGGCAAGCGGTTATAGTATTATCGCAACTCCTACCGGTGGCAAAGAGCTTAAAATAACTTATATTATCGACTATGCCGAGAGTTCACTGGCACGCGGGGTAGTTGAGAAGGTGATAACTCCTGAGGTCTTTCTGAAAGAGATTGCTCCGGCTCGAACTTTTGTTATGCAGTCTGAGGTTGAAGCTTTGCAGAAAGCAGGATTTGGTAAGGGTGCCGACACTCAGAATACGCTGGTTCTTGATGGGGATAAGGTTGTAAATAATCAACTGCGGGTAGCGGCTGAGCCGGCGGCGCATAAAATACTGGATATAATCGGTGACCTTGCTACTACCGGTATGCGTATGGGGGCACACATAGTTGCCAATAAGAGTGGCCACAAGCTGAATAATACCCTTGCCCGGGATCTGCGTCTTAAACTGCTGGAAGAAAAATATCCGGCAGGTCTGATGAATATCAATGATATCAGGGTGAAACTGCCTCATCGTTATCCTTTCCAGCTGGTTGACAGGGTTGTTGAGCGGGAAGAGGCGCAGCACATTATCGCCTATAAAAACCTTACCAGTAATGAAGAGTTCTTCAACGGTCATTTTCCCGGGCAGCCGATAATGCCGGGAGTGCTGCAGCTTGAAGCGCTGGCGCAGGCTGGAGGGCTCGGGATGTCTGCAAGTGATGAAGACGGTAAGCTGGCAGTACTTACCGGTGTTGATAAGGTTAAATATCGCCGGCAGGTAGTACCGGGAGATAAATTGCAATTAGAAGTAAAGGTTGTAAAGTATAATGGTCGTATTGGTGTCGTGGAAGGAAAAGCGACAGTCAATGGTGAACTTGCCTGTTCTGCTGAAATCAAGTTCGCCTTTATTCCAAGAAATCAGGCAGAATAGAGTTATCAGGAGAGAGTCATGAGTACTATTCACCATACTGCAATTATTGATCCAACCGCTGAAATTGCAGATTCAGCAATTATCGGGCCGTACTGTATCGTTGGAAAAGAGGCTAAAATCGGTGCCGGTACCGAGATGATGGCGCATTCACAGGTTTTGAATTATTCGGAACTCGGTGAAGGAAACCTGATTTCGCCTATGGCTGTTATTGGTGGAGCACCGCAGGATCATGGTTACAAAGGTGAACCTACAAGGGTGGTAATCGGTAATAATAATGTTATCAGAGAGTTTGTTACTATTAATCGCGGTACAACCAAGCAGAATCAAGTGACAATTGTAGGAAATGACAACCTTTTTATGGCCTATGCGCATCTGGCTCATGACTGTGTTATTGAGAATAACTGTATTCTTACCAATATGACGCAGATTTCTGGTCATTGTCATATTCATAATAATGTTATTTTCTCAGGTGGTGTTCTGGTGCATCAGTTCGTTAATTTTGGCGAAAGATGTTTCGTGGCTCCTAATTCCATTGTCCGTTATGACTGTCTGCCGGGGGTTATCTATGATGGCAATACCGCTGTAGCGCGGACTCTCAATATGGTCGGTCTGAAACGCGCCGGTTATGAAGGTGATGCCTTCAAGCATATCAAACAGGCGTTCAAGCTGCTTTGTAAGAGTACTCTGACTCTTGAAGAAGCTATCAAGCAGTTGGAGGCGGAGTCATGGAGCGGGGAGGAATTTGTCTCCAAGATGCTCAAGAGTGCCAAGCTGATGCTTGAAACCAAGGGCAGCCGCTCCGGAAATTTGGAATAGTATTCGATCTGAGCCGGTACTGCTGAAGTGCCGGCTCAGTTAATATTGCGGCTCCGCAGGAGGCGTGAGAGCAGTTTTGGCGCGAAGCGTTTCAGGAAGGTGGCATATTTCTCGGTGCCGCCGATGAGTATCTCTTCTTTATCATCCCTAATACCATCAATTATTCTGCGGGCGCAGTCTGCTGGTGGCATGCCTTTCTGTTGTCCCTGATCGATTTTTTCATAGCTGCTGCCGTCGGCATTTAGAGCGTGACGGGAAAATTCGGTATTCACGTAGCCGATAATAGCGATAGTCACCCGGATGTTATTCTTCCATTCTTCGGCTCTAAGGGACTCGAAATACCCGTGAAGAGCATGTTTGCTGGCGGAGTAGGAGCTGCGTTGTTGTGCTCCGAAGCGCCCCATAATACTGCTGATTACGACAAATCTTCCACCGCCGTTCTGTTTGAAATGCGGGAGTAGCTCTCTGGCGATAGCGACAGAACTGAAGAAATTCGTTTCCATAATTTTACGGGTATTTGTAAGCGGAGTGTCTGCGGCGAGAGTCCGCTGTGAGAGTCCGGCTGAGAAGATTACAATATCTATATGTCCATGTATTGCCAGAGCGGAATTTACGAGTGCTGGCAGCTTGTCAGTGAGAGTGAGATCTGCCGGCAGCGGAGTTGTATGCGCATTTTCCGCAGCCAGAGCCTGAAGTTTTTCTTCACTTCTGGCAGTAACAATGGTATCTGCACCCAAGGCTGAAAATCGGCGGGATAAAGAGCAGCCAATACCGGAAGAGGCTCCCAGTATCCATACCACTTTGTCATCAAACAGAGTGTTCATTTAGTCTACTCGTTATCAAGGTTCATATAGCGTTTGATCTGTTTGGCCATGAGTTTGCCGTAGTTATTGCCGCTGCGAAAACTTGCGTCAGTAGGCGCACCTACTCCTACAGGACCGAAATGATCGCCTTTGTCTGCTCCTACAATAAGCATGCCGTGAACCATCATGGATTTAACAATTGCCATGCAGACGGTTTCATTGCCCCCGCCGATATATGATGAAGTTGCAAAAGCCCCGCCAAGTTTTCCTTCAAGTCTGCCATGAATCGCAACTGTTTCTTCAAAGAATTTAGTGATTTCTGATGACGGCATTCCATAATATACCGGGCTGCCGATAAGAATAGCGCGGTAGTTCACCAGATCTTTTATTACTACTTCGGATATCGGCTTAATTTCATAGCTTACGCCACCTTCTTCCAGTCCTGTGGCAATCGCTTCCGCCAGGCTTTTAGTTGTGCCGCTCTGGGAGTGGTAAGTAATCAGTGCGTCAATCATTTTGTCCCTTTCAGTTTTGATTATTTTTCTGTCTTCTTCTTTCTATAAAAAAACTTTTTAATATACTGCTGCAGTCATCAGCACGCAGTCCGGAAATTATCTCTGGATTATGGTTCAGCTTACTGCAGCCGGTAACATCCAAAACGCTGCCGCAGGCCCCGGCTTTGGGGTCAGCGGCACCAAAAATTACTCTGGGAATTCGTGATAAGACAATAGCCCCGGCACACATAGCGCAAGGTTCGAGGGTTACATACATGGTACAGTCCTCAAGACGCCAGCTCTCAAGTTCAGCAGAGGCCTGAGTTATTGCCAGTATCTCGGCGTGAGCTGTAGGGTCATTGAGCCCCTCGCGCTGATTCCAGGCTTTGGCGATCAGTCTGTCTTTATGAAAAATTACAGCTCCGACAGGGACTTCTCCCTCTTCATACGCCTGTTGTGCTGCATTTAATGCCAGCCCCATGCGCATATGGTCTATATTGAATAAATCCTGCATATAATTATAATATTACCTTAATTCGGGTTTGAGATTACACTGATAATTGTATGAATAAAAAGTTTTTAGTAAAGGATAATATAGATGGCACTGCTAACCTGTGAATATTTTTCTGATGAATTGAATATGATGCGCAGTATGAGAGTAATACTGCCGCAAAATGTTAATACAAAAAACGGGATAAATGGTGAAAAAGCCAGGCATGGTAATCTGCCGGTATTGTATCTGCTCAATGGACTTTCGGAGGATGATTCATCCTGGGTCAGGAGAACTTCAATCGAGCGTTATGCCATGAAATGGGGGCTGGCAGTGGTTATGCCCAATGGAGAGCGGAGCTGGTATGCCGATGCGGTTCATGGATATAATTTTTATTCACATATTGCGTATGAGGTGCCGCGTATTGCGCAGAGTTTTTTCCCGCTGTCAACCGCGCGTGAGGATAATTATATTGCGGGAGTATCTATGGGTGGCTATGGTGCAATCAAGATAGGCTTGCTCAATCCACAGTGCTTTTCAGTCGCCGCCAGTATCTCCGGTGCTCTTGATATTACCCGGCGCTATGAAGGTATTGAGGATATTAAGTACGTCAATGAACTGAAAAATATTTTCGGCAGTCTTGAAAATATTGCTGGAAGTGATAATGATCTGCTCAGTCTGCTGGAGCGAAGTGATCCGGTGTCGGCACCACGTATTCTTCAGTGTTGCGGTACAGGGGATTTTCTTTATGGCATGAATCAGGGATTTCGTCAAAAAGCTGAAAATTTGGGTTTTGATATTGATTATTGGGAGAATGAGGGAGGGCATTTCTGGGAGTTATGGGATCGGGAGATTCAAAATGTGCTGCGGCGGATACCGGTACCTAAAGCATAAAGCCGGTAGATTATTCTCAAAGTCGATTTTTTAGAGTGAAGTTTCAGCGGCGATTATCTGCCGCTGAAACAATATTAGAAATCAGCGTTAATACTTATTCGCCAATAATTTTAACAAGCAGCCTTTTGCGTCTTTTGCCGTCAAATTCGTAGTAGAAAATGTGTTCCCACGGTCCGAGGTGAAGCTCGCCATTGGTTATCGCGATTACGACTTCACGTCCCATAACCTGCCTTTTAAGATGGGCGTCACCATTATCTTCAAAACCGTTATGAGCGTATTGTGAATATGGTTTCTCCGGAGCAAGTTTTTCAAGCCAGCGTTCATAGTCTCCATGCAGTCCGCTTTCATTGTCATTGATAAATACACTCGCTGTTATATGCATTGCATTGACCAGGCATAATCCTTCCTGTACGCCGCTTTCACGGACAAGATCCTCTACCTGATTATGTATGGAGACAATTTGCCGGCGATTGGGGATGTCCATCCAGATTTCTTTGGTGAGACTTTTCATGAGTCATCCTTTCATATAGTTATTTATTGATATTAAAAATATAGCTTGCGGAATTACTATTGAGTACGGTGGTAAAGACTCCTTCACTGGTTGCAGCCGGGGCGGTAAAAGTACCGTCAAACAGCGCGGTACTGCGGTAACTGAAAATATGAGTGCCACGCGGCAGAGATTCAACATAATAATCAACGCTGCGGTCTCTGAACTCGGTATAATAACTGACAGAATTGTATTTAAAACCGCTTCTGTTCTCAAGTGGTTCCAGACAGGCTGGTTTGTGGTCTTTGAGTATAATATATTCATAATCGTTCTGACTGGTGACAATAAGTTCACTTTCAATCATGTCACCGGCATGTATCTTGTCACCGGCATGCAGTCTGGTTTTAATATAAGAATAGTTTAACAGCTGTTTTTCTCCTCCCAGACCGTCGGGGAGAGTTATAAGCGCTTTTTTCGGGATTAGCCGGTAGTAAATACGTCTAACCTTCAGCTCTATTCCGTGTGGAACGACAGTTTGATTATTCTCTAAATATGATAGAGTGGTACTCAGGTAGCAGCTGAAAGGCTCTGACTGCCGGGATGTCAGTTGTAGCGTGTTCTCGCCTGTTTTAAGTTGAATAGCAAGGTAAAATAAGGTAACTGGCGTATTATCAGCAGGGAATAAAAGTTTTTCAGGTTGTGAGCTGTTTACAGTAAGTAATAAGTTTGCAGGAGGTTGATTGTTCCCGGCAGTGGCCTCATAATCGGTGAGTGCGGATATAATGGCGGTGATTGTCTGTACGGAATCTCTTCTGCTGGTATTACGGATATTATTTATCAGATAATGCGCAAGCTTATGGTTGAGATCTGTGTCTGTGCCGGTGCTGAGATGAAGCGACAGATAATTTGCAACTGCTGCGGATTCGGAACTATACCATTGCCAGTTGTTATCGGCGTTAGTCAGATCAAGATAAGCAGTTGAATTTTCAGTATTTTCAATCAGATACTGCTCGATATTGGTTAGTATTTGCGGTAAAAGAGTGGTGTCAGCAGTATGCAGTAATCCTGAGCCGAGAAGACTGAGCCCGAAGACAGATAGAAATTCCCGGTCCTTGAACAGGAAATTGCGCATTCTGCGGTTTTCATTCCCGCTCTGTGACAATACAGAATATATCAGAGCATCAAGATTGGAAGGGTGTGCCTTACTCTTGACAGCATTATTCCCGGAGCTGTAATTTACTAGAAGCTTTAGCTGTTCCTCCTGATAATTAAGGAGGTGGAGTCTGGCACTGGTAATGAGTTCCGCTGGAACCGGATAACCGAGGCGGTCCGCCTGTTCGAGGCTGTTGAGTACAAGAGTGGTGATATATTCAGAACTGAAACCATTAGCCGCAATCCAGCTCCAGCCGCCATCCGGGTTTTGATTATTCGTTAAAGTGGCGATAGCACGGTTGATTTCTGGTTTGAGTTGTGAGATTTCTTTTTCATATTGCAGCGGGCTGGTACTGTAAAGAACCGCTGCGGGCAGGAACTGAGTGAGTATTGAATCATTGGTAATATAATTTCTGGTATTTACAGCGTTTATCGCTTGTGCCAGCAGTGAGGCGATTGTGGGAAATAAGGTTACTGTCAGTTTTGCGGATTTATCTTTGCTGCTGGCGGGAAGAGTCAAGCCGGTTTTATAGTCCTTTGTAGTGATGAGAGCGGTACGGCTGTTGTATATTGGTTGTATATTTTCAGCTACAGGAAGCGGCAGACTGATACTGTCAGCCGCAGCTTCGGTTTTAGCGGAAAATATGATATTACCGGCGGATATGGTTGCAGCTTGCAGCTGCCAGGATATATGCTGCTCAGAGTGCGGGGTGAGTTTGACGGTCCTGGCAGTAGCTGATAAGGGTTTTAAACCTGGTGCGGGGGTCAGTTCAAGTCTTACCGGCATAACCTTGTCCGAGCTGTTATAGACCGCTGCCTTGACAATAATGCGGTCATCCTTGATCAGGTAGCGTGGTACAGCGGGGATCAGCATCAGCTCCTTGCTGGTCAGCAGTGTCGCTGAGGCCTGGGCAACCTGAGTAGAACTGTTAAGACACCAGACCCGTATTTTCCAGGTGGTAAGTGTCTCTGGCAGCGGTACGTTGATTATTGCTTTTCCAGATTTATCAAAGCTGACTTGGTTCAGAAAGACCGCGCCTGTTCTGAGATCCTTGCGCGGAAGATCTTCCGCTACAGAGTTTTCATTGGCGGTGGCAGGAGCTGCTGGCAGAGAGTCTGCAGACATTTCTGCAGTCAGCGCCATGGGTGCGCCCTGTACTCCGGTCAGATTTGATATTCCAGTGCCGGTTTTACGGTAGAGCGGCAGCATGGTCTCAGGAAGGTTGAAGAAACTGCCAAAAATACCGATAGGCTGCATCGGGATTGTATTCTTGTTGTACAGGTTGTATGAAAATTTATCGGCGGTACTGTTGTTATCCGGGTAATATGAATGTGAAAAGCCCCAGAAGAAATCTTTAATATCCGGGAAGGCCTCTGTACCGGCGAGTTCGTCAAGTGCGGTATCGTACACGGCGACGATTGCCTGCGCTTGCACCGGGTTGTTGGTCTGATCGGTGAGGGATAATTTGATATTCGCGGTACTGCCGGGCAGGTAGTCGGATTTTTCAGGGGTAACGTCCAGATTCAGGATTTTTTGTGCCGGTGGTATAAACAGCTCGGCACTGGCTGAGGTTACGTGGTTATCCTGAGTGGAGAGAACTTCCAGATATGTATTCGGTGCATCATCAGGTTTTATAATGTAGTCAATGATCCGCGCATTGGTTGTGGTTTGCAGTATCTGCGGATATGGATAGCGGGAGGAGGTTATACCCGGAAAGAGCAGGAGTGTCGTAGCAGGTTCGGAACTGACTATCAGCAGTTCTGCTTTTTCATTGATACGGTAGATGTTCTTCTTGGGAATAATCGTAACCGTTTGTGGTGAAGGCAGGTATTCAGCCGTATCAGGGGTATAGACATAGATGTTTTTGCAGGCGGTGACAGCTGTACCCAGACTGTCGTACGTCTGACATTCAAGAGCATAGTAGCCGCTCTTGGCAATGGTTATTTGATGTACAAATTTACCGGCATTATTGATTTTGGCGGCAGTATAGGATTTTATCAGTGTCTTTTGCAGTTTGCGGTCATAACGGTAAAGCTGGAGCACAAGTCCGGAAGTTGCGGCTGGGATAACTTCATGGTCATTGTTGACCGGGGTGGCGGTTAATGTGATATTTTCAGCATTGCTATAAAAGTTCTGATCAGTCTGAATATCAAGTTCAAATTCAGCTTTGTTTATTCTGAGGGCTAGTTCGCGAGTTATGCTGCGGTTGCTGCTGTCGGTGATGGTAGTTTTGAGCGTGTAACGGCAGCTTTGTGACGGTATGCCTTTACTCAGTGTCAGCGGATCAGCAGTAATAACAGCTTCACCGTTTTTATCAGTATAAAGGGTATTCTGGACAATAAGTTCCTGGGCTGGCGGGGCGGGGATAAACTTAAAATCAGCGGTGGCGGTTTTGGAAGCGCTGAGTTCTCTGTAGCCGTAGCCTTTGCCGTATAGCCAGTCCCAGCTTCTGGCAGGCAGATATACAGAAATCTCAGGCTGACGGTATAATTCATAAATTATACGGGCATTCTGTAGCGGGCTGCCGAAATTATAGGCGGCGGTCACCTTGAATTTCATCGGTTTGCTGAATACCGGGTGGCTGCTGAGGGTCTCAATAGTCGCGGTAAATTCCGGTTTGACATATTCTTCGATTCTGAAATAATTACCCGCGGCGTTTAGCTTCAGACTGGAGTCAATTCTCCAGATCCCCAGTGGTGCGCTTGCTTCAGGCGTAAAGTCAAAACTGAAGTTGCCGTTCTCTGTAATTTCAACCTTCTTGGTTGCTGCTTTCTTGCCGTCAGGGCTGAAGATATCAAGGGTGATCTCGCTGGGGTTATTATTATGCCTGATTTCGGAGGTATAATCATAATTACGAATCCAGCCTGCGATACTGATTTTTTCTCCGCTGTGGTATAAGGGTTTGCTGGCATAGTAAATGATTTTATTTGATATCTGCGGTTGTTCATTGAGGTATTGGAAAAGCTGCTGAAAGCCATCGAAAGCGGTATCACCTTCAGGTGTGGTGGCGGTTATCAGGTATTTAAAATCGGGTTTTATAAACTTTGCCGGCAGAATTACCAGTCCGTCAGCATTAGTTTTGATGGTGGTCTGGATATATGTCGCAGGTTTGGTACCGGTCTGCAGATGCCAGTTGCTGGATGAATAACCGAAAATATGGAGTTCAGTATTTGCAATACCCCGGCCGCTGCTGTTGTCTCCGGCAAAGTACATTCGGTCTCCTGAAATCAGCGGTCTGGAGGTAAGGGTCATATTATTGAGCCAGAGTACAATATTTGTTGTATAACCGCTGTCAAGTCTTGCCTGTATAAAATAGGCACCACTTTTGAAGGTTGATGGGAGGTTTATTTTAAGACGGCCTTCGCCATGGGCGATTGACGGTTGTGCCGATGCCAGATATACCCTGTTCTGATAGAGTGGAGTAGAAAGATATTCCTGAAGTTCACCTGCAACCAGTTTTGATTCTAGGTTATTCAGAATCGAGGGGGTGTTATGTTCTGCTGCGGTGTCTTGTTTCAAGTCTCTGGTAATAGCGTTCAGCAGTCTTTCCATATTAATACGTCTGGCAGAGAGTGAGACTTCGGAGGTATTGCGGAAGCGCAACCAGAGGCTGGGTGCTGCAGTTGTCTGCTGTCCGCAGCTCTGGAAAGTGATGAAACCATCGTGCAACTGCCTGATATGCCGGTCGGTATTCTCCTGCCGCTGTCTGGGGATATTACTGAGTCGCGAAATTTTCAGCCAGTATTTCAATGCTTTACTGTATTGCCTTCGATTCTCATATTCTTCGGCAATTCGCTGAAAAATTTCGCCTGAAGGCTGAATGCATGATATTTGCTTGAAAAGTGCGAGATAATTGTAGGATGTCGGAAGCTTGAATTCGTGTATGCCGTTCTCCAGATACGCGAGACTGGTGTTGTCCTTTAGCAGGTGGAGTTTATCAAGATATTCAGCTTGATTATCAGTATTATAAGATGATTGTGCCAGCGTCTGGACTCCATAGAGCATCTGTGAGAAATCAGCAAGTTTCTGTTTTTCCCGGCAGTCGTCGGTTAAGAAACTGGTGCTCTGATGCAGGTAGTAGCGGAATAGCTCACCGTCATTCTGGGCTTTCTCCTCAGTTTCCGGAAGTTTGAAGAATACCGGGGTGCCGTTTAGAAGAACAGGGGCGCCTTTTCCCTGCAGTTCACTGGAGGCTGTTTCCTGTGAATATTCCGGGATAGCGCTATAATTACTTTTCAGCAGCAGTCTGATCGCGGTCTGTGGCGTGATATCGCTGACATAAAGCGCGGCGAGCTGATACAGCACCTCTGATTTATTAAATTCACAGGTGTTGGAGCGGAGAATAAGCTTTTTTGCCCGCTGCATATAAGCCAGGGCTTGCAGCCGGTCCTGCTCACTTATATCAATTAGCTGCTGGTAATTACGGCTGCGCCCACGTTTAAAGGTTGTTCCCAGATAATAACCGTAATGGGTAAGATCCTGGCTGTAAATCAGGGCTGCGGTATAGTAGCTGCGCCATTCTGCAGGGTAGCGGTTTAGAATTATGGTAATGAAGTTGTCGATTTCTGAATCTTTGCCGAGCATTTTAAGCGCTTTGATTCCGAGTCTGAAAACGTTTGAATCATAGCTGATTTCAAGGAGTTTCGCAGTAAATTTGAAAGAGTCATTATAGTTCCGGTTTTTAAAGAGCTCTTCTGCGTGTTGCAGTTTTTCGGCAGTGGTGCTTGGTGTATCCGCCTGGTGCAGTTCAGCGCTGCCGGCTTTTTGAACTGATGCGGTCAGGAAAAGCAGGAGGATCAGAATTTGCATTGCCGGTTTCAGGCGGTATGGGGTATACATAATATTTTCCTTTTTTTAATACAGTCATGATTTATTATTATATACTTATTTTTGGAGAGCAGGGGTTAAAAAAAAATCCCCGGCAATTTTTTGCCGGGGGACTGATCAAATATTCTGATAACAGGTTTATTTCTTTTCTTTAATATGAAAGAAGGTCGCATATATAACCGGCACAAAGATCAGGGTCAGGACAGTCGCGAATGTCAGACCACCCATAATGGTGACCGATAATGACTGGAAGAATGCGTCAAATACCAGCGGCAGCATTCCAAGTACGGTAGTGAATGCCGCCATACTTACCGGACGTACACGGCTGATGGAGGCTTCGATTATCGCCTTGAACGGTTCTTTTCCTGCTTCACGTTCGAGATTTATCTGATCCAGGAGTACAATCTCATTCTTTATCAGCATTCCCGTCAGACTCAGGAAGCCCAGCAGTGCCGGAAAGCTGAAGGCGGCATTGAAAGCAAGAAGTCCCCAGGTGATACCGATAATTGATAGCGGCAGACCGAGGAAGATGATTACCGGGTGGCGCAGTGTCTTGAAGAGCAGAAGTGCTATTGTAAACATTGCCAGCAATGTCAGCGGGAATTTGGCCAGAAGTTTTTCCTGAGCGTCTCCGGATGATTCCGGTTCACCGCCCCATTCCATGTGATATCCCAGCGGCAGCTTAATTGCTTCAACTTCTGATTTGATCTTCAGGTAGAGATTGATAGCGGAGATATCCTTCGGCTCACACTGTGCGGTGATACAGCGCTGCCGGTTTCTTCTGCGGATGATATTATCCTTCCATATCAGATTAACATTATCCGCTACCTGGGTTAGAGGTACAAGTTTTCCATGTACAGAGGACCAGATAAGGATATCAGCCAGATCACTTATGTTATCACGTTCGACAACAGGAGGCCGGGCAATGATAGGCAGGGATTCATCTTTTTCTCTGAAAGCTCCGGTAATAGCGCCGGTAAAGTTACTGCTGATGGCATCATTAATCTCGGGTCGTGAAATTCCGGCGTTTCTGGCTCTGGCATCGGCAATATTGACTTTCAGATTCTCTACAGGCTGGCGCCAGTCATCACGTATAAAGTAGGTTATGCCGTTATTTATACCGTATTTGGCATAGATTTCCTTTGCTTTATTGGCTAACTGGTGGAGTACTAGAGGATCGGGACCTATAAAACGTGCTTCGATCTTTGCATCGGCGGAAGGTCCAATATCCATCTTTTTAATATTGGCCTGCAGATCCGGATAATCTTCTTGGAACATCTTGCTGAGTTCCGGCAGTAGAGCATCGATTTCTTCATAATTATTGGTATAGACCATCAGCTGTGCATAGGCGGAGTTGGCAGTCTCTGGAGCATAAGTCAGAGTAAAACGCTGCCCGCCCTCACCGGTAAACTGTACGATATCGGTGATGTGTTCATTCTTCAGGAGTTTTTCGGTAATCTCATGAGCAACTGTATTTGTTTTGTCAATGTGAGTGCCTTCCCGCAGCCAGATGTCGACCAGGAACATATTACGGGTGCTGGAAGGAAAGAAGGTCTGATCTACAAATTTAAAGCAGTAGCCGGAGAAGATAAGCAGACCGAGCATGACCAGAATCACCAGATAACGGTGATTGATGCAGCGTCTTAGTACCCGGGCATAGGTTCTAAAGAAGAAATTATCATGAGGATCTTTTTCTGAGGCATCTTTTTTAGTGATGAAATGTATGCAGAGCAGCGGGGTCAGAGTAATGGCGGTAATCCAGCTGATAAGCAGTGACAGTGCTATCACCGTGAACAGGCTGCCCATAAATTCTCCGGAAGCATCCTGTGAAAGCGAGATGGAGGCGAAAGCGATGATAGCGATGATTGTGGCTCCAAGCAGCGGCCATTGGGTCTCGGCTACAGTCTGCTCTGCCGCTAGCCGCTTTTCAACGCCGCGCTGCATCTTTATGACAATACCTTCGGCAACTACAATCGCGTTATCCACAAGCATCCCTAGAGCAATAATCAGCGCACCGAGACTGATACGCTGCAGATTTACCTCCAGATACTGCATGCCGATAAAGGTCATCAATATCGTAACCAGCAGTGCAATACCAATGATAATACCTTCATGACGCCCCATAAAGATAAAGAGTAATACGACAACGATTATAATCGCTTCAATCAGATTGATTACAAATCCGCTGATCGCTGTAGTTACAATCTGGGACTGAAAGTATATCGGTTTTAGCTCCATACCTACTGGGGTTCGTGCTTCAAGTTCCTGAAGTTTCTTTTCAACCGCATTACCCATAACTACAACATTGGTTCCGGGGATGGTTGAAATACCGATACCCAATGCCGGTGTGCCGTTATATTCCATGATACTGCTTGCTGGTTCGTAGTATGAACGCTTGAAGGTTACAATGTCTCCGACACGAATAAGTTTATCAGCATTTGAACCGCGAATAAGCAGATTACTGATGCTGTCGATTGAGTCAAATGAGCCGGTAGTATTGATGGTTATATAATGTCCGTCATAATCTATTTTACCGCCATTACCTACCAGATTCTGATCGTTTATAGCCTGGAAAATAGTCTCCGGAGTAATACCAAGTTGGGCCATCTTGGCTCTGGCGATCTCCATATAGATGACCTCGGTTGTATAACCGTTGACTTCAATTTTTGCGACATTATCACAGAGCAGGAGTTCTTTTTTAAGAAGTTTGGCATAATCATAGAGTTCACGTTTGCTGTAACCGTCACCGGTAAGGGCAAAATAAACGCCGTAAACATCACCGAAATCATCATTGATGGTTGGATCGCCGCAACCGGTAGGAAGGTCGGGCTGTACATCATGAATTTTACGCCGGAGTTCATCCCATACCTGCGGAAGGGAGCTCTTGTCGAATTTATCCTGCATTTCAGCATGTATAATCGATAGACCGGGGCGGCTCTCCGACCAGATCTTGTCGAGCTGCTTCATCTGCTGTATTGCGGTTTCAAGTTTGTCGGTGACTTCTTCCTCAACTTCCTGCGCAGTTGCTCCTGGGTACTGAGTTATGATGACCGCTTCTTTAATAGTGTATTCAGGATCTTCGAGTTTACCCAGATGCAGATAGGAGAAGATGCCGCCGATGACAGCAAAGAGTGTCAGGGTATAAGTCACTATGGGGTTATCTATAGAGTATTTCGTAATGTTCATTAAAATGTCCCTAGTTTGTATTTTGATAATGAGGTTCGATTCATAAAAATAGATTTCTCAACTACAGTGGGCGTACTTTCATACCGTTCTGCAGATAACTGCTGCCGGCGATTATTACTTTTTCCCCTTCTTTCAGGCCGGAAGTAACCGGTATGCCTGACTGGGTGGGGTTTCCTACTTCAATATATCTTTTTTCTACCGTATTCTCCGGTGTCACTAAAAAGACATAGGATTTGTTGCCTTCCTCTTCTCCCTGTACAGCGGGGGCCGGAAGCCAGATAGTGTTGAGCAGTTCTTCAGTAGGGCGTATAAAATCCTTTGAGGTCACTGAAGCGGTCATACCGGGAAGAAAATTATACTTTTCGGAGGTTGGCATTATTACTACTATTTCATATGTCTGGGTCTGGCTGTCGGCATCAATGCTGAATTCATGAACGGTAGCTTCAAATTCCTGATCAGCAATGGCGTCGAATTTGACACGGACCTTTTTATTGAAGTCATTCGGTGCTGCGTAGACCATGATTGATTCCGGAATCTGAATGGTAATCTCAATATTGGTCATGTCCTGAAGACTGACAATCTGCTCAGTAGCGGTAATTCGCTGGTGATTTTCGACATCCTTGCTGGCAATAATACCATCAAAAGGAGCTGTAAGCTCGGTATCTGAAAGATTTTTGCGGGCTATTTCCAGAGCGGCTTTGGTCCGGTCATAGGTAGACTTGGCGGTGTCAAGCTCGGACTGTGGAATAATTTTATCATTGTGGAGCTTGGTCTTTCGCTCATAGTTAAGTTTGGCTTCGGTGAAGTCTGCCTCAGCCGACAGGACATTATTTTTAAAGGTGCGCTGATCAAGTTTGGCGATGAGCTGATCTTTTTTCACCCGCATGCCTTCGCGAATTGGCAGATCAGTAAGTACTCCGCTGACTTCAAAAGACAGATTTACCCGTTTGCTGGCACGTACTTTTCCCGGAAAGGAGCGAGTCTTTATATGATTGCTCTTGGAGACGGTAATTGTTTTAACCGGTTTGGCTTCGGGTTCGTATTTTTTTGTATCGTCCTTGGCCTGTGCGGTAAAATAGAACACACCGGCTCCTGCAATGCAGATAATAACTATAAGCGTCAAGGTTTTTACAAGCTTTGACATTTCTTTCTCCTGATTATTTTATAATATTTATGATAGATTAATATTTTTCGGCTTTAATATGTTTGTCAGCTTTGAGCAGTGAGGTTATGGCAATGTAGGTGTTATCCAGTACGGCATTGAGATAACCCTGTATCTGCTCGTTGTCATCGGTATGCTCAATCATTTTTTTAGGCATGAGGATATTCATACCGATAGTTTGACCATACCAGATCGCCAGCCAGGCTTCAACCTCCCATTCGTTAATATTTTTATTGAAAATACCATGTATCTCTTTGACTGCATCATAATCAGCATGATATATTTCTTCATCAAAATCCTTGAGGCTTTTCTGTTGTTCAGCCAGTACCCGGTGTACTATTTTAAAGTACCAGAAAGGATGGTTACTCATGAATAGTTTGCTGAAAATTGCGCTTAGACAGTTATGAATCATTCTACAGACACCTTCCTTGGTTTTTTCGGTTTCAGGAAGGTTGTTCCAGAAAGTTCCAATATTGATATAGCCTAATTTGGAAAAAACAAAGTCAACCACTGCTTTATAAAGTTTTTCCTTGCTGCCGAAATGATAATTAATACCTGCGACGTTTACTCCGGCTTTTTCAGTAATGGTTCGTATTCTGGTCCCTTTGAGCCCATCTTCAGCGAATAGTGGTCCGGCGGTGTTGATCAGTTTCAACTGGGTCTTACTCATATGTTTTTCATTCATTTTTTTTACCTCATTTAGCGTTTTAGTAATTCAAGTGCTTTCTAGTATAAATAAACTTAGCGTAAAGTCAAATATTTGTTTTAAAATTAAGCTTTAATTTTTTGTTTTAAATATTTGTTTTGCGATTTAATTAATACTAAAATGTAATATTTTCAATAAGTTAGGTAAAAGTTGCTCGCAGTTAATATTTTAATAATATTCTATGATTGGTTCGTGGTTTTTTGCGCAAAATAGTAATTTTTGTTCGTAAAATGCGTATTGATTAAGTGGTTATCAGGGTGTATAGTAAATATTATATTGACTGTTATTTAAGACTGTTTGCTGGTCTGTTAATTAATGAGGAGAAGTAATGGAAGAATTCAGAATTGATCCAGATGGTATAGATCCAAATCTGGTTCCGCAGCGTAAACTCTATACGGGTGATACTATTCCAGGTATTGGTATCGGTACTTTTGGATCTGACAGGGTCACGCATGAAGAGGTTGCAGAGGCGGTTCTGGGAGCGGCGGCTGTAGGATACAGGCATTTTGATTGTGCTGCGATATACGGCAATGAGGATAAAATAGGAAAGGTATTCCAGAGAATAATGGAAGGAGGAATACCGCGTAATGAACTGTTTATAACCTCCAAGCTCTGGAATGACAAGCATTCTGAAGCTGAGGTGATCCCTGCGTTTAAAACAACGCTGCACAACTTACAGCTTGATTACCTTGATCTCTTCCTTATTCATTGGCCATTTCCTAATTTTCATCCTATCGGTTGTGATGTTACTTCCCGCAGTGCCAATGCGAAACCATATATTCATGAGAATTATATGAAGACCTGGCGCAAGCTTGAGGAGCTGGTCGATATGGGGCTGGTAAAAAATATCGGAACCTCCAATATGACTCTGCCGAAACTTGAGCTGCTGTTACGTGATTGCCGGATAAAACCGGCGGTAAATGAAATGGAGCTGCATCCTCATTTTCAGCAGGAGGAACTGCATAGTTTCTGTATGCAGCAGGATATTGTTCCGATTGGATTCTGTCCTATCGGTTCGCCTATGCGTCCGGAGCGTGATAAAACGCCGGATGATACCGTGGATATAGAGGATCCGGTTATTGTTGAAATTGCTGAACGTCACGGAGTACATCCGGCTGTAATCTGTGTGAAATGGGCGGCTCAGCGCTGGCAGGTGCCGATTCCATTCTCCACTAAAAAAAGAAATTACCTGGGTAATCTGAAGTGTGTTACGGAGGATCCGCTCTCAGCCGAGGAGATGGAAGCGATAAAAGCTATCGATAAGAATAACCGTCTGATAAAAGGTCAGGTATTTCTCTGGAAAGAAAATCAGTCCTGGGAGGATCTCTGGGATACTGATGGCACTATCGCGCAGTAGAGTTCAGAAGATAGGATGTGCTGCGTCTGCATTATGGTTTTGAAGTATAGTGAATATAAATTGAACTGCCTGGATATGAGGCAGTTCAATTTTATTATAAATACTTTTATAATGAATCTTATTATTTGCACTGAGCAGATGAAGCGGAATTATATAAAATATTGGTGCCCGGGCTATGAACTTTCCATTGCTTTCAGGTATTATTAATTATTTTATCAACCAGTTTTAACAACTCCTGTGAGCGGTAGGGTTTGGCAATAAAAGCGGTCAGGTGGTTCTTCTTCATTTTAGCAATATCCTCATCTTTGGAGTAGCCAGACGCGAGAATAACTTTAGCGGCCGGATCTATCTCCATTATATTGTTGAAGCATTCTTTACCATTCATTACCGGCATAATCATATCAAGTATTATCAGGTCGATCCTGGCTTTATTCTTAACAAAGATTTCAATACCTTCCTGACCGTTTTCCGCCAGCATGATATTGTATCCAGCGTCACTCAGTATAGCTTTGGCTGCGGTGCGGATAAAACTTTCATCGTCAATAATCAGAATGGTTCCGTGCCCTTTCTGATTGGAGTTATTCAGAGTTTCTTCGGAGTTTTTGCGTTTTTCGGTCAGCGGGAAGAGAATATAGAAGGTGGTTCCCTGATTGATAGTACTGCTCATACTGATCTCGCCATGATGCTGAATTACATTTCCATAGACTGCAGAAAGACCCAGACCGGTTCCTTTGCCTTCTGATTTGGTGGTAAAGAACGGTTCAAATATTCGGCTCTGGACTGCCGGGCTGATGCCGCAGCCGGTATCACTGACACTTATTTCGATATAATCACCGCTGGTAAGTTCGAAATTACTGGTGCTGCAGTATTCTGGGCTGAGGTATTTATTACAGGTTTTTATGGTAATAGTACCGCCCTCAGACATGGCGTGCGAGGCATTGATACCAAGATTTATAATGATATTTTGAATTTGTGCGGGATCTCCGATTATAGTATCATTGGCGGCATTCAGCTCAGGCATTATAATGATAGATTTGTCGATAGTTCTTTGCAGCAGTGAGAGTGAATCCTCGATAACTTCATGAATATTTATGGCTGTAGAGGTTATTTTTTTGCTGCGTGAAAATGCCAGAAGCTGCTGGGTAAGTTCGGCAGCGCGGTCGGCGGCATTGATAATAATCGCATGCAGCTCTTCTGCCTGCTTGGTACCATTGAGGTGTTTATGCAGAATCTCTGCAGCTCCGATAATTCCTCCAAGCATGTTATTGAAATCATGCGCTATGCCACCGGCAAGCTGTCCGATGGCCTGCATCTTATCTGATTGTCTGAGCTGCTGTTCGAGTCTGTATTGTTCAGTGATATCGCGGAAGACAAGTACTACCCCGAGAATCTCATCTGAATCATCGCGGATGGGAGCGCCACTGTCGGCTATGTGATACTCGGTCCCGTCTCGATCAATTAGCACGGTGTGATTTTCAAGATTTATTATTTCACCGGTTGCCAGTACTTTATCAACCGGGCTGATGCACTGTTTGCGGTTGTCACCATTGATAATATTGAAAATATCAAGTAATGGTTTACCTACAGCTTCTTTAATATCGTATCCTGTCAGCTTCATAGCCACCGGATTCATATGGATTATTCTGCCGTTATTATCGGTGGAGATAACAGCATCACCGATAGAGTTGAGGGTGACAAACAGGTTGCTCTCGGCCTGCTTGCGTTCTCGGACCTCTTCATTAAGCTGAAGAATCTGCTCTTTAATTGCGAGACGCATCTTTTCGAAAGCTTGTGCCAGACGGCCAATTTCATCATTTGCCAAGAATGATATCGGAGGTTCAAGATTGCCTTTGGCTATTGTATCCGCGATATTCGTAAGCAGTATGATAGGTTTAATTATTTTAGAGAGAATAATTGTCAGCAGTACCAGAGAACAGAAGGTACAGACAAACATTATAATAATCAGATTGTTCTGGAGTTCGGTAGCATGGGCATATTTTATAGAGAGAGGAATAACATAAGCGACGGTCCATTGCCATTCAGGGAATTCTGTATATATACTCCAATACCGGTCACCATCCAAAGTCAAATATTTTTGAGTGAATTTAGCTGCTGAGGTTTTTTTCAGGTTATCGGTTAAATCAAAGAGAGCCTTGCTCAGTGAGTTGTTTTGAGAGAGCAGTACTTTACCCTTCTGATTAATTATCATCGGGTAGTCATTGTATGTAGAATTTTTAAAATAGTTATTTTCAAGTCGCGATAAAGCCAGATTCTGATAATCCTCTATATACAGCTCTATTGCTCCGGTTTTGGCAAGGCGTTCATTATAATCATTCAGCCGGGAAAGTATAAGATTGAGCTTTTCAGAATAGTTCTTTTGCTGATTATTATTGCTGATATCACGGAGTTTATAATCGACAACGGAAATTGTAATTATGGCGGTGAGGACATAAAAAATGATAACCAGAAACAGGATTTTGAATGTTATTGAGTTATAACGTAGTTTTTTATTCATATTATAGTATTTTTTTAAATTTTAAATTATTATCTGATGGAAGAGCTGTTGAATATCTCTTCGGGAAATTTAATTCCTAGTTTTTCTGCCAGTTCTTTATTGAAACGTAAGGTAGAGCTGGCGTGATCAAGCCTGGTAATATCGGGGGTTTTATGTCCGTTTATTATGTCAAGGGCTATCGTGGCGGCGGCCCATCCCTGTTCCTTGGGCAATTGCTCTATTTTTATCAGGGCGTAAAGCTTCTGTCTGCCGGTGAAGGCTATTGTGGGTATTATGGTATTATTCATAAAGAATGTGACCGCCTGGTCATCCTGCCAGTCGGGAGTTTTACAGATGCTGAACAGACATAAAATATCAACTTCCGGCTGCAGTTGCAGAAATGTTTCTTTTAAATTTTCAAATGAATCTATTAAATGCCCTTTATAGAACTTGATGCCGAGTTTAGCGGCTAGAGTGTTTATGGTGTTGACCGCTGTCGGGGTTTTGATAGCCAGGAAACCTATTCTTTTACCTTCTGCATACTGTTGCGCCATATCCAGAGCGTGTTTTAGAATGGCGAAATCTTCAAGAATAATGAGATTGCGGGTATCAGGGTTATAGAGGGTAATATCGCAGTTGGCAACGCAGAGAATAATTTTAGCGGATATTTTATCTGAATATCTGGTGATGAAAGGCATAATTTCAGGTGAATAAGGAATAATAATTACTTCCGGGTTGAACTTTGTAACTAGCCGGAATATTGACGCTGAATATTCGGAAATTTCTGCTGATGAGGGTGTGTTTTCAAAGGTTGTCTTGTCCGAGCGGTACTCGATATCGCTCTGGGTGTTATCATATTCCTGATCATTGATATGGTTTATTTTGAATTTTGAAAGAATGCCATTCTCTATGCTGCTGAGGTCATGCTGCAATTTTTCTCTGTTTTGGGTATAGCTCAGAAAAAGAACCCGATGGTTTTTCGGTGTGATAAGATGAGAAGTATCCAGCAGATCAATGGGAAATTTTATACCGAGTTTTCTGGCGATATTGAGATTGAGGTAGACCTTGCCCTGTGAGTTGCGGGTAATAGGAATATCTGCTGGTGATTTGCCGTTAAGAATCTCAAGTGCGGTGTTGGCTGCCCATTCGCCCTGTTCTTCGCCGGATTTAGGTGTGCCCAGGAGGCTGTACCGGATCGAGGTGAAAACGGCGGCGGTTGAAGGTATTCGGGTATTTTCTTCGGCGAATTTGATCATTTCATCAAGGTTGAAATCCTTGACAGAATAGAGATCAAGGGTGCAGAGCATATCGGAATTTTTCTGGACCTCAATAAATGCATCTTTAAGTTCTGCAAAGGTATCAACCATTCTTACCTCTGAGAATTTAATGCGGCTGGTATTCTTGAGATATTCATAAGCCTTGCGCGAACTGATATTGTTTGCAGCTATCAGTCCGACACGATTTCCGGCGGCATAGTTTTTTAGTAAACTCAGAGACTCATCAAGCAGAAAGACCTCGACCATGCCGGTTATATTTTTCTTCGGAAAATTATAGGCGCTGGCATCATAGTTTATGCCGCAGAAGACAAACGGCAGATCTGAATCAAGATAATATGGAACTATAAGATAGCGGGCGGCATTATCATCTGAAGTTATTACGAGATCGGGTTTCCATTCTTCTATCAGTTCATGGGCTTTTTTGCCGGCATTAATTTTGTAAGCTTCAGTGTTATTTTGCTTGGTGTTCATTCTGAATACCCGTAATTCGATATTCTGGTGATTATCCAGGACGGAACGCAGTCCTTTTTCGATGGTTGAACTCCAGATATTGGCATTATATGAGTCTACATAAAGAATTTTTTTCTGCGGTGTCTCTTCAGCTATCGCCGAAGTCAGCGGTATGATGCAGGAGCATAAAAATAATATAAGCGCTGAATATATCTTCATAGCAATACCTCACAGGTAGAGTTTGAGTCTGGTGAAGCGTTATATTTGAAAGTGTGCATGTCTCATAACTGCAATATATACTATAGCACAGTTTTTAAACTTTCGCAAATAAACTTGGAATGAAAATAAATTAAGTTTTATAGTCTTGAGTGGGATAATATATCATAAATAACTATAAATAATAAACACCCTGTATTCTGATAATACAGGGTGCTCAGCGTTAAGTGTTTCTGTGTTTTGTCTGTATTGTTTTTTTATTTAGCTGTTGCGTTTTTTCAGGTTTGACATCATGACCGCAAAGACGATTATCGCGCCGATAACAATACTCTGCCAGTATGGATCAACTTCTATAATGTTCAGACCATTTGAAATCACCGCCATCAGCAGTGCACCAATAACTGTACCTATAATTTTACCCTGCCCCCCGGTCAGTGGTGTACCGCCGATAATAACTGCGGCGATTGCGTTCAGTTCATATCCAGTACCTGCGGATGGAGGTGCAGCACCTACACGGGCAGCGAAGATTAGTCCTGCTACGGCACAGCAGAGACCGGATAAGGTATAGGTGACGATTCGGATATAAGGTATACTTATGCCGGAAAGTCTTGTGGCTTCTTCATTGCCGCCGAGAGAGTATACACCTCGACCGTAGGTAGTATATTTGAGAATAAAGGCGATTATCAAGGTAAGAATGATTGATATCAGTATCGGGAATGGTATGCCAAGAACGCTTCCGTCGGCCAGCCAGAGAAAACTGTCAGGGAAGGCCATTGAAGGGTTGCCCCGGGATATAAGCAGAACAATACCTCTAACAATTCCCATCATACCAAGAGTGGTTATGAATGCCGGAACCTTGCCGTACTGGATTATTACTCCATTCAAAGCACCTAGAAGGATAGTGAGTATGGAGGCGATACAGGCGGCAAGAATGATATTTATTCCGTGTACGACATTGAGTACGGCCATAAACGAGATGGTGAATGCCATGAGTGAACCTACCGACAGGTCAATGCCTTCAGAGATGATAACCAGGGTCATTCCCAGTCCAATGATAAGGTTTATCGATGCCTGTTTGCCAATATTGAAGATGTTGTTTACCGTGAAGAAATATTCCGAAATCCACGATAGGGCGATAACAACGACGATCATGCTTATAAAGGCAATGATCTGCTGTTTATTGTTGCGTATAAAATGGTTATTATTCATTCGTAATTACTCCGCTCATACAAGCAATGACCTTTTCCTTATTCAGGTCTGATCCTTGCAGCTGGTTAATAATCTTATAATCTTTCATGATCAGTGCGCGATTGCAGATACCTATTACCTCTTCGATTTCACTGGAAGCGACGATAATGCATTTACCCATTCTGGCCAGTTCGATAATCAGCGAATATATCTGGAATTTAGCACCGACATCAATACCCCGGGTAGGTTCGTCAAAAATCAGAATGTCACAATCACGCATCAGCCATTTGGCAATAACTATTTTCTGCTGGTTGCCACCGCTGAGATTTGCAACCTGACTGTAGGGCAGGGGCGGGCGGACTTCCAGATCGGTTATAAGCTTCTTGGCTTCTTCCTTTTCCTGCTTGAGATTCAGGATCGGTTTTGCCAGTTTTTTGAGTGAAGCGAGGCTGATATTGAAGAGATTACTGAGGATAAGTACCAGCCCCTGCTCTTTTCTGCTCTCCGGTATAAGACCTATTCCTTTATTGATAGCGTCTTTGGGTGAGCTTATAGTGACTGGTCTGCCGTCAATCTTTATGCTTCCTGAGTCAATACCGCTGGCACCGAATATGGCTTCTACCGTTTCGGTCTTGCCTGAACCGACAAGTCCGGTAATTCCCAAGACTTCGCCTTTATGTGCTGTGAAGGTGATGTCGTTAAAATTCTTTCCAGTGAGCCCTGAAATTTCGAGCATCTTTTCGGTTGTCGGCTGTGATTTTTCCGGATAGTGATCTTTTAGCTCCTGTCCTACCATCAGCGAGACAATGTCATCAATTGAAAGATTATCTACCTTTTCAGTGGTAACTTTTTTGCCGTTTTTAAAGATTGTAACCCGGTCGCAGATCTGCTTTATCTCGTCGAGTCTGTGTGATATATAAATTATGGAAACCTGATGCTTTTTGAGGGTATTTACAAACTCAAAGAGCAGTTTGGTCTCCCCGGCGGTGAGGGCGGAGGTTGGTTCATCCATAATGAGTATCTCCAGATCTTCACGGTGGATAACCTTGAGTATCTCAACCATCTGTCTGGTCGCGACACCTAGAGTGTTGAGGATGTCACGGGGTTTGGCATTTACACCGAAACGGTCGAGCAGCTTCTGAGCATTGGCGTTGAGTGTTTTCCAGTCAACGATCCCGTTTTTATAGGGATAATCACCGAGGAAAATATTCTCAGCTACAGTCAGAGTTGAGACCTGAGAAAATTCCTGATATATTATTCCGATTCCGGCTTCCCGTGCTTCAATTGGAGTTTGAAAGTTTACAGATTCACCATTAATGTATATCTCTCCCTCATCCTTGGTATAGGCTCCGGTTATAATCTTAACAAGAGTAGACTTACCGGCACCGTTTTCTCCCAGCAGAGCATGGACTTCGCCTTTTTCAAGTGAAAAGTCAACATTGTCCAGTGCCAGTACACCCGGAAAGCGCTTGGATATGCGTTTGCTTTCAAGTACGGTTTGCATTGTGTGTCCTTTTGTGTGTCATTGAGAATATAGCACTGTGGCGGGTCTCCCCGGTCACAGTGCTAAGTTTACAGGTTGAGCAATTGTTATTTGATATACTTATCAACGGTTGTTGCAGTTACCAGCTCTGGAGCAATATAGGTTTCTGGGTCAATACCCTCTTTGCTCTTACCGTTCTTGATGTACTGAAGGGCAGCCTGCATACTCAGTTCAACCATTTTGCGGGCATCCATGCGGATAGTTCCTGAAATATTACCCTTTTTGATTGCCTGATAGCCGCCCTGCTGGCCATCAAAGCCAACGATTACAATATTGTCTTTACCTGCTGATTTAGCAGCTCTGGCAGCACCGATAGCAATATTGTCACATTCGCAGAATACAGCGTTGAGGTCAGGATTTGACTGCAGAATGTCTTCCATAACCTTGAGGCCTTCTTCTTCTGTCCAGTGCGCACCCTGTTCGGCAACACTTGCAAGACCGGGGTGTACCATAACGCCGAGTTCATAACCCTTGGTTCTGAGAATCTGAACCGGGTTGCCGGTTTCACCCTGAATCAGAGCGACTTTACCCATGCCGCCTAGCTTTTTAGCAATATAGTCTACCGCCATTTTACCACCCTGACCATTGTCTACCCCAACGTAGGCAACGATATTGTCAGTATTCAGGCGGTTATCCATGTTCACAACGGCAATACCGGCACGCATGGCTTTCTTAACTACTGGAATAAGAGCTGTAGGATGACCGGCAACCAGAATAATAAGGTCGACCTGCTTAGTAATCAGATTTTCAATGATTGAAATCTGACCTTCATAGTCTCCGAATGAGCCGCTTGGAGCATAGCGTGTCATCTCAACACCGACTTCTTCTCCGTATTTTACCGCCTGATCAGCCATTTCAATCTGGAATGCATTGGTGGTCAGATCCATTACTACAATAGCACCGCGAAGCTGTTTGGCGTGGGCTGTTGAAGTAATACCTATAAGCATAGCTGCAACTAAACAAAGTGCCCAAAAAGTTTTGTGCATCATTTTCTCCTCTTCCATTTTTACAAAGATACTATTTAATAGCCAACATGGCCATTATCTTTAAATATTTATTTAAGTTATTTAAATAAAGTTTAAATAAAACTTAAAAATATGGGATAATAAACCTGCCTAAAAACCGAATAGTTTAAAGGTTTAACTTTTTTAAAGTTTTCTGGGTGTATTCAAATATATTGTTTGTAGTTTACCGCACACTCAGGCTTACGCAAATATAAATTAAATAATCTTAATTAAATTAATTCTTAAAATTAAGCTAAATTCTTTAAATTAATTTAAAAGTCATGTGCAATAACTTTAATAATAATGGTTTATATAATTATAAAGATTTAAAGATTAAGTGTCCTGATAAGAATTGTTTGAATTTTTGTTTAAAAAAAATTTACTCTGATTTTATAAATTATGAGACAATAAGGAAGTAGTGAGATAATGATCAGGGTTTGGTTTATTCATAATTATTAATAAAAAGTGGAAAGGTCTTTGTCCTGACTGCTGGAATTGCGAGAAAATGGGTCGTAGTGGCAGGAAAATATAATTATCAGGGTGTTAAAGGCTAGTTTGAGCGAAATTTTGCCGTATACTTTAGCTAATATTGGTTCATAAACATGTATTATGGTATTATAGGATAAAGTGGTGTTATGGATTTTGAACGTATAATTGATGTGTTGGCGATATCATTACCGGTTTTTGCTATGATTGGTCTGGGTAAAATCCTGGCTTTGAAGGGTTTTATAACTGAAGACCGGAAGACTTTTATTAATGAATTGGTAAATACCTTTTCTTTGCCTTCTCTTATCTTTATTAATGTCGCTACTCAGGATCTTGAGGTAATGTGGAATCCGGCACTGATTGCACCATCGCTGATTGGAGTCGGTGTTCTGATTGCGCTCTTCATTATAATCAATAAAGTTTTTGGAAATCACGGCGGTTTTGCTGCGGCCTGTATCTTTGGTACCTATTGGGCGAATGTCGCCTATATGGGATTTCCGATGTGTGAGCTTGCTTTTGGCGCTGACGGGGTGGATCTCGCTGCAGTATATAATGCATATTTCATGATTTTTTATATTCCGGTATCTTTTACTTTTATTGGTATCTATGGGGCTGATGCCCAGAATATGACTGCCGGGCAGCGGGTCCTTAAAATTATAAAAAATCCCATCTTTCTTGCGGTTATCTTTGGTATGCTGGTGGCGTTTATCGGTGATCAGTTCCGGGTGGATGGGGTTGCTGAGGATGGCGGTGCCGTCAGTGAGATAGTGCTGCCTCCGGTAATTATGGGGTTACTGCTGGTGCTGGGATCACTCCTGCGGATGATTGGAGGTATGGGACTGCCGCTGGCGCTATTGGCAATCGGGGCAGCTATGAACATTAAGGCTATAACCGATAAGATTTTCACTCTCAGTCTGGTGATCGCCGGGAAACTGCTGGTTCTTCCGGGTTGTGCGCTGTTGTTTGGAATCTACCTTTTCCCGGAAGTTCCGAAGATTGTTCTTGGTTCCGGGGTGCTGCTGGCGGCTATGCCCAATGCTGTGGCCAGTTATGTTATTGGGAAGCAGGCGGGAGTTGATGAAGGTTTTCTTTCTTCAATGCTAGTGTTGAGTACGGCTATAAGTATAATTACCATTCCGATGTGGCTGTATATTGTGATTTGAGAGTGTGATAGCTTAAAAAAACAAAACATGTTTTAAACGCGTAAAAACGGGATAAGGTTTTATATTATAGCTTGTTATAACTCATTATTCCTTTATGAGAATATGCTGGTAAGTGCGGAGTGTGTGAATAATTGTTTTAGCTATTGAAATGTTGCCCAATGAGTGTAAAATATTAAACTTGTTGTATTGTTAAATGTTGTCTTACTTGGAGTTAGGTATGGATGAGAAAAAAAGACCGTATCCGGTTATTAATGCGTTAGAGTGTAAGTCCTGTGGCAGATGTATTATTGCCTGCCCTAAAAAAGTGCTATCCCTGTCTGGTAAATTGAATGCCAGAGGGTATGATTATGCTGTTTATTCAGGTGAAGGATGCATAGGTTGCGGGAACTGTTATTACACCTGTCCTGAGCCGAATGCAATAGAGGTGTATAAATAAACTGCTATTCAGCTGACAAGCGGTGCAAGGCGGTTTTATAACGGAATTTTGAGATAAGGATAAAATGATCTTTATCCCGGATTGAAATTAAAGGGAAATAATATGGTAACAGAATTGGCTAAAGGAAACTCGGCTGTTATTATCGGTGCAATGTATGCCGGGTGTGATTGTTATTTTGGATATCCTATTACTCCTGCCAGTGAGGTCCTTCATGATGCGTCAAAGTACTTCCCTAAAGCAGGTCGTAAGTTTGTGCAGGCTGAGAGTGAAGAGGCTGCGATAAATATGGTTTATGGAGCGGCCAGTACCGGTCATAGAGTAATGACTGCGTCCTCAGGTCCGGGAATATCCTTGAAATGTGAGGGTATTTCATACCTTGCAGGTGCGGAGCTGCCGGCAGTTATTGTTGATGTGCAGCGTGCCGGTCCGGGGCTGGGAAATATCGGTCCGGAGCAGGGTGACTATAATCAGGTTGTAAAGGGCGGCGGACACGGTAACTATAAACTTATAGTGCTGGCACCTAATTCAGTGCAGGAGATGTGTGACTGTACCTATAAGGCTTTCGGACTTTCACAGAAGTACCGTAATCCGGTCGTTGTGCTGACCGATGGAGTACTCGGACAGATGATCGAACCGCTGAAGTACCCGGAGGTGGCAATTAAACCGGAAAAGGACTCTTCCTGGAATGTCAGCGGAACAGCTGAAACCAAGGAGAATCTCATCTCCAGTATCTTCCTCGATTTCAATGAGCTGGAGGCTTATAACAATAAGCTTCAGAAAAAATACGCGGTGATAGAGGAGAATGAAGTCGATTATGAAACTTATATGACCGATGATGCGGATGTCGTGCTGGTTGCCTATGGTATTTCCAGCCGTATCGCCAGAAGTGCGGTTGATGAGGCGCGGAAACAGGGCAAGAAGGTCGGTCTGTTCCGTCTGAAGACTCTTTTCCCGTTCCCTAAACAGGAGCTCAGTGCGCTTGCGTCTCAGGCAGACAGATTTATTGCGGTTGAAATGAGTAATGGTCAGATGCGTGATGATGTCAAACTGGCTATAGAATGCAGAAAACCGGTGGAGCTGGTAAATAGAATCGGCGGAAATCTGATTACTTTGGATCAGATAATGGCGGTACTGTAGCTGGCAGAGGTTTTTTGAAGGTGAAGATAATAACTCGATCAGGAGTAAAAATATGGAAACTGTATTGAAGAGACCTAATTCATTATATAAAGAGTATACCAGAAAAGGCGGAGCAGCGCAGACGGCTACACACTATTGTCCGGGATGCGGACACGGAATACTGCATAAGCTGATAGCCGAAGCTATGGATGAATTGGGTATTCAGGATAGATGTGTGCTTATAAGTCCGGTTGGCTGCGCGGTATTTGCGTATTATTATTTTGATTGCGGTAATATTCAGGTTGCACATGGCCGGGCTCCGGCTGTGGGAACCGGGGTGTCAAGAGCTGAAGATAATGCGGTGGTTATCAGTTATCAGGGTGACGGCGATCTTGCTTCTATCGGTCTGAATGAGACGATGCAGGCGGCAAACCGTGGTGAAAAGCTGGTGGTATTCTTTGTGAATAATACGGTGTACGGCATGACCGGCGGTCAGATGGCACCGACTACCCTTATCGGAGAAAGAACCGTAACCAGTCCTAATGGCCGTGATCCGCAGCAGGCCGGATACCCGCTGCATATGTGTGAGCTGATAAATGAACTCAATGCGCCGGTATTTATTGAGCGTGTTTCACTCGCTGATGTGCCGCGTATCCGCAGAGCCAAGCAGGTTGTGCGTAAGGCGCTGGAGGTACAGCGTGACGGTAAGGGGTATGCTTTTGTTGAAGTACTGGCGCAGTGTCCGACAAATCTGAAGCTTGATGTAAATGCCAGCGCAGATTTTATTATCAATCAGATGGAGAAAGAATTTCCGGTAAAAAATTTCCGTGATAAGATTGAAGATACTTCGCATATCGTACGTCAGGAGAGTGATTTTTCCAAAAGTAAGCTTGATGAGATCTTCGGTATTGTCGGGTCTAAAGAAAAAGACGCCGGCGGTTCTGATCGTTTCAAGACACTGCAGGTGAAGATAGCCGGCTTTGGCGGGCAGGGTGTGCTCAGCATGGGAGTGGTTCTGGCAAGAGCCGCCTGTGAAGAGGGGGCGGAGGTTTCATGGTATCCTTCTTACGGCCCTGAACAGCGTGGCGGAACCTCCAATTGTTCAGTGGTTATTTCCGGTGAGAGTATTGGTTCGCCGGTAGTGGCACATCCAGATGTGCTGATTATTATGAATCGTCCTTCTTATGACAAGTTTGCAGCCGATGTCTGTGACGGCGGGATTATTCTCTGTGAGTCGGCGGTTGGTGCGATTGAGTCGCCACGTGCCGGAGTCAAGGTGTATACTATTCCGGCGGTTGAAATTGCCGCGGAATGCGGTTCTCCAAAAGCTTCAAATACCGCAATGCTTGGGGCTCTTTCTGCACTGGTTGCAACCGGATTGAGCGATAGCGGTTATGAAAAAGCTCTGGCAGATAATTTTGCCGGAAAATCACATCTTGTCGATATCAATCTCAAGGTATTTGAGGCTGGCAGTGACTGGGTGGCAACTAACATCAAAAAGTAGAGCGTTGATCGGTAATATATAGATAATTTTGGCTATTCAGGTTGGTGCGGGAATATGAAATATTTTATACGATATTGGCTGTTTCGTCTGGTAATGTTTTCAACATCGGTACTTCCCGCACGTTTTGCCTATTGGGTTTCACTACGTATTGCAGACTTGGGATATTTTCTCGGAGACCGAAGAGGGCGCAAGTCGGTGATGCGTAATCTGCGTCAGGTGATGCCCAATGAATCAGCGGGAAGGATTATTTACGAATCCCGCTGGGTTTTTCGTAACTGGGGTAAATACTTCACGGAATTTTTCAGATTCAGCTCCTATGACAAGATGTTTTTTCTCAAACATACATCTTTCGTTAATCTTCATCATATAACCAATGCTTTAAAAGCGGGTAAAGGCTGCATTATCATGTCGGCGCACGTTTCAAACTGGGAGCTGGGAGCCGCATATTTCCCTCTGCGTCTGGGACTGAAAGTAAATGTCGTCGCCGCCAGACATGTATCAGAAAAGATCAATAAGCTTTTTATTGATCAGCGTACCGCAATGGGAATAAATGTGATTTATACTGAAGAGGCAGGGCTGAAAGTGCTTCGGGCTTTGAAAAACAATGAAATAGTCTGTATTCTCAGTGATCGTGATGTTGGGGAGAATGGTATTGAAGTAGACTTTTTCGGTAGAAAATGCCGCTTTCCACAGGGACCGGTGAGGTTGGGCATAAAGAGCGGGGCGATGTGTCTGCCGGGCTTTGTTACCCGCAGGACCAATGACAGTTTTGCCGTTGAAATGCGTGACCCTATTGTTTTCCCAGACGACATGGACAAGGCTCAGAAAATTCGTTACGGGATTGAAAAATATGTCATACAGCTCGAAAATTATATTCGTCTGCATCCTGAGGAATGGCCGGTTTTTTATGATGTCTGGGATGAAGAATGGCATGGTTAGTAAATTATAATTTGTGTTGCAGGTGATTTTATATTGCTGGGGCGATAGAAGCTTTAATTCTTGTTTTATTCGATAAGGATAATATAATATATGAAAATATGTGCTTTGATACCTGCTTATAATGAGGGTGATTATATCTATGAAGTCGTCTGCAGGTGTCGGGAGCATATAGACCATATTCTGGTTTATGATGATGGCTCAACCGATAATACCATAGCTGAAGCTGAAAGAGCCGGGGTGGAAGTGGTAACCAGAGAGCGGAATAAAGGCAAAGGTCATACGCTGCTTGATGGATTGAATCTTCTTGCGGAGCGTGGTTATGATGGGGTGATAACGCTGGATGCGGATGGTCAGCATCTGCCTGAGGAATTACCGCTCTTTATCGCCGCGGCAGAGGCAGGAGCGGATATTGTCATCGGTAACCGGATGGCTGAGCAGAAAAGTATGCCGAAGGTCAACTGGTATACCAATGTTGTGACCAGTCTGGTGATATCACTGCTTGCCCGGCAGCGGATTCATGATTCACAGGTGGGGTACCGTTATATCAGCTGTAATGCCTGGAAACAGATACGAGACCGAATTGTCAGCAGAAATTTTGAGTTTGAAGGTGAAATGCTGGTTGTTGCCGGTCGCCAGCGGCTTAAAATAGCGGATGTTCCTATTGAAACAGTATATGGCACGGAGGTAAGTAAGATTAATCCCTGGCTGGATACCTGGCGGTTTGTCAAGATGGCTTGCAGGCTGCTTTTTTCATGATTATTCTAAAGTTTAAAAAATGATGTATCGAATAAGGATTTTAGTATTAGTAATTTTGTTTTCTGTTGCAGCATTCGCCGGAACCGGCAGAAATGCCAAGCTGGCTGTTATTTCCAATCTTGTGCAGGCACTCAATTATAATAAATATGAACTCTTTCTTAAAGATGCCTCTCCTGAGTTCCGTAAATCTATGACTCGCGCCAATTATGATAAGCTGCATTCGCAGATGATGAATTATATCGGTCATATAGTTAACTGGAAGCTTGTGACCAAGCATAATAATGGCAAGATGGAAACCTACAGTTTCCGCCTTACCGGTGACAGCGAAACTATAGGATTGATTATGCTGGTGCAGATGTATGCCTATGATAATAAAATTCTGGTATATCAGGTAGCCTTTTCAAAACGCTGATAGCTGTATTCTAAAGTGTAGAATCAGAGTATAAATATTATAATACTAAGTACGCTGCAGGTACTTAGTATTTTTTTTATCATGTTGTAGGCGGTTTTAATTGAGATGTCTGAACATAAACCGGCAATCTTTGTAAAAGCGGGTAATGCTGTTTGCTATTTTGATGGATAATTACTCAGTAGTGGCAGGCTTGGGAGCCTTAGCCTCTTTTTTTTCGGTCTTGTTCTGCTGTAACTGGGGGATTTTCCAGCGTATTTCTCCAGGGATAATATTGATGATTTTTATTCCGGGAGGGGCGATAGCGTGGCATTTTAGAACATACTCCCCCTGAACCGAAGAACCCATGTCACGGGTATCGATATAGATGGTAAAAGCTTTGGATTCGGTTTTATCCAGCAGGAGTTTATTGCCTTCAGCTTCGATTGAAACCTGTGCCGGTAGAAGTTTGCCGCCTATGAGCCGTTCCATACGAGTAGCGATGAGAACACTTACCGGTATGTTTTTATAGATACGTGCAGTCGGAGCCGGGCTGATGTCAACATTGACCGATATCGACTCGGATAAATAGCGGGTGGAATCTTTGAGCTGCAGCGGCTGCAGATCGACATAGGTGGTAAAAGGTAGAGTATGGCTGGTAAGATCAATTGGATCGGTCACCGCGGTAAGGTCTTTGGTGAATTCGTCTTCCGGGGCATTTAGAGCCAGAAACCTTGGTGAAAAC
Source organism: Planctomycetota bacterium (assembly GCA_963667375.1). Lineage (GTDB taxonomy): Bacteria > Planctomycetota > SZUA-567 > SZUA-567 > SZUA-567. Next base: position 746,311 of record OY763323.1, on the reverse strand, counting down.
GAAATATTGGTAAGCTCATAACCTTCCTGCAGTTTGCCGGTAGTCTCAATCTTGACTGGTATATACTTGCGGACAGGTCTGACCAGCGAGATCACCAGCTGTGGATTGAATATTCTCTCAACTATGACATCTTCCGGTAGACCTTTGAGGTTGTCCGGTTTGAGTTCGATATGTACATCCTGCATTGAGGACGCATTATTGTCAATGTCAAGGAACACCCGGAACTGGATATCACCCGGGCTGAGTGAGGAGATTACATTCTTTGCTCCCTTAACGATTACACTTCTGGAGCGGGGAAGAACACCCTGTGCTTCCCAGCCCCGCGGAATGCGTATTGAGAGTTCAGCGGAGAGCTGTCGCTCTTCGGTGCGGCTGGTCTCGACATAATACCAGATAGCAATGCCGATGAACATTGAAAAGATAAGTGTAACGTAATCAATGGCCAGATGCTTATGGATAAATTTACTGAGTCGGTTCAATTTTCTGTCTCCTCTGTATTATCCTCATCATCTCCAGCGTGGCTGATTTTACATTCACGTTTAAGAATTTCGGTAAGACCTTCGTAGTCGAGGTCGAGAGTGATGTTCCCGCCCATGGCCACGGATACGGCTCCGGTCTCTTCAGAAACGATTACAACGAGTGCATCGACCTCTTCACTGAGACCTATACCGGCGCGGTGTCTGGTTCCCATGCCTTTGCAGACTTCTACATTCTCTGAGAGCGGCAGCAGACAGTTAGCCGCAACAATTTTGCCGGCGCGGATTATGACGGCACCGTCGTGCAGCGGGGTGTTTTTGGTGAAAATTGTTGCTAGAAGCTTGGTACTCAGTCGGGCTTCAAGGAGTACTCCGCTTTCGATACAGGTGCCGACCATGGTTTTGCGCTCAATTACAATGAGTGCGCCGACTTCTTTACGTTTACTGATATTGAAGGCGGCATCGGCAACCTCTTTCTCCATATCTGAATTGATGTTTCCCGTAAACTGGGAAGCAGTCTCACCAATTCGTATCAGCATACGCCTGATTTCCGGCTGGAAGATGACAACTATACCAAATAATGATACCGTTACCAGATTTTCCAGAATCCAGGTGACGTTTTTAAGTTCAATAAGCTTGGAGATGAAAAGAACAAATATAAAGAGGATAACAAAGAAGATAACCGCACCCCGGGCAATTCCGGCTCCTCTGGTACCTTTCATAGCGGAAAATGCCATATAGATCATGGCGATAATAACCATGATTTCTATAATGGAGCCAAAAATTCCCAAATTGTTTGAACTGGCAAGGTTATGAAAAAAATTATCCATAATTTCTCGTATCTCTATGGCTAATAATTCAGTAATGGCTGGTATTGCGCTAGGTTATATGAATATTATATGCAGCAATATCATTATAAGTAATAGTTTAGCACTATTAACATTAATTACAAGATAAATCATTTAGAAAGAATGAATAATTGTGTGATACTGCTAAAATTTTTTATTTGTGAATAATATATGGAAAGATTGCCGAAGTTAAAAGAAAGTTTAAAATTATGTATTTAACATAAAATTCACTTGATTTATTCTGATTGTATGATTATTCTTATAATTAATAATGTTATATAATAATTATAAGAATGTCCTGATCGCGTATTCTTAAATAAAAGATTATGTGTTTTACTATTATTTAAGCTTTTAAACATTATAATTATTATGAAATGTGTATTAAGCTAGTTTTGACGGTGTTTTTTTTCTATATATTTGTTGTTATTTTTGGGTTTTAGATTTGTTTTTTGCTGGCATCTGGATTTTATTCCTGAGTGTATATGATGTTGCTACTGGGAATTTTTTTTCATTAATTAATGCTAATTATAGTTTCCTGATGCTCGCTGGCAGTTTAGCAGATTGATACTGTTTATTTTCGGTTGCCGCCGTGAAAATTAGGAGGTGTATCCCATGAAATTATCCCGACATGGCTTCTTTGGTATGAGTCAGAGTCAATTACCTTTCTCAATTTTGAGAAATAATCCTCAGGAAAACTTTCCGCTGCATGAGCATGAATTTGTGGAGCTGGTAATTGTTACTCAAGGTACTGGATCGTACTTTACTGAAAAGCTTTCCCAAACTATCGCACAGGGTGACATTTTTATTATTACTCCGGGGGTGCGTCATGGTTATCGGGATGTAAACGGGCTGGTTCTGATTAGTGTACTCTATAGTCAGGAGATTCTGCTGTCGCCGCTGGCTGATATCGGAACAATGGTGGGTTATCATGCATTATTCAAGATTGAACCTAATTTCAGTTCTTCCTCATCCGCCAAGTTATTGCTCGATGATGAGCAGCTGGCAGAAGCTGTAAATATAATCAATAAAATTGAGGCTGAAATAGAACGTAATAAGCCGGGATTTATCTTCTTTTCAAAGGTGTACTTTCTGGAATTAATCGGTCATCTTTCACGCTGCTACAGCAGTGAAGAAGCGGTAAAGTCGCCGGAGATCATGCGGGTTGCCGAAGCGATCGCGTATATTGAGCAGAATTATACCAAAGATATCGAGCAGGATGACCTGGCGAAGATTGCGAATCTTTCGAAGAGCCATTTCCTGCATATATTCAAAAAGACTACCAATACCACACCGCTGCTTTATCAGAAACTGCTGCGCATGGAGAAAGCCTGTTCATTGCTGACACAAAGTAGAATGTCAATTACCGAGGTCAGTTATAATTGCGGGTATCACGACAGTAATTATTTTACCCGGCAGTTTAAAAAGGTTATGAAGATGTCACCGAAGCATTATCGTAACAGCAGCAGAAAGATTGAAATGCCGGATGTTGAAGAGGATTGAAGGTGATATTTTTTCGGGTTCAGTGATAAAGTGAGTATTTATGATAAGAACGCTACTTCATTTGAAGTAGCGTTCTTATCATAAATATAGTTTTTTTAGCAAAGAGCATTTTCCGGAAGACCATAGGTACCGCTGTGACGGTCTTTCAGTTCGCCAAGTTTTGATTTATTCCAGTTATCAATGCGTGAGAAATACCCCACAACTCTGGTCATACGCTGTAATGCTACAGGTTCGCGTTTGCAGGTAAGAACCTCTTCGATAATGCTCCATTCTCCCTTTTCAATCGCTTCCAGTGGTAAACGTGTTGAAAGTCCGCTTTTGATATGCTTTACAATGCAGCCGGGAGTTTTTTTCTCAGGGCTGTCGAGACCTTCACCGGTCAGTTCTGGATGCGCTTCAACTGAGTCAAAAAAATCTGTTAGTTTCATAATTTGTTTCCTTAAATTTCTTTGATAAATAATCTGAACAACAACAACAATAAATATCTATGTCAAAAGCAGATTATACTGCTTTTTGTGGTTTAAAGCAAGTTTAATACTATATCTTGTATCGACCGGATGATTCTGATATTTTATGAATTTCGGTTAAAGTTGTCAAGAAAAGAGTGGATAAATATTATGCGTCAAAGAAAAACCCTGTAAATTGCAGGGGAACCGGGAGAAAAAAAGTTTGAAAAAATATTGAGTTGCGGCTGTAAATAATATAAAAATAGTATCATTATGGTGATTTGACGGAAGTATATTATTAGCTGAGTGCCGGCAGGATAGCAAATATATTATTTAGCTGCAGCAGGGCAAATAGTTTTAAGTTCCTGAGTAGGTAATGGCTTACTATACGACACTGGTCAGGCAGATGTAAATAACCTTCCCGATCAGGTGGTATTCAGTATTAATATGTAATTATTTTACGGGCTGATATTGAAAATACTTGTTGAATAAAGCTTTCCCTGAAAAGTATTTTCTGTATAATTATCTGGGAACAGGAAAACCATCTTTGATTAGGAGACATTGTACCATGAGATTCGATTGTGATGATTGTGATAATAAACAGGATGAAGATAAGAAGGGCGCAATAGATCAGGAAATGCTCAAAACCCGCTCGATAATGATCTCAGAAGAGGTTAGCGAAGAGTTGGCGAAGAAGGTATATACACAGTTGTTGCTCTTAAATCAGAGATCGACTGAAGATCCTATCTATATTTATATCAATAGCCCTGGTGGTGATGCTGACAGCGGATTTGGAATCTATGATATGATGCGACTGATTGAAGCGCCGGTGATTACTATCGTCTGCGGTCTTTGCGCCAGTGCGGCGGTAACTATTTTTCTCGGTGCAGATAAGGGTAAGAATTATTCTACTCCTAATAGCCGTTTCCTTCTGCATCAGCCCTCTACAGGGGTACAGGGAAGCGCTTCCGATATGGAAATTACTGCTATTGAGATCAATAAGACACGTGAACGGTATAATGCAATAGTTGCTGAAGTGACTGGCAAGGATCTTGAAACTTTAAGAAAAGATGCTGATCGTGATTTCTGGATGAGTCCTGAAGAGGCGGTGGCTTACGGGCTGGTTAGCAAGCTTATAACCAAGCGTACTGAAGCTGAATAAAAATTATGATTATATGCTGCTGCTACTAGAGCGAAATTTAATATTTTACAGAGCAGAGGGTTGTCAAACTCTCTGCTCTGTTGTATTCAGGTATGAACTGTTGTCGGTGGCAGCGGTTGAGAGCAGGTAAGGTATAACAGCATTAAGAGAAGGTGGTTATGGTTATTAGTCGGGCAGGTATTACAGCTGGTGCAGAATTTTTCAGTCTAGGACTATAATTAGAGTCCTAGACTGAAGTCAGTGGATTTGAATCAGCATCGGCAGCTGGTAGGGGTGAGGGTAAAATAATGGACCTGCCACTGAATTGTGGCAGGTCCGCGAGTTTTTACTTCCCCTTGATTGATAATGTCAGCAGCTGATATTATCAGAATTTAGAAAGCGCCAGAACCTGGTAGGGAGCCGTATTTAGAACATACGTCTGCTACCGCCTTACACTTGCCGATACTGTACTGTCTCCAGATCATGCTTGTTGGTGAGACCAAAACCTTTTTCGCAATATCCTGGAATTTTGCAGGAACTTCAATCTTCTCCTTGCGCGCCTCTTCTTTGAGTACCATGCGGCGGATACACTTGAATTCAGCTGGTACTGTGCGGTAGCGGATACATTCTTCAGCGATGCAGGTTTCAACCCAGAGTTTCTGCTTGATTGCAGGCACTACGACCTCTTTGGTGTAAGCAGGTGTCTTGAGCTTTTTGACCATAACCTTCTTTTTGATCGCAGGAACACTCATCTTCTTGGTTGTTGCTGGAGCGACAAGTTCCTGTACTGCAATGCAGGCATAGCGCGCAGGTTTATGAATAGCGCCGATACTGCCGGCCACCTGTTCACCCTGATTGACTTCAACATCAGTTGGTGTCGCAACTTCACACATTTCATCACGTTCCGGTTCGATTTCAATCTTTTTCATTACAGTCTTATACTGTGCTGGAACTGAAACTTCCTTCTCCATAGCCGGACGGAAAGTGATCTCTTCCTCGCAGTCTTCATAAACTGCGGGAACGGTTACAAATTCTTTTGATTCTTCCTTTACTGTAACTTCGATACACTTACGCTCGAATTTAGCTGGCTGGCAGTATGGAATTTTGCGTTCAGGCGCAATTTCAATCTGCTCTTCCACCCATTCATATTTTGCTGGAATAGGTTTCATGTAAAATGTTGCATCACCAGTCTTGACTTTTTCGGTTTCAACCTTGAAAATTGCCGGTTTGGTGATCAGTGTCCAGAAGTTTCCTTCGCAAGGTTTTGGCGGTGTCTCACCTTCAACGAAAGGTATCTCTTTCGGAACAGGATTCTGACTGCAGTCAACCCCCTGAAAATAAGATCCCTCCTTGTCGGGAGCATCACCTGCATGAGCGCCGGCGCTAATTACCGCAGCCGCTGCACATATGCAGAGTATTCTTTTTATTCCCATATTTTCTCCTAATCTATAAAACAAGTCCCACATTTCATGTGAATGCTAAATTATTCCACATTTTATCCAACCATATATAGTTAATTACCAATAGCATTTGACTCATTTCAAAATATTTTTTGCGATCAGGTAAAAATAAAGACAGGCTCAATAATTTTGAGCCTGTCTTGTAATACTAGGTATATAAATAAGTTGCGATATTATCGGACTCTATTTCTGAGCGTTCAGTTTAGAGATAAGCTCATCCTCAGCGCATACTCCAACCGCTCTGTCGACTTCATTACCATCTTTGAAAATAATGAGCGTTGGGATACTCTGAACACCATATTCAGAAGCAGCGGCAGTATTTTCATCGACATTGATTTTACCAACCTTTACACTGCCGGTGACCTTTTGGGCAACTTCCTCAAGAATAGGCCCCATCATCTTACACGGGCCGCACCATGGAGCCCAGAAATCTACCAAAACTACACCTTTACCAGTAAACGAATCAAAATCGCTATCATTGATTGCTGTTACAAATTCACTCATTTTATTTCCTCCAGTTTTCTAATGCATTGCATTAACAGTTGATAAATATTTCCTGCTTATAACTTTCTTATTATTGTCCCTTTAACTTTCAGTAAAGTACGGTTGAGAAGATAGATAATCCCAACTGCCAGAATTAGACCTGCTGCTCCGCCAATAATCATTCCGCTGCTTGCCGCAAGCACATTCCCGGCATGACCGCCGATAAACATCAGCAGTAACGGCAGCATGTAAAGGATAATTGCTATCTTTGCGCCTCGCGGAATTTTGAGGTCGATTTCAACAATATCTCCCTTACTGACTTCCGCCGTTGCGGGCAGCTTCAATTCAAGCAGCTCTTTGCCTGAACTCTGATTGCCGCACATGCCGCAGCCTTTACAGCCTGAATGGCGGTTACAATCGTCGGGGAGCAGAGCTACCCGGATCAGGTCATTTGCAGTATCAATTATTATAGCATTTTTTAGCAATTGCTCAACCTCCTTATATTATGATACTGTCAAAAATTAATAGAATTCCTTTTTTACGAATCAGACTTTTTCCAGGGGCGGATTATCGGAAGTTGCAGCAGCAGATAAACAGCCGGGGCTGTCAGGAGAGTAAAGAGAAAATTATTTATCTGAAGTCGGTAGCTGGACTCAAGTACCAGACTGGAATTTTCAAGCAGCATTCTAAAGAATAATATATATAGCAGGCATAATCCCAGTAGCAGCAGTTCCAGTATTCCGTAACGGCTCTGTAAGGTGTTTTTGAAATAATAAATAACCAGAGCACTGGAGGTGTAAAGAAGGGTATTTACACCTAAGTGTTTTCCTATGAAGAGATCACAGATAATTCCGGCGGTAAAAAGCAGTAGCAGAGACTGGGTTCTGGTCGTATTCAGTGCAGTATAGAAGGCTATCGTGTAAATTAATTCCGGGGTATAGGTCAAGGGCCAGTTGCCCAGCAGCTGGCTCATGCCAATAAGCAGTAGTAGAGTGATGTATCTGAAAAATCTCATTTAATTTGTAAATTCACTTATAACTATCACATATTCCAGAGACGGAAAGTCTGCTGCCAGTTTTACCGGCGCCTCAAGTGTGCCGGGTTCATCGCCTTTTTGCGGGTAGTCTTCAAGGGTTCCGATAAGCAGACCTTCAGGAATTTTACCGAGAGCGGATGAGGTATATATTTTTTCACCGGTCATTGAGACTGTCTGTCCGGTGTAAAATACTGCTGTTGCCGATTCATAACCAGCTCCTTTGATTGAACAGCGGTCGCGACTTTTGCCGGCTCGAGCCGGGATAAGAACTCCGGGGCTGTCGGTCCGCAGTACAATTGCCGAGTCCCGCTCGACTCTGACTACAACTCCGGCGATGGTTTCCCCCTGGGCTATTGCGGCGCCTTCTTTGATCCCATCAAGGTAGCCTTTATTGATGATCAGTTCTGGAGATACAGTATCGGTGGATTCACCTATAATCCTGGCAGCCGTTATTTTAAGCTGCGGGTAGAGTTCTTTGAATTCTGTAAATTCCCGCAGCTGCTTTTTAAGAAATGCTATTTCACTGTCACGTTTATCAAGAGTTTTCAATAATTCACGCTGCTGAATTTCCAGAGGTATACTCTCCGGGATGACTGTTTTTGCCTCGGTATTCTCGGGGGCAAGGTCTGCGGTTTTATCAAGCAGCCGGCTATACTCATTAAATATAAGAAGACGAAAATCCTGGAGTATGCTCTGAGGGAGAATATAGAAAACTATTGCAATGAGCAGCAGCAGTATTGCGAGTATAAAGTTAATTCGCATCAATTCTCCCTCGGGAATCAGCAGTTTTCTACATACTGGACGATATTCGCTATTACCTCCTGCTGGGTCAGTTCAGATGTGTCAAGGAGATAGATCCCTTTTCCAGCACGGGCAAGTTCCTGTGCTTCTTTCATTGGTCCGACAGCATTGTCAGATTCGTCGCGAGCAATAATTTCATTCAGCAATTTGTCATATTCAACGGTGTGACCCTTTTCGGCAAAATCCATAAGTCTGCGTCTGGCTCTTACTTCAGGGCTGGCAGTAAGGAATATCCGCCATTTTGCGTTGGGGAGAACAACTGTCGTAATATCACGACCCTCCATGACAACACGCCGTTTCGCAGCCATCTGCTGTTGTTTGCTTACCAGCAAGCTGCGTATCGCCGGTACTCTGGCTGCAAATTTTGTATTACCCGTGACTTCAGGTGAACGTATGGCCGCTGATACATCTTCAGAGTTCAGATAGATGACTGTACCAGTGTTATCAAAATTGATATCAATTTCGGATGCTATGCGTGTCATCTCATTCTGATCTTCAAGGTCTATGTTTTTACGGCAGGCCTGTAGCGCAACCGTACGGTACATGGCGCCGGTATCAATATAGGTAAAGCCGAGTTTTTGCGCTACTTCACGGGCAATCGTACTTTTACCTGATCCTGCAGGGCCGTCTATTCCTATTGCTTCAATTAGTTGACTAGCATTCATGACAGCTCTATCTTTTCTATTCTGCGCTGGTGTCTTGCGTCGCCTGGGAATGGTTCCTCCAGCCAGGTGAGCATTATATCTTCCAGTGGATCAATAGTTGCATGGCGACCGGAGAGAACCAGTATGTTGCTGTTGTTATGTTCACGGGCCAGAGCTGCAACCTCTTTGCTCCAGCAGAGGGCGGCACGAACGCCTTTATGACGGTTAGCGGAGTATGATACTCCTAGACCGGTACCGCAGAGAAGTATGCCCCTAGAGTATTTACCGCTGGCTATTGCTTCTGCAAGCGGATGGGCTACATCCGGGTAGTCCACACTGTCAGTGGAATTAACCCCGAAATCCTCAACCTCATAACCTTTTTCGATAAGGACTTTTTTAAGATCTTCTTTTCTGGCAAAACCGCCATGGTCTGCTCCGATTGCTATTTTATCACTCATGATATCTTCCTAACCCCTTAAAACAAATAACAGCCTATTAATAACACACTTAACAAGTATTATAAATCATATCTAAATAAGGATTTCGCTGCAAGAGCTGTTTAAAATTACTTGAAATGTCTGGAGGCGGTTTAGTAAAGTATGGCATAAAATTATTCACTGCTGAGCAGTGAATTTAATACAAATTGATATTTTTATAAGTTATTATTATAATAAATGCAGCAGATTTCTTCCGGTCAAGGTTGAGCATTATTGCTGGTAAAGGCTGGTGAAAATACATATATTTAGGGTATGGAAAAACACGTAACCGAGATCAAGCGAATGTGCAGGCAATTACAGGCTATAGTCGAGATGGACCGTAGTCTGGGGGTTGATTATTGTAATCTTCCGTCCGGAATTTCCGGGCTCAATTTAAGTGAGACCGAGCGGTCTGTAACAGTGTTGTTAGAACCGAAAAAGGAAGCTGGAAGTAGGTCTGACAGCAGTAATGATTATGCGGACAGAAATACGCAGGCTGAACGCTTGGATAAGAAGCCGGCGGTTAGAATTTTTTCGGAACCGTCTGTGAGTTCAGAACAGCAATTGCCTGAGATTAGCCTTTATGGTGCGGCGGCTAAGACGGCCGGTATTGCTGCCATTAATAATAAAGTTGGACTTTGTCATGATTGTGCTTTATCACAGTTACGTAAAAATCCGGTGCGCAGCGAGGGTGGAGTGTCAGCAAAAATTGCTTTTGTTTCTTCGGCACCAGGAAGGGAAGAGGATAACTGCGGACGTAATTTTCAGGGTGCTTCCGGTCAGCTGATAATTGATATTATAACTAGAGGTATTAAAATTCCGCTGGAGGAGGTTTATTTCAGCAGTATCGTAAAATGTCGTCCTCCCGGTAATCGGCAGTTATTTGAGATAGAGATTGCTGCCTGTATGCAGTATTTCTCTGAGGAGATGAAGCTTGTAGCTCCACAGGCAATCATCGCTGTGGGTGGTGCTGCGGCCAATATCCTAACCTCTGAAAGTGCCTCGATAGAACAGATTCGCGGTATCTGGTATGAATATAACGGGATACCGGTAATGCCGATCTACCATCCGTCTTTTTTACTTCGGCAGCGGCGCAAACTTGGCCGTAATAATGAATATGATCGTCGTACCTGGCAGGATATTCAGCAGGTTATATCACGGTTAAATTTGTCACGGTAGAAATAGCCTGGTATTGCGTGTTTGTAATTAATTCAAAAGGCTAAAGCACATTTGAGTGTTTTAGCCTTTTGTCATAATTCTGAATATTAATTCATAGATTTAATGATGCTCACGGGGGCGATCATGGTCATCACGGTGAGAATCATGAGGTGAATCATGGTGATGATTATCACGGTTATTGCCGAATATATTGATATTCAGTGAAAAATCCCGGCTGTCATCATAATCATAATTATCATCAACTATATGATGATTCTTCTTATATACCCATGGCGGGGTGGGATCACGGTGACTCCAGATTCCTACTTCATGTTTTTTTGCCCATTTTTCAGCTTTTTCCAGTTTTGAATCATCTGCATGGTCATCATCATACCAGGCTGCGCCGGCTTTGATCATGGTGGCATTGATGTAATCACCATCCAGATATACTTTCCCGATTAAAGTTCCTGATTTGGTTGCATGTACCGGTATGATTTTAACATCTTCATCATCAATCAGATCTTTTAGCAGCTTGCTCGATTCACGGCCATATTCCTGGTCCTTTTCAGGAGCTTCAACACCATAGAGTTTTACCTTCACATCACCACGTTCGGTTTCAACAATGAAGGTGTCGCCATTTATAATTTCTTCGACCTCGCCTTTTAGATAATCCTTGGCAAAAGCAGAGGAGGTGAGCAGCAGCACTGCGAGTATAAATAAACGTTTGAACATGATATCCCCTTATTATATTATTGGTAGACTTATTATATTCATGTCATAAACTGTCCGCTAACATTTTGAATAAAATAAAATTTTGAGCTTAATCTAATAAGTTTTGTTTGATTAATATATATAAATATTTTATATATAGAGGTTTATGAGAATATATAAAGGCTGAGATTACCAATAATATAGAGTATTACAATAAGCATAGTATCAATACCGAGCAGAGACAGGTGGCGTTTGCTTCTTACTATTAGTCCCATTATTACAATCGAGGTCATGAGTATTACCATGATCATGGTCACCAGTAAAGTAGGATTGATGAGATCAAGCAGAACTCTGCCTCGGAGTGAACAGTCGACCAGAAAGAGTCCAGCAATATTGAAAATATTGCTGCCGAGAATATTACCAGCTGCCATGTCGACAGCTCCAATACGGATAGCGGCAATGCTCACTACCATCTCCGGCAGACTGGTGGCGATAGCCAGAAAGATTGTTCCGACCATTGAAGCACTGAATCCAAAACCGCCTGCAGTTACCGGTGCAGCCATACGCTCACCGATCTGTGAGAGCCAGACACCGCTCAAAACAATAACTAGTGAAAGTATTGTCAGGCGGCTGTAGAAGGCAGACGGCCGCATTATCAGCAGGTATTCCTTGGTTTCGCTCTCAATCTCTTTATAGTCTACTCCGTCCAGGCCGTGATTGCTTTTTTCAAGTTTGCTGATAAGTATCAGGAGCCAGACATAGGCTACAGGAATCAGCAGCATATAGGCTCCGGAATCCAGTAGTGGAATCATCAGATATCTGTCACCGAGCTGATTGACCGCAAATCCGAGAATCAGCAGACCCATCATAAAGAGCGAAGCGATAGCGGATAGGAGGTGCTTGCGTGATAGACGATAGAGTAGAGCATCTTTGCCCTGTGCAATATCAATAAAGGCAAAAATTAATAGATTAAAGAGGTTGGAACCTATAAGATTGCCAGCTCCCAGATCCGCACCCTGTTTGAGTATCTCCAGTGAGTGGAGTGTATCGGCCGCAGCGTTGAGGCTGGCGGTAATGGCTGCAGAAATTGATACTGTCAGATCAGGCAGGCTGGTTACGAGTGCAAGAAAGATCAGACCGACAATGCCGCCGCCGATTCCGGTTCTTTCCCCGAGTGCATCTCCATAATCTCCTAGTTTCAGTCCGGATAATATAATTAGTATGGCGGCAATTAGGAAGACAATAATGAGTCCGAATTGTGTACCACCGCCTAGCAGTAAATCCATGAGTTATCCTTTATTTCGGTGAATGTCCAGTCCAGTAATGTCCGCAATTTGAACAAGGTTTAACAGCTGGAGACTGTTAAACCTTGTTGTGCAATTTTATAAGTCAGTGAAAACTGCTGCTGGCAGAATTTAAATATTTGACGGTCTGACCGGAAATATTCAGCCAACTTTCACTGGCTTACCTAAAAGAACTACTCTTCAGTATTTTCGGTGCTTTCCGTTGTATCTGCTGCTTTGCTGTTTTCAGATGTTTCTTCTTCATTGATTTCAACTGCGTCAACTTCTTCAGCTTCGTTCTTTTTAAGGTCGAATTTCTCTTCGATAAAATCCAGATGTTCATCCTTGATGTCGACCAGAATTTTATGTCCGGCATTGAAACGGCGGCGCAGAATCTCCTCGGCAATCGGATCCTCAATATACTGCCCGATTGCTCTTCTGAGCGGTCTGGCGCCGAAATCCTGATCATAGCCTTTGTCAATAATGAAATCCTTGGCATGCTGGGTGAGCTCAATATCCATATCCATATCGCGCATGCGTTTGCGGATGCCGGATATTTCGATATCAATGATCTTTTCCAGATCCTTCTTCTCTAGATACCGGAAGATTACCACTTCGTCAAGACGATTGATAAATTCTGGACGGTAGTAGTTTTCTACCGCTTCTTCAAGTGATTTCTTCAGTCGTTCATGGACAGAATCGGTTCCGCGTTTGCTGAATCCGAGATTACCCTGGTTTTTGATCAGCTCGGCACCGACATTGCTGGTCAGAATCAGAATAGTGTTACGGAAGTCAACCTTTCGACCATAGCTGTCGGTAAGCTGCCCTTCCTCCATTATCTGCAGCAGGATATTGAAGATATCATTATGCGCTTTTTCCAGTTCGTCGATCAGAACAACAGAGTATGGTCTGCGGCGAACCTTTTCTGTAAGCTGTCCACCCTCTTCAAAACCAACATATCCCGGAGGAGCACCGACCAGTCGGCTGACAGAGTGCTTCTCCATGTACTCAGACATATCAATCTGAATAAGAGCTTCGTCATCACCGAACATGAATTCTGCCAGTGCCTTTGCCAGTAAGGTTTTACCGACACCGGTAGGACCAAGAAACAGGAATGATCCCATCGGTCTGCGCGGATCCTTCATGCCGGCTCTGCCACGACGTAAACATCTCGAAACTGCGGATATGGCATCGTTCTGGCTGACAACCTTTTCATGAAGGACACTCTCCATCTCCAGCAGTCTCTCAGTCTCTTTCTCTTCAAGCTGGGAGAGCGGTACACCGGAGATTGAGCTGACAACACTCGCTACGACATGTTCGTCAACGACACCGTGAGTCTCGCTGCTCTTTTCACGCCATTCATCCTTGATCTCTTTCTTCTTGGCTTTCAGCTTCTCGGCCTGGTCACGCAGTTCTGCAGCTTTTTCAAATTCCTGTGCCATAACCGCTTCGTTCTTTTCCCGTTCGAGATTGGCGATGTCCTTCTCTATTTCGGTAAGATCAGGCGGTCTGGTCATGGTGGCGAGGCGTACCCTGGAACCGGCTTCATCTATTACGTCGATAGCTTTATCAGGCAGGAACCGGCCGCTGATATAGCGGTCGCTGAGTTTTACGGCCTGGGTAATGGCGCCATCGGTGATACGTACCCGGTGGTGGGCTTCATATTTATCGCGCAATCCTTTGAGAATTTCCACCGCGTGCTCCGGACTGGGAGGATTTACCATTATACTCTGGAATCGGCGTTCAAGCGCGGAATCCTTCTCGATGTATTTACGGTATTCATCAAGGGTAGTGGCCCCGACACACTGTACTTCGCCGCGAGCCATGGCCGGTTTGAGAACGTTGGAAGCGTCAATGGAACCTTCCGCACCCCCGGCTCCGACCAGCGTGTGCAGTTCATCAATAAACAGGATAACATTTTTTGCCCGGCGGACTTCGGTCATAACCGCTTTTATACGTTCTTCAAACTGCCCGCGATATTTTGTGCCGGCTACCATCATTGCCAGATCAAGCACGACTATACGCTTGTCAAAAAGCAGTTCCGGAACATTGCCGGTGACAATATTCTGAGCAAGTCCTTCAACAATGGCGGTTTTACCGACACCGGCTTCACCGAGAATAACCGGATTATTTTTACGGCGGCGGGACAGAATCTGCAGTACCCGTTCTATCTCCTTGTCCCGGCCGATGACCGGATCAAGTTTGTCTTCACGCGCCAGAGCTGTCAGATCCCGACCGAAAGAATCCAGAGCCGGAGTTGAACTGTCGGTATTGGATTTCTGTGCCTGCGGCGAGGAGTGTGAATGCTGTGGCGGTTCGGGAGGAGTGCTGTTATGCATATCTCCGAAGCTTCCGAGATCTGTATTGGAATCCGCTCCCAGTAGTTCCATGACCTCTGCCCGTACATCTTCAAGACTGACATCAAGATTGAGCAGTACCTGCGCGGCCATGCCCTCACTCTCACGCAGCAGCCCCAGCAGCAGATGCTCCGTGCCGATGTAGTTATGATCAAGATTTCTCGCTTCTTCCATTGCCAGCTCCAGAACCTTCTTGGCTTTTGGAGTGAACGGCAGTGAGGTGCTGAAACTTTTGGTCTCACCGGTAGGAGTTACATATTTTTCAACCTCAAGTCGGACTTTTTCAAGGTCAACATTGAGTATTTCCAGTACATTGGCAGCAACACCTGATCCTTCTTTGACCAGTCCGAGCAGGATGTGCTCTGTACCTATAAATTCATGGCCGAGTCTTTCAGCTTCTTGCCTGGCAAGATTGATTACCTTTCTGGCTCGATCTGTAAATTTTTCAAACATATCCAAAATTTCTCCCTTTCGAGTAAAAACGCTGAGCAATTCGAAAATACTTGCAAATACCGAATTTGCTAATTATGCGTATCTATTCAGAGGCATAATGTACACATCAATTACCGGCATAATTAAACCGATATGATCATATACATTATACAGATTTGCTAATTTATTGCTGGATTTTTTTACGAATTTAATACAAAAATATTATTTTAGTTATTTTTTGTAATGTTTTAATGTTATTACTATTTATAATGGTTTGCTCAATTAAATTGCTCATAAGTAATGGGTCAGATAGTGGTTTAGGGAATAAAAAAATGGGTATGTCCAATAAGTTTGAATCAGGAAACATCAGAGAGATAGTCAGGGTCGCTCTGCCGCTGATGCTGGCAAGTTCGGGGGTGGCGATCAAGGTTTTTACCGACCGGATTATGCTGTCGCATTATGACGGTCTGGCGCTTGCCGCTTCGCTCTCTTCCGGAGTGATCTGGTTTACGATGGTCAGTTTCTGGCTGGGTTTTGTCGGTTATATCAGCAGTTTTGTAGCGCAGTATATCGGAGCTAACCGCGAAAAAAGAGTGGGGATTGTTGTCTGGCAGGGAATGTTTCTGGCGCTGATAGGTGGAATATGTATTGGCAGCGGTTATTTCTGGGGCGGCTGGTTTTTTCGGCTGCTGGGGCACAATCCGGCGCAGATCGAGTTTGAAATTCCATATTTCAGAATTGTCTGTCTGGGATCAGTCTTCTTTATAATGACCAATGCGCTGATGACCTTCTGGAACGGCCGGGGTAAAACCTGGATGGTGACTGTGCAGGAACTGCTCAGTTCACTGGTGAATATTGTGGTCAATTATGTTCTTATCTTCGGTGATGATGGTCTGGAGTCAATTGGACTGGGGCACTGGGGGATACGGGATATGGGGATTACCGGAGCAGCTGTCGGTACGGTTGTCTCTGCGGTTTGCGGGTTTGTATTTACTTTTGCCATGTTTCTGAGCCGGAAGAACCGTAAGCGGTATAATACTCTGCCACGACGATTTTTCTTTATTAGTCTCTTCAAGCGGGTAGTGAAATTCGGGTTGCCCAGCGGGATTCAGCTCTGTCTGGATGTGACAACCTTCAGCGTCTTTATTCATCTGCTGGCACTTATGGGGCAGCAGATCAGTATTGCCAGTACTATAGCTTTTACGTTCAATGCGATTATGTTTATTCCGGTGAGCAGTATCGGGGTAACTGCGGGAATATTTGTCGGGCAGGGTGTGGGAGCGGCCAATATATCGCTGGCGCGCCGGGCGGTGAAGAACTGTCTGCTGGTAATGCTGGTGTATGTCGGCGGGGTTGCCGCGGTGTTTTTAAATTATCCGTATGAAATAATGGGTTTCTTCCCGATTACCGGGGTTGGAAATGTCTTGGATGTTTATAAGACAGCTGAGAGTATGCTCCATTACATTCTGGCGTTCTTCCTTTTTGACGGTTTTATTCTGCTCTTCAGTGGAGCGATAAAGGGTGCAGGCGATACCAGATTCTGTATGATTGTCATCACCGGTCTGAGCTGGCTGCTCTTTGCTCTGCCGTGTTATGTTGCGCATACGTTCTTTGATGCGGGACCCTGGACACTGTTTCAGATACTCTTTATTTATGTCTGTATCGGCGGGCTGATTGTCTTTATGCGTTACCGCCGCGGCAAGTGGGAGAAAATGCGCGTTATTGATTAGCTCTTTGAGTTGCAATTATTTCCAATAAGGTTATAATTATTTCTGCATCTAATCCAATATAAAAATATATGCCGTCTGAAGGTTGATATGAAGGATCGTTTATGATCAAGGGAATTTTCGGAAAATTCATGAATCTTAAAAGACTCAGGGAGATTCTGGTCACTCTGACCAAGCATGGATTCGCTCATGTGGTGGTTCATGCCGGACTTGACAGTCTGCTTCCGTCCTCGATGCGGATTAAAGCGGCGACCTCTTTGGACGATCTGCATGGCAACCGGATGAATAATGCGTATCGTCTGACCATGGTTATCGAGGAATTGGGGGCTACTTTTATCAAGTTCGGTCAGGTTCTGGCTACGCGATCGGATATCATGCCGCCGGAATATATCGAAGCTTTCTCCAAACTTCAGGAGAATGTCGAGCCGCTCTCGTTTTTGCAGATAAAGACGGTTATCGAGAAAAGTCTGGATAAACCCCTGGAGATGGTCTTCGCTTCGGTCAGTGAAAAAGCTCTGGCCAGCGGCAGTATCGGTCAGGTGCACCGGGCGGTATTGCTCAGCGGTGAGCAGGTGGTTATAAAGGTAAAGCGTCCGGGAACCGATCAGATAGTCAAGGATGATTTGGCGTTATTGAAATATCTGGCTGGAGTACTGGTCAAACATTTTCCGGAGACCTCCACGATGCGCCCGGAAATGGTCGTTGACGAGTTTTCGCAGAGTATGCAGCGGGAGCTGGATTTTGTAACCGAGGGGGCATTTACCGAGAAGTTTTCCGAACAGCTCTCCGATGATAAAAGTATCGTTGCGCCCAAGGTCTTCTGGGATTATGTTACACACAGCACGCTGGTGCTTGAAGAGATGCAGGGAAGCTCTCTTACTACCTACAAAGCGCCGAATCATGAAGCAGGGGAGAAGATAGCGTCAAAGCTTACAGAATGCTTTATGAAACAGTATTTCCGTTACGGGTTTTTCCATTCGGATCCGCATCCGGGGAATATATTTGTACTGGAAGACGGTCGTCTTGCCATTATTGATTATGGGCAGGTCGGGCAGATACCGGGCGATATGCAGAAGCAGTTTATTATTATGCTTATCGCTCTGAGTCGTGGTGATATAGATGTTGTCACCGATTTTTTCTCGACTATCGGGGTGGTTTCTGAACATACCAATATGCGGGATTTCCGTAACGAATTTGCTACCTTTATCACCCGGTATTATGGTCTGCCTATGGATAAGATTGATCTGGGTCGGGCGATAAATGAAGCGATAACTATTGCACGGCGCAATGGTTTGATTCTGCCGCGGGATTTTGTACTGCTGACCAAGAGTTTTATTACTATTCAGGGTGTTATTCTCAAAGTCTGTCCGGATTATGATATTACAACTGCAATCAAGCCATTTCTTAAAAAGACGGTTCCTGAGTTCTTCGATCCCAAGGATATGGCCTGGTCTTTTGGTTTTTATCTTTACCGTCTGTTCAATCTTCTGAAACGTACCCCCGAGGATCTGCGGGATCTTATGGGTAAAGCCAGAGCCGGAAAGACCAGAATTATTTTTCATCACGAAGGTCTGGAGGAAGTAAGTACCCAGCTGGAGCGGGCTAGTAACAGAATAACCCTGGGCTTGCTTATAAGTGCCATTCTTCTTGGAAGTTCAATTATACTTGCCTCCGGTGCGGAACTTGTCAATAAGGTCGAGGTTCCGTTTCTTACCGGGGTGCCGATTTCTGCAATTATCGCGAGTGGCGGATATCTTGCAGCTCTATGTCTGGGGTTCTGGCTGGCCTGGGCTATCCTCAAAGGAAAAAGACTTTGACCGGTTATCTCTGTGTCTCTGCTGAAAGGTAAATATGAGCCGATTACACTTTGAACTCCCCTGCGGTGCCGCCGGGGATATGATTTTTGGCGCTCTGGTGGACTGTGGCGCTGATTTCGAGCATGTTGTTTCTTCTTTACGTAAACTTGAACTTACGGATTGGGATCTTGAGGTCTCAGAAGTTGTCCGTTCCGGAATAATGGCGAAGAAAATCCAGGTCATAGATAACTCCAAAGCCGAGCATTCGCATGCCGGGCATACGCATCATCATTCTGGTTTGGTCCATTCACACGGGGCGCATCGTCATCTGGCGGATATGCTGCGGGTGCTTGATAATCCGGCATTGAGCGGTTTTGTTAAAGATAAGGCTTCCGAAGTTTTTAATCTTCTGGCGGAAGCGGAAGCGGAGATTCATGGTGTCTCCAAGGATGAGGTGCATTTTCATGAAGTGAGCGGTATTGATACGCTGATAGATGTTATCGGTTCATTGCTGGCACTGGAGAGTCTGGGGATTGATTATGTCTCTGCCGGTCAGGTAGCAGTCGGCAGTGGTACCGTCAGCTGTGCTCACGGGGTGATGCCGGTTCCGGCACCGGCGACACTCAAAATTGTTCAGAAGAAATCAATTCCGATTTTTAATGGTAATATTGAGACCGAGCTGTTAACTCCTACCGGTGCGGCTCTGCTTGGAGTCTTATGCCAGACTTATGATAAATTTGTCGGAGGCAATGTGGTTGGTGTCGGCTATGGTGCCGGTGATAAGGATTTTGACGGGGTTGTCAACGCTGTGCGGGCAATTGTTTATAACAAGGATCTTTCCACTGCGGTGGTAACTGACCGTATTATTGAGATGCGGTTTGCCGTTGATGATGTGACCGGTGAGGAGCTTGGGCTGCTCCAGGAAAAATTAGGTGCTGCCGGAGTTCTTGACAGTTATGCGTTGCCGGCAATTATGAAAAAATCCCGGGCCGGTTTTGAGGTGGTTGTACTGCTGCGGTCTTCAGATCGTTCACATATTGAGAATATAATATTTGGTAGTGGTATGACTCTGGGTATGAGAATTCTGGAGATAGGCCGGAGCGTTCTGGAACGGGCGATGGAAGAGGTAAGGGTAGAGGGGCAGATAATAAAAGTAAAACTAGGAATGTATAAAGGGCGTATAGTTTCCAAGAAGGCAGAGTTTGAAGACTGTAAGAAAGCGGCAGAAATTACCGGTATGGAGTTTTCAGAGATTAAGAGGATTGCTGAGAGCAATCTGTAATAATACCAGCGCAATAGTAATAATTGCCTGAAGCAGTGCTGCAATTTTTGCCGGATAATTTTACTGAAAAATTATTTTATGATAAAGTTTTTTTTCCGGTTACCGATTAGTAGGTTGAATACTATGAGCTTTAGATGATTAAAGACTTGAAATGGAGAAAAAGTGCCTATGATGTGAAAATTCTGTTTGACTGTCTGCCAACGGGATAACAGGATAGCGGCTTGCATATGATCTGCCAATCAATGTGAGTGACACGGTATGAGTTCTGCCGTTTTGTTTATGTGAACTCATGGTGACTTGGACGTCACCGACATTTTATTCAGCCAGTTTCAGGTTTCAAGGAGGAAATCACCATGGCTATGATCGTTGCCCATAACTTGAATGCTTTCAGCACTCAGCGTAATCTCGACATTAATAACCGCAATATGAGCGGTTCACTTCAACGCCTGTCTACAGGCTATAAAATCAATACTGCCAAAGATGACCCTTCAGGGTTGGTCATTTCCGAGCAGTTGCGTGCACAGACCAATGGTCTTACCAGAGCCGTTCAGAATACTCAGGAAGCAAATAATGTTCTAGGTATTGCTGAAGGTGCTTTGAGTGAGATGAGTAATGTCCTCAACAAGATGAAGCAGCTCGCTGTACATGCAGCGAACAATGGTGTAACCGCTCCTGAGCAGGTTGCTGCGGATCAGGCAGAGGTTGACAGCTCCATCCAGACTCTTGACCGTATTGCGCGTACTACAAAATTCTCTGATCAGTTTCTGCTCAATGGTGGTAAAGAGCTAAGCTTCGACAGCTCTATTATGATTACAGATTCCAATGATCACAAACTTCTCGATACCAACCTCAGTACCATCAAGCAGATCTTCAAACGTGATAATTTCAAGCTCAATATTAATTTTTCAGGGGTTAACCTTGAGAATGGTGTGGCTTCACCAAACGGTAACCAGGCACAGAAGGGTTACTTTGAAATAACTCCCGAGAATTCTCCTTCTACCGAGGTGGTTCAGGCGGTTCTGGGTGATACCGAGAATAATAATTATACTCTCAGCAAGGATCAGTCTTTTATTCTTACCGGTCCTCTCGGCAGCCGGAGTATGGCTTTTTCAAAGGGTATCCATCTGGGTGAGCTTGTAAGTTCAGTAAATTCCGTTGTCGATTCAACCGGTATTGAAGCCAATCTTATCTATGACAGCAACACAACCGCTGTTGATGTAAATTCCACTGCAACCATGGATATCAATACTACTACAGCTCATGTCTCCGGTACCGCTGATGTCTTCAACCGGACAAATCTGGGTGAAATAACCACCAGTGGTATCACCGCTATTGCTGTGGGTGATCCAACTGCAGTTGTACCCGGCGTAAACTGTGACGGTTATGGTCGAATTTATGCCAAGATGGTCAACAACTCCACACTCAAACTCTATAAAGATGAAGCAATGACTATGGAACTGGCGAAGGCTGATACTTCTGCCGGCAGCATGAATGTGATTGCACTTAATGATTCAGGTTTGAGTGATCTCAATCTTACTCTTTCTGGTATGACCGCCGGCATGACCTCAACAATCCAGCTGGCGTATATGCAGGAGGATCAGGATACACTTGAGGACGGTATTGATTTTTCAATGCTGGAAGAAGCAGCTTCAACCGATGGCACAACTTCAATGTTCGTACAGAGCGGTTCATATCTGAGTGGTATTGATCTTGGAAAAAATACTTCAGATACCGGTAAGCTCTATCTCAAGGTTCATCTTGACAGTGATGCCAGCACTACCAACGGTGATGCAACTCAGGTATTCGTCTATAAGGACGAGAGAATGCGTGATGAAGACCTTGTTGCCATGAGTGATGCTCTGAGTATGACCGCCGGTGGCGCGGTGCGGGTATATGGAATTCAGGTCGGTTCTGGCGGCGAGACCTCCGGTCTGTATGGAACCATCAATTTCAGCACAATTGACAATGATATGGATTTTACAACTGTAATTAATTCTGAGAATCTGGGCGTACGCCTTTCTACTCAGGAATACGGGTCTGATGAGTTTATCAAGGTTGAACAGAGTGAGGGCGCGCTCTTCACCTATTATACTGAGCGTGATGGCGCTAATCTTCTGGATGCCGGACTTTCAGGTGCGGAACGTACAGATTACGGCAGTGATGCGGTGGTTGCAGTAAATGGACAGCAGATTATACTCGACGGCACTAAAGGATCTATGGCCAATCTTGATGCGGCTGCCGATCTTGTCTTCAATGAGGGGACACTTGGCTGTACAACTATAGCGACTGTCGGTTATAATATCGGAGCTTTCGGATCTCGCGCCGGTCAGATGTATAATGCTGACGATAATTTTGTAAATCATGCGCTCAAGAGTACAACCGAGACCCTCGGAGACTGGACAGGCGGTATGCAGTTCCAGCTGGGTGAGGGGGCCGGTGATCAGGAAAGAACCGTCTTTTCTATTCAGGATATGACTGCCGTTCAGCTTGGCAAGGTACGTTTCCGTGATGCATTTACTGAAGGTTCTTCAGTCGAGTCAGAAAAATATCTGACCGTTACCGATATGCTCGCCGGTGGTCTGGCCAGTCTCACTGAGGATCCGATAAAGGCTATGGCCATTATTGATCAGGCAATAAGTGATGTCTCTGATCTGCGTGCTGATATCGGTGCTTTCCAGGCCAATATGCTCGAGACCAATGCTAACAGCTTGTCAGTTGCGGTTGAAAACATCACCAAGACTGAGAGTTATATCCGTGATGCTGATATGGCGTATGAATCAACTGAATTCTCCAAGAATCAGGTTATGGTACAGGCAGGTACTTCAATGCTGGCTCAGGCCAACCAGCTGGCGCAGAATGCACTGACACTTCTGCAGTAATTATTATTAAACTTAAATGATCTTGCTCTCTCTGTAGAGCAATGGGCAACGGGGGATTCTGCTTTGGCAGAAGCGGGATCCCTTTATCTTAATCGCAGTCTTGCTTTTAGTATCTTTATCAGAGGTCTTGAAAGTTATATTGCGAATTACTAGAAATAGTACTTTTATAAATCTTCTCTTCATGGTAAAGTAGGGATTGAGGCTTTAGAAAAGTAATTTGTTCTATATAATACAATTGATATTTATCCCCGACATGGGGGTAATGGGCAACGGGGGGTAGATTTTTGGCAGAAAATCTACCCCTTATTTTATGCCGGTTTATTGGCTGCGGAATGCGTATATGCAACGTCTCAATAATTATTAGTTTATGAGTGGAGGTGCCGTGACCGCACTTGATTACAGCATTATGCGGATTTAATCTGGTGTTATGTTTATGGTATAAGTATTTGCCCGGATAATGTTTTCTGTAGCTGAACGTCACTGCGGACAAGCTGCTATCGGTAAATTTTTAAGTTATACTGCTGTTTTATGTATATAAAAAGTAATGTTGATTTTTATACGAATGATTTGTTTTTTTTTGGAACAATACAATATATACAGGGAGTGTGGCGGTTAGTTATCTGCTGACTCTCTGAGGAGTTATAGTAACGCATTAGGTAGAGGTTACGGATTTGAGTTGTCATGTGAGGACTTATGATGAGAGAGTCAGCAATAGGAACTTTGGCGTTAATTGCATTGTTGACAAGTACGATGTTTCTGGTGCTTACCGTGTTTTCAAATCCCGGGTACAGTCCTGCCCGTGATTATTATGAGGTGCCACGCAGTGATTCGGTAAGTAATGAAATTGAGCAGCCGGCATTTATCACCTTTTTTCCTGAGTCTTGATTTTAACTGTCTGAATCAGTAATCATTAAAGGAGCAGATCACTGCTGATCTGCTCCTTTAATTTGATCTTATTTGTCATGTGTAAAAGCGGGATTAATATTTGAATTATATTATACCCGGAATAATCAATTGGTATTATTTACATCAATTCATCCATTCCGAGATGATCCATATCGGAGAATACCTGGTTTTCGCCACCCATGCCCCAGCAGAAGGTATAGGCGCAGGTTCCGACTCCGGCGTGTATTGACCAGAGTGGAGAAAGAACGGCCTGGTTGTTTCTGGTGATAACATGTCTGGTGCTGTCAGCTTCACCAAGATAATGGAAGACGACTGCATCTTCAGGAACCTCGAGATAGAGGTATACTTCAGTACGGCGCTGATGGGTGTGGCACGGCATGGTGTTCCAGACGCTGCCTTCGGCAAGAATAGTGACACCCATTACCAGCTGGCAGCTTTTTACACCGTCAGGGTGGATATATTTATGAATTGTCCGGACGTTACAGTCCTTCTGGGAACCGAGATTTACCGCTGCTGTATCCTCAAGCTTTACCAGCGTTGTAGGGTAGGCGGTATGTGCCGGATAACTGAGGATGTAGAAGTATGCGGGATTTGCGGCATCGGCACTGGCAATTTTAATTTCCTTGCTGCCTTTTCCAATGTACAGGCAATCATATTTTCCCATAGCATATGCGATTCCATCTACTGTAACCGTTCCAGAGCCGGAGATATTGAGTATGCCTATTTCCCGGCGTTCGGCAAAGTAGTCAGAACCGAGTTGTTTCCCTCCAACCAGCTCCAGAGCTGAGGTTGTAGGTACTGCACCGCCGACAATCGAGCGCTCGCATTCACAGTAGGTAAGATTGATCTCACCGGGTTTGAAGATATCAGGGATCAGAAAATTGTCCCTCAGCTCCTGCTGTGTCATGCTGCGATAACGGATATTGTCAGTGGTATAACGCGTATTCATTTTTATACTCCCATATGGCATAATTAATCAGAAAAAAATTTGCTCAATTGAAATTTTGATTGTATACTGAAATAGAGTCTGTTTCAAATATGAACTATAATGTTTATATATAAACAGTTTACACTATGGCTTGGCTTTGTCAAGTTTTATTTTATATAGTATTTATACCATAACTGGGAATCATATAATGGATAGCAGGAAACTTGCCGGTACTGCTATTGTTAAAACTGTTGAGAAATTATATTGAAGAGGATTCTGAAATAATGGGAGATAGCACAAAATATATTATTCCGAATTTGAAGAAGTCTTGTCAGATTATCGAGTTTATTGCTGAAAATAAGCGGGGTTATACTATATCGGAGATCGCCAAGGAGCTTGGGATGCCCAGAACTTCGGTTTTACGTATTTTGAAAACACTGGAATCGGAAGATTTTGTTTCGCAACAGGGTAATGAGTATGTTCTTGGTAAGAAGCTGGTGCGTATAGCGTTGGAGGCACTGGAAAAGACCAGTCTGCGTAAGGTGGCTTCTCCGTATCTCAAAAAACTTTCCGAAGCAACCCAGCAGACAGCTCATATAGCGGTGCTGTCCGGTGACAGATCTTTGCTTATTGATGTGTGTGACAGTCCGAATCCGTTGCGAGTAGCTTCACGCAGTGGAACGATGGTGGAGTTGTATTATAGTTCAACCGGTAAGGTTTTTCTGGCTTATATGATTGCTGATGTGGCAGAATTTTATCGCAATAAGGAGTTTGTGAGCTATACAGCTAAGACGTCAACCTCGCTGCAGGAGGTACTGGATGATATTGAAGAGACGAGAAAGAATGGCTACGGCTTTGATGATGAGGAACTTCGTGAAGGGGTGAGATGTCTGGCTGCGCCAATCCGGGGTCGG
Source organism: Planctomycetota bacterium (assembly GCA_963667375.1). Taxonomy (GTDB): domain Bacteria; phylum Planctomycetota; class SZUA-567; order SZUA-567; family SZUA-567. The sequence continues at coordinate 720,627 of OY763323.1, read as the reverse complement.
AATGGTGAAGTCGTCGGGGCAATTGGTATTACTGCCGGTGCTGAAGCACTGACAGAGGATAAGCGGGAAAAAATAGCGGTTATTGTCAAGGACATTGCGCTAAAGGTTGGTAATGATTATTCTTACAGTTCCTGATATTGTAGATTTGGCACTCAATTTAGTCTAGAGTTTTTTTTGGGATAATTCTTATAATTAATAAATTTTTAATATAATATTAACAATACATGCATACTTTGAAGGTATTATATAAAATATGTAAAATCATATACGTAAAGTTAATATAATTTATTAATAAATTGCTGTTTATTTTGTTTTGCACTTAGAATACATTTAGTAAGCAGAAGTTTTGTTATAATTGAATTATATTATGCACTCTGAGTTATGCTGCAGAGTGTTTTTTTTGTTTAATAAGGTTCGGGTTATAATGAATAATATGCTAAAGTTGAGAATGATTTGGGTCTTTGCTTATTATTGGTAATAAATAATTAAAAAAAGTAATCATTATTTGCAAAACGTCAAAATTGTCAACATTAAATACTTATATGTATTTTTAAGCGTTTTTGATTGTTGTCATATAATAAGATAAAACCATGTATTGTTTTTATGCATAAGATGTTAAAATATTTGATAAATAAATGTCTATTTTGGCATGGCAATTGTATAGGTATATATTGTTCGGGAGTTTCTTACATTTAAGGAAGTATAGATAAAGGTGTCTGTTATGAATGATACGGTTAAAAGCAAGTTCAGCATATTTGATCCTGTGGTGGCATATGAGCACAGAGAGTTTTACGAGCAGATTGTAAATGAATTGAATGTTATTCTGCCGGTCTGTAATCAGGGTAAATGTCTTGCTGCTGAGATCAGTCGTAATATTGCTGAGCAGGAGACGATCAAAGAGCTGATGGAGCGGGTGGAGCGTTTCCGTGGTGAGCTTCTGGAGGGGACCAAGAATCTTTTTGCCCAGTTTTATCAATCCAAAGATGCGTTTCATAAAATGATTCAGTCGACAGTAGCCTACGTCAAGATAAATCTGATGGATCGTAATTTGCTTGAACGCAGCTGTGATGTGCGCTGGTGGGCTTTGGAAATCGCTTTCAGTAATTGTATTGAGAGGTTCAATAAAGATCGGACTAATCTGAAGAATCTGCATCAGCTGACCGTCAGCTATACTGCGATGCTGGAAAAGGAAGCCAAGAAGCTGCTACGGCAAAAACAGAGTTTTTTTGAAAGTCTTGCTTCCTCCAAGTTGAAGAAGCTGGCTGCGATCGATAAGAAGCTGGTGATTATGGCCGATTTTGCCACTATGATTGAGAGTCTGGATCTGCTCTTTGATGCGAAAAAATATGAAAAATTCAGTGAAGCCTGCGGGGTTTTGCAGAGTGTTTTCTCCGGGCATAATGAGGAAAAGAATATACTGGATCTGCAGTCACGAGTGCTTGAGGATATCAGAATTCTACATACAGAGATAGAGTATGCCAATGAGCGTCTGGAAACCATTAACCGCTCTTATACACTCTACCGGGATCTGGTTATCTGTGATAATGAGGGTAATATAATAGCTACCTCCAACCGTGATCGTCGCAGTAAGGTGCAGGGTCTGAATATTGCTGACGAGAAATGGTTTGAAAAGGCTATGCAGACGGCAGACGGTACCGAATACTATGCGCAGCATTTCGCTCCTTCAGCGGTTGAAGAGCAGAATTCTCTGATCTATTCCACCGCAGTTCGGGTCAATGGACAGGAGAATAATGAGGCGATTGGCGCTATGGGGATCTTCTTTGATTTTCAGGATGAGGCGGGTATCATACTTGCGGATTACATTCCCAAGACTTCCGGGGTTATTGAGGAAGGCTGGTGCAGTTTTTTCAGTAACAGCAAAGGATTTATTATTGCCAGCAGTGATGAGGATAACTACGATGTCGGATCAAAAACTCACATCCCCAGTTCGCACCTGAAGCTGGGAGCCGGTGAAACCACCAGCAGCTACGGTTATTATAACGGTCAGGATGCGGCACTCTTCACTGCTAAAACCGATGGTTATCTGGATTATCGGGGACTAGGCTGGAGTTCGCATGTTATTCTGCCACGGCGTTTTATCTTCAGCAGAAACAGTAAAAGTTCGGCTGAGAATGTCGATATACCGGCTTTGCTTAATTCATGTATTATCCCTGAAATTAATAAGAAGACATATGTAAAGGTGGAGCATGATAAGAGAGCGATGCAGCTGATATCTACCAACGGTATGCTTTTTGCAGCTGAACTGGGTAATAAAGGGCAGGCGTTGAGCCCGATTTTTGAGCAGATAACCAAGACCGGTGACTTTGCTACCAGCTGTATGGAGGATCTGTTGCAGGAGATGGCGATAGATGAGCTCAATCTTAATTTTCAGACGCTTGAACTCTTCAGTAAGCAGGCGATAGATCTTATTGATAGAAATCTCTTTGAACGTTCGGCCGATATCAGATGGTGGTCAACCGATAAATATCTTATTGATGCACTACGGGAACCTTCTGAGCAGAGCGCCAAGGATGCCGGTCAGCGTTTGAAAGTAATTAACGGCAGCTATACCATGTATCGCAATCTGATTCTGGTGGATGCTTCCGGAACTATTCTGGCCTGCTCCAGTCCGTCACTGCTTGGCGGTATAAAGCATGTGAATGTATCGGCACATGAATGGTTTGAGAAAGGAATGCAGACTCAGAATAATACCGAGTATGCGGTTGCTGATGTCCAGGATTCCGAACTTGAACCGACAAAGAACCGGAGTTTGGTTTACTCTTCAGGTGTGCGGGTTGCCGGGACTGAAGCGGATGCGATCGGGGTGCTTGGAATTCTTTTTGACTGGGATACTGAAGCTGGAATGATGTTGCAGAAATGCCTGCCTAGAAACAGTGAGGGCGGTAAGATCAAGGGTAGCGTGGCTTTTTATACCAATAAGAATGGCGAGATAATCGAGAGTACAGATCAGGAGGCGTTCCCTGTGGGTCAACGCCATGAAAAGGTAGCCTATATCTGTAATAAATTGCGGACCGGGGAATCAAATTCAACAATAATTGAGATTAATTCCAAGCAGTATATTATAGGTTCAACCAAGACAAAAGGTTATCGTGAATATGAAGGTCTGGAATGGAGTGCACATGTCCTGCGTCCATTCTAAATGGTTTTTAATAATAAACCATAAAGTTATTATGGAGAAGTATCATGGCTGATGAAGAATTAATAGAAAGTTTCAGATTAGAATCCGAAGAGCATCTGGAAGCAATTGAAAAAGAACTGGTGGCGCTGGAAGGGATAGAAGATCCGGTAGCTCAGGAGGAAGAGCTGCGGGAACGTCTGAACTCCGCCTTTAGAGCGGCTCATTCACTCAAGGGCGCAGCAGGGTTTTTGGGATTTAATAATATAAATTCTGTAACTCACGCTATGGAGAATATTCTGGGAGAACTTCGGGAAATGCCGAGTTGTCCGGGAGTCGAGTGCGCAAATCTGCTCTTCGATGCTCATGATGCACTTACCAAGCTTTTTGAAGAGCTTGAGGCTTCCGATAGAATTGATGTTGATGATATTATTTCCCGTCTGGATAAATATGTTTCCAGGTTTGGAGCGGGTAAGCCCGCTGCCCCCGTGAAAACTTCAGCAGCTGTTGAAGAGCAGTCGTCCAGTGGCGGTATATTTAGGTTTAGAATTCTGGCGGTCGATAAATCTGTTCTGGCGGAGCTGCAGGTATTGGGAAATGTGGTCAAATTTGGTGATGTTGATAACGGTAATAAATGTGAATTTGTACTTGAGACCGTTCTTGAGAAGGATCTGCTGCTGCTCGCGCTGGATGGTTATGAGGTGTGTATTGAAGGACTGAATAGTGAAGCTGCGGCAGTACCGGAGAAAAAAGCGGTGATAGCACGTAAGCAGACTCCTGTTAAAAAAGCACAGCCGCTGGTTAAGAAGAATGGAGCGGGTGAGAATAAGATTGTTAAGCCGATGGAGTCCAGTGTCAGGGTTCCGGTTGCTCTCCTTGGCGAACTGATGTCACTGGCTGGAGAATTGGTACTGGTGCGCAACCAGCATCTGCGCTGGGCCAGTGAGACCGGCGATCACAAGGCTCGGGATATATCCTCACGTCTGGATACAATCACCACCGAACTGCAGACCTCTATTCTACGTACCCGTATGCAGCCACTTGATAAGGTATTATCCCGCCTACCCCGTATTGTGCGGGATATTTCGCAGACTCTGGGCAAGAAGATCAAGCTTGAAATTATCGGACGGGAGGTTGAAGTCGATAAGACTATTCTTGAGTCTATTGTTGATCCGCTGACGCATCTGCTCAGAAACAGCTGCGATCATGGAGTTGAAATGCCTGAGGATAGAATAGCTGCTGGCAAGAATGAGACCGGTCTTGTACGGGTAGTCGCTCAGCAGGAGAGCGGACATATATCGATTGCCATAAGTGATGACGGTAATGGTATTGATCCGCATAAAATAGCTTCTATTGCGCTTAAAAAAGGTATTGTCAGTGATAAGGAGCTGGGAAATATGAGCGATCAGGACAAGATAGCGCTGATCATGCTCCCCGGGTTCTCTACCGCTGAATCGATAAGTAATATTTCCGGCCGGGGTGTGGGTATGGATGTTGTCAAGTCAGCAATCGAAAAACTCGGCGGAAGCTTTGAAATTAAATCCGAGATTGGGTTGGGAACAACCTTTATGCTTAATTTACCGCTTACTCTGGCAATTATTCAGAGTCTGGTGATAGCGGAAGGTAAAAATAAGTATCTGATACCCCGTATTAATCTGGAAGAGGTGATAAATCTGGTGGGTGAAGATGTTGTAGCGCGCATCAAGGCGGTAAACGGGCAGGAAGTGCTGAATTACCATAACAGTCTGCTCCAGCTGGTGCGCCTCAGTGAGGTATTTGCCGCGGCAGAGCCTTTTGATTCCAGAAAACGTGAGGAAATAACCCGTAAGTATCATGATTCAGACTCTGCAGCTGAGGTTATTGAGACCGATAGAGAAGCCCAGATGCTGGATATTGCGGTCGTACGTATTGGACAGAAGCGGTTTGGTCTGATTATTGACCGGGCTTTGGAGACCGAGGAGATTGTGGTAAAACCACTGCATTCCGCGCAGAGTGGTATCAAGATCTTTCTTGGTTCTACAATCATGGGTGATGGTTCGGTTGCACTTATTCTTGATATCGACGGTATAGCCAAGCATGCGCTGAGTGAGATCAGATATATTGAGCGTGATCATGCAGACGAGGAGTGTCTTATTCATTCGGAGTCAACTCAGAAAGTGCTTTCATTCTCTGCCGGCTCCCGCGATAAGTTTGCACTGGCGTTATCATTTATCAGGCGTATCTATACGATAAATTCTGACGATATCAATGAACTCGGCGGCAAGGAGTTTGTGATGATCGGTAATAAGTCGATAACTCTGGCGCGGCTGGGTAAGATTTTCGGTTATCGTGAAAAGAAAATAGACGGTGAACAATATCTGATAATGCCGCGTTACGGCAGTTACAGTTGTGGCATTGTTGCTTCGCAGATACACGGTATTCAGGACGCGCTCATTGATTTTCAGGATTCAATGCTCAAAAAAGAGGGTATTCTCGGTACTTCACTGCTGGGTAAGGAGCTTACAATTTATCCGGATATTTATTATGTCTGCGAGAAGGCGTTAGGGGCTGATACCAGTGGTCTGACCTTTGACAAGCACCGTTTACCAGAGCCCAAACGCGTATTGGTGGCTGAGGATACCCCGTTTTTCAGGCAACTGGTCAAGAGTTATCTGGTCAGTGATGCCATGATTGTTGATACGGCAGTCAATGGCAGGGAAGCGCTTGAGATGCTGAGTAAGTCGGATTATGATCTTCTGCTTTCAGATATTGAGATGCCGGTTATGAACGGACTCGAACTTATACGTGAGGTGCGCAACAGTGATAAATTGAAGCATATGCCGGCGATCTCGCTAACCTCCCTCAATACTGAGGAGGACAAAAAGAAATGCCTTGATGCCGGCTATGATACGTATCTGGCAAAACTGAATCGGGAGGAGTTTCATGATTCAATCAAAAAAATATTCAGATTGAATTAACCGGGATTTAAAACAGAATTATTATAGAGAGTGCTGTCAATGAATAGTTTGGAAATCATAAATCATAATTATTACTTTTTTTGCTGTGCCGGAAGAAAATGGGGTATAGATATTGCCGCTATCCGGGAGGTGGGTGAGCTGACTGATTCTCTCTGTCCGGTTCCGCATGCACAGCATTCCGTAATGGGTTATCTCAATGTGCGGGGTGATATCTATCAGCTTATTTCTTTTAAAAGTCTGCTCTCGGGGAAAAAAGAACGGGAGGGAACAAACGGGCTGGTACTGTTTCTGAAGGATAGTGTCGGGCAGGCTCTGGGAATGTATGTTGATGATGCCTGTGAAATTCTCAGTGTCAATAGTGACAGTATTGAGAACTGGGATACTAAGAATATTACTGCCAGTGATGATAAATTTGATATGTCGGAGTATCTTACCAGCAAGGTATACCGTAATGATAGTGAGCTTATTCCGCTTATTGATCCCTCACGCATTGAAGAGGCTATAAACATTGTCTGGAAAAAAAATACTTGAAGCATTGCAATTCGGTTATTTTTTAAATTTTAGGTAGAGAAAATATCAACTTATATCCGATAAGTTATACGAAGATAATTGAAATACTTTGTGTAACTATCAGGTTAATCAGGATATAAGGGGATATTATGAGTATTAAAATTTTGAGCGCTATAGCGCTTTTAGTAATGGTGTTTTCCGCTACTGGTTGTAAGGATAAGTCTAAAGAGCTGGCTTGTAAAGACGGATTATGTGTGCCGCAAGCCGGTCAGAAGCAGATAGTTGAAGTTGATGCTCCAGCTCCTGCTTTCAAGAAGCTGCCACAGCTCTCACAGAAGGATGAACCGGTAAATCAGCCTTTTGCACCTATTCATGAGACCAATCTGGATAATGATATCATGACTATGGCCGGTGCGGGTGGTCAGTTTAACAATGTTGCTCTTGATGATATCGAGATCCCGGGAGCAGGGCATTCTGAAGCGGCTATCTCCGGTAATATGGAGTATGTAGACCGTGAATATCAGGATAATCTCTGGCCGGGCGGGGTTGAGCAGAGTGCTGAGATGGACTTTGAAGAGTTTTAAGCTGTAAATTCGCATGTGTCAGGTTTTATGCCTGCGGTTATGGCCGCAGGCATTTTTTTTACTTATTTTTATAGCTAAGTGTGTGTGAAATATGTGTGTCGGCAGTATGTGCAAAAAAATAATAAGTATACAATAAACCCCGGGATGCTGCGATAGGTAACGGTTAAGAATAAAGCTGGCGTTATTCAGTAATTTCAGGGGTTAAAAAAATACCGGCAACTGCAGGTAGTATTCAGCTGCCGGTGTTTCTCGCTTACTCTGGGATAGTACAGGAGATTCTTTGCCTGGGTGAAGTATCAGCGGTAGAAATTCTGCAGGTGCGGGTTGGTGTGCTTAACCCGCTCTGCAGATATCGGTTCTCCATGCCCCGGATAAATCAGGGTATCTGCCGGAATAATTGCCAGCAGCTCTTTACAGTCTTCTATCATATGTGTCAGACTGCTCCCGGGAACATCATGCCGGCCTATATCTTCGGCGGTGAGCAGGTCTCCGCAAAACAGTAGACGCTCTTCAGGCATAAAATAACAGAGATGACCCTGGCTATGGCCAGTACTGTGCAGCGGGATCATTTGTATTTCATTGAAATTAAACCGCTGGTTATTCTGGAGTTGGAAATCCGGATCAAGGTTGATACTGTAGGTTGTATTCATTAGAAAACGGCTGAGATTTTTGATTGGATCGCGCCCGGCTGCAAGGCATTTGTCATGAGCTGCGAATACAGCTTGCGGCAGAGCATTGTATACTTCATTGACTGCGCCACTGTGATCATAATGACAGTGGGTGAGCAGTAATAAAATATGGGGGTAGTCTTTGACCGCAGTAATTATTGTTTCCGGATCGCCGCCGGGATCGATAACTACAGCGCTGGTGCCGCTGGTTATCAGAAAGGTGTTGACCTTGAGTTTTCCGGTAATCAGGCAGTCAATTTCTATTCTGTTCTCTTCACTTACTGTACTCATAATCTGTAATCAGCTCTCTTTCTTGATTTTTAATAATTAACTGGTTGCCGTCGCTACTGTTTTCTCCCGTACTAAATTTTTATAAGCAGATACATATTTTTATGAGAAACTATATTATTTTATTGGCTTGAGTCAAATAAAAAATATGCTATAGAAAGCATTCGTTTAAGATAGATGTGCTGTTTTTATAAGATTAAGTAATTTCTTTTGAAATAATATGTTGTGAGTTTACTGCGTGGTGTGATAATGAGTCTTATGGGTATATGATTGTTAGTGGCTTCTGGTTATATAGTGCTAGTATTTATTGTCGCTTCCCTGCCGCAAAGGCTGTTTTTGTTGGCAGGAAAGCACGTTATTGCTGGTCGAATATTATTTAAACTGTAAGTCTAAAGGAAAGGATTTGACTTTTCCTGTCCAATAGTGGTAGCCGGGCCGTGACCCGGGTGGACAATGGTCTCTTCAGGGAGGGTTCTCAGCAGTTCCCGGCAGTTTTCCATCAGTTCCCAGCCATCTCCTCCCGGAAGGTCGCTTCTGCCTATGCTGTGGTTGAAGAGGGTGTCACCACTGAAGAGCAGAGACTTTTCCGGCAGATAAAAACAGAGATGTCCCGGCGCGTGACCAGGTACGTGCAGGGAGATGATTTTGGTTCCGGCGGCGCTAAATTCTTCTTTGTCGCTGAGGGTTTTGGTTGCAGCTACAGCAGTATAGGGCTTGCCTAGAATCATTCGGCTCAGATTTAGTTCAGGATCACTGGCCCGGGCTGCACACTCGGCATGAGCCAGATATTCAGTTCCGGCGGGAAGAGCGGCGAGCAGTTCATTCAAGCCTCCGAGATGGTCGAAATGTGAGTGGGTCAGGAGAATGAGGGTCTTCTTGTCCTGATCAATACAACTTAGAATATCTTCAACATTGCCTCCGGGATCAATAATAATATTGTCACTGTCTGAGGTGATGATATAGGTGTTGACATCGAACGGACCGGTTGGAATGCATTTCAGAGTGAAGTTTTCAGGCATCTATCTGCCTCCTTTTCTGGTAATAATAATATTGTGCAGTAAAAAATATTTGTTTAATCAAGTTTTATCGAGCTGTCTTGCCGGGTATTACGCATACCGGCTGGATAACGATATTAATTGCAGACCTCTGCAAATATTATAGTATTTTATCCCATGTAATAAAGGAGCTAGCAGTTTTTTAACATCTTCTGAGAGCCGGAGATAGTAGCTTTTCTGATCATATGGGCGTTATATGTCTTCAAGTATTGGATTATGAGATTTTGCAGTAAAAAAAGGCCGGAGGGTTAAAATCGTTATGGAAGAAAACAGTTATATCCATATAATGAAACAGAGTGGTAATCTATTTGATTAACATACTGAACAGGGAGTTTAAAGTGGATAGTGCGATAGCAGCGTTGAGTGACAAGAGTAAGATAGCGGTAACCTTTGTTGACGTGACCGAGTCCGTCCAGACACTTGAGAGAAGGCATCTCTCGGGTCCGGCGGCTGCTCTAGTTCTCGGGCATGGCATGGCGGCGGTGGCGGCTATGGCCAGTAATATTGCCGGTGAGGATGAGAAAATAAGTATGCAGCTTATCACCGATGACGCAGTACAGGGAGGTGTTTTTGAAGCTTCGGCTACCGGTGGGTTGCGGGGGTATACCAATATTAAGATTATAAATGAACTCGACGATAAAGATAATCTGCAGATCGAAGATGTGCTGGTCTCGGAAGGTCGCTTCTGCATTCTGCAGTCTAATGAGAGTAAGGTCATTGCCAATTCGGTATATCGACTCAAGCCGGCAAGTATTCGCGCAGCACTGGCGCGTTATTATAATGAAACGTTGCAGCGTCCGACAGCGGTAGAGATATATGCCGGGCTGAAAGATAATTATATTAGTAAGGTGGTTGCCTTGATTGCCGAGAGAATGCCGGATGGCAGCCCGGCGGATTTTATACCTGTTCTTGAGAGCTTCGATCGTAAGGAGGTCTATGATTTCCTTATCGGGGATTATAACTGGGAGAAACTCAAGCATTTTCTTGCTCTTCCTGATCTGGATATAACCGGGGTTAGCGAATTTGGTTTTGCCTGTGATTGCTCGCGTGAGCGGGTACTGAAGATGCTGGAGTCACTGGATAAGGTTGAACTCCAGGAGATAGCCAATGAAGGAAAGGGGCAGGATGTCAACTGCCACTTCTGTGGTGAAGGATACAGGATAACCGATAGTGAAATAAAGGATCTTTTGTAAATGATAAAATGCTTTCCGCTTGTACGTTCTGGTAGCTACCTCAGCATACGCTGGCTGGTAAGCAAGATCAGCGGTAGAGACCGATTGCCGCGGCGCGGCGCAGTTATTATAGCTCCAAATCATTCCAGTTTGATTGACGGGGTGATGATAACAGCGCTGATAAATACGACACGTCTCTCTCCATGTCATACGGTGGTGCAGGAGGAGTCGTTCCGTGAGGATTTTTTCGGATATATTCTTCGCTGCGGCAAATGTATTCCGGTAAATCGGCAGAATAAGGAGAGTATTGCCAGAATGTTCGGGCTGGCTCTGGCGTATTTAGAGAAGGGCGAGCAGGTAATGATCTTTCCGGAAGGTCACCTGAATAACGGGGTGAATTTACGACTGCCCAGACCTGGTGCGGCTCTGCTGGCCTTGGAAAGTGGAGCGCCGGTTCTGCCGGTCGGGCTACGCGGAACCAGGGAGATCTATGCACCGGGGCAGAAATTTAATTTCAAAGCCCGTGCCCAGATTAATTACGGCAGACTGATTGATACTACGGCGATGAGCCGCTTATATCATACTGCAGAGAAGGCGGAACGGGAAATACTGATTGCAGAGCTTTCACGGCTGATTATGGAGCAGATTGCGGAGTTATCCGGGATAAAACTGCATCGGCGTATGTGCTGAATCAGGAGTTACGGGTTTTTTCGTTGAGGTTGGCGTGGAATTCAGTGATATATTTTTCAGCATTTGCAAGATCTTGCGGTGCCAGCCGGCGTTCTTTCAGCCAGTGGTAGAATGCGATCGGAGCTGTGATCAGGCTGCACATGGTGACTGTGAAGATACCTGCCAGTATCATGATGGGAAAAAAACCTATTCTGACATACTTATTCATGATTGTCGCTGCTCCTGATTTTAATTGTTAAAATAAACCTTTTGTACCACCGTGGATTACTTCCTGTCCGAACCATTCCGCTTTTTCGCCGAGTTTTAAGGTGCCGTATTCGCCGTCGTAACCCAATGGACTGAATGCATAATTTCCGTTAATAATGGCTTTTATCGCCTCTAAAGTAGAGTCGGCAATCACCTCACCGATTTTTTCCTGAATCACAGGGAACTCCAGATTCCAGAGTTTTTCCTCGGTACCGGTAATTTTAATTATTTTGTCAAACTCTGCAAGCACCTTTTGTGATGATGAATTTTTGACAGCAAAACCTGCTGCGATAACCTCGGTTAGCGGTATCAGAGTCAGGTATTTCTGTCTGGGGGTGATAGTATCGAGTGTTCTTGCTTCTCCCTGCAGTTGTGAGAGGTGAAGCGCCCGTTCCAGAACTCCTTCTACCAGTGGTTTGGCGCATATCGGACAGAAAGCGGGTGATTTATCCGGTGAAAAATAGCAGTATTCACCGGCTTTATGACCACGCTTGCCAGCGCGGTGACCGGTTAGAAAGTAGCGGCCTTCAGCTGGGGTGAATTCGGCGGTATACGTAATTTTGTGGTTTTTTATGGCGTCAGTTATGCCGTTGTAACTTTTTTCCGCGATATCAAGGGCGGTGTATTCCCGGCCAATACGGTTGAGGGCGGCACTGTGGCAGTCTGAGTTGGAGATAAGGGTGCGGTCGTCCAGTTCCGGGATGAGGGCGAGTATCTCCGGGTCTGCTGAGAGTCCGGTCTCGACGGCGTATATTTCTCTCGCGAAATCACCGTAAAATTCATGAAGGAAGGTAACAGGACGTTCCGGGCCGTAGATTCCCTGCGGTGTCAGGACATGAGCGGGAATGACCATAATCCTGTCTGAGATCTCCAGCAGTGAGTAGAGCCTGCTGCTGACTTCGTCCGCAGCATTACATTTAACGAATGGACGCCCCATATTCAGCTTGACCTCCCAACTCGCCAGAAGTTTCATACTCTGCATGGTGGTTGTAAAATCAGGGAAGAGGAGGATGGTATGAACTGTCTTTCTGCCGCCCAGTGGAGCCGGAGCGGTGAAAATAACCTCGGTCTGGAGTAGAAACCGGGCTGAATCACTCTCCTGTATTCTGAAGAGTCCGGGTTCGGCTTCGGTAAGTTCCTGCTGCAGGAATTGATTCCAGTCTGGTTGGAGACAGTCACCGCTGCCAAAAACATCAATTCCCTTGAGTTTCATGGTCCGGGCAATACCGTCAAGCGAAATCATTCCTACTCCACCGGCGTGTCCGGAGTGGCTGTGCAGATCGGCGGTGAGCTTCATCAGAATCCTTTCGTGTCTCTAAGCTGCAATTCAGATTTATGGATGCATCTAAAATTTAAGTTTGGTTTATAGCGTTTTCACCAGGTCAGTCGCGGTTATTCCCACCAAAGACCCGTAGTGCATAATACAGAAACTGCCCAAGCGCGGCGATAGTGGCAGCGACATAGGTCATGGCAGCGGCATCAAGAACATTATTGACACCTTCTATTTCATAGCTGTCACTGAGAACCCCGTTGAAGACCAGAGCGTGCTTGGCACGGGAAGAGGCATTTATTTCAACCGGCAGGGTAACAAGCTGGAAGAGTACAACAAATCCGAATAGAACGACACCGATTTTGGCCAGACCCATGATATTCAGGAGTATTCCGGCAAAGATAACAATCCATGAAAGTTTGCTGCCAATGTTTGCCGCCGGTACCAGCATGCTTCTGAGACCGAGAAATGCGTAGTGGTGTGCATGCTGCAGGGCATGTCCGGCTTCATGACAGGCGATACCTACTGAAGCAATGCTGCTGCCGTTGTAAACTTCGGGTGAGAGGCGCAGGGTCTTGGTGCTGGGATCATAGTGGTCACTGAGCCAGCCCCGGATCATCTCAATTTTCACATCATGGATACCCTCACGACTGAGCATGTCCCTGGCAGCGTCAGCTCCGCGCATACCGCGGCGGTTCTGCACCTTGCTCCACTTGGTGTAGGCGCCTTTAACCTTTGCCTGAGCCCAGATAGACAGAAAGACTGTAGGAATTATTATCATTAGGTACAGCGGATCGAACAACGGATACATTGCCATTATTATCTCCTTATATCATAGATGGTTAACAATATATATATGTGTCATATGCATAGCAAACCTTCTCGGAAGGTGGTTAATTTTATTCCGAAATTATGGAGTTTATCTCTGACTTCGGGATCGCAGAGGGCTGCTAATTCTGCTTCCCGTAGAGTATTTATCCAGGAACTTCCAGTTTCAGACTGCAGGAAATTTTCCGGGATATTGTATCCCGGATGAGTCATGATTTCTGAGACTCCCTCCGGCAGCTTCGCGAGCAGTGAGAGCAGAAAATCCCGGTTTATTCTGCCTATATGTGTCTGACCGAAGAAATAATCCGGGGCAGGGACGGTAGGGTTACGGTGGAAAACCGTTTCGTAACATTTCAGATGCAGTGCTTTCCAGATTTTTCCATAACCCGGAAAAGGCAGATTCTGCAGCACAAACAGGAGTGGCTCATGGTATGAGCGCAGTGCCAGTTTGTACTCTGTCGCCAGTTGTTCACCAAGTTTATAAAGGTTTTTCCAGATGCCGTGGTGTTTTTCGAAATCGAGGTGATCCGGTTTTATGCCGCTGTCGAGTACCCGCTCTATCTGGAGGCGATACTCTATTTCTGCAGCTTTCAGAAAGTCCCGGTTAGCAGCCAGTCTGCCGATGTGAAACATGTTGCTGATAAATCTGCCGTCATTATCCAGAAGCGGATGGATCTCTTCTATTTCGCCGAGTGGCCAGCCCCGGATAATATTGAGGTGTATGCCTACACCCAGTCCGGGATTACGCAGTGCAACCTGAACTCCTTCGGAAAACCCCGGGGTATTTGCCATTATGCTGGTTGAGCTGACGATCCCCTGTAGGTAACTCTTTTCTATTCCCAGACTTACTTTATCGGTAAGTCCGAGATCATCAGCGTTGACAATGAGTTCTTTTCTCATATTTGTTCTCAATGTCGCAGAATATTCAGGATCCGGAAATCCACTTGATAACATCGTTGAAGGTAACATATATCATCAGTGAAAAGAGGCAGATAGCTCCGAAATACTGTGAGGCGATACGGAACTTTTCACTTGGGGGTCTTCTGGTTATCCATTCATAAATGATAAAGACCAGATGTCCTCCGTCCAGAACCGGGAATGGCAGCAGATTGACAACTGCCAGATTTATACTCAGCAGTGCCAGCAGCGAGATGATCTTCATAAAGCCGTCATCACCTTCTGCCGCGCTCTTCATAATTCGCAGAATGCCGATCGGACCGGAGATTGCATTGGCTGAAATATCATGGACAATCAGTCGGTGCAGCAGCTGATAGATCGTCTTTGACATGTCAATTGATTTATCAACTGCCATTACGGCGGCTGTACTGATACTCTTTACCGGTTGCTTGATCTTGGCGATGTTGAGTCCGAAAGGAAGATAGCCGGAAATTTCTGAATTCTGAGCGCTGGCTATATTTGTTTCTGGAGTTTTGAAAATATGAACTGGCTGCGGCTGCTGATTGCGGTCCAGCCAGGTTACGGCAGTCTGCTGCAGATCAGGGCTGAGAAGTACACTGGTGATAGTGCTGCCGGGGGTAAGAAATTTACTGGCTTCACTGTCCTTTAGCACTTTATGTACTGTTGGCAGCGGCTCCATAATAATGCCGATCTGGGCGGTTGCGGTATCCAGAGAGATTTCAGGTGCTATGGTTATGCCCTGTTTTCTGCTGGTATTGATTACGATAGGAGAGGTACAGGAACTGGTGACCGCTCGCTGAAGACTGGTGAAATCCTTGACATCACGACCATTTATACTGGTGATAATGTCGCCTACTTTCAACGGAGAATCTTCCTGAAGCACTTTATTTACCTGATAACCTTCAACACCGACACCGAGAAAACTGTCTGCAGTGCGGCTTATTTCGGTATCCCAGCCCATGAAAACCGGTTTGATTTTACTGCTTAGGGTCTTGCCATCGCGGGTATAGCCGACCTCAACCGGCAGAAATGCCTGTGAGGTGATGGCAGTAATAAATCCTGAGGAACTGAGCAGCGGGTAATCCTTGCCGTCAACCTCGATAGAAGTGATCAGATCACCGGCCTGAAGTCCGGATTTCTCTGCCGGTGAATTAGGGACTACAGCTTTGATTCCTATGGAAACGCGGTAGCCGAAATCATAAGTACCGGTACCGAGAACCGGAAGGTCGAAGTCCAGAACTTTGCCGTCGCGCTCAACTTTGAGTGCCACTTTTTGTCCGGGACTACTTTCAATTGTTTCATATACTTTATAACCACCAGTTAACGCAGGAGTTATATCTTTGCCGTTGATGCTTATGATTTTATCATTGTCCTGCAGCGTATCGGTATAAAGTTCTTTAGCAAATGGAATGTCGGTGGAATCAAGAACCACGGTAGTATTGATTGCCGGCATCAGGCCAACCTGATTCAGACCGTCAGGTCCCTGATTACCCATAACCCTTCTTTCAATTACCTCGCCGTTTCTGCGGAGTTTGACAATAAACTCTTCGCCTGGATTCATGACAAAGGTCTCTTTAACCTTGGTAAAATCTGGCATTTCTTCACCATTGATGGTTAGAATTTCATCCCCTGATCTGATATCAGCATTGGCGGCAGGGGTATTCTCAATTACGATACCGGCAACGGCCGGGCTGGTAGGTACTCCATGCATATAGCCGTACATCAGCAGCAGAAACCCGAAAATCATATTCATTATGACTCCGGCACTTATAATTAGCGCCCGAGCCCAGAGAGGTTTAGCATTATAATCGTAGTCTTTGTAACCTTTGCTGGCGTTACGTTTCTGCTCTCTGGGGTCATCAGACTGTCCGGTGAGTTTGCAGTAACCACCAAGCGGCAGCAGTCCTATGCCGTAGACACAGCCCTTATATTCACGCGAAATGCCGAGTCCGTAAATATCAAAACCGACAAAGAAGCGTTCCGGCCTTACTCCGACAAGCAGTGCGGCACAGTAGTGCCCAAGTTCATGGATAAATATTAGAATTGAAAAAGCAAATATGACAATCGGAATACTCCAGATTGAGCTTAAAAGTTCAGACATTTTATCTTGGCTCCTGATAACAGTATAGTTATAGTCTTATTAATATTTAATATGTTTGTATTATTAACCATAATAATTATATGGAATATTTAGCGCTTATCAATGATTATTAAGGTCTTTGTACAAAGTAGTATTATTTTGCTGACAGTTGATTAGGAGTACGAAGTGTTGATAAATAAGTTTAAAACAGTTGGTTTTTATAGGCTGTCAAGCGGCAGCTTGGCAGTTCGGGGCTAATCGCTGGTGTTAGAATGGGGCTTTTGCGACTGTTATTGAGAATAATAATTATGTGGCTGCCTTTTCAATCACCGAATTCGAGGCGTTCAGCCAAGAATTTTGGCAGGGTGGTATTGAAGATTTTTTCCGCAGTAAGCCGCCAGTCGTATTCCACACGGTGGTATTCGGCGGTAGTGCCGTCGAAGAGAACCCAGGCGGCGCGGTTGTCACCATCTCGCGGCTGGCCGACGGAACCGGTGGAAATATAGGCTTTCTGGCCTTTAAGATTGAAGTTCAGCTGCGGCTGCTGATCATCATGCGGAAAGATATACCCCATTTCGGTGCCAAGAAAGGCCCGGTGGTTATGACCGACAAAACAGTGGTCGATATTCACGAAGTCATTACGCAGGGTGTTGACGAGCTGATAGAACATCCAAGGGCTGTCGGCTTCTCGAACATATTCATTTATCGGATCTTTGATACTGCCGTGAACATAACAGGTGCGTCCTTCGATATAGTGATCAGGAAGATTTGAAAGGTACGCCAGAATGTCTGGTGAATTCAGTCTGGAGGCTGTCCAGTCGAGGGCTTTGGCGGCAAGCGGAGTGAAGTTTGCCGGACCTTTGAGTATCGCCTGTTCGTGGTTACCCATCAGGATGAGATCACAGGTGTTCCGGAGCAGTTTGAGGCATTCCCGGGGGTTCGGCCCATAACCAATGCAATCACCAAGGCAGAATATTCTATCTGCCCTGGTGGTAGCTATATCGGCAAGTACCGCTTTGAGTGCCTCCAGATTGCTATGTATATCAGAGATGATGGCTGTATACATATTGTTTACTCTCCTTCAAGCTCAAATGCCCGGTATTCATCAGTCTTCGAAAATTGCCTTATGCAGTGCCGACACTGCGGAGTTGGCATCGGCTACATCGATAAGCAGTGCGATATTTATCTCATTTGCACCCTGTGAAATCATTCTAATATTGATTCCCGCCTCCGCGAGAATAGTGGTTACTCTGGCGGCAACACCAGGGGTTCCGGCCATATTTTCACCGACGATGCAGACTATCGCCTTATCTTCTTCGATAGTGACATCACCATACTTAGACAAGCTTTCTTCAACTCCTGTAAGATCAGCATTGGCCGGAGTACTCAAACTTATTGAGATCTCGGAGGTCGCTATCATATGAATATCTATTTTGTTCATCGCGAAGACTTCAAAGACTTTAGCCATGAAACCATAGGTTCCGAGCATGCGTGAGGAGCTGATGGTTACCATCTTGATATGCTTGTGATGAGCGATACTTTTGGCGACTCTTCCACTTTTGGAGAGGCTGGAAACAATCAGTGTGCCTGGAGCTGAAGCCTTGTGGGTGTTGAGTACTCGTACCGGAATATTGTGTTTCTTGGCCGGAATCATAGTTGACGGGTGCAGTACCTTCGCCCCGTACCATGACAGCTCTGACGCTTCAAGGAATGAAAGTTCCGGAATACTTGAAGCTTTGGGTGCGACCTTGGGATCGGCGGTCATTACGCCATCAACATCAGTCCAGATCTGTACCTCTTCTGCTCCTACTGCCGCACCGAATATGGTTGCTGAAAAATCTGAACCACCGCGTCCAAGGGTGGCGATATGACCTTCAGGGCTTAGCCCCATAAAACCGGTGGTGATAATAATCTTATCACCGGCTTTTTCAACGTTCTCTTTTATCGCTGGATATGAGGATTCATCAGGCTGAGCGCTGCCGTAGCAGGTGTCGGTCTTCAGTCCAAGATCCATTGCTGAAATTGCAACCGCTTCAGCATTGAATTCTCTGTTGATAACTTCGGCAATAACCAGATGTGACATTCTCTCGCCAAAACTCATCAGCAGGTCAAAGGTGCGGTCAGAGAGCTCACCGATCATTTTGATGCCGGTAAGCAGATTTGAATAACGCTGCAGCAGGTCGGCGACCAGGGTTGTCGGGATACCCAGATCTTTACATATCTGATGCTGGAGATCTATAACCGGCTGGGGATCGGCGTTGCCGGCGAGTGCTTCTTTGCCGGAGCGGACAATCGTATCTGTCATGCGGCAGGTTGGGCTGTTGTGAGCTGAGACTACAACAAATGGTTTTCGATCTTTGCGCTCGGTAATTATTCTACAGGTTTCACGTATGCTCTCTGCTGTACCGACACTTGTTCCCCCAAACTTCATAACTATCATAACAAATACTCCATCCTTTCTTATTACAGCTGTTGCTAATTAGTATTATGATTTACTCTGCATTTATCTGCAAAGTGTTATTTATTATGCCAGTTGGCGTATCCGCCTTCTTTCCACATCTCAAGCTCTCCTCCCAGCAGACGATGTTTGCTGGTGATATCGAGTATGGCAGCCGTATCACTGACGGCGTCATCAATATTATCATTAATTACCAGATAATCATAATTTGCAATTTTTTTGATCTCATATTTTGCGATTGCCAGACGCTCTCTGATGGAGTTGCTGTCCTCTGTTCCGCGACCGCTGAGACGGTTCTTGAGAATTTCTTCGGTTGGAGGGAGTATGAAGATTGTAACCGCGGCCGGAAATTCCTTCTTTATAGCTTCAGCGCCATTGACATCAATAACCAGCAGTACGGTTTTGCCGTTTTCGATGCAGGTTTCCAGATATTTACGTGGGGTACCATAAAAATTGTTATTGAACTCGTTATATTCGATGAATTTACCGGTATCAAGATCGTGACTGAACTCTTCCTTGGTCATGAAGAAGTAATCAATGCCATTCTGTTCACCGGCACGCGGTTGTCTGGTAGTTGCGGTTATCGCTCTGGTGATACTGTCTGAATCAGCCAGAAGTCTCTCTGCGATAGTGCTTTTGCCACTACCAGCAGGTCCTGAAATAACTGCGATTACGCCTCTTTTTCCCATTTTTATATCCTTTTAGCTGTTGAAATAAAACCATAACACCGGTATAACAGCACAAATTACGCCACCACTTAAAAATTTCAGATAGATATACCGCAGCTTTTGGCGGTGCTTCTTCAAAAATACCTCTAAAATAGCGCCTTCCTTGATTCCGCCGTTACAAAGCAGCATGATCGACATAAGAAAGCAGAAATAAAATAGAACCAGTGCCGGAATAAATAATAATGACAGCAGCAGTGTGATCAACATATTTACTCCATATTTGCAGCTTGTTCCTTGACTTTTTCTACAGCCATCTTAGCCTCTACTGCGAACTTGGTTATCTCCTTGTCATTGGCCTTGCTGGCAGTAGTATTTATCTCACGGAGAATCTCCTGAGTTATAAAGTCGATGCGTTTTCCTATTTCACCGCCCTTGGCGATTGTACTGCGGAACTGACTGAGATGTGATTCGAGACGGTCCATCTCCTCATTGATGTCAACTTTATCCGCAAAGAAGGCGACTTCTCGCTCCAGTGACTGTTCATCACAGGGACGGATACTTTCAAGCTCATCCAGACGGTTCTGGAGTTTTGCCATCTGGCGCTGGACAACATCCGGAGCAATTTTAAGCGCTTCATTTCTGAATTCTTCTACAGGGGCGATCAGCTCAAGGAGTCTGTTGGCTGTTACTTCACCCTCGGTGAGGCGCATCTGCATAAGCTGGGTAAGTGATTCCTGGGCACATTGTAGTATCCAGCCCCACTCTTCTTCCGTAACTGCTTCATGAGTCTTATTATCAAAAATACCGGGTATCTGAAATATATCCTTGGCACTCAGGTCGCAGTCGATACCGATTTTTGCCGCGATGGCGTGGATGGTTGTAACGGTATTTTTGGCTATAGCTTCGACTTCAAGCGAATTTTCTATGGCACTCTCACGGTTGATAGATATATTTATGTCGACAGATCCACGGATTATCTTATTGCTTATAAGATCACGCAAATCTTTTTCATAAATGCCGATTGAAGGGCGACTGCGGACGTTTACCTTCAGTCCGCGATTATTGACAGATTTGATTTCAAAACGAATGGTTGTTGAATCACAGCTGTATGAGCTCGATCCGAATCCTGTCATGCTGTAAACTGGTTGTTCAAACACTTTTTTTCCTTACTCTATCTTAGTGACTGTGGTTAAGTTAAAATTATTATTAAAAAATGAGATTTTTAGAACCTCTAAAAATCTCGAACAAGCGTCTAACGTATATTTGCGTTTAAATTCATGTTGCCTGTTCTTCTGTATTATCGTTGTTATCCTCCGTCTGAGGTTTACCGGTATTCTCAGATATTTCTTTGAGTTCTTCTTTAGTTGGTAAATTCTGCAGTACCTTGACCCCTTTGGGAGGCTTGCAGAGCATGGCAACTTTACGGCAGGTGATTTCATGAAAATTTGCGTCCCGTAACGCGGTCATAACGGATTTAGGGAGCATAGGATTGATGCTCAGCGCCAAGTCTCTGGCTTTATCAAATTCCTGCCAGTAGATCTCTTCGTTGATCTTATCACCTTCACTGGAGGCTTCTTCAATAACATTACTCAACCATGCAATAAGCCCACGCATCTGTTCTATCTGCTGAGTGTTTAATTTGCCGCTCTGAGTACCTTTATCAAGGATATTCTTGGTTGCCTGCCTTGTCTTCATAGCTGAAGAAAAGATACTGCGGACATAGGTGAATGATTTATCCAGCTCACCAAGGCGCCGGTTGAGGTTTAGCAGGAGAAACATCAGGGTTATCTCTTTTTTGACATTATCTTCCTTGCCGGCATTTTCAAGTACCGACTCATACTGGGCTATAGCCTGATTCATGGCTTCCTCTTCGTTGAGCGGAAGCCCTTCCCAAAGCGCTTTCCGGGCACCGAGAAAATCTTCCAGTGACATGTAGCCATCTGGAATGTTCTCTATCTTTTTTTCGATATGCTGACGTTCACGGTAGAGCCAGGCCAGACGCAGATACATCTTTGCCAGTTTTATCGGCATCCGGTTGTTGGGCGAGAGGAATCCTTCCTGCATATAGCAGCCGAGGACATGATTGAGAATAGCGGTTTCATTGGAAACCGGAAGTTCGGTGTAGTCGATCTCTTTTCCGATGCGGACCAGAAAAGTTTCAGGGTCTTTTGCCGCCTTGATAATCTTATGGCTCATCAGCTCCAGCTTACCCTTCCAGAGCTGATTAATCTTTCCTCGGAAAACCTCATTTTCATCGGCAAAATGACAATGCGGGCAGTGCCAGACAAAGAAGTTTTCAGGGCGAATGTGCTCAAGACCCTCTTCATTCCAGTTGTAGCTCACGACATGGTGATCTTTTTCAATCTCTACCGGCTGGTAGAGCTTGCTCTTAACATAGAATTGGGGCGAAACCGTCTCACAGACAGGGCATTTTACCTTGACTTCAACGAAGGGGCTTACCTTTTTTTTCTTCTGTTCTTCACTCATAATCGCGGTTAATTAGATAAATTGTTAGTCCTGGTATTTGTAAATAAAATTATTGTGTTACCTTTTCTTCGACTTTTTTAGCTTCTTCCTTGACCTTGTCAGCAGCATTGTCGACGGCTGTTTCAGCTTTATTTATGCTGTCTTCAACCTTGGCTTTTTCAGCTTCAAACTTGGCTTTAGCTGCTTCTTCATTGGCTTTTTCCGCGGCTGCCTGCTCGGCTGCAGCTTTGGCTTCCGCTTCTTTTTCAGCGGCCGCTTTTTTCGCCGCGGCTTCGGCTTCAGCCTTTAACTTTTCAGCTTTTTCTGCTTCTGCTGCCGCTTTGGCTTCCGCCTCGGCTTTGGCTGCTGCAGCCTTTGCCGCTTCGGCTTTTTCTGCTGCTTCTGATTCAGCCAGCGCCTGTTTTGCAGCTGCTTCCTCTTCGGCAAGCTTTTTCGCTTCCAGCTCAGCTGTAGCGGCAGCATCCTGTTCGGCCTCTTTAACATCTGAGAGAACACTGCTATCAGCGGCTTTTTCGGCAGTTTCAGCTTCTTGCTTCAGTTTCTCCTGCTGCTCGCTGAGCTTTTTAATCATTTTCTCTTTATCAACAGTCAGACCGCCGGATATATTGGCTTCATTCTGGCTGGTGATGTAATAGTTAGTACCTACCATTACGATAACAAATAGAATAAACAGGTATACTGTCCATTTGCGCAGTGGGTTTCTTGCTCCCATTACACTATCGGTAGCAGCTCCTCCCATACCTGCCAGACCCCCTCCTTTACCCTCTTGCAGTAGAATAATAGAAATTACTAGAAATGCGAGAATAAAAAATACAAAACCGAGAACATATCCCACGTGTACTTCCTCCTGATAATAAAAATTTATGTAAAATGTATAATTGATCTTTAATAAATAAAAAAACCTCTGCCTTTATATTATAAAGGAAGAGCAGACAAATCGGATATTGCGCCAATTTAAAGCTTTACTCTATTTTATATAAAATGATCTTATACGCAAGTAAAAAGAGAAGAGTCTTTATGTGCGAAAATATTTGTCATATTTGTATAACTTGCTATTTTATCTTATGTTGCATTTGTTGTCGAAATAAAAGGGGGTAATTAATGGAATAATATCCAATTATAGTTGATCAGCTTTGCAACTGGACTATAATAATAAGCATTGTAAATTTTCGGTTAATATGCCGGAAGTAAATATTAAAAATATTCTGCTGATTCTGAAAGATACTTTGGGTGTTTGAGGTTTTAAATACGAAACCGGTTTTTGGATCAGCTCTAAATTAATTTATAAATTGCCATATTGTTCTGCTTTATCACCGTGGAAATGTGATGTTTGTGGTATATGCTGAAATATATCCGGGTGTGCTTCCGTTGAGCTATGGTGATAATATGCAGAAAAATTGGTTTTGCAATAAAGTCAGCAGACGCGGTATGGTTTGATAGCGGGTTTGAGTGGAAGGTATCGGAGTAATGGCAGAAAGAAAGAAAATTTTGTTGCTGGGAGCGACAGGGTCTATAGGCTATAGTACCCTTGCTGTTATACGGAGATATTCTGAGCTCTTTGAACTTGTCGGGGTGGTGGCAGGTAAAAATGCCCGGCGGCTGGGTGCAATAATAAATGAATTTGAGGTTAAATATGCTGCGATCGCTGATGTGCAGGCATTGGAACTGCTGCGGGAATATGCCCCGTCAGGCTGCAAGCTGTTCTGCGGTAGCCAAGGTATAATTGAACTTGTTAAGCAGATTGATGCTGATGTCTGTATCAGTGCGATTGTCGGTTCGGACGGTCTATTGCCGACAATTACTGCGGCAGAGCAGGGTATGGATATTGCTCTGGCAAATAAAGAGTCGCTGGTAGCGGCAGGGGATTTGCTGGTACGTACCGCAGCAGAGTATAATGTTTCTCTGATTCCGGTAGATTCTGAGCATAGCGGCCTGCTGCAGTGTCTGAGTGCCGGCAGAAAAGATGAAATTTCAAAATTGCTGATAACCGCTTCCGGAGGGGCTTTTCGAGATGCAACTGCTGAAGAGTTGAGATCGGCTACACCTGAGCAGGCATTACAGCATCCGACATGGAATATGGGGACAAAGATTACAATCGATTGTGCAACCCTTGCGAATAAGGGGCTTGAGGTAATTGAAGCTCATTGGCTTTTTGGTATAGACTATGCTGATATCGAAGTGCTTGTGCATCGTGAGTCGATTATCCATGCGTTGGTCGAGTATCATGACGGTAGTGTTATTGCACAGCTGGCAATGCCGGATATGTCACTGCCGGTGCTTTACGCCCTGACGTATCCGCAGCGTCTGCCGTATCCGGCGAAGAGATTGAGTCTTAGTGAGATTGGAAGACTCAGCTTTAAAACTCCAGATCTGGGACTGTTCCCAATGCTGGGACTGGCTTATGCCGCCGGGCGTGAAGGGATGCTTGCACCTGCAGTATATTCTGCGGCTAACGAAGAAGCGGTACGTCTATACCTTAGCGGGGATCTGACATTTATGGAAATAGCAGCGGCGACAGAGTATGCCTTGTGCCGGATTAATACAGCCATTGAAGTCACGCTTGATAATATTCTTTTCATTGAGAAAGAAGCGCATGCATATGTGCGGGATTTTGCCTGCGGAATTTGATAATTCTCCTTTATAATTAGTCTCTGTCTTCTTACCTTCACACCGCTTGTGCACTCTTAGTTTGCAGCTTGGCTGTAGGTCGTATTATTATTGTTACAGGCGGGTGTAGTTTTTGTGGCTGCTGATGGGATGATGTTTTTATGTAGTACGGTAAATTTGAAATTCATAATATTTTAATTTTTTTTTGAGGCTTTTGCTATAGCTCTGAAATCGGGTTGTGTTAAAATTATATATATGCGGATTTTTCAAGTAGTCAATATTTGAAGTCTGGTGTTTTTGTTAACTTTTATGTTAGGAGTAAATTATGGATTTAAAGGGAAGTAAAACAGCAGTTAATCTAATGACCGCTTTTTCTGGAGAGTCTCAGGCGAGAAACAGGTATACCTACTTTGCTGCTGCTGCACGCAAGGAAGGCTTCAGGCAGATTTCTGAAATCTTTGAAGAGACTGCAAATCAGGAGCGTGAACATGCGAAGAGACTCTTTAAATTTATGACCGGAGGATCTTCTGAGATTGTTTCAGGAGCAGATTTCCCATTTGGCGTAATCGGTGGTGTTGAGGATAATCTGCGGGCATCGGCTGCAGGTGAGCATTATGAATGGGAAGAGATGTATCCAAGTTTTGCTGATATTGCCAGTGATGAAGGGTTTAAGGAGATGGCGGCGGTATTCAGTGCTATCGCAGTCGCAGAGAAACAGCACGAGAAGCGCTATCTTGATTTAGCAAATAATGTTAAAGAGGGTATTGTATTTGTAAGACCTGAGCCCGTTGTTTGGCGTTGTATGAATTGTGGTTACCTTCATGAAGGTACAGCGGCACCAAAGGCTTGCCCGGCTTGCGCGCATCCTACAGCTCATTTTGAAATCTTAGGTGAGAATTATTAATTCTATATTGTGCTTTAAGATTTACAGCGGTTTAAATTATTATAATTTTACAAGGAGAATAAGATGGCGGAGTATCAGGGAATTTATAAATGTGAACTCTGTGGTAATATTGTTGAAGTAGAACATGCTGGTGGCGGTACTCTTTCCTGCTGCGGGCAGGAGATGACCTTTATGGAAGAAAAGACCGCTGACAGTGCGACTGAAAAACATGTGCCGCTGGTAGAGGTGAATGGTGGCAAGGTCAAAGTTACTGTCGGTTCTACTCTGCATCCAATGACTGAGGAGCATTATATTGAATGGATTGAGATTATTTATGGTTCAAAGAGCCAGATTATGCATCTGAAACCGGGTGATGAACCTATTGCAACATTTGATATCTGTCCAAATTGCTGTGACTGCGGTAGCGACTGCAAGATTCTTGCCCGCGAATACTGTAATGTTCATGGACATTGGAGTAATAAATAACTATTTTATGATTTAGTGTGTTTTTGTATGAACGCCCTCTGTATTGCAGAGGGCGTTTCGTATATGAAATAAACTATTATTTTTTTTGTAATAATACCAGTGTTTCCCAGTGGCGTGTCTGTGGGAACATATCATAAACGGTGCACTCTGTAACTTTATAGGACGTTGCGAGCTGCTTTAAATCAGTAAGCAGGGTCAGAGGATTGCATGACATATAACTGATTACCTCCGGAGCAATTCGCAGTAATTCGGTGCAGGCTTTGTCACCGAGTCCGATGCGCGGAGGATTGACGATAATATGTTCCGGTGCTCTTTGCAGGGAGTTGAGGTATTTGAAGGCATCTTCCGTGATAAGAGTTACGTTGGTGATGCGGTTATTCTCCAGGTTAGCTCGTGCAATTTCGATATTTTCTGCAACATTCTCAACTGCAATTATCTCCTTTGCTTCGGAGGATATAAGTTGTGCAATAATTCCGGTTCCGGAGTAGGTGTCGATAATGAATTCAGCTCCTGAATTTTGAACATGGGTGCATATTTGGGCATAAGCTTTTTCTGCAACGTTAGGATTTGCCTGGAAGAAGGTATTGGGCGAAATGTAAAAACTTTTGCCCAGATAATCTTCGGTAATATATTCTGTTCCCCAGTGTTGTATCGATTCACCAAAAGAGACCTCAGAGATGCTCTCCTGCAGTAACCAGTGAATACTTGTGGCTAGATTTTCTGAGAGCAGGGTTTTAGCGATATAATCAATATCGGCTGCAAATTCACGGCTCTTGGTAACCAGTGATACCAGTATTTCCCCTCTTCTGGTGCGGCGTATAACAAAATAACGCAGGTAACCCTCGTGACTTAGATAGTTGTAGCTGCTTAGTTTACGTTCATCGGCAAGGTTTCTCGCACGGTGAAAAGCTTGAAATGGTTTATCGCCTAAAAGCGGACATTCCTCTAGGTCAATCACCCATTTATGAGAGTTGCGTTTACGCAGGCCTGCTTTATCGAATGCGAAAACATAATCCATACGTTGCCGGTATCCGAAACTGATGGGACTGGGAGTAAGACCAATTGATTCTGCAGGTATCAATGTATTCAAGTCATTCTGGGCTATCAATTCTATAAGTACACCGCGTTTGGCTTCTGCCTGTGACTGGTATTCAATATCTTGAAATTCACAACCGCCGCATTCGCCGAAATGTCTGCATTCCGGGGTAACCCGTGGCGAATTCTGCATTTGCTGGTCGAGAAGGTTACGCAGCACCTGTTTGGGTTTGAGTTTTTTGGGTTTTTTCATTTTATGCCTTTATTTACAGTATTTGGCGCATCTATGTTTTGGGTGTATTATAATGAAAAACAGGAGTTATGAAAGATGGTTTAGAAGATAATTACAGAATATCCCTGATCGTTTTGAGTAAACTTGAATTCGTGAAGGGCTTTGAGATGAAAAATTTCACTTTACCTTCAAGAATGAGGTCGTCGACTGCTGTCGATCTGCCCATGCCTGAGGCAATGATTATTTTTACTTCCGGATTCATTTCCAGCAGATGGGCTGTTGCTTCCAGCCCACCTATAATCGGCATGACCAGATCCATTATTATCAGATCTATTATATGCCCTTTTTCCAGATATGTCTTCAATGCCTGCTCGCCATTCTCGGCAATGAGAACATTATAGCCGGCCTCATTAAGAATAGATTGTCCCAGCGATCTTGATATTGGCTGATCATCAACCAGTAGGATATTTCTGGTTTTAATATTAAATGTTTGCGGTGCTTCTTGGGTTGGCAGCTGGTCGGGCTGGTAGAGGGGAAGAAGTAGCGTAAATTCTGTTCCACGGCTAGTAGTATGGTTAATTTCTATAGCTCCGTTATGGGCGGTAATTTTTCTGAAAATTTTTGTTAAACCGCGGTATGAATCATATTCTGGGATGGTATCAGTGAAGGAGCTGTGAAAAGTTTCAGCAATAAGAGTGTCTGGAATCTGACTGTAATAATCATTAATGATGATTGAAAGATATTTTCCCGGAGCTATTGGGAAAATTGAGTTGTCACAGTATTGCGGATCAAGGTATTGCTCTTTGGTTTTGATATAAAAAATGCCTTGGGTATCATCCTGAACCGCATCGCAGGTGTTTATGCCGATATTAATTATACAGCTTTGTATTAAAGTGCTGTCACCGATTATTCGATGATTTATGGCCGTCAATTCGGTTTTTTGGGTTATTTTCCCGGAAAATTTGGAACTTAATATGGTAAGAGCCTGACGTATACAGCGGTGAACGTCTATACATTTGGTGGTAGTGTTTTTGTTTCGCGAGAAGGTAAGTAAGCGTGCTGAAAGCTTTGCAGCTTTTTCTGAGGTGTCGATAATATTTCTTGCGTAGTTTGTTATGTTTGAATTTTTAGAATTGATGCAGATAAGGTCGGCAAAACCCATGATACCGCTGAGCAGGTTGTTAAAATTGTGAGCAATTTCACCGGAATTCTTGCCGATGTTCTCCAGTTTGTTGGCTTTATTCAGCTGTTCTTTGAGATGATATTCTGCTGTAAGCTCCTTTATTATCAGAATCGTGCCTTGCAGCTTTGAATTTGTGATAATCGGTTCGGTACGCATAAGCAGATATTTGTTTTCACCGGTGTCTGTTATATAGATGCAGGGTTCGGCCAGGGTGATCTGCTGATTTTGCGAGAGTGTGGTAATTACCGGGTGTTCGAGCATGAGTAGTGTTTCAATTTCAAAAAGCTGCATCAAGTCAGCGATATGGTGCCCGACAATATCTTCAGGTTGACGGTCGAGAACCGTTACTGCCGCCTGATTTATGTGGATCGCCTTTCCGGCGGGATCAGTTATGATTATACCATTATAGTCTGCGTTAAATGCGGCAGCAAAGTAATCAGGTAATACCGGGGGCAGATTATCGCTATTAGCAGCTGGATTTGGATTGGAAATGGCTGGCGTTTTTACTGTATCAGCTGTCGATATGACATTTTCCGGCCGAGGTTTTATGCTTGCTGCATTATTATTTATGCGTTGAGAGTGTTGATACAGTATATACAAAAATAGTATCAGGCAAAGCGAAGAGGTCAATATAGTAAGTATATTCGAGTCGGTTGCTGCTTGTAAACTGGAACCGGCGGTTTCTGCAGGAGGAACAGATTCCTCGGTATTTTGCAGATCGGGTGTGTCTGCGTGATGCTCTGCAGCCTGAATACTGAGAGTGCAACATAAGCAAATTATTAGACTGCACAATACTACGAACTTTTTGAACTTAGCATCTATGATATTATGTCGCATAAGCTAGGTTTCACAAAATATAGCGGAATAATAAATGTTGAACAGCAATAGTTCATTGAGACGGCAATATTATATATTACTTTTTAAAAATGTAAAGTATTAAAAACTTTGATAACAGGTTCAGTAATACCTAATATGCTGAATATAATATTATTCATATCTTTCAGTAGATTTACGCGTTGGGCGATTTTGGTTTTGCCGCTATGGAGCTGGTTTAACAGAGATATTTCATCATACAGTTTATCTAATTGTTTTTGCACTTTGGGTTCGGGAATAATGAGTGGCAGCTGCTGAATATCTGATTTTGAAAGGTAGATGCTCCGCAGATCATCGGCTGGAGGACGGCAGCGATGGAAGAAAAAGCTGGTGAAGCGCGAATTCAGGAAACAGCAGAGACTTCGGCATGAGAGACCTTTTGCCGGCTGTACACCATATAGTTCGCTGGAAAAAATATGCATACTGGTATCTACTGCAGAAGCTAAAGGCGTGAGAGTGCGTTTAATAAGTATCTTTTCCTCAACATAGTACTCTTCTTTTTCAGGTATGCGCCGGATAAGATTTTTACGCATCAGTACGAATTCACGTTCGGATCCTATTAGAAAAGGCGATACCGCTTCATTGATTACCATTGGGACCCATTCTATTCCCGGACTGGATAATCGTCTGGCTTTACTGTCTATTGTTGAAACTCCGGTACAGACCTCGGCGATATCTCCAAGAGTACGCCCCTCATCTTTAATCCTCTCGATATGCTCCTGAAGTATTTCAGGTATAGGGTTCTCGTTCTTGTTGGTATCCGGGAGGCCTTTTTCCAGAATATTGTCAATTTTTGCAAGTAGATCTGCAAGTTTGAAGGGTTTGCTGATGCATTCATCAGCACCGGCTTTGAACATGCTGTCAATTTCGCCGATACTCGATTTATTAACTACTACTACCAGTGGAATATCTTTGAAACGGTCGGTACTTTTGAATGCCGTTATAAAGGACTTCAAAATTTCTTCATTTTGATTAATACCTATCAGCACCAGATTGAAACGGGCTGACATGACTGTACTTTTAAGATTGAACGGATCGGCGACATTTATGCACTTATGCCCCCGGTTTATCAGTCCGAAATAAATTTTATCAGCAGTGGAAGGGGAGAACATCGCTGTTAGAATGGTTGCCATTATATCCTCCCTTATCAGAGTTTTACACGTGAAAATCTTTAAACTGATTATTTCTTATAAACTGCATCAGGATCAAAGACCTTTGTGCCTTCTTCGATAATAGTACCGTCATCGGTAATTTTCCAAGAAAAACAGCTGCGGTATCCTGTATGGCAGGCACCGCCATTCTGTTTAATTTTAAACAGGATTACATCCTTGTCGCAGTCTACAAAGATTTCTTTGACTTCCTGAGTGTGACCGGATGATTCGCCTTTAACCCAGAATTTCTGGCGGCTGCGGCTCCAGTATGAACATAGCTTCTTCTCAAAGGTTTCCTTGAGGCTGTCTTTATTCATATACGCAACCATGAGAATTTCACCGGTTTCATAATCCTGCGTTATGGCAGGTATAAGTCCGTTACTGTCAAATTTGAGTTCATCTATAAAAGATAAATCCATAATTATCTCCTTCTATTTTCAGTTATTATATACGATAATACGAGAGGATTTATTACAAAATTATTATACAATATTATTATTTGTATAACTATATATATAATAAAACAATATAAAAATCAATGAAAAGTCAGCTCTAGCGTGAAAATAAATCAATAATTCCTGATTCTTGTAATTTGTCAACTGTAACCGTATAATAATTTATGTTTTCTCTATGGCTGTGACCTTGGATAATAAGGGATAGTGCTCTACGATGTATAATAAAATATTTACGGGAAATCGGATTTCGGTTATTGCACTGTTACTGGTGATTATCGGTGGCGGATTTTTTGTATATAGTGTGGTTGAAGGTATAATCGCCAGTGAAAATTCCCGTGAGCAGAATGCGGTAGTCAAGAAAACCGCTCATATTCTGGGAATGTCAGAAGCATTTGCCCGGGATTTTTTAGAGCAGCGCCAGCGTGAACGTGAACGGGATATTGAGCAGCTTAAGCGTCAGGCTATTACTTTGCTCGGCGATGTACAGGTTTTTCTGCAGGCGGCAATAATTAAGAAAGAGGCTGAAATATCGCAGAAAAAACTTGAAGATATTAAACGTAAAAGGGAACTGCTGGCGGCGTTTGCTCTGCAGCGTTTCAGCGCCATGACCAAAGAGATGCTGCGTCTGAAACAGGATGTGAGCCGTATGCAGCTGAATCTTGATAATATTATTACTGAGGCTCAAAAGAGTGTGAGTGCTGTACCCGTAACTCAGAGTCAGGGATTTGTAACAGGTACGGAGTCCGATTTCCCTGAGATACTGGCAAAAATAAAGAGCAGAAATATTGAGAACAATAAAGAGTTGCGCACTCACGGCAGCATTAATACCAAGAATGAAGTCGCTAAACTTAAAGAAATGCGTACCTTTCTTGATGATAAATCACAAGATGATACTATTGATATAGCGGCAGCCTTTTCAGCTTTAAGTCTGGATATTTCCAGTCTTTTGCCTAAAAATTCCATTTTTACCATAACCGAGGCAGGCGGTAAGATCCTGCTGTCCCTCGGTGGTGGTAATATTGGTGAGCCATTGCTGCCAGAGGCGGCGCGTAGTATGATTTTTCAGGTTATGGGCAAGAGCGAGCAGGTAGTTCTTGCACTCCGGTTGAGTATGCATGAAACCGGGGATGAAGACGCTGCAGCTGAGTTAGCAGCTGCACTGCTTGAGCAGATAAGTTCCGCATTCCCCAATGATAATTACAGTGGTTATATATTCGGTTCTGAACATAGGCTGTTAAAATATTTTCCGGAAAGTACAGGAATGAAAGCCAGTATTCCGGAACCTGGCTGGCATGAGATAAAAGCTGCGAATATTGCTATTTACTATAAAGAGGCAGAATTTACAGTAGACAGCAAGACTTTTGGTGTTGGTATCTGCTATGAAATGAAGCATGTTGCGGCAGTTGAGCGGATTTCCAGGCTGATAGATGAAAATCCACTGCGGTCTGTATTATTGGCTATTCTTAGCCTTGTAATTCTTTTTGCGGTGCTTCTGTTGTGTGTTATTAGCTGGAAACGGAACGGGCGCTTGCAGCTTCAGGGAATTGCCGGGGAAGTGGGCGAGGCGGGAATTGATATCCGTAACATAAAGCCGGAATTAGGTAGTCTCAAGCGTTTGCAGAAATTAAACCGCGGGCATAGTGTCGGCGGGAGCAGGGTGCTGGATTATACACGTAATCAGGCTTTAAAAGAACTGGTTCTGCGGGTTAGAGGAGGAGTGTCGGGAGATGATTCTGAAGAGGGTTCTGCGAGCGCTACCGATTCACCGAGGTCTCATAAATCTGAACTCCGGGAATATATGAAATAAGGTCATAGTACATTATGTATGAAAAGCATTGGGGTCTGGTTGACAAACCCTTTAGAAATACCCCGGATCCGAATTATTTTTATTTCTCATCACAGCATGAGGAAGCTCTTACCCGTATGCTTTACTGTATTCTAGAGGGGCAGGGTGGAATGATGCTTTCAGGTGAGGTCGGAAGCGGTAAGACGCTGCTCTCCCGCATTCTTATTGATGAACTTAACCCTGAACGGTATGAGTGTGCCAGTATCGTGCATTCCAATCTTGATGCCAATGAACTGCTTTGCGATATTCTCAGGCAGTTTGGCTGTAATGCCAGAGGACTTGATAAGCCCAGAATGCTGGGTTTACTCGGTGACTGTTTTCGTGAACACCAGCTGGCCAAACGTTCAACGATAATAATTATTGATGAGGCACAGATTACTCTTGATGCCGTGACACTGGAGGAAATGCGTCTGTTGATGAATTTTCAGCAGGATCGTAAATTTTCCGTGACTTTGTTGTTGCTGGGGCAGCCGGAAATGCGGGAGCGTATAAAGCAGTCACCCCAGTTTTTACAGAGATTGAGTGTTCGTTATCATCTTGAAGCGCTGGGGCATGAGGATTCACTCAATTATCTGCGCCACCGGCTGAGAGTGGCGGGCGGTAAAGAGGAAATATTCACCTCTGAAGCGGAGGAACTGATTGTAACTGCCGCCGGGGGTATTCCGCGTAAAATTAATGGCCTGGCAGATATGTCACTGCTTGCTGGCTATGGTAAAAGAGCACCGCTCGTGGATAAAGATATTGTCAAGACGGCGCTGATTGATATGAATAAATAATTCAGTCGCCGGAAGCTCCCTGTTTCTGGGGGACGTTCTCCGATTTTTCTTTTTCACGTGCTTCATAAATGTCGTAAGCTTTGACTATCTCCGCTACCAGCCGATGCCGGACAATATCTGTATTGCGGAGGTTGACAATCGCCACTCCATTTATATTCCGTAGAATATTTGTCGCGTGCAGCAGACCGCATTTTTCAGGATTTGAGAGATCGACCTGCGTGATATCACCGGTAACAACACAACGGGAATTCTTGCCTAATCTGGTGAGAAGCATTTTCATCTGTGTCGGGAGGGTATTCTGCGCTTCGTCAAGAATAACATAAGCCCGGCTCAGAGTTCTGCCGCGCATGAAGGCCAGCGGGGCAATTTCGATGACTCCGGTATCAAGGTAGTGTGCCATCTGTCTTCTGCCGAGCATATCGGCAAGAGCATCATAAATCGGGCGCAGATATGGATCGACCTTTTCTTTGAGATCCCCGGGGAGAAAACCAAGGCTTTCACCGGCTTCAACTGCCGGGCGGGTAAGAATAATCCGTTGTACTTCATCTCTGCGGAGCGCTTCCACCGCACAGGCGGTGGCCAGGAAGGTCTTACCTGTACCTGCCGGTCCGACAGCGAAGACCAGACCGTTGTCCCGCATAGCCTTTATATACTCCTGCTGGCCTTCAGTTTTTGCTTCTACAATGCTGCGCTCTGTTCGGATGCTTAGTGATGAAGAACCGGACTCGGTATTTTCCAGAGCTATCTCCAGAACACGATCTACATCTTTGTGTCCATTCTCAATTTTTCTGATTACTTTATACAGTACGCCGGCAGCTTTGTTTACAGCCTTAACTTCACCGTCAAGAAGCAGCATTTCACCTCTGGTTATGACCTTTATTTTCAATTTTTCTCTGATTAGCTTGAGATTTTTATCATTGGTGCCGAAAAGCAGCTGCTGCTCCTCTGGATGATATGGTAGTTCTATTTCTGTTCGCATAGTGAAATTCCGGATGATCAGCAGAATTAATCTGGCTAATCAATGAGTCCTATCTTTATTAATTGTTCCTTCAAACTTTCGGGGGTTACCGGTTTTATCAGATAGCCCTCACAGCCTTTATTGAATGAGGAGAAAACATCATCGCCGGAGTCTTTAACGGTTACCATGAGAATTTTTGCTTCCTGGTCCTGTTTGAAAACCTCCATCTTTGCTTCCCAGTCACGTATTTTTGCAACAATTTCTCTGCCATCTGCGCCGCCGAGATCAATATCCATGGTTATAAGAGAATATGGGACTCCATCATTATGAGCTGCGACAAAGATATCAAAAGCAATGTCACCGTTTGGAACGGCATCTACATCACCATATTCTGAAAGCAGGGTCTTGATCTGTACTCTGTTAACATAGTTATCATCAACTGTAAGGATTCGCATCTGTCTTCTCCTCTGTAAAATGGTTAATATATTATAATTTTTGTCTGCAATATTGCTAGTGGTAATTTAACTATTCGTTGAGATAGCTGCGGACATATTTTTGCACCAGTTCAAATTCATCTTCTATCGATTTAATGAGTTCTTTAATCTCGTTTTCGCCGGCAGTATCCGATTGTTTTTCCAGTTCACCGGATATTCGGGAGAGTTTTTTAGCCGTTATGCTGGCGGCTCCACCTTTGAGTTTATGCGCGCTCTGACTGAGTGTCCGGGTGTTACCTATCTCGAATGACTGGTTCAAATCCGGGATAATACTCCTGGAGGCTGAATCGAGGAAATTTTTTAGAGCCATGTTGAATACCAGCATGTTATTGCCGAAGAGTCTGGCAGCTTCGGAAAAATCGACGGGGGGTTCTATTTTTGAGTTGCTGCTGTCAGTAGAACCGGCTTCAGCTTCATCATTGGAATCTGGATTAAGTGAATTATTCATATATTTCTCCTTTGATTTTTCTGAGAGGGATATCGGAGAGATATGGCAACTCTTGGGCAGCCAGGTCAGCAGTGATGTCGCGAGTTCATCAATATGTGTCGGTTTGTTGAGTATGCCGTTCATACCGACTGCTTTGCAGATATTTTTAATATCTTTATCCGCATTTGCGGTGAGCGCGATAATTGGAACCTTTTCATAATGGGGGTAGTCAATCCTTATACGCCTTGCGGCTTCAATACCTCCCATTTCCGGCATTTGCAGATCCATGAAAATAAGATCGAAAAATATACGTTTGCATTCGTCAACAGCAATACGACCGTTATCGGCAATCAGCACATTGAGTCCAAGATACTCAAGCTGGCTTCTTATAAGTTCCTGATTAACATCATAATCTTCGGCAACAAGGATGGTGCCGGAAAACTTATTGGCGTTATCGGTGACTGCCTCGGTATTTTCCATGGAGAGTTTTATCAGATCACTCTCAGAAATTGTGGTGTTCAGATTCAGAGTGAACCAGAAGGTACTGCCTTTGCCGGGTTCGCTTTCCAGGCACATTTCACCGCCCATCAGAGTTACCAGTTTTTTGGAGATGGTGGTGCCCAATCCGGTACCCCCATATTTTCTGGTGGTGCTGCCGTCTGCCTGAGAGAACTCGTCAAATATACTCTGTTGTTTTTCTTTGGCTATGCCTATACCGGTATCGGCAACAGAAAATTTTATGGTGGCATGATCAGCGGTTGTTGTAATTATTTCGGTTTGAACCTTTATCCCACCTTTTTCAGTGAATTTTATGGCATTACTGAGCAGGTTTGCCAGTACCTGACGGAAGCGGAGGGGATCGAATATTACATAGCGCGGGGTATCTTTACTGATATTTAGGGAAAAATCGAGATTCTTTTTTCTTGCTGCTTCCCTAGATGATTCCGTACTTTGCTGCAGACATTTATGGAGATCAGAAGGGATATATTCAAGATCAAGTTTATCCGCGTCAATCTTCGCATTATCCAGCAGATCGTTGAGCAGCAGCAGTAGATGGTCGGATTCGTTAAGTATGGTTTTAATGTTCTTGGAAAATGGTTCGTTGGGGTGTTCCAGCATTATTTTTTCCGAATAACCGATTATGGCATTCAGCGGAGTGCGGATTTCGTGTGAAATATTTGCCATGAATTCATCTTTAGCCTTGCTCAGGGATAAGGCTTCCGCTCTGGAGGTTTTCAGCTTCTCCTCGTAACGGTTGCGCAGGAGTATTTCCTGACGCATGCGTTTCTGGTAGAGAAAACGTTTTTCCAGATTGTTCATCATTTCATTGAATGCTCTCAGCAGTTCACCGAATTCGCCACAGCGATTGTGCCGCAGCTCGTAATTGAAAATACCGCTGTGGACATAGGTAATCATTCTAATCAACTGATTTAGCGGATCACTTATATAACGGTAGAGGAGACTGCTGCCGATGAAGACGCTTAGCAGCAGGCTGATAAAGGTTATACTTATATGAAGCGACTGGAAGGTTATAACTGGATTATTATTGAAGCTGTTATTGCTGGCGACGATACCAAGGTTTGTCTGATAAAATTTTAAACGCAGGGGAACGGTGTAAGCAGGGATCTGTTCGTTGTTTAGCGGGTCTTCAGCCTGGATATAGCTGTTTTCCTGAGTATAGATATTATCGATTACTTTAGAGTTGTTAATATGTGTACCTGCTCTTTCGGTGTGGCTGGAGGCGGCTATCAGACCGTCTCTGGTTATCACCTCCAGCAGTGTTCCAGGATTGAGTGCCAGTCCATTTATGACACCGGTGAAAATGTCAGCGCTTATTACGGTGAGCAGGAATTTTTTGTTTTTCTGAAGGGTGGTGATTATTGGTATTACAATACCTTCTCCGGTGGTTACGGTGGTGAGCTGTTGTTTATAGTCTTTGAGGTATTTGTTGAGTTTCAGTTGTACCAGAAGATCCGGCAGGCGTGAGTTTGAAGTAGTAATATTACCGCCGCTATCCAGTATCGCCAGTGCCAGAATATTTGTATCGTTTTTTAGTTCTATATCAAGAAGGGTCTTGGCCGCTGCTGGGTCTGAACCATGTCCGGAAAGGGTTTGAGTGAGGATATCTGCAGTATGCAGATAAGAATTGATAGCGCTTTTTATACCGATGCTTGCCGCAGCGGCGGTATTATGCAGAATTACCTTCTCCAATTCGGTTTTATGACCTTCATTGGAGAAGTAATAAATAAGATAGTAGATAATAAAAGGAATCATTGCAACTGTAAAGAGAGCAATCAGTATTATATAAAATAACGGCTTCTTCCGCTTCATTGCTTTATTTTATCCCTTATACAATTTGTTCTAAAAAGGATGTTGTGCTTCAGCTGTAGATATGCCGGCAGACGGTTCGAATGATATTACGTATTTGGGCTGATGCCAGTTCTGCAGCTGTGACTATGTCATCAAGTGTGGCTTCTGCCATATCGTCGGGATCATTGACATTGGTAATCGCCGATATCCCGAAAAGTCTGACTCTGCACTGTACGGCGGTGATCGCTTCCAGAACTGTAGACATCCCTATTGCCTGAGCTCCGAAGTCTCTATACATCCGGGTTTCAGCCGGGGTTTCAAGTGAAGGCCCTCTGACTGCGATATAGATACCCTTATGAAGCGGCTGACTGCTCTTCTGATAGTCCTCGCAGACTGCTTCAATGAGTTTCCGGTCCCAAGCCTTGCTCATATCAGGAAAGCGGTCTCCCCATTCTTCTGCATGCGGACCGGTCAGCGGGTTTGCGCCGGTGGCATTTATATGGTCAGTGATGAGCATGACGTCTCCGGCTTTATAGCTTAAATCCAGCCCTCCGGCTGCATTGGTCAGGATGAGGTTTTTCATTCCGGCCTGACTGAGAGCACGGATCGGCAGAGCTATATCCCAGGGGGAGTAGCCTTCGTAGAGATGAAACCGCCCCTGCAGGATGAAGACCGGATTCCCATCAAGTGTTCCCCAAGAGAGAACACCACGGTGCGAGTCTACAGTTGAAGCAGGAAATAGCAGATCCGGGTAGGCAACACTGCCGCTAATTGCTATATCGCCAATTAGATCACCAAGTCCGGTGCCTGCTATTATGCCTGTCTCCGGGAGTGTGCCGATAATTTCAGTGATTTTTTGTACGGATGCGGCAATTTTATTTTTGTAAGCGTTAAGTTCCATTATTTTGTACTTTCAAATGAAGAGTAAGGCGGATAGAAATCTTGTGAATATAATAATTATAGGTATTATGGTGTTTCTGTAAATTGTAAAAAATATTACATTTTAAAATAGCGGTTATTTGTAAATAATATTTATTATTCAATTATGAAATATATAAAATAAAGCATTGGGTAATAAGACCTTGATTGTTATTGCACGTGATATTAGAAATGAGTTGTGTTATGCCGGAATATGTTACAAGTGGGGATAAAATTTTTTATCAGACTTATGGAGGCGGGAGTAAACGGCTGCTTTTAATTCATGATATCGGGTTTTCCGGTATTTATTTTGAAAAACTGATCAGCAGCTTTGCTGCCAGAGCTTTTATTGTTGTTCCGGATCTTTGTGGACACGGACAAAGTTCTCTGCCGCAAAAAATGGTTTCAATAAAGACTTTTGCCCGCCAGCTGGTAAGTATGTTGCGTGATGAATACATTGGCTGGGTTGAAGTTATCGCTTGCGGCATGGGAGGAGCGGTAGCACTTGAGGGCTTTGGCATGGCACCAGAACTTTTTGGTGATATACTGCTTTTAAATACCGCCCTTTACCCTCAAGCCGGAGCAGGGCTAATTCAGCAGATTCGTCCGAATAGTCCGCAGCGTTATGCTGAATTCAGAAAGAACTTCAAACGCTGGGTTCCGGCATATCGGGATGATTTTTTTATTTTCTGCCGTGAATTTAATGGCAGATCATTGTGTAGATTATGCAGTACAAAAATTATGTTTATTTATGGGGATAGGGGAAATCCTGGAGTTTTTACCAGGCAGTCACTCGGGCTGCCGGAGTATTCGAATATTTATTTGCGGCTTATTCCTGGAGCAGGCAGGTGGTTGTTGGAAGATAATTATGAGGCGGTTTATCATGAAATTGACAGATTTATATTTGGTGGTGGACAGGGGGCGGATGCAGAAGATTATCCGGATGGCGGGGGCGCTCCTGATATCGATGATCTGATGTTTTTTCATTAGGAAAAGATGATATTTATGTTAATTACGTAGTTATTGTTTAAATTTAGTTGCAGAAAAATATAGAAAAGTGTAAGCTATAATTAATAAGGAAAAATTGCTATAAGTGTTGCTGTTATTGCTTAAAATTATCAGGAAGGTGACTTATGAATCGAACTGTAGCTGTTGTTCTGGGCGGGGGAAAAGGTACCCGGCTTTATCCGTTGACCAAGGAGCGCAGTAAGCCTGCGGTGCCGATTGGTGGTAAATATCGCCTTATTGATGTGCCTTTATCTAATTGTATCAATTCACAGATTATGAATATATATGTGCTTACAATGTATCAGTCTGCGAGTTTGAATCAGCATATTTCAACGGCGTATCGGTTTGATGCTTTTTCCGGTGGTTATGTCGATGTGCTCGCTGCCGAACAGACCAATGACGGTGGTACCTGGTTTCAGGGAACAGCCGATGCGGTAAGGCAGAGCTGGAGGCATATTACCGATAAGACCAGACCTAATAATATTCTGGTGCTTTCTGGTGATCACCTTTATAAAATGGATTATCGGGAGTTTTTCAAGGTTCATAGTAAGGCTAATGCGGATTTTTCAATTGCGGTACAGCCTGTTACCAGGCGGGAAGCTCCAGAGCTGGGTCTGCTTAAAACCGACGAAACCGGTAGAATTACCAATTTTGCCGAAAAGCCTACCAGTGATGAAGAGCTTGATGCCATGATGGTGGATA
Organism: Planctomycetota bacterium; assembly: GCA_963667375.1. GTDB lineage: Bacteria > Planctomycetota > SZUA-567 > SZUA-567 > SZUA-567. The sequence continues at coordinate 680,268 of OY763323.1, read as the reverse complement.
CAACAACCTTCGGTCTTTCAGAAAGTGAAGCCAGAGAGAGGCCGTTCCTGGCAAGTATGGGCATATACTTTGCCAAGACTCAGGCTATGGATGAGATGCTGCATCGCGACAGTGATCAGACCGATTTTGGTAAGCATATAATTCCACAGGCGATTGAGGAGCGTGTGGTGCAGGCTTATTGTTTCAATGACTATTGGGCTGATATCGGAACGGTAGGAGCTTTTTTTGAAGCGAATATTGATCTGGTAAAGACTCTGCCCCAGTTCAACCTGTTTGACAGCAATATGCCGCTATATACTCATCAGCGGTTTTTGCCGGGAGCCAAGGTTAACCGGGCATCGGTAGAAGGGGCGTTGCTCAGTGACGGTACTATTGTTGACGGTGGAATGGTTCGTGATTCTCTTATCGGAGTCCGTACCAGAATTCAGCCGGGAGCTACAATCGAGTCCTCATATATTATGGGGGCGGATTATTATCAGGATTGCGCCGATGGTAAGCCGTTTATCGGAATCGGTTCAGGAGCTTATATTAAACGTGCAATTGTTGACAAGAACAGTGCTATCGGGCATGGTGCACAATTGGTGAATCGTGGTAATGTTGAGTATTATGATGATCCTGAAGGCCGATTCCATGTTCGGGATGGAATTATCATTGTTTGTAAGGATTCTGTAATACCTGATGGTTTTGTTTTCTGATTTTAAATTTGTTTTATATTGATATACTTTAACTTTATGTATACTCTATGTGTACATAAAGTTTTTATTTATATGTTATATGCTTAAGTAAAGGGAAACATATTGCAGAAGTGGAATAAAATTATTGCCAATCTGGTTGCTTGCGGGCTGTGTATTGCTTTTTTACTGTATTTTACCGGAGGTGGCAGGGTATGGGATGGCGCAGGATGGAATGATTCAAATCTGATTGGAGACAGTCCGATATATTATGACTCAGCGGCCAGGATGTACAGTGGTATTTCGCCTTATAATATCACAGAGAAGAGAATGAAGGATGATGCGGAGTATCCCGGTTCTATGTATTGTTATCTGCCTGCTCTGGTAACACTGCTGACCCCGCTGACTCCACTGAGTATAGTGTATAAAATGCTTATATGGTATCTGGTGATTACACTTTCATTTATACTCTCATACTGGTTTCTGTTGCGTCTGACTCTGCTTTTGGGTATTGCCCCGTCGCGGGGGTGGAGATTTCCGGCGCTGGTCGGAGTAATTGCCTTATTATATGAGCCAATACAGAATAATTATATTTATGCGCAGTCTAATTCTATAGTACTTTTGAGTATTGTGGGTTTTATATATTGTTATGCTACTGAGAAAAAAATCTGGGCCGGAGGGCTGTTGGGTTTTGGAATTGCGCTCAAGTTCTTTCCGCTGATATTTGTGCCGCTGCTTATTTTTAGAAAAGACTGGAGAATACTGGTTTTTGCCTTTTTGACTTTTATGTTTTTTATTCTGCTTCCGGCTTTATATGTTGATTTGGATGTCTTATACTCTGACTTTACAACCACTATTATTTCCAGAGTCAAAAGTTCATATGAGAAGTGTGAGTTTTTTATGACTCTTAACCGTTCGGTTATCTGGTTCTTTCCGGCATTGCAGTCCAAAGTTGTTCAGCTGTTGTCTGTTGCAGTCGTGCTGCTGGCGCTTCTGGGGTTTGATTTTCAGATTATCCGTAAGGCTCCGTCTTCCGTAAGCAGGATGCGTGGAACTATCTGGCTTTTTACTGCTGCAGCAATTGCAATACTCTTCATTCACCCTCATTCCGAGGTGCATATTGTTATTTATTCTGCTCCGGCGTTTATTATGTTGGCTTTTCAGGCGCTTAAAAACTTTAAAATTAAAGAAATTATTCTCTGGCTGCTGATTTATGCGTTATACTTCCCGCTATTGTGGGTGCAGCAGACTCCGGTAACATTCTTTGCGCTGCTGTTGAGTTTTCTTTATGCACTCTGGTGTGGTGCTGCCGCCAGTAGAGAGACAGTTTTGGAATAACTTGGCCGGTAGATGTTTTTTGTCTGTTGTTGATTATTTTAATAAAGGTGTTGGAGTATCGGCGCAATCCATTAAAATCATTACTTGGGTAGATATTTTAATAAAGGCGGCAGAAAATAATGACAGATAACACAAAAGTTTGGCTGGTAGTACCTTGTTATAATGAAGAGAAGCGTCTTGATGTTGAGGCTTTCTCGGAGGCTTTGCATACCTATGACTGGCTGAGACTTTGTTTTGTTAATGACTGCAGCAGTGATGCGACACTCGAAGTTCTTGACCGTATTAATGATAGTGCCGGGGAGAGGGTCTGCGTTATCTCTAATAAAGAAAATTCCGGAAAGGCTGAGAGTGTCCGTGCCGGTATTTTGCAAGGGCTGCAGAGTAGTGAGTGTGAAATATTTGGATTTTGGGACGCAGATCTGGCGACGCCTTTTCCTGAGTTGGAGGTAATGTATACACAGTTAACAGCGGATCAAAATATTGTCGGAGTTATAGCGTCACGGGTCAGTATGCTGGGCAGAAAAATTTGCAGACATAGCAGCAGACATTATTTTGGCCGGTTTTTTGCCACATTTGCGAGTATAATCCTTCAGGTGCCGGTTTATGATACACAGTGTGGGGCAAAAATTTTCAGGCGATCCTTTGTTTCTGTTGTTTTTAATGATAAATTCCGTACTGGCTGGTGCTTTGATATTGAAATTTTACTGCGTTATAAATTTGCCTCGGCGCAATCGGATATTCTCGAAAAGAGCATTGCGGAGTATCCATTGCGGGAGTGGGTTGATGTGGATGGCAGCAAGGTCAAGTTTTCGCATCTGTTTTCGGTAGCGCTGGATATGCTGCGGTTGTTTGTCAGTAGCAGGCTCAAGCGTTTTATCTGAGATGGTTTGTTATTCAACAAGCTACGGGGTGATTATTTATAAATCACCCCGTATTTTGTTGCTAAAAACTATGATTGAGATAAATATAAGTATTTATAACGTACAGGGACAGGTAAGTACCGGCTTACGGGCAGCCAGAGTTTCATCGAGACGGCTTACCGGGGTATTGGTTGGAGCGTTTTTGAGTTTTTCCGGTGCGGTCTTTCCTTCCTGAGCGATCTCCTTCATCGCTTCAATAAATTCATCAAGAGTAGCCAGTGGCTCGGTCTCAGTTGGTTCAATCATTATCGCTTCAGGGACAATCAGTGGGAAGTATACTGTCGGTGGATGAATTCCGCGTTCGATAAGTCCTTTGCCGATATCCAAAGTATGTACGCCGTTTTGCAGCAGTTCAGCTGCGGGGGTTGCTATAAATTCGTGCATGCACCGGCGGTTGTAAGGTGTAGGGTAAACATCTTTGAGCTTGGCTCGTAGATAGTTTGCCGCCAGTACCGAGTAGCGGGCGACATCCTTCAGTCCGCCGGCTCCGAGGCTGCGGATATAGGCATAAGCCTTGAGGCAGACACCGATATTGCCATAGAAGCTTGAAACTCTGCCGATGCTCTGTGGAAAATCGCTCGACCAGACAAACTCAATCTCGGGTGAATCAATCGCTGCTCTGACAATACGCGGAATAGGCAGGAATGGTACCAGACGTTCACTGACTCCCACCGGTCCTGCACCTGGGCCACCGCCGCCGTGGGGGGTGCTGAAGGTTTTGTGCAGGTTCAAGTGAATCACATCAAAACCCATATCTCCAGGTCGGCAGATACCGCAGATGGCATTAAGGTTTGCGCCATCATAGTAGAGCAGTCCTCCGCCTTCGTGAACTATTTTTGAAATTTCCAGAATTCTGCTCTCGAACAAACCGAGGGTATTGGGATTGGTAAGCATGATTCCAGCAACATCCTCACCCATTTTAGCCTGTAGATCAGCGATATCAATTTCGCCATCCTGATTGCTGGCGATTGAACGCACTTTGAAGCCGGCAATTGAAGCACTTGCCGGATTGGTCCCATGGGCGGAGTCAGGTATAAGAACATACTTGCGTTTTTCCGCTTCACCCCGGCTTTCATGATAGGCGCGTATCATACTCATTCCGACAAATTCACCATGAGCTCCAGCCATAGGGGCAAGGGTGAATTCTTTCATGCCGCATATCTCCTGCAGGTCCTGCTGTAGCCGGTAAAGCAGGCGCATGGTACCCTGCGCCCGGAAAAATTCCACGTAAGGGTGCAGCCCGGTAAAACCTTCAAGGGAGGCAATTTTTTCATTAATTTTAGGGTTGTACTTCATGGTACATGAGCCTAAAGGATAGAAATTTTTATCAACAGAATGATTGCGCTCAGCCAGTGCTACAAAATGTCTCGCTACTTCCAGTTCTGAAAGCTCCGGTAGTTCCGCAGGAGCGGTTCTTTTCAGGCTTCCAAGGAGGGATTCAGCGGTGTCTGCGGGGACATCACAGTCTGGGAGCTGGTAGGTTTTACGTTCAGGGGAACTTTTTTCATAAATTAGTTGCATATGGATACCTTTGTCGGTTTATGCTGAATAAATACTATCTTATTCTTATTCTATAGCATAAATTATCTGAAAAAACAAGTACAAAGTGCTGTTTTAAAAGGAATTATACGATAAAAGACTTTTTTAATGAATCCTCTTGACTATATGACCATTCCTCCTATAATATTTAAATATACAGCAAACAGAGCATTGCTCGTTTGCTTATCTTTTTCTGTTTATATCGCGGGGTGGAGCAGTCTGGTAGCTCGTCGGGCTCATAACCCGGAGGCCGTAGGTTCAAATCCTGCCCCCGCTACCAATATTATAAAAAAGGTTTACTCGCAGGAGTAAACCTTTTTTATGTACTCATCCCGCTTTTATCAATATTGATAGTATAATTCAGGTTTATTAGCAACACCTTAGACGGTAAGTGCGGCACGGATTTTTATTATTTAACGGTAAAAGAGCAATATTATACAATCTTTTTGCGCTTAAAGCGGTTATGCTGGAATCAGGTAATAAAGTTGACACTAATTATAAGGAGAGTACAATGAATACTGATTTGACAGCTGGTTTGAGTTGTGATTTTGCTGGTGCGGTGCTGGTTACTGTAGATAAAATATATAATAATTCTGCAATCTGGGTAGATCATCCAAGTTTTCCCGGAGTCGCAATGAAAACACTGGTGACACCGGATGTTACCGGTGGTGCACTCAAATCTCTGCTGGTGCGGGTGGCTCCGGGTGCGGCACTGGAAAAGCATATCCATGCTGATGAGTGGGAGATGCATGAGGTGATAGCCGGTAGCGGCCAGGCGACACTAAGCGCTGGATGTGCCGAATACCGCCGCGGAGTGATTGCGGTAATTCCACAGGGTACCGAGCATAGTGTCCGGGCTGGGGAACAGGGGCTGATTATGCTGGCTAAGTTTTTCAGCGTCTGAAGTGTTGTGTTATTCAGGTTTATAGAATATTTGTGGCAGTTCCTCCGTAAGTCAGTTGGGAAGGGTTCTGAAAATTGGCAGGGTTTAAAATTCAGATTTAAAATGAGATTTCATGCTTTTATTATTAGACAGTTTATTATTAAAAGTTTCTGTAGTAATTTCTTTCGTGCCTGAAGTATGTATGGATGAACGATAACCGGAGTCAAGCGATGCAGGGTGTTATAACCGAGTATAAACTTGAATCTCTGCCGGAGATTACAGCGGTATATGGCCGGGGAATAAATCATAGCTTTCCCCGGCATTCTCATGTGTCATATACTGCCGGAGCAGTGTTGAATGGCAAGCGCAGGATAATTACCGGCAATACCGAACGGATTTATAATGGTGGTGACATATTTGAGATTCTGCCGTTTCAGGAGCATGTGTGTGAATCTGTAAGCCGCAAAGGTCATGATTATCTCGCGTTATCACTGCCGCCGGAAATTTATGTGAAGTATCTGGGACAGGGGATAGATTTCTCACTTATTTTTAAGGAGCTGTTTGAGCGGATTGGCAGAGAAAACTTTGCAGAATCTCTGATCTTGAAGGTAATACAGGGGGTAGCCGGGCTCAGACCGGAAGAATATACAGAAATAGAACTACCGGCAGCAATTAATATGGGGTATAGCTTTATAGGTGAGAATTACAGTCTCAAGCTTTCACTTACGGATATTGCGGCGTACTCGTGCATGAGTAAATATAATTTTCAGCGGAGTTTTACCCGTTATGTCGGTATGAGTCCTGCCGCTCTGCAGGGAAAGTACCGGGTGGCCTCAGCACTTCGCCGGCTGCGGCAGGGGCAGAGAGCCAGCAGCGTTGCTCTGGACTGCGGTTTTAGTGATCAGAGCCATCTCTGCCGTACGGTTAAAAAGCTTACCGGGGTGACAATCAGTAATTATCACTACGGCGTATCTGAAAGTTTTAGCGACTGATCGGATCAGAAGCCGGTGATTGCCGCTTCAGGGCAGACTGCCGAGCAGTCGCCACAGGCATCGCATCTGTTCCCGATAATTGTAAGATTCTGGTCGTGCTTTTCGATAGCTCCGAGGATACATACTTCCAGACATTCACCACAATTACTGCATTTACCGGTGTCGATTTTCAGTCCGTGTGCCGGCGGTTCAGGATAATTGAAACTGAAACTGTGTCGGCGGAGTCTTCGGGTGTTGTCTTCATTTTCAAAATCAAAGTTGAAAATTTCACCGAACCCCCGGTAAAGTACGAAGGTTCGCATAGTTTTGTACTGCAGCATGTCCTCGAGTGCCGGTTCAAAAAGCGTGGACTGTTTAGCTTTCTTTTTCAGGGTGTCGGGGCTTATGGTTTTTACATCTCCGGTGATTCTGATACTGTAGTTTCCTGAAATCAGGTTTTGGTTATTTATACCTGGTATCTCTTCCTCTTCCTCACAGATGCCGCAGACGGCGAGAGTCCTGGTTTCAAGCAGCTGGCTGCAGAAGGGTTTTGTCGTCATGGTGTGGAAATATAAACCGTCTGCATCATAAGCGAAGAAATGGGCAATGCGGGCAGCAGGATATTTTCCGTCTATAGTGGCAAAGGTCAGAAAACCGGAATTTTCACAGGCTTCATAAATTTCTTGTATATTCATATATTTAAGTTCTCGCTGTTATAGTGGCGTTGAATAGCATTACCAGTATATTTCTCTGGAATCGAATACCGGCCCGTCATGGCAGACACGTTTATAGATATAACCTTCAGGATTATCTGGGCATACTAGCTTTATTACGCAGCCCATGCAGGCACCGAAACCGCAGGCCATGCGTTCTTCAAAACTCAGTTCGGCTTTTATACCTTTATTTTTGGCTAGAGTGCTCAAACCTTTGAGCATCGGAACCGGTCCGCAAGCGAAAATCCGGAGTTCGGTGTCAGTGGCAGTAATTTCTTTAAGCAGGCTCTTAAGGCCCTCAACAGAGTTTCCATGCAGTCCTTCCGAACCGTCGTCAGTAGTTATGATCAGTTTATTGCTATAACGGCTGAGCGTTTCTCTTTCGAGGACACTGCAGCTGGAGCGTGCGCCGATAATGGTGTATGTCGTGATATTTTCTGCTTGTAATCGGCTGGCGAGGAGTGCTAAACTGGGAGTTCCGCAGCCTCCGCCGATAAGTATCGCAGTGGAATTTTTTGGAGGCAGGGTGAAGCCGTGGCCCAGCGGGGCAATGACCTGCAGCTTGGTTCCCGGAAGCAGCTTTGATAGATCTTCTGTGCCTTCACCCACAAGCTGGTAGGTGAAGCGGAAGCTGTTACGGTCAGAGAAGGAGGGGGCAAACGGGCGGCGCAGTGTATGTCCGGGGACACTTATCTGGAAGAACTCTCCGGCATTGAAAACAATTCTTTTGGCTTCCAGCTCCATTTCATAAAAATTAGCAGTCAGCTTGCGGTTGCTGATTATCGTTGAAGTAAAATCTTGTTTTTGAGTCATTATCTGTTTGTCCTTCTGTTAATCTTCGTTATTGATTTCTTCTGCAATGTATTCAAGCATCTGCAGCAGTTCCGGGTCGGCGGTGGTTTGGGTATCTGTAAAGTTCAGGCAGGGAGCCGGCGTCTCCCGGTCAAGTTCGAGATGATCGGCTCCATCTCTGAGAAATGGCCAGAGTGAGCAGTTGAGCGGTTTTATTTTGAAAGGATTGAGACCTTTTTCAAGAGCCAGCGTATGCAGGGCACACCAGGCTGAGCCGTCAGCATCCAGCCAGTTGAAGACGCAGAGACCATTATCCTGTTTGCGTATAAAGAGCTCACAGGGGGTAAGCTGGAAACAGGTTTCCAGATCTTTCAGCCATGGGCAGTAGTGGTCAAGTTCGTCCAGTAAGGTTGTAATACGGTTTCTTTCTTCAAAGGTAATGGCAATATCGAAAGTTTTGCAGCAGACATTACCTTTACAGCGCGCGGGATCGCAACTGTAGCGGCAGGAACTTATCTCTGATTCGGCGACAGTATACCGGCCGAACTGCAGTATCTTCTCCATGATTAGCGGTTATCTCCAATATCCTGTTCTCTGGGCATATCCTCCCAAACGAGCTCGGTTCTGCAGCATGTTCCGGAATGTATGGTTTTTGAAAATGCTGACTCTTCTGTAATGCTGAGAGTATACAGGTAGCAGGTTGTCTGCTCAAGGGTCTGTGGTCTGTTAACGGCAGTAATTTTTCCGGTAAACTTCAGTTTCTGGTGAAATTCATTGAGGCCGCAGCTAAAGGTTACCACTTCTCCGGTAGTATAAACGGTATCAGAAACAACCTCAGCCTGTATGGTGTCAGAGCTGCGAGTGATTTTTGTCAGCATTGAGAACCCCTCTGCTGCTGCCGGGGTGCCTGCTGTCAGCAGGGGGATGCAGGTCTGCAGTGTTTCTGCTGCTGTTTCAAGACCGCGTATGGAATAGATAGTATGCGGCTGGCTTTTACCTTTAAAATTAACCGGAGGAAGTTCAACAGCCCAGGCTTTGTCTCTGATCTGCAGGTAGGTAGCCTGACTGCAGAGTACCTGGGTTTTACCGGCTCGAGCTTCTATTCTGGCTGCAAGATTGACATTATCACCGATAAGGGTAAATTCTATTTTATCTTCAGAACCGATATTTCCAGCTACAAAATTGCCGGTATTTATGCCGATACCCATGAATATACGGGTATTGCCTTCAGCGTGTAGATCAGTATTGAAGGCGTAAAGGGCTGACTGCATCTGTATCCCGGTAAGTACGGCGTTGAAAGCATCATTGCTGCGTGCATGAGGGACGGACCAGAAGGCCATTATTGCATCCCCCCCGAACTTGTCAACATTGCCATTGTGGCGGTAGATAATGCTTTGCATTATCTGAAAATAACGGTTTAAGTTCTGTACTACCTGCTGGGCGCTCAGTCTTTCGCTCATCCGGGTGAAGCCGATGATGTCACTGAAGAAGACGGTGCCGGTGTATTCTCGGCCGCCGAGGTCGGTACTCAGGTTGCCGTTGAGAAGCATTTCAACCATGTTTGGTGAAAAGTAACGCTGCAGGGCAGCCCGTTGAGAGGCTTCCTGTTCGATTTTGTCTGCCAGATAGATATTCTGTACCGCAATAGCCGTCTGTGCGCTTATACCGGTAAGGATCTGCAGATCTGAGGCGGTGAATTCGGTTGCTTCAGCAGCTTCTATCTGAATGACTCCGAGGACGGTATCATTGCTGATAAGTGGTGAACAGATAAATGATTGAATGGCAAGCTCGGCTATTGAACGGGAACTGTCAAACCGGTCATCCTGTGCCGTATTGTTGGAGAGAATGGCGCGTTTTTCCGCGGTGCAGATATGCAGCACGGTGGAGGATATTCTAAGCTCCGCTGTAACCGGCTGGCAGTGACCATCGGCATAGAGTGCTGCCGGCATGAACTGACCATTTTTTTCAAGTAGAATAAAAGCGCGGCCGGTAGCAGGGAAAATCCCGGCAACAGTAGTGAGAATCTTTTCAAGAAGCCGGTTCAGCTGGAGAGTATTTCCGGCGGCTTCGGATATCAGGCACATGGCCTGCAAGCGCTGCAGTGAGAGATTTATGTCTGGAGAATTTGTGTTTTCCGCAAGGGCAATTTGGGATATACTTATTGAAGCATCAATGGTGGTGCTGATATCGTATTCAGCCGGATCAAATAGCGCTCCATGCTCGTTGTAGGGTTTGAACTCTGGTGTCAGTGGCTGTGGTGCAGCCGTTGAATTTTCAACTCCGGTTATAATTAAAGTCGTGTCTCCGATAACTATCTGATCATTATTATTTAATTGTGTTGGAAGATGGCTTGGTATTGCCCTGCCGTTGATTGTTGTGCCGTTGGCTGATCCCGCGTCTTCAAAGAAGAATAGCTGCCGGCTGAGAAAAATTCTGCCATGATGCCGGCTGGTTCTGGCATCTGCCAGCTGTATAGAATTGTCTTTGCCCCGACCGATGGTATATTCCTCCCTGATCAATTCGATCAGTTTTTTTTCTGAGGCATTGCATATAATCTGCAGTGTTGGCATCAAAAGGTCTCATCTTCTTTTTCGGGGTTATTATTTTAGAACAGATCCCGCATGGGTTTGCTCATATTCTCTTTCAAAATAATACTGTCAATACTCTCACTGATTGTCTGTTTACGGTAATAGTCGACAAAATCGAGAAACATTTTGTATACCGATGCTGCTTCGGAGGTATCGAGTCTGGATCCCAGATTCGCTTTTATTGCTTCGAGCATTCGCAGAAGAATATCCAGATTGCCTTTTTTAATCCCGGCCTCACGCATCAGTGATTTAACGACTGTATCATAACTGCGTTCAAGTTTAGCCGCCTGTTTGATGGCTTTATTGTTGTGCTCGCTGAGTTTGCTCTTCATTTCTGTAAGCCGGGTGTTATTATCTGCCAGGCGCGAGACCAGCGCCTCAAGTATGGTCATAGTAATGGTCGGATGGCTGCGCAGGAGGCGGTTTTTATCACTCTTGGCAAGTTTTATGAGTTTTACTTTGTTGCAGGCGGTTACGGTGGCGCTTCTGGCTTCACCGGTAAGAAATGACATTTCACCTATTGGCATGCCGCTGTCGGTTATCTGGGCGATATCAGTGCCTTTTACAGATATTGTCAGAGTTCCTTCCAGCAGTATGTAACAATCCTGATTTGAGGTGTCACCCTCACTAATCAGAATGTCTCCCGGTTCTAGTTCAAGGGTGAGGCTGGTTTTATTGTCATGCATTTCCTTGAATTTCAGCATGTTGTTGTACAGCTGCTGCTGAAGTTTATTTGTTGTCTGATCCATGCGGATTGAGACTGGGATATTGAGCGCTATATCACCGTAGAAATCAATAATATTCTGGTTTATTGTGGTTCCAGCCTGTAAAATAGGGCGACGATTCCAGAAGGCTTCCTTTTTGAGAGTGAAGCCGTTGCAGAATGCCAGTGGCAGTTTTGAAAAATTAGTGGGAACCCGGTTTCCATATAATGCTGTCATTTTAAGTTACCTGTATTGTTGCCTTTTATTGCATGTATAGTATAGCTCATAATGTGAATTATATAAATAAATTTTTGTTATTTTTATGGTTTTTACTCTAAAGGATGTTTTATACTGGTTATAATGGTTTTGTCAGTATTGTTATCAGGCAGATTAAAGGAGTAGAATAATCAAAGTACGATTTCGCGGAGTACGGGGAAGTCATCCGGTGGCAGGGAGTGAGTTCCGGCGTTACGGTCACGCCAGCAGCTGTTATCAGGTTACGGCCGGAGATCGGGAACTGATCTTCGATGCCGGATTGGGCATAATCCCGGCGGGCAGGGAACTTCTCAAATCGCCGGTGCCTGAACTGAGTCTGTATTTTACCCATTTTCATATTGATCACTGTCTGGGACTGAATTATCTTTTGCCATTATACAGACCGGAATTCACCGTATCGTTTATCGGGCCGGTTTTTGGTAAGGGGACGCTGAAGAAAAATCTTGAATATATAACCGATGAGCTGTTGAATCCCGTAGGTCTCACGATGTTTCCGTGCCGGAAGAATTTTATTGATCTGCAGGGTTCGGAGGTCCTGGGTTACTGTGGGGGTAAGTCCCGGCCATATCGCCGCCGCCAGGGATTTACTGCCAGAGATCAGGTTGTTGTCAGGACACTGCATAATCCTGCGCATTCACAGCTCGGAGTTATTAATTACCGGGTGGAGTTCGGGGGCAAAACGCTGGTGCTTGCTACTGACGTTGAAGGCGATACCGAACTGGGGTATAGTCCGGCAGTAGCGGATTTCGCTGCCGGGGCGGATCTCCTGCTGCTGGACGGGCAGTATACTGCAGCTGAATATGCTCCGCGGCGTGGCTGGGGACATTCGACCTTTGAGATGGCCTGCAGAACCGCTGAATTTGCGGGGGTAAAGCAGCTGGTAGTAATTCATCATGACCCTGGGCATACCGATAAACAGCTTGCGGCAATGGAGCGTGAGGCCAGGGCAATATTTAGAAATACAGTCTTTGCCCGTGAGGGGATGGCGTTGGAGCTCTAGCTGTAGTGGAGAAGTTTTCGCTAAGATATTTTAGGTGCTTATCCCGGTTTGAAATGCTATTCAGCCGGGATAAACAGAATCGATTGTTGATTAATATCCGCGGGGAGTGATGAAGAATTCGCCGTTGAGGCAGCTCGTGGAGTTGCCGATAATTAGAATACTCTTCATGGTTACTTCGGCTGTCGGCAATTCAGCCAGGGTGATGATCTGTACGGTCTCTTCCGGCTGCCCCAGAGCTGTCGCAATTCCTACCGGGGTCTGAGGAGAGAGGTACTCACCCGCGATCGTGCAGAGGCTTTCGAAAGGTTCGGTACGGGTATTGCTCTTGGGATTATAGACGGCAAGAACAAAATCACCGGCGAGGGCGGCATGCAGTCTTTTGGATATGACCTCCCATTCTACGAGCAGATTACTCAGACTGATAGTGGCATAATCCAGCATCAGCGGAGCTCCCATTCTGGCGGCAGCGCTGCAGGCGGCGGTTACTCCGGGAATGACTTCGAGCGGGAAGGAGCTGCCGCGGTCATTCCGGATCTGAATCGCCAGCCCTGCCATACCGTAGATTCCGGCATCACCTGAACTTACAAGTCCGACGCTGTGCCCTTTTTCTGCCAGTTCCACCGCTTCAAGCACTCTTTCGCGTTCTTTTTTCATACCGGATACAAACTGTTTTTTACCATTCAGCAGATCCTCAATGCGTTTGAGATAGGGGCCGTAGCCGACAATGTATTCGCTGGCCAGAATCGCTTCTTCGGCCCTTCTGGTTCTATCGGCAACCGATCCGGGACCGAATCCTATTACTCGGAGCACTCCCTGGCTATTGCCGCTGTCACTCCGTTCTGTGAAATTCTCTTGAGTATTAATTTTGTTCTCCTCCCGCTGAGCAGGGCGCAGGGTTCAGCAACTGCGTCAACTCCAATGCTCTTTTTTACAAATTCTGAAGTATCAAAATGATAACAGGTATTGTTAATCTCACTATTAGTGATAATTCTAAGTGGTATGTTCAGTTCTCTGGCCGCAGCCAGCAGTCCCGGCTCTTCTGATTTCTGCACCACTGTAGCTATATAGCGTAGATCAGAGATATTGATCCCGGCCTGGGTGGTGGCGGTACTGATCAGAGCGAGTATGTCTTCCATGGCGCTGTCTTTTCTGCAGCCGATACCGATGGTATAGCGTTTCAGCACCTCGGTGGTGGTTGTGATAACCGGTTCTGCTCCGGTAATATTGGCAACTCTGATAGCCAGAGCATTGGCGCCGCCCTCATGTCCACTTAGAAAACTGATCGCAAATCTGCCGAGTACATCCAGAACAACGACTGCAGGATCGCTATATTTGCTTGTAAGCAGCGGCCCGATTGCTCTGCTGACAACTCCGCTGGGCATGATATAAATAAGACCTGAGTAACTGCTGAAGATATCTGCGGTAAGGGTTATTACCCGGTCAAAGTGTTTAATATCTGGAGCATCGACTGTAACTGAATTATGAACAAACAGATCACCACCGGTAACGGTGATGATCTGTCTGGCGAGATCCAATCCTTCAACTGATAGCGTGATAATCGCGATATCAGACATGTTACAGCTTCTTGAGCCCGCTGATGATCTCTTCGGTAATCTCATCAATCTTTCTGGTGCCGTCAACGGTTACAAACTTCGGAGCGGCAGGATCACCGTCGGTTATAAGCTTATTATAGAAATCGCTTACAGCTGCAGTCTGTGCATGATATGCTTCAAGCCGTTTGCGGATGGTCTCTTCCTTGTCATCATCACGGTGGATAAGATCTTCACCGGTGACGTCATCCTTACCGGCAACCTTTGGCGGGTTGAATTCAAGGTGATAGGTACGGCCGGAGGCGACATGTATGCGGCGTCCGGAGAGGCGGCTGACGAGTACATCGTCAGGAACATTGATCTCAACAATACCGTCAATTTTAATGCCTGCCTCTTTTACTGCTTCCGCCTGGACTACGGTGCGTGGAAAACCATCGAACAGGAAGCCGTTTTTGCAGTCATCTTCCTTGATGCGTTCTTTTACCAGGCCGATAATAATATCATCGTTGACTAGTCCGCCGGCATCCATGATCTTCTTTGCGGCTTTGCCCAGTTCGGTACCGGCCTTGATAGCGCCACGCAGCATATCGCCGGTGGAAATCTGTGGGATATTGAATGTTTCGGTGATGTATTTTGCCTGTGTGCCTTTGCCTGCTCCCGGAGGGCCTAGAATGATTAGATTCATGGTTTTTCCTTTACGTAAAAAATTATCAGTTTGGTTGTTTGCAAATATTATCCCAATAAAACAGGGTAAGTAAATACCAAAGTGGATTTTATTACTAATTTTTGTTATAATACGAACTGCTGTTTCCAGATTAAATACCGGCAGGAATAAGCTGCTATCGTGCGTGCGGATTATCTGTCTCTTAAGTGTGGATACCGTTTGCCTGAGGTGCTGCTTTAATCCGGGGAGTAATTTTCTGTACGAAAAAATATAAAATAGTATATATAGTTATATAAAGGATAATTTTAATGTTGGATAAAAAAGCAATTGCGGATATCATACCGCATCGGGATCCCTTTTTGCTAGTGGACAGGGTTGTAGCTTTGGATACAGATTCACTGCAAGCGGAGTACGCGGTTGATAGTTCCTCTGACTTGTTTGCGCAGATATTTCCCGGACATTATCCGGGAAACCCGATTACTCCCGGGGTTATACTCTGTGAGATTATCTTTCAGGCGGGGGCGATTCTTATGGGAAGCAGGATACAGCAGCTTGAGGGGGAACTGCAGGGCAGTCCGGTTGTGACCCGTATCCGGGATGCGCGTTTTAAGAGTATGGTCAAACCCGGTGATAAGCTTGAGATCAGCGTTGAATTTGAAGATAGTGTATCCAGCGCATACTATCTGAAAGGAAGTATCAGGGTGGACGGCAGACTTGCGGTTCGCGTGGCTTTTACCTGTGCGCTGGTGGCGGAGTAGAGTTACAGGTTGTTGTCTGGAGAAGATTATGTTGGATGTGCTGCCCAGAATCAGAGATGAGATAGATGCTTTCCCGTATAATGGCAGCTATGATCCAGCTGTTCAAGGGGATGCCGGAGATTTGCCCGGGTATATTCTCTATGATACCTCCGGGCTCAGTGAAGCGCAATTGCTGGTTGCAGATAATTCAATGTCACTTATTGCATATCTGGATGGAGCGCATTCTGTTATTGATCTGCGTGCCGAGTATGAACGTGAGACTGGAATCGCCATAGAACTTGCAGAAATTGAGGAATTGATATCAGAATTGGACAATGCCAGATTTCTCGATAATCACCGGTTTAATGATCTGTATAATAATCTTATGAGTGCATTTGGCGTCGCTTCGCTGCGTTCTTCGGTCTGTTCCGGAAGCATCTATTCCGCTGACGTGAAGCAGCTCAAGCTGGAACTTGAATCACTGATGATGCATGCTCCCAAACCTGAAATTCAGGGGAGAGCGGGTAATGTCCTGAGGCGCGCACCGCGCGGGATAGTCGCTCCGCATATGGATTTCAAGCGCGCCGCTGCCTGTTATGGTCAGATTTATAAGGAATTGCGGGAGCATTATAAGCGTCCGGAAGCGGTTATAATTCTGGGAACAGCACATGGAAAGATGCACCGGAGATTTGCTGTCTGTGATAAGGATTTTGCAGTAACCGGCGGTGTGGTCAGGTGTCAGCGTGAAATAACATCGAGAATTATTGCGGAGACTGCCGGTGTTGCTGATTTTACTGAGGATATGTTTGCGCATCGTAGCGAGCATTCTATTGAATTGCAGGCGGTGTGGCTTGATCATATCTGGAAAGATATTGAGATTGTACCGATATTGGTTGGCGGTATGGATGAGTTTATTCAAAATCCTGCTCTGGCTGCTGCTGATCCTGAGATTTGCGCGATGGTGGCGGCGCTGCGCGGGGTTGTACATGATTATCGGATTACCCTTATTGCCAGTGCGGACCTGTCGCATATCGGCAGACGATTTGGAGATCAGCGAGACCTTGATATTGGGTTTATTTCTGAAACCGAGGTTGCTGACAGAGAGTATCTGCGGTCGGTGCTGGGAGGGGAAGGTCAGAAGGCACTGGAGTGTCTGGCCGGTCATAAAGACCGTTATCATATCTGTGGAACCGGCTGCATATATCTGCTGGGAGCGGTTTTGCCGGGTGTTTCAGGGCAGCTTTTGGGGTATTATCAGGCGATATCACGTGAGCTTGAGCAGGCGGTGGGGTGTGCCGGAGCAATATTTGAGTAGATTTTAGCCGTTGTCTGTGATATCTTTTACTGTAGCTGACTGGCGGTTACTCGTTATTTTAGAGGTGTATGATAAAAGAGTCTCCTGCGGATAAAGCTGTGTTTGCAGGAGACTCTGTAAAATACTTATTAATTTCAGTGACGTGCCGGTTTAGAAGTAGATATCACGTTTGTTTTCATTCTTGATGGAATTGAGGCGTTTGATTACAGTGTCCTTCATGTCTCCATCCTCCATTTTGTTGAGCTCTTCAGTAATAAGCTTGTCCGCCGCCATCACTGTTTCTTTGCTGCCGTAATCGCATACATACTCTTCTAGCGTGCAGAGTGCGTTAGGGGTACAGAAACGCTTGATGAAGCCGGGTACAGCAAATTCCATAAAGTGTTCTCCGGTCCGGCCAAGGCGGTAACAGGAGGTACAGAAACTGGGGATGTACTTATTCTCCAGCAGCTCACGGATAACCTCATCAAGGCTGCGGATATCGCCAAGCTGGAACTGCTCCTTCTCCATTACCTGAGCATCACCCGCTTCGGTATAGCCTCCGAGCTCTATGCGGCTGCCGGCATCAATCTGTGATACTCCAAAACCGGTGGCAATACGGCGCATCTCACTGGATTCGCGGGCGGTGCAGATCAGGCCGGTATAAGGAACAGCAAGTCTCAGTACGGCGATAAGTTTGATAAATTCTTCATCGGAGACGTAAGTGGTTTCCTCTATCTTTACTCCACAGGCCGGGCGCATTCTGGGGAAGCTGATGGTATGGGGACCGACACCATAACGTTCAGTAAGATGCAGGGCATGGCTGACAAGACCCAGAACCTCGAATTTCCAGTCATAAAGTCCAAAGAGGGCACCGATGCCGACATCATCTATTCCGGCCTCCATCGCTCGGTTCAAGCCGTCAAGACGCCAGAGGAAGTCACCTTTGCGGGTACTCATCGGATGGCATTCAGCATAAGTCTTTTTATTGTAGGTTTCCTGAAATATCTGGTAGGTTCCGATTCCAGCAGCTTTTACGGTTCGGTATCCGGGTATATCCAGAGGTGCCGCGTTGATATTCACCCGGCGAATTTCACCGTGCGGCTCGCTCTTGGTTTCATAGACCGTCCTTACAGTGGAAGCGATAAACTCAGCATCATAATCAGGATGTTCGCCGTAAACCAGAATCAGCCGCTTGTGACCCTGTTTTTCCAGCGCAATAACCTGCTGTCTGAGTTCTTCATGGCTGAGCGTACGCCGGTGTATGTCACGGTTTGAGCATTTGAAACCGCAGTAAGAGCAGTCATTAATACACTTATTTCCAATATATAGCGGAGCAAATAGAACGATACGATTACCGTATACATTCTCTTTCAGAGTTTTAGCCGCGGAGAACATGATGTCTGTTCCATCTTTATCTGCTGAAAGCAGCGCCGCTGTCTCTTCAATATTAAGGGCTTCTTTCGCGATACTTTTTTCGACAATATCCTCGATATATTTATTATCTGCCGGTTTCTGTTTTGAGAGTTTTTCAAGCATTTCATCATTGATGAAATCAACCGCATTCTTGCTCAATTCCATTGAAGGCATACTCATTATTTGCCCCTTTCATTCTGCATTCTTTATAGCCAAATGTTTATAATGATTCCCTGATTGTATATCTTATTATATCATATTTCCTGCGTTTAGCTAACATATTTTATGTATTATGCCTGATTAAGAGTTTGAGGTAGCAGCAGTTCCGGCCGGGATGCATTGCTGCGGAGGATAAAATTTATCTCTTGCGGTTAAAGTATAACACGGCTGTTCTGAAGCAGCTTTTTGTTGGATATACAGCGGAAATTTTAGCGTGCCGGCAGAGTGAGCGCGATCATTGATTTTTGGAACAGGCGGGATTTACCGGAGATATTTTTAAATGGTAGTATTAAGATTCATGCTTTTATTTTAGTATCATTTTTTGATATCAATTTTGATAATAATGATTGTTTGTGCTTAGTAGGGATTATGGAGTAAATTTTGTAAGCTGTTTAATCCTAAGATGTTGTATTTTGGTTTGTTTCTGGAACGTTAATTGAAAATGATATATTGTGATTTATAAAAAATAAGGAGAGTAATGATGCGTAAAGCAAATAAGGCAACAAAAATAATAGAGTCGGCCGAGGGTAAAGCGAAAGCTCTGGAGCATGCGCTGAATGATATTCATAAGCAGTTCGGAGCAGAAGCTCTGCGGTGTCTGGGGTCAGATAATGTTGTAGCGTGTGAGACTATAAGTACCGGAAGTATGGCTCTCGACGCGGCTATAGGAGTAGGCGGAATTCCACGGGGCAGGATTGTGGAATTTTATGGCCCGGAGTCATCGGGTAAAACCACTTTGGCGTTGCAGGCTATCGCCTGCGCTCAGCAGGATGGCGGTGTAGCGGCGTTTATTGATGCCGAGCATGCTCTTGACCCGAATTATGCCCGTAATCTCGGGGTAAATCTTGATGAATTACTGGTCAGTCAACCTGACAGCGGAGAACAGGCTCTGGAGATTGCGGAGCTTCTGACCAGATCCGGCGGGGTGGATCTGATTGTTATTGATTCGGTAGCTGCACTTACACCGCAGGCGGAGATAGATGGTGAGATGGGCGATTCACATGTCGGTCTGCAGGCGCGGCTGATGAGCCAGGGACTGCGTAAGCTGACCGGCATTGTCAAGAAGACCGATACTACAGTAATCTTTATCAATCAGATCCGTATGAAAATTGGAGTGATGTTCGGTTCGCCGGAAACTACAACCGGCGGTAATGCGCTCAAATTTTATGCTTCTCTGCGTCTGGATATACGTCGCTGCGGCTCTGCGAAGAGAGGTGAGGATATTATCGGTAATGAGGTGAAGGTAAAGGTTGTAAAGAATAAAGTCGCAGCGCCATTCAAAGTCGCAAATTTTGAAATTCTATTCAGTAAAGGTATAAATCGTGAGGGTGAGATTATAGATCTGGGTGTAACTCATGATATAGTCTCAAAAAGCGGTTCCTGGTTCAGCTTTGGAGAGATACGTCTGGGGCAGGGTAGAGATAAAGCGATTGAGTATATTGCCGCTGATGCAGAATTACGTGCGCAGATGGAGAGACTGATTAATGAAAAGCTGTACAGCGCTGTGAACCCGGTAGCGGATGATTCTGCTGATACTGGAAGTGATAACGAGAGCGCCGCATAAGTAGGGTATTATACATTACAGGTTTGGTGATTTAACTTTTCTGCTGCTGTTACCACTGGATTATGTCTGCTGCAGGTGTCTGAGTAAATATGAGATCTTTCTAACAGCCCGTTAAGGGTCCTACCCAATCCCACATACAGCTCCAGAGTTTATCCCCCTATTTTAGAACTCTGGAGCATCCCTTTTCTCTACTATTACTTAACGCTTCGCCGATTGACAGTATAAGTCTGCATTTGTAAACTGCAATCAGGAGATTTTTTCATAGGCTACAATTTCGGTCAGATTCTTCCGGGTTGTGCAGTGTCTCTCGGGTGAGAGTGCTTCACCCTCGTTGTAGCCGACAGCAAGGAGATTGAGTGGTGTAAGGTCGGATTTGATATTGAAATTCTGGCAGAGAATATAGGGGTTGAAGTATCCAATCCATAGGCTGCCGAGATCAAGATCAGCAGCAGCAAGCATCATATGTGTGGTTACGATGCTGGCATCTGTATCTGCGAGATTATAGTTATCAAAGGGTCGCACCCAGGCCTGACTATGGTTTGCACATACAATAAAAATTAGTGGTGCACCATAAATGTGGGCAGTTTTCTCGACTTTTTTCAGTCCTTCTTTGCTCTGTACTACCAGAATCTTGAAAGGCTGGCGGTTGGCTGCAGTTGGAGCTATATTTCCGGCGGTGAGAATTTTCACCAGTTTTTCATTCTCTACAGGTGCGGCTTTGAATGAGCGCACGGAAAATCTTTTTTTAGCCAATTCTAAAAATCCCATAATATCATTCTCCTTCCTGCTATACTGCTTATATTATATATATTGTAATTTTTTGTTAATTTTCTGCAAGATTACTTTTAGCTTCAGGAGAATTTTTTTGATTGTTTGGTAAGCAGTACTGTATATTGCTGTCTTATGGTTTGAAGTGTCTTTTCAAGTAGTTGTTTGGAATTTGCAGTGTGTTTTATTGAATATGCAAACTATTACACAATCAATATTAACTTGAGGGTTATAATATTAATTTAATGAATTATGGCTGCCGAATTATGCTTAAAATTGTTATTTAACTGCCAGGAAGGCTAGTCAAGGGATGTGAAACAGCCTGTAGTGTTGAGTGATATGAAAAGTATAAAATTACTTATTCAATGATAATAGCGTCAACTTCCTCAACTGGAACATGAAGTTTGCCATTTTTTATGGAACAGGAGACGTAGAAAGAACCGTCTGCTTCGGTATCAATGAGTAAGCCGCCAACTCGGACACGTCTGCCGGGCTCGAGCTTTCCTTTAAGAATGAGCTCGGATTTTTCATGGATACCGGATTTTTTCAGAGCTTTTGCCAGCTCAGGTTTGCTCTTGACCTTTACGACTTTTCGTCCTTTGCCGTTTGGTGCCGGGTTGGCACCTTTTTTGAAAACATCAATGGCGACAGTACCGGCGGTGTTGAGCATTGAGGCAACCATTACTCCGCAACCTTCAATATCTTTTTTGCCAAGTGCCTGCGGTATGTAACCGAGAGGTTTATCAGGAAAATTTTCTACGGGGCTGCTGAGGTAATGTTCTTCTGCTTGCTGGTTCTGATCGAGTCTGCGTGCGTGAACTCCACGTAGTGTTGAGGTCTTCCTGGTATCTGTGTTCTGCTGGAGTTTTACGGCAGCCTGTTTCAGCTCATTCAGA
Organism: Planctomycetota bacterium; assembly: GCA_963667375.1. Lineage (GTDB taxonomy): Bacteria > Planctomycetota > SZUA-567 > SZUA-567 > SZUA-567. Next base: position 658,768 of record OY763323.1, on the reverse strand, counting down.
TAATCGGCACGGGCGGCGACACTGCTTACTTCAATCGTTTCATTGATGCGCCTTAAGGCTCTAGGACCTTCCCGCAGAAAGTCGCGATAGACACCGCTGACAAGTTTTTCCGCGATTATATCCCGTTCGCGCAATTCGATATTGCTGAGTTCGGTACTGACAGTGCGACCGTTATTCTTAAAGACTTTGGGGGTGCGCTGAGTCTGCTTACTGCACTGCGCCTGCCGGTAGCTTACACTGGTTTCTGTCGGATTGGGATTGAATAGCGGGGTGGCGCACTTATCAGAACGGGCGATAAATATGTAACGTCCATTGTGAGCACGTATTCCGATCTCAGCGGTAAAAATACCGCCCCCAACCTGGTCAATTTTAACAAAACACCGGCGTTTCTGAATATCAATAGTATATTCGTGAGTCCGTTGTGAGGTCTTCCATTCGGCAGCGCCGACAGCAACATTCTGATATAATCTGAGAATAAATTCTGAAGTGTCGCCGTTCAGAAGCAGATCCTGACAATTACGCTGGATATTATTGGGCACATGCCATTGAATAGCCAGTCTGGTTGTATCGAGTTTCTGCAGCCAGATGAGTGACTTGCTGGAGGTGATCAGGTCCAGTGGCGTGTGATCTGCCTGAGAGAGCTGTTTATTTGTGCGTTTACGTGAGGTTGCTGATCTGACGGGAGCAGCCGGAGCTGTAATATTAGCGTTAGTGTTTCTGTTTCTGAGTAGAGTGCTGCCGTGAACGATGCCCGGTTTCTTGATTGCTCCGTCACAGAGGACATAGAGTTCTTTTCTCAATGAAGAATTAGTTTCCTCAATGAGCTGACGGTCAGGAAGGCTGCTTCCTGAACCTGTGCTGGTGTTTATTCCGGGTTCATTTTTTATTGCACTCATGGATAAATCTTTCTGCGGGATTTAGCGTTCGGGGTGATCATCACCGGGTTTGTGATGAACCCATTCCAGCCTGCATTCCTCGCATTTAAGAGAGTTTTTTACACTGTAATAACTGGTGTAGCCTGTAGATGTGTCACTTTTGGCAATGGTCATGTCATCATGAATATGAGCATGTTTATAACAGAGAGCGCGACCGCATGCAGCACATACACCCCTTGCTTCTTCATCACAGAACCAGCATTTCATAAATCTACTCCTTAATTTTATCTGTATCTAAGTATTATTATAGCAAAAAAAATAAAAACTACATGTTAAAATAATATTTTTTCTCGTATAATTTATAATAGTTTTAGCATAGTTTGTCGATATACAGTTATAATTGTATATATTGAGCAATATCTTTCGCTGTTTTGCATTATTTCCGTTTATTGTTGGAACTTTTACCATAGGATTTTGAGTAAAATGTTACATAATAATACATACGGAAAACAATATGAAGTTTGGCAGGGGAAATTAGATTTTCAAGTATCAGGTAACGAGAATGCCGTTGTCAGGTTCTCTATCCGGAAATGAATAGAATCTCAGGAGTTTAAAATTATGCGTTTTTTTGCAAAATTAATGTCTGTTGCGGCTATCATAGGTTTATCAGCAGGTTATGGCTGGAGTGCAGATGATGATACTCTGCTACTGCCGCCGCCTCCTCCGTCTGTGGACGGTGGATTGGAGCTGCCGCCACCGCCTCCGGCACCGGCTGTAGACAGCAGTGTGACGGTTGTTGAGCAGTCGCAGACTTCTGAACTGGTAACCCCGGCGGCGCCGGCAGCTGCCAGCGAACTGGCTCTTCCTGTGGTCGCAGATGAAACTACTACGGTCAGTGAAGAGGTCGATGTCCTTCCGCCTGCACAGCCTGTGGCACCGGCGGCGCCGGTAGCGCAGGATCTTGGCGGAGTCGCAGGTAAGATTACCGGCGGCAGAGTGAATATCCGGGCCGGTCAGAGTACAAAGTATGAGATTGTGCTTACTGCTGATGTTGATACTCCGGTTACTGTTTATGAAAAAGTTGGAGAATGGGTAAAGATTGCATATCCGCAATCAGAATTCTGTTATATTAATCAGCGTTATATCAGCGGTGATGTCCCGGCTGATATTCCTGAGCAGGGGCTGGTTCGAGAGGTTCGAGGCAGTAATGTTAATATTCGTGCACGTCCATGGCCGGGAAGTACGGTTGTCGGGCAGTTAAATACCGGTGATTCGGTTTTCATTACCGGAGTCAGAGGTCAGTGGGTGCGAATCAGACCGCCTGCAAGTGCCAAGGCCTGGGTATTTTATAAATACATCAGCTATGGTGACGGGGTTAAAGAGACCGCTTCACAGGTTGCAAAGACCGGCGACAGTGAGCTTGATACCTATGGTAATACAGTAAAAGCAGCTGCGGATAATATCGTTGCTCAGAATCAGAATAATCCGCTTCTGGATAAGATCAAAGCCAGAGCCGAGGCTGAACGTAAAGCACGTGAGATGCGTAGAAGTGCGGTGCAGAATATCCTCAGCAGTGTAGAAGATCAGATGGCAAGAATTGATAATGAGGCGCAGCAGGAAAAAGAGGACGCCTATAAGCGCAGCCAGGAGAATAAGAAGTATGAGGCGGCCTATCGTGCTGAGATGGCGAAGAATTATAAGCCAGGTCCACCTCCTGGAAGTATGGGTTATGATGCTACCGGCTGGGTGGAATACATTGGCTATATTAATAACCGTACTGCCGGTTACCGGCTGGTGAAGGGTGGTGAAACAATCTATCTGCTCCGTTCGCTGTATTATGATCTTGATGACTTTGTCGGTAAGCATGTACGGGTTTCCGGCAGTATAATTGATGATGTCTCATCCAATGATAATATTATGGAAGTAAAGCGTCTGAGTCTGTACAACGGTACTTATATCTCACCAAATACGCAGGTGCTGGAGAATCAGCCTGTAGGCTATGATGTGAGTGCAAATGTAAATGTAAGCGATAACAATGATGATGAAACTTTTGCACCGATGATTGAAGAGGATGTACAGGTAAATACAACCGGTTCACCTCAGGTTGGGGATTCATTTGATGTTACCGGGTTGAATATACCAGAGTAATATAACAGGTTTGAAAGCAGTATGTCAGGAGCCGGATTTAACTCGGCTCCTGATTTTTTGTAAATACTGAGCTGTAATTAGGCTGTGTATGCTATTACTGCAAAGCGGTATTGCATATATTGGACTCTTATCGGACCGGCTGAAAGAGAGAGTCAGTCAGTGGTAAGATCCTGCTCCTGTTTGAGCTTGATCAGCGGATGGGTCATAAGCTTGCTTAGAAACTGTCTTGGACTTTTGGGGCGGTTATTGCGGTCTTTAGTCAGCAGCCAGTTTATAAGCTGCGAGGTTGCCGGAGTGATACGCGGATCAACTTCAGAGACGGATTGCGGATCATCGGTGATATGTTTTTTCAGTACGGTGTCAGGATCCTCCGCGATGAATGGAGCCTGACCGAGCAGCATCCGGTACCAGATACAACCTGCTGCGTAGAGATTTGATCTTATGTCGATATTGACCTCGCCGGCGGCCTGCTCGGGTGAAATACAGTAAGGGTGTCTGAGATAGCGGTCGTTTTCACAGGCATAGGCAATATCTTTGGCAATGCCCAGATCGGTTATTTTTACCGTTGCGTCCGCAGTAAGAAAGATATTTGCGGGTTTGAGGTCATGATGAATCAGACCATTCTGGAGTATATGATCTAGGCCGGAAATTATATTTTCAATTATTTTCAGGCTTTCCAGTTCACGAAGTTTTCCGTTCTGCAGCCGCTGCAGTTTTTCTTCGAGTGATTCGCCGCGCAGAAATTCCGTGACAAAATAGAATAGTTCGCCTGATCGTCCGACATCCAGACCGCGGGCTATGTTGCGGTGTTTTATTCTGGCCACCTGGCGGGCTTCATTGAAGAAGCGTTCTATCGCGTCCTCATGATGTTTGAGATCTGCGGTCAGGGTTTTTATGATTACATCACGCTCCAGTCTGGTATCGCGTGCCAGAAAAAGCCCGTATTCTTCAGTGCCGCTGAGGCAGTTTAGAATTTCATAACCGGAGAGTGGCTGTTTCCAGAGCACACCCTGTTCCTCTGCGGTATCAGTATTATGCTGTTTCGGAGTATTATCACTAGTCATAGAGGTTAAATTTAAACTTTAAAAATTTCCGAATAAGGTTAGAATATTAATTGAAACAAAAGTATATGTTTGCATAACTATGTATTGAATAAGTATATAGTTTTTAAAGGCAATATAAAGAGAAAATTATGGATTATACAGCGTTGAGAAGGGTCAGTAGAGCCGTTGAGGTCGGAGGGGTTCGTATTGGCGGGGGAGCACCGGTAAGTATTCAGACCATGACCTCCAGACCGGCAGGTGATCTGGCAGGGACTCTTGATCAGATATATACCGCTGCAGATGCCGGGTGTGATATTATCAGAGTTGCTGTACCGACATTAAAGGATATTGCGTACTTTGAGGCGGTATGCGCTAAAAGCCCTTTGCCTGTAGTTGCTGATATTCATTTTGATGCTCGTATAGCAGTGGCGGCGATTACTGCCGGGGCTGCGAAAATCAGAATTAATCCTGGGAATATGGAGAACTGGGAGGGAATATACCAGGTTCTTGACACGGCGAAGGTGGCAGGAATTCCCATCAGAATCGGGGTTAATGGCGGATCAGTCAGGCATAAGAATAAAGCTGACAGCCGTGAACTGGAGACAGCGGTAGTCGCTGAAGCACTCGGTTATGCCGAGCGGTTTGAGGAGCATGGTTTTCATGATATTGTTATCTCTGCAAAGATTTCCGAGGCGCTGGCAACAATCAGAGTCAATAGAGAGTTGGCATTGAAATCCTCTTATCCGCTGCATATTGGCGTGACTGAAGCGGGTGTAGAGGAGGATGCACTGCTCAAGAGTGCGATCGGTATCGGGGCTTTGCTGGTGGATGGTATTGGTGATACTATAAGGTTATCGTTCACTGCGGAACCGGTGAGGGAGGTAATCGCCGGGAAAAGGCTGTTGCAGGCGGCAGGAATTATTCATGAAGGTGCGGAGATAATCTCCTGTCCTACCTGCGGACGCTGCCGAATTAATGATATGCCCGATCTGGCTCGTGAGGTGCGAGACCGGCTTTCTGCAATAAGTAAACCGGTTAAAGTAGCGGTTATGGGGTGTGAAGTCAATGGTCCGGGTGAGGCGGCAGAAGCCGATGTTGGATTGGCCGGAGCCGGAAATGGTATCATGCTTTTTGCCAAAGGCGAGAAGATTGGTGTTTTTACACGTGAAGAGGCCTTGAAGAAACTTCTGGATCTGGTGGCGGAACTGTAGATAGATGCGAAACTCGACGAATTTAAATACCAGAGGCTCTGACAGACTGTTTGTTGTTTCGAGTATGGTTTGCGTGCTGTATATTATGCTGCGGGTATTGCTTGCAGGAGGCGGAGCATTCAGTCCGCAGATGGTCTTTATCAATCTGCTGTCCCTGCTGGCGGTTGAAACTGCTGTAATCAGCAGGCTTCTCAGTAATGGTCTGATATTGTCGCGAAAATCTCTGCTGCTGTCCCTGCTGTTATTTGTAGCGGTTGTTGTATTAAGCGCTTTATCAGGATATTATTATACGGCTAGAATTCTGGCGGTAAACTGGATCTCTGATATTATGATTTTTATCGCGGTTGTTATAACTGCACGTGATAAGACAATTTTTAGGATTTATATCTCTGTACTTGGCGGATTATTGTTTGCGGTGGTTGCCTATGCCCTCTATCAGAAGGTATTTGCGCTGGATTATCTGCGTGAGCTTACTTTGAAATTGCCAGCGTTTCAGGATACTCTGCGCTCGCGTGGCATTCTGATTGTGCAGGCCTTTATCGCACGAGTTGAGAATGGCTGGGTTGATGGCGGCTTGGGAGTGGCTGAGGCGCTGTGTGCTTTTTCGCTGCTCAGTATGCTGCTGCTACTAAGTATGAAGCTTGTGGAGAATTACCGTTTCCGGTATGATCTGCCACTATTCATTTCACTGCTGGGAGTTCTGCTCTCGGGGAGTGTTTACGGGGTATTTCTGGGTAAAGCTGTTCAATGTCTGGTGTTGTACCGGGTAATAAAATTCCGGACGGGGTTGGTCAAGGATGGTCTGCTGATTATCGGCTGGACAGGTTTGATTACTGTTCTCAGTCTGGTACTGGTGCTCGGGGTCTGGCTGGCGGCCGACGGTTTTCTGGCGCAGCTCGTGTTTGCGGTATTCTGGTATTTTGAGTTGGAGTTTCTGCTGGTACGTTTCAGTAATGGGTTGAATAAATCTGGTGAATATTATATTGGTCTGGGTTTTATCATCCTTGTGCTGTTGCTGCTGTTTGCAGTTCTTATTGCTCCAGTCAGCAGTGATCTGCGGGGAATAAGTGATCTGCTCAAGCATCGGCTGCAACAGCGGTTGCTGCCGTCTTTAACAGCGGTAAAAGCTTTTCTCGCGTCACCTTTCTCCGGCTGGGGACTGGATAATTTCAGTGAAGTCCATTCACAGTTTAAAGCACCGCAGGAGATAGGCCTGGGGCGGGCAGGTAACCTGTATGCAGAAATAATGGCTGACGGCGGAATCCTGCTGTTGACGGTATTTCTGATTTTGCAACTGGTGCTTGTTTTTGCCGGTAAAGCAGAGCGCAGACTCCATCAGGAGATGAATTTAGCAGCCGAGATGCTGCATACGCCGGTTCGTTACGTCTGTGTTCTGGCTTTTATAGTTTTTTATGTGCCGGTTATATTTGGTGTTTTTGATCATATGGGGCTGAGCTTCTTCCTTCATGAGCTATATGATGCAATGCAGGGTGTTTCCTCAGCACTGCCGGCGCTGGCAGTGCATTTTATGGTTAATTTTGTTCTGTTGCCGTTAATGTTTATCCTGGGATATAGCAGACTATGGGTGAAGAGCCGGAATTGTGATTTGGGCTGGTCTGAGAAACTTCTCAAGCTGGCGCTGCTGTGTTTTCTGCTTTATGGTCTGAGTGGTGATCTGCTGTATTTTCCGGGGCTCAGCGGGCTGTTCTGGGTTTTTGCGGGGTTACTTGTTTCCAGACAGCGCTCATGGGGAATGCTGAATATTCGTGTACAGCTGCGCAGCAGGGTTGCCTATATGCTGATTATAATCGGATTGTGCTGGGGTATCTGGGGCGTCTGGGATGATTTTGTGGCCTCTACTGCCGAGCGGGCGGTTTATGCCGGGGTGGGTGCGGAGGAGGGTTCTGAGCAGTTTGAGCAGAAACTTGCTATTGTTGAGAGTGCGATTCAGCGTTCCGGTGGTAATGCTGATCTCTATATTATCAGGGGTAATATTCTGCTCAAACAGTATCGTGCCGCGCAGAATCAGGATACGGCAAAATTTACTGCCGCGGTGAACAGTTTCGAGCAGGGTATATTCTTGCGACCTTTTGCCAGTGATTATCCGGTACGGCTGGCATCTGCCCTTGCTGAATTTTCAGCTCCTGAAGACAGTGAGCGAATCTGCCGTCTTTATGAATCTGCGATAACTCTTTACCCGTATAATACCCGTTATTATTATAATTATGCCAGGTATCTTTATGATCACGGGATGCAGGAAGAATCACGTCGACAGGCTAAGCAGGCTGTTGCTTTGAGTTCAAAGTTTGATAATGACCCGGCGACCAGGCTTCGTCGGTATGAGGTATATAAAATGCGTGGTATAGCAAAAGGGAGTGTTTTTTAAGAAATAATTAATCGGATTTACGGCTTATTACGGGATACATCAAATAATCCTGAAAATATAAAACAGTCAGCTGCCATGATTATATGGCAGCTGACTGTTAATTTAAGGAATGACTTCGACTTTACGCTTCATCAAGTGCAGCGACGCCTGGAAGTACTTTGCCTTCCAGGAATTCAAGGCTGGCACCACCACCGGTAGAGATGTGGGTCATTTTATCTGCAAGACCTGATTTCTTGACTGCGCTTACTGAATCACCGCCACCGATTATACTTACACAGGCGGTATTTTCTGCAACTGCGTCAGCAATGGCAAAGGTGCCGGTTGCGAAGGCAGGTTTTTCAAATACGCCCATTGGCCCGTTCCAGACCACAGTTCTGGCACTGGCAACAGCGGCTTTAAACAGTTCAACAGACTTTGGTCCGATATCAAGACCCATCATATCGTCAGGAATTGTTTCGAAGGTGCCGTCTGGCTCTTCAACCCCGAATTCCCTGGCGCAGACGTGATCTACTGGCAGTAGAACAGCAACGCCTTTTTCCTTGCCTTTTTCAATGATAGCGGTTGCAACATCAAGCTTGTCATCTTCAACCATGGAGATACCAACACTTTCACCCTTGGCTTTGAGCATGGTGTATGCCATGGCTCCACCGATGATGATAGTGTCAACCTTCTCCATCAGGTTATCGATAACCATGATTTTATCTGAAACTTTGGCACCACCAAGAATGGCAACAAATGGCTTTTCAGGCGCAGCAAGTGTATCACCAAAGTACTTAACTTCTTTTTCCATCAGGTAGCCGGCTACACATGGTGAAAGGTACTTGGTTACACCCTGGGTAGAGGCGTGGGCACGGTGAGCGGTACCGAAAGCATCATTGACGTATACTTCGCCGAGTGAGGCGAGGTCTTTTACGAACTTATCGATAGCGGCTTTGGTAGCATCGTCCTGCTTGTTATATTTGTCAAGCAGCTCTTCTTCCTTGTGGAAACGGACATTCTCAAGAAGAATAACCTCTCCGTCCTTGAGCTCTTCTACCATTTTTTCAACTTCTGGACCGACACAGTCAGGAGCGAGAGTCACTGGCTGTCCAAGAAGTTCTGCAAGCTTCATTGCCGCTGGTTTGAGGGAGAATTCTGGCTTTGGTTCACCCTTTGGACGACCGCAATGGCTGGCAAGGATCAGTTTGCCACCCTTTGTAATTACTTCTTTGATTGATGGCAGGGCTGCTACGATACGGGTATCATCAGTAACGACACCATCCTTTAAAGGTACATTGAAGTCAACACGCATAAGAACTTTCTTTCCGGCGACATCAATATCTTTGATTGTTTTCTTAGCCATTCTTTTCTCCTATTGGTAAATAAAGTAATGTGTATATAATGAATTTACTGAACTGATTTTAAAATACATAATCAGTAATATTTTAACGATATTCTGAGTAAGTCAAGATATTTTTACCGACATGATGGTGTTTTTTTTAATCATTTTGATTTAAAATCCGGGTTGGAGGTTGTAGTCGTACTGGAAAGGGCAGATACTGAAATAATGTCAGAAAGAGCGGTATATCGCACACGTTTTGCTCCGAGCCCTACCGGCGCATTGCATCTGGGTAATGCCAGAACTTTTCTGCTTAGCTGGTTGCGTGCCCGTAGTCAGGGTGGTGAAATTCTTATGCGGATGGAGGATCTTGATCATCCGCGAGTGAAAATTGAGAAGGTTGAGCAGGTTTATGCTGATTTGCGCTGGCTGGGGCTCGACTGGGATGGTGAAATAATGGTTCAGAGCCGGAGGGTTGAAATTTATCGTGAGATATTCAAGGTTCTGCAACAGAAGGGGCTGGTATATCCATGTTTCTGCAGCCGTGCGGATATTCAGGCGGCTCAATCTGCGCCCAATCTCGGTGATGATCTGGTATATCCCAATATCTGTCGTGATAATAAGTCAAATATAAAAGCGGTAGCAGCTGAACGTGGCTGTGCCTGGCGTTTCAATCTACAGGATTGCAGAATCCTGAAATATTATGACAATTTTCTGGGATGGCGGGAGGCGGATATCCGTCGAACCAGTGGTGATTTTGTGGTTGCGCGTACCGCTGCTAGCGGCCTGATAAGTGTGGCATACCAGCTGGCATGTGTTATTGATGATCATGAGAGTGCGGTAACGGAGGTGATTCGGGCGGATGATCTGGTCAACAGCACTTTCAGGCAGAGAATGTTATACAAGGCATTGGGGTATGGATTTCCGGAATTTCTGCATGTGCCGCTGGTAATAGGTAATGATGGCAGAAGGCTGGCCAAGAGGCATGGTGACAGCCGTATCAGCTGTCTGCGAGCGCGTGGACAGCGGCCTGAGCGTCTGCTCGGCTGGCTTGGGCAGACGTGCGGTCTGTGTGCGAAAGGGGAAGAGGTTGAGCTTGGTGAACTGCTGTCACGGTTTGAGCTGGGGCTGATTCCTAAATCCCGAGTAACTGTTACTGCCGCTGATCTGGAGTATCTGGGATTTTAAGATTATGTTTTTTAACTGCTAATGTAGTACTATTTTATTGCTAATAATCGGCTAACTTGTAAATTTATTATTACTCTGTTAAAATAAAATAATAAATATCAGAAATTGTGGGGTATAATTTAGCTTGAATATGTTATGAATATTGAGATCTTTATTATTATATGGGTGAAGAAGAAGCGAGATTTTTATTGGCTGATTACAGATGATAAGAGAGTTGTAGAATATGGCAAAGTATAATGTCCTAATAGTGGAGGATGACGAGAACATCCAGGAGTTGGTGGCGTATAATCTGCGTAAGGCAGGCTGGGCTGTAGCAGCGGTTGGAAACGGTGAAGAAGGGCTGGAGTTTGCGCTCAAGCATAATCCCGATATTGTGCTGCTGGATCTGATGCTGCCTGGAATGGATGGTCTGGAGGTTTGCCGTAAAATTAAAGCTAAAAATCCCGAGATACCGATCATTATGCTGACGGCAAAGGGCGAGGAGACAGATATAATTGTCGGTCTGGAGATGGGGGCGGATGATTATGTTGTTAAGCCGTTCAGTCCCAAGGTCTTGATAGCCAGAATAAAAGCTGTTCTGCGCCGGGGAGATCTGGCAGAGGATATTGATAACGGGAAGGTTATTGTCCGTGGTGAACTTTCGATACATCCTCAGAAGCATCAGGTGCTGATAAATGATATGAAGATTGATCTTACAGATACTGAATATAAACTGATACGTTATCTCTCTGAGCGTCCGGGGTGGGTCTTTACCAGGAATCAGATCATTGATGCAGTACGTGGTGAGGATGCTGTAGTCACCGATAGAGCGGTTGATGTGCAGATAGTCGGACTGCGTAAAAAGCTGGGTAATTCGGGAGAGCTTATTGAAACTGTCAGAGGAGTGGGGTACCGTTTCCGGGAGGACTCATGAGAACGAAAAAGTTTTTGTGGGTGATGCTGATCCCGTTTATTATTGTTCTTGTGCTCATGGAAACTGTCGGATCCGGTTTTATTGTTGAAAAATTTGAGACCGGTTATATTAATGACAAGAAAACAGAGCTTATGCGTTTCGGTAAGCTGCTTGCCGTCAATTATTCGCTGTTGCAGAAGAATAAGGAGCCGGAGGAGATAATACCACTCTTTCAGCGGATAGCGGATAATGAGAATATACGTATTACCGTTATCTCTATTGAGGGTGTGGTGCTCTTTGACAGTAAAAAAGATGAAAGTACCATGGAGAATCATGGCAGCAGACCGGAGGTCAAATCCGCACTCTATGGTACGCCTGCCTCAAGCCTGCGTTTCAGTAATTCACTAAAACTGTATATGCTGTATGTTGCTATACCTCTGGAAATCGACAATGAACTCGTCGGGGTAATACGAACCAGTTATCCATTGGCAAAAATAAAAGAGCGTAAGAATGAGTTTATTCTGCAGATGCTGGTGATTGGTTTTATCTCTATGCTCTGTGGGGTGCTGGCTGCATATTTTCTCTCCCGTAATGTCGCCAGATCGCTGGAGCGGATGAAGGAAGGTGCGGAGAGACTGGGGCGCAATGAATTCGGGGTTAAGATTGAAGATTCCGCTATTACCGAGGTCAGCAAGACTATTCATACATTGAATTATATCGCCAAAGAGATAAGTGAACGGATAGAGGCACTGGATAAGGAGAGGCTTGAGAAGAATCTGGTGCTTGAGAGTATGAGCGAAGGGGTTATTGCTCTGAATAATGAGGCTTACGTGATGTATGCCAATAGAGCCGCGGAGAGAATCTTTGCAATCAACGGTCATATCAATTCCGGAACTCTGCTGCATGCCAGTATCCGGGTGCCGGATGTCTGCAGAGTGGTTGACAATTGTCTGGAGGGCAAGGAAGATGAGCAGGAGCGGATGCTCGAGCTGATGCCTACCGGCAGAAACGTACTGATGCGGGTGGTATTTCTCAAGGATCACGCCGGACTGCTGCTGGTATTTCATGATCTGACGCAGCTGCTGCGGCTAGAGCGGACCAGGCAGGATTTTGTGGCGAATGTTTCTCATGAACTGCGTACTCCGATAACTTCGGTGGTGGGTTTTGTCGAAACGCTTCTTGACGGTGCGATTGATGATAAAAAAAGTGCCCGGCGTTTTCTGACTATAATCTCCGAGCAGTCAAAGAGAATGGCACAGATTATAGATGATCTGTTGATACTCTCACGACTTGACAGCGGTAAGGAGATGGTCAAAGAGCGTCTGCCTCTCGGGATGGTTTTGATGAGTGCGGTGGGACTTACCAGTGACTATTTTGCCGAGAAGAAGGTCACTGTGAACTATTCATATAAAGGTGATCAGGAAATTGTCTGTCACCCGCATCTGCTGGAGCAGGCGATTATAAATCTATTGACCAATGCTGCCAGATACAGTGAGAGCGGCAGTCAGGTATGGCTCGAGGTAAGTTTTGATAATATTTATGCGGTAATTACTGTGCGTGACGAGGGTATCGGTATAGCCAAAGAGTTTCAGGAGCGAATTTTCGAACGTTTTTACCGTACCGATAAAGCCCGAAGCAGAGCTGAAGGCGGTACCGGTCTGGGTCTTTCTATTGTCAAACATATTGCCCTGTTGCATGACGGGCGGGTGGAGCTGCAAAGTGAAGTTGGTGTAGGCTCAACTTTTACATTATATATCCCGCTAAATCTCAAATAATGACTGTAAATTTGCCCTTAGCCGGTCGATATAATAAGAAAGCCTGTATTAGGCTTTCTTATTTTTTTACACAGTGACTGGGAGTAATTATGTTTCAATATATTACCGCTGTATCCTCTGGAATTATTGGAATGTGGGGTATTATGAAGGGATACTTCTGTAAGCGGAGATTGCATTCAATATCCGCCGGGAGTGGATTTCAGAAGGGGTATGCTGCTGTAATTTTTCTCGGTCTTGCCTCTACTGCCAGTCTGCTTCTGCTCCTGCTTGCGGTTGAGGCGTTGTATAAGCCAATTCCTGCCGGAGCGGCAGGATGTGTCGGCTTTATCGCTGCCGGTTCGGCATTATTGATGATTGGTCTGCTTCTGAAGTACGAGTATCTGAATAACCGCTCACAGCAGCTTTTTTCGGAAAATAAGCTGATGCGGCGGGAAAAGAAGGTACTTGAACAGAAAGTGGCGGATCTGGTCACACACTCGGATATTGCGCAGGCTGCTGCCAGCAGTAAAACCTTCGGTTGCTTTATGGGCAGTATCGCGCGACTATTGCGTAAAGACCGGGATGCAAGTGAATTGACTATCTTCTCCTGTTATGATGATAAGGTACTGCCGCATACATATTATCAGTTTTCGGATTTTTCGGAATTGTGCCTGAGTTTTGCCAGGCGTGAGCTGGATAAGTATTTCGCTGGTAATCCTGTAAATATTGCCTATGACAGCAGGATGTTCGGCGCCAGAAATCTGGTTCTGGAGTATATTGACGGAAATATCACTATAGAAGGCGGATTACTGTATAATTCCCATGCTGTAGGACGGGTTCGGATTACGCTTTTTGAGTGTAGTGAGATCAGTCAGACTTTTCAGGATTTGACCGAGGGAATTGTCAGTAATGCATTGTCGTCTGTGCGTATCAGTTATGATGGTGTTCATAAGGCCATGAGGTATGAGCATCCGGTTCTTACCGAAGTGGCAAACGCTTTTGGTGTGCTGATGCTCCGCCTTGAGGTGGAAGAGAGTATTCTGGGTGTAGTGAAACTGGCATTTCGGGAGAATTCTAATCAGTCTATAAAACGGCAGAAAACCATCCTCCGCGATGCTTCGAGTCACATCAGTAAAGCCATGTATAATCAGCGTCTTTATGAGCTGGCGGTAAAAGACGGTCTGACTCAGTTATATAACAAACGTTATCTGCTGGAGATGCTGCAGCATCATTGTGCTGAGTATATGGTCGGTGTTGAGAAACTGGCGTTTATGCTGATTGATATTGATTTCTTTAAAAAGGTCAATGATACCTGGGGGCATCTTGTAGGTGATGAGGTTTTAAAAAGGGTAGCGCATATTGTTGCCGATACCGCCCGTGATAGTGATGTGGTTGCCCGCTACGGCGGGGAGGAACTGGCGGTGCTGATGCCGCAGACGGATATCGAAGGCGCTCAGATTCTTGCGGAGCGTATTCGTCAGAATATTGAAGAAGAGCCGTTTTCCAATACCGAAGGTGAAATTTTCAGAGTTACTGCTAGCTTCGGGGTGGCTGAACTTATCAGTGGCATGCTGGCGACCAATGAACTTATAGAGGCCGCTGATAAAGCACTGTATGTGGCAAAAAACAGCGGTCGTAACCGGGTAGTAATTTCAGATTATAATATGGGAGATTCTATTGCTGCATAAACTCTTGCCAATTATCTGAAAAGTACTTATAATATTCTGTAAAAGAGTATAAGATTAAAATAGTGCGGAGTATTATGGGATGGTAAAGGTTATTAAAATTAAAGAGAATTATCCTGAGGTTATGGATTATGAAGCGGAAAAATTCCGGGATGATCTCACCGATTTTGTTGAAAGTTCCGCTGAGGAACTGATTCTTGATCTTAACGGGGTGGATCAGCTTTGTTCTATCGCCGTGAGTGCGATTATAATGGGTTATAAGCTCCGTAAGGAGCAAGGGAAAAAGTTTTCGGTAATCAATGCCGGTGAACGAAATCGCAGATTGTTTGAAATGCTCAATATCGAAGAATTAATTACCGATTGATTTTTTTTCGGAAAAAGTTTTTATCTTCAGTTTTTGCTTTGAATAAATTGTAATATGCCATTGGCTATACTATCGGCCATTCTCTGGCGATAAGCATAATTCAGTAGTTTCTGGCGTGATTGGGCATGGGTTACAAAGCCGGTCTCTATCAGAATAGCCGGACCGAAAAAGCTTTCCCGAAGTACTGAAAAGTTTTCCTGTTTCACACCCCGGCTCGCTTCACCAAGGTTATTTATGAGCGTTTTCTGCACAAATTGTGCCAGTGCTTTGCTGTCATCTCGGGCTCCGTGGCTCATTCTTTCTGCGGCTATAAGTTCGAGTTTAGGATCAAGCGAACCGTTTGCTGTATTGAAATCATATGCATCTGAGGCCCATTCCGCCCGTTGTCTATCAGAGATTTTTGAGGTCAGATAAAATGTCTCTATCCCCTCGACATTTCCGGTGGTCTCAGCATTGGCATGAATGGATACAAAGATGGCTCCCGGGTGTCTATTGGCTATCTTACTCCGCTCATCAAGGGTGATAAAATAATCCGCATCACGAGTGAGCTGTGAGGCTATGCCGGCACGGCTGAGCCTCTGCTGAACTCTGCGGGCAATATCAAGAACAATATCTTTTTCATAGGCTTTACCTGAGATGGCGCCTGTATCCTCTCCGCCGTGTCCCGGATCCAGTAGTACAAATATGCTGCTTACGGCCTGTTCTCTCGGGCTGAATGAATCGGGTAGACTCTTGATCAGACTAAGTGGCAGAAAGAGTTCGCCGCTGGAGACAAACGGAGTATCCGTAATTCTGATGGTTTTGCCGTTATAACGCAGATAATTCAACCCGGGGAAGAGCTGAAGTCTGACTCCCTGTCTGGTAAAGAGATAGCCTCCGGCGTAATTCTCAACTTCAAGATTATGGGTGCTGCAGAATTCCTTCATTGGAATAACAGCGCTGGACGTTTCCTGCTTGGGGATATTGGTACTCTCTGAAACACATCCTGCAAGAGTGGTCAGCATACAGATTATTAATAGTAGTTTTATTATCTTCATAGCTTTTTTATAGTTTTATAGTATAACTGAGTATTATGATATCAATAGTATTATATTTATCTGAGCTCTTTGGGGCAACTCTTTGCGCCGCAGGGCAGATCACAATTATGCAGATAGCGCTGATGTGAAAATACCGACCATCTGTACATATAGACTGATGCCGGCAGATATTCAGCGTGAGTGCGTTCTTCAAAATTTTTCAGTAATTTTTTGCCGTCAAAGTAAAAACCGAGTTTTTTAAATAATGAAAAGTCCTGAGCTGTTTTTACTGATTTCCCCACCATGGCAATGGTCTTACTAATTCCTCCGCAATCTTTACTGAGCATAATCCCCAGAATACTTCTGTCTTCAATTTTCAGGGTATCGACCCAGCTGTTGACTGCAGTGATATTATTCTGAATGGTTTTGAAATCATTACCGCCGCCGAGCTGTTTCATGGTTGCCTGTAACGCTGAAAGATTGCCGGAGATGCTCTGGAAGTTGCGCTTGATTCGGTCCATAGGATAGTTCTTGAGTATTGTATTGAGCGTAGTGTCGAGAGCTGTTTTGGTATTGCTGATACCGGTGGTGAGTCTCGCTACTTCCTGTAGAAAACGCTCTTTTTCAGTATTAAATAAAGTGAAATTCTTTTGTAGGATGTTTATGGTCGCCATGGCTTCGCGGTATTGCGTGAGGGTATAGGAATCTTTACCAAAGATCCTTTTCAGACTGCCGGTAAATACTGAGAATATGCCTTGCATATCGGTGAAGATGCTGCCCAGACTTTCAATATCAATAAAATTCAATCCTTTGAGTACCGGGGCGTTTTCCGGTCTGTCTGAATGCGCCAGTACTGTCGGGGCTGTGCCGATTATCAGATTCAGATACGTATCACCGCTGACAGTGGTAGCGGCTACCGCCAGTTTGCTGTCTGTGGGAATTTTACGGGACATGGTCAGACGACATTCAATTCGAATCCGCATATCGGGCTGAAGCTCGATTTCGGTGACTTTTCCAATATTTACACCACCATATTTTATGGGTGCTCCTGCTTCCAGGAGACCAATATTGTGATAAAAACTGACAATATAATATTCCTCGCGGGTATCCAGAATATCCTTATGCGCACTTATAACCAGTGCTGCCGCAAAAAAGGCCAGGAAGATAATAGTAATGCTTCCCAGGATAAGATTGAGCGTGGAATATGACGGTGTCTTTTTCTGCTGCATGGTTTTAGTTGCTTCCATAAGCCGGAAGTACTACACCGGCGGTACTGCCGCTGTTAATGGTTATCTGTCTTCTGGAGGTAACGCTGTTACGGCTGGTGTTAGTCATTATACTGTTGTTTAGCCGCTTCTGATACGCCATCCATTCCTTCCATTTTGCTGCCATTTCTGTGGCATCGTTAAAGCGGTGTTCCTTCTGCCATATTTCAAAGATTTTATCAGCAGCCAGTTTATCAGCGAGCAGATCGGTAAGACCGATTGTCGCCAGTGATCTTGCCGCCCGCTGTACCTGATAGATTGTATTCATCAGTTCATTTCCGGCCTGTTCGTCACTGAGAATCCGCAGAATACCGCTATGCGGGTCGATACTGCCGGTTATATTGGCCAGGTTTCCGGTGGTGTTGCTGATATTGTTGATAGTTTCGGCAATTTTCTCGCGGTTATCAGCGAGTGAGGTTGTTATCTCACTCAGATTGGTTATGGTCTGATTGATTTGTTTGACTTTTTCAGGTTCACCGATAGTCTGGTTGACAAAACTGTCGATGGTCTTCATGGTATTGCCGGCGGAATCGGTTATTTTAACCACATTTTTAACTGCAGTGCCAACATTATCGAGTTCGCCCCGAAGTGAACCGAGAAGTTCTTCCGCTTCATGGGTTGCCTTGTTTATATTGCCCATTGTCTGTTCGATATTGCTCTGGAACTCTTCGTTGCCGATTATTTTATTGATATTCCGTACCAAGCTTTCGACTTCGGTACCAATATTCTGGACCTGCCCCAGAAGTTCAGCCATTCCGGCCTGGGTGAGACCTTTCACCTCCTGCGCATCGGCTATACTGGTGGATTTTTTAACGAAGGTTTTGGATTTGCCGCGGGTAAGTTCCAGGAAAGAATCACCTACAAGGCCGGCAGTAGCGATAGAAGCTTCGGTATCCGAACGCAGATCGTATTTGGTGAAGATACCTGCTACTACTTCGATACTGTTTTCAGCGATGGAAATCCGTTCCACCTTTCCGATGTTCACCCCTCCAAGCTTTACCGGTGCGCCTTTCTTGAGGTCACCAATGTTGTCTATATGTACAACAATCTTATAGGTGTTATCGAGAAAAGAAGCTCCTCCGGTCATGAATACGATCATTACCATGGTGGCAATAATGCCCAGAAAGATAAAGGTTCCCAAGATAAGTTCCAGTTTTTTTGATTCTTTCTCCACTTTTCTGCTCCTGTCAGAATTTATATGATATCGCTTTTATTAATCTGTAATAGAATTCCTGCCGCTAGAAATTCAAATAACGGCATCTGCAACTGTTGCCGTGTGTTATATGGCTGCTATTTTACTGCCTGTATCGGACCTTCGGCTTCACCGCGGACAAACTGCCGTATCATAAGTTCGTTCTCAGTCATATTCACGACGGTTTCACGTTTTTCAATCTCCATGAAATATTCAGGAGTACCTTCTCCGACTATTTTACCGCCATTGAGCATGATAATTCTGTCTGAGGTCTTGAATGCCACATTCATATCATGGGTGACGATGATGCTGGTCAAGCTGTATTCTTTGTTTTTGCTCAGTTCGTTGCGGGTAGAGATTATCAGATCTGATACCGCGTCACTCATTATCGGGTCGAGACCGGTAGTCGGCTCGTCATACATTATCACATCCGGTTCTTCCGCCAGCGCACGTGCCAGTGCAATACGTTTGCGCTGACCTCCTGAAACCATGGAGGGCATTTTATACGGCATATCAGGGAATCTGCTCTTACCCAGACCTACCTGATAAAGTTTTTCCTCAATTATAGTTGTCAGTTCTTCCGGTGATGTAATTCCGCGCAGTTTTGCCGGGAAGGCGATGTTCTGTCCGATAGTCATGCTGTCAAAGAGTGCACCGCTCTGGAAGAGCATGGAGAACTTTTTTCGCATCTCATTAATTTCCAGCTCATTCATCTTGCCGATGTCACGCCCCTCAAAGTAACACTTACCGGAGTCCGGTCTGAGCAGACCGATAAGCAGGCGCAGGGTCACACTTTTACCGACACCTGACTGACCGATGATACTCAGCGTCTCTCCACGTCTGATATTGATTGAAATACCATTGAGGACATGGAGTTTACCGAAGGCTTTATATACATCATCGATAACCAGGAAATTTTCGGAATTATTATCCATCTTCAGCTTTCTGAATATCTGTATTAATAAAATAAGGAGAAAATCATCGTCAACAACAGGTTCAGCATCAGTATCGCGATACAGGTCTGGACGTTGGAGGAGGTCGTTGATTTACCTACTCCCTCCGCTCCGCCACGGGTGGTAATCCCCTGATGGCAGCAGATTAGCGCCATTACACAGCCGAAGGCTCCGGCTTTACTCAGTCCCTGGGCAAAATCCAGAGGAGCGAGAAATTCCTTGGTATGAACCCACATATCATGGGCATTGACCCCGAAACCGTAAATACACAGGCTGTAACCGGCAAAGATACCGATAACAATGGCAAATGCGGTCAATACCGGTGCAAGAATAGTCGCCATCAGTACTCTGGGAGCAACCAGATAGCTTATCGGATTTACCCCCATGGTTCGCAGTGCATCTATCTGTTCGGTTACCGCCATGGTTCCAAGTTCTGCGGTCATTGCCGATCCGACACGACCTGCCAGCATAACTCCTGAGAGTACCGGACCGAGCTGAAGCACCAGTGAGTTGGTGACCAGCGGTCCTATCCAGCTGGTAACTCCCAGCCTTGATAATTGTCCGTATGATTCATATGCCAGAACCATGCCGACAAAGGCACCGGTAGTCAGGATGACAGGGGTGCTCTCTACACCAATGAAATAGCCCTGTTTGATAAGTTCTCTGAATGGAGGGCGTGAGCGTTTCAGTGATTTAAGAACCTTGCCCAGCAGAATTATAATACAACCGATATTCTGGAAAAAGGTTACAATGAAAGCTCCGGTTTTTTCAACAAATCCAAGCATTGCAGATTCTCATTTTCTGATCAAGTGTTATGACAAAACAATTTATATATTAAAAAGCAAATTGCTTACTTTTGCAATTATAAAGTAAGCAATCCGCTGAACAAAAATTTTTACCTGTTATCACTCCAGTATCCCAGTGCCTGCAGTGCTGCCCGTATGGTTATGCAGGATCGTGACTGGTTGAGGGTATAAAGATGAATGCCTGGAGCACCTCTGCTTAAAAGTTCTGAACATTGCGCGGCGCAGAAGGCCAGACCAATCTCTTCAACATATTTGGGGTCTTCTTCGCGCTGTAGAGCATTCTCAAGTTCTGCCGGTATTTTACAACCGGATATATCTTTGAAGCGTTCAAGCTGTTCAATTTTGGTTATTGGCATTATGCCGGGGATAATCGGTATGGTTACTCCGTTTTTGCGGGCTTTGGCCACATAGTTGAAGTATAGACCATTATCAAAGAAGAGCTGAGTAATAATAAATCCGGCTCCGGCATCCATTTTTTCCTTGAGATAACCGATATCGCTGTTGAGACTCTCCGCTTCCGGGTGTTTCTCCGGAAATCCGGCAACACCGATATTGAAACCGCCTAGATCCTGAGCGATCTTTACAATATCAAGGGTGTGCTGCGGACCGTTCTCTACAAGCTTCCAGGTGGCACCTTCCTTAGGGGGATCACCACGCAGTGCAAGTATGTTGGTAATCCCGTTATCCTGATACCGTTTGAGCATCAGTTTTATATCCTCATGGCTGTGTCCGACACAGGTCAGGTGCGGCATTACTTCGATACCGTAATTGTTGGCAATATTGAGTACGATTCTTTCGGTTTTCTCTCTGGTGCCGCCGCCGGCACCGTAGGTAACTGAGACAAAATCCGGATGCATCTTTGACAGATCATCGAGAGTCACTGCCAGTTGCTCCTCACCCTTATCGGTACGTGGTGGGAAAAACTCAAAGCTGAAGACCTTTCTTCCATGGTATAGCCGTTCTTTAATCTTATTGTAAATCATCGATTTTGAACTCTTTCTATAGTTATTGATTTAGCTTTTTTCACAACAAACAATACTGCGGCTGGAGTTAATAGCGTAAAAATTGCTAAAAATGACAATCTCAGACTGTCAGTAATCAGGTATAAAATATCTTTTAGTTCCTGGTTTTGAAGCGGATTTTTAGTATCCGGGTACAGCGCCTGCAATAGTGCAGTAATTATCGGAAATAATCCGGCTGAATTTATAAACGCCGGTTTTATCAGTCGCTGGAGATATTTTTAGTCTCTTTGGCTGTAGAGAAAAATTCGCTGGCACTATTGAAAAAATCAGTTTCAAAATAACCAGCTATTTTATCATTATAGACAGAAGTAGCCGCAGTTTCAATAGATTCTCCGCGCTGATCAGCGGGTGGGAGAATATTTTCCCGTATATAGTCAGCAGTCCGGACTATTTTATCCCCTATATTATACTCCTGAGCAGTTTCAACAACCCATTCACTCGCATGATAGTAGCGCTTGTAACTTATTGAATCTTCTACTAGCTCTGGTTTCCCGTATTGTCCAAGAAAATATACAATTATTCCGCCGACAATCAGCCCTTTGAGCAGTCCGAAACCCGCTCCTAATATCCAACTTCCTTCCGAGCCTTTGTCAGAAGTTATCACTTTAAACAACAGTTTGAGCAGAATTTTACTCAGTAGCCCAATTATAATGAACAGCAGAAGCGGAGCAATGATTATTGATATCTCAGGACTCTGGATAATGCCTTCAAGTTTATAGGCGGTAATAGGATAGAGAATCCATGATCCGATAGTGGCCAGGATTACGGAGAGGATTGTTATCAGCTGTGAAGTAAAACCGGAGATTCCACCGACTATGGTCCAGCCAATAATTATAACACCTAATATAAGATCGAGTAAATGCATACTTCGCCTTCCACCTGGCATATAAAAACAATAGAATACTGTGTTATATAATAATTACTTGCTTTAGGAGAAATATTTCAATTTTTATAAATATTTAATATTAAAACCATTAAAAACCCCAGACGCATGTACGCGGCTGGGGCAAATAACTCTGGGTTGGTTTTTTTTCGTGCTGCTTAAGCATCCTGTAGAGTTGCATTCAGCAGTTCACTGGCGATACGGACGCACTCTTTACAGCTGATTTTGCCGGCTTTACGTATTTCCCGGCATTTTGTGGAGCCGGTCTGTTCAGCAAAGGCGCTAATCAGGTGCTGGCGGCTTTCTTCGTCTTCTACCAGTCTGGTAGCAGCGTAGAGGGCGCCGCACATATTCTCTTCTGCTCTGCCGCCACCAAAGGCTTTAAAATCGGCAATCATCTGGTCGCTGACCTGGAATTCTTCCTGATGTCCTTTGAGTACACTCTGGGCGCAGTTTAAATTTTCGGTGGTAAATATTTCATATGCGGATTTTTTCATGGTATTTATTCTCAGTATATTAAAAGTGCAAAAAGTAAATGTGTAGGCTCGAATATGACGGGCCTACACATGGTAAAAGCGTATTTATTTTACAAGAGATTACTGATTTGAACTGGTTCCCATATCAACATCGATAACCTCTTCAACAACCTCGGATGATCCCTGACGTCTGGATACCGGAATAGGGCAGGCATTTGGCTGTTTCTGAGCATTGGCGGAATTGCGGTAGTTTAGAACCCAGACAAGTCTCTCAGGCTTGATTACCCGCATTCTGGTGACGGTCTCGTACTTTGGTGGAATCTCAACACGTTTGCGGCCTTCAGGTTTGACCATAACCTTTCTTTCAACATTCTTGTATTTTGCCGGTATGGTTTCGTAGCGGTACTTTGCAGGGGTTTCCATTACTTTGCGTGAGACCTGCTCGGTCTGGGCAGGGATATTCACTTTTTCAACTCGTGCGGGACTTACGACTTTGCGTACACGCATTATCTTTTTCTCTGCCGGCACAACCTTGGTGTCGGTGCGGGCAGGGGTGACAAGCCGTTTCTTGGTGATAGTATCATATTCCGCAGGTATGGTGCGGGATGCATAGCAGTCGATCTTGCTGCCGTCTTCATCACATCCTGGGACCTCTTCACGTACTGTGGTTGCCGGTTTTACCAGAATTTTTTCGGTGTAGGTTTCGTACTGCGCAGGAATGAATACCTGTTCGGTGCGTTCCGGTACGACTTCAACCTCTTCTTCCGCCCAGCGGTATTGCGCAGGTACGGTCTTGAATTCAACGCTGGCAGGGTGTATGACCTTCTCTTCGGTTACGGTTCTGTACTGGGCTGGCGAAACGAGGACAGCTTTCTTCTGCTCCGGTTCAACCATTATCTGTTCCATCTTTGACTGGTATTCAGGCTGGACAGATTCATAATACCATGAACCTTCACGTACCAGTACCTGTTCTTTGATTGTCTGAAGCACAGCTTTACGCTTTTCAAGACACCATGCATAACCGGGAGCCGCCTGTGGCGCCGGCTGTCCTTCGACGAATGGAACTTCATCCCCTACTTTATAATCTATCGCTAATGCCGGCAGAGCGGTAAAAATGCAGGCACAGGCAATAATAAAGTGTTTATAGCTCTTCATTATAATTCCTCTCAAAAATGACATATTATTAGATCAATCAAAGCTATCAGGTTTATTACCGATAAAACGGGTAAACCGGATAGAATTCTACATTTATTACTTATATTATACGAGTATAAGTATTAAGATATTGTAGCTTTTTTTTCGAATATGTCAGCATTTTTATTAAAAAAGATGTTTATTTTTTTTAAAATTATGACGAATATCTCAAAATTCGCAGTGGGTTTATTTGGTTTGCTGCTGTGCGATATTTGCCAGTGAGCAGTCTGTGTGGTTGCGGATGCAGATATCACGGATAAAATCCCGGTCAGTCTGAGTCTTTAGCCCAATGGTGAAACGCCGATACTCTTCCGGGCTGGCTTTCAGGAAGATAACCTGCCCATTTTCGAAGAGAATATTTCCACCGCTTTTGAAATTTCCGGCTTTGTCCCAGGCTATAATAGTATTGTCAGCAAGAAATGGCTGATAATCAGAGAGGAAATCAAAATCCGTTATAAACTTGCCTCCAGCCAGCAGCTTGTCTTCGTCTTCCTTGTCCCGGCCGCTTTTGAGAAATACCCGGGGATTAGTTATCAGGCTG
The DNA here is from genome assembly GCA_963667375.1 of Planctomycetota bacterium. Taxonomy (GTDB): domain Bacteria; phylum Planctomycetota; class SZUA-567; order SZUA-567; family SZUA-567. Next base: position 634,556 of record OY763323.1, on the reverse strand, counting down.
TAGGTATCGGCTTTTTCAAGAAATTTTTTATCGGCGGTATTCGTTTGCTGCTCGGAGTAGAGATTATTCTGCTGCGGGACATTGTAGTATGTTGTCTCATAATGATAGAGATCTTCAAGGCTTGAGGGTGGTTTTCCGAAGTAGCTTTCGGATTTGAATAATTTCAGTGCCTGTGATATGAGCTTGAGCTTTTTCTGGGTCTGTTCTATATCATCCTGAGAGTCGCTGCCGCAGCCGCAGAGCAGAATAGCTGCAAGCAGAATAAACCTTAAAAATGATGCATGTTTTTTCATAGATAAACCCTGAATTATCCGGTATTGAGATAGCCTGGAATTATTAGACCTTCAGCTACATTTGTTACTAATTTCAGAATAATATTATTTTTTTATATTTAAAAACATTATATATACAACATCTTTTAAGTAAATAGGTTAACATGGTTTTATGAAATATGTATGTCCGCGGGGGTGAAAAATTTTATTGACGAAATTTATGCAGATATTATCATAGACACAATATTATGTATTGCTTAAAAGAATATTGTTTCGTTTTTGGTCGTTGCATGTCATCGTATTTCATCTTTGAGCTGGTCGGCGGCTGATATTATTCGGTGATAACAATAATTTAAATATAGTCTGCATATAATCTGCTTCTATGATTTATGTTTTTTTTGAAGATGTGATTGCTGCAGTTGCGGGCCTCTTCAAGGGTTGGCCTGATATGCCAGCCGGAACTTATTTTACCGCTCTTATTTTAAATCTTCTCATTATTCAGTGGGGTGATATATCTTCTGTACTTGACGCTTTTAACTGTATTCTAATTATACGCCGTATAAAAAATTTGTATAATAATGTGTAATAGTATTATTTATCTGAAAGGCTATGCTTTTGAGTAGATGAAAAGAGGACAGGCAATGGGAACAGATTCAACTCTAAGTGCAGTCTGCGGGCTGCTTTCGCAGAGAGATGTTGAGTTGCAAATGGCTGCTATAAGAGTGCTTGGTGCGATTAAGACGGATGACGCGGCAATAATCAATCAGTTGGGTGAGTTGCTGATAGGTTCAGGTAATCCACATGTGAGAAGAGCAGTTTTAGCTGCTTTTACCGATAATCCTCAGGAGAAGACTCTGAAATATCTGGTCGAGAATCTTGAAAAAGATGAAGCGACCAAAGAGATGACTCTCAATGTGATCGTCAGTATAGGTAATCCCGCGGTAAAGTTCATTGACAGTAATTTCAGTAAAATGCCGCAGGCCGTTCAGCGTAATATTGTCACCGCCATCCCCCGTATAAAGACTCAAAAAGCCTTTTCCTTCCTAGTAGAGAGTTTTTTCTGTGGTGATAATGAATGTATACGCAATGCAGTACATACTCTGCGTACGGTAATTGATGATTATAATACCAAGGATATGGGAAAGCTCAGAGATAAACTGGTTGATTCTCTCCTTGATTCCCGGACTGTAAGTAATCAGGCAGGTCTGTCGGCTATTATTATTGCATTGGGTATCATCGGTCAGGTACAGGTTAAGCCCAAACTTCTGCCATATCTTGATAAAAAATATCCGGTACAGATCAGGCGTCATACCCTGATGAGCCTTGCCAGATTTGAATATGTCGGCACTAGACATCAGGATGTCTTTGAAGCGGTGCTGCCAATACTTTCAGAAGATAATTATGATGAACTTGTACGGCATGCGGTAATGGTGCTTTCCAAGGTAAAACCGAAACGTACGGATAACAATAAGATACGTTCGCTTTTGGATAATAAGCATATCGGGGTGAAGATCTATGCCGTTAATGCCTTGGGGAGTCTTGATTCAATTACCAACGCTGAAGCGCTGCTGGAGCTGCTTAGCTCGCGAAATATGAAGCTTAGAGCCGCCGCCAGTGAAGCACTCAGGGAAATGCCGTCGGCGGTGGTGGTAATTCTCAGACATATTGATAACGTCAAGAACAAGGCTGAGGCTTTTGAGATGGTAAGTATTCTTGAAAGTCATGATAACCGTATAAAATCCGATAAAGCCCGTGAAATGATAGCGCGTATGCTGGAGCTTTATTTTGCTGCTGACGAGCATTATCAGCTCTACAAGATGGCACTGATTCACCTGCGGGGTGATGTGCTGCAGGAGGAACTGGTCATTGCGGCTGGAAAAGCCCGTGAACAGAAGGACTGGTGCCGGGTAAGAGACATTCTGAAGATTCTGGATCATACCGATCTTCTTACCTCTGAAATCCGATATACGCTCGCTACCGCCAAGGTTAAAACCAGTAAGAAGGATGTTGCGCGTTCCTTCCGGCAGTCTGATTACTGTCTGGATCATCTCTTGCAGTTATTGAAGGAAAAAGGCGCAAAGGAACTTAAAAAAGAGCTTACAGGTGATGAAACCCTTGATATGCAGGATCTGTATTATATAGGTTTTCATTTTGCAGAGCAGCAGAACGAGGAACGGCGCTTCGGCATCGAACTGCTCAAATATATAGCCGGTAAGAAAAAAGAGAAGGAAATCGTACAGCTGGCCAAGGAGAAGTTAAAAGTAGAAGGGCATTGATAAAATATTTCTGATAGCTATATTTTAGTGCATAATGTTTTTTCTATAAATACTGAAATATGAAGGCGGGTATCTTGGATAAACCAGTTAAACTTGCAGTGCTGCTCTCCGGTAGCGGGAGTACTCTTGAGAATATTTTTTCGAAGATTGACTCCGGGTTTCTTCCGGCAGAGGTTGAGATTGTTATCGCTTCCAAAACCAGTGCTTATGGTCTGGTAAGGGCGGAGAAGAGAGGGGTTAAAACAGCAGTTGTCGAGTCACGGGCATTCTTCAATGCCGGAGTTCCTGACTGGGCCGGGATGTCTGATGCAATCAATGATGTTCTTTTTTCACATGATATTGATCTGATCTGCCTCTGTGGCTTTATGTGTTTTTATCATGTTCCACCGCGCTATGCCGGCAGGGTTATGAATGTACATCCGGCTCTGATACCTTCATTCTGCGGGAAGGGGATGTTTGGGCATCATGTACATGAGGCGGTAAAACAATCCGGGGTAAAGCTCTCCGGCTGTACCGTGCATTTCGTGAATAATCAGTATGATTCCGGACCGATAATTATTCAGCGCTGCTGCCCGGTGAGTGATACCGATACTCCTGATGATATCGCTGAAAAGGTGATGCAGGAAGAGCGTATAGCCTATCCTGAAGCCATAAAGCTTTTTGCCGAAGGCAGACTTCGGATTGCCGGTGATATTGTTGAGGTATCCTGTTAAGTGTTCTTATCCTGGTATGTGGTGCTTAGGTAATGCGGTAAATCTGGTTTGGGAGGACTTTTATGCCTTATTCAACCGAGCAATCTCATGCAATGCTGAAAATAGTCTGTGATGCCCTTTATGCCGGGGTTAATTCTGATACTTATATGCCTGCTCTGCCTGAGGTCGCGGGGCTTGAAAGCCGATGCGGGTGTTTTGTAACCCTGAAGACAGCTTCGCAGCTTCGTGGCTGTATCGGCTGTTTTGTTTCACAGCAGCCATTATATCTTACTCTTGCAGAGTACGCCAGGGCTTCACTGCTGGAGGATCCGCGGTTTGTCGGCAGGAGAATACAGCTGGCAGAGCTGCCAAGGGTTGATATTGATATCTCGGTTCTTACCCCATTACAGCCATGTACGGATCCTGAAAATATCCGTCTGGGCATAGATGGAATTTATGTCCGCAGCCGTTTCGGCAGCGGTTGTTTTTTGCCGCAGGTGGCAAGTGAGACAGGATGGAGTGTCGCTGAGTTCTGGGGTAATTGCTGTCAGCAGAAGGCAGGGCTGAGTTATGACGCCTGGAAGGGAAAGGATGTGGACTTAGCAGTTTTTCAGGCTGATATTATTGAGGGGCGATATTCACGGGATTGATAATAGCGGTTACAGGGATTTACAGTTGGTCTTTTGAACTGCAATTGCTATTATGGTTTTGGTTATATATAAAGCCGGTGCGTGAAGCATCGGCTTTATGTTATTTTTGAATCATAATTATCAGGTATCAGTGAAAAGTGCTGGCGTTGTAGTACATTTAGTGAGCAGTAACTATAAGCTTGTTAGTCGTCATCTGAAAAAAGCTTGAGCCATTCTTCAACTTCTTCCGGACTTAATTTATAATCTTGCTTTTGTGAATAGTTTGTACTCCTGCTGCTGCCGGTAAGAAACTCCCGGATAAACTTTTCGCAGGGCATTATCTGCAGACGGTTGCGGCGGAGTGTGGCCGCAAGGGCGCGGTCGGAGGTGACGGCCAGTATACGCAGATTACCGGTTCTGCCTCTGGCGAATTCTTCCAGAAGTCCGTCTGCTTTTTTTCCTCCTCCGGGGTAACGTATGCGCAGTCCATGCAGCGTCATGGCGCTGGCTTCAGGACCGCCATCCATGAATAATATGCTCCGGTTTCGCCAGTTGCCAAGATGTATCGCCAGTTCTCTGATACTTTCCTGCTGGGCATTATTGATATCGCAGCCGCTTTTAAATAGCTCTCTGGTTCGGTTCCATTTATAGAAAAGGTTGAAGCCGTCTATCCAGAGCTGATTGAATGCATGTTTTGCCATCTATAATCCTAGCGTTCTCTCCAAATATGATGAGTCGCTATTTTAGCATGGTCAAGGAGTTCTGTCAACTCGTCAATAAAGCGCCTGGCATCTTCAGGGTAACCGGCGGTAGGTTTTAAAGCTGGTTTTCGGGTTATAAAGAAGGTGTTAAATTCCGCCATCAGGAGTTCACGGAGGAATTTTGAGAACATGCTTGCGAGTGCAACGGTGAATTCACGCTGATCTGCTTTGGGTATGAACTCGATATATTGTTCCGTTCCTATTTTATAAAGTGAGGATTCTGCAGTCTCACGTACAGGTTCGATCCATTTGCCAGCGAGCAGATCGCTGAGATAGGCGGCATAATAGGTTTTGCCCCCTTGTTTATCGACGGTTATGCGCAGGGGTTCGCCGGTGAAGGTCTCTATAATCTGGCGAATATGTTTTCCGCTCTGCTGGAGCAGGACTTCGGACTTATTCAGGTTCTGCGAGAATAAATTATTGAGCATGGCTGCAGTCTGAACGGTGCTGCGCAGTTGGAGAACTTCGGCGCCGGATGCAGCTGTAAGGCTCTGTATATGATCATTATCTAGTTTGATATTATCTGAATCACTGATTTTGTGTTTAAGATCTTTAAACCATGGGCTCAGCATGATCTCGGGGATTTCATTATTGTCGCAGAGTAGCTGCAGAAGATCATTAATACTGGTGATCTCCGCAGACCGGTGAAGAGCGGCTGTAAAATTAAGGACTGTATTTTTAAGGGGATGTATATTCTTTCCGGTATAGGCGATTTTACTGTCGGTAACCAGAAGTCTGGAGTCTTTCCGGTCCCGTGTTTTAGTAGTGGCTTGGGAGTATATGTCCCAGAGAGAGGCAGTACCTGCAAGCGGCTCAGTTACCCTGAAAACGGTGGCAGAGACAACAAGCGGCCCGAGTTTTGGCCCCAGTCCTGCTTCATCTATGCCGGCAATTATCAATTTGCAACCTCGGTAAATTTAGTTGGTGAAGAAATAATTATTGGATACCGTGCTTTCGGTAAGGATCTGGGTATCGAAATCAATATGTGTTCTGACCCTTTCCGGATGCTTGAGGTCACCGCGATCATATACCTGTCTGAACGCACTGAAAATCATCGGATCAATCTGGGTGCCTGAGACTTCACTGAGAATCTGGATCGCCTTATGTGCGGGTTGACCGCTGCGATAGGTACGGTTGCTGGTGATAGCGTCAAAGGTATCAGCAACAGCGAGTATTCTGGCTGTGAGCGGGATCTTTTCTCCGGCAATACCTGTCGGGTAACCACCGCCGCCAAATCTTTCGTGGTGATATTTTGTCGCTTCGGCAACATCCTTGACCGAGGCCATGCCTTTGAGTTCAGGCATTTTCAGGATAATATCCGCTCCGGCCTGGGGGTGCTGTTTGATAAAGTTGAATTCGTCTGCGGTAAGTTCTCCGGTGCTGCAGAGAACAGACTCCGGGACACCTATCTTACCTACGTCATGCAGCAGACCTGCCAGTTCCACAACCGTTCTTTCTTCCTCTGAAAGACCGAGTTCATCGGCTATCATCAGTGCATAGCAGGTGACGCGTTCGGAATGGCCTTTAGTATATTTGTCCTTGGCTTCGATAGAGGCTGCAAGCGCATGCATTGACCCGTGAAAAACCTTTTCGAGACCGGCGTGAAGTCTGGTCTTTTCGATAGCTTCACCGATCTGATGTCCGGTCGCGGCCAGTACCGCGAGAATGTTCTGATCGGTCTCAGGATCGTATTCTCCCACGGTTTCGGTATATATCACACCCAGGCTGCCGCCGCGCTTATGCAGCGGGACACACATTATACGGGTTTTTTGTGGAAATTTACCGTCAGTTTCACTGGTGAACAGTCTGTCATTGTTGATTATCAGTGACTCTTCTGAATTAATTACATGCCGGATAACATTTGCGCTGACCGGGAAAATACTCTGTGGTGATTTTTGCCGCGGCTCTGAATATTTACAGCCGACAAGATCGAGCAGGTTACTCTGATGTATAAATACTACGGCACAGCGCATTGGCTGTGATAATTCAAAAACAACATTCAGGGCGCAGGCGACAATTTCGTCCTCATTCTGCGCTGCAAACAGACGGCTGGCAAGGGTGCAGACAATGTTAAACTTTCTGGCAAGTTCGGATATATTCATTTTTACATTGTTTATGTCAGCAATTGGACCTTTGTGCCGGTTGAATTTATAGGCATAGAGGGCTTTATTCGAAATAGTAGCGCTGTTGCTGCGGCTTTGAAGATTTATTTGAGAATCAAGATTTCCGGGTAGTTCATCACTTATGCAGCTAAGTTCTACCCTGTTTCTACCCAGAGTTATTGTGTCATCATGATTGATTTCGACTGATTCTTTGATGGTGTTGCCATTATGATAGGCATCACTCCTGTAATCATTATCTTTGATTACAAGTTTGCAGCGGTTATTGAATTCAACGGTACAGCGTGACTTTGGTTGAGCACTGTCAGATACAGAGAGTTCACTTTCCTTTTTCTCCAGTATCTTTCCCTGAGCAGCCTTCCCGTTTTTATTATTATTATCTTCTGTTGTCTGCTTCATCTTACAGTATTAAAAACGTGAATCGGTCTTTCTAGATGATAGTACTAATGTTACTGCCATAGATACTATCGGTCCCCATGTTATAAAAATAACTTTATAAACTGTTTAGTTAGTTTACAGTTATTGCCTATTTCTGTATTTTAAAAAACTAGTTTAAATATATTACCCGATAATATACCGTGAAAATAAAAATATACAAGAGAATAATTGGCATATTATTTTACAAAAAGCGAAATTTTGTTTTAGTGGTATTTGCTCAGAATACAATGTTCGGTGATTTCCAGCGTTTTATTCATTTTTATATTTAAAACGAATGTGAATTTGGTCTTTCAACTTTTACAGAAATTTTAATTAATTGCTTCACAATTACTCTGAAGTGCCGATATAAAAAGATTTATATTTTTGCTTCAGTTGTAAAAATATACTCAAAAATGTCTGTGGAATATGTCCGGTAATTAAAGTATAATAGCAGAGGTTGAGAAGTGCCTGGCGGTATTTTTACAGTTTTTGCAGGGTTGTACTTTTTATGCTTGAAGAATTGTATCTTAATAACATTGTAATATTTGAAGAAGCGGTTATGAATTTCAGTTCCGGGTTGAATGTTATCTCGGGTGAGACCGGAGCCGGTAAAAGTCTGGTCGCGACTGCTATAGGGCTGGCGCTGGGAGCGAGGGCAAATGCTGATATCATTCGCTCAAATACGGATTCTGCAAGTATAAGTGCGATATTTTCACCATTAAATGCCAAGGCCTGTGAAATTCTTGAACAGGAGGCGGGGGTCGCCGCTGATGGGAGTGAAGGACTTATCTTTGAGCGTAGAATATCGCGGAGTAAGGCCAGCAGGATGCTGATTGCAGGTAAGCCTGTAACCTCCAGTGCGGCGCAGATTATGGCTGATCTGCTTCTGGATATCGCGGCTCAGAATGAACATACCAAACTTGAGGATCCGGCGTATCAGCGTCTGCTGCTTGACAGTTATGGTGCGGTAAATACCGTTCCTTATGGTGAGTTGTACTCCAGAGCGAACAAGATTCTCCGGTGTATTAATAGTGGTAACAGTGAGTTACAGCAGCACAAACTGGAACTGGAACGGATCGAATATAAACTGGAGAAAATAGATAATTTTGCCCCTGATCCCGAGTTCGACCGGAATATTGAGGAACGGATCGAACTGGTGGCAGAGTCGGAAAATATTCGGAATGTTGCGGGTGAGGCTGCAGAGTATCTCTATGACGGCGAAGACGCGGTAGTTGGAAGATTGGCGCATCTGCTGCGAAATTCCAGTAAATATGCCGGTTTGTCGGTAAAGCTTCAGGAAGCGACCGAAATACTTGAAAGTTCCTGTGCACTGCTCGAGGACGCGGCACGAGCCTATCGCGGGGTGGCTGAAGAGGGTGACTATTCCGAAGCTGAGCTGGATCGGATGATCGAGCGAGCCGAAGAGTTGAAAGCACTCTGCCGACTTCTGGAATGCGAGGGTTCTGAGCTGGGTAATTATGAGGCGGTTCTGAAAGAGAAGGAGCGGCTTGAGCAGCGTCTGGGAGAACTTTCACTCTGGGAGATAAGTACCGAAGAATTGGAGAAGGAACTTGCGGAATTACGCCCGGCACTTGTCGCTGAGGCGGGGAAGATTACTGCTGCCAGAAGCAAAGCCGGGAAGAAACTTGCAAAAATAATCAGTAAAGAGCTGAAGACTCTGGGTATGGAAAATGCAGATTTTAGCGTAGAGTTTACTACAGCGGTAACAGCCGGGGACGGAATTAAAGATATTTTGATCAAAGCCGGGGCGGATGGTTTTGAAGAGGTGCAGTTTATGATTATTCCCAATGTCGGTGAAGCACCCTCAAGTATTGCCGAAACCGCTTCCGGTGGTGAATCGTCACGGGCGATGCTCGCAATAAAATCAGCATTGGCTGCGGTGCATGCACCGGATACGCTGATTTTTGATGAGATTGATACCGGAGTGGGCGGGCGTCTTGGTGATGTATTGGGGCGCAAACTTTTTGAACTGTCACGTGACCGGCAGGTTATTGTTATCACCCATCTGCCGCAGATTGCGGCGTATGCGGATACGCATTTGCAGGTGTCTAAAGCGGTGCAGGGTGAGAGAACACTTGCTAAAGTCCGGGAACTGAGTTCCGAAGAAAGAGTCGAGGAGATAGCGCAGATGATCAATGGCCGCGCTGCCAGTGAGACCACCAGGGAGCAAGCACGGGAGATGCTGGCGCGGCGTGAAGTCTGAGCTTTGTGTTATTTTGATTATAACTATGGGCTTTCAAAACTGCTGAAGTCAGGCGATTTATTTTTATAATAATCCGGCACTCTCAGGTGTGGGTGTAGTGCGTGGCCGGGAAATTAAGTTTGGTGTTGTAGCTAAATTTATATTCTTAAATATCAGGAGCGCCGGTTATGTTGCCGGCGCTCCTCTGTATTATAAATAATCTTGTACAGCTGAAGAGCTGTGAATTAGCGTTTTACTCTGGCAGGAGGAACAGGGAGGGCGGTTTCGCCCATCAGATCCTTGTCTACAGTTGCGGCCATTCTGCGGCCAGCGGCTATAGAGTGAACGACCAGCCAGGCACCGGTATTGGTATCACCGCCAACATAGACCCCGTCCACACTGGTTCGCTGTTCTTCATCCGCAATAACATTGCCTCTGGCATCATATTCGACTCCCAAAGCGTCGAGCAGACCGTTGTGAACCGGCTTTACAAAGCCCATTGCCAGCAGAACCAGATCAGCTTCCAGAATGAACTCGGTGCCGGCAAGAGGTTTTGGTCCTTTATCGGTCCATTCAACCTCAACACAGTGGATCTTCTTAACTATACCGTTCTCACCTTCGAACTTCTGGCTCATGATACTCCAGCGGCGTTCACCGCCCTCTTCGTGGCTGGCATTGGTGCGGAAAATCATGGGATACTGTGGCCACGGGCGCTTTGGATCTGTTCCTTTTGGCGGCTGGGGCAGAATTTCAATCTGAATCACATTCTTGGCACCCTGACGGATTGCGGTACCGAGACAGTCGGCACCGGTATCACCACCACCGATAACTACGACATTCTTGCCTTCGGCACAGATGCGTTCTTCTTTTTCAGCATCAAATTCATCGGAGTTTACCCGGTTCTGCTGAATCAGATACTCCATTGCCTGATGAATCCCCTTGAGTTCACGGCCTTCAATAGGCAGCTTTCTGGCTTCTTCAGCACCGACACAGAGACATACCGCGTCAAAGCTGCGCTTCAGGTAATCGGCAGAAATATCGACACCTATGGTAGCAGAGCATTCAAAATCGACCCCTTCTTCCCACATCTGCTCAATTCTTCGGTCAATAAACTGTTTTTCAAGCTTGAAGTCAGGAATGCCATAACGGAGTATACCTCCAGGCTGAGGGTTCTTTTCGAATACTGTAACCTCGTGACCCGCGCGCCGGAGCTGCTGCGCGCAAGCGAGACCTGCCGGTCCGGAACCGATAACTGCGACGCTCTTGCCTGTCTCTTCGAAAATTTCTTCAGGCTTAATCCAGCCTTCATTCCAGGCTTTTTCAACAATTGTAAGCTCATTAAGCTTGATATTAACCGGATCAGAATCAAGATTCAGAGTGCATGATGCTTCACAGAGCGCCGGGCAGAGTCTGCCGGTGAATTCCGGGAAATTATTGGTAGCGTGCAGAAGTTCTGCAGCCTCTTTCCAGCGGTCTTCATAAACCAGCTCGTTCCACTCAGGAATGCAGTTACCCACAGGGCAGCCGAACGTATGGCAGTAAGGTGTACCGCAATCCATACAGCGGCTTGCCTGTTCGCGCATCTGGTCTTCACCCATCTCCTTGTAAATTTCCAAATAATTCTTGACTCGCTCAGTAACCGGCTTCTTTGGTTGCTTCGAGCGGTCAACCTCTAAAAAAGCTGTTTCGCGTCCCATATCTATATCCTTATATCTCTATATTATTTTTATAATAGAATCTTACAATTTCAATGCTTAGGCATTGCTTATAACTTCATCCTTGGTTCTGCGTGAACCCTTTTTCTCCTCTTTGACCATCTGACCAAGAAGACGACGGTATTCCATCGGCATTACCCGGACAAAGAGCTGAAGTACATGCTCCCAGTTGTCAAGCATCCAGGATGCCTTCTTACTTCCGGTATATTCCTTGTGCTGCTCAATCATACTGCGGACATACGCGATATCGTCATCAGAACAATCGATAAGCGGATCAAGATCTACCATCTCCAGGTTGCACTTCAGATCAAAGTCCTGCTGTGGATCGTAGACGTAAGCAATACCACCTGACATACCGGCTGCAAAGTTGATACCGGTAGATCCCAGACATACTATTCTTCCACCGGTCATATATTCACAACCGTGGTTTCCGACACCTTCAACTACTACTTCAACCCCGGAGTTTCGAATACCGAAACGTTCACCGGCAAGACCATTGATAAAGGCTTTACCACAGGTCGCGCCATAGAAACAAACGTTACCGACGATTGTATTCTCCTGGGCTTCAAGTTTGCACTCTTCAGGGGTCTTGATTATCAGTTTACCGCCTGAAAGCCCCTTGCCGAGATAGTCGTTTACATCACCGACAAGATTTAGAGTCATGCCGTAAGTAGCAAATGCACCGAAACTCTGTCCTGCGGAACCGGTGAAATTCAGGGTTATAGTGTCTTCAGGAAGTCCCTTGTGACCATAACGTTTGGCTATTTCACCTGCAAGCATGGTGGAAGCTGTACGGTTAATATTCTTTATCGCGAAGTCGGCAGTAACCTTCGTTCCATTTTCAATTGCGTCTTTGCAGGTCTCGATAAGTTTGCGGTCCAGAATGCCTTCAAGACCGTGATCCTGATTCTGTATCTTGCGGATAGCATTGTCTTTAGCTTCGGCAGGAGTATGGAATACCTTGGCGAAATCAAGCTTGCTGGCTTTCCAGTGCTCGACGCCGTCTCTGATCTTGAGGCGGTGTGCCTGACCGATCATTTCTTCCATAGTCTTATAACCAAGGCTGGCCATGATTTCGCGCACTTCGGTTGCGATAAAGCGGAAGAAATTAACCAGATAATCCGGGCAGCCGTGGAAGCGTTTACGCAGGCGTGGATCCTGAGTAGCAACACCGACAGGGCAGGTGTTTTTCTGACATTTGCGCATCATTACACAGCCCAGAACGACCAGTGAAGCGGTCGCAAAACCGTATTCTTCAGCACCGAGCAGAGCTGATATCACGACATCGCGTCCGGTACGCATCTGACCATCTGTCTGTAATTTTACACGTCCGCGCAGATCATTTTTAACCAGTACCTGCTGGGTTTCTGAGAGACCGAGTTCCCAAGGGATACCGGCATATTTTATAGAACTCATAGGGGCCGCACCGGTACCGCCGTCGGCACCGGAAATTAGAATTGCATCGGCATGACCTTTGGCAACACCAGCGGCGATAGTACCAACTCCTACCTCAGATACAAGTTTTACATTAATATCTGCACTTGGATTGATATTCTTCAGATCGAAGATCAGCTGCGCCAGGTCCTCGATAGAGTAGATATCATGGTGAGGTGGAGGGCTGATAAGTGAGATGCCAGGGGTTGAGTGACGTACACCTGCAATTTCAACATTGACCTTGTGACCAGGAAGGTGTCCGCCTTCACCCGGCTTGGCACCCTGTGAAATTTTGATCTGAATCTCTTTACAGTTGTTGAGGTATTCAGCGGTAACACCGAAACGTCCGGAAGCTACCTGTTTGGTCATTGAGCAGCGGCTGTCTCCATTGTCCAGAGGAATGTAGCGTTTGCTGTCTTCACCACCTTCACCACTGTTTGAGCGTCCGCCTATGCGGTTCATGGCGATTGCCATTGATTCATGGGCTTCGCGGCTGATAGAGCCGAAACTCATCGCACCGGTTACAAAGCGCTTCATAATAGCTTCTACCGGTTCAACCTCATCAACACTGATTGGAGCCAGTTCGGAATTGAAATCGAAAAGACTGCGCAGCGTGCAGTGCTTCTGGAGCTGGTTATTTATCTGTTCTTTGAAGCTGTTGTATTTCTCGGTATTATTCTCGCGGGTGGCCTCCTGCAGGAAGCGGATAGCATCCGGTGTCCACAGATGTCTCTCGCCATCACGGCGCAGGCTGTAGCGACCACCGCTTTCCAGAACTTTGGAACCGCCTGAACGCTTTGGATAGGCTTTATTATGGCGCAGCAGGGTTTCATGAGCAATCTCTTCCGCACCAAGTCCGCCGATACGGCTTGGAGTGTTATTGAAGTATTTGCCGACAAGCTTACTGTTGAGACCCAGAATTTCAAAGATCTGAGCATCACGGTAACTGCGGAGGGTGGATATACCCATTTTTGAGAAGATCTTGAGCAAGCCTTTTTCAATTGCAGAGATATAGTTCTCAATGCCGTCCTGAACATACATCGGTTTCTGCAGGTTGCCTTCAGAAATACGTTTGGCGATGGTTTCCATTGCGAGGTATGGATTTACGGCACTTACTCCATAGCCGAAGAGCAGCGCAAAGTGCTCGACTTCACGAGGTTCGCCTGATTCGAGGATTATGTTGCCGCTCATGCGCAGACCGGTGGATACCAGATGGCTGTTGACCGCCGATACCGCTAGCAGTGAAGGGATAGCGGCATAATCAGCGCACATCTTCCGGTCGCTCAGTATGATTACAGTCTTGCCACCGTTTCTGATCGCTTCTTCCGCTTCTTTGCAGAGAGCGTCAAGGGTTTTCTCGAGTCCTTTTTCACCTTCACTTACCGGGAAGAGGATATCGAGAGTAATACTTGGAAACTCTGAAGCGCCAAGGTTGCGTATACGATCCAGATCATCATTGGTGATGATTGGTGAGTTCAGCTTGAGCATGCGGGCATGTTCCGGGGTCTCTTCCAGCAGATTGCGGCAGGGGCCGAGATAGGTGGTAAGGGACATGACCAGCTTTTCTCTGATCGGGTCGATTGCCGGATTGGTAACCTGAGCAAACAGCTGTTTGAAGTAGTTAAAGAGCAGCTGCGGTTTGTCAGAAAGCACGGCAAGCGGGGTATCGTCACCCATTGAACCGATAGGTTCAGCACCGCTGATAAACATCGGACTGATAATATTGTCTATATCTTCTCTGGTATAACCATGAGCGGTCTGTCTTTCGAATAGAATCTCTTCATCGGCTTCGACAGCGGCATTGCCATCGAAAAGACCACGGAGTTCAATGCGGTTGGCAGCGACCCAGCGGCGGTAAGGCTTCTGACGGCAGATCTCTGCTTTTACCTCTTCATCATGGAGAACGCGTTTGCGCTCGGTATCAATGAGAAGGATAGTACCGGGAGCGAGTCGACCTTTTTCAATAACTTTGGCTTCATCAAGTTCGAGTACTCCGATTTCGGAAGCACCTACGATGAAACCGTCTTCGGTTATTTCATATCTGACCGGACGCAGACCATTACGGTCGAGGGTAACGCAGATGCGGCTGCCATCGGTACCAACCAGGGCTGCAGGTCCGTCCCATGGCTCCATCATCATGGAATGGTAGGCGAAGAATGCTCTGCGGTCATGTCCCATATGGCACTTGGTGCCCCAGGCTTCAGGAACCATCATCATCATGGAGTGGGTAAGGCTACGACCATTCATGAAGAGGAACTCGAGCATATTGTCAAAACAGGCTGAATCGGAGCCGTTTTCATTATGAATAACCGGCAGGATATCCTTCAGGCCTTCGCCATAATAGTCACTTTTAAGCACAGAGTAACGTGCTTTCATATTATTTATATTACCTTTTAAGGTGTTGATCTCACCATTATGACACATCATGCGGAATGGCTGCGCCAGATCCCAGGTTGGGAAGGTGTTGGTACTGTAGCGCTGGTGTACGACACAGAGAGCTGAATCCATCTTGGGATTGTTCAGATCAGGATAGAACTTTGATACCTGAGCCGCGAGCATCATGCCTTTGTAGCAGACGGTGATGGCTGAGAAACTGGCCGCATGGAACATCTCTGCTGCCTGACCGCCAAGAGCCTTGATATCATTCTCGGCTTTTCTGCGTATCTTGTAGAGTCTTCTCTCGTAGTCTTCAAGGCTGATACCGTCTTCCGGTGCCTGAATGAAGACCTGATAAAAGTCAGGACAGACCTTCTGTGCGGTGATACCTACGGCGTCACGGACTACCGGTACCTCACGCCAGGCGAGAATACGGCAGTTATTATTGAGAGTGGCTTTTTCGATTTTATCTTTACATTCTTCTCTGATGCCGGGATCTGTCGGCATAAAAAGGAAGCCTACACCGTATTTGCCGAGTTCTGGCAGGGTAAAATGCATCTCATCGGCAACTTCTCTGAAGAATTTATCTGGCATCTGGAACAATAGACCGGCACCGTCGCCAGTCTCAGGGTCTGATCCGACCGCACCGCGATGGGTTAGATTAATAAGAATCTCGATACCCTTTTGAATGATATCGTGGCTCTTCTCTCCCTTGATGTTTGCGCAGAATCCAACACCACATGCATCATGTTCATTCTGAGGATCATACAATCCATCCGCCTTTGGTAATCCGTAGCTCACTAGTTTCTCTCCTGTTTTTCATTAAATTAATTTATATTATATATATTCAATTAAATTTTATTGGGATTTTAATATAATGTATAAACCTGTAAAAGTATAGTCGAGAATATTTTAAATTCAAGTAGTGATATAGGTCTTTTTGGCGTGAGTTGTGTTTTTTCCGGTCAAAAGTGAAAACCCTAGCGTGAAGCAGTGCCGGAGGTTGATTTTCTTCGATGTGTATAGTGTTTTTCTACGGTGATTTACAGTATATTGTGGGATTTTATTATGTGACTTCCAGAATTATAGTCAATCGATAAATGATTGGATTATTTATTTGTGTGAATGCCGGTATTCATTTGAAATTCAGTATTTGTGTGGAGATCATTATATTTAGGTATTAATTATTGACTAATGTTATGTGAGCGTTACAATACGTACTGAATATTTTTGGAGAGATGCCGGAGCGGTTGAACGGGCACGCTTGGAAAGCGTGTGTAGGCGAAAGTCTACCCGGGGTTCGAATCCCCGTCTCTCCGCCAATCTCTATCATGAATGCATTATGTCTTTATTCAAATATTAGACGCTGCTTGTAGCCTTTTTACTGTTATATGCGGTATTTTAAGCATTTATGTCCATACCTCTGTTTTGTAATCATTCCGAATGAGTTTGTCTGATTGTCACTGTAATATTCAGGTTTTACATGCGTCATTATTTCAACCGAATTTGTGCCGGTTATAATCATGCGATTATCAGTGAATTTGATTTTTGGTATTCAGGGTTACTGCTTCCTGTATAATGGTCTAATAAAACTGTACAGTTGAATAAGGTGGATATTTCCAATAATATTTATAGCGAAAGGAACTATCTATGAGAAAGAGTTTTACTGCTGATTTTAAAGCAAAAGTCGCTCTGCAAGCGATTAAAGGTGATCGATCTATCGCAGAGTTATCCGCTAAATTTGAAGTTCATCCGAACCAGATCAGGCAATGGAAGAAATCTATGCTTGAAGGACTGCCTGAGATCTTCTCTGATAAACGTAAGAAAAAAGTTGTCAAAGATGAAGATGAAAAAGTAAAGCTATATGAGCAGATTGGTCGTTTGAAAATTGAGAACGACTGGCTTAAAAAAAAATCTGACGAATTTCTCGGTTAAGAAAAAGCGTAGCATGATTGAGCCAAATAAAGCTAAGCTGTCAGTCTCAAGGCAATGTGAGCTGTTAGAGATCTCACGCTCTGCCTATTATTACAAATCTTATGCTGAGGATGAGCATGATTTTGAAATTAAAAAGATGATTGATGATCTATTCCTCAAACATCCTTTTAAAGGTTCTCGCACAATTACTGATGATTTGAGAAGAGCTGGCTTTGAAATCGGGAGGCATAAAGTCAGGCGCTTGATGCGGGAGATGGGCTTACAGGCGATATATCCAAAGAAGCATTTCACCGCTAAAAACATCGAGCATAAAGTATATCCGTATCTGTTGCGTGATATGGATATCGACAAGGTTGATCAGGTCTGGGTGAGTGATATAACCTATATTCCACTACGTTATGGTAATGCATACCTGACAGCTGTTATGGATTGGCATAGCCGCTATGTGATTTCGTGGGAGCTTTCTATGGCGATGGACAGCAGCTTCTGTGTGAATGCATTGAAGAATGCACTTGAGGAGTCGAATCCACTGATTTTTAATACAGATCAGGGTACTCAATATACGAGTAAGAGCTTTACCGAAGTGCTGAAAGAAAACAGGATCTGGATAAGCATGTCCGGCAAAGGCAGAGCGTTTGATAATATCATGATTGAACGTCTCTGGCGTACCTTGAAATATGAAGAAGTCTACCTGACTGAATATGAAAATTATTTTGCAGCGTATGATGCATTGGAGAAGTATTTTGAATATTACAATAACGAGAGAAGGCACTCCAGCTTGAGCAAGCGCACGCCGAGAGAGGTGTATTTTAACGAGAGAGGTGCGAGTAACGATGTGGCGTAGAAGTTTGAACTCTTGCAGTAATTCCGCTTCGGGCTACGCCCTGCGCTCCATTACTGCAAGAGTAAGTTCCACCTTAAACAACCTATTATTTTGTCTTGACAGATTAGACCACTTTACTGTTTGTCGGTTGTGAGCGTTTGAATATAGTGATTCATTGTCAGGCGAATACTGTTGTGTCGTATAAGTATTTGCGATAATTGTGGCAGTACACTTTATTCTGCAAGATGAGTTTATAATGAATGGCGCAAGCTGCAAAAAATTGCATTTTAAGCGTCTTTTGCCTGATTAATATCATATTTAATTAAAGCTTTTTTTGATTATATTTATGTCTTTTGCCTGTATTTTGAATCCCCCGATAAAATAAGTTTTTTCTCTCTGAAATGTCAGTAGTATTAATCGCGTTTTTGCCGGTAATGTCATTGCGTATTATCTGGCAGTGTCTGCATTACGTCATTTGAATTATCTGTTTATTTTGCAGGATTAGAATAACAAGCTATTACCGGTAATGTTTAATTCAGCAATATGTAAACAGCATATCTATTTTTTCTAATATAAAACTCTTCATAAATGTCACCTGTTATGGTTTTTATTAATGTAAAACTTTTGGGAGTTGTAAAAATACTCCTGCTGTTATTTGTATCTGCCATTAATCATAGTATTGGATAATTAAGGTAAATTATTTTGCGGTGGTGTAATTTAAGGTAGTATATTGCATATTTGTTAAATTATTTTACAGTATTTTAAAATTCATTAATTTTCTAAAAATCATCAATAAGGATTTTTTTACTAACTCTATTGAATTGGCTACAATTGAAGGATCGTTTTGCCAGCAATCAATTTGTTAAGCGTGTCATATTATTTATATATTATTAATTATAAACATGTTATGGTGTATAAATAGTTAATTTTAGTTGGCTAAAATATGGGATAATATAACAGCCTTCATAACCAGGTATAATGCACTTCAAATTATTTTGAAAAATATGTAGCAATATATCTTTTTAAGAGTATAATCATAATGCTTTTAATCATATGATTAAAAGTCGTATTATTGTAATATTATATTGTTTATTGTGATAAATCACATCTTGATGTTTACTGGAAAATAATGTGTTTTGATGTCTTTTTAAGTAATTTGCTGAAGGGTAAATATGCGTAATAACTATTTATGTAAATTAATGAAAAAACAATATCTGTTGTGTAAATTTATATGGATTGTATTTATGCTAGTCGCATTATGTGTAACATCTTTTGCGGATAATACAACTGTTGATTTGAGTGCGGGGAATGGAAATGGTGCTGTTACTGCTGGTGGGATTGAGGTAAGTAATGCTTCAGAAAATTCATTCACAGTTACAGTTAATGGTGATCCGGCTGTGAATGGATTGGCAATAGATGGAACAGCGGCGAGCGACTCCTATAATGTGAGCCTTGCTCCTACAGCAAGTGAGTCTACAGTTTCGACAGTAACTTTTGGTGCAACTACTGCAGCCAGTAGTGCAAATAATAAAATTACTCTTACTCTTGCAGATCCCGGCAGCGGCGTGCTCAATGTAGGTACTATTGCGGCAGCAAATAATTCAGATTTTTCAACCAATTCGCTTGAGATTATCCTTAGTGGACGAAATTCTGGAGTTAAGGTTGGTAATATTGATTTTAGTAGTGGGGTCACAGCTGGAAGTAATATCCTCCTTACTCTGGCAGCAGACGAAGTTGCAACGCAGCAGGTTACAGGTAATGTCGATTTCAGTGGAATTACTTCTGGAACCGCAGGTATTACCTTTGCAAATGATATAACAGGTGTTGATGCAATTGCTGGATCTTATACCGGTTCGGGAGGTGTTGACACTCTAACCTTTACCGGATCAGCCGAGATTGGCGGGGCTGTAGATATGGGGCTGGGGGCGAATGTTGTTAGTGTTACTTCCGGGAAGACAGCGACCTTTGGTGATGCATTGAATATCACCGGTAATGCTTCAGGCGCAGCTTCGGTATCAGTAATTGGCGCAGGAAATTTCACAGTTACCGGTACAACTACGATTACCAGTGACGCCAATAATTCCGGGACTCTTACTATCGCTTCAACCGGAACTAATACTTTGGGCTCGGTTGTCCTTGCCGGTAATTCAGACAGTACACTCAAAGCCACGCTTAATCTCAATTCCGATACAACTATTGAAAGCTTGAGTACAACTCAGCACTCAGGGTATATTTCTGTAGCTGCAGGAAAAACAGTTACAGTAACTGGAGCTACAACTGTATCAACTAATGATGCGGCTAACAGTAATATGGTTTTCACAGGGGCAGGTAATACAAATTTGGGCGCAGTAACAATTACCGCGAATTCTTATATTGCAGGACTTATTCTTGGAACAACCGGCTCAAATACCATTGGTGCAGTAACTCTTGCCGGACCATCTGATAATACAGGTTTAGCGCAATTAATGATCGATTCAACGACAACAGTAGCGAGTATCGCGGCGACACACAGTTCAGGTACATTAGATATTGGAACCGGTGCTATTGTAACAGTTACCGGTAATACCGTGATTGAAGGAGATGCAACAGGCGCAGCGAATCTTCTTATTGATGGATATGGAACAGTTAATTTGGGAGTAACCACTATCACCGGAACAGCTAATACGGGTGCAATTGCAATAGAAAATCAGGGCTCAAATAATATAGCCTCATTAATCCTTGCCGGTGCTGATCAGAATAAAGCCTTGCTTGATCTAGGGCAGAGTGCTACTATCGGCAATCTCAGTGCGACACATCTCTCAGGGACTATTGATGTTGCAGCGGATAAAACAGTTACTGTTACCGGAACGACCACGGTTACAGGTGATGATACGGGCTTGAGTATGGTTCTGTTCTCAGGAGCAGGCAGTACTACATTGGGTACAGTAAATATTATCGGCACCGCTGCCAATAGCGGAATGTTACAGATTGAAACCACCGGAACCAATACTGTAGGTGATGTTACCTTTGCTGGTGGTTCGACCGGGGTGTTCGCTTTACTCCAGCTCAATCAAGCAACTACGGTTAATAGTCTTACCGTTGAGTCAAATAAACATGGCTGTATCAATGTCAACAATGCAAGTTCAACCATCTCAAATAATACTTCGGTTACTTCGACTACTTCAACTGGCTCTGATTCAACACTCTCAATTCTAGGCTCTCAAAATCTCTACTTCAATACAGTAACCATTACCGCAACCGGAACAGACAACGCTATTGTTACAAGCGCTAATTCGGCCACTGTCAGTGCTGCATCTGTTACCCTGGCCGGTACTAACGCTGTTGATGATGCGCAGTTGGTAAATACTCTGGGAACTTATGATATTCAAAAATTAATTGTTAATAGCGGTTATTATGGCACGGTAACCCATGGAGGTACTTTGAAAATAGCCAACACGATAGTAAATGGTACACTCACCGTAACCAATGCCTGGGCACTCAACGCTAATGAGACAGTAAGTGTTGGCAGTTCTGGTACTTTAAATGCGGCGGTAACTCTGAGCGATGCGTCTGAAAAGCTTACGCTCGATCTGGGATCTTCATCAAATATTGACTCTGGTGCTAAGACAGTGGGACAGATAATAACCTCGGATACTGATAATTCCGGATCAGCGGTTTCAAATGTATATGCTATAAACGGCGTATCTGGAGTAACCTATAATGATGTTTTCAGTACTGCGATTCAGGCTGCTGATACCAGCACCTTCGGTGACGGCAAAATCCTCAGTACTACCGATAAATACCGAATCTATACTCTGGCTGACTCTGGTAAAGATGTCAGCGTAAGTACCAATAATAAGGCTGTTAAAAATGCGGTATCAAGCCATGGCGGTTCGGCGGCAGCAGCGAAAGAAGCAGAATATCTTATTGATCATCAGAATAGCTTTGATACTCAAGGACAGACATATGTTAGCCAAATGACCCAACTTTCCGAGACCGGCTTTGCACGTGCGGCTGAAGAGACAATTGGCGAAGAAGGAACAACCGCTACAGCTCAGGCAAGTATTACCTCTGTATTAAACTCTGCGGGAGCAGTCTCTAATCAGATGACTAATTTCCGTTCTGGAAACATAGCGGCTGCTATGACTTCATCGTTTAGCTCTGGTGGTGCTACTTCTGCTCTTAGTGATATGGCCGATGCGGATACGCTTGCAGATGCTTATGAAGCTGGATTTACATCTTCTTCTGATCAGGAGGTATATCGTAAAATTCAGGTATGGGCTAATGGATTTGGAGGTTTTGGTGAGCAGGGAACTGATGGCAATATGACAGGGTATGATTTCTGGAATATCGGTACCATGGTTGGCTTTGATTATGCTTTTACAAAAGAGTTGCGCGTTGGTGCTCTTTTGGGGTATAGCTATAATAATACTACTAATTATTATAATACCGGTGATTCAGATGATAACACTATTCGTTTTGGTGCTTATACTTCATATAACTGGGATGATTTCTTTATAGATTTATCACCAACTATGGGTATCCATATGATTGATGCTAGAAGAAATATTTGGACAGGTGATGTTGCTAAAGGTGAGAGAACAGGTCTAGATTTTAATATGTCTGGTACGATTGGCTACACCTTTAATTTGCCGGCTGAAATCGAAATTACCCCTAGTTACAGTTTGAACTATACCCTGTTCTATGATCCAGAATATACTGAAATTGGGGCTGGCGCTGCCAATGTCTCATATGATAGCTTTACGTCAAATTCTTTGGTACAGGATATCGGTGTAAAATTCGGTAAGTTGTTCCGAGTATCTGATAAACTTACATTCTTACCTGAGGTTTGGGGTGGATGGGAAGTTGAATATTTGAATACTGGTGGTACAAGGAATACGACTACTGCGGTATCTATTGGAGCTCAGTCATATAGTACAAATATGAATGGCATGGCTACTCATCGTGGATATTGGGGGGCAGGATTGACTGCTCTGATTAATGATAATATCTCAGTATATGGTCGCTATGATCAGAAAATATGGGATAAGGGTTATAATGTAGGCTTTAGTACAGGTATTAAAATAGATTTTTAATTTTAGAAATAATAATACTCAGA
The DNA here is from genome assembly GCA_963667375.1 of Planctomycetota bacterium. GTDB lineage: Bacteria > Planctomycetota > SZUA-567 > SZUA-567 > SZUA-567. The sequence continues at coordinate 611,805 of OY763323.1, read as the reverse complement.
TAGACAGTAATGCCGTGATTAAGTCTAGTTTCAGAAATTTTAAATAATATATATTATGGAATAAAAGGAATTTTTCATAACTTTTATTTTGCTTCTCCTCTAGGAGTATACTTCGGTTTACTCCTAGTTTTTTGTGAAAGGGAAATATGAAAAAAGTTGTAATGTTAATAGCTGTTGTTTTGATTATGGTATCTGCAACAGCTAAAGCGGATGATTATGCTGATGCATTAAGAGTTTATAAAGAATATCTTGCCGGTACTATTAAAAAAGATCTTGGCTTGGTCATGGATAGATTGGATAAATCATCTCCAACCTATAATAATGAGATTAAAAGTGTTGCTGAAGCCATGATAAATACGAATATGAATTTTAAAATTATCTCTGCTGATCTTATCGGAGTAAAAGGAGACATCATTGTAATTCGGGTTGTACAGAAGAACTTGCCTCAATCAGATGATTCAGATTTAAATGCTGTAGAAGTCGATGCATTATTAATATTGAAAAAAGATGAAAGTGGAAAATGGAAGTTTAGAAATTCAGAAATATTGTCGGCTAAAAAAGTTGCTAATTAAAATAGTTAATTTTAATTATAATATATATTAATAAATAGCAGGAAATAAAGGCTATAATTTGTCCAGGTAGTATCTAGTGGATAATATGTTATTTATTATGTGTCACTATTTTTGGAACGACTCTGGCTTTTTTAGCATTTCTGACATTCCATGCAAAAAGCATCCCTTTTTTTAAGGTCTGATCGTTACGGATTCCGGAAAAGGCAAGATATTTATTATCAAGTTTATCAAATGTTCCGAGATGGTTATCCATATGTAAGGGATCAACATATATCCACCCCCGTTCTTTGGAATATACTTCAGCCCAGCTATGACCTATTGAACCTTTATCAGTCAATATATAACCACTGATATGTTTTGCAGGAAGCCCAAATTGTCGGCAAAGAGTAACAAATAAATCGGTATATTCAGTACAATCCCCTTCTCCTTGCTTAAGGGCTTTGGCTGCACCGAGCATTTTAAATGCTGCTTTGGATGGCTTCATATTATTGTCAACAAAATTCAGTATTTCTTTAATTTGTTCAATATTATTTGACGTATGTGGTATAAGTTCATAAGCATTCTTAATAATTTTAGCATTTACATCGAGGTATTTTTCTCGTTTAAGGTAATTAAGTCTGTCTTTTTTGCTTAATTCTTGTTGCGTTTTGGTTTCTAGTAGTTGCTGGTAAAGCTTGATGCTCAAATGTATTTCTATAACATTTTTTATTTCCTTACCTTTTAATTTCCAATATGCGTATTTATTACCTGAGTTAATAAAAATTCGTTCTGGTTCTGGACTGAATTTTATATCAAGGATGTCTTGTTTGCTGTTAATAGTTTGTGGAAGTAATGAAATAAGATCCAAAGTACAATTCTTTCGGCCTTCGACATCTATGTAATACGAAAGAACAGCATTAATATTTTTAATTGTTTGGTTGTTTTCAGCGTTCGCAAATAACGGAGTTCTAATTATAAAAAAAATAGCTAGAGCTAATAATATTGCTTTAAACATGTAGTTAAAAATTTTCATAAGTGTATCTAATTATGTTAAACTGAGAGTATTATTATATATATAAAATATTAATATTCAAATCAGATGGAGAATAATTTGTTAATACTTAGGTTGTGCCAATATTTATGATTATTATTAATAAAAATGAAGATGGATGTATTCTAAGGCTAATAGCTTGTAGAGGAGTTAGCGGTATCATATCTAACTAATAAATAACTTTGGTCCAAGCAAGCTAATTCATATCTCTTTGTCAGTTATTATGAAATCAGATATCTGTGTGGGTATCTTATTTTTTTGTGTGTGGGCGGCATGCTGTTTGGGGCGGGTTAGAATAGTTAGTGTTCGGACTTGAAAGGTTATCAAGTCTGATAGTTGCTTGTGAGCTGTAATAAAAAGTCAATAATTGACCGGGTGTATTGGCTGCTGCTGGTTTTATTTTGTTTAATAGTGATAATTTAAAAAGGTTGTGTTGTTTTTAGAGGGAGTGATTTATTGATATCAGAAACGGAGGGGCATATGCCGGTCCGTTTCTGATATCAGGGTCATGCCTATTTATTATGCAGGAATTTTCAGAGTGAAGGTTGTGCCTTTACCGAGGGCGGTATCAATGAGTATTCGGCCTGTGAGTTTTTCCTCGATAGCGGCCATAACCGCGTCCAGTCCTACGCCACGTCCGCTGACATCGGTAACGGCGGCGGCGGTGGAGAAGCCGGGTCTGAATATAAGCCTCAGTCTGTCCTCTTCGGAGAGCGTGCGGCTCTCACTCTCTTTGATTATACCTTTGTTTATGGCGCTCTGGAGAATTTTCGCCGAGTCTATGCCTTTGCCGTCATCGGTGATACTTACCAGCAGGTCTGAAGTGTTCTGCTCAACTCTGAGGAGTACCTTTGCCTGTTCCGGCTTGCCGGCGCTGGTACGTTCCTCAGTACTTTCAATACCATGGTCACAGGCGTTACGCAGCAGGTGGATGAGAGCGGTATTCAGCTCATGCGCAGTATCGTAGTCGATAGGGGTATCCTTGCCGGTGAATTCAAAGTCGATATTCTTCTCCAGACGCTTGATCAGATCCGGTACAATCTTTACTGAGCGCATAAGTCCCTTGTGCGCCGGAATGCTGCGGAGGTTTTTGAGACGTTCAATTATGGCGTCCATATTCCGGCTGGAGCGGATTTCATCTTCGATATCCTTGATCTCGGAGATTTTAATCTTTACGACCGGACCGTCACTGTTGAGATCCTCACCGAGTACGGTACCTGCCAGTTCACGGGCTTTATCCACCTGCTTGTCGAGTGCGTCAAGATCGGTGGTAATATCATTGATCATTGCTTCGTCAAGATTATCGGCACTTCTGGCGTTGCTCAGGCTGTTCTCGAGCTTTCCGGCGATCTGTGAGAGGTCTGAGAGACCGAAACTGCCGGCGGCCCCCTTTATCGTATGGATACCGCGGAACATCTCATTGATCAGGCGGTGCCAGTCTGCAGCTGGGCAGAGATTCTTCAGGTCGCTGCGGGTCTGGGTCTGAATAGCAATTACTTCAGATAGGAATTCTTTGAAGAGATCCGGATCCTCAGCGATGACCTTGAGCTGGAGATTCTCCTTGTCGCGGGCATCAACCTCGGCGGCGAGGCGTTTACGCTCGGTGATATCATTTATTTCAATCAGAATATCACCTGTGGGCTGATCGTTACGTTTAACCGCGGAGTACCGCAGACGCAGCCATTTGGAGGTTTCACCGGTTTGCAGTTCGTATTCGGGGAAAGGGTTGAGCGGAGCCAGATCCTCATCCGATAGCATGCCCATACGCACGACATCGAGAAATTCATTCATGCCGCTTCTCTCGGTTTCATGGCGTTTGGTCAACCCCAGCAGGTCCATGAAGTTACGTCCGCGGATCGTCTCGTGGTTGAGTATTGTCGCCGCCGCATGACTGTGCTCGGGCATTACGCGGTTATCACTGTCAATAGTGAGCAGCCCCAGTGGTACTGTATTCATGATCTGCTTCAGCTCTGCCGTACGCTCGGCAACCAGGGTGTCAAGCTCGGCCATTGAGGTCTTGATAGTGGCGAGCATAAGGTTGAAGGTTTTGGCGAGTTTACCCAGCTGCTCGTCATCATGTATCGGCATTTCGGTAGCGTAGTTGCCCTGCGTTACTGATGATATGGTGTCCACTACCTCATCGATCAGGGTATTACGGAAGATATCCTGCTCCCGGAGGGCTTCCAGTTCAGCTTTTTCGGTCGCGGAGATGCCGCTCTGGCCATCGTTGGCTGCCGCTGGTGCCGGAGTGGCGGTTGCTTCAGATTGCGCCTCTGTTTCCGGACTTTGCGTCGCAGCTACGGTCTGGGCTTTTTCAAGCAGTTTTTCCAGAGTGGTCTCGCCATCGAATGGTGAGCCGATATCAACCCCGGTCTTGGCGGCAATCAATACGCGGCGTGCCTGATTTACAAAGCAGGAGTCGTCGTGTGAGTCTTCGCATTTACCGCAGAGACCGTCAACCGCCTGCAGTGCCTTATTGAGCTGGTCTGGGTCATGGGTAATATGTTCAATGGGTAACTGGTCAAGAACCGAATCCGAGGTTACCTGACGCTGATTCTTGACAAAATCAAGCAGAATGTCGGCTGCAATCTTGCTGAGCACACTGCTGGGACTCGTCTTCATTACTTTCTTTACTAACTGATGCGCTTTGAATGCATCCTTATGGCTGCCTACTGACATTGTTGTGTATCCTTGTTTGTTTGTACCAGTATAACTGTTGTTTTCCCGATTTGGCGGTGGCTGTGTGTGTGGCTAAAGATTGAGAGCCGCTTTTAACTTTTTAAGACCATTGCTTCTGGTAAACTGGTCTGTGAGGCGGGCTATCTCATCTACACCGTCATTATATTGTGCAAATTCCGTTTCAAGATTTGTAAGATTCACTTTATCTTCGCTGCCGAGGCGGAGGAGCAGCTTGTGCAGGCGTTCGCCGTCATTGGCTGTAGATATGTACCAGTCTACAATCTTCTCAATGAAATCAGCGGCTGCTTCTGGTTTTATGCCGGAGGCAAGATTGAGTGCTCTGAACGGTACCTGGCTGCCCCGGCCGCCGACAACAACTTTATAGGTGCCTTTTTCAGCGATAAGACCGATATCCGCGCAATAGCATTCGGAGCAGTTGCGCATACAGTCGCTGAGAGCGATCTTTATATCGAAGGCGGTAGTGCGTCCGAAGAGGCGGTCGGCAACCTCCTGCGCGAGGGTGATACTGTCGGTCTGCTGGTTGAAGCGGCAGAGCGGACCGCTACAGGCGCGGACATTTCTGATACCGTGGTGCAGAACTCCGATATTGAGTCCGACCGCCTCGAGCTGCTGTACCGCCTCTTCTACCTGATCGGCGTTGACAAGGAGGACTATACGCTGGGCGTGGGTCAACTTGACCGCACCGGCGCCGGCGGCGGAGAGTCGGGCGATAACCGCCAGCTGTTCGGCGGTGAGCATGCCTCCAGGGCTGTTGGCGAGTATAGCGTAGGTGTTGTTCTGCTGTTTTATGCCCTTGGCCCATAATGGCTGACCACTGCCGGTGTCTGCAGTCGCTCCGGTGAGGGTGGCAATCGCAATATTTTTCAGCTCCGCATCGACTGCGGTGACGTTCACGGTGATTTCATACTCATCATCACCGGTCTCTGCAGTATCGCTGACGGTTCCTCTGACCTCGATAATTTCACCGATTTCAGCAGGGATGCCAAAATAGATCTCAGCTCCGGCCTCAGCTGCTTCATCGGTGCAGATTATAATATCCAGAGCCTCAGCAAGGCCGGTAAGCTCCTCAGCAAGTTCCAGCGGTTCGGTGTCAAACATCACGTCTTCAAATTTAATCATTGTCTTCTTCCCTGTTGTTGTTATCCTGACGGCTATTAAAGTAATAACTGTTTTGGATACTATTTTAGTGTCATTTGGTTGCTTTGTCCACTAAAATTATTATAGAATTATATTCTGAGAGCAAAAAAAATCCAGTTTTTGTAAAAATAATAATGTTTTCTGATTAAAAACGTAACATTTGTCGGAGTAAAAGCGTAATTCATGACTGTTTTGCGCATTTGTAGGGGTATTTATGGTAGTACTTTTTAGAGTATATGTTACTAGTGCTGTTTATAACTGCAGGTTTTGGCTGGGGTTAACTGTGTATTTAATAAGAATTGTCTTATAAAATTACCGAAAGTTTATGCTTTGGTATTTAGATTTTGTAGCAGCATACTTAAATTGCGAAAAAGGATATTATTGTAATATGTGTGTTATCCTTGATGTATAAGAACAGGGTGGCAATGAATATTATGGGCTTTGTGTCATTTATTTCTTAATTAATACAATAGTTGATAGCGTTTGGGGATTTTTAGTGTTTAACGTATAGAAGAATTATGTGTTGTATGGCATTAATAACCGGGTTGCTGCTATTGTTTGAAAAGTGTCATTATAACAGGATTATATTCAAACATTAATAAGTTATAATATGTGGGGTTTGATTGAATTAGCATAACGTATATATTCAGATTTCTTGAAGTATTATATAGTGGCGAAAAAATCAGGAGATCCGGTATTTGAGAGATCTCCTGATAATGAATGTCACTGCTCAGTTATTATTATTGTAATCCAGGATATTTTCAGGTTCTGAAAAAATGGACTGTCGTTCTTTTTGCCTGTTCAGTTCTATATTATTTTCATACTCCGGGCTGGTATAAATGGGGCTAGTAATACGCAATTGTGGTGTTTGTGAAACTGATCTATCAGCTTGGAGTAAATCTTTTCCTGTGTTTATAATAGAATTATTATTTTTATAAGAATTCATTTCAGGTAGTTTATGTTCTATAACTGAATCTATTATGGGTTGAATGTAATCTTTAATATGGTTCATGGTATCATCGAGACTGTCATTATTAATTGCATTCTGATAATAACCTTGCCTTTGTCTTATATAATCTTTTTCAGCGAGATCATGCTAAAATCTTTCGGTGACATGATCGATATCAAAATCGTAATTATCAGGGGCGCTGAGATAGCGTTGTTCCCGGTCGGCAGAGGTTTCTGTAGCCTGCTGAAAGGCTTGACTTGACAATATTATCTTGAAGGTATTCGTTACATGTAATTTTGCGATAGCCGGACTTGCGCGGTGTATGGCGGTAATATAGTCGGAAGAATCAGGCTCGTAGTGGTCAGTTGCCGCAGTTGCGGGGAGATGATTTACAGGATCAAACTTAAGATCCTGTTTTTCTCTGATTATACTTAAAAGGTTGCCGCGAATTAATATTGTGATTTGTTCCGGGTCTACAAAATACTTTTTGCGCAGTTTCTGTACGGTGTTTGTGAGTTGTGGCGGGAGTAATTCCTGGCTTGCGGCCGCTGCGGTGCTTTCTGACTTTTCAGCGGCGGTGAGATAATTCAGAGTATCATTAAAGATAGTTTCGCTGATATGGAACATGATTTTTTCGACTTTGATTCGGCGATAATTAAATGTATCACAAAATACAATTACAAAGTATAAAGGCGTATTTTATGAGATATGTTGTGCGGTGTCAAGGATAAAACCGGAAGCTGTTAATAGTTTTCGTTAAAAGGCGTATTTATTGGTATGCGTGAAGAGTTTGGTGTGTGTGGCGGATTGTGAGCTGCTTTTGTTGTTAGTGCTGTCGGGCGTGGTGGCAGTATTGCGGATGATGTCGCTAAGGGGCGTGGTGAGTGAGGCTCATCCCTGATTACGGGATGAGCAGCATGGCGTCACCATAGGAGTAGAAGCGGTAGCCGGCCTGTACGGCGTCGGCGTATACCGCCAGCATGCGCTCGCGCCCCATCAGAGCGGAGACGAGTACCAGCAGGCTGGACTTTGGCAGATGGAAATTGGTGATAAGTCCGTCGATGGCTTTGAATCTGTAGCCGGGTTTGATGAAGAGATCGGCCCAGCCGCTGCCGGGATGGACAATACCGGAGCTGTCGGTCACTGTCTCCAGAGTGCGGGTGGAGGTGGTGCCTACGGCGATAACTCTGCCGCCGGCGGCTCGGGTCTGGTTGATACTCCCGGCGGTATTTTCGGAAACTACATAGTACTCGCCGTCCATCCGGTGTTCGTTGATGTTCTCAGCAATTATCGGTCTGAAGGTGCCGGGACCGACATGAAGGGTGACTGTGGCAATATTAATGCCTTTTTTGGTGAGACGTTTGTCAAGCTCCGGGGTGAAGTGCAGACCGGCGGTAGGAGCGGCAACCGCTCCGGCCTCTCTGGCGAAGGTGGTCTGATAGCGCTCACGGTCAGAGTCGGTGACACCATTCCGGCTGCGGTCGATATACGGCGGCAGCGGCAGTTCACCGATACGTTCAACCGTAGGCATAAAGTCATGCTCTGTGAGATTGAAGGATAAAATAACTCTGCCGCCACCGAGCATCTTCTCGACCCGGGCTTCGACACTGCCGTCGGCGAAGGTGACAATTTTTCCGGTTTTTAGATGATTGCAGGGTTTGGCGAGGCAGACCCAGTAGACTCTGTTCGCTTCCTGCGGGTAGTCCTCTTCGCTTCGGGCGGCGGGGTGCATCAGCAGGGCTTCGGTCTTGCCGCCACCGCTGCGTCTGCCTAGAAGTCTTGCGGGAATTACCCGGGTGTCGTTACGAATGATAAGATCTCCCGCCTGCAGAAGGTCTGGCAGCTCGTTGAAGCGGTGATGCTCGGGGGTGCTGCTGCCGGCAATAAAGAGCAGGCGTGAATTATCACGCCTGTCTGCAGGTAACTGTGCAATATTCTCGGGAGGCAGATGGAAGTCATAAGCTTCCAGATTACTATCGGTATCTCGGGTCAACTCATTTCCTTTTCATCTGCGTCGTCTTCGGAGTTGTTCGGGTACACCGGTCCGCTGAAGACGGTCTCACTCTTGGGTTTGACAGTGGTGCTGTCGCCTTCGATATCGACGATGCTGGCCTTGACTATTACCCCCGGACCGCTTGGTATCATATTATTGAAGGCGGTGGTTATCTCGCTCTTGATTTCATCGGTTCTGCCGGTGATGTTATGGGTGCATTTCAGACCGAACTCCACCTCGCAGTGAATAGGTTTATGCTTGTGTCCGAGTTCAAGGTAGAGACGTGGATGAACGATATCCGGATTGGAACTGAGCATATCAGCAAGGCGTTTCTGCACGGCATCGATCGAGATGGAGTTGACACCGTTGTCATTCTCGATCTCGATAGCGCGTTTGCGCTTACGCATCTGCTTTATGGAATGCAGAAGCGTATAGAGATTGAGCAGGACCAGTATGCCTGAGACGAAGAGCAGAATGTATATTCCGTTGGCGGCACTGAATTTATTCCATTGAACCATGAAGGACTGGTTGTTAAACTGGTGCCAGTAGATGACGCCGGTGATAGCGAATAGTACGATAAAATTTAAAAACCTCACAAGAGTGCGCATTTTATTTCTCCTGATGTAGTGTAAAAAGACGGCACAATACTGGAAAAGCCGCTCGTAGCTGTAACGAAAGGTCTAGAGTGCGATACAGATAGAGTAGCTTATCCATGAAATTTGTAAAGTAAAAAAACTAATTATTACTCTCCAGACTTGCAGCCAGTTCTTTGAGTTCCTGAATCTGTCTTGTGAGCTCGACTTTGCGGGCTTTTTCTCTTTCGACCACCTCTTCCGGAGCTTTGGCAATGAAGCCGTCATTATGCAGCTTCGCCTTCAGAGCGTTGAGCGATTTTTCCTTTACCAGCAGATCCTTGCTGACGCGTTTCTTTTCAAGTTCAACATCCATAAACCCTGATAGCGGGACAAAAACCTGCGCCCCGTCAAGCACTTCGGCTGCAGCCAGACTTGGTTTTTCCAGATTTACTCCGAGCTCGATATTCTCCGCCACCGCCTGGAGGCAGATCTGTTCGATACAGCTCTCGACAGAAACAACAAATTCTTCATTGGCGGCACTGATAACCGCCGGAACCTTGTCATTGTGCGGAATGTTGAATTTCGCACGGATGTTTCTGATGGCTCTAACAACATTCTGTACCCGGTTCATTGAGTTCTCAATCTCAATGTTGCGCAGTTCTTCGACTGCTGCCGGCCAGCTCTCAAGCATTAGAAATTCTCCGGCTTTTGCCGGATCGGCAGCGAGTCCGCGCTGCGGGGTTATCTTGCCGAGTTCCGCCCAGACCTCTTCGGTGAAGAAAGGCGCAATCGGATGGAGCAGGCGCAGAACGTTATCCAGTACCCACGAGAGAACTCGGCCGGCAACAAGCGCGGTTCTGCCGCCGCTGCGCAGACGGCTTTTGACCATTTCCACATACCAGTCGCAGTAGTCTCTCCAGGTGAAATCGTAGATTGACTTGGTAATATCGATAAAGCGGAAATTCTCAACCGCGGCGGTAGTGTCCTCGATTACCTGATTGAGCCGGGACAGAATCCAGCGGTCTTCAAATTCCAGTTCGGCGAATTCTATTTTGCTGGTATCCAGCTCAAGTTCGCTGAGGTTCATCATTACAAAACGTGAGGCATTCCAGACCTTGTTTATGAAGTTACGGCCATTCTCGAAGCGGATAGGGTTGAGTTTGATATCCTGCCCTTCAGTGGTGAGTGAGGCGAGCGTATAGCGTACAGCGTCAGCTCCGTAACCGTCGCATTTGAATTCCTTGCCCATACGCTGCTGAGTGCCGCCCTCGATCATTACAATCGGATCGATTCCGTTACCTTTGGACTTAGACATCTTGGCACCGTTTTCATCGAGGATGGTACCGTGAATATAGACATCTGAGAATGGTACGTCCTTCATGAAGTGCAGCCCCATCATTACCATTCGGGCAACCCAGAAGTAGATAATTCCGCGGTCGGTACTGAGGGTATTGGTCGGATAATAGTATTTGAGGTCTTCGGTATCATCAGGCCAGCCAAGGGTTGAGAAGGGCCAGAGTGCAGAGCTGAACCAGGTGTCGAGAACATCCTCTTCCTGCCGGAGTTTTTCCGAGCCGCACTTGGGGCAGCAGGCAGGGTCGGTCTCTTCTACAATTACTTCGCCACAGTCTTCACAGTACCATACCGGAATACGGTGTCCCCACCATATCTGCCGGCTGATACACCAGTCGCGGACATCGGTGAGCCATGAAAGATAGACATTTTCCCAGCGCTGCGGATGGAAATGTATCTTACCGGCTTCGGAGGCGGCAATGGCTTTCTCTGCCAGCGGCTTCATCTTTACAAACCACTGCTCTGAAAGATACGGCTCGATAACGGTGTCGCAGCGGTAGCAGTGACCGACAGAGTGGACGTGATCCTCAATCTTTTCAATGAGTTTCTTCTCTTCAAGCTCTTCGACAAGTTTTTCACGGCAGCGGAATCTCTCAAGTCCCTGATATTTGCCGGCGGCTTCGGTCATGGTGCCGTCCGGGCCGATTACAATGATCTGCTCGAGATTATTGCGCAGACCGCATTCATAGTCGTTGGGGTCATGAGCCGGGGTGACTTTCACACAGCCGGTACCGAATTTCGGATCTACAAAACTGTCAGCAACAATAGGTATTTCCCGGCCGACGATCGGCAGAATTACCATGGTGCCGATAAGATCGGTATAGCGCTCATCATCAGGGTGGACCGCAATAGCGGTATCACCGAGCATGGTCTCCGGTCTGGTGGTGGCAACAGTAAGGAATTTTGTACTGTCCTTGATCGGGTATTTAATATGCCAGAGCTTACCCTCTTTTTCTGCGTGCTCAACCTCGTCGTCGGCGAGTGCGGTGTGATCCTTGGGGCACCAGTTGATGAGTCTGCGGCCTTTATAGATAAGACCTTCCTTGTACAGGCGGACAAAGACTGTGCGTACAGCCTTGCTCAGACCCTCGTCCATGGTGAAGCGTTCACGCGACCAGTCGCAGGAACAGCCGAGCTTTTTCAGCTGGCTGATAATAGAGGCACCGTATTCTTCCTTCCATTTCCAGACACGTTCGATAAATTTGTCTCTTCCCAGATCGTCACGATGCATGCCTTCTTTTTTGAGCTCGCGTTCAACAACGTTCTGAGTGGCAATACCCGCATGGTCGGTACCGGGCTGCCAGAGAGCATTGTCTCCCTGCATGCGCTTGGCTCTGATAAGAATATCCTGAAGGGTGTCATTGAGTGCATGACCCATGTGGAGCTTACCTGTAACATTTGGCGGTGGAATAACTATGGTGTAAGGTTTTTTGTCAGCATCAACCTGTGACCGGAAGCATTCTGACTGCTCCCATTTGGCATACCATTTGTCTTCAACCTGCTGCGGGTTGTAGTGTTTGGACATCTCAAAGCTATTCTTCTCAGACATGACTTTTATCTTTCTCTCTTTTCTAAATACATATTTAATGTAAAAATTGAAATGATTATTGCTATTATGCTGATAGAGCGTCGGATTTCCAGAGGATTTAGTAAAAATGGAAGTCAGGTTTTTGCATGCCGGGCAGGATAAAATAAAAAACTGTTCAGTATAAACTGAACAGTTTTTAATTTGGCGATCGAGACGGGACTCGAACCCGCAACCACAAGATCGACAGTCTTGTACGCTAACCAATTGCGCCACTCGATCATAATTTTTTTGTCGTCTCGTTGACAACGGGACTAATAATACTGAATATCCGCTTAGTGTCAATATTAAAATAATATTTTTTTTAAATTAATCTTTGACGATTGTAAATGGCGGTTCCGGGTGAATTAAGGATGGAAATACCAGAGGGTAAATCTCTATAAAATATATACAGTTTCAGCTAAAATTCGCTATATTATGTATGTTTTCAGCTTGTTTTATCAGGGTGCTGTCAGGTTGCAGGGATTGTGTTCAGTGGTGCCGGGATTCGTATAATATTGCCGGATCTGGAAGATTATAGAAATAATTTGAGCAAAATTAGGATCTTGTTGCTGGCAAAAGGTATGACTGTGGAATAAAATGAATAGAAAAGGTTGTTGACAATTAATGTGTAATGTATTACCATCGTAAATCTCTATTCACTTCTCGGAAGTGAATAATTGTGTTTTGTCGTATTTTATCAGGAGAGCCTATGGCTGCAAGTTCTGCAAAATCGCCGGTAAATATCCTGAGCGATTTTAACAAAGGAAAGCTCTATCCAAAGCCTATGTCAGCCTTTATTCGGTTGATTTACGCTATTCTGAGTGAAGATAATAGCCCGGAAACGGCGATGAAGAGTATTGAGGGAATTCAGAAAGTTTTTATCGACTGGAATGAATGCCGTGTTGCCAGATGGGTAGAAATTGCCCGTGCAATGGATCCTATTTCAAATGCTGACAGATTGGCCATGCGTCTGAAGGATCTGCTTAATCGTCTCTTTGACCGCAAGGGGATACTGACACTCGATTTCTGCGCCGATATGAAGGTGACTGAAGCGCGTAAGCTTCTAAATGAGCTTGATCTCAATCTGGATAAACAGGACGTAAGTATTATTCTGTTTTATTATCATCCAACTATGACTGTGCCTGTGACTTCAGAAGGACTGGAGATCGCTAAAAAGTATGGTCTCATTCCCAAAAGCGGGGATAAATCCCATCTGCAGAAGGTTTTTGCCAAGATGGAACACCATCAGGCTGTAGACCTTCTTCACTACCTGGAGCTTGAAGCTGTGCTCGCAGCCAGCGGCACTGGTTCCGCTTCAAAATCGCAGAAGACAACCCATAAAGCCGCAGCAAAAAAGACATCTAAATAAATTTAAAATTGATAATTAATATAAAAAGAAAGAATGGAAATTATTATGCCAGAATTAATGATTGGTCTGCCGAAAGGCAGTTTGCAGGATTCAACCTTTGAATTGCTCAGAAATGCCGGGTGGGAATTCAATGTGCGTTCACGCAATTACTACCCTATCTGTAATGATCCTGAAATCAGCGCCATGCTTGCGCGTCCGCAGGAGATGAGCCGTTATGTTGACCGCGGGGCGATGGATGTTGCTATCACCGGGCTTGACTGGGTTCTTGAGAATCAGTCCGAGGTCGAAGTTTTAGAAAAACTGGTTTATGCCAAGGCAACCCGTAAGCCTGTGCGCTGGGTGCTTGCGGTTCCTGAGGATAGTAATTACCGCTGCGCCAAGGATCTTGACGGTAAGGTGATAAGTACCGAGGTTGTAGGTCTTACAAAACGTTTTTTTGCCGAACGCGGAATCAATGTAACCGTTGAATTTTCTCACGGTGCTACCGAGGTTAAGGTGCCGCACCTGGCGGATGCAATTGTTGATGTTACCGAGACCGGAAGTAGTCTTGTCGCCAATAAACTCCGTATTATCGAGACAATTCAGGAATCTGTCACTGTGATTATCGCCAATAAGGATGCCTACAAGGATTCCTGGAAAAAACCGAAGATTGATGCTCTCTGTCTGATGCTCAAAGGTGCGCTGGATGCCAAGGAGAAGGTTTTGCTCAAGATGAATGTGCCTCAGGAAAGACTTGAAGAGGTATTGAAGAATCTTCCTGCTCTTACTTCACCTACGGTAAGTCAGCTCGCTTCTGATAACTGGCTGGCTGTTGAAACTATCGCCGATGAACATCAGGTCAGATATCTTATTCCGGCACTGAAGGCAAGTGGCGCAGAAGGAATTATTGAATTACCCCTTAATAAGGTAATTATGTAGATTATATATTTTGTTTGGTGGTATCGTTTTTTAAATGCTGGCAATATTGCCAGCATTTTTAAATTGTGTGCGAGGGCCAATTTTTTAGCTAAAAAATTTTAAGTTTTTTTTGGAAAATAAATTCAGGTATTTTTATATAACTCAAATCGATAAAGAGTATAACTGCTTAGTGCTGCAAGTGTTTTGGGTAATATGAGAAAAACAGGGCGCTGTTTTCAGCCTTTTAAATGGGCTTTTCGGATTATGTTTTAGAGATTTAATCCGGCGCTAACATAAAAAGAATTTGCATTTTTTTTGAAAAAAGCTGAAAATTGAGGAAATATCAGAGATAATTGTAAGCTTCGTTTTTAATTATAACCGTAGGAGAAATACAGATGTCCGATGATAAAGAAGTAATCTGCAGCAGGCAGGGTGAAGATGCTGATTCACTGGCTAGAGGTTTTGCTGAACACTTGAAATATACTTTGAGTAATGATAAGTATACCGCAACAATGCAGGATAAATATCAGGCTCTGGCACTGACTGTTCGCGATAGACTGATAGATCGCTGGCTGAAAACTCAGCAGACACATCATGATAATAACGTTAAAAGAGTCTATTATCTTTCTATGGAATTTCTTATGGGAAGGGCTCTGGGAAATAACGTCATAAATCTTGAGATCGAGGAGGAACTTAAAAAAGGTCTTGAGGATATGGGTATTTCGTATGAGGAACTCCGTGAAGAAGAGCGGGATGCAGGTCTAGGTAATGGCGGCTTGGGTCGTCTTGCAGCCTGTTTCCTTGATTCCATGGCTACCCTTGATCTTCCGGCATTTGGTTATGGTCTGCGTTATGACTATGGTATCTTCCGTCAGGAGATCGAGAACGGCTATCAAGTGGAACAGCCTGATGAGTGGCTGCGCTACGGTGATCCCTGGGAGATTATTCATTCTGATATTTCGGTTGAAGTAAATTTTGGCGGTAGAGTTCATGATGGGTATGACGGTAAAAAATATTGGGTGGATACTGCGAAGATAATCGGTGAGCCGCATGATATGCCGATAGTGGGATATGGCGGCAAGACCGTCAATACGCTCCGTCTGTGGAAGAGTAAAGCGGCAGACGAGTTCAATCTGGAAGATTTTAATCAGGGTGAATATATTGCTGCGGTAAGCAGTAAGTTTGGCGCTGAGAATCTGACCAAGGTGCTTTATCCGAATGATTGTTTTTATCTTGGTAAGGAGCTGCGTCTCAAGCAGCAGTATTTCTTTGTCTGCTGTTCGCTCCATGATATACTGCGCCGGTTTAAGAATACCGGCAAGCCTATTGAGGAGCTGCCTAATATGGCTGCTATTCAGATGAACGATACCCATCCGTCAATTGCGGTTGCGGAGTTGATGCGTATTCTGATCGATGAATATGAGGTGGATTGGGACAAGGCCTGGGATATCACCGTTAAAACTATGGGCTATACCAATCATACGCTTATGCCCGAGGCGCTGGAGAAATGGAGCGTTCCGATGTTTGAGAAGCTTCTGCCGCGTCATCTACAGATTATTTATGAAATCAATGCCAAATTCCTGCAGGAGGTTTCAAACCGGTATCCCGGTGATAATGCAAAGCTTAGCCGCATGAGTCTGATTCAGGAAGGTGAGACAAAGATGATTCGGATGGCGCAGCTGGCTATCGTCGGCAGTCATTCTATCAATGGTGTTGCCGCGCTGCATACCGAACTTCTTAAAGAATTTCTGGTTCCTGATTTTGCCGAGATGTACCCTGAGCGTTTTAATAACAAGACCAACGGGGTGACCCAGCGGCGTTTTCTGCTCAAGGCCAATCCACCGCTGGCCAAGCTGATAACCGATACTATCGGTAACGGCTGGATAACAGATCTCAGTGAACTCAAGAAGCTGGTGCCATTCGCCGATGATAAGGAATTCCGTGAAAAGTTCATTGCGGTTAAAAAAGAGGCCAAGCAAACACTTGTCGCCTGGGCGAAGGAACTTTACGGTTTCGATCTTGATGCCAATACTATATTTGATACTCAGGTGAAAAGACTCCATGAATATAAGCGGCAGCTCTTGAACGCGCTCCATATTATTGTCCTTTATACCCGTCTGCGTAAGGGGCAGGATATCGAGCCCCGAACCTTCCTCTTTGGAGCGAAGGCGGCACCTGGATATTTTATGGCTAAACTTATTATCAAGCTTATCAATAATATCGCCGCGGTCGTTAATAATGATCCTAAATCCAAGGGTAAGCTCAATGTCTTCTTCCTGCCTAATTACCGGGTATCGGCTGCAGAAAAGATTATTCCTGCAACCGAGGTCAGTGAGCAGATTTCTACAGCTGGTACCGAAGCCTCAGGAACCGGCAATATGAAGTTTATGATGAACGGAGCGATAACTATCGGTACTCTCGACGGGGCGAATGTCGAGATTGTTGAGGAAGCAGGAGAGGAGAATGCCTTTATCTTTGGTCTCAAAGCGCATGAGGTCGAGGATCTGCGGAATAAAGGGTATAATCCATATGAATATTACCAGGCTAACAGTGAAATAAAGGAAGCTGTCGATCTGCTCTTCTCCGGTCACTTCAGTATCAATGAGCCGGGTATTTTTGAACCTATTCGTGAGACAATCTTTGAAAATGGTGATTATTACATGCTGATGGCTGATCTTGAATCTTATATCAAGGCGCAGGAAGAGGTCGAAAAAGCTTATAAGGATAAGGACCGCTGGGTGAAGATGGCTATTCTGAATATTGCTTATTCCGGTAAGTTCTCATCCGATAGAACCATACAGCAGTATGCGGATGATATCTGGGGTGTAGAGCCTTGTAAGGTCGGTGAGGTTGACTGTTCAAATAATCCGGTTGATGAGTTCAGAAAATCCAAGTAATTGCCTGCTAGCGATTAATTTCATTCGACCCTTGCTGTTTTTTTACAGCAAGGGTCGAATTTTAGGTTTCTGTTGCGAGTCAGCAGTGTAAGCTGTGAGGTTAAAAGAGCTTGACTAGTGAAGTTTATTGCATAGAATATTCAGTTTATAGTGATTTTGCTGTAAATTTACTGAATTATTTGCAGTAGGGTTTCAATGTTCTGTCGAGGGAGGGACAGTGGTTAGCAGTAACAAACGGAATGGAGGGATGTAAAATGAGTAGTGATGTGCATGGTGAAGGCGGTGGTGCCTGCCATGGGAATGCGGGTAATACTTATAATATCAATGAAATTGATGATAAGCAGCTCAACCGGATAACCAGAAAGGTTGATATTACTCCGACTATCAAGGAATTTGAAGTTTATTGCCCCGCTATCAGTAATTTCTGTAAAGCCGGGCAGTTTATTGTCGTCAGGGCAAGCGAAGAGGCGGAACGGGTTCCGCTGACCATTGCTGATTATTCTCCTGAGAAGGGGACGATTACAATTGTGGTTCAGATTGTTGGTGTCGCTTCGGCAAAAATCAACCGGCTGGGAGTTGGCGACAGATTTCTTGATGTTGTCGGCCCGCTGGGACATGAGAGTGAGATCGAGAATTTCGGTACTGTTGTCTGTATTGGCGGCGGTCTGGGAATTGCGCCGGTATCACCGATTCAGAAAGCACTGAAAGAAGCTGGAAATAAAATCTATAGCATTTCCGGCGGACGCAGTAAGGAATTTATCTTCTGGGAGGAAAGATCACGCGCGACCTCTGATGAGTTCTTTCCAGTTACCGATGATGGCAGCTATGGCGAGAAAGGTTTTGTTACCGATGTGCTCAAACGCCTGATCGAGTCTGGTGAAGCGATAGACCGGGTTATTGCGATCGGACCACCAATTATGATGAAGGTGGTTGCAGATCTGACTCGCGGTTATGGTATCAAGACCATCGTGTCATTGAATTCAATCATGGTTGACGGAACTGGAATGTGCGGTGGCTGCCGGGTTGAAGTCGCGGGTGAGACCAAATTTACCTGTGTTGACGGTCCGGAGTTTGACGCGCATGATGTTAATTTCGACCTGCTTTTTAAGAGATTGAGTACCTACAAGGATACTGAGAAATCTCTGCATGATGAGTATAAGGATAACCTTGAGCAGAAGCAGAATAAAAAACCGGGACGTATGCCTATGCCGGCGCAGGATCCAGAGGTAAGACGGCACAATTTCAAGGAGGTGGCGCTGGGATATACCCCGGAGATGGCTATGGCGGAAGCGGCTCGCTGTCTGCAGTGCAAGAATCCGCAGTGTGTCAAAGGCTGTCCGGTAAATGTGGGGATACCTGAGTTTATCAAGCTGATCGCCGAGGGTGACTTTGTTGCTGCGGCGCGGAAGATCAAGGAGAATAATAATCTGCCGGCTGTCTGTGGACGTGTCTGTCCTCAGGAAAGTCAGTGTGAGGCCAAGTGTATCCTTGGTATTAAGGGTGAACCGGTGGCTATCGGACGCCTTGAGCGGTTTGCGGCTGATATGGAAGCCAAGCAGGGTGCGGTGGCTGAGGTTGAGAAGGTTGAACCCAGCGGTTTCAAGGTTGCGGTCGTTGGTGCCGGTCCTGCCGGTCTGGCGGCGAGTGCCGATCTTGCCCGCATGGGGCATGATGTGACGATCTTTGAAGCGTTGCATACTGCCGGCGGAGTGCTGGCTTACGGTATTCCGGAGTTCCGTCTGCCAAAGGATATTGTGCGCCGTGAATGTGGTTTTCTGGAAAAGCTGGGTGTTAAATTCAAATTTGATATGCCTATTGGTGCAACTATTGGGGTGCCGGGACTATTGGAGAGCGGTTTTGACGCTGTTTTCATCGGTTCTGGAGCCGGTCTGCCATACTTTATGGAAATTCCGGGAGAAAATCTGAACGGAGTTTATTCTTCAAATGAATTTCTTACCCGTATCAATCTGATGAAGGCGTATCATGAAGATTATGATACACCGGTGCTGCGCAGTAAGAATGTAGCGGTAATCGGCGGCGGTAATGTGGCTATGGACTCTGCCCGGTCAGCGCTGCGTCTTGGTGCGGATAATGTCTATATTCTCTATCGCCGTGGTCGTAGTGAGATGCCGGCGCGACTTGAAGAGGTGGAGCATGCTCTTGAAGAAGGGGTGACCCTCAAAGAGCTTACAGCACCGCTGGAGATTCTGGGAACGGATAATGGCTGGGTCAAGGGTATCCGCTGTCAGGTTATGCAGCTGGGTGAGGAGGATGCTTCTGGAAGGCGGCGTCCGGTTCCGGTCGAGGGAGAGGAGTATACCGTTGACGTGGAAGAGGTTATTGTCGCTATCGGGCAGGGACCGAATCCTATTCTTACCCGTAAGTGGCCTGAGCTTGAGCTGAATAAACGCGGTAATATCAAGGTAGATGATAAATTAATGACCAGTGTGCCCGGTGTCTTTTCCGGTGGTGATATAGTTACCGGAGCGGCAACGGTTATTCTGGCTATGGGTGCAGGAAAGGAAGCTGCAGCCAATATAGATGAATACCTTAAAAATAAAGAATAGGAAGTACTTTTAACAATGAATGAACAGAAGACTGTGCTGGCTATCGAGACTTCGGCAAGGGTCGGAGGTGTGGCTGTGGTTGCCGCGGATGGCCGGGTACTTGCGGAAGAAATGTTGTCCGACGGTATGAAGCATGGCAGATTGTTGATTCCAGCTATAGACAAGGTTTTGTCTATAGCTGGAATTGCTTTATCTGAGCTTGGTGCTATTGCCGTCAGTATTGGCCCGGGAAGCTATACCGGCACCAGAGTTGGAGTAATTGCCGGTAAGACGCTGGCCTTCGCTGCTGGTCTTAAGGTTATACCGGTTTCAAGTCTGGAGGCTCTGGCACTGGCGAGCTGCTGCCGTGGCGGGATTGTTGTGCCGCTGCAGTATGCCCGTAATGATGAGCTTTATACAGCAGTCTATGAAGTAACGGAATCGGGTGAAACACGTGCTCTGGTCGAGGATATTGCCCTTGAGCCCGAGCTGGTGCAGCAGATGGCAGGATCATATGCTGTAGACTGTTTTATCGGTTCGGGACTGGATAAGTTTGCTGATGAATTTGCAGAGTTTAAAGATAGCGGTGTTCTCTTTGAAAATTCTGTCCAGGGAGCACCAGCCCGTTGTATTGGTAGAGCTGCTTTGCAGCATTATACCGCGGCAATCAATCCGTTGGAGGTGGAGCCGGTATATATGCGGCGTGATAGCTCACCCTGTACCTTTGAGCGGTTTCAGCAGTAATTCTCTTCAAGGAGCGGTCTATGATTGATATTGGAATGCGCGATAAGCTCTTTATTAAGTATGACGAGTATGTAAAAACCTTTGAGAAGGATGGCGTTCTCGGTCCGATGCTGCATTTGAAACTCGTTCATAGTAAACGGGTAGCGGAAAATGCTCGGCAGATTGCGGACTATAACGGGTTTTCTGAGAATATGGTTGTGCTGGCTGAGGTTTGCGGACTGTTTCATGACATCGGGCGTTACCGGCAGCTTACGGAGTTTGGCACTTTTCGGGATGCTGACTCGATTAATCATGGTGAATATGGTTTTGAAGTATTGCTGGAACTGGGCTGGCTCGAAATGCTGCCGGCAAAGGCCAGAGAATGTATTCTGAAAAGCACCCGTTACCATAATGCGCTGCATATTCCCGACCAAATCATGGATGAGACCATACTAACCTTTCTGAAACTTGTCCGCGACAGTGATAAACTTGATATTTACTATATATTTTATGATGCGATAAATAATAATAATCTGGAGAAGTATCCTGAAATAGTGCATAATCTGGAGTTGGAGGCAGAACCCACTCCTAAGATAGTTGATGCGATTCTTGCTGATCCGTTCAAGCCGGTAAGCTACCTTGATGCGAAATCATTGATGGATTTTCTGTTGATTCCTATTCAGTGGAGTTATGATCTGCATTCGTTCGGCAGTTATAAGATTCTTATTGAAAAGAATCTGCTCCAGCACATGAAAGCTATTATTCCGCAGCGGGGGAATGTCAAGGTTGACCAGATAATTGATAATGCTCTGCTGCATGCAGAGTTGGCTCTGGAGGAGCATTTGCGTTAATCTGATTATTATGTGGTTATTAAAGTTCGCAATATGTAGGATATAATTTGGGTTTTGTGGTAACTTGTAATTTTGTAGAAGAAAGCTTGAAAGGGATATGGCGAGAAAAAAAGCACTTGGACGGGGCCTTAAGGGGTTGATTCCACAGGGAGTACAGGATGATAGTGTGGAAGAGGTTGTTGCCCCGGCAGCAGCGGAGGCGCTTACTAATAGTATTATTAATATAAAGGTAGCGGATATTCAGGCTTCCAAGTGGCAGCCACGGAGTCATTTCAATCCTGAAAAGCTGGAGGAACTGGCTGCGTCAATCCGGGAACAGGGGCTGGTTCAGCCGCTGGTGGTGCGGCGCAAGGGCGAAAATATCTATGAACTCATTGCTGGTGAACGTCGTTTGCGGGCTTTGAATATACTGGGCTGGGAGGAGGCGCCGGTATGTATTCTTGATGCCAGTGACAGCAAGATGCGTGAACTCGCCCTGGTCGAGAATCTGCAGCGTGATGATCTCAATGCTATTGAAACGGCGGTCGCTTATGAGCTTTTGCAGCAGGAAGAAGGACTTACTCATAACGAAATCGGAGATAAGCTGGGTATCAGCCGTACCAAGGTTACCAATACCCTGCGTCTGTTGAATCTGCCCCATGAAGTGAAGTCGATGATCGCCGAAGAGAAGATCTCTGCGGCGCATGGACGGACTCTGCTGGCGTTGAGTGATCCCTTCTCTCAGATAGAGCTGGCTAAAAGGATAGTCGCCGAGGAATTATCGGTACATGATGTCGAGGACCTGGTCAAGCGGGTATCGTCTCCGAGAATCAGCAAGCTTAAGAGTCAGCCGGTTGAACGTGACCGTAATATACTGAGTCTTGAGGACCGGCTCTGTTCGCATTTCGGCACCAGAGTGCAGGTGAAGGATAACGGTGGCAGTGGCAGTATTACTATAAACTATAATTCTATGGATGAGGTGGCGGGTATACTTGATAAACTCGGAATCAGTGAGGATCTATAAATGATGTTGCTTCAGCTCGGGTTTATTTTTTCCGATTCCGCGGATACAGCGGAAAAATCCGGGTTTGGCTGGAGTCAGGTGATCGCTTTTGGCGTGGTTATTCTGCTTATGGCTTTGATGCCGAAATTGGTCAAGCGGATGCGTCGTGAACGCAGGGAGTATGTCAAGAAGGAGACTGGAGCAATCAGAAATCCTTCTGGTCTTCGGGACGGCGCCGATGAAATACTGGTTGAACTGGCTGAGATGAGTCGAGAGATAAATGCCCAGGTGGATACCAAGATTCGGGTTCTTAATAAATTAATTCGTGATGCTGAGAAGGTGGTGCAGCGTTATGAAGAGTTGCAGGCAAATGTAGCTCAGACCGGTATAAAACGGGAAACAGCAAAATCGGTGCAATCATTAAGGACACAGGCTACCGCTGAAATTGCAGATAAAGCGGAGATTAAGCTTTCAGATGCCGGGACTCAGCAGCCGTCACTCAAGGAAAAAATTGAACAGGATACGCCTGTAGGTAATAAGACTGCGGAGATGCCGACTAATTCTGAGACCGGTGTCTGGCAGCGGTCTGTTGGTGCCAAGATAATGGAGCTTCGTGATAAGGGCTATGAGATCAATGATATTGCCCGTAAGACCAGAATGTCGGTTGCTGAGGTGACTCTGATGCTGGAGATGTTCAAGAATCAGAAGTAAAATGCTGTATAGTGTATTAATAAGCTTAATTAGTGATTGTGTCGGAAAAATTTAAAGAGTTTTGAACTGGAGTGCTGATAAGTGATATCGGTGCTTTTTTTTGTTTGTATATTTGGCTGATAATAAAGTGATCATTTAATATCGGTATAATGTAAAGAGTGCACCGCGTTATCGGCGGTACACTCTTTTTTGTTAAAATAAAAATTATCTATTTTGGAAGTGTACCCTGACTGAGCATTTTTTCCTTGAGCTGTTCTTCCTGCTCATCATTATTCAGCATTGCAGTAACTATGGTCAGACCTTTTCCAGAATCTTTGATTTCCAGAGCAACGGTCTCATCCTTCTTTTTAAAGAAGCTTTTGACGTAATAATCATTTTCAAATTTTGTTGTAATCAGTTTCCAGCCAGCTTCTTCCATTGCATTCAGATACCACTGATTAGTCTCCCAGACGTTCCAGATACCGGTGTATACCAGAGTACCGAAACGCATTGAGCTTCCCTGGAAGGTCTTGGTCTCGATTTTGTCGATATAGAATTCCTGAGGAGCGGGGATATCGGCAAACTGGACGTTTTTTCGTACCTCGACCTGTGAGCCTATATTAGCTGAATATGGATGTTCTGCGGACGGATCATCTACTTTTCTCACAAAGTTCGGATCCTGGCAGCCGGAAATTATAAACAGGCTTAAAATTAATGTCAGAGTGTAGATAAATTTCATTATTGGTTCTCCTGAAAGCAGCAGTCATATTATTTTATGTCTTAGTTTGATATATTACTAGCGGTATTATCGTCAATTTTAACAAAATAATCTATAAAAAATAGAACATTATTCGTGTTTAAACTTATATCTTGCGGTTTGAGTGGCGGGTTATGTTTTGAAGATTTTGCAGGCTGTTGCATATTGATCTAGATCAGTTATAAACAGTATGAAATGGTCGTGTCCTGTAGAAAAATAGTGTTTGGTGTAATTCAAAATATGATTATAAAAGGCAGTTGAACCTGATTTTAGTTCAACTGCCTGTAAGTTTATTATTAATGACGCTTCCCGGGTATCAGGCAAGATCTTTGCCAGCAACCTTATAGGCGGCAGAAATAAAGCCTTTAAAGAGCGGATGTGCTTTGGTTGGGCGGCTCTTGAATTCAGGGTGAGCCTGAGTGGCGATAAAGAAAGGATGCTCTGGAAGTTCGATGATTTCAACCAGCTTGCTGTCAGGATTACGCCCGGATATGACCATACCATTCTTCTGAAGAATTTCGACTTTGCTCGGGTTGACCTCGTAGCGGTGACGGTGTCTCTCGTGTACCAGTTCATGTTCATAGTAGCTGAAGGCGCGTGAATCGGTATCAATTTCGCAGGCGAAAGCTCCCAGGCGCATTGATCCACCCTTCATGGTTACCTTCTGCTGTGAGTCCATAAGACCGACATAGATATTATCAATGCTTGGTATTTCCCCTTCTTCTATCCATTCCGCACTTATGGCATCTGTCTGGCCGCAGACATTTCTGGCGTATTCTATTACCGCGCACTGCAGACCGTAGCAGAGACCGAGGAATGGGATATTATTCTCACGTGCCCATCTGATCGCCTGCATCTTGCCTTCGGTTCCCCTTCGGCCGAAACCACCGGGAATCAATACGCCGCCGACACCGCTGAGCATCTCGGCAGCACCGTTATTCTCGATATCTTCGGCTTCAATCTTGCGGAAAACAACCTCGGAACCGATTGCTATGCCGGCATGATCCAGTGCCTCGTAGACAGATTTATAACTGTCTGTAAGGGAGGTGTATTTTCCAACAACTGCAACCTCGACCTTCTTGGTGAAGTTGATAATGGTTCGAATCATCTCTTTCCAGGCGGTCAATTCCGGTTCGCGATCTGTAAGATCAAAGTATGCGCAGATCTTATTGGCTACACCCTGACGCTCAAGCATCAGCGGTACCTCATAGATAGTATGATCGACATTCTTTTCGATAATAACTTCATCGCCATGTACATTACAGAAGAGAGCAATCTTGCGGCATTCATCACGGCCAACGTCTACCTCGGTGCGGCAGACAAGCATATGTGGCTGTATACCGTATTCACGCAGTTTCTGAACGGAGTGCTGAGTCGGTTTGGTTTTAATCTCGCCGGAGGCGGAAAGAAACGGTATGAGGGTGAGGTGAATAAACATGACATCGCCCTGAGGCTTTTCCAGAGAGAACTGTCTGAAAGCTTCAATATATGGCAGACCTTCGATATCACCGACAGTACCACCGAGTTCGATAAGGATTACATCGACATCCGGCGCTTCCAGCTGCTTGAAGGAATCTTTTATCGCATTGGTGATGTGGGGAACCACCTGCACTGTACCGCCGAGAAATTCACCGCGGCGTTCACGGTTGATGACGTTCAGATAAATTTTACCGGTAGTAATATTTGATACCTGACTGGTGTTGCGGTCGGTAAAGCGTTCGTAATGTCCGAGATCAAGGTCGGTCTCGGCACCATCATTGGTGACGAATACTTCACCATGCTGGAAGGGATTCATTGTTCCCGGGTCAACATTGATATACGGATCAAGTTTCTGCATTCTGATATTCAAACCGCGACTGCGGAGTAAAAGACCGATAGATGCAGAGGTAATGCCTTTTCCCAGTGATGATACCACGCCGCCTGTTATAAAGATGAATTTACTCACTCTTCTTAGCTCCCAACTCTAACCATGAAATCTTATAATATATATTTAAGTAAATTATCATGATTTTGGGTAAATTGACAAGAGGGAAACGGGATTTATAATGGATTATTAATATAATTTGAGATTCTTTGGAAAAAGGTACTGATTTTATTCTGGGTTTCAGGTAAAATCACAGAGTATGTTTTTACGGTAGAAATTGAAGGGATGGAGAATAATGGCGGAAGTCAGATTACCGGAACCGGTAAGATTTGTCACCGGGATACTGGCTGCTGATCAGCAGGCTCTCAAGCTGACCCGCGAGACGGTGCTGAAGGTCTGGGGTGAGGCGGATATTGTATCCGAGGTGTTGCCGTTTGTCTATTCAGATTATTATCAGAATGAGATGGGGGCGGGTATTCTCCGGCAGTTTCTGGCTTTCTCAGAGTGTTTTGAGCGGGAAAAACTGGTGGCGCGTAAACTTGAGGCCAATAAACTGGAGCAGCAACTGGCTGTAGCTTTGAATAACGGACTGCCGCGACCGGTCAATATTGATCCGGGGTATCTGGCTCCAGAGAAACTGGTGCTTGCCAGCTGTAAAAATTTTGCACATAGAATTTATATTGCAGATGGGGTGTTTGCGGAGGTGACACTGCTCTATAAAGGCGGTAAGTTTGTCGCGCTGCCCTGGACTTTTCCTGATTATGCGAGCGGTGATTATTTTTCTTTTCTGTATGCAGTACGTAAAAAACTGATGATGGAGCGTTGCTGATGGATAATTATCGGGTGTGGACCCTTGCCAGTGGTTCTTCCGGGAACGCGGTATACTTTGAAGCTGAGAATGCAGCGGTGCTCGTCGATGCCGGTATCAGCGGCAGGGCGATTGAGGACGCGATTACCAGTGTCGGCGGTGACAGTACGAAGATCAAAGCCATCTTCCTTACCCACAGTCATTCCGATCATACCCGCAGTGCCGGGGTGATGGCCCGGAAGTTCGGGGTGCCACTGTATACAACGCAGGCAACCTATGAGTATTGTGCGCGCAGGCTGGGAAAGCATATAGAGTACCGTATTTTCAAGACTACCGAGTCGCTGGAGGTGGCAGGATTCAGAGTTGACGCTATTCCAACACCGCATGATGCTGCGGATTCGGTGGCGCTGATCTTTGAAAAAGGAGGGCGGCGCTGCGGGGTTCTTACCGACCTGGGGCATGTTTTTTATAAACTTGAGAAAGAGATCTCCAATCTTGACGCGGTGATTCTGGAGAGTAATTATGATCCGCAGATGCTCGCAGGCGGTAGTTATCCATATCATTTAAAACAGCGTATCAGCTCCAGAGCCGGGCATATTTCTAATCAGGAAGCGGCGTGTCTTCTCCTGCAGAGTCAGGGCGAGCGTTTGAAGACAGTACTGCTGGCACATCTAAGTAATGAGAATAATACCCCTGAAACGGCGTTGAAATGTCATCAGGAAGCGCTGGCTGATTCTGGAAAGAGTTTCAGGCTGCTGGTTGCTCCTAGAAGCAAACCTTCAGAGGTTATCAGATTTTAAGGTGAAGTGAATGAGAGGCGGTATCAATAATGCTGGCGAAACTCTTCTCGATTGCAATAGTCGGGATTGATGCCATACCGGTAGAGGTTGAGCTTGATGTTACTGCAGGTATGGTCGGACTCCGTATGGTAGGACTGGCGGACAAAGCAGTACAGGAAGCGGCTGAACGCGTGCATTCGGCATTGAAAAACAGTAATTACAGCTATCCTCAGAAGAAAATAGTGGTTAATCTCGCTCCGGCTGAACTCAAAAAGGAAGGGGCGGTATACGATCTGCCGATTGCTTTAGGTATAATGCTGGCTTCAGCTCAGCTGGAATCAGAACTGGCACAGCAGTATCTTATCCTCGGTGAGTTATCTCTTGATGGTGAACTGCGGGGTGTACGCGGAGTGCTTGCAGCGGCGATAACCGCGAAGCAGCAGGGTTTTCGCGGAATCGTGATTCCCGAGGCGAATGCGCTGGAAGCGTCTGCGCTAAGTGAGGATATTGAGATTATCGCGGTACGTAATCTTGAAGAAGCGGTTGGCTTTCTTTCGGGAAATTTCAAGCCGTCCCAACCACTGGAAGCGGCTGCGGCAGAAAAGAGTGAACCGGAGTATTATTCTGGGCTGTGTTTTTCCGATGTAAGAGGTCAGGAGCATATAAAACGCGCGCTTGAAGTAGCAGCTGCCGGGAATCATAATATTCTTATCATGGGACCTCCCGGCTCGGGAAAGACGATGAGTGCTCAGCGTCTGCCTAGTATTCTGCCGCCACTCAGCTTCGAGGAATCTCTGGAGGTTACCAAGATTTATTCGGTGGCGGGTGAGCTTGCCGGGCATGCGGGATTGATTAGAACCAGACCTTTCAGAGCACCGCATCACAGTGCGAGTATTGCCGGAATAATCGGCGGCGGTACTCAGCCCCGCCCTGGAGAAATATCACTGGCACACCGGGGAGTGCTTTTTCTCGATGAGGCTCCAGAGTTTCCGCGCAGTGTGCTGGAGACATTGAGGCAGCCCCTGGAGGATGGCAGGGTAACTATATCCCGGGCAGCGCATACGGCCAAATATCCGGCAGAGTTTATGCTTGTAGTCTCTATGAATATGTGTCCCTGCGGTAAACGCGGAGACCGCAAGAAGGTCTGTAAGTGCTCGGATCTGATGATTGAGCGTTACATGAATAAATTATCCGGACCGCTTATGGACCGTATTGATATTCATGTCGAAGCTCCGGCTGTCGACTATACCGAACTGCGTGGACCGCGCACCGGTGAAAGTTCTGAAGTGATTGCCCGGAGGGTGTTGGCAGCACGCCGGCGGCAGGAGCAGCGCTTCGCTCGGCGCAGAGGAATCACCAACGCTGCAATGTCTGCGCAGGATATTGAATCTTACTGCTGTCTGGGAGTGGAGTGTGAAGGAATTTTAAAGTCGGCTATCGAGCGGCTCGGATTATCAGCCAGAGCCTATACCAGAGTCCTGAAGGTTGCGCGTACGATTGCTGATCTGGCGGGAGCGGAGGATATCGCCCTGGAGCATCTTACTGAGGCCATACAGTACCGTATAGTTGACCGTAAGGTTACTTATTGAGCGGGGTGATACCGCCGATAACACTCAGCCGGCTGTTGGATGTTTCTTTGGTAATACGGTCTGATTCGAGACGTTTGAATTCGGGATCGACCCCGGCGGTATCGCTGAGCCAGAGGTCATTGGTGTCGGTGGCTCCTCGGACAGTATAATCCTCATCACAGCTTTTAACATGCCCGTCGGCAAATAACGCATTGGCTCCGCCGACAAAGATGAATTTACCATTTTCAATATGATCGCCATGGTTTTTTGAATAGCCAAGGGATACTTTCCCATCGGCTACGGCGGCATCGCCAGCAATAACACGATCGTTATTACTGAGTTTCTGGTATTTGTAGGTGAATAGATAAGAACTCATAACTTCGCCATTGCGGTTACGCATTACCAGATCGGAGAATTGAAGATCCTTCTTTGTGGCGTAATAGAGCAGATTTTTTGGTGCTGCCGGATCTTCGGAGAATTTTGCTACCGGATCGCCATGCCCTACAGGGCAGGTTACCTCATCCGCGCTGGTTATAAGACCGGCCCGTACCAGAGCAATCAGTGGTAGCAGGGTTGCCTCCGGTGATATCTCCTGTTCCGGAGTCAGTTTGAGTACTTCAGGTGGATTGCTATTACCGAATGATTTATTGTATTTGCCGAGTGCTTTGCCGATTTTACCAAGTTTGGCAATGCACTGTGAGTTAAGGGCATCCTGTCTGGCCTTCAGAAGTTGATTGGAGAGGAGTAGTATCAGAACTGCAGCTATGGCAATTATAAAAATGAGCTCAATTAATGATATTCCTCTTAATGATCGCATGTTGATATGTCCTTTTTTTATCCAGTATAACAATATAACTATATTATCTGAATATAAAGAATATTTCTAGAGTAAAATCAGCAGAATTGGCATTTGCTGTAGTATTATACTTTATAAAGGAGGGAAAAATTGTTTTGTAACCGCGTAGGGCTTGGTGTTGTTGACAAAATTGTCATTCGCTACAGTTTTGTACTATAAAAATTTCAAAATTGAGTAATCTCTGTATGATTATACCACTGATAATTATACTAATCATATGAAAATATGTAGAATTATGATCATTTAACCGTTTTTTGATAGATAATAGTGGTAATTATAATTAATTTATATATTTTTTGGTGTTTTGTTATTTCTGGAACGGTGTTTGAAATTACTTGTACTGTATTCTCCTAACAGATAATAATATTGGCAGTAATGGCCCGTGCTCAATTACGGGTATGTCACTTATAAACCGCCGGTTTTCAGCAGAACATTTTGCTGAATATCAGGTAGTCAGAATTGTGCGCATGCTGACATCGCTTTTTCGTTTTATTCCGCTAATGTGGGTGGGATACTCCAAACCGCGGGAAAGCTGATTGTTGGTGGGGTGCGGGTTTTATCAGGGCTTATATTCTGTTAAACTTTATTGGGTTTTCTGATTCCGAAGCCGGCGGTTTATTTTTTCTTTGAAATTTGTATTTATTTGAATTATTGGATAGGAATGATGTTAATTTGCAGATATGCGGAAAAGGAAGATTTTCCGGTATTGATAGAGTTACTGCGTGAACTTACAGCACTGGAGGAAGATTTTGACTTTGACGAGGACAAACATCGGCAGGGTCTGGATCTTCTTACAGCGGCGCCGGAGGATCGGGCATGTGTGCTTGTGGCCGAGCTTTCCGGGAAAGTGGTCGGAATGTGTACGGGGCAGGCGGTATTTTCAACGGCTATGGGCGGTGTGTCTGTCTGGGTTGAGGATGTGGTAGTAACCGGAGCTTGCCGTGGAAAAGGTATCGGGAAAGCTTTGTTGCAGCATCTGCAGGAATGGGCTGCGGGTATTGCCGGTGCCAGTCGTCTACAGTTATGGGCGGATATGGATAATAAGCCTGCTATTGATTTTTATAATCATAACGGCTGGTATACTGCAAATGGTATTGTAATTAAAAAGCTGCTCTGATGATTTATGTTCGCTGGAGACTAAAGAAACGGCTGTAAGCTGGTGCCTGCGGTTTTTCCAGCACGATATTCAGGTTTTTTCGGCTGGTGTTTTTAGCGGCGTTTTGTTCTGAGGCGGTTGGTCAGATTCTTTCATGATGATACTGTTAAATATAATTAATGGACAATACCGAACATTTGGTATTGTCCATTAATTATGGAAATATCAGGAATTAGCGCCTGGCTGAATTTCTGGAGTATTTACTATCGGTTCTGTGACCAGATGGCGATCCAGAATGGTTATTTTACGCAGGAATATCCCGGCGAAGAAGCCTACTGCAATTGCTGCGGCGATGGTGCCCTCACGTACTCCATGCAGATGGGTGAAGTAGACAAATGAGATAATAACGGCAAGAATAACCAGTGAGGAATCTACAATTACTTTATTGCGTGAGAACTTTGCTTTGGTGACTTCGGTTACGGCGCGGACAAAACCTTCTCCCGGCAGCATTGCGACATCAGCTTTGACCTCGCAGAAAACCCCTAATCCCAGCAGCATGAAGCTGGCAATACATAATATCCATTGTTCGGCATAGGTGCTGGGGGCATAATGTTCGATAATTATCAGATTAAGATCGATCAGATAGCCGAAGGCAATACCTATCGGTATCTGCAGCAGCTGAGTTTTTGGGAAGTTTGAACGCAGTAGAATCAGCTGTAATACCAGTAGAACCGTATTCATAATAGCGGTAAGTTCACCGATAGTAAAGTCGGTCATCAGGCTGACTACATATGGAATGCTGGAGATTGGCGAGACTCCGAGATCTGACTTTACTGAAAATGCTACCCCTCCCGCCATAATGTAGAGACCGAATATCAGCAGGGAGTAGCGTATGCTGATATTCCTGACTTTGCTGTGTGCCATGCTCATTTTCCTTTTAAAATATTAATAAAAAATTCATATAAGTAATATTATAGTTTTTTGGTTGCTTGAGTAAAGTATTTAGGGTGGTATTTTTGAGTAATTCGTGATTTTAGAGTATGATTATTAATTTTACTGGTCTATGGCAAGGCGAGACAATCGAGGCTATATTCCATAGTGTATAACACTAACAAATTAGAAGGGTTATATTTTTAGTGATGCTGTTTTGAGTCGGAGTGATTCGCCGGAAAAATGGATAATGCCAAGTATGGTAGTATAATATTGTGCCTGCATTGATGGTGTTGCATCGGCTCTTGGTGCTGATTGTGGCTTAAGTTTTAAAGAGAATATGCGTGCATATTCTGTAGTTACCCGGATAGTAAAATTATACTGGAATCCGGGTAAGCAGTAATAATTTCAGAGCCATTTCTTCTTTTTGAAGAAGAAGAGCATGAATATGGCGATGGCCAGCATGACGATTATGATTACAGGATAGCCATAAGGTGAATTCAGTTCCGGCATATCTTTGAAATTCATTCCGTAGAGGCTGGTTATAAAGGTCAGTGGCAGGAAGATGGTGCTTATGATACTGAGTATCTTCATAACCTGATTAAGATTGTTGGCGATGCTGTTGAGGCAGAGGTCAATCAGACTTATGGTTTCATCGCGGAGAGATTCGTTTATTTCCGCCGCCTGCAAAGCGTGGTCGTAAAGATCGCGCAGGAACGGCAGGCATTTCTCGGAAAAATGATGATGCTGGTCACTGTCCCGGACAATTGAACCGAAAAGTTCGCGCAGCGGCCAGATCCCACGGCGCATAATGATAAGCTGATGTTTGATCTTATGAATAATTGTCAGAAGGTTGTCCTGCTCCTGGCGGGTGATGTTCATCTCGATGGTATCGATCTTTTCACCGATAATCTGCAGCGTGAGAAATATCTGGTCGACGATACTGTCGAGCAGAACATAGGCGAGGTAATCTGCAGTGCTGCCGCGTATCCGCCCCAGGCTCTGTTCAATACGACTGATTATAGGCTGGATATAAGGTGACTCCTGTTCGTGAAAAGTAATAAGTAAGGTGTCGAACAGCAGTATGCTGAAACGTGTCTGAATTATTTTTGCTCTTTCCTCATTGAAGAGATAGGCATTCATGGTTATGAAAGTATAATCCGGTGTTGAATGGATCTTCGGGCGTTCAATACGTTCATTGATATCTTCAAGAACCAGCGGATGGATATTGAACTGCTGACCTATGGCTTGAATAACCTTGAGATCGTAACCGGTAACCTGAATCCAGTTTACTGCATTATCAACATTATATGCCTGAAGATTGTCGAGCGACTCCACCTGTATACGTTTAAAGGTCGCCAGATTGTAGGTGGTATGATATACCTGTGCTTCTATACTGTTGGTAAAATCATAGTCGATAAGCTCTCCCGGGGCTTTACCGATACTGGGGGGAATCTTGACATCACTAAGTTTGAAAAAATTGTTAGGCATAATACTGTTCCCGAATTGTAATACTGTACTGCTAGGAAATTTTAAAATTACGTGAGTATTGTAGCAGATAAACTGGCAGTCGGCAAGCGTTAAATATTTATCTAACATTATAGCTATAAGTTATAAAATAATTTTGCAGCCGGCTGGAAGAATACTCTCAAGTATGTCCGGAGATGGGTTTAAAATCCATACCGCCGAGCCGCTGCCACTGAGACGGGTAAGCATGCCGTTATCTGTCAGTATCTGCTGCAGCTCGCGTTGCTGCGGGAGGTATTCGAATACCGATTTTTCGAAGTGGTTAAAACTTTTGCTGTATAATTCTAAAACGTCTATTGGCGATTTAATTAAACATGCGATAAAATCTGCAACTTTCTGGAGGTTGAAATCAGTGGGGTTGAGACGGGAGAAAGCTTGCGGGGTTGAGACACCCCAGGTGGGTGATATCACTCTGAGTGGTAAATATTGAGCCTCTGGAAGCGGGGTAATAATTTCGCCACGCCCTTCACATAGACAGGTGCCGCCGTAGATAAAGAACGGCACATCCGAGCCAATTTCAGCAGCGATAACTGCAAGTTCCTGACGGCTCATGCCGAGTTGCCAGTGCCGGTTGAGCAGGGTAAGAGCTGCCGCGGCGTTGCTTGAGCCTCCGCCCAGTCCGCCGCAGGCAGGTATGTTTTTCTGCAACCGGAAGGTTCCGGCTTCTCTGATGCCGGCTTTCTTGGCTAACAGCTTTGCCGCTTTGATGATCAGGTTACTGTCGTCGGTTGGAATGCCCGGCGTCTCTGTTTGAAGGCTGAATTCGGCTGCGGGTGTGAACTCAAGAATATCATAGAGCGGTATGGTCTGAAACACCGATTGAATATCATGAAAACCGTCATCACGACGTCTGTTGATTTCAAGAAACAGATTGACCTTTGCCGGAGACCGGATACTGAGTGCGGACAACTATGCATCCTCTTTCAGCCAGCGCGCAGCGTCCATGGCGTAATAGGTTATTATCAGATCGGCTCCGGCTCTCTTCATTCCGAGCAGGGCTTCAGTGACAACTTTTTTCTCATCTATCCAGCCGCGTTCCGCTGCGGCCTTGATCATCGAGTATTCACCGCTGACGTTATAACATACCAGAGGCAGAAGGGTATTTTCTCTGATCTCTCTAACAATATCAAGGTAGGCCAGTGCCGGTTTGACCATCAGCATGTCCGCTCCTTCCTGCTCGTCAAGCAGGCTCTCCAGCAGAGCTTCTCTGGCATTGGCAGGCTGCATCTGGTAGCTCTGGCGGTCTCCGAACTGAGGGGCGCTGTCTGCAGCTTCACGGAACGGACCGTAGAAGCCGGAGGCGAACTTTGTGCTGTAGGAGATGATGCCGGTAGTTGTGTATCCGCTTTCATCTAGTACCTGGCGTATCGCCCTGACCCTGCCGTCCATCATATCAGACGGGGCAACAAAATCGGCTCCCGCTTCCGCATGGGAGATCGCCACTTTGCAGAGACTTTCCAGACTGGAATCGTTATCAATAATATTATCTTTGAGTACGCCGCAGTGTCCATGCTCGGTATAGGCGCAAAGGCAGAGGTCGGTTATAACCACTATTTCCGGGGCAATTTCCTTGATCTTTTTGATGCCGCGCTGGGTGACGCCGTCGCTGTTCCAGGCACTGCTGCCAAGTTTGTCCTTCTCATCGGCACTGCCGAAAAGCAGCACTGCCTTTATTCCGAGACTGATGATTTCATGTATAACGCCTTCGAGCTTATCCAGTGAATAGTGATACTGCCCGGGCATGGCATTAATTTTTTCCTTTATATCATGACCATTAACCAGAAACAGCGGCATGATAAAATCGCTGGTTGCCAGTGTGGTTTCCTGCAGCAGTTTACGCAGCGCAGTACTTGAACGTAAACGCCTCATTCGTCTCTGTGGAAAACTCATCGTTGTCTGCCTTTCGTGAAAAATGTTACACCCGTTGTCCGGGTGTAACATTATAGTCTGTTAAAAAAACTTTGATTTGATGAATGCATCATTGGCCCAGTTCAAAAGGCGGGTGCGCTCTGTACGGTCGGGTATGCTGCTGAAAACCTCAAAAAGAATCTTCTGAGCGGCCCGCATCTGCTCAAGTGTATCAGCTGTCGCGAGTGCGGAGGTGTCTGGTTCCGGAGCTGGAACTGCTGTTTCAGTCTTGCCGGCTGGAGAACTCTTCTTCTCAGGTTTTGGTGAACTGCTGCTTTTTGCCGGAGCTTCTGCACTGCTTCCGGATGCAAGGTCATCATGACCACCAGCTGCGAGTAAAGCATCAATTTCATTCTGATTTACGCTCATAGTTTACTCCTGTTAGTTGTCTGCAGCTTCCTCTTCTTCGTCTTCTTCAGCATCAATCGCCTGCTGCTCGGCTGCAGTACGTGGCTTCATGGTTGGGAATAATATAACCTCACGAATACTGGTCTGCCCGGTAAGCAGCATAACCAGTCTGTCAATACCGATACCCATACCGCCGGCTGGTGGCAGACCAACCTCCAGTGCCGATACATAATCATAGTCAATCGCGTTGCAGTAGCCTTCCTCTTCTTCAGGTGTGACCTGTTCTTCAAAACGCTGAAGCTGGTCGATAGGATCATTCAGCTCGGAGAAGGCATTGCCAAGTTCCATGCCGGCAACTATGATCTCAAAGCGGTCGGTGAATTCCGGATCTTCGGCGTTTCTTTTGCAGAGCGGGTTGAGACTTGCCGGATAATGGGTGACAAAGGTTGGCTGAATCAGCTTCGGTTCAACTATTTCGTCCATAATTTCAGCCATCAGTTTGCCTTTATTGAGCTTTTCAACATCTTCACGATCAAAGCCGGCTTTCTGCAGCCGCTGGCGCATAGCTTCCTCATCCTCACTGTCTACTCCGGCATACTCGCTGATAAGTTCGCTCATCTTCTTTCTTGGCCATGGTGCCTTGAAATCAATCGCGTGTGAGCCGTAGGTGATACTGGTAGTACCGAGGATGGCTTCGGCACAGGAACTGACCAGTTCTTCCGCCAGATCCATCATATCATTGAAGTCGGCGAAGGCCTGATATATTTCGATCATGGTGAATTCGGGATTGTGTGAGGTGTCGATACCTTCATTGCGGAAACTGCGGTTGATCTCGTAAACCCGGTCCATACCTCCTACAAGCAGACGCTTGAGATAGGTTTCCGGTGAGATGCGCATGAAGAGATCGATATCCAGAGCATTATGATGGGTGGTGAACGGTCTGGCAGCAGCACCGCCGTAGATGCTCTGCAGCATCGGAGTTTCGACTTCAAGAAAATCCTGATCATCAAGGAAGGTGCGGACATACTTTATGATGCGGCTGCGTTTGATGAATATTTCACGTGATTCATCATTTGCCGCGAGATCGAGATAACGCCGGCGGTAACGTACTTCGACATCCTTGAGGCCTTTGAACTTTGCCGGAAGCGGTTCAAGCGTTTTACAGATAATTCTGAAAGCACTGGCAAAAATGGTTATCTCTCCGCGGCGGCTCTTCATGATGGGACCGCTTACTTCCAGAAAATCCCCGATGTCCAGCAGTTTGGTCTGTTCAAAATTTTCAACGCGTTTCTGGAGCAGATTGATCTGAACCTTACCTGAGCGGTCACGGATATCAATCCATACACTCTTTCCCATATTTCTGACTGCAACTGCTCTACCGGCAATTGTTACTACAGGAGCCGCTTCAATTTCAACCTCACCCTCAGGGCAGAGGCTGCGGACATTCTCAATATTACCGGTAATCTCAACCTTGGAACCGAAAGGTTCCGCCCCTAATTCTTTGAGACGGTTGAGCTTTTCAATTCTCTCCTGTCTGATCTTTTCTTTTGCCAATTTATGCTCCTAAAACTATTTGTGAATAATATGAATATAACAAATAAAGGATAACAGGATACTTGCGGAGTGTCAAGTAGCGTATAAGGTATTATTCGGTTAATTTGCGCTATTTTACAGGGTATATCCGATCATTCTTGAATTCAGGGGAGTAATATGGTATCCTAGGGTAATGTTTCTGTGCGTTTTGCGGCAGGGCTTTGCACTGTCGTTTGTGGTTGGTGGTTATTGCTTTCCACCTTTTAGGAGGGAAAAATGGAGAATTTTGAGTATTATATGCCGGTTAATGTCATCTTTGGCCGGGGAACAGAGTCGCAGACCGGGAGTGAAGCGAGCAAATTCGGTGAGAAGGTTCTCCTTCACTATGGCGGAGGCAGCATCAAAAAATCCGGGTTGTATGACCGGGTTGTGGACTCGTTGAAGGCTGCGGGGCTTGAGATTTTTGAGCTTGGCGGAGTGCAGCCCAATCCGCGTCTGTCGCTGGTGCGTGAAGGTATTGCTATCTGTAAGCGTGAGGATATCGACCTGATTCTGGCTGTTGGCGGTGGTTCGGTTATTGACAGTGCCAAGGCTATTGGATTCGGAGCGGTGACAGATAAGGATGTCTGGGAGGAATTTTATGTGAATAAGGCTCCGGTTGAGGCTTCGCTGCCAGTTGGAGTTGTTCTTACCATTCCAGCTGCCGGCAGTGAATGCAGCCGGGGAACTGTGATCTCCAATGAAGACACGCAGCAGAAGATGCCGGCTCGTGGTCCGGCTGTGCTTCCGGTGTTTGCTATTCTCAATCCTGAGCTTACAGTTACTCTTCCTGATTTTCAGACCGCCTGTGGTGCTTCCGATATGTTCGCGCATATTATGGAGCGTTATTTTACCAATACCGAGCATGTAGATCTAACTGATCGGATGTGTGAGGCAACCATGCGCTGTATAATTGATAATACACCGCTGGTCCTGGAAAATCCTGATAATTATGATTATCGGGCCGAGATTATGCTCTGCGGCACATTGGCGCATAATAACAGCCTCGGTATCGGCAGAGTTCAGGACTGGTTCAGCCACGGGCTGGAGCATCAGCTCAGTGCGATCTATGATGTGCCGCATGGAGAGGGACTGGCTATTATCTTCCCGGCCTGGATTAAATACTGCTCAACAGTGAATATGCCGCGTTTTGTCCGGTATGCCGAGAAGGTATGGGGTATTACCGAGGGAACCGCGGAGGAGAAGGTTGATGCGGCGGTGGCGGCATTGAAAGCATGGTATGTGAAGCTAGGACTCAAGACCAGACTCTCTGAGTATGATTTCTTTGATCCAGAGAATATCCCGGTTATGGCGCGCGGGGTAATTGCGGAAGGCGGCTGGGGCGGTATCAAGGAATTTACTGTCGAAGATGCCGAGCATATTCTGCAGCTTGCATTATAGTCTAGAATTGAAGATCGTTCCGGGTCAGCCTTGAAGAGTGGCGGTTGACCCGGGATTTGTTTTCTGATTTGTTACAGCCACAGGAGATAGGTGTGGAAAATTTTACATATTGTGTGCCGACGAAGATAATATTCGGGGCGGGTACCGAGAATAATGTAGGACAGGAAGTGCGGGCTATAGCCGATAAGATTCTGCTGCATTACGGCGGCGGCAGTATAAAGCGTTCGGGACTTTATGAGCGGATTATGGCATCGTTGAAATCCTCGGGGATTGAAGTTGTGGAACTGGGAGGGGTAGAGCCAAATCCCAGGCTGTCGCTGGTTCTTGAAGGGGTGGAGCTCTGCCGCCGTGAAGGGGTGCAGATGATTCTAGCAGTAGGCGGGGGATCGGTTATTGACAGTTCAAAGGCAATTGCTATCGGTTGTGCCAATGACTGCGATATCTGGGACAAGTTCTTTCTTCATAAGCAGACGGTCGAAAAATCTCTGCCGGTAGGCGTTGTCCTTACCATTCCGGCAGCAGGTAGTGAATCGAGTAATGGTACCGTCATTTCGGATATTGAAAATAAGCGTAAGGTCTCGGCTAAGGGGCAGGTGGTAATGCCGCGTTTCGCAATTCTGAATCCTGAACTTTCGACCACCTTGCCGCCATTTCAGACAGCCTGCGGGTGTGCTGATATGCTTTCACATATAATGGAGCGCTATTTCACCGCTTCTAATCATGTTGATCTGACAGACCGTCTCTGTGAAGCGGCAATGCAGACGGTACTTGAGAATGCACCTCTGGCTCTGAGTGATCCTGAGAATTATGATTACCGGGCGGAACTTATGCTGACTGGGATGGTGGCGCATAATAACAGTCTCGGAGTAGGACGGATTCAGGACTGGGCCAGTCATGGTCTGGAGCATGAATTGAGTGCGATCTGGGATATTGCTCATGGTGAAGGGCTGGCAATCATCACTCCGGCATGGATGGAGTATGTGTCGGAATATAATGTGCCGCGTTTTGTACGCTTTGCCGAGAAGGTCTGCGGTATCCGGCAGGGTAGCGACTCAGAAAAAATTACCGCTGCGATAGAGTATCTGCGCAGCTGGTTTGCAGGTCTTGGACTGAAGACCAGATTACGTCAATACGAGTTCTTTGATGAGAGCAGAATTCCTGAAATGTCAAAGTTGTGTCTGGGTCTCATCGGGCGTGGTGCTATTAAAAAGCTCAATGTTGAAGATGGTGAGAAGATTTACCGGCTTGCTCTGTAATTTATAATTCCGGCAGCGTGTTTATTTGAGTAGTACTGATCTCTGCCTGCCGGCAGCGCTGGCGGCAGAGTTATATTTGCGGTTTAATTACGGATCAAGTTCGGATGTAACTCCGCGAAAATGTTATATCAGCGTTTCAGCCGTTCCATACCTTCGGGAAGACCGATATAACGGATTATCATATCATAGACCTCGTAGTTCTTATAGAAAAGTTTCCGGCCGGCATCCTTGGCACTCATCAGAAATAGCTCATAATGTCTGCGCCAGTTGGAGCGGTCATTGATCTCATTGAAGATGAGGGCTTTTTCCCGGTTCTCTTTTTTACGTTTACGGTAATTCCAGCGACAGGAGGAGTAGGCTGCAACCAGAGTGTCACTGGTCAGAAGATCTATACCGGCTTCGGCTTTGCTGGTATCCCAGCGGAAATCAGCGATCATATTATAGATCATGCGTTCTTTAATATTGATGCGGGGGCAGTAGCCTGGGACTACGAGTTTTCCGGATTCTACTCCCGAGCGCGGATTCCATGAATACCCGATAAAACCACAGCTGGGTGTAATGAGTACTACCGGTGAAACCCGCATATAAATCCGGGAATTCTCGCGCTTGGCATTTACCAGCACCTCCTGGAATATATGTTTATCGGCGTATTCAATGTGATTTAGAATGTTGGTCATTTCAGAGCGGTTATTCAGGATATCGGAGCGGCTGCTGTATGATTCGCGGAGTACAAACGGCAGGAATGGATCCTTGAGCCGGGCGCAGAGACGGCAGACTCTGTGAATCGCCCGTGCTTCCTTGCGGGCGATATTGTAGGTGTTTCTCTTGACATTGCTGCTGTTGATCTTCTGTTTGGCGGCAAGCACCTTGTCTTTAATGCTGGGGATCTCTTCATCAGCAATTTTAGTGATGATGCGTTCATAGCGCGCGGATTCAACCTTGCATTTCTGAATAGACTGTGCGAGTATCGCTTTCTGCTTTTTGTAGTCTGGGGCACTTTTGAGGATCTTACTGATGCGTACCTCTTCCTGTTGCTGCTGTTTACGGAGTTTACGGATTTTCTGTATTAGTTCGGCCCGTATTTCTTTTAGAAGAACCGCCCGCTCTTTGCTGTAAGCCAGTCTGCGGGTGGCTTTGTCCGCGTGCCATTCGGGTGAATTTTTACCGGTCAGTTCCAGCTCTTCGTCAATGGAGGCGGTAATGTTATTGGCGACGATATGCTCAAGATATTCATCGGCATAGAATATCTTATTGGTGGACTGAGAAAACTCGAGTGTGTCTATTGTATCTTCAATGCAGTCTTTCAGCAGTGACTTTGAGATTGCTGGGTTTATAAACCACGGACTGTGACCGATGAGGCTGTAGCGCAGGAATACCCGTACGACAGGTTCACGTTTCTTATCCACCTTTTTACTGACCAGCAGGCAGGCGCAGAATTCGTAGCATTTCCAGAATTCATCAACCATGGTTTTTTCCAGATTTTTAATCTCTCTGTTGATTGCTGAAATAGTCGAACTGCAGTTATTTGAAAGACTTTCAGCTTTTTCAATTTCATCAAGAACCTCTTTGCTGACTTTACGGAAGATGCCGGACTTCTTGTTCTGTAAATCTTTATTATGCTGCATCGAGTCTTTACGGGTTTGTTTGAGTGCCAGCGACCAGTTTTCCAGAGCCAGACAATAGATTGAGTAGCAGAAGAGTTTTTCTGCAGGATATCCTGAGGCTACTAACATGTTGTACAGTGGTTCGTTCTGAAGATATTTCTTTGTGGCTGCGAAAATATTCTTACCTTCACGGCTGCGTTCAAAGAATAGTTTGTACTGTTCGTTGCCAAGTTTCCAGGAGGTGAGAAGTTCCGGGGTTACAATAACTTCAATTTTGGTGGCGCCGTCAATTACCGCCTGTTCTTTGAGTTTTTCCTGCTGCTGTTTTATATCTTCTATTTTCTTCTGAAAAGCAGTGAATTTTTCTGCAAGTTGTGATTTTTCCGGGAGCACTTTTAGTTCGGTGCTCTGTCTGTTCAACTCTGCTGTTACTTTCGGGTCTAGTTCCTGGTCTTTGCGGAATTCATTTCGTTTGGCTTCCAGTCTGTCCAGAAGCAGGAGCTGGGATATGCGTTTTTCTGCGACCGCTTTGAGTTCGGGAGAGAGTGGGAATTCCGTGACACAGGTGCTGACCGTTGCCGCCGAGACCAGATCAATATCTTCGGAATTTTCTTCATCATATTCGCCGACAATTCCGGATTCATCTTCGTCATGAAGACCGGTAAGAAGTTCATCGTCCTGAAAATTCTCAGGTTCTTCTGATGATGGCTCGAATTCTGAATCTATGTCTTTGGTTCTCATTCGTTCTTTCACAGGTTAAAACAATATTTAGCTGGCAATCTGAAATATAAATGCCAGTGTACTGGTTATAAAGTATTTTCCGATAAGTTGGAAGCTTTTTTTAACAGCTTCGAGATCCTCGCAGCTGTAAGCATGTTTTATCTCTTTATATAAATGCCAGAGATAATATGCTGAAATAATACCCAGCAGCGAATGTATCAATGCCATTGGGTTTATCAGAGTTGTACCGAAGGACAGTATTAAATCCAGCAGTACTACAATGACTTCAGCTATAGCAATAAAACGTATCCATTTATAATTTTTGATCAGTGTTTCACTGAGGCTTCTGGCGAGCTGCCGGATAGCCTCCTGATAGTCTGGTGTTTCCGAGTTTTGTGTAGTAAAGTCGGCATCTTCCTGATTCATGGTGGTCTATTCTTTCAGCTAAGCAGAAATATGGAACTTACTGCGGCGGTACCCAGTATCAGGATTACTCCGTAAACTGCCAGTAAAATTAGTAGCAAAATTCCCATAATTTTAAAATATAGATTCAAATGTATAAGAGCCTGATTCAAGTCGGTAAATTCACCACTTCGACTGGCTGTTCTGACGCATTTCATGAAGTTAATCAGGATAATACCGAGCCAGCAGGGAATCCAGGCGATAACAATCCCGACAATGGTAATGCCTATAATCAGAGCTGCTATAAACAGCAGTACGGCCAGAATAAGGATACAGTAATAGTATTTGTCCAGC
The DNA here is from genome assembly GCA_963667375.1 of Planctomycetota bacterium. Classification (GTDB taxonomy): domain Bacteria; phylum Planctomycetota; class SZUA-567; order SZUA-567; family SZUA-567. The sequence goes on along the minus strand of OY763323.1, from coordinate 569,224 downwards.
AGCAGGGCAAGATCCTGAACAATACCATTGGTCCATAATGAACTCTGTGACCAGTTTTTTTCATCCTGTTGGCCGGTATTATAGTTATTCTGCTCCTGCTCCATTAAAATCCTTATTCTATTATTAATACAAAGGTTATGTAATATTTCAAACACACAGTTGTAATGTAATATAGCTTATGTTTATATTTTAGTCAATAGAGTTTTATGTTTTTATGGTTACCGGTTGAAACAGCTTATATAGTAAATTACTGGATCGATAAAAAAAGATTTGTATGGTTATGGTCAGTACGTGGTTAAATCAATAATGTATTTGAAATCAATTCTGTTATACTCTGGTTAATGTCATAAGGTAAAAAAGAAATTATCTGCTATAATATGTTTGCATTATTCAACTATTGAGGCTGCTGTAATTTTTCGTGGTTATGTTATTCAGCAGTGTAACGGAATAAGCCGGTTAATGTTTGTGGTGTTAATAATTCTGATGGTCTTTAAACGATAAAATAGTAGCGATATATTTATAGATACCGCGGGCTAAAAATTTGGTTTGGAATTTATATTTTTATGGTTTAAATATGTTCATAATGTGGAACGGTTTGTTGAAATGTCAGGGTAGTGTTGATATGCAGTATATAGGTTAAAGGTCAAAATCCGGTGGGGAGCTAGTATATAATGGCTTATGAGTGTATCATAAGCCATTATACGTTTATTGATAATATTGATTTATTTTAAAAGTTCGGTGATGGCTGCTTCGACAGAAGCGAACATTTCATCAAGTTTTTCAGGATTCTTGCCGCCGGCCTGCGCCATATCTGGTCTGCCGCCGCCACCGCCACCAACAATTGGAGCCAGTTTCTTGACAATATCACCGGCTTTGATACGTTTGGGTGCCAGAGCTGAGCCAACAGTTACTACCAGACCAACCTTATCTTCGGCACTGCCGGCTATGATGCCAATGCCATTGTCACCGAGTTTTTTCTTTACCGTGTCAGCAGCGGCCGTCAGTTCTTTGCCGAGAATTGCACCGGCATTAACCGCAGCATAACTGATATCGGCGAGCGGTTTGATTTCAATATCTGACATGCTGCCTCTGATAAGCTGATTCTTGAGTTCTGCCGCTTCCTTTTTGAGATTTTTCTCGGATTCCAGAAGTGACTGAACCTTATCTTCCAGATCATCAATATGTACTTTGAGATCAAGACTCATATTCATCAGAATGGCAGAGAGCTTACGCATCATACGGTGAGCGTAGTGTCCGGTAACGGCTTCGATTCGTCTTATACCTGCACCCACCGCTTCGTGGTTTACACCGCCGAAAGAACCGATAAGAGCTGTGTTGCTGACATGTGTGCCGCCACAGAGTTCGGTGGAATAATCACCAATCTTGACCATTCTGACGGTATCACCGTATTTCTCGCCGAAGAGTGCGGTTGCACCGGCCTCTCTGGCTTTATCCAGACTGGTAACGGTTGTGTTTACAGCGCTTGCCTGCAGAATATATGAGTTGACAAGTTCGTTTACCCGCCGGCGTTCATCGGGTGTAAGCGGTTTGTTGTGCTGGAAGTCAAAACGGAGTCGGTCAGGAGCGACATAGCTGCCTTTCTGTACCGCGCTGTCGCCAAGTACTGTCCGCAGCGCCTTATGCAGCAGGTGGGTGGCGGTATGATTACGGCAGATATCCATTCTTCGTGCTGTGTCAACCTGACAGTTCACCTCCTGTCCGACCGCAATTTCACCGGCTTCAACGGTACCGATGTGAATAAAGATGCCATCAATTTTCTCTGTATCATCAATGCTTATTTCAAGATTGTTCAGGCCTGAGATAGTACCTGTGTCACCTACCTGACCACCGGATTCACCGTAGAATGAAGTCTTGTCCAGTACGATACTGACAGTGTCACCGGCAGCTGCCTTGCTGATGAGCTGGTGATCTTTGATGATTGAAATAACCTTCGCTCCTGAGAGTTCGGTCGCTTCATAACCGGTGAACTCGGTGCCTTTGGTCATCTTCTTGATTTCGGTCAGTGGGCCTTTACTGAAGACGTCACCCTTCATTTTAGCTCCGGCTCTGGCCTTCTCTTTGGCCCGGTTCATAGCTTCATTGAAACCTTCGCGGTCCACATCAAAACCGGCCTTCTTTACCACCTCTGCTGTGAGCTCATAAGGGAAGCCGTAAGTGTCATAAAGTTCAAAGGCATCAGAACCCGGGAAGGTTGAAAGATCTTCTTCACGGGTGCGCTTTATCGCCATGTCGATGATGGTAAGACCTTTCTCAAGAGTTGAAAGGAACTTATCTTCTTCATTACGGATAGTGTCCTTGATCTGGGATGACTGTTCGCCAAGTTCCGGGTAGGCGCCGCCCATGATCTTTACGATCAGAGGAACGAGGTCATTGAGGAAGGCTTTTTCGATCCCCAGTCCTCTGCCGTCAACCGCAGCTCGTCTGAGCAAACGCTTGAGCACGTAACCGCGGTGGGTATTGCCCGGCATTACGCCGTCGGCGATACAAAAGGTAACCGCACGGGCATGATCGGCAATGCGGCGCATCAGTACATCATCTGCAGCCTTCGTTCCGTATTTTTTCTCTGAAATTTCAGCTACTGCCTGCACTAGCGGGATGAATATATCAATATCCATATTGGTGGCAGTATTCTGCATGCAGCTGGCCATTCGCTCCAGTCCCATGCCGGTATCGATATTTCTCTGCGGCAGTTCGAGCAGACTTCCATCTTCCTGGCGGTCAAACTGGGTAAATACCAGATTCCAGATTTCAACCCAGCGGCGGTTTTCACCGGTTATACCCTGATCTTCACCATACTCTGCACCGCGGTCATAAAAAATTTCGCTGCAGGGACCACATGGACCGTTTGGTCCCAGTTTGGGGGCATCAGCAGGCCAGAAATTATCATGATCTCCCAGCGGGTTGATCATATTTTTACGGAGTCCGATCTTTTTCTCCCAGATACTAGCAGCCTCGGTGTCGGTATGGTGTACAGATACCTGCAGGCGCTTCTCATCAATCTTCATCACGCTGGTAAGAAATTCCCAGGCCCATTCGATAGCTTCAGCCTTAAAGTAATCACCGAACGAAAAGTTTCCCAGCATTTCAAAGAAGGTATGGTGGCAGGGTGTAACTCCAACATTCATGATGTCTCCGGTCCGGATACATTTCTGTGAGCTGGTAGCTGATCGGAAATCCATCTTGCCGATACCCAGGAAATAATCCTTGAACTGATTCATGCCCGCGCCGGTAAAGAGCAGGGTAGGATCATTTGCCGGAACTAGTGAGTCTGATTTGCAGAGCTTTGCGCCTTTGCTCTGGAAGAAATCCAAATATGCTTTGCGGATATCATCTGTCTTCATGCTGGTATAACTCCATCTGTAAAATTACTGCGGCTGACTGAATATATAAAATATAATTAAAATTTAAATCAATATATGCCAAACTCAGGCGGTGTGAGTATGGCTTTGTCTATGCAAGTTTAGCGAAAAATGCTTGCTTATCAATATTTAATTCAGCAATTAATATCGTAACATCCGCTAATAATTAGGGTAAGAACCGGATATCGGAGCTGAAATATTTATAAATATTATAATTAGAAGTTGACTAAGGGTGAGATATGGGGTAAATGGTATATTGTTATCATACCAATTTGATTTTGGGTAGTGGAAATTATATGCGAGAAATTATTGAGAATAAAACCAAGGCGCAGAGCATTGCCGATGCAATTTCACGAGCTATTCTGCATGGTGAGTATGATCTCGGGCAGAAGCTGCCAAGTGAGAGAGATCTGGCTGAACGTTTCAGTGTATCACGTGATACAGTGCGGCAGGCGTATTATCTTCTTGAACAGACAGGGTTACTTCGGCGGGTTCGTGGTTCAGGGACGCATATCTCAACCGAACTGCGCGGTCATACCGATCCGATTTCGGCGGTAGCGCTGGTCTGCCCTGATTTTAATGACAGCTTCGGAGTGAAGTATATTATCGCCCTTGAAGAGGCGTTGGCGCAGCGTAATACACTTATGGTACTCAAAATTAACAAGAATCCGCGCGAGGATGATAAGGTGCTGCTGGATCTTATGCATAAGGGGATCAATAATTTTATTATCTGGGCCAGCGGACTTACCGAACTCAATTCCATGTGTTACCGTTTGCGGGCGCTGGGAGCTAATCTGGTCTTTTTCGACCGGGTGATGCCGGAAGGTTATGCGGATTACGTCGGTCTTGATAATGCTGATGCCATCAATAAGCTTCTGGCGCATGCCCGACTGCGCGGGGTTGAGGCTTTTACATTTATTTCACTTGCTGAGATTGTCGGTGACAGTACTGAGATGCGCCGCAAGGCCTTTGTCCAGTGGTGTGAAGCCGAGGGTTTTGAATATGATCTATTTTTGAGTTATAACCGGATGGAGGATAAACATTGTATCCGTGATATGATGGACAGACACATTGGCGAGGATAAGCGCAGAGCTTATATCTGCGTCAATGATCTGACTGCTCAGCAGGTGGTGTCGATTTATCCGGATCTTGAATATGTCTATAGTATTGACGGGCTGCTGGCTGGGAATAATTATGGGATTATTACCGTAGCTCAGCCTGTAGCGGAGCTGACAGCGAAAGCTGTCGAGCTGATTTTTGAACAGCAGCAGTTAGGTGATGCCTGGAAGGCACGGAAGGTAATTTTGAAAGGAGAATTAATTGAATAGTATCAGAAAAGAAGATCTTGAGGGAAAACCTCTGTTCTTTGAGCATGCCCGGGCTTATCGCTGTTATACAGGCGGGGCTCTTATTGATCGTCTGCTTGGAGCTGAAAAAGAGGTTGACTGTGAATATCCTGAGGCTTGGATCGCCAGTACTACCCGTGCCAATAATGGGCCCGATCATCCCAAGGATGAAGGTTTATCCCGAATAATGCTTCCTGACGGCAGTGTCGGACCATATTTTGCTGATCTGCTTCCGGAATTTTCCGAAGTTCTGTTTGGAGCAGAGCAGAAAGGGCTGGAAAACTTTCCAGTTCTCTGTAAATTCCTTGATTCCGCGATGCAGCTAAGTCTACAGGCGCATCCGGATCGCGAGTTTTCCAAGAAGCACTTCAACAGCAAGTACGGTAAGACTGAGTGCTGGATAATTCTTGAAACCAGAGTAATTGATGGGGTTGAGCCTTATCTGCTGGTGGGATTCAAAGAGGGTGTGACCAAGGAAAAGGTAGCGCAGGCAGTTGCGGAAGATGACTTTAAAAAGCTGGAAAGTTATTTTCACCGAGTGCTGGTGAAGCCTGGCGATATCTGGTTCATTCCCGGCGGATTCCCTCATGCGATAGGTACCGGTGTCTTTCTTCTGGAGGTGCAGGAGCCAACAGATTTTATCGTGCAGCCGGAGAAAAGCTGTGGTACTGTCACCTTTACTGAGCAGGAACGCTGGGCCGGTCTTGATCCTGATGTTGCACTTGATTGTTTTCATTACGAGCAGAATTCCGAGAAATCTCTGCGTGACAAGTATGCTCTCAGCCGTCAGGAGATAGATGCTCAGGCTGGCGGCACACGTTATGTTGTTATCGGTGACGGTTATGATGAGTGTTTTCATGTCGAGGTGCTGGATATTACCGGTGAGTACGAGCTGAATCCTGAATCCTGGGTTCTGGCCATTTCTGTCAAGGGCAGCGGTAAGCTGGTCATTGATAATGTGGACTATGCTGTCAAACAGGGAGCGGCTGTATTGCTGCCGGCGGGAAAATCTTCCAGATTTATTGCTGAGGGTGGTGATAGCGGTGAATTTGAAATTTATCTGGTTACTCAGAAAGATTGAACCAGTAGCGGTGCAAATTTGAAAGTAAGCTGATCGCTGTTTTTGCAGGGGAATTATGTTCTCCTGCAATTTTTTTGCTGGGGTGAAAAAATTTCGAGTGAAGTTCTCTTATTGCGTGTTTGAGAGTGTCGTATAGTGATATAGAAAGATATTTCCGGTAATGCTGCGGCCGTACAGCCGCTGGTCAAATACATGCAGTAAGGTTTAACCTTTAGAGTTATTGCCTTCGGATAATTTTGCTTTTATTTATTGAAAATTTCATCATAATATTCCAATAGAACATTTGCTACTTTTTTCGAACTGAATTCCTGTTCAACTTTATGTCGGGCGTTACGGATAAGCTTGTAGCGAAGTTCTTTATTATTCAGAAGTTTACATATGGCTTCGCACATGGCAGCGGTATCACCGGCCGGAACCAGCAGTCCGTTTTCCCCGTCTTCTATCAGCGAATAAATTCCTCCTACGCCACAGGCTACTACCGGCACGCCGCTGGCCATCGCCTGAAGTACGGACATTCCGAAACCTTCCTGACGTGTAGGTTCGACAAAGATGTCAATACTGCTGATATTCTTTGAATCGGTTATGGTGCTGGCGGAGAAGGTCAGACGATTGGCGATGCCGAGCTCTTCCGCAATTTCCCGAAGGCGGGGTTTGTCCGGTCCGTGCCCCATTATCAGAAATTCCGCATCAATACCGCGTTCCTTGAGTTTGTAGATTGCCTGCAGGAAATCCCGCTGTCCCTTCGCTTCCAGCAGTGTGCCGTAAGTACCGATTACCGGCAGGCTGGATATTTCATGTGAACTGTCACCACCTTCGAAATCATCATCAAAGGGGAAATTTTTAAGATCTATGCCATTGGGGATCACGCAGACCTGATCCTGTGAAAATCCGTCGCGGTTTATCAGGCGTTCTCTGATAGCATCGGAAAGAGCGATTATGTTGGCATCTTTAAGGGTACTGATATCTTCGGTATCGGAAAAATTAATACGGTTGACGGTGGCTACAAGCGGACAGCCGCAGTAGCTGACTGTTCCAAGAATTTTTTTCACGGTATTCAGTGATTGCGCGTGGATGAGATCAGGCTGGAAATTTTTTATCTCTTCCATGGATTTTCGACCCAGCAATGGAATGCCGAGTTTGGGCATTATTCTGACTTCACAGCCGAGTTCTCTGAAGAGATTCTCGCGTTCACCGCTTTCCAGTCCGACAACCATCACCGACTTGCCATTGGACAGAATGCTGGGAATAAGGTTCAATGCCGCAAAAGACGGGCCGCTCATATCCAGTGCCGCCAGAACAATAACGATTCTTTTAACGTTCTCCATGGTTTATATTTTGCCTTTAAAAACATGAATAGAGAAATAATTATTTTATACTATTTTAGTTAAATCATATTACTTTGCAACCTGAAATACAATTTCATAGTATAAAAAAGCTATCTTCAACAATTTTGAAGATAGCTTTAAAGTCAGCTATTCAAACTTATACTGTATTATGCAGCAAGAAGTTTGAGTGTAAGTTTTTCGATGGTTCTGGTCAGACGGGTGATTTCATTCTGACTTTCATTGATGGCTTCGGTGAGCATGTTGTGTGTATAGCGGGAGTGACGAAGTTCGGCGAGCAGTGCCTGACGTTCCTCCTCATAGTAGTGGTTCTGATTTGCTGATGAGTTGTCACGGATAAGGTCGAGCTGGTGGCGCATTTTTCCGGATTCGGCGATAGCGGCAAGAGCTTTGTGCTCCATATTTTTAAGATCGCTTTCCAGAAGAATATTGGCTGATTGCAGTTTGCGAATTTCCTGCTGCATCCTGCTGATTTCCGGAGTTGCTTCCTTTGTACCGATGGCAGTGCCGGTTTCAAGGGTTGTTGTAATTTTACCGGATGGTTTGTTTCCACGTAAAAGCTCCAGGCTGTCTATAAGGTTACGCTTCTCATCGGTAGTATCTATTTTGGTTTGAATCTTGACGCTTTTGCGTGGCATATAAATCTCCTCTTGCGAATAATCTCAACATCTTTATTTTGTTACAGAAAACTTATCGTCTTTAAAACACAGATAACTTTAGAGCGATACCTAGAGATTCGGTAGAAGTGGACTATTTTGTCATTTACATATGTCTGTAAATAATCTTATATTTGTTGTACATTTTACGTATCCTTAAAAAAAAACAGGGGTTAGATCATTGGTTGATGTTGCCGGGACTTCCTGAAGGTAGAAAACAATTTGGTAATAGTTGAAATAAATACGGTGTTAAACTGCTGGTGAAAATTTATCTTGCGGGCCTTTTTTACTTTTAATCTGGAAAATATTAATAATCATGTTAATATTATTATGATAGATGGAGTATGTTGAATATTAACGGGTTACTGTAATGGCTCTGATATTATGCAATAGAACGGATAAGGGTATGGAGATCAATAATAATGAGAGAAAGCGGAAAATTCTGGTAGTCGATGATATGCCGAATAATCTGCGTATTCTGGAAAATTTTCTGCTCAAGAATAATTACGATGTTTACTGTGCTGATAATGGGACGGGAGCTTTGGAAATAGCCAGAAAAATAAACCCTGATCTGATTCTTCTGGATATTATGATGCCTGATATGGATGGGTATGATACCTGTCTGAAGATACGTGAATCCAATCAGCTCGCTGATGTTCCGGTGATATTTCTGACTGCCAAGAGCCAGCAGAATGATATACTGCGCGCTTTTGAAGTAGGTGGTAATGATTATGTTGTAAAACCGTTCTTCTTTCAGGAGGTGCTGCACAGGATCAGGGTGCAGGTGGAGAACAAGCTCTTACGTGAGCAGTTATATAATCTTTCTATGAAGGATGCACTTACCGGGTTATGGAACCGGCGCTATTTTATGGAGAATGCCAAGGGGGAATTTTCACGGGCTTTACGTTACGAGCGGAAACTCAGCATAGCTATCGGTGATATCGATGACTTTAAAAAGATTAATGACAGCTATGGTCACTGCGTGGGTGACAGTATGCTGATAAAGGTTGCGGGTATTATGCTGAATGTCGTGCGCAATGCCGACTGTGTCTGCCGCTGGGGCGGAGAGGAATTTATATTTCTTTTCCCGGAAACCTCCAAAGCTGAAGCGGCTGTGGTTGTCGAACGTATCCGGCAGACAATTGCGGAGGATAAGTTAAGAAATAATGATTCAGATATAAGCGTTACCATGAGCTTCGGATTAGCAGGAATTGCTGATGCCGGAGATGCTGACGCTTCTTTTGATACACTTTATAAGCTTGCTGATAGCCGTTTATACATGGCAAAGAAATCCGGAAAGAACCGGGTTATATTCGAGGAGGAGTAAAAGATGGCGGTTTCTTTCAGGATTCGGACAACCAAACCTATCGAACTTATCAATATTGATCGTGAGGTAAATGCCGCTCTTGCTGAGCTGGGTGCTGATAATGGGGTGATTACGGTATTTTGCCCGCATACAACCGGTGCTATTACAATTAATGAAAACGCCGATCCCGATGTCTGCAGGGACTGGGTTGAGAATATGCGTCGTCTGGTGCCGTCTGGACAGGATTATTACCGGCATATGGAGGGGAATTCTCACAGTCATGTGTTGAGTTCTTTTGTCGGAGTTTCGGAGCAGGTGATAGTGCAGGATGGAAGAATGCTGCTGGGAACCTGGCAGTCATTATATTTTGCCGAGTTTGACGGGGCGCGTAACCGTACGGTTTATGTCGAATTTACACCGATTCGGTAAATTTTGTTGAAAATTCAAGGGTAGGGACTGATAGTAATGAGTTGTAAAGTTCTCAATTCAGAAGACCGGAAGCAGATGTCTGCTTCCGGTCTTCTGGTTTATTGAATAATAATTAAAGCTTGAGGCTTTGTTGGCATTGCTCTGGGTGAGGTGAAGGATTCTTATAGTCCTCCGGTGACTTCAATGGTTGCTCCGGTTATGTAACTGGACTCCGGCTGAGCCAGAAAAGCAACTGCATGGGCGATGTCTTCGGGTTTGCCGAAACGCTTTACCGGTATTCCAGCTTTATACTCCTGACGGAGATTTTCCGGAAGATCGGCAATCAGGTCGGTGTCGATAAAACCCGGAGAGACGCAGTTTACAGTGATCTTCCGCTTTGCGACCTCTTTGCTGAGGCTGCGGCTGAGTGCGACCATTCCGGCTTTACTGGCACTGTAGTTAGCCTGTCCTTCAAAACCGAATTTCCCAGAGGGACTGGTCATATTAATAATACGTCCATAGCGGTTGAGCAGCATTTCTTTTACCGCAAATTTGCACATATTAAAGACTCCGCCGAGATTCACATCCATTACTCTGTTGAAATCATCGGGATTCATCATTGCAAGTACCGAATCACGCCGTATACCGGAATTATTCACCAGAACCTCAAGAGTTCCATATTTTTCAGCAAAGCCGGCAAAAAAATCTGCAACCGCCGTATAGTCAGCAACGTCAAATCGTTCCAGAAAGAGCCGGTCGGTACCAGCTTCATTCTGAAACTGTTCTGCTACTTCTTTATTGCCGACATAAGTGGCAATAACTTTGGCTCCGGCATTCAGGAAGAGCTCACTAATCGCTCGACCGATTGATCTGGTGCCGCCGGTTACTATTACGGTTGTATTGTCAAAGTTGTACATATCATGTCAGCTTTCTGTTTCAGGAGTGTTCTCTGGCAAAGTGCTGGGGGATCAGCGTTTTTTTTCGATATCGTCGTAAACCTTCTGCGCAATATCCCGCAGAACATCCGCGTCGACAGGTTTGGGCAGAATCTGGGTGAAGCCGCAGTCTATGAGGTCATCTTCAGACCACATCTCAAGGGAGGAGCAGATAGCGATAATCGGTGCTTTCACCCCATGTCTTTTGAGGTACCACGCAACTTCCGCTCCGTGTTTTCCGGGTAAGAGCAGATCTATTATAAAGAGATCAAACTGTTTCTTTTCGACCTCCAGCAGAGCATCTTCACCGGTGAATACCGAAACGGTCTCAATACCTGTAGTCTCGATTATTCCGGCTATTATCATACAGGTACTTTCAACATCATCAACAATCAGTGCTCTGGCCCGGTGACTGGAATGAATTCCTTCGACAAACTGGTGTTTACTGATGTCTACGGCCGGAGCGATACGTCTGGCATTGATGTCAAGCACCTTCAGAAGATCCAGTACTTCCTGAATATCCAGATTGTTAGAGATAGCAAACTGGACAACATCAAGGTTTTCCCCGCCTTTTTTGAAAATTTCTACAATCTGTTCAACCAGATTCATATTATCGTGAAACTGGTGGCGTAAAAGACCAAAATCGCCACTGTCAAGCTCGGTCCAGAATGTTTTTCCACCCAGGTGTTCAATGTAGCATTCTCTGCAGAAACCACGCCAGAATTCTGAATACCAGGCCTCTATCGCTTTGTCTCCCAGATCATAGCCGGCTTTTTCAGATTCTATCCATTTATGTCTATGTGCTTCGGTCGCAGCTGCCTCGAATAAACACTTGTGAACCACCTGTTGTGACTCATCGACCTGAGATATCTGGTTTGTCTCATTCATAGTATTGGTTTATCCTTGTATATCACTGATCATTATCTCCAGACGAGTTCTTGGAGTATAATAATTAAATTTAATACACATAATATCTTCATTGTACAGATAAGAGGGTATTTTGCATCTTTTTTTTCAATTTTTAAGTTAAATTATAGTCGTATTAAAAATTTTTTAAAGGGAATAATTTGCAATAAATCCTTGCGGTTAAGATGATTGGTACTTTGGTTACAAAACAAAAAGAAATATCTTTTTCAATTTATTATTAGAATAATAAAAACTATGTGGTATACTGAAAGAAATTCGTTGCGCAAACGTTTTCGTAATGGAAAAAAGCAGTTTATGAAAGGAAAATAATGGGTTATATTCTCGGAATTGATAATGGGACAAGCGGTACAAAAACCATCCTGTGTAATGAAAATGGCGACATCCTTGCCGATGTTACAGCTGAGTATCCATGTTACTCACCAAAGCCAGGATGGAGTGAGCAGGATCCGGCTGACTGGTGGGAGGCGGCGGTGAAATCCACCAGAAAAGCTATTGAAAAAGCGGGTATTGACGGCAGTGAGGTTGTCGGTATCGGGCTTTCAGGTCAGATGCATGGTCTGGTATGCCTGGACAAGGGCGGTAATGTCCTACGTAAAGCTTTACTCTGGAATGATCAGCGGACAGTTAAAGAGTGTGAAGAGATTACCGACAAGGCCGGCGGTCTGTCAAACCTTCTGGAAATGGTCTCCAATCCGGCTCTTACCGGTTTTACCGCTCCTAAAATTCTCTGGGTACGCAATAACGAACCTGCAATCTATGAGAAGGTTGACATGATGCTGCTGCCAAAGGATTTTATCCGTTATAAACTTACAGGTGAATATGCAACAGAGGTATCTGATGCGTCTGGAACCCTTCTGCTTGACGTTAAGAACCGCTGCTGGAGTAAGGAACTTCTCGGTAAACTTGATATAGATATTGCTAATTTGCCAAAGGTCTATGAAAGTCAGGAGGTCAGCGGTAGAGTAACTAAAGAGGTAGCTGAGCAGCTGGGTATTCCTGAAGGCACCCCGGTAGCAGGGGGAGGCGGTGATCAGGCTGCAGGTGCTGTTGGTAACGGTATCGTCAAGACCGGTATTATTTCAGCGATGATGGGAACTTCCGGAGTTGTATTTGCTCATGCCGATGAGGTGCAGACCGATCCGCAGGGAAGGGTTCATACATTCTGTCATGCGGTACCAGGCAAGTGGCATATGATGAGCTGTATTCTCGCTGCCGGAGGTTCATTCCAGTGGTTCCGGAATACCCTTGGCGGTGAAGAGGTGGCTAAAGCGAAAGAACTCGGTTGTGACCCGTATGAGCTGCTGGTCGCTGGAGCGCAGGCTGTAGCCCCTGGAAGTGAAGGGCTTTATTTCCTCCCTTATCTAACCGGTGAGCGTTCTCCGCATAATGATCCTTATGCTCGAGCCTGCTTTATCGGGCTTACTCCACGTCATACCAAGTCATTTATGGCGCGTGCGGTTATGGAAGGAGCAACTTATGCGATGAATGATACGGTTGAAATTATGCGTGAACTTGGAGTTGAGAGTTCACAGATACGTCTGTCAGGCGGTGGTGCCAGATCGCCAATGTGGGCGCAGATGCAGGCAGATATCTATAACTGTACAACAGCGCTTACCAGTTCAACTGCTGGTAGTGCCTATGGGGCGATGATTCTCGGCGGTGTCGGTGCTGGGGTCTGGAGCAGTGTGCCGGAAGCCTGTGAAGCTGTAATCAAGGTAACATCAACCACCGAACCTAATCCGGAAGTTGCCAAGGTTTATGCAAAACTGCATCCGATGTATAAGAAGCTTTATCGCTCGCTCAAGGAAAATTTCAAGGAGATGGCGGCTCTGGTTGATTAACCTGTTGCTACTTTGGGTAAAATAGTTATATTAAGGTCAGGTGTCTGTTTCAGATATCTGACCTTATCTTTTGTGTATATGCTGTTGGTTTAAAAATTTTGGGAGTCTGCCTTTTTATGCACGGTCAGAAAATACATATTCAATGCAGTCGTAAAGACAGATTGCGCGCTGATGTTGTTGATATTGTAAGTTCGATAATTACTGCGGAATTTGTAGATAGATCAGATCCGGTACTGGTCGTGGTCGGCGGGCCTGGCGGTACGGGGAAGTCAACTTTTTCTGAAGAACTGAGTGTAAAGCTCCCTGAATCCGCTGTTCTCAAACTTGATGATTATAAAACACCGCGCGAGGACAGGGCGGCGCTGAATATTTTCGGGGCGCATCCCAAGGCTAATAATATGGAGCTGCTGGTAAAGCATTTTGCCTGTCTTGCACGAGGAGAGAGTATTGAAAAACCGGTATATAATTATACTACCGGCAGCGCAGACAGAACTGAAATGTTCACTCCCGGCAGTTATGTGATACTTGATGGTGAAGTAAGTACCTATAAAGAGTTTGCTGAATTTATTGATTTCAGCATTTTTATTGATTCTGATTGGCAGACACAGCTTTATACCCGCATTGTCCGTGACCTTGATGAGAAGAAGTATGATAAGGAAAAAGCGGTTGCGACCTTCTTGCATAGTAATATTCGTGAGTTTGAGGAGTATGGGGCTTCGTCTAAAAAATTTGCTGATATCCATCTGTATTGTGAGAGTGATTACCGGTTGACTCTCGAGAGTATGTCTTCTTCACTCTTCAATAAATATAGTTCACTTCTTGGCGGTGAATACTCGAGAGTGGGGCTGAAGAACTTTATGCTGGCGGTCACCACGCCGTTTGCAGCTGACGGCAGTGTTGATAAAGGTGCGTTTGTTGCGCATCTGCAGTATCTTCATGAACATGGGGTGCATCGCATCTTTCTCGGTGGATTTTCGGGGGAATTTTATCTGCTGACTCATGAGGAGCGTATTGAGCTGCTGGTCACTGCCAGCAGGTATTTTCCCGGGTATATAACTTATAATGTCACCTCATTCTCACTCTTTGAATCCGTGGAGCATATAAGAATTGCAGAAGCGATGGGGGCTGATGGCGTTCTGGCTTTACCGCCGCTGGTGCCGGTGGGAATAGCTGATTCGGTTCTGGAACGGTATTTCAGGCAGCTGTATGAGGCCGCTGAGAGTAATAATCTTACCATGACGGTTTATAATAACCCCCGTTGTACCTCGAATATTATCAATAAATCAGTACTGCGTAAAATTCCTGAATGCTATGTTCTTGATACGATGCGTGAATCGGATCTAATGCTTGCCAGCAGTAAATACTTTTGTGGTGCTGATAGGCGTATTTGCCGATGTTTTCGTGCCGGTGCGGTCGGCTTTATCTCAGGTGCGGCCGTTGCGGCTCCGGCGCTGTATGTAAAGCTTGAAAAAGCACTTGTGACTCATGATGAAGTTCTTGCTGATCAGTTGCAGGAGCAGATAAACACCATTCTTTTCGATCTTGGTGAAGGCGGTAACGTCCTTCAGCAAAAGGTTAAAACCGAAGTCAGCCGGTATCTTTCAGGATATCCTATAGGCTGCAGATCGCCATATATCTGAATTTTGTATTATTTTTCAGTGATGTTAATAAAGTATGAACTCTCTAAGCGTTAACAGTCAAAGCAGTTATCAGCTGTTGAATACTATCCTAACAATACGCGATAAATCTCCTAACATTCCCAATTGTATTCTAACTTGTATCTGAGTTGCCGGCTAATTATATTCAAATTCAAGGCATATTATGGTCTGGTGTTTATTTTAGATAATTAGGGAATAACTTTAGGAGAAGTAAGATGAACAGACGTATTGGAATCATTGCGGTGTGTGCGCTCGCTGTCTGCATGCTGTCTGGTATTTTTGCCGGTTCAGCCAGAGCCGCAGAAAAAACTGCCAAGTATATTTTTCTCTTTATTGGTGATGGAATGGGAATTCCTCAGCGTGCTGCTACTGCGGCGTATCTGGGCGAGAAACTGGCCATAGATTCACTTCCGGCGCAGGGTATTACCACCACATTCGCTAACGACCGCTTTATTACCGGTTCTGCTGCTTCTGCTACTGCGCTTGCTACCGGCCATAAGACAAATATTAATTACATTGGGGTTGATCCAGAGTTCAAGCCATTGAAAACCATGGCGGAGATGGCCAGAGATAAAGGAATGAAGGTTGGCATCGTTTCGAGCGTTTCTGTTGATCATGCTACTCCTGCTGCTTTTTATGCGCATGTTAAAACCAGAGAGATGTACCATGAAATTGATATGGCGTTAGCTGATTCCGGTTTTGATTTTTTTGCCGGTGGTGGTTTGAAAGATCCAACCGGTAAAAAATCTAAGAAGCCTTTAGGCGATGCTATTTCTGAGGCCAAGAAGAATGGTTTTAAGGTTATAGATAATAAGGCCGAATTTATGGCACTTAAGCCAGGTGACGGTAAGGTTATCGCCTGGAATGCCTGGTTGCAGGATGGAAAAGCTCTGCCATATGTTATGGATATGACAGAGAACGATATCACTCTTCCTGAATTTACCGCCAAAGCTGTCGAGATGCTGGATAATGATAAAGGGTTCTTTCTGATGGTCGAAGGCGGTAAGATTGACTGGGCCTGCCATGCAAATGACGCAACGGCAGCGATTCTGAATACCAAGTCCTTTGATGATTCGGTAAAGGTGGCGCTCGATTTTTATAAGAAACACCCTGATGATACGCTTATTGTCGTAACCGGAGACCATGAATGTGGTGGATTGACTCTTGGTTTTGCCGGAACAAAGTATGCTTCACACTTTGCTGTACTTGGAAATCAGAAAGAGTCTTTTCAGAAATTTACCGATGTGACTATGAAAGAATTCAAAAAGTCCAATGGTACATTTGAAGATATGAAAAAAATTATTACTGATGAATTTGGTCTGAAATTCAGTGGGGATAAGAAGGATCCGGCGGTACTTGCTGATTATGAAATCGCTGATCTTAAAGAGGCTTTTGACCGCAGTATGAACGATGACTGGAAGCAAAATAAGCAGGAGTATCTGATCTACGGTGAGTATAATCCTCTTGCGGTTACTATTACACATCTGTTGAATCAGAAAGCGGGACTGGCCTGGACCTCTTATAAGCATACTGGAGTGCCGGTTTCAACCTCAGCTATCGGTGTAAATGAGACAAGTTTCAACGGCAGTTATGATAATATTGATGTGGCCAAGAAAATGATGAATGCAATGGGTGTGCAGAACTAGTCGCATATCTATCTTGAATTTCAGGAGTGGACTTGTGCTGTGTCACTTGTCCACTCTTATTTTATTAGAAGATGATGATTATGAAATATAAAAAAGATCTTATAATGCTGGTGGTCTTTATTATTCTGACTGTAGGATTATATTTTTTGCCGAATAAATTTGATCATAGGGATAATGGTGCAATTAGAGGCACTGCAACTATTGTTGACGTGGATAATTCGGAAATTACTAATTATGGACTGATACTCAAAGGTGAGCAGCGGATAACGGTACGCATTGATGGTGGAAAGTTTGCCGGTAAGGAGTATTATGCCAATAATCAGCTTCTGGGGCAGCTGGATCGAGATAAGCTCTTTAAACCAGGTGATACCGCGTATGTGATACTTACTGTGAATAGTGAGGGTGAGGTGGTTTTTGTCAATCCGCAGGCGCATTATCGTCTTGGATTTGAATTATTGCTGTTCGGTCTTTTTGCCGGGTTGCTGATTCTTTTCGGGGGAATTACCGGAATCAAGGCCTTACTGTCATTTGTCTTTACCGGGATGCTTATCTGGCGGGTGATGATTCCGCAGCTTCTCGCCGGGGTTGAGCCGGTGTGGTTTGCACTTGTTGCGGTTACTATTCTGTGTGCGGTAATTATTTTCCTGGTCGGAGGCATCAGCCGTATTGGGCTTACTGCATTCATTGGTGCGTTTTTGGGTGTATTTACCAGTTGCATTCTGGCAATAATCTTTACTACTAAACTGCATGTTCATGGTGCGGTAATGCCTTTTGCGGAGACACTGCTGTATGCCGGATACAGCCACCTTAATCTGACTCATATCTTTATGGCCGGGGTATTTGTCGCGTCTTCAGGGGCGGTAATGGATCTGGCCATGGATGTGGCTGCCAGTATGCGCGAGGTTGTAAATGAAAATCCTGAGATCGGCAGAAAAGAACTGATCTGGTGCGGCATACGGGTAGGGCGTTCGGTTGTGGGAACAATGACTACAACCTTGCTTCTGGCTTATTCTGGAGGTTATGTTACCATGCTGATGGCCTTCTTTGCTCAGGGTATACCTTTAGGTGCAACATTTAATTTTATTTATGTGGCGGCTGAGGTATTGAAGACTCTGGTCGGCAGTTTCGGGCTGGTAGCTGTTGCTCCATTTACCGCTGTCGTCGGTGGCTTTGTACTTGTACGGAAATGATTATATTTATCATTGGCTTACAATATTTACCGGGACTGCGGAAAAGTGGTCCCGGTACTTCTATATCTAATTAATAAAACTACTTGAGATAATTTTTTATGTTATTAAACTATTATAATATCTGTTAAAATTATGAGTGTTCTCAAGGTCTGATTTCAGACGGTGATGTATGCTTATTATATATATTTTGGTAATATCTTAGGATATTTATGGATATTATAAGGCGGTCAGGGTCTATCGGTAGAAATTATTTCATTGGAATAAGCAGAAAACTCTGGGTTCTGCTGTTGTTTATTATTCTTTTTACCGGTGCGGTCTCTCTGGCGGAGGAACTGGATTTTACACCACAGGAGAAAGAGTTTATCCAGCAGCATCCGCTGATTACGGTTTATAATGACCGTTACTGGATGCCTTTCAATTATTTTCGACATGGTGTAGCGCAGGGCTATACCATTGACTATCTGGAGCTGCTGGGTGAAAAAATTGGTATCAAATTCGGATATGTTAGCGGTCCCAGCTGGGAAGAAGCTACCGAGATGCTCAAGCGGCATGATATCGATATCATTCCAAATTTTGCTCGCAGCAGTGGTCTGGAGAAAGCAGTTTTATTTACTGAGTCGATTATCAAGTTTATTCCGGCGGTTCTGATCAAGCAGGACGCTGATTATTCCGGTTTGTCGGATATGTCAGGCAGGACTGTGGCGGTGGTTAAGGGTCAGTGGTATGAAGAAGCTCTGCGCCAGAATTATCCGGATATTTATATTTTGCCGGTGGCAAATAATGTTGAAGCGGTTAAAGCAGTGGCTCTGGGTAAGGCTGATGGTACCGTTGGTAATCCGGTCGTTCTCAAAGCGATCTGGCATGATAGTAATTTTACCGGTATAAAATTGGCTGGAGAGGCGAAATTGCAGGCGGTGGAACGGTATTTCGCGGGGATTGGAATTCGAAATGACTGGCCTCTGTTGCAGAGTATATTGAATAAAGCTATCCGCAGTGTGACCTTTAAAGAAGAGATGTCGCTAAAGGATAAATGGCTGGATAGCGGCTACAAAACAAATCATGATATCGAATTAAGCCGTGATGAGAAGGAATTTATCCGGAATCATCCGGTAATCAGAGTTCATAATGAGCAGAACTGGACTCCGTTCAATTTTAATGTCAAAGGTAAACCACAGGGTTTTACTGTGGATTTGATCAAAATTCTGGCGCATAAACTTGGTATTGAGGTGAAATTTATTTCCGGACCTATCTGGAATGAGTTTGTTGAGCAGCTCAAAACCAAACAGCTGGATGTTATCTCCAATATGGTTCAGACACCGCAGCGTAACAAATTTGCAATTTTTACGGCGCCGATTATCAATGAGTATCCATCTATTGTCAGCAGAGTCAGTGGTTCTTATACCAACCTTGAGTCTTTGAAGGGTAAAACTCTTGCGGTAGTGCATGGATCCTGGCATGAAGAGGTATTCAAACGTTTTTACCCTGAAATTAAGTTGTATCCGACCCGCAGTGCGCTGGAGAATCTTTTGGCTGTTGCTGATGGCAAGGCCGAGGCAACGGTCGGAACCGGTCTGGTACTGCAGCATATTATAGTTAACAATGGTTTGCACATGCTCAAGATTTCCGGGGAACTCAGGCTCAAGGGTGATATTGATGCCAGGTCGAGGATCGCTGTCAGGGATGACTGGCCGCAGCTGCGCAGCGCCTTTGATAAAGCTATTTCGGCGCTCAGTTATAAGGAACTTTTTTCATTAAAAGAGAAGTGGTGTGCGCAGAATAGTGATATGTTCAATCCGCTCAATCTTTCTGCTGAAGAGGAGCAGTTCCTTGCTAAACATCGAGTAATACGCGTCCATAATGAGCTGAACTGGCCGCCATTCAATTTCAACGAAAATAATGTTCCAAAAGGCTTTTCTGTAGACTATATGAATCTCATTGCCCGTAAGGCAGGATTCTTTGTGGAGTATGTAACCGGTCCGACCTGGAATGATTTCCTTGGCATGATCAGGGATAAGAAGCTGGATGTGATGCTGAATATTGTCAATACGGAATCCAGGCGGGATTATATCCGCTTTACCGAGCCATATGTTTCCAATCCTACAGTCATAGTCAGCAATAAAGACAATATTATCTTGAGTGTCGGGCAGCTTGAGGGTGGGGTTATTGCGATCCCGAAAGGATTCTTTTATGAAGATATAATCAAACATGATTATCCTGGGGTTAAAATTCTGGAGGTTAATGATATAATTGATGCGCTCAAAGCCGTAGCGTATAAACAGGCGGATGCTACGGTAGGTGAGCTGGCGGTAATTGATTATCTCATACGTAAGCATATGTTTAGTAACCTTAGTGTTTCCGCTGAAGTCCATCTGGCGGGTGAGCAGTATTTTAATCTTAGTATTGGTGTCAGGAAGGACTGGGAGATACTGCAGCGTATTATTTCTAAAGCCATGGTAGATATTGATCATCAGACTTTGCTGGAATTGCAGAATAAATGGCTGAAGTTTGATGAGCGGAAGAATGCGCGTAATATAATATTCACCGCGGAAGAGGAGAATTATCTGCACCGAAAAGGGGTGCTCAAGCTCTGTGTTCATCCGGATTATATGCCGTATGAAAAGTATACTGCTGCTGAGGGTTATCAGGGAGTGGCGGCCGATTTTATTGATATTTTCAGAAAAGCGCTGCCGGTTCCGGTTCAGATTGTGCCTACTGACAGCTGGCAGGATTCGGTCGCGGCTGTCAACAGCGGTGCTTGTGATCTTCTATCATTTGTGAATGCAAACAGAGAGTTGCGCGAGACAATGAATTTCACCGACAAGTATATGTCTGATAATATTGTAATCGTAGCGGGCAGTGATGTTATTTATCTTGACGGTATGAATTCACTCGATGGTAAGCGGGTTGGAATTGTTGCTGATGCTCCATACCGGAATCTTCTGGAACGGAGTTATCCGCAGATTGACTGGGAGCCTGCAGCGTCATTGACCGAGGTGCTCAATCTGGTTGAAGACGGTTCGCTGTATGCTGCGGTCGGGCCTTTGCTTAGAGTGACCCGTGGAATACGTGAATCGGGGTTGAGTGCGGTGAAGATTATTGTGCAGACCGGCATGCATGTGGACTTCCAAATGGGTGTACGTAAGGATGAGGTTCTTCTGCGGGAGATTATGAATAAGGTTATTGCCAGTGTTGATGAGCAGAGCAGAAATCAGATAATGCGGCGCTGGTATGTTGTCGATCTGCAGTATGTTATGAATTGGGGGCTGCTCTGGAAAATCGGCGGTGTGATACTGGTTATTTTGTGTTTGCTACTCTATAATGTTGTCTCAGCCCGTAGGTACAATAGAAGTCTGACCGCCGCCAATTCGGCTCTTCTGGTTCGTAATACCGAATTAAGCGCTCTCAAGGAGGAGCTTGAAAGAAAGAATATTGCTTTGAAGCAGCTGGCTATTACCGATAAACTGACAGGTCTGAATAACCGTACAAAGCTGGACCGGTCATTGCTTTCAGAGATAAACCGGTTTGAGCGTTTCGGCCATGAATTTGGTATTATTCTGCTGGATATCGATCACTTCAAGTCTATCAATGACAGTTACGGGCATCGCATCGGTGATGAAGTTCTGGTCGAGCTGGCAACTATTCTTCGTGGCAATACCAGGAGTACGGATGTAATAGGGCGCTGGGGTGGCGAAGAATTTCTTATAATCTGTCCAGAGACTGACAGGGTAAATATACAGGGTGTGGCGCAGAAGCTGCGTCGTTATATCGAGCTCTATGAATTTCGCTGTACCAGTGGTATAACTGCCAGTATGGGGGTGAGTATGGTTATGGCAAACGACTCTCCGGAAAATCTGATCGAACGGGCCGACAAGGCGTTATATAATGCCAAGAATAATGGGCGTAATATGGTCTGCACCAATTGCTGATATTTATAGTATATTGCTTTAATGCCGGTGCTTTTTCTTGCTGATCTTGACTTAATGGACAGCATTTCAAACTAATTTACATAATAATATTCGAGACTTTTTTTACCGTGCCAGGGTGTGCTGGTTATTCAGCTGTACCTTTCCCGATTTCGAAGCTGGTGTTGAAGTATTTGCTGTTGATATCGGCGGCGATTTCACTCCATTGTTCAACTCCGAGTTTCTGCATCAGGCAGAGATTATACAGTTTGGTATTATGTGGGAATGTCGCTGCACCGTCTGCGGTTGGCATCAGCAGTGGACAAGGGAAATCGCTGCATTCAAAGCAGTAGCTGATATTCTTGGAGTGAGCGCAGTCGCGTGTTTTGCAGTCTTTCCCCTGGAGTTCCAGTGAGATACAGAGATGCTCGCGGGTACAGCCCTCACAGCTTATATCTGCAGCGGCGAAAGGTGTGTCGGCCGTGAGTATTTCCTGGAGTTCTGGTGTTACATTATCCTTGTAAACTTTACAGTTGAAGCAATCGAGACCGCATGGTGAAATCACTTTGTTCATTATTTTCTCCAGTATCTGAATATGGATTATTGTAATAGATTGTACTTTTAATACTTATTATTGCAAGGATTGTGTCAGGGAGAATAGTGGTAGTTAATTTAAAAACCCTGCTCCATAAAGAAGCAGGGTTTTTAAAATGAGTTCGCAGTAAATACTGAGAGCTTAGACACCTGGTACGTATGGCTGAGCAGGGCGAATGATTACATGTGCACCATTTGCTCCTGGTACAGAACCCTGTACGAGAATAAGGTTCTTTTCAGTGTCAATTTTAGCGACTTTAAGACCCTTCTGAGTTACCCAGGCATTACCCATCTGACCTGGCATCTCGGTACCGAGTACGGTACGGGTTGGAGTCAGTGAACCGATAGAACCACCGTGACGGTGGTTGGTCTTAACACCATGAGTAGTACACAGACCACGGAAGTTAAAACGCTTCATAACACCGGCGAAACCCTTACCTTTGCTCTTGCTGGTAACCTGGATCTCTGCAACATCATCCCAGCCTTCGAGAGTGATAACCTGACCGGCTTCAATCTCCGGCTTTGCTTCGCGCAGACGGATTTCGCGAATGAAACGCAGTGGTTTGTTGCCAGTCTTCTGACAGTGACCGATAATAGCCTTGGAGCTGTTCTTCTCTTTCTTTTCATCAAAGCCGAGCTGAATAGCGTCATAGCCGTCTGTTTCCTGAGTCTTAACCTGAAGAACCGGGCATGGGCCTGCTTCGAGAACAGTAACGCCAACACGCTTTCCATCTTCGGTGAAGAATTGAGTCATTCCCAGTTTTTTACCTAGAATTCCTCGCCACATATTTGCCTCCTTTCGCTGAACGAATCAGCGGTAATAAATATTAATAGAGTTGCGGTATTGCGTAGAGTACTGCAATACCTGTTAGCAATACTCAATACAGTTATATAATTAATATTCCTGACGTTGTAAAACGGATTTATCCGGAAACGACTCAGGATGAGAACTGCTTAACATTGAGGTCTACACCGCGAGGTGGAATAACCTTACTGATTACATCTATAGTAGATGGTGAAAATTCAGTAATGTAGACTACCCGCTTGTGTGTACGGATTTCAAACTGTTCACGACTCTTCTTGTTTACGTGTGGACTACGCAGCACACAGTATTTTTCGATGCGGGTAGGAAGTGGAATAGGACCGGCAACGCGGGCTCCTGTACTCTTAGCTGCTTCGACAATTTTCTTGCTCCATGAATCAAGGATATCGTGATCATAAGCCTTCATGCGGATGCGAATCTTTTCCGCCATATTAATCTCCTAATATGTTGTGTCTCTCGTTGTCAGTTATTGCAGTGCAATCCCAGTTTTGACTAGAGACGGTTAAAAAAGTGCAATATTTCTATATTGAAATAAATGCACTGCAGGACGGGAAGTACTCTGCTTCTGCCGCCCTGCAGAAAATTTTAAAGTTTTACTATTCGAGGATTGTAGTTACAACACCTGAACCAACGGTTCTGCCACCTTCACGGATAGCGAAACGCAGCTGCTCTTCCATAGCGATAGCATCAATCAGCTCAATATCCATAGTGATGTTATCACCAGGCATTACCATCTCTACGCCTTCTGGAAGGATAGCCTTACCAGTCACGTCGGTAGTACGGAAGTAGAACTGTGGACGGTAACCGTTGAAGAATGGAGTGTGACGACCACCTTCTTCTGAAGTCAGCACATATACCTCACCCTTGAACTTCTTGTGTGGAGTAATGCTGTTTGGAGCACAAAGCACCATACCGCGGCTTACCGCGCTCTTTTCAATACCACGAAGAAGAACACCAAGGTTATCACCTGGAACACCCTTGTCAAGTGTCTTCTGGAACATCTCAACACCGGTACATACTGTATCCTGAGTTACACCCAGACCAACAATCTGAACCTTGTCCTGCATCTTGATAGTACCACGCTCTACACGGCCGGTTACTACTGTACCACGACCCTTGATGCTGAATACGTCCTCGATAGGCATCAGGAATGGTTTGTCATCTTCACGCTCTGGAATATCGAAGTAGTCGTCCATGGTATCAAGAAGAAGCTTGATGCCGCTGGTCTCGTCAGCTGGGTTCTCAATTGCCTTAAGCGCAGAACCTCTGATGATTGGAAGATCGTCACCTGGGAAATCATACTTGTTCAGCAGTTCACGGATCTCCATCTCAACCAGTTCAACCAGCTCTTCTTCACCTTCCATCAGGTCGCACTTGTTAAGGAAAACAAGTACCTTTGGCACTGCTACCTGACGTGCAAGAAGGATGTGTTCACGAGTCTGTGGCATAGGACCTGATGGTGCTTCAACAACAAGAATAGCACCGTCCATCTGAGCCGCACCGGTAATCATGTTCTTTACATAGTCAGCGTGTCCTGGGCAGTCAACGTGAGCGTAGTGACGGTTTTCAGATTCGTACTCAACGTGTGAAGTAGCAATAGTAAGAATCTTGGTAGCATCACGACGACCCTGTGATTCAGAAGCCTTAGCAACTTCATCATAAGCAATAGCCGCACCACCGTAAAGGTGAGCAGATACTGATGTAAGAGCCGCTGTTGTTGTTGTCTTACCATGGTCAACGTGACCAATTGTACCAACGTTGATGTGTGGCTTGGTTCTCTGGAATGTTTCTTTTGCCATTATAATCTCCTAAAAAAATAACAAATCAAATTACTTAATTTATATCTAAATTACCTTAACAATAATAATTTATTAATAATACTTCTGCCTCTATTGCGGTTCAGCAACCTGCTGCAGCATCTGGCCGTTAAAATACCAGTGGCCATTGCTCTTGCTCAGGTAGATTTTTTCATCTTTGAAGAAACCGTTTGAGCTGTGTATGTCATTATAGGTAAATACTACATTGTCCCCTGCGATCTCAGGCTGGATAAACTGCGCCTCGTTGAGAGCATTGACAATTCTGGGAGCAAACGCTCTTAGCTTATCGGTAACCTCTTCCTTCAAAGTTCCGTCCTCTGTTACCGACATCTCGTAGACTTCTTCCGGCATGCTGGCTTTGATGAACTCTGCATTCTGACCGGTCTCCAGCAGTGTCTGCCAGTTTCGCAGTGCCTCTTTTGCTTCTGCTTTGGCAACTTCCGGCTCTGGGAGTACTGAAACAGAGGTCGCTTCCGGTGTTGCGGCGCAGCCGCTAACCAGAAGTATTGCTGCGATTATGAGCAGAGCCAAAGACCGTTTAAATATCATAATTATTCTACTTTCTCGGCAGATAACTGCCGGATAAAATTATTATTCAGGATCATATCCCAGAATATCCGACCACTTTTTGCGGGGAACAGGTGCAAAAGCAAAAGGTTCCATACTGTAGCTGGCACGTCCGGTTGAAAGACCACGCACAACGGTGGCGTAACCGAACATTTCAGCAAGTGGCGCTTTGGCATGAACTACCTTCATATTGCCGCGGTCTCCGATCTCCTGGATTTCGCAGCGACGACCATTCAGGTCATGAATAATGCCGCCCATAAATTCATCTGGGGTGGTTACTTCAAGTGACATGATAGGTTCCATGAGTTCGGCACCGGCTTTGCTGATGGCATCACGCATCGCCGCTTCAGTAGCCGCGGTGAAGGCAACCTCGCTTTCACAGCCCTCTCTGGTCGCACCTGAGGTGACATCTACAGCTATCTGGATAATTGGATAACCGCCGAGCGGACCTGAAATACAGCCGCCATTGAAACCGTCGGTTATCGCCTGATGTGAGTGTGGATTGATAACACTCTCGGGAGCGCTTATCTTCAGTTCCGGTTCGCTGCTGCTGATTCTGCTGACGTTCAATTCAACTTTGGCGTAATGCTCCTTGCCGCCCATAGTCTGTTCAAATTCACCGCAGCCTTTGCCTTTGCCGATAACCGCTTCACGATAAGTAACACGCGGGTTGCCGGTGTTGCAGGCAACTTTATAGTCGCGGGTAATACGGGTGGCGATGATATCCAGATGCAGTTCGCCCATACCGGAAAGAATAAGCTGACCGGTTTCATCATCTGTACGGTAATTGAAGGTCGGATCCTCTCTGGAGAGTTTCTGTAATACCTCCATAAGCTTGTCACGATCGTCATTGCTTCGCGGTTCAACCGCCATGCTGATAACTGTTGCCGGGAACTTTGGTGGTTCAAGTTCGATAAGCTGTGAATCTTCGGCGCAGATAGTGTCGCCGGTAGCTGCAAATTTGAAACCGCTGACACCAACAATTTCGCCTGGGCCCACAATTTTTTCGCGATCCCGGTGATCGGCATGCATACGCCAGATGCGGCTGGCGCGTTCCTTGCGCTTTGATGAGCTTACAATAACCCGGTCACCTTCATTGAGTTCCCCGGAATAAATACGCAGGAAGGTCAGAGGACCATGCTGATCATCGGTTATTTTGAATGCCAGTGCACAAAGCGGTTCTTTACGTGAAGGTTTGCAACTGAAAATTTTACTGTGGTCTTCAGGATCGTGTCCGGTCATTTCCGGAACATCCTTGGGGGACGGCAGAAAATCAACGATAGCGTCCAGCAGTGGCTGTACACCCTTGTTGCGCAGGGAAGAACCGAGAATAACCGGGGTTATCTTCCGCGCAATGGTCAGTTTTCTGATGCCGGCTTTGATATCTTCCACACTTAGGTTGTCTTCGGTAAGATACTTTTCCATGAGGTCTTCATCGGATTCGGCCACTGTTTCCAGCAGGTGCAGACGATGGAGTTCCGCTTCTTCCAGATATTCTTCGCCAATGGCTGCGGTTGTAAAGGTCTCTCCGGTCTCATCGTCATAGATGATCTGGGTCATATTTATAATGTCCACTACACCTTTGAATTCATCTTCCAGACCGATAGGCAGCTGTAGCTGCAGAGGGTGTGCGGCTAGGCGTTCGCGCATTTCATGGAGCACATGCTCTACTTCGGCTCCTGAACGATCAAGTTTATTAATGAAAGCGACGCGGGGAACATGGTAGCGGTCAGCCTGCCGCCAGACGGTTTCTGACTGTGCTTCTACACCACCGACACCACAGAAAACAGCAACGGCACCGTCAAGAACACGGAGACTTCTCTCAACTTCTGCTGTGAAGTCAACGTGACCCGGGGTATCGATAAGATTTACCTGGTGCTTTTGCCAGAAAAAAGTAGTAGCTGCAGAGGTGATGGTAATACCGCGTTCCTGTTCATCCTGCATATAATCCATAATGGCAGTACCTTCATGGACCTCGCCCATGCGGTGCTCTTTACCTGAATAATATAGAATTCGCTCGGTAGTAGTCGTCTTACCAGCATCAATGTGAGCAATGATGCCGATATTTCGAATGTTCCCCAGCGGAGTGTTAGTAGCACTCATAGGATTCCTTAATTTGTTATAACAGAAGGACTTATTGCATGTTGAAGGGCAATAACCTGCTTCTGTGGTGGTTATTAAAGTGGTTAAGAGATATAAATATAGCGATAAAGTACGGTGATTGCAAGTGGTTAGCCGATTTTTTTATTGCTATTTTCGGTATCAGTTGAATGTCGCTTCTCGCTTTTATGACTCACGCTGATAACCAAGCCGGGTTGAAATTTCCAGACCGGCTGCGATAGACAGCGCTTTTATTTTGGCGAACTGTTTGTGGTCGGTGTAGTCGGCGATATGTCCGGTAAGGCCTATTGCCGCAATTACTCTGCCGGTGTGGTCAAAAATCGGGGCGCCGATACAGCCTATGCCTAGAGCATACTCTTCGATATCGGTGGCATAACCGGCTTTTCTTATTGCCGGCAAGCTCTCAATAAATTCTTTTTTGGTGCTGATACTCTTATCGGTCTTCTTCTCCAAAATCAGATGCTTGAGCAGTCGTTCCTGCTCCGCTTTGTCGGAAAAAGCATAGAGCACCTTGCCGGTAGCGCTGAGATTGGCTGTCATCGGGGTGTGCAGGGGTGCGATAATACTGACTGGATATGAAGATGGCAGACTCTGGTCGATATACATGATCTTTTCAGCTGAGAGCACTGCCAGCTGGCAGGTCTGGGCAGATTTTTCAGCCAGATTTAGCATAATATCCTTGGATACCCGGCTGATATCTATCTGGTGGCTGGCTTTTTGTGCCAGTTGTAAGACTTTTATGCCCAGGCTGTAAGTTGTCAGCGTTCCCTGATGTTCGCAAACGTATCCTGCACCCACGAGATACTTTACAATTCTGAATACCGATGCGTTGGGTAGTCCTAGTGATCCTGAAAGTTCTTTCATGCTTACCGGAGTAGACTGCTCGCCCAAAAATTCCAGAATGGTTATCGTTCTTTCAACAGATGGAACCGCACATTTTTCATTTTGCATAATTTTGTTACCTCGGTTAATTTGGTTGCTCTTAAATCCGCTGCTATCCTGGTTTGAGTGCTTCGGGGTAGCTCTGGATGGGTCATAATATCGGTGCGACCAGTTACTGAATGCTGAAATAAAAAACTTTTTTTCAACTGCTTTTGTTAAAATAAATGATTGCACTGAAACAGGTTGTCGGGTGATAACCATGATATTGGTATTGGTATTTCAGTAATTAATGATTTCGCTCTAGTTTAATTTACTATTAGATAATGTCAAGTTATATTTATAACGTATTTGCAGTATATGATCTCTTGATCTGAAAATACAGGTTATTTTCCGGGATAAAAAAATAATAGTTTTTTGAAAAAAACGCTCATTGGTAAACACATTGTAAATTATTTGATTGCAGGTGGTTAGGTGTCGCTGTGTAAGTTCCGGAAGTGGTCTGGTGTAGATTGTGGTAACAAAATATTTGACAAAGAGTGATCCGGGTTGTATTATCAAATATGAGATGGTGATTTCATATATGATATTGGTTCTGTTTAGAGGAGAAAGATATGATTCGTAAGCCGAGAGTTGGTGTCGTTGGTTTTTCTGACGGTGATGAAGGAGTGCATGAGGAGCTGAAGGATATTGTCCAGGCTCAGCTTGATGCAATTGTTGCGGCACTGGCTGCCAGCGAGGCGGTAGAGGTGGTGGTCGCTTCAACACTGGTCAATTCGGTAGAACTGGCCAAGAATATGGCTAATGAACTGGCACAGTCCAATGTTGATGGTGTGGTTTTCTCTTATGGAGTCTTCAGCTTTCCTAATTTCTCTGCGGTTGCAGCAAAATTCAGCAGTACTCCGATGCTGCTTGCCGCAAATTTAAATCCTGACTGGCCGGGAATGGTGGCGATGCTTGCTGCCGGTGGTGCTCTCAACCATTTGGGTATCAATCATTTCCGGGTTGCCGGTGACATCAAGGAACCGGAAGTGCTGGCGAAGTATCTTGAATTTGCTAAATGTGCCTATGCTGTCAGCAGTCTTAAAGGGCAGACTTACGGACTTGTAGGTGGCAGAAGTCTGGGAATGTACAGTGCGACTGTCAGTATGCAGGACTGGATGGATCAGTTCGGTGTTGATATCGAGCATATCGATCAGTCAGAAATTCTGCGTGTTGCGGAGACCATTCCTGAAGCGCAGGTTGAGAAGGCGTTCAAATGGCTTTCTGAGCGGGTTAAATCCATTGAGTATGATGGCAAGCAGCTGACACCTGAAAAGCTCAAGACTCAGATAAGACATTATGAGGCAACCAAGGAACTGGTTCGCAAGAATAAGCTGGACTTCCTAGGGGTAAAATGTCATTATGAGATGAGTCGTCACTATTGTACACAGTGCCTGAGTGCGGCGTTTATGAATGATCCATATGACTGGGATGGCGCCAAGGAGCCGGTGGTATTTGCCTGTGAGGCTGATTCCGATGCCGCGCTGACCATGCAGATACTCAAAACCATCAGCGGCGGTCCGGTGATCTTTATGGATATTAGACACTGGGATGCGGAAGAAGAGGTTATGGTATTCTGCAACTGTGGGTCACAGTCAACATATTATGCTGGAAGATCGGATGTTCCTGAGGAAAATCTGAAGAATGTTACTCTGTATCCTGCACTTGATATTTATAGTGGCGGTGGAGCACATGTAAACTGTATGACCAAGGCTGGTGCGGCAACTGTTGCCAGACTCTGCCGCGTGAAGGGTGAATACCGTATGGTCCTCTTCCCGGTTGAACTGGTTGAGCTTGCTGAAGAGAAGATGGCTGAAACCACCAAGGAATGGCCTCATAATTTTGCCAAGCTTCCATTCAGTCATGAACTTTTCCTGGAGCAGTTTGATGCCAATCACTGTCATGCGGTTTATGGTGATGTGACACATGAAGTTGAAATGGTGTGCAGGATGCTCGGAGTGGAGGTTATACGTCTGGATAAGATGGAAGCCGAAAAGTAGGAAATTTGCGTTTTAGTATCTGTATCGGGGTTATGGTAAGGTTTTCTTGACGGGTTGTGCTCTGTTCCATGTAAATCATAGCATGACAAACAAACGAAGTAAAACATAACATAACATCACACTGGAATTTCCCAAAAATTCCAAAATAAAGCAACCACACGGGGCACATATCCCAAGCGGAAGGCTGTTGTTATGACCCCTGATACAGTACTATTTAATAAAAACGACTGATGTTTAGAGCAAGCTGTTATGAATATATTTTGAGTAACATTTGCAGGCAGAAGAAGTGGTTACTGCTGCTGTGTCTGTGGTGCCGTGAAATAGTTAGTTATATATTTTTATAATGTATCAGAGATATAATCATAGGTGTTTTTAAAATGAAAAAGACAAAAGATGGAAAATCAGTAGAACTTCATAATTGTTATATTCTGCGGGTAAATACTTCATGGGATTCACCTTTGCTGCCGCAGGAAGAAGAGATGAATTATCAGCAGTTCTGTAAAAAATATAATCTTAAGATGATTACAGAGATGTCTGCTGAATCTGGATGTTAACACAAATTTAAATAGTTGCAGCCCATAGGGCTGCAACTATTATATTATGCATATCATAGAATTTAATTAATTGTATATAATGCCCGCCTAGATAAATTTTCTCAGATGCTCTACAAGCTTCTCAGGGTCGCACTTGGGAACGAAGCCGTCAGCATGTACTTCTTTGGCTCTGCTGACAATTGTGTCATTTGTAAGCGAACTGTGCAGCAGCACCGGCAGCAGCCTGAGGTCATGATGATTCTTAATATACTGTGTAAGACTGTAGCCGTCCATTCTTGGCATTTCAATATCGGATAAGATCAGATCAATATAGTTGAAGATGCTCTTGTTGTCATTTTTTGACTGCTGATAAAGATTTTCGAGTATATCCTGTGCTTCCTTACCGTCTCCGGCTTCAATGACCTCAATATTATGATTTTTCAGGGCTTTTGCGGTTTCACGCCTGATAAGCAGTGAATCTTCAACCAGCAGGATTTTGGTAATATCCTTACGGAGCGTTATCTCTGAAAGGCTGTCACCGATATCATCATAGAGTTTGATTACCTGTTGTACTATTTGTTCAAAATCGAGCAGCAGAGCTACCTCCTCCGGATTTTTTGAGTTCTGATTGTGATGACTGGCGTTATCAATCGACGACATAAGTATCGTTCCGATAACATAGTTAAGTGAGATAAGCGGTCCTCCCTGCGGGGGAGGTGAAATATTGTTCCAGGAAATATAGCTTACACTATTTACCTCAGTGACAATAAAGCCAACCGTTACTCCTGAGAATTCACAGATAATTATAATCTTCTCGAACTCTTTATGGCGCTGACCGTCTTTGTGCAGACCTAGCAGCATGTCCAGTGACATTACCGGAATTGTCTGGTCACGCAACAGCAGCATTCCAGCAAAACCCGCCGGCATGTCCGGTACCGGAGTGAGTGTAGTTACCGGGACAAACTCTTTGGTCTTGAAGGCGTTAATTGCGAATTTGTGATTTTTTATGCTGCCGTCCGGCTTAGTCGATTTGACTACAAAATCAATGATACCTACCGCGTTGGAGCCGATAGTCACAACTTCAACCTTACGCTCTGAGGCCGCTTTAATCGCTCCGGCATCTGAGTAGGCATTACCAGAAGCTATATAGGAGTTTTCGATAACTCTTCTGATATCAAGTACCAGTGATATCTGTCTGTCACTAAGCAACGCACAGCCGGTTATTTCGGGTATATCGCGGAGCTGACCCTCGAGCTGGCGGATCACTACCTGTCTGGTTTCCATAACGGTATCAACCAGGATTGCCGCAAGTTTGTCGCCTTCGTCAACAAGAATAAGCACGCCGTTATCAATATCTTTTCTGCCGTCAATTCCAAGAAATTCCGACATCTTTATGAGTGGAACGATGATGCCACGGACATTTACCATGTTGCCCCGACCTTCAACTGTCGAGAGCTGATTTTTGTCAAGCTTGAAGGTTTCACGCACGGACTGTACCGGGATGGCAATTATATTGTCACCGAGAGTAACCAGCAGGGCTTCGACCGCCGCCAGCGCTACGGGGAAGCGTAACCTGAAGGTCGCACCTTCACCGGGATGGTTGTCTATTTCGATACGGCCGCGCAGCGAGTCCATTGATTCCTGAACAATTGACATGCCTACTCCACGTCCAGAGATGCCGTCAACCGATTCGGAAGTTGAAAAGCCGCTGGAGAAGATGAGGTTGAGGATCTCCTGATCCTTGAGGTTATCAGCTTCATTCATGCAGCCGGTTTTGATGGCTTTGTCGCGGATTTTTTCTATATTGAGACCCGATCCGTCATCACTGAACTCGATGATAATGTCAGCACCGGTCTGTCTGGCGCTGAGATGCAACCTGCCGGCAGGTGGTTTATTGAGTTCACGGCGTCTGCTCGCTGATTCTATACCATGTCCAACAGCGTTTCTTACCAGATGCATCAGAGCGGAACTCAATCTTTCGACCACACTGCGGTCAACCTTGGTGTCCTGGCCATCAAGAATCATGTTCACCTGTTTGCCGATAGCACGGGAGGCATCATTTGCCGCCCGCTGGATACGATGAAACAGCGGCGCTATCGGTGTCATGCGGAAAGCGCTGGCCATGTCATTGAGTGTGCGGCAGAAGCGCATGAGATCCTGCAGATCGCCGTTTGCCGAGTTTATAGCACTTATATCGGGGTTGGTGAGCAGGTGAGATCCTATAAGAGAGACTTCACTGACAATATCAAGGAGCTCATCAAGCTTTTTAACCTCAATCTGGACATTGCGCAGGGAGTAGCTCTCAACCTCTTTTTCTTCAATTGCAATGCCGGCATTTGACCTCGTTTTAGGAGATGAATCAGTAGTTACACTCTCAGGGTTGGTCTCCGTAACCGGTTCAAACTGCAGGCTGGGTTCGGCTATCGGCAGTATCTCCTCAGTTGGGTGTGAGACTGCTGTTGCTTCCGGTACTATATTTGCAACATCCTCAGCTATAAGGTGTTGTGGCTCACTTTCTTTTTCCTGGCCGGAATCAGCGGTTTCATCATCCGGCTCCATGGTGAAGAAATCATCAGTAACTTCTTCATCACCGCTGTCACTGAAGGGATAATCTTCGGAATCGGCAGTGTCTTCTGTCTCCTCATCTGCTGCAGGCATGAAAAAATCATTATCCGCTGCAGATTCGCTGCTGACTGGAAGCGGAGTCTTTACTTCTGAAGAGCTTACTTCTCCGGTCTTTCCGCTGTCCTGTTCAACCTGTTTATTGAGACGAGCCAGCGCGTCCTGAGATTCTTCCTGCTGTGAATGGTTCAGCTTGCCGTTACGGAGCAGATCTCGGCCAATTTTTACCAGCTGGAGCAGAATATCAACGGCATTTCTGGAGAAAAAAAGATTTCCTGACCGCGCATCCTGAACCACCTCCTCCACTCCATGCCAGTAGCCGCTTAGGGCGGTCAGCCCCAGAATACCGGCTTCACCCTTGAGCGTATGGAATTCTCGAAAAATCTCTTTGCAGCCTTCGGTATCAAAGCATCCGTCTTCCAGCACGTTAAAGAGCAGTGATTCTAAATGATCTATACGACCTTCAATCTCCTGCATGAATTCTTCATCAATCTCGATTGCCGGCTCTATTTTATTGGATTCGGCGATATCTTCCAGATCAGATAGGAATAAATCACTGTTGGCGACAATCTCTCTGGCTAGTGCCTGATCATAGGTCTGATCCTCTGCAGCACTGCTGAGGATCGATACCATATTGAGCAGATGTGATACTTCGGTATCAATGTTTGTCGGTTTATTTTTGGCTAGATGTTCAAGTATGTCTTTGGCTCTGGAAACTATATCGGAGAGAATAAACTCGGCTTGAGCTATCAGTTCCACATTAATATCATTACATAATTCTGCCAGTTCCTGCCAGGATTGCGGGTCATTCAGTGAAATTCCTACTGCCAGATCTGTAGAAAGAGTGGATATTTTCTGGGAAACTTTTTCCGTAAGCATAAGTGATAATAACCTGTAATTGTCAGTGTAAACGGTTGATATTCAACTGGTGTAAATTCACAAAAGGTTCTTCTGGAAAATAGTAACGGAAACAGAAGCATTCTAATTTAATTTAAACTACCGCAATATCAGATTTTCGTCAAGCTAAACTTTTTTTTAACTTTCTAAAAGAAAATAAAATTCTGGATTTTTCCCTTTTCCGCCCAGAAATGGAGCCCGTGAGGGACCGCTCAGTCTGAGACCGGTGGCGTTGGCGGTAGCGGTTACACGCTGCAGAATGTTGTTCAGTGCCTCTTCTTTGACTTTTCCCTTTCCGCCTTTTTCCATCTCGGATCTCTCCGCTTCATACTGCGGCTTGAGCAGACTCAGAACCTTTCCGGCAGGTTTGAGCAGGGATATTGCCTGCGGCAGAACCTTCTCCTGTCTGGTCCAGCCGACATCGCAGGTAACCAGATCTACTTTTTCAGGGATTTCCACATGCAGGGCGTTGGTTCGTTCCATTACCACAACCCGCTCGTCATTGCGCAGTGTCCAGGCCAGAGTTCCGTATGAGGTGTCAACGGAATATACTTTGCTGGCACCATGCTGCAGCATGCAGTCAACAAAACCTCCGACATTACTGCCGAGATCACAGCAGATCAGCCCCTCAACGTTGACCGAAAATTCATTTAGAGCCCATTCGAGTTTTTCTCCGCCTCTTCCTACATAAGTCATTATTTTTCTCTTCTGTATCAGGTTGCCAGCTCAGATGCTGATCAAAAATTGTTAATTGGATGCCCTGCAGTCAGTAAGGACTAAAATCTACATTGACAAAAATTATATCTACAGTAAAATTAAAATGCTATATAGTTGCATTATAATAGCTAACATACTGCTATGCAATATGTTTGGATTTTGTGTGTGAAATTTTCTGGCTCTTGTGGAGATATTATGGGCGATAAAAAATATAGAATTCTGCTGGTTGAGGACTGTAACCGGGGAATGAGCAAAATAGTTGCGGATTTTCTCTTTTCCGATTATCATGATCTTCATATCAATCCTGTTGCCAGTATTGCTGAAGTTGAGCATCGTCTTGAAATTGCGGAATTTTCTGCAGTACTCCTTGCTCCCAATCTGCCGCATTATGATGGTACCTCACTGGTAAATTATATTAAAAAGATATCCCGGGGAATTCCGCTGGTTGTATCACTGAATTCAGATGACCGGCAGCTTATAGATGATGTCAAAAGGCTTGGAGTTGCCAGAATATTTTATGACGGTAATATCGATGTGGCTCAGATGTATAATATCTGCCGTGATTATGAAGCTGGCAGACCGGAAAAACCACCGGTAGAACCTGCTGCGGCCGCTATTGCGCCGGTAGCTCCTCCGGTTCCGGGGCAGCAGCGTACGGTAAGCAGTATTGATCTGCAGCAGGAGATCGCAAGGCATCGGGAGGCGCTTCTGAAAGCGAAGGAGGAATCAAAAAGTAATCGCGAAGCTGCGGCCAGAGCTGAAGAGGAATCGGCACGGCTGCGTGAGGAGGCTCAGAGTGCCAAGAATGAGGCTGAATCAATAAAGGAACGAATCGCGGAACTCCGTCGTGAGAATGCGGAAAAGACAGAGGCTCTGGCTGTAAACCAGCAGCGGGTTGAAACTATAGCGCATGAGGTGGATGAGAGCAGGGTTGTCTGTGATAAGGAACTGGCTGCAGCTAATGTTGAACGTGAGAGGCTGGAGCGTACGCTGCAGCAGGTTGAAGCCGAGCTTGATGGCCGTAATAACGAGGCGGAGAGAGTGGCGGCTGAATTGACAGAGCTGCGGCGGACTCTTGAGCAGTCTGAGAATGAGCGGGCAGAAATGCACCGCCGTCTTGAAGACAGTGAGAATAAGAAGAATGTTTCGCTGCGGGATGCGCAGGAGGCGATCAATAGTCTGCGCAGATCAGAGGAGGAAAATTCTCTGTCCCGGGCGCGCATCGGTGATCTTGAGGGTCGGATCAGTGATCTGATTGGTGAACGTGATAAGGCATTGGACAGTTCGCGTATCGCCGGTGAGTATTCTCTGAAGATGGAGAAGGAACGTGATGCGGCATTTGGACGGGAAGAGAAGATCTCAGCAGCCAAGAGAGATGTCGAAAAGCAGGCTGAGGTGCTGACCGACAAGCTTGGAGCGAGTGGCAGGATGGTGGATAACCTCAATGCGGTTGTGGCTTCTCTGGAAAACCGCTGTGAAGAGCTTGAAGCCGGGCAGGCGGCGCTTATTGAGGCGGAGCATGTTGGAATTCAGCGTGAACGTGAGGGGCGTGAAGAGGCGGAACTGGAGCTGGCTGCTGTACGCAAGGCGTTGAGTGAGCTGGAGCGGATAGAAGAGGAACGCGCCAGACTTGAGCAGCTTCTTAAAGATGGTCAGACTAGAGAGCAGGAACTGTTTCAGGCCAAGACCAGAGAGCTGGAAGAGGCGTTGACCCAGGAGAGAGCTGTGAATTGCGGGCTGCAAGAGCATCAGGAAAATCTGGCCAAACAGCTGCGTGAGGTTCAGAATCAGCTGGAAAGCCGGAACAAGGAGCTGGGTTCGGTGCTAAGTTCGGAGGAAGAGCTTAAAGCGGAACTTGGCGAGAGCCGTGAAACGGTACATCTTCTGGAGAATAGAATTACAGAGTATAAAAACACACTGCGTGAACTTGAAGAGCAGTATACAGCCGGTATGGCCGATGCGGACAAAGAGCGGCAGCGGTTAGAACAGAGGCTGGCTGTGTTTGAAGAGCAGAATAAGGCTTTAACTGCGGAAAAGGCCGAGGTTATGGAGTCTTATGCCAATAAATCGGAAGCGGTTCAGCAGCGTCTTAATGAAGCGGAAAAGATGCTCAAGGACTGTCAGTGGAAACTGGATAATGAAACATCACTCAAGGAACTTGCGCTGGAGCGTGTTATGGAGCTGGGGGCATTTGAGGATCAGGTCGGGCAGCTTCAGCTGGATATAGCTGATAAAATCAAGGGTATTGAGAGTCGTGATGCACAGGTAAAGGCGCTTAAAGAAGAGCTTGCGGTTCTTCATGAGGAAATTGACCGGATGCGTGATCGGGTGCAGCTGGAGAATCTGGAGAAGGATATGGCTCTGGATAAATTGCGTAAAGAATGTGAAACTCTGCGTCAGGATTATTCCACACTTCAGGAGCAGACGGTGCGGGAAAAAGAGGTTATTACCGGTAATGCGCAGGAGCTGCAGGTTAAATTCGGCAGTACCTGTGAAGAGCTAAAAAGCGCGCAGTGGGAATTGCGTGAGCGTCTTGAGGAGAATAAAAAGTTGGCGGCAAGGATTGAAGAGCTGCAGACTGAAGCGGAATTTCTTGGTGATCTGCATACAGAAGTGGATGATTTGCGTGCAGTCCTCGATAAATCAGAGCGAAAAGCGGCGGCACTGGCTGCTGAAAATGATGATTTGCGTGAGCGTATTGAAGGTTACAGGGAACTTGTGACCAAGGTAAACGAACTTGAGATGAAGGCGGAACTTGCTGAGCGAGTAGCGCTTGAAATTGATGAACTGAATAAGGCGTTTATGGAGGAGCAGATAGAACATCGCCGTCTGGATGTGGAATTGCGTAAAGCCCGTGAGCGTGAGAGCCATCTGGCAGAACTTACTGCCAGTAATAAGGAACTGGGCTGGGAGTTGATGAAAGCCCGTACTCTGATCGGCGAATTTAGGGCTCGTGAAGAGGAGAGGGCGATTCTCGGGAGTGTGGACGGTATGGCGAAAGTTGAGCGTTATAAGTCTCTGCTGCGTGACAAGGAACGGGAGCTGGAAAAGACCGCTGCCGAGAAAGATCAGTTTATTCGGGAGCAGCTGCAGAAGGTTGAGGAGCTTACCGAGCTTTATGAAAAGGCTCAGAGTGAGCGTCTGGAACTTCTCAGCAGACTTGGGGATAAGAAATAGAGTGTTGTTGATTCCTTAGTTTAATGGCGTTGTCTGTTGAGTGGAATCTTTTTATCTGATTTTATACTGTGATTTTGTGGCGTTGGGTGCGGGCAGTAGCCTGTGCATTATAAATGTTTAATTTATATAAGGGATAAACATGAGCAAGGCTGAATTTAAAGAAGAGCTGACACAGGCAGTTCGCGGGGCAATACGGGATCAGAAGGTACTGACCGAGATCGACGGTTATCTGGAGAGTGAGACCTTCTGGGAGGTGGCGAAGAGTGCCGGCTGTTATTATAACCTACCTGGAACTTCTGATGCAACGGTTTATGCCTGCAGGCGGATAGTCGATATGGTGCGGGAGTTTCAGGGTGAGAAGGCTTGTGCCGCGACCGCTCCGACAACCGTTGTTTTCGGAACCTCCGGCTGGCGCGGGGTAATCGGTGAAGACTTTACGACCCTCAATGTCGCCAAGGTGGTGCGCGGTATTATTGAGATGATGCAGACCTCTAAATTCCTGGCCGTAAACAAGTATCAGGGGTTTGAGGAGGTGCAGGCGCACGGGATTGTTATTTTCCGTGACAACCGTTTTATGGGAGACATGTTTATTGCTATCGCGAAACGTGAACTGGCGGCGGCAGGTATAAAAATGTATATTGCCGGAGAGTGTCCGACCGGTGTCGGTTCGGCTCTGGTTACCGAGCTTTCGGCTGCGGGATCAATCAATTTTACCCCGTCACATAATCCTATGGAGTATGCGGGGCTGAAGTTTAATCCTGCCGATGGCGGTCCTGCCGGTCCTGAATTGACGGTTCTTATTGAGGAGAAAGCCAATGCCTACATGCAGGGGGGAGATTTTTCGCCGGTGACTGCGGAGCCTGCACTTGAGCTGTATGAGGATATAGATGCTAAAAAGATTTTTACCGATTTTGTTCTGAATAAAAGTAAAGTCTTTGATTTGCCGGCACTGCGTGCGTGGCTCAAGGAGAAGAAGAATGAGATTGCTCTGGTGGTGGATTTCATGCATGGTTCTTCGCGCGGTTATGTCGAAGCGGTGCTTGGAGCGGAGGTAGTTGAGGAGTTGACCGCTGCCGGTTCCTTCAAACGTCTGCATGTGGCTACTGATTATAGTTTTCACGGGGTCAAACCCGAACCGAGCGCGGTCAATCAGGCACCGCTTATTGCCGAGTTGAAAACTATGAATCGTCGGTTATCGCTGGCCGTCGCTCTCGATCCGGATGCTGATAGAATCCGGTTTGCCGATGCCAGCATGGATATTGATATGAACCGTTTTGGTGCTATTGCTTATGCGAGTATGCTGGGAAGAGGGATGGACGGGGGACTTGCCAGTACCGCTCCATCAAGTGATTTCGCTTTGGAAATAGCCAAGCGTGAGGGTAAGGAAATTTTTGAGATGGCGGTTGGATTCAAGAATTTCCGTGAACCGCTCAGTCAGGGTAAGGTCATACTGGCATTTGAAGAGTCCGATGGTATTACCTGTATCGGGCATACTCTGGAGAAGTGTGCGCTGGCGGGATTTCTGCTGGCTCTTGAGGCAATGAAGAGTACTGATACCAATATTTCCGAGCAGTATAATAAGTTACGTGAGCATTATGGCTATTTTTATCCGGCTAAGGCTGGAGCGGATGTCAAAGGTGTAAGTATTGAAGCCTGGCAGGAATATAAGGCAAATGTGGTTGAGGTACTGCAGCACCGTCTGTACAAGGTAGGCGAGAGTGTGAGTGTCGGTGGTGTATCCAAGGAGATTGCAGCTATTAATATTATCGATGGTCTCAAGCTTATATTCGCGGATAAAAGCTGGATACTGCTCCGCCCGTCAGGTACCGAACCGAAATTCAGGTATTATTATGAATTGGCCAGTGCTACAGCTCTGGCAGCTGAGGAAAAATTGATGCGGGAGTATGAGGAGGCGGCAGCGGTAATTCTCGGCAAGGCGCGTGAGATAGTCGATAATGGCTGAGTATCAGGGTATTAGGTTGCTAGCAGTAGTGACTGCTGTTAATTAATATAGATTCTGGTTTGGCTGTCTGGTATAATACTTTCAATATCTGCTAAACTTTGGTCTTTTTTTACCGTTATATATATGAAATGTTATCGTTATATTTTGTAGGAAAATGAGTTGACAAAATATTTTATCGGACTATATAATTATTATATAAAGGTAATTAATTGTGAGAAAAGTAATTTCCAAGGATGGAGATATGGAAAACACAAGTGCTATAAATCTGTTGTTTGTTGAATCCGGGCAGGAATGTTCGCATGAGGACTGTCATAAACCCTGTCGGGTGATTAATACTAAGACCGGGGTGCGTTTCTGTGAGGAACATGCACCGGTGTCATGGATTGAACAGGCTTTCAGAAATGATAAACGCATTGAGTATGAGCGTAAATCAATACCTAAAGCGTGTGTACGCATGTAGATAATGCTGGTTTTTTTAGGGTGAAGAGTTTATTCAGATACCGGATAACTATCCGGTATCTGAATTTTTAATGAAGAATAATACAGAAGGGCTTTTAATAATGGGTAAGGTTATAATTGGGGTTGATCATCCGGCGATTGTCTTTAAAGATCTTGAGGCGGCCTGTAGGTGGTATTGTGAAATGCTGGATTATGAAGTGGTGTCGGAAGCCGAAGGTGGAGCCAAGCTGCTGCAGGGTGCGGATGGGGTATTTCTTGAAGCTATGCCTACCGACGGTTCTCCAAGACCGGAGAGAGGCTATTTTGCTGAAGGTGTAAGTCATCTGGCTTTGCGGGTTGCGGATCTGGAGCTGGCGATAGCAATGCTGCAGGAGCGGGGTGTGGTCTGGAGCAGCGATATCGTTTCCGCTCTGGGTGGGGGAAGGTTACGGAGCTTTCGGGATCCTGAAGGTAATGAGCTGCAGATCGTACAGCGCTGATCGGACCTGGGCTAATGCCGATGTGGGGTTATATACTGGTAACTGCTGACATTCAGTCTGCAGCTAGCGCTGTCAGGTGTATGTCATTATTCAGGATAAATATAAAAATCGGGGCACCTCTGTAATTTGCAGCTGTGCCCCGACTAAACCAGTTTCTTGCGCTATTTAGTCGCCTGGTAGGTAATCCAGTTGTTCTCCGGTTTGGTGGTATATTCCACATCACTGAAACCGGCGGTTTTTAAATGCTCCTTGAGCTCTTCCGGGGTGAATAACTGCATTCCAGAGACGGCGACGATACGCTCGTTCCGTTCTGTATAGGAATCATCAGTGGGATCAGCGTACATCTCCTGTATAATCTGAAAAACTCCGGCGGCGTTTAAGACCTGATAGACGTTACTGAAAGATTTGATAATCTCGGGCCAGAAATAGGTAGTTTCGACCGCGGTAATAAAGCTGAATTCGTCTTTCGGATATGGCAGTTCCAGAACACTTCCGGTGATTATCTCTGCTTTGTCCTGCAGGTTCTTCCGGCTGAGCTCGACCATATCACGGGAGTAGTCGATACCGTAGAGTTTCAGCTCGGGATAACGTCTATGCACCGCTTGTAGCGTAGCGCCGCCGCCGCAACCGATATCCAGAGCCTTACCGGTAATCTTCGGATCATGATTGTATGTCTCCATGGCCCAGCTTACAAGTTCACTATGGCTTTCATTCATCTCGTGTGCGAGCTTGATGCCGTCATCGCCTTCAGGTTTACGGCAGAGTCGCAGACGCTGCTGAAGATAATCATCACTGTACTTTTCATGACCCCAGTCACGGGCAATGTTTCTGGCCATCTTTATCCTTTCATAGGTTGTGGTTTAGGGCGGCGATTTTTCTGCTGCCAGTAATCCGTAAACTAATTGCTGGTATCCTTCATCCAGGAGTCTGCAGGACCGAAGTCTGAGGTTGGGTTGTAATCCTGCATGTTAATGGCCTTGCTGGCAGAGCTGGCCTGAATGATAGCCTGCAGCGGCGCGATAATCTCGCTGATGACTGTTGTCGCCCAATGTGAGGCCGAGTAGAGTCCGCGCTCTGGCACATAGATTATATCCCGGTCTTCAAGTTCAATATCAGGTTCTTCACCATTAATAATCTTGAGGTAATTAATATTTATAATCTTATCTGCACTTTTACGTATAACTACGAGATGATTTCTGTCTGCCCGGTATTTATCAACACCGCCGGAAGCGGCGATAGCCGCCATGAAGGTGGTGGTAGTTGTATACTGGTAAGTGCGCGGCGTATTGACTGCTCCAATAATATAGACTGTTTTGCTGATATCGGTGAGATATGAGCTCGGGAAGAAGAGGAAATCGTTGGCACGCACATAGATATTATATTTCATTTCCCGGTTGAGCAGGAGTTTCTCGAAATTTATCGGTAGAATCTTGCCATCACGCATCATATAGGAGTTGCTGAGATCGACAACATCATTGGTCTGTGAGTTACGGTATGAGAGCAGGTTGGCACTCGGCAGCTGACTGAGTACCCCGGCCATTGACAGAAAGTCCAGAAGTTTGGTA
This sequence comes from Planctomycetota bacterium, assembly GCA_963667375.1. Lineage (GTDB taxonomy): Bacteria > Planctomycetota > SZUA-567 > SZUA-567 > SZUA-567. The sequence goes on along the minus strand of OY763323.1, from coordinate 526,350 downwards.
TTATTCTGAATTATGTGGCTTCCGGGGGATTTTATTGGTCCCATAATAAATACCTGACTTCCTGAGTAGGTCTTACCATTGATATCAACTTTAGGCTTATAGTAATATTTTGTCAGCTGTTCTTCAATTTTAGTCTTGAGTTCCGGATAGGTCAGACCTGCGGCTTTAACCTCTACCCCATATAGGTAGCCGAGTGTGCCGTCGGGACGGACATTGATCAGCTGACGGCTGTCAGGCTCGAACGGAATGGATATTTCCAGCTGATCGCCGCGGGTAATACGATAGGTCGGGTTGTATTTCTTTCTGAGTTCGACCAGCTCTTCATCAATCTTGGCCTGTTCTTCAGGGCTTATTTTCTTTTTTTTGCCTTCAAATATTGAAAGTTGCGGACTATCCGGTTCTTTCGGATTTTCCACGGTGGTTGAGCCGTCCTCATTCTCTTCATCAGGAATTTCAGTGAAGAGTTCTTCTCTTACTTCATTATCATGTCTGATATCCTGAGTTTCAATCGTTGCGGCGGTAGTACCAGAGCCTGTATAATCATTGTCATCTTTGCAGGAAGTAAAGAGGATAAAGGATAGCAGGAATGCTGATAATACAGAGATATTCAAGGTCAGATGCATACGTGCGAATTCTATGAATTTCATCTTTTTACTTTCATAATGGGTTACGCAAAAATATTTAACACCAATTTATCGACATAATAGCCGGGTGTGCTTTATATTTTATACAAGTTTTTTCGGGATGTTTTGCGGGGATATCCGGTTTTTGCCAGTAAATATGCAATGAACTGATAGAAGACGGTGTTACACGGGTGGATGGTATCATAAAAAAGTTGAGACCTGATATTTCAGGTCTCAACTTTTTTGTGTAAAAGAATGTAAATATTTTTTAGCTTCAGGCTTTGCTGCTGGTCTCCTGCAGAACTCTAAAGAGCGCAACGCAGACAATCAGCAGAACGATAAAGATTATCTTGGGCTCCGGTGCTGCAACAATTTCGGAGATGAGGAACGCATGGGTCTCACCGTTGATCGTGCCCCAGCCGACGATCTGCCCCAGGTCGTTTATATCACTGGCAACAGAGAGGTTGGTCCATTCACTGCCGTCGGGCAGCAGATCATTGAGATTGAGCATACCGCTGTCAGCACTCCAGACAAAGGCGTTCCCATTGGAGGTACCGACGATAACACCCTCTTCATTGATCGCATAGGCTTCGGAACTGGTACCGACACCGACATAACCAAGCTCGATAACTTCGCCGTCCTTATACAGGTAAGCCTGCTCTTCACCAGTATCAATAACTTCACCGGATTTGGTGACATCTGCGGTTTTGGTACCGACGACCTCTCCGGAATCATTTATATCTGTAGCAGTGCCTTTAATTGATGATATAAGTTCGGTACTGTCATTGTACATGTTCCAGATATAAGGGGTGCCAAGTTCGGTTTCACCGATTACCTGTCCGCTGTCATTGATATCGGAGGCATACTTTATCTCCATATCACCACCGACTTTAACCGGATTATGACCGCCCCAGATACTGTAGACCATGGTCTGGCTAGGGTCACCCTCTGATACCAGTATCTGACCATTGTCATTGATATTATAGGCAGAGGTGTATTTACTGCTCAGGGTGTTCAGATTGCTGTTAACATTGTATGAGGTCCAGGTGCCGACCTTTTCCTTGCCATTGCTTGAAGTGCTGCTGCCTAGAATACGCCCGCTGCTGTCGATAGCACTGGCAGAAGTCGCGCTTTTGCCGTCCTGCAGACCGATCATATTGCCGTTGTTCGGCCACCATTTTCCCCAGGTGAAGGCGGTGGTTGTACCGTCTGCATCGACAGAGGTGCCGACTACAACCCCGGAGTTATTGATAGAGGTAGCATAACTGGCGGTATCGTCACCGATAACACCCAGATCAATAATTGTCATGGTGTAGCTGGCTGCCTGGGCAGTTGTACCGAGGCAGAACAGGAAAGCCAGAACCAAACCCAGGATTAAAGTTCGTAATTTTATCATCTTCTGCTCCTTAATATATGAAGCGTAATTAATAATGTATCATTAAAACTATTACTCGATAATAATATAGTATAGCGTTAATTTTTTTTACTGTCAATATTATTTTGTCGGTAAATGCTGCTAACTCTTTATTAAATTATAGATTTATTATAAAATAATGGCAAAATAATCGGTGATTAATCGGATAAAATGAGACAAAAGCACCAGATGTAAATATAAGTTACTTATTCGATAATCTTTGTATATTATGTTATATTATAATATATAATTTTACATTATAAAGCGGATATTCGATTATTTAACAGGTTTTTAATTTGCTGTACTGCTGAAAAAATGTATAGTCGAATAATGAAATAGTGTTATCTTAAATTTATGACTTTGATGCTGGTATGAGGTTATATGCCTAAAAAAGAATTTTATTTCTCAAAAGATCCTAAAATTGCAGTATTATTACCGGTAATTGATTTTATTTTTATCTCTGTAGTCCTGGTGCTTAGCGCCTGGGGCTATGATGATTCCTGGGACGAGCAGTACGCAATAACCGGTCTTACTGCCAGTCTGCTCTATATTTTCCTCGGAAATTATTTCGAATTATTCAATAAGTTTTCCAAGAATTCAGCGCGTGAGGATAAGGTCAAGCTTTTCAGCTGTTGGGCTCTGGCCTTCATGCTGACGCTTTTTGTGGCGTTTTTACGGAAGAATACGGCTGAGCACTCCCGTGTCATTCTTTCAATCTGGTTCTGCACTACCGTTATAGGGCTGTATATTGTCGATTTTCTCTGGCGGTATTGCATGAGCACACTCCATATTGCCGGGCGTTATCAAGTGAAGGTGGCGGTGGCCGGTCTGAATCACTTTGCGTTTGACCTTATAAGGCAGATCAAGGATGATGAATACAGTAAGGGAATAATAATCAACGGTATTTATGACGACCGGGATACCGGGCGGCTGCCGGAGATTCCGTTCACCGATATTGAGCATATTGGACGTTTTTCAGATTTGCTGGATGATGCAATGAACAGTAAATTCGATGTACTGTTTATCACTCTGCCTTTTAAAGCGGAGAAACGGGTCAAGAGTATTTTAAATAATCTTAAGAATACAACTGTATCGGTGTATATTGTACCGGATTCATTCATCTTCGAACTTATTCAGGGTGATCTTTCAGTGTATGGCAAGACACCGCTTATTGAAATCTTCGATACACCTTTTTTCGGGATTAATACGGTTATCAAGCGGATCGAAGATCTGGTGATCACTATCGGTGTGCTTCCGCTGATACTCCCGCTGCTGGCGGTGATTGCGGTTGTTATAAAGCTTACCAGCAGAGGGCCGGTAATCTTCAAGCAGCAGCGATATGGTATAAACGGTGATGTAATCAAGATCTGGAAATTCAGGACCATGAGTGTCTGTGAGGATGGTTCAAAGGTGGTGCAGGCGACGAAGGATGATGCCAGGATAACCCCGGTAGGCAGGATTCTGAGGAAGACCTCGCTCGATGAGATCCCGCAGTTTATAAATGTGCTGCAGGGGCGCATGAGTATTGTCGGTCCCCGCCCGCATGCGGTGGCGCATAATGAAGAGTATCGCAAGCTTATCAGTGGTTATATGATGCGTCATAAAATCAAGCCCGGAATTACCGGACTGGCGCAGATCAACGGCTATCGGGGTGAAACCAAGGATCTGGAGCAGATGGAGAAACGGGTGGAGCTGGATGTGCGTTATATCCGGGAGTGGAGTATTTCGCTCGATATCGATATCATCATCAAGACTATTGTGGTGGTACTGCTTGGAAAGAATGCCTACTGATCGGGTTCTGAACCTGTGGATTTAGAGTAATTAATTGGATAACGGGATATTATATAATGCGGAAATCATTCAGATTAAAATTTGTTGCGGCAATTGTTATTTTCGTGATTATTCTGGTAATCGCGCTGTACGGGTATTATAAGTTTACCGGGCGTGGGGGCAATTCTGAGTATGGTGTGAATAAGTCCAAAGAAGAGCTTATGAAGGAGTATTTCAGTTATTCCAGCATGGGTGATAACTTTAAGGCGTTCCGCTCGATAAAGGCTGCCAGCGGCAAGGACCCAGATAACATGACACTGCTGAAGAAAGCGGCTGATGCTGCAATTAAAGCCGGTAAAAAGGGTGAAGCCAATCAGATTCTGGAGAAGATATGGGGCAGCGGTGTGCGGGAGCCGAAGGTGCTTTTCTCACTTGTTGCTACTTCAATTCTGCCAAAATTTGAACAGCGCAAACGCACTTTGGAGCTTATCGGTCAGATTGATGAGAAAAATCTCCGTCAGAAGCTCTATGCTCTCTATTATTATCAGCTGGAGAAGTATGAGCAGGCTGAAGAGTACTTTAACTGGCTTATTACCAATGATCCGCACCCGGCAATTTATGAGTATACCGCCAGAAATTTCCTGGCGTTGCGTGAACCGATGAAAGCGATCAAGATCCTGGAGGAGGCGCAAGCAAAGGATTATCTTGGTGACGGCGGTGAAATAATACTGGCCAATCTTTATGCCATTGAAGCCGAACCGGATAAGGAAAACGCGCTGTTTACGGAGTATACCAGTAAAAACGGTGCTTCCGATTTTGTTATTCTTTCACATGCAATTATTCTTTTCGCGAATAATGAGTTGAATACCGCCAGGGTATTTCTTGAGAAGATCGCACATCCCAGCCGCTTTGCTGCGGATAATATCGTGTCTGCTGAAGATGTGATTGATAAGCTCAAGCATGATCCTGCACTCAAACCGTTACTTGCTAAGCTCAGTCCGCGGACACGCAGTGTTATGGATGCGGATCAGAATGATATCTTTGAGCTTTCACTTTTCAGTGAACTGGTCGCTCAGGATTTCAACCGTATAGCGGCTGAGAATTCCCGTGACAGTGAAGAGTTTCTGGAGGAACTCAGCAAGATCCATAAATATTTTGATGCCGAGCTCTCCGAGCTGGGCAGTAACCGTACCGCCCATCAGGCGCGGTTATTTCTGGATCCTATTCTATATGCACAGAATGACAAGGCCGGACTTGAGAAGCTTCTGCTCTTTGCTTCAGGTAAAGACCGGTTTTATGAGGGGGAGAGAAATCTTACCCAGTACTTTATAGACCGTTTGCAGAATAAGACTGGAGCTGGGGCGGAACTCACAGAGGCAGAGGATATCCTGGGCAAGAATGTCGTGGTTCTGCTCACCCAGGCGGATTATAATGCTGATATCAGAAATTATGAAGAGTCAATAAAGTATTATTCACTCGCGGCCAGGGCAAATAAGACTATTGGTTCTGGACGGTATCTGCTTGAGCGTCTGGCCTCAGTGCTGGCGGCGGATAAAAAATATCTTGCCAGCTTTGAGCTTATAAGGCGGATGCACAACCGGCATATGATATCCAAAAAAACCCTGATGCTGCTGCGTGATGTGGCGTATCCGGCGGGATTCCCGGAGATCAGTAAGGGAGCGCAGGCAGTGCTTGAGAAGAAGTATGGTCAGAGTGATGATATAATGCTCGGTAAGGGTGTGCTTGATCTTGAGGAAGGTAACGCTCAGGCGGCATTGGATGTTTTTGAGAAGCTGCTGGCAAAGGGTGTAGAACCGACTTATGAGGCCCGTGTGAATACCGTTATGGCTGAAGCAATGCTGCAGTTGGCCATGTTCAACGGGGTGCTGGATATTGTCAATGAAAAGAATATTGATGCGACCTATAAAGCGCGGGCACTGTATGGACTGGGAGAGCATGACAAGGCTTTGGAGGTTTTTTCAAAGGTCGATGGGACGCCGGTTGATAAAGGGCAGTGGCGGGTTGAATACGGGCTGCTGCTGGCTCTTAAAGGTCGCGAGGAAGAAGCTGCGGTACAGTTTCAGAAGGCGATTGATGATAATCCGAAGCTGATACGGGCTTATGTGGAACTGGCATCTATTCTGCTCAAGCATAATCAGTATCAGCAGGCGAAGTTTATCGCTGAAAGAGCCTTGGCGATCTCTTCTGAACTGGTGCGCCCGAAGATTATAATTGCCAATGTGGATATTGTAGCCGGGAATAATGCTTCGGCTGAACTGATGCTTGACGATGTTTTGAACAAGTATCCTAGAAATATTGATGCGCTGTTTTTACTCAGCCGGTGTCAGCTAGCTCAGAATGAGGCGGAAAAAGCTCTTGCAACAATTGACAGGTGTCTGCAGCTGCGCCCAGATCTGCCATTATTTTTACAGCAGAAAATCGATATTCTGGTGCGGTTGGGACGTCTGGAGGAGGCTGCAAAGATAACGGCTGTAGGTGTGAAGACCGGTAAGGATAATGCCTTATTCGAGCATGCCCGGGTAATGCTCCTATTACAGCAGAATAAACTCGAAGCTGCTTATGAAGCACTCAGAGAGTCCCCGGATATTGAGCAGAACGACCGGCTACTGCTGGAGTCGCAGATCCTGGCGGCTGAGAATAAAACGCAGGAAGCGATAAAGAAACTTGAGCAGTACTCTGATTCTCCGAAAATTCAGTTCAGAATAGTCGAGCTTATAATCAAAGATCCGCAGGCCACTGCTACTGATAATGAGTATATAGTCAAGGGATTGAAGAAGTTTAATTTTAAACCCAGAACCCTTATGACTCTTGGCATTATGGCTGATGAAGCGCAGAAGCCGGATCTGGCGCAGCTGATTTATAAGCGTGGGCTGGAACTGGTTCCTGATGAAAAGCATCTGCTCAATAATTATATCTGGGCCAGTCTGCATTCTCAGAAAACTTCAGAGGCTGATATAATGGCTGAAGCGGATAAGGCGCTCAAGCTGTATCCGGAAGATCTGATGCTTCTTGATACCTGTACTACGGCCTTCAATAAATTTGGAAAATTTGATAAGACAATTGAAGTACTCCGTAAAAATCCTGTGCTCTTCCGACTTGAACCAAGTTTGTATCTCCGTCTGGGTGATGCCTGGGAAGGAAAGAAGGTACGTTCTGAGGCCAAGAAAGCCTATCTGAATGCTGAGCAGGCGGAAAGAAGTACACCTGAATTAAAGAAGGAAGCCCGTGAAAAGCTTGAACGTATTGAGTAGGTACAATCCTCTACTGCAGAAATTGTCCGGGATGTGGGTATGATGAGGGCATATGGAGGCATTTCCGATGCTGAAGGTTAAGGGACAGCACCATCCTGCAGGAATGCTGCTGTATATCAGACTGCTCTACAGCCTGCTGGGTGCAGGGGTCTTTTTACTGATATTTGAAGCCTGGATCAATGATTTTATTGCCATGCCGCTGCGGGTGCTTTCTACCAGTATTTCTGAATTTGTAGTGTCATGTTGCGGGTATGATGTTATTCGAGAAGGGACAAGTCTGGTTGTTGGAACCTTCCGTTTTAATGTGGATCTTGCCTGCAGCGGTTCAAAGACGTTGCAGCAGATGATAGCGGCCGCTATCATTCTCGCCGGTATCTGGGGCGGTCTTACTCTGACGCAGAAGGTGCTGGCGGTACTCGTCTCCATCCCGATTGCGTTGGTTGCTAATGGCTTACGGGTGAGTGCGCTGATGCTTGCTAGTATTCAAGCCGGCAGCGGACTTCAGGAGGACACCTTTGCGCACCAGTTTATCGGGGTGGTCGCCTTTGCTCTGGCGCTGCTTTGTTTCTGGCAGGTATGCCGGTATGTTATACTTTTGCGCTGTTGGAATTTTATGGAGTCTTTTCTGGCATTAAGCTTTAAATTGGTGCTGGTTGCTATAATATTTTTTCCGTTTCTCTCGGTAATGGGTAAAAGCTGGCTGGGGGCGGAGTGGAATCCGTATAATCGCTATGCCTGGATCTTCGCTCTGTTGTCGCTGTTGCTGTTTGGCATTGGCTGTAAAAATAGGTCCGCAGCGACTGGAGAGGATTTGACTGATTCTGGATGGTCAACTGCTGTAGTCGGTTATTTGCTATTAAGCGCAGGGCTGATTTCGGTACTTGTTTTTGACCGGCTGGGATTTGTTGCGGTACAGGGCGGAGGATTGCTGGTATTTGTTGCCGGGTGTCTGTTGCTGTTTGCCGGCTGGCGGGAATTGCTGCAGACATTACCTTTATTGTTTATTTTTGCTCTTAGTTTTCCTAGAGTCCCGTTGGTGCTTAAACAGTTTATCTTTGCCGGTAGTGGATATAACTGGGCTGAGCTGTTTTTGTTGCGCGTATTTTTGGCAGTGGTTTTAACTCTACTCTATCTGTTTTTAAAGCGCAGGAGTTTTCGCGGTGCAGCCGGCAAGGCCGGTACGGAGGCTGTTGGTGCAGCTGATCTGCGGTGGCGGCGCAGTACGGTTACAGGGATTCTGCTGTTGATCTTTACCGGTGCTGAACTTTTATGGCAGGGAATGGAGTCACAACCGGCTCATCCAACCGGAAATGTTGAGTACCGGCTCTTTGCAGAGGTTCCGGCAGCAGTCGAGACCTGGAAGGGGAAAAAGGTCGAAATATCAGCGCAAACCCGTGAACTGCTTGGTGGAACCGCTGCGCAGCTCTGGGTATATACCAGTGACTATGCTCTTCCTGTAGAATTTTTTTATAATTTCTCCGGACGTGACCGGCACCGGCTTCATCCTCCTGAATACTGTCTTACTGGGGCCGGCTGGGTAATTCTCAGTAAAAAAACTCTTAGTTTTACTGATGCAAATGGCGGGGAAATTCCGATAACGGTTATGGAACTCCGTAATGGAGAGGAGATCCGCTGGTTTGCCTTCTGGTTCTTTGATGGTAAGGCAATAAAAGCAAATTATGTGAGGATGCTGGGTGAAGATCTGCTGGCGCGTCTGGAAGGTGAGGTGCGCGAGTGGTCTATTTACCGGGTGATTGCTTACAGAGAAGAGGATTTAAAACAGTTTGTGTCGGGTATTACCGGATTATTGCGGGATAAATCTTCCCCCAGTAGTATCGGGTTTTAGTATCTGTGAATTAGAAGAGGATTATAATGGCTAGAACTAGTTTTGGTTTTGTACGGCCTTTGCAACCATTTAAAAGTTTTAAGCGGCATATATTGTCGGCATCTCTGACAATTGCTATTTTTTCAATTGTCGCTGTAACTGCAGCCTGGTATACCAAGCCTTTATATGAGGCCAAGGCGCTGATCTATATCGCTTCACAGCAGAGGTCGAATCTTTCCGCTGATTCAGATCTGCATATAAATAATTATCAGTCTTTTGTGCAGAATCAGATATTTATAATGTCCAGTTACGAGGTGCTCAAGGATGCGCTGCTCAGACTCGGTAAAAAGGCTGAGATGTGGGATAAACCCATGGGCTGGAAGAGTACGGTCTTTTTCTGGAAGAAGCCCTCTGCTACTGCGGCAGTTGAAAATCTGAATAGTGCTCTGGTTATCGCCAGAATGGATAAGTCTAATATGGTTGGTATCTCACTTATGGGTGATCGTCCAGATGGACTCGCGGAGACTGTAAACGCAGTAGCTGATGCTTATCTGTTCAGAGTGCGCGGTGAAGGTATTGAAGGTAAGGATGAACGTATTGCCAATCTTACCCGCAGACGGCGTGAGTTATACTCCAAGTTACGTGATCTTTCAGCTCAGAAGGCGAAAATAGCGGAAGGTATGGGTATTGCGGCGACCGAGATGAATAAACAGGAGGACCCTTTCAGACAGCAGGTCGATGCCCTGCATATTGCAATCTATGATGCAGGGGTGGCCAGTGCCAAGGCCAAAGCCGCATATGAGGCGCTTCAGAAAACTATTACTACCTATACTCCTGATGAGTTACGGAAGATGGCCGAATTGGAAGCGGAGAAGAATGATCTGCTGCACTCAACCTATTCATCGCTGCTGGAGCAGAAGGTTTCACTCCAGTCGGTAATCAATAATATGAAACCGAATCACCCTAAGCGTAAGCGGCTTGAAGAACAGCTTTCAATGCGTGAGCGGGAGTATAAAGATCTGCGTGAGAAGATAATAACCGACAGTATCGATAAAATAAAGCGGCAGATGGCGGCAAAACTTGAAGACTCAAAGTATACCGCTACGGAGACTGCTCAGCTTGAGGATGAACTGCGCGGAAAACTCGCCAAGATGCAGGAGCAGATGCAGAAGTATAATTCGCTATATGATCAGGCGTCAAGTATCAAGGTTGAGATGGATCGTATAAGTGATCAGCTGGTGACTATCGATAATAAGCTGGATATGTTTGCAACTGAGGAGAATGCTCCGGGTATGATAGAGATGTCTTCATATGCAAGGTATCCTGAGGTGCCGGATCATAAAAACCGCATGAAGGTCTTTGTGGCAATTTTCTTCCTGGGGCTGCTTATCGGAATTGGTATTCCGTGTATGCTGGATGCCTTCAACCCGTGGGTTATGACTCCGAGTGACGTCTTTCTGGCGGCAAAGAATCCGCCTCTGGGGTGTATTCTTGAACATGGTGATAAACAATACCGGGAATTGGCGCGGGATCAGCTGCGGCGACTGGCGCTGGCGATACTGGCCAAAGGCCGGAAGGATGATCTGGTGCATTTTGAATTCACTTCGGCAAAGGCCGGAGGCGGTTCGACCGAGCTCTCATTCCTGCTCTGTAATGAGCTGGCGTATCTTGGAGTTAAAGCGCTGCTGATTGAAGCGAATATATTCAAGCCTGATTCACGTTACGGCGGCATTGATCATCCCGGATTTATTGATATTCTGCGTGATTCGGTACCGGTTAAGAATTGTATTATACCTGGAGATCTGAAGCAGCGTCTTCCGGATCGTATCCGTGCTGGTAATATTCTTGGCGAGACCCTGCTGCCGTCCAAGGCAGACTGGTCAGAACACTATAAAGAGATAAGCGGTCTGTATGATATCGTAATTTATGATACGCCGCCGGTTCTCTTATCTGCAGATGCTGAGATGATGGCCAGATTCTGTGATGCGACACTGCTGGTTATTGAGGCGGAAGGTGTAACCTTTTTCGAGATGCTGCGGGCTCTGAATGGTGTACGCCCGATATCGGACAATATCGGTATCGTGATGAACCGTGCGGTTGTATACCCTGAGAGCGGATATTACAAGGATCTGCTTGAGGAGTATGGTGGCGGTGCTAAGAATAATAATTCGCTGTTTTCCCGCATGCTGCTGCGTGAAGGCAGAAAGCGTCAGGTAAGAAAGCGTGGGGAATATGATCCTGATTCGCAGCAAGACAGTTCGGTGGTCGTTGCTGATTCTGAAGAGGCTAATTCCGGAGTTAATTCCGAGGATTCTGAAGATGATTCGGTTGAGGTTATCGACATAAAACTGTGACCTGATACGGATTCCGGCATAATATCGGTAGAGTGAATATATGTTTAAAGAGGTTTGGAATTATAATTCAACGGTAATACATCCTCTGGGCGCATTTGTGTTTTTCACATGCGCCTTTTTGATATTGCTGTTAAAACGGGACTGGGTCTTTATCCCGATCTTTATGATTTTGTGTTTTGTCTCTAATGCTCAGCGTATCACTATTGCAGGTTTGGATTTTAATTTTTCAAGGCTTATAATCCTGACCACCTGGTTCAGAATTTTTATCAAGGGTGAGCATAAGGGGTATCGTTTCTGTAAGGCTGATATGCTGCTGCTAATGTGGCTGTTTGCCAGAGGTTTTATTTATTCTTTACAGTGGGGCAGGCGTGAAGCTATTATCTATCAGCTTGGTGAAGCGTTTACAGCGTGCGGATTTTATTTTATGGCACGGGTGTTTATCAGAAACATCGATGATATTAAGCAGTTCGGCAGGCAGCTCTCGCTTATTGCCTTGCCTACAGCGGTTTTCTTCGCCATTGAGTGGACAACCGGTAAAAACTATTTTTCGGTTTTCGGCGGGGTTGATTTTATAACCTGGATCAGAGACGGACGTTTGCGTTGTGAAGGGGCGTTTTCACACCCGCTGATTGCCGGTTATTTCTGGGGTGTGGCTATACCGTTTATGGCGACACTCTATGATAAGAAGGGTATACATCGTAAGATTGCTGTTACCGGAACCGCCTGCAGTCTGCTGATTGTTGCGGCGACGGCTTCAAGTACGCCGGTGCTGGGAGTTATGGCGGGATTATTCGGCTGGTGCTTTTATTTTGTCCGCTATCGAATTTTTCATATCGTTACCGGGTTTATTACCTGTGTGGTGGCGCTGCATATTTATATGCGTGCGCCGGTATGGCAGCTGATTGCCCGCTTTAATGTTGTTGGCGGGTCGACCGGTGATCATCGGTATCGTCTTATCAATGCATTTCTTACCAATGTCAGTGACTGGTTTTTTCTGGGATTCCGTAATACCGACCTCTGGGGACGGGGCCTGGGCGATGTAACCAATGAATTTATTCTGCAGGGTGTACGTGGTGGTTTTGTGGCATTCGCGCTCTTTATTCTGCTGATAACCTATATCATGTATACGCTGCAGAAACGCACACGTGAGGCGAAGGATGATTTTTCTGAACGCTTTGTGACTTGGAACATGTGGGTGGTGCTTTTTATGCAGTGTGCTATCTTCTTTTCACTGTCGGTTTTTGGTCAGGCCAAGGTCTTGTTCTATCTTTCACTGGGGATTACCGTGAGTCTCGGAATATGCCCCGTTTCTGCCGGTGAGGCTGCTGTTAAGAAGGTGTCAAAACGGCTATTCTCCGGTGATGATAAAAAGAAGAAGCGTCGTGAAACCGGGGGCTGGATAAGTTCCGGTGATGAACAGAGCGGAAATACTGGAGGCTGGATCTGATAATGGAACTCTCGATAATTATTGTCAGCTATAACACCAGAGAAATATTGCGCAATTGTCTGAAAAGTGTATTTGAGTTCGCGTCCGGGGTGGAGCTTGAAGTTATTGTCGTCGATAATGCTTCGGTTGACGGTTCGGTTGAGATGGTTGCTGGAGAGTTTCCTGAGGTTGTACTGCTGGCCAATACTGAAAACCGCGGCTTTGCGGCAGCGAATAATCAGGGCTTTGAGGTGGCACGGGGGGAGTTCTGGCTGTTGCTGAATTCTGATACGTTGCTGCTGGATAGTGTACTTCCGGCAGCTATAGGCTATATGCGGCAAAATCCCGAGGCAGGCATGCTCGGATGCAGGGTGTTGAATTCCGATATGTCTTTGCAGCAGACCTGCTTTATGTGGCCTTCGCTTTTCAATCTGGCTATTCAGGCCACGGGTCTGGGACGGGTTTTTCCGGAATCTCCATTTTTCAGAAGGGAGCGCCTGCAGGGATGGTTGCGGGACTCGGAACGGGAGGTAGACAGTATTACCGGCTGTTTTTTGCTTGTCCGGGCTGTGGCTACCCAGCGTATTGGAGTGCTGGATGAGAACTTCTTTTTTTATGGTGAAGAGACTGACTGGTGCCGGCGTTTTAAAGATGGCGGATATAGCGTAATGTTTGTTCCCCTTGGTGAGATTATTCATCTGGGAGGGGCCAGTGGCGATAAGACGCATTATTCACGTAAACTCCTGCTTTCACAGGCACAGGTGCGTCTGCAGCGTAAGCATAATGGTCTGCTGGCGGCTGTTATTGCCTGGCTTCTGCTCTGGTGTGAGGTATTTATCAAATCTGCCGGTTTTGGTGTCGCTTCTCTGATCAGGCCGGGGTTGCGTTCGGCTTTTCAAAAGCATTTCGGTGCTTTGCTGCACTTCAAGCGTGCCTGGGCCGGGAAAGGCAGTGCCGGACGGAAAAAGGTATTGGCGGTTGCGTCTTCCGGCGGACACTGGCAGCAGCTGCTCCGGCTGGATGAGGTTTTTAGCTCTTATACTACCAGTTTCGTTTCAACCCGTGCAGATTATCGCGCCACGGTTCTGGGTAGCAGATTCTTTACAGTAGCGGATGTCAACCGCTGGCGTAAGTGGCGTATTCCGCTGGTCTGTGTACAGCTGTTTTATATTCTGCTGCGGGTAAGGCCTGATGTGGTTATCTCAACCGGAGCGCTACCTGGGCTGATAGCAATTATATGGGGAAGAATCTTTGGTGCTCGCTGTATCTGGCTGGATAGTATAGCTAATAGTGAGGAGTTGTCTTTGAGCGGCAGGGTTGCCGGTAAATTTGCCCAGCTCTGGCTGACACAGTGGGAGCATCTTGCAGGTGAGAATGAAACTCCGCGCCCTGAGTATGCCGGGAGAGTATTATGATTTTTGCCGCTGTGGGTACTCAGCTGCCATTTGACAGGCTTGTAGCGGCGCTGGATTCCTGGTCGGGAGCTGCCGAATGTGAGATACTGGTACAATCCGGAACAGGTGGCAGCTATAATCCGAAAAATGTGAAGTGTGTGAGCACGGTAAGTATTACCGAATTTTCGCGTTTATGCTCGCAGGCTGAGCTTATTGTTGCACATGCCGGTATGGGAGTGATTCTCAATGCCAGAGAGCTCGGTAAGCCGCTGATAATTATGCCGCGGCGGGCGGAACTTCAAGAGCATCGGAATGATCATCAGATTGCCACCGCCAGACACTTCGGTGATCTGGACGGAATTTATGTGGCTGCTACAGCCGAAGAGCTGCATCTGCTCCTTGACCGCCGTGATACATTGCACGGTAGATGTGATAATAAAGGTGCTGACAGTTCATTGATACAGCGGATAATCGGTTTTATTGATGGAAGGGAATGATGGAACAGAAACAGGATTTTGATGGTATACTCTGTTTCGGGCAGGTTGACTGGTGGTATCACAACCGTACGCACTTTGATCTGCAGATTATGCGGGAGCTTTCTCGTGAATTACCGGTACTGTATGTTAATTCACTGGGAATGAAGATACCGAGCCCGGCTGAAGGGCGGATGTTTCTGACGCGTCTGAAGCGTAAGGCGCAGAGTTTTATGCGGGGGCTGAAACGGATACGCACTAATTTTACGGTTTTTTCACCGATAAATATTCCCGGTATATCACGAAACTCGCTGGGAAGGTGGTTACTGGCACTGCAGGTGAAGCTGGCGCTGCGGCGCTGTAAGATAAAGCGTCCGCTGATCTGGGTCGGTTGTCCTACGGCATATGAGATTCTGAATGAGTTTGCCGCACCGCTTCAGATATATCAGCGTACCGACCGTTATGAGAATTATTCGGGGGTAGATCCGGAATACATTTGCTCATTGGACCGTAAACTCAAACAGCAGTCAGAGTTTACGGTTTTCTGTTCTACTTTGCTGTTTGAACGGGAGCGGAAGGCTTGTCGTAATGCCTTGTATATCGAGCATGGTGTGGATTATGAGTATTTTTCCGGAACTGATTCGGCGGAGAAGCCGGCGGATATTGCCGGGATTGCCTCACCGCGGGCAGTATATGTCGGTGGTATGGATCATGGTGTGTTTGATCCGGATTTTTTTCAGGAGCTGGCAAGACTGATGCCGGAATGGAATTTTATTCTGGTCGGGAGTGTGGCCTTTGGTGCTGAGTGGTGCCGAGAGTTATCCAATGTGCATATTCTCGGAAGACGGGAATACCGGGAAGTGGCTGGATATATGGCAGCCGCAGATGTTCTTTTCATGACCTGGTGTCGCAATGACTGGATTGAGGTGTGTAATCCGGTAAAGACCAAGGAGTACCTTGCGGTGGGTAAGGGAGTGGTGAGTACGCCTTTTTATGAATTGCGTAAATATAGCGGGTATATCAGGAGTTGCGAAACTCCGGAAAGCTTTGCAGAGGCAATGCGGGATTTAGAGGAGCATCCGCCTGAGGTTGCGACTCAGCGGCAGCGGGTGGAGCATATAACCTGGGAGGTGCAGGCAAAAAAAATCTGGGATGCCATACAGAATACAGCATCCATAAATCGGGATAAAAATAATGCAGAATAAGTCTGGTAGCAATGGTGTGCTGCGTTTTCGCAGGAAACGCTTCAGGTATTGTCTGGAACTCATTGAAAGCTGCTATCAGCAGAAGGGTAGGGTCAATATCATTGATCTTGGCGGAACCCGAGAATACTGGCAGGTGCTGCCCGAAACCATGCTGGAGCAGAAGAAAATTCATATAACACTGGTGAACAATGAAGCTGCTGGCTTAGCCGCGGATGATAAGTATTTTCGTAACGTATCTGCTGATGCCTGCAGTTTGTCGGAGTTTACCGATATGCAGTTTGATATTGCCCATTCCAATTCGGTGATTGAGCATGTGGGCAGCTGGGAGAAGATGGAGTGCTTTGCTCAGGAAATACGCCGTCTGGCTCCATGTTATTTTGTACAGACACCCAACTTCTGGTTTCCATTCGAACCCCATTATATGCTGCCGTTTTATCATTGGCTACCGGTGTATTCGCAGATATGTCTTCTTGGCTGGAGGTATAAACATAAAACTTTCCGGGAATCAGTAATTTCACAGGAGCGCATAAGACTACTTTCTGCGACCGCTTTTCGAACGCTGTTTCCAGATGCTGAGATTCAGCGGGAGCGTCTGTGCCTGTTGACAAAGTCTTTTGTCGGAATCAGAAAATAAGTTTCCGGGGTTTGGTTCTTAAGCGTTGTTATTCGGTGTTTTTTTTTGCCGAGGCTGTTTTTTTCGCTTTTTCCGGTGAGGCTGTTTGTGGACAGGTTGCGGCCTGGGGGCGGCTTTATGCATTATAAAGAGGTAATTGAAGCCGCGGAGAAAAAAGTTCTCCTCTTCTGCGGCTTTACGATAATTTCCCTGCTGCAGAGTCTTGTTGTGGCGCACAACCGAAATTATATCCACCGGCTCAAAGTAGCGCTGCAGGATATAAAATAATTCAAAGCCTATAGGCATGAATTGTTTCTTCTTGTTGATATAAGAATCCGAGACGTACAACCCCAGATAGCGGTCAGGCTTGAGTACGCGGTAGAGCTCGCGTATGACATCTTCCATCGCTATATAGTAGTCATTGGTCAGAGCGCTGAGTTTTCCGATACAGCGTGGATCTTCCGAATAATCGATATGAGTCGAGTATGGTGGATCGACAAAGGCAAAATCCATACTTGCATCCGCCAGCGGCAGGCTGCGGGAGTCATTCAGGGTTATATCCGGGCGCTGAGGGTTGAGGTCGAAGCCGAAACCCTTGCGCTTGAGGTCACTGGCCACGTCAAGGGTTGTACCGCTGCCGCACATCGGGTCTACAACCGACTGTCCCTCAGTGGTATAGCGCTGGAGCAGATTCCAGATGATATAGCTCGGTGTCGCTCCGATATAGTTGGAGTTTCCCTGAATCTCATCTCCGTAGTGCTGTGAGGGATATTCCCAGAGGGTTGTAACCTGAATATTCAGCGGCGGTTTTTTATGTCTGGCCATTTTAAGTCAATATTTTCCTCTATTGTTTTCAACTGCGGTATATTGATAGTGTTAAAGAATAAACCGTGACAGGTCTTCGTCTTCAGTAATATCACCTAGTTTGTCATCTATCAACTCTGGGGTGATTATGAACTTGTCACCCTTTTTCTCTGGTGCCTCAAAAGAAATCTCCTCGAAGATCTTCTCCATTATTGTATGCAGCCGACGGGCTCCGATATCATCGGTGCTCTGGTTTACCTTTTCGGTAATTTTGGCGATATGAGCTAGAGAACCTTCTGCAAATTCCACTTTGATCCCCTCTGTTTCCAGCAGAAGTTCATACTGTTTGGTAAGGGCATTTTTGGGATGTGACAGAATACGTTCGTAGTCTTCTTTCTTGAGCGGTTCAAGTTCCACTCTGATCGGGAAACGTCCCTGCAGTTCCGGTATCAGGTCAGAGGGTTTTTTGCCATGGAATGCACCGGCAGCGATAAAGAGTATATGATCAGTCTTTACGGCGCCGAATTTGGTTGTTATGGTACTGCCTTCAACAATCGGCAGTAGATCCCGCTGTACGCCTTCACGGCTCACATCAGGACCGTTCTCTTTGGCGGTACCGATTATTTTGTCAATCTCATCAATAAAGACCAGGCCTTCCTGCTCGGCGCGTTCGATACCTTTTTTATTGATCTCTTCTTCATCAATCAGTTTTTCCGCTTCTTCCTGAGTGAAGATGCGCAGTGCCTCCTGAATTGGAACCCGGCGCTGCTTCTTCTTTCCGGGCATCAGGCTTGAGAGCATATCCTGCATTTCCAGTCCCATCAGATCATCACCGCCTATAGCACCGATTACCCCTGATACTGGCGCTTTGTCTTTTGCAGCAATTTCTACAGATTTCTCTTCCATGTCACCTGAGCGAAGTCTGTCGCGAAGTTTGCCGCGAGTACGTTCCCAGCGTTCGCGGGATTTTCTGATCTCTTCATCGGTACCGGTATGCTCCGGTTCCGGGAGCATAAGGTTCAGAATGCGCTCTTCCGCGTGCAATGCAGCCTCACTGTTTACCCGTTCAATCTCGCGGGCTCGGAACTCTCCGACTGAGACCTTCACCAGATCACGGATCATACTCTCAACATCCCGTCCGTGGTAGCCAACTTCGGTATATTTACTGGCTTCGACCTTGATAAACGGGGCATCAACCAGATCTGCAAGTCTTCTGGCGATCTCGGTTTTACCTACACCGGTAGGCCCGATCATTAGAATATTGCGTGGCATTACCTCTTTACGCATGTTTTCATCTATCTGCTTACGGCGCCAGCGGTTTCGTATTGCTACGGCAACAGCCCGTTTTCCCTGGTCCTGACCGATGATGTATTCATTGAGTTTATTGACTATCTCTTTAGGGGTAAGGGCACTGCCGTCACTCTTTCCGAGAATTTTAGTGATTATTTCCATTTTTATACCTTTGTGCTCTGTAATTTATGAACAAATTACTATAATGTGCTAAAAACTAAACAGGTGTTATATTTTAGCCGATTAAGCGTTATAAGCAAGAGATATATGGCAAATGTTTCGAAATGCGGATTAAGCTGTTTGAATGTTTGATCAGGAATCGCTGATAAAACAATAATTTTGGAGTGTAGGGATAAAGTAATAGGTTGGTTGCTTTTGAATAAGGTTAGTGACAGCAGTATTCGCGGAGATATTTATATTCATCAATCTCTGCTTCACTGAAGAACATCGCCGCAAAATCTTCGGCCTGCAACTCTTCTTCCTCGTCTTCTACAAGCTGAAACTCACAACCGGCGCTGTCAAGGCTGTTTATACAATCAATAGTAGTGCCATGATCGTTATCACTGCCGATAGTAATTATAATACTGACTGTGGTCAGACCGGTAGGGAGAGCAAAGTATTGTAAAGCTTCATCAAAACCTTCTTCGCAGGAGGAAGAGTAGGGAGTGAACTGATCATCCGAGGAATCAAAGGAATTGATAGTTTCATCAATAATTTCTGAAACTTCGTCGGCTTGCTCACCATTGCATATAGCGCAGGCCATGCCCTGAGCAAGCAATTCCTTGGCGAGTAATTCAATATTCTCACGTGATAGACTGCTGACGAGGTTCAGCAGTACACTGAAAGGACGTTTTGAAAAAGGAAGTGCTAAGGGTTTTCCCGCTTCATAGCGGATAGTGTAGAAGGTCTGGTCACCGATTTTTCCCAGTTTACCCTGATGTGTATTTGAAAAATATAATTTTTTCAAATCAGGTCTCTCTGTACCGTCCTCAAATTCCACGTATATCCCCCAACTCTAATAACAAAACATGATAGCGCCCGATAATATCGGCGCATAATGTCTTCACTCCTCATCCCAATGCCTGAGCATGTCTACATCATCATTAAATCATTGAACAAGTCAATAATAAATTAGATATAATCCCAACTAATTTCCCAACGACATGTGAACAGGCAACTAGGTAATTATCTATTTATTGTGTTTGAGGTCAACATTAAAATTGTTTTTTTGCGCCTTTTTTGATTCCTTTAGGGTGTGATTATAGGTGAAGATTAAATTAACCTTTTGTCCCGATTATTATTATGAAAATTCCTGATAATTTCCGATAATACTAGTGATAACCCATAAAATATGTATAATCGATAAAATACTCGGAATATAATCGCTATCCGTCTATCTGGAGAAAAAATGAAACAGAGATATATCGCGGCAGTAATTTTGTTTGTACTACTTTTTCTCAGTGCCTGTGAGGAAATGCCGGAGCTTCTGGAGGAAGATGTTGTCAGAGATCCCAGGCTTATCGCAGGTCCATATATAATTGAGTCGTCTCCAGAACTGGGTGAGGTGGCTTATATGCGTACCAATGTTGCGGTTGTTGCCGGGGTCAGGATTCAGAATACCAAGGATAGAATGGTGCGCCGTTACGGGCGCAGCAGTAAGGAGCATCAGATAAATCTGACCAATCTGGTCGATCCTGCCACTCCGGTGCAGAAATTCACAGTACTTCTCGATGATTATAATAGTTCCGTTATTACGCTCAAACATCCGCAGGCGGCAGGAATTACGACTATCGGCTTTCTTGGTGGCGGTAAAGGCAGAAAGGATCTGCTCAAACTTGCTGCGGATAAACTCTTTACTTTTGATCCCGTCGCAACTGTTCTCACCGGTGGTTCATTCCCACTTGATGAGAAGATTGCGACTTGGGATGATAATTTCTTCAATCCTGTGCAGCGGCTGACACCGTCAAGTCCGCTTATGTTTCTTCCTGAGGATCAGCAGTTGCTGCCGGCCGGAGCCGGAAAAGGTGAGCCCCGGAATTACTGGAGCAGGAATGTCGGAAGTGTGCATCTGATCTTTCTGGCTATCGACAGTCTGAAAAAACCAGCTGAGCGCCAGCTGGCACTGGACTGGTTGAAAGAGGATCTGGCCGGGAATGCCGGGCGCTGGTGTGTGCTTGTTCTTTCTGAACCGCTATTTGCTGCGGATCGAATTTATGCGCGTGCGGTTGAGACTCTGGGAACTATTCTTGAAACTGGTGGCGTGGATCTGGTGGTAAGTAATGGTGAATATTATCAGCGTACTCTGCCGATTCAATCGGCAGGAAGTAAACCGGTTCGTTATATTGTAACTGGAGGTATCAGTACCAGAGCAACCTTGCCGGCAGGGCGTGAATACCGCGCTGCGGCTTCAAATCGTCCTAATGTAGCAGTCCTTACTGCCGGTGACGATTCTCTTGAGTGGAAAATTGTTGCGCTCGATACTTCTGAGGTTCTGGATGTGGTAACTATTGATAAAGAAGGGAAGAGCTTCAGCGGTGAGGCGGCGATAGAAAAGATGGATATCCTGACCGATGCGCTCTCCGCTCTTACTCTGCAGCGGGAGGTCGTCACTATTGCGACACAGGCGGCAAAAGCGGTTAAAAATCCTGGAACTGCTCAGGATATATCCTTTGTGCTCGCCAATGCTTCGGCGGAGAATATCAAGGGGGAACTGGTATGGGATATTCCATATGATTCGGCATATATGATTGAGCCGGGAGCGGTAAAGTTCGGTCTTGAAAGCGGCTTTAAAGGGAAGGCTTCATTCAAGGTCAAGCCCTTGACCAAGTCTGCTAAAGCTTCACTGCCGGTATTGAAGGTTAACATTCAGGGTGTGGGTTCGGCCAGTCAGCCGTTAATACTTTCAAAGCGCAAATATGCGGATATGAAACGCTGGAATGTGCAGGAGCCGCTGGTGGTTGACGGTATTATGAAAGAGGCGACATGGAAGGATATTCCTTCGCTTGAAGGCTTCAAAGTTCTGGCAACAGGCAAGGATCCGAAGCAACCGTTTGAGGCGCGTATTACCTATGATAATCAGGGAATTTATATTCTGGCGCGGGCGGCGGCTGACCGCCCGGAGCAGATTGTGACTCAGG
Organism: Planctomycetota bacterium; assembly: GCA_963667375.1. Taxonomy (GTDB): domain Bacteria; phylum Planctomycetota; class SZUA-567; order SZUA-567; family SZUA-567. The sequence goes on along the minus strand of OY763323.1, from coordinate 504,750 downwards.
CGAAACAGCATGATGATCCGGTGCACCATGATGAAAGTATCGAAATCTTCATTGATCCTGCAAATAACGGGCGGGATTACTATCAATTTGCAGTAAATACACAGGGCGTAACTCTTGACCGGTCCAATGCTTCCGGCCTGGCGTGGAATCCGCGCTGGAATGCGGTGGTTAAAACTTACGAGTCATATTATACTGTTGAAATGTTTATTCCGTATCAGGCTCTGGGTGTATATTCGGTTCCTAATAACGGAGCTAAATGGGGCTTTAATATCTGCAGAAATGATTATCAGGCAAGTGCGGTACATGAGAATCCATTTGCTGAGAAGGATATTACTGCGGTCAAAAGCGGTGAGGCGCGGGTGAACCGAATGAATATTGGTGCGCTGGCTGAGCAGGAACTTGGTGAGAGTGCTGAACCTGCTGAGAATGAAAAAGGTGATAAGGCTGAGAGTGCCGGTTTTGAAGTTGTTCAGTGGGCGGATACCTATGGTGATAATTCTCGTAGCGGGCTATATGGTGAAATTACATTTAGTGAGTAGTGTTGTCCTGAAATTTAAATTTACTTCCAGTTGAAAGGATGACTATGTCTATATTGCAATTTGTCAAGATGCAGGGTGCTGGTAACGATTTTATTATGATTGATAATCGTAATGAACGGTTTTCCAAGCAGGAAAAGTCAGCTTTAGCGGCAAATTTATGTCGACGCGCTATTGCGGTAGGTGCAGATGGCATGATCTTTCTGGAAAATGATTCTGAATTGTCGGCGCGCTGGGAATTTTATAATTCTGATGGTTCTGAAGCTGAGATGTGCGGTAATGGCGCCAGGTGTTTTACACTTTTTGTCAGAGATCTTGGGCTTATCGAAAAAGACTTTTCATTCAGGACATTGGCAGGAATTATCAGGGCTGAAGTGACGGGTGAGCAGAGAGCACGGGTTGGATTACCATCGGTATCACCTTTGAAAAAAATCATGGAACTTGATTTTGCAGGGACTGCTGAAGATGTGTATTTTATAAATACCGGGGTGCCGCATGTAGTTTTGCCGGTAGTGAATCTGGAAGCTATTGATGTTAAGCGTCTAGGGGCGGCGGTAAGATATCATGAGGAATTTTCTCCTGCTGGGACGAATGTTAATTTTATTATGCGGTCGGGTACCGGTATTGAGATACGAACTTATGAACGGGGTGTTGAGTCGGAAACTCTGGCCTGTGGTACTGGTTCGGTTGCCGGAGCTATTGTAGCAGGGTTGGAATATGGACTTGATTCGCCTGTCGCCGTTAAAACTAGGAGTGGAGAGGTGTTGAATGTTTCATTCGTTCAGACGTTTTCAGGATATGAAGATATTGAACTGGAGGGACCGGCAAGAAAAGTCTATAGTGCAGAGGTGCGGCTGCAGTAGTGGTGATTAATGGAATTCAGGTATAAATTTATGTTAATACCCTGTCAATAATGACAGGGTATTAACATATTATAATTTTCTAAACAGTATCAAACTTCAGGTTCGGACTCATCACCCTCGCCATCGGCATCGGGGAAAGCCCATTGAGATGTAGCTTCTTTTTTGACCTTGGTCTTTTCATAGGTCTGTCGGCAGTTGACGCAGCGGGTGGCGAATGGCAGAATTTTCAGCCGGGTTGGAGATATTGCGACATCGCACATCTCGCATAGCCCATAGGTGCCTTTTTCTATTTTTTCAAGAGCTGATTTTATCTGCTCAAGTTCTTCATCGGTATTCGCTGCAATCTCAAAGGTAACATTATCATCATAAGCATCTGCGGCCTGGTCAACCGGATCTGCTGAACTGGATGATGAACGGTGCCTGTAATCTGCAAGTTCTTTACGCACGTTTTCCAGAATTCTATCCCGAAGTTCAATGAGCTTTTCTTTTGTTTCTTTGAGTTCTTCGGTAGTCATACGTCTGAATTCTTGCGGCTCTTCAGGCTTGCTTTTTTCAGCTGCAGGGGTAGTCTTTTTGCCACTAAGCATAACCCCGGGAGCAAACTTGAGTCCGCCGCTGGGCTTGCGGGCAGTCACTATGTGCTTGGGTTTGACTCTACGGGTGCCGCCTCTTCCTCCTTTTTTCATTGAGGCAAGGTTTTTTTTGCCGCTGTCGACACTTTCGAGTTCTTCGATTTCATTCTTCAGATCGTCACCTTCAAGTGTCTCGGGGAGATCTTCGTCGACATCATCATCACTGTCATCAAGATCATCATCGTTGTCGTCGAGATCAAGAGCGTCATCATCATTATCATCGATAGAGATATCTATTTCATCATCATCGTCATTATCATGATCATTAAGATCGGGCGTCTCATCTTCCATATCTTCATCTTTAAGGATGATTTCTTCAGTTTTTTTAGTCGTTTTTTGGGCAGTCTTTTTCGCTGTTTTTCTCTTAGGTGCTTTCTGGGCAGCTTTCTTTGCGGCCTTTTTCTTCGCCATCTTTTTCTCCTGTATACCGGAATTAATGGAGCTTCACCGATAATTATGAGCAACTACTGCTATTGTAATGGTAAAAACATAGGGTTACTTCTTAATATAGTAAAACTAAAAATTGGTGAATCTTTTCCTTACACAAAAATAAAGTACAAACCGCACTCTTAGTTGGAATATGCGCAACTCTTTTATTTATAATATGTTCGACAGTAAAAATCAAAAATTGATCGATTTATACCTGTAAAAACGCAAAATAAGTATGTAGTTTATAGGGTTAATTTCAAGAATAAAATACACAAATCTGTAATTAATTGTTGTGTGTAATTGCATTGCCTTATTCTGTAAGTAGTTATAATGTTGATGATTTTAGATAAATATCATAATAACTGGTCTGAAAGAGGTAAAAAAAAAGGAATAATCACTTGCCAATATGTCTTGAAACGAATATAATTCTTCCTTCAAAAGTTATTGAAGTAATGGGCGAGTGGCGGAATCGGCAGACGCAAGGGATTTAAAATCCCTTGAGATTTTTTCTCGTACGGGTTCAAGTCCCGTCTTGCCCACCAATTTGTATCACTTGGGTCAATGGTATTTAATGTGCCGTTGACCCTTGTTTTTATGGGGTTTTCGTTGTTTGGTACTGTGTTTGCCAGTGTCTTCTGACTTGTTTCTTCTGCGCTACTCTGTCTAAAACTTGCCTGTGGGGTATCAGTGGAATCCGCACAATTAGGCAGAAAATAGGCAGAATTTGGGCAGAGTGCAGGTGGCTGAATTCTGCTTAAATTTGCAGCGTCCTCAGTTCCGGTAGCTTCTGCAACTTCTTTTTCAATATTAATCTCCGGTAGTGATGAAACTGCTATCCTCTTGTCGTCTAAGAGGATATGGGTGTAATGTTTCATTGTCAGGTTGATGTCGCTGTGTCGCATCAGGCGTTGGGCTGTCTGCGGTTGGACACCACTACGGGCTAGTAGTGAGCAAAAGGTATGACGTAAAGCGTGAAAGTCGGCTTTCCCGTACTCATTTTCATATTCTATTCCGGCTGGCTCTAGGTCGCGTTTGAGCATGGGAGCACCGGTCTTCGGCTGCATATTTATAAATGCCTGTGCGATAGGTAAAGCTGGGTGGTCGGTGAAGTATGCTTGCAGGGCTGCTGTCAGCTCTGGGCGTAGCGGAAGGGTATCGGTCTTGCTATTCTTCGCGTTGACGTCTCTGACGGTTACAGACATGTTTTCGAGGTCGAGGTCGCCACGTCTGAGGGTGCGTATCTCATTATGTCTGAGGCCCGTCTCAAGAGCGATACGGTAAACGAGGGCTCTCTCTCTTCCGGTCAATTTATGATGCTTCTTTTCTGACTGCATCGTATAAGTGAGCAGTCTTGTAATTTCGTCCTCTGTGAGTGCTCTGCGCTGCTCTGTGTTCTCTGAGTTGAGTCTGATTGGTTTGAGGGTGGCTACTGGGTTATCCTGTAGTCTATTATTATCACAAAGCCATTTGCAGAACTGTTTCATTGCCTGCAGGTAATGATTGCAGGATTTGGCTGAAAGTTTGTTCTGGTACATCTTAGTTACCCACTTATCAATTTTGTTGCCGTTGATATCGCGGGCGTAGGTGAATTTGCAAGTTTTGAGCATTCTGCTCAGTCTTGAGTTTAGGAGTTGTACCTGACTGTCCTGAAGTTTGCCTTTGCTAGCTTGATCTGTCTGATATTCAATGAAGTCTGCAAGGTGCATCTGGATAGTTTTTGACTTCTCAAGTTGTGACTGGGAGAGTAGGCCATACTTGACCAGCTTTTCTTTCATGTAGTTTGGCAGGTTTTCCAGCCAGATAGTAAGCTCTCTGTCTGGGCGTTCTCCTGCGACAAGGCAGGCATCAAGTGTAGAGATGTTTTCTTCAAGTTTCATAGCTGCACGCTTGTCTGTGTATGTTGATATGCGAATACGTCCGCCTGATTTCAGGTAGAGTCCTAGTTCATATCTACCGCTTTTTAGTTTCTTTATACTCATTGTGTCGCCTTTAAAATGCATTGTCTTCTAGTAGATTATAGAGTTCGAAAATATCGTTGGTAGAATGAATCTCAGGAAGTTTTAGTGTCGTAATAGTCTCGAATAATATAGGGTCTTTACCATACCAATAATACTTAGAATTAATGAAAATATTTCGGTATTCTCGAAACTTATTTACTAATAGAATTAATAAAGTGTGTACAGGTTTAATTGCTATATTTGCTGAAAGTGATATACCGTTAGAGCTTTGTTTGACCCAATAATCAAAGTTTAGTGTGTGTTTTAAATCTTCGTGACTAAGTATTACTTTTTTATATGCCCACATTCCAGTGATTTCTAAGTGTTGAGGATTATTCTTATGGTTATCGTACCATGATAGATATTCAAATTCATTTTGTAAAATTACATTAGTTTGAATTAATTGCGCTAAGATATTGTTTCTTTCGTCTAAGTAGTATTCACATTGAAAATCCATGCTATATAGATAAGAATATAGCTTTAAATATTGTGGAAGACAATTGATGAAGTCCTTTAGTTTGTAAATTATTTCTGAAACTGTAGGCAATTTAAGGCATAATTCAAAGCTGGTTTGAGTGACAATATTATCAAGTATTCTAATATCATTCGATTTTGTTGAGTTAATTGAATGTTTAGAAATTGAGTCTTGAGAAATAAGGCTTTTTTTAAGTTCGACCGTTTTTGTTTTGTCATTTTCATCAATTAATGAAATAACTTGCCAAAATATTGGATCTGATATGAAAATTCTTTCAGTTTTTGTTTCTACAGCAGTAATATAAACATTCTGATATAGTGATATTTGAGTCCAATAGTTCAATGTTGATTGTTTTATGCCACTTATTGAAATTCGACCGTTTTTCTTTTCTGTAAATATGTCAGAACTCTTGACCTGAAGCTTGATAGATTTTCCTGTAACTTGATCTTTGATAACTTCTTCTAGTTCAAAATCAATTCCAAAGTCATGTTGTGTAAGATTTCGAAAGATCCCTATGTGTTTTAGTTTATACATCAGAATTGCAAATGAATCTGATTCCCGTTTTTGTTGTATTGTTCTAGTGGGCAGTGATAGCATGTTAGCCTCTCTGTTAGAGTGATAATTTCATTTAGGTTGGAGTAACCAGTTTTTTGACTTTTGACAATTCGTTTTTACCGTCTTGACTGAGCATGTATTTGCTGGCGTCGTGACCAGACTGTAACCCAAGCCAGAATTCTACAGTTGTATTGGTAGCTTTAGCTACAATTGCGCATACACGTGGAGACATATCACGTCTGCCGTGGCAGGTGTCGGAAAGTATGACCCTGTGTATGCCCATTGCATCAGCTGCTTTGGTAATGCTTATTCCCATAGGTCTGAGGAATTCTTCAAGAAGAATCTCGCCGGGGTGTGTTGATACTCTATTCTTTGGTAACATTTGAAACTCCTTGGTTACAATTAATGATAATCGATAATCTGTACGTCACTTGCATCTTTGCCTTGCCATTTAAATATGATGCGCCACTGGCTGTTGATTCTGATGCTGTAATAACCTTTGTAATTGCCCTTTAATGCTTCTAGTTTGTTGCCGGGCGGTACACGTAAGTTATCAAGGACATCGGCATAGTTTATCATATCAAGTTTTTGGCAAGCCTGTTTCTGTAATTCATCTGAGACACCTTTGACTCGATTTCCATCAAAGATGTTTTGAGTACGATTATCTTTAAAGTTTAATATCATTGTAAATTCTTATAATCATTGTTACTGTAATTGTAACTCAAGGAGTTTCGTTTTGCAAGTTTTAATTGCTACATTATGCAGTTAAATTTTCCCAATCTGATCTGTTGGGGCAGCCGGCGTCTGTCCATGCTATAAGCTCTTCACGTCTCCAGCGTACTCGGCTATTCAGCCTGACAGGGGACGGTGTCTTTCCTTCAGAGTTCAGGGTGTACCACATTGATTTGCTGACGCCTACGAAAGTAGCTGCTTCACCAGCATTAAGTAGAAGATTGTCTCGCTTGCCAAGGGCAGATTTTACCGCTTCTGCAATCGCTGTAGCGAAGTCTACAGGATTGGCTTTTACTGTTACCTGTTCTTCAGAGTTGTTGTTATCTGTATGATTATTCATTGGTTTCATTCTCCTTTGGGTCATAGATAATACCTGTAATCAGGTCAAAAATAAAGTTAAGGCGTCCTGTCTGTCCGTGTCGATTCTTGCAGATATCCAATTCCAGCGTTTCAGAGTCGGCATTCTTGGCTTTCTCGCGGTATAGCAGTATCACGTGATCGGCATCCTGTTCGATAGAGCTGGACTCCTTCAAGTGCCAGAGCTTGGGTCTGCCATTGTCATTCTGGTTGCCTGCTTTTGCTCCATCCCGTGAAAGCTGGGCTAGGGCAATGATTGCCACGTTGTACTTCGTAGCAAGGTGTTTGCAAGTTCTGGATATCTCATCTATCCGTTCTCGTGAATCCTGGCCGGAATAGCTGGCTCTACACTGCTGCATATAGTCCAGAACTACCAAATCGATATCCTTATGATGCTTGGCAACCATGTAAGTGAAGTCATTCGCTGTAATAGTACCGTTTGCGTGAACACGTAACGGAAGCTTTGAGAATTCTTCAACTGCGATGTTGTATGATTCTGCATAATTCTCTTCAGTTGATTTCTTTGCCTTACCAGCTCTAAGCATCCTGCATGCGCCCTGCGGAACACCCGATAGGGTTGAGACTATTCTATCTTCTATAGACTGCAAATTCATTTCCTGTACTACGTATAGACATTTTACCGGTTCTTCGGCTTTACAGGCTCTACTGATAATATTTAGAGCGAACTGAGATTTACCTATAGAGGTTGATCCACCGATTATCGTCACGCTACCACGGTCAAAGCCACTGCCGAAGTATGCATTTAGAGCTTCATATCCTGTGTTTACAGGCGATATAGTGATATCATTTCGGTTTAGCTCAACAATTCGACCTGCTGATGGGATCATTGTTGTATACCGAGTAGCTATCTCATCAATACGCTTTGACAAGCTTTCGCAGATATCACTAATGCGAGTTGTACCAAATAATTTATCTAATGAACTGTAGCATGCATCCTCAAGGCTTCGTGCTTGCCACTGTTCAACTAATCTTTCAGCATGTCGAACGGTCTGATATGCTGATACTGCTATTGTTGTCCAGTCTGAAATTGCCTTACCGCCACCTACTTCAATCTTACGGTTTTCTAGTTCATGGCGTAGAATAACTGGATCAAGGCCATCTCCGTCATAAAGTTCACGCATTACCTTGAAAACTTCCCCAAATACTGGATAAGAAAAGTATTCAGGCTTGATAGTTTCACTAACTTCGGTAATGACATTAGGGTCAATAAGAATACCACCAAGAATACAAATCTCAGTTTCATGGTTGTTGCTCAGGTTATTATTCGTAACCATAACTACTTCCTTTCATAAAATTAGAACAGAACGTGAAAAGAAAGTCGCGACTTGTTAACATATATTTTCTCCATGGGTTAAATTTTGTATTTGCAGTTAGTATGTAATGGCTCTTGTCTCAGTTAAATTATCATTCCTGTTTTTAGAAATATTCTTGTCTATTGAATAGTCACTAGTTTTGTGGGTAATATTCGCACTCTTTTGTGTGTTATCAGTATTGGGATTATCATTAGCTTTAAGTGGGTTGATTTTATAAATATTACTTCGTGCAAATCTTCTTGCCGTAGTAAGAATACCGACTTTTTCCAGTATCCTTAATTGTCGCCTTAATGTCTCAAGTGAGACCCCTGCACGCTTGGCAAGACTTGTTTGATCAATGCAGGTAGTCATTGTTGAACCATCAATGTAAGAAGCAATTGCAATTATTACAGCAAGAGAGGTTGCTTTGATTAATCCTTGTTCAGTAAGCAGTAATCCATCGCATCCGGTTTTTGTGTGGATAAAGTTGATTTTTGGGTTCATGTAATTCTCCAAGTAAGTTCATCAATGAAATTGTATGCAGTTAAAGATATTGTAATCTCATTGACTGCATTAATGTTATGAGTTTACTTGGTTTTTTGGGGATATTCAAGTTGCGCTTATTTGCGGCAAAAACAAAAATAAAGAAGCCATGGAATATCAGGGCTTCTTTATTAGTTTTAAGTCATTATTTTTAATTTTTGCGGTCATTGCGGTTATTGTGGCCTAGGTTTTAAAGATGCTAAATTATTTCTATCTTCAATGTAGTATTGTTGTTCTAGTATATCTAAAGCACGGCTTGCTTGGGAATCGTCTACACCAGCTTTCTTTGCAATTTCGTGTTGAGTTTTAAATTTTTCTCCTTTATTAAATGCTTCTTTTAAAGCAGTAAGTACATCATCATTAACATCTTTCCCTGTCCTATTTTTTGAATTTTTTGCTTTTTTAGTTGGATGTATTTGATATTCATTATCATAAGTTGTGTTTGAAACAGTTGAAGTGTTTGATGTTCTATTATCGGTATATATTGTTGGGTTATTTGAATTGTCTGAGTCATCGATAAATATTTCGCTGGTACTATTATCGGAAAAATCGTAATCCTGATTAGCATTTATGGTTGTGTTGGTACTATTATTAAATTTTTCAATATCTAATATCTCTGTGTGATTATTAGATGAATCAATATTTGTTGTAGATTTAACAATATTAATATTAGTTATATTTGGTTCTAATTTTTCAGTTTTATTCGAGCATATTGGCTCAAGGTTAAATATCTTTGCTTTTTGAATAGAGTTACTATCAAAATTTTCTTTCGTGTTTGTTAATATTATTCGTGTTTGCTTAATTTTTCTTTTTAGGTATGCAAAGTAATAAATATGTGCTCCTAAAATTTGAGCAAAGCTTAGTAAAATACATTCAATGTTATCCATAAAGTTTGTCGCGACATAAAGTATAATTGCAATTATGATAAACAATACTCCTAAGTTATTAAAAATTCTATCTGTCAGCTCGAACAGACTTTTATTTTTTGTGGGGTAGGCTAAAGATCTGTATAATCCGAACAAAAATAATGGAATTAATGTCAAATATCCTAAGCAGTTTATGAAGATATCATTATTTATAAGGTTTTCGGTTTTTATATAACATGCCAATAACGTTAAGAAAAATGAGGTTATTGAATAGTATGAAACAATATAGTAAATATTTTTTAGGAGCTTAAAAATTTTACCACTTAAGGGGTATTTTTTGCTAGCATAAACACCACCTTTTATATTTTTGCAGTTGACAAATGTCTCAGTGATTGGCTCATCTGTACTCCAATACTCTCTACTTACAACAACCTTGTCACCTTCAATAATGGTAGATTTAAAGTCTTTTGGAAATTCAGTAATATTGTCTTCGTGAGGATTGATATTTTGTAAATATTTAGCGCCAGAAGAATCAACTTCAATTGTTCCATATATGAATTCTGAATTTTTTGATTTATTAGGTAAAAATCCTTTAAATCCACATTTTATTAGTACTTTTTTTGTTATTTCTGTTAATTTTAATAAAGTCTTTACAGTTAAATTAATTGCTTTGCTTAGCATGATATCTCCTTAAACAGTATGTCAATAAGTATTACTGATGTGTGCTTTAATTTACAATAATACATATTTGTATGATTTGATTCAAACATTAAAATGTATTAATTAACGCTAATATGTTTAATATATAATTTGTTGGTTAAGGTTATTTGATTATTTGGTATTATGATTTGAACGTGTCGTGAATGGTTAATTTGGTATAATATAACGGCGTATAAGAGTTTGAGGTTGATAGCAGGATATCTTTTGTTGTGAGCATATTATCATTTCTTTGGGTTAGAGAGTGTGTATTTTGCTTGCGTGAAAAGTAAATTAGGGTAGTATGTTATATTGTGGTATATTGGTAGTGTAAGTTAGAGAAATATATTAGGGAGCTGGTATGATAACTGGGGAACTTAGAAATAAGATAGATGCGATTTGGGATGTGTTTTGGGCTGGAGGAATTGCTAATCCGATGACGGTGATTGAGCAGTTTACATATTTGCTCTTTATTAAAGGCTTGGATGACAGACAGAATGAATTGGATAGCAATGATGCGCTGCTGGGTACTGTTAGTAAAAAGATATTTCCTGAGGATAAGCAGGAACTTAGATGGAGTCACTTCAAGCATTTACTAGCGGAGAAGATGTTTGAGTTGTTTACTGATCCGAAGAATGGCGTGTTTGCGTTTATCAAGAATCTGCATGCGAATAAGGAATCGGCATTTTCTAAATATATGGAAGATGCAATATTTGCTATTCCGAAGGCTGGGATGCTGCAGAAGATTGTGACCAGCATTGATAAGCTAGACATCAGGGGTAAGGATGCAAAGGGGGATTTATATGAGTATCTTTTGTCAAAGATTGCGACGTCGGGTCAGAATGGGCAGTTTCGGACGCCGAGGCATATTATCAGGATGATGGTTGAGTTGATGAAACCGGTGCCGAGTGATACGATAATTGATCCGGCGGCGGGTACGTCTGGGTTTTTAGTTGCTGCCGGGGAATATCTGCAGGAGTATCATGATGAGATATTTAAAAACGAGAAGCTTCGGAAGCATTATAATAATGATATGTTCTTTGGATTTGATACTGATACCACGATGCTGCGGATCGGGGCGATGAATATGATGCTGCATGGGGTAGAGAATCCGAATATTGAGTATCGGGATTCGTTGTCTGGGGATAATCATGAGCGGGAGAGGTGTACGCTGATACTGGCGAATCCGCCGTTTAAGGGGTCGTTGAATTATGAGGATGTGTCGGCGGATATACTCAAGGTGACGAAGACGAAGAAGACGGAGTTACTATTTGTGGCGCTGATGATACAGATGCTCAAGAAGGGCGGGAGATGTGCGTGTATTGTGCCGGATGGGGTGTTATTTGGGAGTAGTGGGGCACATAAGAAGTTGCGGGAGGAGATAGTGCAGAAGCATAATCTGAGGGCTATTATCTCTATGCCGAGTGGAGTGTTTAAGCCGTATGCGGGAGTGAGTACGGCGGTGATGATATTTGATAAGACCGGGATAGGGGGAACGGAGAATATCTGGTTTTATGATATGGAGAGTGACGGGTACAGTTTGGATGATAAGCGGACAAAGCTCGATAGTTCTGATATACCGGATATTATTGAACGGTTCGGGAAGCTGGAGAAAGAGAAGAAGCGGAAGCGGACGGAGCAGTCATTTCTGGTGCCGGTGAGTGAGGTTGTTGAGAATGAGTATGATCTGTCGATTAACCGATATAAAGAGATTGTGTATGAAGAGGTCGAATACGACGAGCCGAGTGTTATACTGAAGAAAGTAGCAGGGTTGGAGAAGGAAATTAATAAAGGTATTAAGGATTTGCAGAAGATGCTTGAGAAGTAAGGTATTGTCAAAGGAATAAGCAGAGATAGCAGTTGAGCCAAGCTGAAGCGGTAACTACAGAATCGTGTGATTTGGCAAGCCAAGAGAATCACCTTAGTGATTCTCACAGTTGACTGAGGCGATATACAGGTCGCCAAGCAGGCGACATTTTTCCCCTAGGACGCATGGGAATTCCGAATTGGTGAGGAATGAGTCGTGTGCCTACTTTTTGCTTGTCAAAAGTACGGTCGAATCCTTCTGAGCAGGCGAAGAAGGGTGAGAGTTTAATCGTAGTTAAACTAGAATTTAGGGTTGAGTAAATGAGCACAAAGAAAAATAAAAAGCCAATAAAGGAAAGAAAATGGTACTTGCTAATCATATTTGTGGCTTTATTGATGTTTTTTTGCTTTCCATTTTGGACGTTGATAGTAATTTGTGTAATTGCTGGTATAGTAAGCAGTTGGTATGATCTTGATGATATAGGAAAAATGGGTAGGAATCATCCTATATGGACAACGATTATACTGTTTACTTTGGGTTGTGGATTGTATTTATGGATATATAAGTATGGTTTGTTGTGGAAACAGGAGTATTATCAGAAAACTTGGGTTGAGCTATTAGCGAATATAAGTAATGGTGAAGTTGTAGAGAGCAAAATGGATTATAGCATTATCGCATTATTTAGAAAAGCAATTGTTATGATTATTAGTACTCCAGCATCAATATATAATGGTCTAATAAAACTGTACAGTTGAATAAGGTGGATATTTCCAATAATATTTATAGCGAAAGGAACTATCTATGAGAAAGAGTTTTACTGCTGATTTTAAAGCAAAAGTCGCTCTGCAAGCGATTAAAGGTGATCGATCTATCGCAGAGTTATCCGCTAAATTTGAAGTTCATCCGAACCAGATCAGGCAATGGAAGAAATCTATGCTTGAAGGACTGCCTGAGATCTTCTCTGATAAACGTAAGAAAAAAGTTGTCAAAGATGAAGATGAAAAAGTAAAGCTATATGAGCAGATTGGTCGTTTGAAAATTGAGAACGACTGGCTTAAAAAAAAATCTGACGAATTTCTCGGTTAAGAAAAAGAGTAGCATGATTGAGCCAAATAAAGCTAAGCTGTCAGTCTCAAGGCAATGTGAGCTGTTAGAGATCTCACGCTCTGCCTATTATTACAAATCTTATGCTGAGGATGAGCATGATTTTGAAATTAAAAAGATGATTGATGATCTATTCCTCAAACATCCTTTTAAAGGTTCTCGCACAATTACTGATGATTTGAGAAGAGCTGGCTTTGAAATCGGGAGGCATAAAGTCAGGCGCTTGATGCGGGAGATGGGCTTACAGGCGATATATCCAAAGAAGCATTTCACCGCTAAAAACATCGAGCATAAAGTATATCCGTATCTGTTGCGTGATATGGATATCGACAAGGTTGATCAGGTCTGGGTGAGTGATATAACCTATATTCCACTACGTTATGGTAATGCATACCTGACAGCTGTTATGGATTGGCATAGCCGCTATGTGATTTCGTGGGAGCTTTCTATGGCGATGGACAGCAGCTTCTGTGTGAATGCATTGAAGAATGCACTTGAGGAGTCGAATCCACTGATTTTTAATACAGATCAGGGTACTCAATATACGAGTAAGAGCTTTACCGAAGTGCTGAAAGAAAACAGGATCTGGATAAGCATGTCCGGCAAAGGCAGAGCGTTTGATAATATCATGATTGAACGTCTCTGGCGTACCTTGAAATATGAAGAAGTCTACCTGACTGAATATGAAAATTATTTTGCAGCGTATGATGCATTGGAGAAGTATTTTGAATATTACAATAACGAGAGAAGGCACTCCAGCTTGAGCAAGCGCACGCCGAGAGAGGTGTATTTTAACGAGAGAGGTGCGAGTAACGATGTGGCGTAGAAGTTTGAACTCTTGCAGTAATTCCGCTTCGGGCTACGCCCTGCGCTCCATTACTGCAAGAGTAAGTTCCACCTTAAACAACCTATTATTTTGTCTTGACAGATTAGACCACTTTATTCTTGCACCATATTTTTGGGTGTTATGGATTTGGAGACATAATGATAAAGAAACTGATAAGAATAATAATGAAAGAGCTATAGAGCGAAGTGTAATATTAGATGAACAGGATAAGTTTAACCGTGCATTTAATATGGCTGGTTCAGTTTCAGAAAATCTTCAGTTGGTAGGTATAGAAAAGTTATGTGAATTTTTGAAACTATTTGAAAATGATAAAGATAAGTATGAAAAATATTGTGAAGACGCTATTGTATTGCTTGCAAACTCATATATTACTATAGGCGATAAGTTTAAAAGAAAAACTATGACTTTTGAGGTTTTTAAGAGTTTAAATTATCTCCAGCGTAATTTTTTTTGTATTTTAGGATATTGTGTAAATAAAAATACTTCAATTAAGTATGTTGACGAAAAATATCTCAATCTTTTTGATTGTACAAAAAATGAGTTAATAAATGAAAGATCTCTATTTAATGTTAAAGTAAAACTCTCTACTTTAGAGTCAATATTATTTGAGATTGATGGAGAAGAAGTTGGGTATGCTCCTGAAATGTTCTATAGTGATAAAAATAGAAAGTTAAAAAGAAATATAAAAGTGATGTTAGCATTTCAGTATTCAGAATTTATTATCGATGAAGAATTGAGTGATAGTATGGTAGAGTATTTATCTAGCAGTATGTATATAAGTAATTCAAGTGTAAGAGTGATATGTTATAAAACGTCGTTAAAATATATGGAAAAGATAAATGATAAAAACCCATCATTGGGAATTGATATAGAAGAGTATAAACGTAAGTGTTTATAATTTTGACGGTTCAAATTTGCAAGGCGCAAGGTTTAATAAATCTAATCTTATGAATTCTAAATTTTTGAATTCACGAATTTTAGGTTGTTGTATTAGTAAATGCAATATTACGAATGTTGATTTTAATGAAGCGATTTTAACGGCAACAGATTTTTCTGGGTCATTTTTAGAGCCATCAAATGAAGAAATTGAGGATTGTAAAATTAATGGTGGAATTATAGATTTCCCTTTTACTGATCAACAAATTAAAAAGGTTTCGTGTATATATAATGGTTTGAGTGGGATTTATATTAAATTACCTGGTGGTACTGAATATTTTAAGAGACAAAATAATTAGTACTTTATTGAGAAAAGAAAATGTCAATGAATAAATTGGAAATAGTGATGCTAGGGGATTTAGTAAAGATTACTGGAGGAGGTACCCCAAGTAGGAAAAATAAAGAATATTGGAGCGGCTCTATCCCTTGGGCATCGGTAAAGGATTTTAACTCAACTATTATTAATTCTACATTGGAATATATCACGAAAGATGGGCTGAATAATTCTGCTTCAAATTTAATTGAAGAAAATAGTATAATCATTCCTACAAGGATGGCTTTAGGAAAAGCTGCAATTAATTTAATGCCTGTTGCGATCAATCAGGATTTAAAAGCATTGAAGATAATAAATTCTAAAAAAGTTATAACAGAGTATTTATTGAGATATTTGGTTTCCATAGAAAAATTAATTATTCAAAATGGTTCTGGGGCAACTGTAAAGGGTGTTACCTTAGATTTTATTAGACAGCTTAAAATCCCACTCCCCCCACTTCCAGAGCAAAAGCGGATTGTTGAGATATTGGACAAGGCGCAGGGGTTGATTGATAAGCGTAAGGAGCAGCTTGCTGAGATGGATGAGCTGGTTAAGAGTTTGTTTTATGATATGTTTGGTGATCCTGTGACTAATCCTATGGGATGGGAAGAGAAGTTGCTTGGTAATGTTGGCGATTTGAAAAGAGGAAAATCAAAGCATAGACCTAGAAATGCTCCAGAATTACTTGGTGGAAAGTATCCATTAATTCAAACAGGTGATATTGCAAATGCAGGATATCATTTAAAAGAGTATACTCAGACATATTCAGAGTTAGGTTTAGCTCAGAGCAAAATGTGGAAAAAAGGTACTCTTTGTATTACGATTGCTGCAAATATTGCTAAGACTGCGATTCTCGGTTTTGATTCATGTTTTCCTGATAGTGTTGTTGCTTTTTTGCCGCTTGAAAGTGTAAATAATACATATATTCAGATATGGTTTGAATTTTTACAAAAAGTTATTGAAGATAAAGCACCGGAGTCCGCACAAAAGAATATTAATCTTGAGATATTGAGAAATTTATTTTTACCAGTTCCACCTCTTAATCTCCAAAACACCTTCGCTAACCGTGTAGAAACAATCGAAGCGGAAAAGGAAAGAATGCAGAAATCCCTTGGTGAGCTTGAGGATAATTTTGAGGCGTTGATGCAGAGGGCGTTTAAGGGAAAACTGTAATGGAGTTGTTTGAGTGAATACTTTTGCGAGAAGTCTATATCTTGATTAGTGTGGGAATACTTACCTTGATCATGAAAAGTCCGGGGCTTGGAGTTCATTATTATTGCGGGTGTGATGGTTGGCTCGGAGAAGGAGGAGATCAGAGTTGGAGTTGAAGGGATTAAGACTCGGTTGGGTATTCAAAAAAAGTAGGGCTGTAGTGGAAGAAGAGTTTTGTCAAGTTTTCTGGTTCGAGTCTGTATGTTTTGCTTGTTTGTCATTAGGAATATCTGAGTGGTATGAATTTTGTGGGTGAATAGTTGTTTAGTATCATAACTATTTTTAAATATGGAGTTTATAGATAAATGAAGGCGATATTTAGTTTTGTGGTAAAATTGATTTTGCTTTTAGTGCTGTGTTATGTTTCATACGTTTTTATAAAAACATTTTTGAATTCATTTAAAACTGGAACAGATACAGAAAAGACATTGTTGTCTGGTTTTATGACATTTATAATAACAACAATTGTAACTGCTTGGTATAAACATAGAGATAATAAAAATGCTATTTTAAATGATTTGAGAAAAATGAAAAGTGATGTGTATTTCGAATTTGTTGATTTTTATATTAATAAAATGCTTGGCGCACTAAATAAAGGTGAAAAGATCGATATTGATCGTGAAATGCAGGCTTTCCTTTTTAAGTATACACCTAAAATATCATTATGGGGTTCAGATAGAGTTTTAAAAAAATATTTAGAATTAAAAGATAATAAATTGGTAGAAGCTCACGAAAGTAATCCCTACGAAATACTTGATCGATTTGAAAATTTAGTATTAGAAATGAGAGCTGATTTAGGGTATGGAAATAGTCGTATAGAAAAAAGAGATTTAATAAGATTATTTGTAAACGATGTCCCTAAACAATAATTGTTAATTTATAATTAGTGAGAAAAAATGATTACTATAAAAATTAATAATGAATACCGAAAATTGCAAGATATTAGTAAAGAGTGGATAGTAAATATGTTCAGGAATATTAAGGCGAATGGGGCAAATCCTTGGTACGTAATTACTGTTGAAGATCATAATGTGTACTCTGCTTTTTGTTCAAATAATCTTCCAACATCACAAGCACTTTGCCCTAAATATTCCCATACACCAGAAGAAAAGGAATTATCTGAACTTTGGGTGAAGCTTTGTAATGGAAGTAGTGAAATAAGTCACGTTTTGGCTTTTCTTGACCAAATACCTAATAAATATTTATAGGAGATAGTTATGTCTGTAGTATCCGTTTTCTTTTCATATTCTCATGTTGATGAAGAGATGAGAGATCAGTTAGAAAAACATCTTATAATGTTGAAACGTAACGGTGATATTAGTACTTTTCATGATAGGAAAATACTTGCAGGTGCTACGTTTGGTGATGAAATTGATAAAAAATTACTTGAGTCAGAAATAATATTGTTGTTGGTTAGTGTTGACTTTTTAAATTCTGAGTATTGTTTTTCTATTGAAATGAAAGCTGCATTAGAAAGAAGGAGTCGTGGGGAAGCTGAAATAATACCTGTTATTATTGATCATTGTGACTGGCATAATTCACCTTTAAAAGGTTTGTTGGCTGCAACAAGAGACGGAAAACCAATTACTGAGTATGCAAATTATAATAAGGCATTTTTAGAAATAACAAATAAGATTAGAAATGTTATAAATAGTATTAAATCTAAATCTGCAATCTCAGAATCTGCTGGTACCGAAACATATTCTAATGATGATATAGAATTAAAAGTTGTTAGTAATGAACGCTCTGCAAATTTACACGTTAAAAAAGAATTTACTGATTTAGATAAAGAAAATTTTTTAAATGAAACATATGATTATATGAATAGGTTTTTACAAAATACTCTTAATGAGTTTGAGAAGAGGAATGTGAATTTTCAGACTAAGTTTTCTGCGAATGATTCTGAAATAAGAATTATGGTATATAAGAATGGCAATAAAGAAGCCTTTTGTAAAATAATAAAAGGCGGAACAATTAGCTATATGACAGATTCTATTATTTACTCTGAAGATGAATATGGAACAAGTTTTAGTGAATCATTGTCTGTTGTTGATGATGGTACTTCATTATTATGGAATTCTCAGTTAGGAATTAATAGAAACTCAGAACCTATGACACAGTATGGTGCAGCTGAATATTTCTGGGAAAAATTAATAAGTAGATTTCAATAATAATTTATTATATAACGGTGTAGTAATAGAAATATTCAGCTAATGTGATCAAACGGACACCGTTTGCTGGGGTTTGGGGCGAGTAGCCCCATGCGGTTTAGCTGTTAAAGAAGTTAGTAGTTTCGAAGTTAAAATAGAGTTCGTCGAGTAAGACAGGGGATAGAGATGAGTAATTTCGGGTTTTTAGAGAAGCATGGGAAGTTCAGGACGATTGCTTTGCTTTGTAAAGAGGCGGAGAAGGCGCTTGGGGTGTCTAATGCTATTGCTGCGTTGTCGACTCGGAGAGCGCTGGAGACGGCAGTAAAGTGGATGTACTCTCATGACAGCTCGCTTAAAGTACCGTATCAGGATAATCTTTCCGCGCTTATTCATGACTATAAATTTAAAGATATGATAGATGAAAGACTCTTTCCGAAGATTAAGTTTATTATCACGCTGGGGAATAAGGCTGCACATCAGTCTATGCCGATGAGACGTGATGAGAGTGTGATGTCGCTGGAGAATCTGTTTCACTTTATGCGGTGGATTACTTATGCATATGAGGGTGAGAATTATAAAGGTAAGTTTGATGTTGGATTGCTGGCTGGCAGTATTGAGTGTGAACGGAAGACGAAAGCGGTACAGGAAGAGCTTAAGGCGAAACAGGCAGAGTGGGAAGCGGAGAAAAAGAAGCTTGAAGATCTGTTGAGAAGTACAGATGAGCGGAAAAAAGTTACTGAGTTAAGGGTAGAGAATGAGAGTAAGGTTGACTTCACGTGTGAGGATATATCTGAATTTAAGACGAGAAAGATTTATATTGATCTTTCGTTGGAAATGGCTGGCTGGGTGATTGGGGATAACTGCCGGGAAGAGATTGAGGTTAGCGGTATGCCGAATGCTTCTAATGTCGGGTATGTGGATTATGTGCTGTATGCGCAAGACGGTAAACCCTTGGCGGTAGTTGAAGCAAAGAGAGCGTCAAAGGATGCGAAGATTGGTAAGGTGCAGGCGAAGCTGTATGCTGATTGTCTTGAGAAACAGTATGGGATTAGACCGCTTATTTATTATACCAATGGATTTGATTACTGGCTCTGGGAGGATACTTTTTATCCTGAGAGGATTGTGTCTGGGATTGCGACGAGGGATAGTCTGGACTGGTATCGGCAGAGGGTGAAGGAACGTAAGGATATATCTGCGGTACAGGTTAATGATGATATATCAAATAGACCTTATCAGAAAGCTGCGATTCAGGCGGTGTGTGATAATCTGAGCAAGGCTCAGAGGAAGGCGCTCTTGGTGATGGCTACTGGGTCGGGTAAGACTCGTACTGCTGTTTCGATTGTTGATGTGCTTACGAAATATAATTGGGTGAAGAATGTGCTCTTTCTCGCGGATAGAAGGGAGCTGGTAAAGCAGGCGAAGAAGGATTTTAGTAGGTTACTACCGAATTTGACAATCTGTAATCTGCTGGAGAAGAACGATGATCCGCATAACAGCAGGATGGTGTTCTCTACTTATCCGACAATTATGAATGCTATTGATAAGACGAAGAAGGATGATGGTTCGACGTTATTCTCAGTTGGACATTTTGATCTGATTATTATTGACGAATCGCATAGATCTATTTATAAGAAGTACAGAGATATTTTTACGTATTTTGATTCATATCTGCTGGGGCTTACTGCGACACCGAAGAGTGACATTGGGAAGAATACCTATCAGTTCTATGATATTGAAGATGGAGTTCCGACGTATGCGTATACGCTGGATGAAGCGATAGAGAATAAGTATCTGGTGCCTTATAATACGCTGGAGACGGTTACGAAGATTTTGTCTACTGGACTTGCCTATGATGAACTTTCTGATGAAGAGCAGGAAGAATGGGAAGACAAGATTGGGGATGAGGTTGATGAGATAAGTAGTAGTGAGGTAAATAAAATACTGTTTAATACTTCTACTGTTGATATGGTGTTACAGGATCTTATGGAGAAGGGTATCAAGGTTGAGGGTGGCGATAAGATAGGAAAGACGATTATCTTTGCTACAAACCAACGGCATGCTGATTTTATACTTGAGAGATTTAACAAGTTGTATCCGCATTATGCTGGGAAGTTGGCACAGGCGGTTTATAATAGTATAAACTATGTTGATGACGTTATTGATGACTTTAAAGATCAGGAGAGCATGCCGCAGATTGCGATATCGGTGGATATGCTGGATACTGGGATTGATGTGCCATCGATTGTCAACCTCGTTTTTTTCAAAAGAGTACGGTCTAAAGCTAAATTTCATCAGATGATCGGGCGTGGAACAAGGTTATGCCTAGATTTATTCGGTGTTGATGATAATAAGAAATCTTTTCTGGTATTTGATTATTGCTCGAACTTTGAGTTCTTTAGAGAAAATCCCAAAGGGATTGAGGGGCAACCGCAGAGATCGTTGTCTGAGTGTCTGTTTATTATCAGAACAGAGATAGCCAAGCTTTTGGAGCATAATATTTATCAGGAAGAGGAATACATCGCTTATCGTAAAGAGTTGATTGCAGAGTTGGTAAAAGAAGTGGATATGCTGGATGATACTAGTCTTATTACCAGGTTGCATGTTAAGCAGATTCATGCGTATCGGTACGTGAATGCATGGAATAGTATAAGCGATAAGATGTTGGCTGATATTAAAGAGCATATTGCACCGATTGTGATACCGTCTGTCGAGGATGAACTTAAGAAACGTTTTGACTATCTTATGTATGCAATAGAATTTGCATGCCTTGATCAAAAGTATCCCGCGCCAAAGAATAAAAAGAAATTATACTTTACTGCTGGGAAGCTGGAGGAGAAGGGTAATCTTCCACAGGTGCAGCAGAATATTGATATTATTCAGAGGGTGCAGACTGATGAATACTGGGACGAAGCGACTGTTTTTGAGCATGAGAAGGTGCGTGTGGCGTTGCGGGAGTTGATAACATTGCTTGAGCGGGAGAATGCTGCGACTTATTATGCTTCATTTATCGATGAAGTACTTGATGTGCAGGAAAATCAAGGGGATTATTCTACAAATGAGTTTGTAAATTACAGGAAAAAGGTTGAAGTGTATCTGAAAGAGCATCAGGATGACTTTGTGGTGTATAAGTTGAAGCATAATGAAAAATTGACAATGAAGGATATTGAACATCTTGAGTCTATTCTCTGGCATGATCTTGGGAGTGAGGAGGATTACAGAAAAGAGTTTGGTGAGCAGCCGTTATTAGAGTTCGCTGCGAAGTTGGTAGGACTTGATAGGAATACAGCGCAAGAGTTATTCTCGAAATTTTTGAGTGATAATTCATTAAATAGTAATCAGATAAATTTTGTTTCACAAATTGTGGATTATATTGTTGATAATGGACTGCTTGATAAAAAAGTATTGCATGATCATCCGTTCAATCAACAAGGGAGTATTACTGAATTATTTGCTGGTAAAATTAGTGTTGCTACTAGTATAGTAAAGATTATTGATGCGATTAATGAACGAGTTAAAGTTGGATAGGAATGTGGAGAAATTGTTATGTAGTTGTCATTCATATTTTAAAAAAAATATGAATGCATAATATAATTTTGATTTGATTATTATTAAATGTAATTATAATAATATTTGACATTTTAATTAGTTAGTTTTGTTTTGTAGAGACATCAAAACCGCCAAATTTTTAATACCTACGTGCAAAACAGCGAAGTACCCAAAATTGGGTACCGGCTGTTCTGTAGGTATGCGCTTGGCGGCGCTGATGTCTGGAATGGTTCGGTACCCTTTTTTATGCCCGAACCTCAATAATATTATGGGAAGGTAATTATGGATTTTAATACAGCTAAGTGGGTACTTTGGATATTATTTATTGCTTTTGCATTAAAGGCTCAGTGGCGATTTTTTGATCCCGCCAGACATATTGTCAAGCATGGTGATAACTCTGAGATTATTGGGCAGGATAAGTTTGTCCTCGCAGTAAATCTATTCACATCATTACTCTCAATCGTTATTGTCTTTGCTCTAGGAGCAAGTCTGATATTTCTTAATGATATTTATATGTATTTAAATTCATTTTAGGCGTATACGTCTAATATAGTAAATTTTTGAGTAGAAAGGGTTGTTATGGGTAATGATAGGAATACTACTGCAAATATGATAGCGGGATTGGCTAGTTTCTTTATTCTGGGACTGGGGCAGCTTTTACAGCAGAGATATATTGCTGCAATTATATACTTTGGTTTATCTGTTTTCTTCTGGATATTTATGCTTGGTTGGATAATAAGTATTATTTCATGTATTAGTGCGCTCAGGTGGAAGAATTAGGTCTTATATTCAGGATATAAATAATGCATAATGATGAGGAGAAGTTACAGCTTATAGCAATGTATCAGCATCTTATTGATTTATTTCTTATTGCGTATCCGGTTCTGATACAATATGCTTCTGATATTGCTAAGGATAAGCCTAATGAGATACATTATATGCTTTCTGTTCACTTTAATGATTTACAGGATAAGTTTGATCATCAGGAAATGATGAAAGCCATAAAAAAAGCAGAGAAGCAATATAAAGCATATGATGATGCTTTAGGTAAATTAGGTGGAATATTATTTAATCAGAGAGTTGCTTCAGCTAAAAGGAAAGCTCCTGAAGTAGCAGCGTTTGCTGAAAAAATATGGGATAAGTATGTGTTTTTGCCCGGTAAGATGATCAAGAAAAATACAGCTATTTTTGTTGTATATAGTGCATATTTAAAAGGTGTTTCTATCGAAAAGATTAAAGATATTGCTGATTCATGTGATAATTGGCAGGATTTTAAACTCGAACTTCAGAAAAAAAATGGTAAGCTTTAAAATATTTTCTATAGTGAATATCAGCCAGCGCTTATACGCTGGCTGATAAGTTATAACTCAGGGCTACAATTTTTTCAGTATTTATACTTTGTATAATTATATAGTTAAACCTTTATATTTGGGTACGACAACAGGCTAAAAGTCACTGCTTCTATCTCTTGGGACGTCAAGTTCAATTGCGCCGTATTCAGGTTGAACTGTTTTTTTATATGAACCGTTACGGTGATTATTTCTTCTACTGGGAGCTTTCTGATTTTTTTAAAACCTAGATGATCTTTGAGTTCTTAATCATACATGGATTCACTGATCTGTTTTTTAAGTTGAGTAAAGAGTTGATTCAGATCAGAGATATTCTTTGTGGATTTAAGAATATGTTTCGTCTGATTATCGGATAGGCGTTTTATGTCTTTCATAGTATAAGTTCCTTTCAGTTCGGAGCTCTTTAGAGGATAAGGATATCCTTATCCTCTAAAGAATACAATTAGAAACTTACACAAATTATTTTACTGTATTATCTATTTTGAATTTTGATTCATATATTTAATCACTGTATCCTTTGGCATCTTGGATCAGGTGCATAGATATCATGTGAATAATAAAATGATTTAGCAATGCAGCCTCCTTTGCAGTACTCAAAAAAATTACAATTATTTGTATAACACTTCATTAAGTCTGCTTTTCGTCCAATATATAAAATATTATTTCGCCTGTTTTCCCATATATCAATTATTTTAGTGGTTTTTGCGTTTCCAATACAGAATTTGTCTGTGTCACAATATGACGAAGGGATACACAAAAATATGCGACCGTCACTTCTCATTGCCATTGAGTTAAAAGAATTACTACATCTGATTAGTTTATGTGTTTTGATTTGTTTATTATATAATGATTCATCTGTTGATGGGATATCAATTCTTTTTTGTATAATACAATTTGCATCAAGTAAATAGTCAAAAGTAGTATTAGATTTAAATGATTTTTTAATTACTTCAGCCAGAGCTTTAATTAGAAGTTTGCTATCTGGAATAAGATGAGGTGTGTCGCGTAGTTCAATAAAGTCTGAGACTGTAAAATATTTTATATTTAACTTAGAGCATAATAAGAATGTGTCTGGAAGTGAATTAAGATTAATGCTTGTTGGTGTAAAGTTAATTCTTAATGTAATTTTATTTTCGATAACTTTATTTATGTTGTCTAATGTTGTTTTAAAAGTGCCGTTTCCTCTTATTTTATCATGAGTCTCATTAGAGTCTCCATCTAAACTTATTTGTAATAGATCAATTTTAGGGTGTAATATTTGACTTAATATAGCTAATATTTGATTATTTAGTAATAAACCATTTGTATGGATGACAACAGCCATGTTAAACTTTTTAGCATATTCTACGATTTCCAAAAAATCATTTCTTAGGAATGGTTCTCCACCAGAAAATATAATTTTATAAATTCCAATTGATCTTAATTGATCAATTATTGAAAAACATAATGTTTTGGGTAGTACATCATTACATGGGGGGGCATCTTTTACAAAACAGTGTGTGCATTTTAAATTACAATTATTAGTTATTTCCCATGCAAATTCATGGGGTCTAGTAATTGAATCATTATTTGAAAATTGTCTAATATGGTTGTAAAAAGTATCACTAGGTATCTTTAAATCTGGAGTATAGTCTAACACACTACGAATGGCATCGTTATAATTTTTATTCATCCAACTTTGATTAATTGGCTGATTTGTCTTTGCATAGGAACCCTTTTTGAAATAGTATGGAAACGACATTTTTCAATTTACTCCAAATATCTGCATCTTTTATATTATGGTCTAAGGAGATATAAGATATAATCTGCTTTAAACTTGATGAACCATTTATTTTGCTGAAGAATAAATAGCAATCTGCATTTCCTTGCCAAAATATATTTTTTTCAACTTGATATAAAAAAACTACTCCATTATAAATATTTGGTTCAAAATGGATTAATACAGATTTGTGCCAATTGATGATATCATTATCGTGCCATTCACAATTATCGTATTCATGAGCACTTGTGTTGCAATTTGTTATGTTCATATATGAGTCATATTGTTGTTATTGCAAAATTTAAGATTAAGTCAAATGAAAATAAAATATTATTGCTTCTCATTAGGGTTATTGGCAGTGCATGTACAATCTGCTAGTGTTATTCCATTAGGGTTATTGGCAGTGCATGTACAATCTGCTAGTATCATTTTGTTGTCTAAATTACACTTATTAGAGAGAGTTTTTATAGATACTTCTGCTGGGTCAAAGCATTTTGCTAATGTTTTTGTTTTCAAGTTCATTTTTAATCTCCTTGTGTCATAAAGTAAATTATTAAATGGTGTATAATTTATATCAAAGAGTTATTGGTGTGTCAAGTTTTAAAAAAAATACTGAGTTATTTATTAATATTTTGTTTTCAAGATATGTTTATTTAGTGTTGTCTAAGTAAAATGCCATTTAATGTTATTGCTCTAAATTCTATGTTATCGTTCGAATTCTTGAGATTTAATGTGGGGCTTGGGGGTTAAGGTATACCCTTCTTTTGGGAAATTGTATTTAATTTTGTTATAACGTTCTCTAATTTGTTTTGTAAGTTGGTCAATTTTTTCAATTGATTGGAGAGCTTTGAGAATTCTTGATGCAATTGTGTGATTTTTTGATCTTGGGTTTTCATTCTGTTTTGATATTCTTTCTCTAGTGAGTTGAGTTGGTTCAGTACAATTGTTTCTAGTTCGGTTGGACTCATTGGTTGGGGCTCCTGTGGTTGGGTTGGGTGAGATGATTTCTGGGGTATTTTGGTTGTTGTTTTGTGTTATTGTATTTCTACTATGCGGATTGAGTTTCTGTTGCCGGATGTCCAGTTGGTTTCGATTTTGGTGTTCTTCGGTAGGACTATGAATTTGCCTTTCTCGCTTATCTTGAGGTAGATTCCGAAGGTGTCTTTCTTCAGGTGGTATAGAGTTTGTTCTTGTTCCTCTATTTCTGTCTGTATCGCGTCCAGTTTGTTTATCTTTATGTTTATCCAGTAGGTTAGGGTTTGGAGTAGTCCCCATGAGGCTATGATCAGTCCCAGTAGCATTGCTGCTCCTGTCAGGGTCGAGCGTATCCAGTGTTTGCCGTGGGCTATGCTCAGGACTTTGTAGTGGTGGTTTAAGTTCGAGGTTGCTTGTTCGGCTTGGTGTTGGATAACGCTTTCGATTGTATTTAGCTCTTTTGTTGATGACTCTTGTAAGTTCTTGCTCAATGTCTGTAAGTTGTCTTTGAATATCTCTTCGGTCTTCAGTCGTTCTTCCTTGACCTTCTGTTTTAGTTTCTCTGCTAAGTTTTGTTGTGTTCCAGTCTGCATTGTAGATTCCTCCTTTTAGGCGTATCTTTTGGTTTGATTCTGGGTCTTTTACGGTTATATAGGTCTTGGACTCGCGGTTTATGTCTAGGCCGATTTCTCGTAGTGAGGTTATGATGTCTGAGCGGTCTTTTATAAGGCCGTTTTTTATTTGATCTTTCAGGTATTCGTTGATTACATTTCTGGCTTGCTCTTTTTCTTGTTTTGCGGGGTTTTGTCCCCAGCGGGTTAGTCTTGCTTCTATGATGTCGGCGTTGCTTGGAGTGAACATTCTGGCGCGGTCTGGATCGTCGGGGCGTGTCCAGTTGTGTTTTATGTTTTCGTAATCTCTCAGGTGGCAGAAGTCTTTTTCCCAGCCCGGAGGGAAGGAGTTGAAGGCTTTGCCTGTAGACAATTCTAGTCTTGGGATTACGAAGTGTAGTTCGTGGTGGTTGGCGTGGCTGTGGCGTACCCAGAGGATGTTGTACTGGTCGTGTTCTAAGCCTGCGAAAGCGAGGTTTTCAAAATTGTTCATTACTTCGTCTTCTTGGTCTGTATCGACGTTGTCGTCTGGACTCCATGAACAAACGCCGGAGGTGAACTTCCACTTGCGGTCATTATTATCTATTAGTTCTCTGGTGAGTTCGGGATCGCCTCTGACTACTTCTGGGGGATTCTTGTCTCTGCCGGGGTAGTCTTCTCGGAGCAGGTAGTCTATTGGGCTGCAACCTCGGCTTTTGCCGTGGGCGAATGGTTTAATTATCATTGGTTTCTCTCTCTTCTGGATTACTGTTTGTACCCTCCGCAAAATGGTGTACCTCATTTTGTAGGCGGTTGAGCCAGAGGATTACCTCTATGGCTTGGGCGCGGAGTTTGTATTTGTTGACCCAGCGGGCTATCTGGTTGATGTTTGAACCGATACGGGCTAGGTGTCTGATCTTTTCCCTGTTGACTGCCGTCTTGCGGAGGGTGAAGTCGAGGGTGGACTTGCGGAGCAGGTCGGAGACGGTTAGTTTTACCTCTGATGCCTTTTCTTTGATCTGTGCTAGTTCGGAGTCGGTGACTCGGACTTTGATGAAGTTATTTCGTTTCATTGGTGTATTCTCTTTCTGTTTTGATTTATCAATCAATGGAGCATTGCGGAGTTGATTGCTGGTTGTGTAGCGGGTAGTGGAACGACCAGAGTAGGGGGATTCAAGGGGCGATCCCCTGACCAGCTCCCAAGGTGTAGCAAATGAAATTTGTGCCCACCTTGGGTATGCTGGCTTGCACAATCAAGGCACATGCATCTTGTAGCAGCGCGGTCGAATTTAGAGTCGGCTAGCAGGGGCGTTGATTGTGCGGTGTGGTCTTTGGTTCTGGCTCTGGATTTTATAAAACAGAAAAGGTTAAGCATTGGGTGAGTCCTCCGGTGATTCTGGGTTTGAGGGCTCGGTTAGCTTGGTTGCGAGTTTTTTGATAAGCTCTATTTTTGTGCTGTTGTCGATTGGAAGTTGGTCGATTGCTATGATTGCTTGGGCTAGAGATAGATCGCGCTTGTTTTGAACGGTATCAAATAGCACATTTATTTGTGGATTTTCTTCGGAAAATCGTGCTTGTTGTTTTGGGCAGACTGTAGGCAGAGTGTTGTTTTTGTGATTCTGTAACTTGTTGTCTTTGTATGAGTTGTGAGTTTTGTTTTCTGGGTTCAAGTCCCGTCTTGCCCACCAATTTGTATCACTTGGGTCAATGGTATTTAATGAGCCGTTGACCCTTGTTTTTTATGGGATTTTCTGCATTTGGTGTTGTGTTTGCCAGTGTTTTCTGACTTGTCTCTTCTGCGCTGCTCTGTCTAAAACTTGTCTGTGGGGTATCAGTGGAATCCGTGCAATTAGGCAGAAAATAGGCAGAATTTGACTGCGTGTATCTATACTTGCTTTTGATTCTCTCAAGTGTCGTGCTGTGCATTCCATGTAAATTTCATCATTGTGTTTCGGTTTGGGCAGAGTGCAGGTGGCTGAATTCTGCCTAAATTTGCAGCGTTCTCAGTTCCGGTCGCTTCTGCAACTTCTTCTTAAATATTAATCTCCGGTAGCGATGAAACCGCTATCCTTTTGTCGTCTAATAGGATATGGGTGTAATGCTTCATAGTAAGGTTGATGTCACTGGGTCGCATCAGGCGTTGAGCGGTCTGTGGTTGGACACCACTACGGGCTAGTAGTGAGCAAAAGGTATGACGTAAAGCGTGAAAGTTGGCTTTCCCGTACTCATTTTCATACTCGATTCCTGCTGGTTCTAGGTCGCGTTTCAGCATGGGTGCGCCGGTCTTCGGCTGCATATTTATAAATGCCTGTGCGCTTGGCAGGGCAGGGTGATCGGTGAAGTATGCTTGCAGGGCTGCTGTCAGCTCAGGGCGTAGCGGAAGGGTATCGGTCTTGCTGTTATTGGAATTTATATCTCTTACGGTTATAGACATGTTTCCGAGATTGAGGACTCTGCGTTTGAGTGTACATATCTCGTTTGGCCTGAGTATGGTATTCTGGTTTCAAGGGCAATAGTTGGTTGTCAATTTACTAAAATAATTAATTTATAATGAGTGCGTTAGTTATCTTTGACCGAGCTCCTTTTATATAGAATTTGTTATACTACATTATTTTGATTATCAAGGAGTAAATTTAAGTCACTTTTTCTTAATCTTTTTTAGGTCATTTAGTTGTAAGTTGCTATCTGGATAGGTCATATTAATAAGACTTGATAATAATGAATTATGGGTGCTTTTTGAGCAATCTGTTCCCATCACTACTTCAAACCATATCCCGTCGGCAGCATATCTTAGAATTTGAAGCAGTTGACTTGAATCAGTATCTTTGTGTTGAATTTGCTTTTCATTTATCCATTCTTTCCATAATAATTTTGACTCCGGGTTCGTAATCGAATAAATTGCTAAAGCTCTCCAATGCTGATTAAGTGAAGATTTTAGATCAAGTGAAATCGCTTTAATATAGGATCTTGTAAATTTACCATATGGCACAGAATCCAATGCCATTTCCTTGTTAATTTCCATATCTAATTTATCTAATAGATATTTTGATACCTCTTTATTAAGCTTGTTTTTGTCGCTAAAGTGATGTAATAGTCCTCCCTTGGTAACACCAGCGGCATTAGCAACGGCTTGGACGGTGACTGCACTTGGACCTTGTTCAGAAATTATGCTTATCGCACATTCTATTAATTTATTGTAGACTTCTTTAGGTCTTTTTTCTCGCTTATGAGCATTAGACATATAATACCTCCATAATTAAGTATGATTAGTTGTTTGTTGTTTTCTTTAAAGCGCATTTCTTGGGTTTTTTCGAGTAGTGGCATAAAATAACGAAATTATTAAAAATGTGATTAACTCTGCTGACGGAACAGCTATCCAAATTCCTTTTATGTGGAAGTAAACAGGTAATAGTATAAAACATGCTAGCATTAATATAAAACCTCTTATAATTGTAAAAACTATAGCTGATTTAGTGTATTCTATACTCTGGTAATATCCTATCATTATCATATTAAGTGCAAAAAAGATAAATCCTGAAGCAAAATATGGTATCCCATGTATTGCAATTTTATATGCATGGGTGTTCTCTACAAGAAAAAAAGAAACTATTTGATTGTTGAAAAGAATGAACAAAAGGACAATTAAAATACTTATAGTGATGGCTACAAATAACGATATGCCTAAAGTTTTATTAACTCGCATCCATTCTCCACTACCGAAATTAAAACTTATAATAGGCTGCGCAGATTGAGTAATTGCTATATAATGGTCTAATAAAACTGTACAGTTGAATAAGGTGGATATTTCCAATAATATTTATAGCGAAAGGAACTATCTATGAGAAAGAGTTTTACTGCTGATTTTAAAGCAAAAGTCGCTCTGCAAGCGATTAAAGGTGATCGATCTATCGCAGAGTTATCCGCTAAATTTGAAGTTCATCCGAACCAGATCAGGCAATGGAAGAAATCTATGCTTGAAGGACTGCCTGAGATCTTCTCTGATAAACGTAAGAAAAAAGTTGTCAAAGATGAAGATGAAAAAGTAAAGCTATATGAGCAGATTGGTCGTTTGAAAATTGAGAACGACTGGCTTAAAAAAAAATCTGACGAATTTCTCGGTTAAGAAAAAGCGTAGCATGATTGAGCCAAATAAAGCTAAGCTGTCAGTCTCAAGGCAATGTGAGCTGTTAGAGATCTCACGCTCTGCCTATTATTACAAATCTTATGCTGAGGATGAGCATGATTTTGAAATTAAAAAGATGATTGATGATCTATTCCTCAAACATCCTTTTAAAGGTTCTCGCACAATTACTGATGATTTGAGAAGAGCTGGCTTTGAAATCGGGAGGCATAAAGTCAGGCGCTTGATGCGGGAGATGGGCTTACAGGCGATATATCCAAAGAAGCATTTCACCGCTAAAAACATCGAGCATAAAGTATATCCGTATCTGTTGCGTGATATGGATATCGACAAGGTTGATCAGGTCTGGGTGAGTGATATAACCTATATTCCACTACGTTATGGTAATGCATACCTGACAGCTGTTATGGATTGGCATAGCCGCTATGTGATTTCGTGGGAGCTTTCTATGGCGATGGACAGCAGCTTCTGTGTGAATGCATTGAAGAATGCACTTGAGGAGTCGAATCCACTGATTTTTAATACAGATCAGGGTACTCAATATACGAGTAAGAGCTTTACCGAAGTGCTGAAAGAAAACAGGATCTGGATAAGCATGTCCGGCAAAGGCAGAGCGTTTGATAATATCATGATTGAACGTCTCTGGCGTACCTTGAAATATGAAGAAGTCTACCTGACTGAATATGAAAATTATTTTGCAGCGTATGATGCATTGGAGAAGTATTTTGAATATTACAATAACGAGAGAAGGCACTCCAGCTTGAGCAAGCGCACGCCGAGAGAGGTGTATTTTAACGAGAGAGGTGCGAGTAACGATGTGGCGTAGAAGTTTGAACTCTTGCAGTAATTCCGCTTCGGGCTACGCCCTGCGCTCCATTACTGCAAGAGTAAGTTCCACCTTAAACAACCTATTATTTTGTCTTGACAGATTAGACCACTTTACTATGGTTCCCATATATACAAGTGGAAATAAATAACAAACCACACTAAAAGCAGCGACTCCATCTTCTCCAAGTGTTCTTATAAAGATATTATTTCCGATAAGGAACATACTTGACACAGCGAGTTCACTTAATAATGCGGAAAAACCAATACTAATTGTGTTTACTATGTTTTTTGATATCGTGCGTAAATTTCTTGGAGAAAACCCTCCAAACTGAAAACGCAGAATTTGCCTGAATTTTAACATATAGACTAGAAATAATATGGTTCCTGTTATCATACCAATTACTGATGCCCAGGCGGCTCCAGATAGCCCCCATTCAAAGGTGTATATGAAAATAAAGTCTAATATGATATTAACTATTGCAGGTATTGCGTTACACAGCATTGCAAAGTTGGGTGAACCATCAAGACGTATTATTAATTGTCCTATAATTAAAATTATTTGAAGAAAAATAA
Source organism: Planctomycetota bacterium (assembly GCA_963667375.1). GTDB lineage: Bacteria > Planctomycetota > SZUA-567 > SZUA-567 > SZUA-567. The sequence continues at coordinate 472,626 of OY763323.1, read as the reverse complement.
ATGGAATAAAAATTTGCACATATTCACATACCAAAGGAAGTATTTTTGTGGAGCCTCCCAGGATCTCAATAATATCTTTTCTCAAAAGAATTATTATAACCGACAATAATAATACAAAAAGTATAGAGACTATCAGTGAATGAGTAAAACACAGATTTGCATCTTTTATACGATTTCTGGATAAGTAAATCGCCGCAATGACTGAAGAACCAATACCAAACATTAGACCTATACCCGTAACAATCTAAAGTGGTCTAATCTGTCAAGACAAAATAATAGGTTGTTTAAGGTGGAACTTACTCTTGCAGTAATGGAGCGCAGGGCGTAGCCCGAAGCGGAATTACTGCAAGAGTTCAAACTTCTACGCCACATCGTTACTCGCACCTCTCTCGTTAAAATACACCTCTCTCGGCGTGCGCTTGCTCAAGCTGGAGTGCCTTCTCTCGTTATTGTAATATTCAAAATACTTCTCCAATGCATCATACGCTGCAAAATAATTTTCATATTCAGTCAGGTAGACTTCTTCATATTTCAAGGTACGCCAGAGACGTTCAATCATGATATTATCAAACGCTCTGCCTTTGCCGGACATGCTTATCCAGATCCTGTTTTCTTTCAGCACTTCGGTAAAGCTCTTACTCGTATATTGAGTACCCTGATCTGTATTAAAAATCAGTGGATTCGACTCCTCAAGTGCATTCTTCAATGCATTCACACAGAAGCTGCTGTCCATCGCCATAGAAAGCTCCCACGAAATCACATAGCGGCTATGCCAATCCATAACAGCTGTCAGGTATGCATTACCATAACGTAGTGGAATATAGGTTATATCACTCACCCAGACCTGATCAACCTTGTCGATATCCATATCACGCAACAGATACGGATATACTTTATGCTCGATGTTTTTAGCGGTGAAATGCTTCTTTGGATATATCGCCTGTAAGCCCATCTCCCGCATCAAGCGCCTGACTTTATGCCTCCCGATTTCAAAGCCAGCTCTTCTCAAATCATCAGTAATTGTGCGAGAACCTTTAAAAGGATGTTTGAGGAATAGATCATCAATCATCTTTTTAATTTCAAAATCATGCTCATCCTCAGCATAAGATTTGTAATAATAGGCAGAGCGTGAGATCTCTAACAGCTCACATTGCCTTGAGACTGACAGCTTAGCTTTATTTGGCTCAATCATGCTACTCTTTTTCTTAACCGAGAAATTCGTCAGATTTTTTTTTAAGCCAGTCGTTCTCAATTTTCAAACGACCAATCTGCTCATATAGCTTTACTTTTTCATCTTCATCTTTGACAACTTTTTTCTTACGTTTATCAGAGAAGATCTCAGGCAGTCCTTCAAGCATAGATTTCTTCCATTGCCTGATCTGGTTCGGATGAACTTCAAATTTAGCGGATAACTCTGCGATAGATCGATCACCTTTAATCGCTTGCAGAGCGACTTTTGCTTTAAAATCAGCAGTAAAACTCTTTCTCATAGATAGTTCCTTTCGCTATAAATATTATTGGAAATATCCACCTTATTCAACTGTACAGTTTTATTAGACCATTATAATCATATATATCGGCATTGCAATATTTACTGCTGCCAAAGCATTGCTTCCAATTCCTCTTCCAACATAAATACCGTCACAAATAACAAGACTGATAGTAAAAATCATGCCTAAGAGTGTAGGGATAAATATTCTAATAAAAAGTTCTGTTGTATTTGTGTGTTTAAAATCTATTTCGCGCAATTATTTTCCTTTAATTTAAAATACAAGTTTAGAAATATCGATATACATTCTCTTAAGATAATAAGGTGAATATTCTTAGCAGAAGGGATCATTGTTTATCAATAATACCTTCCGGTCGGTTTGTTGTCAAGCGGGTAAATTTTTATTTGATATTATACAAATAAATGACTGGAACAGATAGAACGGGAATAAAGACTATATACTTTCAAATATATTAGCCAAAACTTTATTTTGAATTATTTAGAATTAATTTGATCAAAATACTTGTGTTAATTGTTTTGAACACAAGATTGCTATTTAAAATTGTTAAGTAAATAATAATGAGTTGAAATGTTAACGTTCTAGCCTTGGGATTGTTTTGATGTCTTTTATTTGATTTATGGTGGTTTTTCTCCGTTCGGCTTGTAAGGAATTTAAATTTATTAATTGTTCGGAGAGTGTTGAAAATTATGGACGCAATTGTGTCGGCTTTGATACTATAAATTATATTGACAGCTGTAATATGATTATATATAAAAACAGGTATATGATTATATAATATGTAAATTTAATTAAGGGGGCGTGTAATGAAGGTGAATATTCTGCTCTTTGATGGATTTGAAACTCTTGATGCTTTCGGTCCTGTTGAGATTCTTGATAAAGTACGTGACAGTGAATTGCATTACTGTTCGCAGTATGGCGGTATAATAACCAGTGCGCAGCATACTGAGATTAATACTGAGAGTATCGCGGAGCTGGACCGTTCAGGGATCCTGCTTGTTCCCGGTGGGATAGGTACGCGCTCACTGATTTCTGATGCCGGGTATATAGCTATGCTGCGGGATGCGGCTTCTGCGGCTTCATACTGTCTTACTGTGTGTACCGGTTCGGCGCTATTGGCTCAGACCGGTCTGCTGAACGGACGGCGGGCTACCTCAAATAAGATGGCTTTTGACTGGGTAACTTCTATTACTGCTGTGGTAGAGTGGGAACATTGTGCGCGCTGGGTCACAGATGGTAAGTATTATACTTCCTCCGGGGTTTCTGCCGGTATGGATATGGCGCTTGGTTTTATTCGTGATACTTTGAGCGAGCGTTATGCTACCGAGATAGCCCGACATATCGAATATATCTGGAATTCCGATCCTGCTCAGGATATCTTTGCAGTATAATTACATATTATTTTAAGCTGCAATATAAAATTTCAGCTGTGGCTTAGTTATAAATATTTCAGCAGAGTATATTTTTAAAAATGTCATATGGAAGTTTCTGGGATATGCACCAGAAATTATAATTTATGCAAATCCAGTGTCAGCAATTAGTGTTATCCGCCAGTCAATTATTATTATAAGCTGCGATTTGTTGAATGGTGTAGTGTTGAAGTTTTAAAGTTTTTTTGAGTGTCAGCAGAATTAACGGTAATATGATTTAGCAGTTGTTCTTAATATTAGAACTGCAGTAGAGCTTGAATCATTCGCTGATATCGGCAGCAGATAATTAGCTCAGAGTTTGGCTTTCTTCCGGCTTTTCGAGTGTCAGCACAGCTTTGATGCAGCTGGTACTGTCAGAGTTCTGGATCTTTTATTCTACGCAAGACTGTCAATCTCCCTCATGAATAATGTCACACCATATATTCTTATAAATATTTGCATATTTAGAGTTGTGAATCTGCTTTTAGTTATATTGCCACGGTTGTAAAAGCAAGCAATTTCGCTTATGGGCTGAAATATTTTGTTTTGGTATTTTAGCGTGATATTTCAACAGGTATTTTATACTTAGTAAACAATTATGCCTGTTTATAGTTTCATGAAAAACTTTGGTTGTGACTTATAAGGGATTATGCTATGTTGGTATCACTAAATAATAATTCAGGGTTTGAGGTTTGCTTCTGGAAAGATCAGGTGAATTTTTTGTATAATGTTACTATGATCTATCCTTGTGTTTGGTTTGTTAGAATTTGGTATTGAAATGCTAAAATTATCGTTCTATTGTTGTGAAATAAGTAGGAATAGGCAAAATGTTGCTATTAATAGGTATTCAACTCAGATCACTGATATGGTATAGTTGTAATATTATTTATATAAGAATATCTGTTAGTATATTGTAACGACTTTCGAAGTGTCAGGGTAAATTAATGAGGGGCTATTATATAGAAATGGTATGAGTTTATATAACAGGTATTTATTGTTGAAGGATAGTAAATGTCAAAAAAAATTTTAAAATTGGTTCTGAGTGTTATCTTTATCTCGGTATACACGGTATGCAGTACGGGCATAGCTGATGAAAAAGTTGTCGCCTCGGACGGGGTGGAAGTGCAGACTGGTGATCCTGATATGCCAAGCAGGGTAGTAACCGGTGGTGTCAGAATTATAATGCATTTCGGGGATACGGTTATTCCCGGAATACTCAATAATTCAAAGGCGGCGCGTTCTCTAATAGCAATGCTGCCGTATACTGTTAGTATGAGTCGTTATTCTCATGATTTTTGCGGAGTAATGTCTGATGCTCTTGAATACGCTGAGACGAATGTGCGTTACGGCTGGCTTAATGGTGATATTGTATTTTCAAGAGATGCTAATTATTTTACGGTTTTATTTGCGGATCAGGAAAATTCCGAGAAATACGGTAATCTGGTTAATATCGGGGTGATCACGTGCGAGCTTTCGAAAATCAGTAAACTGCAGGGTAATTATGATGTTTTAATTGAGCTTGCAGATTAGAGGTTATGGTTTGGGAGCAGTTGGGCAGTGTTTAGTAAGGAAGATCAAATGAATAGAAGAGATTTCTTGAAATTTGCAACTTCGGTAATTGCTTTGAGTATGTGTCCCAGAGTAAAAGCAGAGATTCATGCTGAAAATATGGAGCGTAATAATAACAGTAAAATGATCTATCGAAATTTAGGACGCAGCGATATCAGGGTAAGTACGGTGGCGCTTGGAATTGAGAGCTTTGTTAATAAGCCGGCAGCTCATATTGGGCAGCAATTTAAGTTCGCTGCTGAGAATGGTATAAACTTTGTTGATATCTGTCTGTCTGATCCGCAACTGCTGGAAAAGTTGTCTCAGGCAATGGCCGCTTGTGACAGCAGGTTTGTTATACAGGGGCATGCCGGAAGTGTCTGGAAGAATGGACAATATCTGCGCTCAAGGGATATGCTGGCAGTGAGGGAGGCATTTGAAAGGCTGTTCCGTATTCTGCAGGTTGACTGTATTGATATCGGGATGATACATTATGTTGATACTACTGATGATTTAAAGCGGATTATGACTGGTGACTTTATAAAATATATGAAGCAGCTGAAGCAGGAGGGTAAAATCCGCTGTGTCGGAATGAGCAGTCATAATCCGGCAGTTGCTCTCAAAGCGGTGCAGACGGGTGATATCGATGTGCTGATGTTTTCAGTTAATCTGGCTTATGATATGCAACCCGGAAGCAACGGCATAGTTTATAATGAACGCCGCGAAAAACTCTATACTTACTGTGCGCAGCATGGTATTGGTATTGATGTCATGAAAGCTTATGCCGGTGGTGATCTGCTGAATGCCAGGGTTTCTCCGTTCGGTCAGGCCTTTACTCCAGTGCAGTGTTTGGATTATGTTCTGAATAGACCGGCGGTGGCTTCGGTTATGATTGGCTGCGGCAGTATTTCAGAGATCAGTCAGGCTGTACGCTGGTGTACCGCATCCGAGCAGGAAAAAGATTATTCCAATATTCTGTCGAGACTGGATAAACGTAACTGGTTAGGGCACTGTATATATTGCGGACATTGTGCTCCTTGTCCGGTTGAGATTGATATCGCCAGTGTTAATAAGTATCTCAATCTGGCTCTTGCCGGTAAGGATGGGGTGCCGGAGACGGTGAGAGAGCATTATCTGCTGCTGCAGAATCATGCTTCAGATTGTGTTGGTTGCGGGGCGTGTGAAAAACGGTGTCCATTTGAGGTGGCTATTATAGAGAAGATGCAGCAGGCGGTAGAAATTTTCGGTAAATGATACACGGTGTTAAATTAATATAAATAAAGGAGCAGGTTATGAAATTATGGTATGAAAAATCAATGTCTGTTTTGGTTGTATTATTATTATTGAACTTGATGTTGCCAGTATATGCGGCAGATACGGTCAAGGTTGAAGGAGGCTTGGTTGAAGGTGTGGCGGCGTCTGGTGTGACGGCCTATAAAGGAATACCGTTTGCCGCACCGCCAATCGGAAAATTACGCTGGAAAGCTCCGCAGCCGGTGGTGCCGTGGAGTGGCGTGTTACAGGCCAATGAATTCGCACCGGCCTGCCCGCAGCAGATATATCCCAACACCGCCAGTATGAATAATGATAATATCAAGGAAATGTCTGAAGACTGCCTGTATCTGAATATCTGGACCCCGGAAAAGTCCGCTGCTGCGAAACTGCCGGTTATGGTCTGGATACATGGTGGCGGATTTGCGCTCGGTGCTTCCTCCGTGTCAAACTATGAGGGGCTGGAGTTGGCAAAAAACGGGGTGGTCGTGGTGAGTATTGCCTACCGCCTAGGAGCTTTTGGCTTTCTGGCGCACCCTGAGCTGAGCGCAGAGAATCAAGCGGGGATTTCAGGTAATTATGGATTGCTGGATCAGATCGCAGCTCTCAAATGGGTAAAGCATAATATAGCGGCTTTTGGCGGTGATTCTGCAAATGTTACAATTTTTGGCGAGTCAGCCGGAGGGATATCTGTGAGTATGCTTTGCGCATCCCCTTTGGCAAAGGGACTCTTTCAGCATGCTATAAGTCAGAGTGGAGGAAACTTTGGGCCGGTAAAGAAGGTTAAGGGCGGTAATGTGTATATTCAGCGATTAGACGGGGCGCAGGCGCAGGGGCTTGCTTTTGCTCAGCGTATGGGGGCTAAGTCTGTTGCTGAGCTTCGTGATATGCCGGCTGAGAAGTTTCTGAAAGATACCGAAGCTGTTACCATGGGTGGATTCTGGCCGATATGTGATGGTTATGTTATTACTGATGACCAGTATAAGCTGTATGCTCAAGGCAAGTATAATGACGTTGATGTGATAATCGGTACGAACTCCAATGAAGGGGCGATGTTTGTTCCAAGTGCAAACTCTGAACATCTCACAGGGCTTCTGAAGCAGTCATTTGGAAGTATGGCGGAGCAGGCGCAGAAGGTGTATCCGGGGACAGATGATGCTGTGGCGCTGCAGTCTGTGCGCAATATCTTTCGGGATACCGTTTTTGCGTGGCCTTCATGGTCTTGGGCCAAGTTGCAGCGTAAGACTGGCAAGTCAAATGTATTTGTCTATTACTTTGATCAGCAGCAGCCGCCAATGCAGCAGGGGACTCCGCTGAGAAGTGCTATCCATACTGATGAGATTAATTATGTATTTGGGAATATGGTGCATAATTTTAATTATAAGTATACTGATGCAGATAAAAAGCTCTCTGCGCTTATGATGAAATACTGGATTAATTTTGCTAAAACAGGAAATCCCAATAAACCTGGTCTGCCGGAGTGGGAACAGTTCAAGAACAGTGCCGGTCCGGTTCTGGGTATTAGAAGTGGCCGTGTTTATATGATACCACAGCCAAATCTGGGACAGCTTGAATTTCTCGATAAATATTTCCGTTCTGTTCGTGATTCGGAATAATATCTTACAAATTGATTCAGCGGTTACACTGTTAAGATGGTAATTGTATAACTTGTATATGAGGTTATTATTTTTTTAGCAGATGCTGCGCGGGAAGTTATTTATTTTCCCTCACAGTTACGAAAGGATTTATTATGAATAATAAACCAATAAGAATAGGGTTTATAGGGCTCAACCCTGATAGTCATTGGGCTTCAATGGCTCACATACCGGCACTTAAATCTCTTGCTGACCGGTTTGAAATTATCGGAGTAGCGAATTCGTCTCCTGAAAGTTCAAAACGTACAGCGCAAGCACTGGGGCTGAAATTTGCTTTTGATACTCCGCAGGATCTGGTAGCAGCTCCGGAAATTGATCTGGTTGTAGTTACGGTAAAGGTGCCCTATCATTATGAATTAGTAACGGCCGCACTTGAAGCCGGTAAAAACGTTCATTGTGAATGGCCGTTGGGAAACGGGCTGGCAGAAGCGGAAAAGCTGGCCAGACTGGCAGCGGAAAAGGGTGTAGTCGCTACCGTAGGGACACAGATGCGGGTCTCACCTGAGGTTAAGTTTTTGCGAAAATTAGTTGCAGAGGGTTATGTGGGAGAGGTGCTTGCCACCACGCTCATCGGTGATGGTGGAAACTGGGGCGCTGAAACTGTCGCCGAGCTGGCATATCTTTCGGATAAGAAGAAAGGTGCTACCATGCTGACTATTCCTTTCGCCCATACTCTGGCAGGATTGCAGGAGGTATTGGGTGAGTTTGATAAGGTCGGGGGGCGCTTGATCACAAGGCGTAATACGATATATCTTACAGATACCGAGCAGACCGTGCCAAATACTGCCGCCGACCAGATTATGGTTCATGGTCAGCTCAAGAGCGGCGCTGCATTTTCGGCACATTATCGTGGTGGCTTATCCCGCGGTACAAACTTTTTATGGGAGATTATCGGTACGGAAGGTGAGATTCAGGTTAAGGGCAATATCGGACACGGTCAGATGGCGGAATTGACATTATTCGGAGCCAGGTCCGGGGATGCCGAACTCAAGCCTTTAAGTATTGACTCAGAACTTCTGGCAGGACTGCCTGAGCAGGTGATTCCGCGAAATGTCGCTGGAATCTACAAGCTTATTGCTGATGATATCAATAATAATACCAGAACTGCTCCGAGTTTTGCGGATGCCGTGCGACTGCATAAGTTGCTGGATGATATAATCAAGTCTGCAAAATAAAGGATACTGATTACAGGTTGCGCTAGTGTATGGCGGTTGGCGTATGCTGGTTGTATCTGTAAATGTATTATAACTCAAAGCAACCAGCGGAAATTTTGCTGGTTGCTTTTTTTAAAATATGTCCATAGCTGGTGTCTGGGTTTTCATGAACTTTTATGTGTTGAAGGTTGAGTCCGAGGAAATTTTAAGGTGATACTGATGATGTGAAAATGTTACGGTAAATTTTATTTATATCTATTGTCGCGGGATAAGGTAATTTCTATTATGTTAAATAAGTTATAATTATTAGTGGCAGCTTTGCAGCTTTACCTTTCTTATCGTTTCAAGAATATAATTTAAGGAATTTCAAGCTGTCTGATATCATCTCTGGGGGCGGAACCGAAGAATTGTTTGTATTCACGGCTGAATTGTGACGGGCTTTCATATCCTACACGGTAAGCTGAGGTGGCAACATCAAAATTCTCTGAGAGCAGCAGCCACCTTGCTTCCAGCAGCCGGAGTTTCTTCTGGAATTGCAGCGGGCTCATGGCGGTGCAGTTGCGGAAATGCTTATAAAAATTTGATACACTCATCGAGGAGCGTGCGGCCAGATCTTTAATCGGCAAGGGTATAATATAATTATCCCTTATCCAGTCAATGGCGCAGGCAATCTGACGACTCTGTTTGCCTGTAAGTTGCCAGAGCTGATACCCCTGTTCTCCTGTAAGCAGCCGGTAAAGTATCTCCTTCTGTATGAGTGGGGAGAGAATCGGGATGTCACGAGGATTATCCGCAAGTGAGAGGAGCCGGTTGAATGCTTCGATAAGTTCCGGTGTCATTTTACTGACTCCCATGCCGCGCCCGGCTGGCTTTGAAGCAAAGAGCGTGAAGTCTATTTCAGCCATTAGTTCCGAGGCGAGCTGAAGATCAATTTTGAATAGCAATCCGTTATACGGGGCTTCCAGCACCTGAGTGGTAATGGGCAGATCCAAGGATGAGATTAAAAAATTAGAATTGTCATAAACGTATTGTTCACTCCCGAGAGTTACAATCTTCTTTCCTTCAACCGTCAGACATATAGAGGGCTCAATCACTGAAAAGCGGCGTTCTTCATAGTCGGTAATATGTATGAGCTGCAATGTGTCAATACCTTTAACTGCGGTGCAGTCAGCAGCAGATGAAGCTGTTGTTGTGATAATTTTCTTGGCAAGTTTACGCATAAGATGTTCAAGTCTATTCTTGCTGAATGCAGCTGACTGCTTGTTCTCTGACATTACCGGTCTCCTGTATATTGCTATTATTTTACAATATTGTATGGATGTTGTACAAGAAATATCCGGTATTTTGTAGAGAATCAGGCATGAAATGGAGTGAATCAGGCTACAGCAAATTACTTATTCTGGATATACTGTTTTCCATGAAGCTGCTTAGTATAAAAACAGCGTGTTTATTTTATGAATAGGAGAAAGTATGAAGATTGTAACCTGGCTGGGAAGTCCGCGTACCGATGGCAACAGTGAGAATATCGCCCGGTTCTTTTTGGAGGTGGCTGCTGAGCGTGGAGCCGATACCGGTGCGGTGTACTCATGCAGTAAACTTTCATTTCAGGGATGCATGGGGTGCATGGCCTGCAAGCACGGGCAGGAGCGGTGTATACTACAGGATGAATTGACTCCGGCACTGGCTGATTACGAAGCAGCTGATGTAGTCGTGCTGGCAAGTCCGGTATATTGCTGTAATATTTCGGGACAGTTGAAGCTGGCTTTTGACCGGACTTATGGTTTTTTTAAACCGGATTATCTCAGTCCTGAGCAGAAGAATCCGAGCCGGATTGCCGGTAAAAAGGCCTTGCTGATCTTATCTCAGGGGAGTCCGGATAAAGACAGGTTCGGTGATATTGCGGTGCGGTTTGAGTGGATGCTGAAGTTTATGGGCTTTAGAGATTTTCGTCTAATACAGGTATGCGGCAACGGCCCTGAAAGTATAAAGCCACTTTCAGCAGAGGTACAGCAGCAGGCGCGAGAACTGGCTGAAGAGTGGGTTATATAGGAGGGCCTTGTGATTATTACCGGGCTGTATAAGTTTGGATTTTTTTTCGCTGGACCTTTGAACGGCGGCGGTTCTGATTAGAGAGAGTCCGGGAATAGAGTTAATGGGCTTGATGGTAATAATTTCCGGGTATGCTAATAATTGATAAGAAAAGTGAGGACTCAGCTGGTGGCAAACTGCCGGCTGAGTCTTTGTGTTAGAATAATTTTGAACAATGGCGATATAAGCAGGGGTGGAGCCTGCGGCAGGAGTTGCTGCTGACCGCACCGCGGAGATGTAGGTGTGATGTTAATATCTATAGCTGGTAATAGAGTTTTTGCATGATTATGTAATAACCGTTAAAATGGGAGTTTGTAGAAAAAAATAAGTAAAGAGGCTTTAAAAATGGTTTAATGTCGGGGTGATTTTTATACAATAGAGTATAATTAGCGGATAATCCTAGAATATATTGAGTAAACCTTATGTTTGAATCATTTTTGAAACAGTATAGATTTTCTTCCGAGGTTGAGGAGGAGTATCTGAAGTGGATATTTGAGAGAAGGAGGAAATTTATTGTCTGGGTGGCGACGGTGGTCTCGCTTTTTCTGCTCTATTTTACCGTGAGAGATTATAAAGCTGCTAGCAGTACAGCGGATTTTCTGATCACACTTTCTTTGCGAGGTGTTGAGCTACTGTTTGCAGCGGGTGTGGTATTACTGTTTTTCAGGTTTAAACCGTTACCGGCGCAGCGGCTGCTCTTCTACTGCATGCTGGTTATTACAGTTACTGCGGTGGTCGATACTTATTTTTGGGTGAAGAATATTAATCAGCATTTTAATCCTACGGCTCAGATGTTTGCGGTCTATGTGTTTATGATTATTCCTTATACTTCGGTGGTTCATAAATTTATACTTGGAGTGGTATTTGTCTGCGGGATAATGATCTGCAGCGTTTATCTGAATATTTCCCTGAGAGTTGACACGGTTTTTTATATGGTAGTGATCTTCGTCTCTGAAGTCGCAATATCGTATAAGATTGATACGCTTATGAGAGTGCAGTTCAGGGCAGTTCTGGAGGGAAAAAAGCAGACGGCTGAACTTAGGAAGCGGGAGCATGAACTGAAAAGTGCTCTGGCGGCGGAGCGGGAGGCGATAAAGCAGAATCTGAACTTCATCGATATGATATCTCATGAATATCGCACACCGCTGTCAGTTATTTCAAGCTGTGTGGATTCATTGGAGACTCTGGAGAGTATCAACAGCTCAGAGTGTGCCAGTCATACTGTCAAGACGATACGCGAGGCGAGCAGGAGGCTGCTGAGTATTTATGAGTCATCACTCCATGAAAAACGCATAAATGCAGCGGGTCTGATGCCATACACCAAGAGGATTGAGCTCTTTCCAATTGTGGAACTGGCCGTGGATTTTGTGCGGAGTACCTACACTGAGCATACAGTTTTTATTGATGATGCTGATTGCCCGGATATAATGCTGAATGCGGATAGTGAATTGCTGACGACAGCTTTTATCAATATTCTTGATAACGCCTGTAAGTATTCACCGCCTTCCCGGGTTAATGTGTGTATGACATTGGAGGGAGAAAAGTGTATTATACGGATAACAGATAGAGGTTGCGGAATTGATACTGCGGAGATTGATACTGTATTCGAGAAGTATTACCGCAGTGGCCTGAACAAGCAGAAACCCGGAGCGGGGGTAGGGCTGTATCTAGTCAAGAAGATAGTTGAGCTGCATGGCGGTGTTATCGGGATCGCTTCCAGACGGCAAGTGGGAACCACGGTTGAAATGATTCTACCGGGAAGTGAGGGTGATAATGAAGAGTAAAATATTGATTATTGAGGATAATTCGGAGTTGCGTTGGAACTTGGTCAGGGTGCTGGAGTACAATGGTTTTGAGGTCTGCGGTGTTGGCAGTGCGGAGGAATTCTACAGCATTATAAAGGTTGGAAAATATGATATTGCCATAGTTGATATCGGTCTGCCGGATAATGACGATTTTGAATTGGTCGAGTATCTCAACCGGGAAACAAGCTGTAAAATAATTATTCTGTCAGCACGTGAATCGGTAGAGGACAGGGTTGGAGGCTATGGGGCGGGGGCTGACATCTACTTTGTCAAGCCGGTTGAGAGTGCGGAACTGATAGCGGCGATAAAGAGTCTTTATGGTAAGATCCAGGCGGCAGAAACAGAGAATGCAGTAGCGGGTAAGTGGGTCTTTGAAGAGGATAACTGGGCTTTGACTGCGCCGAATAACCGGCGAATGATTCTTACCTCCAAAGAAGGCGCATTTATGACGGCGGTGATGAGTAAGAGTGGAGAGATAGTACCGAAAGAGAGTATAATGCAGCAGCTGGGTTATGACCTGAGTAATACGGAGAATAACAATTCACTGGATGTGCTTATAGCCCGAATACGAAAGAAATGCCGTGAGAAGTGTGCTCTTGATCTGCCGGTCATAACTCATCGTAACCGGGGTTATGCTTTTGAAGAGGCTTTTGTCTGGGTGTAGAGGGTGGTTAGGGTGGAAGTTGCGGCGCTGCTGGCTGGTAGGGTCTGGTTGCTTGGTGGAAGGTAATGCAGGTAGAGTATCAAGTTTTTATACTGAATAAGTGGTTGATTATGAGTGGGCGACGGCATTATGCTGTTGCTTTTTTTATAGTTGGCTTGTGGCAGGTGATATATTACATTAAATATGTGAGTGAGGCTGGTTTAATGCAGGATGAGGTTTTTCTAGGGTTTTCCGGTTGTTGTTGAAAATGCTGCAAAATTGCAGCATTATATATTTTTTTCGTATTTAAAGGGTGTTTTGAATAAATGTAAGGTTAATGTAAGTTGACTTAGTAAACTTGGGATGGTAGGATTAAGTATGGCAGTTTTCAGGAATATGTCATATATGTATGCGGGATGAGCGGCTGAATTGGCCGGAGCGGCGGCGGGATTGCGGGGAAGCCGTGAGAGGGCTGAAGGAAGAGCCGTCAGTGAAGGGAGCGAGACTGAAAACAGGGGGAAGCAACTGGTAGCGGTATGCGGGGAGAAAGAGAGAGGCGCTGAAGATTTTGAATTATGGGGCGGGCTGCGGGGGTGAGAGTAAATATTTAGCGGCTGACGTTGGTTGAGAAGAGAATATAGGGTTAAAAAAGGAGAGTGAAAGAGGCTGTGGTGTATAATATCAGGAGAATGCGAAGAATAGCCGGAGCGGCATTGCTGCTGCCGGTGGTGTTGTTATTTGCGATGCCGGATGTGTTTGCCAGGAGTCAGACGATTGGTAATTGGTATGATGAATTGCTTAATGCCGGTTCTGGTAGTGTGAATACCAATGATACTTTGACGATGAACGGATATAGCACCGCCTATCTAAATATGAGCCAAAACTGGTATCTTAAAGAGCTGACAATTCTAAATGACTATGCTGTGAGTGAGGCGTTGCTCAGCTTTTATGTGCAAAAAAGTTTGACAATAACAGATAAAACTACACTGGCAGATGGAGCAGAGCTTTTAATAAAAAATGCAGTAAATTTTGATTTTGGAACGGTTGTGGTAGATGGAAGTTCTGCAACAATAAATCTTGTCGCGTCTTCTTTAACTGGAGTAATCACTCTCTCGGGTGATAATGAAGATACATTGACTCTGGCAAGTCATACCGCTGGTATGACAATCAGTGCCGGTAATTCCGGGGCACTGAAGATATATAAACTTGAAACAGCGAATTCTATTACACTGGATTCAAGTCTTAATGCGATAACGATTGGTGCCGGTGGGACTGTTTTCAGCAGTGGGTCGCAGACACTGACAACCGCCGGGAGTAATGCGATTGCTTTGGGAACGGTCACGGGCAGCGGCAGTATTGTGCTGGGCGGATCAGGAGCAAGGTCACTCGCGGGAACAAGTATCACGACACTGCAGGTAGCTGGCAGCGGTACGGTGACAGCATCGGGAGCGCTGACTGTAGGGACACTGGATATTGATCAGACGGTCGAGCTGGCGACGGGTGAGTATGACTTCAGCGCCGGGAGTACGGATATTGCTTCCGGGAAAACATTGACTGTCGGTGGAAACGCAACGATTGATCTCGGTACACTCACTGCCGGTACGTCAACACTTGTAACTACTGGCAATGTCGCCTTCACTTCAAATGCTTCAGGGCTTACGCTGCAGACAGCGGGCGCGAGTACGATCAGCGCCAGCGGCGGTGATATCAGTGTCGGCACACTGGATATTGATGCGGCGACAACACTCGACTCGACCGGGGCGGCAATCACTGCCGGGGCGACTGATATCGCGACAGACATAACACTGACGGTGACCGGTGGCGGTACGGTAAATCTGGGTACGGTGACGAGCAGCGGCAGCGGTAATGGTAATCTGACAACTGACAGTACAGACCTTACTACCGGATCACTGACAGCCGGAGTGGTAACGGTCGATGGTAAGCTGACAGCGAGTGGAGATGTAATTGTCGGCAGTCTTAATGTCAGCGGTGACGTGGAAGTGACCGGAGCGGGTGTGATCGCCAACAGTGATATTACGGTTGGCGGAACGCTGTCAACGGTAACCAGCGGTAATGTAAATGCGGTAAATGTGACGGCAGGGGCGATAAACCTGGCGTCTAATTTATTGGTAAGCGGTAATATAACTACCAATGGCAGCAGTACGGCTACGCTGGTGGCGTATGGTCTGGTTGTGAGTGGTGACTGTGTGCTTGATACTGCGGGTACGGTAACTATTGGTGCTGACGGGACGACAGTCGAGGCGGGTAAGACGCTGACATTGAGTACTGGTACTGCCAGTGATAATTTCGGCAGTGTTACTCTGGAAAGCGGGTCGACGCTGGATATTACCAGCTGCAGTGCCAAGAACTTCAGCGGGTTTGATCTCTCGGCGGGGAACGCAACAATAAAGGTGGGTTCCCAGAGTACGGCGAAGCTGGGAAGTCTTGATTTTAGCGGTACTGCCGCGAGCGGGGTGCTGGTGCTTGATTTCGGCAGTTCGGAAGCGGCGGACAGTGGTGCCAAGGTGACGGGGACGATTATTGACAGTGGAATCAAGGTGACTGGTACAGCGGCGCAGCTGGTGAATGTATATGGTATAAACGGGGTCTCCGGCACAACCTATACCCATGTCTTCAGTACGGCAATCAGCAGTACGGGGGACAGCTTTGAGGATGGTGACACGCTGAATACAGAGGATGCGTACCGGTTGTATACACTGACCAATAACGCGACCGGGGTAATTGTTACGACCAATACTGCTGCTGTAGACAGTGCGGTAGAACGTGGTGGCGGTTCGGCCAGAGCCGCTGCAGGATTTACCTATCTGCTGGATAATCAGAGTGGTTTCAATACTGAAGGTCAGGAGTTTGTTGACCGGTTCAATAATCTCAGCGGTTCAGCTTTAGGCAGGGCGGCGAATGAGTTGGTCGGTGAGGGTGCGACGACAGCAACAATGCAGGCTGCGCTTTCCGGAGTAAGCCAGGCGGTAGCGGCTGTCTCCAGTCAGATGAGTGCGTTGCGTTCCGGAGGTATGGCTAGCGCTCTAGCATCAAGCTTCAGTTCGGGAGGAGCGACGGCGGCGCTGGGGGATATGGCGGATGCGGATACGCTGGCGGAGTCGTATGAGGCGGTGGCTGATGGAGCTGAGACGGAGGAGATATATCATAAGGTCAGGGTCTGGTCGAATGTCTATGGAGGCTGGGGTGATCAGGACAGTGAAGGGTATATGAGCGGTTATGACTTCTATAATGCGGGTGTAATGTGCGGTCTGGATTATGCTTTGGGGAGTGAACTGCGGGTGGGGGCTTTATTCGGCTATACTTATAATAAGACTAGGGTATACAATAATCAGGGTGAGAGCACTGATAATGTGCTGCGCCTTGGTGCTTATGCTGCGTACAACTGGGACAACTTTTTTATTGATCTGAGTCCGACAGCGGGTATTCATCTGCTTGAATCGAAGCGTAATCTGATAGTTAACGGGCAGACGGCTGAGGGTGAACGTACCGGAGTTGATTTTAATCTGACTGGAAGTCTGGGTTATGATTTTGAGCTGCCGTATGAGTTTACGATAACTCCGAGCTACAGTCTCGGGTATACGAGGTTTTATGATCCGGAGTATAGCGAGACCGGAGCCGGAGCGGGTAATCTGACGGTGGACAGCTTTGTATCGAACTCACTGCTGCAGGATATCGGGGTAAAAGCGGGCAGGTTATTCAGTGTGAGTGAGAAATTGGCAGTTCTGCCTGAGGTCTGGGGCGGTTGGGAGGTGGAGTACCTGAATACCGGAGGGATGCGTAACTCAACCACGGCTGCTGTTATCGGTGGTCAGACCTATGCTACTACGCTGAATGGTATGGCGACACACCGCGGTTACTTGGGAGCAGGGTTGACGGCGCTGGTGGCTGATAATATCTCGGTATTCGGGCGTTATGACCATAAGATCTGGGATAAGGGGTATAATGCGGGATTCAGTGCCGGAATAAAGATTGATTTCTGAAATGCTGTGGATATTATAGATTAGATTAATCTAATCTATACGATAAATGAAATGAAAGAGTCTGATGAAAAAGCTGTTTTGGGCATTTACAGTAATGTTGGCGGTTACGGTTGTAAAAGCTGATGATATTTCACCATTTGTAGATATGGTAACCGATAATGGCGGTTCGGTAACTGGCGGAAGAGGATATGCGTATGTTATCCTCAACCAGGGTAATTTCACGCCAGAAGGCAGAGAGTTTGCAACTGAATACAGTATGCTTGTCGGTGAGGATCTGGGGCGGGCAGCTAATGAGCTTGTCGGTGAGGGTGCAACTACGGCGACTGTGCAGTCGGCTCTCAGCGGAGCAGTACAGTCTGCAGGTGCTGTCAGCAGACAGCTGAGTATTTTCCGTTCCGGTGGAGTGGCGAGTGCTTTGGCCTCTACGTTCATTTCCAGTGGCGCAACCGCGGCTCTGGGTGAGATGGCGGATGCTGATAATCTTGAGGAAGCTTATAATACTGCTGAAGCAGGCGGGAGTACGCAGGCAGGAGAGGTTTATAATAAGTTTACAGTCTGGGCCAGTATTTACAGCGGTTGGGGAAATCAGGACGGACAAGATTATACGTTCGGTTATGAATTCTCGAATGTCGGGGTGATGTGCGGCATGGATTATGCTTTCGGGCGAGAGTTGAGGGTAGGGGCACTCCTCGGATATAGTTATAATAATACCCTTATCGATTATAAAAGGGGTGAAAGTACGGATGATATCATCCGGCTGGGTACTTACGGCTCGTATAGCTGGGATAATTTTTTTGTGGATCTGAGTCCGACTGTGGGTATTCATATGATTGAATCCAGACGGCGTTTATTTGTCAATGATGTGATAGCAAAAGGGCAGCGCACCGGGATTGATTTCAATATGACCGGTACGGTAGGCTATACTTTTGAACTGCCGCTGGCGTTTACGGTTACACCCAGTTATACTCTGGGGTATACTTTTTTCAATGATCCCAAGTATACAGAGACCGGAGCGGGTGCGGGTAACCTTACATTGCAAAGTTTCAATTCGAATTCGCTGATTCAGGATATCGGTGTGAAAGCTGGCAGGCTGTTTAAACTGAGTTCTGATGTGGCGTTTCTGCCCGAGGTCTGGGGCGGATGGGAAACCGAGTTTCTCAATACCGGCGGGGTGCGTGACTCGACTACGGCTGCTGCTATCGGCGGACAGACCTACGGAACCAATCTGAATGGTATGGAGACATATAGGTTTTATTGGGGGGTGGGGCTTACAGCTTTGCTACGTGATAGTGTATCACTATACGGGCGTTATGATTACAAGGGCTGGCGCAGTGGTTCCAATGTTGGCGTAAGTGCCGGCATCAAGGTGGAATTTTGAGTAACTTCTAAGGATGCTGGAAGTTGAAAGGATAGCTGAAAAAGATGAAGAAAGTATTTTTATTACTGGTATTGCTGTTGTCAGCTACCGCTGTGCAAGCAGATGATTATCAGGACGCTTTTACCGTGTATAAGGAGTATCTGGCTGCAACCAAGAGTAAGAATCTGGGGCAGGTAATAAACCGTCTGGATAAAACTGCTCCAAATTACAAAGTTGAACTGAAGGCGGTAGCGGAATCTATGCTCAATATGGATATGGATTTCAAGATAATATCGGTGAATTTAGTGGGAAAGAGCGGAGAGTATATCGTTATAAGAGTTGTTCAGCAGAATTTTCCGGAAAGTGCTAATCCTGATATAAAGAGTATTGAGATCGATGCCTTGCAGATAATGCGCAAGGATAAGGATGGCAGCTGGAAATACCGCGGATCGCAGATTTTAGCGGTGAAACAGCTGGATTAACAGCTTGCGGAGATTATCAGGTTTCTGGTAATGTGTAGACAGTAAAGTTATGGTCCGGGTAATATAATTGAGCGGTAGTAGCAGTAATTTATGACGACTATGCGTGAGTGATGAGTAAGTGCGGGAAATATTTTTATATAATATTAAAAAATATTGAAAAAAAAATATTGCTGGAATAATTGCTAGTTCCTTTAAAGAAAAGAGTTATATTTATTTTGTGTTAAAATGAGGGTGCAAGCAATTTTGAAATATGTATTGACAAATCTGGCAATATAAGTATTGTTTTAAATCATAACTGCGGAAGTGGCGGAACGGCAGACGCGCTTGGTTCAGGGCCAAGTGATAGCAATATCGTGGAGGTTCAAATCCTCTCTTCCGCACCATACCTGACGGGCTTGTAAACTATTGGTTTACAAGCCTTTTTTTTGGTTCTGAGGTTGGAGTTGCTATGTGCTGAGTGGGGCTTGAGGGAGTCGGGAGTGGGTGGTTTAGGGGTTAGTGGTTGAAGTTACAGGCGGGAGAGATTTCTATTGAGAATTTATCAATTAGTCGGTAGGTTGATGATGAATTGCCGCGGTTGCACAGGATAAGGGGTAGGATGAGACTTATTCGTGGGACTAAGGTAGCTATTCAGGTATGAATATTGAAAAAGCGCCGGCTTGTTATTGCCGGCGGCTATTTTTATATAGATGTTGTCTTGACAGATTGCAGTCAGGGATCAGGGGTGATCGTAGTGCGTCAGTCATTCTCAGTCGGCATGGTTCCGGATTTCCGTTGAACCCGTACTGTTGAGAAAACGATACCGATAAGTGACAGCAGTGAGAAACAGATAAATCCGGTACGCATGGTGTGGATAAAGCCGGGGATAGTCTCCGGTGTGACTCCGGAGTTACCCATAAACATACTGAGCAGCATGGTGATAATCGTCATCGCCGTAAGCATTCCGAGAGTTCGCATGGTCGCGACTAGACTGGAGGCAATCCCGTAATGTGGCGGTTCGACCGAGCCCATGATGGTGGTCATGTTCGGGGTAGAGAAGAGGGCGAAGCCGATGCCCATAATAATCAGGACCTGAATTACCAGCGTTATTCCAGAATCTGAGCTGATGCAGGCGGCGAGCCCTAGCCCCGCGGCACAAATAGCCATACCGGCGGTCGCCATTTTGGCCGGTGAAAGTTTATCGGCAAAGGAGCCGGCAACAGGTGAAAGAGCGGCCTGTATGACCGGTTGGATAATAAGAAGCAGTCCGGTGGTCTGCGGTGGTAGTCCTTTGACTATCTGCAGATAGAGTGAGAAGAAAAAGGTCAGACCGAATGAGGCGGCGTAGTTTATCCAGGTGGCGATATTACTGAAGGCGAGAACCTTATTTCTGAGGATAAGGCGCATATCTATAATTGGTGACTTACGGTGATACTCAAAGACGCTGAAACCGATAAGACCCAGAGCGCCGAAAGTGGTGAGCAGTATGGCCCAGAGACCGTTCTTGAGATGGGAAATGCCGACAATCAGTCCGCTCAGTGAGAGCATATATAGCAGTGAGCCCGCATAGTCAAAGGTCTGACCCTGAGCACCTTTCCACTCGCCTTTCAGAAAGATTAAGGTGAGGATGACTATAAGCAGAGATATCGGCACGGTTACCAGGAAGATCCATTTCCAGCCCAGATACGCTATCATAACGCCGGCAAGGGTAGGACCTGCCGAGAGACCAAGGTAGACACTGGCTACAGCAATACCCATAGCACGACCGCGGCGTTCTCTAGGGAAGACTGCAGAAAGGATGGCAATGGAGGTAGAGATATTGAAAGATGCGCCTACACCCTGTAAGAAGCGGAAAGCGATAAATACCCAGATTGAAGGAGCAAAGGGCAGGAGGGTGGTGGCAGCTGTAAAGATTATGACACCGGTAGTGAATACTTTCTTGCGGCCGTAGATGTCTGCCAGTCTGCCGGCAGGCAATAGAAACAGCGATAAGGCCAGAATGTAGGTCATTTCCACCAGACTGAGAGAGACTGCACTTGCGGCATAAAACTGTCCGATAGCCGGGAGTGCCACACCGACAGCTGACATCATAAAGGGCGCCAGGAGCTGAACTGCGGAGACAATAAAGAGGGTTGTACCTGTAGAAACAGCCTGGGGGTTATCAGTTGTATAGTTCATGTTTTTCCTTCATGGCAGTAGCAATCATACGATCCATAAGCTTTAGCAGCTGCTTGTGTTCGTGAGCAGTAAGACGGGAGCAGAAAATTGCGTCGTTATCTCTGAGGACTTGAAAGTATTCTTCCGCAATTCTGCGGGCGGCGGGAGTGGCAGAGACAAGATTTTGCCGCCGGTTGTCGGGGTTGACGGTACGGGTGGCGAAACCCTTGCGGATAAGAATATCGATGGTACGTGTTGTCGCGGCCTGGTCTATGGCCAGGGCGGCGGATATTGCGTTTTGAGTTACCGGTGAGGTGTTAGTAAGAAGTTCAGCCAGACAGGAGACCTGTCCGGAACTGATGCCGAATTTTTTAAGATGGTTGTTCAGAAAGAGCATATTCAGTCTTGATAAGATATTGAAGCGATATCCGAGTGAAGTTTCTTTATTTATAGTCATAATTTGATCCTTGAATATTATTGTTGATAAGTCAATAATTGATATATCAATAATATTGCGGCGGGTAATAATGTCAAAGGATAAATTTTTATTTAGTTAGCGTTTTCTGTGGCAGGAGTGAGTGCTGCGGCAACTGTTAACATGGTCGGTGAAGGGCGTGGTTTTGGATAATAGTTATTGCGGTATGATGTGTGGCGTGTATAATTCTGGTATAAAATTATTTAATTGTTGCGTGGTGGTAGAGATGGGAGTTGTGATGAGTGGGAAGAGAGTTGGAGTGTTGGGTTTAGGGCTGGCGGTGGTGCTGGGGTGTGGTGTATGGCTTTACGCATTTGATGGTGAGGATAATGGTGATAAGAGTGAGGCGGAGCTGGATGCTGAAATAGCGCAGCAGATGAGCTTTATTGAGAAGGGGCTGAAGACGCTGGAGAGTGGCGGTGAGCATTATTATTATACGGTTGCTGATATGGAGGCAATGAGTCTGGAGCGGGCGCAGGCTGGGGATCATGTACAGCAGGTCATGCTGGGATTCTGTTATTATTATCACCATGAGGAGAATCCGGAGTATTTAGGTAAGGCACTGTACTGGCTGGAGAAGTCTGCGGCTGGCGATAATGCGGATGCTTTGCTCCTGCTGGGGCAGATATATCATGAAGGGATTCTGGTAGACGCAGATTATGCTAAGGCGCGGAAGTATTATGAGCGGGCGATGAAGCTGGGAAGCAAGTTGGCGCAGAGTCATTTGGGAGTGATGTATTGTAATGGTCAGGGGATGGAAAAGAACTATGAGAAAGCGTATGAGCTATTTAAACCTCTGGCTGAGGAGGGAATGTATGAGGCTGAAATGACTTTAGGAGTGATGTATTTCCGAGGTTATGGAGTAGAGCGTAATTATGCTAAAGCGATAGAATTATGGCAGGATAATTTGGAAAATGCTGAATCCGGTATAAAATTATGTTATGGATGTATTTATTTGACCGGTGGATATGGAGTTGTTCAGGATAATGATAAAGCATTTAAATGGATAAAAAGAGCATATGATGAAGATTGTCCTGGATCAAATTCATTATTAGGTACATTGTATTTTTTTGGTCGTGGTGTTGAAAAGAATTATCATTTGGCGAGGCTAGCGCTAGAAAAGGGAATGGCTCGGGGTGAAATGAGTGGTAGTTTTGCACTAGGTGTAATGTATAAAGAAGGAATAGAGTATAAGAAGAATATAGAAAAAGTCAAGGAGATGTTTCACATTGCTGCAGAATATAACATGCGGGAAAAAGCAAATGCGGAGTTGAAGGAATTGGAAGAGGAAGAAGTAAAGTCTAATAAGCTGGTAGATAATGAATAAAGAAAATGAAGATATATTTTTTTTGTTTAAGATGTCTCTTTGTTATGAGGTATAGTATATCCCTTATTAAAACGGTTAATAAAGGATATGCTATGGTTAAGTAAGTAAATATTATAATGATTTTATTCATTTGTGGCTTGTTTTTGATTTGTTGTAGACGGATTATTGACGACTGCGGAAGCAAAACTTCCCCCTGCACTAGTAAAGGCATCTTTAAGGTAATTCCCCGTTTTACCGGCATTAGAGGCAAACCTCATGGTTTCGTTAAAGCCTGTGACGCTGATTATGTCGGCGGTGGCGCCGCAGAGGGCGAGGAATTGATCTTTGGGATTATCTTTATATTGCGGGTCATTCATGATGGCATCGCAGCGGTCGAGATAGATGTTGATATTGGCGGCGTGTCCGCTTACATTGATGACGGTCTCGATGACATTGCGCACGGTGCCGGTAAAGCCAGCACCGGGTATGAAGCAAGTGGCGATACTGATAATATCTACGATATGATTTTTAATAAATTCTCCTATTTGGTCTCCTTTTATCTTATTTGCGGTATAGGAGGCTTTTATTATGTCCTGCTGGAGATTGGCGCAGTCGTTACTCAGCAGGCTGAGAGCGCCGAGGGCGTAGATAGCGAGACCATCGAGAAGGTTGTAGCCTTCGCCTTGGCTGTAGACACGGTTGGCGATGGCGATGCCGAGATCATTGTTATGTTCATATACGCCCTGCAAACGTTTAGCGGTCAGTTTTATCGCAGCAGAGATTTCTTCCTCACTTAAATCTTTATTATTACCGTTATAAAAGAATTCTGGGAAGCGTTCTTTGAGGTCAGGTGTACTTGCATTGATAAAGCTGGAATTCTGTTTCATTATTTCCTTCGGGCCGGCGGTATAAGCGGTCAATTCTTTGGCGTAATTCAACTCTTTAATGGCATCTCTGGCGGTATAAAGCAGAGCCAGCTTGGCATTGTGTAATTCGGTAGAATCACTGGCGTTATTTTTATTGAGATGTGGTTTGATAAATTTAGCATCGATATTGACGTTGAAATCACCAGATTCAAGAAGGTGATAGTATTTATTATAATTAGCTTCAATCTTATCAGGCTTCCAAGTAGTGCATTTATTGATTATATCCATTCCTGAATTTCCAAAGATATTAAGATCTTCGTTGCTGATTTCGGGATAGCTGGTGTTGTCTGAATAATTATTAGAAGTAGCGTTAAAAAGCTCTTCCAAATAATAATACAGCATATCTTGATCCTTCTGATCGAGATAAGCCTGACGCTTGTTTTGGGCGTCAGCACCGGTTTTTGACATTTTAGTGTTATAATTACCTATGTTCTCATTAGAAAAATTATAGACTTCGGCGCTGGGTATGTATGATTGCAGCACAGAGGTAAGGGAATTTTCGACATCTGTAACGGTTATGGTGCGGGTTTTTGTCAGAGAAGGTTCAGGGGAATCATAGCCGGGGTAGAGCTGCTGCTTGACCTGATTTTTGATTTCCGGTAAATTCTTCATAATATTAGTCATGATATAGCCATTATGAAAATTTTTTGCAAATTTAAAAATGACTATATCGGTCATATCGTCGATGGTTTGTAGAGATATGGGAAAATCTGAACCGCGTTTTTTATAGATGGTGAGCGCCTGATTTATGGCAGCAGGGAACCCAGTGATGATTGATTGTTGTTCTTTGTCAGCATTGGCGTTACTGCTTGGCTGTTGTTTCATATTATCTTTGAACTGTTGAGCAGCGACGGTACTGGATTCGGCTTTATATACATTTAGAATCTGATCAAATGAGCCGGTACCACCTGAGGCTGTGTAGCCAGAGCCACTTTGTGACACAGGGATATCTGCAAGTTCGGTATGGTCAAATGAGTTCGTATGGTTCTGTTTTACGTAAAATTTAGACTTTTTTCTCTGAACTGGAAACGCAGTGTAATCCGAGCTGGAAAAGTTGTTTTGAGACTGGTGTCCGGGGAAAAATTTGTCGTTTACCTTTGCTGCCGCGGCGATATGGGTCTGTGAGTCGGCAAGGTCGTGAGAGACAGAGACGGGTGTATTGGTACTGATAGCCTGCTCTGTATAGTGCTGGAGCGGGTAGAAGATTTCGGGATCGCTGGCTCCAGCCTGCTGAGACGGTGACAGATCTGGCTCCATAGTATTGGTGGGAGCGAGAAGGTTGTCCCAGTCGGTAGTATCTGGCTGGTAATAGGGAGAAGTCGAATCTGATTTGTCAAAAGCCATGTGTGTGCCTTTCTAATAATAAATAAGATAAAAATATAATAATAGATAACTGCAGGGAGATTACGCTGGTAATTTCCCGGTTGTGTTGTATTGTCACTTTGGCGAGGTAATGCGTTTCGCGCTGGTTGGTCGGAACGTGTATGAAGAACTAGATAAGGATTGTGCGCAAGAGCAGGTAAAGCATCAGGTGTTCGCTTTCTCGGTAAGAAGTTTGTTGCAGGTGATATTCGAATACAATAAACTTTGATTATTTATAAGTTGCTACACATTATAGCATAGAGTCGAGGAATGTCAAGTGAAATATGGAATAATTTAGCCAAATGGCTTTAATTGTCTGGATGTGAGGCTGGAAAATTTGGAAAACTGGAGTAGAAACTTTTCAGCAGATGATATGGGAAAATGCTCTAAGCGGGCAGAGATAAGAGCTATGCCAGCGTCTTAGGGCTGTGTTTAGGCGGGAGCAGGGTATTGCGGGAGTGGTGTGAGTTGTCTGGGGAATGCTGATAAAAAAATATTAACTGAGGGGTGTTAATGAAGGTGAAAATACCGGGAAAAAATAAAATCTGGAAATAAAAAGTTGCGGGAAAGTTGTTTATTGTTGGCACTGCAAGTGGGTGACACGACAGAAAAGAAAATATAACATATTGTGGTTTAGAGTGTTATATGATTGACGGTGGAGTGCAGATCTGTCAGCGGGCGGGAGTGTCAGGATTTAACTGGTTTTGTTGGCGTAAAATATTTTAGTGTTGTATAGTCAAATTGTAGTCAAGATCAAGGGTAAACAGACCTTGCTCTTAAGTAGTTTTGTGTGGTTCATATTTTGTGATGTTTGCTGCCATAAGGCTGGCGGGCGCCGGTAAGAGAAGACCGGAGTACCGGAGCCGGGTGAAATTTCCAGAATAATTAATTATAGCGCAATCTGTAAGAAGGATACCCCTCTTCCTGCTTATGGTAAGTTTTGCTGAGGGACAGTTACCGAATGGAGAAAGTAATGCTTGTTAACTTAAAAGAGATTTTGTCAGATGCGGAGAAGAATCAGTATGCGATCCCCTGTATCAATACACCGAATGTAGAGTTTATCAGAGCGGTTATTGATGCGGCTGAAGAGCTGGGTGCGCCGGTTATTATCGATCATGCTGAGGTGCATAACACGCTGATACCGATTGAGCGTATCGGACCGGAGATGGTAAAGTATGCCAAGGCGGCATCGGTGCCGGTATGTGTGCATCTGGACCATGGCACCAGCTATAACTTCCTGATGAAGGCGATACGCGCCGGATTCTCATCTATCATGTATGACTGCAGTGCGCTGCCGATGGCAGAGAATATTGCGAAGGTCAAGGAGTTCACCAGGATCGCGCATGATCTGAATATAACCGTAGAGGGTGAGCTGGGTGTAATGGCATCTGCGCTTGAGGATACTCATGGCGGCGAGGATGCAGTCCTGACCAATGCGGATATCCGGAAGTTCTTTACTAATCCTGATGATGCCGGTATCTTCGCCAGAGAGACCGGGGTTGATGCGCTGGCGGTATGCTTTGGAACTATGCATGGTATTTACGCGGAACCTCCGGTACTTGATATTGACCGTGTGAAAGAGATACGCGCGAAGATGCCTGAAGATGTGAGAGTGGTAATGCATGGCGCCTCCGGAGTGGAGTGGGATCAGATTAAGAATGCAATCAATGCCGGCTGTTCCAAGGTAAACTACTATTCATATATGTCCAAGGCGACTACTGAATTCGCAGCTGAGCTGATTGAGAAGTCAAATAAGGGCATCGCATTCCATGAACTGCTGGAACAGGCTGGGTATGGATATGCCAAAGAATACGCCAAACGGGTGATAACCGAATTCCGTAACGGCAAATAGAGCTGCAGTTGTGCTCCGTTGCTGCCGGTAAGGGTTTTGCCGGCAGCGGGAGCAGGCAGCATCCGCCTATAACGGATTGAGCGAGATGTGTTAAAGTGGTAGAGTTGTAAGGTTGTTGTGAATTGTGAAAGAGTAAAATTTGAGCTTGTACTGTTTCACATTGGCAGGGTGTAGAAGTTGTTTGTTGCTGATTATATTTTTTTACGAAGAAATTAGCGTGTGAGAAAGATGGTAGTTGAAAAATACTTGATATTCTGGGTATTGGGTATGGGGCTGCGAGTAACGGAGGTTGAGGATGAGTAACCCGGAATTAATAATATGTCTTGGGGAAAAAACCGCCAGCAAGGATGAGACGATTGAAAAAGCTGTCCGTCTGCTGGCCGATGCGGGATGCATACCCCTGACTTATGCTGAGAGCATGAAACGTCGAGAAGAGACGGATAACACATATTTGGGGAGTGGTGTGGCAATTCCCCATGGTGAGCTGGCTGATAAGAATATGGTAAAAAAGGATGGTATCGTCGTAATTCAGGTACCCGAGGGTGTGCAGTGGGGTAAGGATGATGTGGCTACGCTGGTAGTGGCGATAGCGGCTAAGACCGATGCCCATATTGATATACTGACTAGGCTTACCGGAATTATAATGAATAAAGAGGCACTGCAGACGGTCAACACAGCTACTGAGGTCGGGGTAGTGCGGTCGCTGCTGCTTGATAGTGAGAACAGCGGAGAGAATAATGCGCCGGTAGAGGATGATTATAGTGAAGCCTTCACCTGGAAGGTTAATTATCAGTCTGGTCTGCATGCACGTCCGGCGAGTATCTGGGTTGAAAAAGCCAGAGCAGCGGGTATTCCAATGCGAATACGGAATAAGAGTAAGAATAAAACCGCGGATCCCTGCAGTCTGGTAGCACTGCTCAATCTGAATGTGAAGGTCAATGACACCCTGGTGATCTCGGCTGAAGGTGATGAAGCGAAGAGTGTTCTGGAGAGTTTCAGGCGGGATATAAGCGCGTTGACTGCTATTGAGAATACCAAAACGCGTAAAATCAGCAAGCGTATTACGCAGAGAGCCTGGGTGCCGG
The DNA here is from genome assembly GCA_963667375.1 of Planctomycetota bacterium. GTDB lineage: Bacteria > Planctomycetota > SZUA-567 > SZUA-567 > SZUA-567. The sequence continues at coordinate 444,562 of OY763323.1, read as the reverse complement.
AGGTAAAGGAACGTGAGCGGGCACAGGTGATTTCCGGGGTGGCGGCAGCTCCGGGTCTGGCAATCGGCAGTATTTATTTCTTTAAAGCGGTTCAGGTCGAGGTGCCGGATAAAGCGGGAGACATTACCAGTGATGGTGAGGCTCTGGAAAAGGCGTTGCAGAAAACCAGAGCGGAACTCGAGCGGATCGCGGCAGATACTGAGGAAAGGCTGAGTGCGGCCGAGGCGGAGATATTCACCGCGCAGGCGGGGTTGCTGGATGATGACGCTTTACTATCCTCCTGCTGCCGGCTGATGGCACAGGGGCATGGCGTCGCCTGGTCCTGGCAGCAGTCGGTAGAAGCGCAGGCGCAGGAACTGGCTGGATGTGATACCGAACTGCTGGCCGGAAGAGCAATTGATCTGCGGGATGTCGGTATCAGGGTGCTGAAAGAACTGGCGCCTGAGCTTGATTTTACCGAGAATAAACTGCCTGAGGGCCAGAATATAGTTATTGCCGCAGAGGATCTGACACCATCTGATACCGCGCAGATCGATACTGACAGGGTTGTGGCTCTGGCAACAGTGCAGGGAGGTTCGACCTCACATACCGCGATACTGGCTCGTACTCTGGGGCTGGCAGCGGTAGTTGCCGCCGGTGGTGAACTGCTGACAGCGGAGAATGGTTCCAAAGTTATTATTGATGGCGACGGCGGTAAGATCTGGCTCAATCCTGCTGAGAATATTCTGGTGGCTGCCCGGGCGGAAATACAGAAACGTACCGGAAAGCGTGACGCTATGATTGAGCGGCGGAGTATGGAATCACAGACCGTAGACGGTAAAAGGATTATGATTGCGGCGAATATCAATACACCGGAGCAGGCACCGCTGGCGCTTGAGATGGGGGCTGAGGGTGTAGGGCTGATGCGGACGGAGTTTCTCTTCATTGAACAGCAGAAGACCTTCACTGAAGATGAGCAGTATGAAATATACTGTGAGATGGCTAAAAGTATGAATGGAAAAGAGGTTGTTATTCGAACTCTGGATATTGGCGGCGATAAGCCGGTGGAACATCTGCAGCTGCTGGCAGAGAATAATCCGTTTCTGGGCGTGCGGGGATCAAGACTCCTGCTGCGGCGCAGAGATATATTCGAACCGCAGATGCGGGCGCTGTACCGTGCGGCAAAGATGTATGATAATATTTCCGTGATGTTCCCGATGATTACCTCGGTAGGTGAGATCAAAGAGCTTAAAGCAATATGCGCCAGTATTCGCAAAGAAGTTGATGCACCGAAAATACGATTGGGAATTATGATTGAGGTGCCGGCTGCGGCGGTTATGGCAGATCTGCTTGCCAAGTATGTGGACTTCTTCTCCATTGGCACCAATGATCTGACGCAGTATGTGCTGGCTATGGATAGACAGAATCCGGAACTTGCCTGTGAGGTGGATAGCCTGCATCCGGCGGTGCTGCGTATGATAAAGCAGACAGTGAATGGTGCCGGGAAGTATCAGCGTCCGGTAAGTGTCTGCGGCAGTATAGCCGGAGATCCACAGGGAGCGGCTCTACTTGTCGGGCTGGGAGTATCCAAGTTGTCGATGGCACCGCGTGAAATACCGGAAATTAAGGATCTGATGCTTGAGAACAGCAGCGAACGATTCGTTGAGATGGCGGCAATCGCGCTGGAGCAGGAGAGTGCTGATGCGGTATGTGATGAGTTTCAGCAGATGTTTTCGTTTGCCTGATATGAATGATTGAGATTTATTACACAAGGTATATTTATGTGTAGAACGTGTAAGAATGGTTTTTGAAAGAGGAGAATAGTATGGATAAGAGTAAAATCGTTGATCTGACGCAGCATATCATTGCTGATAAGGAGCACTTCCCCTGTGAGATAATTGTGCAGGATATTATGGATGTGATGCCGCAGTATAAGCATGCCCCCGGGGACTGGTATGTCCTGAGCAGTGTGGCGTGGTGTAATCACTGCGGAACCCATGTGGAGATGCCTTTTCATCATCAGGAAGACGGTAAAGATCTGTCACAGATTGATTTCAGGACAATGATCGGCCCACTCTGTGTAATCAATGCAACTGCGAAGAAGGATAAAGAAGAGATTACACTGGAAGATGTTAAAAAGTATGATGCAAAGATTAAGAAGGGGTCTGTAGTCTTTATCTGGACCGGGGCTGATAAGTTGTTCCATACTCCATCATGGGATACATTACGTCCATATCTGAGTCCGGAAGCGGCTAAGTGGCTGATTGTAGAAAAAGAGATAGGGTGTATCGGCTGTGACAGCCCGGATATCGAGGTTCCAGATTCAATGGAACAGCCGGTGCACGGTATTGTTTTCTCTAAAGAGGTGCCGATGGTTGAATCATGTTGTAATCTGGGAGAAGTCAGTGAAGGTGACTGGGTATGTATGCTTCTGCCATATCCGATTGAAGGTTGTGATTCAATTCCAACAAGAATAATTGCTATTCCTGCTTCTGAAATGAATGCTGATTTCTAATTGCAGTGAATATAATTAAATAATTGAAAGATATATAAAAGCAGGATTTTTTTGAAACTCACTTTCTTGTTTCCTGGTTTTATAGTTGTGCGCAGTGGATGTAATGATACGCTTCCGAGTGCGCTGCAGAGCAGTCGGGATTAACGTATAAGTTGTGGTGCGTAGTAATGTGGGTACATGAAAAACCGATATGCGATAAGTATTGGTTTGTCTGCTGCGCGCAATTTCTTTCAAAGTTTGGACGAAAAATGTTGTGGTTATTATTTTAACAGGTATATGATAATTGGAGAAAAACAATACAGGCAGGGCTGAAAATAAATTTATAGTGCCAGAAGTATGAAAATGTATTCTTGTTAATTTCAGATGGTAATTTATGCTATATTTGATATTTGTGTTTGTTTGTGTGTTTTATAGCAAAAATAATGACTGTTGTCGTCTGATTAGCTGCTCTTAAGAGCTGTATCTGTGGCGGCATTTTGTTGGTTCTGAATACTTACTTTGCCTCGGCAAAGTATAACATAAAAATGTAATACGGCTCATGCGGTATTTGTGTGTTGGTTAAAATAACACCCCAGTAGAATTTTATAACAATTGTGTCGTTTGCAGTTGGTGCAGTGAGGCTATGCTCAGGTATAGCTGCGGGATATGTATGCACTAAAAACGTGTGGTTATTACGTAAACTGTAAGGCAGTAAAGACATGACAGAGTTATAAAGAATGTTACCTGTTATCTTCAATTTATGTTTAAAGGGATTAGTTATGAATACAAAATTGTGGGTGATAATTGATGGTAAGGAGTCAGGTGTAAATATTTCACTGGCTACCGAGACCTTGAAAGAGACTGCTAAGAAGAGTGGTATTAATATTCTGGTTGATACTCTGGTAAATAACCGATTGAAAAATTTTGCTAAGGAAAATCCGGCTACAAGTGACAAGTTGCTGGTAATCGGTGATATTAATCCGCCAGCAGCATTTGCGGCGTTGCAGCAGACCAAAGTATCGCTGCAGGAAGCTCTGGAAGCTCCGGAAGCGATACTCAAGCATGCCTGTGAATCTGAAGCGGCTTCGGGAAGTGCCGGCGGCGAGGGTAAGAAGATTGTGGCCATAACCTCCTGTCCTACCGGAATCGCGCATACCTTTATGGCTGCTGAAGGACTTAAAAACGGTGCGGTAGCACTGGGACACCGGATCAGGGTTGAGACACAGGGGTCCGTGGGTGCCGGTACTCCGCTTACACCAGAGGAGATAGCAGCCGCTGATCTGGTCATTATTGCCGCTGATGTCAAGATCGATCTATCACGTTTTGATGGCAAGATGGTATATGTAAATGGTACCAAGGGAGCAATCAATAACGGTATTGAATATGTTAAGACAGCAATTGTCGAAGCAGAGCTACAGAAAGTCCAGAGTGAGTCAGCCACTACCGCCAAGCCGGTACGCTCAGGAAGTATCAAGAAGCAGAAAATTGGCGGCGGTTATAAGCATCTGATGACCGGCGTGTCATATATGATTCCATTTGTGGTTGCCGGTGGTCTCTGTATTGCCGCTGCGTTTGCAATCGGTGGTATTCAGGCTGAGGGAAATCTGGCATCATTTCTGATGAAACTTGGTAAAGACGGTTTTGCGCTGATGGTCCCTATTCTTTCAGGTTATATTGCATTCTCAATTGCTGACAGACCTGGTATCGCTCCAGGCATGATCGGAGGCTTGCTCTGTAATTATTTGAATGCAGGTTTCCTTGGCGGTATTATTGCCGGTTTTCTTGCAGGTTACTTTGTGCTCTGGGTCAACCGTTCTTTGCCGCTGCCTAAAAATCTGCAGGGTCTCAAACCGGTATTGATACTGCCGGTAGCGGGTACGCTGGTAACTGGGCTGGTACTGTATTACATTGTTGGCGGTCCGGTAGCTGATCTTAATAACTTCCTGGTGACCTGGCTGCAGGGACTCGGCGGAACAAACTCAGTATTGCTTGGAATCATTATCGGAGCGATGATCGCTGTTGATCTTGGCGGTCCAGTAAACAAGGCTGCATATGCATTTGCGCTGGCTATGATGCAGGCAGGTATATATTCACCGATTGCGGCTTCATCAGTAGCAAGTATAACTCCGCCTCTGGCTGTGGCACTGTCTACTCATCTCTTTAAGAACCGTTATACCATTGAAGAACGTGAAGCTGGAAACGCAGCGTTTGTCCTGGGACTAGCGATGATTACTGAAGGTGCAATACCATTTGCAGCGCGGGATCCGTTACGTGTAATTCCATCGTTCATTGTAGGTTCATGTCTGGCCGGTGCACTCGCTATGGCGACTAATCTGCAGATAATGGCACCTCATGGCGGTCTGTTTATTCTGCCTATTCCAGGTGCAGTAAGCAGTCTGGCGAGCTTTTTCTTCGCATTGATTGCGGGAACAGTTGCAAGTGCGCTTCTAATCGGATTCCTGAAGAAGCCACTTACTGAGAATGCATAACTCTCGAGAATGTAAATGTTAAGGTGTATTATGAATTTTGCCACAGTGTATTGACAAAATACACAAACTAGACGGGTAAGTTCTCATGAATATGATGTATTATTCATGAGAACTTATTTCAATAATTACTCAAGCCAATAGCAGGTGTAATCTGGTAACTAAATAATTATGAGTTTATTACCGGTGTATAGTAATTGTGAAGTAACAGTGAAAATTATTCATGAGTAAAAAAAGGAATTTAATTTTGGCACTGTTATAAAGTGATAAGATTATACTAATCCTATTGGATTTGATTATTTAGTGGGGTATACTAAAACTATTACGTTGTATAATAATGCTGAGACAGTATTTACAGCTTATAGACTGTGATTTGAATTGTCAGTTCGTGTTAACTGACATAAATTACCAATCTGCGCTGCAGCTATCAGGTAACGGTATACAAGAGGTATTGAGAGCTGGTCGGCAAGTATTACTTCCGTTGAATTTTTACACTGAAAATAAGTTTTGGAAGTATATGCTCAGATTCAGTAGCCAGTAAACTTCGGGTTGAAGATTTACTGCGAAAGTGTTGATTGAGTATCAGTAGATGTGTTGTGTGTGAGTAGTGATAAACAGATTTAAATGCTTTTTTTGAATATTGGGAAAGATATACCTGTGCGTAATATTTCATCAAGACTCAAAGTAATAATAAATATCCTTCTGAATAAAGGGGAACCGGTTCCTGTAAAAGAACTGGCGGAGAATCTGAAAGTTAGCCGTAGAACGGTTTTCAGAGAATTGACAAATACCGAGTCAGTTTTGAATTCTTTCGGGTTGAATATCGGAACTAAAGCCGGAAAGGGCATATATATTGAAGGTGAGAAGCAGAACATTCAGATTCTGAACCGTACAATCAAGCGCATGGGTGATGATAAGCCGGCTGACCGTTCCGAGAGACGGCTGCGGCTGTTGATGACTCTTATTCGTGATTCTGAACTCAATAAACTGGTGCAGTATGCCGATAGATTTGATGTCAGTGTGTCGACTATCAGCAATGATCTCAACGAAATAGAATCTTGGCTGAAGCAGTATGATATAGAGTTATCCCGTGGAACCGGTACAAATATTACCGTTACCGGTAATGAAATTTCATTTAGAAGAGCTGAGCTGGGTATACTCAATAACTGGCGGAAGTCACCTTATGATATAAGTGATATTTTTCAACAGGAAATAGCTGATTTTCTCAGCATGATTGATAAGACAGTCAACTATTCGCGTTATATGATACCTTATTCCAAAGATACTTTTGAATTATATATCAATATTATGATTCAGAGATTGGAGCTTGGGCGTATGGTAAGTGGCCTGCAAAGCTCAGAGGTGCTGGCAGGCATTACCGAGAAGCTGGCGGATCAGATTGAGAAGCACTTTTCAATAAGTATAAATGCTGTTGAGCGACAGGCTGTATCTCTGGTGCTGCTGGCCTGCAGTACCAATCTTGGTGACTTTAAGCTGGAAGGAAGTGAGTATGCGACACTTTTACGATTGTCGCATCAGCTGATTGATAATTATGATTCAGAGCTGGCGCCACTTCTGAAAATTGATGCGATGCTGCAGAAGAATCTGCTGTCGCACCTGCGTTCAGCCGTGCTGCGCTGGGAGAATAAAATTGAGTTTGATAATTCATTGTCGGAACAGATGTCATCAGGTTTTGCGGATATTATCTCTAAAACCCGCAGGGCGGTGGCTAATTATGAAAAGGATGGGGTGTATATCTCAGAGAATGAAATATGCCTTCTTGCCAGTCACTTTGCCGTAGCGGAATCACGGATATCCGATCAGCTGTTCAGAAGTAAGAATGTCTGCATCGGAGTAATATGTATTTACGGTATAGGAACCTCATATCTGCTGGCATCACAGATTCGTAAGCACTTTTCCCCGGAGGTTAAATTTGAAGTTGGCTGCTGGGATGATTTTCAGAAGTGTCAGAATTTTGATTTTCTGATAAGTACGACACCGATACCAAATAGCAGTATACCGGTGGTTGAGGTGCCGTTCATACTCAATAATAAGAGTATTCAACTGATAAGAAATGAAGTGAATAAAGCATCATCAAGGAAGAAGGTGATATCCTCAGTAGGTGATGGTGAGGTCTCGATTGTTGATTATTACCGTCCAATTGAGAGTCTGATGGCGGAAGTGCGGCTGATGCTGTCAAAATTTCAGACTATCCGAACCAATAATAATATTTCATTTGAAGAGCTGGCATCGCTGGCAAGTTATACCTACGGGTATACACAGACTGATTGTGATCTGATATATAAGAGTCTGATAGCCAGAGAAAAAATATCGACCCAGATTCTGGAGGAACTGGAGCTGATACTTATGCATTGCCAGACTGATGGAATTAAATCTCCGGTACTGGGACTAATAGTACCGGAGGGCGGCAGGTTTATCAATCCGTATTTTCAGGGTACTAAATCATGTGTGGTAATAATTGTGCCGCAGAATCCGTCACGGGAGGAGATTGATATGATAGGAGCGATTTCTTCAGCTATAATCAATGATGAGCTGTTTCTCAATGATATAATTGAGGGTAATGATAAACTGGTGCGGATGCATCTTGAGGAAATTATCAAACGGTATCTGCAGCAGTGTGTGAGTACGAAGTTGTATGATAAGATATAAATAGTAATATTGAGCAGGTAATGAAAGTGCTCCCGGCGGTCGGGAGCACTTTTTTTATTCAGTGATAAATTGTGGAGTTGGTTTTCAGTCAGACTTTGATTTTTTGTAGTAATGTTTTTTTAATTAATTTATTTGTATGATTTGGCTGTGTTGTCTGGTGTTAGTATTTTGCCAGTAAGTAGTTATGCGTTTGAATATTTGTGGATGAGAGTAATGTGTCGCTGTAAAGCGTAAAAAATAGCTTGATAATTCTGGCTTTGGGTGTATAATTCTCAATATTACGCCTTTCGGTTAATTATTTGTGTCGGCTGATGGTGGCGGGGATGGTTACGGGGAACGGGACTGGAGGTAAGAATATGAAATTATCGGGTGTACAGGCGGGAAGAATTCTGGGATTTGATTTTGACGGTAAACTTGAGAAGTTGGTCGTGGGGCAGGATGTTAAGAGGGAGGCAGTAAAGGAATTTTTAGAGTATAGAATGGTGCTGGAGGATATTCTTTGCAGGGTGCTAAGGAGTGTTGAGCGGATTAGTGAGGGTGAGATTCATAATATAAAGGAGTTGACGGCTGAAAAAATGGAGCAAGCCGGGAATAAGCTCCTCGGTAAACAACGAACTTTAGGGATGTGTGATCTGGTTGAGGAGTTGATCAGGAGTGATAAGGTTGATATCGAGATACTGTTTGAGAATATTGAAGGCAGTATGAAGGTGGAGGGTGAGAAGCGGCAGCGACTGGTGAAGACTAATTTGCAGCTGCAGGGTGCGTACAGGGAGCTGCAGAGCGGGAGGATTGGGTCGATAGGTGTCGGTGTAATATACAATTCGGCGCTACGTGAGGTGGCGGATGATATGAGGTATGATGCTGACGCGAGAATAGAATACGCGCAGAGGCGCGTGGGTGGGCTGATTCTGAATATTATTGACGAGTATCTGGATGACGGGAGGTTTGAGCAGGCTGAGAAGGGGTTGAGGAAGAATAAGGAGTATTTGAGTGCGGAGTTGTATGAGAAGATCGGTTCCAGAATAGGTGATAAGCGTCGGGTGTTGGCGCTGGTAAAGCGGATAAGGGGTAGTAATATACTCAAGGCGGAGCAGGAGTATCTGAAGCTGCCGGTGCGGCTGCAGCGGTTGGTGCGGGAGGAATTGCGGCGTTGGGATGGTGCGGAGTTGGCTGGGGTAATAGTTGAGGAAGGGGGGAAATAATGTGGAATTATCAGAATAATAATAATCAGAATGGTATTAACCGGTTTAGCGATTGGGGAAGTTATGATGATCCTGAGTTCTGGCAGAAGAATTTTGGCGTGCCGGAAGAGTTTACGTCGTATTTGTCTCAGCCTGAGAGTATGAAGAGTGGAGCGGGAGATAACGGGTTCGGCAGTGAGTTTGGGGTTAAAATTGCTGACGCTGTTGAAACCAGTGATGTGGGAAATAGTAGCTGGAGGGCTGCTGGTGACGCTAATTTTGGAGTGGAGTCTTCTGGGAGTGTGATGAATACTGTTAGCAGTAGTAGGGTGGCGGTGAATAACGGTTCTGAATATCAGGTGGCGGAAAATGCTAATACTTATACGGTTGCGGGAGCAGATGGCAGTGGAGTCGGATATAAGGCGGCAGGTGGCGGGCAGAAAAGTGATTATGAGAGCAGGGTGCGGGACGATGTGTTCAGTAATAAGGATTTTGGAATCGGTGAGGATGAGAAGAAGAGTGTATTTGCCGGAGCTGTAAGGGAGCAGCGTAATGATAAAGAGGTGCAGAAGTCACTTGGCGAATATAAGAGGGAGCTTGTGAAGAGTGGGCTGAGCAGGGAGGAGAAAGAAGTACGGTATAGAGGGACGGAGGAGTATTATCTCGGTAGGAGGGTTGAGAAAAAGGTAAAACTGCTGAAGTTGAAGAAGGAGCTGATAAATAAGTTACAGAGTGAGATTGGCGGAATTGAGGATACAACAGAGCAGGAGTATTATCTGGCGGGGCTGGATATGACGGAGTATGTAAGAAAGAATTTGAAAAGTGGTGAGTTTACAGATGCGGAGCTCGGTGAGGTGGTAAGAGGTGTGCGGGAAGTGGTGGAAGGGGAAGTAAAGGATAAGTACAGCTATAACGAGAAGAAGCGGGCGGTTGCGCTTGCCGGCAGGGACGGGTATCAGGTGAGAGCTGATGAGTTCAGGGCGGGGACGGATTTGAGTACGGCGGATAAAAAAAGTATTGCTGAAAGGAATCCGGGAGAGTGGGAGGAGAATCGTGAGCTGGCGGAGGAGCTGTATACGAAGGCGACGGGCGGGAGGTTTAATGAAATACTGGCGGATGAAGGATTGAGCGAAGAAGAGAAGCATGCAAGGATGAGAGCGCTGAATGAAGGCGCGTATCAAGAGGCGTATAAGGTGGCTGGCTGGTATACGGAGCTGGTAAAGTCGCTGGAGGAGAGGTATCCGGATACCCGGAGCATAGCGGGTCTGAGTAATCAGGAACTGAGAGAGTTTATGGCGGAAAGTCTGGAGGAGAATAATATCAGACTGAGCCGGCAGGAAGCGGAGATGCTGCGTGAAAAACTATTACTGCATGTTGACGAGAGGTTTCCGATGAGTGCCGCGGGAAGGCAGAAGGAGGAGGCAGGAAAGCCGAGTGATCTGGCGGAGGAGCAGGAAGAGCGGGATAAGATATTTGCTGAGAATCCGGCGGCGGTGAAATTGCGGGAAGATGTTGTTGCTAACTTTGAGGATAAGTTTTCTAATTATAAATATATTTTACAAGGTGATGATAAAAGAATAAATGGATTGGTGGAAAAGTGGATTTCAGGTTATTGGAAGAATGAATATGAACATAAGGTAGTGCATGAGGCGCTATACAATTTTATTATGACGAATTATGTAGATAAAATACAGAATTCTGATAGACAAAGGCTCGGTGAAAGAAAATTTTCAGATAAAAGATTTTATAAGGACTTTGAAACTAAACTAGTGAATAGTCATATAAAGATTACTGATGCGGAAGGGTTGATGATTGAAAATTATCAGGTGGAGAATGATATAGTAGCGTTTGATGAGAATTCACCATTAGTGCAGACAATTGTAAATAATCATTTTAAAAAGTTTATCGCTGGTTTTGAGGGTTATGAAAATTTGTCGGATGATGAGCAGATGTTGGTAAAAAAACAGTTTGTTGAGCTTAGCGGAATCGTAAAGAGAGTAAGACGATGGAGGAATTCTGAGTATATTATACCGTTAGAGCGTGAGGTTCAGAATGCTCCTTTTAATATAGAAGAGCAAAATATTAAAGATATTCTTATTGAAAAGTATTCTGATAAATTTACAAAACAAATGGATATAGAGGAAATAAAGGGCACTAAAGAATATGCACTTGAAATTAATAAGATTGATAATGTGCAAACTGAGCTAAATGAAGAAAAGTTAGAGGAACTTATGAATAAGTATAAAGTTCCGGCAGCACTGCGGTTGAAATATAAGGATTTCATAAGGCAGAGAACAGAGGCGATGAAGAATAAACTCATAATACAGAAAATTATTGAGGTTGAAAGAAGGATAGACCAAAAGAACGAAAGAATAATGCAAGAGTACCCTAATGACTGGCAAAAGAGGCTGATTCACTCACCTTATGGCAGGCAGGCAGTAAGGGAGATAGGAGGTTTGTATTATATCGGGGGCTTATATTCATACAATGACGGTGATACCGAAGGAGGGATAAGGATTGCTATCGCCCAGGAAATAGTTGCCAGGCAGAGCAGAGATAATATGGTTAAGAATGGAGAGATAGATAATTATCTGGCATCAGAGCGCAATAGTCTGATGAATTTGGTTGCGGACGTTACAACGGTGGGAAGGGCTCGCGCGGCAAAGAAAAGTTTGGAATTATTAATGATGGGGTGTGATTATTATGACATAAAAGAGATTATGCAAAAAGAGCTAGAAGTCGGGTTTGCAGTTAATTTGATGCTTGGGTTTATAGTGTCTGATGTTAAATTATTCTCGAGTATTCCTGAGTGGATTCCAAATGATAAAAATTTAATTTGGGATACGGTAGGTCTGGCGAATGATCTGGTTGTTCCATTGACGCATAAGAGTATGGCGGAAAAGGCTGTGAGTTCAGTAGTTACAAATGCCGGGGTGATAATGTATGAAGAGAATGAGTTGAGAGATAATAAACTGGAAGAGAGTATTTACAGTCAAAATGGAGCAGGTGATTGATAGGAATTATCAATCACTGCAGGAGGCGGTATAGAGAAAGGAGAATATTTTTATGCCGATGATTATCAGGAGGCCATAGCCGGTGTATTCGGCGTCGTGGGGCAGGCTGGTCAGGAGATACTGGAAAGGGTAGGGCAGGGTGAAGATATAGATAAAGTAGGCAATAATGATGCCGGAGAAGACGGTAAAGTTGTAGGTGAAGTGGAGAAGAAGGTTCTCATTAAAGCTGTGTTTGGAAAAGTTTCTTCGTGGTATAGGGTCGGCGCCGGCACGGAAGAGAAGGATGCTGGAGACAAGAAGTATAAGGTATGAGGTTTGTAAGATAGCGTAAGGGGTTGGGTCTTTTGTTGATTGATTGATAATGGCCTGGGTAGTGATGATGCCGTTGTCGTCATAGTTTTCAGGATGAAGCTTGAGACTGAGTGCAGAGTGATTATTAAAATGGTACCAGATGATTTCTTTGGGTGAATCATCAAACATATGGATTTTATATCCTTCTTTTCCGCCTTTGTTTAGCAGGAGTTTAATAATTGGTTTATTCTCGCAGAATATAGCATAGTCTAGAGCGGTATTTTTGGCATCATCCTCAGCGTTGACATCTATACCGGAGTCGAGAAGGGCTTTAATTTCCGAGAGAGGGCGGTTGTCGATGATTGCCTGCATTACAGGATTGGGGTTTTTATAATGGAGTATCTTTTTTGCCTCTACCGGGTCGAAGGGTTTGGGAGTAAGATCCTGCTCCTCCGGCGGAATGGTTATGATGTCCCCGTGTTTGGATTTATACAGGTAGTAGCTGCCGACAGCGCCGAGGGTGATGATGTCGGCTACGAGGATGATGACGAGTATGGTTTTCAGGACTTTGGTAAAACGCATTATATTCCTTTGGGCGGTGGTTGCGGTATTTGATGATATTCTGGTTATTATAAGTAAGTGTGGCTGGTTAGTAAAGGAGTAAGTGTAGATTAAACATGAGTGGTATAAAAAAATATTTGGCGGTGAAAAGTTGCGGTCATTGAAGCGCTGTGCTGAGATGCGGGTGGTTGGAATTTATAGTATTGGTTATGAGGCTCAGGGTATAGAGTATAGGCAGGGAGTGGTTGGGAATAAGGGAGGAAGATGATGGTTAAGGATGATTCGGTGTTGACGGCCGAGGAGAAGAGGGAGAAGCAGAGGCTGATCGATATTCTGGCGTTTAAGCTGGTGGAGCTGGAGCGGGTGGAGAAGGTTGTCAGGATAATAAGTGAATTGGCGGCGTTACTGCGGGTAAAAACAGGGCACGGGGTGAGGCCGGCTGAGTATGGCGGGAAGATTGCGGGGCTTATTGCTGAAGGGCTGCCGGAGTTTATAGCTGTGCCGGCGCTGGAGGTAGCGAATTTTTTTGTAGAGAAGCCGGAGTATGACCGGTTTTTGGAGCTGCACTGGCTGGGGACGAGTGTTATAGAAGTGGAAGAAGCAGAAAAGCGTGAGGGTGAGCTGGAATTAGAATTGTTCAAACTACTGACGCATGAGTCGGGTGTATGGCTGCTGGGAGCTCTGGATCTGACAGCTGTAACTTTTGGCGGCGGGTATTCACTGCGGGAGCTGGGAGGGCAGTTGCAGAAACTCGATGGCGTGGTGAAGAATGTCTACAGTATCTGGGATATATAGGTGGCGGGTAATGTTAAGCGGGTAAATTGGGCGGGTAAATTGGGCGGGCAGATCCCGGGAGTGAGAGGCGGGTTTGTTTGATAAGAAAGCAGCAGGTGACGGTTGGGGTCATCTGCTGCTTTTATTTTATGAATTATAAATGTATGAATCGGCGGCAGGAAGAGCTAGAGGCGGGTGGACTGCCTGACCACGACTTCGCCTTTGACAAAGAGGCGGATATACGGGTGGCTCGGATTCTGTACGCGCAGCAGCATGGCGTTTACCGCGCGGAATGCGATCTCGCGGCAGGGCTGGACGTAGGTGCTGAGCGGAATAGAAAAGAGCTTGGCGTATTCGACGTCATCGAAGGCGATAACCTTCATCTCTTCCGGAATATTGATGCCTTCGCTGATAAGCGAGGGCAGGATATAGGCGGCTACCGCGTCATTATAACAGATAAGTGACTGACGGTTTTTCACGCTCAGAATGTTTCTGGCGGTGACAGCCGGATCGTTGTCGCGGATTATTTCAGAGAGTGCGGTTTCCGGTATGTTGTATTTCTTCAGTGCCAGTTTTACTCCGATGAGGCGCTGAACGATAGTGTTGGCTACGAAACGGCCGTTTACAAAGACAAAACTTCTGCAGCCTTCCTCTATCAGGTGCTTGGTTACCTGAAATCCCGCTTCAATCTGATCCAGAGTTATAAGATCGGAATTGCTGGTTGCCGGGTACTCGGCGTAGTCACTGTCTATATAGACAATAGGAATGCCGGCTCTGGTAAAGATATTGTAGATAGCTTCACTCGTGGCATAAGCTTCCTTGAAGTGCTCGAATGGCGCCATGAATACCCCGTTTACCTTCTGCTGGACATAACTGTTGGCAATCATGGTGGCTATATTCTCAACATCTCTGATATCAAAGTTTTTCAGGGCTGAGGTGAGTGCGAGATTATGCTCGTTGATAATTATCGAGAAGTTGTTGGTCTTGCCCAGAGATGCTATCTCTCCGCAGATCGGTTCGTAGATCTCGGTATTATACATATGAGGGATAAGCATGCCGAATTTATAGTTACTGCGCTGCTTCTGCTGCGGGTTGTAAATAACGTAGGTTCCAAAACCGGCTTTGCGCTCGATGTAACCGATATCCTTGAGCATATTGAAAGCTTTGGCCACTGTCGGTCGGGAAGTTTCAAAGGTTTCAGCCACCTCATTCTCAGAGGGCAGCACATCATTCGGAGCGTATTTTCCCAGTTCGATCTCATTTTTAAAGAAATCGTGAATTATGGTTACCTTGCTTTTTTTGGGGGTCATGTAATAACTTTCTGTTGCTTGGAAAATTTATTTGCTGTTATCTCTATGGCACTGAATGTCAGTACCGGCAGAGGTAGAAATAAACTCTATATTACCAGGCGGAAATTACAGCTGTAAGCTGTTTTTTCTGCTAATTACTATTTATTCTAAACTGTAACCTATAATAGGGGATAATGCAACTGAAAAATTTAATATACAGGACAAGAGGGGCTGATTTTAATGTGTATTTTTGTAATGGCTGTAATTTATCTGTAATATATCTGTAATATAATTATCGGTTTATATTAAAAAATATAAATTTAAGCTGTAATAAAAAAAATAATATAATAAATATAAAAATTTGTAAATTATTATATTTTAAGGTTATATATATAATAATAAAGTAATTGTAATTGTAATACTACTGTAATGTATTTGACAAGTTAAGTTTTGTGTTGTATTATGAATTAATCCTTATAAGTTGTTATTCAGGTGTTTGTTTAAAGTATATTAGCTGTAAAGTTGTGTTGTGACAAATTTAGTTTGAAACAGGTGTCACTGCCGGTATTTTCAGCGAAAAAGCTGTTTGTTCGCTGTAAAGTAATGTCTGGGTGTTTTTTTACGTCCCGGCAGAATGAATGAAGGAGAGTGCTGTGTCTGGCGGTAAGGTTATTGGTATTGATGTTGGTGGTACGAAGACGGCGTACGGATTGTTTGACCGGGATTATAATCTGCTTTACCGGGTGGAGTATCCGACAGACAGCGCTGCTGATGGCCCGGTCTTTGCCGCTGAGATCATTGGCCGCACCCGCGAGATACTCGCTGTAAACAAGCTGCAGCTCGGGCAGCTTGCCGGTATCGGGCTCTGCATGCCTTCATACATAGAATTTGATAAAGGTTATGTGCTTATGACCTCAGCGATGACCGAGATTCGTGATTTTCCGATGCGTGATTATCTTCATGAACGTCTGGAGATACCGGTGGTAATTGATAATGATGCCAATGTTGCAGCACTTGCGGAGTTTCGTCACGGAGCGGGCAGAGGCAGCAGGCATATGGTGTATGTCGCAACCAGTACCGGTATCGGCAGCGGAATAATAATTAATGGCAGAGTCTTTCGGGGAAGTTACGGCATGGCCGGTGAATGCGGTCATATGATCGCAACATACAAGCAGGGCATAGAATGCGGCTGTAGAAATACCGGCTGCTTTATGTCATACGCATCCGGACGTTATGCACCGCGCCATGTCAGAAAGCGGCTGGAAGCGGGGGAGAAGAGTATCCTTTCACTGGAGGAAGAGATCGGCTGCGCTCAGATCATGCGCGCGTATGAACAGGGTGACAGGCTGGCGATTGAGACGATTGAGATGATGGCGGATTATCTGGCGCTCTGCCTCTTCAATGTCTATCAGCTTCTGAATATTAATCTCTTTGTCTTTGGGGGTGGACTTATCAATATCGGCGATACGCTGTTTTCAAGGGTTATCGCTAATTTCAGAAAACTCAATCACTGTGAATTGCCGGTGGATTTCCGATTCGCCGAGCTGAAGAATAATTTTGGTATTATCGGGGCTGCGGATCTGATACTGTACGGTGATTCGTGATTTCTGCAGCCGGCTGATATATTAGGCGTTTGTGGTAATATTCTAAATAAGGGTAGGGATGATCTATGAGTTATTTTGGTAATCTTAACAGTCGTACGCTCAAGATGCGTGAGGAGATTCTGAGTATCAAGCCGACAATCTGTGCGGAGAGAGCTATTTTTACAACTAGAGCCTGTCAGGAGCATGAGGCTGAGCCGGTTGTGCTGAAACGTGCGTATATTCTGGATGCAGTTCTGAGAAATATGTCGATTTATATCAATCCTGAATCGCTGATTGTCGGTAATCAGGCGAGTGCGGACAGGGCGGCACCGATATTTCCTGAATATGCTATGGACTGGGTGATTGCAGAGCTGGATGAATTCGCTGCCCGAGATGGAGACAGATTTTATATAACCGAAGAGAATAAGCAGGCATTGCGTGATATTAGCGGTTATTGGCAGGGAAGAACCCTCAAGGATAAAGGTTATGCTTCGTTTCCAGAAGAATCACGGGTATTTTATGATCTGGGAATTATTAAAAATGAGGGGAATATAACCTCCGGCGATGCACATATCGCGGTTTCATATGAGAAGGTATTGACCGAGGGCTTGTCAGGGGTTCGGGAAAAGACACTCAAGGAACTGGCGCGGCTTGATAAGGCGGTGTTCGCTGATTTGAAGAAAAGTTATTTTTATGAAGCGATACTGATTGTGCTGGATGCAATGGAAGCTTTTGCGCTGCGCTATGCTGAACTGGCAGAGATGGAGGCACAATTCGCCACTGTGGAGCGGGCTGAGGAACTTCGTGAAATAGCCCGGATCTGCAGGAAGGTGCCGCGTGAGCCGGCAGAAAATCTGCAGGAGGCACTCCAGAGTCTCTGGTTTATACATCTGGCTCTGCAGATAGAGTCCAATGGACACTCATTGTCCTATGGCCGTTTTGATCAGTATTGCTACCCATACTATAAAAAGAGTATTGAAGCAGGAATGAGCCAAGAGAAAGCCTCTGAACTGCTGGAGAATCTCTGGTTGCGGACCTTCAGTCTGAATAAGGTGCGCAGCTGGTCGCATACCCGTTTCTCAGCCGGAAGCCCATTGTATCAGAATGTGACTATCGGCGGTCAGACAACAGGTGGTGCGGATGCAGTGAATGAACTGAGCTGGCTGGTGCTCAAGACCGTTGCCCGCTGCCATCTGCCGCAGCCGAATCTGACTGTGCGTTATCATAATGGTTTGAGTGATGAGTTTATGAATGAGTGTATTGAAGTCATGCGTTGCGGCTTCGGAATGCCAGCATTCAATAATGATGAGATAATTATCCCGTCATTTATCAATCTGGGTATTGCTAAAGATGATGCCTATAACTATAGTGCTATCGGCTGTGTTGAAGTGGCTGTTCCAGGAAAATGGGGTTATCGTTGTACCGGTATGAGTTTTCTGAATTTCCCCAAGACATTGATGATAGCATTGAATGATGGTGTTGATGTCGGCAGCGGCAAGCGGGTGTGCGCCGGAACCGGGCATTTTCTGGAGATGACAAGTTTTGACGAGGTGCTGCGGGCCTGGGACCGGTTTGTGCGTGATTTCTGCCGGCAGACAGTGATACTGGATTCATGCGGTGATATGGCACTGGAGAATGAGGTGCCGGATATACTCTGCTCCGCGCTTACCGATGACTGTATCGGCAGAGGCAAGCATATCAAGGAGGGTGGAGCGGTATATGACTTTATCAGCGGACTGCAGGTGGGAATAGCGAATCTCGGAGATTCACTCGCTGCAATAAAACGCTGCGTGTATGAGGATAAAACTGTTTCACGCAGAGATCTCTGGGACGCACTGATGAATAATTTCGCCGGAAGTGACGGGCAGCGAATACGGAAACTGCTCCTTGCTGCGCCGAAGTACGGTAATGATGATGATTATGTTGATCGTCTGGTGGTCGAGGGATATCAGAGTTATATTGACGAAATAGCTAAATACAAAAATACCAGATATGGTCGTGGCCCGATAGGCGGAGCGTATTATGCTGGGACCTCATCAATTTCAGCAAATGTTCCGCAGGGAGCAGGTACCTGTGCGACCCCTGACGGGCGGTACTCTGGTGAACCGCTGGCGGAAGGCTGTTCGCCAACACATTCTATGGATGTAAATGGTCCTACAAGTGTTCTTAAATCAATATCCAAACTTCCTACCGACAAGATAACCGGAGGGGTGCTTCTGAACCAGAAGGTCGCTCCTAAAACTCTGGCTGATGCGGAGGACAGGAAAAAACTTCTGCTGCTGCTCAGAACCTTCTTCGGAAGTCTTAAGGGCTTTCATATTCAGTATAATGTTGTCTCGCGGGAAACACTTCTGGAAGCGCAGAAACAGCCTGAGAAACATCGTGATCTGGTAATCAGAGTAGCCGGCTATTCAGCTTTCTTCAATGTGCTTTCACGCCAGACTCAGGATGATATCATCGCGCGTACCGAGCAGGTGCTGTAGCCGTCTGTGAGCAGAAAGTACTCGTATTGAGCATGCAATATGTCGGTTATGGTACGGATAATCTTTATAAATAATTTTGATAACATATTATGTGGTGTTTTGTTTGTATCAAATATTTTTGGTGTTTGGCATGTGTTATGCCTATTATGTGTTGTTTAGGAGAAAAAAATGAGAAAAAGCTATTGTTTGTTGTTGAGCCTTATGGCTGCATTTGTTCTTTCCCTCTTTGTTTCAGATATGGCTCAGGCTGCTGATAAGAAGCCGGTACTGGCATATTTGCCAACAAGTCTGTCCAACGAATCTCAGGCGTACTCTGCCAAGATGTTCAAGCGTCATGCTGAAGATTATGGCTTTGATGTTATTGTTCTGGATTCTCCAAATGATGATGCACAGATTCAGGCTCAGAACGTCAATAACTGTATTGCACAGGGTGTGGATGTGATCGCTGTATGTCCTAATGATATTAACGCTATCGTTCCAAGTCTGATGGAAGCCAAGAATGCAGGTATTGTTGTCTGTCTCTATTCTGCAGACCTTCCTGAACAGTTTGCCTCAATTCGTGATATCTTCTGTGGTGTGAATGATACTATGGCTGGTGAAGTTGCAGGAAAGGCTTTTGTAAAGAAGTTCCCAAATGGAGCGAAGATTGTTGAAATCGGTGGACAGGCTGGACATGATGCGCAGATCAAGCGTAATCAGGGCTTCCACAAGATTATTGATTACAGCAATATTGAGGTTTTGGCGGTTCAGAATTGTAACTCCTGGTCTGCAAATGATGCGATGACAATTATGGAAGACTTCATCACCAAGTACGGTAAAGAGATTGACGGTGTATTCTGTCATTGGGATAACGGTGCAGCCGGGGTTATTCAGGCGCTCAAGAACGCAGGAATGAATAATACTTATCTGGTAGCTGTTGATGGCTGCCGTGCAGGTTTTAAACATATCCTTGATGGTGATCAGGATATTACAATTGCTCAGAGTTTTGAAAATATGGCTTCAACCACTATGAAGTGCGCAAAGGAAAAACTTGACGGTAAAGAAGTGGCTGCAATCAACTTTATTCCGCTTGACGCTATCGGAAAGGATAATATCAAGAATTATGAAATGCCTGAATGGTAATAAGCAGTATTGTTGATCTGGATATACTTGATGGACTTAAAGGCTCATTTCGACTTTAAGTCGGGATGAGTCTTAACTTTTTGTTAGTGAAAGGGGATGTAGAATGGAAGAGAAGAGTTCTGATTTAATTCTTTCCCTGAGAAATGTATCAAAATTCTTCCCCGGTGTCAGAGCCTTGGATAATGTCTCGCTGGATGTTAAGAAGGGGTCGGTACATGGTCTTGTAGGTGAGAATGGTGCCGGTAAATCAACGCTGATGAAGATACTCGCCGGTGTTTATGAGAAGGACGAAGGAACTGTAATCTTTGATGGAGAGCAGATAGAGCAGACCACACCTATAGAGTCATTGCATAGGGGGTTGAGTATTATCTTTCAGGAGTTTAATCTGGTCAATACCATGAGTGTTGGTGAGAACATTCTGCTGGGAAGATTTCGTGAAATGCATGGTATGCGCGGTACTCATGAACGTGCGCGTGAATTACTCGACAGTATCGGCAGTACAATTGATACGTATGCACTCGTATCGGAACTGAGTGTTTCTGAGATGCAGATGGTGGAGATAACCAAGGCGCTATCGTTCAACTCCAAACTGCTGATTATGGATGAGCCGAGCAGCAGTCTGACCGATGATGAAATGAAGCATCTGGCTGAGATAATCAAGAATCTTAAAGAGCGGGGTGTGGCTATTATTTATATCAGTCATAAACTGGATGAAATTTATGATTTCTGCGATACGGTTACCGTACTGCGTGACGGTACAATAATCGACACCAGACCGATTGGTGAGATGGACCGGAACGATATGATCGCCAAAATGGTGGGCAGATCAATTGAAAATGAATTTCCCGAACGTCCGCGCTGTGTCGGAGACACGCTGATGGAGGTTAGAAATATCAATACTAAGAAGCTGAAAAATATCTCATTTGAACTTAAAAAGGGTGAAATTCTTGGCTTTGTCGGGTTGGTAGGTGCAGGACGAACTGAAATTATCCGGGCAATATATGGAGCGGATAAAGTTCATGGACATGAGGTATATATCGAGGGTAAAGAGGTTAAAATACGAAATCCTCAGGACGCGATCAAGTCGGGTATGGGAATTGTGCCTGAGGACAGAAAACTGCAGGGTCTGGTACTTCCATTTACAGTTGAATCAAATATTTCAATGGCTGCGCTCTGTGATATTACCAAGGGTGGGTTTATCAATAAAGCTGCTGAGAAAAAAATCTCTGAAAGGCATATCAAGTCCCTCAGAATCAAGACTCCGTCCTCAAAAACTGAGACCTTAAATCTTTCAGGTGGTAATCAGCAGAAGTGTATTATCGGGCGCTGGCTGGAAATGAAACCGAAAATTCTCTTCATGGATGAACCGACAAGAGGTATTGATGTCGGAGCGAAGTTTGAAATATACCTTCTAATGAAACAGATTGTCGAGTCTGGAGGCGCGGTGATTCTGATTTCTTCCGAACTTCCGGAGGTTCTGAGCATGAGTAACCGTGTGCTGACGATTTGTGAGGGCAGAATTACCGGAGAATTTGACCCGGAAAAATTCTCTGCCGATGAAATTATGAAGAAGGCTCTGGGCTAAAGTGAGGGAGGATGCTTACTCAATGAATACACAATTAATTTTAAATAAGAGGCATAAGGAATGTCTCAATGAAAATCTGGTTCTGATCGGTATTGTGATCCTGGTAGTAATCACTGCTGTGTTGGAACCGAAGTTCTTTACTCCCGGTAATCTTACCAATATTATGCGTCAGTTCGGCCCGCTCAGTCTAGTGGCTCTGGGTATGACATTTGTTATTATCGGTGGTTTTATCGATCTTTCCATAGCCGGTATAATATCACTGGTTGCAGTGCTCACCGTCTATCTTATCCAGCCTCTGGGACAGATACCGGCGCTACTCATAGGTCTGGCAGCAGGAGCGCTTATGGGCTTTATCAACAGTCTGATCCTGTTGTTTTTTGGAGCAATGACCCAGGCGGAAGCTCTCTTTATCACCTATGCGATGAGTCTGTTCTATGGCGCGCTGGCGCTCCTGTCTGTTGATGGCGCTACCCAGCATATGAGCTGGATAAAACGTGATATCTCAATATTTAATGAGATTGGCGGCGGCAGTATCGGTTTTGTCTCTGTGTCATTTATAATATTTCTGGTGAGCCTGGTGATTCTGCATATCTTTCAGACCAGAACCTATATGGGCAGGTCAATCTGTCTTACCGGTGGTAATAAGGTGGCAGCAGAGCTTTCGGGCATTCCGGTTAAAAAGAGTATTATGCTGATCTACACCATATCCGGATTTATGACTGCGGTCGGTTCTGTAGTGCTGTTTTCACGAGTTACAACTGCTTCTCCTGTTCTTGGACTGAATTATGAGACTAATACAATTCTGGCCGTTGTTGTTGGCGGAACAAGCCTGAAGGGTGGAAAGGGCAGTGTTATACGGACAATGCTCGGAGTTGCACTGATAACTCTGATGTCCAACTGTCTCAACCTTCTAGGGGTTTCGACATTTATTCAGACTATGATGAAGGGCGCAATTCTGGTAATTGCTATCTGGCTCGATAATCGCAAGGAACTATAGGAGAAATGTACAGATGAATACAAAGTATATGGGAAAAAGACTATACCGGATTGCGATGCAGCAGAAGGCATTTTTAGCAATTATTATCATGTTTATAGTAATGCTCTTTAGCGGAACAAATTTCTACTCGAAGTATAATCTTGTTGAACTTCTGCGTTCGTCCTCAATACTGGCTATACTGGGTTTTGGGGTTACGATTACGATTATCTGCGGCGGCTGTGATCTTTCAATCGGCGGAATAATGTGTTTGTCCGGTATCTCAACAATTATGATGATGGACTACATGCCGATGTGGATTGCGATCTTCATTTCAGTATTAATAGGTGCATTTATCGGTTTTATCAATGGTTTCTTTGTCGTGCATCAGAAAACCGAGCCGTTTATTATCACCCTTGGAATGTGGCTGCTGCTCAAAGGAATATGTCAGGAGATCACCGGGGCTGTGCCGATCTCAAGTTCCAATATGAAGTTCATGATGATCGCCAACGGCAAGTGGCTCTGGCATATACCGAATCTTATTATCATCATGCTGATTGTCTTTGTGCTGATGCATATTCTGATGCGTTATACCCAGTTTGGCAGAAACTGTTATGCGATCGGCGGTGATTATGACGTGGCGGCATACTCTGGTATCAGGGTGGTCTGGATAAAGTGGATGGCTTTTGTCATCAGTGGCGCAACAGCGGCTCTCGGCGGTATATTGCTATCATCAAAGCTCAATTCCGGTTCCTCAGTATTCGGTGATACTACCGCACTTATTGTAAACTGTGCCGTGGTGGTTGGCGGAACCTCTTTTGCTGGCGGTATAGGTGGTATTCCGCAGTCTGCAATCGGAGTACTGGTATTTACCGTTCTTGATAACTGTATGAATATGCTGCGACTCGGAGGTTATGTACAGCAGGCACTTAAGGGGCTGGTTATTCTGGCTATTATCTGTTTTGACTGTTATTCACGTAAGCGTAAACGTGAGGATGTCTGATATAGAGTGTTCTGCCGGGTGCAGAATATAGCGGTAAGAATATAATTAAGGAGCAGGTTATGGAAGATTATATAGCAGAAATTGATGAGCTGGGAATTTCAGAAAGGATTGCCGGGCTGAAGGATGTGACTCTGACCGAAGAGCGGTATGCGTCAATAGAGCAGGCTCTGATTATTACTGATGTATATAAGAATAATGAAGACCTTCCGGTTAAGTTGAAACGGGCTAGAAGTCTCTATGAGTCACTGCAGCGAATTGAGATCAGAATTGATCCCGGAGAGCTTATTGTGGGAAATAGAACCGCTGGAATACGTGGTGGTGTGATATTTCCGGAATCAGGATTATCCTGGGTTGATAAGGAGATCGAGGGGCTCTATGAACGGCCGCAGGATAAATTCCGGGTACGCCCCGAGGACATAGCGGTGTTTCGTAGTGAAATTCTGCCTTATTGGCAGGGGCGTACCCTTGAGGATCGGGTTGAGGAGGAGATTGGTCCGGTAAAACGGGCTATCGGCAAGGTGGTCAAAATTAATCAGACCGATCACGCTCAGGGGCATATCTGTCCGAATACTGCCAAATGGCTGCGGTGCGGGCCTGCGGGGATATTAGCGGAGGTAAAGGCCAAGCTGGAAGACTGCTCAGAAGAGAAACTGGAATTTTATCAGAGTATGAAACTGGTACTTGAAGGGGCTCTGCTCTTTATCGGCCGTTACGAAAAGCTGGCTCGGGATCTGGCCGCCGGGGAGTGTGCTCCAGCGCAGCGGCAGGAGTATCTGGAGATCGCCGGTGTCTGCTCGCGTCTGCAGGTGCAACCGCCACAAAGCTTCCGTGAAGCGCTGCAGTCGGTATGGTTTCTTTATGTAATACTGCAGATGGAATCCAATGCCTCATCATTCTCTCCGGGACGTATGGATCAGTATCTGTACCCGTATTTTGAGCATGAATTCAGTACTGGCAGCCTTGATCTTGCTCAAGCACTGGAACTGATAGAATGCCTCTGGCTCAAGTTTAATCAGCTGGTATATTTGCGCAGTTCCAGCAGTGCAAAGTATTTTGCAGGATTTCCAATTGGTTTTAATGTCGCTATCGGCGGGCAGCTTGATCTTGGAGTGAGTGCCGTAAATGAGCTTTCGTATCTCTTCCTGAGAGCACAGGAACACCTAGGTCTTTCACAGCCCAATCTCTCCGCACGCCTGTATTCAGGATCTCCGCAGGCGTTTATCGAGAAGTGTGCCACCGTGATAGGTAAGGGCAGCGGTATGCCGCAGATATTCAATGATGAAGCGGTGATACCGGCTCTGGCAGCCAAAGGGTACAGCATGGAGGACTCTGTAAACTATGCGATAGTAGGCTGTGTTGAGCTGACGACACATGGAAATGCTCTGGGCTGGAGCGATGCTGCGATGTTCAATCTGGTAAAAGCGCTGGAGCTAACACTCAATGACGGTGTCTGTCTTCTTACCGGTAAAAAAATTGGTGCGGCACTTGGTACACTCAAGGATTACAAGAGTTTTGAGGAGCTTGAGGATGCATACCGTAATCAGATTGAATTCTTCTATGAGCGGATGATACAGTGCTGTGAAGTTGTTGAAAGACTTCATGGTGAGATACTGCCGTCGGCTTTTCTCTCATCGGTAATTGATGATTGCATTGAGAAAGGAACAGATGTAACTCAGGGCGGGGCACACTATAATCTTTCGGGAATTCAGGCGATACAGCCGGCGAATGTTGCTGACAGTATGGCAGCGGTCAAAAAACTGGTCTTTGATGAGAAACGTATATCTGCAGCCGAATTGCTGGCTGCACTGCGTACAGATTTTTCCGGAAATGAGGCGCTGCGACTGACACTGCTCAATCACGCTCCGAAGTACGGAAATGATGTAGCCTGGGTGGATGAGATTGGAAATAAATGGATAAAGATCTTTGCCGACAGATTAAAAGATTTCACCAATATCCGCGGCGGAATTTATCATGCCGGGTTGTATACTGTATCGGCTCATGTGCCGATGGGAGC
The DNA here is from genome assembly GCA_963667375.1 of Planctomycetota bacterium. Classification (GTDB taxonomy): domain Bacteria; phylum Planctomycetota; class SZUA-567; order SZUA-567; family SZUA-567. Next base: position 419,060 of record OY763323.1, on the reverse strand, counting down.
GAATGTCGGTGCTACTCCAGACGGTAGAAAGAGTGGAACTGCACTTGCGGATGGCGGCATGTCCGCAGTGTACGGGCGTGATATAAGCGGTCCTACCGCGCTGCTCAATTCCGTATCCAGAATAGATTCACGACTGGGAAGTAATGGTACGCTGCTGAATATGAAATTTTCTCCCGAGGTGTTCAGGGATGAGCGGAATAAAAGTAAGTTCGTGGCGCTTCTGCGACAGTTTGTGGAGCTGGGTATAATACATGTTCAGTTTAACGTTGTAACCCGTGAGGAATTGCTGGCGGCGCAGCAGAACCCTGAACAGTACCGCAGTATGACTATCCGGGTTGCCGGATATACCGCTTACTTTACAGAGCTGGCTCCGGATCTGCAGACGGAGATAATTGCGAGGACAAGTTATGAATGAAGACACGGATTACGGCATAGTATTTGATATCAAGCGTTTCGCACTCCATGATGGCGCTGGAATCCGGAGTACCCTCTTTACTAAAGGCTGTCCTTTGCGCTGCCCCTGGTGTCACAATCCTGAAGGGCGTAAGCTGGAGGCGGAACTGCTCTGGTTTGAAACACTGTGTATTGGTTGCGGGGCGTGTGTCAGTTCCTGTCCGCATGGAGCATTGTCACTCCATAAAACCGGGATAGTTATTGATCGTTCACGGTGTGTGAAATGCGGCACGTGCATTGATCGCTGTCCGGCACTGGCACTGAAGTTTGACGGGCGCAGGATGCATTATCGCGAGGCGTTTGCCGAGCTGATAAAGGATAAAGTATTTTTTCAGGGATCGGGCGGAGGTATCACGCTTTCAGGCGGTGACCCTATGGTGCAGAGTGAGTTCTGTCTCAAACTGCTCGGGTTATGCAAGGAAGAGGGAGTTCATACGACGATTGAAACCTGTCTGTATGCGCCTACCGATGTGGTGCTCAGGTTTCTCGGGCTGGTGGACAGTTTTTACGTTGATATCAAGATACTTGATGAGCAGAAGCATCGGGCTGCAACCGGAGTTGGGAATAAGCTGATTCTGCATAATTTTGAGGAGTTGTCAGCCAGAGGGGCTTCAATCTGCGTGCGTATACCACTGATCCCGGGCTATACCGCCGCTGATGCCGATATCTGTGCGACCGCTGAATATGTGGCTGCGGTCAATCCGCAAGCGCAGCTGGAACTTTTAAATTATAATCCGCTCGCTGAAAGCAAGTATCATTCACTGCAGGAGCGCTATATACTTCCGAGTACTACTGAAAAGTTCAGCGAGGAGGAGATGCGGCGTAAGAGCGAGCTGGTAAAGAGAATAATGGAGAGAAGTAAATGCTGATAGCTAAATTTTTAGAGCAGGCCCACAAGGGTGAACCGGTATATCTGACCGAAGTGGACCGCGAATTTGCAGCACTGACTGAGAAGGATACGATATTCTGCGTGCTTGATCTCATTGATGAAGGGGAGCAGCGCGAATTTATTCTGTATATTCCGGCAGAACAGGCTGGAAATGAGTTTGTAAAGAATTATTTCTTTGCTAAAATATATAATATACTATCTACCCTTGGCGGCAGGAGAATGAGCTTTTATTTTGATAAGAGCAATGTCTCTTTGTCGGCGCTGATATCAGGGTTGGACGAGCTGTTCGGGATAGCAGCAAGCCGCAAGGAACGGAAGGGTTATGCCAGAGCTATCAATGTAACCGATAGAATGCTGGAGAACCTCTGCGGTCTTAAATTTTCGTTTGCATATTATGATCTTGGAGATAAGCCGGAGCTTCCGGCTGAAGCAACGTGTCAGGAACCGGAACTGAGCTACCTGAAGACGGTAGGGCAGGTCTGCGGAATCATGTGCGGCATTGATGTCGGCGGGACTGATATAAAGCTGGCATTGTCACGGGAGCATAAGATTATATGTTTCAAGGAGTTTGACTGGCATCCGGCGAGTTTTAATCTGATGCAGATGCTTATTGATCCTATTATAACGCTGGTCAAGCTTATGCGGCTGCGTATCACAGTAGAGATTCTCGGGGAGCGTGAAGGAATTACTGAGGTACTGGAGAATGCCTTTCTGCCGCAGGCTGGTCTGAATGAAATCGAAGCGTGTGTGAGTATAGGTGAACGTCTATATGGCTCGGAGCTTATGCTCTTTGACGGAATCGGAATGTGTTTTCCGGATATCGTCATTAGAAATAAGATAGTCGGTGGTGAAGTTCTGAAAGAGAAGGGCGTCAGAAATAATCCAGATGTTGATTATGAGGCGGAATTTAAAAAACTGAGCGGGTTGAATGAGCTCCTGCAGCAGCACTGTACGGCGGGTGGTGTTGTTAAAATGACCAATGACGGCCCGATGGCATCATATACCGCTGCGGTTGAAATGGCTGTCGGCCGGGGCGAAGAGACGGTGAAGGAGGGCATTTTTGCCCATACTCTCGGTACCGAGCTGGGAACTGGCTGGGTCGATGAGGGGGGACAGATACCGGAGATTCCTCTGGAAGCTTATAACTATGTGGTGGATCTTGGAAGTTATGATCAGATTGATTATGAGGTCAATGATCTGCGCAGTATCAGAAATTTCAGTACCGGTATCGCTGGTACGGTCCAGAAATATGCAAGTCAGAGTGGTGTTTTCAGACTGGCGGTAAAATACTTTAAACTGTATCGTGAAGATCTGTATGAGGAACTGGTTGTGAAGGGATTTGTGGTTCAGAAAGGTATGGGGCTGTATGTTCCTACTGAGCCCGCAGATTTACGTAAGCCGTTCCTTGAGCACCTTATGGCGCTTCCGGAGCGTGAGCAGTGCCCGGTATGTGAGAGAATATTCCGTGAGATCGGGGAGCATCTGGCTGTGACCTGGCAGGAGACAGAGAATATACTCTCTCCGGTGGCTAAAGAGCGTTATCTGTTCGGACGGCTGGTAAAGAAGCGTCGGTGTTTTGAACTGATGCAGGAGGGTGCTAGAAAAATTATTCCCGAACTTGAGTTTATAGCTGCTGATGAAAATATGGCAAATTCAGAATTTATGCGTCAGCTCAGTGCGAGTGCAGAGTATACGGTGGCGCAGTTCGCGCAGGCGGTAGGGGCATTGTATTTTGCGATGAGTGACAGAATATAAGCTATTGTATGTTGGTATGATGATGATTATAAGGAGATAAAATGAGCAGTGATACAATGACAGCGGCTGTCTTTGAAGGTGCCGGGATACTGAATATAAAGGAGATGCCGGTACCGGTGATAGAGCAGGAGGATCAGGTGCTGGTGCGGGTGCTGGCTGTGAGTATCTGTGGTACCGATGTCCGCGGGTTGGCCAATCCGCCGCAGGTATTTTTCAAGGAAGGGGTTATAATCGGGCATGAGTGTGTCGGTGTCGTCGCAGCTGTAGGTAAGGAGGTAAGTAATGCCAAGGTTGGTGACAGGGTGGTGGTTCATCCTAACCAGTGGTGCGGAAAGTGCCATTACTGCCGTCTGGGACGGATAAATCTCTGTGATAATTTCAAGCATGTCGGAGACAGCAGGGACGGGGCGATGGCTGACTATCTCTGTGTGCCTGAGAAGCTGGTCTATACTATAAGTGAGAGTGTGCCGGTGAATACCGCCTGTCTCGTTGAACCGCTGGCATGTGTACTCAATGCCACAACTTCAGTCCGGGCACATCCGAGTGAGAATGTGCTTATTCTCGGTGGTGGCGCTATCGGTATGATCTTCATGCTGCTGTATAAAGCGGCAGGAGCCAGAGTCTTTATCAGTGATATTTCTCCAAACCGGCGGGAGTTCGCGCTGGGACTTGGAGCCGATGGTGTAATTGATCCTGCGCAGGATGATATCAGTAAATTCGTAGCAGAGAAGACTGGTATCGGTGCTGATATTGTGGTTGACGCGGTAGGAATACTGCTGCCGCAGGCCTCAACACTCGTTAAAAAGGGCGGGGATATTATTCTCTTTGGCCTCAACGCCAACGCCCGTGAGGTTATGAACCAGATGCCGCTGGTAATCAATGAGGTTACTATTCATGGTAAATTTATTACCAAAGGTACATTCCCGCTCGCAATCTCAATAATCGAGAATGATACAATTCCGATTTCAAAGCTGGTTACCCACGAGATACCGTTGCAGGATACGATGAAGGGGGTTGAAATGGTGCGGTCTGGTGAAGCGGTGAAGGTAATAGTGAAGATTGCCGAGGCTTGAGCCAGGCAGTTCGCGATGTATGCGGCTGGTGCTGTTTGTCACAGGGCGTGGTGTTGAACTGTATCGCCTGAATATACCGTCAGTAAGCGGCACAGGTTTTAGTTGGTACTATATTGAAAACGTCTCCGGCTTAGGGCTGGAGACGTTTTCAGTAACTAATATCTAGCTGCGTTGCTATTACTTGGTATCTTTACCAGTAACTTAGAGTTCAATCTCAACTGTTTCAGCAAGATCAGCGAAGATTAGATCATCATCACCGGTGTGTTCACGGAAGATAACCAGTACTTCAGCGGTCTCGGCTGTGATTGGGAATGGAATCCAGTGCCAGCAGGCAGGTGACATGGCAAGTACGGTACCCTGCTTGACCCGGAAGGCTCTGATACTGTCCATTGCCGGACCAGCAGTATTCTTCGGCGCGGCGCAGAGAATATAGTCATTCTTGACTGCAACCAGGATCTCGGAGGTGTTTGCATGATACTCCATCTTATTTACCTTCATCTCCCGGCCTTTGCAGGTCAGCATTCCGGAGCAGCATTTCTTGTCTATATCAACATCTTCAGAGGTTGTTGTCCAGGTGAATTCGTCACCAGGCTGCAGAGGGGTGAAATCTCCGACATCAGCTCCGGCCATGATATGTCCGAAGTCTGCGAAATCCTTTTTATTAAGTTCGATGCTCTTGATTTTCATTTGGTTCTCCATAGTACATAGAATTAACGGTAGTCTCAGATTGCTTATAAATAATATGATTCTCAGTGAAATTACTCAGGTTGCCGGCGGGTAATGGTTATGCCGCTGGTAATAGCTGCTGATCTGAATTTCAGGTAATCTGTTTTACCGTAAAACTGGTATTGCGGAGAATACAGATTCTCTCCGGTAACGGTACTGAAACTCTCTTCTTAGCGGGTAAAAAGTTCTGAAGTTTACAGCAGACCGGTGAGACTCAGAGCAGGATGTATGCAGATTATTATTCCCGGCAGCAGTTATAATGGGTTGCCGGGAATAATTATGGTAGAGTGTAAGTTCACGGAGTTAGTCATTGACCTTGATAACCAGCTTCATGCAGGTATCGGCCTCTTCATCAATCTTTTTATAAGCGTCATTGTAGTTGTCGAAATCAATGACCTCGGTGATTAGCGGAGCGAGCTTTACCTTGCCTTCAGCAGCAAGCTGCTTGGCTGTTTCAAAGTCTTCGATAACATAGCGGGCGGTACCGACAAGCTGGAGCTCGTTTTCATTGAGCAGTGCCAGGTCGATCTTTGGCTGAGTACCGAATACGGCTACGACTACGATTGGTGTGCCTTTGCGGGCAACTTTGATGGCAGTCTGGATAGTGATGTCCGCACCGGCACATTCAAAGATGATATCTGCACGCTGACGGGCACCGAAATTCTTGACAATTGCCTCTTCAAGGTCTTCCTTGGCAGGATTTACTGCAAAGTCAATCCCGCACTCTTTGGCTTTAGCAAGTCTTACCGGGTTGATCTCACTGACCATAACCTTTGCTGCTCCCAGACCTTTGGCAGTCTGAGCTACGAAGTTTCCGATAGGACCGGCACCGAAGACGAGAACATTCTTGCCCTTGACGTCGGTTGCGATCTTATTTGCACGGACGGCAACGGATAGCGCTTCCATCATAGCCGCTTCGTGTGGATTCATATTAGGGTCAAGTTTTACCAGTCTGTTGGCAGGGCAGACATAATAGTCTGAAGCTGCGCCGGTGACCTGACAGCCGATAACCTTGAGTTCATCACAGATGTTGTAATTTCCGGTCTCGCAGGCAAGACATTTGCCGCATGATCTCTGTGGCTCGATAGTAACCAGGTCACCAACTTCGAAACCTGTAACCTTTGAACCGAGTGTTTCTATTCTGGCACTTACTTCATGTCCCTGAACAATTGGGAAGTCGATATATGGGTGTACACCGTGATAAGCGTGTACGTCACTGCCGCATACGCCGATACTCAGAACCTTGAGCAGTACTTCATCATCCTTTGGCTGTGGGATGTCTACTTCCTTGAATTCAATAGTTTTGATAGCAGTCAGCTCTGCCTGTCTCATTTTTTTCTCCTTTTATCTTCAACGAACATTTACAAAATTGAGTTGTAAATATTAAAAATCATTCTTTTAAAATACTGCCTGTTATGTCTGCTTTTCGGAACTGGTCTCTGAAGCTTGTAACACCTTTGCAGAAAAAATATTCCGATATTAAATAAGTGCAGATTTGAATTATTATACTCTAAAAGTATTTTCAGGCTTGGTTATAGCGGTTAAATGCGAATAAGGATGCATAAAACAGCAAATTATTATTGTGGTATTCGGCACTTCAGGCGCGGATTATGTGCTCGAACACAATTTGTAAGAAAAAATAATAATTTTAAAAACTAAGCATAATAATCAAACATCACTTGAAGAATTATACACCATAAAATTTCTTCCGCAAATTCTATTTCCGCTTTTGTTGAAATAATCTGGTATTTTTTTATCAAAGCGGGGGTGGAGTGCTGATTTAAGGCTGGTGCTGTGCCTTTTTATGGTGTGTGAAGTGCATTATGAGGCTATCTTTTAGTATTATTAAATGGTGCCGGATAAGCGTTCAGATATCTGGCAACTTTAGTATCTCATAATCGTAAATTTGAAGCTTGCAGTAGCTGCTCAGGCTTCTGATATGGTATCCGGTGCACTGCCGTGACTATAAATCGGGTATTATTCTTGCCCTTTATCAGGATTCATGATACCATTTAGGTATGGGAGGAGCAATTATTGCGGATTGCTGCAGGTTATTGTTATTATTGTAAAAATGGAGAAGTTATGGAAGATATGATGATGCAGACCGCCAAAGACGCAGTGAAGTTGGCTGGAGATATTCATATGCAGTATTATGGCAAAAATCTCAATGTGGATGCCAAACTGAAGAATGATATTAAACTTGAAGTGGATAAGCTCTCGGAAAAAGCGATGCTGGAACTTATCAGCAGCAGATTTCCGGAGCATTCCATCTTGAGTGAGGAATGCGGTGAACTGCCCAAGGACAGTGAGTATCTCTGGATAGTTGATCCGCTGGATGGAACGGTAAATTTCTATTATGGAATACCGTATTTCTGCTCCAGTGCCGCCTGTTATCATGTGCCGCAGGGACTGGAGCGTACAGCAGGGGTATTGTATAAGAGTTTGAAGGATTTTGCTGAACCGGTGTGCGGCGCTATATTTGCGGCTCCCACCAATGAGCTGATTTGCGCTCAGGCCGGTAAAGGCGCATATCTGAACGGACAGCGGATTTATGCGTCAACCGAGAGTGACATGGCTGAATGTATCGCGGTAACCGGTATGGGGCGTACCCGGGTAGCCTCTGAACGTCTGCTGGATGGTGAAAATTCGCTTGCCAGCAGGATCAGAAAGATCCGCTGCATGGGTGCTGCTGCCTATGATATCGCCAATCTTGCCTGTGGTCGTTTCAATATCTTCTTTATGCGCGGCATAAGCCTTTGGGATTTCGCGGCTGCGGCACTTATTGCGCTGGAAGCGGGGGCGGATGTTGAAGCTTTCGAGTATCAGCAGGGTAAATGGAGTGTAACCGCCGCCAACAGCAGTATTATGCCACAGGTTCGGGAAATAATATACGAGTAGAGGTTGTGGTGTGGGTTTTTAGCGGAGCCTCTGTACCGGTTGAGGTGCAGAGGCTCCTTTGTCAGTTGTAATGGGTAATGCTGCGCTAATATAAATTTTTGACTTTAGAGCAGTGCTTTTACAAAAGCCAGAGAGCGTTTTACATTCTCGGTGAATTCTGCAGTATCGAGCAGCTCCCGGTAGAGACTGACGGCAGAGCCGACTTCTCCGCCCGGAATTGTGAACGGCTCCATGGTGACAGGTCCCTGATAGTCGATAACCTTGAGTGAGTCGAATATAATCTTCCAGGGCATGGTTCCCATTCCGGGGAATTTGCGGTTGTTCTCGCCCAGATGGAAGTAGCGCAGGTCGGTGCCGGCAAGCTTTATTGCCTTTACCGGTGAGTCTTCTTCGATATTCATATGGAAGGTGTCCAGCAGTATTCCCAGTCTGGGGGAAGCAACATCACGTATATACTGCTTGGCTTCGGCGCAGGTATTGATCATGAAGGATTCGAAGCGGTTGACAACCTCTACATTGAAGAAGACATCGTTGTCTTCGAAGGCTTTTGCCGCTTCCTGCAGGGCTTTAACGCTCAGCTCCCAGCGCCCGGCTTTTTCTGAGTAATCCTTGATCTTGCCGTTCCACGCGGCATAGAAGATACCGCTGCAGTCACTGATCTCCATCTCACCGAGCGCCTGAGCGGCATTAATCATAAAGTCTATACCTGACCGGCGCAGAGCGGGGTCGGTACTGCTGACATCCTGAGCCAGATCCAGACCGATGCTGCAGACCAGCTTGATGCCGTGCCTGGCCGCCTCCTCTTTCATTATTCTGCGCTGCTCACTATCGAGCGAGAGCAGAAAAGCGACCCCAAACTCAAGGACATCAAAGCCCAGAAGTTTTACACGTTCAATGAGCGGGATCTGATCCTCAAGCCAGTTTTTGACAAAGGCACCATAGTGTATACCGATTTTGTTCATTGCTGTCTCCTCTCAAAGTGATAGTAAGGGTCGTATCTGCTGTATTTTTAAGGTGTTATTTAAGATATCAGGCAAAGAAATCCTTGTCCATATCCTGCATGTTTCCTTCCATCGGTCCGAAAGCGATCGCGTTGATAGCTCCGGCCTTTGCTGCATATTTTCCGGCATCGGTGAGTGACATGCCGGCACCAAGTCCACTGATAAAGGCGGCATCAAAGGAGTCTCCGGCTCCGGTAGGGTCGACAATTTCGCATACCTCTGAGATAGGGTAGACCGGTATCTCGATCTTTTCATTACGGGTATAGATAATTGCGCCTTTGCTGCCGTTCTTGAGGAAGATGATCTCCATCTTGCTGAATTTCTCGAAGAGTTCGGCGATGGAGCCTTCAATACTGTCAGAACTGGTAAAGACCTTGAGTTCGGCTACACCGGGAAGGAAGATGGAGCAGTTTTCAATGATGGTTCCTGCTACATCCCAGATGCTGCGGTTGCCGAGAAGTTCGGGGCGCAGATTGGGATCGAAGGTGATTTTGGCACCGTTTTCAGCGAAGAACTTGACTGCACTGATAATCTGTGAATACATGTGATCGCTGACCATGAGTGAGCAGCCCATGACATGGAAGTAATCCGGGATGTCGCTGGGGTCTGGTTTGAAGGTCAGTTTGTCAGCTGGGGTATTGGCGATATGGAAGATAAATTCGCGCTCGCCGGTACTGTCATAGGAGACGAACGCTACTGCGGTTGAGCCGTTCTCAATCTCAACAATATCGCTGCAGTCAACACCGACTCCGCGCAGGCGGTCGAGGAGGTTCTGCCCGAATTTGTCCTTGCCTACTCCGCCCCACATCTTGGTCTGCTGGCCGAGTCTGGCAGCAGTGGAGATAAAGATTGCCGGAGCGCCGGAAGGGTATGGTCCTTTGAAAACTTCCGGGATATTCAACGGTTTATCCTCTTTATCACGCATAATTTCGACAAGCAGTTCGCCCATGGTATAGATCTTCGACATCTCTGGATTTTCCTTTCACACTAACGGTAAATAAATATATATACTCACTCTAAGTTCAAGCATATTGCAGTATTATGCTGATATGAGAAACAGGAACGGTTGCTTGCGGTGTTGAATACCGATCACAGTCAGCATATTCTGCGGTGATTTATATTGTACATATTTTGTGGGGTTGTCAGCAGTGGTGTAATTCTGTATAGCTGTGACCACACGGAATATAAATGTGCTCGCACACATTTTTTATAAGTATACACTACGGATTCCGGTTTCGCAATTAATTTTAGAATTTTTAGCTGTAACTGTAAATTATCAGCCGGTGATATTATGGCATAGTGTGTTGAGAGTAAAGCAGTTGTATATTATTGCACATAATCGCTCTGGGTCGTAATTTTCCTCTGAAAATGAGCTTGGGTAAATTTAATTCTGCTGCCGAATGATATGAACGTGGCCGGGGTTCAAAGGGGGAGTAGTGGCTGTCAAAGGGCTGATTGGCTGTGCGGAAATGCGTATGTCGGCTGCAGGTGATCCCTGCAAAGTTAGCGGATTTGTTATCGCTTATTCTGAAGTTGTTGGGATAGGGATATCCCGGATTATAATTTGTAAAAAAAGCTTTTATTGGTAACGTTTTATTGTTTAAATAGTTATAATGATAATTTGGTAAGCGCTTTGCAAATTTTTGCAGGGGTGAATGATTAAAAGGTTTGCATAAAGGGATTTTTGCGGTAATATTATCATATTATATATTTTTTGCATAATATATGTGTTCGTGCACAATATTGGGCATAAGTTGCCCGTTTCTCTGGCTTTTTTGCCGGAGATGGCTCTCTCGCTTTGTGGACAGGGTATCTGAAAAGTACAAGCGCTGCAGGATAATACCATACCGAGAGGTTTCAAGGTATGTAAGGTTATTTGTATGAAAATTACGATAAAGAAGATTGCTGAGCTGGCGAATGTATCCCGGGGTACGGTTGACCGGGTGCTGCATGACCGTCCGAATGTAACCCCCGAAACCAAGGCTAAGGTACTGCGAATTATCAATGAGCTTGATTACAAGCCGAATCTGGCGGCAAAAGCGTTGAGCAGTAATGCCAAGTGTATTACGATAAGTGTGGTTCTCGCTCCTGATTTCAATCCGTTTGTGGCGGAGATTAAAAAAGGGGTTGCTGATGCCTATGAAGAACTGCGGCATTTCGGGTTGACCCTGGAGGTTGAGGTGATAAGCACTCTCAATGCCGAGGAGCAGATAAAGCTGCTCAGCCGTCTGGAGAAAAAGGGTGTCGACGGGATTGCGATTGTGCCGATCGATTCAGAGCTGGTGCGTGACTGTATTAACAGACTGATCCGCAGGGGAATCAAGATTGTGACCTTTAATTCGGATATCTTCAACACCGAGCGTCTCTGCTTTGTCGGACAGGATAATGAGAAGGCAGGAAGGGTGGCCTTCAGCCTGCTGGAGAATATTGTACCGGCAGAGAGCCAGATTGCGGTGATTATCAGCTCGCTCAAACTGAAGTGTCATCAGAGCCGACTGACCGGGTTCATGTCGATGCTGGGAAAGTCCGGCGCCTGTATTCAGACCGTATCTATCGATGAAAATCAGGATAAGGATGAGTTGTCGTATGATATTGTCAAAGCTTACTGCAAGCTGTATCCGCAGTTGAGCGGAATTTATATAACCGGTGGCGGGGTGAGTGGCCTCGGGCGGGCACTGAATGAGGTCGGCAAAGCCCGGAAGATCAAGGTCGTCAGTCATGATCTGGTTGATCCGGTAATCAGTCTGATGAAGGAGGGGGTGATTAATTTCTCGATCGGTCAGAATCCGTATATTCAGGGATCACTGCCGGTCAAGATCCTTTTCAACTATATTTTCAAGAATGAAAAACCGGATAAGGAGATTTATAATACCGGTGTTGATATTAAAACCTATGAAGCATTGTGATAATAATATATAAATTTATTTTTGGGTATTGCGGCACAGGCTGCAGTGATAAGGGTGGCAGAAATGTTAAGAAAAATTATTGAGGAAAACAGAGCCGGAAAGGGCAGAGGCATATACTCCATATGCAGCGCGCATCCGGTTATTATCAGGGCGGCAATGGCGCAGGCGCTCAAGGATGATTCTCTGGTGCTTATTGAGTCTACTTCCAACCAGGTCGATCAGTTCGGCGGTTATACCGGGATGAAGCCGGTGGATTTTGTGGCTTATGTGCGGGGAATCGGGCGTGAGATGTCTTTCCCGGCGGATAAGCTGATTCTGGGAGGGGATCATCTGGGACCGAACGCTTGGCAGAGTCTGGATGCAGCTGAGGCGATGGCGAACAGCCGTGAACTGATCAGGCAGTATGTTGCGGCCGGATACAGTAAGATTCACCTTGATACCAGTATGTTCTGTAAGGACGATGCCGGTGACCGGCATAAGCCGCTGGCCAATGCGGTTGTTGCGGCCCGGGCGGCGGAACTCTGTGCTGTTGCTGAGGCATCTGTACCTGCGGGCGGTGTCAGACCGGTGTATGTCATCGGAACCGAGGTGCCGATTCCGGGAGGAATGCAGGAGAAAGAGGAGATGCAGCCCACAAGTGCCGGGGCGGTACGTGAGACTATTGAGGAGTTCCGGAAGGCGTTTATGGATAAGGAACTGACTGCGGCCTGGGAACGGGTGATTGCCGTGGTCGTGCAGCCCGGAGTTGAATTTGGTGATGACAGTATTTATGAGTATGACCGGGAGAAGGCAGTGGAACTGAAGAATACCATTACCGATTATACCGGGCTTGCCTTTGAAGCACATTCCACCGATTATCAGCGTGAAGCGTCACTGACCGCTCTAGTTGAGGATCATTTTGCCATTCTAAAGGTCGGACCGTATCTGACTTATGCCTATCGTGAGGTGCTCTTCGGTCTGGAGACTATCGAGCAGGAGATGCAGCAGGCGGGTATGGTCGCTGAGTGTTCAGGTCTGAGTACTGTGCTTGAAGAGGTGATGCAGGAGAATCCGAAGTACTGGAGTAAGTATTACGCTGGCAGTGACGGTGAGAAATGGCTCAAGCGGCGCTATAGTCTGAGTGACCGTATCCGTTATTACTGGGTTGACAGCCGTCTCCAGGCGGCGGTAGAGAAATTAGAGTCAAATCTTGAAGGTGCGGATATTCCGATCACTTTGCTCAGCCAGTATTTGCCGGCGGTGTTCGACGCGGTGCAGCGTGGTGAGATAAGTAAGACTCCGGCCAGTATTATAAATTATTATGTACAGGAGGTGGTGGCGGTTTATGCCCGTGCCTGCGGTATGTCTGAGTAAAAAAGTTTTTTACTCTGTTTTGTTGTGGTTGACTTGACCGGCTCCAGACTTATGCCTGGAGCCGGTTTTTTTACTTCCTGTTTTTGGGTACTGAAGGTGAAAGCAGGTTAAAATTTGAGGTACTGAAATGGTTGCTTTTTTTCTTTCAGCGGGTAAAAAATTATCCCCGGCTACTGGTAAGATATTCGTGGGCGGTTACGCCGAAGATACGTTTGAAGTGGCGGTTGAGATGTGAAAGATCGACAAAACCGAATTTTAGGACGGTAGCGTAGAGGTCACGCTCGGCTTCCAGGTGTTTTCGAGCGCGGATTATCTTGCTGTTGAGGAAAAACTGGTATGGGGACATACCGGTGTGGGCTTTAAAATTACGGATGAACTGGAATTTTGTCATGTTGAATTCGGCGGCGATATTATCGAGTTTGAGGACGCACCCGAGTTCGCAGTAGATCATGTCCTTGGCTTTTTGTAGAAAACTGTTGTCACAGCTGCTCCTGTTATTGTGGTTACGGCTGGTAAAGTTGGAGCAGAGCTTGATAAGAAGCTCGTGGCAGAGGGAGTCATTCTTACTATGCTGAACTGCAGTAGAAAGATTGATGATATCCCGGGCAAGTTTCGAGTCGTGACTTACCGGGGCGGTAAGTCTGAGCGGGTATTTCTCATCCGCTGCCGCGGCAAAGAGCTCGGGCTGTATGTAGAGCATGGTGTATACCAGATTTGTCCGACGTTTTCCCGGAAGGCAGCAATGAAGGTCGCCGGGATTGAAGAGCATTACTCCACTATCTTTTATGGCGTGTGTTTCCCCGTTTATATAAAATTCCTGAGTTCCGTGCAGGGTGACTCCGAGAGAGTATTCTTCGTGAGAATGTTTTTTATGCACGAAATCACGGATATTTGCCGAAAGTGCAGTTACGCCTGAAAGCGTCTGATATGAAAAATTTTCCTGAGTCATGGTCTGCCTGTGTGTTATTAAATAGATGTTATCTGCGTTTCAGGTTAAAAATATTCTTATGCCAGTTGTTCCTAGGTTTCATATTGTTGCCGGTAATACTGAATATCATGACAGGTACGGGATCCGCTGTACCGGAGTAAAGCGGCTGCTGCCGGTATAGAGACTGGGTCTCTGGGTACTGGTATGCAACAGATATTCATGGGCGGTGACTCCGAAGACACGCTTGAAGTTACGGTTAAAATGTGAGAGGTCTACAAAGCCGAATTCCAGTATTGCCGCATAGAGGTCATGATACTTATCCAGGTATCTGCGTGCCTGCACTACCTTGCAGTTGAGAAAGAACTGATAGGGGGAGAGTCCGGTGCGGGCTTTGAAACTGCGGATGAATTTGAACTTGCTCATTCCGAATTCGCCGGCTATCGTGTCTAGCTTGAGTACACCGCCAAGTTCGCCATAGATCATTTCCCGGGAACGGTTGAGGAAGCTGTCATCTGGAAGATCACGGTGATAGAGTCTTTTACTGGAGAAATTATCACTGAGTTTGAGCAGAAGCTCACTGCAGAGGGCTTCTTCACGGCCGGTGTCCAGAGCCTGATAGAGATTTATGATATCACCTGCCAGCTCCCGGTTATAGACTATCGGGGAATTGAACCGGATGAATTCCGGCTCTCCCAGAGCTTCAAGAAAGAGGCTGGGCTCGATATAGAGCATGATGTAATCCAGTCCCTGTTTACGGTCGTGAGCATGCCCGTCATGTACCTGTTCGGGATTGAAGAGCATGACCCCGCTCTGGTGTGAGGATTGCAGGCTTCCTTCCAGATAATAGTCCTGAATGCCGTGGAGAGTAACCCCGAGAGAATACTCGGCATGCGCATGGCGCTTATAGCTGAAATCACTCATTGAAGCGGTGAGGGTGGTGATGCCCGCATGATTGCGGTATATAAATTTATCCATTTTCTCATCCAATTGGTAATTAAATTCCGGAGACGGAGATTGCCGAATAAATCAGAAATAAAGATACAATAATATTAACAGTTTTGTTCCCGGTTTGCAAACGGGTTTTTGTTTTACTCCCGCGGATAACTGTTAGGGCGCAGAAGATGAAGCAGATGATGGTCAGCAGCAGCACAAAGCACATCTGATCCGCAATGGTGCGGTAGTGCGGCAGGACAAATCCGGGGATAATGGTGAGGGCGAAGATAATCAGCTCCGGATTTCTGAGTTCACTGATAAGCCCTGAAGAAAATGTCGGTTTTCTTTGGGCTTTTACCTCGTATCGCATTTTCCAGCTGTATCTTGCGGCCAGATAAAGCAGATAGAGGCTGCTGATTATTTTCATGATCCCCAGACTCTGGGGAAAAGAGCCGAAGAGCAGCGTATTGAGTGCAACTGAAGCGCTCAGCAGTAAAAAGACCGCCGCGAGAAAACCGTAGGCAAAGTTGGCAGCATGATCAATACTCAGATTTGCGGCGGTATCTTTCATATATTTCCCGGCTGCAGACGGTGCGGCAATAAAAAGCAGGCCGCAGATTATAAATAATAGTATATTCATGACTGTAATTCCTCCTGTTTCCGGCATTATACTATAATGCCGTTAAGGGGATAGTACATTATTGCAGATGAGCTGTTTTTTGTGTTTTTTTACGTGGTTTTTCTGTAAACAGTGCTGATTAACAGAGGACGTTGTAATATTTTGCGCTTAATGTTAATAGCTGATATAGTTAATGTTATAGCGAAAAAGTTTTTTGGGAATTGAATTTATGGTTAAAAAAGGAGACCTCCCCGGGACAATGCCGCAGGGAGATCTCTATTTTGGGGGAATAAATTTTTACGGTTTATTCCTGGCGTTTGAGGCGATTCTGTGCGCGTTTGTGGCTGAAGAATTCGCGCATTCTCTGGAATATAGCGTAAAGCGCCGGGGTGAAGAAGAGTCCGACCAGTGTCGCCATAAGCATGCCTGAGAAGGTTGTGGTACCGATTGCCCGGCGGCTTGCCGCGCCGGCACCAGTTGCGATTACCAGCGGGAAAACACCGAAGATAAAGGAGAAGGCGGTCATCAGTACTGCTCGGAAACGGAGTCTGGCACCATTCAGGGCGGAGTCGGTAACAGAACTGCCGAGTTCACGGTCGGTCTTGGAGAATTCAACCATCAGAATCGCGTTCTTGGCGGACAGACCGATTAGCATCACCAGACCCAGCTGAGCATAGATACTCATATCAATCATGCTCTTCATGATACCATTATTGTAGGCGATTATTGTTCCTTTGAGTCCGACCAGTGCTCCGAAAACAGCGAAGGATACTGCAAGCATTACCGGGATCGGTATGGTCCAGCTCTCATACTGGGCGACGAGGAAGAAGTAAGCAAAGATCAGCGCCAGCAGCATCAGGGTAATGATCTGGCCTTCGTTCTCCTTTTCCTGGTAGCTCTGTCCGGTCCATTCCACGTGGTAGTTCTTCGGCAGTTCGACACTCTCAATCTTATCCATAAGTGTCTGGCTGCTGACACCCGGTTTACCCTGGGTGTTGAATTCTGCGGCGGTCATCTTGTTAAAACGCTGCAGCTGGCTGGGACCGACGGTGAATTTGATCTCGGCAAAGGTGGTAAGCGGGATCATGTCATCATTATTACTCTTTACCTGAATATTACGGATGTCATCAAGTGAAGCGCGGAATTCCTTGCTTGACTGCATCTTTACATAGTAATTTTCACCGGCATAGTTGAAATCATTGATGTAGAGTGATGCGAGCTTACTCTGCAGTGATGAGAATATCCGCTGAATCGGTATTCCAAGCATCTCGGCCTTCTGCCGGTTGATCTCCAGTTCCAGCTGTGGTGAATCTGCATTATAGCTGGTCATCGCATAGAGGGTTTCAGGGAGTTTATTCAGCTCCATTGTATATTTTTTGGACATCAGTGACAGCTGCTGCGGATCGACATCACCGGTGGCGCAGAGCATGAATGATGAGCCGCCGGTAATACCCAGACCCATAATAGCCGGAGGCGTAAAGCAGATAATTCGGGCTGCCGATATGGTCGCCAGTTTCTGCTGAAGTTTTCCCATTATTGTCGATAGCTGCAGCTCGGGGGTTTTACGTTCATCCCAGTCTTTGAGTTTGATCGCGGCAAAGCCGACGTTTTCACCTTCACCGCTCATCACACTGAAACCGGTAGCTGTAAGGCAAGAGGTTATACCGTCAATATTCATGGCCATATTCTCAAGCGTGCGCAGGGCTTTGTCGGTTCTGGCGAGTGAAGCACCGGCCGGCAGTTCGACGTTACACATGATAACTCCCTGATCTTCACCGGGGATGAATGATGAAGGTATTGAGTTATAGAGTAAGTAGATTCCTACCAGAACACCGGCAAATATTATTACTGTAAGCAGCGTACGTCTGATAAGCATCGCCACTCCCCTCAGATAGATTGAGCGGCTGCCGTTCAGGAAGCGGTCAATAATGCGGAACATGATAAAGGTGTGGGGCTTTGGCTTCTTGAGCAGGTAGGCGCAGAGCATGGGACTGAGTGTCAGTGCCACGACTGTTGAGAAGCAGAGCGAGGTACACATGGTGACTGCGAACTGGGTATAGATTTCACCGACCATACCGCCGTAGAATGCCAGCGGTACATAACAGGCCAGGGTCACCAGGGTGGTGGCGATAACCGCACTGGTTATCTGTCCCATGGATTTTTCCGCCGCTTCTTTCGGACCGAGACCTTCGCGCTGCATCAGCGCCTGCGTGTTTTCAACCACCACAATAGCGTCATCTACCAGTGAACCAATTACCAGAATCAGACCGAACATGGTGAGAGTATTGATACTGAAGCCGATGACCAGCATTACCGGGAAGGTCGCCAGCAGTGATACCGGAATGGCGATAGCCGGTATCAGGGTTGCCCGCCAGTCTTCAAGGAAGAGGTAGGTGATGGCAATAACCAGGATTATCGCGATAATCAGAGTGATTATGATTTCCTTGAGTGATACAACAATGAATTTTGTCGGATCATAACCGATTTTATACTCCACACCTTTTGGAAACCGCTTTGATACTTCTTCGAGTTTGTCCTTGACTGCATTCATCGTTGAAAGCGCGTTGGCATCGGAGTTACGGTAGATTACCATAAGCACACAGTCTTGATTGTTATAGTAGGCATTACCGGAATACTGTTTCGATCCCAGTTCGATACGGGCAATATCCGAGAGCCTTACGATACTACCGTCACTGCTGTCATTGCGGATAATAATATTTTCAAATTCATCTTTGGTTTTCAGACGACCTTTAATATTTATCTTGTAATCGATAAATTTGTTACTTCCTTCCGCTCCAATGTTACCGGCAGCGGCCTGAATGTTCTGATTCTGTACGGCGGAGTTTATTTCATCGGTGGAGATGTTCATCGCTGCCATACGCAGTGGATCAAGCCAGATACGCATGCTGAACTCACGTCCGGAGATAATGCTGGCGCTGCCCACGCCGTCTATTCGCTGTACAGGGTCTTTGACGTTGGTTGAGACATAGTTATTGAGCTGTATCAGAGACATCTCACTTTCGTCGGTTTTAAAGGCGAACATACCGAGTATATCACTGCTGCGCTTACGTACAGTGAGCCCTATCTGAGTCACATCTTCCGGGAGCTGTGATTCTGCAAGTTTTACCGCATTCTGGGTATTTACCATATCCATATCTGAATCGGAACCGGTTTTGAAGGTTACGCTACAGTTATAACTGCCGGAATTGCTGGAGGTGGATGAGAAGTAGAGCAGATCATCAACACTGTTGAGCTGTGATTCGATTGGAATCGCGACGGTTTCGGCGATAGTTTCTGCACTCGCTCCCGGATAGGAAGCGGAGATTACAATCTGTGGCGGTGCGATGTCCGGATAGGAGGCTATCGGGAGCTTGTTGATACAGATTGCCCCGGCCAGAACCAGAATCAGACAGAAGACAATGGTGAAGCGGGGATGGTCTATAAAGAATTTTGAAAACATGATATGTCCTTAATTTTCTGAATAATCTGGAATAATCTCTGATCCCGGCATTACTTTGTGCATGCCGTCGATAACGATTTCTTCTCCTGGCTGCAGTCCCTTATCAACCAGCTGCAGTTCCGGAGTGCTGCTGCCGAGCACGACATCTCGGCGTTCAATCTTCTTGTCCTTATTGACGGTATAGACATATACTCCGCTGTTATCATACATTACCGCTGAAGGTAGAATAGCAGTGACTTTTTCATTCTTATTCTTTATCAGTTCAACGGTGACTACACTGCCGGGAATAAGCTTCTTATTGGGGTTTTTAAACTGGGCGAAGATCTGAATGGTGTCGGTATTCTGGTTCGCCATATTATTGATAAATTCAACCTTACCGTCGTATTTATATTCTTTGCCGTCGGCCAGGATCAGTTTGATTACGGCCAGTTGTTTGAGTTCCTGTTCATCGGCGAAGAGACAGAGAAAGTCACGGTTACTGATTGTAAAGCGTACCCGCACCGGGTCAAGCTGCACGATAGTTGCCAGAGTTCCGGATGAGGGCGTGATGTAATTGCCTTTGGTAAAATTGGTGATACCAATCTGACCGCTGATGGGAGCGGTTATTTTAGTATTCTTGAGGTCATCTTCAGCGGTAATCAGTGCCGCTTCGGCATCCTCCAGCGCAGCTTTATAGGCATCCAGTTCACTTTGAGCATTGTCAAGATCGTCTTTGGTGTTGACCTTCTGCGAGAAGAGGGTCTTTTTACGCTCGTAGGAGGTCTTGGCATAGGAGTAGCGGGCTTTTGCTTCAGCAATTTTGGCCTTGTCACTCTTGACGGTTGCCGCATATTTTACCGGATCCAGAGTGTAGAGAATCTGACCTTCCTTGACATATTCACCTTCTTTGAATCCAATCTCCTTGATTTCAGCGGATACCCGCGCGGTGAGATTAACTACTGATGGTGAGATGACAATACCGACAAGACTGCGTTTAAAGGTTTCGGTGGCTTCGGTAACCTTGCCAACGGTCACCATTGTCTTACTACCCGGAGCGCCGCCGGGAGCCGCCTTGGCACTCAGGCTGAATGTCAGTAATAATATACTGCAAATGTAGCTGACAGCTTTGATCTTGTATTTAATCATTGATGTTTCTCCATATTCGGCAAACGGGTTATATTGTTTAAAAGACCATTAAGAAAAATTTCAAGTATTAACGAGTAATCAACCTCTTCTTCATGCGGTATGGATTTCAGGCATAATTCCTGTATTCCGCCGCAGAGCAGAGTGGCAGCGGCCTCCGCGTCAACTGCGCGGAAGGTCTGTTCTTCACAGCCCTCATTTATAATAGCTGCTATAATGCCGACTATTATATGGGTATTTTTTATATGATGACTGGTTGCGTTTTGCAGTGAAATATTGTTGAATAGCTGATGGTAGAGTCTGGAATTGATTTTAAAATCATTAATCATGACATTACATATAGCATCAAGTTTTTGGTCCGGCGGGTTTGTTTCGGTGACCACCTGCCGCAGCTGCTGCTGGAGATTGGAAGCGGACGCTTCCAGAATCGAGTCTACAATCGAGTTTTTATTCTTGTAATAGTTATAGAGCAGACCGCGCGATACCCCGAGTTTAGCGGCAATATTCTCAGTGGTGAAGGCTTTCCAGCCTTCATTATTAATTATATCCAGACTTGCTTTGTGAATATCCGCGCGCATCTGCCGAGTCATGATTTCGCGCATTCGCTTACTATAACGTGGCATTTTTACTTCCTGAAATTTATATTGAACCTCTGTCATTTATAATACATTGAGTCAGTTTATTGTCAACACTATAAAGGTACCCTGAGGTAATAAATTATATTTTTGTTTGAAAAATATGTGTAACTTATGTTTTACCATGGTATAAGGATGAGTGTTGGGATGGGGTAATATTTTACATAATAAATTAAAACCGGAGCGGCGCAAAGAGCTGCCGCTCCGGTTTTTAATTCTTATTTACACCGGGGGAATCAGTTTCTCATTAATTCGTAAATTCCGCAGTCATTCAGAGCTTTATAGGTCTTTTTGAGCAGTTCTTTTTTATGCTGGTATATCTGTGAGTTTTCGGGCTTGGGTTCGGTGCTGCGGTTTATCTGGATAAAGCGTTCGGCTTCCTTGAATGAAGGAAGTACTCCTACTCCGACACCGCCGATAATCGCTGCTCCCATGCTGCTGGCTCCTTCCAGTACGTTTGGAACATCAATTCTGACCCCGAAGGTGTCGGCGAGAATCTGACACCAGAGCTCACCCTGAGCGCCGCCGCCGATAGCGCGGACACTCTGAATATTGAGGTTGGCCGCGAAGACATCGAGTATAATAGCCAGATTGGCGGTGATGCCTTCGAGTATCGAACGGAAGATATCTGCACGTTTATGCTCCAGCGTCAGACCGAGAATACCACCCTTGACCAGTGGATTCCACCATGGGCTGCGCTCACCCAGGAGATATGGCATGAAGAGCAGACCTTTAGCTCCGGCAGGAGATTTGGCAATTACCTCGTTTATCAGCTCGTAGGGGCTGGTATTGGCGGCAGAGGCGTTATGACACTCAATATGCGCAAGTTCGTCTTTGAGCCAGTTGTAGGAGCGGCCGCCGGTCATCATGGGACCTACCGGCTGCAGCAGTCCTTCCACCGGGTGAGCCAGAGTGAAGAGCGCCATATCCGGATCATCGAGTATTCTGTCGGAGGTGGAGGAGATCCAGGATGACGAGCCTAAGTTACAGTAAGTGATGTCGGGTTCGATCGCTCCTATGCCGATATTGGCCGCACCGCCATCACCGGTACCGGCAACGACCGGAGTACCGGCTTTGATTCCGGTCTCTTTCTCAGCCTCGGAGGTTACTTCACCGATTACGGTAGCTGAGGGAACGGTATCCGGGTATTTTGCCTGGTCGATACCCGCAACCTCGATAATCTTCTCAGACCAGCTGAGAGTAGTGAGGTCAAAGGCAAGGGTTCCGGAAGCATCATTGTAATCGCAGACCATGTTGCCGGTAAGCTTGAAATTGATGAAATCCTTGGCCTGAAGAAATTTGTAGGTCTGCTGGTAGATATCAGGCTGGTTGTTCTTTACCCACATCATCTTCGGGGTGGTCAATGTCGGGTTCGGGCGGTGTCCGGTTATCGCGTAGATCTCACGGGTGGACATCTTTGCCAGCAGCTGATCCTTCTCCGCAACCGCCCGCTGGTCGCAATAGAGCATGTGGTTCGCCAGCGGGGTGCCGTCCTTGTCTACCGGCAGACAGCCCATCATATGTCCGCTGAAGCAGACCGCGGCAATTTTCTCGGTATCAATGCCTTCGAGCAGCTGCCTGCTGGATTCACATACAGCCTGCCACCAGTCGAGCGGATTCTGCTCGGCCCAGTTATCATTGAAGTAATGAGATTTGTAGGAGACGGTTCGGCTTTTTAGCAGCTCCCCCTCCAATGAAAATAAGGTGGCCTTATTTCCACTTGTACCTAAATCGTGTGCCAATAAAAATTCTTTCATTATTTTGTTCTCCCTTTTTTTTACGATTTATGCTGTGTTCTAATCGTTGATTAACCTTTATCCCTGTATTTTGCAGGGTAAAAGCTAACATCTTAGTATATATATTTCATTTAGCAGGTATAGCAAAAAGTTTTGAGAGTATGCTGTGTCTGCTGATAATTTGAATGTCGTAATTATCGTATCTCTTTTTATTGTAATAAGTTAAATTGTATTTTAGTTGTTGCTTGCGATGTCAATTTTTAGGTTGCGGGTATAATTATAGAGTACTGTCTGAGGACTTGAATGGTTTTAACATAAAATTAATATTTTATTAATCACTAGGCAGTAAAAATTATTAGCATATAATGTAATTATATCGTGTGAGTTTGAGGTGACTGATATGAGGCTGGGGCTGAGTAGTTGGGTTTTGTGTGATTTCTGTTTGGGTAAATTATTAAACTGAGTATTTCAGGAAGGTTTTTTATGAAAATCAAAGGTAAACTATGCCTTATTTATGGTGGTATACTGGCAGCCATAATTATTGTTTTTTCATTATACGGGGTCTGGAAGGTTGATGCCATATCTATCTCTAAAAACGATGAAATGCTGCAAATCAGAGCTAATCTCAAGGTCAAAGCGCTGGATGAAAAGCTTAATACAATATTTGCAACTCTCGAGATGGCGTCTAAGGATCTGAGTATCACGGCTGATGGTAAGTTTGAATTCAAGACTCTTTATGGAGATCTGGTTGATCTGGAAAAACAGCTTGGTGCTATCGAGTCATATTTTGCACTTGAGGATGGTATCGCCTATGACAGTGCGGTTGATGCCGGTGCAATTCCGGATTTCAATGCCAAAGAGCTAAAGCGGGAGTGGTATCTGAGTGTGTTTCGTGATCATAAGAAACGCTATATGACCGAGCCCTATCTGAGTGTTACTACTAAGAAGAATGTTATCGGTGTCGGGGTGCCGGTTATGCGGGACGGTAAGTTGCTCGGTCCATTGTGTGTGGATATAAATCTTGGTGTAATTACGGATTATATTGCCGGTCTCTCTGATAACAGGGATTTCTTTTTAACCAATGAAAACGGCACTATCTTTGCTGCCAAGAACCCAGAAGATATAGGGAAGAAGCTGTTTGAAATACATCCTGATTTCAAGGCTCATGCCAGTGCTGAAAAAGCTGAATTTGACTATTCCTGGCAGGGTGTGGAAGACAGCGAGCATAAGGTGCTTATGGAATCGGTAAAGGTGCTTGACTGGAAATTCTGGCAGTATGAGACCTACAGCAAAATCAATCAGGATGCGCATGATTTTCTCAGTGATTCGGTAATATTCCTGATTATATTCCTGGTGTTTACGCTGGCGGTGGTCTATATCGTCGCTGGCTTGATTGCCAGACCGATAATTGAGAATGCGAAAATTATCACCAGATTCGCGACTACCGGCAATACCGATCTGATTGAGGATAAAAAATGCATCAACCGTAAGGATGAGATTGGAATCATGTCACGGGCTTTCAATGAGATGATTGGGGTTCTGCATCAGAAAGCGCAGACCGCCAGAGAGATTGCAGACGGTAATATGTGTGTAGAGGTGAATGTGCTTTCACAGGATGATCATCTGGGGTTGGCATTTGAGCGGATGGTGAAGGATCTGAATATGATTCTGGGTCAGGTGGAGGCGGCGGTTAATGAGGTTACCGGCGGGGCGCTCCAGATAAGCACCAGTTCCAATTCGCTTTCTGATGGTGCTACCAAGCAGGCGGCATCGATAGAGGAGATAAGTGCTTCTATTACGGAATTGAGCGGTCAGACAAAGACCAACGCGGATAATGCGGCAGCGGCCAATCAGCTGGCGGCCGAGACCTCCAAGGCGGCCAAGCAGGGTCAGGAGAGAATGAATAAACTTACTGCGGCCATGACTCAGATTAGCGCGAATGCCGAGGAGACGCAGAAGGTGATCAAGACTATCGATGATATCGCGTTCCAGACCAACCTGCTGGCGCTCAATGCGGCGGTAGAGGCTGCACGGGCCGGAGTGCATGGCAAGGGCTTTGCCGTAGTTGCCGAAGAGGTGCGTAATCTTGCCGCCCGCAGTGCCAAGGCGGCGGCGGAAACCGCAAATCTGATTCAGAATAGTAACAACCAGATCAGTGAAGGTGTGGATATCTCCGAGAGCACCGCGGAGGCGCTGAGCATGATCGCGGAGAATGTGGTGAAGACCTCCGCTACCGTGCAGGAGATAGCCGCTGCCTCTCATGAGCAGGCTGAGGGTATTACTCAGATCGGTTTGGGACTGGAGCAGATTGATGCGGTTACTCAGCAGAATACAGCCAACGCCGAGGAGGTGGCAAGTACCAGTGATGAAATGTCGGTTCTGGCCCAGCAGCTGCAGAAACTGGTTCATCATTTCAGATTGTTGCAGAATATACAGCCTGAAAAGGGTAAGGTTAGAGCGAAATCCAAGGTTTTAAAGCGTAAACCGGCAGCAGGTTCCAGGAAGCGTTCGCTTCCGGAGAAAGCCGGCTGGGGTGAGGTGGCGGAGGTAGCGGAAAAAGCCGAGGTTGTCAGCCCTAAAGAGCAGATAATACTTGATGATGATGATTTCGGAAAGTACTGATAAGAAAATTTTTTAAAAAGTGTATTGATCTGGAATTTGAGTGTTAAATATTGCAGGAGCTGTGGTGATCAGCTCCTGCTTTGTGTTGAATCGGTTCTTTCTGCTATTGTGTGAACGTTTGGAAAATTATTTTCTGGTCAAGAAGATGTTGCTGGCAGAATAATGGTATCACGGGTTCTTCGGGAGGCTGTAGCTTTCCAGCAGTTCACAGAGTTTTTGATTGGCCGGCGTCTGGAGGTTATGCTTTTTGCCAAGCTCTATGATTTTGCCGTTGAGTTCGGCAATTTCAGTCGGGCGGTTTTTTCCGCTCTCTTGTAGTGCCTGGCGGCGTTTTTTTAGATCCTGCTGCATGGAGGTCACGGTTCTGGCGCTGTCATCCGCCATGCGTGCCATTACGCTGCGGGCCAGAAAATCAGGGGCTTTGCAGAGAGTGGCCAGTGCCGCGACATTGTAACCGGGCAGTGCGATCGGTTTTATGCCCTCTTTTTTCATAACGGATAGTGTCTCCTTGATTGCCTTTACCGCCAGCGAGCCATAGAATTTATCGGCGAGTATCTCTTTGTAGGAGCGGCCGGTAATAGCATTTAGAACGTTTGAGGAGATATTCAGGAGCATTTTTGACCATTTTATGCGGGTTGCGTCGTCCCGGTGATAGTCTACCTGCAGACCGCTCAAGCGCAGAGCAGCTATGGACTTTTCAGCTCGTTGGGCGTTTCCACTCTGCAGACCCGCGGAAATACCGCCTTTGTCATCACTTATTTCAATGTAACCGGGGTGTGAGAAGTTCAGGTTCATACAGATTATTCCGGCAAGTATGGTGTTATCCGGATAGGCCTGCGCGATCACCGGTTCGTTGCCGATACCGTTCTGCAGGCTCATGAGTGTGGTCTCGGGGGTTATCAGCGGTGCCAGTTCAGTAAGTGCAGCGGCGGTGTCGAAACTCTTTACCGTGAGGATAATGATATCGAATTCACCGCTTAGCTCTGCTGCGGTCTCAACCGCCCGCAGACCGTTACGTATATTCTGGCGTTCAACACCGTCAAGAGAGAGGCAGAGACCGTCACGGTTTATCGCCTCAACATGCTGTTTACGCCCGATGAGCGTTACTTCATTTCCACCCAGAGCCAGATAGCCGCCAACTGCGCTGCCTACTGCTCCGGCTCCCATTATGAGTATGCGGGATCTGTCCGTAGCAGCGGCGGTTTGAGAGGTGAAGTTCTGCAGGAGGGCGGCGGCGGTTGCTTCAGGGTCTTCAAAGACCAGTGAATGCTGAAGTTTGGGATATTCGTGGATACTGAGCGGTTGTTTTTCCAGTAATTTTCTGGTCAGAGTGTTATTTATAATGTGGTCTCTACCGGCGAGCAGGAGAGTGGAGGGCGGCAGGCGGCGCAGTGGTGCGGTCTCCTTGCAGAAACGCTGCATTTTCAGGGTTTCAAACGCGGTAGCGGCGGTAATGCCGGTATTGCGCAGCGGATCATTTCTAATGTATTCCTGCTTGATCGGGTTCAGGGTGAAGTCAGCGATTGTAATCGGCAGAGGAAATGATTTTGAGCGGCGGCCGCAGCAGACTGCGCAGGCGATACCGAGTTTTTTTGCTAGGCTGAAACGGGTCGTCGGGTAGATCCCCGGGGCGATCATAGCCGTGGTGTCAAAGAATATCCGCCGTCTGAGTGTGGCGTAAAGGGCGAACATGCCACCCCAGGAGAGACCGGCGAGATGAACCCTGCGGTGTTTGCGCCGCAGTGATGCGGCGATGGTAGTGAGCTGTTTGAGTATCTGCCGGTAGGTCGGTATGTGACCACGTTCTCCCGCACTCTTGCCCCAGCCGGCACGGTCATAGGCCAGTACTGCATAGCCGCTGTCTGCCAGTTTTGCTGCGACTTCGCAGAACCATTCGCTGTGGCTCTCTATGCCGTGCAGGAGTATGACCGCCTCACCGTTGGCGGTTGCTGCGGGTGCGTTCCATTCACGGATAAAGATCATCTCATCGAGTATTCGGCTTTTTGATATATTCATCTGTTGTCCTTTTAGTACCATCTGTGCGGTAGAAAATCATAATTAAGTAGCTGGTGACAGCGGTGTGTGTTGCAGCGGGACGTAAACTTAGCTGGTTGCAGGCTGCTGCCAGTTCTGCTGCCTGCCGTCGTAAAATCAGCTGCTCCTCTATCCGGTTAGATTATAAATGTACGGTAGAGAAAAAGCAATATTCTGCAGCCAGGGCTCAGGCTTTATCTTTACGGCCGGCGGAGTATTACTTGAGCCGTATCCGACCGGTCTGCGGAATTGAGGGTTTTTGCCCCGAGGCAAGCGCTGACAGTACTTAAAAAGTCGGACTGGAGGCGGAAGAAAAATAATCTTCTATTTCTATTTGCAGCCTTTTTTTATATAATGATGGGAACAGTATATAATATCTATTTTTTTAGACCATTGACAGGAGAATTGGATGGATGCAAATGATGTTTACAGCAACCCGTTGATCTCGCGTTATGCCAGTGAAGAGATGAGCCGGATGTTTTCGCCACGTACCCGTATTGAAACCTGGAGAAAGCTCTGGGTCGCGCTTGCCGAGAGTGAACGTGAACTTGGACTTAATATTACCAAAACCCAGATTCAGGAGATGAAGCGGGGGATATCCAAGATTGACTGGGAAGCGATAAATAAGCGTGAGAAGGAGTGCAGGCACGATGTGATGGCTCATGTTTACGGATTCGGACTCGCGGCACCCAAGGCGGCGCCGATTATTCACCTTGGTGCTACCAGCTGTTATGTTACCGATAATGCGGATCTGATTATTCTGCGGGATGCGCTTCAGCTGGTTGCCGGTAAGCTGGCGGCGGTTATCTGTAAACTTGGTGATTTTGCCAAAAAATACAAGAAGCTCCCAACCCTCGGTTTTACCCATTTTCAACCGGCGCAGCCGACTACAGTCGGTAAACGTGCGACCCTCTGGGCTCAGGATTTTGTCCTCGATCTCAAGGAGATTGAACACCGTATAATGTCTCTGCCGCTACGCGGAGCCGTCGGAACCACCGGAACACAGGCGAGTTATCTCGAACTCTTTAGTGGTGATCAGGTAAAGGTTAAGAAGCTCAATGCCGCTATTGCTGAGAAGATGGGGTTCAAGAAGCTGCTCTCGGTCTGTGGTCAGACCTACACCCGCAAGCTTGATTCGCAGATTCTCGCAGAACTCGCCAGCATTGGTGAGAGTGCCTGTAAATT
The DNA here is from genome assembly GCA_963667375.1 of Planctomycetota bacterium. Taxonomy (GTDB): domain Bacteria; phylum Planctomycetota; class SZUA-567; order SZUA-567; family SZUA-567. The sequence continues at coordinate 390,732 of OY763323.1, read as the reverse complement.
TGCCACCGATATCCGTCTGCTGGCCAGCCGTAAGGAGATTGAGGAACCGTTTGAGAAGAAGCAGATTGGTTCTTCCGCCATGGCCTATAAACGCAATCCGATGCGCAGTGAGCGTATCTGCAGCCTTTCTCGCTTTGTAATGTCGATGCCGATAAATGCCTATATGACCCAGTCCACACAGTGGATGGAGCGAACCCTTGATGATTCGGCAAACCGTCGTCTCACCCTGCCGCAGGCATTTCTGGCGGTAGACGCCGTACTTGAACTCTGTGCCAATGTCGCTGACGGTCTGGTGGTTTATCCTAAGGTTATCGACCGGAATATCAGAGCAGAGCTGCCGTTTATGGCGACAGAGAATATTTTGATGGAAGCAGTGAAGCGCGGCGGCAACCGGCAGGAGCTCCATGAACAGATACGCGTGCATTCACAGGCGGCGGCGGCAGAGGTCAAGCAGAAGGGTAAGGAAAATGATCTGATTGCACGTCTTACCGCTGATGAGGCGTTTGCAGCTATCGCTAAAGATCTGCCGGGTATGCTTGAACCGGCGCTGTATGTTGGCAGAGCCCCGGAACAGGTGGATGAATTTGTCAAGACCGATATTGCACCGATCAAGCGTCGTTATCGAGGTGTCAAGATTGGCGGGGCGGTCAAGGTCTGATATAAGTCTTTACCGGAGTACTGGTTTCTGAAACTGTTGCGGCAGGAGCAATTTTGCTCCTGCCGCTTATATATTACTGCAATTGCCATTATTGGGTAATGAAACGGTGTTCAGTTTACAAGCTCTTGCCGCGGGTAGCCGAAGTGCTATTTGTCACAGCCGATACCGCCGCAGACATCAACGGTTGCTCCGGTGTCATAAATCTGAACCTCCATACCACTGACATGGCTGGCGGTTGCCTGTGTCCAGTCGGCGCTATAGCCTTCTTTGGAGATGAATTTTTCCGGGAAACCCAGAGCTGCGGCTTCTTCGTCAAATTTAGCCGGTCCAATATTGTTTGCTGCGTTCCGATCCGCTTTCTGGGGCTTGGCGGCGGTTGACTGATCACTGCAGCCGGTCAGGCAAATGCCGGCGAGTATCAGGGCGAAAATGCTAATTTTCATGATCTGGAGGTTCCTTCCGTTAATTTCACTGATATTTCAGTATTAAATAATTAATAATTGTATTTTATTCTATAAATTAGCAGAGCGAAAGTATAGTAAAAATAAGGATATATTACTTATTTGAGCTGAAAAATAGAAAAAATCAAATAAATGTGAAAGAAAAGGTTTGTTTGCGGAAAATAATAGTATTGTATCTGTTTTGAGAAGAGGATCGGGGAATTATGCGTTTTTGGGGGATAGCTGCTGCCGTGGTCATTACCGCTGCGGTGATTGCAGGGTGTAACACGGATAATTCCGCAGATATGGCTTACGCAGAGGTAGAGCAGGTCTCCGGAAGCGGCTATTCAGCGGCTTCAATATCGTCAGAGGAGGAAAGCCGTCAGAAGCAGCGGGCGCAGGAGTTGACACTCGGCGGCAGGCGTGAAGACGGGATGCATTATATTAACTATAACAGCCCGAGTTATATGGACGTTGTTATATTTGCCAAAAGAGCTCAGGATTATCTCCGGCGTAACGGGTTGCGCAAGGCGCTGGAGGATTTTATGAATCCTGACAGTCAGTTCGTTTCCGGTAGAATGTATGTTTTTGTCTATTCGGCTCAGGGTGAGTGTCTGGCTGACTGGGCGGAGCCGGCAAAGATCGGCCGGATCGAGGATTACCGGGTCTTTGCGGCACTGGATAAAGCTGCCGGCAGCGGCGGCTGGGTGACAGGCAGAGCGCCGGATCCACTGACCAGACAGGTGCGTTTCAAAGAGAGTTATGTACTGCATGGTCCAGAGGGGATGGTTCTCGGGGCGGGAATTTATAGAGATCAAATGTAATACCTACTGTATGGATAAGGACAGTCAGCACTGTCAGGGGGACGGTGGCGTTTCGGGGGAGACGTATCGAGTCTATGTCCATACAGTACTTTTATAGCGGGGGGACTGCCGTTACGGCAGTCCCTGTTTTTTTAGTAAATGCAGTTCAGAATTTTTTTGGACTTGAGCATTATTCGTTGCTTGTTCCGGGATTTATTCCGGAATTTTTCGGGTGTATCGTGTCAGTCCCTATCTTTGTAGAGAAAGATGGTGAAATCGTTTTTCAGATAGGAATGATCAATTTTGAAGCAGGTGCTGATGCCGGTGATGCGCCGGAGCATCTCTGCCGGGTCAAAATAGAAGGTGTCATCAGTCTTGCGCGGGGCGTAGAGTGAGGTTATCGATACCGCCACGGCTTTATCAACGAGCTCATACAGGCGGCGGATAAAGGTCTCGGCGAAATCAGGGCTTTCGGGTGAGGTTACCTGATTGAGCACACCGATGCAGGTCGCGTAATCGTAGCGCCGGGAAGGGGTGTTCTCAAGAATATTATAGACTTGAAAGCGTTCCTGCTCTTCCGGGAAGAGGTTATGACAGAAGCCGATCATCTCTGGGCTCAGGTCGAAGCCGGTATAGTCGACAGTAAGTCTGTTTGTGGAGAGAAAATTATAAAGATCCCCTCTGCCGCAGCCGACATCCAGCAGGCTGCTGTGGTTGAGGTCTCCAAGCTGGCCGAGGGCCTGAAAACGGCGGAGTTGGGATTCTTCGGTCCAGCCGACAACCTGAAAGCTGTTGCCGTATTTTTCGGTCCGTTCCGACCAGAAGTCGTGGAGCTGCTGTTGAGCTTTGTTATTAATATCCATGTATATTATCCTTTTTTATAGATTTATTAAGGTGTAAGAATATAATTATTGGGAGTTGCGGGGTATTGTCAATCGTTAATGGCTGATAATAATAATAAAGGGGTTATGCGTTGGAAACGCCATTCTTTTCAATAATGATGCCTGCCTATAATGCCGAGAGGTATATTGGCGCAGCTCTTGAGAGCATCCTGGAGCAGACGTTTACCGACTATGAGGTTGTTGTCTGGGATGACTGCTCAAGTGACAAGACCGCGGCAGTCGTGGCCGAGTATGCCGGTCGTGACCCGAGAATTCGCTTATTCAGGAATGAGAAGAATCTCGGCAGCTGCCGTACCAGACGTCTGGCCCAGGAGCAGCTGCGCGGGGAGTTTGTAGCTTTTCTCGACAGTGATGACCTTTGGGAGCGAAGAAAGCTGGAGATATTTGCGGTAAAGCTTGAAGCTGCTGCCAAGCAACGTATCTGTGTGCATTCGGACGCGCTGCTGATTGATGCGGCTGGCTGTGAGTGCGGCGAGAGTTTTCAGGAGCGCTTCAATCCCGGAAATCATCCGGTTGAAGGTGCGGTATTTCCTGATATTTTATGTGCCAACTGGATAAATCTTTCGTCTGCGGTTGTGCCTAGAGCCGTTCTGCTGGAGACCGGAGGTTTTCGGGAACTGGATAATATGGTGACCGATGACTGGGACATGTGGGTGCGTTTTGCGCGGGATACGGAATTTGTATTTATTCCGCAGTGTCTCACCCGTTACCGGGTGCATGAGGGCGGTATTTCCTCGCCGCATAAACAGCGGCAGATTGCCTTTGCCCGGGAGCAGGTCTTTGCCCATATTCTTCTGCTTTACCGTAGTGAGCTGCCTCGAGAAATTCTTTCACGTGTCTGTTATCTGCGGGCGGCAAATGCGGTGGTGCTGCGTCATCTCTGGCAGGCTCGGAGGTATTTTTTTGAATCCTGGGTTGATAACAAGTTTAATCTTAAAGCGCTGGTGCGGATGGTATGCGGGCGCTGATAATAGTTTCTGTAATTATTCCGGTGAAACAGCGGTGTCTGGTTCTTTACAGTACGTCAGGTGTATTCTTCGGAGATGGAGGGTGTCATGAGTGAAGGTTTGCTGATTATTGATATGCAGAATGATTACTTTGACGGTGGAGCCATGGCATTGCCGGATGCTGAAGCGGCAGTGGAGAAGGCGGCAGCGCTGCTGGCGCGTTTTCGTGATGCCGGGTTGCCGGTATTTCATATTCAGCATATATCACAGCGTGAGGGGGCTACTTTTTTTCTGCCGGAAACCTTTGGCTGTGAGATAAATGACCGGGTTGCACCGCTTGCTGGGGAGCCGGTGATTCAGAAGAGTTACCCCAGTTCTTTTCAGCAGACGGCGCTGGAGGCTGAGTTGTCACAGGCCGGAGTCGATGAGCTGGTGGTCTGCGGGGCGATGAGTCAGATGTGTATCGATACGACCGTGCGCTCGGCTTTTGAACGTGGCTATAAGGTAAGTCTGATCGCTGATGCCTGCGCGGCTGCGGCACTTGAGTTTGCCGGAAGGCAGATACCGGCAGCAGAGGTTCATGGAGCATATATGGCGGCACTAGGTATGGTCTTTGCCAGGGTTCTGCCGGCGGCGGAGTATCTGCAGTCTTAAAAGTGTTTATTTTCGGGGCCGGTGGTCTGTTGCCGCCCGGTGCCGGTGATGGAAAGGAAGTAGCATGAAGGTTTATTTTACCGGAGCGGGACCTGGAAATCCCGATTATCTGACGGTGCGGGCTCTGCGTCTGCTGGAGAAGGCTGAATGCTGTATCTGGGCCGGAAGTCTGATCAATCCGGCATTACTCGGGATACTGCCGCCGGAGTGTGCGGTTTATGATTCGGCCGAGATGTCGCTTGAACAGACAACCGCGGTTATACAGGAGCAGGCTGAGAAAGGGGTAGACGTTATCAGGCTGCATACAGGGGATCCTTCACTTTACGGAGCTATCGCCGAGCAGATGCGGGAACTGGACAAGCTTGATATTGAATATGAGCTGGTTCCGGGTATCGGGGCGTTTCAGGCGGCGGCAGCCTCTCTCTGCTGTGAACTGACGGCGCCGGAGATATCGCAGGCGGTGGTTCTAACCCGTACCTCCGGGAGAACGCCTCTGCCTTCGGGGCAGGAACTGGAGAACTTTGCCCGTACCGGAGCTACCCTCTGCATCTATCTTTCCGCCCATAAACCTGAGCAGATCTGCGCCGAGCTTATACCGTATTATGGTGTCGACTGTCCGGCGGCTTTTATCTACCATGCTTCCTGGGAGGATGAGGCGAAGATAGTCTCCACGCTGGGTGAACTACCGGAAAAGGTGGCTGCCAGCGGTTACAACCGTACAGCGCTGATTGTTGTCGGAAAGGCTATCGCAGGTCTCGGGGCGGAGTCCAAGTTGTATTCGAAAAGTTTCAGCCATGGCTACAGGTCGGCGTATAAATAGAGTTTCGAGGATTATCCGGCAATAGTTGAAGTAGGTAACTATTTTCCGTGACGCAAGAATATCCTGTTGTATTCGAATTTTAAAAATGCTATAATTGGCATAGGATAATAATTTATTCTATATGGTATTTCCTTAAAATCCTGATACTTGCTTGCTTTCGTATGATTAACTGATCTTATTGGTAAAGTAAAATGTATGCTAATCGCATTTTTGTATTGTTCCGGTGCGGTTGTGTGGGATAGAGGCGAAAGGCTGTAGCTGAGGGTCGTGCTGACGACTGGTATTCATGGGGATAGTGTTCAGCTTTCCGGTCATGAGTATCTGTGATGAAATTTAACAGTAAAGGAGTAGTTGATGCCGGATTGTGCGAAGCTTGTTCCGCTTGTGGAAAAGCTTATAGGGGTGAATGTATTGGTTATAGGCGATGCGATGCTTGATCATTATATTCTGGGGTCTGTCGATAGAATATCACCCGAGGCTCCTGTACCTATTCTGCGTGTTGAACAGGAATTCGAGCGGGTCGGAGGGGCGGCGAATGTTGCGGCCAATATAACTTCACTGCTGGGTAATGCGGATCTTTTCGCTCTGGGCGGTAAGACCGGCAAAAAACTTGATGCTGACGGAATGCGTCTGGGTGAGATGTGCGCCCTGCAGGATATTCAGGCGCTTTTTCTTCCGGCGCTGCCCTGTACCGTCCGTAAGGCGCGAATGGTCGCAGGACAGCAGCAGATGCTCCGTGTCGACTGGGAACACCCGTATAAGAGCGAGAAGGGTAAGAAGCTGGAGCTGGGAAAGAAAGCAAAGAAAATACGCAGTGATGAACTGGAGCATCTTTTAAAACGGGCGAATGTCGTTGTGGTCAGTGATTATGCCAAGGGGATGGTTGACAGTGAGCTGATGGCTGATCTGCGCGCTTCCGGTAAACCGGTGATAGTCGATCCCAGACCGCAGAATAAGGAACTTTACCGCGGGGTGAGTCTGATTACTCCCAACCGCAAGGAAGCGACTGAAATGCTAGGTGTACATAAATATCTCAGCGGTGAGGAGCTCGGTATGCGTCTGGCTAAGGAGCTTGAGAGTGATATTCTGGTAACTCTCGGTGAGGAAGGCATGTGTCTATGCCGTCAGGGGAAGGATCCGTTCAGTATCCCTACCCGCGCGCGCGAGGTTTATGATGTCACCGGTGCCGGCGATACTGTTGTCGCCACCTTTGCTCTGGCTCTGGGTGCAGGTGGAGATCTTAAAGAGGCGGCAAAGCTCGCCAATGCCGCCGCAGGGGTAGTCGTGGGGCATGTTGGGTGTGCATCGATAAAGCCGGAAGACCTTAAAGAGGCGCTGCTCGCTGGAAATTCACTCTGCAAGAAGGATTGAGAGGTAAAGGTTACATAATAATTGCATAGCGGCTTTTTGCTGCTGATTATATGTTAAAAATATTTATTAAGGCACTAGCAGCGGGAGGAATTGTAATCTGCCCGGGTTATGCTGGAGGATATTGTGATAGCTATGGTCTCAATCAAAATTGGTATGAAGAAGCTGATTCTGCTGGTTGCTGTTGTACTGTTGCAAGGGTATTATGCTCGGGGTTATTCCGCAGAGATTACTTTTACCCCTGAAGAGGAACTGATTCTCGATCAGGCGAATGTAATCAATAAGGCTTTCGGTATAGTAGCAGAAAAGCTGAGACCGACGGTGGTTAATATTCAGGCGGAGAGCAGTGGCGTGGTCGGTCATAGTCAGGGTTCTGGAGTAATTATCGATGAACGCGGCTATATTCTGACCAATGCTCATGTTATTGCCGGGGCGGATACGGTTATCGTGCGTCTCTTTGACGGCAGGGAATTTACGGCTGAGATCACCGGTTCAAATCCGGAATCTGATATTGCGGTGATACGTATTCAGGCACCGAACCTGTCGATCGCGAAGATGGGGGACTCCGACAGCAGTAAGGTCGGTAACTGGGTGCTGGCTATTGGCAATCCTTTCGGACTGGAGTCAACGGTTACTGCCGGGATAATATCTGCAAAAGGGCGTACCCGTATCGGCAGCCTCAGCATTGCCGATTTTATTCAGATTGACGCCCCTATAAATCCCGGTAATTCCGGTGGGCCGCTGGTGAATCTGCGTGGTGAGATTATCGGTATTAATTCGGTGACTAATAAGAACAGCGAGGGGTTGAATTTTTCGATACCGATAAATCTGGCCCGTACTATTATGCAGGGTATAATCTCTCATAAGAATGTTGCAACCAGTTATCTGGGCGCAGCACTCCGTCCGGTGGATAATGATATCGCCGAGGCCTTTGGTCTGGATACGGCAAAAGGGGCGCTGATTACCAAGGTTTATAAAAATACCCCGGCATCGAAAGCCGGACTGCGCAGTGGTGATATAATTGTCAAGTACGGTTCCCGTACCATAAATGATGATCAGGAGTTGCGCACGCTGGTGGCGACTACAAATGCCAATGAGACGCGTGAGATAGATTTCTACCGTAAGGGAAAACCGCAAAAGGTGTCGATTAGGATAGAGTCGCTGCCTGAGGAGATTGTAGTCGCCAACAGGAGTATCAAGCTGCTGGAGAATCTTGGCGTGGTGCAGATTGCTGAACTTACCCCGCAGATTGCCGCGCAGCTTGGATATGAAGCGGATACCAAAGGTGTGGTTGTCGGTGAAGTGAAAGCCGATAGCCCGGCTCAGGGATTCCTCTCTGCCGGGAGTCTGATCTATAAGATTGACGGGGTGGAGGTGTCTACTCCCGATGAACTTCTGAATGAGCTTGGCAAGGTCAGTAAAGATGCCTGTTATGATATTTCCTGGAGGTTCCGGGAGTATTACGGTACCAAGCGTATTGTCTGTAAATAAACGCTAACCGGTTGTAAGCGGTAGGTTATGGCCGATACCAGCTTCAGACGGTTCGGATATTAGTTGTTATATGTATTTTATAGCCGGTGCGGAAGTATCCCGTACCGGCTGAGTTTTTTATGGTGCTTGTGTTGACAGCGAGGTCTGCAGGAACTAGCAGTTGATTTCACCGGCAAGCAGATCATCCCAGCTTTCGCGACGGCGGATAATAGTGAATTTATCATCGTCAGTGAGAACTTCTACTGCTCTTGGACGGGTATTGTAATTACTGGACATACTGAAACCATATGCGCCTGCAGAGAAGATGGCAACGAGATCTCCGCGCTGCAGCTCTGGGAGTTCGCGTTCTTTGCCGAAAATGTCCGAGGATTCGCAGATTGGTCCGGTTATATCCTGCGGCATGAATATTCCACCGCCGATAAGTTCCGGAAAGAGTTCGCTCTCCGGCATTTCAGAGGTTGATACCGGCCAGATGAAGTGATAGGCATCGTACATGGCCGGGCGGATAAGATCATTCATTCCGGTATCAAGCATGGCAAAATGTTTCACACCGTTACTCTTGGTGTACTGCACTTTACCGACAAGAATCCCGGAATTTCCGGCGATGCTTCTGCCGGGTTCGATAATAAGTTTTTTCCCGGCAGCTTGTACCTGAGTTGCTATGGCCTCGGCGTAGTCTCTGAATCCGGGTACTTCTTCCTGATCGTAGATAAGTCCGAAACCGCCGCCGGCATCAATGTACTCAACGGTATCCGGACAGGTCCCGGCAAAGTCAATAAGCCGCTCAACCCCTTCGGCGTAGGCTTCCAGCGAGTTTACTGGACTTCCCAGGTGCATATCGACCCCTTTGATAACGCAGTTTTTAAAGTGCGAGATACGTGATACCAGCTGCATGGCACGGGCGAAGTCAATGCCGAATTTATTCTCCTTGGTGCCGGTGGTGGTTTTGGCATGGGTCTGGGCATCAATATCTGGATTGATCCGGATGGATACCGGTGCTTTTAAACCGAGTTCACCGGCAATGCGGTTGATATTAATCACTTCTTCTTCACTCTCACAGTTGAAGAGCAGAATATTCTCCTTCAGGGCATACTCAATCTCACTGTCGGTCTTGGCCACTCCGGCAAAGACAATTTTTTTAGGATCTGCACCGGCGGTGAGCGCCCGGTAGATTTCCCCCGCTGAAACAGCATCAAAACCACTGCCTGCCTTCACCAGTTCCTTGAGTATATTGATATTAGAGCAGCTTTTAATTGAGAAGCAGATTAAGGTCTCGGTTATTTCATTGAAAGCCATGGAAATTGCGTTGTAGCGGCTTAGGAATGCGGATTTTGAATAAATGTAGGCTGGTGTGCCAACCGTATTGATTATGTCTTTAACTCTGGTCTCTTCGCAGCATAGTTCGTTATTTCTGTAGGTGAAACCCAGCATTGTCTTCTCCTGTCGCTCAAGTCATTTCGAGATAATTTATTAAATTATAAACCGCTTTCGAAAAATTGTCTAGGAAAAGTTTATCGATAAAAGATTGTTTTCTGTCTTACCGCAAGGGAAAGAGCTGCCGGGATAAATCACAGCAGCTCAGGGGGAATAACTCTAATTTCAGGTGTTTTCTCAGATATTGTGCATTTTACTGCGCAGCCTGCTGCTGAGTACGGCAAAGCTGGAAGCCAGCTGGGCATTTTCGAGAATGACATGATCATCGACTATCACCAGTGATGGTGTAAAGTTCCAGATAGCCTTTATGCCACCGCTGACAAGCAGGTCCGCTATCTGCTGGGCAAATTGTGGCGGCATGGTCATTACGCCGATATGAATGTTCATTCTGCGTGCCAGCTCCGGGAGCTTTTCAAGTGACATTACCTCGACTCCACGGATACGGGTTCCGATTTTAGAGGAATCATTATCGAAAGCGGCAACAATATTGAGTCCATTGTTTCTGAAGCCTTCGTAACCCAGAATTGCGGTTCCGAGTGCTCCGGCACCGACAAGAAAGGCATCCTGGGGTGCATTCCAGCCCAGAAACTCTTCGATCGCCTGAATCAGGGCAAATACGGGGTAGCCTTTTTTAGGTTTGCCGACAATTCCGGTGGTTGCCAGGTCTTTGCGTACCTGCGTGGGAACCAGATCGAGTGCACCTGCTATCTGTGTGCATGATATATGGGCATCTGCCGCAACTCGGATATTACGCAGATATTCCAGATATTTAGGCAGACGGCGTAATGTAGGCACCGGTGCTACCCGGGCGCGTTCAGACAGTGTCTTGCCTTGATAGAATGAATTATTGTCGTTGAACATTGTTTTCTTTCTATAACAGTCAATAAATAAATCTTTATTTATTATACAGTATATCGATAATAATTTCAATTATTCAGTAAAAAAATACTTAAAAAAATTACACTTTTTTTTAGGATGCCGTAAAGTCCGTGTTTAAAAGTGGTTAGAGGGGACGCTCGGATGTGCATGAGCGGGAAGTCAAGCAAACAATAGATAAAAAATGTGAGATTGACTTGTCGAAGAAGCCGGTTTCCGTCAATTACATCTCTATCTGGCATAAACCCGATCTTATAATATGTGGTATGATAGTTAATATGGTTAGCGGTGTCAAGAGTAATATTATTTAGTCCGCCATGGGAAGTTCTAGCGCTGTTATCCGGATTATGGCTTTTAGGTGCGGACTTGGGTATTTTACTCAGGTTTTGAAACTGTGAAAGTAATTAATGTTTGAATGCTGTGATGGTACGTGTATAATTTCGGGAGTGCATAAAACCTGTTATGCATAATAATTTAATCTGCCAACAAAGGAAAATAAATGTCTGAAAATAAACTGCTCGTCGGTGATAAGCTCTCCGGCTTTACCGTCAATAATGTACGCGAGGTCGAAGATGTGCGGGGTACTGCAATAGAGCTGGAGCACGATAAGAGCGGTGCCAGGGTCTTTCATTTGCTTTGTGATGATCCTGAGAATCTTTTTGCGGTTGCGTTTCGCACGCCGCCCAAGAACAATACGGGTCTGCCCCATATCCTTGAGCATACTGTGCTCTGCGGTTCGCGCAAGTACCCGGTGAAGGATCCGTTTGTTGAACTCCTTAAGACTTCGCTTGCCACCTTTCTCAATGCCATGACCTATCCCGATAAAACGGTATATCCCTGTGCCAGTATGAATGAGAAGGATTTTTTCAATATAGCCAGTGTTTACTGTGATGCCGCATTCAGACCGAATATCAGTGAGATGCATTTCAAACAGGAAGGTCATCACTTTGATTTTAAAGAACCGGGAAATACCGGGAGCGAACTGCTGATAAAGGGTATCGTCTATAATGAAATGAAAGGTGCCTACTCTGATCTTGACGGAGTGATTGACAAGGAGGAATCAGCAAAACTCTTTAACTCCAATGAATATGGCAATGACTACGGTGGCGATCCTGAGTGTATTCCGGAGCTGACTTATGAGGAATTTGTGAATTTTCATAAGACCTATTATCATCCTGCGAATTCATATGTCTTTATATATGGTAATATTCCAACGGCAAAGCATCTGGAATTCTTGGACACTGAGTATCTGAATGCCTATGAAAAGATTGAGATTGATACTGCGATCAGACCGCTTAAACTCTGGGAGCAGCCATCTGCCGAGCGGATTGCGTATCCTGCGAGTGCCGGGGATACTGTGGATAAAGACAGTGCGGTAACCCTTACCTGGGCTACCGGGGAGTCGGTAGATGCAGTGGAGAACCTTGCGCTGAATATACTTGATGATTATCTGCTTGGCAACGCCGCTGCACCGCTGCGCCGGGCGATTGTTGATTCCAAACTTGGTGAAGATCTTACCAGTTCAGGTTATGCTGATTATCAGCGCGATACCTTCTTTACCGTCGGTATAAAGGGTACGGCTGAGAATAAAGCTGCGGCTTTTCTTGATATTGTGCTCAAAACCTGTCGTGAGCAGGTTGAGAATGGAGTCGACGGAAAGATGATTGAAGCGGCTTTTCATCATCTGGAGATGGCGGCTCTGGATATTCCTTCACAGTATCCGCTGCGTCTGATGGACCGGGTATACCGCAGCTGGATCTATGATTGTGATCCGGTGACCAATCTCAATCTCAGGCAGAATCTGGCGGTGCTTAGACAGCGTTATGAAGAGACTGAAGGTTATTTTGAGAAGCTGCTCAGCCGTAAGATTATCGAGAATAATTACCGTCTGCAGCTGACCTTCTACCCTGATGCGTCCTATAATGCGCGTAAAGATAAAGAGTTTGCAGCCAGAATGGCTGAAACCAAGTCCGCATTCAGCGCGGCAGAACTTGAGCGGATCGCCCGGGAGGCGGCTGAACTGGATGCTATGCAGCAGTCTCCAAATTCTCCCGAGGCTCTGGAAACCCTGCCCAAGCTGGTGAAGGAGGATGTTGACAGTAAACCGGCGGCTTATGATTTTGACAGTATCAAGGTTATGTCCGGTACGGTGCTGGATAACAAGATTTATACCGGGGGTATCGATTTTATAAATCTTTCGGTGGATATTTCGGATTTTGATGAAGAGACCCTCGAATTCATGCCGGTGTTTGCGGATGTAATAACCAAGGTCGGAGCTGCGGGGCTCGATTATGCCGGTTTTGCGCAGAAGGAGGTCGGGTGCTGTTCCGGTATCGGAGCTACTCTGAGTGCGGCGGGGAGAATCGATTCATTCGAGCATGTAGTGCCGTATCTCAACTTTGTGGTCAAAGGGGTGCAGCGTAAACTGCCGGAGATGCTGGCGGTCTTGCGTGAGCGTCTGCTGGAGCCGGATTTTTCCGATGCTCAGCGTTTAAAGGATATTCTGCTGCAGTCTCGGGCTGGTAGAAAGACCGGTATCGTACCGCAGGGTCATACGGTCGCTGCCGCGTATGCCGGGAAGGAGATATCGAGTAACATCTATCTCAGTGAAAAATTTGGCGGTATCTCGCCGCTGCGTCTGCTGGATAAGCTTATCAATGATTTTGATCCTGATTATATTATCAGCAGATTGCAGAAAATAGCTAGGGCTATTCTGGATTCCGCCCGTTATGATATGAGTATTGCCGGTTCGGAAGAGTCACGTGCGGCGATACTCCTCTGGTACCGTAAGCTGCTGGAGGAGATGGGGCATAACGGTTTTGCGCGCGGGGCAAGCTATACACCGCCGCAGAAACTTGCTGGTGCCGGAAAACTGCTGGGACTGGCAGTGCCGGCGGATGTTGCGTTTGTCGCCCGGGCGCTGCCTGGAGTGTCAGCTGATTCGCCGCTGGCTCCTGCGCTCTCATTAATTTCACAGAATCTCTCGTATGGTTATCTCTGGAATGAAGTACGGGCAAAGCGCGGCGCTTATGGCTGTAAAGCGGCATCACAGGCACTTGCCGGTATTTATACTCTGGCGAGTTACCGTGATCCCTGTATCGTCGAGACGCTCAAAACCTATGATGGAATTCTGGATTATATCAGAAACGAGATGGATCTTTCTGCTGAGGGTGTTGAGCAGGCGATAATTGGAACAATCAAGAATTTTGATGTTCCGTTCAGACCGGCCAGTGTTGTGACCACTGCAATCAGTCATCTGCGCAGCGGCTCGAGTTATGAGGCCCGCTGCGAATTCCGCAGCCGTCTTCTCGGTCTTGATCGGGACAGTATTCTGGCTGCGGCCGAGTATGTATTCGCTCCAGAACAGGCGGCTGCGGCTCCGATATGTGTGTTGAGCAGTAAGGAAAAGCTGGAACAGGCGGTCTCCTCCGGTCTTAAGCTCGATATTGAGATTATATAGTATATAGGATAAATCTGTAATTATAGTGTTTTTCGGGTGATACGGTTTTTTGTGTTGGGGAATAGCCTGTTTGCAGTGTGCTTTGGTTATTTTTAACATGAAAACGGCTGTTGGCAGGGTATCGTCTCATATCTGTTGGGGTTGGCAGGAATTGCACTTGAATTACCCGGGAAAAAATCATCTTTTTCATAGCTGTTGAATAAAAGTTGATTTTAGCTATGATATAGAAACAATTTTTGCTCTCTCAGGCATGAATTGCAGGATTCCGCAGTGATTGTAGCGGTTATCAGTATGGATTTGATTTTTTAGTGCAGGTGTTAATTAAAGTAAATAGTTAACAGTTATTGAGCAGCGGCTGGTTGTAAGGAAATGCCATTTGCTTTAATAAGCTGGTAACAAAGTCTGGTAAATGGAATTGGATAAAAATATATGTTATTAAGAGTATTACGATTATGGCGTTACTTGTTCAAGTATAAAATACGTTTCTTTATTATGATATTTGTCGGTTTGTTTTACGGTGTGGTAAATACTTCGATAGCCGGTCTTGCGGGTTTTTTAACCAAGCTGATTGATCCGACAGTACCTATCGATAATGCTACGGTGCTGATTCCGAAGGTGATAGTAGACAGTGGCTTTTTTCAATATCTGATCTCAGTTTATCCGGCGATAGTTTCAAAGTACTCACTGTTTTATATCAGTCTTGGCGGTTTCTTTATTTTTGTGATTTTCCTCTCGGTGGGGATTTATTTTCAGAATTATTTTGGGGGCTGGATCAGTACGCGTGTAACTATGGATCTGCGCGAGATGATTGCGGAACATCTTCTGAGTCTGGATTTCTCCTTCTTTATCCGCAGTAAATCTGGGGATATTATTTCGCGAGTTGGCGGTGATCTGGGTTCCATTACTTCTATTCTGAATTCATCGGTTATTCTGCTTACCCGTCCCTTTGCGCTCTTTATCTGTCTGGTATATGTGTTTTATATCAACTGGCAACTGGCATTATGGGGCTTGATCGGTGTGCCGGTAGCAGCGGTCGCAATGCGTAAAATGTCCAGAAAAATCCGGTTTACTTCGAAACTTTCGCGCGAAAAAGGCGCCAATGTAACCGATGTGATGATTCAGTTTCTGCGGGGTATAGGAACTGTCAAGGCATTTAATTGTGAGAGATTTGAGCTGGATAATTTCAATAAATATAATGAAGAGCTTTTTACGATTTCAACCAAGCAGATGCGCGCAGCCTGCAGTGAGCGCCCGATAACCAGCCTTACCTCTAAATTAGGTATCTTTCTAGTGGTCTTTATCGGCGGAAATATGGTTTTATCTGGAAAACTGGATTTTAATGAGATTGTTTCCTTTATCGCCGCTCTATCGTTTATGTACGCTCCTGGTAAGGAATTGAGTAAACTCAACGCTGAAATACAGGCTAATCTTCCGGGTGCCGAGCGTGTGTTTGAAGTTCTGGATGCCGAGAGTAAGATCAAAGAGGGTGATAAAATCCTTGAAGATTTCAAGCATGATATGGTATTTAAGGATGTCTGTTTTTCATATATTGACGGTGAGCCGGTTGTTAAAAATTTCAATCTGACTGTCAAGAAGGGTGAGACTGTAGCTCTGGTCGGTCCGTCTGGAGCCGGCAAAACCACAATTGTCAATCTTATCCTGCGTCTGTATGATGTCAACAACGGATCTATTGAGATTGATGGTCTTGACATCAAGGATCTTACCTTTGAATCACTCCGTGATAAGCTCGCTCTTGTCGGGCAGAGTCCGTTCTTTTTTAGCTCCAGTATTGCTGAAAACATTTCATACGGGCATAAAGAGATGGCTCGGGAGCGTATTATTCAGGCTGGTAAGGCGGCTAATATTCATAATGAAATTATGGCTTTGCCGGAGGGTTATGATCAGCAGGTCAGTGAAAATGCCGGTAATTTCAGTGGTGGTCAGAAACAGCGACTTAGTATCGCCCGCGCTATCTGTAAAAATGCGCCGATTCTGCTTCTTGACGAAGCGACATCGGCTCTGGACAGTCTCAATGAAAAACAGGTGCAGGATTCTCTAGATCGGCTTATGGTTGGAAGAACTACAATTGTGGTCGCGCACCGTCTCTCTACCGTGAAAAATGCGGATAAGATTGTGATGATGAAGAATGGCTGCATTATTGGTATTGGTAAGCACCTGGATCTTATCGCTTCCTGCCCAGAATATGCGCAGCTGGTTGAGTTGCAGGGTCTGAATTGATTTTGCATGAATTGTTATACATTTAGTTTTGCCGTCTGGATATAGCGGTATGATTATTTATCTTGCTGTTTTACGGGGGCAGCTATTCGCTATGTGTTATAGCTATTATAGTGCGTTATAATTGAATAATTGTTGATATGAATTGCAGTTTTCAGATAAACAATTATTCAGATTGTGTTTTTTTGATAAGATTATTTATATTCATAAAGTATTAATACTGATTATTGCAGTGTGCTTAAATTAATATATATTTCACGTTATATTATAGTATTCTGGATAGGCATCGGGTAATTTACAGTATCGCATAGTAAGTATTAAGCTCTGATGAGTAGTGAAATGATGAATTATGTGAATGTGATAGGAAATACTGTTAATGAATAACGATAAGGTGTTTATTGAAAGAATAAGATCAAAGGAAGTTGCTGTCGGTATAATTGGTATGGGATATGTCGGGCTGCCGCTGGCTATTGAGTTCGCGGATAAGGGATTTCCGGTAATCGGCTTCGATATTGATTCAAAGAAAACAGAGGCTATAAATAGCGGCAGATCTTATATCAAGCATATAGCAGAAGAGAAGGTCGCGCTGCTGGCGAATTCCAGCAAGTGCGGGGCGACAACCGATTTTTCACGTCTGCGTGAGATGGATTGTATCCTCATCTGTGTCCCGACGCCGTTGACTCAGCATAATGAACCTGATATGCAGTATATAATCGCCACTGTGAAGAGTATTGCCCGTTATCTGCGTGCAGGACAGCTGGTTGTGCTTGAGAGTACTACCTATCCCGGTACCACCTCGGTTCTGGTGCGTGATATTCTTGAAGAGACCGGCTTGAAAGCCGGTGAGGATTTTTATCTGGCTTTTTCTCCAGAGCGCGAGGATCCGGGAAATAAGAATTTCTCGACAAAAACGATTACCAAGGTTGTGGGCGGTTACAGCAGTAAGTGCGGGCTGATTGCGTCTGCACTTTATGATATGGTTATCTCCAAGACCTATCCGGTAAGTAATACCGATGTGGCTGAAGCAACCAAGCTGCTGGAGAATATCTTCCGTTCGGTAAATATCGCTCTGGTCAATGAGCTTAAAGTTGTATTTGACAAGATGGGAATTGATATCTGGGAGGTGATTGCGGCGGCATCAACCAAGCCTTTCGGCTACATGCCATTTTTCCCCGGTCCTGGACTTGGCGGTCACTGTATACCGATAGATCCATTCTATCTCTCATGGAAGGCGAAAGAATATAATATCAATACGCGTTTTATCGAGCTTGCCGGAGAGATTAATACCTCTATGCCGATGTACGTCGTCTGTAAGGTGAAATCCGCGCTCAATGATATTAATAAGAGTGTTAAGGATAGTAATATTTTGCTGCTGGGTATCGCCTATAAGCCTGATGTCGATGATGACCGTGAGAGTCCGAGCTATAAACTGCTTGATCTTCTGCTGGAGCAGGGGGCGAATGTGAGTTATCATGATCCGTTTGTGCCGCAGATAGGCAAGACCCGTAAGTATGATTTTTCTTTATCCTCAGTTGTGCTTAATCGGGAGACTCTTGCCGCTGCAGATGCGGTAGTTATATCTACGGCTCACAGTTGTGTTGACTATGAGCTGGTGGCACGTGAAAGCAGTCTGGTTATTGATACCCGTAATTGCATGTCCGGGTACGATGATATTAAAGCTAAAATTATCAAGGCGTAAGGTGGTCATGTTGCTCTCAGGCGATGCTGTCTTGTGTCTCTCTGGGGTCTGGGCTTTAATCATATAACTGATTTGGCTTACAGCAGCTGTGTTATTGCTGGTCCAAGTGGGGTTTTATCTCGGCAGCTGCCAGTATCTGGGCGGCGGCGTATGATTCCGGGGTTCCGATATCAATAAAGCTGCCGGTGGTGCTCCAGCCGCCAAGTTGATGCTGATCTATCAGTTCCGGAAATATTTCACGTTCGAGTGAGACCTGAATTTTGCCCGGAATACGTTTTAGAAAATTGTGCTGTAAAAAATAGATTCCGGCATTAATCAGCCCGGGGGTGTCAAGTCCGTCCTTTTCCTTGAAACTGGTTACAGCATTCTCTGCATTCAGTTCCACTCTGCCGTAGCGGGAGGCGTTAGCTATATGGTTCAGCACGATCATTGCCGGGTATTCCGCTTTGGTAAAATTTAAGGCGGCCTCCGGTAGATCTGCTCCAAAGAAAGAGTCGCCGTTAGCAACGATTAGTTTTCCATCGCCTAAAAAAGGTTCGGCATTTTTCAAGGCTCCTGCGGTACCCAGCGGGGAGTCTTCGTAAGAGTATTCCAGTTCCATACCTGCGTATTCATCGCCGTATTCTTCTTCTATCATGGCTGCAAGATGACCGGTGCAGAGGATGCAGCGCCTTAAACCGCTGTTGACAAACTGTTTAAGGATATAATTGAGAAAAGGCTCTCCTGCAACTGGTGCGAGAACCTTCGGACGGTCATTTACGCAGCTGCGCAGACGTGTTCCCAGTCCTCCGGCGAGAATACAGCCGGTATACTCAGTCATGCTCGTAGACATCAGTAGCTCCGGTTCAGGTGCGGCTCTCCAGAAGTGAAGAAGATGACCTGCGAGCCATAATTCTCAAATCTGAAGGGCACATGCAGGAGTCTCTTGAAATGCAGCAGAAAATTGCTGCGTTTTTCTTCGGGAACGAAGAAGAGGAAAAATCCGCCACCACCCGCTCCGCAGATTTTTCCGCCGAGAGCACCGGCATCAAGACCTTCCTGATACAGGTCATCCAGATGCTGATTTGAAACCTGACTGCCAAGAGTCTTTTTCAGCATCCAGCTCTCGTGGAGCAGGCGTCCGAAATCATTGATATCTCCGTCGTTATTTAGGATATCCACCGCGGTATCAACATGTTTTTTCATCTCCTGATATACAAGTTTTTTCTTTAATTTGTCGGTAGTCAGTGAAGCGATAATATCTGAAGAGTAGCGGGGATGACCGGAATAAATAAGGATCAGATTATTATTGAGCCGTTCAATTTTGTCTTGACCGATAAGTATCGGAGTGACATTGAATCTTTCATTATTATAGAAGTCAATGCGGTTGAAACCACCGAAGGCGGTAGCAATCTGATCCTGAAAACCTACCTGCTCCTTGACCATGTTGCGTTCGATATGTATTGCCTGTTCCGCTATCTGGCGTCTGGTCATCATCTTTGAACGCAGACCGTAGAGTGCGTTGAGAAAGCCGACGCAGAAGGAAGAACTGGAGCCGATACCGGAATTGGCCGGGATGTCACCACTATGGGAAACCTCGATACCGTAGGAAAAGTCGAGATAACGTATACTTTCACGGATTGTATTATGCTGGATATCCTCCAGATCCTTGCAGCGTTCGGTATTGGTATAGCGCAGGGAGTATTTGTAGTCAAAGAACGGCGGCATTATTCTGCAGGTTATATAGCAGTAGTGGTTGATTGTTGTACTCAGAACACTTCCGCCATGCTCATTAAAGAATTCGGGAAAGTCGGTGCCGCCGCCAAAAAATGATATCCGGAAAGGAGTACGTGTAATTATCATTTATTCCCCTTATGACACAAAACAGCAAACATTGCTTTTAGTATACTTTTATGGTTGTTTATTGTCAATCACCAAGTAATCTGCGCTTTAATTTAATGGCATTCATCTCTTTTATGTGCTGATATGACTCTTCACCGAAACGTTCACGTATTTTATGTAGATACCGTGGATTGTCATAATAGGTGGTGAAAGCATAATCTCTGAACTCCAGAACCTCGGCTGCACTCAGTTTCTCAGTAGGCAGTGGCAGGAAGTCATAGCCCTGGGACGCATATCCCAGCCAGGTGTCAGGCAGCGGTGTGCCGGAGTGGAGAGATTCCTCGTACAGCTCTGAACCGGGTATCGCCATAGTGCAGAAGAAGCTGGGGAATGAAGGAAGAAGCTCCAGCGCCAGATTGAGCGTGTCCTGCATGGAGTCATAATCATCACCGGGCAGCCCGAACATGAAATTGGCACAGATATCGATATCATGGTGGTGAATTTTTGCTACTGCCTGACGTACATCGTCCAGGGAATAGCTGTTCTTGGAGACATTTGCCCGGACACTTTCATTGCCGGTTTCGATACCGAGCTTGAACCAGTTGAAGCCCGCCTCCTTCAGCAGTGCCAGATCTTCTTCCGGTATCTTTGCTATCACGTCAACCCGGGCAAAAGCATTGATATTCAGTTTATAGCCGCGTTCGATAATGCCTTCTGCTATAGGGCGGTAGTGCGCCCGGCTGAAAACAAAAAGCTCATCGTGAAGATTAATATGGCGTACCCCGTATTGCTGCACCAGAATATCCAGTTGTTTCATAACCCATTCGGTATTCCAGTTACGGAGCTTGTGTTCACCGTAGGTGGCATGTATAGCGCAGAATGAGCATTTGTAGGGGCAGCCGAGGCTGGTAAAGAGAGAGGCAAATCTGGTTCGCTCGCTGAAGTCACCCAGACACATCCAGCTGAAGGCGCGGTATTTTTCCATCGGGAGCAGGTCCCAGGCGACATCGGTAAGTTCCTCGGAGAGATCCTGAATGTTTTCCGCCTTACGGCCGGAGCAGATGGTCTCTCCTTCACGCCACCAGAGTCCGGGTACTTCTGGTTCCGGGGTGCCTTTTACCAGTGCTTCCAAGGTTTTGAAGCCTTCTCCTTTGGCAACATAGTCACAGGCTTCTTCTCTGAGCGTGCGCTCAGGAAGGGCTGAAGGATGCCAGCCGGTGAGAATAATTCTGGTCGCGGGCAGGGTCTCTTTCAGCTTCCGGCAGAGTTCACCTACCGCCACCATGATCGGGGTGCAGACATTTGCCTGCTGGCTGTAACAGATAATGGCGATGAATTCAGGATTGATTTTACGGGCATACTCGGCGGTCTCGTTGAAATCCAGATTTTCAGCGTTGGCATCGAGCAGATCTACATTTATCGCTTTATTGCGCAGATAACCGGCGGTTAGTGCGGCCCAGAAAGGGGTGTCAATCGCTGAAAACACCTTGCTCAGATCCTGATAGACTTTCTTGCGGCTGCCGCCGGGATTGATTAATAATATGTCGGTACTGGTATTCATGATATTCCTTTGCCGGTAGAAGTTAAGACCTTACCGTTATTTGGTTATTCAGTTATCAAAAGCCTCCAGATCGAGGCGTGAAAATAAGAAACGCGAGAGTATACAGCCAACCGGAGAGAGGTAGATGCTGCTGTCTCGTATCATTTCTGCTACCATTTTAAATGGAAATAATGCGACTTCAACTACTTCATTGCTGTCAAAACTGCTGCGCTGGTCATACTCTTCGCGGCTTAGTCCGATAGTGAAGATATTCAGGAGTTGCGGCATGCGCCCGGGCATTTCGGCAATCGGTGGCAGACTTTTGAAACGGCTGAGATCAGAGATCATGATCCCGGCCTCTTCCTGCAGTTCGCGTCTGATCGCTTCTGTTGCGTCCTCTCCGGCTTCACACCCTCCCGCTGGGAGCTCCCATGGTGTATCGTTGATTACCGGCCGGATGGATCGGATCAGTAGAATATATTTATCGTTAACTAGCGGGAGTACGACATTCTGCGGCTCGTCATACTCCAGAGTGTAGTAACCGTTTCTATTCATTACATGAAACCAGGGGTTACGGTGTACCTCGGTTATGCCGGAATTCTGAGTCTGGGGCGTGCTTGTTTTTTTCTGCATTTCTGCCTTCTTCAGCGGGTAAGGAAACGTTCACCGCGGTTTATCCGCTGGCGCCAGTATGTAAGCAGATCCTGCATCGTCTGCTCAAAGCTTATTTCAGGTTTCCATGAGGTCTTGGCTTTGAACTTACTGCAGTCCGGAACCTGTAGATCAGCGTCCAGCGGGCGGAGTCTTGCCGGGTCGATCTCAATGCGAATGTCAGCAGCCGTTGAGAGCTTGAGCAGGGTGTCGAGCATCTCCCTGACGGTACAGGTGAAGTCACCACCGATGTTATAGGCTTCTCCCGGTATCGGATCCACGGTCACCAGCAGATAATAGGCGCGTACGGCATCGCGGACATCAGCCCAGGTGCGGAGTGAATCGAGGTTTCCTACTTTGATAACCGGTTCCAGCTGTCCGGCTTCGATCATGGCAATCTGTTTGGCGAATGTTGATTCAACAAAGACGTCACCGCGTCTGGGACCGGTATGAGTGAACATCCGGGTAATGACAATCCTCTGTTTATACGCTTCGGCATGGAACTGACCGATGATATCGGTTCCGATCTTCGATATGGAGTAGGGAGAGGCAGGGTGAAAGGAACAGTCCTCGGCTATCGGAAGTTTTTCCCGCGGTACTCTGCCGAAGACCTCGGAAGAGGAGCATACATGAATCACCGGATCAATATCTGTATTGTGGCGTAAAGCTTCTAAAAGGCGTTCGGTGCCGAGAATGTTGGTGTCATAGGTCTGCAGCGGGCTTTCAAAGCTGGTGCGGGGAAAGCTCTGTGCCGCCAGATGGAAGACATAATCCGGGGCTGCCTGCTTGACGCAGTTCTGCAGCGAGAGATAATCACAGAGGTCACCGGTGAGGAAGGTGAGCCGGTCGTTATTGTTCGCTCTTTCCAGCAGATGCTCGACGTTATTCAGCGGGCTGCGCCAGCGGCACATGCCGTAAATGTGCCAGTCGGTATTCTCAAGTATAAAGTCAGCCAGATGGCTTCCCACCATGCCGGTAATGCCGGTTATCAGTACTTTTTTCATAGCTCTGTCTCTCAGATCAAGATTGTAAAGCGGTTAAAATGCCTTATTGATTATTGCTGTCAGCTCACTTATTTCTTCCGGGGTCAGTCCGGGGTAATTTCCGATATAGTAGCCGTAAAAATGTACATGTTCGGTTACCGGCAGATCTTCCGGGCGCTGGCTGGTGAGATGGCGCTGCATATACGGCTGGCGCATCTGATTGCCGCCTCCGGCATTACCCCTACGGTATTCTATACTGTTCTGATCCATTGTCTGCTGGAGCAGATCGCGTTTATGGTCATTCTTTTCCTGCATTATTATCGGCAAGGCGTAGTTTGAGGAATCTTCAATGGCAAAATCGGTGAAGAACTTGTCATTATCAAGCTGACTGAGGAAGAGTTCGAGATTAGTGGCGCGTTTGCGGCAGTTATTATCGAGTTTCGGCAGTTGCGACAGACCGATAACTCCGCCCAGCTCGGTATTGCGCACATTGTAGCCGGTGCAGGCGAAGATGAATTTTTCATTCAGGTCCGGGAATTTATCGGTGTAGTGTTTTCTGGTATCGGCACAGGTGGCCTCACGCACCATACCGTGTGAGCGCATCATCCGCATCAGCTGGTAGAACTCCGGGTCATTGGTTGAGACCATACCACCTTCAATGGTGCTCATGTGGTGAGCAAAATAAAAGGAGAAGTTTGAGGCGAAACCGAAGCTGCCCAGCTTCCGCCCCTGATATCTGGCACCATGTGACTCGCAGACATCTTCGATGAGTAGTATGCCTTTCTGCTCCAGAGTCTTGAGCAGTTTCTCCGAGAGGGCGCTGAAGCCCTGGGCGTGAACGAGTAGAACCGCTACGGTGTTCTCGGTAATGCTGTCGATCACGGCGTCGGTATTCATGCTGAGGGTTGCCAGATCAATATCTGCAAATACCGGTTTGAAGCCGGCATGCAGAACACTGGTAACTACCGATGACCAGCCCAGAGGCGAGACAATTATTTCGGAATTTTCCATGCTGTGCCCCGGGAGCTTACCGGTCTCAATCTGGTGCCGGAGTCCGGCTATGGTAATCAGGTTCGCAGATGAGCCGGAGTTGACGAAAACACTATGTTTTACTCCCAGCCATTCGGACCATTTTTCTTCGAACTCTTTTACATTCGCTGATTGAGTAAGTCTTGGATCGGTCTGTAGAAAATCTATCAGCGTCTTCAGATCCTGCTGATCGATGTTGTTGCGCATCAGTGGCCATTTATATTCCATACTAGTTGTCCTTCAGTATATTTCTTTGTTTAGCAATATGTTATAATTACGATTGGATTACTTAACTGCAACACTATTAGTAATATTGTGCAGTATGGTACGGATAATGCAAGTCAAAACTGCTTTTCTACGTACTTCTGACTAATCATAGTATCGGTAGCGGCTCCCCGACACTTTACGGTATAAAATTATCGCTTAACTGAAAGCTCAGTCGACTTTTTATAGCCTTTATCTGCAATGGCAAAAACGCAATAATATTTGCTCACCGGCTTTAATTAGCCGCCGCTTCCTGTATGAACAGCTTAGTCCAGATTTCCGGTAGAATATCTGTCTTCAGAATAAAGATATTTTCAGGTGCAATAGCTGTACTCTGTATAAGTTCTTTTCTGGCTGCCTGAGCATCAATCAGCCTGGGAGTGGTTATAATGGCTCCGTCAGGATTATCGGCAAGAGCTGCTGTTGACTTCGCGGTCTGTGAGATCCCTTTATTAATGCCCTCTGCATAAAGATCGGTGGATGGCAGCAGCCAGGTGTTGACAGCTTTATGACCGGTTGTGAGGCTTAAACCTATTCTCTCTCCCAATGCCGTCAAATCTTCTTCAAAAGTGTATTCGAAATAAAACTTTTCTGAGTCAATATTGATCCGGTAATAATTTTTATATTCAGGCGGAGTGGCGTTTAATATATTGGCTTTAGAAACTCCACAGCTTGCAGCAATGGTGTTTTCAATATATTCCGGGTCATGGAGCCCGTAGTGGACAAATGCGTCAATTCTGTGTGTTGAGATCTCCGAAAATTCAATGCAGGTGGTATTCTTGAGAGCTGCTTTGAAATGATTCAGAGTCGATCCATTGGCTATTATCAGCAGATCATCCGGATTTTTCCCGCACTGTGCCGCCAGATCGATAAGAACATAGATGGTGTTGAAGGTTCCTGAAATAGCGACTTTCTGGTGGGCCTTCATAATTTCGAAGACCTTTTCTTTATTGGCACTCTGTTTGAGCAGGAGATTGTGCATAAACATAAAATTCGGGGCGAAGCAGTTTGAGCAGATATAGAGTGTTGCTGGAGAACTGAGGATATTGATTTTTTCGCCACAGTTTCTGCAGACTGCAGTATTGGTCTTCCAGTCCAGATCAACTGCCGAGAAGGTTGCCATCTGGAACATATACATTTTATAATAGATTTGTGAATATTTTTCCCAGAGTTCGTCATCACTGAGAGTGGTTATATTCGGGTAATATTTACCGAGACCGTAATTCGGGGTGAGTCGTGTGTCCGGGGTATAATTGCAGAGTCTTTTCAGGTAAAAATCCTCATCAGCGATAAGTTTTTTCTGCAGCGCGATGCGGTAGGCCGCTGTCCCCGGGAAAATTATGACTCCGTTGCCGCCTATGGTGCTGGGAGTGATTTTATTCTTGATGAAAAAGTCGAGGGTTGAGTCCAGTGACTCTGCTGTATCTCCGGGATTGCCGATAAGAAAACCGCAGATATGCTGTATGCCCAGTTCCTTGATTTTGGCGACAATAGTGTCGACATCTTTGGTTGTTACGCCTTTACCCATTTTTTTCAATGAGTCTGTGTGATAGGCTTCTACTCCAATATAGATGTGTTTGCAGCCGGCTTTTACCAGATATTCAAGTATTTCGGGTTTGAAATCCGGTCTCACCATGGTGTATAAGGTTTTATTTATACCGGCTTTGAGGTAGCCTTCTGCGAATTTTCTGGCATCTTCGACAGTGTTGTAAAAAATTTCAGACATTATCCCTATGGAATCTACCTTATAATTCTGGGTTATGAACTGTATTTCGCTGATGACGGAATCAACATCCCTTACCCGGTGACTGCTGGTTTGAGGCGCACAAAAGACACAGCGTCCGACGCAGCCCATACCTACTATCAGTGGATAGCTTCTGCGGACTCCGTGATTCATACTCATTTGGTTGTCCAGATAATACTGCAGGTCTATATCCTTCCAGGTTGGGTAAAACCCGGTAAGCGAGCGGCGCTCTTCCGGTTCGGTAAAATTGAAGGAGCTAGCGGTTTTATACGCTATTCCTTTTATGGTTTTATAATCGGAATTTCCGCTGGTCAGGGCTTTGAGCAGATTCGGCAGTGAGGGGTTCGCATCCTCCTGAATTAGAAAATCCACCTCCAATCTATCAAGATACTTATGCGGTATGCCAAGAATCCGTCCTCCAAGTATAATTATTATCTCAGGTTTTATCCGGCGTATGCGGGCTATGATTTCCTGTATTTGTATATAATTCAGTATCAGACCGCCGACGGCAACCGCATAGTAATCGTTTGTCTGGAGTTTTTTCTCAAGATCACTGTCCAGCTGCATATCAAAGAAATCATAGTTGATATTATTATCGATAAGAGTGGTTATAATAAAAGCACAATTGATGGGAGCAAAATTATACTTGAGGTTTAAAAGTAAAAGTCTGTTGTTATTTGTGCTCATTGATAACCTTTCAATCTCTGTGGTTTGACAGTTATGATTCATTTATTTCCGCTTTATGTTAGCGGTATTATATCGTAAAATGTAATTCTTGGTAAATATGGGCATATTCTATATAATTATTAAAGATCAGTATTCACTTTATATATAATAGATTTTACACGTAATAACGGTTGCTTAACCTGAAAACTCAAGTTGTTTTAAACGATTTCCTGCTTTTCGTGAAAACAGATATACCCGGTATTAGATATATAAGCTTGCTGTTTTTAAAAAAAACAGCAGGAAAATCAGACATAACCGCCGAAATCATCGCGCTGGGATAGAATCGGATCTTTTACCGGCCACCAGAAATTATAATCTGGATCGTTCCACTTTATGGTAAACTGCCCGGTAGGGTTGTAGTATGCGCTCTGCTTATAATGGAAGACTGCGACCTCGGACATTACCAGATGGCCGTTTCCGAACTTTGGTGGAATAAATACCTGCTTGCGGTTGCGGTCGGAGAGGGTGAAGGAGATCCATTGCCGGTACTGGGCAGACTCGGGGTCATTATTGACTACCAGATAGTAAATCTCACCGAAGAGGCAGGATATCAGCTTGCAGGTTCCGTCATCACCATGCAGCCCACGCAGCACGTTGCGGCGTGAGGTGGAGATGTCATCCTGAATGAATCTGGTGCCAATTCCGAGTTTCTGATACTCTTTTTCATTGAACAATTCGACGAAGGTGCCGCGGTGATCTTCAAATTCATCGAGATGAATTATCTTGACACCTTCAAGTTTTGTATCTTCAATACGCATAGTTTGCTCCTTATTTTCAGCGTTACCATTCTTTTATTTGTGCAACAATAGCGTCTTTATTCAATCCGAAATCATGGTGCAGTTTATCTCTGCTGCCGTAGGCGTAGAGTTTTTCTGGTGGAATCGCGATACGTTTCAGACTGGGGCGGGTGGCAGAGTCGAGTAAAACTTCGCCAAGCAGGGTGCCGACACCTCCTCTGAGTGAGTGCTCCTCAATGCTGACAATTTTTGCGGCTCTTTTAAGGAGATCTTTGAGCTCCTCCGGCAGCGGGTGGAGCTTATTGAGATCAACAACATTGCAGCTGATACCGGCTGCCTGCAGTTCTGCTGCTACTTCAACTGTCCGGTGGGTTAGAAAACCGGTGCTCAGCAGCAGCAGCTCCGTATCCTGATTCATTGTGCGGTAGCCTGTATGCTTATAAGGCAGTATCACATCGAGTACGGGCATGTTTCCCTTATCCAGGCGGATGTATGCCGGGAAGGGATTGTCGCAGCAGAATTTGGCCGTGTTATATGCAGCCAGGGCATCAGAGGGAGAGTAGATCTCCATCCCGGAAAGTGCCTGCATCAGTGCAATATCCTCAAGCGCGTGATGTGTCGGCCCGTCTTTGGCGTAGGAGAGTCCGGTGCCTCCTGCCATTATGGTTACCGGTGCGTGGTGTACACAGATATCTAGCTTCAGCTGCTCAAGGCAGCGCAGGGTTATAAAAGAGGCGATACTGTAGACGAATACCTTTTTATTTTCTTTTGCCATGGCGGCGGCCAGCGTTATTATATTCTGTTCGGAAATACCGGAGTTGATAAATTGCGCCGGAAAATTTTCCCGGAAGTCATCGAGTGCCGGAGCACCGAAATCATTTGAAATTAAAATCACATCCCGATCGTATTCAGCTTTTTCAAGAACCCCGTGGATGAATGCATCTCTGATTTGCAGCTGTGCAATATTTGTCATTTTATTCTTCTTCCTCTGCTAAAATTTTCCGGGTAAGCTCAATGTCTGCGGGTTTATTGAGTCCCAGTACATGCCAGATGGCTTTGTTCTCCATAAATGGCAGCCCTTTACCTTTGACCGTCTCGGCGATAATGAGTGATGGCTGCGTGCCGGTTCCGGCTTTGGCCACAGTGAGGGCGCTGTGCAGTTCGTCAAAGTCATGCCCGTCGCAGGTTTGTACGTCCCAGTTGAAAGCTTCCCATTTAGCAGCTAAAGGTGGGAGCGAGGTGAAGTTTTCGGTACTCTCGAGAACTCCCAGATGATTACGGTCAATGATCACGGTGAGATTTCCAAGCTTGTGTGCGGCAGCGAAAAGTGCGGCTTCCCAGATAGAGCCTTCGGTGCACTCTGAATCGCCGACCAGTACAAAATGATGGCGCGGTGACCGGTCAATTCTGGCGGCAAGCGCCTGACCGCAGGCGGCGCCGATACCATGGCCGAGTGAGCCGGTTGACCATTCCACACCAGGAATTTTGTGGCTCGGGTGTCCCCCCAGAGTACAGTCTCCAGTACGGTATTCAGTAGTGAGCAGGTGTGGCGGAAAAAATCCGCGGTCGGCAAGAACCGCATACAGCGCGGTCTCCGCATGCCCTTTACTCAGTATAAAACGGTCACGGTCTTTGTCGTTCACGTTTTCCGGTGTGCAGCTCAGTATTTCTCCGTGATAAAGCGCGCAAAGAATATCTATGCATGAGAGTGATGAGGCTATGTGACCGCCATGAGCGATACACATCTCTGCAATAGTTCGGCGCAGTTCACGGGATTTTTGCTGCAGGTATTTTGTGGTTATATTTTTCATAGTAATTATCCAAATTTCTTTTTCAGGTAGATCAGGGCTGAAAAAATCAGGCTCTTGATATAATTAACCGGTAAAAAGCGTTTTTTCCAGGTCAGAACGGCGGCAGAAATAATATCAGGTTTGTAATTTTTGAGCAGCTGCGGCTCGCCCTTAAGTATAAGGGCAATATTTCCAGATTCAGCCGCAGGAATTACAGTTGTGCCGGTCAGGTTTTCCGCTGCTTTTGCCAGTAAAGTGTCGGCCGGGTTTACAATAATAGTGAGTGATGGAGTGGCCGCAAATTCCAGGATTTCTTGCAATGCCGTTTCCGCGTCTGCGACCTCGTCAGCTCTGAAAACAATCAGGTCGGCTTGGAGAGTTGCGGGAAATCTGTTTCGGATACGGGGTATGGCGGTCTGTGGATTGCCGGTAATATACTGCACCGGGGCGTGATGCGTGTTGCCGGCAAAACCGGGATGCCATTTGTGTACCAGATGCTCCTCGGGAAAAAGTTCGTTGATAAGTGTACGGAAGAAGTTGAGCTTTCCTCCCTTCTTATTAAGGTATTGTCTGCCGATAACGGTGTGATCTGTGGTCTCGGGCTGCTCTTTTTTCTGCGGGAAAACCGCGATTATCTCTGCCGCCGGGTTAAGGGAACTGACAAGTGCGGCGGTGGCATCGCTTTCAAGCATGATTTCGGTAAGATTGCGGGTTCGTTTGTCATTTCCGGCGATGAAATCACAGAAGGTGTTGACTCTGAAATTCTGCATGTACCAGCAGATAGGGTAAAGTTCCGGTTGTATGCTGACAGCATTGAATGGAAGGTTTCGTAAGATAGCCTGAGTCAGATCGGTTGCCGAAAGTCTTGCTTGCGGTTGTACCGGGGATTCAGCAGTGGTTCTGGCCGTATTGCCGGGGATTGCGCGTTCTTCCGCCAGTTCATAACCGGTAAGTCCAATATTTTTTGGTATTGCATGGGTCGTAATATCCAGAGACTGGTTGGCGGTTCTGAGCTTGAGATTAATATTCACCGAGTCCACTGTGGGGTCGTAACAGACAATGCCCAGTCCGGATAATTCATGGATTGGATAGGCATTATTTGCGGTAAAGCCCAGACGGGAGTCATTCTTGCCCCAGCCGGTAAGGTTTTCATCGAAGCCGCCTGAATTTATAAAGACCGTTCTGGAGCAGATAAGGGCTCCGAAATCAGCACTGATCCCGGGATGTATCCGGTTATATTCCAGCCAGTTTGTGGATAGAGAGAGGTAGCGGTCCAGTTCCGGGAAACTTTTTTCGGTTTCATGGTAGCTGCTCGGTATAATATAGCGCTTTACCAGCATGATGGCTTTATCCGGGTCGAAGTATAACGGTATCTTTGCTGTAAGCACATTGCAGAGCGCGGAAAGTGAATACGAGGTAAAAAGAATATCCGCAGGCATATGAATTATATACTTGCCTTGGGCTCTGAGTATACCGGCATTGAGGGCGACTGTGGTGTTGAAATTTCTGCCGTCAGGGTTATGCTGTTCTGCTATCGCAGGCGGTACGTTGATGAAACGGATTTTAGCCGCTGAATCCGGGGTTAGGTTTAGAACGGTTGAAAGGTGCTCCTCACTGTTCCAGTCAACTATGACTATCTCATAGGAGATCGTCTGTCCTGTCTGCTTCAGACTGTAGGCAAAATAGTTGACACAGAGTTCCAGTCTTTTTATGAACAGGCCGCCGTAGTTGTCATTACGGCCTGTAAGAATAATACTGAATAATGGCTGATCCGCATTTTGAAGCAATATCTTCTCCTGAGTTTAACGATAATTCTGTTTCATGCTGCAGACGCGATTATTCATGGTAAATAACAGTAATAGCTTATCGCTGGGGTTATTTATCTTGCGTTTTATATCGTAAATCATTTATAAACAATATGTTGAGGTGACTAATCACTTTAATGTGATATTTGACACCGCAACTTCAACTATATAAGGCCGCCAGATTGATTCTGTATTCAGTTAAATTATGCTATATCAAGTTTTAAATAACGATGCCAACTCGGTTTTATATCTGGTAATGTTTTTGAGCAGGCAGTGGTATTTATGACAGTTGAAACAGATTATTTTATAATCATTACACAATTTCAACAGGAAATATTCTACTTTTTAAAGCAACCAATAGCAAGCAATAATCAGCGGTTATGGTTTCTAACCGTATTAACGTAACATTTTCTCATAAATTATCGGAAAATATGCCAGTGGGTTTAGTAAAATCAGGGTAAATTATAGACAAAACAGGCAGTAGCGGTTTGGAAAATTATCGCTGTGAAAGGATGGTGTCGTTTTTGCATAAATCAATTGACATTAAAATGCTAATTATATAATATGATTTTGAGATAATAATCGTAAACAGTCAGAAAAAATCAAGTGCTTTGGGTCTTCTGTCCATCTGGCTTTATAAGTATAACTATTTAGTAATAAAGATATTATCCTATTATTTATGTGGAAATATCAGGATATAATCATTTGATTAAAATTGACAATGAAAATTATAATTCTTCGGTTGAGGTAATTATTGCTTATTTCAACTGGTCGTTTAAAAGATCTGATGTTTTGGCGATTTATACTAAGGATGATTGTTCTTTGAAATGAATATAGCGGTTATTATGGAATTGGAAAAAATAATTGAAGATCTTGAATTGAATGCCGTTTATAGTAACTGAAATGCAGGATGGTGTTTTTAAATAAGATTTTTATCTAGAAATTATCGAAAAAGGATAAGTTACAGGCTATTGCCGTGCTGGATATTAAAACGATTGAAGTAGCATCTGCACTGCTCCGAGGATATTTTGGAATATAATTTAAAATGATTCTGTTAGCTTTGATGAGATACTGCTTATTTTTAATATAGGGTCTGGACTGTGTTGCCTGTTTGACTCGTAGAGAATAGCAGTGTGAAAATAAAATTACGGAAGGATTATAGGGATGAGAAATCTCAGAGAAATGACAACTATTGAAATTGATATAACAAATGCCTGTGTCAATCAGTGTTCAAACTGCACCCGCTTCTGTGGGCATCATAAAAAACCTTTTTTTATGGAGTATGATTATTTCACTAAAGCGGTAGATTCATTAAAAGATTATCAGTATATGGTTGGGGTCATGGGAGGGGAGCCGACACTTCATCCGCAGTTTCACGAATTTGCAGAGTATATCAAGAATAACCGGAGTAAGAGAATTCATCACCACTTTAGAAAACCGTCTGCAGATTTCAGCGCTGCATATTATGCGCAAGTACTTGATCCAACCTCTAAATCCGCTCTGAGAAGCACCGCCTGCCTGCAGTATTATAAGCATTTTGAAATTATTAATGAGTCCTTCGGATTTCAGGTCATAAATGATCATAAGAATACATGCCTGCATCAGGGATTGCTGGTGTCAAGAAAGGATCTAGGGGTTGCAGATGATGACTGGGAGGAGCTTCGGGACAACTGCTGGCTGCAGAACCAGTGGAGTGCGACGATTACTCCTAAAGGCGCGTTTTTCTGTGAAGTGGCGGGGGCGCTGGATATGCTTTTTGACGGTCCTGGAGGCTGGGAAGTGACACCTGACTGGTGGATGCGTGAACCGGATGATTATAAAGATCAGCTGCACTGGTGTGAGCTTTGCGGAGCCTGTCTGAACACACCTAAGCGTTTATCCAATGATGGGCGGGATGATATATCTCCGGCATTACTCAAAAAACTGCAGGAAGTGGAAAGTCCTAAAGTCAAGAAGGGAAAGTATGTGCTGCTCGACCCGGAAACCTATAATGAAGATGATTATCTGAAATTTATCGGAGGGAATGACTATATGGAGGCAAATCATTCAAAGAGATTTACCGAGCTTAATGAAAATCTTTTACCTAAATCATTCGCTATCGCCTTTAACGGTAAATTATCCGAGATTGATCTTGCGGTGGTAAAAGACTGGGTTATTATTGCAGGTTCGGTTGAAAGTGCAGAGAGTATCAAAGAGCTGTTCAGCAGAATAGTGATTAATCCCGGGTGCCTGTACGTCTGTGAGGAAGAGGGTGTCTGGCTTTTCAATGTCATTTCCAGTTCATACACCCGTGCAATGACGTCAAATACTGTTATTGATACGATTGATGATTTGCTGGCGATCTATCCTGAGGATAAGATAATTAGCGTCAATACTGAAGAGCTCTGTGTGCCGGTTGTGTGAGTTCCTAAGTTATTTGCGGTTGATAATATATAATATTATGTTAGTGCGGTGTTGATTGAATTACGTAATGATCAGGAGTGATGGCTGTGGCTGAGATTAGTATTCTAATTCCTTTATATAATGCAGAAAATTATCTGCAGCGTACTCTGGACTCTGTTATCGGGCAGAGTTTTAGTGATTTTGAAGTAATTATTATTGATGACGGTTCTACTGATAACAGCTATGAAATATGTAAAGCCTATGCAGAACGGTTTCCGTATATAAAAATATTCAGGCAAAATAACTCCGGTACTTCGGTGTCCAGAAGGTTGGCGGCGGAAAAGGCACAGGGGGAGTACCTGTGTTTTCTTGATGCTGATGATATTCTGGCTGAGGATTGTTTGAGTACTCTGTATCAGGTTCAGGTTGAAAATGGAGCTGATATGACGGTGGCTTCATACTGGCGTCAGAATGAGCAGGGTGAGATAATTCAAACAGGAAGTGCTTTTCGTAGAAAGTATTTTGGGGAAAATGCCGGGGTTGTTTCTGTAACCGGAACCGAGAATATAATAGAATTGGCGCTTAAATCATGGCGGGTCAGCGGGGAACCATTATTTGGAGCCCTTTGGGCGCGGCTGATCAAACGGTCTATATATCTGCAGATAATGGGAAAAATTGACAAGCATTCGACTATTTGTGAGGATCTGTATTTCTATGTAAATTTACTCAAGATGCTCGATAAAGTGGTGATTATTGATAAGCCGGTCTATAAATATACTCTGCATGATAATGCCGTGTCGCTTAGCAGTAGTTTCTTTAATCAGACAGATCATCTTGAAACCTTTGGTATAATGAAGAAATATATTGTTGATTTGCTGGTTGATAGTTTTAAAATTAGTGAAACGGAAGCCGCAGCTCAGGCGTATGAAACGATCTCATATCAGCTGATAGGGAATTTTGTCTATAATTTTAAGTATTATTCCAAAGAGAATAGCCGTTATTTTTATACTAAGACGCGTGAACTTTTAAAATCCGATATAGTAAAAAACGCGGTGTTGCATCATAAGGTACTTGCCGGTTATAGTAAATTGATTCCTTTCCTTATGAAAATCAAGTGTGCAAGGCTTCTGATATTTGTTTGCAGGCAGAGAGCGAAAAAGCGGTATGCTGTAAAGTAGGTATGATTTTTGGTAATGGCCTATATTGATAGTGTGGTTGTGCGTTTCGCTCAGATTCTGAAAGTAATTTTATGATGGATGATATTCAGAAGCCCAGGTGTTTATGTATGCTCTCAACTACCGGTAGAGAGGATGCAAAGCATTGTGATGTTCTGGGAGATTTTTTACAGAAATATTTTTATAGTTTTGAAACCAAGGTAGTCGCTACTGATTGTGATTTGAAAAAAGAGATCGAAGATTTTTCTGCCGATTTAATTTTTTATCTGCATATACCAGAGGTGCTTTCGGTGAAAGCACCATTTGCTTTTCCCGTGAACTATGATGTTTATCCGGAAATACCCAGGATTGGAATGGCCGGCGGTGATAAGTACAGTCCGGTGAAATATGCCTCGTATAATGCCTTGAGAAAGTTGAAATGTCAGGCTGGAGTGTGTTCATTAACTGCGGGTGGGGAGTTGATTTATGAAGCTGAAGATTTCCCGATGTATCATAAGCTGGGTTTATTGTATACTTCAATTCTCAGAGATTATGGTGAAGAAAAAGTAATTCCGGTGGGACTGTTTGGTGCCGGGTTTGCTTTTGGAACTGAGAATAATAATCATTATCTGTGGCGGCAGAGGGTGACCAGACAGTTGGTAAACCGGGTCCCCCTGTTTCATGCGCCCAGACCCTCTGCGGTAAATGTTATTAAAAATTCACATGATCTGGTAAAAGAGAAATATGCCCGTATGATCAACAGATGCAAAGTGGCGCTGACATGTGGAACGGAGCAGCATAATATTCTTGAAAAGCATCTGGAAATCCCGGCGTGCAGAACGTGTCTCGTTACTGAAGAGTCAAATATAGTTAAAGATTATGGTTTCAGAGATATGGAAAACTGTGTCTTTGCAACTGAGGATGATATCTGCGCCAAACTTGAGTATCTGTTTTCAAATCCGGATAAGTTACAGGAAATAACCGATGCCGGATATGAGCTGGTGCAACAGTATCTGGATCAAGATAAAGCGTATGATTTTTATTATGAGCTGTATAAACTTCTCAAAATTAAAAAAGAGGATGAACGAATTATTCAGGATGGGGTGACTTCTTTCAAGATTGTGAAGAAAACCGGCGGTGAAAGATCAAGTGTCGGTTATGGTCCGGATCTTATCCGTCAGCAATGGGAGGATGGCTTTAACTATCTGCTGTCGGATGATGCTGATAAGGCAATGCAGTCATTCAATAATGCGCTGTCATATGTAAGTTATTCCCCTGAAGCACTGATGGGAATAGGTATTGTGTCTTTGTTCTCCAGAAAAATACAGCAGGCGGAGCAGTGCTTTTTACGAAATATCGCCCATGTACAGCAGCAGGCGGGATTGGGAATAGATCTTTGTGATCCGGTTGAAGTTGCGTATCTGGCGATTATTTATCTTATTACTAATCGAGTCGGGGAAGCACAGCGGGTCTTGAAATGTCTGGTTAGTGTCGAGCATCCGGCGCTAGCGGCGGTTCGGGCTCTGTTGTATAATGATTCTTCATTGCTGTCAAATACAAAGAACCGCAAGTCAAGAATACCCTTTGATTTTGATGATTCACAAAAATGGTATGGGCACTTTGCTCATGCCGTTACTCTATATCGGTAGAAAATTTAAGAAGTATTTGTTTGATTAATTGGCTGGAGAAATTATTGATGAATAGTGTTGAGATGTCCAGGATTGTTTTAAACTTACTTGTCGCGAGCAATAAACCAGTATTTATTTATGGCGCGGGAAGGAGTGGCAGGCTCTTCTGTAATTTTCTCCGGAATAATCCTCATACGAAGAAGATACCATTAGCCGGATTCTGCGATGATGGGTGCAAGGAAGCGGGAAAAGAGTTTATGGGCCTGCCATTACTGCCTACCCGCAGTGCGGTTGAGAAGTATCCAGATGGTATTTATATTATTGCCATGTCGTATCCTCTGGGAGGATACCGTCAGTTGACGGATATGGGGGTAAATCTGATTTACCAGAGCAGCGTTATTCAGAATATTCTGCTTTCGGCGTATCCTGAATATTCAAGGTTGTCTGATTTTCCTCGTGCCAAAAGTCCGCTGTGGGTTTCAGAGTTGCCTTTTTATAATAAAAAGGTTTACAGTTCTGCGGAGCAGGATGGGTATCTGGAGTGGATTTTTGCCAATATTAACCCGACCAGCAGATACTTTGTCGAGTTTGGGTTTAATTCTCCGGATTTCAAGGCGACAACTCCGAATGCCAGATTATTACTAGAGAAGGGCTGGAATGGCATCTTCTTTGACAGTGATTATGAAAATAGTGAGATCAATCTGTGTAAAGCAAAGCTCTCTTCACAGAATATTGTCGAGGTCTTTAAAAAGCATGATGTTCCAGAGGATCTTGATTATCTTTCGATTGATGTGGACTCAATTGATTTATGGCTTCTCGACGCTGCGCTAAATGGTTATAGACCGAAGGTTGTAAGTGTTGAATATAATTCCAATATACCGGTTCATAGAGCGATAACCTTTATTGAAGATGAGAGCGAGGTTTATTTCGGTAATGACAAAATTTATGGAGCTTCATTAAAGGCGATGTATCTGGTGGCATTGAAGCATAATTATCGGCTTGTAGGGGTGGTAGATAGTGTGGATGTCTTTTTTGTTGCGGCGGAATTGGTGGCTGATCAGATAAACATGCCGGAACTCAGTGATTTTGTTGATTCCTGCTGCGGAGATGTACATCCGTTTTGCAGCAATGGAAATGAGCAGCATGCTATCGATTATGAAGTATATCTGGCAACCGGAGACCGTGTACTGGCGAAAAAAGCGGCAGAGGATATGCATTACTGTTTTACCGGCAGATCTGATATCGCCTATGATGCTCTGAATGGAAATTATGCCAGAGACTGGAAGTAGTACGAGGTATAGCGATAACCGAGAATATTCATGCTCCTGCTGTGGAGGTGATATATTTCTGCTGCAGAAGGAAAATAGTATATGGTGTGTAATAAAAAAAAACCTGATAAAGTACTACTGGTATATCCACAGATTGTATATTTTCCGGTGAATTTTGCTTATATTTTCCCGTGTCTCAAACGTCATGATATCGTTTATGATTTTGTGGATCTTAATACCGATCCAGATTTCTTTGAACATAATGACCTGGACGAATATTATGCGGTGGCAACAGGTGGGTTGATAGGGCATTTCTTTATGATGGCGGATCTTTTTAATAAGATCCGGGAGCTCAAGCCTGATTTGCCGCGAATACTTGGAGGGCGGGTTACCGGAGCCCCGGAGTATTTTCTTAAGGAATTTCCTGCAGAATATTTCGTATTTGGCGAAGCCGATCCGGCAATGCCCAATCTGCTCAAAGCCATTTATGATAATGCCCCGCTGGCAGAGGTTAAGGGAATCGCCTACCGTGATGCGGCTGGGAACTATATCTGCAATCAGCCGGAGAAAAAACACAGTCTGGAAGAATTTAATCCGGATTGGGATGAAGTAGACATGGAGTATTACCTCAGCAATGATGAATTTGCAACCGGTGGATATTACAGTGACCGTTCATATCCGATAATTATCGGTATGGGGTGTATTGGTCAGTGTGTTTTCTGTAATCCGGTGATCAAGGGCTTCAGAATCAGACCACCGGTGAATGTGGTTGCCGAATTGGTTGAGGCCAAGCGTAAATATAATATTACAAGTTTCTTTATTGATTCGGAAATATTTTATTTAAAGCTTAAGGACGTTGAAGAGTTCTGCGATCTGCTCAAAGAGAATCGTATTGATCTGCCTTTTGCGGCCAGTATCCGTGCAGACACCAATCCTGAGATTATCAGACCGCTGGCTGAAGCCGGATGCAAGACACTTATGATAGGCATAGAGGCTTATGATAATGCAGCGCTGAAGGCGATGAACAAGCATATTACCACTGATGATATAGATCGGGTAGTGCAGGAGGCGAGAAAAAACAGAATCAATCTGATAGGCGGTTTTCTTGTCGGTAATCCCGGAGACACTGAAGATTCTATTGTTAAAACAGCTGATTATATTGTAGCTAACGATATCGTCTGTCCGATCAGACCTATGGGGCTGATGATCTATCCCAGTACGACCAACTACGTAACTGCTAAAGAGAAGAATTTCATCAGTGATGAGTGGGCGTATTTCCGGAAATTCTGTAATTACAGTTACGCAATAAGAATAACCGAGAACGGAATTGGGGAAGAATTTCCAAATATTACCGGGCTTTCAAATGCGCAGTTATGGCATGCTTACGCCCGGGCAAGTTTCAGGTTGTACAATCATTTTATGAGTAATAAAGTTTTGAAGGAGGCTCAGCTTGATACTCAGACCGCTGCCTGCTGTAATTGTGGTCATAGAATGCCGATAAAAAAACCTGTATGGATGCAGATCTGTCCTGAATGTGGATACACAAATTATTGTGATATTCATATGATGGGACTTATGTCGGAGAAATCTGAGTTGCTGGCAGAATTTTGTTGCAGAAACACCTCTATAGCTATTGCCGGTACTTACCATTTTAAGATGGCGTTATTAAAGCTGTGTCTGGAAACAGGGCTCCAAAGCAGTGATTTGCTGGTTGTGGAAGACAATGAACAGCGTGAGAGTTTTTTTCAGAGTTTATCAGTAGATTTGAGAATTATCAGAACTGAGGAGATAGCGCAAGCGGAAGCGGTTGTGTATGCCGGGCTGTTTCTGCCTGCGATGATGGAGCAACGACTGCGGGAGAAAAACTTTTCTCCCGATAAAATGATGAATGCGACTCCGAAAGCTTTTAAAAGCCTGCACAAGAATAATTTGTATAATATATCATATTATTTTGAATTTACAGATAATGCCGATCTTCAGGCATATGGAAACAGAGTAGCACAGTATTTATCAGAAAAATATAACCAGGATATCTGCTGGGTCTTATATTCGAACTGTCCGCTCGGAGCCGAAATTACCGCCGGGATATTACAGAGTAAACTGCTGAACGCGGTGGTATTCTCAAATATAATGAGTGTGAGAGAAAAGTTGATAAATACAGCAGGTGAAATTAAATGTCTGATTACTACTCCGAGAATGACCGGATATACTGAAATAACCAATGAACTATCGAGAGCTTTTGCTATACCGGCTAATAGTGTACTTGGATTGAAAAAAGACATTTGCCCTGAGTTGTGGTCTGGAACGTTTATCAATGAATAACCGTCAAGGGGTGTATCGGCTTATTTATAAGCTGTGGTTGTATTTATCGTCTCCAGGCTTTTACGGTGTATAGTTGCGTCTGTTTTTGAGTATAATATGCATAACAGTGCTACTATATAAGCCAGCGTATGTCAAATATAGTATAATTAATGTGATCCGGTGGTATTAGAGTTGCTCTAATTTCTTGATTTCTGTGTGCAATTTTTCGATATCAACTGTGAAAAGATCATGGACGCCTTAACCGTTTACGGTATTGCAGACAACATATGAGACAATGTTGTTTTCAAGAAAATCACCCCAGATATTGGTAAGCGTGGGCAGGTAATTTTTTATAATTTTTGTACTCACCGGTTGTACAATCTTTATATTATCGGCAAAGAGACGGTAATGGGCATCTTGTGCTTTCCGAGTTTGCGGTTTTTCACTACAAACAGAGTACTTACTATAATCCGATGGGGCAGTTAACGATAAAGTGGAACGCACCAGGATATGATTTCTGGTGGCCGATAAAGAATCCAATATTATCTAGGCGTGATGATTATGGGCATTTTGTTGATTAAGTATTAGTATCAATGACTCTTGGTTGATCTTAGTACGGTTGTTGCCGCCTAGCTGTAGCAGTTGCACTTTTGTATTACTGTTGTTGTATAGTGTTTTACTGTATTTATACGGTCTAAATCGGGTTTTCCTGAAAATTATGTTTTTCCATTTCGTTGAGCATGAATTCCAGTTCAGCTATATCAACCTCATAATTGGCGCTGTTGTGAACTCCGGGAAGTCCGGGCGCAAATTGTGGGTTAATGCCTCGAAACACTCCAAATTTATTATTTTTGATAAAATCAGGATCAAAGGCATAGTAGTCATTTCCGAATTCTGGTCCGAGAATAGACAACAGCTTGCAGCACCTTGAAAAATAAACATAGTACAGTGATGAAGAGGAAAATTCCTCAACCGCAAATTTAATCTCTTTGATCAGCTTAACCTTTTCGGTAATTCGGAGTTTTTCCCAAACTATTTCTTCAAATCCTCTGTCATGAAGTAAACGTACTACTTCATTCCGATTGCGGATGTGCCGATGGTTTACTAGACTTTTTGATTGAGGGTTACGCAGGTAGAATACTTTGCGCCAGGGTTTTGTTCCTGCAGCTCCTGACCTTTCTATCAGATAATCTGTAAATTTTCGTTTCACTTGCGGAATAGGACCGTTCCAGTCGTTGCGTAAAATAAAGTGCGCCTTGCGGAAACGTAAGAAATGATTCGGAAGAGGGGAGAGTATTCGGTTTCCGGGAATATTCAGATATGCAAATGCTTCCTGCATGAAGGGGGAGTCATTACGACAATAGACCATATCAATGTTAAATCCAGAAAAACAGCCGAGTGACATAAACCGTTGAGTAAAGTCATGTCCGAATGATCCGTATGGATAGAGTATAACTATTGCTTCGGCATCGATATATTGAGGTGCAGGGGCGAATTTGCTGCCTTCGATTATTGAGGCCGCATCAATCAGGTGCTTGTGGACCGCCGGTCGTGGGAGGATATCAGCTGATTCCTTTATAATCATGTTGTCTGGTGTACCGAGAATACCGGCAGAACCATATGTCTGCAGACCTTCAATAGTAACTATTCTCGTGGCATCCCATGATATTGATTCCTGTTCGGAATTGGTATAGCGTTGTCGTTCTGCATTATTGGTAATAAGATGTTCATCAAGCAGCTTGCGATGATTGACTGATTCACCTGCCTCAAATAATTGCTGTTGTGCATAATAATTTCTGTTGGGGTTATTGAGTATTTCATCAATAGAAATTATTTTTGTCGGTGATGGCACACGAACCAGGTCATGGTTAGCGTTAATGTTCATCAGTTCAGTCATTATAAGTATTCCTTAAAACTTAGTTATATTATAATTATAGTCCTAAATTGCAGATAAAAATTACTATTACCAAGTCTTTATTTTATCCGTTTCAAGTAGCCTTCAGGGGCTACTGAGAGTAGAAGTTTGTTATCTATTGCGGAGTCCGTAACAAAGTTCTGGTTTTGTCTGAGGAATTCCTTGACTGCAGTTTTAGGGTTGTTGCCGATATCCCAGGGGCGGTCGTTATAGGTGCCGGCGGGGAGATCTTCGATAATGGTGTCGAAGACTACGCAGTAGCTGTTCAGTGATACCAGCCCGGAGTAGAGCGCCAGTTCCGCCAGAACGTGTTCATGGGTATGGTTGGAGTCGAGTACTACCATAACGCACTCTGATGCTGACGTTTTCATTTTTACCTCATTGAATAGCTCTGGCGAGACCGATGAGCCTTCCAGCATTTCGATATTGCGGTAGAGCGGGTGCTCCATGATTCTTCTGCGGTTATGCTCTCTGATATCAACATCAATACCGATAACTTTGCCGCCGTTTCCAAGCAGTTCGAGCATGGAGGAGTAGAAGATCAGTGAGCCGCCGCGGGCGATCCCGGTCTCAATTATACAGTCGGGTCTGACCCGGAAAATAAGTTCCTGCATTGCCATTATATCCTGAGGATACTGTATTATCGGTAGCCCCATCCAGGTGAAGTTATAGGAGTAACGGGCGTCAATCGTGTGTTTCATAAATTCCCGGGCGCTATTTGTCAGTTCACTGTCAGCAGGATAGGAGGCTATCCGAGATCGGGATTCTTCAAAGAATTCTTGTGTGTCATCCATGGTTTTTCGCCTTATTTTAGTGTATATGCCTTGATTCGCGCGGGCAGCAGTCTGCGAATCTCCTGTTCGTAATTGTCATTCATAATCAGCACTTCGGTACAGTCTTGCATCAGCAGTTCCTGAGGAGAAATTATCGCATGCCCGCTACCGGCGATGAATTTCTGCTGTTTGGCCGGGTTGATGTCAACAATCCCCTTAACATATCGGCAATCCGGGTCGGTAATATTCAGGAAAGTTGTGGCTTTAGCTCCGCCGCCCCAGAGAAAGATGCCGGTGTGGTCGCTAATGAAGCGCCTGTAGTCGCTGATTCGCTGCTGGAGTATTGTTTCTGCGGCTGGTATTGAAGCGGAGTCTTTCTGAGTAAAGCGGTCTGGAGTCAATGTCCGGCTCAAGTCTTCAAGTTTCGCCTTCAGGTAGCGGTACTGTCCGCCAAAGCAGTTTTCGCTTTTACCAGTGCTGAATAGTGCTGAAAAAGCTGCGGCAGTGAAATAGTTACAGTGCTCGTAGTGGATATCCCAGAACGCGTTATGTGCGAGTATCCAGTCAAAGTCCGGAACCTCAATATAGATTTGACAGTCCGGGTTTAGTATATCTGCGAGTCGGGATAGAAAATCACGGGGATTAGGGAGATGTTCGAGCACGTGGCGCAGAATAATCAGACCAATTTTATCTCCGCCGGTCTGCGGGGTAAAGTATTTTTTATGAATATAAGGTGCTGATCCGGTATATGCCGGATCATACCCGGTAACGTCGAATCCAGCATTATGCAGTCGTTCCAGAAATATTCCCTGTCCGCAGCCGATCTCAATAACTTTCTGGGAGGCGTACTTGCCTGCTGCAAGCAGTGCGGCCATATCGTCAAGGTGCTGCTGAAAGATTGGGGAGTTGCTCTGTTCATTGACGTAGCGCTCATCATACTGCATTTTATCAGGTGCGAAATCAGCATTATAGGTGAAACCGCATCTCTGGCAGCGGCACAGCCGTAGCGACCCTCTGGCGATATTTCTGGCTTCGGCGGCTGTCGGGTAGTTGAGGTTTTGAAAAACCGGTACGATGCCGGCATTGTAGATCTCAGAGACTGTGGTCGAGCCGCAGCAGCTGCACTTACTCATAACGGTTTCTCCATTTGCTGTTGTTACCCCAGAATGCGAGCGGTTCATAAGCTGGGTAGGGGTAGTAGCCGCGGTTCAACCGGATGTTGGAATTATTCTGCGCGATAATCTCCTCGGCAAGTGAGAGCAGACTGCGCGGTTTTCCAGAGCAGAGGTTGTAGATGCCATTAGCGCCGGTGTCGGTGGCGATTTTGGTGATCAGCGCCGCGACCTTTTCTACGGGAAGAAAATCCCTTAATTGTTCGCCACCGGACATCTTGAATTCGGGTTCGTGGTTGCTTATGGCTTTCCGCAGCAGCGAGGTAAATGAGCTTTGGCTCTGCCCCGGGCCGTACATGTAAAAAAGCCGTCCCCAGCAGAGGGAACTCCGGGGATAACTGCTGATTAAAAATTCGAGCATACGTCTCAAGGTGTCTTTGGCAAATCCATAGCAGGTTACGGGTGCGGTCACTGCGGCCTCGTCAAGGCAGCCGGACTG
The DNA here is from genome assembly GCA_963667375.1 of Planctomycetota bacterium. GTDB lineage: Bacteria > Planctomycetota > SZUA-567 > SZUA-567 > SZUA-567. The sequence goes on along the minus strand of OY763323.1, from coordinate 346,823 downwards.
CAGTCCGTATTCAAAACAGGTGCCGCTGATAAAGACCCGTTTCAGTCCCTGCGCCAGCATACTTTTTATAAAACGGTAGTCCGCAGGAAGATTTTCTTCGTAATGAAAGCGCTCAATGTAATTCGGCAGACCAGACCAGGCCAGATGAATCAGGCAGTCGGGTTTATGCAGGATATTGAAGTAGTCATGGTCTGAATGCAGATCGCAGGGGACATATTCAACCTTATTGAACCATGGGCAGGTTGCGGCTTTTTCTGGGTCACGGGAAGTGGCGATAATTGTATCTCCGCAGTTCTGTTGCAGCAGGCAGGAGATAACCTGTCTGCCGATAAAGCCGCTTGCCCCTGTAACTGTTATAATCATAATCAATATCCGTTGGTTTAATTGTCGGCTTCGATGAATCTGGGTTTAACTTTGTTGCTTCGTGAGTCAATAATGGTGCAGTTGCAGCAGGGGTTGAGTTCGGAGATTCTTCCGGTTCTCATGAGTTCCCGGTATCGGTTGAAGGTCTCGTTATTGTAGATTTCTATAGGGTCTTTATCCATAACATTCTCAAGGTTCAACAGCCCGTTATCGTCTGCGCAGCATAGTGCCATATGGCCATCCGAGAAGACGGTTATTTTTGAAAAAAGATCAGGGCAGCTTATATTTTCAGCAGACTGGAGCCTGTTTTTACGCTTGCTCTTGCCCCAGTTGTGGACATCATGCATGATGACATCATCCTTTTTGTCAAGATCAACATAGTTCAGCCAGTATTTTCTGAATTCCGGCCACTCGTCATAGTTCTCAGGGGTGCGCACAAAGCGTATCAGTGCCCGGGTTTTACCCTGCAGTTCATCTCTTATTCGGATAAAATTTTTGGTATTGGTGCAGATTTCGTTAAAGTCAGTGCCCACACGTATGCTCTCGTGAGTCTTTTTATTGATGCCGTCAATACTGATGATGAGAGTATCAAGTCCGGCACGGATTAAGCGGGTCGAGCAGTCTTCGTCTAATTCTGTGGCATTAGTTGCAAATCCCACACCTCTGAATCCCTGCTCTTTGGCGAAAGCTATCTTGCGGTCTATCTCCCGGTCGAGCAGGGTCTCGCCAAATCCCAGCAGCGTGAGGAACTTTATATGGGGTTTGATATTATCAAAGCGCAGCAGAAGCTTTGAAAAGAATTCTGTCGTCATAATATTCTTGGGACGCTGCCAGTTATCTATAGTGCAGAAAGTACAGCGTGAAGTGCAGTAGCCGGTGACTATCTCAATCTGTATGTGGTCTGGTATAATAGGCTGGTTCATGTGTTTAATTCCCTGTCTGTGAGTGGATTACGCCTTTAAAATCTGCGCGGTCAATATAAGGATGTGCCTGGTCTTTTTCGGAACGTTCGGTTATCTTCAGCGGCCAGTTTATTGCCAGTGCCGGATCATCGGCATTCAGTGCACTTTCATACTCCGGGGAATAGAACTCGGTTGTGAGGTAAATTATAGCGCTGTCCTTTTCCAAGGTCTGAAATCCGTGCGCGAAACCTTCGGGTACTACAATCATCCGCATGTTTTCGGCACTGAGTTCTAATCCCGTCCATTCAAGAAATGTCGGCGAATCTCGCCGGATATCGATTATTACATCATAAACAGCCCCGGATATGCAGCGTATCAGTTTCATTTCAGCAGCAGGCGGGCGCTGATAATGCATGCCTCTGACTGTACCTATGCCTGATGTCCTGGAAAAATTAACATTTACTATCTCTCGGTTACCTAGGATGCCGCTGAGTTCGTTTTTACAAAAAAAGCGGGCAAAAGTTCCGCGGGAGTCGTTGAAGGGCGAGGTATCGATTACGGCTGCACCTGGCAGTTCTAAAGCGGTTATTGTCAATTTACTCATTATTCAGCACTCGTTATAAATTATTTTTTCAATATAGGGAAAACCAAGTTTCAGGCATTCCTGGCAAAAATCATTGGTTGTGACATCATTCTCGGCTATCGTTGTCAGCGGAAGCTCAAGAAAATTACCTAAAACAAAGCGTTTGTCATCGTATGGACCGCAGCAGCCAATCATTACTTCGCCGCGGTGGTTTATCGTCAGAAGCTGTGAAATAGGGCATGATGAGGTTTTTATATCTTTCATGCGACTGTGTATTTCGGTTGCGTATTTATCCATGTACAGAAAGCTGTCGGCAGTACGGGTATATTCTTTTGTACTCTCGCCCTTGCTATAGCTGCACCAGGATTTCCAGTCATTGATATAGGCGTATAGCGCTCTGAAGCCAATTCCGAGTTCTTTTGCGAATTTCCTTGCCGGAGCGATTTCAGCCTCATTGAAGCGGTAAACGTGAAAATCTATGTAAATATTCAGTTCAGCAGCTGTTTGGCGGCACTGAGATACTAGATTTCTGATGTTGTCAGTGACCTGCTGGAAATTCTGTTTGCTTATTTTATCATAGCTGTCCTGTGAGAATCCCGGCATCGAGATCCGCAGGTAGGCAAGTTGTTTCAGCATGGTGGTGTCAAATTTCTGTATTGTTCCGGCATTGGTACTTATACCATAGGTGAATTGTGGATAATTTGACAGTTCATAAATAAGTTCTTTGAATTCCGGATGAATCAGCGGTTCGCCCCAGTTGTAGAGATTCAGCTGCATTCCGGGAACCTCTGTTGACAGTTTCTTAATAATTTCGGAGAAGAGCTCTACCGGCATAAAACCGCTGGTCTTATGGGTACGGCTGCCGGTGCAGCAGAAGGTGCAGCGGGCGTTGCAGACACCGGATATCTCAAGGAATGCCACATGATCAAACATAATATTCTCCGTATATTTTCAGTTAATGGGCCCAGCTGTAGTGTTTATCGGTGGCGGCAGCAATAAATTCTTCAAGCTGCTGGTATGAAATTACCGTTTGCGCTTCATAGTATGTACGGTACCAGGAGATAGTTTTGCTGACCGTCTCGTCCATGCTGTCCCATACCGGATGCCAGCCCAGTTTATTCTGTGCTTTTGAGCTGTTCAGTCGCAGTACAGTATCCTCTTCAGGACCGTTATTCGCTGTAAAGTGAACCTGCAGCGCGTTCCAGTTATGCTGCGCTTGAGTGATTACCTGCTGTACGGTAGTGTTATTTTCGAGCTTGGGACCGAAATTCCAGGCACCGCGAAATTCATCCCTGCTTTTAAGCAGTTTCTCACCGAGCAGCAGATAACCGGCGAGTGGCTCCAGTACATGCTGCCAGGGTCTGATCGCCTGAGGGTAACGAATTAGTGCCGGGGTATTGCGTAGCGCTGATGCTATGAGGTCGGGAATGAGTCGGTCCTCAGCCCAGTCACCGCCGCCGATGACATTTCCAGCCCGGCAGCTGGCAATAAGCGGTTGACCCTCCTGAAAGAATGATTCTGCGTAGCTGGCTATCACCAGCTCTGAGCCGGCTTTTGATACTCCGTAGGGAGAGGTGCCGCCCAGCCGGTCGTCTTCGGTATATCCTTGAGGGATATTAGCCTGTCGGTAGCATTTATCGGTGGTAATAAAGACTGCGGCTTGTACGGAGGGTGTGTTGCGTATTGCTTCCAGAAGGTTGACTGTTCCCATAATGTTTGTATTGAAGGTTTCCCGAGGCAGAGCATAGGAAGCGCGAACCAAGGGCTGGGCAGCGAGATGGAAGACGATATCAGGCCGAAAATCATGCAGAGTTTTCTGCAGTAATTCAAAATCACATATGTCGCCGGTAATGGTCTGAGATTTAAGCTGAAGCAGTTCAAAATGGCTGGGGGCAGTAGGGACATCCAAACTGTAACCGAGTACCTCGGCGTTCATGCTGTTGAGCCAGAGATTTAGCCATGAACCTTTGAACCCGGTATTTCCTGTTAGCAGGACTTTTTTATGCTGGTAAATTCCTGAAAATAGTTTATTCATGCCATACCTTCCAGGGAGCGCCTTTTTCCCAGAGTTCATTGAGCTGATTCTTGTCGCGTAATGTATCCATACACTTCCAGAACTCGCGGTGCTCAAAGGCATTAAGCTGTCCTTCGGAGGCTAGAAGCTCCAGCGGCGCCCGTTCCAGAATAGTAGCTTCTCCATCTCTGAGATAGGAGAATATTTCCGGATTGAAGACAAAGAAACCTCCGTTTATCATCTGTCCGTCTCCCTGGGGTTTCTCCTGAAAGCCGGTTATCTTGTGCTGGGTATTTATATTTACCGCTCCGAATCTGCCTTCAGGGTATACCGCACTCAAGGTGGCAATTCCGCCGCTGTCATGGTGAAACTGCAGTAGTTCCTGAAAGTTTATATTGCTGACACCATCACCGTAAGTTGCCATGAATGTAGCATTTTCAAGGTATTTTCTGGCTCGCAGCAGGCGGCCTCCGGTCATTGAGTTTTGTCCGGTATCCAGAAGTGTTATGCGCCAGGGTTCACTGTGATTATTGATGATTTCAGTTGTGTTTTTTGAGAGATCAATGGTAAGATCGCTTTGGTGCATAAAGTAATTTGCAAAGTATTCTTTTATGATATAACCCTTGTATCCCAGAAGGATTATGAAATCATTGAATCCGTAGTAGGAATAGCATTTCATGATATGCCATAATATTGGTTTGTCGCCAATTTGAACCATGGGTTTTGGCATGACATCTGTCTCTTCACTCAAGCGTGTTCCGTAACCGCCAGCGAAAATAACAATTTTCATGATTTCTCCAGGATAAAGATTAGATTAAGATATATTCGGGTTTTTCAGTCATATTATTATTAATCCTTATCGGCATGCACCATGGAGTTCTTAAGTATAAATATCTGTTGGGTGCGGGAAATGAAGAGATAAACCGATTGTTTTAAGCTTTGAGTGAAGCAGATAATGAGTGACGGCTGAGGTACCGGTAAAAACTAAAGGACACCTGCGGGATGCAAGGGTGTCCTTTAGTATGCTCACCTATTTGTCTGCCATAGATGCTTCCCCGCCCCGTGACATTAATTGGCGAGCCATTAACAGTATTATAACACTTTAATCTGCCTATGCAAGTATTGTTTGCATTTCTAGGGGCTGCTTTTAAAGAATATGCTGGTTTTACTAGTATTTTATGGTTAAAAAAAATTAGTAATAAATTTCAAACAATATTGAAATATTGCGTATCTTTAGGTATATCAGTGTGTTAAAGATAAAAAGTCCCCGCTGCTGAAATATTTGCAGCGAGGACTGAATAGTGGTAAAAAAGTCTTTGAGACCTTGCTCGGCTAACGGTTATCAATTGCCTGGATGATGTTGAAAAGGTGACCGCCGGCGCGGTTGAGATTCTGCAGCATGTCAAGATAGATGACACCTGAGCGGATATCACAGTCGCCACTTTCATGTCTGGCGACATGTGTCTTGCGGTAACTGTTGACCTTGGATTTGAGCTGGCTGGCAACCGCCTTGGCATCTTCAAACTTTTTACGTTTCTGCTCCAGCGTGAGGGCATGGGCCTCGGAAGAGTTTGAGGCAATGTTCAGCTTTTCGTTGGTCATGTTGAACAGGGTGTTGATAAGGTTCAGTATATCCTGGAGTTCGTGTATAGCTTCCGGAGTAAAGCTTAGACCGCGTTTGCGGATGCGCCGTGAAAGCTTGAGAATGTGCATGGAGTGGTCGCCTATTCGTTCCGCATCATTGACCGCATGCAGCAGGCGCGGCAGGGTTCTACCCTGTTCCTGAGTGAGCACCTCCTGTGATATTCCGGTAACATAGTCGGTAACCGCGGTCTGAAGGTTGTCAACATCGGTCTCCAGCAGGCTTACTTCTTTCGAGATGGCCTTGAAATCTTCATCACTGCTGATATCTGGTATTGGTTGATCTGGAGTGATGCCGTTTTGCTGATGGCTGAGCATTGATGAGGAACTGGTCGTAATGGCTTTATGACCTTTTTCAAGCATTATTGATATTTCGTACCATGCCTGTTCCAGAGCGATTGCCGGGGTCGCCAGCAGACGCGGATCAAGAGCTTTACGTTGAAATTCTCCTTCACCCTTGGTCTTGTCGGTGACAATCATTCTGGTCAGTGTGGCCAGTGGCCCAAGCAGCCAGATAAATACCGCGGTACATACTATATTAAAGATAGTATGGGCATTTGCGAGGAAGCGGGGAAGATTTTCGCCGCTGAAAGGGTCGCCGGCGGTGAAATCGGAAACGAACTCGAGGAAGATCGGTTTAGAATTATAATGCACATTGAGCAGTGCTATCATCGCTAACGTACCGGCTATATTGAAGATAACATGGGCACAGGCGGTGCGTTTGGCTGTTTTGGTAGATCCTATTGATGCAAGGATAGCGGTGATAGTGGTACCGATATTGGTGCCCAGAAGAATTCCGAAGCCGGCATAGACATCGAGCAGACCGGCTCCCGCAAGGGTAAGCAGCAGACCGATGGACGCGCTGGAACTCTGGACTATAACGGTGAGCAGGGTGCCGGCAATGATTGCCTTGATAAACGGCAGGAGCGGCACTATGCCTGAGGCATTCGGAATACAGCTGAGACCGTGAAAGATGCTCTTTACGCTTGAGGCATCCTTAAGCTCTTTGAGCGGACCTGACATCATCTCCATTCCGAAGAAGAGCAGGCCGAAACCGATGAGAATCTGAGCTATGAATTTCGTATTGCTCTTTTTGGAGGTGACTGCCAGCAGTACTCCGATGCTGACGGCAATCGGTGCCAGCGAGGTCAGTTTGAACGAGAGCATCTGGGCGGTGATAGTGGTACCGATATTGGCACCCATAACCACACCTATTGCCTGTTCAAGACTCATAAGTCCGGCATTTACAAAACCTATAACCATTACCGTGCAGGCGCTCGAACTCTGAATAAAGCCGGTTACAACCGCTCCGATACCAACTGCGGCAAAACGGTTGCGGGTGAGAAAGTTCAGGAGCCCTTTCAGCTTATCACCGGCGATAAGTGAGAGGCCGTCACTCATCAGGCGCATACCATAGATAAATATTGCCAGACCGCCGGCGACGCCGAGAATAACACTCCAGATATCAAGAGTGAAGAATTTCACCTTGAGAGTAGGTACAACGTCCTCAAAGGTCCAGGGAGCACTGACAATGCTCACACCGACTTCTCCAGCACCCTGCTTGCTGCCGAGTTTCACCCCTAAAGAGACACTTCCATCCTGATCAGTCGTGCCCGCACTGGTGAAGAGTTTGGCACCTTTGGGAGCCTTGCGCAGGTCGAAGGAGAATTTAATCCCTTTCAACGGTTTGCCGTTGCTGTCGGTAGCGGTAAATATAACCGGATGCTCCAGGGAGCTGTCGGCCCAGCCATCCTGATTATTGCCGGTAATGGTTATGCCGCCTAGAATGGTTAATGTCACCGGTTTGAGCCAGGGATATTGCGGAGCCCGACCTTCAACGATATAGACCCCTTCTTTAGTTATGCCTGTAAGTGAAACTGCAGCCGCACCGCCGGCATCGGTGTTGACCTCGGGTTTGCTGATAAGCGGGTCGGTATTATCCGGCTTGCGTGTCACCTTCCAGACAAGATGAATATTCGGTGCGGGAATATTTGAAGAACTGTCCGGGTTGTCTTTCTGCTTACCGGTAACTGTGACCTTGATGTCTACCGTATTGTTAATACCCGCTGTAACGCAGGAATCATTCATCAGGGTAATTTTTTCCGGGACTATAATTTCTTCTTCACCACAGCCGAAAGTCATTAATATCAGGCCAAATACTACTGCTTTTGCTAAAGTTTTCAGTGACATCTGAGATCCTTACTGGTTTTTTATGTTGAATTATATAAGTGCAGACAGCTGTCTGCAGTTACGGTTAAATATAATGTATTGGCGTTATTTTTTTGCCGTATAACGAAAAGCCTTATCAGGGATCGCCTTTAACTTTTTATGAAACAAATAAATTGTGAGATTGCGATCGCATATTAGCACGTTAATGTTATAGGCATTAAGCTTTTTTTGCTAATTTAAACCTAACTTCAGCCTAACATTTATAACATAAACTGCATTTAATTCAATAGCAAATCACCTGTTTTTCTCTGCTATCGCATTAGAAAAGAGCAGTTTATAATTATATGCACGGTGGCGCTCTGGCTTTTTGTGGCCGCTATAATTATTTCCTTGCACTGATATCGGTGTCGGTAGCGATGTTATGAAATTTTGTATTAGCTGAAGAAGCTATACCCGGCGTTGATTCCGGAATTTTCAAGGTGTGAGCGATGACCTCAACTTTGAGCGAAAATATCAAAAGCTGAGGATTTAATGCCGGTAATTGACGATAGTGTAAAAGACATTTTATTTACGAATACTTTTGATGGATAATCATTTGATGGATAGAAGAAATTTTTTGAAATTCTGCGGTTCTGTCATTGCATTGGGAACGCTTGCAGGCTGCAGTAAGAGTAATGACGGTTCCGGGATGAGTGCGGCATATAAGGAACGTCTATGTAATGGTGATATTCTTTCCGGCGGTCCTTTTCCAGAGCATGACTATGCTGCAGGAGGACGGGTCAGGCGTTATACACCGAGTACGCATAGTGCGGTTCGCAGGAATGAGGTCACGTTGCAGGATTCTGCTCTGAATCAGGTGCAACCGCAGCAAGACAATGGGCATATACTGGCATATTCACGCTCGCAGTGGCATGCAAGACCGGTAATTGCCAGCAGGATGAAGCCAATGAATGGGGTTGAGCGGATTACAGTGCATCATGAAGGAAATCCGCAGCCTGATTTTTCAAATTCGGTGGCAGAGGTGCAGAAGGAGCTCTGCAAGATACAGAAGACTCACTTCAAGGTGCTGCGTGCGGGTGATATTGCCTATCATTATATTATTGACCGCGCGGGCAGGGTCTGGCAGGGGCGGGATATTCGTTATCAGGGCGCACATGCCAAGAGCAATAACAGTCATAATATCGGGATTATGTGCCTGGGAAATTTTGAGATTCAGGAGCCTACAGGCCCGCAGGTGGCGTGTCTGGAGCAGCTTTGCCGGGCGTTGATGACCGGGTATGACATTCCGGCCAGCCAGCTTTACGGTCATCGGGAATTACGCAGTACTGTCTGCCCGGGTAAAAACTTATTTCCCTATGTGAAAAAAATCAGAGCTACTATAGCCTGAATTCAGGTCTCTGTTCGAGTTTTTTAAAAATCAGTGTATTGTTACACTGATTTTTTTTTTGTAAAAATTCTAAATTTAATAATAAGAATGCATTATGAAATCTGGATTTTTTTGCTGATTTATGCTGTTGTATTATAATTTTGTTTAAAATAAATGTAAATTGCAGGACACTCTTAATATTATCAAATATAATGTTAATGCAAATAAGGGATTATATTTATATTGGATTTATCTGTAGAAATTATGCTTGCAGTTTATTATGGAGTTCTGTGAATTATAATTTAATAAGGTTATCTTAATTTCTGTGCATCTATATGGATATCCTGAAATTATGCAGAAGAAGGTTGAGATATGATGCTAACATAATCCTAATGAAGCTGCTATTGCACATGATTAAAGCCCCTGTATACTTTGGGCTATAATCGGGTTAAGTGTAAAAAGGTAGAATATAATGGCAGCTTCTGTGCGTGCGGTAAGTATTAAAAGCAAGCTAATTATAGGGATAATTTCAATTCTTATAGCTTGTTGTGTTGGTATTGGTCTGATTTTATTCAGTCTGTTTTCAAAGTCTATGTATCACAATATTGTTGAGACCAGCCTGCCTATGCTGGCTCGTGAAACAGCAAATTATGTGCAGCTTTTTCTGGAAAAAAATTACCTCGCAATTGAAGGGGTCGCCTTTAGAAGGCTGATTAAGACCGGCGACTGGCAGCAGCAGTCACCACTTTTGGAGAAAGAGACGAAGCGTCTGGGGTATCTGACGATGGGTGTTGTTGATCCCGATGGCACGGCGCGATATATAAGCGGGAAGACTTCGCAATTGGGAGACCGTGATTATGTCAAGAAGGCGTTTGCGGGTGAAACCAATATTTCGCAGGTGATTATGAGCCGGGTCGTTGGAAAACCGGTAATAATGCTGGCTACTCCCATAAAGGATAATTCGGGTAATATTATTCAGGTGCTGATAGCCCGCCTGGATGCGGGATTTCTCTCGGAAATTACCGGGAAGATGCGGTTCCGGCAGGAAGGGTATGCCTATATCATCAATTCTGAGGGCGGCATAATCGCCCACCGTAATGTTGATTATGTACTTAATTTCACCAATTTTATCAAAGAGGCGAAGAATCATCCGGAGTATGACTCCCTCGCGGCGGTGCTTGACAGGATGCTCAAGCATGAGTCGGGATCGGGTGAGTATTCCTTTGGCGGTGATAATATATTTGTAGGTTATTCACCGATACCGGCTACAGACTGGGTAGTTGTAGTCGCGGATAAAAAGGACGAAATATATGCGGATATTTATACCATGCGGCGGATGTTTCTGCTGATTTCGGGAATTTTTCTGGTGCTTGGAAGTCTGTTTGCCGTCTGGTTTGGCAGGCTGGTAGCCGGACCGGTTAGGGTTATCTCCGGTATCGCTCAGAAGGTGGCGGCGCAGAACCGTATGCTGGCTGCTGCTGCCGGAGCGATCGCCGCGGGAGAACTGAATGTGGTCATTCCCTGTTCACAGGATAATTTTCAGGAGATACTTGCAAATTCGGGATACCTCGGCCGGGGTGATGAGATCGGGGTGCTCGGGTCTGCGTTCAAGGATCTGACCGAGCAGCAGCAGATTCTGCAGCGGTCGATCACCGATCTGGCCGAGAATATAACCGGTGTCATCGTTCAGATAAGTCGTTCCGCACTCGAGATTAATACCGGGGCTGAGGATATCGCCAGTGCCAGTAAGGAGCTGTCGCTGGCGGCGATTGCTTCCGCCAGCAGTCTGGAGCAGGTAAATTCATCAATACAGGAGATAGGTGAACAGATACATCAGAATGCCGGAAATGCTGAAGATTCACATGTGCTGGCGGCATCGGCACGGAAGCTGGCTGCTGAGGGGGTGGCGTGCATGTCCGACCTTGATACTGCTATCAATGATATATCTTCTTCTTCTTCCGATATCGGTAATATTATTAGAACCATTAATGATCTCGCTTTTCAGACCAATCTGCTGGCGTTGAACGCGGCGGTGGAATCAGCGCGTGCTGGTCAGTATGGCAAAGGATTTGCCGTGGTCGCAGAAGAGGTGCGCACTCTGGCCAACCGCAGCAGTAACGCTGCACAGAGTATTTCGGTGATGATTGACGGATCGAAGGCCAAGGTGCGTAATGGCCTGGAGCTGGCGGAGCGTACCAGTGAGTCGTTCTCCAGAATTGTCGAGGCGGTGAATCAGCTGTCCGAGCTGGCGGCAAATATTGCAGCAGCCAGTACCCAGCAGTCACAAGGGATATCTCAGATTCAGATCGGAATTGAGCAGATAGACGGAACAACCCAGAAAAATACGGTAAACGCCGAGAACACCTCGGAGGCGGCTGCCGCTTTGGAGCGGGAAGCTGCGAAGCTCAGGAATATTATCAAATTCTTCCAGCTTGATTCCGCACTCTGACAAGCAATATTTTCAGTCAACATCTGGTGTTTTAGCATATTTTACCCGAGTATCAGCTTGTTCTGGTTTGGGGCTGTTGCTGTTGGCAATGGTCTGCTGTGGTTTAGCGGTGTAAAAATAATAACTGCCGGTTGATACGAAGATATTTATCTTGGAATTGTTTGAAATATTACAGGTTAAATGTGATGCCGTTTAATTTTATAAAAAAAAAGATAATAATTTGTAGAGTTGCACTGATTGTTACAGCATTGTAATTATGTGGCTAATTTGTATAATTTATTATTGATTAACATTTTGTGTTTGTTTTTAGCGTTTATTGCGGTTTTTTTAGGGTATAGTGGTAGTTGAATTATATTGTGGGTGTAATTTTTTCGGGTTAATTAATAAAATAGTTATTAAAACCAATTTAATAACTTGACTAAGATTTTTTCTGAGGTAAATTAATATTATGATGATTACGGATGACAACACTAGGTCGCTCAAACAGAATAACCGGTTTTTAATTCTCAATACTTTACGTACGGTTCAAGAGATCTCAATTGCCAATTTGGCGAAGATTACCGAGCTCAGCAAACCTACTATTAAAAAGGTTCTTGACCATTACAGCGCTCTGGGGCTGGTCAAGGAGGTGGGAAAAGGGACTTCTACGGAAGAGGGCGGTAAACGGCCGTTGCTGTATCGTTTTGATGAGGGTTATTCACTGGTAATATCGCTGCATGTCGGGCCTGATTTTATAAACGGGGCTTTGCTGAATTTCCGGGGAGAGATCGTTGAATCTGAATTTGTGCATCTGAAGCACCGGGTAAGTTTTGATGAAGTGCTTGAACTGCTGGTACAGTATACAACAAGATTCAGAGAGGATCGGGGACACGGGCAGATCAATGCAATAGTTCTGGCGCTGCCGGGAATTGTTGATTGTGCTACCGGGGTTTTGAAGTATTCTCCGCATTTTACCTATTGGCAGAGTAATCTTCCGTTTCGCAGTGAACTGGAGAAACGTATAGGCCGGGAGATCCCGCTGTATACCGATAACGTCAACCGCTATCAGGCATTTATCGAGATGCTGGAGGGAGCGGCGGTAGGTGTAAAAGATTTTGCGACTGTCGACGCGTTGGAGGAGGGGGTCGGCAGTGGTCTGATTACCGGCGGCAGGCTGAGCCATGGTACGCAGTATATTGCCGGTGAGATCGGTCATATGGTGGTCAATACCTCTGACGGCTGTAACTGCATCTGTGGCGGTAACGGCTGTTTCGAGGCGGAAGTCTCATGGCGTAATGTTTTGCGTCTGATTGAAAAGGGGCGTGAAAAATATCCGGATTCTGCGTTGCATAATTTTAAGCAGCTGCATCCGCAGGATCTCTTTGATGCCCAGAATGCCGGAGATCGGCTGGCAATAGAGGTTATGGATAAAATAACCACTTATTTTGCCCGGGGTATAAATAATCTGATCATGGTTAATGACCCTGAGATGATAATAATTCAGGGAATTTACAATGATGCTGGTGCGAGATTTCTGGGTGAAGTCAAGGAGAAGGTTGATAATATGACGCTGCTTACTATGAAACGTGATACCAGAATATGTTTTTCCAAGTTCGGGATTGATCGCGGTGTCCGCGGAGCGGGGCTTTATCTGTTATCGAAATTCTTTGAGCAGGATAAGTTGTACAGTTAGTATGTTTATTTGTGTGTTGTTGTACTGATAGTTTTTGGGAGTTGTTATGAAAATAGAAAGTGTTGAATTATCGGCGGCAGAATTTGCTCCTTATGGAAAAATTCTGACCCTGGATGATATTGCGGATTTTAATCCTCTGGCTGCAGGTGATGATTTTACCTGGACCGGAACCTCTGAGGGCTTTGCTATCGGTGGTGCTGGCTGCTCGGGTATGCTGCTCTGCCGTCCGCGTGAAATGGTTGTTGAGAAGATGGAGCATCATGTGGGAACGGTCGAGATCCTCGTAGCGGTACAGCAGGATTATGTCCTTTGCGTTGCTCCCAGACATACTCCCGCTCCGGAAATGGATAAGGTCAAGGCGTTCAAGGTCAAGCAGGGTACCGTGCTGATGATGGATCCCGGATGCTGGCACTGGATACTTTTCCCACTGACTGAAAAGATGGCCAGAGTTCTGGTAATATTCAAAGATAAAACCGGTGATGAAGATCTAGTCTTTGCTGATCTGCCGGAGGTGGTAGAAATAAAGCACTGAGATTAGGTGGGTTTGCTGCAGTTCTGTGTTTTTTATTAATTCTGAAATTTGGAGGGAAGTGCTATGGATTTGAAGTTGAAGGGTAAGCAGGTTTTTATCACCGGAGGTAGTGTCGGTATCGGTCTGGGTCTGGCCAGAGCTTTTGCAGGTGAAGGGTCTGAGGTTATCATGTGTGCGCGTAACAAGGAGCGTGTGGAAGAGGAAGCAGCAAAGATCGCTACTGAATTTGGTGTAAAGACTCTGGGTCTGTCTGTTGATGTTACCGTTCCAGAGCAGATCACTGCTGCCCGTGACATTGTCGAGAAGGAATTCGGCGGTGTGGATATACTTATCAATAATGCCGGTGTCGGTACTGAAGAGACCATCATGGATGCTCCTGATGAAAAATGGTATCAGGTATGGGATCTGCATGTGATGGCGGCCATCCGTACCGCCAGAGCTTTTATCCCTTATATGCGTAAACGCGGTGGTGGTGCGATAATCAATACCGCCAGTATCTGTGCCAAGCAGCCACTGGGATATGAACCGATTTATAATGTGACCAAGGCTGCTCTGCTAATGCTCGGCAAGTGCCTCTCAAATGAGGTAGTGGGTGATAATATCCGGGTAAATACCGTCAGCCCAGGGCTGGTTCTGACTCCTGACTGGCGTAAAACCGCGGGTATTCTCTGTCAGAAAGAGGGCATAACTCCAGATGAGTTCCTTGACCGCATCGCGCTTGAGAATGCTCCTATCAAACGTTTCTCCAGTCCTGAAGAGGTCGCTGCAACCTATCTCTTCCTGGCTTCAGAGTGTGCAAGTTATACTCTGGGTTCAAATTATTCAGTCGATGGCGGCTGGCTCAAGGTTACAGATTAGCCGTAAAATAAAAATTAATCTTTTATTCTGACTCTCTGGTAATATTCTGGATAATACGCTATCCTATTGTTACCGGAGAGTTTTTTTTGTCTGTCATGAGGATGCGGATACTTATGCGCTACTGGAGCTGGAGTCTATTACTGGTTGGATTTATGCTTCTGCAGCAGGGTATGTTACCGGCTGCGGATGACTGTCTGGCGGTGGTTGCTGCGGGTTCCGTTTTGGATAAATGGCCAGAGAAATGCATTGAGGGCGGAAGACTGTTCACTGCGGTGAGTGGCGTACGAACGGCAACCATTATCTGTGACGGTGATTATGAGCGGCAGCTGGCGGATATGCAGCGGCTGATCGAGCGTACGCAGGGGAATATTATATTTCTAGTCAATGGCTGTAATACCGAGTATACCCGTAGAATCGCTGCGATTCTGGAGAAAAACCGGGTTTACTGGGTTTCCTGGCTGATAAAAGACAGCAGCACAAAATTTGGTGAGTATCAATTCTGGGTGGGTCATATTGCATATGATCTGGTGGCTGAGGGTATCTATGCCGGCAGGGAACTGGCGAGTTCGATTGACGGTAAGGGGGAAATAGCGGCGATAATGGGGCCGGGTATAATGCTGGAGCATAGCGGTAAAATACATGGGCTATACAAGGTACTTGCTAATTATCCTGAGATCAGACTTGTTGAACAGGTGAAGGCTGACGGCAGTCGCGAGAGCGGCTATGAGCAGATGGAGCTGCTGCTGAGCAGGTATCCTGATCTCTCAGGTGTCTGGGTGGCTACGGATAGTGTGGCGCTGGGAGTTATAGATGCGCTGAAGGCTCATAATATGACCGGTAAGATTAAGGTGGCGGGAATCGGCGGTAGTGCGGAGCTGCTGCTGGCGGTAAAGCAGGGTGAGGCGGTGGCTGCGGTATATACTGATATCCCCGCAGAAATAGCGCTGGGATTGAGTCGGGCTTATGTCTTTAAAATGCACAGGCGCAGTTTTAGCGGTCTGAGTAAGCGGGACTGGATGATGTATGCCAATGTTATCGGAGTTAACAGCGGTAACGTGAATGCTATAATTGAGGGAATCAGCGTCAATAGAACCGAGAAGGAGCTTGAGCAGCTTTCCCATGAGTATTCACCGGCTTCGCGCTGAAACTCGGTGCTGCCCGGTGAATTCGGGGTAATGCCGGTTGCAGCAAGTTCTGGAAGAATAAATCAGTCTTTGAGCTGGCAGCCGCAGCTCTCGCAGGTACTGGCTTCATCATTATGAATTTTTGCCTGGCACTGCGGGCAGCGGTTGAGACGCCGGCAGATCAAAACCAGTATTGCCGCTATTGCGACTACTGCAATGTCCCAGATAGTATTGCGGATAAAAAACAGTGAGAGCATCAGGCAGGCGATAATAAACAGAATAATACTTATGGCTCTCTTTCTGCGGGCAAATTCAGCTTTGGTATCCATCCGGCTCCTCTCTGCGGTGTTTTTTTATTCTAAGTGATTAATATTTTCAGAACTGTCTTTAGCAAAAGCTTCAAGCACCGAAAAACAGTATAAAAATATAATACATGAATTTTATCGGTAATCAATGGCTCTTCGCAGCCAGGTGTATAAAACTGCCCGCAGCGGAGATGACTCCGCTGCGGGCAGGTGCGAATTTATAAAATTATACTCTGCGATTTCAGGCGATAGCAGCTGCGATATCGGTCTGGGCGTCTGTTGTCGGACCGATATTGAAGGTGTCGACAAGAACCTGCAGCGCTTCAGGGCTGATGAATGCCGGCAGCGTCGGGCCGAGTTTGATATTCTTGACACCGAGGTAGAGCAGGCTGAGCAGTACTGCTACCGCTTTCTGCTCGTACCAGCTGAGGATAATGGAGAGCGGCAGATCATTTACCCCGCATTCAAAGGCATTTGCCAGCATCAGTGCGCATTGCACTGCGGAATAGGCGTCATTGCACTGTCCGATGTCGAGCAGTCTTGGCAGACCCGCAACTTTACCGAATTCCAGTTTATTGAAACGGTATTTACCGCAGGCGAGGGTGAGGATAACGCAGTCTCCCGGTACCTTCTCCGCCAGTTCGGTATAGTAGTTCCGGCCGCTCTTGGCACCGTCACAGCCGCCGATAAGGAAGAAGTGCTTTACCGCGCCGCTCTTTACCGCTTCAACTACCGCCGGAGCTGCTGCTTCGAGGGCGTTATGACCGAAGCCGATAAGAATCTTCTTTTCCGGAGCATCAAGTGTGAAGCCTTCCGCGGCCAGAGCCGCCTCGATAACCGGGGTGAAGTCTTTATCTTTACCGATATGTTTGACATCAGGGAACGCTACCAGACCGGTGGTGAAGATGCGTTTGAGGTATTCAGGGGTCGGCTTCTGGATGCAGTTGGTAGTCATCAGAATGGCTCCGGGGAAGGCGGCAAATTCCTTCTGCTGATCCTGCCAGGCTCCACCGTAGTTGCCGGCAAGGTGCGGATACTTCTTGAGCTCGGGATAAGCCAGAGCCGGCAGCATTTCGCCGTGGGTATAAATATTAATATCCTTGCCGGCGGTCTGTTCAAGCAGATCTTTGAGATCTTTAAGATCGTGACCGGAGACAAGTATGCATTTCCCGGCTTTAGGGGTAACGCTGACCTCTGTTGGTTCGGGATCACCATAGGCGGCGGTGTTGGCTTTGTCGAGCATTTCCATAGCTTTATAATTCAGTTCACCGGTTGCCAGAGCGTTGGCAAGCAGATCAGCAACCGTAGCGGGTTCCGCTGCCAGGAAAGCAAGAATTTCGGCAAATTTACGGTAAACCGCCTTATCCTCGACTCCGAGAACGCGGGCATGGTGCAGGTAGGCGGCGGCACCTTTGAGGCCGTAGAAGATAACCTCCTGCAGTCCTGAGACTGTCGGGCCGAATTTTTCCTGTCTGCGGGTTATGGAGACGCTCTTGGCGGTATCTATATTTTCAGCTATGTTGTCTGAAATCTCAAGTTTAACCCCGGCAATAGCATCAGCAGTATCGGCACTCAGACCTTTTCTGATTCCGGCTCCGGCCAGAAGCAGTTCCTGAATGCGGGATTCATCGAAATTAACATTGGTTACGGTGGTGAATAATGCGTCGACGAGATAATTGCTGACTGTTAAATCGCTGTTGTCTGCCTTGACCTGCAGCCAGGCTATTCCCTTTGCGAGTTCATTGAGCACATCCTGAAGGTCTGCGACATCGGCAGGCTTGCCACACACTCCCTGCTTTCCCTGACATCCCTGGCAATTTACTGTCTGTTCACATTGATAACAAAACATAGTAGCTCCTTTCGGGTGAAAATAATAAGGACAAGGTACATATAAGATGGTGCATGTACTATCATTATAATTTAATAAAAAAAAATTGTACCTAAAAAAATATCTGTAGCTAGTTAATATTTCATCGGCTGTTGCTGATTTGCTGGTTGCCAAGAATCAGTTTCAAGCTTATAATCAGATAATACCATCTGGGGTGGGACATTACCTTGACTTAAGTCAATTGCTGTTAAAAAAGTGTTGTGAGATTGATGACCAAGCTGTATATGATCATGCATAATGCCATTGAGAATGGCGCTCTGGCGGCCTCTTGGGCTGAGAAACGGGGAGTGGAACTCTGCCGGGTGCGGCTGTATGAGGGGGCAGAACTGCCGGAACTGCATTTAGTCAGAGGTATCGTTGTTCTCGGCGGGGCGATGGGGATCTATGATGAAGCTCTATACCCCTGGCTGCGGCTTGAGAAGAACTGGCTGACGAAGGCCGTTGCATCTAACCTGCCGATACTAGGGATCTGTCTCGGCGCTCAGCTGCTCTGCGCGGCTCTCGGGGGCAGGGTTGAGTCCGGGGCGGCGCGGGAGATCGGATTTACAGATATCAGCCGCGTGAAGCGTAATGCAGATTCTTCGCTGCTCGGTGAACTGCCGGAGGTATTCAGAGCTTTTCAGTGGCATAGTGACAGGTGTGTGCTGCCGCCGGAGGTTGAACTGCTGGCGGTCTCAGAATTCTGCAGTGTACAGGCGTTTGCACGTGGTTCGAGAATTTTAGGGATCCAGTTTCATCTGGATTATGATCCCCGGCTGGTGCGTTATAATCTTGAGCATTTTTCAGCAGGACTCGAGTCTGTAGAGGGATATGTTCAGAGCCGGGACCGGATATTATCCGAATTAGCGCAGCTGCAGCGTACCGCAGAGTATCTGGAGCTGTTGCTGGACAGAGTGTTTTTATAGTTTATTTCGGCTATATTTAGATAGAAAGACAATATTATGGGATTACTTGAAGAGACCTTACTCAGAATTAAACCGCAGAATCAGGAGATTAAAGCACAAGCCAAGCAGCGTCTGGATCAGCTGGCCATACCCCACTGGTCACTCGGCAAGCTGCAGGATCTGGCGCTGGATCTGGCAGGCATGACCGGCAGTATGCAGCCACCGGTGAAACGCCGGGTAGTCGTTACCTGTGCCGGCGATCATGGCATTGTCGAGGAAGGGGTGAGCGCTTTTCCCAAGGAAGTGACGATTGAGATGGTCAAGAATTTTATAAACCGCGGTGCAAGTATAAATGCTCTGTGTGAGGTCTCTGGTACGGATGTCCTGATTGCGGATTTCGGAGTGGCGGCTGATCTCTCCGCATTGCAAGGAAGGCTGCTGGATAAGAAGGTCGGTCCGGGAACGAAGAATTTTTATAAGGAACCGGCTATGACCCGCGACGAGGCGGTGCGGGCAATTGAGGGCGGCATTGAGATTGTCCGTGATCATGCGCAGAAGTATGATGTCTTTGCTACCGGCGATATGGGTATCGGTAATACTACACCGTCGAGCGCCATCTGTGCGGTACTGACCGGACTCAGCGCGGATGAGGTTACCGGCAGGGGAACCGGACTTGATGATCCGGCGCTTTCACGGAAGACCAGGGTCATTCAGGAAGCGGTGACACGCCGGAATCCTGATAAGACCGATGCGGTGGATGTGCTGGCCAAGGTCGGAGGATATGAGATCGGAGGTATTGCCGGAGTG
This sequence comes from Planctomycetota bacterium, assembly GCA_963667375.1. Classification (GTDB taxonomy): domain Bacteria; phylum Planctomycetota; class SZUA-567; order SZUA-567; family SZUA-567. The sequence goes on along the minus strand of OY763323.1, from coordinate 327,266 downwards.
ATTCTCGGAGCGGCGGCTTATGGCAAGCCGGTGGTCGTGGACGGCTTCATTTCAACCGCCGGAGCGATGATCGCGGCGACACTTTCGCCTGTAACCAAGGAGTATATGATCTCAGCACATAAAAGCGTTGAACTTGGGCATCAGGTGATGCTGGAGTATCTGGGACTTGATCCGCTGCTGGACCTTGATTTCCGTCTCGGTGAGGGAACCGGTTCGGCAGTCTGTATGCATCTGCTGGATTCGGCGGTGGCGGTACTGAATAATATTATGACTTTTGAAGAGGCGGCGGTGAGTCCTAATTTCATGTAGCAGCGGCCTCTTGCAGTGCAGTGTCGTATTATAACTCGGAATTTTTGAAGGAACTTTGGGGAAGGGAGTGACAGAATGTATCAGGATAATGTTCTACTGGCGTTTCTAATGGTGCTGCTTGCCGGTCTTTCTACCGGTATCGGCAGTGCGCTGGCGTTCTTTGCCAAAAAGACAAATACGAAATTTCTCTCTGTCTCTCTGGGGTTCAGTGCGGGGGTGATGCTTTACGTATCGTTTGTTGAGATTATCCAGAAAGCCCGAATTGAACTGACGGCGGAGAATGTCTTTGGTCCGAAGGTCGGAAACTGGGTGACAGTAGGGGCGTTTTTTCTTGGTATGCTGCTTATCGCGCTTATTGATAAGCTTGTGCCCTCAGTCGAGAATCCGCATGAGGCACATAATGCCGAAGAGATGGTGCCGGGAAAAGTAAGTACGAGAAAGTCTCAGAAGCTGATGCGCATGGGGCTGATGTCGGCGCTGGCTATTGGAATACATAATTTTCCTGAGGGGCTGGCTACCTTTGCCGGGGCGTTGCAGGACCCGTCTGCGGGTATAGCTATCGCGGTAGCGATTGCAATCCATAATATCCCGGAAGGTATTGCGGTCTCAGTTCCGGTGTATTATGCCACCGGGAGCAAAAAGAAAGCATTCGCTTACTCCTTTGCCTCCGGTCTTTCCGAGCCTGTAGGGGCGATGCTGGGTTATTTTGTATTTATGCGCTGGTTTACTCCGGCCTTATTCGGTATGCTGTTTGCCGGGGTGGCGGGGATTATGGTTTTTATCTCTCTTGATGAGCTGCTGCCTACTGCGGAGAAGTATGCCGAGCACCATCTCTGTATTTATGGTCTGGTTGCGGGGATGGCGGTTATGGCCCTGAGTCTGCTGCTATTTCTCTAGTACGTGTTTGAAATTCTCATGGCAGTGGAGTTTTCAGAAGGTTATTTGTAAAAGGTATATTAGTCTTTTGTGCTGTAAACCGTTATTTTGTAAATAGTTAAATACTGATTAGCAAGTACTGTATAATTATAGGGTGAAAATCAGATTAAGATTATTGACATTAAAGACAGTTTTGGTATTATTGCATTATTAAATTTTTAGAGATGTTCCCATCGTCTAGCCTGGTCCAGGACGACAGATTCTCAGTCTGTAAACTGGGGTTCGAATCCCCATGGGAATGCCAATTTTTTCTGCCCTGTATACTCTGTGTATACAGGGCTTTTTTGTTTAATGCCGGTCAGGTAGTGTCTGGGGTTGTGGTTAGGTCAGCTGTGGCAGTATACAGCTTGAGGTTTTAAATGGGGGTATGGGGTTATGCCTTGGTGGTTTTTACTTTGTTTGTTGCAGCGGTTCTGGTACGGGTATATTGCCGGTTTCAGAAGAGGGTTTTCGGCGTGATAAGCAGATTTTATGATTAGCTGGTGTGGCAGCGCCGGAGCAGGATGTTCCTGGGTAATCTTAGAGAATTTTGTAGTGTAAGGTTGCGGCAGAGGTTTTGACAGGGTAACTGCTGGTTTTGCGCTGTCTGGAAACAGCGCAGCGCCGGAGTCTTGGATTATCGAGGCGCTGCTTTGAGATTATAATTGTGTTGGGAACGCTCTGTACTGTCAGGTAGTATACGAACCGGAAACTCGGGTGGCGGTTATTGCAGTTTGCAGACCTGACGCGGGCTATCGCCGTAGACTCGCTGGAAGGCTTTTGAAAGCGCAAAACCTGAGGAATAACCGGTCATCTCCGCTATACGGTCAAGGGTAAAGTTGGTCTTGCGCATGAGGTTGATCGCTTTTTCGAGGCGGATATGGGTAAGCATACCGCGGGCGGAGGTGGCATATACCTGATTCATCGAACGGTTGAAATGGGTGAGGGACATGTGCGCCAGTTCGGCAAGCTCCTGAGTACGCCACTCTTTCGCTGGATTGAGATGCACCTCATGCCAGGCCTTGGTCAGCACTGTCCGCAGCCGGCTGAGCTTGTCATTCGGTTCTATCAGCTCCAGTCTCAGCAGCATGACCAGCATCTTGGCCCAGCCTTCCATCACCTCCTGATCATTCCAGCATTCTGCGTATTCCAGCATGGCCTGCGCGATATGCTCGAGATGATTGATGCGGTGTGAGATGATTTTTTTCTCGCCGCAGTTATAATAATTACGCCAATATTCGTTGTTTTGGAAATGTACCCAGATGTATTTACAGCTATCCTCCACCCAGTAGCGGTGCGGGTATAATGCGGGAACCAGCCAGACATCACCGGTGGTGATGGCACCTGCGCCTTTAGGTGTAAGATAATTGAACTGGCCGGAGACACAGAAATAAGCGCTATGCTGGTTGAAATTCAGGCGGCTGATATCGAGGACTGGGCGGTGAAAGCTCATGCCGGCGCAGATAATTCCAAACTCTGCCAGAATGGAGTAGGGCGTGCCGGAGATAGGAAAAAAACGCTGCCAGCCCTTTTTTAAATCCATTAATTCAAAATTAGCGTTTAGATCTTTCTGGGGCATTATTCATCCTCCGTATAAAGTTTTTATTTTGAAATGTTCAGTTTGGATATATTATTGGTATGTGTAGCCATTGTGTCAAGTCAATTAATGGTGTAGAGTAAATATAGGAAAACTGGTTGCAACAGTTTAGAATATGTGTGATATGTGGTGTTAATGTGTGTCTATTGTTGGTGAGATAATTTTAAATTTGATTATGGTAGCAGGAGATGTGTTATGCAGATTACAGGAAAATTAGGGTTAAGCAGATATTGTATGATCCTTGCTGGTTTGTTGTTTGTACTCGGTGCCGGTAGTATTATGGCGGGGGATACTGTCAGTATGTGGGTGAGAAGTGATAATGAAAATCTTATGATGCCGGTGATTAAGGCGTATAATGACCTGGGCGGAGATCAGATAGATCTGCAGATTATACCCGCGCAGGAGATGATGCAGAAGCTCGCTACCTCGTATATGGCTGGGCAGGCTCCTGATGTCGTCTCGCTGGATCTGATCTATACACCACAGCTTATCAATGCGGATATGCTCGAAGATCTCACCGACTACGCCAAGTCTCTGCCATTTTTCTCCTCTTTATCCAAAGGGCATGTAGAGGTTGGAAGCAAGGATGGACGGATATTTGCACTCCCGTTTTCAGTGGAAGATTCATTTCTGATGTATAATAAAGATGTGTTGCGTAAGGCTGGTCTTGACCCGGAAAAGCCGGCCAAGACTCTGGGTGAACTCAAGGAGCAGTGTATTAAGATTTCAAAATCCGGTAAGGATGTTTACGGTTTTTATACCTGTGCGGCCAGCGGCGGCTGGCTGGCTTTTACCTTCAATCCGTTTATCTGGGCGCTTGGAGGTGACTCGCTATCTGCGGATGGCACCAAGGCAATGCTGAATACCGAGCCGGTAAGGGAAGCCATCGGGTTCTACCGGGAGCTGTTTCAGAACGGCTGTATTCCGGAGAGTGCGGCTACCGATGCCGGTGGTAACAGATTTACAGGATTTATCGCCGGTAAGGTCGGGTATATGTGTGCGGGTACATTTATGATCGGGGTATTGCTGAATGATCATCCTAATGTTGACTTTGGGGTTACACCTATTCCAGGAAAGAATGGCGGCTTCGCTACCTTTGCCGGTGGTGATAATGTCGTGTTCCTCAAAGGTTCAAAGAAAATTGACGCTGCAAAGCGGTTTTTGAAATGGTGTTATTCACTGGAGGGGCAGACGCTCATGGCAAAGCATGGAAGTATACCGGTGCGCGGTGATGTCGCTGAAAAAGCTCTTTCCGGGCTTGATCCCCGGTATCTGATGCCTGCTCAAATTCTGTCTGAAGGGCATACACCTTATAGCCTGGTTTACAGTGAACTGTTCTTGAATAATAACGGTCCCTGGACCGAGATGCTCAATCGCGGTTTCTTTACAAAGGAGAGTATTGTTGAGCTTACAGACCGGGCGCAGGAAGAGGTCCAGACTGTGATTGACGATAATCTGTAATAAATTTCGGCAGTATAGTTTGCACTTGATGTCGCCGTGTTTGCGGTGTTCCGTTCCCGGGTGTAAAAAGATATTTTAAGTTACATCCGGAGTCGGGCACCGCAGGCGGAAGCAGGTGAATTTTATAATAAATCTGGCGGCAGAATTTCAGGTTTTAACATTGTCTGTATCTGCGGGCAAGGTGAAATTCCGGCGTTAAGGGCTTACGTAATATATGCAGGTTGTAAATATTTATTTGCAGAATGTGCGGTATAAGTGTAAATTGTCTACTAGTATGCTATCATGATGTTATATCGGGTATAGCGGGTGTTTTATCTATTGTATAGTTGATATGAGTTTTCACACTGCCCCAAGGGATTGATATGAGCAGCAGAAGCAGTTTGAGCGGGAGTACTTCGCCAGCGAAGTCCGCAGTAATACGCGAAAAATTAAAGCGCAGATACCCTCCCAAAAAGTCGGAGTGGATAGCGCTGGTCTTTATAGCCCCGAGCCTGATTATGGTAACGGTATTTTTCCTGGCGCCGCTGATTATGGATATTTACATGTCGTTTTTCAAATGGCCGCTGATGGGCACGCCAAAATTTGTCGGTTTGAGAAATTACATTCGTCTGGCTTCGGATAAAGAGTTTATTAATGCGCTGATTTTCACCGGAAAATATACTTTCTGGGTAACTATCGCCATTTTTGCCGTGGCTTTTCCTCTGGCGCTATTCGTGGAGAAACCGATGCGTTTGACCGGGTTTTTCCGGACGAGTTTTTTCCTGCCGGCGGTAGTCGGTTTTGCAACTGCCTGTATTCTCTGGGTCTGGCTGCTCAATCCAGATATGGGATTCTTCAGTGTTGTGCTGCAGCGGCTGGGGATAGCAGATAAGCCGGTGCAGTTTATTGCCGATTATGATCTGGCGTTTTTTGCGATAATTGTGATTGTGGTCTGGCGTATGGCCGGATTTACCATGCTGCTGCTTCTTACAGGTATTCAGGCGATTCCTACCGAGGTTCATGAAGCTGCGCGGATCGATGGCGCTACAGGCTGGCAGCGGTTCCGGCTGGTGACCCTGCCGCTGATGAAACGTACTCTGGCTCTTACCCTTATCATGTCCATTACCGGCTCTATTCTGGCCTTTGATCAGTTCTATATTGTGACCCTGGGCGGTCCGCGGAAACAGACAATGTCGCTGGTCTATGAAGTGTATCAGAAATCGTTTATCTCATTCCGTCTCGGCTATGGCGCCAGCATCTCGGTAGTAATCATGATAATTCTGATTATTTTTACCATTGTTCAGCTCTATATTCTGAGAAATAAGGAGCCGCTGAAATGAGCAGTGAAAAACCACGCAGGATGAATCGACCGCCCCTTAAGAAAAGGATCAACGGAACGTTTGTAACCGTTGTCGGGATTATCGTGGCTGCCTTGTTTCTGGCACCGATGTTCTGGGTAACACTCTCATCATTTAAAACCAAGACCGAGGCGGTACAGCCGCCGCTTATACCCTGGCCGACTCAAGGGTGGGCACTTGATACTTACCGGGAACTGAATACCTTCGGCGCGGGTCTGTTTCAGCATTTTCTTAACAGTGTTGCCGTTACATTCGGAACCGTCATTCTGACGATTCTTTTGAGCTCGCTCGCCGGGTATGGGTTTTCGCGTTTCCGGTTTCGGGGCAAGAATGTGTTTTTTATAATTATTATGCTTACTATGATGATACCGTTCCAGTCGGTGCTTACACCGCTATTTCTGATTCTGACCAAGATGCATCTGCAGAATACGCTGCTGGGTCTGATTCTGGTGTATACCACTTTGCAGCTGCCGTTCTCGGTATTCATGATGCGCAACTCCTTTGATGCAGTGCCCATCGATATCGAGGAGGCGGCAAGGATAGATGGCTGTACTACCTGGTCGCTTTTCACCAGAATTATGCTCAAACTTACCCTCCCGGGAACGGTGACGGTGGCGATATTCGCATTTCTGAATGCCTGGAACGAGTTTTTGGCGGCACTGATTTTACTCAACAATACCGAAAAGCAGACGTTGCCGGTAGTTGCCGCCTTTGTACGTTACGGGAAGTTCGGCGGCATTAACTGGGGGTCGGTTCAGGCCAGCGTGACGATCATGATGATTCCGTGTATTATTCTGTTTCTGGTGCTGCAGCGTTATTATGTTCGCGGACTCACTTCCGGGGCAGTAAAATAATCAGTATTTTAAACATGTCTTAGTAATCAACAGTTACCAGTTGGTAACCAGGACTTTTTACGTAATTTTTAAGAGATTTGAGAGGATATATTATGGTGATACCACTTTTCAGCGAGCAGTTCCGTCCGCCACGAATACCGGAAGTAAAGGTCTGGGGATTCTGGAAACCTATTATTCAGGCGGTCCGTGAAAAGAGTTCGGTTGTATTATACGACCGGTGCATTGCTGCCGGCACTCTTGAGCAGATTGATATCGATCAGCCGGTTCCAGAGGTGCGTCTTGCTCTTACTCCGGGGGGAGAGACGACTCAGATGTTCTGGGATTCGGATATTGGAAAGATCCTGGAGACCTTTTCCTACCTTCTCGCGGATAAAAGAGATGCGGAAATGGAGGAGAAGGCGGATAAGCTGATTGCGCTTCTGGACAAACTGCAGCAGCCGGATGGTTATCTTGACAGCTGGTATATCCGGATGCAGCCGGGTAAGCGCTGGACCAATCTGCGCGACTGCCATGAGATGTATAATATCGGCCATCTGCTGGAGGGAGCTGTCGCCTACTATCAGGCTACCGGTAAGCGGAAGTTTCTCGACATAATGGAGAAATATCTGGTTTATGTTGATTCTGTCTTTGGTGCCGGAGAGGGTAAGAAGCACGGCTACCCCGGGCATGAGGAGATAGAACTGGCACTGGTAAAGCTTTACCGGGTGACTGGTGAGCGGCGCTGGCTCGAACTTTCAGCATATTTTATCAATGAACGCGGGCGGCAGCCGCACTACTTTGAGCTGGAGGCGAAAGCGCGCGGCGAGGAGAAAAATCTGACTGCAAGCCATACTCATGAGTATAATCAGTCGCATCTGCCGGTACGTGAACAGCAGAAGGTGGTCGGTCATGCGGTGCGGGCGATGTATCTGTATTGCGGGATGGCCGATGTTGCGATGGAGACTGGTGATAATAGCTTGCGGGAAACTCTGGATAAACTCTGGGATGATCTGACCTCCAAACGTCTGTATCTCACCGGCGGCATGGGACCATCAAAGGATAATGAAGGTTTTACCGAAGATTATGATCTGCCCAATGATACAGCGTATGCCGAGACCTGTGCGACTATCGGTCTTGCCTTCTGGGCACACCGCATGCTGGGATTTGGTCCTGATATCCGTTATGCGGATGTAATGGAGAGAGCGATTTATAATGGCGCATTATCCGGTCTGTCCAAGGACGGCTCGAGATTCTTCTATGAAAATCCGCTTGCAAGTGACGGGACTCATAACCGCTGGGAATGGCATCGCTGTCCCTGCTGTCCGCCGAACATTTCAAGACTTGTCGCCTCGATCGGAACATATATGTACAGCTGTGCTGAGGATGCTATCGCTATTAATCTGTACTGTCAGAGCACAGGGACATTTGAGATTTGCGGAGGAAAGGTCGTACTGAGTCAGGAGACGGATTATCCATGGAATGGGGCGGTACGGATTACTCTGGAGAATGAAGGGGCTGGAGAGTTTACTCTGGCGGCGCGTATACCGGGATGGGCTGAGGGTGCGACCGCAAAACTCAACGGTGAAGCAATAGCCATAGCTGAAAATTCGGTAAAAGGGTACCTGCTTATAAAACGGGTCTGGAAGAGTAGCGATATTCTTGAGCTGGATATTCCGCTGGCGGTGCGTAAACTCTATCCGCACCCCGATATCAGGCAGGATGTCAATAGAATCGCACTTGCCAGAGGTCCGCTGGTTTATTGTCTGGAAGCGGTTGATAATAAGCTCCCGTTGCATAGGATTTATATTGATGCGGCTACAGAATTCAGCAGTGAGTTCCGTGAGGGTCTGCTTGGCGGTGCAACGGTAATTACCGGAAAAGCCAGAGCCAAGGTGACTGCGGACTGGGGTACGGAGCTGTACCGGGAGAAGCCTGCGAGCTGGTGCGATATAGAGATGTTAGCTATTCCGTATTATTTGTGGGATAATCGTGAGCCTGGAGAGATGCTGGTGTGGCTGCCGCTTGCTAAGTCTGGTGAAGAGTAGGGATCTTTTGATTCTGGTGCCGGAATATAATGGCCTCAGAATTGTTTACTGCAGAAAATAGGTTATGCTGGAGGTTCTAGTCATGGGTTCGGTTGTAATAAAAGATGTATATAAAGCTTACGGTCAGGTAGAGGTGATTAAGGGTATTTCACTGGATATTAATGACGGAGAGTTTATCACACTTGTCGGTCCGTCAGGGTGTGGAAAGTCAACTTTGCTGCGGATGATCTCCGGTCTGGAAGATATCTCGTATGGTGAGATTGTAATCAATAATCGGGTGGTAAACAATATTCAGCCCAAGGATCGTGATATTGCCATGGTGTTTCAGAGTTATGCGTTGTATCCGCATATGACGGTAGCTGAAAACATGGGGTTCGCCATGCAACTCAAGAAGATTGATAAAGCACAGATAAAAGCTGCGGTGCAGGAGGCTGCGGATATTCTCGGTCTGACCCCGCTGTTACAGAGGTATCCCAAGCAGCTGTCCGGTGGTCAGCGTCAGCGGGTGGCGATGGGGCGGGCTATTGTCAGAAAGCCCCAGGTCTTTCTGTTTGATGAGCCGCTTTCAAATCTTGATGCGAAGCTGCGGGTTCAGATGCGTGGTGAAATTAAACAGCTGCACCGGCGGCTCGGCATTACAACGGTTTATGTCACTCATGATCAGATAGAGGCAATGACCCTTGCGGATCGGATCGTGGTGATGAATAAAGGTGTGGTTGAACAGGTGGGAACACCGCGTGAACTATTTGATTACCCCTGTAACCGGTTTGTCGGAAATTTTATCGGGTCGCCGGCTATGAACTTTATTGAAGGGGAGCTGATCAAGGAGAATGAAAACGCCTTCTTTATTACCGGCAATGGCTCCAAGCTGCCGCTGAAGGATGGTGCTAATTTATCCGCTTACCCGAAGGTGCTGTACGGTATACGTCCAGAGCATCTGCGTCTTTCAAAGGATGATGGTGTCAAGGCGGAGGTGACCATTACCGAGGATACAGGTTCTGAGATCGTGGTCCTGGCTGAGTGCTGCGGTGAGAAGATTACGCTGCTGTTGCGTGAGCGGGTTGAACTCTCGCCAGGCGATATTATAAGTGTCGAGCCGGTGCCGGGGGCATCACATTTTTTTGATGCTCAGACGAAGGAACGAATCTTCAACTGAGAGTTTTTTTGCAGTTAAATATGGCTGGGCTGTTATTGTGTGAATAAGTATCAGGTTAGCACCGAAGTATGCTGAGGTATCTCTTAATTATAGACTGGAATATAGTGCGCCTGAAAGTTTGAGCGGTGCTCATTTCCCCTGGCCTGTATACACTGTGTGTATACAGGCTTTTTGTTGGATAAATATTATATATTTGTGTGCGCTTGTCATTCGGGGTAACAGCTCTGGATTGTTATCTTGCGGGTATAACGTTTGAGTATGGTTGAATACGAAGGTTGTTGTTTTTGGGCGGGTAAATTATTTTTTTGGGGGGGGAACCCAGGAAATACATAATTATTGGATATCTGGTTTATCTCATTAATGTTGCTGGAGTTATGATTTCGCTGAAATTCAGTAACGTGATAACTTGACCGTTGGAAAATAAAGTTTGCAGCAGTACTGAAAAATATGTGGACGGAATTTAAATACAGTTTTACAATAAAGATATATTGTATGTCAAAACTAAAAATTGGATAGCGTTATGGACGTAGAGGTAAGCCTTGTATCTGCCATTCGTGAACTAGCTTCGGCCAAAGACCTGCAGACAGTTATGGATGTGGTCAGGATCTCAGCACGTGAAATGATCGGTGCTGACGGGATAACCTTTGTGCTGCGTGATGGTGACAAGTGTTTTTATGCGGAGGAAAATGCGGTTTCGCCTCTATGGAAAGGTAGACGTTTCCCATTGAATAGCTGCATTTCCGGCTGGGTTATGCTCAATAAATGTGAAGTCATTATACCCGATATCTTTGTAGATAAGCGTATCCCTGTGGATGCCTATCGGCCTACCTTCGTTAAAAGTCTGGCAATGGTTCCGGTGCGCAGAACCGAACCGGTGGCGGCAATCGGGGCTTACTGGGCTTTTGCTCATGCGGCTTCTGAGCAGGAGATGGAGGTGTTGTTTACACTGGCTGACGCCGCTTCGGTAGCGATAACCAATGTGGAACTGACGACCAGACTCAGCAGATCGCTGGCTGATTCGCTCCAGCGGGAACAGTATGAACAGTACCAGCGGGAATCCCATCATAAACTTGAAGAACGCTTTGGGCGTATCTATGAGTTTGCGGCTCTGGGGATTATTATCGAGACTGCTGACGGCTCGGTGCTGCAATGTAATCCGGCATTTTCCAGAATGATCGGTTACAGTCAGGATGAAATCCGGCAGCAGTCCTTTTTTTCCTTTATTCATCCGGAAGACCGAGTTGAAAATCTTAAGCAGATAACCAGTTTGCTCAATGGTGATATAAGCGGATTTGAAATAGAAAGTCGCTTTGTGCATAAAAACGGGAAGATTATCTGGGTGAAGAAGGTGTATTCGCTGCTCCCGGATGAGGATCCGCCAGCGGTTATTGCGCTGATTACCGATATTACGGATAGAAAGGTCTGGGAACTCGAGCGGGATGCGGCAATCGAGTTTTTAAATCTGGTGAATAACAGCAGAAATCTCAAAGAGCTGATTCATTCTGCGACCACGTTTTTTCAGCGTGTATCCGGTTGTGAAGCTGTGGGTATTCGTCTCAAGGAAGGCGGGGACTATCCTTATTATGAGACACATGGCTTTCCGGAGGAATTTGTCTTGCTGGAGAGTAAGCTCTGTTCCTATGATATTGACGGCAGGATGGTCTGTGGTAAGGACGGGAAACCGCTGCTCGAGTGTATGTGCGGAAACGTAATCTGCGGCAGGTATGATCCTGCTAAACCGTTCTTCTCAGAGAAAGGTACCTTCTGGTCTAATTGCACAACCGAACTTCTAGCCAGTACCACCGATTCGGAACGGCAGGCAAAGACCCGTAACCGCTGTAACGGCTCCGGGTATGAGTCGGTGGCTCTGATACCGCTGCGTTCAGGTAATGAAACCTTCGGGTTGTTGCAGCTGAATGACAAGCGATATAACCGTTTTACTCAGGAATTGATCGCGCAGTGGGAACGTCTGGCGGAGTATCTGGCGGTGGCTTTGTCAAAATTTAAGGCTGAATCAGAGCTGAGAATAAGTGAGGAGCGAACTGAGCTGGCGTTGCTGGGGGCGGATCTTGGCGCCTGGGACTGGGATATTGTCAGCGGCAAGATCTGGTTTGATAAACGCTGGGTAGAGATGCTGGGTTATAAGAATGAGAAGATTACCACCAATATTGATTTCTGGGCGGCTCTCGTTCATCCTGATGATAAGGAAGAGGTCAGTCAAACCTTGAAAAAACATCTGCAGGGAGAGACGGAATTCTTCAGTTTGCAGCACCGGATGAAACATAAGGCCGGACACTGGGTCTGGGTTCTTAATCGCGGCAGGGTGGTCACCAGGGCTGACGATGGTACGGCTCTGCGTATGTGCGGAACACATCTGGATATCACCCAGCAGCGGCAGCTGGAGGAACGTATAAGCCAGGCTGAAAAGATGGATGCTATCGGGCAGCTTGCCGGCGGGGTCGCGCATGACTTTAACAATCAGCTTACTGGAATACTCGGTTATGCGGATATGCTGGCGGAAGAAACTGTTAATGAGGAGCATCTGGGATATATCCAGGCTATTATCAAGGCGGCAGTAAAGTCATCCGATCTTACCAGGCAGCTGCTGACCTTTTCGCGCAAGGCCCATTTTCAGTCGGTTGAATTGAATATTCATGAAATTATTACTGAAGTATGCTCAATTCTCAAGCATACAATTGACAAGCGGATTGAAGTGCGAACCATGTTACAAGCGCATAATCCGCTAATTACCGGTGATCCGTCATTACTCCAGAACGCACTGCTGAATCTGGCACTCAATGCCCGGGACGCAATGCCTGAGGGCGGGATAATCACTTTTGAAACGAGTGTTGAAATGCTCGATGCTGAATATTGTGAGACTATCCCTTATGAGGTGCATCCCGGGGCGTATTTTAAAATAAGTATCAGTGACACCGGCTGTGGAATTTCTCCGGAAAACGTAAACCGTGTTTTTGAGCCGTTCTTCACTACCAAAGAACAGGGAAAGGGAACCGGTATGGGGTTGGCTTCTGTTTATGGTACGGTCAAGCATCATCAGGGGGTGATCAATGTCTATTCCGAGCTGGGAACAGGTACCATCTTTAAAATATATATTCCGTTGACCGCTAAAGATAGCGCCCAACCACTCAAACAGAGTCCTCGGGACAATCTGAAAATTAGTGATCTGAATATTCTGGTAATTGAGGATGAGGAGAGTATTCGCAAGCTGCTGGCTCTTATGCTTGAAGATGAGGGCTGTACTGTTCTGACCGCAGTTAACGGTGCCGAGGGGGTGGCGATTTACCGGGAGCAGTGGAATACAATTGATGTGGTTATTTTCGATATGATTATGCCTAAAATGGATGGCAAGGATACTTTTCGGGAGCTGAAGAAGATTAATCCCGCTGTTCGTGCGGTCCTGGCGAGTGGCTATAGTATAAATGGCTCGGCAGGTGCTATTATGTCTGAAGGGGTAGGGGTCTTTATCCAGAAGCCTTTTACCAGAGCGCAGCTGAATGCCGCGATTTCGCAGGTGATTCAAATTCAGGCGGAATAAGATTAAAGTCAGATCGTAGTTTTAAAAGATCCCTGTTATTATAGGGATCTTTTTTTGCGTATATTGCTGATCCCGGCTTAAATCAGGATGTAATTAAATTACGGGATTGTAATTTGGGCGAATCTGTATATTAAATTTATTATGCCTTTCCGTCGTGATTTTTAATTATTAATTGAGTAAAGCTCATTATCTGGTATTCAACTGGCTGTGGATTCAGTATGATTTTAAAGAATGTGTTTGATTGGATGTGTAGTGTAATATGTTGATTGGTAACATTTAATAAGATTGTGTAATTATGTTGCAGATCTGAATGAGGTTACGCTCCAAGCTGATAATCCTGCTTTCGCCGCTAGAGTTAGGCTGTGGATAATAGCTGATTATGCTACTGGAGGCGGGTGGTTTGCTTTTGTTTGTGCTATAAAATTATTTTTTGATAGTATATGGCAGAACAATTGCTATAATTATTCTGGAAAAATTACTTTATTATATTTTGTCATTATGTTTTAAGATCAATAATTTAGTGCTTGAATATTGTTTGATATTGGTGCATTATTTTACGAGTATCTGTTTAATGTAAGTCTGGTTTTATTTGTTTTTAAGGAAAATTATGTTTGTTGGAAAATCATTGCTGATAACCGGTGGAACTGGTTCGTTTGGGAAAATGTTTGTTAAAACAGTGCTTAAAAATTATCCTGAGATTAAGCGTATCGTCATTTTTTCACGGGATGAGTTCAAGCAGTTTATGATGATGAATATGCCTGAGTTCAAAGGGAATAAAAAACTGCGCTTTTTTATCGGTGATGTCAGGGATAAGGAGCGTCTGATGCGGGCTCTTGACGGTGTGGATACGGTAGTGCATGCCGCAGCTCTAAAACAGGTTCCTGCTTGTGAATATAATCCTTTTGAAGCGGTTAAGACCAATGTTATGGGAGCTCAGAATCTTATTGAATCCTGCATTGATAAAGGTGTTGAACGGGTTGTTGCGCTCTCGACCGATAAGGCGTGTGCTCCGGTAAATCTGTATGGTGCGACAAAATTATGCTCAGACAAGCTCTTTGTTGCCGGAAATATATATGCTGGTCACGGCAATACTAAATTCTCGGTTGTCAGGTATGGTAATGTGGCCGGATCCCGGGGCTCGGTTATACCGTTCTTCAAAAATCTGGTGGCACAGGGCGCTACAGAACTCCCTATCACCGATATGCGTATGACCCGGTTCTGGCTCAAACTCGAGGATGCGGTGGCGCTGGTGCTGACGGCACTGAGTACTATGTCTGGAGGAGAGCTGTTTGTGAAGAAGATTCCGTCAATGCGTATGCCGGATCTGGCGGCGGCTATCGCTCCGGATTTAAAGCAGAAAGAGGTCGGAATCCGTCCGGGAGAAAAAATTCATGAAATGATGATCTCCAGAGAGGATGCCAGACATACTATAGAGTATGACAGCTATTATGTTATTCAGCCTGATTTTGAGTGGTGGAATGGTTCAAAGCTCCAGGCTGGCGGTAAGAGTGTCGGTGATGATTTTGAGTATCACAGTGGTAACAACACCGAATGGCTTTCAATCGAAGATATGCGGAAACTGATAGATGAAATTGACTGATAAAGTTTATGGGTACGGCCGTCAGCTCCTTGATGATTCTGATTATCAGGCGGTTGTTGACTCATTGAAATCGGACTTTATAACTCAGGGACCGCAGGTGTCGAGTTTTGAGTCAAAAATAGCACGCTACGTCGGAGCGGAATTTTGTGTTGCTGTCGCTACCGGTACCGCAGCCCTGCATCTTGCGGTGTGTGCCGCCGGAATAGGCGACGGTGATGTGGTGCTGACCTCGCCCAATACCTTCCTGGCATCTGCCAACTGTGCGCTCTATGCCGGAGCCGGGGTTGATTTTGTAGATATTGAAGCAGATACGGCAAATATTGACTGCTCAAAGCTGCAGAGTAAGATAACCGCTCAAACCCGGGCCGTGATTCCGGTGCATTTTGCCGGACAAAGTGCTGATATGGAAGAAGTAGCGAAGATAGCTGCTGAGAATGAGCTGATAGTTATTGAGGATGCGGCTCATGCGATAGGTTCTGATTATAAAACCACCAAGGTTGGATCCTGCCGTTATTCCGATATGACAGTATTCTCTTTTCATCCGGTTAAAACGATTACCACCGGTGAAGGCGGTGCAATCACGACCAATGATGAAGCGTTGTATTATAAGCTTCTGGCATTACGAAGTCACGGCATGTATCGTGACGGTAACATGATCGGAACCTGGAAATATGAGATGCGAGATCTGGGTTTTAATTACCGCTTGACCGATTTTCAGGCGGCTCTGGGAATCAGTCAGTTGCGCAAGCTGGAGGCCTTTAAAGCTAGAAGGCGTGAGATTGTGGCTTATTATAACCGTGAGCTGGGTCTGGAGCACTTGCAGGAGCGGGACTTTTCTAATGCCTGTTTCCATCTGTATCCGGTCTTGCTTGCGGATAGAGATGACTTTTATAAACGGGCAAAGGATATTGGCCTGTGTCTGCAGGTTCATTATATCCCGGTGCATACGCAGCCGTATTACCGTCAATTCGGTTTTAAAGAGGGTGATTATCCGGTGTGTGAAGAGTACTATCGGCGTACAATCTCTTTACCGCTGTATCCGGCATTGACCGATGATGATGTCGCTGAAATTGTGCGCAGGGTGAAGAGTATTATTTAGAATATATGAGAAGGTGCCAATGTTGAGACTGGGTTTGAAGCTCTGGAGTATCAATACTGATTATTATTATGATGAAGCAATTCGTCTTTATAAATCGGGTGTTTATGATTATATCGAGCTTTATGTGGTTCCTGGTTCGCTACAGCATCTGGCGCGGTGGCAGCTGCTGGACATTCCCTATATTATTCACTCCCCGCATTTTATGCACGGTTTTAATCTGGCTAAAGCTGAATGCGAGCTCTCAAATCTTGAATATTATCAAGAGGTGAGAGAATTCGCTGATTCGCTGAGTGCGGAGTATATTATTTTCCATGGCGGAATTGATGGCAGTGTTGCGGAGACGGCCAGACAGCTGGCGACATTTGCTGAGTCCCGGGCACTGATCGAGAATAAACCGTATCGCGCGATTCCTAACCGTATGCATGGTGAATTTTGCCGGGGGTATAATGCTTCTGAGCTGGAGGTAGTGGTCGCTAATTCTGGAGCCGGTGTCTGCCTTGATTTTGGTCATGCTATCTGCGCTGCAGCGTCACAACAGGTAGATTGCTACGATTATATCGCGGAATTCCTGCAGTTAAACCCTAAGATGTTTCATCTTACCGATGTTAAGAGCCTTGATGATGAATATGATAAACATCTGCACCTTGGCACGGGGGCGTTGGATGTCGAACGTATTCTGGCAATGATTCCTTCTGATGCGGTAATAACTCTGGAAACCGATAAAGCCGATTCTAGACTGCTGAATGATTTTGTCGGTGACGTTGAGTATGTTAGGGGCAAGATTGTTTATTAGTGAAATATCTGTTTGTAATGTCTGTATTTTGTTATTATATGATGTATTTTTTTTGATTAGATTTTTTGTTAGATAATATTATAATGAAATTAAAAATTAGGAGAGCTGAATATATTGATTGTAAGAATATATTTGATCTTTCAAATGATCCTGTAGTGCGTAAAAATTCAATTAATCAAAATAATATAAAATTTGTGGATCATATTTTGTGGTTTGAAAATAAGCTTTCTGACCCGTATTGTGAATACTATGTTTTAGAGAATGAATGTAACGAGTTTGTTGCTCAGGTTAGGTTTGATAATTTAGAAAATGAGGTTTATATTAGCATTAGTGTTGCTGAAAAATTTAGAGGTAGGTCTCTTGGAAAAAATATAATACAGCTCGCAACTAGTGTGACATCATACAGCGAAATATTTGCAAAAATTAGGAAAAGTAATATCTCCTCATATAAGTCTTTTATAAATGCTGGGTATAAGTTGTGGTATTCAGATGGCGAGTATTACATTTTGGTGTATATTAAAGAAAATGGATAATGATGAATAATAAACCTTTTGTTATAGCAGAGATGTCTGGGAATCATAATGGTTCGTTAGATACAGCCCTTGAAATTGTTGAGGCTGCAGCAAGATCAGGTGTTACAGCAATGAAACTTCAGACATATACTGCGGATACGATGACTTTAAATATACGAAATGGTGAATTTATGATTTCTGACCCTGATAGTATATGGGCAGGTTGTTCCTTATATGAATTATACCAAAAAGCACAGACCCCTTGGGATTGGCATAAAAAAATTTATCAGCGGTGCTATGAGTTGGGGATGATATGTTTTTCAACGCCATTTGATTTTTCGGCAGTTGATTTTTTGGAAAAACTTGGTAATCCAATATACAAAATAGCTTCATTTGAAAATAATGATATTCCATTACTCGAATATGTTGCTAGAAAAAGAAAACCGGTAATAATGTCTACAGGCCTAAGTACACTTGGATCGCTTACTCTTGCTGTTGATACATTGAGAAAAAACGGTTGTACTGATTTGACATTGCTTAAATGTACTAGTTCTTATCCGTCAACTTCGGAAAATTCAAATTTACTGACTATGCAGGATATGAGAGAAAGATTTGGCTGTAAAGTTGGACTCTCTGATCATACTCTAGGGATGGGGGCTGCTATAGCAAGTATTGCTCTAGGTGGGAGTGTGATAGAAAAGCATTTTACTTTGTCACGGGCAGAGGGTGGTGTTGATTCGGCATTTTCAATAGAACCTGAGGAAATGGCACAGCTGGTAGTGGAAGTTAATAATGCATCATTGGCACTTGGAAATGTCTTCTACGGGGTTAATGAACAGGAACAGAGTTCCTTGGTATACAAGCGTTCTTTATATTTTGTTAAGGAAATGCAAGCTGGAGAAATTATTTTTGAAGGTTCAATTCGGTCGATACGCCCCGGGTACGGGATTGAGCCTAAGTATTATAAAAAATTAATTGGAAAAAAGTTGAAAAAGACGGTTTATTATGGATGCCCTGTTAGTCTGGATTGTTTTGATGACATTTTAGAATGATATTCAAGTGTCGTATTTATTTAAGGAATAAGTAAAAAGATGTCTATCTGGTAATAAATTTCTTGTTCATTGAATATTATATTTAAAAAATAAATCAAAAATGCTTTATCTAAAATTTATTATGGTTCAAATTATTTATAAGATCACGTCAAATATATGTAATTTTGTATTGGATCGTAAATTATAAAAGATGTTGAATGATTAATCTTTAGTTGGAAGGTTTTTCTTTAATAATAGTAGCTTTTTATAGGGTATGTTTGTTATTTGGTTGTGTAAGTAATAGTGGTAATTTCAACTTGTAATATAACACAGAATAAATTATAATATTCAATTAATATAAGATAATAATTATAAGGCGATTATAATGAAGATAATCTGTATCATCCCTGCAAGAGGTGGAAGTAAGCGAATACCTCGAAAAAATATAAAACAATTCTGTGGGAAACCTATTATAAGCTATAGTATTGAGGCGGCTGTAAAAGCTGATATTTTCGATGAAATAATGGTTTCTACTGATGACTTAGAGATAGCCGAAATAGCCAAAAAATATGGGGCTACGGTACCATTTTTTCGTTCTTCAGATACTTCAAATGATTATGCGACAACTTTTGATGTCCTTAATGAGGTTTTAGCTGAATATGATAAAAAAGGTAATTCCTTTGAGTATCTTTGTTGTCTTTACCCATGTGCTCCATTTGTGAGTTCTAAAATATTGGCTGAAAGTTATGCAACTCTTTTAGAAAATGATATCCAGTCAGTTGTACCTGTATGTAAGTTTCCAGCTCCTATTGAATGGGCTATTGATATACAGGATAATTTGATAAAATTTAAGAATATGAGTAATACTTTGATTCGTTCTCAAGATCTTACACCGTCTTATTATGATGCTGGGATGTTTTATTTTTCGAAAATTAAAGATATGTTAATGAACAAATCATTGGTATTAGAAAAATCCATGCCTGTAATCATTAATGAAAGAGAAGTTCAGGATATTGATGATTTAGAAGACTGGAAATTAGCTGAAGTTAAATATAAGTCATTGATGGAACGATAGAATGTCTAAAATCGGTTTAGGAACAGTTCAATTTGGTCTTGATTACGGGGTTTCAAACACTTTAGGAAAGACGCCTTTTCGTGAAGTAGAAAAAATCATTGAATTTGCTAGAGAGAGTAATGTACTTATTCTTGATACTGCTCAAATGTACGGTAATGCTGAAAAAGTTTTGGGGAAAATAGGCGTAGGAGATTTTAAGATAATTACCAAAATTCAAAATTATGGTAATTTAGAAGATTCATTAGATAATTTAAATTTGAATTCTGTTTATGGCCTTTTAGCTCATAATGCGGTAGAAGTGATTAATTCTGATACGCTTTGGGAAAAATTTGTTGAATATAAACGAACTGGATTAGTAGAAAAAATAGGCGTTTCTGTCTATAATGCCGAACAAATTGATGATATTATTGAAAAATATGAAGTTGATTTAATTCAGTTGCCTATCAATATATATGATCAAAGACTTATTCAAAGTGGACATTTGTCAAAGCTTAAAGAAAGAAATATAGAAATTCATGCTAGATCTGTTTTTTTGCAAGGATTGCTTTTAATTGATGCAGAAATGTTGCCTGTGCACTTGGAAAAACTGAAAAAACATCATATTAAATATTGTAATTTTGTTAAAAATAATAAACTTTCATTTATTCAAAGTGCATTGAGTTTTGTTAATGCAATCGAAGAGTTGGACTATATTATTTGCGGGGTTAACAATTTGTCGCAATTACAGGAATTGCTCGCAATAGAGCTTCTTAAATTTGATTTTTCATTGTTTAATGTTAATGATGAAAATATTATTGATCCATCGAAATGGTGAAAAAGATCTGTTTATTAGGATGTTATTTTGTATTTAAATAAAATACTTAATTTTAAATGTAAAGATAAAGATTTTTTTTATCGAACTATTTCTTATCATGATATTAATGATCGCTATATTCGTACGTTGCAAGGCGATTTAGAATATATTGAAAATGCAAGTAATGTGACTTTAAGTTCACAGGAAACATACATAAATAATATTTGGCATTCAAAATTTAACTTATTATGTGGATTGTTTATCGATGATGACCTTGTTGCTACAACTGGAATAAAGTTGTGCGGTAATTTTGCAACAATAGGTGTCTTGGTCTTTGATGGGTGTAGAGGTGGGGGAATAGGGAAATTAATTATTTGGTCAGCATGTTATTATTGTAAATATTTTTTGGCTGTTGAAAATTTTTTAGCAGGAGCAAATGTAAAAAATATAGCCTCAGTAAAATCTTTCGAAGCTTGTGGTTTTAATTTAAAAATATATTCGGATATAATTCAAATGAGGTTAAATTTTAGTTCATTGTTAATGCCAAAAGAAATTTTAAGTATTAAGGTTCATGATTATGTATATGATAAATAAGTCATTTAAACTGCAGCAAAAGGCGAAACAATTAATACCTGGTCTTTGTCAGTTATTGTCAAAAAGACCAGATCAATTTTCTTGGGGTGTTTGGCCGGGGTATTTTTCAAAAGCAAAAGGTGTTTACGTTTGGGATTTGGATGATAATAAGTATACGGATATGTCGATTGGTGGAATTGGGGCAACAATACTCGGGTATGCTGATGATTATGTTGATGGAGCGGTAAAATCTGCAATTGATAATGGAGTAGCTTCGTCATTGAATTGCCCAGAAGAGGTAGAATTAGCAGAATTGTTATGTAAAATTCATCCATGGGCTGAAATGTGCAGATTCACGCGCACAGGTGGTGAATCTATGACGGTCGCTATTCGCATAGCTAGGGCATATTCCAAAAAAGATAAAATAGCTTTTTGTGGTTATCATGGTTGGCATGATTGGTATTTGGCGGCTAATGTAGGCACAGCAAATGCACTTGGTGAGCATTTGCTTTCTGGATTGAGCCCGGCTGGTGTTCCTAGAGGACTTGCAGGTACAGCGTTACCATTTCGTTATAATCATATTGAAGAATTAGAAAATATTGTAAAACAGTGTGGATCTGAGGTGGGTGTAATTGTAATGGAGTCTATCAGAAATGATGAGCCAGAGGATTCATTTTTGCAAAAAGTTAGAACAATTGCTGATAATATTGGTGCTGTTTTGGTTGTTGATGAAATTTCTGCCGGTTTTAGAATGAATTCAGGAGGGGCGCATTTGTTATATGATGTTGTGCCTGATATCGCTGTTTTTTCAAAATCAATAGGTAATGGATATTCTATAGGTGCTATAATTGGAAAAAAAGATATAATGTCTGCGGCTCAGGAAACTTTTATTAGTAGTACTAATTGGACTGAAAGAGTTGGATTTACAGCTGCAATTGCAACTATAACCAAGCATTGCAGTAATAATGCCGGAAAACATCTTGTTAATATTGGTACTTCTATTCAAAATGGGTGGAAAGAGCTTTCAAATAAATATGGAGTGAAAATAAGTGTTGGAGGAATAAAGCCAATGAGTCATTTTTCATTTGATTATGATAATAATTTAGAATTGAAAGCTTTTTATGTACAAGAAATGTTAAAACGAGGTTTTCTTGCTTCAACGGCATTTTATGCGATGTTTGCTCATTCTAAGGATCACGTGTTGGAGTATTTGCTTGCAGCAGATGAAGTTTTTAAACTATTAAAAAAAGGAATAGCAAACAATGATATTAGTAGTTTGCTTGAAGGAGAGCCTTCCATTTCAGGGTTTAAAAGATTAACATAACGCCATTATATTTTATATTTTTTTGACTGGAAATGGAAAAATTATGAATATTTGTATTTGGGGATTTGATAATGAACTAGATATAATTAAATCATTGAAAGAAAATAAAAGCTATAATTTATTTCATTTTGGCCAGAAGCCATTTGCTGATTATGATTATAATGATTTGAATTTAGAATCGAATATTACAAAATTTCCTAATGAGAAGTTTACAAAAGAAAATGAGAAGCTGGTTGATGAAATAGCAGAAGAAAAATTTAAGGATTTTTCTAAGATTATATCTAGGCTTTCTGTTTATTTTAGAGATGAGATGACATTAAATGATTATGAAAATATTTGTAGAATATTTATTCGGTATGCGTATTACTTTATTATAATAAATGAAATCGACGTGTTTATTTGTAAAAACGTACCACATGAACAGTTGGATTATGCCTTTTATATTGTTGCTCAAAAACTTAAGTTAAAAATTATTATTGGTTCTGTTGAAATACCAGGGTATTATATTTATTTTAATAACATCGAGGATCATGGTCAATTCTGTGACTGTCTAGTTGATGCTGAATATGAATCACTGGATCTTCCCGAAGTGGCAACACCGGCATATATGGCTCCTGAATTACTATTTGATGATCGAATGGAATTATCATATCGAAGTTTTAAAAAAAATATATTCAAACATCAAAGCCCCAGATCGTTTATAATGGATTTGGCAAGGGTAATACGTCATAAAAATCTTAAGCGTGATTATATTAAAAGATTAAATAAAATTACCAACAGAAATGTTGATCTTACCCGGAAATTTATTTACTTTGGGTTGCATCTTCAGCCTGAAGCTACAGTTTTTCCTTATGGTGGTAAATACTCAGATCAAATTCTAGCAATTGAAAAAATTTCACAATTTATACCTGATGATGTTGTTATTTATGTTAAAGAAAATCCCAAGCAAACATATATTATGAGAGAAAAAATATGGTTTGATAGGCTAAAGAGAATTAACAATGTTCAGGTTATTCCTAGCGAAACAAATACATATGATTTAATTAAGAATTGTGTTTTCTCTTCTACTATAACTGGAACGATTGGTTGGGAATCTATTCGTATGAATAAACCGGTACTGATTTTTGGTCATGCATGGTATAAACAGTTTGATGGCGTGTTCCAGTATTCCGATAACATTTTATATAGTTTAATAGAAAATTATTGTATTGATAGTGATAAGTTAAAAATCAAATACAATGAGATTGTGAGCAAATGCATAAAATTGCCTGTAAGTACCAGTGATATTGATTTATATTCTGGTTACATAGAGTCAAGTTTACAAAAAATTAATTATTTGCTTAAATTGTAACGTTTATTATTAAGGCAATTCAGCAAAGACATTATTATGTGACTATAGCTTTACGGGGTGAAAAAAATTATAAGTGAGAAATGCTTTTAGAATAATCTAATTAAAATGGTTGAATTTTGAGGGATATTTGTAAATAATTTTAATCTTATATTGGGAAATACGTTATAAAAATATAATTAAATAAATGTCTATTTGTATTATAATAGTAAATAGTATAACATGATTGGTAACAATGAGATTATGTAAGGGCAATGTTATGTGGGCGGTTAAATGAGTAATAAGAAATATTTTAGAAATGAAGAATTAAAAATCTCTTTTGTTTTCTCTTTCTGTTCTATTGCATTGGTTGTTATTTTTTTATTAGCAAGGATACAGACGGACAGTTTTTATATTGTTAAAGTAGTAAAAATTTTAGGGCTTAGTTTATTTGTTTTGCTTGCTCCCAACCTTTTAATACGATTTTGTCAAAATAAAAGAAATTTTCCAACTTGCTTTTTGTCATACACTTTTAATCAATTTATTTTAATTTCATTAATAATATTTCTTGGTTTTATCAACTTCTCTATCCTTAATTTACTACAATATGTCATAATAATTTTTGGTATAATGCTTTTTGTTCTTTCTTTTAATTCATTTTTTTGTAAAAAAATAGACTACATTACAGTTTTAATTATAATCCCGTTGTCTATATTGATTTTTGCTATAATTTGGGATGGGTATTGTGCGCATCCTTTATTTATAGAGAAAATAATTTCTGGCAATGAATTGATAGATGTGTTATTTCACTCTTCAATTGCCAACTTATACAATACATACAATTTGCCAACAACTGGACTGGATGGGATTGTTTTCTTTAATTATCATAGTTTTAGTCATTTCATTTTTGGTAAAATTATATTGTTTCTTAATGTTTCTCCGATTGAATTTTATAATATTGGTTATCCAATAATGATAATTCCATTATTTCTAA
Source organism: Planctomycetota bacterium (assembly GCA_963667375.1). Classification (GTDB taxonomy): domain Bacteria; phylum Planctomycetota; class SZUA-567; order SZUA-567; family SZUA-567. The sequence goes on along the minus strand of OY763323.1, from coordinate 302,936 downwards.
ATACAATGATGATTTTAGTACTGAGAGTAAAAGAAATCTTAGGATATAAAAATTATATTTCTTGGGTAAACTGGGTCGTATTCGCAATAGTTTTGATTAATATTGTACCATTTCATATTGAACCATTTAGGTCATATCGTGATTATACACGTATCGCAATGTTGCAACCTGTTCCTATAAGCGAATCACTTGGAGTTTCACTTATTTGTCTTTTTTATCTTATGATTCTCGGTATTGAATTTATACATAAAAAAATACTTGATGAGCGCATTTTTTTATATTTCTTTATGCCAGTATTATTATTTGCTATTACCTTTGCAAAGTTTTCTGTAGGATTAATTTCAGTATTTTTTTGTTGTTATCTGTTTTTTAGATTTAAGCTATTTTTAAAAAGTAAATATGTTTTTGCGACTATTCTGTCTCTTCTATTGGTTTATTTTGCATACCTGTTAGATATGCAGCCTCCATCGCAAGGAGATAAACTAACGGTATCGTTTTGTTTTTTAAAGTCATTTATCTATTATGCAAATGCACACAGTTTTAATTTTAAAATTCTTATCAGTGTATTTTTAGTATATTTGTGGTTAATATTGTTTGTTATTTTTGCAATTAAAAAATCAAAATTGTTGGTGGAACTTCTTGCCGTTTTTGTGTTGATTAGTTTTATCCCTGGAAATATTCTCACTTATAACCACTTTGCTTTTATTGGTAATTCCTATTACTTTTTAATTGTAGGTGTGTTTGTTTCTATACCGTTGTTTGTTGCCTCTTATAATCCAGATTTTAAATACAATTGGCGGAGTATTCTTGCAAAGCTCCCTTTATTGGTAGCATGTATTTTGTCAATTTTGGTACTTGAAGAATACCATACACTTGGGAAGCATGGATATAGACAAACATTAGCAAGGTTTAATGAAGTAAAAAAAACAGAAACCTATAATGAAGAAAAAAAGTTGATTGATTATCTTATTTTGTTAAACAACAACACTATAAAACAAAAACGGAAAATGGCGTTATTTATTCCTAAGACAAATAAGTTATATTGGAATATTTTTAGCGATAAGTTCAAGTGTTCTTTAATTGCACCTGCGCTGTCAGGTATTCAAATGATTGCAGGACTTCCCGATAAAAAAACTATTTATTATAGTGGTAATATTTATAACTGGGATAAAAAAAATAATGTATTGTCTGGATTTGATGAGTGGGTTGACACTATAATTATACTAAATGAAATTAATAATAAATTTGTTGTGGACGTTTTACCTCGTAACGAAGTGAAATTATAATAGCTTGAGGCGTAATTCTATGAATCAGATCGAATTTTATAAGCATAAATTACAGGAAGAGGATATTGATAAAGCTGTAAGTGTAATGAAATCATTATTTCTTACTACTGGAAATATTACGGCGAAAGTTGAGCAAAAACTTTCTTCCTATACAAAACTTGATAATGCCGTGTTGTTGAATTCTTGTACAGCTGCATTACATTTGTCCCTGCTGGCATGTGGTATAGGAAATGGTGATGAAGTTATAACATGTCCTATGACTTTTATTGCAACTGCTACAGCGATTATGCATACAGGAGCGAAGCCGGTTTTTGTGGATTGTGAGAATGACACGGGGTTACTTAATCCTGAATTAGTAGAAGAGGCAATAACGGAGCGAACCAAGGCTATTATTCCTATACATCTTTATGGTGCAATGGCTGACATGAAGGCTCTTAGGGTTATAGCTGATAAATATGGGTTAATATTGATAGAAGATGCGGCTCATTGCTTGGAAGGAGAGCGTGACGGTGTGCGCCCAGGTGAACTTGGAGATGCCGTGTGCTACAGTTTTTACGCTACAAAAAATCTTACATGTGGTGAAGGAGGGGCTTTAGTGTCAAATAATCATCATATTGCTAAAACAGTCAATCAATTGCGTACTCATGGTATGAGTAAAGAAGCTGCTGATAGATATAAGGGAAATTACAAGCATTGGGATATGGTAATGCTCGGATGGAAATACAATCCTTCTGATATTTTATCTGCATTATTGCTAAATCAAATTGATAGAATTGATAGTCAATGGGGCCAGAGACAGGAGTTATGGAAACAGTATGATAAAAGTCTTGCTAAATTCAAATGGATAAATAAACCTCAAGCAGTAGGGAAAAGTGCTTGTCACCTATATACAATATGGGTTGACCCTGATTTGAGAGATGCACTATTACAGCATTTGCAGAATAATATGATTGGAGTCGCTGTTAATTACAGAGCTATTCATACATTATCGTATTTTAGACAGACTTTGGGTTATAAACCAGAAGATTTTCCTGCCGCTAAACGAATAGGCGATTCAACGATTTCTTTACCGTTTCATCTGTTTTTAAACAATAATGACATTGAGAACATTATGCATGTATTAGATGCTTTTCAAATTTGAACGAGTTTATGGATGTTTCCCAAAATAAAAATAATATTTAAGGTGCTTTTTATTGTAATCATTTTTTATTTGCTGTTTACTTCCGGAAAGCTTAATTTTCGAGATGTTAAAATTAGAAGTGATCAATGGTTTCAGGCTGTTACTGGGAGCTTGTTTTTGTTTTTTGCAGTGCAATTATCTGGGTTTAGGCAGTGGTTACTTTTTCGGATTTTTAAACCTAACTTATGTTTATTAAACTCGTTAGCAATAAATTGGTCTGCAAATTTTGTAGGTGTATTTACTATTGGAGTAACCGGTGTTGATGCAGTATTATTTGCGCATTATTTTAAATATATTTCACGTAAAAGAGATATTACTGCTGCATTGATTGTCAATCGTTTTACCTCAGTTCTTGGGTTAATGCTTACTGTTAGTATCGGTGTCGTTATCTTAGGATTTGCGGTTACAAATAGTTTTAAACTTATGGGAGTTTTTGCATTAGCTGCAAATTTATCAATTATGCTTATTTGCTGGTTGGTTGGAATTACTTTAGCGGGATTGATAAATAGGTGGTTAAAGCTGATGTTATATATATCAGTCGTTATTATGAGTTATTTTTGGTCTTATGATTATTATTCTGAGTATTTTATTTATATCTATCAAGTGATTGATTTTAAACTTTTAGGCGTTCCGTTTTTTTGGTTCGTTTTATTTCAAATATCAGTATTTTTTGGGTATTATTTTATTTTAGGATGTTCTGACTCAGGCTTTGTTTACAGGTTTCTTAAAAGCAAGTTGCCATTTGGGGAAAATATTTGTTTTCTTTTGGATTCCTTGTATGAATACAATAAAAGCCCATTCGTACTTGTGAGCTCAGTATTTTTAGCTCTTGTGGTGCAATTTTTAAGCTTATGTGCAATATATTTTTGTGTCAACTCCGTTTTGGTGGAAAAGCCAAGTTTTTTGCAAATATATGTAAGTGGGGCTATGGGTATTTTTACAAGTGTTTTACCATTACCAGGGGCAGGAATTGGTATTGGCGAAGCAGCATTTGGGGCAACTTTAACTCTGATATCTGGTGGATTTATTAATGAAGGAGTGGCGGCATATCTGGTATATCGTATTTTAGGGTATATTGTAATGTTGGGTGGTGGCATTATGTTATTGCGTGAGTTGTTTGTTGTAAAATCTAAATAAGTTGCTTTTGTGATAGTAAGGGAATTAATATGTGTGGTATTTGCGGTTTTACGGGAACTCCAGATAATCATATCTTAAGGAGAATGAATGATCAAATTTTTCATCGTGGCCCAGATGATGCCGGTTATATTGAGACTCAGCAGTTTTCATTTGCGATGCGTAGATTAAGTATTGTTGATTTGGCTGAAGGGCAGCAGCCTGTAATTAATGAATCTGGTACAATTAGTTCTGTTTGTAATGGTGAGATTTATAATTATAGGCAACTTAGAGAACATTTATTAACTAAAGGTCATAAATTTAGTACGGATCATTTGGATATAGAGGTTATCCCACATTTATATGAGGAGTGTGGAGCTGAATGGGTGAAAAAAGTTAATGGAATGTTCGGGGTTGCGCTGTGGGATGATCGGACAGAAACTTTATTGTTGTATCGGGATCGAATTGGTAAAAAACCGTTATATTATAGTTTTATTAACGGGGATTTAGCTTTTGCTTCAGAAATAAAATCTTTACGTGTTCATCCCTTAGTCAGTGATGAGCTAGACTATAAAGCTTTGTATAGTTATTTTGGCCTGAAAAATATTTCGGCACCTAGAACAGCTTTCAAAGATATAAAACAATTACTTCCAGGGCATTATCTAAAATGGCAAAGGGGAAAGGATATTGTAACTGTGCCGTATTGGCAAGTTAATTTCGCTAATATAAATGATAATATTAATGAACAGGATGCTGCTGAAGAAATTTTGAGACTGCTTGATAATGCTGTAAAGCTTCGTCTTGATTGCGATGCGCCTTATGGCGCTTATCTTTCTGGAGGTGTCGATAGTTCGTCTGTAGCTGCATTAATGCGTAAGCATGTAAAAAATAAATTTAAAACATTTTGTCTGATTTATGATGAGAGTTCAAGTGGGCAATTTTTAGGTAAAAATCTGGATCGTGATTATTCCCGTCTGATGAGCAAACGTCTATACACGGAACATTTTGAAGAGGTGCTTACCCCTGAAAAATTTGCAGCAGGTATGGCAGGGGTGCAAAGAGCTTTCGATGAGCCTTTTTCAGGGACCTGTTCGACTTATTTCCTTACGCCTTTGATACAATCTCAAGTTAAGGTTGCTTTATCTGGTGATGGGGCTGATGAGTTGTTTGGTTCGTATCTTTCGCATAGAATTGCTCAGCCGCTTGAGAAGATTAATTGTTTCTTGCAGCAGGGTAAAAATGACCTGAAAGATTTGACAATTGATGAGCGTAAAAGTTTGACCCCGTATAATGATAGTAAAAGTTTTAATTTTTTGAAACAGCTGGCGTTCTTAGATACAGTTAACATACGTGATCGCTTGTCTGTTTTCACAGCATCAGAGAGGTTGCATTTATTGTCACCTGAATTCTTGATTAAAGCTGAAATTACTAATAAAAAACCTGCATATGATGCTGTTTATGCTAATATAAATGGTGCATTAACCGCGTCTGATGCTCTTAATAAAGCTTTGGAAATTGACCAACATGAGTTGCTTCCTAATCAAGTTTTACCATTTGTTGATCGCTTGTCAATGGCATTTTCTGTTGAAGTTCGTTGTCCATATTTAGATTATAGAATGATTGAGTTCGCAAATTCATTGCCTGGCCGTCTTAAGATTAAAAGCGGAATAAATAAATATATACATAAGCTGGCAATGAAACAATTATTACCTGAAGATTTGTTGTCTCGTTCAAAAGAAGGTTTTGTGCAGCCTAATTATACTTGGTTGCATGGTCCACTTAAAGAGTGGGGGCTTGCTCAATTGCGTGATATACCTGTAGGTTTTTTTAATATGGATTATGTTGAGGGGATATTTAGTCAATTAGCAAAGGGTTCCACAGAAATAAATGCTAAAATCTGGAATTTGATATGTTTTACAGTTTGGTATAAAGAATGTATTGGTTAGAGTGAAATGAATTAAGTATGGAAATTAAAGAGCATAAAATAGTTACTTCGGAAAATATTTGTCTGAATAAAGTTATTTATTCTCAGGAGTATTGCGATAATTTGCCAAAATTTTCAAAAGGGTTGTCATGTCTTGGTTGGGCATATAATGAAGAAGAAAATATTGGTGATTATATTGAAAATGCTATAAAACTACTTGAAAAAGTAACAGATGATTATGAATTGATTATTGTTAATGATGGTAGTGTAGATCGTACAAAAGATATTGTTCTGGAGTATAGTCAATGTAATTTGAAAATAATACTTGTAGATAATCCTGGGAATCAAGGTGTAGCTTATGCGTGTTCAAATGCAATTAAACATGCAAGTAAGGAGTATTTGCTTTGGCAGACCGTTGACTGGTCTTATGATATTAGCAAATTAAGAGGTTTTTTGGACTATATGCAATTATGCGATGCCGATGTTATAGCAGGAGTTAGAAGAAGCCCAGTTAAAGCAGTGAATCATCTTCATCGTTTAATTGCCGGTGTAATTAAGATTTTTTCTATTAAGCATATTACAAAACGGTCGGATACAATTGGAAAAGCACTTGTTTCGCTTATAAATTATTTATTGATTAGGTTGTTGTTTGGTGTGCAATTATCAGATTACCAAAATGTTTGTATTTACCGCAGTAAATTGGCACAGGGAATAAACGTTGAGTCCAGCAGTTCATTTATTAATCCTGAATTGCTCTTTAAATCATATTGGAATGGTGCTAGAATTTGTGAAGTACCAATAAGTTTTATACCTAGAAAGAAAGGGGACGCTAAAGGAACTAAATTGGCTTCAATAATACGAAGTGTTTGTGATGTTTTTTACTACTTTTTTAAGTTTAAAATTTGCGACAAAATAATCAATCATTCAGGAAATATTATACGCTTGAATGATTCAATGTGGGAAATAAAAGATGAATAGTGGGCAGCTTAAAGTGGTTTTATTTGCAAACACTGGAATGGGGAATAATGTTCTTGCTGAACTTGAAAGAAACCAGAATGTGAAAGATATATTACTGTTTACACGAAAAGAAAGAGGTAAATTTCCATATTACGATCTTAACTCTATCCAATTTGAATGTAAGAAACTAGGTATTTTATATATTGAAGAGCATGAACAAAATATCGTTTTTGAAAAATGCATAGATTTTTCACCTGATTTGATTATTTGTGCAACTTACAATTACTTGTTAAGTGATATCGTGTTAAATACAGCAAAAATGGCAGTAAATATTCATCCCTCATTGTTGCCAGATTTGCGGGGGCCTACACCAACTAATTGGGCTATCTTGCTTGGTTATTCAAAAACAGGCTTAAGTATTCATAAACTTGTTAAGGGATTTGACAAGGGGGAGGTTTATTTTAGAGAGGTGATTGATATTCCTGATAATATCACTGATGGTGATTTGAGAGCGAAGCTATATGAACTAGCAGAAAAAGCAACTAATACTATTGTAAATAAGTATTGTTCAGATACATTATTGCTGACTGAATCCAGTGAAAAAACCGAGGGGTCTTCATATTATCCTAAAGCTTGGTCAAATGAAGGTAAAAAAATAATAGAGAATTTAAATTTATCTTCAGAAGTAATTCGCAGGGCTTTTACGCCATTTCCTGGTGAAGAGTATATGAAGTAATATATTAGTGAAATAGCAGGTGATTTTTATATAGCTTTTGAATTAAATTGGTGCTCTATTTTGATAAAATTCCTTTTAACCCATTGATATAATAGTGGATTTTGTCAAATTTGAAATGCTTCAATTCATTTAAAATAAATTTTGGTCGGAAGTAAAATTTTTTCATGGCTAAACTTTGTAGTTTCATTAATTTTTCATAGCTTAAAGAGTCTGGAACGTAAACAGGTTTTCCGCCTGAATATGTTGGATACGAAGTAAATTCGCTCCAGTTGTTATAATGAATTTTGTTATTTAAATTTAAAGTGTCCCATAATTCACATCCTGGGTAAGGAACAAAGATATTAAAAATAGCATATCTGATATTTAATTTAATAGCGAACTTAATTGTTTCCATTATTTTTTCTTCAGTTTCACCAGGAAGCCCCATCATAAACATACCGTCAATCTCAATTCGGGATTTATGCGCCATTTTTACCGCTTTTTCAACATCATCAGTCGTGAAATTTTTCTTGAGGTCGCGTAGTGTCTCATTATTACCTGATTCGATTCCGAAATTAATTCGTTGGCATCCAGATTTTTTCATTATATCAAGCATATCTTGATCAAGTGGCTTTACTCTACATTCTGTACTCCATTTGATTTTTTTATGCAAATTTCTCTTAATAATTTCTTCACATAACGTATATGCATGATTTTTAACTAGTGGAAATGCCAGATCCATAAAAGAAAAAACAAGCGCACCGTATTTTTGGTGCATGTATTCCATTTCATCTACAACTAGAGCTGGGGTACGCATTCGGTATTTATGCCCCAAACTTCTTTCTGTACGTGAAGAGCAAAACGTGCACTGATTAGGGCACCCACGCGAGGATATAATCTGGAATTCAGAATGCCCTTTTATTATTTCCGTTCTTGGATCGCAGGTATATTTTTCCATAGGGAAAAGATCCCATGCTGGGAATGGCAACGCATCAAGATCTTCTATATGCCCTTCAACTTTGTTGTTTATAACTTCACCATTTTTTATATAAGAGATCCCATTTACATTTTTAATGCTATGTTCACTTTTAATAGCATTTACAAGATTCAAAAATGAAATTTCTCCTTCTCGGTGTATTACATAATCAGCATAACTGTTTTTTAGTACTTCATCGCTGAATATAGAGGCATGTATGTTGCCCATTACAATTTTTACTTTAGGTAGCATGCTCCGTATTTCTTTAGAAATTACATATACAACTTCTGCCGAGGATGTCAGGACACTTAGGCCAACTATATCGGGGCTAAAATTTTTGATTTCGCTTTTTATTTGCTCAATATTGTACTGCAGCACATAAGCATCAATGACTTTTACATTATGATTATTCTCTCTAAGGACACTTGCAATATATGCTACTCCAATTGAAGGCTGAGGATTTGAAAAATCAGATAAAGACCCATATGATGAGGATAAGTTTGTCGGTGGAAGTAATAATAGTATTTTCACATTGATATCCCTATTTCTCTGATAAAAACGATTAAGTCTACTAAATATTATGTTAAAATACCAACATGTCAAATATAATATTGTATTATTCATTATTTTAAGATTTGATAAGGTTGTGGCAAATGTAACGGTTAAGCAGGTAACTGAAATATTTTATGATATTTATAAATTTGGAATTATCTATTGTTATTTATAGATGATAACTGTATTATTTAATAGTATATTAAATTGGCTAAGTACATTAATTATATCATATTTTAGGACAGTTATGAGTGAAATTATTAATAATTTGAACAAGGTTGATCGGATAACAGAAGCTAAAGAATTTCCAGCTGTGGTGTTGTTAGATAATACCAGTGCGTGTAATCTTAAGTGTTCTATGTGTGACCATAAGAATATTACAAATTATCGTCCTATTGAGACGATGAATATGGGGTTATATGCTAAAATAATAGATGAGATAGCGCTAGAAAATCCAAATGCTAGAATTTGGGAGATATTTTTTGGAGATCCTTTTTTGTGCAAGGATATGCCGGAAAGAATTAAATATGCCAAAGACAAAGGATTAACAGATGTCGTGGTTAATACTAATGGTGTTTTAATGACTAATGATCGAGCAAAAGCTTATATTGAGGCTGGGTTGGATGCAATATATGTTGGCGTTGATTCTTTCAGCTCTGATATTTATGATCAAATTCGAATTGGTGGAAATTATCAAAAAGTGGTTGATAATGTTCTCGGATATAGAGATTGCTTGAAAAGCATTGGACGAAGTGACCAAGAACTTTTTGTTCAGTTTGTAATAAGTGATATTAATGAGAAAGAAGTTGAAGATTTTAAAAGGTTTTGGCATGACCAAGGTGTAAAGGTCAAAATACGTCCAAAAGTTAGTTGGGCCGGGCTTATTGAAGCGAATAATTTACGTGATAATAAGGATGTTAAACGCATGCCGTGTTATTGGCTTATGCGCACTATAAATATTTGCGCTGATGGTACAGCGGCTCTTTGCTCAGTTGATCTGCATTGTCAAGTAAAGTGTGGTAATGTTAATGATTCTTCAATAAAAGAGTTGTGGTGCAATGGTTGCCTTCGGGATTATAGAAAGATGCATCTAGAAGGTAGATGGGATGAATTGCCGGCGTTGTGCAAAAATTGTTCAGATTGGCAGAGCGCATATGCAGATTATTTGTTATAAGGAGAAGCCATTTGAATATTGAAACAAAAATACATGTTGCTGACAATTATGGTATCCGCGAGTCAGCAAAAGAGTTTCCAATGATGGTTGTGTTGTCTTTTATTTATCTTTGTAATGCGGGATGTCCGAATTGTCCATATAATAATTCTGACATTAGGGATACTTATAAAGATGCAATGATAATGCCGAAAGATATTTTTAAGCGGATTGCAGATGAATGCGGTGGTTATGGCGCTTACCTTAGACTTTCTGGTGGAGGGGAACCAATGTTACATCCGCAGGCGGTTGAATTATCTCTTTATGCTAAAGATAAGGGGTGTAAGCTTGGTATAATAAGTAATGGATCGGTGTCTAATGAGAAAAAAGTGAGACCATTAATTGAAAATAATATAGATGTTCTTGAATTTAGCGTTGATGCGGGTAATGAGCAAGAGTATTCATTGGCACGCCCAGGGCTGAATTGGGATATATTGCTGAAAAATGTCAAGGCGGTTCGTAAGATTAGGGATGAATTAAATTCAGAAACGAAGATAGTTTGTAGTATTATTAACCAAGAAGGCATTGATATTGATAGAGCTGTTGCTCTTTGGGAAAATATTGTAGATAAAGTTCAAGTTCGTAAATTTCTTACTTGGGGGTATAATGATAATAATTCTGCTGATGATACTCCTTACTTGCAGCCTGCTGATAGAGTCCCTTGTCCATGGTTATTTGAAAGACTTAATATAGATAGTCGAGGGGATGTGACTTTGTGCGGGGAAGATATTGCGTTTGCTGAAAAATTTACAAATATTACTGAAAGATCAATAAAAGATATTTGGAATGGTCCTGAATTTGCTGAATGGAGGCATAAACATTTGGAGCGCCGGGGAGATGAGATTAAGATTTGTTCAGCTTGCCCAGATTGGCAATATAGATCATGGCAGTATAATTATTGGAAGATAGTAAGAGATGCAGATGCAAAAAGGCAACAGTAATGAATAAGATTGTCGGCATTTTACAGCCTAGCTATTTACCATGGCTGGGCTTTTTTGAGCAGCTATCACATTCTGATATATTTGTACTTTATGATAATGTACAATATGATAAAAATGGGTGGCGGAATAGAAATAGGATTAAAGGTCATAATAGACCGGTCTGGCTTACAGTGCCTGTATCTGCTAAGCACAAACCTTTACTTACAGATGTTGCTATATCTGAATCTAATTGGCAGATTAAACATTTAAAAAATATTCAGCAGTTTTATAGTAAAGCCCCGTTTTTTGAATACTATTTTCACGATTTTTCGAATATTATCCAACAAGATTGGAGTTTGCTAATTGATCTTAATGAGTCCTTGATTCGATGGTTTGCAGATAAATTCGCTATTGATACTGAAATAGTCAGATCTTCAACTTTAAATATTTCTGGTAATAGAGATGATTGTTTGATTAAAATGGTTAAATATCTTGGTGGTGATAGGTTTTATGAAGGTGCTGCTGGAAAAAACTATATTGATACAGATTTTTATAAGTTAAATGGGGTGGAAGTTATATTTCAGAATTATTTTCATCCAGAGTATAAGCAGTTAAATGGAGATTTTATATCCCATTTGTCTGCTTTGGATATGCTTTTAAACTGTGGTGCAAAAGAATGCATGGAAGTTGTGAATGTTGTGTAGTGATGTTCTTGAATGTATAATAAAAGTTAATCAACGAGAGTAAGTTTTATTATTTCGTAAGGAGTGTTATTTTGAAGACTATATTAATTACAGGTGGTGCAGGTTTTATTGGTTCTAATTTTGCACATTATATTTATAATAAATATCCTGACTGGCGTATTATTGTTGTTGATTTGTTAACCTATGCAGGAGCAGTTGAGAATTTGCCTGTTACAATCAAGGATAATTCAGATAAAAGGTTTACATTTTGGTATGGTGATATCACCAATGGTGAGTTAATGGATACTTTGGTGAGTGAATCAGATTATATAGTGCATTTTGCAGCAGAAAGTCATGTGACGCGTTCAATCTATGACAATACCCACTTTTTTATGACAGATGTTATTGGTACTCAGAAATTATGTAATGCTATTTGTAAGTATAAGGATAATGTTGAGCGGTTTGTTCATATTTCAACTTCTGAAGTTTACGGCACAGCTCTTTTTAATAAAATGAATGAAGAACATCCTCTTAATCCACTTAGTCCGTATGCAAGTGCTAAGTGTGGTGCAGATCGTTTGGTATATTCATATTTAAGTACTTATAATTTGCCAGCAACAATTATAAGACCGTTTAATAATTTTGGCTATCGTCAGCACCTTGAGAAACTTATTCCACGATTTATCACTTCCTTTTTGCTCGGTGAAAAATTGCGTATTCATGGAGATGGTAGTGCTGCCCGAGACTTTGTTTTCGCTGAAGACACGTGCAGGGCTGTCGATTTAGTTTTGAATGCGTCTTTTGAAAAGGTTAATGGGCAGATATTCAATATCGCTAGTGAGCAGCATAGATCTATAATTGAAATTGCTGAGGATATTGCTAGGTGTATGGGAAAAGATCTTAAGGATAATTTTGAATATGTTGGTGATCGTCCAGGTCAGGTGTTCAGGCATACAGGGGACGCATCGAAAATTAAGCGGATACTTGGCTGGGAGCCAGAAGTAAGTTGGGAGAATGGCTTGTTGAAAACGATTGACTGGTATAGAGATAACCGTAATTATTGGGAAAAACAGATATGGATGCGAGATATACCTGTGATTACAGCAGCTGGTAAAAAAGAATTGCATTAATTTAGTTGACAATAAATATATTATTATAAACATTTTCTTAACTATAAATTGGTTTGTTGTTGTTTGATATGTGATTTTTTGCCGTTTTATATACTTGCTGTATATTGTTCTAGACTTAAACATGATGTTTTTGTTAATAAGTTGAGTGTTTTAGAATGTATTGTCTTGTGCTCTGAAAAATCGATTATGTGGATTGTTAAAATATGTAGTAAATATTATCGTTGAGTGAAACTTGTTGTATTTTTTGGGGTAATCATGGAAAAAAAGCTGTTTGTTAATTTTAACTGTGCATTTAATACTCATTTTGAAACAGAATTAGAATTAATGTTAAAAAACCTTAAACAAGGTAATGAAGTATATTCGTTATATTGCGATGGTAAACTGAATCGCTTTTGTGCATGTTCATATAATAATTCAGATAAAATGCTTTGTGATTATTGCCAGGCTAAATATAAAAAAGGAATAGAGCTAATAGGCTTACAGAAAGAGAATTGTTTTTCTATCGCTGAATCTTCAAAATATCCGGAATTTTTGAGTTGTAATTTTAAGTCTTTAGATGAACTGACTGCAATTAAATTTAATAATATTGATATTGGAGATAATGTTGTTAGAACATATAATAATCTTATGTGCCTTCAAATTAGCAATATAAATGATATCTCTCAGAAGTTTATATATAATTCTTTAAATAACAGTATAAATGTATTGAATACATTTATACTGTTATTTAATAAGATAAAATTTTCTTCGATATATTTTTTTAGTGGTAGATTTCCTGAATATTATTCAATTTTGTCATATTGCAAAAATCATAATATAACTTTTTATGTACATGATAGAGGGGCTAATTACAATAAATATTGTTGTTTTAAAAATTCATATTTTAATAATTTTGAAACGATGATTGATAACTGGGTAAGAATGCCATTAGTGCAATATAAGGAAAATGGCGATAATTTAAAAATAGGAAGCCAGTGGTTTGAATCGAGAATAGCAGGATCAGAAAATGCGTGGATTTCGTTTTCCAAGAAACAAGTAAAAAACAATTTGCCGGAAAATTTTAGTAATCAGAATTTTAATGTTACTATTTTTAATAGTAGTTCTCATGAGGTAGTGATTGATGATACGCGATTGTCTTCGGAGTGCTTTAGAGATGAAATTGCAATTATCAAAAAAATTTGTGATAAATTTAAGACTTATAAAGAATATAAATTTTATTTACGATGTCACCCTAATATAGGTTTTCACAAAGGTTCTCAATATTCAAGATTGCTGGAGTTAAAATGTGAAATCACAGACAACTTAACTGTAATTATGCCGGAAGAATCTATTGACTCTTATAGTTTGGTGAAAAACTCTGATATTGTAATTGTTTCAATGAACTCTACCGTCGGTGCAGAAGCAGCATTTATGGGAAAACCAGTGATTTTATTAGGTAAAGCACTGTATCAGGAATTAGACATAGCGTATAGGCCTAAAAATTTTAATGAGTTATTTAATTTGCTAGCTGATAAAGCAATTAAAGCTAAGCCAAAGATAAATGCGTTGAAGTATGGGTATTGTATGGCAACGTATGGTATTGATTTTCAATACTATGAACCTATAGGACTGTTTGAGGGGACATTTATGGGGGTTAATTTGAATAAATCCCAAAAATTCCTACCCTTAAAAGGTAAAATTAAGCGATTTTATTATAAGCAAAAAGCTAGTTTGAAAAAACGTATTTTTGGGATGAATAATTAATTATTGAGGATAACAAATGTCATTTACAACGCCTGTACTTTTTTTAATCTTTCGTAGAAAAAGTGTCGCTGTAAAATCGTTTGAGGCGATAAAAAAAATAAAACCAGTTTCTCTCTTTATTGCTGCTGATGGGGGGCGTAATGTTGCGGAGCACGAGAGATGTAAATCAGTAAGAGATGCTGTGCTTGACATGATCGATTGGGATTGCAAGGTAGAGACTTTATTTAGGGATATAAACTTAGGTTGTCGAGAAGCTGTATCATCGGCAATTACGTGGTTTTTTAATCATGTAAATGAAGGGGTTATTCTTGAAGAGGATTGTTATGCAAATCAAAGTTTTTTTGAATATTGTGAAGTCCTGTTAAATAAATATCGTAATGATAATCGGGTTATGTCTATAGCGGGCACAAATTTTCAAAATGGCATTAAAAGAGGTGATGCCGATTATTATTTTTCAAGTTTAGGGGATTGTTGGGGATGGGCTACTTGGAAAAGAGCTTGGGCTTTATATGATAATGATATGACCCACTATATAGAATTTAAGAATAATTATTTTTTAAATGCAGTTTTACCATTTGAACATATGAGATTGTACTGGGCAGATATCCTTGAAAAGGTATACCGTGGAGAAGTGTCATCTTGGGCGACAATATGGGTGTATTCCATCTGGATTAATAATGGTTTGTGTATTAAGCCGAACAAGAATCTGATTTCGAATATTGGTTTTGATAGTGAATCTACTCATTGTGCGGATCCTAAATCTCCTTTTGCTAATGTTGCGACAGAACCTCTAATTGTTAAAGTTCATCCTAATATATTTATACCTTGTATTCAGGCAGAACTTGAAGAACATAAAGATACTAGAATTTCAGTGGTTAAGTATATGCTAAGGCATCCATTATTTTTAATCAGAAAAAGATTCTGGAAAGAATATATTTTTAAATGAAATAGTTTTTAGTTTTTAGTTATATTTGGGAGTGCTTATGAATTGTCCGCTTTGTGGGTGTAGTAAATATTTCACTTTAAATTCATATTTAATAAAAGAATTAAAAGATAAATGGATAACTACATTTAAAATTGATCCATTTGAAAATATAACTGATATTGCTAATTTTGATAAGCTTCAGTGTGTAAATTGTCAGATGATTTATTATTATCCTGTAATTTGTGCTGATAATACGCTCTATGAATATTTGTCGTCAACTTTTGACTGGTATTATGAGAGGGATAAGTGGGAATTTGATGTGGCGTTGAAGGTAATATTGGAATATCATCCTGAATCTTTACTTGAATTTGGATGTGGCGAGGGAATGTTTCTTGAAAAAATACTAGGAAGTGTTGAATGTTCTGGTATTGATATAAATCTTGAGGCGATTAAAATATGTGAAAAAAAGGCTATTAATATTGAAAGAAAGCCATTTGAAAGTATTGATAAAAAGTTCGATATGATTGTATCATTTGAAGTTTTTGAGCATTTAGCCAATATAGGAGATATGATTAGTAATTTAACAAGGCTTTTAAATAAAAACGGATTATTGCTTGTAGCTGTGCCAAATCCTAATTCATTTTTATTGCAGTTGGACAATGTACTATTGGATATGCCACCTCATCATAATCTTGGTTTTAATAATAAGACTTTTGATTATATTGCTGATAAGTTTAATCTGAAGTTGACGCAGTATTTAAAAGAACCATTGCGTTATGTTCATTATCAGTGGTATATGAATGAAACATTCTATAATAATTCTTTAAAGATTCCTAAAGTAAATGGGATATTAAAAAATATCAAGCGGTTATTGAAAAAGAGAAAGTTAAATAATATTAAAATGTTTAGGTCATTGCTGGAACCGCACTATTATTTAAATGATAGGGAATATCTTGATGGTCAGACTCATTTGGCTATATTTCAGAAGCTTTAATATGTGTTTGTGGTTGAATGTTTTGTTAATTAATAAAATATCTTAGTGTTATATTAATATGTATTATAAGAGTGTTATGATATTTTAAACTTTAATATAATTAATCTTATATTTGGTGTTGAGAAATCGTATGGCTGAATTAATCTGTTTGAAAACGTTTACGGATAAAAGAGGAAACCTTACAGTTATTGAGGATTTTGATATGCCGTTTGCGGTAAAGAGAATATTTTACATCTACGGTGTTGATAATTCCGTGCGCGGTAAGCATCGGCATAAAAAGACCAGGCAGGCGCTTATCTGTCTAAAAGGTTCGTGTACAATTTATAGTAATGATGGCCAGGGGCATATTGAGCATTTCAAACTGGAAAAACCGTCACAGTGTCTGATTGTTAATCCCACTGACTGGCATAAAATGTATGACTTTACCCCTGACTGTATTCTGCAGGTCTTCGCTTCGACAAATTTTGATCCGGATGATTATATCTTCGAAGGATATTCTTCTGATGATTGAGAATGAGAATCTGGGAAGACTTAATCAGGAGTTTGAAGCGGATTTTAAGGAGGCTTTCGCCGCATTTCTGGATTCTGGCTGGTATGTTCTTGGTAAGGGGGTAGCGCAGTTTGAAGTGGAATTCGCCGCATATCATGGTGTAAAGCACTGTATTGGGGTCGCTTCGGGGCTGGATGCGTTGATTCTTTCGCTGGCGGTATTCGATTTTCCTGCAGGTTCGGAGGTTATTGTTCCGTCGAATACCTATATTGCCACTATTATTGCGGTTATGCGTGCAGGTCTGGTTCCGGTGCTGGTGGAGCCGGATATTAAAACCTATAATATTAATCCTGAATTGCTGGAAAAAGCGATTACTCCCAGGACTGTAGCGCTGCTGCCGGTGCATCTCTATGGTAAAATGGCGGAGATGGATGCGATATGTGCCGTGGCTGAAAAGTATGGACTGAAGGTGGTCGAAGACTGTGCTCAGGCTCATGGGGCGAAGTATAACGGCAGACTCGCCGGTACCTTTGGTATCGGCGCGTTCAGTTTTTACCCGACAAAAAATCTGGGTGCGCTCGGGGATGCGGGAGCGGTCATAACTGATAATGACGAGGTCGCCGGTAAAATCAGGAAACTCAGGAATTACGGTTCAAATAAGAAGTATTATTTTGAATATATCGGGTATAACTCGCGTCTGGATGAGCTGCAGGCATTGCTGCTCAGTATCAAGCTGAAGAAGCTCAATGCTATTAATGATCATAAGCGCAGGCTGGCGGAGTTGTATATTAGCGGACTGGATCAAAAATATATCTTACCTGATGTTAGTGACGCCTGTTATGATGTTTATCACCTCTTTACCATCAGGTCTTCTCAGCGTGACCGGCTGCAGCAGCAGCTCCTTGAGAAAGGGATCAAAACCGATATCCACTATCCGGTGCCGCCGCATCGGCAGCAGGCGTTTGCTGAGACTCTGGGGGCGTTGAAGCTGCCGGTCTCTGAAGAGATTCATCAGACTATTTTGAGTTTGCCGATATCATACTCACATACCGAAGCTGATATTCGTTACGTTATCGCTACGCTGAACAGTTTTGATTTGTAATTAATGGTGGTTTGGAGTATATTTTAGATATTCCTTGGTTTTTGCATAGAAAATAGTTGAGCGTATGCTAATAAATATTTGTACTTTGTCAGATAATAATTATGCCCAGCATTTGGGTGTGATGATCGCGTCTGTTCTCCTGAGTTCCGAAAAGACCGATGAATTGAAATTTCATGTTCTTGACGGCGGCATTTCTGCGCTCAATAAAGATTATATTGAGCGTCTGAAAAAGCTAAAACCGTTTGAGATCAAATATTATCTGGTTGATAATTCCGACCTGAAAGACTGTCCGGCGACTTATCTTCCAATTGCCTCTTATTATAATTTCCTGCCTCAAAAATATCTTACGGATGTCGAGAAAATAGTTTTCCTCGATAGTGATATGATTGTAATGCAGTCTCTTGCGGAGTTGTACGCTACCGATTTGGGTGGCAAGGTTATTGCCGGCTCTGAAGATCCGATAAGCAGAGATAATATGATCAGACTGGGTATACCGGCAGCGTATTTTTATTTCAATACCGGTACGATGATAATGGATTTGCAGGCATGGCGGGAACAGGATATCTTTTCACAGCTTTTGCAGTATGTTGCTGATTATCCTGAGAAGATAACGTTTATGGATCAGGATATACTCAATGATGTCTTATATGAGAAATCCTTGAGGCTGCCCTTGAAGTGGAATTCGATTCATTATCCTTATGGGCATACTTACGCTGATAGCGGGGAGTATGAGGATGCACTCAAGCATCCTGCAATCATTCATTATGCGATGAAGGATAAACCGTGGTTACTAGATTCAAAGGTTTTACGTAGAGAAGAGTACTGGAAGGTCTTCAGGCAGACACCATGGTATAATTTTAAGGATCTGGCTGGCTGGTTTGTGGTCTCCGCTGTAAAATTGTCGCTCAAAAAAGTCCGGCAATTTCTTAAATTCAGGTTTTTAATCAAACCTCTGGAGAAGATGATTAAGAGTAAACATAAAAAGTAGTATTGTTACTGTAAATATTAGTGGTTATATCCTATTATTGATTTGTCCGATGATCGGTTTGATTTTAAACGGTTTATGCTGCGGTTTATAATAAGTTGCCGTGGTGGTAATGACCAAATATGAGAGCAGGGGTAAGAATAAATGCGAGTGATGATTGATGGTTATAAATCGCATGAGAATAATTATACTAACCGCAAAGATATAACCTTCATCAGTTGTGAAGAAAAAGAATGTGATATTTATATTGTTATCGATCTGCTCGAAATAACCAAACCGATCAAGGCCGTATGTCGTGACGGCGGGTTTTGGATAATACCCTATGAACCGCCGGTAGACTGTTACCGCTATTTTACCGAGAGCTATAAGTATTTTGACTGTGTCTTTACTCAGGCGGTAGATCTTGCCGAAGATGTGGAGCGGAAAGTTATCCGGGAGAGATATCCTCTCCTGCCGCTGGTTGAAATGGATTATCAAGAGATTAGCGATTTAGCAACTGATTTAAAATTTACCAAGCAAAATCGAGTTAGTGCTGTTATCAGTTCTGCTTCGAATTTGCAGGGACATAAACTTCGAATGAACTTTATGGACTTCCTTAAGAACGCAAATCTTGATTTTGATCGATTTGGTTCAGGGATAAACTGGATCCCTCAGAAGAAAGATGCATTGTTGCCTTATAAATACTCAATTGGAATGGAAAATTCTGCGATTCCGTTTTATTGCACTGAAAAGATAGCGGATTGTTTCGCCTGTCTCACAATGCCTATATACTGGGGATGTCCTAATATAACGGAGTATTTTCCTAAAGAATCCATGATATTGATAGACAGTACTGATTTTCAAGGATCTCTTGAACTAATTGAGGAAGCAGTCCGCGAAGACTATTATTCTAAATATTTTGATGCTGTTGTGAGTGCACGAGATAGGTTATTGCAGGAACATACTATATATCCGTATATTTGTCGTCTTATAGATTTATATTATAAACCTTATTCTGAGCCCAAAATTCATTACTTCCCTGGTAGATTATCGCCGAAGGAACGGAAATTATCCTATAAAATAAAGAAGGCCGTTGGGGTATATAAATTCAAGCAGTACTTACGTAATAGAAAACTTCATAGGATTAAAATCTAATAACATGCTGGTGCGCCTAGTTCATGACTTACAGAATGTTGATATTTTCCGTCAGACTCCGCATAGAAGCGGTATTTGGGGAGATATCGAATTCACTGAAGAAGATGTCCCGGAATGTGATCTGCTGCTTTGTCTGAGTTATCCTGACCGGGGGGTGAGCGTCAAGTGCTCGCAAGCCTGGCTGTTATCACAGGAGCCGCCGGCGAGGATTAGACGCTGGGAACGCGATTCATATTGTTATTTCGATAAGGTGTTTTCCAACTGGCGGGATACTCAGTATAGTTCACAGCCCTGTACGCACTGGTTTGCAAACCTGTCATATGATGACTTTGTGAATCTCAAGCCAGGTGCCAAGAATAGAGAGCTCTCATGGATTACCAGTAATAATAAGGATTTATATGGTCACAGATTGCGGCTTCAGCTCTTAAACTATTTTAAAGATGTTGCGTTAAAATTTGATCTGTTCGGGCGTGGTTTTGACTATCTGGAGGATAAGGCGGACGGTTTGCTGCCATATAAGTATAGTATGGCCATTGAAAATTTTTCGGCTGATAATTATTGGACTGAAAAAATATCGGATTGTCTGTTATGCTGGACGATTCCGTTATACTGGGGTGCCGGAAATATAGGTAAATATTTTCCTGCAGGTTCATTCCTGCTTATTGACCCGGCTCATCCCGCAGAGGTTGTAAAAACTCTCAAGCGCGCTGTCGCTGACGGTTATTATGAGAATAATATCAATGCAATTGCTGAAGCCAGAGATCTGATTTTAAATAAGTATCAGCTCTTTCCGCATGTGTGCAAGCTGATAGGCGATAATTTCGCTATCTCATGCCGTAGGGAATATTATATTCCTAAAAATAAACATCCCAAGAGCGATTGTGGCATAAGAAAATTATGTTATAAAATTAATTACAATCTTTCAAAGCATTTTAATCTTTAACTTATGCCGGTTTGGTTTAAAAAAATTGTCAAGGACGTATAAAAATGGGCTTCTTACGGAAAATAATACTCAAGCATAAAACTTTGAGAAATAAATATCAAAAATTCATTGTACGTGAATACGAACAGAAATTTGATCTCATCGGATATCAGCGTAATGCCCGTTATGATATTCTTGAAGCGAATGAAATAGTAAGAGAATTGCTTAAAAATGGCCGGCCGGCGTTATTCGGACGTATGGGCGAGACTGAGGCGCGAATTATATATTATTATATGCAGAATAGAGATAAACCGCGGCATAAAACAGCTTATCCGCTGGAGCTTCTTGAGCAGGGGGCGGTTCAGCCAGGCGTTTATCCTGCTTCTGAAAGCGTGTGTGACTATTTCTGTAAGCAGTATATTGCTGCGGTCATGAATTCGGATCTGTTATGTGTCTGGAATGTTAAGAATGAACATGAGATTATTACGGAGCTCAATCCTTCCGCATTGACCGTTCCGTTCTATACACTGACCCCTTATGATTTGTTTTCACCCTGGACCACTGAACTGGCGGGTAAAAGAGTATTGTTCGTCTCGCCATTTGTGGAAATAATGGAGCAGCAGTATGCAAAGCGGGAGCTGCTCTTTGAGAATAAACGATTTTTGCCGGAATTTAAGCTCTTAACTTATAAAGCTATTCAGGCATACGGTGGTAATCCGGATTATGCTTCGTACATTGAAGTTCTGGAGAAGATGAAGGCTGATATCGCTGAAATTGATTTTGATATTGCGCTGATTGGTGCTGGCGGCTATGCATTGCCTCTAGGGAGTGCCATAAAGGAAATGGGTAAAATAGCAATAACTCCCTGTGGCGCGACACAGTTGTTTTTTGCAATAACTGGAAACCGCTGGATAAATGATCATTCGTTGGATCATATAGTAAATGAGCACTGGGTGACAGTACCTGATTCCCTGAAACCCACGTTGAATGCCAAATCCCAAGAGATTGTTGACAAACTTGAGGGTGTGGGTTTCCCATA
This sequence comes from Planctomycetota bacterium, assembly GCA_963667375.1. Taxonomy (GTDB): domain Bacteria; phylum Planctomycetota; class SZUA-567; order SZUA-567; family SZUA-567. Next base: position 280,956 of record OY763323.1, on the reverse strand, counting down.
TTAGTTTTCCGGGCTAGTTGTTATAAACAAAATATTTTACTGAATTTTGGGTTAAAAGTTAGGTGAAAATTTGTGTATTATAATAATAAGTTGATTTTCAAATTATTAATAATGTCATTTTTAAGTATAAAAGTAAGGTCTGGTAGCAGGCTATTGTTCATTATGTTTGCTGTGGCTGCAGGTGTGGGCAATGGGGAAAGTCGCTGGCGCTGGCTACGTTTGAGGTGTGCGCAGGGTGTAGAATAATCACCAGCGGCGAGCTCTAGTTTTATTCTGAATTTGGTTGCTGCGATATTCCGGTTGTCGGTCCTTACAGGTATTCATGCCGTTGCGGGGTGCCGTCTGCCGCGAGGTGGTAGAGCAGGGGCTTGCCGGTAGGGATGTTCAGTTCCAGCACCTCACTGCCATTCAGGTGGTCGAGGTGCTCGACCAGTGCCCGCAGGGTGTTGCCGTGGGCGACGATGAGCACATTCTTCTCTTTGAGCAGCTCAGGTTTAATGGTATTGTGCCAGTAGGGATAAAAACGATCAAGGCAGTCACGCAGGCACTCGGTGCAGGGGATCTCTTCCGGAGTAAGCTCATGATAGCGAGGATCTTTGCCCGGATAACGGTCGTCATCCGGGGTGAGAGCAGGTGGCGCGACATCAAAGCTGCGGCGCCAGAGCTTGAGCTGCTCTTCACCGTATTTTTCTCCGGTCTCGAATTTGTTCAGCCCCTGCAGGGCGCCGTAGTGCCGCTCATTGAGTCTCCAGGATTTATATACCGGAATCCAGAGCTGATCCATGGCATATAATGAAATATAGAGGGTGCGGATGGCACGCTTGAGTACCGAGGTGAAGGCAACATCGAATTTGAGATCCCGCTCGCGCATCAGTACCCCGGCTTTTCTGGCCTCCTTCTCTCCGGTATCGGTTAGATCAACATCTGTCCAGCCGGTAAAGAGGTTCTCCAGATTCCAGACGCTCTCTCCGTGTCGGAGTAATACTAAGTACGGCATTTTTCTGCTCTCCTGTAATTTGTCATCTCTGCTGCCTGTTACCGCTGCGCGAGCTCAGCTTCCGGTTCGGTTAATTTTGTTTCTTCCTGTTTTTAAGGTGTCCTCAGGCAATGGTTATGCTCTCATCCAGGTACACGTCCTGAATGGTGTGTAATAATTTGACCCCTTCCGCCATTGGACGCTGGAACGCCTTGCGTCCGCTTATGAGTCCCATGCCTCCGGCACGTTTGTTGATAACCGCGGTGCGAACCGCTTCGGCAAAATCATTGTCTCCGGAAGCGCCGCCGGAGTTGATCAGACCGATCCTGCCCATATAGCAGTTTGCGACCTGCCAGCGGCAGAGGTCGATCGGGTTGTCGGTAGTCAGGCTGGTGTACATGGCGGGATTGGTCTTGCCGAAACCGATAGCCTTGAAGCCGCCATTGCAGGTCGGCAGTTTCTGTTTTATGATATCCGCTTCAATGGTAACTCCGAGGTGGTTGGCCTGAGCGCTGGTGTCAGCGGCTGAGTGATAATCGACTCCATCCTTCTTAAAGGCATTATTGCGCAGATAACACCAGAGTATTGTCGCCATGCCAAGTTCATGCGCCTGGGCGAATGCCGCCGTTATCTCTTCAATCTGCCGTGACGATTCGAGGGAACCATAATAAATGGTGGCCCCGATGGCGCAGGCTCCCATATCCCAGGCCTGCCTGACATCAGCAAAGAGACGCTGATCGTATTTTTCGGGGTAGGTGAGCAGTTCATTGTGATTGATTTTGACGACAAACGGTATTTTGTGGGCATATTTACGGCTGACTGTTCCGAGAACTCCGAGGGTGCTGGCCACGGCATTGCAGCCGCCGGCAAGTGCCAGTTTGACAATATTCTCCGGATCGAAGTACTGTGGGTTGGGGGCGAAAGAAGCTCCGGCGGTATGTTCGATTCCCTGATCCACCGGCAGGATGCTCATGTAGCCGGTGCCGGCAAGCCGGCCGGTATTTAGCAGCCGTTCCAGGCTGACCAGTACCTGATTATTACGGTCGGTCTGAGCGTAGATCCTGTCAACGGCATCGGAACCGGGAAGATGCAGATCTTCCTTTGAAATTCCCATGCACTGGTGTGTAAGCAGTGTCTCACAGTCATTTCCCAGGTATTCCTCAATAGTTTTACTCATGGTAACTCCTTTACAGTATACTCCAAAAGAAAGTACAGTATCCGAATTATATGGTAACTTAATTATAACCTGTATAATTGTCATGTCTATTAAAAATGGGCGGTAATGGAATTAAATTATGGGTAGATGTTTTTATCTTTCGGGGTAGTGTCCGAGAAGGATACTGACATTATGCCCGCCGAAACCGCAGGAATTGGTGAGGGCGTAGTTCAGGTCTCGTTTAACCGCGTGGTTTGGGGTGTAGTCGAGGTCGCAGCCGGGATCCGGGTTCTCATAGTTGATTGTCGGCGGTATCAGGCCGTTCTGCAGCGCCAGCGCGGTGAAGCCTACTTCGACACCGCCGGCGGCTCCGAGCATGTGTCCGGTACAGCTCTTGGTGGAGCTGACCGCCACTCTCCGGGCTGCTGCTCCGAGGGCTCCGTGTATGGCGGCGGTCTCGGCGAGATCATTTAATTCGGTAGAAGTACCATGAGCATTGATGTAATCCACTGCCGCTGGAGGCACCTCGCCCATCGCCAGCGCCGCAGTCATGGCTCTGGCGAGTCCGGAGCCGTCAGGGCAGGGGGTGGTGATATGTCTGGCATCATCGGTAAAGCCGTAACCCAGAACCTCCGCGTATATTCTGGCGCCGCGGTTCAGAGCGTGTTCGAGTTCTTCGAGTACCACCGCTCCTGCACCCTCACCCTGGACAAAGCCGTCACGCTCCCGGTCGAAGGGGCGGCTGGCACGCTCTGGAGCTTCATTACGCCTGGAGAGCGCCTTCATACTACTGAAGCCACCGAGCCCCATAATGCCGATCCCGGCCTCACTGCCGCCGGCGAGCATTATATCCGCTTCACCGGTCTGGACGTGTCTGAAGGCTAGACCCGCTGCGTGGGCGCCGGAGGAGCAGGCGGACACGGGAGCGTAGTTGATGCCCCGCAGTCCCAGTTCGATGGCGATCTGGCCGCTGGCGGCGTTCACCATCAGTAGCGGGACGCTGAACGGTGAGATCTTCTTTGCCGCTTTGCGCGGTCGCTCCCCGCTGCCGTCTGCGTAATTCTGCAGATATTTTCTGAGCTGCTCTTCGACCGAGAGGATGCCGCCGATACCGCTGGCGAAGACGGTGCCGCAGCGTTCCGGGTTTAATGCTGCGGTGTCAAGCGCGCTATCGTTAAATGCCATCTTTGACGCGGCAACCGCATACTGGGTAAATCTGTCAACCCGGCGTGAAGTCCGGGGGTCGAGCCAGTTGCAGGGATCAAAATCCTTTATCTGGCAGCCGAAATGCACGCTGAAGCCGGAGTGATCGATATCGGAGCTGAGAGTTGCGGCGCCACTGTTACCGTTTATGACCCCGTTCCAGCTCTCTTCGGTACTGTTGCCCAGCGGTGTGAGCAGGCCAATACCGGTGATAACTACACGGCGGAGTTTGAGTTGCTTTTTCATATGAATAATCCTTGCTGTCTTCTCTGTGAACGTCTGAAATTATTTCAGAACGATCGGTATTTAATTGTGCCGAATAAAAGCCGTCAGGTTTATGTGTCCGCGGTTGTAACTATAAGTTAGAATGTAGGTTCTCGGGTGCTGCTGCTATCTGGTAACTCATGGGTATACTGTTTCCTTTGTATTTGTCAGGGCGGCTGTCACCAAGTATGAGCCGTCACTTATCCAGTACCTGCAGTGCCATCTGCAGCAGCTGCTGGTGCTGCTCGGGATCGAACTTGACCTTGCCGACAGTCATGGCGCCTACGAAGAGATCCACAAGGTACGCGGCGCGCAGGTTGGAGCCGGCCTCATCAAATCTGCTGCGCAGGCAATCATAGAAGAGTGTATGCAGGCGTTCAAAGAAGCTGTCGACCTTTTTCAGAGTCCCAGGGTGGAGGAATTCCCGCTCATTGGCTGAGTTGATAAACATACAGCCTTTGAAGTCGGCGGAATCGATAAACTTGCTCTGGAGCTGGAAAAGATTCCGTATATTCTCGGTGCTGAGCGGTTCACGGGTAAGGGTGCCGATTACCCGGGTGCCCATTATGTTGCGGAAGTTTTCAAGACAGGCATCGAAGAGGCCGGCTTTACTCCCGAATTCCTTGTACATGCTCTGCTTGTTCAGTCTGGTAACTGCAACCAGCTCGCTGAGTGAGGTGCCGTGATAGCCTTTTTTCCAGAACAGCTGGGTGGCGGCATCGATAACCTCGTCACGGTTGTATTCTCTGGGACGTGCCATAACGGTCTCCTTTGTTGATGCATTATAGACCGATTGGTTTGAAATGCAAGTTTTTTTTCGCTTTATTAGGGTATTCAGAGGTGTTAAAGTCCTTTTAATGATCATAAGTTCTGATTATTCGTCCGTAATACTGTGCTGCAAATGCAGTGAAAGGTTGAGTCTGCAGTTGGTTTGAGCACATTTTTTTATATTTTGGCTATAGTGCCTGATATCAGCGCTGCTTCAGGTAAGCGGGGAAGTGTTCTGAAAATCAACGGGTTGAGGGTGAATTTGCGCTGCTGAAGCTGTGGGGTGACATTGGTTATGGTCTTATAATATGTCATTATTATTCAGAATTATCTTTGCCGGATCCGGCGGTTTTAAGTATATACCATTATTGGTATTTGTAACTTATTTACTGGTAATGGGTAATACGGTATCATGCGATATTAATTGCAGCTTGCTTCTTGACAGCTTATGGACTTTTAATCATAATTGAATATTGAAGCGGTAGAGAAAGTTTGTTTGAAATTCGGGTTGTTTTTTTTGAACAGCCCGCAGGTAACAGGAGAAAGCCATGGCGGAAGATAATAATGGATCATCCTGCAGCCATTCCGGACATGCGGATTCTGAGGAGCTGGATCAGGCGGTACAATCCGGTCTTACCAGGATCAAGCATAAAGTGCTGGTCTTTTCCGGAAAAGGCGGTGTAGGAAAGAGTACGGTAGCAGTTAATTTAGCATTGGCTCTGGCCAAGACCGGGGCTAAGGTTGGACTGCTGGATATTGATTTTCACGGACCGAGTGTACCGGTACTGCTGGGACTGCAAGGTTATAAATCAATACAGGGATGTGAAGGGATGCTTCCTTATGAGAAGGATAATCTCAAGGTTATGTCCATTCCCTTCATCATTGAAAAGACAGATGCGGCAATTATCTGGCGCGGACCGATGAAGATGAATATCATCAAGCAGCTTCTGGGGTATGTCCAGTGGGGCGAACTGGATTATCTGATTATTGATTCCCCTCCGGGAACAGGTGATGAACCGCTCTCCATCTGCCAGACGATCAAGGATGCGGACGGAGCGATTCTGGTTACAACCCCTCAGGAGGTTGCTGTCGCCGATGTACGTCGTTCGATAAGTTTCTGTGAACAGTTGCAGTTGCCGGTTCTCGGGGTGATTGAGAATATGAGCGGTTTTGTCTGTCCGGAATGCGGCAAGGTGGTGAATATCTTCAAGAGTGGCGGCGGTAAGGAGATGTGTCAGAAGATGGAGGTCAAGTTCCTCGGCAGTGTGCCGATTGATCCGCGTATCGTTGAACTCGGAGATGCCGGTAAGTCTTTTGCGCATGAGGGTACTGACAGTCCGGCCGAGAAGGCCTTTGCCGAGGTAGTCAGCAGGATTGAGTTCGCCTAGCGCCACGGAGGAATAAGCAATGGTTGTAAAGTCGCCGAAGAGTCATAATAACTGTCTGCTCTGCGGGAAGCATAACCGGGCGGGGCTGAACTTGGAGTTCAGTATCCGTAATGAGCTGGAGGTAGAGGCCGTCGTTGAAACCTGCCTATTACACCAGGGGTATACCGGTATCCTGCATGGTGGCTTTATAACTTCATTACTCGACTGCGCCATGTGTCATGCCATATTCAATATCGGTATTGAAGGTGTAACTGCGGATATGAAGGTGACATTCCATAAGGAGGTGCCATGCAGCGCGGTGTTGCAGGTGCTGGCCAAGGTGCGGAGCAAGCGCGGTCCGATCTATTATACCGAGGCCGAGGTTAGTATTGACGGGGTCAGCTACGCCAGTGCGGCCGCGCGTTTTGTACGGCGCAAGCCGGTGATTATGGAGGTGGATGATGCTGTACACTCAGAAGGCTCTGGAGCATTTTTATAATCCCAGAAATGTCGGAGAACTGGAGGATGCGGATGCTACCGCCCGTATGGGAGAACCGGAATGCGGTGATTCGGTGCAAGTCTGGATCCGGGTGCGAGATAAGAAGCTGGAGCAGGTTACATTCAAGGCTTTCGGCTGTCCGGCGGTGATCTCCTGCTGCAGTATGATGACCGAGATGGCTACCGGTCTGAGCCTCTATGAAGCATGCCGTCTTACCGATGATGAGGTGGTGCAGGCTCTGGGCGGGATGCCGGAGGAGAAGCTGCACTGTTCGGTCTTTGCTGCCGAGGTCTTGCGTAAGACGATAAAGAATTATTTTAACACCGCTTCCGCGGTATAGCTAATATTTACTCCGGGTTCGCCGGTGAGTGGTATTGGAGTAATGGTGTCGCTCGCAGTCAGGGTTATAGAGAGCTGTTGCGTCATCTGCTCCTGATGTAGAACGAGTAGTGTTGTGGCGGTGGAAGTTTGTGGTTGCTTAATGCCCGCTGTTGACCGGTGCTCTGTGGAAACTGCCGGAGGCTGCGGGTGGAAATTATGATTTAATCTCAAACCTTCTCCTAAAAACGCTGTTGCGTTTTTGTTTGAGTTGGCCGGCAGGAAAGCCCTTCTGCCGGCTTTTTTTATTCACTATTTTGAGCGGGTTACAGCTTTATAGCGTACCGGTATCTGATAACCGCCGGTTTAAAAGCGGTTCTGAGCGGAAAACCTGTTCAGGGCTGTGGCTGCCGGAGTCGGCGGTGACCGGTAGCGCCGGAACCGGTCGGGAAAGGTGGCTTAAAATGTTATTGACCGAACTGATTGAAATAATGCAGGCCAGCCGGGTTAGGGCTGGCCTGAAATGGCGGTTAATCGCTGCTTATCAGATTTTCTTCTTTTCAAAGAAGATAAAGAGCAGGATAAATATAAGTGTGAGTACGGCAATAACCAGCCAGGTGGAGATACCCAGCAGTCCGGGGAGGGTTAGTTTGCCGTAACTTCCCCAGCTCAGGACATTGCTCTGCAGTGCCGGATAGACCTCGGCATAGAGTGCGCCGCCTACGATCATACCGATAATGGCTGGTATTGCGTGAACCCGGCCTTCGCCGACTGCGGCAAGGGAGGTTCCGGGGCAGTAGCCGACAATTGCCCAGCCGATGCCGAAGATGATACCTCCGATAAGGTTGGCACCTACTACCGTTGATTTGACACTCAGTGGCGCCAGTCCGGTAGCGGCAAGTATATTGATCCCGATCATCCCGACAATAATTGCGCTGAGCATGAATTTGAGTATGGTCATATCTTTGAGCAGCATTGCTCCTACCTGCTTTTCAAACCTCGCAACTCTTCCCTGCTGCAGCAGGATTCCAAAGATGATACCGGTGATGAGTCCGAGCCATAGATCTGTAGACATTTTTATTCCCCCTTATTTCTGTAGACCAGCGCGGCGACAATTACCCCGGCACCGAAGAAACCGGCCATGGCCAGGTAACCGCTGATCGAAAGCTGCATCAGTCCTGATAGCCCGTGCCCGCTGGGGCAGCCGCCGGCAAGTCTGGCACCGAACATGGCGATCAGTCCGCCGATAAAAGCAAAAAATGCCCGCCTGGCACGGTTTGTGCCGAAATTTTCATTCCAGATCGGCGGAGTGCATTCACGTTTGAATGAGCGGGTGCTGACAGAAGAGATGAAGCTGCCGATAAGAACGCCCACTACCAGCATGAACTGCCAGTCCACTTTGACCTTTTCCTTGGTGTAGTACGCATTGGCCGCTACATGTTCGGGCGCAAAGGTCTCTTCTATCAGACCGGCAGAACGTACAAAGGTGGTTGAGGCGCCGAGATACTGGGGCTTGCCTAATTCGCGATTTGAGTAGTATACCGAGGCAATGGCGAGTATACCTGCAAGGGCGCCGGCGAGGTACGGGCGCCACGAAAACTTCTTGTCCATAACATTCCTCCAAACCAAAAATATTATAATCCCTACTCAACCGTCGGTGGTGAGTAAGCAGCAGTAGAAAATATTACTTCTATGCCGGTGTTTAATTTTGTTACTTGGTGGAACCAGGTGATTTATTGAACCATATATTTCAGGATATACACTTGATATACTGATTGCAAGTTAATTTCCTGTGTGTCGGGTGTTTTCCGCTGCAGTGCTCCGGACTTTCACGCTTTCGCAGGTGCAGCTTGGAAACAGAAACCTCTGGCTGTGTCTTTTGCCGGGTGACGGGGTTTCCTTATCATTGCTTTGGTGTGTCGCTGGCGGCAGTAAGCAGCTCTTCGACAATCTCGCAGGCATAAGCAACGAATATAGTGCAGGGACGGCTGGCGTAGTACTCCGGAGTGCGGGCCAGGGGGCTGTCTTCAAAATGGGCCTTGGCATTTATCAGTAATTCTTTGCAGATGCTGGTCTCAAAACGTGCGGTAAATTTTTTCTCAGCATCCTTTATCAGCTGATAGAAGGCGCTTTTTTTGACCTTGTCAGTGGGATCGTAGTCGCCGTAAAGCAGTCCTATTACCATTACCGCTCCGCTGAATGCACCGCAGGTACGGCGCAACCCTCCGATTCCACCGCCAAAACCCGAGGCCAGCTCTCTGCCGGTATCATGCGGTATTCCGAGCTCTTCGCAGAAGGCGCAGAAAACACTCTGTGCGCAATTATAGCCGGAGGTGAAGAGTTCAACCCCCTTACGGATTCGTTCCGAACTGCAGCTGTTCATTTTACAGGATCCTTTTATGAGTTTATGATCAAATGCTAATAAAGTCTATTGACCTAATGATATGCAAAAAGTGCTGTTAAGCAATGCTTTATTAGCGTTTTTCACTTGCGTGATTTATCTGGCGGTGTGGGATGGTCTTATACAATTGGGCCAAAGTTTACCGGTGTCAATAAAGTGCAGAGGGTGACGTTATTAGTATCGCGGAAACGGCTGTAGTGCAAGGTGATTCCTGATACCGGTTGGATAACTGCAAATTTACAGGTGCAGGCGTGGCAGCTGTGACCATTGAATAACCTGGTTATGCTTGTCAGTGGTCAGGCAAATGCGGGTGCGTTTGGTGCTGGTTTAAATCAGCAGGAACCTTGAAGAGAGCTGCTCTGGGTGTTAGTGATTTTTTTTAACGTTTAATATTAATAGATTAATAGAATGGTGGTTGCTGATAGTTATTTCGGCTTTGGCTGGGTTGTGGTGATAGCTTGCTAGTGTGTAATTAAGTGTGGTATAGTTTATGTTATTATGTATTTTAGAGATAAGTTGCTGTGGTTATACAGGTCTGATACTGTAAAATAATTTTAGTTAATTGTGTAGTGTTGTGGTTGTGTTTCTGTAATTAAAATTTATTATAACTTATTAACACATTAATTAATAAGTAGTTATATAGTTTGTATTGGTGTAGCGTTTTGTAGTGGCGTCGGCTGGTGCTGACAAGATGTGCGCGTTATGAAGAAAAAATAATCTGAAGGAATATGCTGATATGCAGCTGTTGAAAATATGCAGCCGGGTGTGACAGGTTGTATCACATCCGGCTGCAAGCAGGTTATTTCCGGCGCATAATCTCTGCCGCTTCTACCATGTTTTTGATTGAGGCTATGGTTTCATTCCAGTCACGGGTTTTCAGGCCGCAATCAGGATTGACCCAGAGCCGCTCTTTGGGGATATAATTGCAGGCTTTCTCCAGCAGTTCGACGATTTCACCGACAGAAGGGACGCGTGGGCTGTGTATATCCCAGACTCCTGGACCGATTTCATTGGGGTACTTGAAATCCTTGAAGCAGTTGAGCAGTTCCATGCGGCTGCGGCTGGATTCGATACTGATGACATCGGCATCCATGGCGGCAATCGAGGCGATTATATCGTTGAATTCGCTGTAGCACATATGGGTATGTATCTGGGTGCTGTCGGCGACACCGGTGGTTGCCAGTCGGAAGGATTCTACCGCCCACTGCAGATAGGCGGTACGGTCACGCTGTTTTACCGGCATGCCTTCGCTGAGTGCCGCTTCATCAATCTGGATAATCCGTATGCCGGCCTGTTCCAGATCCTGCACCTCGTCACGTATTGCCAGTGCGATCTGATTCGATACTTGCTGTCGCGGAATATCGTCGCGCACAAAGCTCCAGCAGAGAATGGTCACCGGACCGGTGAGCATGCCTTTGAGCGGCTTTTCGGTGAGTGACTGAGCGTACTTGATCCAGTCAACAGTCATTGCCTGAGGGCGTGATATGTCGCCGAAGATTACCGGCGGCTTTACACAGCGGCTGCCGTAACTCTGTACCCAGCCATTGGCGGTAAAGCAGAAACCGTCGAGCTGCTGTCCGAAATATTCAACCATGTCATTGCGTTCGGATTCGCCATGTACCAGAACGTCCAGACCGAGCTCTTCCTGCAGGGTTACGACATGCTGTATCTCGTCTCTGAGAAAACCGGTGTATTTCTCCGCTGTGATTTCACCCTTTTTCTGCGCCAGCCGGTTGCGTCTGATCTCGCTGGTCTGGGGGAATGAACCGATGGTTGTCGTAGGCAAGAGTGGCAGCTTGAGCCAGCTCTGAGCGGTTTTACGCTCGGTGTAGGGGCTGGTGCGCCGGAGCATTTCCGGGGTGACACTGTCAAGACGCTGCTGTACTGCTGGGTTGTTGACTCTGGTGCTTTTTCGTCTGGAGTCAATGGCCTGACGGTTGCTGATAATGGCCGGGGTGTCACTGCTGCCGGGGGTTGCAGCGGCGAGGTCGGTTATCTCTGAGCATTTCTGTACTGCGAAAGCGAGCCATTCTCTGATTTCTGGATCTAGCGCTGTCTCATGGGTCAGATCTACCGGTGAGTGCAGAAGGGAGCAGCTGGAGCCGAGCCAGAGGCGTTCTGAACCAAGTACCGTGTAGAGTGGCCTGAGGCGTGTGAGCGCCGCGGTGTAATCAGTCTTCCAGATGTTTCTCCCTTCAACGATACCTGCTGAGAAGATCATTGATTCCGGCAGCTTTGCCAGCAGTGATTCGAGTGTGGCGTTGCCGCGTACCAGATCAAGATGCAGACCGCCGCAGCCGGAACTCAGTGCCAGTTCGAGGTTGTCATCAAGAGTGTCAAAGTAGGTGGCGAGCAGGAGTTTACTGTTGTTCGCTGCCGCGTTAAGTCTGGCGTAGACCGGGGTAAAGTTCGCCGCCGCCTGAGCCGAGAGTTCCCGGCAGAGAGCGGGCTCATCAAGCTGTATCCAGGTGCAGAGCGTGGAGAGTTCTGCGATAAGTTCGGTGTAAACCGCAACCAGCTCGGGCAGTTTTTCCCAGCAGTTGAAGCCGTTTATGCCCTTGCTCAGTTCGAGATAGGTTATCGGACCGATAAGTACCGGTTTGGGTTTGAAGCCGAGCTGTACCGCCTCGGCCGTCTCGTCGATAATTTTGCGTGAGAGCAGGTATGGTGAGGTAAGTGCGGAGATCTCAGGTACAATATAATGGTAATTTGTATTGAACCATTTGGTCATCTCCATAGCCGGAATGTTAGCCTCCGCGTCACCACGGGCAAGCTTGAAGTAGGTGGTGAGATCAATTGTGTCGGCAGTGCCGAAACGTTCCGGAATTACCCCGAGTGCGGTGCTCATGTCGAGCATCTGGTCGTAGTAGGAAAAATCTCCGGTACTGACAAAGCTCAGTCCCGCCGATTGCTGAATCTCCCAGTGGGTCTTTCTGAGCCGGGCTGCGGTCTGCTCCAGTTCGGTCTCGCTGCTCTTGCCCTTCCAGTAGGATTCGAGCGCTTTTTTGAGCTCGCGTCCGGCACCGATACGGGGAAAACCTAGAATGTGTGTTTCCATGTTGCTACTCCTTCTTGTTCATTGTAAAAAAAAAGTAACGACAGTTCGAGATGTGCGGGTATACAGAACATAACCGGTTATCGCTGTGGATAACCAGTTGAGTGCATGCGTTTCCGGTCTAATCGCGAGACGGCCGTGCTCCTGCTTCTCAGGTCGTCTCCTGGCTTCTGACCATCTGCTGCAGCCTTCCCGCATTTTAGCAGTGACTGGAGCTCTTAGCGTCAGTTACAGTGGCGCGTCCGCTACGGCTTTGAACCGTATTCCGTTTCCTGAGCGGCATGATAAGTTAAATTTACTACACTGATATTAACTATAAGTAATTCTTCATCATTAGTAAAGCTTTTTTTTACGGGTGTAAATCTTTCTGGTCTCGCTGGTTGCCAGTGACCGCTTTTACAGCCCTGTTTTCAACGCTAAAATGTGCTTAAAGTATGCTGCTAATTACTGGTGCATTTTGTTACACAGGATTTATAGCCGGGAATTATTATGTATTGGAGTAGCGGTGTATTGATAGATCAGACTGTAACCTATTGAAATATCGAGGTTGGTGCTGAATGTCACAAAATTATTGGCGGAAAAATTATTTGAATAACGAATTGGGCTTATGCGTGTTTTTTGATCGATTTCTTGCAATACTTTTAAAAAAAAACCTTATAAAAAAAAGTATATATGATTATAATAGATAACTATATGTAAATATATTGAAGTTTGATGTAAATAAATTCTGAACTTTTGGAAGAGTTATATTTAGATTTATATATTTAAAATAATAATTTGGTCAAGGCTGCTTGATTATGGAAATAAGATATATTGCTGGCGGGGCTATATGGTGATTGATAAATTCAGGTTCACAGGTGGTTACGCGAAAAGGATTATCCTGACTTATCTGGTTATCCTCTGCCCGCTACTGGTAGGATTTTTCTGGCTGCATAATTTTATCAATAACCTTCAGCATGAGGCACAGCGTGAGATTATCTATGAAGGTCAGAAGCAGCGGGCGAATCTGATCAATTATATTGTTGAAGATATCTTTGATGAGATAGCCGCTAACATTCAGTGGCTCAAAGGCTCCATTGAGGTGGGGAACTACATTGAGCATCCCGGTGCTGAGAGTGCCCAGATGGTGGGTAAGCTCTTTCTGCAAACCGCCGGTAAGGAGAAGAACTTTGATGTAATCCGGCTGCTGGATGCAAACGGGGTAGAGGTGGCGCGGGTGAACAACAGGCAGCTCGGTGAGTATCTGGTTCCGGAATCAGCATTGCAGGATAAGAGTGAGTGTGATTATTATAAGCAGGCGAGCAGACTGCACTCCGGTGAAATCTATATTTCTGATCTGGATCTTGATAAAGAAAATCATACCGAGGCGTGTCCTTATAAACCGGTTATCCGGGTGGCGGTTGCGCTGTATTCTGCAAGTAATGACTATCGCGGTCTGCTGGTGATAAATTATCTTGGCAGTGATATCCTGCATTCTTTCAATAAACAGTTCGAAGGTCTTGAGACCAAGATTATCCAGTCATCACTGGTCAATAACCGCGGGTACTATCTTTACCGTAATCTGGCCGGGGATAACTCTGGAATAATATTTGGCGGCAATGATGATATTTCCACCCTCTATGAGGAGAATCCTGAGTTGTGGGAGCGTATACAGCAGGAGAAAATCGGTCTCTTCGCGTATGGGCATGGGCTGGGGTTCTTTATGCAGATAAATCCTCTGGAAAATATCAATACCGGTAAAATGACTGATTTTCACTGGACTGTTATCTCCAGCTATAACCTTGATGCGACCTCATTGGCCAATCCTGACCTTTTTCTCGGGATAATATCTACCGACACTATTGTCTTTGGCGGTATCTGTCTGGTGCTGCTGATAATGGTGATTATCTACTACCTTCTGCATCATGATAAACAGCAGCTCAATGTTACTTCGCGTATTGCGACCGAGACCAATGATGCGGTGGTGATAACCGATAAGAATACTAATATTATCTATGTGAACAAGGCGTTTGAAAAAGCTACAGGGTATGCGCAGGAAGAGGTTCTCGGGCTCAAGACCAATTACTTCAAATCCGGAAAGTATCCTCCGGTATTCTACAAGAAGATGTGGCAGAGCATCAACACTACCGGCAGCTGGCAGGGAGAGCTCTGGGATAAAAAGAAGAATGGCCTCTTTTATCCGAAAAAACTCAGTATTTATGCGATAAAAAATAATAGCAATACCGAGGTGGAGAAGTATGTCGGTATCTTTACCGATCTTACCAATATTAAAGAGCATCAGAATAATGTGACCAAGTTGCAGAACTATAATGTCGAGACCAATCTGCCCAATGAAAACCTGCTCCGGCGACTACTGGATAAGAACATTGATAAGAAGGCGGATAGTTTTGCTGTTATGTGTTTTTCAATAACCAATTTCAATAATTTCCTGCTCAAGTCTGATGATCAGAGCAGTACCTATATCAAGGCGTTTCTCAGCAGTGTTGAAGAGATGCTCCATGATGATGACTTTATCGCGCAGATAAGCAAGAGTATCTTTGTTATCGGCTTCGGTATTGCCGGGGAGTACCGTAAAGCCGAGAGCTTTGTGGAACTCTTCTTTGAGAAAAGCCGTAAGGCGCATATGGTGAATGATGAAGAGGTCTACTTCGAGGTGAAAGCGGGGATTGCGATCTACCCTGAGGACGGCAAAACCTCCAATGAACTGATTAATAACGCGCATATCGCAATGGAATCAAGCATCAAGTTCAATAAAAAGTCGTATGTGTACTATGATACTGAATTAAAGAATGATTTTGAACGGGAGATGAGGTTGAATTCTCTGCTGCGCAGTGCGATTGCGAATAATGAGCTGGAGGTATATTATCAGCCTCAGGTTGAGTCTACTACCGGCAGAGTGGTCGGTGCAGAGGCGTTGCTGCGCTGGAACAGTGCGGAGATGGGGCCTATTTCACCGGTGGTCTTTATACCGCTGGCGGAGAAGTCCGGACTGATTCTGGAGATAGGATACTGGGTAATGGAGCAGGTATTCAAGGATTATCCGTTCCTTAAATGCTATATGGACAGTGAATTCCGGATTTCGGTGAATATCTCCTCACTGCAGTTTATGGATAAGCGGCTGATACCCAAGTTCAAGGAACTGGCATGGAAGTATGCGGTTAATCTGAGTAATTTTGAGATTGAGATAACCGAGAGTACCTTTATTGAGGATATCTACTCTATAAACAGCAAGCTTGAAGAGTTTCGGCGTCTGGGAATAACTGTTGCCATTGATGATTTCGGTACCGGGTTCTCATCGCTGAGTTATCTGAAGCATCTTTATATCGACAAGCTGAAGATTGATCGCAGTTTTATCAAGGATTATCCGGAGACCGATAAC
Organism: Planctomycetota bacterium; assembly: GCA_963667375.1. Lineage (GTDB taxonomy): Bacteria > Planctomycetota > SZUA-567 > SZUA-567 > SZUA-567. Next base: position 265,570 of record OY763323.1, on the reverse strand, counting down.
GGCGGTATTGCCCGGGTTATCACCAGTATCGCTCAGGAATTAAATCTCAAGGTTATCACTGAAGGGGCGGAGACGGGTGAGCAGGTGGCATATCTTGAGTCTATAGGCTGTAAGTATATTCAGGGCTTCTATTACAGCCGTCCGCTGCCGAAGGATGATTTCTCCAACTATATCAAAGGTAATGTGGTGCAGTGTTGAGCTGCGGGAATTTTACGAGCGCTGCTTTAAAATTGCGGATGTCTTTGATACGGTTGCCGGGCAGGCACTATGTAGCCGGTAAGGTGTGATAATTCAGGTATCTGGTTTTCCGGAATGTCTGGCGGCAGGTATTTGTATGAGATTGAAACTTGAAGTGTTGGTTTTGAGTGCAGGTTGAGTATAAAGAGCTGTGAAATTGTAAGAGAACGGTGAAACCGGATTTATTCCGGGTTCACCGTTCTTTATTTGACTAAGATAGGCGGCTGATTATACCTGTGGTCACACTTTAGTGCCGGTCTACTGTGGACTTTCGGTGTCCAGGTCAATCTCGTATGAACGGGAGAGCATGTCCAGCTCCTGCTGCTGTGCTTCAGGGCTCTGCCACTGGTAGGCAACGGTATCAGGTTTTTTCTTGGGCTGCTGCTTGGGTTTGGGCTGTTGTTCGGCGCAGCCGGTGAGGCATAGAGCCGCCAGCAGCAGTAACGGGAGTAATTTTTTCATAGCTGTCCTTTGCATGTAGGGTTAATGATATTGTTGCTGGCACTCAATTATTCTATCCGGAGTAAATTGATAAAGAGTTGAGTATCAATTTTAATCGGAAATATTAATTATTAATTATGCAGTTTGAAGAGAGCGGGGACAGCTGCTAATTTGTGACGCAGATGACGCTATCTGCATGGGAAATAATGTGCTGAATCCGAGCTTGTAAGGTGGACTGTGGGCATTTTTTGTGACTGTTGAGACCGGGTTGAGTACTACAGTTGACAAGTGGTAAAGACTAGAAGGCTGATTAATTATTTATTGGCAGCGGTTCCGCAGAGGATATTTATAGAAGTTTGAAAGGCAGGAAAGTAACTGCAACTTTCTAAAAGTGAGAAAGTTGCAGTTACCGAGCTTTGAGGATTGGTGTTAAGATCCTGTTGACTGCTTTATAAAAGTTTTTCCGCACCGGAGTAGATCTCGGTAATATCCATGATTACGGCTGCATGCCCCGGATGTTTTTCAGGATTCCATTCCTTCATGCTTGTAAATACCGGGCCGGACTGCAGGTACTCCAGGCTGCCTTTAAGCTGATAGGCTTTGTTGGCCCCGGTTATAAAGAGAATGGAGGCGGTATTTTCATTCTTGATATTTTCTCTGGTCTTGGAGAAATAGTTGTCGGCAATAACCGGTTTGCCATCGTAGAGTCCGACACAGGTAGCATAGATGCTGTTCGGGATACCGGCTGAACTTACAGTGGTTAGAACTACTGGTCCTTCTTTCTGTTCCCAGGCGCTGAGAACTTCGGGTGTCATTTCTGCCATTTCATTCTCCTTTTTATAAGATAACAGTTTATGAATATATATTATTATAGTGCTTGGTAGAGCTAAGTCAAGAAAATTACTGTCTTTTGCTTATTATTGTTGGAGTTTACTTATAGGTTATGAATAGTTTAAGCTTTGTATGGTAATTAGTTATGGGTTGATATGGCTGGGGTATTAGAAATATTTCACAGTTAGCATAAAAAGTTAATTTTTATGTTTAATCGCACGGTCGGCAGAAATTATCTGGTAGGGCTGCGCTTATACTGGTGGTGATTATTCCGGGCTGAGTCCAGAGTGGAAGAATACTCTTAAGACCTTAGCAGGGTAAGCTCTATGCCTGTGGTGCAGAAGATGAATCCGGGGCTGATTATGAACTGCTTGTTGGGGCATGCTGACAGTCTGTTCGCTAAAGATATTTTAAACAGACTGTCAACGTTGTATTCAGTAATTTGGGCTTGGTGTCCAGATGGGTGTATTTTATGGTTTAGGAGTTTCGCCCCATGTGTCAGAGTTCCCGGGAAGTCCTAGTCTTGCCCGGCGTTTTTTAGTAATATGCGTGGCCGCGGCTTCAGGGGCAGTGTCTAGCAGCTCAGTATCTTCTGTTACTTCGCCGCTGAGTATCCGCGCCAGCATATTGATCTCCCGGTCGAGTTCGACCGTTGCACTCGCGGTCTCTTCGGCGGTGGCGGTATTCTGCTGGGTGACCTTGTCTATCTGTTCCAGCCCGGCTTTGATCTGTGAAATCCCTTCGGACTGTTCGCGGGTGGCGGTAGCAATCTCAGTAACCAGGGACTCCAGGTTATGTGATTCTCGCGATATTTCTTCAAAGGCAGTCGCGGTAGCGGCGGATAGTTCGGCACCTTCATTTATTTTACCGTTTGACTTATCGATCAGTGCTGCAGTCTCGTTGGCGGCTTTAGCGCTGCGGGAGGCAAGGTTACGTACCTCTTCGGCGACAACGGCAAAACCCTTGCCGTGAACCCCGGCTCTGGCCGCTTCAACCGCAGCATTCAATGCCAGCAGATTGGTCTGAAAGGCGATGTCATCGATAGTCTTGATAACTTTACGGGTGAGTTCGGCGTTGGAGGTTATCTCCTGCATTGCGATCTCCAGCCGATTCATCTTGTCCCGTCCCTGACCGGAGAGTTTATTGGCGTTGAGGGCGATACTGCTGGCTTCGGTGGCATTATCGGCATTATTCTCAATCTGTGACGATGACTGCTGCATTGAGGAGCCTATCTCTTCAAGCGCGGCTGCCTGTTCGGTCGAGCCATGGGATAACGCTTGAGCGGCGGCGCTGATCTGTCTACTGGTTTTCTGGACATTTTTAATCATTGCCCGGATGGCATCAATAATCCTCTCTATCTGTTTCTTGTCTGAGATATCATGATAGGCTTCGACCATGCCTATTTTTCGCCCTTTAATATCCAGTATATAATCGGCGTAATTTGCAAAGGTCTTGTTAACGAGGGTGTTTTCGGACTGTTTGGTGCCGCTGGTCTCCAGCTTATCCAGCACCTGAGTGGAATAAACTGTGAGTGGATGTTCTGCTTGCAGCAGTTCTTTATACGTTTTTCCCTCGTAATTTTCGAGGTGAGACGCTTCCCGGCCGAACTTGTTTATGAACTGGATTTCACGCTTCATATTCACAATAGACAGCGGAGACTGGATGGTGTCGATGACCTGCTTATACCAGTGATCCCGTGCCTGTATCGCTCTGCCGACAATTATGCTGAAGAATATTCCGACCATAATGGCACCTATCAGCACAATAACTGCAATATAGGCGATGCCGATCATTTCGTTGTAGATTTCATGGTCAATTAATGCTGAGGGCAGTGCTATCTGGAGCATCCAGGAACTGGTGTAATCAGCAATTTTAACCGGCAGGCATAATGAGTAAAAGGCTTCACCGTTCTGCTCGGAATAATCATAGATGGTCTTGCCTTCCTGGATCTGCTTTAAATTATCGAGCATCAGTTTGTCATCGGCGATAGATTTTCCCGCCATTTCAGGTTTGGCGGCATCGGCAACTATTGTACCGTCACCGGAAATTATACGGGCTTTGCCTCCTCCCATAATTTTAATGTCATTTACTACTTCGGTCATGCCGGTAATATCCAGGTCACAGCCGCCGATACCGAAAATCTCTCCTCCGGCGAAAGCCGGGAAGCTGATACTAATCAGCATCTTGTCGTTGTAGATATAAGGTGCTGTTACATAAGGTTTCTGAGTGGAGAAGGGGATATCATAGTAAGCATTGCCGGTATCATTTTTAAAATCAAGATCAAGCAGGTTCTTGCCGTTGTCCCGGTATGCATAAATCAGCAGAACATTATCAGCAGCGTCTTTATCTTCGGTGCGTGAAGCTATATCTGCTTCTGGTATACTGGGGATATTATAGTCCAGCCAGTAACCGGCTACCTCCTGGTCCTTATCGTTATCAAGGTAGGCAGCTACAATTTGCTCAATACCTCGGGTGGTGAATTCTGCTTTGTCCTTCTCTTTGAGCTGTCCGAGCAGGTAAATCAGATTCTGTCCGAACTTATATTTTTCAGTGATTTTGGTACTGATCAGCTGGGCCTTATACGAGCCTTCGGCATTGATTAAATCCTGTATGTTACGAAGAATCCTGTTTTTGGTGCTGATTTCAAAAGGAATGACCAGAGCTGCAACTGCTGCCAGAACCAGAACTATTACTCCGAGCATAACAACGCGTCTAATATTCATTATCTATCTCCGTGATATTATATAAGTCAAAATTTTTATAGCAGTGATAAACTTTCTCTCTATAACAATATTATAGTTTATTAAATTCATTTTTTATTATTAATTTTGGTTAGTGTCAGTATTAACTATATAGAAGTTTATGTGATTATGTGGTGGTAATGGTTTTTATTATAAGAAGTTATAGATGCCGGTAGTAAAGCGTCAGCGGTGGTATTCGATTAAGTTCAAGCACCGCAGCAATGGTTTAATCGGGATATTTGTTTGAGTTTTTAGCATATTCTTCTAGTGTATTTATTATTAACTGAAAAGGTGCTGACTCGGGAGAAAACTGCCAGGAAGTATGGTGGAAATTAGGTGTGTATCAGGTGGCAGCAGATCAAAATACCTTCTGAGTTTACCGGGGCTGGAAAAAACCGTTCAAACGCTGATTAAAAAAATATATCTGGGGTATATTTTTTATATACCGGCAGTGGCTTCAAGCAAGGGGTGGCAGTGGAGAGCGGGGGCGGCGGCTGGTGTTACAATTTTGTCGGTATCTTGGTTTTAGAAGCAGTATGTCGCAGGTTACTGCAGTCGCTATTGAACTGCGGAGTACTGATAATAGCAGGTATAACTGTGAGTCTGCCGCTGAAATCAGTCAGAACAAAATTGTAAGTTTCGACGCCTGCTGTTCTCAGTGCATTCATGAATGTATTTTATGATTGCCGGCAGTGGCTTTTGTCAGGTTATGGATAGTTATGATTACAGGGAAATTTTAGTTAAAAAAAGCAACTTTTTTTTGTTACTTTTGTTTTAATTGCCAATTAACCAGATGAAAGTCACCGGTAGCTCTGGGGTATTTTTGCGCTGAGTCAGGCGTTTGCTCCGAGTTCTCACGGACAGGCGGGTGCGGACGTGACTTGCTGTTTCTGGCGTGATACTATTACGTGCGGTATTGGCACCTGTTGCGTGGAATACTGCGGCACTGCGGAAGCGAGGGGCGTGAGAATAAAGAATTAAATATTATGCTGGTTGTGATAAATGGTAAATAAAAGGTAATAAGAAAGGAAGGTGGATTTTGAAAAGAATGCTAAGTCTAATTGTGCTGGCGGTCGCTATTACCGGCAGCAGTTCCCGGGCAGATGGAAACCCGGGAAGGGCTCCGCAGAAGGAGCATGTGGCTGTCGGTGAGGTGACCGAGGCCAATAATACACTGCACCGCAGTCTCGTCGGTGTTGTGACCTCACCGTCAATTGTAAATCTGACTGCGCGTGTCTCGGCGGAGATTGAACAGGTCGGTTTCAAAGAGGGCGGAAAGGTTGAAAAGGGGCAGGTGCTTTATCAGCTTGATCCGATAAAGTATGATGCGGCGGTGAAGAGCAGTGAGGCGGCAATCAAGGAACTGGAGGCCAAGCTGGTATATGCGGAATCAGCGTATAAGCGCTATGAGAACTTATTCGGTAAGAAGATAAGTACCAAGGATGAACTTGACAGCGCGCTGAGTACCTTCAATTCCTACAAGGCGGAGCTGGATGCAGAGAAAGCCAATCTGATACTTGCTAAAAAAGATCTGAAGAATACTACCATTGTCGCACCTATTGACGGTCAGATTGGTATAACCAATTTTACTCAGGGCAATTATGTGACTCCTACTTCCGGAACTCTGGCGACTATTGTGCAGCTGGATCCGGTGCGGGTGCGTTTTACGATCAGTAACCGTGATTTTCTCAGCCTCTTCAGCAGTGAGCAGGATATGCGCAGCCGTGCCAGTGTCAAGATACTCCTCGCCGACGGCAAGGAGTATGATCACAGCGGTACCATCGAATTTATCAATAATCTTGCCAATGAGAGTACCGATACGCTTCAGGTATATGCACTCTTTGATAATCCGGAGAAAAAGCTTATCCCCGGCAGTATCGTGACTGTGGAGCTCCTCAAGACGGAGGATCAGAAAGAAGCGGCGGTACAGCCTTCGGCGGTTATGCATGATGTCAATGGCGCGTATGTCTATGTCGTTGATGCTGACTCCAAGGTTGAGCGGCGTGAGGTCACGCTGGGCGTTGATACTGCGGAGCTGCAGTTTGTAAGCAAAGGGCTCAAAGCTGGTGAGAAGGTTGTTGTTGACGGCATGCATAAGGTGCTGCCAGGTTCAGAGATTATTCCGGTGTATGTAAATAACTGAGAGGGTAAGTAATGTTTTCAAAATTTTTCATAGAACGCCCGCGCTTTGCACTGGTTATCAGTATTCTGATGATTCTGGCGGGTCTGCTCAGTATCAGTGAGATACCGGTTGCCTCGTATCCGCAGATAGCGCCGCCGCAGATTCAGGTGTCAACCAGTTATTCCGGGGCGAGTGCCAAGGTTATCGCTGATACCGTGGCGATACCGATTGAATCACAGATAAACGGTATTGATAATATATTATATTTCGATTCGACATCGGACAACAGCGGTGAGTACAGTTGCTCCATAACCTTCAAGACCGGATCGGATCCGGATATGAATATGGTCAATACTCAGAACGCGATCAAGCTGGCGGAATCGCAGCTGCCGGATGAGGTGGTGCAGAATGGCATAACTATTCAGAAACGCACCAATGACATGCTGGCGGTGTTTACCTTTAAAACCGATAAGAGCAAGCTCTCGGATATCGACCTTACCAGTTATATCTCGACCAATGTAAAGGATACGATACAGCGGGTGGACGGGGTGAGCAGTGCCAGTGTCATGTCCAGTCGTGAATACAGCATGCGTATCTGGCTGGATCCGCTGCGTATGGCGGGTATTGGTATTTCTACCTCCGATGTTGCCGATGCGATTGAAAATCAGAATGTCCAGGCGGCTGCCGGTAATGTCGGTGCTGACGGGAGTAACGATTATCTGGAGTATAAGATAGATGTGCAGGGACGGCTCAGTACGCCGGCGGAGTTCGGTGATATTATTATCCGGAACAATTCCGAAGACGGGAGTGTCGTTCATCTCTCGGATATTGCCCGCATTGAACTCGGGTCCAAGGAATACTCGGTAAAGGTGAACTATAATGGTGAGACCAGTGTCGGTATGGCGGTCTATCGTGATTCCACCGCCAATGCACTCTCAACTATGAACCGGGCCAAGGCGAAGATGGCGGAGCTGGCTTCACGTTTTCCCCAGGGCGTGTCCTATGAGATAGCGTATGATCCGACACAGTTTATTATGGTCTCACTCAAGGAGATTATCTCGACACTGGTAATTGCAATTCTGCTGGTAATTGCCATAACCTATCTCTTTCTGCAGGACTGGCGGGCGACGCTTATTCCGGCGTGTGCCATCCCGGTATCGCTGCTGGCAACATTTCCGGTGATGCTGATTCTCGGATACAGTATAAATATTCTGACGATGTTCGGGATGATTCTGGTAATCGGGTCGCTGGTTGATGATGCGATTGTGGTGGTGGAAAATACGCAGGGGCTGATCGAGCGTGAGGGGCTTTCGGCGCGCGAGGCGGCGATAAAATCGATGAAACAGATTACTGGTGCGGTTATTGCAACCACGTTGGTAACGGTCGCGTGTTATGTGCCGCTGGCATTCTATGGCGGTATGGTGGGTGAGATTTATACCCAGTTCTCCTTTACCATGTGTATCGCTCTTATCTTCTCGACTATTGTCGCGCTGACACTCAGCCCGATGCTCTGCTCGGTGCTGCTGCGAAAACCGGCTGAGAAGAAAACCTTTGTTTTCCGTAAAATGGATGCGGCTCTAGATACATCGCGCTCAATATATGCCCGCGGGGTACGATTTCTCGTGCGCAGGGTCGGGATCACAGCGGTTATAATGCTTGGGGTCTTCGGGGCGATCTATTACCTCTACGGAACTATTCCGACTTCATTCCTGCCGGCCGAGGATAAGGGTTCGATTATGTGTAATATCGAGCTGCCTGCCGGTGCTTCACTGGCGCGAACTTCGGCAGCGGTGAAACAGGTGGAGGAGATAGCGCTCAAGACCGAAGGGGTAAAAGCGCTGCTGACAGTAACCGGACATAGTATGATGAGCGGTAACGGCGAGAATACGGCGATGGCTATTGTAAAGCTCACCGACTGGTCGGAGCGTACCACACCCGAACTGCAGATTGCGGCGATTCAGTCACGGCTGCAGCAGCAGTTCAAGAACATTCCTTCGGCGAAGATTGTCTGTTTTACCCCGCCGGCGATTATGGGGCTGGGTATAACCGGAGGTCTCTCCTTTATGCTCGCCGGTACCGGAGATGTCGATGCGCAGGAGCTATCGGTACTTGCTAAAAAGTTCGCGATTCAGCTCAACACGCTGCCGGATACGCTCTATGCCATGACCAACTATAATGCGGATTCACCGCAGATCAGGCTGCAGATAAATCGTCAGAAGGCCGAGATGCTCGGGGTGGCGGTGAAGGATATATTCTCTTCGCTGCAGAGTAACCTGTCATCAAAGTATATCAATGATTTCAATTTCGCCGGGGACAGCTATGATGTGCGTATCCAGTCCGGCAGTCAGTATCGGCGGTCGCTCAGTGATATACGTAATATTCAGGTGCGTAATGACAATAGTGATATGATACCGCTGACGACTCTGGCGGAGCTGAATTTCACGGTCGGTCCGCGGCAGATTGAGCGTTTTAACAAGATGGTGTCTGCTAACTTTAATACTCAGTCCAGACCCGGTGTCAGCAGCGGCACACTGATGACACAAATTGAAGGTATGGATATACCGAATAACTTCCATATTGAATGGACGGGGATGAGCTTTCAGGAGAAGCAGAATGAGGGTCAGATCGTGGTGCTGATGGCTCTGGCGCTGCTCTTTGCTTATCTCTTTCTGGTGGCGCAGTATGAAAGCTGGACTATTCCGCTGCCGGTTATGTTTGCGGTTTCTTTTGCGGTACTTGGAGCTTTGATTGGTATCAAAGCGACGGTAATGGCGTATGATGCCGGAGCGGTGAATACGGTAGTTAATATGAGTATCTATGCGCAGCTGGGGCTGGTGATGCTTATCGGTCTCTCGGCGAAGAATGCGATTCTCATGGTAGAATTCTCCAAGACCGAGCGTGAGCATGGTATGGATATTGCAACTGCCGCTCTCAATGGCGCGAAGCTGCGATTCAGAGCGGTACTGATGACGGCATTTTCCTTTATCTTTGGTGTCTTTCCGCTGGTGATCGCATCCGGAGCGGGGGCTGCAAGCCGTCAGGCGATCGGTATCACCACCTTTTCGGGTATGCTGCTGGCTACTTTTGTCGGTATATTCTTTACTCCGGCGCTGTATGCTCTGTTCCAGCGGCTGCGGGAGTTCTTCAGCCGTAAACGTAATAAAAAGCTGACAGATTAGATTATAAACTGATTTTGCAGCAGTTGCAGCCGGTACCGTCGCTAACGGTACCGGCTGTTTCAGATTTAGGGGGAGCGGCTGCTGTTTTGAGGTCGGTCTGTTTTAAACTGCTGGAGGAAACTGTAAGGGGATATTGCGGTCTGCAGCTGCCGGCTTTAGCTGTTTTTGTAGAGTTATACAGTGGATTTTATATTAGTGATAATTAACTTGACAATTGGATTTCACAGTATGTATAATCTGGCGTGGTTGTTTGTAAACAGATTGGATAAATACGGGAGATATTTATGCGGTTATCAAGGATTTCAATAATTGTGGTTGTGGTTCTTATTCTGCTTGCCGGCTGTGGCAGTAATTCTGATAAAGTGCTGGGCTTCTGGAAAGAGAAGGATGTAAAGAACGGTGCGTACCCCGGGTTCATTGAGATTGGAAAGAATTATATCGTTTTTGATGGAGAGAGGAAGGATGGGATTATTCTTGCCGATATCGATGATGTGGTGATGGTGCGTGAAGCGGGGACACAGCAGGATCTGCTCCGTCTTATTCTCAGCGATGATGATAATATCATAATCGAGTTGCCGCTGGTTGGTAAGAAGAGTTTTGTGCGCTCGTCCAAGGAGGAGATGGAGTCTGTTGCCAAGGCGAAGGCTGAGGCTCTAGAGGCAATTCGCAAGCAGAAGGAGGAGCAACGGCAGGCACGCCTTAAACAGGCGGAAGAGGAGCGTCAGGCCCGGGAAAAAGCAGCTGCAGAGAAGCGTCAGGCGCGGGAGAAAAAACTTGCGGAGGAAGCGGCCAGCAATAAGATTCTAGAAAAGCAGGCGCAGGGCTTATGGGTGGAAATGTCCGGCAATGACTGGATCCTTGGACATGAGTATAATGTCCTGGAGTTGCATGACAGTAAATTGGAGTATCGTGACGAAGTGAAACCATTCTCGGTAGTGGACTGGATATATAAAACACCTAAGGGTGAAACACTGTATTCCGCTTTCTGTTTTGCTGATAAACCCGCTGTCAAACTATTTGCGGTCAAAGGATTTGAAGATGAAGGCCGGGTGCTGGTGACTTTGGAAGGTCTCGGCGGCTTGAGTCCGCAGGAAAAGCGATACCGCCGCACGACACGGGAGGAAATAGCAGCTCATGATCAGCCGGACTTGAAGAATCTGAAGGGATTCTGGCAGCTGGAGGGTGAAGGCGATGTCTATAAGGTTATCGCGTTTTCTGAGGGTGTGCTGTATACCGATGGGCATAGCATGAAGATTGATTCTGAAATAACCAAGAAATCACCGCAGTTATATATTTCACCCAAGGGTAATAAGTATTTTCGTCCTGGCTACTTTGTGAGCGCGGTATATCTGGATCCGGATAAAATCATGGTGCGTTTCGGTGTGCGCCAGCCCTGGTACCTGTATCGGCGGCTGAATAATGAGGCTGCAAAAAAAGCTCTGGCTTCCTATAAGGATGTGATTAATCCACTCGCCGGATTCTGGAAGTCACAGCAGCCTGTTACTAAGGATCTCTATGCATTTATGGTGATCAGATTCGGGAAAAATACCGGTAAGGTAGTCGAGGATGTGGTGTATGCGCTGCATACCGACGGCTATAAGAATGCTATTGTGCTGGGGCGGGGAGTTCTGGGGTATTTTCAGGGAAAGGTAAATGATAAAATCAGGATGTGTAATAATAACGGCAGTTCTTCCCTTCCGGTAATAACGGTTATTGATGCAAATACTATTGAATGCGATGTCGACCGTAACGCCAAAGGGGTGCGTTTCAGCAGGGTAAAGCAAGAGGATGTGCCGGAGAAGCTGCTGAAAAAAGCGAAATAGATTTTATACTACACAATTATACTTCAATTTTAATTACTTCAAGCTGTCTGTAGTTATGCAGTGGCTTGAAGTTTTTTTTATAGTGGGGGCAGTAATTCAATAGGTGATAAAAGCTAAAAACTTCCGGAATTATGCCGGAATCTCGGGCGGAAGGCGGTTTAGGGTACTCGGGTGCTGCGGGGTTATAGAGATTACACTGAAAATAATTGTGAATTTACGGTAATAATAGGTAAAAAGTTTAAAAAAAAGCAGAAAATATGTATTTTTTCTGCGAATCACTTCGTATATGTATGTTGAGTCAGGGTTTTTAGAGTGACAATTGGGTGTTTTGCCCAGTGTGTGTGTGATGGTTGCGGCCGCGATTTGTCGAAGAGAAAGCAATTTGCAGCTGCTTTGACGAGTTATAGGGTAGTCGATTATTTATTGGTTTTGACAGTATTCAGGTGATGTATGGAAAATAATATTGCGCAGGGATTCTTTGACGGAAAGTATGAAGGAAAGAGTAAGACCGCTACAGACGGTGCAGCCGGTACTCGGCGTTGTGTGTTGATGACAATACTTATTTTATTGAATGTCGCAACTTCCGGCTGGCTTATACTCTGTATCATGACGCTGCTTTCAGCCAATCCCTGCAGTATGACCGACTTCTTTACCTGTATGGGTGTTTCGCTGCTGGTCGCGTGTGTTACCTGCCTTTTCAGCTGCAGTGATTGCAGCCGGCCTTATGATTCCAAATGAACCTCAGGCCTCAGGCCAGACGATTGTAGATTCTTTCCGGCAGTATTCTGAGCAGCAGGGCTATCAGCCGCCAGCGCTTGGTGATATAGGCAACACGTTTTTTGCGTTCAATCGACTGTATGATCTGCTTTGCCGCTTTGGGTACCGGAGCTACCCAGAACAGGCCTTCCCCCTGTGCCATCGCCGTGTCAACTAAACCCGGTCGGATATCACTGACGGTTAAGGAGAGCTTTTCCTTGGCCGCTTTGGCACGTAAACCGGTAAGATATGAACTCACATAGGCTTTTGAGGCGTTGTAGGCTGCGGTCGCGCCGCCGCGTACGGCAGCTACCGAAGAGATGCCTGCCAGGTGTCCATGACCCTGTTCTTTGAAGAGCTTGTAGGCGGTATTGGCTATCGCCGTGAAGCCGCGAACATTCACATCGATAGTCTGTCTGTCGTTTTCCCATGGCATCCGGGTATCAATATAACCGGTTCCGGCGCTGATAATCACCAGATCCACAGTACCGAGTTTTCCGGCAATCTCGGAAAAAACTGTGATAGCATTTTCAGTATCAGTGATATCCATTTTTTGGGTGAATGAATCTTTATTCAAAGCCGCTTCGAGTTTTTTAAGCAGGTCTTCACGTCTGGCGGTTACGCCGAGGCGGTAATTCATTGCTGTCAGCTGGAGCGCCAGTTCACGTCCGATTCCGGAGCTTGCACCGATTATTATGGCATTTTTCATAGTGTTTATGCTTTCATTATATAATTAACAGGTGTAGCATAATTCTGGTTGCTGCTGTTCCAGCCAAGCTTCTAGAGATAGTATTTCCCCTCCATCTTAATCATACTTTTTCCGCCGAACATCACTCCTGCCGGGTTATGTAGAGGCTTGCGGATATAGACCAGGTTGGGATGTGTCACCGCTGTTCCCTGCTCAATAATCATATCTGAACCATCCCAGAGCTTATTATCCTCCAGATAGTATGCCAGAGCGGAATTACCTGAGCCGGTTGCCGGATCTTCGAGATAACCGAAGGTCGGAGCGAAAACACGGGTTCGGAAGCTGCTTTCCGTAAGGGTGGTAGCGGTTGAGAAGATGACGACAATCGAGCAGTTTGAGGCGAAGCAGAATTCACGCAGCTGCTGATAATCCGGTGCACATGCAGTTACCGCTGTGGCTGATCGGAGCGGAACAATGAGTGTGTCCAGACCGGCGTTATAGATTTTCACAGGATAGCCGCTGTCTATAGCATTTTCACCGATATTCAGGGCGGCGGCCAGTTCCCGGTTATTTACCGCTGAAGTTAGAATGGTTTTCGACGGAGCATAAATGAATACAGATTGGCATTTTTTGTAGAGGTTCTCGATACCCAGAATTCCTTTACTGGTTTTGATGCGTATTATGTCTCGGTCGCTAAGTTCCGGACTTTCAGAAACGATATAATTAACTGTTGCCAGTGTGCCGTGACCACAGAAAGGGACCTCACGTTCACAGGAGAAATAGCGGAGATTGAAATCAATACCGGTATCTCCCGGTGTGACAAAGACTACTTCGGAGACAAAACCTTTGAGTTCAGCTGCAAACTTCTGCATTATTGCCGGTGGCAGTTCTCTCTCTGTGCGGACATAGCCGGCAGGATTTCCCTGAGCAGTCTCGGTGGCGAAGGCATGTATTTTTTTAAATTCTATTTCTGTACTCATCATGTCCTTTTATTGTTTATATAACGAGGATGCATTCATATTAAGTATGGCCGCTGGAGTTCAATATTTATTATATAAATATACCGATTGCCGGTTTAACGATGCCTGTGACCGCTGGTATGTATAATTAATCTTATATTTTTATTCTAAAAATCGTACTCTTATTACTACATGATTGCAAGTAAATAAATAAACTGTATTTATTACACATACTGGTATATTGAGTGTTTAAGATTGTTGCTACTGCTGATATAATAGTGTAATACCGGCATTTGCCGCTTGTAGCTGCTCGCTGCCGGGTTTTATTTTTGCGGTGGTTTTTTTTCGACAGGACTTGCTGAAGGTTCTGCCGATCGGTCCTTGAATTCGCCGAGAGCTCCGGTCATGTCCCGGTATCCCTGTTTGAAAATTTTGACATGTATTGCCAGCAGATAGATAACCAGAGCGTAGGTGATGCCGGTACGCAGCGCCTGGCTCATGGGTATGGTGTCCTGTGTCCAGAGGGTAAGGAAGAAGTCCGAGCAGAGGAAGAAGGTGAAGAGCAGCAGTACATTTTTGGCTCCGATTTTGACCGCGATAAACGAGGCCAGAAAGAGCCCGGCGATGGTTACTCCCGGGATGGCGGAGTACCAGAGGGCGAAGGGAACATTATTAAAGATAATATTCAGTACCGTGCCGAAGATCGAGGTGATTGCCATCAGGCAGATTGAGGTCACGATGGCTATAGCGGGGTTGACCTTGAAGGCGATAGTGAGAATAAAGTAGAATATGGTGTCAATTCCAAAGCCGATCCAGCCCGAGATTATGCCTCCGAGCAGTGAGATACAGAAGAGAATAACTGTCCGGGAACGGGTAAGATCCAGGGTCAGGTTCGGATACTGGCATTTGAAGAGTATGGAGAAGAACACCACCTGGGTAAAGATAAACGCCACCGTGTTGAAGGTGATGATCAGCAGCTCCGGACTTTTGAGCGGAAAGACGGTGATGCCGAGGGTTACTCCGGTCATTCCGCCAAGTATGCAGACCGGCAGGATGTCCTTGAGAAAGAGCTTACTGTTGAGCCGGTACCATTTGAAGGTTCCCAGGCTCATGCCGTATGCCTGAATGATCAGGCTGAACTGGAATGCGGTGAAGGGGCTGATGTGGAGCTTGGTCAGTACCGGGAAGTAGACAATGCCGGCGGCGGCGGGGGTGGTATTGGCTACGGTGGCCGCAACGATGCCCAGCAGCGGCATAAAGGAGTATTCTTTGAGGAAACTCTCTTTGAAGTACGGAAAGGCGAGCAGCCAGATGACTGCGACTATTCCGAAAATTAGATAAGGTGTTTTGTCTTTGCTTTTCATTGGCATATTTTGTAAGTAAAAGAAATTGTTAACATATTATTGTAAATCTGGTAAATAAAGTCAAGAATATTGATAATATGTTAATTATTAGGATCTGGATGCAGACCGGTGATGTCTGCCAGCGCTAATCTTGGAATTTATCGCTGAAAATTTGAGTATGCGGCTGGAGCTGGTGCTGGCAGGAGCTCAACTGGAGTGCTGGCTGATTGAAAAAATCAGCCCGCAGCAGTGAGTGCGGGCTGAGGAAATAGCTGGTGCGCCGGTGGGATAGAGTGGCTCAGGTATTACGGGATTTCACGCAGATATCTTTATCATTGTAGAGCTGCATGACTTCGGCGCTGATACTGTCGGTGACCAGAAGGTCTACCTGCTCCGGACGGGCGAAGGTAACAAAGGAATCGGTCTCCAGTTTGCTGCTGTCACAGAGGATTATAACCTTGTTGGCGATTTCGATCATCTGTTTCTTGATCTCGGCCTGGGTCATGTCCGGGGTGCCGGCACCTTTTCTGACCGAGAATGAGTTCGCTCCCATAAAGGCTTTATCAACCGAGAGCGAGTCGAGCATGGAGAGCATGCCGTTCACTACGGTGCAGTGAAATCCTTTGCGCAGCAGACCGCCGATAAAGTAGACCTCGCAGTCATACTCGTTGTTTTCGAGGATTGAGGCTATCTTGAAGTCATTGGTCACGACCGAGATATTCTTGCGCTGGTAGAGCAGACGCGCCAGCGCCTGAGTGGTGGTACCGGCATCGAGTATGATGGTGTCATTATCCTTGATATCCTCCAGTGCCAGCTCTGCGGTATAGTTTTTACCCTCAGGATTGTTCTGCGCGCGGTTGTCGATTACCGTCTCGAAACTGGTCTGTGATTTCTTTATCGCTCCCCCGTGGGTGCGGGTTATCAGACCGGCTTCATCGAGTTCACGCAGGTCATTGCGGATTGTCGCGCTGGATACAGAAAAATTATCGCAGAGTTCCGGGACGGTAACGCGGCGGTGGCTGGTAATGAATTCTACCAGTTTCTTCTTCCGTTCTTCGGCAAACAGAACCCTCTCCGCTTCATTTGCATTAGAATTCATGATTAGTATTCCTTATCTGCACCGGCATCGGTACATGCTGCGGTTATTAAAACTGTATAACATTCTCTATATCGAGTAAAAACTGTCAAGGTTGTCTATCAGTTTTTTATACATGGTGACACGCCGCTGATAGTGTGGATAGAGGCTGGGGTCGGCTTCTACCGAGTCTTTCAGTGTTATCCAGCTGTCGGTTGCGGACTTGGTATTGGCGAAGACACCGCAGGCGCAGCCGGCTATTATCGCCGAACCCATAGGTGCTCCGTATGACGGGGTGATGGCGGTAAGAGGGGTCTGCAGAATTGCGGACTTTATCTCCTTCCAGATACGGCTGGATTCGCCGCCGCCGGTAATACGGGTATCGCGCAGCTGCAGATCCGGGTACATACTTTGCAGGGCGTTATAGTAAACACCGTATTCCAGCGCCACACTTTCAAGGATGGCCATGAACATATCCTGTCTGGTATGGTTCCAGGTGAGACCGGCGAAGGTACCGCGCAGTTCCGGCATCGCCGGGGTTACCCTGCCGGCCATATGCGGGATAAACAGCGGATCGGTCGCCGCCGGTGTGAGTTTCTCCGGCTGCAGATCGGAAAAACGCTCCGGATCGTTCTTCTCCCGACCCAGAATCTTCTCGATATACCACTCCAGATTCATTCCCCCGCCGTTGATGTAGGCGTATGGATGCCAGAGACCGGCGGTCGCGGAAGCACTGCAGCCCATTACCTGTTCTTTGCGGTCATAGGCGAATTCTTTAACGGTGGCGGCGAAGACACTGGCGGTTCCGGCAACATCGACACATATTCCTTCTTCAACTGCACCGCAGGAGAGGAAGGAAGCAGCGGTGTCACCGCAGCCTGCGGCAACTTTTATCGGATGCTTCAGACCGCAGTTTTCAGCCATCTCCGCTGTCATCTCGCCGATGATGCGGGTGGACTCGGTGATCTGCGGCAGTTTATTCATATCAACCTTGAAATGTTCGGTCAGTCCTTTATCCCAGATCGCTCCCTGATTGTCGGCAAAACCGGAGAAGTGCAGGTAGGTCCGGTCGATAAAGGCCTCCTCCGCGGTCAGTCCGCACAGACGCATTGCGGCGTAACCTCCGGGCTGTACGAAGCTGGCTATTTTTTCGTATGTTTCGGGGCGTTCATGCTGCCACCAGAGTATTTTTGGGCCATGGTTGAAGCTGGGTGTGTTGCCGGTCTTAGACAAAATCTCCATTTCGGCTTCTTTTTTCAGCAGTTTGATATAGGGTGTACAGCGGGTGTCAAGCCAGGAGTCATAGGGCGTGACCGCGTGGCCGCTGCGGTCGATACCGATGATTCCCGCCATCTGTCCGTCAATAGCCAGGCAGAGTATCTCCGGATTATCCGTACCGGCGTTCTGGACACATTCTTTAATCCCTTTGCAGACGGATGCGAGCTGAAATTCCGGATCCTCTTCGGTTATTCCTGGTTCCGGCTGGTGCAGTTGAGACGGAAAAAAGGCGCTGTGCAGGCATTCACCGCCGACAGTGAATAATGAGGTTTTTACCCCTTGTGTGCCTATATCCACACCTAATAACATTTGCTGATTCATGATATTCCTTTATCAAGATTCTCCGCCGGTGAGGCAGAGATTAAATTATACGGATATACGGTAGAAATTACTATTTTTCTTTGTCTGTGATACCGGATAAAAAATACCGGGTGTCAGGGTCAGGCAGCAAGTTACGTCAAGAAATAGACAGCGGTATGGTTGGTTTGGGTCGGTTATGTTTGCTGGGTTTGCAGCAGCATACCGCTGTCTGGAGGTTTCCTGTACTGGTTAAAACTGGATCGAACTCTTCAGCCCCTTGCCGGCGGCGACATTGCTTATGATCTCACTGATACCGTCGAGATTGGCGCTGGCGGTTATCAGGTCCTTGACCGCGATTCTGCCGCTCTCGATAAGCTTGATACAGTGACGGTACTGTCTGAGGCTCTGTCTGGTAGTACCGCAGACGCTCAGCAGCTTGTAGTGTATTTCATTGGTGTCCAGCTGTACCTCGGATTTTCCCTTGGGCAGGCCGCCGAAGAACATTATCCGGCCGTTGAGTCCGGCGAGTCGGAAAGCCATCTGCTGAATCGGAGCTGCGGAGGCTGCGGTAATTACGACATTCGCCAGTTCTCCACCGGTGGCTTCACTGAATTTCTGTTCGAAATTATCTGCCGGCATAGCGCAGATCTCGGGAATAAGTCTGCTGGCAATCTCCAGGCGTTCGCTGCTGAGGTCGTTGATGTAGACCTTCGCTGCACCGGCAAGAAAAGCCATACGGGCATGCATAAGACCGATAGGTCCGGCGCCGATCACCAGTACGGTGTCACCCGGATAGACTCCGACCTTCTCATAGGCGTTGTAGACGCAGGAGAGCGGCTCGGCCAACGCGGCTTCAGCAAAACTTATGTCACTACTCAGCGGACTGATGTTGCCCTGACGCACTGCTGGAGCCGGAATCCGGATATACTCGGCGAAACCGCCGTCGATGGTGACTCCGATAGCTTCAGACTGGCGGCAGAGATGGCTGTCACCGCTGACGCACTGGTTGCAGGTGCCGCAGCCGTAATTTGGAGCGACCGCAACGCGCATCCCCGGGGTATAGCCGCGGACATTTTTACCGACTTTCTCGATGGTGCCGGCGAATTCATGCCCCAGAACCACCGGTTCTGAGCCGGAGTTGGGTTTGCCGTTCTTGAAGAAACGGACATCGGTGCCGCAGATAAAGGCGGCTCCGGTTTTGAGCAGTACTTCATCATCATTGATCTGAGGTACTGGGATATCTTCGATCTTTATGCATTCCTTGTCATATAATCTAGCTGCTTTCATCTGGTTTACTCCTCTATAATTACTGGTTTCTTCTGAATAATGGATTTGTTGCCGGCATTTACCACCTTGACACATTCAAGACCGTCACGGCCGGTAACACGTGGTGTCTGATCATTGCGGATACAGTCTACAAAGTGCTGATCCTCCCGCTTGTAGGCATCGATAAAGAGATTCTGCCAGCTCTTGACAAACGGGGTGCGGATACCTTCGGTGCTGCAGCAGAGAACATTGTAGTTATTATTCTTGCCGACATGAATTATGCCTTTGGTACCGAGTATCTCAACCCGGGAATCATAGCCGTAGAGCACGCCCTGCGCTCCGTCCACCAGCCCCTGAGCACCAGATTTGAAGCGGCAGTTCATGAGCACATTGTCATAAAAGTCCGGGTATTTTTCCTTAGCATCCGGACAGCGGTAGTTTCCGGCGATGGCATAGACCTCTTTGATATAGCTGCCGGAGAACCAGTGCAGCGCATCGATATCATGGCTGCTTACCTCTGCCAGCGGACCGTTGCTCTTCTTGATGTCATACATCCATTCCTTGGGGATGCTTGGGCCATGGGTTACGGATTTCACGGCTACGACCTCACCGATCTCTCCGCCGTCAATACGTTCTTTGGCGTGTTCGAAGCTTTCATCAAAGCGGCGCATGAAGGCAAGCTGCATCTTGACCCCGCACTCTTCAACGGTATTGATCATCTGTTGGCATTCCGGTTCGTCCATAGCCATCGGTTTTTCGCAGAGGATGTGCTTGCCGGCTCTGGCTGCAGCTTCGACAATCTCCCGGTGGTAGACGGTAGGGGTAACGACGACAATGCCGTCAATACTGTCGTCGGCGAGAGCCTCTTTATAATCCAGATAGTATTTGCTGATTCCCAGTTCTGAGCAGGCGTTTTTCGCTGCTTCTGCCACCGGATCAACCATCGCCACCAGCTGGCCGTCGCTGATGGAGCGGGCGAAGTTGCGGGCATGGATCATACCGGCACGACCGCTGCCGATGACACAGATATTTACTTTTTCGTGCATGCTGTTTTCCTTTATTTAATACGTTTGTTGTAGGTTCTTGTAGTGAGTAGCTTAAAAGTTAGAGCTTGCTGGCGGTTACTTTATCTCTGGCCGCCTGGGAGAGGCGGGTGATTTCTTCAAAGTTCTTCTCATCGATGAGTGAGGGCTTTACCATCCAGCTGCCGCCGATTGCCAGAACGTTTGAGAGGCTGAGATAGTCGAGAAAGTTGTCATTATTCAGTCCACCTGTAGGCATAAAGTTTACCATTGGATATACGGTATTGAAGGTCTTGAGCATCGGAATGCCTCCGGCGAGTGAGGCAGGGAAGAACTTCAGCGTTGTCAATCCGTAGTTCATGGCCTGCTCGACCAGTGACGGTGAGGTCACCCCGGGAATGATGGTGATACCCTTGGAGAGGGCGGCTTCCACGGTCTTGGGGTTGAAGCCAGGGGAGACGGTAAAGGCGGCACCGGCTGCGGCCGCGCTCTCAAGCTGGTCCAGGGTGAGAATAGTACCGGCTCCGAGGATTATCTCCGGGAACTCTCTGGAAATTGCCTTGATGGCGCCTTCAGCCGCCTGAGTGCGGTAGGTAATCTCCATGACTCTGATTCCTCCCTTCAGCAGCGCTTCTGCCAGGGGCAGCGCGGCTTCGGCACTGTCAATTTTTACGACCGGGACGATTTTTTCATTTTTAATTTGTTCAAGCATCGTTCTTTCCTGTAGTTAATAATAAATGATAATAAATAAAAATAAATGATTATTGTGAGTGTTTTGCGCTTTAATTTTAGTTAGCATTATGCTATTTACTGTTATATTCAGGGTATTATCGGGTTTTGCGCTTTCTGCTGTACCTATGTATATTATCATTTATTTTCGTTAAGTCAAATTTTTTATTGAAAAATTTCTTGACTATTGTTGTTTAGTGTTATAAATTGCTAATATAAAATAACAAACAACAATAAAGGAGATGTATTATATGAATGACTATACTGCTGCAAAAGAACGGACAATGTATTTTATCGGGGTGACAACCGGTAAGTCCTCAATTATGAAGGTCTTCCCGAAATGGGCGGAACATCTGAAGCTCAATGCTGTTATCAAGGGTTTTGATTTTGAGCCGCATTCATCTCCAGAGCTTTATCTGGAAGCGGTTAAATTTATTAAGAAGGATCCGCTCTCTCTGGGGGCTCTGGTAACTACCCATAAGCTTGATCTGCTCAAGGCCTGTAAGGATGAATTCGAGGAGATGGGTGAATATGCCCGCCTGCTGGAGGAAGCCAGCTCTATCTCAAAACGCGGGGATAAACTCTGGGCACATGCAAAGGACCCGATTACCAGCGGTCTCTCCCTGGAGGCTATCGTTGAGGATGAGTACTGGACAACCAGCGGTGCGGATCTGCATATTCTCGGTGCCGGCGGTTCTTCTCTGGCGCTGACCCTGTTCCTTATCAATAAGAAAAAATCCGGCGGTATTGTCCCTGCCAGAGTAATTATCAGTAACCGCAGTAAACCCCGTCTGGATGAGATGCAGCAGATACATAAGAAACTCGGTAGCGATATCGCGTTTGAATATGTTCTGGCTCCAAGTCCGGAGGATAATGACGCCGTTGTGGCCAGGTTGAAAAAGGGTTCGGTTGTCGTGAATGCAACCGGTCTGGGTAAGGACCGCCCGGGTTCACCGCTGACTTCCGCAGTAGAGTTTCCTGAGAATGCGATTGTCTGGGACTTCAACTACCGTGGGGATCTGGTATTTCTTGATCAGGCCAGAGCACAGCAGCAGGCTAAAGGGCTGCATATCGAAGACGGCTGGGTCTACTTTATTCATGGCTGGACCCGGGTGATTGCCGAGGTATTTCATATTGATATTCCTACTAGCGGTCCGGAATTTGACAAGCTGTCTGAGCTCGCCGCTTCTACCCGCAGTTAGTGCTGTTACTGAATCATAATATATTTTTGAATTTTATAATACGAAGGAGTAAAGATGTCAATGCAATTTTACGTGGAGCGACCGGTAGGTTTTGATCCGGTTACCGGACTTGCAGACTGCAAGGAGAAGCAGGCGCTGGAGCGGCATTATTCTGATATGAAGAATATGTATTACGATGAGGCGGCACGCCAGCAGCTCGAGAATGAGGGTAATGGTCTGATCTACCGTTTTTATGATATGGGTGTGCCGGAGAAGGAATCTGATCTGGCCTTCGGTACCAGTATTCTCTACCCCGGTGCGGTAAACGGCGAGTTCCATATGACCAACGGGCATTTTCACACTATTCTTGATACCGCCGAGATCTATTACTGTCAGGCCGGGTACGGCATGATGCTGATGGAGAGTCCGGAGGGTGATGTTATGTATAAGGAAATGCGTCCGGGACAGGCTGTTTACGTACCTGGGCGTTATGCACACCGCAGTATAAATCTTTCAGCTACCGAGACTCTGATTACCTTCTATGTCTTCCGTGGTGATGCCGGACATGATTACGGGACGATCAAGGAGAAGGGCTTCAGAAAGCTGGTACTGCAGGACGGTGCGGGCTATAAGGTGGTGGATAATCCTAACTGGAAGTAGCAGTGAACCGCCACTGGCAGTTTACAGGAAAATTATTTTGAGGAAATACAATGAATAAAGGTAAGATTCTTATTACGCCGCGCTCACTCTCGAAGAATGGTCATCCGTATCTGCATACGCTGCAGGATGCCGGATTTGAGCTGCTTATGCCGTATCCGGGTAAGCAGCCTTCTGAAGAGGAACTGATTACAAGCCTTCCGGAATGCATCGGTTATCTGGCAGGAGTGGAGAAGGTAACGGCGAAGGTGCTGGACTCCTGTGACAAACTCAAGGTGATCAGCAGAAACGGTGTGGGTATTGATAATGTTGATCCTGAGGCGGCAGCCAGGCATCATATTGCGCTCAAAGTAGCGCGTGGTGCCAACTCACGGGGAGTGGCGGAACTGACAATCAGCGCCATTTTCTCTCTATATCGTGCGATTATACCGACACATAATTCGGTAAAACACGGGGAGTGGGCGCGGATCAAGGGGCATGAGGTCTTCGGCAAGACACTGGGACTTATCGGTACCGGGCAGATAGGACAGTATGTCGCCAAGATGGCCAAAGGTATGGATATGCAGATAATAGCCTATGATCTTTTCCCTAATCCTGAGCTTGAAAGTTCAGGTATACTCAAATATATGGAGCTCGAGGAGGTTCTGAAGCAGAGTGATATTATCAGTCTGCACTGTCCTGCCGGTGCGGAACCGCTGCTCAACCGTGAGTCACTGCAGCTGGTAAAAGAGGGTGCGGTGATAATCAATACCGCCCGCGAAGCGCTGGTGGCGCAGGAGGCGATGCTTGAGGCGCTCAACAGCGGCAGGGTCGCCGGGTATGCGGTAGATGCATTCGCGTCCGAGCCGCCGGAGCTGACCCCGCTGCTGCAGCATGAGCGGGTAATACTTTCATCACATATCGGCGGTTTTACCAGTGAGAGTGTAGACCGGGCCACTGTCGCTGCGGTTGATAACATTCTTGATGTTCTCAGATGCTGCTGAAAGGGGATTCCATGAAGGTTGAAGTGCGGGCGATCCCGGTAGCAAGTCTGAGTGCCGATGATTATGACTCCGCGAGGGGCAGAATTATGCTCCGCTGGCTGGGACAGGCAGGTTTTGATATCTTTGCCGGGGGCAGCCGCATAATGTTAGATCCGTATCTCTCTGATTTTCTCGCTGAAAAATATGCCGGTAAGGAATTTGCGCATCGCCGGATGATGGCGGCTCCGGTGAAAGCCGGGGATGTCCGTAATCTGGATTATCTGCTCTGTACACACCGGCATTCGGATCATCTGGATTACGGGAGTGTACCGCTGCTGCTGCGTAATAATCTGCAGGCCAGAATTCTTGCTCCCAGAGCGGAATATGCCAGTGTACTGCAGGCAGGAGCACTGGCCGGGCAGATAGTACCGCTAAATGCCGGAGAAAGTTATACGCTGTCTGCTGGCGGCACGGTATCGGCGATACCGGCTTGTCATGAAGAGTTGAAGACTGACAATTTGGGGAATCATCATTATCTGGGATATATTCTGCGTCTCAACGGTAAAACCATTTATCACAGCGGTGACTGTATTCCGTATCCGGGTCAGGTCGAGCTGCTGCGGGCGCAGAAGATTGATATCGCTCTGCTGCCGATCAACGGACGCGATGAGTACCGGCGCAGCCGGGGGGTTCCCGGTAATATGACCTTCGATGAGGCGGTACAGCTCTGTCTGGACTCTGGAATAAAGATCCTTATCTGTCAGCACTTCGGAATGTTCGAATTCAATACCGCTGATATGCAGGAGGTCAAACAGGCTTTTGATACCCGCCGCTGGGGTGATGAGCTTGAGGTTATAATCCCTGATTGTGGAATGGTATATCGTATAGACTGAACCGCTTGTAAAAATTAGAACCGGTGGCTGGACGGCAAGTCGCAGCCACCGGTTTTATTTGCAGTTCTTTGGCGGTGAGGCAGATCTGCGGGTAGGGTATGATTGAGCGGGGCTGGTTATTAAGCAGTCCCGCTCGGTCGTAGTTAAATATTATTATGATTTCAAGTTTTTTTAGCATTCCGCGAAGAGTGTTGCATATTTATGGTTGTATTTGCTGCAGCCGACGTTCTTCTGGTTTCCCAGCAGGACTCCGCAGCCACTGCAGGTGGTGCACCAGTTGACAGTGTCGGCAGCGCCGTCATGGAGTTTTGCGGCGAATAGGGGATCGGCAATCGCCTGTCTGCCGATTCCGATCAGATCAACCGCGTTATTGTTGAGGTTCATCTCGGCAAAATGAACCAGACTCTTCTCTGCTGCGGAATTGGCGATCAGGTTATTTGCGCCATTGGCAGTATGGGTGTAGCCGGAGCCGATAACAGGTATGCCTACCTCTTCCTTGATAGCTTTGGTCCAGCTGAAATGCCGGTATACGCCTTCGGGGAAGATGGCTGTCGGCATCAGTATCTCGAGGTTGGCATTGGCATAACCGGCGGAGACATTGATAAAATCGACACCCATTGTTTCAAGCTGGCGGGCCCAGAGTCTGATCTCACTGAGATCTTCGAGTACATTCTCTCTGGAAGCAGTGCCGCAGCCTCCGGGAATGCCTTCGTAGGGTGAGATTCTGGTGCCGATAATGAAGTCTTTGGAGCACTTTTTCTTTACCTCGGTGAAGATCTCGGTAAAGAAGCGGGTGCGGTTTTCAAAACTGCCGCCGTACTCGTCTGGGCGGTTGTTGCCAGGGTGCAGAAAGTCACCGGCAAGGAAGCCGTGTGCCTGTTTTATATCCACGCCGTCACCGCCGATTTCATCGACGAGAAGTGAGGCGGTGATAAAGTCCTGGCGGGCTTTCTTTACTTGTGCAGTAGTCATGGCCTCTTCGCTGCCGCTGCGGCTGTAAGGATAGAGCGGAGGGCGGAACTGGGGGTCACTGAGCCGGCCGGCATGGCTTATCTGGAACATGATCAGAGTCTTGGGGGATATTTCACGGATAGCGCTGACCAGCGCTTTATAAGCAGCTTTGTTCTCCGGAGTGAGAACCATGCGGTTTGATCTCGCCTGGCAGTCGAAAGAGACATCAATGGATTCGATAAATATTATTCCGGGGTGACCTTTGGCCCTCTCGGTATATGTTTCATAGGTTACCTCGGTAGGTCGTCCCTGCGCATCGCAGTTGTTGGTCTCAGTTGCCTGATAAACGATACGGTTCGGAGCGGTCTTCTGACCGATTCTGATTTCAGTGAATATGGGTGAATTCTTCATAGTATTCCTCCTTGGTGGTTATTTATTAAGTATAGCACACAATACGTCCTTGAGCTATTTGTTATTCATTTTATAATAATTACTGAAAACGCACAGGTCTGTTCTGAATGGAGAAAAGACCTGCGCGCTCGGTTTATTTTAGGCAGTAGCCTGAGTCGGAATCAGGTATCAGTCAATTTTAGGCAGGAATTTCTCAGGAATCTGGTCGTCGCCAATCCACCACCAATCGGAAGCTTCAGGACGTACAAATTTCTTAATGTCGTCAGGACCCATGCCCTGAATATCGATATAATGCACCTTTGGCACATCTTTGCCTTTGATCGCATCCAGCAGAACCTTTACTGATTCTGCAGAGAGTCTGGTGGTCATGGGATAGATGAAGCCGGGTAAATTGTTATCAATGAGGAATTTGGCGTAACCGTTGAGCTGATCACCGGTAGAAGGTACCAGCGGACGTCCTACCTCTTTCAGTGCCTGCAGTGCCGGCAGCGACATCAGACCGGAATCAGACCAGATACCGTCAATCTCCGGGAATGCCGCCATCATTGCTTCCATGATATTTTTGGTCTTGGTGGCTGACCAGTCACAGTACTGATGATCCAGAATCTCGATATCAGGATACTTTGCAAATTCTTCCTTTGCTCCCGCAAGACGTTCCTCGGCAGTGGTGTTGCCGGAGATACCGCTGAGCATGATGATCTTACCTTTGCCGCCAAGCTGCTTGGCGAGCCACTCGGCCTGAGCTCTGCCGAATTCTTTGAGATCCTGGGTTACCAGACAGGTATACTGGTCGGTAGGCACACTGCCGCCAAAGATCACTACCGGAATACCTTCTTCAGAAGCGGACTCGATAACCGGTGCCAGCGTCTCGCCGACAGTCGGGTAGATGATCAGCCCGTCGATACCCTTGGTTATAAGATCATTGATGTCATGGAGCTGCTTTACCGGATTTTCATCGGCATTGGTCACATAAAACTTGGAGATTTCCGGATGTTTGTCAACCTCTGCCAGGAAGTTGCTGTTGAGGAACTGTCTCCAGGAATCACCCATACCGGCGTTACTCCAGCCGATAACGATATTATCGGTTTTTGCGGCATATACTGAGGAAGCAAGGAAGGCACATAGTATGAGTGCCGGTAGCAGCAGCTGTGAAACTTTTTTCATTGTAGTACTCCTTAATTATTCCAAACACAACACAAAAAATAATGAATCAGAATTCTTCGATCTGTAAATTCATTATTTTACCAATTAATTTGAGTGTCTGTTGCTGGTCGCCCTGCATGATGATGACGTGATGCGAATAAACGTTATCCATGAAGCGCTGGCCATCAGGAACCCGCATGATGCCGCCGTTGCGGACATCTGAATCCTTATACTGCACGTAACCGAGAAGGTCGCCGCGTATTGACATCAGGCTGTTCATCTGGGCATTGAGCTTGCTGACGGTGACAGTGCCGGTCTGCATGCGCGCGTCGAATACGTGCGCATTTTCATCGACTATCGCCAGAGCCTTGCGGCGAACGGTGAAGTCGGTAGAGAACTTCCGGGGCAGCAGTCCGAAATAGCCGCAGTGGGCGAGGAGGATATGATTCTCTGGATCGGCCACAATTTCAGGGAAAGCTGGAATTCTTTCGTGCTTCAGAGCAGCGTTGCCCATGAGGAATGGATAGATGTTGGTCATGAATATCGGAGCCCGGGTGGCATTGTAGAGCAGATATTTGGTCGCCAGCGATGAGGTGTCTCCCTCACATACCCACATCAGATCACGCTCCTCCAGCAGCTGGTTCCAGGCGAGGCAGGGTGTGGTGTTGCAGTAGCGTGATTCATTGAGACAGTTGGTGCCGATACCGATGATATCATCGCTGTCAAGCTCGTTTTTAAGAGCCAGATAAAGTTTTGCAGCATTGATACCGCACTGACTTGTAAATGCCGCTTCAACCCTGTAGTTCCAGCTGTCCCAGACTTTCTGTGCATCGCTGTCGCTGATTTTGGCGGCTTTCTGTCCCAGCTCTTTAAGACTTCGGCGCTCAATCTCAGTACCGAACCGTTCCTTGATCGTGCGGGTGCATTCATCCTCCCACCAGTAGAAGGATTTGAAGATTTCAGGCTGAAAGCCTTCTCCAGGGTTGTCCTGAAAGATCAGGAATTTTGAGGTTGCCAGCCGACGTTTGGTGGTGAGGATGCGGCAGATGGTCAGCGCTTCATCGAGGTTGTAGGGGGTTATCGTCTGGATACCTTTGTCCTTGAGAAAATTACATATTTCCCAGTCCCACATGGAGACGGTGGCAAACTCTGAGGTGATGATGAGCAGCGGTTTGTTCAGTTCTTTGATCGCTGCAGCGGAGCGGTAGGCTTCTCCGAGAATCTCTGGAAATATTACTGCTTCACAATCGGGAAGCCCGGTTCCAAGTGGCTGTTCGGGAAGTATTTCGGCCGCAGAACCGAGCTGCCGCTTCAGACTTTCAAGCTGGGCGCTGAAGCGCTCTGTCCGTTCATTTGGGAAAAATACAGGTACTAGTCTTGCTTTCATTATTGTACTCCGAATAAATACTGTTAAATGGTTGATTGCGATAGTTGCTACACGTACATGAGTCCGGGTTATTCATTATTTTTCTTTGAGTAGAAAGATACGGCGATAATGAGGATCAGACCTTTGAGCAGCATCTGGATATATGAACTGATATTCAGCAGGTTCATCAGATTGGAGAAGATGGTGAGGATCAGTACTCCGCCGATTGCTCCCAGCAGTGTACCTTCGCCGCCGGAGAGTGAGACACCACCGATAACCGCCGCGGTGATTGTATCCAGTTCGTAGCCGCTGCCGGTGGTAGGTCCGCCGCCGGCCATTCTCGAAGCGAGGAAGATTGCGGCGAAACTGACCAGTGAGCCTGCGAGCAGGAAGGCATAGATTTTGACCCGGCGTACCGCTATGCCGGATATGCCGGCGATATATGAGTCTGAACCGACGGCATAAAGATGGGTTCCGAAACGGTGCCGGCGTACAAGCAGCGCCACAATACCGAATATCAGCAGGAAGTAGATAAAGCATACCGGTATGCCAGCCAGCTTATACTTTGCCAGCAGGCGGAAACTTTTGGGGATACCGCCGATAGGTGTTTTGGTGTAGAAGAAGATAAGTCCCTGCAGCAGTGACATAGTGGCAAGTGTGCCCATAAATGAAGGAATGCGCAGAATCACGGTAAGAAAGGCATTCAGTCCGCCGATGAGCAGTCCCGCAGCAATAATTATCGCGGCCACCAGGAAGGGATCAATACCCGGCAGGTCACGGAAAAGACCGGCGGCGAGGGTGGTAAGCAGTGATACTGCCGCACCGACCGACATGTCGATATTACCGGAGATGATGATCAGCACCTGCGCCAGTGTAACTATACTAAGTCCGATTGACTGGATCAGAAAGACATTCTTCAGATTTCTGGCGGTGAAGAAGAATGGTGAAGACAGCAGGCAGACGATGATCAGCAGGGTGAAAATAAACCAGACAAAGTTGCCGGGGCGGGTGAGTTTCTGCAGTGAAAACTTTCGCGCCGGGTAAAGCGTTGTTGTACTCATTAGTTTGACTCCTTAGCGTGCAGACTGTATTCATGACCTACGGCGAGTGACAGTACCTCTTCTTCGGTGGCTCTTCCGGCTGACTGGTCGATGATGCCGGCGACCGTTCCCTGTTTCATGACGAGTATCCGGTCTGACATGCCGATTACTTCGGGAAGTTCTGAAGATACCATGATTACTGAAGAACCGCTGTTGCAGAGGTCACGGATAATTTTGTAGATTTCATGTTTGGCTCCGACATCAATGCCTCTGGTGGGCTCGACGATGCAGAAGACCTTGGGACGGGTGAGCAGAGCCCGGGCCAGCAGTACCTTCTGCTGATTGCCGCCGCTGAGATTCTTTATCTGCTCCTCAAGTGATGAGGTCTTGGTGCGCAGCTTCTTGTTCTCGTTGCCGGCGAAGAGACGTTCTGACTTGCGGTTGATGATACCGTGCTGCAGATGTTCCTTAAGGCTGGCGATTGTGGTGTTCTCCATAATTGTCATATCGGCGATAATGCCTTCATTCTTCCGGTCCGACGGGATGTAGTAGAAGCCGTTTTCGATGGCCTGGGCTATCGAACGGTTTTCGATGGGAGATCCTTCAAAGATGATACAGCCGTTGTCTTTAGGATTGAGGCCGATAAGGGTCTTGATTATCTCTGATCTGCCAGCGCCCACCATTCCCGCCAGCCCCAGAACCTCACCCCGGCGCAGCGTAAATGTGACGTTGTTGATTCTGGGGGTGCTGGTCAGGCCGGTAACCTCCAGAAGATTATCATCTTTGCCGGCTGTTCCCAAAGGAGGATAAATATCATCGATATCGCGTCCCACCATCTTCTTTACCAGCAGGTCCTTGGTCATGTTCTTGACCTCGTCGGTGTGGGTTACAACCCCGTCTTTGATGACTGTAACCCGGTCACAGATCTCAAAAATCTCTTCAAGCATGTGTGAAATATAGATTACCGTTACCCCTTTGGCTTTGAGTGAACGGATGATTTCAAATAATTTTTTCAGTTCCTTATCGGTGAGCGGGGCGGATGGTTCGTCCATGATGAGCACCTGGGCGGTAACCGACAGGGCTTTGGCAATCTCAACCAGCTGCTGTTCCACGATACTCAGCTCGGATATATTGCGGTTTACATCAATGTCGACATCCATGCTGCGGAATAGTTCTTTGGCTTTTCTTACCGCGGTACTACGGTCTTTAAGACCTAGAAAGGTGGTCGGTTCGCGGTTTAAAAAGATATTTGATACAACATCCAGGTGGCGGATAAGACTGAATTCCTGAAAAATGATGGATACTCCCATCAGCTGCGCTTCATGCGGGTTACGGATGGTAACCTGCTCACCATTGAAGTAGACTTCGCCGCTGGTAGGCTGGTAGACTCCGGATAGTATCT
This sequence comes from Planctomycetota bacterium, assembly GCA_963667375.1. Taxonomy (GTDB): domain Bacteria; phylum Planctomycetota; class SZUA-567; order SZUA-567; family SZUA-567. The sequence continues at coordinate 234,774 of OY763323.1, read as the reverse complement.
TCATCAGGGTTGATTTGCCAGCTCCGTTCTCTCCGACAATTGCGTGAACCTCTCCTTTTCTGAAGCTCATGTCAACATCGGTCAGAGCCTTTACTCCGGGGAATGATTTGCAGATTTTTCTGAATTCCAAGAGTGGCGTGGTAGCGGTCATATTATTCTCCATTGCTAAACTAGAGCCGGCAACCGGTACTGCGCTGCCGGCACTCTTCATTCTTCATATAGTTGTTTGTTATTCGATATCCGGCAGGAACTTTTCTGGTATCTGGTCATCACCGAGCCACCACCAGTCTGATTTGTTCATGTCGACAAATTCCTTGATCTTGGCAAAATCGTACTTAGCTGGTTCCTTGAATATAATCTTCTCGATGGTTTCACCCTTGACTACTTTGAGTCCTTCATCCAGCGCCCAGGCTGCCTGGAGGGTGGAGTAGGGTTCGATATAGCCGGGGACGTTGTTTTTCACCAGGAATTTTGCATAACCGTTGAGATGATCGCCGGTGGAAGGTACCAGCGGCATTCCTGCTTCCTTGAGTACCTCAAGCGCCGGGAAGGACATCAGCCCGGAATCCGCCCAGATACCGTCTATCTGCGGGAAGGCCTGCAGAAAGCTCTGCATTATCTCTTTGGCCTTGGGGATAGACCAGCCGGTATACTGGACATCAAGAATATTGATGTCGGGATATTTGCTGAAAACTTCCTTGGCACCTTCGAGTCTCAGTTCCACAGACATCTGTCCGGGGATACCGCTGAGCATTACGATATTGCCCTTTTCACCCATCATTTTTATAAGTTCTTTAGCGTAGTTGGCTCCGAGCTGTTTCATGTCCTGTCCGACGTAAGCGGTATAGCTCTCGGTAGATACGGTTCCGTCGAAGATGATAATTGGTACGTCCTCTTCGTACGCGCTCTCGATGACCGGCACAATAGCGGCACCCATAGTCGGCTGAACCAGCAGCAGATCTACGCCCTTGGTCAGCAGATCATTGATGTCTGAAGCCTGTTTTCCGGGGTTTTCTCCGGCATCGGTAAAGTATACTTTGGAAATTTCCGGGTGCTTTGCAACCTCCGCGTCAAAGTTCGCCTTGAGGAACATTCTCCAGGAATTACCCATTCCGGCGCAGCTGAAACCAACAATAATACCGTCTTTCTTCGGCTCCTTGGCGTTACCGGTAATACAGACAAGTCCGATAAGCAGAGCCACCAATATTGCTCTCACGTGTTTCATTTTTCCATTCTCCTGTATATTCTTCTAATAAGCTGCAGTCTTATGCTGCCTTTTTCTTTTTGTTTGAGAGGTAGAGCGCGACTATGATTACCATGCCCTGAATAATGAGCTGACTTTCAAGCGGCAGACTGGCGAGGAGCACCAGATTTGAAATCATCAGCATTATAAAGCCTCCGATTATGGTGCCGGGGATTGATCCGGAACCGCCGCCGATAGCCGCTCCTCCAAGAACTGCAAACGCGATTGAGCTGAGATCATAGCCCTTGCCGGCCCAGTTGTCAGCGATACCGGTGTAGCCGCCGATCAGTATGCCTACAAGGGCGGCAGCGGTGGAGCAGAGTATATAGGCCAGCATTATCTCTCTGTCTGTCTTTATGCCGCTAAGAAACGAGACACGCGGGTTGTTGCCTATGGCATAGAGCCTTCTGCCGTAGCCGGTTCTACCCAGAAGTATGGTGTAGATGATGGCGATGACGACAAAGAGAATGAAAATGTTCGGCACTACCCCCAGTGCATTGCCGGTGCAGAAATCCTTGAGCACCTGTGGAATAGCTCCGCGCGGCATGCCGTTGGTCCAGATCATGCGCAGTCCGTTGACTACAATGGATATGCCGAGGGTCGCAATGAAGGGTGGAACGCCGCGGCGGGTGACGAGATAACCGTTGGCCGCTCCTATTGCGGCTCCGGCCAGCAGGCAGAGCAGTGTCACCGGTATTAAAAGTGTCGGGCTAGACATCAGTGAAGCGGCAATGATATTGGCTGTTGATATCACTGCTCCGACCGAGAGATCAAGGCCGCCGGATATAATTACAAAGGTCTGTCCCATGGCGGCAATTGCTGACATTGAATAGTTGCGGCTGACATTGAGAAGATTGCTGAAGCTGAAGAAATTGACACCGAGGGTGAATTTGATGATAATGGCGATGATAATGATTATCAGCAGTGCACCGTAGAGTCCCAGGGGTATGTGACCCCGCTTCAAGCGGGACAGCAGCCCGTCGCTTGTGTTGATAGAATTCACGATTTGTCCTTTTGAATTGTTGATGTTTCCGGCTGTCGGCGTTATTTAACTGCTGCCGGCAGCCGGGGAGAGTTGTAGAGGTTACGAAAGGGTTATCTCTTTGCCGGTAGCGGCAGATTCCAGTCCGGCTTCAAGAACCTGCAGTTCTTTCAGGCCGTCATAGAAATTAGGTCTTATCTCCCTGCCGGTTTCCACAGCGGCAATGAAATCGACGACCGCATGTACAAACTCATGCTCGTAGCCGATGATATGCCCTGAAGGCCACCAGTTGGCGATGTAGTCATGCTCCGGTTCGGTGGCGAGTATGGTCTTGAATCCCTGTTCGCCGGCAGGATCTTCGCGGTTGAAATACTGGAGTTCGTTCATGCGCTCCAGATCGAAGATCAGACTTCCCTTGCTGCCGTAGATCTCGAAATAATTATAGTTTTTGCGCCCTGGAGCGAAACGGGTGGTCTCGAAGGATCCGAGAGCGCCGTTTTCAAACTTGACAACCATGAAGGCGGCGTCTTCCACCGTTACCTCACTCTTGCCTGAGCCTGAGGCCTTGCCGTTGAAGGTGCCGGAAGCAGCCTCATCAGGGAGCGGACGTTCTTTGACAAAATTTGCCGTCATGCAGGTAACACTGTGGATATCACCTACCAGATAGCGGGCGAGGTCGACACTATGTGAGCTGAGATCTCCCTGCGGACCCATACCGGCTGTCTCTTTGCGCAGGTGCCAGGTGAGTGGAAATTCAGGATCGACAATCCAGTCCTGCAGGTAAGCGCCGCGCCAGTGGAAGATGGTGCCGATCTTGCCGTCATCAATCAGTTTCTTGGCCAGACGTACTGCCGGACAACGGCGGTAATTATGGTTTACATAGTGGGTGAGATCGGAGTTGCGCACCAGCTCGTAGAGTTCCTGCGCCTGTTCACTGTTCATTGCCATCGGTTTTTCAAGGAAGACATGTTTTCCGGCTTTTATGGCCGCTTTGGCGATATCAAAGTGCAGATGCTGCGGAACCGAGATATCGACGATGTCAATATCATCACGCTCAATGACCTTGTGCCAGTCGGTTTCGGTCTCTTCCCAGCCCCATCTGTCGGCAAACTTCTGGAGTGGTTCCTGGTTTCTGCCGCATACGACCTTGAGTACCGGTTCGGCCTGCATATCGAAGAATAACGGTGCTTTCTTCCAGGCGTTGCTGTGGGCTTTACCCATGAATTTATAGCCGATAAGTGCTATATTAAGTTTTTTCATAATTGCTCCCTCTTGTTGTCTTATCCAATTTCATTAACGATGCGTTTGAGCTCTTTCACACTGGCTTCGACCGCCTTGTCTTCGTCCTTGTCGTCCCAGTCGTGGCGATAGTCTTCGTGCAGATAATCAATCTCCATAGCGAGGAAACCCTGATAATCTGCGGCTTTAAGCATTCTGGCAAGGGCCAGGTTATCCACCAGACCGCAGCCGGATGGGGTGCAGGCAAAGAAATGCCAGGAGTTCACACCGCAGTTGGCCTGTGGTCTCAGATCCTTGATGTGGGTGGAGAAAGTGTACTTGGCAAGCTTCTGCATGCCGGCAATCGGATCGTCAAGGACACGCATGAAGTTTCCGGTGTCGAAATTGATGCCGAAATTTGGAGAATTGACCTGATGAATCAGTCGCAGCATCTCTTCGGAATTGAAGTCGATATGATTTTCATCGGCAATCTTGATCCCTCTGGATTCAGCTTCGGGCATGGCATTCTGGAACATGCGGGTAAGGGTATCAAGCTGACGGTCATGATCACCGAAGCGGAACATCAGGCTGGAGCCGCAGACTCGCATGACATCAGCACCGATAGCCTCGGCATACTCCATGTGAGTCATCATGTCGTCGTAGGCACTTTCATTGGCGCCGCCTTCCAGGCCGTTTGGGTGACCCCAGGCGTAGACTCGGTCCATGCCGTATTCATCCAGCATGCCCTTGACTTCACTGAGATATCCGGCATCAAAACAGGGAATGAAGCAGGATTCAAGAGATACACCATCAACTCCCAGCTCATGTGCCCGTTTGATAAACCATTCCAGAGTTATATTTTCAGTTGGTGGCTGCTGATCGTCATATACTTCGCCAAGTAATCTGTGGTAGCAGTAACTGTCAATTCCAATTTTCATGTGCAACTCCTTTCTCGTAAGGTTGAATTTATCTAAAACGTTTTAGATTTAATATACAATCAACTTTGTCTTAGTCAAATTTTTAATTGCCGGAGGAAGTGCGGAAGGTGATTCTGACGCTTATGCAAGCTGTTTGTTTTTATGTGTATTGTATTGTATTTATTGGGTTTATAATATTATTAGAGTTGCGCAAATAAATTTTATGATTTTTTTTGCGGGTTGAGAGTAACGGCTGAAAGAGGTTTAGATTTTATCTAAATGCTTTTACGTTTGACTATCTCTGGACGGATGAAGGAGTGGATGGAGGACTCGTTACCCAGTATCTGGCGGAAGAGTATACGCGCGAGAACACCACCTACTTCCTCAAGCCGGGCATCAATGGTGGTAAGGGCGGGGGTGATGGCTTTGGCGATATCGATATTATCATAGCCGACAATAGCGATGTCATCGGGTATTTTCAGACCGGCTTCACTGATATACTGCATGGCTCCGGCAGCAACAAAGTCATTACAGCAGAATATAGCTTCAATTTTCGGATGTTTCAGGAGTATCTTTCTGGTACCGGTATAGCCGCTTTTGATGGTGAAATCGCTGTAGTACTGCGCTGATTGCGGGATTACAATGTTATTTTTCAGCAGCTGATTGACAAAACCGTTACGCCGGCACTCGGCATCATAGTGATCATCGGGACCGTGAATAACACCAATATTCTTATAGCCTTTCTTGATGAAGAGATCGGCAACAATATAGCCGCCGTAGCTGTGTTCGACCGAGACGTAGTTGAGCTTCGGGTCTTCAAGGCAGGGGTTGAGGATGACATAGGGAAAATCCTCAAAATACTGGAGAAAATCATAATTCTTGATATACTGGGGCAGGATTATCATCCCGTCGGAGGATTTATCCCGGCATTTTATCCGGAAAAAATCGAGCAGATCCGGATCTTCCCAGTTCTTGACTTCAAGATGAAAGTTGTAGTTGTGCTGCTGCGCTTCGGAGAGCACGCCCATTATGTAGCTGTAGAAGAAGGTGTTTTCCCGGATCAGGTTGGCGTACTTGGCGGAGTTGATAATGACCAGCAGAATGGTGTTACTCTTGCCGGTAATCAGGGACTGACCGCCTTTATTCGGCACATAATGCAGCATATCCGCACATTCCAATACCCGCTGCCGGGTTTTTTCATTGACGCTTTTGCCGTTTAACGCCTGTGAGGCGGTGGCGATGGAGACTCCGGCGAATTTTGCCACATCCTTCAAGGTAGCCATAATTATTCTGACAATCTATTTTCTATGGTTTAATCTTCATATCTGCTGCTCGGCCTTATTACTAAAACGATTTTAACTGTAATGCGGTTTATTTCAAGAACAAATAATTTGTAGCTGTAAAGTGTTTGTTAATAGGTGCTTGAGTGAAGATTGGAAAATATTTAAATGGAATTTATAAATGAAAAACTGCGTTGGAGCAGTAGTTGAGAGCCGGATGCTGTCAAGATCTGGCAGAGCTGGAGGAGGTGCCGGAGAACAGAAATTTACACTCTCTACTCTGAATCTGGGGGTAGTCTTCCAAATATTGCGGCGGCTCTGAAAGATCCGGGTACAGGGCAAGAAAGGCTGGAAATAAAGTCTTGGAACAGGTTGAATATTTCAGGTATGATAGTCTGGAATGCGCCCTGAGCGTGCGGTCTAAAATGCAGTCATACCGCCCGGTTTACAGGGCGGTATGACTGTGCCAGCGGTACGTCATACTCAAGGGTATCAGCGTTTCCGGTGGTGCTTATTATAGTTTTTCAGGGTCCGGCTGAGCTGTCTGTCCTTCTGCTGCCGGTCGTGATACTTCATGCTGTAATACTCCGACTCCTTTCTGAGTTTCAGGTAATTGCTATACCGTTCCGGGTCGATTATACCCGCTGCAACCGCGTCTTTTACAGCGCAGCCGCGTTCATGAGTATGGGTGCAGTCGGCAAATCTGCAGGAGTGTGCGTACTCGGCGAATTCACTGAAGGTGCTCTCGATCCCGCTGGCGACATCGAAATTACCGAGTTCACGCATACCGGGAGTATCGATCAGGATAACACCGGAATCAAGTCGGTGCAGCTGTCGGCTCACGGTTGTATGCCGGCCTTTGCCGTCCCGCTCGCGCACCTCCGCGGTCTTAAGCAGCTGCTGTTGCAGCAGGTTGTTGCTGATTGTTGATTTGCCGGCACCAGAGGGACCGAGCAGACAGTAGGTCTGTTCCGGTCGTAAGAGACCCGCGGTAGCGGCACTGAAGGATTCCGGATCAGTATTGTCCAGCAGAATGTTGCGGCAGCTCAGGCGCTCCAGCCGCTGCTGCAGGGCGGTGATCCCGTTACTGTCAAGCAGATCAATCTTGGTGATCACCGTCACTGGCTCAATGCCGCTGTTGTTGAGCAGTACCAGATAGCGCTCAAAAAGATTGAGGCTCAGGTTATTTGCCGCCTGTACTATCAGTCCGGTGTCGACGTTGGCGGCAATGAGCTGATAGTCGATGGTCCTGCCCGGAGATTTACGTTTTAAGAGTGAATGCCGCGGCAGGAGATTGTGGATAATGGCGAAGGTGTTCGCGTCGAAGACCTCAGCCTCGACCCAGTCGCCGGTGGCGGGGAATTCGGTACTTTCTCCAGAAGTATAGACAAACCTGCCGGCGAGTTCACCCTGCATGGTATGGCTGCCGTCAGAGAGCAGGCAGCTGTTTTTATTGACGGCGGTGACGCGCAATACCGTATATTCATCGCTGAATGCAGCATATTCGGTCTGGCGGAGCCAGGTGTTGAAGCCTAATAGTTCTATAGTGTTGCACATGATTGGTTCTTCCTTGGTTGTTTTTGGGGATTCAGATTTACTCCAGCTGGTGGCGAGCGGTGACTGAGTTCAGCCGCAGCTTGGTGAAACGGTGCTGCCGCTACTGGCAGAGTACAGGCGTTGCCCTGGTACCGGTAAATGAATCCATAATATTAAATAACGGGTCAGTAAGCGACTGTTGCGATTACTGGTCATTGAAATGGGCAAGTAATGCGATGTACTCAGCTGATACTGAATCACAGTATTAGCTGAAGATTTGCAATCGCTATGCGTTGCCTTGCTAGGATTTATGTGAGTTTCACATAAATGTGGCTATAGAACCGGCATCAAATTCCTTTGGTGAATTAAGTTTATGATGCTGGTTAGTATACGGAAGAATATGTATTGATGCAAACTGTAATTTAAAATTCTGAGTGAGAAATTATTATAACGGTACGGATATCATTTTTTGACATATATGCTGGTGCTGGCAGTACAGCGGCGACAGGCGGATTATGCTTATTTTTTTTGATACCTTAGCAAGGTGAGAGTCAGGGTTCTGCTGACAGGTTCGCGGCGGCTTATAAAGGTTTCAGACAAGTTTTATCTTAAAGTTGCCGAGCAGTGACGCAGCTTCAGGCAGGGAAAAAATCGCTCCGGTCAGATTATTGGCTTCAGAGTTGATAAAGTAATTATAGGATGTTGAAAAATCGGTTTTATCGAGAACGGTATTGTGAAAAATGCATTTATTCAAGTCACAATCCAAAAACTGGGCTTTTGAGAGATTGGTGTTGCTGAAGTAAGTGCCGTCAAAGCGTGATTTCCGGAATATTGTTCCCTGTAGGCTCATGTCAGAGAAGTTTGATTCGGTAATCAGTGAATCGCTGAAGTTTGCTTTAAAGATGTGATTGCAGTCTCCCCAGTTGATGCCGAGCAGTTTGCAGCCGGTGAAATACACATTCAGAAAGCGGGTGCCGCGGGTTTTGCTCAGGGATAGATTGCAATTTTCAAACAGGCAGTTTTCAAAGTTTGATTCGCTGAGTATTGCCGACTGAAATGAGCAGTTACTGAATTTAACGTTGCAGAAGTCTATTTTGCGGATAACTTCCTCGTTACAGTCCAGAGCCTTCAGATCTTGATTGTAGTATTCCGGTTTGAAGTTTAAACTTCCCATCGCTTTCCCTTGTATGCTATTTTGCTGGAGCTGAGTTTATCTGGTCAAGACTTGTCAGTTGATCGAGGTATACTGAATTGAAGACCATGTAATCGAGTAATTCCTGCGCGAGGTTAAATTCGACTTTTGATCGCTCATCAAGAGGTTTTGAAGCTATTATTTTATTCGCATGATCCCGGTATTTACTCAGTCCGTGTCTGATGATAAGTGGTGATATAAGACCCGGTGATACCCGGTTTTCTTTCAGGCAGGTTCCAAGCTGAACCGCCAGGTACATTACTCTCTGGATGTCCGTGATTTTGTCGATGTAGCTGGCATCCTTCTGCTGCTTGGAATTTTTGGTTATTTCCATCATTGACCGGTCAATCAGTTCGGCCAGCTGGAGAGTGCGGTTGAACTTTCGCTCTTCGCGGATGGCGTATATTTGGCTCTGATTGATATTGGTCTGCCACCAGATAAAAAATACAGCGGCTATGGTTGCAATATTAGCACCAAGCTGGATCCATTCGAATAAATGCTGTTTCTTCATCTCTTTATTCCTATGTTAGCAATATGTTACAGCTTCATGTGAAAATTATAGGCTGTTTTCGTTTGTTCTGTATTCTACCGGTTGATTGTACAGATTATGGGCATTATTTCAATATAATTGAGGGCATATTTTCAGGGGAAGAATCGGGAGTGAAGAACTTCAGCGTGGTGTCAGTATACAAAGAGTCTGCGCGTTAATGGTTGACCGGTAGGTTACCGTGGTCAGCGGATTGGCTTTCACCGGTGGTTTGATCGGAGAAGTTGCACCGTGGAAGTGGAATTTTGCAGACATATAACGGTATTTCGCGTTAGGTGTTAGCGCTTTCTCGCTCTTTTTCTGCAGCGGTGGTGACGGCACTCAGACGATGATGACTTCGGTGCCGAATTCGCGGATTTTGGCGATATATTCGGGGTCGGCGCCTTTGTCGGTGATCAGGATGTCGACAGCGCTGAATTTACAGATGTTGACAAATGCGACCCGGGAGAACTTCGAGTGGTCGCAGAGCACTATCGTCTCCTTGGAGGCTTTCATCATGCTCTTATTCGAGGTGATCTCGTCCATGGAGAAATTCATGAAGCCGGTATTCAGATCGACCGCATCGACTCCGATAAACGCTTTGTCGGCATGGATCTGGTTGATCATGTTATCGGTGAAGTAGCCGTTGATCGAGAGATGATTGTGGCGCAGACTGCCGCCTAGAACCATCAGGTTGATGTTATTGTAATTCGACAGCACCAGCGCACTCATAAGGTCATTGGTGGCGATATAGAGCTGCGGGATGTCATGCAGGGTTTTGGAGAATTCGTAGAGGGTGGTACCGCTGCTGATAAAGAGGGTTTCGTTGGGATTTATCAGGGCGTGCGCGGCTTCGGAGATGCGCTGCTTCTCCTCCAGCAGCATATCCTGCCGGGCGGTGAAGGGCGGTTCGAAAGATGTCGGCGCCTTCGCGCCGATAGCGCCGCCGCGGATGCGCTTGAGCGAGCGCTTGGCTTCAAGATCCTCGATATCCCGGCGGATAGTCGATTGTGAGACCTTTATTTTCTCGGCGAGGGTTTCGATCGAAATAATACCGTTACGGGCCAATTCATCGAGTATGATTTCAATCCGCTGTTCTCTGAGCATTTATTTATTCCTTCTCTTAGATTTCCAGATTCCTGGTTGCGATTATATTGCAGCCGGTATGCAGAATGTTTTCAATTACAATTTCATTCAGAGCTACCGGCGGTAACGGCCGGTGTTTCTTCAGTTCCATGGCGCAGGCATACAGCATGTTCTTCGGCAGCGGCGCGTCTGACATTACGGACAAGGGTTGTTTGCAGCCTTCCACCCGCATATTGCCGGTGAGAATACGCCGTGGCGCTATAACCTCCTGTCTGGCATAGACCTGACCGCGGTTGCAGGAACCGCTGCTGATATTCAGAATGACCTCTCCAGCTGTCTCGACCGCTATTCTGCAGCCTTTAGGGCAATGGATGCAGATTATTTCCTTCTTCATCAATTGTATGTTCTCCCTTCAAACCGTTATTCACGGATACTCAGTATTACTTCATCATGAATATTCTCTTTGGGTACCTGTACCCGGCACATCTCTCCCGGAGTAATGACCCGGTACTTCTGCTGCTTTATCAGTTTGAGTCCGGAGTATATCAGCAGCTCCCGGTCCAGAAATCTCTTGCTGGAGCGGAAGTTGAACAGAACATTCGCACTCTTGCCGGTTTTACTGATCCGCTGCGGCGTGACACTGGCTACTCCATTGCCGCAGATAACCCTGGTGTTGTCACCGCTGTCGGTATGTACCCCGGCGGCAATATACGCTGCCGCGTTGGTGCCGGCTTGTTCTCCTTCCAGCGAGACATAGTCCGCAAGGTCATGCACCTGCAGGGAGTTGCCGCAGATGAAAATCCCGGCGGCTTCACTCTGCAGGGTTTCATCAACCAGCGGAGAACCGGTACGGGGTGATATTTCAAGCCCCATTTCGGTTATAAGCTCATTCTCGGGGATGAGCCCGACCGAGAGTACCAGTGCATCACAGGGATAGTACTCGGCGGTCTCAGGAATTATTGTATGGTCTTTGTCCACGCGTGCAAGGGTTACCCCTTCAACTCTTTTATTCCCGGAAATACGGGCTACCGTGGTGTTGTAGTAAATAGGTATTGAGAAGTCTTCAAGGCACTGTACCAGATTTCGGGTAAGGCCTGAAGAGTAAGGCTTAATCTCGGCTACCGCGGTGACCTCCGCACCTTCGAGAATGAATTGCCGGGCCATTATCAGTCCGATATCGCCTGAGCCGAGGATAATGATCTTCTTGCCGATCAGATAGCCGTCAATGTTGAGAAGTTTCTGTGCCGCCCCGGCGGTAATCACTCCCGCCGGTCTGCTGCCGGGTATGAGCAGCGCTTCGCGCGTGCGTTCACGGCAGCCGGTGGCGAAAATAATCGCTCCGGCATGATAGCTGGTGATGCCGCTGTCCCTGCTGAGTACCGTAAGCATCTTGTTCAGTGAAACACTGAGTACGGTCGTCCCGGTCAGGCAGGTGATGCCGCAGGCCCGGGCTTCGCTGATGAGCCTGTCGGCATACTGGGTGCCGGTAAGGTCGCAATTATACAGCTGCAGCCCGAAACCGTTATGGATGCACTGGGTGAGTATTCCGCCGAGGTAGGGCTCGCGTTCAAAGATAACCACCTCTCTGGCTCCGGCTTTACTGGCGGCAATCGCCGCGGAGAGACCGGCACAGCCACCTCCGATTACCGCTATATCTATATTTTCATACTCTGTGATCATGTAATGCTTCTCCTCTGTAAATGTCCGGCTGCCAGTACGGTGCCGCTATGTCAGATTTCATAGGGTACGATGCTGGAGCCGGGACCGCATTTGTTTACCGCGGTCAGCGGTATGTCGAGCTCTGTGGCCAGAATTTTAATGATGCGGGAAGCGCAGAAGCCGCCCTGGCAGCGTCCCATCCCGGCGCGGGTGCGCATCTTGACGGCGTCTAACGATCTGGCACCGAGCGGCGCGCGGATAGCCTGTAGAATTTCGGCCAGGGTGATCTGCTCGCAGCGGCAGACAATCTCGCTGTAATCCGCATTCTCAGCTATCGCGTCCTCCTTCTCGCTATAGCTCATCTCCCGGAACGGCTTGCGCTGTTTGCGCAGCGGACTGAAATAAGGATTGACGTCAAAGCTGTATTTTCCGGCGGCTTCAGCTGCAACCTCCCGGGCGATAGCCGGAGCGGCGGTCAGCCCCGGGGACTCAATGCCGGCGAGATTGAAAAATCCCGGAACGTCCTCCGCTTCACCGATAAGATAATCATCAGTCTCCAGATGCGGCCGGGTGCCGGCGAAAGCCCCTATTACCATATCTCTAGGGAAATCAGGGTAGAAGATACTCAACGGGAAGTTCTGCCAGTTGCTGGTGAAATAATCCAGTATATAGTCGAGGCTCGCGGCATCGGTTGTGGTGTCATCCTTGTCGGTGACGGTGTAGGCGTCACAGCCGAGTATCAGTGTGCCGTCGACCGAGGGGACAATCCCGAGCCCTTTGGTATGACCGCCGCCGGGCAGCGGGGTCGGGGTCTGGCTCAGCGTGGCGTTGATGATTCCGGCCAGTTTCTTGTCGAGTATTAGATGGGCGCCTTTTCTGGGGATTATAGTGATTTTATGGCTGCTGAGCATGTTGTTGATCTCATCAGCATGCACCCCGGCACAGTTGAAGACATAGCGGGACTGAAAATCACCACTACTGGTGTTGAGGGTGAAGTCCGGACCGTTTTTCTGTATGGCGTTCACCTCGGTATCAAGAAAGAATTCGACCCCGTTACGGCAGGAATTCTCGCACATGGCGATGGTCAGACCGTAAGGGCAGACGACCCCGCCGGTCGGGGCTATCAGCCCTCCGATAACTCTGGTGCCGAAGTAACCTTCATATGCTATCAGTTCATTTCGGCTCAGGATCTTCACGCCCGGTACCTTATTCTGCTCGGCATTCTCCTTAAGACGTGTAATCTCCTGCATCTCGGTCTCGGTCAGAGCAAATATAATGGTGCCGTTACGTATAAACGGCACCGAGAGCTCGGAGCATAACCGGTCATACATGGCGTTGCCCAGAATATTGTAATACGCCTTGCGGGTGCCGTAAGTGGCATCATGCCCGGAGTGTACCGTCGCTGAGTTCGCTTTGCTCGCACCGGCACAGACATCAGCTCCTTTTTCAAGAACCGCTGTTTTCAGCCGGTATCTTGCTAATTCACGTGACAGAGCCGCTCCGCAGACACCGCTTCCAATTATTATCGCATCGTAGTTTTTCATGCTGTATTCCTGTCCTCAGTATAATCTATGAAACTTTTTGATAGATAATGAAAACTTATGAAATGAAATGTTGATATCATATCATTTGTGCCTATGAAGAAAAATAGTAGCAGATTTAGGGTTTTATGTCAATATAATTACTTTTTGCGCTAAAAAAAATATTATTAATACGTTACAGCTCGATTTTGCATACAAAAGAGTAGTTATTTTGATAAAAATTGAAAGAAATTGAAATGATATAGAATAATTTGATTGACAGTGAGAATGTGGTGGTGTATTATAAGTTCATAATGTGTAGGTTGCGGTGAAGCAGGATTGTTAGTTATGTAACAATGCGGTATCTATTATGACTTTGTTTAGCAGTTGGTCTTTTTTAGTATGCGTGGTTATGACTATTAGCCTTGTGTGGAAATCAGAATTATTAGGAGGAGTATGATGAAAAGATTCTTGTTGAATGTTTTATGTATTATTTCCGTATTGACCCTTGCGACAACCTATGCGTCCAGAGCCGATGACAAGCAGGCCGGTAAGGGGGGGGGACTTTGATAAGTATATTTACTTTGGTCTCAATTATGAACTTACCGGGGCGAACCCAATTGTCGGTGAATCATCTCAGAAGGGTGTTGATATGGCCGTTGATGAGATCAATGCTGCCGGCGGCATCAAGATAAACGGCGAGACTTACGGTCTGGCATATAAGGCTCTTGATAATGCGTTCAATACTAATGAGGCTGCCATCAATGCTCAGGAATTTGCCGATGATCCAAAAATCTGCGCGATGATCGGACCTAATGATTCCGATATGTGTATGGCAACCTCTGCAATTGTGAAGTCTGAAGGTCTTCCTGCAATCTCTCCATGGTCTACACTGGTAAAACTTACCGACAATGAATGGTATTTCCGGGCTTGCTTTACCGATGATTTCCAGGGTGAGATTCTGGCGAAGTATGCCTATAATTATGAAAAGGCCAAGACTGCAGCAGTACTGTATGATATGTCTAATCCTTATAACGAGGGTGTGGCCAAGCGTTTCAAAGAGGTATATGAGCAGCTCGGAGGCAAGATTGTCGAGTTCCTCAGCTATAACGGCAAGACCGGAGAGAAGGATTTTACCTCACAGATGACCAGTATCGCCTCCGCTAAACCTGATATTCTGCTGCTGCCTAATTTCTATGAAGAGATTATTACCCAGACAACTCAGGCAAGAGATATGGGCTATACCGGAAAGTTCATGGGATCAGATACCTGGGGTGATACCTCACTGCTGGAATGGGATACCGAGAATCTGCTGGACGGCGCACTCTGGGTAGGTCACTATCATAAGGATGTGGCTTCTGAAGTTGCGCTCAAATTCATTAAGGAATACCATAGACTCTATGGTGACGCCGGTGATCCAAACGATATCGTTGCGCTCAACTTTGATGCGGTATATCTGCTCAAGCTGGCGATTGAGAATGCCAAGTCCTTCAAGAGAGCTGACATCATCAAAGGTCTGAAAGAGATAAAGACCTATAAAGGTGTAACCGGAACCATGACCTTCAATAACGGCAACGGCGATCCAACAAAATCTGCAGTTATCATTCAGATCAAAGATGGTAAATTCAAGTATGTTGATACTGTAAATCCATAGTCAAAAACACAGTACAGGTGATGATTGCCATCACGGTGCTCCTGATGATGGCAATCACACATCCTACCATTATTCAAAAATAGATAATATATGAGAGGTTTGTTTTGAATATTATTATACAGCAGTTAATTAATTTTCTGCAGTTGGGCAGTATCTATGCTCTGGTGGCGATCTCCTTCTCGATGGTTTACGGGATAGCGGGGCTGGTTAATTTCGCCCATGGAAGTATTTTCGGAGTATCGATGTATGTCCTGTTCTTTGTCAGCACCTTGCTCTTCAAGACTATCAAGAGTACCTGGCTGGTTTATGTGGCGGCGCTGACAGTTGCATGTGTGGTGACCTCTGTGGTGGCACTCATTATGGAGCGGGTGGCGTATAAGCCTCTGAGAAACGCCCCTAAAATTTCAGTCGTCGTTTCATCTGTCGGTGTGGGTATGGTTCTGGAATATTTATTACTGAATATTGCCGGATCCAGAGCGCTGCGCATGCCGTCACTGATCCCGAAAATACGTATAAACTTCGCTGGTCTGCCGATACCCCTCTATAAAATTCTGATCGTCGTTATTGCGATACTTGCCATGGTGATCCTGAATATCGTGGTCAAGAAGACCAGACTGGGTACCGCCATGCGCGCGGTCTCGCAGGATCCGGTAGCGGCAGGGTTCATGGGAATTTCAACCAGCAGAGTTATAAGTTATGCGTTCGTGTTCGGTGCGGTTCTGGCTGCGATCGCCGCCAGCCTGTATGGAACGGCTTACAGTATTTTTTCCTACAATGTTGGGGATTCGATTATCTGGTGGTCATTTATTGCCGCGGTTCTCGGCGGAATAGGCAGTATCAGAGGAGCGGTACTTGGAGGATATCTGATCGGAGCGATAAGTGTGATATCGCCGATAGTGCTGCCGGTATCAAGTTATAAGGATATCGTCGCCTTTGCGGTTCTTATCATCGTGCTGTTGATCAAACCGACAGGGCTCCTGGGTAAAAATGAATCAGAAAAGATATAAGGGACAATGTAATGGCATTAAAGCAAAGTGATTCGGTACAAAAAAGCAGGGCTGTCCCCAGATTGATTGCTGTCGGAATTATCGTGATGTGTCTGATTGCACTGGAAAGATCCCATGTCCTGTCATCATCGGTTATTCTCATCCTTGACTATATCGGTATCTATTCTATCTGTGTAATCGGAATAAATCTGGTAAACGGCTATCTGGGAGTTTTTTCACTCGCGCATGCCGGATATATGGCGGTAGGGGCGTATGCTTCAGCGATAGCCAGTAAGTATTATTTTACCGAGGAGTGGATGTTTCCGGCTTCGATTCTGATCGGTGGTCTGGCGGCACTGATATTCGGAATAATAGTCGCTATTCCGTCCATGAAGGTGAAGGGGGACTATCTGGCAATTATTACTCTCGGTTTTACGCTGATACTGCAGAGCATATTTCAGAATATGTCCTTTGTCGGCGCCTCACAGGGTATGAATGATATTCCCAAGTTCACTAATATCTACTGGATATTCGGCTGTCTGCTGCTGTCGATCTATGTGGTAACAACACTGATCAATTCAAAATTCGGCAGAAGTATCAATGCGATCCGTGAAGATCAGACCGCGGCGATGCTGGTATCGGTAAATGTGAAGCGGATAAAGATAACCGTATTTGCAATATCAGCCTTTCTGATCGGAATTTCCGGAGCGCTAATCAGTCATCTGCTGGCGTATACCAGCCCGGCGGCTTATGGTTTCTCCAATATTGTGGAAGGTCTGATAATGGTGTATCTGGGAGGAGTGGGAAGTATAACCGGAGCAATTTTCGGTTCTGCGGCCTGGCAGCTGATTATTCAGCTCTTCAAGGACTTTGGAACCTGGAGATGGGTCATTGGCGGCAGTATGCTCTGCATCATAATGGTAATACTGCCTAAAGGCGTGTTCGGTTATAAAGAGATCGGCGGTGTTGTCCGTGACCTGTTGCAGAAAGTCAGAGACTATAGGGTGAAACGGAAGGAGTCGGATAATGTATGAAAATGATCTGATCTCACTGCAGAATGCCTGTATGTATTTCGGTGGTGTCAAGGCGATAGATGATCTCAGTTTTAATGTGAAGCGGGGATCGATCATGGGAATTATCGGTCCGAATGGCGCCGGGAAGACCACCATCTTCAATGTGATAACCGGGGTGTATACTCCAACATCGGGTAATATACGTTTTCTTGACCGTTCTCTCAATAAAGCTCTGCCGCATGAAATCACCGGAGACGGTATCTCACGAACATTTCAGAATATCAGGCTCTTTGAGAGCGAGACGGTACTGAACAATCTGAAGATAGCCTCCTTCGCACATACCAACTACGGGCTGTTTGCCACCTTTCTGCGCACCCCCAGGTTCAGAAAGGAAGAAGCGCGTATCGACCGGGAGTGCCGGGAGATACTCGCACTGCTTAATCTGAGTGATTATGCAGAGAGTATTGCCGGATCACTTGCGTACGGGGTGCAGCGCCGGATAGAGATTGCCCGCGCGCTTTGCTGCAAGCCTCAGGTGATACTCCTTGATGAGCCGGCTGCGGGTATGAATCCGGCGGAGATCGATGATCTGAATCAGCTCATTCTGCGTATCAGAGAGGCGCTCAATCTTACCATAATTGTGATTGAGCATCAGATGCGGCTGGTGATGGGAATCTGTGATGAGATATTGGTGGTTAATTTCGGCAAGAAACTGGCGCAGGGCAAGCCTGAAGAGGTAAAGTCGAATGAACAGGTGCTTGAAGCATATCTAGGGAAGGCAAAGGGATAAAATGACAAACCGAGAAAAAAATGAGAACCTCATTCTGAAGGCTGAAAACCTCTTTGTCTTTCACGGTAAGATCGCCGCTATCAAAGGGATATCCTTCGACATCTATAAAGGTGAAATTGTAGCAATGCTCGGAGCCAACGGAGCGGGGAAATCGACTACTCTGAATGCTCTTACCGGTGTTCTGCCGGTGAAGCAGGGTGAGATCATCTTTGACGGGAATAATATCGCAAATATGCCGACGCACAAGATAACGCAGATGGGCGTAGTGCATGTGCCGGAAGGGCGGCATATATTCCCTGATCTGACGGTCGGGGAGAATCTCCGGGTAGCGGCATATCTGTATGAGCATGAGAATAAAGCCTTGTATCGTGAGCGCTTTGAGTACGTGCTGGAGCTCTTTCCGCGGCTGAGAGAACGTGTAAATCAGTCCGGAGGCACACTTTCCGGCGGCGAACAGCAGATGCTGGCGATCAGCCGGGCAATTGTGACCGGGAGTGAGGTGCTGCTCCTGGATGAGCCGTCAATGGGTCTGGCGCCGATGCTGGTAGAGGAAATTTTCGCGATCATCGAGAAGGTGGCCAAGAATGGCCAGACCATTATGCTGGTAGAGCAGAATGCGATGATGGCGATGGAGATAGCGGATTACTGTTATGTTCTGGAGACGGGAGTGGTGACCTATGACGGGGAACCGGAGAAGGTAAAAGCGAATAGGGATATAGCTGAAGCATATCTGGGATAGATACTTAATATAAATAGTTAGGAGAATAATATGGAATCACAAATTATTATAATGTTGACACATAGTGATAAGACGGTTGGCAATGCGCTGGAGACCTTTGAATCCTGCAAGGATCTGCCGATCAACTTCTGGGGTTTCAAGGATGTCGGACTCGCTAAAGACAAGATGCATGAGCTGGTAAAGGCGATGAAGGATGCGGGTAAGACCACATTTCTTGAGGTGGTATCCTACTCTGAAGAGGAGTGTATGCGCGGAGCAGAGCTGGCGGTCGAGTTTGGCTTTGACTATCTGATGGGAACAATTTTTTATCCTGCGGTATTCGAATATCTTTGCAAAAAGGAGATAAAATACTTACCATTTTGTGGAGAGGTCTACGGCAGCCCCAGTGTGCTTGAAGGAACATTTGATGCCATTATCGCTGATGCTGAGGGTATGCTGGATCAGGGTGTGTTTGGTATTGATCTGCTGACGTTCAGGCATGAGCAGGGAGCGGAGCTGGCTGAGGAGTATTGCCGCCGGGTAGAGAAACCGGTAGTCATCGCCGGCAGTATAAGTTCTCCAGAGAAGCTGGAGTTTGTCAGCAGAATCAAACCCTGGGCCTTTACTATGGGAACAGCTCTGTTTGATGCCAAGTTTGTGGCTGGCGCGGATGTCAGAACCAACCTGGAGAAGGTGCTGGAGATCATGCAGAGTCTGTAGAATGTCGGTATACTGCAAAAAAGGATGGTGATCAGTATGGGTGAAGTGAAGATTGTCGGGAAAAACGCGGCGAAGATCTGGATGGAGGATCAGGAGGTATGCCGTGAATACTACAAGACTGAGAAGATAACCTTTGGTATGTCTGAACTGCCGCCGGGAGGAGTCGGGGCGATTGATCCGGGGCACAGTGAGGCGCATGAGGTCTTCTATTGTGTGCAGGGTGAGGTGCTCTGTTACGTCTCGCAGGATGATACCTACTATCGGCTGACCGCCGGAGATGCAATGCTGGTGCCGGAAGGTAAGGATCATAAGCTGTATAATATCGGTGAAATCAAGGCGATATTGACCTGGTCATGTGCACCGCATCAGTAATTACAGAAGGAGATGATTATGCCGGAACTTATTCTGGGGCTGGATATCGGCACGACATCGCTGAAGGCAGCTGTATACGATTGCGAAGGTAAGCAGGTCGCGCTGGCGGTAGTGGAGTATTCGCTGCTGACACCGGGGAACAAGTTTGTTGAGCTTCCCTGCGGAGTGTATCTGGATTCAATAAAAAGCTGTATGGAGCTTCTTTCCCGCGATGGTGCAATTGATACCCGTGATATCAGTGTTATCGGTTTCTCGGTGCAGGGAGAGACTCTGTGCTTTCTCGGTACTGACGGTAAGCCGTTGCGCAACTCCATAATCTGGATGGATAACCGCGCGGGCGAGCAGGCTCAAAAGCTGCGTGAACAGTTTGGCGATGCCAAGTGTTATGAGGTTACCGGGCAGGTGAGTTTTGAGGCCTGCTGGCCGGTAGCGAAAGTAATGTGGCTAAAGGAAAATGAGCCGGAGGTCTTCGGCCGGATCAGGAAAATCCTGCTGCTGGAGGATTATATAATCTACATGCTGACCGGCAGGTTTGTCGCGGAGTGTTCACTCCTGACATCCACCGAATACTGGGATATACGTACCAAAGAATACTGGGGTGAGATGCTTGAGTATGTCGGTATCGAGCCTGAGTGGCTGCCGGAGGTTATGGAGTCGGGTGAACTTGTCGGCACCATTCTGCCGGAGATGGCGGCTATGCTCGGCGTATCCCCGGCGGCGAAGGTGAGTACCGGCTGTCTGGATCAGGTCGCCGGCGCTATCGGAGTAGGCAATATTACTCCCGGAATCTTCTCGGAGAATATCGGGGCGGCACTGGCGATATGTGTGCCGACTGCGGAACTGACCTATGATCAGAGCCGATTGATGCCGGTACATTATTTTGCTACTCCTGACACCTATATGCTGCATACCTTTACTACCGGCGGGATGTGTCTGCGCTGGTTCAGGGATAAGTTCTGTCAGGAACTGCTTGATGAGCAGGCGAAGACCGGAACCGATGCCTATGATCTGATGAGCCGGGCGGTATCAGAGATCGCACCTGGTGCCGACGGGCTTCTAACCCTGCCGCATCTGCAGGGCTCAATGGCTCCTGATGTCAATCTGAATGCCAAAGGGGTTTTCTACGGTGCGACTCTGCAGCATACCAAAGCGCACTTTATCCGGAGTATTATGGAGAGTCTCGGCTATATAATCTGCCGGAATCTTGAGGCGATTGAGGATATGGGACTGGAGGTGAATCAGATCCGGTCGATGGGCGGAGGTTCAAAATCCGATGTCTGGAATCAGATCAAGGCTGATATTACCGGTAAACCACTGAATATAACCTATTCGGCTCAGGATACCGCGTGTCTGGGTGCTGCGATTCTTGCCGGCTGCGCGGCGGGTATCTTCAGCAGTATTGAGAGTGCGGTAGCGGCGATGGTCAGGATCAAGGATACCTATGAACCGGATATGCAGAAGCACGCGATGTACCGGGAGCAGTACCATAAATTCAAGGTGCTCTTCACCGCCCTCGAGCCGCTCTTTGCTCTGGATGCCTAGATCCAAGGTAGTTTTTTCATTATCACAGGCTGCAGTAACGGTTTAATAAAACTTAGACGGTGCAGCCTGTTGTCTCATGCCAGCTGCTGTTACGCATATTCCATTGCTGATAATCCTGGAATAGATGTATCATGCGGGATTTCGCGCAGGTGCTCTCCGTGTAGCCGCAGTAATGCTCCTCCGGACGGCAGGTGCATTCTGCAACTTTAGCTATCAGCCCACTTATCTGGAAATAACTGAGAGTCAGTAATTTCCTGTGAATTTTATTCGGAGTCACATTGCTGCCGAGCTCCAGGATGGCGGTAAAATAATTATGACAGGGCATGCTGGTAAAAATGTCCCGTATCATCTTATCACTGTGGCTGATAAAAAACACCAGATCATCTCTCGCTGTAGTCATCTTCCTGCCTCACTCAATATTAATCAGATCGCTTAAATAGCAATAACGTTAATTATGCAAATACTAGCCTGTTTTGCGGTATATGCAAGTTAGATTACTGTTATGTGGTTGTGAAAGTACGGTTATGTCAGATTGAATATAACGGTGAAAATGCGAGAGGGTATTTGACTGTTCAACCGGTTGTGTCTGGTTGTAATTAAAAAAATTCCAGAATGATGCTCAGGAGCTCAGTGTATTGATAAAATACGGGTAAGAGTTGCATTTTCAACAGCATAAGGCGGTGATTTGTAGAATACTGAGTCTGGAATGCGAATAACCGATTATGTGGGGAGTGCCGGAAATGCTTCAAGTCAGGTTTATTTTGAGGGGCAGTCTGTTTGTATTTACTATTTGAGATTCTGCATAGAGTTTGAACGTTATCGTATTGTGTCAGTGAAATCGATAAAGAGGGTATGATAATAAGCCTGCGATTCTGTCGCGGGCTTATTTTCGTAGTATGAGTTGGCATGGTTGCAGAGGATTAAACTTTCTTATCAGGTTCAGTTTTAAATGTTTCAACTTTAGCGGTAAATTTTTCCTGAAAATAATGGTCAATAGTTTAAATTTTATTTTATGGTAGTTTCTATCAAGTGTAGCAAAGTTATTTGGGTTATGTAAATATTGTCAGATGGTGATTAATATGAGATTATGCTGTTATTGCTGTGAAAATATATGTTCGCAATACATTAATATAGGATAAAAAAGTAGACGGCTTCGTAGATCAGGTCTTAGCGCTGTAAAAAGCTCCATAATCATATGCTAAAAATAACTTGACACAAATGTAACATAATTTAAAATATCATAGTTTTTAATTGATGTTTAATAACATAAAATTATAAATTGTGGCGGCAAAAATTATGCAAAAAAGGAAATTAGGATGAAGATAGGGAAAAAGCTGGGATTTGGATTTGGTATATTGTGTGTATTGATCTGTGTGGTAGGCGCGGTGGCGCTGAATTCAATCGATGACATGGATGATCAGTCGGAAGTTTCAAAACTGGTTAATGATGCAATTGGCTCTATGAATATCGTACAGACAGATGTTCTGAGACTGATAGTCTATAGAGATAAAAAGTATTATGAAGGTATCAGTCATGATATTGCTGAAATTGGGGCTTATATGCGACAGGCGGGCGATATGATGGTGTCAAAGAAGAATAAGGAGCTTGCCGGGGAGATAATCAAGGACGGAGAGGCGTATATGCAGCATATTGATATTTTCTGGAAGCTGGATCAGGATCTGGTTGCAACCGATAAAGCCCGATCTGATTGTGCAAATAAAATAATTGTTAATCTGCGTGATATTACTGATAAGTATTTGCCGGAATTTGTCAGCAGGATTATGCAGGCGAATAACGGTAAATTGTCAAAGGCGGATGTTGACAAGATTTTTCAGGTTGAGAACGTGAGAATAGTGTACAACCGTGTCCGGGTGACAGCGCGAAAATATCAGCTGGCACTGGATGCTGCTGAGCAGGATAAAATAGCTGAAGAATGGCTTGATGATATTAAAAATGCAAAAACCGGCCTTCAGAAAAGTATTGGTTTTTCGTCTGATGAAATCTGGGTAAAGTCGCATCAGGAGGTGCTGGAGGCGTTGAATAATTATTCTGAACTGGTAGATAGGTTTCGAGCGATAAACATCGAGAGGCGCGGTGAAATGGTTATTCTGAAAGAATCAGCTGAAAAAGCGGTTGAACTGGCGCAAAGCATACGTAACAGTGTGTCTTCATATATGAAGAGTGTGGTGAAAAGGGTTTATCTGATAATGATCATTGTGCTTGTCGTTTCGGTGGCTGCGGGTTTTGCTATTGCTATCCTGATCACCCGTTCGATAGTCAAGCCGGCACAGGTTGTTGAGGCGGGGTTATTGGAGTTGACCGCTGTTTCAGAGAGAGTTGCCGATATTTTGAAGAATAACCTCGCTGCAGGGGACTGGAGCAAGAAGGTGGTACCGGTCGATCATTCAGAGCTTATCGCCAATTTTGAGGAATATGGTAAGAAGAAGGATGAAATGGGGGCGATGTGCAAGGCCTCAATGGCAATACTGAAGGCTGTATTAAGTTCCAGAGACGCAACAAATATCTGTATTGAGAAGATTAATGTTGCGCTCAATCAGGTCAAGGTGACGGTCGGTCAGCTTGCCGGAGCGAGTTCACAGGTAGCGGCCGCTTCCCAGTCTTTATCACAAGGGGCAACAGAGTCTGCGGCATCGCTGGAGGAGATATCCTCGTCTATGATTGAGATTGGTAACAGAACCAATGTCAACGCTGATAACGCGACCCAGGCCGACACTATTGCCGGAAAGGTAACCGTGGCCGCATTGACCGGGCAGAATCAAATGGCAGAGATGACCGGGGCGATGAGTAAGATCAGCGCCAATGCTGAACAAACCCAGAAGGTGGTGAAAACCATCGATGATATCGCTTTCCAGACCAATCTTCTGGCGCTGAATGCCGCGGTGGAGGCGGCGCGAGCCGGGCAGCATGGCAAAGGCTTTGCGGTGGTTGCCGAGGAAGTGCGCAATCTGGCGGCACGGAGTGCCAAGGCCGCTGCGGAGACCTCAGATCTGATTACCAATAATAATCTGGAGATTCAGGAAGGGGTAAAAATCTCAGAGCAGACCGCACAGTCCTTGAAACTTATTGCTGAGAGTGTTGCTAAGACCAAGGATCTGGTCGCTGAAATTAATGCTGCAAGCACTGAGCAGGCAGGTGGCATATCCCAGATCAATATCGGTCTGGAACAGATCGATGCGGTGACGCAGCAGAATACCTCAAATGCCGAGGAATCAGCCGCGGCTGCTGAGGAGTTGAAGTCTCAGGCTGACGTCTTACTGAAGCTGGTGGGTAATTTTATTCTTATGGAGGATAATGCGCAAAATATGGGTAAGAATAGAAGGTTGAAGCATGGCGGCTATTCTTTAGTAACTCCTGAGATGCAGATACCGCTGAATGATACGGAACTGGATAAATTCTAGGTGGTATAATTCTGCTTTCAGCATATTCTGGTGATTGTGTTTAACAGCAATACGGTTATAATAATTTGACGTTAATATTTCGAGAATATATTTTATAGCTCAATTTATAAGGAAAAAATATGTTAAAAGCAGCGTTTATTTTTGTGGCGCCGGAGGCGGATCCGGTAAAGCACCGGTCGGTAATAACTACCAGTGAGGTGACACTGATAACCGTCGGGGTCAAGGATTATGCGTCAGCGGAGATTGTGGCGCAGGAACTGCTTGCAGAAGGGGTCACCGCGATAGAGCTTTGTGCCGGTTTTGGAAACGAAGGTATTGTAAGAGTTACCAAGGCGGTAGAGGGTAAGATACCGGTTGGGGCGGTAAGGTTTGACAGCCATCCGGGATTCGGTTTCAAAAGCGGGGATGCTCTGTTTCAGTAGGTTTCAGGGTTGACCCTAAACTTTATCATGTAACTTAAAGCTTTAAAGTGCCTTGCTGTTTGAGGCACTTTTTTTTCAGAGATTGAATATTGTCAATAATATTTATTGTCAATGTTATTGAATATTTATGGGGTGAATGTATACTTGCTGGTATCTGGTTCTGAAATTCGGGTGGTGCGGCTGCTGCGAGTTTGCGGGATTGGTGGTAGTCGAGTGGTTACGGGTTTGTTGCCGCAGAGCGGGAGCTGAAAGTGGTATTTGAAGAGGCGGGGGAGTATATGGATAAAGACTTCAAGTCAAAAGTAGAGTTTATAGTGGAGACTGATGGCCTGCTCAAGGACTATCTGGAGATGATTGTCATCAAGAATATCAAGGCGGAGATGGTCGATGACGCGCTGAAGAGTGTGAATTCGAATCAGGTGCATGCGGCGCTGATCCTCAAGAATATTGCCCCCTGCACTTTGAAGAAGTTTGCGGCTACGATACGCACTTCGGTAGCGGCGGCATCGGCACTGATTGACCGGATGGTGCGGGACGGGCTGGTGTGCCGGGAGATAAATCCGGAAAGTCGCCGGGAGGTGCTGCTGCGGGTGAGCCCGGAGTTCGAAGCGCATGTCACGCATGTGCGAGCGGAGATGACCCTCTGGTTTGAGCAGCTTGCCGGTAAAATAGGTATGAAAAAATTTGAAGAATGGCATGGGATTATGGTCTCACTCAATCAGGTGCTGCAGCAAGAGATTCGAGAGCAGTCCGGGCAGGAGTGAGCCGGAGTAACAAGATAAGGAATGGTTGTAATGCATAAGAAACAGAAATTTTTCCGCGGTTGGTCGTTTATTGTCATACTGGCGCTGCTCAGCGCTTTCCCTCCGCTTTCCACCGATCTGTATCTGCCGGCGCTGCCGCATGTGATGGATACCTTCGGTGCCAGTCAGATGCAGGTGAATCTCAGCCTGAGTATGTTTTTAATCTCGTTCGCTCTGGGTATTCTGATCTGGGGGCCGGTCAGTGAGAAATACGGGCGGCGTCCGATACTCCTTTTGGGACTGGCGCTCTATACTCTGGGAAGTGCCGGGTGTGCCATGTCGTCAAATGTCACCATGCTCATTCTCTCCAGAGTGGTGCAGGGTTTTGGCGGAGGCGCGGCGGAAGCGGTGGTTACGGCTATGGTCAAGGATATGTATGACGGGCGTAAACGGGAGCTGGTGCTGGCGGTAGTGATGGCGATGGTGGTGGTGGCGCCTGTAGTGGCGCCTGTAGGGGGTGCCATTATTCTGAAGTTCATGAGCTGGTCCTCTATTTTCTGGGTGCTGACCGGGGTCGGGCTGGGCTCCTTTCTCTGCGCGCTGCTTTTGACTGAGACCCTTGATAACCGGTACTCCGGCTCGGTCCTGCATTCACTCGGGCGGCTGGGAGTGGTGCTGAAAAATCCGGGTTTCTCGGTGCCGCTGGTGTTATTGTCACTGGTGCCTTTACCGCTGCTCTCCTTTATCGGGGCGTCGGCTTTCGTCTATATACAGCAGTTTGGTATGGATGAACAGACATATGCATATTTCTTCGGCCTGAACGCGTTGGGATCACTTGTCGGACCATTATTGTATATTCAGCTGTCCAAGCGGCTGGCCGCTGGTAATATTCTTGCCGGCTGTTTTGCGGTGATAGCGGGGTGCGGGGTGTTTATAGCGCTAAAAGGAAGTGCCTCACCGGTAATGTTTGCGGTGCCGATGGTACTGGCTACCGTGGCTATTTCAATGATGCGTCCGCCGACAGCAAATCTGCTCCTCTCGCAGCAGAGTGGTGATACCGGGTCTGCGGCGTCGCTCATTAACTTTACGGCATTGTTTATGGGCAGTGCGGGGATGTTTCTGATCTCCTTTGCCAAGGGCGGCAGTCTGATTCCGAGCCTGGGGCTGATGCAGATACTTGTGGGTGCGGTCTGCGGCAGCTGCTGGCTCTTTCTGCGTCAGCGGGCATTTATCCGGCAGGTTGACTGAATAGGCTGGAATCCGGTGGGGTGCGGTCTATAATTGAGCATAGTCACTCCCGGTGAGTGATGGCGAGTAGAGAGTGAGAGCCGGTCGCAGCAGTCTGAAGCACGGTTTGCCGCCGCCAGGTCTGAGATGTTTGTACCGGTGTGGTGCTGGTGCGCTGCAGTTAGGGAGGCAGTGGCTGTCAACATGTTGTTGCAGGAGAAGGAGAGAAAAGGCTATGCAGATTATTATTTTAACCTCGAAGCAGCGGGTGGAAAAATTTTCAGATTTGAGTTCGCTGCCGGCGGACTGGGAGCTGCTCTTTTTTCCAGCCGGCAGCAGTGATGCAGAGATTATCGCTGCCGGACGGGGGGCGGAGTTTATCTTTGCGGATGCTATCGCCCCGGTATCAGCGGATCTCATCCGGCAGCTGCCGAAGCTTAGACTGATTCATTCTGAAGGGGTTGGGTATAACTGTATCGCTACGGCGGCGGCACGGGAAGCCGGGGTCTATGTCTGTAATAACGCCGGCGCCAACAGTAAAGCGGTGGCAGAACAGTCGGTGCTGCTGATGCTGGCGTTATTGCGCCGTCTGGCTCAGGGTGATGAGATGGTGCGCAGTGGCCGGCAGATACAGGCCAAAGAGTCATTTATTATGGACGGTATCACCGAGCTTGGTTCCTGTCGGGTCGGTATTATCGGGCTGGGTGCAATCGGTAAGGCTACAGCCCGTCTGCTCAGAGCTTTTGGCAGTGAGGTCTGCTATTACAGCCGCACGCGTCAGCCGGAGGCGGAGGCCGGTAATATGCAGTATCTGCCGCTGCCGGAGCTGGTGGCGAGCTGTGATGTAGTGAGTCTGCACCTGCCGGTAACCCCAGAGACCTCCCGGATGGTGGATGCGGATTTCCTGGGTCGGATGAAACCCTCGGCGTTACTGATAAATACCGCCCGGGGTGAGATTGTCGATCAGGAAGCACTGGCCGAGGCGCTGGTGCAGCACCGTATAGCCGGAGCCGGGCTGGATACCCTTGATCCGGAGCCGGTGAGACTTGATAATCCGCTGCTGGGATTGCCGGAGGAGGTGAAATACCGGGTTGTTTTCTCACCGCATATCGGTGGCACAACTAGAGGCATGTTCTCGCGGGCGCATCGTCAGGTCTGGGATAATATCGGAGCGGTAGTGCGTGGACAACGTCCCATAAATATTGTAAACGGTTTGTAGATACTCTGAAGGCTGAAGACTACTCACGGCAGCGCTGGAAGTGACTGCCCGATCCAGTAAGTAAACCTTTAAAACACCGGTCCGTAATTTCCTGTAGACAATTGACTGTTATTTCTTTTGCCCCAGTTCTGATAGGCTTTGAGTAAAAGAATTATCTTGTTCTTTGAACAGGTATTGGTGAAGCTGGTTGGGAAGGCACCCTGTGGCGGGCAGGTGCAGTTGCCGGTTCTGGTTATCAGCTGTTCCAGCCGGCGGCGATCTATCCGCAGTAATCTATTGTGAACCTCAAGCGGAGCCGCGGTATCCTTGAGCATTAAAAGTCTGAGCAAAAACAGGCGGCAGGGTTCATGTATATACAAACTCTCTATGGTCTTCCTGCTGTATTTAGTGAAAAAATCTGAATTGTCTCTGGTCGTTAACATTTCAAGCTCAATCTTCAAAATATAACTTATATGTAATAAAATATATCCAATTTGTAATGAGATGCAAGTAAGATCCGTATTATCGGAGTACTTATTTTTCAGCGTGGGGTTTTGTTACTGCATGCCGCCGGTCGGGTTTATTATCACCAAAATGTGTGGTTCGACGGGTTGCAGCAGTACTGGGTGTTGGCTATGCAGCGGTTGGTAACATTGAGGGTATGCGGAGCGTGATGTCGGGAATGGCTGACATGTGCCGAAGAAAAATAAATTGCACTTTGGGATAAAGGCTCAAGATCTTATAGGTTGTCATATAGTTTCGGGTTTGATTTTGTTGTTTTGTGCTATCGAAGTTGGAATTTTGTGTTATAAGACGGTGATTATTATCTTGTTTATTGCTTTGAATGGGGTGCTTGGGATGGTTCCAGGAGATTCTTGAGCGATATTGGCAGGCGGTAGCGTGTGTGTGTGTGGTTATTTGTTATATGCTGTATGCTCTGTGTTTTGTTTGTTTTTGTAGGAGTTCCGTCTGCCAATATCATACTTAGATATTCGGTTTGGCGGGGGGTAACTTTATAACAATTCAGTAATAAAATATAAAATAATAAAATATATTATGGTGTAACAGTATCAGCAGGTATTAATTATAAAAATATGCTTAATATCTGTAGCAGGTGTGGCGGTCAGCGGCTGCGCGAATAGTATTATGGATCAGGCCGGTCTGGGTTGTGAAGGGTGAAGGTTGTCTGGTGCCGTCTCCGGCTGTATTGTGCATTTGCCTGTCTGGGGTAGAGCTGTGGAGTTGCCGGCATTGTAATACTGCTGTTTGAGGTTTTGGCTGTGTGCTTTATCTTTGGCTAATTCTTTGTGAGTGCGGTTGAATGCCGGTTGAAGCGTCATGGGATGCAACCTGCAACTGCCGATATTTAAACCGGTATTTTGGGTGCTGTCTGCCTGGTACCGCGTGCAGGATTAGTGTTCATTGCAGGTTCTGCGCTGTATAGCCGGGTTACTTGGAATGGTTTTTAATTCCTTTAAAGCGGTCGATCAGGGTGTAATCCAGCAGAATAGTCTGGCGCACGTTGATATTGGATGCCGGTTTGAGGCTGCGTTTTTTGCGGGCTTGAATCTTGCTGATCAGCAGCTCTGTCGCTAATACGGCGATCTCACCGGTGGGCTGATCGATCGCTGATATCGGTGCTTTGGTGAAGCGGAACCATTTGTTGTCGTCGAATGATACTATCAGAATGTCGTCGGGCACGTTTATGTCCAGTTTTTCAAGGAAGGCCAGCAGTTCGAAACAGACATTGTTGTCGACGCAAACGATGCCGTCCTTCGGGTTCTCGCCCCTGATAAAGTTCTGATATTCGGTGTAGAAGTTCTGGGGTGAGTCAATACAGCTGTTCAGGAAGAAAGTGTGGTTGGTGGTGTAGAGACCGGCTTCATGCAGTGCAACCTCGAAGCCGCGTTTACGTTCGGAGGTATTATAGTTCTTTATGTCTCTGCCGACAAACCCCAGATTTTTGGCGCCGTACTTTATGAGCAGCTGGGTTGCTTCATAGGCGCTTTTGAAATTATCAATACCGACAAAGTCATAATTGCTGTTGTTGATGTCACGGTCAATCAGTACAACCGGGATATCTGTCTGCAGCCAGGAGGAGATGTCGTTCTGGTAGTCTGAGGGGGCGATGATCAGCCCTTTGATATTGTTGGCTTCAAACATTTTAATATAGTCTTTTTCTTTTTCCTCACTCTCCGCGGATTCGGCAAGCAGTAATGAGTAACCATTCTGCAGCGCCGTGTCCGTCACATCCTGAATCATTTCGTTGAAGAAGTCAACTTTCAGGCTCCCGACAACAAAGGCAATGTTCTTCCGGCGATTCTGCTGGACGGGAGAGATTTCGTACCCTCCGAGCTTGTTGATGGTGTCGTAGATGATTTTGCCGGTGCTCTCGTCAACGTGCCTGGTCTTGTTGAGCAGGTGTGAGATGGTGGTTATGGAGAATCCTGATTCTTTGGATATGTCATGCAGGGTTATTTTTTTCTTGGTCATAATATACCTTGATTACTCGTTATGTGAAAAGGTCTTTTGGGGTTAATTCATGAAAATCTGATTTATAAGTAATAGTTTACTGAATAAATCATGCATAAATGTTATCATATTTCAATAATTTTTCTATAGCAAAAAAATAAATTTTTATTGAAATAAAAATTGTTTAAAAATAAGTGTGGTGCATAATTTGCGTTTTAGTGTGTAAAAATTACGATTATTTTTTACGCAAAATTAAAGATTTTGCGTGAGTATGTGTGCTGTCAAATTGGCAATAAACTCAAATAAATAGGGGTGTTTGTAATTAATTGGCAAAAAAATTTGACTAAATACAGTTTGTGGTGTATGTTTATTAATGTGTGTTGAAAATAATTTGCAGTAAAATCATAATATTTTGCTTAGGTAAATTTTGATAATTTGTCAAGGTTATTTTTGCGAGATAAAATTGTAACTTTAGTAAGAATATGTTTGTTAAGTACTTATTGCATGGGTAATAAGTTTGTGATGTGAGTGTTGTTTTTTTACAAAGGATTAAAATTATGTTCAAATCAGTATTAATTACGGCAGCTTTTATTTTGTCATTATTCTGCTTGCCCTTTATGTCTCAGGCAAATGCAAAAGAATCACCAAAGACAAGTGATCTGTTGATTGGTATGTCATTTCAGGAGATGAATAACCCATATTTCATCGTAATGTATGATGCGCTGAAAGACATTTGTCAATCTGTTGGCGCTAAACTGATTGTTACCGATGGCAGGCATGATATCAACAAGCAGATAAATGATGTCGAAGACATGATTCAGCAGGGAGTGAATATCCTGTTGCTCAATCCAACCGATCAGGTCGGAATGCAGGGTGCGGTAGAAGCCGCAAAGAAAGCCGGCATTATTGTGGTCTGTGTCGACGCGAAGTCATTAGGCCCAATCGATACATATGTCGCTTCTGATAATGTTGACGCCGGATATATCGCTACAAAATATATGTGTGAACAGCTTGGCGGTAAGGGAAAGGTTGCGCTGCTTGATGGTATTCCGGTGGATGGTATTCTTGACCGCGTAAAAGGCTTTAAGAAGGCATGTTCCGAATTTCCCGGTATTGAGATTGTTGATGTTCAGAATGGTAAGCAGGAGCGTAGTGTGGCTCTATCTGTAGTAGAGAATATGATACAGGCACATCCTGACCTTGATGGTATATTCAGTGTCAATGACGGCGGTTCATATGGTGCTCTGGCTGCGATTGAGGCCTCTGGTAAAAATATAATGCTCGTCAGTGTCGACGGCGCCCCTGAGGCTTGTAAGAACATTGCCGAGGGAAGTGCCTTTAAAGCAACTGCCGCCCAGTTCCCTAAGGATCAGATCCGTATCGGTGTCGGTCTGGCTCTGGCAAAACTCTGGGGTGCTAATGTTGTTCCAGAAGAACTCCGTATCGGCGTGAAACTTATTGATAAATCAAAGGCTGCAGATTTCTCATGGTAGCCGGAATTCGTGGCTTAGAACGTTGAGTAATCGGGTTTGATTGAAAAGAGTATTTGAGTTTATCAGACCAGACGTGACGGGTTCGGGTAGTAGTGTCCGGTCTGATAAACAAAATATACCGCTTTTGCATAAGGTATGAAAATGTCGGATCATTGTTTATTGGAATTGAATAATATATCAAAATCATTCAGTGGGGTTAAGGTACTGGATGATGTTAATTTAAAGATAAAACGCGGGAAAGTTCTGGCGCTGGTGGGAGAGAACGGGGCTGGCAAATCCACTCTGATGAAGATTCTTGTGGGTGTGTATACTCCGGACAAGGATAGTGGGGAGATGAAATTTGAGGGTGAGGATGTCAATCACTCAAGTCTCAGGCAGACTCAGGATTTGGGAATAAGTATAATATATCAGGAGTTCAGCCTGGTTCCGTATCTGAAAGTTTATGAAAATATTTTTCTGGGAAGAGAGCTGAGAACCAGAGCAGGACTGCTGGATAAAACCACAATGCGCAGGAAGTCTGCAGCGTTATTGAGCCGACTCGGGATGAGTATCTCACCGGATGAGAAAATATATAATCTGAGTATTGCCGAGCAGCAGTTTGTGGAAATCGCTAAAGCAGTAAGTCTGAAGGTTAAAGTGCTGATTCTGGATGAACCGACAGCGCCGCTCACACCCAAGGAGGTGGAGAATCTCTTCAAACTTATCCGGGAATTAAAAGCGCATAATGTGGGGATGGTATTTATCTCACACCACCTGGAAGAGATATTTCAGATAGCTGATGAGGTTCTTATCCTGAGGGATGGCTGTTCTGTGGGCTATAAAGATATCGCTGAAACCAATATCAGAGAACTGATTCACCTGATGGTGGGAAGAAATGTGGATCAGGAATTTCCCAAAAATGATAATCCTATAGATTATAGCGGTGTGCCGCTGTTGAGCGTGCATAAACTGAAGCGGGATGCCGGCTGTCCGGAGGTGGCGTTCGACCTGTATAAGGGCGAGATCCTTGGTATCGCGGGACTCGTGGGGGCCGGCAGAAGCGAGCTGGTGAAGGCGCTCATCGGGGCGGACAGCTGTGAAGTCAAGGAACTGGAGTTGAACGGAGTGCGCGTTAGTATCGGTGATCCAGCCTCGGCGCTGGAATCCGGGATCGGTCTGCTTCCTGAAGACCGGAAGACGCAGGGGCTGATTGTTGATTTCAGTATTGAGAGCAATATTGTCATCAATTCTCTGCGCACCTCTCTGAATAAAGCCAAAACCCTTGATCGCAACAATATGTCAGAACGCAGCCGCAAGCAGATAAAAGATATACGAATAAAGACCAACTCCGAACGAACCATAGTTAAAAAACTCTCCGGCGGCAATCAGCAGAAGGTCGTTATTGGGAAATGGTTATCCACTCAATGCAAAATACTGATATTTGATGAACCAACACGGGGAATAGATGTTGGAGCGAAGGCTGAGATTTATAACCTCATGCGCTACCTTACAAACAGGGGAATCGGCATCATCATGATCTCCTCGGAGCTGCCTGAAATTGTCGGTATAAGCGATAGAGTGTTAGTGATGAGAAAAAATAATATCGTAGCTGAACTAGCAGGAGAGAAGATAAATCCTGACATAATTATGGAATATGCAACCGGAGTTAATGACATAAATGGAGAAGATAATGCAAGTAAAGCATAATGCGCAGAACCGGGAAAATTTTGTGCATCAGATTACCACCAAACCTGAATTACTTTCGCTGATAGGCCTAATATTAATGTGCGTCGCAATGACGTTTATTTCATCACACTTTCTAACCTTGAGCAATCTGACAAATGTCGCCAGACAGATATCGATCAATGCCATAATCGCCTCAGGCATGACGATGGTCATTCTGACCGGAGGAATAGATCTCTCTGTCGGCGCAATCGTCTGTATCAGCGGCACGCTCTCGGCCGGGGCAATGATCTACGGTATCCCGGTAAGCTTGAGTATCGGTATTGGTCTGGCGGTTGGAATGGTTGCCGGAATAATCAATGGCGTGTTTATCTCGTATGCGAAGATGCCGGCGTTTATTGTAACCCTGGCCATGATGGAGATCCCCCGCGGTTCGGCTCTGCTCTATACCGGAGGATACCCCCTGGGCGGACTGCCAAAAGAGTTCGCGATCATCGGACGCGGGAGTGTGCTGGGTATTCAGACCCCGATATTGATAATGTTTGCGGTGTACGCTGTAACCTATATCGTGTTGAATCATCTGCCGGTGGGGCGTTATATTTATGCAATTGGAGGTAATGAGGAAGCGACCAGACTCTCAGGTATCCGGGTTAAAAAATATAAGCTGTTTGTCTATATTTTCAGTGGGATTACTTCCGCGATCAGTGGAATTGTACTGTGCAGCCGGTTGATGAGCGGACAGCCGAATTCCGGGTCGGGGTTTGAGCTGGATGCGATCGCAGCGGTTATTCTGGGCGGAACAAGTATCTCGGGTGGTAAGGGGCATATCTGGGGAACGCTAATTGGCGCTATGATTCTGGGTGTGTTGAACAATGGTCTGAATTTGCTGGGAGTTTCTCCCTATGCACAGAAGGTTCTTAAAGGGATGATAATTCTTTTTGCGGTTTATATAAGTGCAACCAGGCAGAATAGTAAATTAGAATAAAAATTTTTATAATAGTCATGTTTTGAAAAGGAAAGCATTATGCTAAGCAAGGGTGTAGTAATTTACGGTAAAGAAGATTTTAGATACGAAGATTTTGAAATTAATAATCCGGGTCCGGAGGAAGTGCTGGTAGAGATTGAAAGTTGCGGGGTCTGCGCCGCTGATCCTAAAATATATTACGGTAAGGCGTATTTCTCGCCAACCGTCTACCAGAATGCGCCGATTGTGGCAGGGCATGAGTTCATGGGCAGAGTTATCAAGCTTGGTGACGGGGCGGCTGAAAAGTACGGTCTGAAGGTCGGTGACAGAGCGATTGCGGAGCAGATACCTCCATGCTGGGAGTGCTGGTGGTGCCGCCGGGGTGAGTATAACCTCTGTGACCGGCATTACACCTATGGGGTAAAAGGGGCTAATGGCGGCTGGGCAAAGCATATGATATACACTAAAGACAGTATTGTGCATAAAGTTCCCGATTGTCTGTCGCTGAAGGATGCGGCGGTGATTGAACCGGCGGCCTGCGCGTTACACGGGGTAAATCTGGCTGAGATAAGCTTTGGCGAGACGGTGGTGGTAATCGGCTGCGGCCCGATCGGCATGTTTATGGTTCAGGGAGCGAAGCTGAAAAATCCGAAGGATCTGATCGTTATTGATACCGATGACAAGCGTCTGGAAATAGCCAGAAAATACGGGGCGACTCTGACGATTAATCCGCTCAAGGAGGATGCGGTTGAAAAGGTGGTGGCGCTGACCGGTGAGAAGTATGGCTGTGACGTTGTGCTCGAAGTGGCGGGTAATAATGCGAGTGTTAATTCTGCGGTCAAGATGCTGCGCCGTGGCGGGAGACTGATGGAATTCTCGGTCTTCGCTGAAGAGGTGAGCTTCGACTGGTCAATAATAAGTGATATCAAGGAGCTCTCAATCAAGGGCGGCCATCTCGGCTACCGGACATACGCGCCGGCAATTGATTTCTTTGCCAGAGGTCTGATGTCCTCAGACGGTATCGCCTCTACACCGTATAAACTAGAAGACTTCAAACTGGCTATTGATAATTCCATGAACCATAAGAGTGACGGAATGAAGACTTTGATGGTACCGTAAGTTATCTGGTGTTGGGTTGAGCAGCTAGAAGGAGAGAAGAATGAATAAAATAGGTTTGCATATTGGATACTTTGTCAGTGACTGGTCCGCGGATCAGCTCCCGTATGTCGCCAGAGCCGCAGAGCTGGGGTTTGACGCGCTGGAGATCGGTATCGACTATATCAGGTCCTTTGATGAGGCGATGTCGGCACGGATCAGGGAGGAAGCAGAGAAGCATAATATAACCTTGCTGTGCAGTGGCGGGCTGTCACCTGAGATGGATATCGGTTCGCCGGTGGCAGCGGAGAGAAAGCAGGGGATAGCGTTTTTGTCGGAAGCGGCGGTGAAGATGCGTAAAGCCGGTATCGGCATGTGTAACGGTCTGACACACGGCGCCTGGAACGGGAATGCCAATTTAACAGATTATGCTGAAAAAAGGGTATTCCGGGAGAATGCGGTCAGGTCGCTGAAAGAGCTGTGTAAAGTATATGAAGATAATCAGGTGATATTCAACGTCGAGGTCGTTAACAGGTTTGAAAACTTCTTACTCAATACTGCGGAAGAGGCGAGAAACTTTGTTGATGAGGTTGACAGTGAGTGTGTCGGAATTCACCTTGATACGTTTCATATGAATATTGAAGAGAGGTCATTTGTCGAAGCGATAAACATCGCCGGGGAGAAGCTTAATTTCTTCCACATTGGTGAGAATAACCGTGTGCTGCCGGGGCTGGGAATGCTGCCGTGGAAAATGATCTTTGATTCCTTGAAGAATATAAAGTACAGCGGAATCATCTCCATGGAGACTTTTT
This sequence comes from Planctomycetota bacterium, assembly GCA_963667375.1. Classification (GTDB taxonomy): domain Bacteria; phylum Planctomycetota; class SZUA-567; order SZUA-567; family SZUA-567. Next base: position 198,313 of record OY763323.1, on the reverse strand, counting down.
TGAATCCGCAGGGCAGTGTCGGAAGATCGGTATCACTCTTCAGAAATCTGCTTGAAGAGGTCGAGGATAAAGACGAACTGCTCCGGGATTCTCTGGCATTTGTGAAGCATCTGCTCTGAGAATATTACCAGCAGACATTGCAGAATATTTACCGGAAAAAGCCGACTGGGAGCAATCAGCGGTATTGATGTAACCTCATATGCGGCAGTTGTAAATTAGCAGTAACCTCATGTTATCGGGGTTACTGCTTTTAATTATGGTGATAGTGTGGCGGATAATACTCAAGTATTGTGATTCGTTATGGTGCGGTAATTATGGTTGCGGGAATATACGGAGGGTGCGGGGGTGGGTGAGTGCCATACGGATAAATATTATGGGTATAAATTAATAACTAAATAAGTATGCTGATTTTGGAACGAGTTGTTATGGAATTATTATTTTATAAGGGTTTTAAAATTTACAAAAAGAGGGTATGGGGCTAGAATGAACAATAACGGTGATGATTGATACTGGTAAATTCAGCATAAAGCGAGGGAATATGAATACTGTTTATGATGATAAATGCATAAAACATGCATTCTACAATAAATTCTGGTTCGTCTTGCTGGCGTACTTTATAGCGCTGCTGCTGGTGGTCGCCGCTATTATCAGTTATTCCTTTTACCGTGACTGGGATGAGGCGGTCGAGCATATCAAGAATGATTCGCTGAATAATGTGAAGAGTCTGGATAGTAAAATATTCATGATGTTTGATTCCGTTAAAGCGGATTTGATTTTTCTGTCAAAACTGAATGCAACGATCAGGTATAAAAGTATTCTTGATCAGGCTGACCGGAGGCAGATTGCGGATGAATTCCAATCTTTCGCGGCAACAAAGGGCATGTATGATCAGGTGCGGTATATAGACAGCAGCGGTAATGAAATAGTCAGGGTGAATTATAGTAATGGCAAGGCCGAGATTGTCCCGGACGACGGGCTGCAGAATAAAGCGGACAGGTATTATTTCAAGGAGACGATGGCGGTAAGGAGGGATAATATCTATTTGTCACCGCTGGATCTTAATATCGAGCACCATGAAATCGAGGTGCCGTATAAACCGATGATCCGTTTCGGTGTGCCGGTATATCTGGATAACGGTGAGGTCCGGGGCTGTGTGGTGCTGAATTATCTGGCGGCTAATATTCTCAGCAGAATAAGAATAGCCAATACGAGAGACGAAGGGGTGTTTTATCTTATTAACCGGGAGGGGTATTTTTTATCGCATATAGATGCTAAAAAGGAGTGGGGCTTCATGCTGAGTGCGAGGGAGAGATATAATATAAAAAATGAGTATCCTGAGATCTGGCAGCGTCTGAAGGAGGCAGCCTTTGTGCAGGAGGTTATCGGTGATCTCATCGTGTCGTATACGGTGATTAAACCGTTACAGTATGTGATTGACAATACCGCGGCGCCGCAGTGGACGCTGATTAATATCGTTGATCTGGCGGAGTGGTCGCTTTCGAAGCAGCAGTTATATTATAAAATTATCCGGTATGTCGTACTCTGCGCTTTCGGGGTGCTGGTGGTATCGGTTATTCTCGCCCGGATTATGGTACAAAGGAATAGGCTCGAGGATGAATTGAAGCATCGGCTATATTATGATGTGCTGACCGAGCTGCCGAATCGGCGGCTGTTGTTTGACTGTGTGTCGCAGGTGATCAGGGACTCTAAGCAGGATAAGTTTAACTATGCGGTACTATGCATTGATCTGAATGGGTTTAAAGCAATTAATGATACGAAGGGGTATAAGGCCGGGGATCAGGTGCTCAAGATAGCGGCACAGCGAATGAAGTCGATGGTGCGGGAGTGTGATACGGTGGCACGGATCGGGAGTGATGAGTTCGCGGTAATAATTTCGCGCTTTGAGTCGGCGGTTTACTGCACGAAGGTGGCGGATAAGCTGTTGGAGAGCTTGGGGAGAGAGTATGTGCTGATGGAAGGGGTGGTGAATATTGGCGCGAGTATCGGGGTGGCTGTAGCCGATTCTGAGAAATATGAGGCCGCAGATGCAATATTCACGGAGGCCGAAGACCTGATGCGCGAGGTGAAGAACAGCGGGAAGAATAATGCGGTAAAGGTGGATTTGTGAGGGTGATGTGTCGGGTTTTGGGATTAGCTTGGTTTGTGAAGAAAAATATTATATAATCTTTTTTATAGTAGTGAATATTAATGTTTACGTACAAAATAGCCGGTACTCAATTTAAGAGTATTCGGTTTTTTTGTATATTTTTAAATGTTATTGTGATTTATTTTTAGATGAAATCAATGAACTGAATTATTACATTTTATTTAGAAATTATATCCTTTATTTTATAGTTGTTGATACAATGACATTGGTTAATAATGCAAATAATATAGGCACATAAAATTTATATTGTGTTTGGTGATATTGGATGTATAGAATTTTTGTATTGACTGATTTTTGGTCATATAATAATATTGCTAATATTTATATTTAAAAAAATGAAAAAATATTTATCCAAAGGAATTCTATGAAAATTACTAAAATTGATGTAGAAAATTTTCGTTTATTAAAAAAATTTTCTATAGATCTTGAAGATGATCTATCACTTATTCTTGGTAAAAACAATACTGGTAAAACATCATTACTGGCTGTAATGGATAAATTTTTAAACAATAGATTAATAACATATGATGATTTTAATAATGATATAAAAACATTATTGCTAGAACAAGTTTGTGAAAGAGATGAAATACTAGAAGAAAACTATAAACCAATTAGTATAAAACTTATAATTTATATTGCCTATGAATTGGATGATAACTTGGAAGTTATTTCGAGTGTTATTCTAGATTTAGATCCTGAAAAAAATTCAGTTGTTTTAGAGTTATCGTATGAATTAGAATATGAAAAGTATTTAATGTTGCGGCATGATTTAAAGAGAAATACAATAGTTGATAAAGAGGATATAAAACATTTTATTCGGAATAATATTAGCCACTATATTGGCTCAATAAAACATAAATCTCTATCTTTAGATGACCCTGAACTCGTGATTGATTTGAATAAAAATAGGATTAATATTTCAAATATAATTTCTTTCAAAAGTATTAGTGCAAAAAGGGATGTTACAAATTCAGATAATAATCGAACGCTTTCTGCTCAGACTGCTAATATTTATAAGAATATGACAGATGGTAATAAAGAAAATGAATGTTTGGAGAATTTGCAAAGGTCTTTGCGCAATACAGATAAAGAATTAACAAATATATATTATGAAATATTTAAAGATGTTATTAAAAGTGTTGATAAATTTGGTGGTATAAAACCAGCTCAAACTCAGATTAGTATTTCATCAACTTTGGAATATAAACAACTTCTTGAGGGAAATACTACTGTTTTTTATAATTATAATAATCATAAACTCCCAGAACATTATAATGGCTTGGGATATATGAATTTAATTAGTATGATTTTTGAAATTGAGGTGCTTTTAAATGATTTTAAAAAGAGTGAAGGTGAAACTCCAGCAGCATTAAATATTTTGTTTATTGAAGAACCTGAGGCTCATACTCACCCACAAATGCAATATGTGTTTATTAAGAATATTAAAAATTTTATTAAAGAGCAAACAATTATAGATAGTTCAAAAATATTAAATCTTCAAACTTTAATTAGTACTCATTCATCTCATATTATTGTAGAGAGTGACTTTAATAGCATAAAGTATTTAAAATTAAAAAGCCAGGAGAGTAATTGCGTTGAAGCAAAAAATCTTAGAGACTTAAAAGATGAGTATGCAGAAAATAATGAAGAACAGCATTATAAGTTTTTAAAACAGTATTTAACATTAAACTGTGCGGAATTATTTTTTGCGGATAAAATAATTTTGATAGAAAGAGATACTGAAAGAATATTATTACCTGCAATGATGAGAAAAATTGATCAAGCTGATACGGGATTTAAGGAAATTCCCTTATTATCTCAAAATATATCCATTATCGCAGTCGGGGCACATTCGCAAATCTTTGACAAATTAATTGCATTTCTGGGTGTGAAATGTTTGATAATTACTGATATTGATAGTGTTGAGTTGAAAAGTGATACGGATAAAAATGGTAGAAAATATACCTTTAGCATGCAATGTAAAGTTGAGTCACCTGAAGCAAATAGTACAAGTAATAATTCGCTAAAATATTATTATAAAGGTGAATTAGATAAACTCGGTAAATGTGATAACTATTTGAATTATTTTAGGTTATTAAGTTTTGAGAAAAGAGTATTATCGAAATCAAATGGTATATGGGAGATTAATAGTAACGGGAACTTATATATAGCATATCAGACGAAAGAAAATGATTATCATGGTAGAAGCTTTGAAGATTCATTTTTTAGCGTTAATCATGATATTATTGGGCTTTTATTTGAAGATGATTTCCCATCATTAAAGCTTAACGCGACAAAAGATTATATTGATAATGGCAAAATAGACCCTTATGTCTTTGCGAATAATGCAATTAATAGTAAGCCGAAACTCGCAATAGAAATCTTGCTAAATAGTAAGCATGATGAAGAAACAGGAAATCAATTTATAAATTGGGAAATACCACAATACATAAAAGAAGGGTTACTATGGATACAGAAAGATTAGTTTTAACCAGAGAAACAGAATTGGTTATGACTGCAATAAGCCAAGGTAAAGATTTTCTTCTTAGTGGTGGTGCAGGAAGTGGGAAAACATATTCGTTGGTGGAAGTGATAAAAACAATTCTACAGAGTGAAACTAATAGTAAAATTGCGTGTATTACTTACACAAACGCAGCTGCAAGAGAAATCAATGCTAGAATCAATGATGGTAGGTTGGTAGTATCTACAATACATGACTTTTTGTGGGATAATATTAAAATATATCAATATAATTTGAAAAAAGTTCTCTGTTCTTTGATACAATCTGAGGAAGAATTAAAGTGGTCTAATCTGTCAAGACAAAATAATAGGTTGTTTAAGGTGGAACTTACTCTTGCAGTAATGGAGCGCAGGGCGTAGCCCGAAGCGGAATTACTGCAAGAGTTCAAACTTCTACGCCACATCGTTACTCGCACCTCTCTCGTTAAAATACACCTCTCTCGGCGTGCGCTTGCTCAAGCTGGAGTGCCTTCTCTCGTTATTGTAATATTCAAAATACTTCTCCAATGCATCATACGCTGCAAAATAATTTTCATATTCAGTCAGGTAGACTTCTTCATATTTCAAGGTACGCCAGAGACGTTCAATCATGATATTATCAAACGCTCTGCCTTTGCCGGACATGCTTATCCAGATCCTGTTTTCTTTCAGCACTTCGGTAAAGCTCTTACTCGTATATTGAGTACCCTGATCTGTATTAAAAATCAGTGGATTCGACTCCTCAAGTGCATTCTTCAATGCATTCACACAGAAGCTGCTGTCCATCGCCATAGAAAGCTCCCACGAAATCACATAGCGGCTATGCCAATCCATAACAGCTGTCAGGTATGCATTACCATAACGTAGTGGAATATAGGTTATATCACTCACCCAGACCTGATCAACCTTGTCGATATCCATATCACGCAACAGATACGGATATACTTTATGCTCGATGTTTTTAGCGGTGAAATGCTTCTTTGGATATATCGCCTGTAAGCCCATCTCCCGCATCAAGCGCCTGACTTTATGCCTCCCGATTTCAAAGCCAGCTCTTCTCAAATCATCAGTAATTGTGCGAGAACCTTTAAAAGGATGTTTGAGGAATAGATCATCAATCATCTTTTTAATTTCAAAATCATGCTCATCCTCAGCATAAGATTTGTAATAATAGGCAGAGCGTGAGATCTCTAACAGCTCACATTGCCTTGAGACTGACAGCTTAGCTTTATTTGGCTCAATCATGCTACTCTTTTTCTTAACCGAGAAATTCGTCAGATTTTTTTTTAAGCCAGTCGTTCTCAATTTTCAAACGACCAATCTGCTCATATAGCTTTACTTTTTCATCTTCATCTTTGACAACTTTTTTCTTACGTTTATCAGAGAAGATCTCAGGCAGTCCTTCAAGCATAGATTTCTTCCATTGCCTGATCTGGTTCGGATGAACTTCAAATTTAGCGGATAACTCTGCGATAGATCGATCACCTTTAATCGCTTGCAGAGCGACTTTTGCTTTAAAATCAGCAGTAAAACTCTTTCTCATAGATAGTTCCTTTCGCTATAAATATTATTGGAAATATCCACCTTATTCAACTGTACAGTTTTATTAGACCATTATAAATGTTATAAGTCTTTTACTTTGCCTGATGGTATTGATGTTGAAATGTCATTATTTAATGATCTTAAAAATGGAGTTCAATATAAAGAATTTAGGCGTTTAGTAGAGGGTATAATTTCTCACGATGAACTCCTACTTGTTGCCCATAAAATGTATGAGTTATATCCAAAACTTTGCAACATCACAAAAGATAAGTACCAGTATATTTTTGTGGATGAATATCAGGACACCTCCGGAGTTGTTATTAAAATTTTATTAGAGTGTTTGAAGAAATCAAGTAAGAAGAATGTCGTAGGTTTCTTTGGAGACTCAATGCAGTCTATATATGCCGGAGGTGTTGGAAGCATATCTGGTTATTTAACAAGTAATGGTGGAAGTGTTGAAGAAATTATAAAGGTTCAAAATCGTAGAAATCCCCAAAAGGTTATAGAATTAGCCAACATTTTGCGAACAGATAGTGTCATTCAGGAGCCGTCTGAAGACGTCAGTGCACCAAACATGATAGACGGTATTGTTAAAGAAGGAACGGCAAAGTTTCTTTATTCTTGTCATGACGATATTGATTTAGTTAGACAATATTTAAAATGGGATGTAGAGAAAACAAAAGAGTTAAACTTAACCCATAATTTAATATCGCAAAAAGGTGGTTTTGACGATCTTTATGAAATTTACAATGGTGATCAAATATTGAGATATGTTGATAAAATAAATAAATATATTAAGCAAAATAATATAACTGATGATTACTCAGATAAAACATTTGGTGAAGTTGTTGATATATTGAAAACTGGAAAAACAGGATGTGATCTTACCAAAGTATCACCAACGGATACAATGATGGAATATTTTGAAAATCATAAAATTGCGTATGATTATGCATTGGATTGTGAATATAAGCAAATATCTTCAATATACATTGATTCAGGACAATTAATAGATGATTCTAAAGACAATTCTGAAGATATTTCAAAACCAAACTCAAAACTTGATCATTTAGTAAGGCATCTAAATAAAATTCAAGATACTATAAATTTTTATTGCAATGGATTCATATTTGACTTTTTAAAAAGAACTGATTTTAAAATTACATCAATATCTGATAAAAAGAACTTAATGTTAAGGATAAATTCACTGATTCAGACAGGTGATAAATCAATAGGTGATATTATTGATGAAGCAAATTCAACTGGTATTTGTGTTATTGGAGATAAACTCAATGACTTTATTGTGAAAAAAAGTTATGTATATGAGCGTGTGCGAAAAGTTCCTTATTCTCAATTTCAAAAACTATATAATTATTTAGAAGGGAGCACACCATTTTCAACGCAACACAAAACAAAGGGTACTGAAGTTGATAATGTATTAGTGATTCTTAACAATGGTAATTGGAAGCAATACAATTTTGAGAGTTTATTTACTGGGACGGGAACAGAGTCTGTTATAATCAGAACGAAAAAATTGTTCTATGTTTGTTGCACAAGAGCAAAAGAGAATTTAGCGGTATTTTATTATAATCCATCAGATGAAGTGCTTGTAAAAGCTGCTGAGTGGTTTGGTAAGGATAATGTAATACCGCTTGATGCTTAATCTGATTTTATGCCTGTGGTTTATTTGTGGCTTAAAATTATGGAAATGGTGGTTTGGATAGGGAAATAATTGGATTTTAGAAGTATCGGGGATGTGTTTTGTTTTGTTGATTTTTGATGTAATGTATTGTTTGATAGTTAGTTCTGGGTTTTGTGGTGTTTTAAAGGTTGGTATGCCTGGCGGGACTCGAACCCACTACCTCCGGTTTAGGAAACCGACGCTCTATCCTGATGAGCTACAGGCATATTCTGTATAAGTTGTTGATTTGTAATGCTTTATGGATTTTGCTTATTTCTTTGCTTTTTGGAGTGTGCGCCATTTGTGCGCCATTTCAGCAAAAAAATAATTACCACGTTATTTTTGTGATCGCATCTTCCATTCCGCCGTGACAATACTGCGCGTAAATCCCTAGCGTAGTCGTTATGTCAGCGTGTCCCATTATCTTTTGTACTGTCTTTATGTCAACCCCATTTTTAATTAGTTCTGTGCAAAAAGTATATCTTAGAGCATGGAAGTCCAGGAGCGTGAGTTCTTCTTTTTGCTTTTTGTTGTTCCAGTCTGGATGTACGTCAGCGATCACCTTCTTTAAAACTCGTTTAAGCACTGTTAGGGCGTTGTTCTCGCGCTTGTTTCCGTCTTTAGTAGCAAAGACATATTCAGAACGTTTCTCAAGCTTAGAGAGCGTTTCTTTCAGTTTCTCAGTCATAGGAATAGTGCGCTCACCGGTTTCAGTTTTAGGCTTCCAGTCTTTACGGGGCACGATACTAATCTGAGAGTTTTTTAGATCCACATCCTGCCACCTGAGATTGGCTATTTCTGCAAGTCTGCATCCAGTGGATACGGCAAAGTGAAAAAACGGGCGCCAGGCTGGTGGCGCGAGTTCCAATAGTTTGAATACCTCTGCTTCAGTATATGCTCTGCGAAACTTTTTTCTGACGGTTGGTAGTAGTGATACCTTGTTGATTGGATTGGTTCGGATAAGTCTGTTGTCAACTCCGTACTCGATGATGGCTTTTAATTTTGTTACAGCTTTATTGGCTATATTGCTTGATAAGTCTTTATCCAAAATACTTTGTTGTAACGCTGTGATTGTTTTGGGTAGTAGCTCGCTTACGTTGAATACTCCTATTTCATTAAGAATATCCAGGGCAAGTCTCGCATTACGGATGTATTCTTGAGCAGTCTTTGGGTTGGGGACTGTTATTTCTATGTATTGTTTCCAGTCATCGAATAAATCCTCAAGCATATAGTTGTTGTCTTGAGGTTCTCCTGTGGCAGCTGATCTATTGAGTTTATATAGTTCCAGGTCAAGGAGATGTTTGGCTTCACGTAGTGTAGTGGCTGGGGTGGACTTCCGTTCTTCTAAACGCTTTCCGTCTACATAGCCTTTGTTTATGGCTATGTAGAATTTTTTACCTCGCTTGTATACTCTACCTGTTGCTTGTGTCATGAGATAGCTCCTTATAAAATTTATAATAACTTATAATAAAGTGGAGCTAAAGATATTGTGGTCAATTTTTGTCGGATTTTTGGGGCGTTGTAATATATTCAATCTCATCTTGAGAATATACAGCTCTTTTAAGATGTTTAACTCTTATTCTTAGAGGAAAATCTGCTTGTTTTGCTAGTTTGACATTATTAGGATATCCTGGAGGAAGCATGACTCCAAATTTCTTATCTTTAAATCTATATTGAGCCAGTTTTAAAGCTCTTAAATAGTCTGAATCTGCAGATAAAATTATGAATGTATCCACATCAGGATTTTGATAGCAAAGGTCAATTAAATATGCTCCTATATTAACGTCAGTTTGCTTTTCTTCAAGTGTATTGTATTCTTTACCGCAGTACAGTTCATGTGAGCGACAGTCGTTGTTATCGCATTTGACATAAGAGGTTTTAGTTACTTTTTTGTAATTCCCAAGTACTGTTGTTATTCCTTCTTTTTCAAGAAGTTCAATATATCGTTTGTGTTTGCCTCGTTTTACTTCGTTGTTGGTAAGAGCAGAGAAGTAGTAAATAGAACTAATTACGCTTTTATCTTTTATAAACATGTTGAGCATTTTGTTGTAGTTGCACCATTTTAATTGCCTGCCATCAATATGTTTGCGATGCTTTATTTTGTGAAAGATATTGAATCCGTCTATTAAGAAAATATATTTGCTCATAAGATTATAATGTCATAAGGGTAAAAAAAAGGTATACCTTCCGAGGGGGGGAGGTATACCTGTTAATCCCACGGTTCGAGCCGATGGGGGCTAGCAAGTCCTGCTCACTAGCGGTATGTATGTAGTATATCGTGTTTATTTAAGATAATCAATATATATTTTTGGAAAATATTTGATTTTTATATTATATAGTGAATTAATTTTTCACTATATGTGTAGATTTTACGAAACTGTAAATTTTAAGCGTAAATTTTCCGCAATTAAAATGCCGTCTTTAATTATTATCGGCATCAAAACCGATATCATCATTATCGTTTGTTTGTAATCAGGTTATGATGTGTCGTAACAAGACCTACAATTCTATCTCCGTCTTCAAGTTCCACAACATCATATTCTGAGTTGTCCGGAATGCCACACCAACGAGATCCGATCTTTTTGAGTCTCTTTACCGTTACACCATCATCTTTTTTATAAATTGCAACTACTTCTCCGTCAAGCTCTTCAGGGTTTGTAAGGTGATGATCGACAGTTATGATAGATCCTGCCATGATGGTAGGCTCCATGCTGTGTGCACTGTCATCTAGTTTTGCAGCAGATGTTTCATCTGGATGGCTGCACCAATCCTTATGAAGAATTACTTTTTCTTCCGGGTAATCTTTAATCTCTTTTGGGTTTCCTGCTGCTATCCCGTCTGGGAAGTAGGGTATCTCGTAGAAATCTTGTGATGTTTGGGGACTAAATAATTCATTTCCGATAGAAACCATAAGGTCATTTAGTTTAGTGTCTACGAGTTCTTTAATAATAGAGGGGTCGACAATTTTCCCATGAGCAATTTTGTTGCGTATTGTTGTTGTGTTGTCAATTTGCTTTGATTCGTATATCTCGGGTTGTATATAGTATTTCAAAACATCTTTAACATAGTCGCCTATTTCGACTAATCTCTTTTCGGGTAAATCGTGTAAGTGAGCGGCTTTGAAAATAAGTCCAATAACTCCTTGTGCTCCGATGTCTAAAAAATTTATAGTACTGTTTAATGGGTGCTGCTCATCTTGAGCCATAGTCATGAACGCATCAATTGCGGTTATGCCAACTTTGAATTTTTCGTCGTCAGTGATATTTGCTATTGAGTAAGCGCATGACTTCCTTGCGAAGTTGTAAGGCATATCAAGATATATAGTGTATGAGTAATATGTTACGGGGAATAGGATATTGCTTAATACCTTGATACTGCTGGTCTTGCCTGAAGTTAGCCAGTTTATGTCTACGCATAAGCGTTCTGCGAGTGCAGTAAGTTGGTCAATTCGGGGTTTTGATTTTTCTGATCTCCATCCAGAGACAACACTTTCAGTAATTCCAAGAAATTCCGCAAGTGCTTTTTGTGTTAATCCTGGAAAATAAAAAAAAATCATATCAAGCATCTCTTTTGCACTCATATACTTGCATCCTTCTATGAAAAAATCCAATAAATGTTTTGTTGACTTAGAAAATATCTAATAGTATACTTTGAATATATCGAACAAGCGAGAAGGTAACTTAAGTCAAAAAAGCAACTTTCTGGTCTTAGTTGATATTAACGAAATTCATGTTCGTTTCTTATTGTTCTTTCAAAAATATTAGTTAATGCTACCACATAAGCCCTGATCAAGCAAGTAGTGGTAGCACTGACTGAGTAAAAAGTTTCTTTGAGGTGGCAGAGTTGGCTGACTGAGGATGAGCTTCTGATGCAGACCAAGAGTGTACTTGGAGAAATTAAGAGGTGGCGGAACTGACTGACCGGAGATGATCGTCAAAGGCAGGTTTCAGAAGCGTACTCAAGATAAATTAGAAATTAAACAATGTGCGGATTATGGGATTAATATATTGGGGCTGGTTTATGCAGCCCATAAGGCCCCGCCTAGCTGCCGCACCAGTTAGAGCGGGGTCTTCTTTTTAAAAGGAGTAAAGGAGAATGAATGAGATTGTAAAAGCAGAAGTAGTTGAGTTTCATGGACAGGAGTTAATGGCGGCTATAAAGGATGGTAAAAAATATGTAGCAGCCAAGCCTGTGTGTGATGGTATGTGTGTGACATGGCAGCCTCAACACAGAAAACTTGTAAATCAGAAGAAAAAGTATGGTGTCACCATAATGGTGATGCGTGATTCTAGGGAGCGTGAGCAAGAAATGTTATGCATCCCACTTCATAAGCTCGATTTGTGGTTGGCGAACATTAATCCTAACAAAATAGAGAACAGTCAAGTAAGAGCGAAGGTAGAAGTCTACCAAGCAGAGTGTGCAGAAGCCTTGTATGAATATTGGCATAAAGGCATAGCGATTTGTACGACACGCAATCCACTCGCTTCTGAAGAATTTCTTGAGCAGTATTATAAGGAACGAAGGGCACGTGAAATTTTGGAACATGATCATAACTTGGTTTCGCCTGATGTATCTTATGGTACTTTAAGTCGGATAAACGGGTTACCAAGGACTGAGATAGTTAGAAGTTACCCGAGATCACAGAGAAAGGGAAAAGCACCATCGGGTCCGCAGTTGTATCTTGATGGCAGTAGTCAGACGGCTTTGTTCTATGTTTAAACAAGGTCTGCTATTTCAAGAGGGTAAGATAAGTATGGGCAATACTAGATATTCCTCAAAGAAACAGCAGACGGGATTGGAATTACATCAATAGGTAAATCGTAGCAGGCATATCGGTTTATGTCAAGTTATAAAAGGTGATGAAGAATGAATAACAAAGAGATTGTCGATTTAGCTACGGCTCAGGAACTGGCTGCTGCATTGAAGTGTAGTGAGGCGACTATATGTCGAAAAACTCAGGCTGGGGTATTTCCTGAAGGAAGCGTCTACCGATTTGGGAGCATGAAACGTTATGACCTTGAAATGATTCTTGAGGAGGGGAAACGTAGCGATAAAAAATATCGGCAATCACCTTTGGTGGTAGCTCGTGGCGGAAGGATTGGCTAATTCTATTAAATTTAAGGAGATGCTATGGAAAGTAAGAAGCTTAGTTCTGACAGATTTAATCAGCTAATAGAAGAATTAAAAGGAATGTTGGCAACAAATGCTGAAGTCGCTGAGTTACTGCGTAAAGATAGACGTACGATTGATAATTGGGCGCGGCAAAAGAGATTTCCTAATGGTTCCGTATTAGAAATCCCCGGTGGTAATCGTCTTTTCAGGATAGATTTAATTCTCAAGGGCATGGAGAAGAACTATTCAAACCGGAGAGTCTAATGGTTTATTTAATTTATATCTATAGTGCGTTGGCTGTATATGGAGTTCTTTCAGGCATAGTCGCGTACATATAAGGAGATATTATGAAAAAGACAAGTATTGAGATAAGTGATGATATGCTGGCATTGGATGATTTACTGGCTGATGGTGATATCGATTGGGATGATCCTCAGGTCCAGGCTATTATCTGCGAGTTTGCAACAGAGAATGAAGAGGCATTCACTACCAAGGTGGATAACAGTGCGGCGCTTATTTCTGAATGGTTGAACCGGGCGGCAATGCGTAAGAGTGAAGCAAAGCGTATGAATGCTCTGGCGCAGACAGATGAGAATAATGCTAAGAACTTGAAAGAGCATTTGAAATATATCTTACAGAAGATAGGGCGGAGTAAGGTTGAGACACCACGCTTTCGGGTGAGTGTTGCTCGAAATGGAGGGTTGGCACCGTTGTTTGTACGTGCACGGGTTGATGAGTTGCCGGTAGAGCTTACACGTACAGAGATTATGGTAGATAACGATGCGATCAGAAAAAAGCTTGAGGCTGGAGAGCATGTGTACGGCTGTGAGCTTGGTGAGCGCGGTACAAGCCTGAGGATTAAGTAAGATGTGCGCGGAAGTCCTAGATCCATGCTGTGGTTCTAAAAAATTTCATTTTGATAAAAACAATTCTGCGGTTGTTTTTGGAGATATAAGAGACGAAGTATGCAACCTCTGTGATGGTAGAAGACTCGAAATTCACCCTGATATTTTAATGGATTTTCGAAAGATGCCTTTTGAAAACAATAGTTTTAATCTTATTGTCTTTGATCCACCACATCTTAAAAATGCCGGCAAACGTTCGTGGGTATATAAGACATATGGCAAGCTTGATAAGAATACATGGAAAGAGGATCTTAAAATAGGTTTTGATGAATGCTGGAGAGTGTTGGCGCCTGGTGGAACTTTAATTTTTAAATGGAATGAAGTTCATATTAAGATCAAAACAATTCTTGAATGCTTTTCACAGAAGCCCATTTTTGGACAACGAACAACACGAAACCTTAAAACACATTGGATGGTATTTTATAAGGAGATGATAAATAATGAGTGCAACATTTGAAGGAGTTGAAGAAGCGCAGGCAAAGGCAGACAACCCACTTAATCTAGTAAGTAATGAAGTGGTAAAGAAGCCGCCAAGAATTCTGTTGTATGGAGTAGAGGGTATTGGTAAGTCAAGCTGGGCTGCCAGCGCACAGGATTGTGGTCGTAATCCTATATTTATTCCGACTGAGGACGGTGTGAATCAGATAAAGTGCGCCAAGTTTCCGCAGGCAAAGAGTTATCAGGAAGTAGATAGATATATTAATTCGTTACTTAATGAGAAACACGATTATGGCATGATGATTCTTGATTCATTAGGTTGGCTAGAGACGTGGTTAAATCAATATATTTGTGAGAAACATAATATTAAATCAATTAAAGATCTTTCATATGGAACAGGGTATAAAGCTGCAATGCCAATCTGGGAAGATTTACTTAGTAAGTTTGATCGCTTAATTGATAAGGGGATTATGGTTGTATTATTGGGACATGCAGCTATTCAAAAGATAGAAGATCCAGACGGCAGTAGTTATGATAATTATGCCCCGAAGTTGCATGTAAATGGTAAGGGTATAGGAATTCAGCGAACTATTATGGAATGGGCTGATTGTGTATTGTTTTGTAAGTATCAGCAGTTTACCAAGACTGAAGATGAAGGTTTTAATAGAACAAGAACAGTTGTATCAGGTATAGGTAAACGCATGATCTATACCACTAAGCAAGCTGCATTCAATGCAAAGAATCGGTATAGTCTGCCGCCAGAGATTCCTATGGGTGATCAAGGGTATTCAGATTTCAGCATATTTTGGAATGAGTTCTGTAACTCATCAGTATTTAAATAGTCATTAGAAGTATGTTTATATTTTTTTAATTAGTTTATACGGAGGAAGTTGAAATGGCAGATGTAAGTGATATTAATGTGGCTCCAGAAAGCGCAAGTCTTGGTGATTTCCCATTGTTACCAGAGGGCGTGTATCGTGCAGTTATTACTGATAGTTCTAAGAAGGATACTAAATCAGGTACCGGCAGTTATCTTAGTTTTAAATTTACTGTTCAGACTGGGGGGCATGCAGGTACTAGTATTTTTGATAATCTTAATCTTTGGAACCCAAGTTCAGAAGCTGTTCGTATTTCAATGCAGCGTTATGAACTCATCCTACAGAGGTTGGGCACTACTTCTGGTCGGGTGTCTAATACTGAAGATTTACACAATATCCCTATTGATATCAAGGTTGTTGTGGAAGAGTACCAAAAGAATGATGGAACAAAAAGTCGGCATAATGTTATTAAAGACTTTTTTGCAGTTGGTGTACCTAACAATCAGCCACAGCAGTCACAACAGCAGGGTATGCAGAATAAGCAGTCACAGCAACAGGCACTGTGTCCATATTAATAATGGTCTGAGAAGAATGGTTGTTTAAACAATAAAGGGGAAGTGAAATGGATCAAGTAGAAATAGAAATGATAGAAGCAGAGGAAGAGGTTAAACAGCCTCGTATCCGTACTAGTACTAGTGAGGAGTTTCTTGAGTGTAAGCTTACAGATGAAGAGTTGATTGAGTGTGCTAAAGATCAGAATGCTCAAATTAAACAGTGTCTGAGACTGGAAGGCCAGAAGAAAGCTTATAACAGTCAGATCAAGTCTGAGATTGAAACTTGTGAAGAATGTATTAGTGAACTTAGCAACAAGATTAGTTCTCAGGCTGAATATAGGCATATTGAATGTCAGAAGATTGAGGACTTTGATGAAGGCACGGTTACGGTAACACGACTTGATACTGGTGAAGTTATTACAGATCGTAAGATGACTCGTGTTGAGCTTGCTGAGGCTGATGATTTGTTCATTGAGTATGATAACTCAGCTGATGAAATAGAGGATCCTTATGAAGATACAGGAGAAGCATCTGAATGATATACGAGATTGAGCTGCCATATCCTGCCTCTGTAAATCATCTTTATGGTTATGTTGCATTGGGCAAAAACAAGCTCAAGAAGTATCTCACCAAGGAATATAAAAAATATACAGAATTGGTAGCCCGCGCAATTGTTGATAGTGGGCTACCAACTATAGAGGGGGCAATAGCATTAAAGATGTATGTTTATACGCCAGATAGAAAGACTCGGGATATAGACAATGTTTGTAAGGCTCTCTACGATTCCTGTACTAAAGGTGGATTATGGAAAGATGATAGTTTTATTGTATTTTCGCAGAATTATAAGTTTTATGACTCAGAAAAGATCGGCAAAGTAGTTTTGCAGATTAGAGAAGTTGATGCAAAAGAAGCTAAGACTGGGGCGTGGCTAAAAGGAGAAGAGTAATGACTGAGGATGTAAGAGCAGTATATGAAACATTAGATTCGTTACAGTTGCAGGGGAATTATAACGAGTTGAATCAAATAGTTCAGTACGCTGCTGATGCGATTGTGAATGATGACGAAGTATTGACGCTTCAGATGAGCAATAAAAAAATTGAGGCAACCAAAAGAGTGGAGTTAGTGTAATGTCTTTTGAATTACGATATTATCAGCGAGATGCTGTCAACGCTATATACGATTATATTGGACGAACTGCTACGGGGAATCCATGTATAGAGATCGCGACAGGTGGGGGCAAGACTCCGGTGCTTGCAGAACTTTGTCGTGATCACTTGCGTTGGGGTTATAGAGTGTGTGTTGTTACTCATGTAAAAGAATTGGTTGCTCAAGCATATCAAACTCTTGGAAAGATGTTAGGAAGTACAGAAAATATAGGCATATATTCTGCAGGACTTGATAGAAGGGATACCGAGCAACCAATAATATGCGCTGGTATTCAATCAGTCTTTAAGCGTGCTAATGAATTTAGTTCGTGTAAAGGAGATCTTTTCCAGCAGAAAGACTTACTGCCTTTCATGATGCTCATTGTTGATGAAGCTCATCTTATACCAGCAAATGGTGATGGTATGTATAGGCAGTTTATTTCAGAGCTTATGGAAATAAACCCTAAGCTTAGAATTGTTGGTCTTACCGCAACTCCGTACAGGCTTGGTTCTGGCCTTATTTATAAACACCCAAGCAATATGGCCAACCATGATAAACTGATCTTTGACGAATGTATTTATAAAACAAGCATAATAGATCTTGTAAATAAAAAATATTTGTGTCCTGTTAAATCATATGGTGGTAAGGTTAAAGCCGATTTGCAAAAAGTGGCTGTTGCTCGAGGTGATTACGTAAAACATGAAATGGAAAAAGCATTTGAAGATGTGCTTGTCCCAGCACTTGCAGATGTAATTGCTCGTTGCGATAGGTTTGTACGTAAGTCTATACTTATTTTTGCTTCAGGGGTAAAAGCAGGTGAAGAGATAACAACACTGTTACGTAAAAGTGGTGAGAGAGCAGAGCTGATCACTGGTGAAACAGAAAAAGAAGAAAGAAAGCGTCACCTTGTTGAGTTTAAGGATCAGAAAATAAGATACCTGGTAAACGTGGATGTTCTTACAACTGGCTTTGATGCGCCGAATGTTGACTGTGTTGTATTGCTTCGTGCTACTAAGTCACCAGGACTATTCTATCAGATGGTGGGGAGGGGTTTTAGGCTTCATCCTGATAAGTCATATTGTTTAGTGCTTGATTATGGCGGGAATATTGTTGAGCACGGCCCAGTAGATAAAATCAATCCACCACAATTGAAGAAAAAAGGCTCTGGGGAAGCACCAATGAAGGATTGTCCTCAGTGTGGTTTATATATTTCTGCCTCTACAGTTTTGTGTCCTGAATGTAATTTTGAATTTTCACGAGAATCTATAGATCTTCTTTTGGAAGCATCTAAGGCAGGTGCTATGTCTGGTGAAATTACAAAGTTTGAAGTAAAAGTTATTAGTACTTCTTTTTATGTTCATTATAAAAAAGGTTTTGAAAATGATTTGACATATCCTCGAACAATGGAAGTTAGGTATGAGGTTAGTGTCACAGAAAGATATAGCGAATATATTTGCTTTGAACATGAAGGCCCTGCATGGCAGGGCGCGAAGAGATGGTGGGGAGATAGATGCCCATTAGTGAGTTGTCCAAAGAATATTGAGGATGCCGTGGCATTATGTAACGCAGGGATTCTTCCTAAAACAACAACGCTTGTTATTAAGCATGTTGCAGGAGAACGATACCCTAACAGCATTATAGGGCATGAGTATGAAGCGCCTTTAAAAGCTGATGAGGCGGCTAATATCCTGTCTGAAGTTCATGCGAAGGATGAGGCATTAAAAGTGGAGTTGGTAGAATCAGCAATGGCTGCATTGCCTGGTGGTAATTGGTTTGGTAGTGACGATATACCGTTTTAGGCACTAAGGGGAAAGTGTGATAGAGAATATTAAAAATGAACTTCAGCAGTATATCCATGTCGCTTGGAGTGAAGAAGATATAATCGAACTCAGACCATTACCATTAGGCAAGGGTTTGAATGAATGGGTAAAAGCAATAGACCTTTTAGATCCTAAACGTATTGAAAGAATGTTGTCAGAGAATAAGGCTGGAGCAAATGTCTACGCTGGTATATTGCCACGTCCACGCGTTGGAGTGACTCAGAATGTTAATATTGAACTTGCTCGTGTTATATGGTGTGATTTTGACTATAAGCATAAAGTCGTTTCGTCATTTGATGACGCCTTTGTACATATAAGCAATAAAAAATTTCCTCCACCTTCTATGGCTGTAGAAACAGGACATGGGCTACATTTATTTTGGAAGCTTGATAGATGTTATGAAATCGTACATCCTGATAACCCTAAGGATGATGACAGCTTTACTCTTTTTTTAAAGAGATTTACAACTTTTGTCGGAGCTGATAGAGGCGCGGCAAACAGTGAGCGTGTTTTACGTTTGCCTGGTTTCCGAAATATGAAAGATTCAAACGAAGAAGTATACGCAAAAATTGTGTATGCTGATCCTAATTGTGTCTATTCATTTAAAAAGCTTAATGCCCTTGTCCCAGAGGAATTACCAAATGAAACAAAGCCTTCATCTGCAACACCAAATAAGAGCATTGCCTGGAGCGGCAGTACTTCAGATAACACAATGATTAGAGCTAGAGCTTATGCTGACTCGCTTCCTGGATCACCTAAAGGAGGTCGAAATAATCAAGCGTATCGACTTGCTTGTGTTCTAGTCAATGATTATCAGCTTGAGGCTAGCGAGGCTCTCGGAATTCTTTCAGCGTGGGATAGTGGTCGGAACAATCCTCCAATTCAAAGTGAATCTAGTACAGAATTAGCTCGTATTCTTGAAAGTGCAAGAAAGCATGCAAAGAAAGAAACTGGCAATAAGCTTAATAATGATATCAAAGTTGATAGTGTGCAGCTTCCAGCAGAATTTAGCAATACACCAGAGGCTGAGCCGGAAATAAAAGTTGAGAAGAAAAAACAAGGTAGAACAAAATCTTATGAGGTCGCATTCCGCAAGTTTCTTAACCCAGGTGGAACATTGCAGTTGATGTGTGATTATATTAATGCAGGTGCATATAAGCTGCAGCCAGAGCTTTCGTTGATGGCCGCTATTGTTTCGATGGGGCAGGTTGTTGGGCGGGTTGTATGTGATGAATTTCGAACAATGACCAATATGTACGCTATTGGTATAGCGCCGACTGGGCAGGGTAAAGATCGTGCCCTTGATGCAATAGAAGAGATTTTCGAAAAAGCAGGTTTGGGTGATTTATTTACCAACCCAACTTTTGTTTCAGACAGCGCATTAATTAGGGCTATCGCAGAAAAGCCATGTTGTTATTCAATGATAGATGAAATTGGTGAGTATTTGAAAACGCTGAAAACTGGTGGAAAGAGAAATCATCATTTGCAAGGGATGTTAAAAGAGTTATTGCGCCTTTATTCTTCAAATAAAAAAGCATTTCGATCATCTGGGGCTATTAGTCACAGTGACAGAACAATTTATTCTCCCTGTTATAGTTTGTATGGGTGCACCGTTGCAGAATCACTTTATGATGGTTTATCAACAGAATCGATTACTAGTGGCTTTTTACCAAGATTCTTTTTAATGGAGGGACGCAGTCAAGTTTCATTTTTAATGCCTAATAATGACAATGAAGCGCTTTTAGCTGCTGTGGTAGATAGTCTGAAGTATTGGACTCGATTAAGAAACGATATTCTTAATGAAGGTAATGTTAAGGATATTCAGCAAAAAACAGGTAAACCTGGAATGATGATATATCCATATGAAAGCGGAGTAAGGGATTATTATGCTATGCAGTTTGAAAGGCTATCAAGAAAAACATGTGAAGTTGGATATCCATTTGATGCGCTGTGGACACGAGTAGGTGAGAATGGAACTCGCGTTGCATTAATACATGCTTGTGGTTTGAAGTCTGGAAAAGTTACGTTGGAATCAGCTAAGTATGGAATTGAATTTGCGGAAGCTGATGTAATGATGAAAGAGTGTAGATTGAGAGGCAACCTCTATGAAAATGAAGATCAGCAAATTGAGAAGCTAATTTTAAATAAGATTGAAGAAAATGGTGGGACAATCGGACAACGTGATCTTGGTCAAAAAACCAAACACAAAATCAATGTAATCCAAAGAAATAAAATAATCAAGGCATTGATCGATGGAGGTGTCATTGAAGCTGTAAGCGTTGGCAGGAAAACTACATATTCATTAATAGAAGATTAAGAGGAGCAGAGATGAAATCTAAGATAGATATATTTTTATGTGATTGCGAAGATTGTCAGATATGTATGGAAGTAAGGCGTGTAATTGCAAAGACGAAGTTTGCTGATACTGTATGTGTCTATGATATTAGTGAAATAAATAATCATCCAGAGGGTGCCAGTATTAATGAGAGTTTAAAGAAACAACAATATAATCATCCAGTATTGTGGACGTTAGGAGAAGCTGTTGGTGGTTGCTATGTAGTTGAAATAATAAAAATCGGTGTCGAGATTTTTGAAGATGCTGAAAGTGTTTATCGGAACATTGTGGATTAACCGGAAAGCCAGAACTATGAGTCTAATCAAAACCGGCAACGTTTTTGTCAATCAGCAATTAGATTTTTATATTACCGCGGATGAGACAGTTCCTAAGCAAGGGTATAAGGAACTTGATCAGGAGATGTTGGATAAGCTTTGTATGTACGTGAATAACTTTCCGCTAACGAGTAAGGAATATAAAAGTTTTGAGAAGCTTATACAGGGAATTGTGGCTTATGAGAAGAGAACAGCAAGGGTATGAAAATGGAATTTAAAGATTGTGTGTTGTTTGTTAGTGATGGGGAATGTCCGTTTTGCGATAAAGCAAAAGAGATTATCTCTAATAATGGCTTTGATAATTTGGTGCAAGTCTGCAGCGTGACTGATATCGCTGAACATCCACAGCGTGATGAGATAATGATGGAAGTGCAATTTAATAATGGAGCGTTACCAGCTTGTATTGTGATGCCAAAAAATGCTGATGAAAAAGCGGTCGTTCTTTGTGGCTCTAAGCTCATTCGTTATTTAGTTAATTATAGTAAATTTAAGACGGTAAAAGGGGAAGCTGTAAAATGAGAGAAGAGTATCAGGATAAATTACAACGGCAGATAGCAAATGAGAAGAGATATCTGGAGAAGAGTAAAGAGTCATTTTACCGGCAGTTTAAGAAGCTTGCCGGTAAAGGGGCAGGGGATAGAACCAAGCTCGGCAGGGATATGATCAGCTCACTCATTGAAAAGATGGAGAACGCTATTGAGATTGAAATTGGTGCCCGTCTTGAGGGTAAAGCCACTCAGTCAACAGCAGCTGTGGCCGCTCTGCCAATTGAAGCGAGCGCACTTATCGGTTTGCAGAATCTTATGCGTTCCGCTATGAGTGGGGCGACCAGGCAGGCGACAGCGAATACTATCGGTCAGGAGGTGGAGTATGAGGTTAATGCTCGAAAGCTTGAAACATATAGCAGTGGTGCTTATAAATCACTTCAGCGCCGGTTGCAGACTTCATGCCCTACAGAGCGCTCTAAAATTAGCCTGCGTAATTCATATCAGAAGTACTGGTATAAAGATCAGATTAATCCTATAGAACTATCAAAGGATGATAAGTTGCGTAGTGGCATGTTTATTCTTGGTCTGGCTGAGGAGATTGCTTCTGAATGGATTGTAAGAACCAACAAGAAAGATCGGCGCGAAAAATATACCCGCAAGGTTTATCAGTTTACTGCTGAATTTGCTGAGATTATTAAGAAGCATACTGAGCTTATGAGCCTGGCAAGCCCACAGTTTCCACCGCTGGTTATACCACCTAATGACTGGTCTGGTGTGCTTGCCGGGGGTAAACCATATTATACAGTAGAGATGAATAAGCGTGCTCGGTTTATCCGAAGTAAGGATTTCAGATATTTGCGCGAAATGGGTAAGCGTGCGCATTCTGAAGATCCGGCAAAAGATTTTCATATGCAGTTTGACGCAGTAAATAAAGCGCAGAAAACCGCTTGGAAAATAAATAGTCGGATTCTGGATACTTTAAATGAATGTATACGTTTCGGTGGCGGGGAGATCTGGGCGCTCCCGATTGTGGATCCGGCACAGCTTCCAAGCATTAAAGATAAGCCAACAGGGACAAAGGAATTTCGTAAAGCTCAAAAAGTGCGTAACGAGATGATTACCAAGTCAGTAATGCTGAGAGGCCAGATTGCTGTAGCTACTGAGTTTGTCGATGAGGAAGAAATATACTTTGCTATGGCTATTGATTCTCGCGGTAGGGGTTATTACGTGTATGGCGGTAACTTCATTAATCCGCAGGGGAATGATATTAGTAGATCGCTTTTAACCTTTGCCAATGGTGAAGAGCTCGGCAGACAGGATGCGGCGGACTGGCTGTATTATGGAGCGGCCACAATCTATGGGGTGGACAAGGTTAGCAGACAAGAACGTATTGAGTGGGTAGAGGAGAATCTTGATATTATACTGGCGTGTGCACGAGATCCATTTGAAGCGGAGCACCGTAAGTTCTGGATTGCTGCAGATAAGCCTTGGCAGTTTCTGGCATACTGTTTTGAGATTGAAGGGTATCAGTGTGACGGGCTTAAACATGTCACTTATCTGCCAATACATCTTGACGGTTGTCAGAATGCATTACAGCACGTGGCTGCTATGATGCGTGATAGTGAACTTGCCAAGCGCTGTGGTGTAATCGATACCGGCTCTCAGCCTGATCTATATTCAGATGTGGCCGCACGTGCTATCGACTATATAAAAATTGCAGCAGAGAATTCTTATACTCAAAAGAAATTCGGTGACTGGGATAATGATGCACTTGAAGAATTAGCGCAGGAGTATTGGAATAAGCTCAAGGATAAAGACAGGCATGATGAGAAGCGGTGGTCTGCACACTTGAAGGATGTTGACGAACTCTTATTTCCTAGGATTATCACCGATCATCCAGAGGTTATTACCCGCAGTATGTGTAAGCGTCCGGTTATGACGTTTATATATGACAGTAAGCCATTTAGTCGGAAGGATTATATAGCTGATGATCTGACTGAGCAGCTTGAGAACGGCACGACTATATTCACAGATTGCCAGCGTTGGCGGCTCACTACATATCTTGAACCATTGCTGTCACGCTCAACTGAGGAGATTCTTTCCGGCGCTACTGAGTACTTGCGCTGGCTCAAAGAGATAGGCAATATCGTTGCAACCAGACCTGATATTCACAGCATTTGTCCTGACTGTGGAAAGAGTTTGTGTAAGTGTGAGTGTGCTGTTTCTAAGAAGGAAAAGAAACGCCGTAAGCTGAGATGTAATTGTCACAGTGGACAGCTTGGTCTGGAGTGGGTTACACCTTTTGGATTTCCTGTAATTCACAGACCGGTTGAGCTTGTACAAAGACAAATTAAAACTACTGTAGGCAGTATCAGTTATACGTTGGTTTATTCTTATGAGACTCAGAGTGTCAATAAAGAAAAGCTGTTGAGTGGTGTGGCCGCCAACTTCACACACAGCTATGATGCGGCTATGCTTTGGGATGTTGTTCTGGAGTGCCGGGAAGATATAGGGAGTATTGCTCTGATACATGATTCTTTTGGAACACTGGCAACCAAGACCAGTCTGCTCCGTCACATCTTGAAGCGTTGCTTTGTTAAGCTTTATTCACACCGTGATCACCTTGAGAGTTACCGGGCATGCGCTGAGTATCAATTGAAAAAGTCTGGTCGTGATATTAAGCTGCCACTAGTACCGCAGAGGGGGGATTTGAATATAGAAGAAGCAATGAAGTCTGATTATTTATTTTGTTAATATAAGGAGAAAGTTATGCCAACAGATACGGAGGAAAATATAGATGAAAAACTATAGACCTACTATCAAGAAATGTGGTAATTGCTTATACGCATTGCCTTTTTGTGTACCACATTCAAGCCGAAAAGAAGCCTTTTGTAAGTATGGCTTGAATGAAAAAGAAATTGATAAAATATATGAAATAACACGAAATGATAACGAGCGTATAGATTATTTAAGAAAAAACTATCCACATCAGTTCTGTGATCATGGTTGTGTCTGTGATAATTGGGAATGGAGTCACCCTTGGGATGAACTTAATGCTGTATGCTATGTTAATGATGACGAGCTTAAAAAGTTTGTTAGAGACATTATCTTGAGCGAACGGCATTAGGAAGGAAGTGAATAAATGAAGAGTTGCAAAACGTGCAAATACTATAAACTTATTGGAGCTAATAATTCTTGTATGGTAGCCGGTAACCACTGTTGCGATAATGTTGACGCTGACTATTGCCAGCTTTACGATCGTCTTGATGAAGAAACAATTCGCTTCCAGACAAGACGATCTTTAATGAATTTAGATTGTGGACGCATGAGAGCGGAAGGTAGTAATTTAAGATAACAACAAACATCAGCAACACTCTAAGCACTCTCATAATGAGGGTGTTTATTTATGCCCTCTTTGCTCTTTCACTATACCAGAAGGAGTAGACAGATGCCAGAAGATACAATTGATAAAAGTAGGCGGTTGCAGGGGCTTGAACCAATTGGTAAACAGCAGAGCAAACCGCAGTATGACAGAGCTATTACTGATGAGGCGGAACGGATAATAGCATATCTGGAAAATACGTTCCCGGAAAAATTTGATTTTAAAGATGAGCGTGAAGCGTGTATCCGATTGGGTGCACGCTTTTGTATTAATAAGCTAAGAAATGAGTACCTGAAGAGTAGAGGAGATTGATTATGAATGATGAACAGAAGCTGTTATTTCAGAGTGTTATCAGCTATGGTCAACTGGCTTTGATTCTGGCGTTCACGGCTAATGCCGGTGGTGTGGCGTTGACAGCCTATCTGAGAGCCGAGCCGGTAGCTATGCTGCTGTTTATGCTGGGTGTTACCAGCGCGGTTATTGCTACTGGGACGAGTTATGTGGCGCAGTTTATGTTTGCTAATCGTAAAGTGTATGGTATGCAGAAGCTGTTCGACAAGGTTGATACTTTGTTTGTCGGTAATGCGGCGCATGCTGTGGCTGCTGTTATGGCTGTATTAAGCTGCATACTTCTCATAGCCGGGAGTATTGTTACTTATTCAGTACTGGTTTGATTTTAAGTTATAAATGAAGGAGGGATTTGCATTATGTGTTTTGGAGGAGGGAGTAGCGGTCGAACTGTAGAGTATCAGGCGGCGGATCCGGTGACTATTGCGCCGCCAACGACTACGGTCGAGCTGGATGAGAGCGATGTGGATACCGCTGCCGGTACTGACGACAGTACCAAGACCGGCAGACAGACCTTGCGGAATGATCTGACTACCAGCAATATCGGTAGTTCTATTGCCGGGCAGGGTATCAATATTCTCGGTGGTACCAATACCGCTACCAAGAAGGTAAAGAAATAATATGGACTATACTTTCAGTTATAGCCCGGGGTTGAATGAGCGGCAGCAGAACACGATCAAAGAGCGTTACGATGAACTGGCAAGAATACGCCAGCCATATCTTGATCGTGCCCGGCTGATTTCGGTCATTACCAAGCCCTATCTCTTACCGGATGATGATACCCCGTTGGAGCAACAGAACTTTCCTACACCGTGGCAGCGTATAGGCGGTACGGGTACGAGCAGCTTTGCAAATAAGCTTTGTCAGACCTTATTTCCTTATCAGGTGACCTGGGCGCAGTTTTCAATAACCAATAAAGAGGACAAGGACTTATTCATACAGCAGTTTGGTGAGGAAAAGTACCAACAGATTGAATATGATCTTGCCTGCCGCGAGGAAGCTATTCGGAAATTCTGCGAAACTACTAATCTTAGAACAGTGGGCAACCAGTGGTTTGAGCATGCGATTATAGCCGGTAATGTGCTGGCGTATATTGATCTGCAGACGGCTGAGATGCGTTGTTTCGGATTGAACCGGTATGTTGTAAAGCGTGCCAATAGCGGTGCGGTACAGGAGATTATCATCAAGGATGCGATCAGACCGTCAGAGTTACCGGGGGATGTGATTGAGTACTGCGGGGTGGAGCTTGACCAGGAGGATAAGGCGATACCGCTCTATTCGTGGATTAAGCAGGACGGCAGGCGTTGGGTAAAGATTCAGGAGCTTGAGGGGGTAATGCTGCCGGAGGAGGGAACACCAGACTCAAAGACCGGTGCCTGGGCAAGTTATCCCCTCAAGGTCTGTCCGTATATCCCGATGCGCTGGAGGGCAGCTGACGGCGAAGATTATGGTCGTGGTTTCTGCGATGATTTCTACGGTGATTTGTACAACCTTGAGGTTATTACTAAGTCAATCATGCAGGGGGTGGAGATTAATACCCGTTTCCTCATTGGTATTAAACCGGGTGCAACCGCTGATGCTGACGAGATTGCTACGGCTGAGAATGGCGCGGTAATTACGGCGGACTTTATCAGTGATGTGCGGGCGCTGGAAGTTAATAAGACGATGGACCTCAAGCTGGCCGAAGAGTTCAGAGCCAAACTTGAGCGGGAACTCTCACTACTGTTCAGAGAAAAGCAGGGTATCCAGCGTGAGGGTGAGCGGGTTACCGCTACCGAAATTCAGGAGCTGGTAAACGATCTCAATGAGAATATGGGTTCAGTGTTTGCTCTCTTTATGAAAGAGGTGCAGCGCCCGGTTATTCAGATAATCTCACGGTGTATGGAGCGGCAGGGGAAGCTCTCAACCATTCCAGATGATTTGTTTGATACTACTATCATCACTGGCATGGAAGCACTTGGCAGACAAAGAGATCTGCAGAAAAAGCTTACTTTCCTGCAGATTCTTTCCCAGACTCTTACCCCGCAGTATGCACTTCAATATATCAAGGCACCGGTACTGATTAAGGGTATTATGACCGACATGCAGTTCGATATGCCGGAGCTGGTAAAGACGACAGAGGAACTCGAACAGGAGCAGCAGCAGGCGCAGCAGATACAGGCGGCACAGATGATGTCACAGTATGCCGGTCCTGCAGCACAGGTAATTAATAAGGCAATGGAGGTTGGCGGCCAGGGAGAGCAGCCAGCGCAGACAGGATAATGAAAGGATTTAACAATGGCAGAAAATGAAACTACTGATACCAAGAAAATGAATGCCGCTACTAAGAAAGCAGAGACCGAGGTAAAGTCAAAAGCAGTTGAAGCGGCAGAAAAGGTAAAGACAAAAACAGTTGAAGAAGTTGAAGTGCTAGGGATTGACACAAGTGCCGGTGTGGATAAGACCGTTGTTTCAAGTGTAGCAAGCAATGGCGATGTAACTCCGGTCTCTGATCCGGTATTGACACAGGTGTTGCAAAGGCTGGACAATATCGAGGGCTCCAATAAAAGGCTCGAAGCTGACAACAAGAAGCTCAAGGAGGAAAATGAGAAGCTTACTGAATCGCTTAAGGAGAATGCTGAGTTAAAGAGCAGACTTGAGGCGATGGACAAGCAGATCAAGACTCTCAATGTTGCGGAAAATCTTACTGAGGAGCAGCGACGGGAGATATTCCTCAAGCAAAGAGCAGAGAAGGCTACACAGATAAAGGGAACGGTAAGTCATAACTTTCATGCACATACCGCTGTAGAGAAGCCGATTACGGATGATTTGATCAAAGCGGAGAGAAAGACTGCGGGTAAGTCTGCGTAATCAAGTTTCAGTAGCGTAATAATTTCAAGTTAGATTATAGCCGCGGCGTTATGTCACGGTTTGTTTTATTTTATAAGGAGGAAACTATGTCCGCAAATATAGAAGCGCTCAGTCAGGGTGCAGCAAATACACCGAATAATTCAATGAATCCGGAAGGTCAGACACTAGGAGTAGTGCGTCCACCTGAAAATACAGTGCCGCCGGTTGTATCGCCAGTTCCGGGACCGCAGGGGCAG
Source organism: Planctomycetota bacterium (assembly GCA_963667375.1). GTDB lineage: Bacteria > Planctomycetota > SZUA-567 > SZUA-567 > SZUA-567. The sequence continues at coordinate 169,657 of OY763323.1, read as the reverse complement.
CCTGTTACTGAGAAGAATCCTGAAGCTCCAAAACTGGATGAAAAGCCAACACATGAGCAGCTTTCAAAGGATGCGCAGACGGTGCTTGAAACGGTAAAGCTTGATTCTTCTGCGGTTGAACAGGAGTGGTTTGCCAATGGAGGCAAGCTCAATGAAGCTACCTATGAAGCGTTTGCAAAGGCGGGTATCTCCAAGGATATCGTTGACAACTATGGGAAGATGCTACAGAGTTCGCAACAGCAGAGTATTGAGTCTCAGCGCAGTGCTTATCAGACGGCGGTTGATGAGAGCAGCGGGGGCAGGGATAAGACAGTTGAGCTGATCGGATTTCTAAATAGTGGTGCGGTATCAGCAAATGAATATCAGACACTTTATAATCAGCTTAACAGTGGTAACTCTGTACAGGGTGTGGCTGCGATTAATCGTCTCAAGACTTTACATGCTGAGCGTTATGGAAATAAGGGAAATATGCTGCAGGGAGTACAGATGCCGGTTGGGGATGTATTTAATAGTATTGAAGAGGCTCAGCTGGCATTCAATGAGACGATGAAGGGTGATCCACGCGAACGTGAGATGAAGCAGAAAATTGTAATGGATAAATTACAGAAGACTAATAAGGCACGTGTCGCCAGAGGAGAACGCCCATTCTTTGGGTAATTTGAATTAGTGTTGTTTTTAAGGCTGCGACTGCTGGTTGCAGCCTTTTTTATTGTATAAGAGAAGGAGTAGTTTAATGGTTTGGCCAAACTCACCGAGTAATATTCAGCTTCCTGGTCAGAGAGGTTTGACGGGGGATGAGGAAGCATTATTTAAAGAACAATTTATCCCCAACGTGATGATGTTGTATTACGCAATATGCAGACTTGAAGGATTCTTCAAAACAAAGCCACTTTCCGGTAATAATAGGTATACCGAAACGCTGATGGGAAGAACCGAGGTTAAGGTGCAGCAGGCGCGGGGTGATTATCTGCAGTCTGAAGTTATTGAGAATGCTGAAATCACAGTCGGACTTGATAACCCTGAATATGCCAAGGTTGCTATTCCGCAGGCGGATAAGCTCAAGACGCAGATTCTTATTGATCCAGAGTACCGTAAGCGTATGGCTAAAGCGATGGCAAAGTACAAAGAAGGAAGACGTATCTGCGAACTTGCCAAGGCTGCCAGAGCGACACATGCTCTCACCTCTGAAGTTGGTGGTACAGTGATCTCAGGTGTAGACCTGTCAACCGCCACAGCACTGGAGGATAAGGGCAAGATGCTCTATGATGCGATTGGCGAAGGGGTAAAGGTATTCCGGGATAAGGATATTGATGAAGATCTGAATATTCTTATTACCCAGAGTCATGTTCAGGCACTTAAGGAATATACCAAGGTTGGTAATAAGGATTGGGGTAATATGGCGCAGTCTCAGAATGAAGGTCTTGGTCCGACTATTCACGGCGTTAATATCATCGTCTCCAATCATGCGAACATGCTTTATGGTACCAATGTCACCTCAATTCAGAATCATGAGGTGGATATGACCAATACCACTGCGCTGATGTTCGCCAGCGATGCGATTATCGAAACTAGTCTCTATCAGGATAAATGGGCGTTTATCGATGATGACGACCGCCTTGAATACCGTATTCAGGTTTCAGCGGTGCAGGGTGCCGGAACCTATAATCCGTCCTGTGCTCTGGAGCTTTCAAGCGCTGCGTAGTTTTATAGAGGCTGTTCTTTGGTGGTTTAACTCAACTCTTAAAACCGATGTGGAAACCGCCAGTCTCCTTATACTCGCTCCGGTATGTTCAGATACCGGAGCTCTTTTTATCACAGGGAAAATATGATTAATGATGAAAGAGACGGAGTAAACCGTCTGCTAAAATTTATCGGTGAGAATACCGTTGCCAGTCTGTCTGAACAGACACTCAACAATAATGCTGATGCAGAGGACGCGCTGGATATCCTCAGGCAGTATACTTCCGAGGTGCAGGAACAGGGCGTTTATATCAATACTGAGAAGATACTTCTAAGCCCTGATGCTAATAAGAAAATTACTTTGCCGAAGAACACACTCAATGTGACAGCAACCGGTAGAGATACATATAGAAACTTGGTGCAGCGTAAAAAGCTGCTCTATGATATTGATAATAATACTTATCTCTTTGACTCTGCGGTTGAAGTAGAGATTACACTGGAACTTAATTTTGATGAGCTTCCGGAGTCAGTCAAGAGTTATATCATCATGCGGGCGGTAATTACCTTTATTATCAACAAGCAGGGTGATAATGCACGTCTGCCTTATACAGAAAACCAACTCAATGCAGCCCGAGCTGCACTCGATAAGACCCGGAATAAGAATATCAAGCCCAACATGCTTCACAATAGCTTACCTCAGATAGGAAGGTTTAATAATAATCGTTTATGAATCCACAGCGTATAGATTCTCTGATTAATGGTGTCAGTCGACAGGCACCTCCACAGCGACTGATAAGTCAGTGTGAAGAACAGGTGAACTTTGTTTCAGACCCTGCCAAAGGTCTGATGAGTAGGCCTTTTTCTCAACATTTATTGAAACTGGCGGGAGTTTCACTGGACGGGAAGGTTAAGAGTCATTTTATTGAACGTGATGACAACGAGCATTATTTGCTGTTAATTCGTGATGATACACTCAATGTTTACAATCTTATTGATGGCAGCCAGTGCACTGTAACCTATGACGAAGGGGTGCTCGCTTATCTTAATTCTACAGATCCGGAAAATGATTTTCATATCCTGACAGTGGATGATACCAGCTGGATAACCAACCGTACTGTTACTGTGCAGGCGGCGGGTGAAATAGAGGGAGAACCGCGCGCTGGTATTGTCTATATCAAGCGTGGGCTAAAGACTACAACCTACAGTGTTACCTTGCATATTCCTGGTGAGAATATTACGGTTAATTATACTTCTATTACTCAGACTGCAGGTACTGCTGCTGAGTATTCAAGTATTACGATCGCAACCGAAATTCGTGATATGATAGTCAATGCCAGTTCAGAACCTGACGAGGAGGGAAATGTCAGCGAACTGTATAGAGTTCATGAGCATTTTTCAGTTGATCTTTTCGGCAGCACTCTACGCTTCAGGCCTAAAGATGAGGAGTCGTATTTTGTCAGTGTACAGGACTCATATAGTGATCAGGCTACTGTCGGCTGGGTTGATAGCTATAAGAACTATGAAGATCTGCCGCAGAACTGTTTTGATGGTGCAAAACTGGAAATAACCAATAACTCAAAGGATGATTCAACTCATTATTATCTGGAGTATGTTGAAAATTCAGGATATTCAACCGGACGCTGGAAGGAAGCTCCGGCGTGGGGGCTGCAACATGAGATTGATCCGGCTACCTTCCCACTTAAGCTGGTACGACAGAGTGACGGAACTTTTCACCTGTCGCAGTGTGAGCTTGAGCCGCGGGTTGCCGGTGATGCTGATAGTGCGCAGGCACCGTATTTTATCGGTAGAACTATTGAGACTCTTGGTTTTCATGCGAACAGACTTGGTGTGTTTTGTCAGGATCATATCAGTTGGAGCCGTGACGGGGATTACTATCGGTTTTATCCTAAGACGGTCCGTCAGGCTTTGGATGATGATGCTTTCGAGCAGACGACTATTCTGGAAGGTCTCTGTGATATCAAGCACGCTCTGCCGTTTGCAAGGTCACTGCTTATATTCGGCACGTCTCAGCAGTACCAGGTAAGTTCTGACGGTGCGTTTACTCCACGCTTGGCGGTTATTGAGCCGACTACCGCAAATTCCTGCAGTAGCATGGCAGCGCCGGTTCGGGCTGGAGCGAGTGCCTACTTTGTAGAAGCCGGTACCAGTTCGTCTCAGCTCTGGGAATATTATGTAATGACCGATGAGGTGGCGAATCAGGCTGGAAGTATTACTTCTCATGTTTCGGATTATCTTCCGGCAGATATCTTCTCACTCAGTGCCCGCAAGACTGACACGATGTTGACAATGTTGACCAAGGTCTATCGTAACCGGATATATGTATATAACTATATCTGGGTTGGTAATGATAAAGCACAATCAGCGTGGAGCTATTTTGAGTTTACTGCTGATACGGTGCTAATTTATGCCCGTTTTATTAGTGACCGGCTGTATATGCTGGTAGAGCGTAGCGGCGAAGTGAATATAGAGTATATCGATATGGGCACACTCGGCAGCACGATCGAGGATACGCCGTATATTGATTCACGAGTAACACTGAGCGGCAGTTATGATGCCGAGTCGGATACAACCGCTTTTATTATGCCGTACAATATCTCAGGGCAGGAGCTTTGTGTTGTCTGTACTGAAGCTGATACACTGACACCACGCCGGGAGCTGATACCTGAAGTAACCGGGAATTCCAGCTTTACGGTGAAAGGAAAACACGTTGAGGTTTATAGCGGTATTGGTTATGAGTCTTTATATGAATTTACCACACCATATGTACGCAATCCACAGCGAGATAATGCTGCTATAACCGGAATCCGTACGCAGATACAGACTTTTCAGGTTGACTATCAGGATAGCGGAGAATTTATAACCAGAGTTATTAATCGTGATATAAGCCGTGATCGGACTAAGAGCGGGGTAATGTCTACCGTGGGTCTGGTGGTTAATCGTCCGCGGGTAGATAGTGGCAGTTTCAAGTTCCCGGTGAATGCAGAGAATCTCAATTCCAGAATTCAACTGGTTGTCAAGTCGCCACATGCGGCCAGCTTTCAGGGCGGTGGTTTTACCGGTTGGATGGCAAAGGTTTAAGGAGAAATAATGAATACAGAGAGAGCGCGGGTACGTGGGGTGCAGGTAGGGGATATTGAGCATATTGCAGAGAATATGCATGAGCTTGATATTCTTGAGCTGCGTTATAGTAATCCTGAGTACTCTACTTATGAAGCACTGAAAATCTCAGTCGAGGAATCACTGCTGTGCTGGACCGCCACCTGGGATGATTTGCCTGCGGTAATGTTTGGGGTATGTCCTACAGAGGATCCTGGTATTGGTAGAGCGTGGCTACTTAATGATAACAGAAAAGCTGAGTATGGAATCTCATTTATGAAATTCAGCCGGGAGTATATAGAGAAGATGCAGCAGCCGTTCGGGATACTTTTCAATTATATTTGGGATGGGCATGCCGAGTCTATGCTCTGGCTGCGCTGGCTTGGGTTTATAAATAAAGGAGATGTCCCTAATTATAACAGAAGCGGTAAGAACTTCAATCTTATGGCTCGATACAAGGAGATATGCTGATGTGTATGGGAGGGGGAATAGGTGCCGGTATCGGAGCCGGGTTACAAGCTCTGACCGGTACCGTTGCCAGTCTTGCCGGAGACCAGGCGAGTTATGAGCAGCAGCAGCGAGCCAACGATATCGCCACGGCGCAGTATTTGGCTGAAGCTAGATCAAAGGATCTGCAAGCACAGAGTATATACCGGCAAGTTGAAGAGGAAGCGTCTCAGGTCAACAAACAGGCTGCAGCGGATAAGGGAGAGATAGCAAAGGCCGCTTCTGCCCGGAAAGCTTCACAGCGGGCGGCAGCAAGTTATGCCGGTCTGGCTGGGAGTACTACTAAAAGACTGCTATCAGAGATTGGCATCAATGCTGCAGGTAATATTTCAACGATTGAGAGTAACCGTGAGAATAAGATGGTACAGCTTACCGAGAAGAAAGCGGCGGCGGCTACCAATGCGCAGATGCAGCCGCTATATCTACAGGACCCACAGCAACCAAGCTTTTTCTCTGCTCTTGCCGGTGTCGGTGGGGCTTTGGCCAGCGGCTTAACAGCAGCCAAGACCTATAATCAGCAGATTAATATGTACAATTCAAAATAGGATAAATCATGCCAGAAAGAAATAATCGCGAAATAATAAAACCGGTTCTTATCGATACCGAACTCGGCTCAATCAGAAATGATATAGCACTCAAAGATACCACTGTCAGACCGGACGCTACCATTATGGCTACTAATTTTCAGACGGTGAATAATGCTCAGCGGATTGCTCAGGCATTCGGCGTTATTGGTAATGGTATGCAGGATATGGCTAAGGGTGAGATTGATAAGGCGCGTATGGATTATGCTGAGCGTAAGCATGCGGAAGCTGAAGCTGAACGTGCGTCTCAGAAAGCAGAGGCAGAGCAACGGCGGCAGGATGTTAGAAACGCTCGGCAAACACTTTTTCATAATCTTGAAAATTGGCATAAATTGTTTACTACAACATCAAGTAATGCAATGAATGCTGAGGGGGCGACATTAGAAACATACGATGCTGCTATGACAAATCTATATTCTGATGTAACTAAAGGGTTAAATCAGAATGAAGAAGATACTATTGGCGGGTCAATTATGGATATGATAAATTCGCAACGAAAAGTTGGGTTTCAGCATTTTAAACAGAAACGTTTTGATATCGCTTCTAATGAATATCATAACATACTTAATTCACCAAATATGCCAGAAGCAACTAGACTTCAAGCTATAGCTGACACGGATACGGAATTAATTGAAAGTGGTTTTGCTACTAACGAGGATGTTGTTAATCTTCGAATCCAAAGTATTAAGTCACAGTTTCAAAATTTGGCTCAAAATGGCGACGAAGATGCTATGCAAGATTTAGAAGGATTTCTTCAGACAAATAACTTTTTAAATGAAGCAGATCAGGACGAGTATCTTCTGCAAGGGGAAATTAATAGTTTGCAGAAAGACGCAAAAAAAGCCAAGTATGAAAAAGTGTCCATTGCAGAGAGTGACACTTTTGAGGCTACTTATCCGCAATTAAAAGATCGTGATGATAAAGCACGGTTGAGTAATGAGTTATTTGAAGTACAGCAGGAAGATACAGACGGCTCATTACTGGGGAGGGCGACTCGTAGTGGTAAGATCAAAGCATATCAGCAGCGTATAGCTGAGCTTGAGGCAATAGACTCTCAGTATGCCCGTCCGGTCAAGGAAGTCGGAGACCTTATTGATATGAAGATTAAGGAGACTGCAGCAGACGGCCAGCTTACTTCGGGCGAGGCGGGGGTTGGTCTTGATATTAATGGCGGGTCGGTACTCTTGATGGGAACAGAAAGAACCAAACTTGATACGGAAGTAATTAATAAACTTACTTCATGGGCTAAAGAAAACAACATACCTCCGAGTGATCCCCGGATTGCCAGGGAAGCATATCGGCTATATGGAGAAATTGGTAAACGCTGGGGCTTGGATGATTATAACCCTGAGAAAATTCTGAAAAGACCGCTTAATGAGGTTGATCCATTTTTCTATAAAAATAATGCTCAAGAAATTAATAAGATTTTTTACACGAAGATCGAGCAGGAACGGAAAACTTCAGAAGATACTTACCGAATTATAAATGATTTGCTACCACTAACTGATGATCCGAAGCAAAACTGGGATATCCGACGTATGCATACTTCGATTTATAATTATGTTGTGCAACAGGATCGTAAAAAAGAAGCTGAAGAAGCCAGACGTATTGCTATGTCTGAAAAGGAAGTAGCGAACCAAATGCTAAGCGATTCCGAGAGTACATATTATAAGCATTTAGGACTTGGCTATTATGACAATGATGTAGTGTTGAGCAATAATGAAGACACTATATTCGATTCAATTGGTAAAGGCCTTTCAGCAATCGGGCACACAATATTTTCTTCTCGGGATACACCTGAGTATTCATTTCAATATGACGTTCCATATTCACTTAACGAAATAAAAGCTGCAGATGAATTTTTAAAAAGCCAAAGTAATGGTAAGCAAAGTTTAAAAAATTTAAATATTGAAGATGCAACTATGGTTATTGAACGTTTGAGAACTGAAGGAGAAATTAATGCTCAAAAATTAGTTAATAATATTTTAACAGATCATAATGTTAAGCTCGAGAATGACAATGCAACCTTAAAAAATATGATGATACAAAAAGCAGGCGAAAGTAATACCAAAATCTCACTTGGTCAAAGTAGTGAATTAGAAAATATACTTAAAGGAAATAAATCAAAGAATTTTGTTAAGAGAATATTGAATCCAGATAAATATCCTGTTCTTAATAATTCAGATGGTTCTTATTCAACACATTCTATGGCATGGGGTGAAGCGAATGGTAAATATTACGTTTACCCAACTGTTGTTCAGAAAAATGGAAAGATGATTCGTTTGAGTGATGATGAAGCTTGGGATTATGCTTGGAAGAATAACGAATTAATGGAATTTGATTCTGAGGACGAAGCTGCATGGTTCTCTGAAAATTATAAGCAATATTGGGAAATGATTAATAAGCACCCAAGTAGAAAGAAAGGTAATATATGACCGCACTAGCAACTAATAGAATTGATAATGATTGGGCTGTAAGTAATCCATACGCAATGCAAGAACGTACTGCCAGAAAACAATCAGAAGTGAAAGAGGAAGACGATTGGGGCACATGGCGCTGGCTGTCAGCTATTGGCTCAGCTACATATGAAGGTGCTCGTAACGGCTTGATGCTCGATACACCCGAAACTTTTTACCGAATGACCAGAACTCTTGGTGATATGTTTGGTATTTCCAGTTGGCAAGACTGGGCCAGTCAGAATCTTGAAGAGATAAAGACAGCTCGTGAGCAGGATCCATTCTATAAGGTGAGTGCTGATGTAATGAATGATCCTTACGCTAAGTCGGTTTATGGTGCGATCAGTTCTCTTACCAACAGTATTGCTATTGGTGCGCCGGGCGCATTGATTGGTATGGCTACTGGCGGTGTTGGGTTTATTCCTATGCTTATGGGGCATTCCCTTATGACCGGCGGGCTTTACGGGCTTGCTGAATATGATAGCTATGTTGAGGATGCTTATAATGCATATAAACAGGTTAACCCTGATCTTACATGGCAGCAGGTGCAGGACGAGGTGAATGGAGATGCGGTACTATCTGCCCTTGCTGAAGGTGGTCTTGAGGTTGCTGGTGAGATGCTGGGAGGTAAGCTTATTGGTAGTGCCGGTAAGGCTGTGGTTGGCAATATGGGTACCGTAAAAGCATGGAGATCGCTGCCAACAAAGATTCTTAAGGGTATGCTTGCCGGACAACTCACTGATACACCGTCAGAACTGTTGACCTCTGCTATTCAGGCGGATCTCCGTTTTAATGATGGTATAAGCACTCAGACGGCAGCACAGGCGGTGCAGGATCAGTTCGGCAGTATTTTACTGGCTTCAGCTTTGGGTGGTGGTGGTGGTGCAATTACTGAACATATTTCTGAGACTGGCAAGCGAAACGCTGATATTGCTAAATATCAACAGGAATTACAGCAGGCGCAGCAGAATCTCGAAGCAGAAAAACAGGTTTTGGATGGTGACAATGTTATCAATTCCTTACGTGTAGGGGATAAAGTCGGAATCTTGCAATCAGTAAAGCAGAAGTTTGTTGATGAACTGGGTGTCGGTGAGGTATATGACAAGTTTCTTAAACGGTTCTTAGGTAAGGATCTGGCTCCTTTGCCGTCAAGTTTGGATGCAAACTCAAAAGAGTTTCAGTCATGGGCTAAGACGGATCTGGAAAAGTTCGGTCTTATTCATGAAGTGCCTATGGGAAGAAAGACTAATAGCCGAATATTTCTAAAGACTACTGGCGATTTGCACACTCTTTATAGTGATTTTCTTAATGGGAAGATTACACGCGATGCTAAAGAGCGGAGACAGTGGCAGTTGGGTAAGATTTCTCCGGAACTTGCCAAGAATCTTAAATCAAATTTGGGTATTGATGCTGATAGCGGATATTTTACTTTTAATTATTCAACTCTTGAACATATCAAGAATAGGCATCCAGAGCTGACAGCGGAAGAGTTCAGTTTGCTGCCTGCAGTACTTACCAGCTTTGATAAGGCTCCACGTTTTGCATTGAAAAGAAGTGGCAAAAAGGACACTACCAGCAGCGGTGCGGAGAAGTTTATACTATCCAAAGAGATAAACGATAACCGTTATTATGCGTGTGAGGTGGTGTCAACCGGGAAAGATAAAAGGATAGAGCTGGTAAGCTTCTATCCTGATAATAATAAAAATATAAATCCTCCACAGTCCGGGTCAGAGGCCAGGCGCTCGATGCCTGATTCAAGCGAATCATCCCCTAAGCTCACGTCCGAAACGCACCCCGGGACAACTTATACGTCACCAGATAGTGGAGGATATAATAATCCTTCATCTACTGATAATTCTACCACAGAATCTGACATAATCAATAATATTTCTGTGCGGTTTGCAAAATATTTGCAAGGAGATACCACTGATTTGAAACCACACCAGATAGCACAATTCGAGGAGCAGAAACAGAAACTTGAATCAGAGATTAAACGTGCTTCTCAATATGGAGTAATTGGAGATATGGAGGTAGGGCGTTACTCTGATATGTTTGATAGTCTTGATCTGCCGCGTAGAGCTACCACTGAAGAACACGAGAAGTGGGTTAATGAGCAGCTTGATGTTATTGCTGGTAAGAAGAAACCATCACTTGACGCGGCAGATGAACTCAATTCCAGTTTACTGGTTCCTGAAATGGATGATATTGTTTACCGTAATGACCGGATGAAAGTAATGGCTGATGTTCTGCAACGTCTGAAAGAGAAGGATAAGCACACTACAAAACGGCTTCTCAAGCTGGGTGCGAAAGCTATTGCCAATCATACAGCAAACCCACAAGTGTTCAGGCAGTTCAGCGATATTTATGCTAATCATGATGTCGCCGTTATGGCTGCCGGTATGCTGCATGAGCAGATGAACCGTGAAACCAATGTAGCATTACTAGAGGCAAAGAAAAGTGGTAGAGATGAGGATTATGCTTATGCGAGATTATTGATGAAAGCATCCAATGAAATGACGGAAGTTTTCTCCGGTATTGGTACCAGTGCCGGCCGGGCACTCCGGGCGGTGCGTACTATCAAAGATAAGAGAGGGAAAGAGTTGACTCAGGCTCTAAAAGATGTCATTGGTAGTGAAGCGAATCAGAATACAGGTAAGATGATTTCTCAGATTATGACCAATCTGGTTGAGCAGGTCCAGCCTAAAGATAAGGGTCAGACTACAAAGGTCGCTGAGCTTCAGAAAGAGGTCAAGGCTATTCTTGAAAAGGAATCTCCGCATGGACTTTCTGACGAGGATATGGGTAAGCTACAGGAGCTCTTCGAGAACACAAACTATAATGAGCTTACCGCAACTGTAAAACTTAAATCTCGTTACAGTCGTATCCGTGATGCAGTTATTGAGTCCACAATTGCCGGTATGCTTACTGGTCCGGCGACACATATAGTTAACACTCTTTCCGGTACCGCGTCAATTGCTAGTGAGATACACGACAGATTGTTTGCGGGTATGATGTATAAAGGTGCTCGTTTCGCTGGCGGCTTCGGTGAAACTATGGCTATGCTGCATGGTATAACCGATGGCTTTGTCGATGCGATTCACTCTGCAGTTACTGCGTTTAAGACAGGGCAGTCACGCTGGGGCGGTGATTCTGAGAAAGCAGGGCAGCAGGTGCATGGTGTCTCTACTGAAAACGCTTATTCGTTTTTTAAAGGTTCTTCTACTGATATGACTCTAGAGGAGATCGAAGCTGATGCTACAGGCGGACTGGCTAAAGTTGCGAAGCTTGTCTCTCAGGGATTTGGCCTGGTCGGTGCTGGGCAGAGGTTACTCAGTACCAATACCATGTTGATGTCAGACGAGTTTATGAAAACACTGGTTTATCATATGCAGCGTAGAGCATTGGCTCATAGAGCAATGCAGACTGCCACACGTCAGGGGCAAGACGGGCAGGCTGCATATAACGCTATTATGGATGGAGAGATTGCACCGCCTGAGATTCATGAGCAGATTATGAATTATGCGAGTTATATAACTTTTCAGGATCAGATTAATCAGGATACTACCGGTGGTAAATTCTGGAAGAGTATTGATAATGCTCGTAAGGCTATGCCAGAAACCATGCTGGTTATGCCATTCTTGAAAACTCCGCTGAATATTGCCAAGTGGGTTGGGACCAGGACTCCGGGTATTGCGAATCTCTTCAGTGAATACCGGGAAGCTATGAGCAATAACGGTGATATGGCAAAGAAGCAGCTTGCTGAGGCTAGAATGCTCACCGGCTCCTTACTTTGGAATGTAGCGCTGGTTATGGCTTCTGAGGGAATTCTTACCGGTAGTGGACCTACAGATAAGAAGGAGAAAGAAAAGCTCTATGCTACCGGGTGGCGGCCAAACTCATTACACGTTGGTGATACGTATTATGAATTGACCCGTCTGGATCCGATTGCAACATTCCTCAATACAATGGCTTCATTTGTTGAGATTGCGTCAGACCTTGACGATGCTGATTTGTCAGAGGTGGCAGCGGCTACTTTGGGATCTGCTCTAAAGGTAGCTTCAGACAAGTATTATCTGTCGGGGATATCTGATTTTCTCAATGCAGTAAGAGAATCTGACAGATACGGTAAGACTTATCTATCACGTCTTGGAAGTAATGTCGTACCATTCTCCGGACTGCGCCGTACTGCAGCTCGTGGGCTGGATCCGGTTATGCGTGAAGCAAGAGACTTTGTCGAGATAGTTAAGAAGGATACTCCGATTGCTTCATATTCTGCAGCTATGCGCCGGACTATTCTGGGTGAACTGGTAAAGTATGACGGTGGTGGTTTGTTCAGGGCTATCACTCCAATACGAACCAGTAAGGATAATCACGACCCGGTATATGATGAATTACTACGGTTGCAGCAGAATAGCTCACTTAATATATCCTATCCGCAGCGTAGGCTAAACATTAATGGTAAGTCGGTAAAATTGGATACTCACCAGTACAGTAAATATCTTGAGCTTGCCGGACAGGAATACAGGGTCAATGGGCTGAACGCTAAAGATGCATTGCAGCAGTTATTCAAAAATTCAAGTTATCAGATGCAGCCGGATACAGTCAAAGGCAGACTTACAGAACAGATAATCCGTAATTATCGTTATAAAGCACGGAATAGTCTCATTGAATCAGATGAAAAATTGCAACGCTTCAATAGTAAACTGCCACGCCTAGCTGCACTACTATAATCAATCACTATACCAGAAGGAGTTAATATCCAATGACAGAGTATTATACACGTATTCAGTATCCCTATAACGGGGATACTGATATATTTTCTATTCCCTTTTCGTATCGAGATCAGAGCTATATCAAGGTAGAGATTACGGATTCTATCGGCATTATAACTGCATATGCTATAGATACTGATTTTGAATTTATTAATCAGAATCAGATCCGACTTAAAACATTACCTGATATTGGGAGCACGATTGAGATATATCGTGATTCAAAGAAGGATAAACGCGAAGAGGATTTCAGTAATGGAGAGGTATATATTCATGAATTAAATAATAGTTTTAACCAGGATTTTGATATTTCGCAGGAGGCTTTTGATCTTGCTACTAAGTCAATAACTGAATCCCGAAATACTATTGCTACTGCTAATGATGCATACGATCTGTCGGTTGCAGCCCGTGATGATGCAGCAGAAGCGCTAGGTATTGCTGACACAGCTAATAATACAGCCGCACAGGCAAATACGACAGCAGAGGCAGCAGACACTAAGGCTGATCAGGCGGTAGCGGAGGTTACTGCGGCTGTGGCTAGGGTTACTGCAGCAGAGACCGCAGTAGCTCAGAAGGCCAATATCGACGGTAGCAATCTTGTTGTTGCGGATGTGTTGCGGGTGCTTGGGTTTAGAGATGAGGACTTGAACCTTGACTTATCTGATCTGGCAACCAAGGGTGAGACTGCGGAGTTACGCTTGCAGCTTGCACCTCTGGATGTTGGTACCAGCGGTACCTATGTATTAAAGGTGAATGGTGTCGATCTTGCCAGAGCTGATCTGAGTAATGTTGATATTTCTGGTTTTGTAGGCACGAACGCAACGAATGCAGATGCAGAGTCTTTCCGTAGTTTGGTCGGTATGCCGGAGGTTGAGAGTAATATCACAGGACTACAGACCGAAGTGGCTTCTACTGGCAGTAATGTTGCTGCCATAGCTTCAAGGGTTACTGTGCTGGAGAATGACGATGTTCAGGCATTGTGCTATGCTCCGCAGACTATTATTGCTGGTGCAACAGGTGACTTGCCGGACGGCTGGACGCTTGAGGACTGCGATGCACCGGCGGCACATATATATTCGAGCGGAACGAATGAGCTTACTATTGTCGCGGGCTTACAGGTCGCCGCTGGGTATGAAGGTCAGGTATATGTCTCAGAAGCTTTGACCGAAGATGCCACTCTTGATATCTCTGATCTTATTAGCGGTACAGAGGGCACGGCGTGGATATATGCTGACGTTGGAACAGACGGCAGTCTAGCGTTCGGTTTTACTGAGGACGAACCCGTTATCGGTCTCCAATACGCTAAAAACTACGATTCTATCCTATCGGTATTTAGCAGTAACACACTTTCGGGCGTGGGTACTGTAAGTGCCAGCTCGCTATATTCCACAACATACGACGTATACAAGGCATTTACGCAGACCGTGGATAGCTACAGTGATTGTTGGCTATCTGCGAATAGTGCGACTACTGGTTGGCTACGCTTTGTCGGAGTAAGCACTCTTGATGATTATGTTGCGGTTGGGTATCGAATAGCCGTATACACTCCGGGAGATGCACCCTTAAACTGGGCGTTTCTTATTGGTTCAGGCGAAACCCCTGACACAACTGTAGACTCTCAGGCTAGTATTATTGGATGGACGCAAGGAGTACTTAAGACCTTCATATTTGATACCCCTGTTGACGGAGCTGATATTCAGTCATTCGAGTTGAATATAACAGCGTCACAGTCCGGTGCTGGTAATATGCAGATTGGAAGACTAGAGCTGCTCTACGCACATAAATCCGACTTCTATAATACCGCTAAACAAGCACATTACGATAGTGAGGGTAACGCAATCCGTCGTGTATACCTTGGTAGCGTTGACGTTGTGGACGGTGCAATCGAGGACATAACCAATTATCAGCATGGTACTGAGTACACCGAAATTATCAACGATAATGAAGATGTGACAATAAATTCAATATATTACCCCAAAAAAAGATACCTTGGAAGTTGTTACCCTACCGCCAGAGTATTTGTTGAGAAACATTGGGGGCGTACCGGATTCTTTAGCTATTCAGGGTTCAGCGTCGGTGTAAGAGTATGGAGTACCGGAGAGTCTTTAAGTGTTCATACTGCTTTGGCGTACCTGACGCATGTTCAGAATACCGCGCTGGCAACATTCACGACGTACGTTACTTCCGCACCATGCAAGATAACTGTTAAACGGGGATACTAATAGAAAGGATAAAATATGCCAAAAGGAATTTATGCTATACCGGGTTCAGCTTTATCACATAAAGACCCAACTACTAAAATCATTAAAGAGTTAGGACTTATTAAGATGTCAAGTGCCAGACCGGATGGCGTAGGTTATGTGGCGCAAGAGGACGGTACTTGGGCAATATCAGATGAAGTAATTCAAGCTCTATATGAAACAGATCTTGCGACACTTGATCCGTTGCAGCTGCACATTATGCGGCATGAGCGTAATGGTGATACTGAGCGGGCGGCGCGGGCAGAGCTTGAATTTGAGATTGCGCAGGCAAAGATATTTGAGAAGTACGGCAAGGGCGAGACTGTGCTGGTTACGGAAGGAGGCGAGTGTTATCATACCTACCCGGACTGTACAGGTTTAGCAAATGCGATCAATGTGATGGAAATCAATAAATCTGACGGGCTGGAGAATTACAGCCCGTGTTCAATATGTTGTAATTAAGGAGGAGGGGAATTATGGGAATTAGTAAATTTTTATTTAAGGTCGTGCTGGCTATACTGCTAGCACTTACTGTTATCTGTTGCTGTGCCCTTACTGGATGTGCACCTATTAATGGTGCCTTGGCGCAGAAAAACAGCACTGTGAGCGAAGCCAGTAATGATTCTATGAACTTCGGTGACGGAGTTGTGGTGGATCCGGTAGAGCTGGTTGCGGCCAAGACTGCACAGAAAACAGCAGTAATACGTGCTGAAAAAGAGCCGTGGCGCATTATTGCGTATACAGTTGGTATCCCTGTAGGGATTGGGTTGATATGCGGCATTATTCTCGCTTGGTTGTATATCAGAGCATATCTGGCTGAATCTCCTTGGGATGGTACCCGGAAACGGAAGGACAAGGCTGATGCCTGAAAATAGAGAATCTAACCTTGAGGAAAAAGTAGATGCTTTGATTAAAGTAGTATTTGAATTAAAAGGTTCAATTGATTCAAATTCTCATGGAGCAGATATCAAAGAATTGAAGGATAGGATAGCAAAACTTGAGGACAAGCATCGAGATGATGTTGATAAACTTTTCTGCTTAATGCGTGATCATGAGAAAGAGAATCATTCGAGTAAGGTACTTACTCAATTTCTCATTAATTTCGGTACTATGGCCGCAACAATAGGCACTGTTTATTTTATGATGAAAGGGTAATATGAAGTCAGTACAGGAAGCCACCAGTGATTTATACAACGTGTGCTGCCAGCAAATGACTAATAAGATTAAATCTGGTAAGTTCTCTGCGGCAGATGTGCAAGCCGCAGTAAAACTCATTCAGGCTTCAAAATGTGAAATATCTTTAGATAGCAATGAAGATGCTCAAGACCTGCAGACTGCGCTTAATGATGCGGATTCAGGAGAAGAGTTCGATCTTTCCAGGCCGCCAGAATATAATCCGGAGTTTAAGGTTTGTTAGATCCCGCTGTAATCGCTGAAAGAAAAAAGAAGCGGTATGACTGGCAGAAGTTATGGCGCGAAGAATACAAAGATAACTTCTGTAAATTCCTTTGGCTCACTTGGCTACACCTTGGGCACGAAGCGCCCACCCCTATCCAGCTTGATATTGCTTATTTCCTGCAACACGGACCGCAGCGGACATGTATTGAAGCACTTCGAGGTATTGGAAAATCATATATTACTTGTGCTTATGTCTGCTGGCGACTCCGGATAAATCCACATGAAGCGGTACTTATTGTCTCCGCCAGTGAGAATAAGGCTAAGGAGAACGCAAGCTTTATTCGTGAGCTGATCTACTCCATGCCAATACTTGAGCCTTTACGCCTGACACAGGCAGACAGAATGACTGGCGGGCGTAACTATCGAGATTCAGTAATGGCATTCGATGTAAAGGGAGCTGATTATAAGCAGGTGCCGTCCGTTACGTGTGCCGGTATCACAGGAAATGTTACCGGTAAGCGTGCAACAATCATTATCCCCGATGATATCGAGGATCCACAGAACGCTATCTCAATTACACAGCGTGAGAAAATCAAATACCTGGCAACCGAATTTGAAGCTATTGTAAAGCCTGGAAGTAACTGCAGGATCATTTACCTTGGTACGCCTCACAGTTCAGCCTCAATTTATACTGAGCTGCCAGCAAAGGGGTATACGGTCCGTATGTGGCCGGCAGAAGTTCCGGACGCAGACTGGCTGAACTTTTATGGTCAGTACTTGGGAGCGTGCATACAGCAGTTAATTGATGCTGAAGAAAAGCCGGGCACACCTACAGATCCACGGTTCCCTGAAGAGGAGCTTGCGCAAAGACGGATTTCAATGCCGGGCAGATATGCCTCTCAATATAAACTGGATCCGCGAGCCAATGACGCCAAGACCTATCCATTCAGGCTGCGTGATCTTATCGTAATGGACTGTGACCCGGATAGAGCACCGATATCTCTCACCTGGTCCAGTGATGAACGATACCGGCTTGATCTGAATCTTGTCGCTCTGGATGGTGACGCATGTTACACCTATATGTATGCAGATCCACGGCAGGAACCATACGAGTACAAAGTACTCAGTATCGACCCGTCAGGTAAGGGTAAGGATAAAACCGGTGTATGTGTCAAAGGAGTATTGCACGGTAAAATCCACTGCCTGGAGCTGATAGGATTGGATGGCGGCTTTGAAGATGAGGTATTGAAGTATATCGCTAAAACCGCCTTTGAGTACCAGGTAAACAAGATTTATTCTGAAACCAACTTCGGTGGCGGTATGTTCGATAAGCTGCTTGCGCCATTTCTGCGTGAGTATGACCACCACGGCTGGAAATATGAGATAGAGCAGGTTCATAATACGGCACAAAAGGAATTACGTATTTGCGATACCTGTGAACCTATATGGGCGGCTCACAGGTATGTTATGAGCAAGCATATTATTGAGCGTGATGCAACAATCTGTCTTACAGAGCCGCATCACACCGTAGGCTACCAGTTCACAAATATGACTCGTGAACGTGGTGCTGTAATACATGACGACTTGGCTGATGTATTCTACATGGGCACTAAAGCCATAGAGAATACTATTAACTTATCAGAGCAGGAAAGCCTCCAGAAACGCGCTGACAAAGAGAAAGACGAGTTCTGGGAGGAAATATATCAGCGAGCAGCCAAGTACAAGCAGCAGCCACAGAAAACATTCCTGACGGGTACAGCTAACAGGCGGCAGGTGGGAATGTTTAAATAAATATGGGAGTATAGTTATAAAGCTATATTCCCATATTCTTTGCGGAACCCCTGGTGTTTTGGGGTTTTATTAGGTTTAAAATAAAGTATTATTCGTCTTTAAGATTCCAGTTTAGATAATAATTAATTAACTGCCTCATTTGCTTTTTCATACATATATCTTCAGGCAGACTTCGATGATGATCATCTGCTGAACAAGTACAAGATGTTATATTGTTACGTATAATGCGGAGTTCTTCATTTTTCATAACTTTTAACACTCTGTGTACTTCGTTTGGTGTAGAGCCATAGTCTAGATTTAATTGACTTAACAAAAAATCATGGCATGGCATATGCGTGAAAACTTCTTTTAATAGTTTATCACTATATTTAATAAAAAATTCAAACTCATGCATTTGGCGAAACATTATAAAATCCTGTTTTATATAAAAATATTAGGATATATATCTTATGTTTATGCAAATATAGATATGTATAAGATTACCATCTTACGACTGTATGTCAAGTTTAATTTTTTATATATCTCATTATTTAACAGTAAGTTGCTATATGTAACGAATCGTAATTATATATTGGCAACTTGTTTGCAATTCTAGATATAAGTCCTAATGTCCGCTTATTAATAGTATTTATTTATTGGTGATACTTTAGCCTATAATTGATTATCGTATCAAATAAAAAACTCTTTACAAAATTATAATACAGATTATTATTTAATTTTTATTAAAGGGGGAAGTAACCATGATTAAACGCGCATTATTTATATTCTTAATTCTTTGTTCTATTACTTATTCTTCAGATTTAATGGAGGGTGAGGTTATTAAAGTTTCAGATGGGGACACAATCCATGTGCAGCTTAAAAATAAGGATGTGAAAGTTCGCCTGTATGGTATCGATACGCCAGAGTCTAAGCAAGAGTATGGAGAAGACGCTACCAAGCTACTAGCGAGCCTTATTGACGGTAAAACCGTGACAATTTATGTTATGGATGAAGACAAATACAACCGTTTGGTCTGTAAGGTCTTTTATCAAGGGAAATACATAAATCTTGTAATGGTTCAAGAAGGTGCTGCCTGGTGGTATAAGAAGTACGCTAAAAAGGATGTTGAATTTGAAATAGCTGAGAAGTGGGCCAAAGACAATAAAATAGGTTTATGGAAAAATGATAAACCTATGGCTCCCTGGAAGTGGCGAAAGAAGAATAAGTAGGAGCAAAGCATATGGAAACCTATGAAATAATAATTAACAGTTATGATGAAATAGAGCCTTTTGTTATGGGGAAGGTGTTTCATATAACGCCCGGATACAATACAGAGAAAATTCTCAAGTGCGGGAAGATTATTAATAATAAAGATAAACAGTATAAATCTCCTCTCAATACAGGGGTTGGCTCAGGATATTTTAGAGATAGAGGATATATATCTTTATTTGACTACCGGTATCCAGAATCACCAGAATTTAAAGATAATGTGTCTAGCTGTGGGTTACACAGTTTTATCAAACATAAACCACACACAGCCTCCGTATTTATTCTTAAGCAATCGGAATATACTAAACTGCTTACACTTGAAGGGATCAAAGAGAAAGAGGGATGGCCTATAGGGCAGATCGTAGCTCATGTAGAAGTTGGATACCCAGATTCTATTGACCTGTCATTAATTGAAAAACATATTATTTTTAAGATGAGCGATAAATTTATTGAAGATGAACAGTAAGACTGTTTATTAAAGGCATACAAAGATTATAAGGGATAAATCAACGTGGCTGCCATGTGTAGTGCACGTATCAAGACCGTTCTTTAACCAAGAGCGGTCTTAGTCTTTTTATAGCAATATGTTAAGAGGTCTACGCGAATTAGCGCAGACCTGATCCGTCTGAGAGACGGGATAGACAAGGGAGGAAATAATGGGTAAAACATTCCATTCATTACAAGAAATATATGATTATTATAAAAAGTCTTTAAAAAAACCTGAGCCAGAACCTGAATCAAGAGAAAATAGATACAGGGAAATAGGCAGATGGATTGCAGAGAAAGCATGCAGAGAGGCAGAAAAAGAAGTTTTCGGAGATAAGAAACATATAGACTGGAAGAATGCACAGATTATATATTAAAAAGTACCCGGGACTATATGGCACCTAAAACAGGCATAAATTGACAATTATGCTGAAAATCATAGTGTTTGTGATGAGTCCTAACCCGGGACTAAATGCCGCTACTTCTTCAAGAAAAATACTATAAAAATTCGAATGGGTATATCTACGTAAAATTTCCCCCCATTCCCCCCTATACCCCCTCAAAAACGCGTATTCAGCGCCATTTATAGCATTATACTATTATTTTCGGCAATCTATCTGATTGGGTAAATATTGTAATACGTTGGTGTGTAGGTGTTTATGTGATTATAGTTGTCTATTGTTATAATAGACAACTATGGTTTTATCTGCGCATATGATTAGTCTGTGTTATGTATAAGCTGCCAATATTTTATCCATCTCTTTTTATCCTACTGTTTTTTTGTTTTTATCAATACATATCTTTAATCTATTCATTTATTAAATTAAGCTACCAGTCATCTCTCATCAATTATTTATTATATATCACATTATTTTCATCAGGTTCAATTGTCTCAGTTGTAAGCGTGAATGCTTAAAAAATGTGCTAATTAAGTGAGATTTAAGTGAGATCAAAGTGAGAAGTGAGATGTAATTCCACTTTTATTGATACACAAGAAATCCGTCTCACTTCCTCACTTTGATCTCACTTAAAAAATTGGTCAAAATAGCGAAATATACTATATATAATAGTAAAAAAAAAATTTTTTTTAATAAATATATATAAGTGAGATGTGAGACGTCAATGTGTCCTATTGCTATTTTTGTTTCACGATGTGAAATAACGAAGATATTTAGCCTTTTTTTTAATAACTTATAGTATATAACATCTCACTTCCTCTCACGTAAAAAAATATTCTATGCTATTTTATTTATATTTATAATTTGACAATAGATTGCTGATGTTGTATTTTAAATAATAGATGTCTATTGTTTGAGGATAATATAAATGAATATTAAAGAGTTTAATACCGAGTATGAGGCATATCTTGAATCATTACTTAAGAAAAAGTCTTTGAGTTATTCAACAGTTAAGAATCGTAAGACATTGCTTCGGTATCTTGAAAAGATTTCGTTAGATGATATCTCTCAGTTGTCTGTTAAGCATATTGATTCTATTACAGAGACTATGCGGGGTGAGGGCAATAAGGGGCAGACAGTTAATCAGAAGGTTGGTAGATTGAAGATGATCTTTGATTATGCTGTAGAGCGTGGATATATTAAAGCCAATCCTCTTGATACCTGGGAGCCTATGGGGATGGATGATATTAATCATCGTCGGGATCTCACCCCGGATGAAATATCAAGGTTATTGGAGGTTGCTAGTCAGGAATATCGCTGTAGGTATGCTGTATTTTTGTATACCGGGCTGAGAGCTGAGAATGCTACCAATATTTGTTGGTCCTGGATTGATATGCAGAATGATATTATCACAATCCCACTTACAGAATATAAGACTAGGGAAGATATTCAGATTCCATTGCATCCAAATTTAAAAGAGATCTTGCTTACGTTTAAACGGGAATATGATTCAGATCCAATATTTCCTAAGAAGCATATTGAATCAGTAAGGCGGATGCTTTTGAGAGATTGTAAAAGAGCAGGGATAGATACAGACGGTGTTGACCTTCATGCCTTGCGCCATACATTCGCCTCAGTTCTCTATGCTGGCGGCGTCAGACTTGAGGTTATTTCCAAGCTTCTTGGTCATAAGAATATTTCTACTACTCAACGCTATTTGCATTACGATAAGAAAACACTTCGAGAAGGTATCATGCAGTTGCCTTATTAGTTATGCTCTTTTGTTCATAACGTTTAAAAAGTGTGCGCCATTTGTGCGCCATATTTTGAAAAAGGGGTAATTATTGGGGTTTTTGCAAATTATGTAATTGTTGTTTTTGGTGTGTAAATCATTGTGTAGTAGGTGTTTGCTGTAAATATAGGTGTTTTGTGGATTGTTTGGAAATTGGTCTGATCAAATTAGGAAACCGACGCTCTATCCTGATGAGCTACAGGCACATGTGTGATGTTGCGGTGTCGCTGGTTACAGTTGCTGGCGGTTGAGCGGTGGCTGGCTGGTTGCGGGCTTTCAGTCCGGTGTAGAAGGAAGCTGCCTCGGCAGCTTTATTTTTTTGTCGTCTGAAAGTGTCACGCCGGGTGCGTGCCGCGTTTACCATGTCGCCGCTGTGAGACGGAAGATCGTAATATCCGGTCTCAGTACCTAGTCTGTGTGTATCATTATCTTGGGTGCTCTCTTTATGTCAACCCTCTTTTTTTATTAATTCAGTCGGGACTGGAAAGTTGGCGGCTGCCGGCAGGCGGGAGGGCAGGATTGGTGCCTGGCGGGTAAGAGCGGGTGCCTGCGGGGCAGGTGCCGGCAGGGCGGGAAGCGGTTGGCCGGGGGTGAGGCTGAGGGTTGAAGGCTGGGAGCGGGGAAGGGTGTTTACGGGTGTGTCTCTCTTTCTCTTTTTCTCTCTATGGCAGGTTGGTTATAACCGGGCAGAAGGTGGCCTCCGGGGTGTAGGCGTCAGAGAGCGTAGTCTGGGAGTCTGGGAGGCTGGGAGTCTGGGAGTCTGGGAGTCTGGGAGTCTGGGAGCGGTATAGCTGTCGGATGTGGCTGGCAGGTTAGTCCGGGGTTAACGGGAGGTTACGTTGGGGTGTGGCGGGTGTTTGGCTGCAGACATCTGGTTATGAAGCAGGTTTTTTTTCCGGTAAGGGTTATGTTCGGGTATATGTTTTTTACTGAAATGTCAGCTTGAAGAGGCGGAATTCCGGGATGGCTGGGAGGAAGTGAAATAACCGTGAAGAGCGCTGTTTTAGGCGGTTATTACGCTTTGATGAGCTTTTTTATTTCGTGGTTGAGCGGGGAATTCGGCGGTTGTGAGTGTGATACAATTAATCTGGTGAAATACTATTGTTATATGATTATAACAAAAATGAATTTAATTTTCTTTACTAATGCGAAAATAATGTTTATTATTAGGGTTGTGTTAAGAAGAAGTTCAATCTTTTTCGTAAAATGTTGTGTTTAATTCATCTCTATATTGAAGTTATTAATGGTGGTACAGCTGCGAGCTGCTGCTAGAGCTAAAACGGTACGGTGAAATCCGTCTTGAGTATAGCGGTGAAAGTTCAGATTTACGACCTGAGGCTCTGTGGTGTGGATTGATCGCCGGAGTCGTGGAAATTGAGGAAGGAGAACAGATAATAAGTTGCGGTATCGGTTGAATTTATTGAGATTTATGCATGATAAAGGAGAACGGCAATGAATAATGATATTCCAAGTATTTTATATGATGGTAAAGGTGCTCCTCATAACATTGAGAGTGTGGGGAAACCTGTAGGTCAATATCAGCTCAACACTATTAAAGCTGGATTAACCGCTCCGTGTATTAATCGTGATCTGGAAAAAGGTGAGTTTGTTTTTGATATCCCGTTACGTGGATCTCTTACCCTGTATGCGCAACCTCCTCAGAGGTAATTAAGTGTATTTTGTAGAATTGTAAAGGGGTATGGTGTGAAAGCCATACCCTTTTATTATTGGTGCCGCTGCCGGCGTTTAGAGGTACACGGTACAGCTTCCGGGTGGAGCATTCAGGCGGGCTGACTCCGGTTTAGATCCGGGCATACGGATAAATGTCGGCGGTCGGTCTGGGAATACAGATCTAGAATGGTCGAGGTAAGGGCTGGAGATGCTCCGGAGTAGCGGAGGAAGGTAAAAAATATACGGGGCGACGCATGACCGGCGTTACCCCGTATATAGATTTGGTAGGTATTGGTAAATAATGTAAAATGCAGAACATACCCCTGGTTTACCTACAGCTCATTTGTTTTTGTTCATTCACACACATTATATTATACGTAAAGGGCTTGAAAAACCTTGCAGCGGAAATTTCAGGAAAATAATTATTCCTGGTTCTGAAAGGCAGAATTAGCGGTGGCGGTGTAGCGGGATATGTTGCCGGCTATTTTTTTAACTCTATGTTGTGGTGCGAGTTGCAAGGTGGTATTGTCGGTAAAAAACCTTGCAGCAGAGTGGAGAAGACGGATTATTTTTATAAATATTTTTGGTATGCAGTGTGTCGGGAGTGTGGAACTGGAGTAATGGCAGCGGTACGGTCTTGCCGGAGTAGCGGGAGGTGCGACTGTAGTACCGCTCTGGTCGCGCCGTTGCGACTATAGGGCGGATCTGGCTTGAGGTGTGATATTGTGTAAGTGGTTGCGGATAAGGATGATAAAATAATTATGAGTTTTGTCTGGGGATTTGGCACGTTTCTTGGATAGGATAGATTGCAGTCGCAGTGGCGGGATATCCCGGGTTATTGGCGCTCACTGCAGGCTGGTCAGTGTTTATGTCTTTTTTACAGGAGGCAGGAAGATGCCTGGAGGTGATGGTAGAGGTTCTGCTGGTGGCGGTAATGGCAGGATGGGTGGATTCGGCAGTGGTGCCGGTGGTTATTGTGTCTGTCCGTCATGCGGTTTTCGCCAGGAGCATGAACGCGGGCAGCCGTGCACACAGCAGCGCTGCCCGAATTGCGGTGCGGGGCTGGTGCGTGAATAGCACGCGGCGCGGTTTTTAAAGTTTATTTTAAGTAATATTACAGGAGGAAGTATAATGCCAGGAAGAGATGGAACAGGTCCACTGGGGGCAGGAACAATGACTGGACGCGGTATGGGACTATGTGCGGCAAATATACCGGCAAATACCGGTATGGGAGCGGGTATGGGACTGGGACGGCGTCTGGGATGCGGACTCGGTTATGGTCGCGGTTACGGCCGCGGACGCGGCATGAAAGGCGGATTTGGTGCCGGAGCACAGCTGCAGCCGGGAGCGGTAATTGACCGGACGGAGCAGATTGTCCGGCTCCGGCAGCAGGCAGAGCAGCTCGAAGGGAGCCTGCAGGCGGTACAAGAGCGCCTGGCGGCTTTGGAGGAGACTGCCGAGTAGTCCCCGCTGCGGACATTGTTAGAAGCGATAAGTTCAGGTGCTACCCCGCTGTTGCGGGGCAGCATTTATTATTAGCAGGGTAAGGTGGAAGCGGCAGGTATCCGGCGGTGTTCCTGCGGCGAGGGATGGGCCGGAGATTGCGTTAATAACGCTGCCCGTGATCGGGGCAGCGTCAGTGAATTACCAAAGATTACGGGTAAAATTTGCGGTTACGCTAGTTGGCTTCGTCTTGGCCGAGCTCATAGATGACGATACCGAGGGCTCCGGAATTGTCGCTGTAGCCCGCGCCCTCAGCGGATTTGACATCGTCATTGGCGATCAGGAAGAGTTCTCCGTCATTTTCCGCGACGACCTTCATGGTGTTGCCGATGTAGAAGGGTTTGCCGTCCTTGCCAATCTTGCCGCAGAGTGCTCCTTCGTTATGTATCTTCATGACATAGGAGTCGTTTTCGACTGGAGAGTTAGGGTAGCCTATGGCATCATGTGCTTCACGGTTGGGATTTACGCTCCATTTGCCGTACATGTAGGCGATGATTACAGCGTCGCCTTTATGGAGTTTGATCATTGTCCGCTGCCAGATATTCTTGGCTTCGACTTCGAAAATCTTTCCGGCCGGACTCTGATCAGTGGCAAGTAAGGTGCGGAATTCAACCGGCTTAGAACGAATAAGCTGCGGGGATTTATCATTGTCCGCGGCGTATGTGGTCCCGATAAGCAGCAATGCCAGCAGTGGTACTAGGAGTTTCATGGGGTTTCCTTTCATTTCGGTTGTATTATTGGCATAATCTTAGCTTTTTTACTGGTATTGTCAATATATATTGCAGATGCTGGTCGGGTCCGCTCCAGTTAAAACCGGGTAATTGCCGCGGAATGAGCAGATGACAGGATATAAATCTGGAGAGGCCGGGCTTTGATTATACTGGTGTATTACCGCATGCTTGAGCTGCGTAAAATGCTGAAACCGGTGTATGAAGCCGTCTGAAGTTTATCCGGCAGAGAGGGAGGAAGCTGTCAAATAATAGAGCGGGGGATTCAGCGTTTGTTTATTTTGATCTTCTGGAGTTCGACCAGCACCTCGTAGTTCTCGAAGTAGACCAGTTCTGATCTTTTTACCATGGCGATACCGCTAAGTTCCTGTCTGGCGAAGACTCCGGTCTCACCGGAGATCATGACCGCGAATTTACTGCCTTTTTCGAGTTTATCGGTCAGCAGCAGCAGGGCTGATTTCCGCCCGAGCTCGAGTACGGCGCCGGTAACGCCCGGAGTCGTGTTATCAAGCTTGTAGCGGAGCTTGAGAAGAATATCATGGCGGTCCTTCTTCTCCTTGGACTTTTTGTCGAGACCGGCGGTTTCGGCGGAGAGGAAACGGGCGCCCATTTCAAAGGTGCCGTTACGTTGCGGGATAACCCTGACAATCTCGATATTCTCATGAATATCGGTGGTCTCATTCTCTCCCTTTTTCTGCTCGATGCGGATTTTGGCGGTTTCAGCGATCTTGAATTCGGATTTGCTGACAAATCTCAGACCGCCTTTGGAGAGATCCTCAATTACCGCGAGTATCTCGGGAGTGTCGTCGTGCCGTTTAATGAAGCCGCGCAGCACGATCTTATGCCGTTCATAGCGCCGTTCATTCTCGCTGATCTTATCGGGCTTCTGACCATTTTGCTCCTTGATACTGCTGAGCAGGCGGTAGGTGTCGGGATCGTAGAGACCGGCGTAGGATCCGAGCCAGCGGAGTTCGCCGGGTTTATTCCAGACCATCCCGGCTTCCTTGATGCATTTCTGGCAGACCAGATCCCATGAGGAATTCCCTGTCTTTAGAAAGGCAAGTTCTGCTGCAGGAACATTGATAGCTTTACAGCGGCTGCATTGGGGTAGCATCGGGAAATTTACCTCGTTTCTGTCGGTATCAGCGGGTGTCGAGTTTGCGGCTCTTCAGTGTATGATTTATCCTTTGAGCGCGGTTTTTAACTTTAGTATACGGTTCTTGGGTGGAAACTTCAAATTATAAAATAAGATTACTATATATTATTATATCCTTTTACATATAATAGACGTTTAATGAGTGCTATCTAGGTATTTGTAAACTTTTTGTAAATTATTTATGATTGTGAGACGGTGTGAGTATTAACAAAGCAAAAATTCCATTCGATCCGGCAAGGGTACCATTCTTTTACGGGTATATTATCTTTGTCTGTTCGTCTTTGGGTATGCTGATGAGTGGTCCGGGGCAGACAATCGGAGTGTCGGCGTTTACCGATGATCTGGTTGCGCATCTGGGGATAACCCGCTTTGAGTTGAGTCTGGCGTATATGATCGGAACTATCGCTTCGTCATTTCTGATCGGCCGGGCGGGAAAGCTGCTGGATAAGTATTCGGTGCGGCGGGTAGTATCGGTGACGGTGATCGGATTGGGACTGTTCCTCTTCTATATGGCGAATTGTGACCGTATCGCCGGTATTTTCGGCAGCAGTGTCGTGGCGTCAATGGCGGTGGTTACCATCGGCTTCTGGATGATCCGTTTCTGCGGTCAGGGAATTCTGGGGCTTTCCAGCAGAACCATGCTGATGAAGTGGTTTGACAAGAAGCGTGGGCGTATAAACGCCTTTCTCGGTATCTTTATTGTGGTTACCTTCTCATATATTCCGGCGATATTCGATTCACTCAAGAGCAGTTTCGGCTGGCGCGGAACCTGGGTGCTGGTCGGCTGTGTGGCGATCGCTTTTTCGGCGTTTGTACTTATATTCTACCGTGATAAGCCAGAAGACTGCGGCTTGCTGCCTGACGGAATAACCGAAGAAGAGTACCAGAATGAGCTCAAGCAGACCAGTGCGAAAGACCGGGAGGAGGAGTGGGAGTATTCCGAGGTAGTGCATAATTATACCTTCTGGATCTTCAATCTGAGTCTGGCGATGTACAGTCTGGTTATTACCGCGGTGACCTTCCATGTCGCGTCTATTTTTGAGGTGGCGGGGCGTGGGCATGACGAAGCGTTCGGCATGTTCAAGTATGCGGCTATTGTCGGGGTGATTGTAAATCTGAGTGTGGGCTTCCTCTCCGATACCAAGTTCTTCAAGCACCGTCTGCACCTGCTGCTCTTAGGGCTTATCGGCGGATTGATCCTGCTGCTCTTCGGTGTCGTGCTGCTGTCAAACTCCAGCTACAGTGTGACGATGATCATCCTCGGTAACGGAATCGCTTCCGGAGTGTTCGGTGTGCTCTCCAGTCTGGTCTGGCCGCGGTATTTCGGGCGAACCCATCTGGGGCAGATCAACGGTCTGGGGATGGCGTTTATGGTCTTTTTCAGTGCGATCGGACCGACAATCTTCGGCTGGAGTTTTGAGTACTTTAACGGCTATTCAATATCCTCATATATTCTGATCGCTGTGATGGTGGCTCTGGGTATAGGTTCATTTATGGCGGTATTTCCACATCGGAAAAAAACTGGTGCATAAGAGCGCAATATGTAGCAGAGAGAGAAGTCAGGAGGCAGCCTTTCGGGGCTGCCTCCTGCTATTTGGCGGCAGCATCAAATGCTGTTTATGGGCGAAAGTATACAAATAGGTAAATTTTTTTGGGTATTTCATAGAATACTATTTCGAAAAATAAATAATCTGGTATAGTGTTAGCAGTGTTGACGTGTTTTAAAATTTTACTTGATAATAATATTCTGTGAATATCAGGTGTCCTGATACGTATATCGCCTTAGTATTACCGGATAGGTATTACGGTAATAAGCGTAACCGGTTTTCAGGTGCGTATAAACTGCGTCGAGCGGTGCTGGTATTAATTAATGGGTGTAGTAAAGTGTGTATTTCCGTGTACTGAAAGAAGGGAATTTTAATGAGAGCATTATCGTTTCGTAACCGTATCCTGTTGCCTATCACCGGGCTGATAGTGATTGGAATGGCGGTTACCGTGTTTTTGTCCGCGAGGTCGGTGGGTAATATCGTAAATAAGATTATTACCGGCCATCTCGAGACGACTACCACCGGTCTGAGAACCAAGGTTACAGCTTGGATCGATGATCTGCGTTCTGATCTGGTGCAGCAGACAAAGAACCAGATTTTTATTGATCTGGCGCTGAATAAGAATCCGACACCGCAGGAGACCCAGGCGGTCAATACCTATATGAAAGAGTTTATCGATCTCTATGGTGAGATATATGATTCGATGACGCTTATAAATGCTGACGGGAAGATAATTGCTAACTCCAATCCCAAAGCGGTCGGGATCGATCTTACCAGCAGAGAGTATTTTCAGAAGGCGATCAAAGGTGAGGCTAATATCAGCGATGTGCTCAGGGGTAAGGTCACCGGACTGCCGCTATTTCTGATCGCCCAGCCACTCAAGGTCGACGGCAAGGTGGTGGCGGTGCTGAGTACCGCCATTGAACTGGTTAAGTTCGTGGATGACTTTGTAAATCCGATACAGATCGGGGATGAGGGGTATGCCTATATGACCGACAGCCGGGGTATGATGTCGGCACATCCTGATAAGGACGCGATCCTCAAACTCAATATCGCGGATACCGACTGGGGCAAGAAAATCATGGCGCAGAAGAACGGTACGCTGATCTATAACTATAACGGGAGTGAGAAGATTGTCAGCTTCAACACCGAGCCGATAACCGGGTGGGTGATAGTGACCACTGCAAATCTGGATGATATCTTCAGCAGTACCAGAGCGCTCAACCGTAACAGTATTATCATCGCGGGGGTAGTGGTGGTGGTGCTGATTGTGATGATCATTCTGCTGGTGCGTCCGATCACCCGGGATCTGCTCAAGTCAATAAAGTTTGCCGAGAGCGTGCGGCAGGGTGATCTGTCAGGGCGGCTGGAGCTCGGCCGGGGTGATGAGATCGGTACGCTGGCACTGGCACTCGACGGAATGGCCGAGAGTCTGCAGCAGCGGGCCGAACTGGCGGAGGCGATAGTCGACGGTGATCTGACCCGTGAGATTACCCTTGCTTCTGATAAGGATGTGCTGGGGCGGGCGCTTCTCAACATGACCAGCAGGCTCAACGAGATACTTGCGCAGATAAATGAGGCGGGACTCAAGATCGAGACCGACTCGGGTCAGGTGTCGACGCTGGCGCAGGATCTCTCGCAGGGCTCTACCGAGCAGGCGTCGGCGATCGAGGAGATTGGTGCCGGTATAAGTGATCTCTCAACCCGTACCGGTGAGAATGCGGAGAATGCTGAAAACGCTAATCAGCTCGCGGCTTCAGCCCGGCATGCGGCGGATGAGGGCAGCCGGCAGATGGAGAATATGGTGCTGGCGATGCAGGAGATCAATGAATCCGGTCAGAACATCAGTAAGATTATCAAGACTATTGATGAGATCGCTTTTCAGACAAATCTGCTCGCGCTGAACGCTGCGGTCGAAGCGGCCCGGGCCGGACAGCACGGCAAGGGGTTCGCGGTGGTTGCTGAAGAGGTGCGTAACCTCGCCGCACGGAGTGCCAAGGCGGCGCAGGAGACGGCGACACTGATCGCGGGCAGTGTTCAGAAGGGTGAGAACGGAACGGCAATAGCTGAGAAGACCGCGCAGGCGTTGAGCGAGATTGTTGCTGGTATCGGCAAGACCTCGGACATTGTGGCGGAGATTGCGGTGTCCTCCCGGGCGCAGGCCGAAGGGCTGTCACAGGTTAATGACGGTCTGATACAGGTCGATCAGGTGGTTCAGCGGAATACCGCCGGAGCCGAGGAGAGTGCGGCCGCGGCCGAGGAACTATCAAGTCAGGCGCGACATATGAGCGGACTTATCGGCCACTTCAAGCTCAAAGGCGAGAACGTACAGGTTAGGAAGAAGCGTAGACCGGTGCCGAAGGCGGCGCCGGTACGGCAGCTGCCGCTGTCAAACGCGGAAGAGCCGGAGTGGGGCGGCGGTGCCGGTGCTGAGGACACCAAGCTGCTTGATGCGGAGGAGTTCGGGAAGTTCTAGAGGGTGGAGTCACGCTTTGAGTGACAATTTGCAGGTGGTTTATGGCCGCAGGGGTTGTTGTCCCTGCGGTTTTTTTATATTTTGTCCGTGAGTGGGCGGGTAATTAGTTTTTATAAGCTAACTTTCTGATATTACAGGAGATATAACCGGTAATGTTTTGGTTTCTAAGAGGTGTAATTGAGTATTTGCTTATGAATAATACAATTTTGAAGAAAATAATACGGATTGTGTTGACAAACGGCTGGCAGTTTACTAGAATGGTTGAGTGGTCAATCAATTAATATTACGTAAGGGAGTTGAAATGGTGGGCAAAGGCGGTACAGGGAGGTCGGTAAGGCAGCTCAAGCAGGAGAAGACGATTGCAAATATCATAAAGGCGGCGACCAGGCTGTTTGCGAAAAACGGCTATGAGCGGACGAGTACTGAACGTATTGCCAAGGAGGCGGGAGTATCGCAGGGGATTATCTTCCATCACTTCAAGACCAAGAAGAATTTGTTCTGGTCGATTGTTTTCAATAGTTCTGAGATGTCGGCGGAGGAGCTGCGGGCGTATACTGCGGAGATGTCCAGAACTGAGAACCCGATAGATAAGATCAGAATCTTCGGGAAACGATTGGTCAAGTATGCCCTTGATAATCCTGAACTTACCGAGATACGCGCCAAGCATGTGTTCTCCATGGATCTCAGCCGTGAACCGGATGTCCTCAGGCGGATGGCTGAATCGGTAGCGCCGCTGGAATCGTATTTCAGAGAAGGGCAGGAGAAAGGAATATTCCGGCAGGATTTTGATATTAAGATTGCGTTGCACTCGCTTTTCGGAATATTCAATATTAATTACACTGTCTGGGAGATGATGGGAGAGCGTGAGGATCTGGAAGTGATTATTACCAAGGCTTTTGAGCAGTATATATATGGGTTGGTGTGCTGATTATCCGGTCTTGTCGGGCTGGGTTGTGAAGTAGGCGGAAATTTTTTTAGCGGTATATTGATTGAGTACTTAATCATTTTAATAATTTGATTGCCGAATTGCGAAGGATATAATTACAGGGTGTTACATGGGATATATAAAACTTATTATCGTTGAGCTGCTGATATACTACCTGCTGTTTCTGGGGTATCAGGCTTTTGCCGAGCAGCCGGAGGGGAACCCTGGCGAGCTGAACGCGCTTGCGGAATTCATGGTGCTGGATAATCAGGATTATATGGTGTCCGCAGCTGCTGCGCCGCATGGGCAGTATCTTGACTTTCTGGTGAGGTTGAAGGGCGAAGAGGGAGAGTATCCGGTATCCGGGATATTAAATCTGTATAAAATGACCCGGGAGATCGGGATTATTGCGGAGTACCGGCGTCAGGATGAGGGCAGCCAGGTCTATGCCGGTGGAAAGAATTCAGTAGTTGCTATCGGTAAAGGCTGGAAGCAGCTTGTTGTGCATCCCGGGGATTCGGCGGTGGCGACGGGGCAGGCTCTGGGTCGGGTCGGGCGGTTTATGGGGCGCGGGGTCAAGGGGATTTTCGTGCGCCCGCAGCGGAGCAGCACCGGGGAAGATCTGGGAGACGCGGGTGACGGTATGACCGGGGAGCAGGCACGGGAGATCGCGTATGAACTCCATCTTGATGTCTACTCCAAGAATCCGTATCTGCGCGGGTTTCTGGAGAAGCCGGCACGGAAGCGCTGGCTGGGCCGGCAGCTGACCATAATGCCGGCGTATGCTATCGTCACTGGCGGCGCATTATTTCTACGTCTGAGCTCAACCGTTGGAAGTCAGGGAGTGGCGACCTATGAGCAGCAGATCAGGAGATTGCCTTCTGCTGAACTGATAATCTGGCTGGAGAAGGTCATGGCAGAAAAGTTCGGGCTTGATGCGGATGATGACAGGTTTGAGCCGTGCCTGAAATTTCTGAGTAATCCGAATTATACCCCGCGGCAGAAGACCTACGCGGTATATTATCTCGGTGAATTCAGCGCTGCGCCGCGGCTGTTGCGGGTGGTGAAGAGAATGGCTGGTGCTGCCACCGTGAGTGAGGCGGATTATTTCTTTTATCAGCTGCTGTTTCTCTGGAGCTATCATACCGGACGGGAGGAGGTGGCGGAGCTGCATACCAATGACTACGGTATCTGTGCTACGGCGAAGGACGGGAAGGTGCTGCTCTTTATCCCCTGTGACTACGCGGATGCGGCGAAGCTTGCGGATCGCGGGTTGCTCCGGCAGCTGCAACGCAAGGGCGGGAGTGTATGGTGTGCCGGAAGCTTTTCTCCGGAGTTGAGCGCAACTCTGTTGCGAGAGGGCGGGATCGAGCTGCATCCGTATCTGCTGCGTGATAAGGGGTATGCCGCTGTTCTCTGCAGTTATATCATGCATCAGATCGTGACCTCGGACGGGTGAGCCGGGGATTGATAGCTGATGTAGTATAAAGTCAGTCTGGGGTTACTGCGGCAGCTGCCTGTTTGGGCAGTTGCCGTTTATTTTGGCCGGGCTGCGGGAGCGTGAAGGTTGAGGAATGGTGCCGCAGTTGCTGTTAGTAAGTATTGAAGAGGAAGAGTGGGGCGGAGGAACTGGAGCGGAGGATGCCATGATGCCGGATTCGTAGGAATTTGGGACGTTTTAAGGGCTGGGGTGAGATTTAAGAGATAATTTACAGGTGGTTTTGGTCGCAGGGTTGTTACTCCTGCGATTTTTGTTAGTGTAGGCTTTGGTCTGAGTTTTTAATAAGCAATTTAATTATTATTAATAGTATTTATTAATTTTTCTAATTTTTCTAATAATTTACTCGTATTAGATTTTATTGCGGTTTGATCATTAATATCTGTGATTCCAAATGTCATAAGATATTCTTTGGATATATTTGAGTAGAAATTATGTGCTTTGTTTAAAGTTTCATAATTAAATATAGTAAATTCTTTTATAAAAGGGCATATTTGATGAGTCAAAAATGTTGAATTTGAAAAAAACGGGATTAATTGTAAGTAAAGTTCTTTTTTGTAAGAAGCTTGTTTTAATAATATCGAAAATATTTGATTAAGAAAAATGGTTATTGGTTCAATCTGTATTTTTTGATTTTTAGAAATATCATTTTTGTCAAATATTTTATCATTAACTAATATATCAAGCATAATTAAATTTTTTAAGGACTGATAATTTTTAGTATTAATAAATGTTATGAAACTATCGAGATCATTGTTAAAATGATTTCGTATTGGATTTATTATTGTTTTTATATATAAGTCAGCATAATCTTCTAGTTCAAATTCTGTATAATTAATAAAATCAAAAAAATTCAGATTAATTAATGATGTTATACCGGAGTTTGTAAAAAATGATTTAGTTATTAATTCAGGGTAGAGGCTAATAACTATATTATATTTATCTTCATTCATAAAACATTTGTTATTGTTACATATGTAATCACGTGGATTTCCAGAATAAAGATTTACTGGTAGCTCTTTAATTAATTTGGTTAACGCTTGGTTTGTTGACGAGTTCTCAGTTTGCTCCCCTATAATTGAAATAAATAGTTCTTTAATGACTGGAAAGTTTAACTTTTTGTTTGCAAAAGTGATGAAACTATTACGAAATTTTGTGTTGGATAATAATCTTTGAGCTAAATTTTTGAAATCATTTAAATTTTCAATTTTATCAATAAGTTGTATTATGTTTTGATCGGAATCTACAGGCATTTCTAATATATTCATGATTGTGTAACGATGAAAATAGTTGATGTTTTTTGAAGTCATTAATTGGCAATCATGATATTGGTTATTATCATAATCGTATAATTTATGTAATGATTTTGAAGGAAATATATAGCAAATTAAATTTATTAAAAATGAACATTTCGCAACTACATAAATATTGTGCTTATCGTTTCCTGTTGTAATATTATTGAGGTATTTGGCTAATTTATAAGCGGTGCTTTCGGTATTATATTCCTCACTTTCACTGTTAGCCTTGTTTTTATCATTGGAGAATAGAGCCGTACTGCCGTGTGTTCGCAAATCATAAAAGTTTTCAGTAATAAATGTGAATGTCTGGTGGTAGAACAGTTCGATGGTGGCGAGACAGATGACGTCGTATTTTGAGATTTCACCACGGAGGCTTGCCCAGATATCTGCAGTTTTGTTGAGAATCTGTTTGAGGGAGCGGAGATTGGTGATGAGGTTTACTAGGCTCATAAAGGGTGCGTCTGGAATGTAATTGTCAATATTTGTTAGTTTTTCTGCGGGGTTACCGGTGTAGAAATGATTTATATGGGAGTCGTTATTAATTAGAAAATCAGGTTTACGAAGACGGTTTTCCAGAAAGTCGTGAAGACGGTAGCGGATGACATCGGGGTTGGTGTTGGTGCCGAGTGAGTATTTGTCGGGGCAGATGCGGGTGATGGTGTTGAGGTATTCTTCGTTGTCGGAGATGGCGACGATGTAGGTGATATTATTGAGGTCTAGGAATTTGTCGAGCAGGGCTGGGAGTTCCTGCAGAATTTTTTCTTTTGCAATATTGCGGTCGATATCTTCGATATAGAGGACGAGGTGGAAGTTGTTTGAAGCGAGGACGGTGTCGAGCTGTTCGATCAGGGTTATGTCGTTTTCTGAGGTGGTAGTGCAGAGATTGAGTAGCGAAAGCGCGGGGTGAGCTCCGGCGAGGCTCTGCAGGTAGCGCTCCGGCAGGCGGCTGAGCAGGAGGCAGTCGACATGGGCGGAGAGTTCACGGAGAATCTCGGCGAGGATATAACCGGCGAGGTGCTTGCTGTTGTCCCAGAGCTGGAGGCGGATTTCGATTATTTGTGCGTGTGTCTTGGAGGGTTTTGCTTGTACTTGTAGATAATAGCTTATCAGATTGATGAAGGAGCTTTTACCGGTGCCGAAGTCGCCGGTGAGGGCGATACCGGTGCCGCTGGTTATATGATTGCCAATAGTATCTGTGTGTATAATGGTCTAATAAAACTGTACAGTTGAATAAGGTGGATATTTCCAATAATATTTATAGCGAAAGGAACTATCTATGAGAAAGAGTTTTACTGCTGATTTTAAAGCAAAAGTCGCTCTGCAAGCGATTAAAGGTGATCGATCTATCGCAGAGTTATCCGCTAAATTTGAAGTTCATCCGAACCAGATCAGGCAATGGAAGAAATCTATGCTTGAAGGACTGCCTGAGATCTTCTCTGATAAACGTAAGAAAAAAGTTGTCAAAGATGAAGATGAAAAAGTAAAGCTATATGAGCAGATTGGTCGTTTGAAAATTGAGAACGACTGGCTTAAAAAAAAATCTGACGAATTTCTCGGTTAAGAAAAAGAGTAGCATGATTGAGCCAAATAAAGCTAAGCTGTCAGTCTCAAGGCAATGTGAGCTGTTAGAGATCTCACGCTCTGCCTATTATTACAAATCTTATGCTGAGGATGAGCATGATTTTGAAATTAAAAAGATGATTGATGATCTATTCCTCAAACATCCTTTTAAAGGTTCTCGCACAATTACTGATGATTTGAGAAGAGCTGGCTTTGAAATCGGGAGGCATAAAGTCAGGCGCTTGATGCGGGAGATGGGCTTACAGGCGATATATCCAAAGAAGCATTTCACCGCTAAAAACATCGAGCATAAAGTATATCCGTATCTGTTGCGTGATATGGATATCGACAAGGTTGATCAGGTCTGGGTGAGTGATATAACCTATATTCCACTACGTTATGGTAATGCATACCTGACAGCTGTTATGGATTGGCATAGCCGCTATGTGATTTCGTGGGAGCTTTCTATGGCGATGGACAGCAGCTTCTGTGTGAATGCATTGAAGAATGCACTTGAGGAGTCGAATCCACTGATTTTTAATACAGATCAGGGTACTCAATATACGAGTAAGAGCTTTACCGAAGTGCTGAAAGAAAACAGGATCTGGATAAGCATGTCCGGCAAAGGCAGAGCGTTTGATAATATCATGATTGAACGTCTCTGGCGTACCTTGAAATATGAAGAAGTCTACCTGACTGAATATGAAAATTATTTTGCAGCGTATGATGCATTGGAGAAGTATTTTGAATATTACAATAACGAGAGAAGGCACTCCAGCTTGAGCAAGCGCACGCCGAGAGAGGTGTATTTTAACGAGAGAGGTGCGAGTAACGATGTGGCGTAGAAGTTTGAACTCTTGCAGTAATTCCGCTTCGGGCTACGCCCTGCGCTCCATTACTGCAAGAGTAAGTTCCACCTTAAACAACCTATTATTTTGTCTTGACAGATTAGACCACTTTAGTGTTTAGTTTTGTTGATAATGGTGTTGGCTACGTTTTCCGCACGGCTGGCGATATCAAGATGGTCGTCTGCTGGTGTTTTTATTGGCTGGGTGCCTTTGAGGAACTTGTCCCAGTCCTTCTTGTTCCAGTTGTGGATTTTGTTGGGATCATAGCTGTTGGTAATATTACTCGTATTATTTTCGTTGGGTGATATTTTAGATGAATCTTTGTTTTTTGATTTATGACTTTTATAATATAATTTTATTTTATTCGTTAGTAATACGATAAAAGAAACGACTGTGATTAGCATTATAAAAAAAATAATAGGGTTATTTTGGGTGAGATATTTTGTTGATTCTTTGATCTTATCCCAATGAGTAATATAATAAATAAATGAAATGAGCATTGTTGTAAAAATTATAGGTGGAAATTTTAGATTACAGTAATAGGTGATGTGGCGTTTCCCGATCAGAAGTTTGGTGATTACTACTATGATGTAGAAGGAGGCTAGCAGCAGGAGTACTGGAATTATATAACTGTTTAGCGGGTTATTGGCGATAATACTAATGGGATGTATTATGAGCCAGTTGATACTCAGGGTGCTGATAAGAGTCAGGAAGATTATGGCGCAGTACTGGCGGAGGCTTGGTGTCAATCTGGTTAACTTGCTTGGTTTGTTTGGTTTGGTCTGCATTATGGTATTCCCCGGATGGTTTGTGTCTGAGAATTTTATTATATATTATTGCGGTTTGATGTGAAGGGTAATCGGGGTTTTTCGGGGGAATATTTCGGGGCAGAAGCAGGGGCTGGTTATTGCGGGGTGCCTAGGGGGAGGGTGATAGTGAACTGGCAGCCGCCGCGCGGGAGGTTTTCGACGGTGATTTTGCCGGAGTGTTTCTGGATGATGTTGTAGACGATGGAGAGGCCGAGTCCCATGTTGCTCTCCTTGTCGTGCTTGGTGGTGGAGAACGGGAGGAAGATGTCCGGCAGCAGTTCGCTGTCGATGCCGGGGCCGCTGTCGCGGTGGATGATCCGGACGTGATTCTCCGCTTCATTCTTCTCCAGCAGTATCTCGATCTCGCCGCCGTCCTCAAGCGCGTCGATACTGTTCTTGACGAGATTCAGAATCACCTCCCGGATCTCGGTCTGGTTGGCGGTGATCACTATCAGCTCCGACTCCTGCCGGAAGGCGATATGAATATTCTGGGTGCCGGCGTTGTGCTTGAGCAGGTGGAGCAGACGGTTTATCAGCTTGCACAGGTCGAAGCTGCTGCGCTTCATCTGCTGGCGGTCGGAGAGCAGGAAGATATTCTTCAGGATACGCTTGATATGCAGTACCTCGTCCTCGAGCTCACTCACAACCTCTTCCTTCTCCTCTACCGGCACATCATCGAAGCGGAGGTAGTTGAGATTGTTGGAGATTACCTCCAGCGGGTTGTTTATCTCATGCGCCACCCCGGCGGCGAGGAGACCGATCGAGGAGAGGCGCTCGGAGAGAATCGCCTGTTTGCGCAGGTACTCCTTCTCGGTAACATCCTCGAAGATCAGGATACAGCCGATGTAGTCGGCATCATCGATGATCGGGTAGATCACGAGGTTTACC
This sequence comes from Planctomycetota bacterium, assembly GCA_963667375.1. Classification (GTDB taxonomy): domain Bacteria; phylum Planctomycetota; class SZUA-567; order SZUA-567; family SZUA-567. The sequence continues at coordinate 130,284 of OY763323.1, read as the reverse complement.
TCGTGGTGGTGCTCGCTGATCAGCATCGGCAGCTCGTAGAAGGTTATCTCCTTCTTCTCTTTCATGGCGTTGGCGATACGTTCGGTGAGGGCGATGTTCTCCGCTCCCAGCAGGCTGCTGAGGGTGTAGCCTTCCTCCGACTCGACCGAGAAGAAGCTGCGCCCGCGGTGGTTTATCAGCTTGATGTTCAGCTTCTGGTCGAGTACCAGCAGGTTGACCGGCAGATGCAGGAGTATCGCCTCGTTATAGCGGAGCAGATTGTAGAAATCGGAGATATCCTTGTCGGTGACGGTGTCCCGGCTGATCTGGTTGTAGCTGAGTTTGATCAGGTTACGCTTGTCGATGGTGTTGGTCGGATTGGTAAAGATGATCGTGCCTTTACGGAAGACCGAGATGGTATCGGCGAAGTTGCCGACGTCATCGATATTATGGGTGACCCAGAGTACCGAGAGGCCGCGCTGCTTGTGCTTGTCCAGGAGGGCGATGATCTTCGCCTGATCATCGGCATCAAGCCGGTCGAGAATCTCGTCGAGAATGAGCAGGCGCGGGTTGAGCGCGAGCTGGAGGATCACACTGAGCGCGACGCTTTTGGACTTCGGGAGGTTGCGGATATCGGTGTTCACCGAGATATCAAAACCGCTGTCCTCGAGAATGTCCTCGACCCGGCGGCGCAGGCGTGACCGGTTGATGTAGAAGAGATCGGTCAGCGAGCGGCGGGTGACGAGGAAGTTCTCCATGACGCTGAGGTGTTCGAGCAGGTGAAAGTACTGGTGAATATAGACGATGCCGTGACGGCGGGCACGGGAGAAGCTCCAGCGGTACTGGAACTCGCCGTCGATGGCGATCATGCCGCCGGTCGGGGTGAGCAGACCCGAGAGAATCTTGCAGAGGGTAGATTTGCCCCCGCCGTGTTTACCGACCAGCGCGTGCACCGTGCCGGGCTCAATCCTGAGATTGAGGTTGCTCAGTATCGGTTCGCTCGAAACGGTATAGGTGACGTGCCGGAGTTCGATAAAGAGCGGCGGCTTGAGGAAGTTGTTTATTCTGGGCATACTAGACCTCTATTTTATGCTTGGCGATCTTGTTGTAGAGTGAGCGCCGGCTGATCTTGAGCAGTTCCGCGGCGCGTTTCTTATTGTATTTCGCGTCTTCAAGCGCCTGCAGGATCTTGCACCGCTCGTGATTGCTGTCACGGATAATCCGCCGGGTGACACTGGTCGAATCGGCCTCGTCCGTCTCGGTCTGCTCGGTGACCACCGCAAAGAAGCTCTCCGGCAGATCACGCAGCTGGATGACATTGCTGGCGGCGACGGCACTGGCGTAGTCAATGGTGTTGCGCAGCTCGCGGACATTGCCGTACCAGCTGTGCCCGCTGAAGGCGACTCTGACCTCCTCCGAGAGCTCGAAATCCTTGCCCAGCAGCAGACTTTTCTTCTTCAGGAAATGCTCGGCGATCATGAAAACATCGCAGATACGCTCCCGCAGCGGCGGGATGCGGATGACCGCCGCATTGAGCCGGAAGAGCAGATCCTGGCGGAACCGCCCCTCTCTGACGCGCTCGTCAAGATCTATATTGGTCGAGGCGATGAAGCGGATATCAGCCTGTCTGATCCGCTGCTCACCGATCCGCTTGTACTCGCCGCTCTCGAGCACGCGGAGGATCTTCGCCTGGGTCTCAAGTGACATATCGGCTATCTCGTCCAGATGCAGGGTGCCGCCGGAGGCTTTCTCAAAGACACCGGAGTAGTCCGAGGTCGCCCCGGTGAAGGAGCCGCGGGTGTGTCCGAAGAGCTCGCTGTCGAGCAGGCTCTCGGCAATGGCGGCGCAGTTTACCTGAATCAGAGGTTTGGCGCTGAGCGGGGAGACGGCGTGGAGTTCCTTGGTCAGAACCTCCTTGCCGGTACCGCTCTCACCGTAGATCAGTATCGGCAGATCCGTGCCGGCGATACGCCGGGCCCGTTCGACGATATCTCTGGTCTCGGGGTCACTGGTGATGAAGCTGGCGGCATTAATCTGCTGATAGGAGCGGTTCTCCTGCTTGATCTTCTTGAGTTCGAAGGCCCGTTCGATAGTGATGAGCAGTTTATTGAAGAGCAGGGGCTTCTCCAGAAAATCATAGGCGCCGAGTTTGACTGCTTCAACCGCCATCTCGATGGTGCCGTGTCCGGTGATCATGATCACCGTGATATCGGGGTAGCGGGATTTTATCAGCTGGAGCAGTTCGGTTCCCTTCTCCTTGCCGAGCATGACATCCAGCAGTACCAGATCAGCCTGCTTCTGCTGGAGCAGTTCCAGGGTCTGGGCGGTGTTCTGGGCGCACTCAACCTGATAGTCCAGTTTGGCCAGATTGCGCTTGAGGCTTTTGAGGATACGTTCCTGATCATCGACAATTACAATGCTTTTATTCATGGGGGTTTCTGTCCCTCTGGCTGCTGATAATAATAAAATTTAGCTATGATTAAGGTATTGTCAAACCGCGGTGCCATTACTGCACACCGGCGGCAGCGGCGGAAAATCTTCCTGCAGCCGCGTTTCTATTCTGCGGAAAAGAGTAATAGCAGCCCTGCTTTACCGGTATAACTCACAGCGGCCGCTGATTCTACAGCGGTAAATTATGACAATCTATGGTTAAGTATGCTCTCTAATCCGGCTTAGTCAAATTTAATCTGGGCAGAATTTGCACAAAGTGTGCATTTACAGTCTGTGCAACAGCGTGTGAAATGTGTGCATCAGGGATAATTTATTTAAACAAAGGTTAAAAAATATAACTGGTTAACCTCTTGGATTCAAAGGTATTAGCATAAATCTGATGATATTCTTAAAAAATGGTACACTAGTTGTGAGTGGGGAAGCAGATATGTGTAAAAAATTTTTGGTGCGGGTGTCCGCTCCCGGTCGGCGGCGGGTAGTGTCTGACCGAACCACTGGCAGGACCGCGCAGCAGATTTTTATGATTTTTTAATGGTTAGGAGAGGTTATGAACCAAGAGAACGTCTTACTTAGGGTGGAAAACGTCAAGAAGGAGTTTCCCGGGGTAAAAGCGCTCGACGGGGTGGAGTTTTCACTCAAAGCCGGTGAGATTCATGCGCTGATGGGTGAGAATGGTGCCGGTAAATCAACCCTTATCAAGGTGATAACCGGAGTTTATCAGCGGGATGAGGGCAGCATGAAACTCGGGGATCAGGAGGTCTGTCCGGAGTCGGTGCTTGAGGCTGAGAGCTACGGTATCAGTACGGTGTTTCAGGAGGTGAATCTGATCCGCACCCTCTCGGTGGCGGAGAATATTCTGCTCGGACGTCAGCCCAAGAAGTACGGCTGTCTGAACTGGAAGGAGATCAATGCTCATGCCCGCAGGGCGCTGGCACGTCTGGGGATCTATGATCTGGATGTGACCAAGGAGCTCTCGCACTGCTCAATGGCGGTGCAGCAGATGGTGGCAATTGCCCGGGCTCTGGATATTGATGCGAAGATTCTTATTCTCGATGAGCCGACCTCGAGTCTGGATGAGAAGGAGGTTGAGGCGCTGTTTCAGGTGATGCGTAATCTCCGTGATCAGGGGCTGGGGATTGTCTTTGTTACCCATTTCCTCGGGCAGGTTTATCAGGTGTGTGACCGGATCACCGTGCTGCGTAACGGCGGCTATGTCGGGGACTATGATATCAAGGATCTGCCGAAGCTCAAGCTCATCTCCAAGATGCTCGGCAAGGAGATAGAGGATCTGGAGAGTATTGAGCTCAAGGGCAGGCACCGCGAACCGCTGACCAGCGAGGAATTTCTGGTGGCCGAGGATCTCGGGCGTATCGGTGCAGTCGATCCTCTGGATCTGAGTATTAAAAAGGGTGAAATTGTCGGTCTGGCCGGGCTGCTCGGTTCCGGACGTACCGAGACAGCGCGGCTGCTCTTCGGTGCCGACAGCAGAACCTCCGGGTCAACCCGGATAAATAATCGTGAGTCCCGTCTGGGTTCACCTATGGATGCGATTCGCCGGGGTATCGGTTTCTGCTCCGAGGACCGTAAGGGCGAGGGTATTATCCCGAATCTGTCGGTACGTGAGAATATCATTCTGGCGCTGCAGGCCAAGCGTGGGCTGCTCCGCAAGATCAAGACTTCCGAGCAGATTGCCATTGCGGAGCATTATATCTCGGCACTGAAGATCAAGACTCCGTCACCGGAGGCGGCGATCAAGAATCTTTCCGGTGGTAATCAGCAGAAGGTGCTGCTGGCGCGCTGGCTGGCGGTGCAGCCTGAGCTGATAATCCTTGATGAGCCGACCCGCGGTATCGATGTGGGTGCCAAGGCTGAGATCGAGAAGCTGATCAATAAGCTGAGTGATGACGGCGTGGCGGTGCTCTTCATCTCCTCCGAGCTTGAAGAGGTGGTCCGTGTCTGTGACCGGATCAGTGTCCTGCGTGACCGCAAGAAGATCGGTGAACTGATCGGGGATGAGATTGACGAGCAGAAGATTATGCAGATTATTGCTTCTGAGGTTAGTGAGGAAAGGAAGTCGGTATGAAGGTGACGGATAGAATTATGTCAAACAGGTTACTCTGGCCGATTATGGGGCTGGTCCTCCTCTTTGTCTTTAACGGGCTGTACGGGGAAGGCTTCTTCAAAATAGAGATAATGAACGGCTACCTCTACGGTACGACCATTGATATTATCAATCAGGGTTCGAAGGTCATGCTGCTGGCTATCGGTATGACTCTGGTCATCGCCACCGGCGGTATCGATCTCTCGGTGGGTTCGATTATGGCGGTTTCCGGTTCAATCGGGGCGCTGCTGGTAAATGAATCCGACTATTCCTTTGCACTGATTGTGGCGATTGCGCTGGTGGCAACGGTGATAATCGGTCTGGTCAACGGGGTGCTGGTATCGTATATCGGTCTGCAGCCGTTTGTGGCGACACTGATCATGATGGTGACTGCCAGAGGTATTGCGCTCCTGATCACCAACGGCTTTATCTATACCTTCGAGGATGAGGACTTTGTCTTCCTCGGTAACGGGCATTTCCTGATGCTGCCGTTTACTCTGACGATCGTGCTGATAATGACGGTGATCTCAATCTTTATCACCCGTAAGACCGCGGTGGGAGTATTTATCGAGGCGGTCGGTGACAATGAACGCGCGAGCCGCTTTGCCGGTATCAACACCAAGGTGGTCAAGATGGTGGTATACGGCTTCTCCGGGCTCTGTGCGGGTATCGCCGGGCTGGTGGCGACCTCCAACATCAAGGCCGCTGATACCATCAAGTTAGGTGAGACCATGGAGATGGATGCGATCTTCGCGGTGGTTGTCGGCGGAACCTCGCTGACCGGCGGAAAATTCAATCTTATCGGTTCACTTATCGGAGCCTTGCTGATTCAGACTCTGACTACTACGATGTACTTCCTCGGTGTGCCTCCGGCAATTACCGCGGTGCCGAAATCAATAGTTATTATTCTGGTCTGTCTGCTGCAGTCTGAAGAATTCCGCAGGATGATCATGTCCGTAGTAAGGAGGAGTAGGGCGTAATGAATGCAATATTTAATCGAAAATACATACCGCTCTTTGCCACTGCGGCGGTACTGATAGTTCTCTATACCATAGCATCGGTTCTTTATGATAATTTCTTTTCCATTCTGACGATGACCAATATCCTGTCGGATAATGCTTATCTCGGGGTGATTGCTGTCGGCATGACCTTTGTTATCCTGACCGGTGGAATCGACCTCTCTGTGGGTTCGGTATTCGCTTTCTCGACAATTCTTATAGCTTCAATGGCGGAGAAGGGGTACAGCCCGCCACTGGCTATTCTGCTTGCGGTCTTTCTCGGCCTGATCTTCGGCCTGTTTCAGGGTATCCTGATTCATAAGTTCAAGATGCAGCCGTTTCTGGTGACTCTCGGCGGTATGTTCTTCGCCCGCGGCGCGGCATTCATGGTGAATATGGAGTCTATCGGTATCTCCAACAAGTTTTATGACTGGGTGCTGGATGATCTTAATCTCTGGATCAACAGCGAGGCGTTTCTGCCGGCCAGCACCATCTTCTTTCTGATAGTATTTGTTATCGGGATGTATGTGGCGCATCTGACGCGTTTTGGACGGAGTGTGTATGCAATAGGGGGAAGTGAGGATTCCGCACTGCTGATGGGGCTGCCTGTTGGAATCGTCAAGGTGGCGGTATACGGTATCTGCGGTATGTGCTCGGCTCTGGGCGGGGTGCTGTATACCTTCTTCACCGGGTCGGGTAATCCTTCCAACGGTGTCGGCCTTGAGCTGGATGTGATCGCGAGTGTGGTTATCGGCGGTACGCTGCTCTCCGGCGGTGTCGGTTATGTCGTGGGTACTTTGATGGGTGTATTGATCTACGGTACGATCCAGTGTGCGCTGATGTTTGACGGACGTCTGAACTCCTGGTGGCTGCGAATCGCTATCGGGGTGCTGCTGCTGATCTTCATCCTGATGCAGCGGGTTCTCACCCGCGGCAGTGAGAGTGATTCCTGATGCCGAAGACTAGGCTTCCTGATTTCAAATAAATACGTGTGATGTTCAGTAACATATAGTGTTATCCCAATTGGTGGATTATTTTGGTTGTCATTGTTTGTATTATTTTTAAGGAGTATTAATTATGAGAAGTTTTTTCAAAACACTTGCAGTTGGTCTTGCAGTTCTTCTAACCTGTACTGTATCCTATGCTAAACCTCTTACTGTTGGTTTCGCGCAGATCGGTGCTGAAAGTTCATGGCGTGTGGCTGAGACCGAATCTGTAAAATCTACAGCTCAGGAACGCGGCATCAATCTGAAGTTCTCAGACGGTCAGGGAAAACAGGCCAACCAGATCAAGGCTCTTCGTGCTTTTGTGGCTCAGAAGGTAGATGCTATTATCCTCGCTCCTGTAGTTGAAACCGGTTGGGAACCTGTACTGAAGGCTGCCAAGAGAGCTAATATTCCAGTATTTCTCGCTGACCGTTCAATCAAGGTTGATGATGATTCACTGTATGTAACCCTCGTTGCCGGTGATTTCGTACTTGAAGCTATCAATGCTGCAAAGTGGCTGATTGAGAAGACCGGCGGCAAGGCCAACATTATCGAACTTCAGGGAACACCTGGTTCATCTGCAGCTATTGACCGTAAGAAGGGTTTTGCTGATACTATCGCCAATGAACCCGGCATGAAGATTATCGCTTCTCAGAGTGGTGATTTCCGCCGTTCAAAGGGTAAAGAGGTTATGGAAGCTCTGCTCAAGGTTTATGATAACGTTGACGCTGTCTTCGCTCACAATGACGATATGGCTATCGGTGCTATCCAGGCTATCGAAGAAGCAGGTCTCAAGCCTTCACAGGATATTGTTATCGTCTCTATCGACGGCGTAAAGGGTGCGTTTGAAGCAATGGTTGCCGGTAAACTCAACTGTACAGTTGAATGTAACCCACTTCTCGGACCTGCACTGTTTGATGCTATCGATGCTTACCGTGCCGGCGAAAAACTTCCAAAGAAGCTGGTTGTTGAAGAAGGCGTATTCCCAATGGAAGTTGCAGCCAAGGTAATCGGCGACCGCAAATACTAATATTGAGTTGTGGATATTATCCAGAACGCAAAAAACGCGGCGTCCCGCACAACCCGATTATATACCCGTCGGGGCGCCGCAACTCTCCTAGTAGTAAATTGTTTCAGTGTTGCTGCTGCGGTCTTGCCGCAGGTGTGTTGTAGTATTACCCTAACCACACAGAAACAGGATTGGGTACCTTTCCGTTCAGCTGGAGAGGTACTCAGTTTTCGTATATCAGGGCGGCTTTAGAGAGTTAGCTGTGTCTGTCGGCAGCGGCAGTGTGCAGGTCGGTCGTCCGGTCAGGTGTCCGCCGGAGGCGGAGACTGCAGGGGCGGGTCTGACCGTTCTTTACTGTTGGTACTTGCTTTACTGGCTGCAGCAGGTGGGACTGCTATATAATGATATAGCGGCTGGCTGGGCTGTTCCTCCGGGCTTATGGCAGCTTGAGCGCGCTTTATGGCGCGGCGGCGAGAAAGCTCTGAGTAAGAGTAGGCTGCCGGATTCTACCCCGGTTATGGTGGCGGTACGATATTGGTGTCTGGCAGTGGCGGGGTGTATTGGTGAACTTTATCATTGCGCAGATTATATCGCAGAGTTGGTGTCGCTAATATTTTTGAGCTATTAATTTTCAAAAAAAACTTTATAATAAGTTGACTAAGTGATTTTAACGGGTAAACTGTTTATATCAGAACTTAGGCGTTCATATATGAATAACATGTCGCTGAAATACTGATGTTTGTACCGGTATTTTTCCTATTACTAATAATTGTTATTATCCCTGTTTTGTATGTCGTTCCTGTGGGATATTTTTTTAGCATATAGTGGGAACGGTGTTTCATAATGTGGATTAGACTGAGACGAGGGCAACAATGAATTCACTTGAGCGTATGCGTCTGACACTTGAGCATCAGGAAGCTGATCATGTTCCGTATGATCTGGCAGGAACGACAGTTACCAGTATCTCCGGCGTTAGTTTTGAACGGATTATGAGTTTTCGCGGACTTTCCGGCTGCTATGACCCCGGCGAGGTGGTCGATGTGGTGCAGCAGATTATTATCCCGCCTGAGCCGGTGCTGCAGAGTCTGGAGGTTGATGTGCGGCGGGTAGGAGCTAAGCGGGTAGCCGATTATCCAGAGTGTGCCACCAGCAGTGGTGGAACCGAGAGCTTTGTTGATGCGTATAACTGCAGCTGGGAGCTGGTGCGGGGCAAGGATTTTTACTTCAATCAGACCTCTTATCCGCTGGGCGGGTATGATATGCTCGAAGACTGTACCGATAAGCTGGGACTGCCTGATCTTTCCGGGAATCGCGCTGAGCTGTATGCGCTCTTTGACCGGCAGGTAAGTAAGAGTGCGGATACGGCGTTGATTGCGGATAGAATGTGCGCCGGACTTACCGAGATGCTGCTGCGGCTGCGGGGTTATGAAAATGGATATATGGATCTGGCCGAGGATCCGGCGGCGGCAAGAGAGGCTTTCGCCCGCCTGGCAGATCATAAGATACAGTACTGGGATATTTTCGGGGATTATATTATTGAACGCGGTCTGCAGGAGCGTTTTCTGGTGGTTGCGGAGTGTGACGACCTTGGAACGCAGCAGTCGACACTGGTTTCTCCGGCTATGCTGCGGGAACTGGTGTTTCCGGAGATGAAGCGGTATATTGGATTTATCAAGAAGAAGCTGCCCTGGATCAAGGTCTTCTTTCATTCCTGCGGGGCGATTATGCCGGTAATTCCTGATTTTATTGACTGCGGTGTGGATATCCTCAATCCTTTGCAGTATAGCGCCCGCGGGATGGATCTGGCCGAACTGAAACGGGAATTCGGTAAGGAACTGATATTCTGGGGCGGGGGCGTGGATACGCAGAGTATTCTCTCCCGTGGTACACCGGGTGAAGTGTCTGACGAGGTGAAGCGGACACTGGATATTCTCGCGCCCGGAGGCGGTTATGTCTTTGTACCGGTACATAATATCCAGCAGGAGGTGCCGGCGGAGAATTACTGGGCAATGTGGCAGACCTGGAAGGATTACGGCAAGTATTAGGAGCATTTGCATATTGCTGCCACTCATTCTGCGGCGGGTATCAGGAAGGAACTGCGGAATGCGGCGGAAGGTGTGAGGAAGGCCGGGCGGTGGTAGCGGTGCTCTAATACGCCTGAGAAGCGGGTGAATAGAATTTTAGCGGCGGTGCGTGCCGTTTTACCGTGCTGGGCACGGTTTTGAAATTTTAAGTAAGGAGGTAGTGTTATGAAGAGGTTGTTGTTTGCAGCCTTGATGGTTGTGTTGTTTGTTGCTGTTTTGCCGGTATCTGCAGCTGAAGTTACCATGAAAATCGGGCACTGCATGCCGCCTGATTCCAGCCGGCAGAAGGCTTGTCTGATCTTCAAGGATTATGTAGAGAAAACGTCTAAAGGCGAGATCGAGGTGCAGGTCTTTCCGTCAAGCCAGCTCGGACGTGAAGCTGAACTGGTGGAGGCACTCAAACTCGGTGAGATTGAGGGTTATGTCGGCGGTATCTATGATGCGCTTTCTCCAATGCTCAACCTCTATCTGATGCCGTTTATCTTCCCGGATCAGGGTGCGCTGATCGCTGTTACCAAGAGCGATATCGGCAAGCGTATTGAGGAGAGTGCACTGGATAACGGGGTGATGATTCTTGCTACCGGTGATGCCGGATCACGTAATTATACCAATAATGTGCGTCCGATAAAGACTCCGGCCGATATGCAGGGGCTCAAGATGCGTACTCCTCCAATTGATGCTATCATTATGTCTATGGAGGCTGTAGGCGGCAACCCGGTGTCTATCGCTTATGCCGAGACCTATATGGCGCTCAAGACCGGTGTGGCCGACGGTGAAGAGAATCCGTTTATGAATATCGTGACTATGAAGTTTCATGAGGTCCAGAAGTATATGACTGTGGTGCACTATATGTTTAATCCCGAACCTTTCTGTGTCAATCCTGACTGGTTTAACGGGCTCAAGCCCGAGTATCAGCAGATAATCCGTGATGGCGCCGAACTCTACACCAGTGAGCAGAATGCCATGCGTGCCAATACCTCCGATATGTACCTCAATGAGATCAAGGACGCCGGGGTTGAAGTCTATTATCCTACTCCTGAAGAGTACCAGCAGTTTGCTGATAAGTGTAAGCCGGTCTATCAGAAGTATATTGAGCGTGGTGATTTCACCAAGGCGGATCTAGATGAGGTCAAGGCGATTGTCGCCAAATATCAGGCTGAGAAGGGTAAGTAACCGGGAGCCGGAGTCTGCTGAAAAGTTACATGCGGCAGGGCAGGGATACGGTTATTGAAACCACCGGTATACAGGTGGTACGATCTGATCGCAGCCGGTTTTAAAGGCAGGGAATATAGGCAGGGAATACAGAGTATAAGTGAAGGAGGCTTTTTTTCTGTTTTCCGCGGTGAATCCGCAGTTGCCGGTATTCTGTCCTCAGAAGATATTCGAAAAAGAAGTTCCAGGTTTAGCTGTGTGTATGTAATTGAATCGTGTTAACGAGATGTATCTTATTTGTATGGTACGACTCCGGTTGTGCTCATGTGTGTTGCAAGTTATGTTTTGGTCTTATATTATGGAGTAATTGCAAATGAAGAAATTTATGTTGCTTGTTCTTATGGTGGCGCTTTTTGCCGGTATCTCATCCGCAGCCGAGGTGACAATGAAGATAGGTCACTCTATGCCTACTGATACCAGCAGACACCAGGCCGCTGAAGCATTCAGAAAGTATGTCGAAGACAAATCCAAGGGTGCAATCGAGGTGCAGATCTTCCCTTCCGGACAGCTCGGTAAGGAAGCGGAAATGCTCGAATCACTCAAACTCGGTGAGATCGAAGGCTATCTCGGCGGAGTATTTGATGCGATCACCCCGATGCTCAATCTCTATCTGATGCCGTTCATCTATCCTGATCAGGGTGCGCTGATGGCGGTAGCCAAGAGTGATATCGGCAAGAAGATCGAGAAGAGTGCCGAAGCGAACAACATAAAGATTCTTGCTACCGGTGATGCCGGCTCCAGAAATTACACCAATAACGTCCGTCCGATCAAGACTCCTGATGATATGAAGGGTCTGAAGATGCGTACTCCGCCGGTGGATGCTATTATTATGTCTATGGAGGCTGTAGGCGGCAATCCAGTGTCTATCGCTTATGCCGAAACCTATATGGCGCTCAAGACCGGTGTGGCTGACGGTCAGGAAAATCCGTTCATGAACATTGTAACCATGAAGTTCCATGAAGTTCAGAAGTATCTGACGGTGGTGGATTACATGTTCAATCCTGAACCTTTCTGCGTCAATCTTGAGTGGTTTGAAGGTCTGAAACCAGAGTATCAGAAGATTATTACCGATGGCGCCTGGATCTATACCGACACTCAGAACAGTATCCGCGCCAATACCACCGAGAAGTATCTCAACGAGATCAAGGATGCCGGAGTTGAGGTTTATGTTCCTACACCTGAGCAGTATAAGATGTTTGCCGATAAGTGTAAGCCGGTATATCAGAAGTATATCGATCGCGGTGACTTCACCAAGGCCGACCTTGACGAGGTACAGTCAATCGTTAAAAAGTATGAAGAGAGCCAGGGTATGAAGTAGTTTTGTGCTCTGAAAATTGTGGGCGGCAGCCCCTGGGAGTTGTACTCAGGGGCTGCCTTTATGAGAACAGAAAAATTACTGCCTGCGGGCGGTATCTGCAAGTCCGTTGCCGCGGGTCTTTCTGGCGGCACATATCTGGAGTATTTCGTGGTGAACAATAATAATAATGCCGGAGTCAGGCATGGATTACCAAACCGGATCTTCAACTTTTTTATCAGGTTGAATGACTGGATTTACTCCATGCTCTGCCTGTTGCTGGGTTCGCTCCTGTTTCTGGGGGTGGTGCTTACAGTTATTCTCCGTTACTTCTTCGGAGTTACATTTGTGACCTCTGAAGCGGCGATAACCTTTATCTTTATCGCTACAACTTATCTGGGAATCGCTCTGGGGATCAGAGAAAAAGATCATATTGATATTCCGTTTCTTTATGAAAAATTCGGTCCGCGTACGCAGCTGTTTCTGGATGTTCTGATTAATCTGATAATTATCGCGATCATGGTGATAATGTATAAATACAGTTTGAAGTGGATCAAGGCGGTCGGTAATACCGCTAATCCTTCCCTGCATATCAAGATAAAGTATTTTTATTATATGGTGCCGGTTTCAAGTGTGATCTCTATCTTTTACTGCGTTGTGGATATTTTATCTAAATTTATGTACATCGCGGAACCTGACTGCGGTTATGACAAGGCCGAGTATGATGAAGAGGCCTGCAAAGAGGCACAGGCTGCTATTGCCCGTGACTTCCGAACTGAGAGACTGATAATCAAGGGCAGCAAGAAAGAGAGGGAAGGTAAATGAGTATTGCGTTGATTGCGTTGATTATAACTATGCTGGTGCTGGTTATGATCAGGGTGCCTCTGGCTTTTTCGCTGCTGGGAGCTGCCAGTGTCTATTTCTTTATTTCCAATCCGGCAAAATTATATGTAATCCCCAAGCAGGTGTGGTCCGGTACCAACAGTTTTCTGCTTATCGCCATGCCGCTCTTTATTCTAGCCGGTGAACTGATGAATCACGGCGGCATTACCAAGCGGATTATTGATTTCAGTCTGCTGCTGGTCCGCCCCATAAAGGGCGGTCTGGGTGAAGTAAATGTCGTAGCAAGTATGATCTTCGGCGGTATCTCCGGTTCCTCCGTTGCCGATACCTCGGCTATCGGTTCCATTCTGATCCCGAATATGGAGAAACAGGGATACTCCAAGGGCTTCTCCGCCGGTGTCACCGTTGCGTCCTCCACTATGGGTATGATCATACCGCCATCGGTACCGATGCTGATGTATGCCATGGTATCCGGTGCCTCAGTCGGTAAGCTCTTTCTCGCCGGGGTGATTCCCGGAATCATGATCGGTCTTTCACAGCTGGCTCTGGTCTGGTATATCTCCAAGAAGAATGATTTTCACCCGCCCGTGCGTAAATTCGACCGGCAGGAGGTTATCGATACCACCCGTGACGGCATGTTTGCAATTATTATGCCGGCGGTGATTGTGGTCTGTGTCTCCTTCGGTATCGCTACCGCGAGTGAGTCTGCCGGCATCGCCTGTCTTTATGCTCTGGTGATAGGGGCGTTCTTCTATAAGGAGCTCAAGTTCAGAGAGATTGTCAGTTCGGTCAAGAAGTCATTCATGATGTGTGCCTCTATCATGTTTATCGTCGGTTCCTGTAAGGTGATTACCTGGATTCTGAATATGGAGCGGGTATCAAGTGCTATTCAGGATTTCTTCAATAACCTGGATATGAATTATATCTGGATACTGCTCCTGATCGATCTGCTGATTCTGCTGATCGGAACCTTTGTTGACGTTGTACCTACGCTATTACTGCTCTGTCCGATTCTGTTGCCGATAGTCGGTAAATTCGGGGTCAGTCCGCTGCAGCTCGGTGCAATTATGATTGTCGGTACCGCCGTTGGTCTGGTTACCCCCCCGATCGGCATGTGTCTCAATGCCGCCAACAAGATCAGCGGTATGCCGATTCTTAAAATATTCAAGGCGGCGGCGCCGTTTATCGTCTGTAATGTGATAATTCTGGTGCTGGTGACGCTGATTCCAGCCTTCAGTACCTGGCTGCCGAATCTGATCTTCAATCTTACCAAGTAAGGTGGGTTGCAGGTGTCCGGGGGTGCAGTCGGTTGCGGCTGCACCTCTTTTTTTTGGCGCGGAGCGATTAAACAGTTACTCCGGGTAGTGGTTAATGGGAGTTATGAGATGTGTATTTGAGAAGTAAAATAGTAGCGCAGGAAGAGCAATTACTTATATATTTTGTGTAAGTGCTTTGTTGATGTGAGGTTGGGCTTTGGTTTGAGTGTGTTGGTATCTGGGAATAACAGGAGGTCGGTATGCAGAAGGTAGAACTGGGTAGAAGCGGGGTTATGGTTTCGGAGATCTGTCTGGGCACAATGTATTTTGGTATAAAGGTCGAGGAAAATTCTTCACTACGCTTGCTCGATATTTATTATGAGCACGAGGGTCGTTTTTTGGATACAGCCAATAAGTATGCGACCTGGGTTCCGGGCTTTCCGGAGCCTGTAGGTGAGCAGCTGCTGGGGCGCTGGGTGCGGAGTCGCGGGCATAATGATGTCTTTATTGCGACCAAGCTGGGCTTTGCCTATCAGGAGGTGGAGCAGTCCCTGCGGCGTGAGGTAATTGTACAGGAGGTGGAGAAGAGTCTGCAGCGTCTGGGGGTTGAGCGTATTGATCTGTTATATGCGCATGTTGATGACTATGATACGCCGCAGGAGGAGTATATGGAGGCTTTCGCAGAGCTGGCAGCTGCGGGGAAGGTAGGTGAGATCGGTATCAGTAATGTCATGGCCTGGAGGGTGGCCAAGGCGAATATGCTCGCCCGCAGTAAAGGCTGGAAGCAGTTCAGCTGTGTTCAGACCCGTCTGAGCCTGCTCTGGCCGCAGCTGGAGGCGGATTTCGCCCGGCAGGTGCCGGCATCATTTGAGCTGCTGGACTATGCCCGGCGGGACGGGGTGCGGATAATCTGCTATTCGCCGCTGTTGCAGGGGTGTTTCGGCAGGGAGGACCGGGATATACCGGAGGGTTATGCGAGCGGATATAACCGGGAGACGG
Source organism: Planctomycetota bacterium (assembly GCA_963667375.1). GTDB lineage: Bacteria > Planctomycetota > SZUA-567 > SZUA-567 > SZUA-567. Next base: position 115,072 of record OY763323.1, on the reverse strand, counting down.
TGGCTATTGTCCGCGGTATCGGTCGGGAGAGGGGTATTTCCGGGAATCTGGTGGTTGCCTGCTGGCTGCTGGAGCAGGGATATATTCCGGTGCTGACCGGAAGCTGTGAGGAGCAGATCAGGGAGAATCTGCAGGCGCAGCGGGGTGTGCTGAGCCGGGAGGAGGTGGCACGGCTTGATGAACGGTTTTATCCGAAGTGGCTGAAACGGGGGTAGGCGGCTTGGAGCTATTTGTCAGGTTGTTTCCGGTTGAATTGCGGCATTATGAATGATGTTACGGGAGAGGACGCAATGGAATGGGAGCTATAAGCAAATGCTGCTTTTTTTGTTGTGGAGATATGGTTTGTGATACGGGGGCTGGGGCAGGTCTGAAGCGGGTTTGAACCGGCATTGAGTCGGTGTTAAGTCTGCATTGAAATTTTTGGTGTTTCGGCGAAGTGGTTTGGAAGCTGCAAGCGGGAGAGTGTACTCTCCCGCTTGTTATTTGTGAATTTCTATTTATCCAGCGGCTTGTGGCAGAACCACCAGTCGTAACCTTCGTACTCATCGAGGCGGGTGGCTGCGGCCTTGGTGTTATTGGCGGGCGGGACGATGACCCGGTCGCCAATCAGGCTGTTATTCGGCCAGTCTGCCGGCATAGCTCCCTGCCGGTCTGAGATCTGCAGGGCGGTGACCGCCCGGAGGATCTCATCCATGTTTCGGCCAACCTCCTGCGGATAGTACATTATAAGTCTGACCTTGCCTTCAGGGTCGACAATAAATACCGCCCGGACGGTATTGGTGCCCTTGCCGGGGTGGAGCATGCCCAGCTTCATGGCGATACTGTCGTTGGCGGCAATTATCGGGAAGGTGATCTCAATTCCAAGCTTATCCTTGATCCATTCTGTCCACTTGATATGGGAGAATATCTGATCAATCGACATACCGATAAGATCACACCCTATTTCCATGAATTTGTCGGCACGCTGCTGGAAGGCTACGAATTCGGTGGTGCAGACCGGGGTGAAGTCGGCAGGATGGCTGAAGAGGACGAACCATTTTCCCCTCATATCATCGGGAAGTATCTTTGGACCCTGGGTTGTCTGAACCTGCATCTGGGGGAATTTGTCACCTAGCAGCGGCATTGATACTGTCTCTGTCTCCATGATTGCTCCTTTATTATTGAAAAAAAGAATACTGCGTTTACAATGGCAGTAAATATTATTTTCAGCTGGAATAAAGTTGCACTCAGGCAGCGTATACATTGGGGTGAGTATGCGTGAGTGTAGGACTTTAATATATCAATAAATTATTTACCTTTAACTTCTGTATCTTGACTTATTCTAGCTGATTTTGGTTTTACTGTCAATTTAATACTGGCTAATGTCTGAAATAATTATAGTGAACGGAGGGTATGACTGATGAATGATAATTTGTTTAAATCCTTAACTGCAGGGGTGTTGCAGCCGCATCCCGAAGGCGGGAGCTATCGGCGGGTATTCTGCTCGGAGGTAACGGTCAGACGCGCCAGCGGGGATGAACGTCCGGCGGTGTCACATATTTATTTCGAACTTCAGGAGAATGAGAGCAGTGCACTGCACCGGGTGGAAAATGACGAGATCTGGAACCTTTATCAGGGAGCCGGGGTCATTCTGTATCTCTGGGATGGTACCGGTTCGGCGGTGGTGCGCCGGGAACTCTCGGTGGTGAGCGGCTGCTATTGCCAGCTGATCCCGGCCGGATACTGGCAGGCGGCTCAGCCGCTCTCAGGGCGGGTGCTCGTCGGCTGTTCGGTGGCTCCGGCATTTGAGTTTACGGATTTTTCTCTGCTGCGGCATGATACTGAGCTCGCCGAATTATTCAGCAGGAACAATCCGCAACTGCAGCATCTGCTGTGATTTATTTATGACCGCTGCGTTGCGGAGAGTATGCTTTTCGCCATGGTGTCCGGCTGTGTCCTGAACTATTGCGTCTTTGGGCTGTAATGCTCTGTGGTGCTGGGCGTTATAATTGTTGTCAGGGCACTGGGATATGTCTCTGATTGCCTGGTACTGGCCGGTGGTGCGGCGGCTCCGGCAGTTATGCCGGGGGTTTTATTATTGCGGCATGATACTGCTGTTTCCGGTTTATGTGTTTGGAACAATCTGCAGCTGCTGTTGCCGCATCTGTGGTGTTTTGCTGTAACTGATCCGGTTAAGGAAGTGACACTTTTGTTATGGTGTCCGGTAGTGTCCTGATGCTATTTCGTCTTTGGGCTGTGACGATTTTAATGGTAACGGTGTGATTATCTGCCGCGAACTTGCTGCAGTCAATTTCCGCTTTAGAGCGGTTTATCTCATTTGCTCAAATTGGCTGTTTGTCTCGTATGGCGGTTTTGATTCGTTATATGTTATATAAATGTTATTATTTTTGTCTACGAATAGTTAAAATATTTGGCTGAGGTTAATTTGTTATTAATTATTAATGATATTGTTTAAAAACTGATTGACAGCGGTTATTCGCAGGCTTAAGATTGAAAAAGTGTTATGGTGATGTGTGGCTGGTGTGGGAGTTTATGGGGAAAATGGCGGATTTTGAGAGGGTGTGTTTTAACCGCAAGCTGCTCTACGGGATAATCTGTACCGTTCTGATCGGAAGCTTTCTGGCGACAAATATACTGACTTACAGCAAGGTGAAGGAGTCGATGCGAATCGAACTGGTTGAGCGCTCACTGCCGCTGACCAGTCAGCTGACCTATGTCAATATCCGGCTCAATCTGCTCCCGCTGATAGTGGCGTCAAAGAGTATGGCCGGTGATGAGTTTATGAGGTCATGGGTGGAGAGTGAGTCTTCGGATGTCCTGAAGCTGACAGGGTATCTCGGTGATATCTGCCGCAATAACGGCGGACTGGTCGCATTTCTCGCGGCAAATTATAACCGGAAATATTATTCGTCCTTTGGCAATATTCTGATCGAGAGCAAAGGGGATTCGGATGCTGACTGGTATTACGATCTGCTGGCGAGTAAGGACCGCTACCGGATAAATGTCACCGTTGATACCGCCAATAATAATCTGGCGACGATATTCATAAATTACAAGATGTTTGGCAGTACCGGTAAGGTGCTGGGGGTGACCGGTATCGGTTTTGAGTTGCGCCGTATCCCGGAGCTGCTGAATGCGATAGGCCGGCGTTACTGCTGTGATCTCTTTCTCAGTGACGAGCAGGGGAATATCTTTACTTTCTCCGACGTGGCTTCACCGCTGCCGCTCAATCTTTTCAATCTGCCGGTGCCGGCGGAGACCGTGACCGCGGTGCTCGACGGGAGGCAGGAGCTCTTTACGTACTCGGCTGACGGCAAAAACTATTATGTGTATGCCGAATATGTGCCGGAGCTCAAGTGGTGGCTCTTTACCCGCAAGGAAGATGTGAAGACACTGAGTAAAATTGATGATCTGCTCGGCTCTATTCTGCTTATAAATTTTATATCCGTTATCTTTGTGCTGGGGCTGATTCTATGTGTCATTCATTACGTGCATAAACGTTTGAACCGGCTGGCGACCGAGGACAGCCTTACCGGGGTCTCTAACCGGCAGATGTTCGAGTATAATCTTGAACAGGCGCTCCTGCTCTTCAAACGCAATCAGCAGCGGTTCTCACTGCTGATGCTTGATATTGATTTCTTCAAGCAGGTCAATGATACGCTTGGGCATATCGCCGGTGATATGGTGCTGCGGGAGGTCGCTGAGACTATCGGCAGGAATATCCGGTGCTCCGATCTGCTGGGACGCTGGGGCGGAGAGGAATTCATTGTTCTGATGCATGAATGTGATCGGCAGCACGCTGCGGAGGCTGCCGACAAGGTGCGTCTGGCGATAGAGGCCGGACATTACGGGGTAGGAGCACGGGAGCTGCAGATCACTGTCAGTATCGGGGTAACCGCGGTGCTGGAGAGTGATGATGTGGATGAGCTCATAAACCGTGCGGATACGGCATTGTATATGTCCAAGAACGGCGGGCGCAACCGGGTCGAAACGATCTGACGGTGCGGGCGGTGGCTGGTGTAATGGTATTACTTGTTGCCGGCGGGCGGTTGAACGCGCTGCCGGATAAGTGTGTGTGAGGTAGTTGCGGCGGTTGTCACTCGGTCGAGTGGCAGCCGCCATTTTTTTGGTATTTTCTGTAGAGAATATTAAATTTATTTTTATTTAATATAGAGAATAATTATTTGTAGTATATAATGTTATCTATGACATTAATGTTTCAAAATATATGAATGGTGAATATTATGGATAGAATAACTGAGCGATATTTGTCTGATTTCTTACAATCTCAAGAAATACAACCTGGTGATCAAAGTAAGGATTTTGAAAAATTCTGTATTTATACGGTTTTTTCTAATGAATATAACAAACAATTTGATATTGAAAACATAGATGTTGGTTCTGTGGCAGATACAGGGATTGACGGAATCGGTATTATAGTAAATGGTCATTTAATTGAAGATGTAGACGAAATCGATGATTTATTGACTAGAAACGGTTATCTGGAAGCTACTTATATTTTTGTACAAAGTAAGACCTCTTCTAGTTTTGATACAGCCAAAATGGGAATATTTTATAATGGAATAATCGACTTTTTTTCTGAAAATCCAAAACTTCCTAGAAATAATGAAATTAAAAAAAAATCAGATATTTCTGAGCATTTATTTAGTAAGGCGGCAGATTTTAGAGAACGACCAAAGTGTAAATCATATTATATAACTACCGGTGTATATGGTAATACGGACCGTAATATTTTAGCAGCGAATAGCATATATCAAGAGTATATGTTCTCGTATAATTTATTCGATTTGATAACCCCAATTATTATTGGTGCAAATGATTTGGGTAAATTATATATGAAAACTAAAAATCCTATATCCGCGACCTTTACTTTTATAAATAAAGTAACGTTGCCAGAAATTGATGGAATTGATCAATCATATTATGGTGTGTTGCCATTTTCAGAATTTAAAAAAATAATAATTGATCATAATGATAACATATTAAGTGTTTTCGATGATAATGTTCGTGATTTCCAAGGATTAAGTAATTCAGTTAATAAGAATATTTCTTCTACTCTTTCTTCGGAAAATCCAGATTTGTTTTGTGTTTTCAATAATGGAATTACGATTGTTGCTGATAAAATAAAACCATCAGGGAATAATTTTACAATTGAGGATTATCAAATAGTAAATGGTTGTCAAACAAGTAATGTTTTATATGAAAATAGAGATATAGAGCAAATTAATAATATTATGATTCCATTAAGACTCATAGTTACTGAAAATGAGGAAATTAAATCTAGAGTTACGGTATCAACAAATAATCAGACCGCAATAAAAAAGGAACAATTATCTGCTATGTCTGATTTTCAAAAAAGTCTTGAGCAATATTATAATTCTATTGAAGGTGATGGTAGGTTATACTATGAAAGAAGGGCAAAACAGTATAATACGGATCGTACTGTTTATAATGGTCTAATAAAACTGTACAGTTGAATAAGGTGGATATTTCCAATAATATTTATAGCGAAAGGAACTATCTATGAGAAAGAGTTTTACTGCTGATTTTAAAGCAAAAGTCGCTCTGCAAGCGATTAAAGGTGATCGATCTATCGCAGAGTTATCCGCTAAATTTGAAGTTCATCCGAACCAGATCAGGCAATGGAAGAAATCTATGCTTGAAGGACTGCCTGAGATCTTCTCTGATAAACGTAAGAAAAAAGTTGTCAAAGATGAAGATGAAAAAGTAAAGCTATATGAGCAGATTGGTCGTTTGAAAATTGAGAACGACTGGCTTAAAAAAAAATCTGACGAATTTCTCGGTTAAGAAAAAGAGTAGCATGATTGAGCCAAATAAAGCTAAGCTGTCAGTCTCAAGGCAATGTGAGCTGTTAGAGATCTCACGCTCTGCCTATTATTACAAATCTTATGCTGAGGATGAGCATGATTTTGAAATTAAAAAGATGATTGATGATCTATTCCTCAAACATCCTTTTAAAGGTTCTCGCACAATTACTGATGATTTGAGAAGAGCTGGCTTTGAAATCGGGAGGCATAAAGTCAGGCGCTTGATGCGGGAGATGGGCTTACAGGCGATATATCCAAAGAAGCATTTCACCGCTAAAAACATCGAGCATAAAGTATATCCGTATCTGTTGCGTGATATGGATATCGACAAGGTTGATCAGGTCTGGGTGAGTGATATAACCTATATTCCACTACGTTATGGTAATGCATACCTGACAGCTGTTATGGATTGGCATAGCCGCTATGTGATTTCGTGGGAGCTTTCTATGGCGATGGACAGCAGCTTCTGTGTGAATGCATTGAAGAATGCACTTGAGGAGTCGAATCCACTGATTTTTAATACAGATCAGGGTACTCAATATACGAGTAAGAGCTTTACCGAAGTGCTGAAAGAAAACAGGATCTGGATAAGCATGTCCGGCAAAGGCAGAGCGTTTGATAATATCATGATTGAACGTCTCTGGCGTACCTTGAAATATGAAGAAGTCTACCTGACTGAATATGAAAATTATTTTGCAGCGTATGATGCATTGGAGAAGTATTTTGAATATTACAATAACGAGAGAAGGCACTCCAGCTTGAGCAAGCGCACGCCGAGAGAGGTGTATTTTAACGAGAGAGGTGCGAGTAACGATGTGGCGTAGAAGTTTGAACTCTTGCAGTAATTCCGCTTCGGGCTACGCCCTGCGCTCCATTACTGCAAGAGTAAGTTCCACCTTAAACAACCTATTATTTTGTCTTGACAGATTAGACCACTTTAGTTATAAAGCGAAGAATAATTAATGTTTCGAACCAGATTAAAACCTTTTCCTCAATGTTTTTGCAGAATCCACATAAAGTAACAACATATTTTGGTCAACTTGTTAGTAACATTGGAGAGTCAGGATCAAAAATTTTTGAATCAGATCATCAATTTGCACCGTATTACTTAGCAGGGCTGACATTTTATCGTCTAGATTCATTATTTAATTCTGGATTTATTGATACTAGATTTAGAAAAGTTAAATTCTATTTAACAATGTTAGTACCATTAATCGCATCAAATGAAGAATTACCGCCTTTGAATAGTCATAGTAAAGCTGAAAAATATTGTTCATTTATCATTAAACAACTTAACTGTGATAAAAGTTGTAAGGAAATTTTTAGAATAGCTACTGATATAATAGTTAATTCTGGTGCTAAAATTGATGATAAACAATCAGTAAAATCTAAAGCAATGACAGATCAAATACTCGATTTTTATAAGAGAGAAAAGTCCAGTGATGTGTAAAGAAAGTTGATTGAGTTGTTAATAACTATTTTGGGATATTTTTGTGTTATTATTAAATGCGTTAAAGTTCAATCTTTAACGCATTTTTGCTTTGATCAGGATTGATAAATATCCATTTTTGATGTCTTCTATTATATGCTATTTAATACCGGCAGTTGTCCTTCTAGGCGGTCTATGAGGTCGGCGAGGCGTTCTTTGGGTTGGCCGTTGTCACGGGTCCAGAGAAGCAGCTTTTCGATGATACTGAAGACCTCCTCCCGGCTCTTCTTCTCCAGTTTTATGCTTGCCAGCTTTGGCTGGCGTCCCATCTTGCCGCCGATACTGATATCCCAGCTGTTGCTGCCGCGGGCGGTGAGTCCGATACAGTTGGCGCTGGGTTTGGCGCAGGCGTTGGGGCAGCCGGTGACCGCGACCTTGATCTTGGTCTTCAGTCCGCTGAAACCGCTGAAGCGGTCTCTGATCTCACGGGCAAGCTCCTGCGTGTTGCCGATACTGAAGCGGCAGACCGGATGCCCCGGGCAGGCGACGACCGTGCGCAGGCGGGTGCCGGAGTAGGAGTTCGGTATCGCGTTCTCCTCCATGAATACAAGTGCTTCTTCTATTCGGTCTTTGGGTATATTATAGACTTCGGTGACCTGTCTGGTCGTGGTGCGGACGCTGCCGTCGCCGAAGTTGTCGGCCAGGTCGGCAATACGGCGTAAAAGGCTGGAATTACCCGCGCCGCCGCAGGATCCGATCTTGATCGTGAAGAGATTACTGTCCTTCTGTACCAGTACGCCGCGGCTGCGCAGCTCGGTTATTCTGTCGTCTGTCATCGTTATCCTCCTGCTTAAATTGGGTTTATGCGTATTATTAATATTATTATGGAGATTTTGTGCCGGTTAGGCAATGGGCTAGCGGGAATTAGGGTGTAATTCGGCCGGGAGCGGGTCTTTTATTGGTTATTCTGTCTTGTTGTTTGAGGTATTTAGTGTAAAATAAGTTTGTGCTGATTTATTAACTCATGCGAAGGAGTCTATGCGGATATTAGGAATCGACCCCGGAACCAGGAATGTCGGGTACGGAATAATTGAGGAACGCGGCAGTCAGCTGCTCTATGTCGCCAGCGGTACAGTAGTTACACGCAGCGGTGAGCTGGCGCAGCGGCTGGTGGAGATCTATAATGGCCTCAAAGGGGCGATCCAGCTGTATCAGCCGGATGAGGTCGGGGTGGAGACGGTCTTTGCCGGTACCAATATCCAGACCGCTATCGCTATCGGTGAGGGGCGCGGGGTAGCGCTGCTGGCGGCGGCGGAGGCCGGACTGCCGGTTTGCGGTTATGAGCCGACACTGATCAAGAAGGCGGTGACCTCTTCCGGGCGTGCCGGTAAGGAGCAGGTGCAGGAGATGGTACGGGTACTGCTGGGGCTGCGGGAGCTTCCTGAGACCGATCATGAGTCGGATGCGCTGGCGATAGCTATAACCCATAGCCGTCGGCGCGGAGTTGAGAGTATGGTAGGTATGAGCGGGAGTGCGCGAACCTCCCGCGGGCGCAAGGTAAGGAGGAAGTAGTTTTGGGAAGGCGGTCGCTCTCCGGTCTGTATTGTTTTCTGTTCCTGTCGGGGCTGGTGCTCTGGTTACAGGGAAGTCTCCGGGCGCTTGAGCAGAAGGAGTTTCTCCGGTCGCAGCGCAGTGGCGAGGTGACGCTGAACTATTCGCTGGAGGTGAAGGGAACCTGGCAGACTACCTTTGATCTGGTCTCCCTGCTGCCGCAGAGTATTCCGGGAGAGCAGGAGATAGAAGCGGTGACCTTCAGTCCGGCACCGAGCAGTATCTTCCGTAAAAACGGGAACCGCTATGCGCGCTGGCGCTTCAAGGGTAAAAATATCAAGCGCGAGGTCGAGGTGGCACTGAAATTCAGTACTACCCGTCAGGTTCTTGCCGCCAGGACGGCTGCGGAGGAACTGACGGCGCAGGAACGCAAGGAATATACCGGGAGTGAAGAGTATCTGGATGTCGACAGCAGTATAATCCGGCAGGCGGCTCGGCAGATCGGCAGCCGGGAGGATGAGCTTGAGCAGGTGCGGGCGATTCTCGACTTTGTCTGTGCGAATCTGGAGAGTACCAAGTCAACGCGTAAGATGTACGGCGCGGCTGAGACCTTGAAACGGGGACGGGGCGACTGTACCGACTATACCGACCTGCTGGTGACGCTCTGCCGGCAGTTTAAAATTCCGGCGCGGCATGTGAGCGGTTATCTGCTGACCCGGCCGTTATGCTCGCCGCACAGCTGGGCTGAGGTTTATATTAAGGAGAAGGGCTGGATTATTGTCGATCCGCTGCATATGGATCTCGGGCTCGGCAGTTTCGAACTGCTGCACAATAAATATCTGGCTTTTTCCAGGGTGCGCAATGATCCGGAGCTTGGCGATGGTATGCTCTATGTCTGGACGGTGCGCCATGGTTCCGGCGCCCGGGTGCTGGTGCGGGTAAAGGTCCGGGATAACCGGTAGAGGAAGGGATACAACGATGAATAACAGCGAACTCGGCGGGGTCTGCCGGATTCTGGATGCGAATATGAACCGGGCGCAGGAAGGTCTGCGGGTCTGCGAGGAGTATGTGCGTTTTGTGCTTGAGGATGAACGGATGTCACGTGAACTCAAGGAGTTGCGCCATGGCTTTCAGCAGGCCGAGGAGCTGCTGTATGCTGCTGTAGGCAACCGCCTGCTGCGGCACCGGGATACTGTCGGGGATATCGGTACCGGGATCTCCACCGCTACCGAGGGCGTGCGCGCATCGATTCTGGCGGTGGTCAAGGCGAGTCTGAAACGTCTGCAGCAGGCGCTGCGGGTGCTGGAGGAGTACAGTAAGACGGTAAGCCCTGAGGCGGGGAGTGTTTTTGAAGGAATACGTTACAGAGTGTATACTATAGAGAAAGACTTGTTAGGAGGTAATGAGGTGAATAAAAAATTACAGGAAGCGGCACTGTATGTGCTGGTGACCGGAAGTTTGAGCTCTACCGATGCCCTGACGGCCTGCCGTGAAGCGGTAGCCGGCGGTGCGGATATCATTCAGATGCGTGAGAAGGATATGGAGGATGGTGAGTTTTATGAACTGGCGCTGAAGATGCGCGAGATGTGCGCGGGTAAGGCGCTCCTGATACTCAATGACCGCCCGCATATCGCCTCGCTGGTCGGTGCCGACGGTATCCATACCGGACAGGGTGATCTGCCGGTAAATCTCTGTAAGCGGATAATGGGTGAGGAGAAGATTGTCGGTAAGAGTACCTCTGCGCCGGAATTCGCCGAACAGGCGTACCTCGACGGGGCCGATTATATCGGGGTCGGGCCGGTGTATCCGACAAACACCAAGCAGCACCGGGCGGCGGTAGGTCTGGAGTATGTGAGCTGGGCGGCACAGAATGCAAAGGTTCCGTATTTCTGTATTGGCTCGATAAACCGTGACACGCTGGCGGGTGTGCTGGACGCCGGAGCCCGGGCGGTGGCTGTCTGTACGGCGATCATCAATGCCAAAGATATCGCTGCGGAGGCGGCGTGGTTCAAGGAGCAGATTATCAAGGCGCGCGGGTAAGAGCGGCTGTTGCGGTACTGGCGGCGGTCTGGGCGGAATCTCTGCGGGAGTAACGGCAATAATGGATAATCCTCGGCGGACAGGTAGAGTCCGGTGAGCGTTAATATACTGAAAGGATTTGATTATGGTTAAACTGGGTGTGAATATTGATCATGTGGCAACAATAAGGCAGGCGCGTAAGACCTATGAGCCTGATCCGGTGGAAGCGGCGTTCATTGCCGAGAAGAACGGGGCGGATTCGATTACAATTCATCTGCGCGAGGACAGACGGCATATTCAGGATCGGGATCTGCGCATACTCCGTGAAACCATAACGACCAAGCTCAATCTTGAGATGGGTATGTCGGATGAGATTATCGGAATCGCGCTGGAGGTCAAGCCGAATCAGGTGACACTGGTGCCGGAGAAGCGGGAAGAGATCACCACCGAGGGCGGTCTGGACGTCGCCGGACAGCTTGAACGTACCCGTGAGGTGGTGCAGCGCTTCCGTGAGGCGGAGATCGCGGTAAGTCTCTTTATCGATCCGGAGCTGGAGCAGATCGAGGCGGCACACCAGAGCGGTGCCGGCATTATCGAGCTGCATACCGGAACCTACGCCAACTGGTTCTCCGATGACAAGTCGCGTGAGAGCGAGCTGGAGAAGCTGATTATCGCCTCTCATGCCGCCGGTCGTCACGGGATGCTGGTGAATGCCGGGCATGGTCTGACCTATCACAATGTCGCTGACATCGCGGCGATCAAGGAGATGCATGAGCTGAATATCGGGCACTGTATTATCAGCCGGGCGGTAATGGTCGGTCTGCCCAAGGCGGTACGGGAGATGCGTGAGGCGATTACGCTGGGCGAGCGTCTGTAACTGCAGCGGCGGAGTAGATTTTTAGTTTGTCTTGGTAATGGCAGGGAGCAGGTGCTCCCTGCTTTTTTTGTCTGATTTTTGTGCCCGTATAATCCAGAAGAGTTTGTCCGGAAGTTTGGTGAGTAAATTGCGCGGGGGAAGGACTGTCTAGTCTTTTATTCGGCTCATAAGAAGGATGCGGAGCTGCTCAAAAGGTACAGCTTGTCATATAATATTCAGGGTGGTATTGCGGTCGCCGGCAGAAGATTATATGGTGCGCTGGTCGGTCTTTATGATCCGGCGTGCGGGCGGGAGTATATTCGTGAGGCTGAGAGAATAAGTCGCGCTATACAGTACGGCAATGCTATAGGGCTGAGTCCGCTGGGTGCGAGAGGCGGAAATCTGCTATCCTCAGTTTCCGAGACCGGTGGCTATGCGACCGCCGGAGTCGTTGCGGCTGAGGCAACACCGATAATTACTCTTGCCGAGGTCGAGGTTACCAGTGGAGTTATACTATTAGAGCTTCTTAAAATGTATGCCGATCATCTTGGAATTGAGGTGATAGGGAAGGAACAGGGGCTATCACAGGATGAGATTTCACAACAGCAGTGGAATCAACTAGGTTTTATTCTTGCTGATAAAACGGCAACAATGGTCTCCTCGTATTATGCTTATGTGAAGTCTTTAGATGATGGTTTAAAAAAGATGAATGTTAGTTCTGAAACTGAAAGTAAAGCTAATAATTTTAGAGACAAAATTCATAATGATAATCGTGTGTCAAATATGGAATATAGGGATATATATAATAAGTAAAAATTTGAAATTCAGATAATCTAGCGGTAATATGTCTTAATACGCTTATCGCTAGATATAATTTTAGATCAAAATCTGAATATGATTTAATAGATAATTATAGTTGTCAGGTATAGATTATGCTTAATTAATAAGTTTATATTTATATATATGGTTATTTGAATTTATCTGCTTTGAGGTGTTCTGCTGCGGTTAAACTCCCTTGAGCCGCAGCGTGGGTATAGAGCTCTTTTGCCTTCTTGAGATCAATTGGTACCCCTAAACCATCTTCGTACATTTCGCCGAGAAATGTTTGAGCATCTGAATTGTTGTGTTTAACTGCTCTATTAAACCAATCGAGTGCAAGTTGATAATCAGTTTTTCCTAATTCTCCATTTAAATAGATTGTTCCAAGTACTACTTCTGCGGGTGAGCTCCCTTTTCCTGCTGCTTGTAGCAGCCAGTTATATATTTCCTGTTGATCAAGCTGTGTGTTGCCAGAGGTATTTGTCCTTCCTACTTTGTATATATAGAACAATACTCCAAGGGCGGTCTGGGATTCGGTGTTTCCCTGTTTTGCCGCCAGAAGATGCCATTTAATAGCTTCGTTATAATTCTGCTTCACTCCGGTTCCGGTTGTATAGAGATCACCGAGTAACCTTTGAGCAACAGGGAAATTTTGATCTGCGGCTTGCTCCAGCCATTTTAGGGCATTTGGGTAATCAGGCTGCCCAGAAATACCCTTTAAATATAGCATCCCTAATAGTGCTTTTGCAAATACAACATCCTTTTCTGCTGCCTGCTGCAGCAATATATAAGCTTGCTGGAAATCCTGCTCAACACCTATTCCGTTTATATAAAAACCGCCCATGTTGCCCTGAGCTTCTGGGTTTCCCTGATCTGCTGCCAGTTTATACCACTTGGCGGCGGCGGTATAATCTTGTTTTATGACGTTTCCTTCATAGTATAAATCTCCAAGTAGTTTTTGAGCGGTGGCATTACCCTGTTCGGCGGAGCGGGTGAGGAATTTTTTTGCCGAGGTGTATGAACCGGCCTCCAGTAGAGTTTTGCCGACAGTAAATTGGGCTTCGGCGTCACCGCGTTCGGCTTCTTCCATGATTTCTACCGCGGCTTCAGGTATGCGGCTGTCAGCGGCAGGGTTGTGAGTTTGTGCCAGTTCCGCGTATTCTGCGGGGCTAACCTGATTGGCATTTCTAAGGAGTTCATAATCGGATCTGATGACGTAGGGGGCATAAGATTTGACTTTTATCAGATATACCAGGGCTGAGAGGAGCAGGAGGACGGTGAGAGTGGTAATAATAATTTTAGCCGGTGATTTTTTGGGCATCTGGCAGCCTTTGCTATGAGCTGGGGTAATTTGTAAGATTAATGAGAATTTATATAGTACATATAATGCTGGTGGTGTCAACTGTTGGGTTGGTGAATTGCTGTGGTAGGAAGGGGCTGGTATTAGGCAATTTTATGGTCTTATTTTAATTATATTATTAGATGAGGTTATTTGAATTTATCAGTTTTGAGTTGGTTGATAGCTGAACTACAGCCTTGGGCTGCGGCTTTCATATATAGCTCTTTTGCCTTTTGGAGGTCTATGGGGACAGCGACACCATACTCATACATTGCTCCAAGAAAGATTTGAGCATCAGTGTTGTTGTGTTCTACGGCTTTTTCAAACCATTGGAGTGCAAGCTGGTAATCAGGTTCCCATATATCTCCATTTAAATATATTTTTCCTAGTACCATTTCTGCGGGTGAATTTCCTTTTTCCGCTGCTTGCAATAACCAGTTATATATTTCTTTCGGATCAATCTGTGTCGTGCCAGTGTTATTGGTTCTCCTGACTTTGTATATATAGAATAATATTCCCATGGCTGCCTGAGCTTCGGTATTTCCCTGTTTCGCTGCTAGATAATACCAGCTAAATGCCTCATTAAAATTCTGTCCTATCCCAGTTCCGTTTGCATACATATTACCAAGTAATTTCTGTGCTGGGGCATTACCCTGTTCGGCGGAGCGGGTGAGGAATTTTTCTGCCGAGGTGTATGAACCGGCCTCCAGTAGAGTTTTGCCGACAGTAAATTGGGCTTCGGCGTCACCGCGTTCGGCTTCTTCCATGATTTTTACCGCGGCTTCAGGTATTCGGCTGTCAGCGGCAGGGTTGTGAGTTTGTGCCAGCTCCGCGTATTCTGCGGGGCTAACCTGATTGGCATTTCTAAGGAGTCCATACTCGGATCTGCGGACGTAGGGGTCGTAAGATTTGACTTTTATCAGATATATCAGGGCTGAGAGGAGTAGGAGGACGCTGAGAGTGGTAATGATAATTTTAGCCGGTGATTTTTTGGGCATCTGGCAGCCTTTACTATGAGCTGGGGTAATTTGTAAGATTAATAAGAATTTATATAGTACATATAATGCTGATGGTGTCAACTATTGGGTTTGGTGAATTGCTGTGGTAGGTAGGGTCAGGTATTGTGCAATTTTAAGGTTTTGTTCTAATTATAGTAGTATATGAGGTTATTTGAATTTATCTGTTTTGAGTTGTTCGGCGGCGATTTTAATTCCTTGAGCTGCGGCTTTGATGTATAATTGTTTTGCTTTCTTTAGATCTACCGGTATCCCTAAGCCATATTCGTACATCGCTCCAAGAAATGTCTGTGCATCAGGGTTGTTTTGTTTTGCGGCTTTTTCAAACCATTTGAGAGCAAGCTGATAATCAGGTTTTTCTAAATATCCTTTAAAATAGATTATTCCTAGTGTCGCTTCTGCGGGAGAATTTCCTTTTTCTGCCGCTTGCAGCAGCCAGTTATATATTTCTTTTTGATCAAGTTGTTCCACATCTGTATTATTGGTTCTTCCTATTTTGTACAAATAGAACAATATTCCTAAGGCTGATTGAGCTTCGGTATTTCCCTGTTTAGCCGCCAGACGATACCATTTAAACGCCTTATTAAAATTCTGCTCTCCTCCGGTCCCTTTTGCATACATATCACCAAGTAAATTCTGTGCTGCGGCATTACCTTGTTCGGCGGAGCGGGTGAGGAATTTTTCTGCCGAGGTGTATGAACCGGCCTCCAGTAGAGTTTTGCCGACAGTAAGTTGGGCTTCGGCGTCACCGCGTTCGGCTTCTTCCATGATTTCTACCGCGGCTTCAGGTATGCGGCTGTCAGCGGCAGGGTTGTGAGTTTGTGCCAGTTCCGCGTATTCTGCGGGGCTAACCTGATTGGCATTTCTAAGGAGTTCATAATCGGATCTGATGACGTAGGGGTCATAAGATTTGACTTTTATCAGATATACCAGGGCTGAGAGGAGCAGGAGGACGGTGAGAGTGGTAATAATAATTTTAGCCGGTGATTTTTTGGGCATCTGGCAGCCTTTACTTTGAGCTGGGGTAACTTGTAAGATTAATAAGAATTTATATAGTACATATAATGCCAGCGGTGTCAATTGTATTTGGCATGGGTTGTTGTGTGTCTGTCAGGGGCTCGGCGTTGTCTAGGCGGGAGCTATTCTGAAAAGTGGGAATGAATCAGGGGCGGCGGCAGGAGGGTCGCTGTAAGCGGCAGCAGCGCTGGCGGCCGGGAACGGGTAATGGGACCGGGTGTTTTTTATTAGCGGCAGTAGTGGTGAATGCCGGGTGGCTGGTGTCAGGCAGATGGTTTGCCGGGGGAAGATTATTTTAGAGGATGTAATATTATGTAATTACTGAGGTTATGGTCTGTGTGGGGCGTGAGGCGTGTGCGGCGGGTGAAGGGTTGAGCGTGTCGGGCGCTACCGGTGGTGCCAGAAAATAAAAATAGAAAATAATTGAAAGGAAACCAACTATAACTGTAAGTAGGTAGTGTGCAGTGTCCGATAAAATGGGGTTGGGTCCGATAATTTGTCTATAACCTCTTATCTGTGCTGCAGTTGGGGTTACAGAAATGTATTTTTTGGGGAAAGTGCGATTTCTGAACAGGTTTCTTGCTACTGTTGTGTTGGAGGAGTGATGGTGAATATTTTTTCAAGTGTGGTGGCGGTGTTGGGGTTGTACTGTTTGGAGGTTATTTCAGGGCAGGCGAAGGAGATCAAGGTTGAGCGGGGTGAACTGGAGATTCCGGATGTGGTGCGCAGTGACGGCTATGAAGAGATTATACGCCTGAATCAGCTGCTGGATTCGGGTGGAAATATCAGCAGTCCCGATGAGCAGAGGTTGAAGCCGATTAAAATTGCGGTCAGTTACAGCTCGGATCCGCGTCTGATACAGCTGCTGGTCGCGGCGGGAGCTGAGCTGAAGGCGGAGGGAGTAAGGGAGAAGACGGGATTCAGGGATTTTATACCGGAAACTCCGCTTTACTATGCGCTCAGTTATAACGCTAGTTATAAGCTCATCAGAATGCTGCGTGAGCTGGAGCTGCCGGAGCATGTCTATCCGGCCTACGCTCTCCTTGCCTGTGCCGCGCAGAATCCGGAGGCTGAGGTGGTGCATAATCTCTATTCCGAGATGCTGAATGTGCTGCTGCTGCGGGCGGCGAAGTCTCCCAATATCGAGATAATGGAGCGCTTCCGCAGTCTCGGCGCCAATATCAATGCGGAGTATGGCGGCGGTACGACCTCGCCGCTGTGCGCCGCCATCGCGGTCAATAATTATGACGGGGTTCGTTATCTGGTCGATTCCGGAGCGTATCTTGCCGGACGATATGACCGCGGCAGAACCGTACTCCAGCTGGCGGCGGCGAATGTGCCGGACCGGAGCACCTCGCTCATCGTCTTCTATCTGCTTGCCAGCGGGTGTGACGTCAATGCCATCGACTGGGACGGGAATACGGCACTGCACCTGGCGGTACGACTGGCAACGTCAGAGTACCGGCAGGAGTATGGATTCTATCCGCTCAGCGTAATCGGGGAATTGCTGGCGAGTAAGGCCAATGTCGATATCCGCAATGAGGCCGGTCTGACACCGCTGGAGTATGTGCTCCGCCACCGTCAGAGCGCTGCGGGCGGGCGCAATCTCGCGTCTGAGGTGATACAGCTGTTGCGCCGTGGTGAGAGTGAGCAGCAGAAAAGGTTGAGTCAGATGCAGCACGGAGCCCAGGCGGGATAACAACTGTATCGGTGTTTGGGATATCACGGCGGAAGCTGGAATAGTGTCGCTTCCGGCTGTTGTATATATGTATCTAAAATAATAAAAGACCGTGGGGAACACGGTCTTTCATTGCGTATATGTATTCAGCTTTTGTGCTGTTTAGGAGAGCAGGTGGTAAAGCCGGGCTTAGAGCGACTTTACCTCGATCTGGCGTTTCTGGGCGTGTTCGATCTTCGGCAGAATGATCTTCAGCACGCCGTTTTTGACCTCGGCGGCGATCTTTTCGACATCGATCTTGTCGGAGAGGCGGAATACCCGGTAATAGTTCTCGTCGTTGAATTCGCGGCGGAGAGCTTTCGGTTTTTCCCCGTTCTCTTCAGCTTTCTTGCTGGAAATACGCAACTCCTGCGCCTCGACGGTAATCTCCAGATTGTCCTTGTTGTACCCGGCAACCTCGGTAACGATCTCGACATTCTTTTCGTTCTCGGTAATATGGGTGCCGTAGACCAGTTTTGACAGAACTTCCGGCTCTGCAGTCTGGTTCTGAATCTCTGTATCCTTCTTTTCTTCTAAAGCAACATCATTAGTCATGGTAATATCTCCTTATTTATTTCGCTGTGGTTACAATAATTTCCAGGGTATCAGGCTTGCCCCCGCTGAATCAGGCACTTCGCAGCTCGATCTTGCGTGGCTCGGGCGTAGGAACCTTTGGAATAAGAATGTGAATTATTCCATCCTTGAGCTCGGCTGAAATCTGAGCCTGGTCGGAATCTTCCGGAAGTTCGAACTCCCGTTTGAAGCCTTCGCTTTCAGAGTAGTTGCTGGTGATACGCAGGGTGTTGTCCTCAACTGCGATATCAACATCTCCCTTCTCCAGTCCCGGGGTCTTCATCTCCAGTTCATAACCGTTTGCGGTCTGGAAGACATTCACCTCCGGTACCCTCTGGGCTCTGCGTCCGTAAGGTCTCTTGAAGAATGTGTCGCCAAAAAAACTCTCAAAAATATTGTCTAGTCTGTTAGTATACATAGTGTGTACCTCCATATCTGTTATAGTTGATCAGGTTTAAATCAAATTACACTTTCTGATAGACAACAAGTGTGCCAGTTTTCACTTGAAGCGTGAAATAATTTTTTTAATAGTTTTTTAAACCCTTTTATATTAATGTGTTGTGTGTTTTGATTTTTGCTGTAGGCGAGATGGCGGCGCTGCTGAAGAGGGGCGGTTGATAGTATGTCGGTATGTCATTTTGCAAAGGAATTTTGACAAAGTGAGGTCGGAAGCTGGTCGTTATGCCAGAAATTAATGTGCTAGTGTCTATGGTCGGGATAAAAAAATGACCGTCCCTGGGGGAGGCAGGAACGGTCTGAGAAGTGGGGACATATTGTGGGATATCCCCTGGTTGTTTAAAAGGCGTTGTGGCGCCTTTTGTGGGTACTTATTTGTTTTTGTTTTTTGCTTCTACTGCTGTTATTTTGGGAAAAATTTCTATTTATAACCAGGATGATAAAGGAGAATCAAAATGGTTTAAGGGTTCTTTTGCTGCTTACACTACTTTATGTCTGCGGGTTTTTCATTCCCTTCGGAAATTATATTTTTTTTGAGAAAAAAATTATTACGCCGTCAATTTTCTGTTTTTCTCGGGTGGTAACAGGTGTAACTAAAAAAAAGGTGAAAGACTCGAGTTGGGGGAAGAGTCTTTCACCGATGGGGAAAAGGAGTGAAGGAAGATTATTAGTTGGGATAATAAATTCTTTCTTCACTATTTAATGTCAGCTGCCCCTTGCTCTCCTTCTATTAAAATTGATTTTTCCTCGGTTTTTTACGATAAATTATTGATTTTTTTTAAGTGTTGATATGTAGACTGTTATCTGTACGATAAAAGTTGTGCGGAAGAGTGCGGAAACTTTTTTCAGAATTATAAAGAGGAAAAATGCGTGAATAAAAAGGAAAATAAAAAATATGTCTGTCTGGACCGTGACGGCACAATCAATGTCGAGGTCTGCTATCTCTCCAATCCGGATGATGTTGAAATCTATCCCGAGGTAATACCGGCACTCAAAAAGCTGACTGCCGCGGGGTACGGTATTTTTGTTGTCACCAATCAGTCGGGTATCGGGCGGGGCTACTATGAGGTCGGTGATATGCAGGCGGTGAATCGGCGTATCAGCGAGCTGCTGGCCGAGGGCGGAATTGAAATTTCAGGTTTTTATTTCTGCCCGCATACCAATGCTGATAACTGCACCTGCCGTAAGCCGCAGATCGAGCTGCTCGAACGGGCGGCGGCGGAACTGGGATTCGAGCTCGCGGATATTATTGTTGTCGGGGATAAGCTGATTGATGTCGAGTTCGGGCAGAATGCCGGTGGCCGCGGGGTACTGGTCCGTACGGGGCATGGTTCCGAGGTGATATTGTCAGAGTCGCAGACGGTGCCGGATCATGTCTGTGCGAATCTGCTCGAGGCGGTGGCGTGGATTCTGGAATCGTGAGGCTCTGGAATACGGTAACATTAGGGGTATAAGATGGTTAATGGCGAGGCCGAGTGCGTGTCAGTGGAAATAAGGCCTTCTGTGATCTCTGCCGGGTGCTGGAATGCGGGCAGTAGAGGTTATGCAGCGTTGGTCACTGCTGTAGCTTGTGTGTAGGTGTATATATTATGTAGAAGATGTGAAGGCTGCATGTCTCTTGGCTGGGGGTAGTGGCGGGAGTGCGGGGGTGAGTTTTGTGATTAGCAGGTTAAAGCTGTCAGACGGCGGATATATGATTTGGGCAGGTTGAAGGGCTTTAAGGGATTGGGGCGTGAAGTTGGACGCGCTGGGGTAATATTTGCTGTAAGTTCCGGTGATCAAAGGTTTTTTTACTTTTAATTGAATTCTGCGGGGAAAGGTATTTTCTTTATTGCGTTTTACGATATAATATACCAGTACCATATTGTGAAACCAATTTAATCCCTAAGGAAGGAGTATAAGAGTATGGATATGATCGAACAGATTAAGCAGGAGAAGCTGGTGCCGGTTGTAAAACTGGATAATGCCAAGGATGCCATGCCGCTGGCTGAAGCGCTGATGGCGGGTGGTATCAACGTTATGGAGATCACCTTCAGAACCGCAGCGGCGGCTGAGTGTATCTCGACTATCGCCAAGGAGTTTCCGAACATAATTCTCGGTGCGGGCACCGTACTGACTCTCGAGCAGCTTTCAGCAGCGGCTGATGCCGGATCAACCTTTATGGTCTCGCCCGGCTTCAACCCCAAGATTACTCAGGCAGCCATTGAGCGCGGCTTTCCGATTATCCCCGGTGTGATCTCTCCGGCTGAGGTGGAGCAGGCAATGAACTTCGGTCTTACCACCCTCAAGTTCTTTCCGGCTTCGATCGCCGGCGGTGTTCCGATGCTCAAAACCTTCAATACCGTTTATCCGATGGTGAACTTTATGCCTACCGGCGGTCTGAACACTGATAATTTCATTGAGTATCTGTCATGTCCAAATGTGATAGCCTGCGGCGGCAGCTGGATGGTGGCGCCAAAACTGATTGCTGAAGGCAACTTTGCCGAGGTTACCCGTCTCTCCAGGCTGGCCAAGGACCGGATCGCTGCCGAGCTCGGAGCGTAGTGCCGGCAGCTGCTGAAAAGCGTTGCAACCGCTATTGGCAAGCGGAGTTTCAGGTAAATAATGTGTGAAAGAAGGCTCTGCCGGCGGCAGAGCCTTCTTTTTATAGGTTAAATTTAAGATTATGGCTGGTGCTTTGTGTAGTAATGTGTATTATATGAATATAATGGTGCCGACGGCGTAAAATAGCGGTTCAGGCGTATCTTTACCGCTCTGAGCGGGTTGGGGATGCCGAAAGGGCGCCGGAAAACAGATTTTTTTTTGCTGTTAATTTATTTGATACTGTTTTGGGTAAACTTATTTGTAAAAAAAAAATGTTTATGTATAATTGATTTTAAGCCGGATCGGCGATGATTTGTTTTTATGGTTATTTTATGTTGGGTTGGTTTGTTATTATAAGCTGAGGGTTATTATGAAGAATGCCAATGAGAAAATGGGAAGGCGACTGGGCTATTTGCGGGATTTGAAGTTTGGTAAGATCCATGGTTCGAAGACACAGTGTGCGCAGGAACTGGGAATTTCCACCGGATACTGGGGTGATATCGAACGTGGCAGAAAGAAGATCGGTATCGACCTTATTCAGAAACTGGCTGATTTCTTCGGAACCGACTGTGAATGGCTCATTACCGGTAAGAGTCATGACAGCAGGTTCCTGGCAGAATACTATACCGGCGGATTCCGCGAGGATAGTGAATGGTATCGTAACTTCGTATTCTTTATTGAACTGGCGCTGAAGTGGCGTAAGAAGAAGAACAATAAGTTCTTCCAGGCTGCGGCGATGACCCTGAAATGCAAAGATGACAAGGCGTTATGGGAAGAGGTTGAAGAGCTGTTCGCGGATCCTGAGAGCGTGGATACGCTGGTGACCCTGCTCGCCGACAAGGATGAAGGCAAGAGCGCCAGGAATAAGTACGGGCGGATGGTCAGAGATATACTCAAGGAAGCAGCCGGTGGACTGATAGATGATGAAGACAGTGCTTATGCTGATCTTCCGGCGGTTATCCCCGCCGGTGGCGCGGATCTGGACAGTGCGTCGGTGGTCAAGCTGCTGGAAGAGAAGGTTATGGAGCTTGAGGAAGAGATCACTCTGCTGAAGAAGGAACTGCGCAGCGAGAAGAGCAAGGTGACTCGTATGAAGAAGAAACTCGCCTGATAGCGGCTGTGCCGCATGAGTGTACTTTGTAGGCGGTATGATGCGCCCGGGATAGCGGTAATGCTCCGGGAAGGCAAGGGACATTGCTGAAATGGGTGTCTGCTGTCGGTGGTCAGTGGTCGCTGGGGCGTGAATTAGATTCTTCAGGGCTGCCTTGGAGGCTTGAGTCCGGCGGCTGGGTTTGCGGGACTGTTGCTGGTACTCGTTGCGTGCTGCAGCGGGGTGGCTAACGGCGGTACTGCCGTGTTTTTCCGCTGGCGCGGAGTTTTTGCGGGCGGACTGTGCGGCGAGTGCTCAGTACGTTTTACTGCTGGCATCGCGGTAAGACAGGTCTCTGCCGGTACCGGTTGCGACGGCTGAGGGGCGCGGGTATTGCTTACCGGGAGTGATCTGGAATTACGGAGTTGGCGGCGGTGGCTGCAGTCTGTCGGTAGTTTTTACGGTTTGAGCGGTGACAGCAGGAGGTGGAAGATGCGGGCGCATGAAGTAGATTACGAGATAATTGGCGACGATATGCAGATTGTTGAGGTCGAACTCGACCCGGGTGAGTCGGTTGTTGCCGAAGCCGGCGCGATGAATTATATGGAGGATGGTATTATCTTCGAAGCGCGTATGGGTGACGGCAGTGAGACCAACACCGGTCTGATGGGGAAGCTCTTCGGAGCCGGTAAGAGAATGCTCAGCGGCGAGGGAATCTTTATGACCCACTTCACCAATCAGGGTCAGGGAAAGAAGCGGGCGGCATTCGCTGCGCCCTATCCCGGCAAGATTATTCCTGTACACCTCGGTGAAGCCGGTGGTGAGCTCTTCTGCCAGAAGGATGCTTTTCTGGCGGCGGCGCTGGGTACAAGTATCAGTATCGCCTTTACCAAGTCTTTCGGTGCCGGTTTCTTCGGCGGTACCGGTTTTATTCTGGAGAAGCTCAGCGGTGACGGGATGGTATTTTTTCATGCCGGGGGGACGGTAGTGAAGAAAGAGCTCCGGGGTGAGACGCTGCGGGTGGATACCGGCTGTCTGGCGGCTTTCTGCGGTAATATTAATTATGATATTCAGCGTGCGGGTGGATTGAAGTCGATGTTCTTCGGCGGTGAAGGGCTGTTTCTGACTACGCTCAGCGGCTATGGAACGGTCTGGCTTCAGAGTCTGCCCTTCTCACGGCTGGCTGACCGGATTATCGCCTCCGCACCGTCTGCCGGCGGAAAGAGCCGGGGAGAGGGAAGCATTCTGGGCTCGCTCGGCGGGCTGATAGACGGGGATAACAAGTTCTAGCGTGCTCAGGGCGGGTTTTTTCAGGCGGTAAGGATGTTATGTTGTGTGTGGTTGCTGCTGGCGGTTAGGAGGTTGTATAACCGTTGTCGGTGCTGTTATGTGTGCTGCAGCCGTTCACAGGTTTGTTGTTGTAACTCTCAGGCAGGAGGTTATTCTCTCCGGGAGTACCGTGTGCAGTCGGGCATGGGCTAAACCTGTGGCATGTTTGCGGTGTATTGTTTCCTTCGGGAGCCATTCTTTGGGGATGGCTCCCTTTTTTTGTTTGTAAATTGCGGGATACTGGTTGGGGATAAATATGAACTTAGCTGCCGGGCAGGGGAATGCAGTGAGGTCGTGTGGAGATATCTCATCTCGCTTCGCTGAAGTTTTATGCGGGTGTATGCAGGTGGAATACAGGGTGTAGTGCCTGCTGGAGCGGATAGTTTAGAACATGGTAAAGGTTGTACGGATTGCAGGCATTTCCGGTCAGCGTAGCGGTTAAAGTGATCACTGGTTGTGTTTGTAAGGGCGTAAAAGCAATAATTTAGAATCGCGCAGGATGATCGGAGCAGGTCTATTTAGGGTTATATGATAAGTTCATACAGGCAGCGGCGGTTGCGTGTGTTACTAAAGTCTGATATCCGGGAAAGCGTAGCGGTTTGTTGCAGGATAAGACTCGGCCTTGGGGCTCTGGAGACAGCTTAAATTATAGTATGACTTCGGTTGCGGGGTTTACTTTCTGAATAGAGATGTGTTTTAAGAGTGGTGTTTGGAGAAAGCTGCAAGGTGAAAAGGGCTTGCGGTTGATGCGTTATGATGTTGTGTTGGATTGCTGGTATGTGACGGTTTTAACCGGGAGGGTCGGTGCGGCTCTCCCGGTTATTTTTGTGCTGTCAGTGACTGGAGTAGGAAGGGATTGGGGAAGGTGTATGCGTGGGGCAGGTGGTTTGGTATAGATACGGTGTTTTTTTTGCGCTAATAGGCGATTTTGCGGTGCATCTGGGGTTCGGGTTTTAGTAATTTACGCTTTTTAGAGTAAAAAGTGTTGTTTTTTTGTGGTTTTACAGGGTGTGGCTGGCGGTCAGGTATTCGCTGGTAACATAATGCTGTGTTTGGTGTTGCGAATGTTTGGTGTGTGTGCCTGGTCAGGGTCTGAGAGAGTGATGTTGCGGTAAATACGCCATATAACGTAAAAATATTCTTGACTATAGTTGCTTTATGATATAATCTATAGATCAGTGATACGGATGTATCTAAGAGATTTTTGGCGGCAGGTTGGCTGTGAATGATGAAAGGGGAAGTAATGACTGTATTGGCGGTAACACCGAATACTCCGGAATGGCTGGAGGAGAGAAAGAAGCATATCGGCGCATCTGATGCGCCGACGGTGCTGGGGCTGACCCCGAGCTGGAGGACGGCGCGGGAGCTGGCGCAGGAGAAGCTGGGGCAGAGGGCAGCGGCGGCGGATTCGCCGGTGCTGCGACGGGGACGGGTGCTGGAGCCGCTGGTCAAGGCGCTGTTTACTCGTGAGCGTGGGCTGGAGGTAGCACCGGCGCCGATGTTTGTGCATGAGCAGTATTCCTGGATGTCGGCGACTCCGGACGGGCTGGTCTGTGAAGATGGTGAAGAGGTGCTGCTGGAGTGTAAGACCGCGAGCAGATACAACCGTCAGGAGTGGGTTGATGTCTGGGATGAGAATGAGGAATACGATATGGTGCCGCTGCGTTACTGGGTGCAGGTGCAGCATCAGCTGGCGGTGACCGGAAAAAACCGGGCCTGGGTTGGGGTGCTCTTTGCCGGTGATGATCTCTTTGCGTTGCTGGTAGCGCTGGCTGATCAGGGGTACAGTACCGGGGAACTGCTGGCACTAGTGCAGGAGGTGGCTGAGTTCCGCGTGCTGCGGGTCGAGCGGGATCAGGAATTTATTGCCCGTCTTATCCGAGTGGAGGATGAGTTCTGGAGTCGTCTGGAAGAGGGCGAACTGCCGGAGGAGCTGGCATATCAGCATGACAGTGGTGCGGTGCGTCTGGCAAGCAGGGATGAGGAATGTCTGCTGACCGAGTTCAAGAGTGCGTATCTGCAGAAAATTCTGTCACAGGAGGAGTTTGAGGAGTGTTCGCAGCGGGTGGAGGAAGCTATCGGGGCGGACGCGGGAATTTACAGTGAATTTCTCGGCAGGGTCACCTTCCGCAAGAGCCGTCCGCGGCAGAAGATCGACTGGAAGGCGCTGGCGCAGGAACTGCTGATCACGCTGCCGGCGGCGGAGCAGGAGGAAAGACTACAGCGGCACTCCAGCAGCAGTGAGCTCAAGCGCCGTCTGGCATTTCCGTACAAATACTGGAAGCTGAATTAAGAGTGTAAGCAGGGTGATTGGAAAGTATACAGCAAGTGTGTAGAAGGGAAGGGAGTAATGGGATTTAGAATATCAGAAGCGGACTTGGGAGCGGGTAATGCCGCTGGAGAAAACATGGGGGAATCGAAATCAGTGCTGGGTGTCACCGAACCGGTGTCTGCATCCATGCCGGGGTCAGCGTCTGCGGGTATACCGGTGGAAACAACTGCTGAAACCCGCTATCCGACGCTGTTGACCGGTCTGGCGGCGGGTGGAATCGCGGAGGAGACTGAGGCGCATGGCGTACTCGGCAGGTTCAGGAATTATGATACCGAGCTCAGCAGCCTTGGTGCGGGGTATAACCGGGAGCTAAAGACGGCGGCGAGCAGCGGTGAGGTAGAGCAGAGCTGGCAGGGATATGCAGGCAAGGCGCGGGAGATACATGAGCGGTATCGTGAACTTGCATCCGCTCCCGGGGTTTCGCAGATTTTCGCTGAGAATTATCGGGAGCATCTGGCGCAGGAATATAAGCATTATACCCGCAATCTTCAGGAGGTGACTCAGCGGGAGCGGGAGAAAAATCTCCGTTATGCCACCGATACGGCGCTGCAGCGTCTGGCCTCGGCGGATGAGAGTGTCGGCGAGCTGGAGCATTTCAGCGAGAAGGCGTTCAATCAGTCCTGCGAGGAGGCGTTTCAGAGTGGTATCTCCGAGGACCGGGAGATCCTCGGCTATGCGCGGAAGCGTCTGCTGCCGCTGATAAGCGCCAAGGTCACGGATCTTACCGATGACGGTTCGTTTGAGCTGGCGACGGCTTATCTGGAGAAGCTTGGAGACCGTATAGAGCCGGAGGAGCGGGCGGAGCTCGCTGCTGATATCGCGGACCGGAGAGTGCTGGCTGAGGTCATTAGGCTGGCGCAAAAGGATTCTGCTGCCGGGCTGCAGGATTATCTTTCGGCGCTCTCGCCCCGCCAGCAGGCGCTGGCGGGAGTAGCGCTCAGACGGCAGCAGGAGCTGAAGCGCGAAGCAGCGGATAATCTGCGGCGTCAGGCGCTGCGGAAGGTGGCCGGAGAGTTCAGAAAGAGCGGGATCGTCCGGCCGTATGTGCTGGTGTCCGGTGAGCGGGTGCGGCTCACACCTGAGGATTACAGCTCGCTGCTGGCGGTTGAGAAGCAGCCGGCGGCCGCAGCGCTTGAACCGCAGCCGGCGGGGGCGGATGAAAGGAAAACTGATGCAAGTCGGGATGGAGAAACTGAATAACGGTGGTCTTGACCGGAGAGGTGGGACTGCCGGGGAACCTGGGTTGCAGGAAGGCGGGCTGATACGGTTAATCCCTGACTGCAGCCTGAAGGGTGTTAACCCTGGGTTCGCGGCGGGAGGTGAAACGGCTGATGCCGGGAGGTGCGGTGATGCTCGGCTATAGCGCGGGGGCGGTACTGCTGCACCGGAAGCTGCTGGAATGGCGCTGGTATCAGGATCAGCAGGTAAAGGCGGTATTTCTGCATCTGCTGCTCCAGGCGAACTGGCGTGACCGGTCATGGCGCAAGCTGCTTATCCGCCGGGGGCAGCTCTTGAGCAGCTATCAGCATCTGGCATCCGAGCTCGGGCTGACCCGTAAGCAGGTCCGTCTGGCACTGGAGAAGCTCCGCTCTACCGGTGAGATTGTCAGCACCCGGGCAGGCAACGGGCTATTGGTAACACTGGTGAACTATGAGGCTTATCAGTATCCGGCGCAGCCTGCAGGCGCAGTGGGCGGCAGAGCTGGGGCAGAGTCGGGGCCGGTACTTAAAAAAGAGAATACAGAGATAACAGGATATGATATGGGAGCGCCGGAGCGGGAGTTGTTTCAGAAGCTTGCCGCCGGAGGCTGGGAGGTACCGCCGCCGGAACTGGCCGACTGGCTGGAGCGCTATTCCGCGGGGTGGCTGGGTGAGGCGTTCTCTCGGGCGCTGGCGAATTGCGGCTATAATCCGCCGCCGCGTTATGTCGCGGCAGTGCTCGAGAATTTTGCGAAGAAGGGAGGAACAGAAGGTGCGGAGAAGAGAAGAGGAAGCAGGGGGAAGGTCTATCCCGGAGCCGGGAGTGGCAGCAGCGGCGGTAGGGGAAAGTTCAGCGGTCATCCCGCCGGTGGCGGCGGCAGCGGTGGCTGAGGCGGTATGCTGCCGCAGCTGCGGCAAGGAGCTGAGCGCAGCCTATCTGCAGGCGTATCCCGGGGCGGTTCTCTGTTCCCGGCGCCGCTGCCACTATCGGGATCTGGTCCGGCGTGATCCGGAAGTTGCGGCGCTGCTCGCGCAGCTGCCCAGACGCTACCGCCGGGCACGGCTGCGGGATTTCAGCGGGGGCGGGGTCTATCCGCTGCGCGCGGCGCTCGCGGGGGAAGGGTCGGTATTTCTCTGCGGAACGCAGGGGATCGGTAAGACCCATCTGGCGGCGGCGCTGGTCAATTCGCTGCTGCTGGAGCTGGCTACCGACAAGGGGTACGATGTGCTCTGGCGGCGGAGTACCGATCTGCTGCTGGAGCTGCAGGAGACCTTCGGCGGCGGTGGTACCCGTCCGGTCCTGGAGCGTTTCCGGCGGGTCGGGCTGCTGGTGCTCGATGATTTCGGGGCGGAGAAGCTGAGTGAGTGGTCGGTGGCGGCAATCTATACGATACTGGCGGAACGTGGGGATCAGCTCCGGCCGACTATCGTGACCTCGAATCTGAATCTTGATCAGATCGATGCCTTTGAACCGCGGATCGCCAGCCGACTGGCGGAGTACGCCACGCTGGTGCTTCCGGGTGTAGACCGGCGGCTGGAGGGCGGAAGGAGGAAGAACCATGGTGACTGAACTGAACCGGCTGGAGGCGAGTATTCTGCGCTGGCGCAATGATCCGCTGGCTTTCTGCCGGGAGGTTATAAATTTTCAACCGACGGTGCAGCAGGCGCAGATAATCGATGCGCTGAAGTATCCCGGAGCCTGGGTGACGGTCAAGTCCGGGCATGGCGTGGGGAAGACCTCGACGCTGGCGTGTCTGGCGCTCTGGTTCATCTCCTGCTTCGATGACTGCAAGGTGCCGGTGACCCATCCGGCGCGTGAGCAGCTCAAATCCACTATGTGGCCGGAGCTGCGCAAGTGGCACAGCCGGATGGAGAATCCCTTCCGCGACGCGATCGAGATAAACTCGGAGAAGTGCTTTATCCGGGCTCGTCCAGACCGCTTCGTGCAGGCGCGCACCAGCAGACCTGATAATCCGGACGCGCTGCAGGGGTTTCACGCCGAGCACCTGCTCTTTCTGATCGACGAGGCCTCCGGGGTGGCGACCAAGATCTTCGAGGTCGCCTTCGGAGCACTGACAACCGCCGACGCGCGGTTTCTGCTGGCGGGCAATCCGACCCATACCAGCGGCTTCTTCTGGCAGACCTTCAATAAGTACCGTGACAGCTGGGTGCGCTTCACCCTCTCCTGTCTCGACAGCGCCAATGTCAAGCAGGAGTATATCCGGAAGATGCGTTCGCAGTACGGGGCGGAGAGTAATGAGTACCGGGTGCGGGTGCTGGGGCAGTTCCCGGCGTCGTCGAGTATGCAGTTTATCGCCTCCGATCTGGTGGCGGGAGCGATGGAGCGTTACCGGGAGGTGAGTGGTGATCCGGCGCTCTACGCCTATGCTCCGCGGCTGCTGGGAGTCGATGTGGCGCGCTTCGGTGATGACAGCTCGGTAGTCTATCTGCGGCAGGGAATATCCGCCCGGAGGGTATACCGGGTCAAGGACTGTGACACCCATACGCTGGCGTGCCGGGTGGCGACACTCTATGTCGAGCATGACTGCAGCGAGATATTTGTCGATCTCGGCGGGGTCGGTGCCGGCGTCTATGACTATCTAGCAAGTCATGGCTATCCGGTACAGGGTATCGAGTTCGGTTCGCGGTCGCAGGAGAGCACGTATTATAACCGCCGTGCCGAGCTCTGGGGCAGACTCCGGGAGTGGCTGCGCAGCGGGGGAGCGGTAGAGGAGTCCGAGGAGCTGGCGAATGATCTGACGGTTCCGCTCTATGAGTATGATGTGCGTGACCGGATAAAGCTTGAGCGTAAAGAGAGTATCAAGAAGCGCGGTTACGCTTCTCCGGATAACGCGGATGCGCTGGCGCTGACCTTTGCCGGGGATTATCTCGGTGGCGGGGTGAGTACCGGGATGCGGGTAAAAACCGCGGATGAGGATGGTCTCTTCACCGTGTGAGTGCTGAGAGGTGGTTTTATCTTCGGTTCCGGCAGGGTGCCGGAAGCGGGTTTTAAATTTGAAAGGAGATAGTTATGGGTAGTTTGATGGGTGGTTCAAGTTCGCCGACGTATATTCCGGTGGCGCAGTCGGTGCAGGCTACAGCGCCGAGTTCGGTCGATGCCAACAAGGCGGTTGATGACGCGAATGAGAAGATCAAAAAGCAGCTCGCGGCCAAGACGAATACCGAGAATAATACGCTTACCTCGCCTCTTGGCGCGAGTGGTACGGCGACGGTCAATAATAAGACGCTGCTGGGTGAGTAGGGTGCGGCCCGGTCTTTTCCGCGGGTTGGCCGGAAGAGACCGGGTGTACTCAGTACTCTGAGCAGTAAATTACGGGAACAACTGGATAAGGGATAATAATGGAAGTGGAAAATGTATATGAAGCGCTCGAACCGGACGGGGCTCAGGAGGAGCTGGAGCGGTGTCTGGAACTGGTGCGGGCGCTGGAGAATGTCCGCGCGAGCTGGGAGGATACCTGGAGGGAGATCCGGGACTATATCTATCCGCACTCGGCTCTGGCGCTGGACGCTAACGGGGGAACGGTCGAAGGGCA
This sequence comes from Planctomycetota bacterium, assembly GCA_963667375.1. Lineage (GTDB taxonomy): Bacteria > Planctomycetota > SZUA-567 > SZUA-567 > SZUA-567. The sequence goes on along the minus strand of OY763323.1, from coordinate 84,344 downwards.
TAAGCGTTACAGCAAGGTGCTTGACTCGTATCCCGAGAAGGCGGTGCGGGTGCTCGCCGCCGGGATGCTCGGCGGGATGGTCTCGCCGTCACGGATGTGGTTCCAGCTCGGGTTGCAGGATTTCGGGGCGGTAGCTGCGGGCGAGAGCGCCGGAATCTGGCTGGGGAAGGTGCGTGACGCCCTCCTGCACTACTATAACCGGGCGGATATCTACGGAGCGATGCACCTCTTATTCCGGGAGATGGCGCTCTACGGGCAGGGAGTGCTGCTGATCGAGAGTGATCTGGATACCGGTTTCAGCTTTACACCGCTCTCCTGCGGTGAGTATTATCTGGATCAGAATGAGAAGGGTGAGGTCGATACTCTGCTGCGCCGGGCGTACTACACACCCAGGCAGCTGCTGGAGAAGTTCAGCGCCAGAGAGCTGCCGGAGATTATTGTCGAGGCTGCCGAACACGGGCAGGTTGACCGGAGGTTTGAGGTGCTCAACCTGATACGCCCCAATGCCGCCTACTCCGACGGGGCGCCTGGAACACCGGCGATGGCCTGGGATGATCTGTATATCATCCGCTGCGGCGGGGACGGGGCGAAGCTGATCCGGCGCAACGGCTTTGAGACCAAGCCCTTTGTGGCACCGCGCTGGGAGCGGATGAGCGGGTCGGTATACGGGCATTCACCGGCACGCACCGCGCTCGCGGATGTCAAGACGCTCTATGAGATCGATAAGCAGAATCTGACCTCGCTGCGTAAGAACACCGCGCCGCCGGTGACGGTCAAGGGGAATATGAAGAACTCACTGATCGATCTCTCGCCCAACGGGGTGACCTATGTGCCGGCGATGAACGCCGATGCCGGAGTTGCGCCGATCTATCAGCCGCAGAACTCCTATCAGCTCACCGAGGCCAAGCTTGAGAAGCTGCAGCAGAGTATCCGCGAGGTCTTCTACAATGATCTCTTTATGCCGATCATGCAGCGGGATAAGAGCATGTCCGCTACCGAGATCAACTCGATAAATGCCGAGAAGATGGGGAATATCACCCCGGTGGTCGAGCTGCTCGAGAAGGAGGCGCTGGATCCGATATTCAGCCGCTGCTTCAATATTCTCTCCCGTGCCGGCGGGATAATACCGCCGCCGCCATCGGAAATGATCGGACGGGAGGTGCGTATCGACTATATCTCGGTGCTGGCGCAGTCGCAGAAGCTGAGCGAGCTGGCGACGATCGAGCAGTTTGTCGGCTTTGCCGGCAATTGCGCCCGCCAGCAGCCGCAGATTACGGATAATATCAATTCCGACAAGGTGCTGCAGCGTTATGCGCAGGTGCTCTCAATCGACGGTGATCTGCTCAACTCCGAGAAGGAGGTGGCGGCGCTGCGCCAGCAGCGTCTGCAGCAGGGTCAGCAGCAGCAAATATCCTCGCAGCTGCAGCAGCTGGCGCCGCCGCTGCTGGATAAACTCTCCGGAAGTGATCTGAAGGGTATTGTCGGTGAACTTGCGGGTGCGGCCGGGTAGGGCGTTACGATAGTCCCGGGTTACAGTTCCGGCAGGGGGCAGGACGACTCTGCCGGAGCATTTCAGCGGCGGTGTTTACAGGGGGAAGCGGGTATGAAAAGTATAGCGGAGCAGGTAAGGTTCAGGGTGAATCCTGAGCTGGAGGATATTCTGGACTGGCTGGAGATAGATGCGGTGGACAGTGAGTATGCCCGGCAGCAGCGGGTACTGGAAACACTGTTGTGTCAGCGCCGTCAGCTGTTGCGGCTGCTCTTCCGGTTCAGACGGGTACAGCGGCAGAGCCGGAAACTGCGGTCTCCGGTCTTGTCGCTGCGCCGGCGCAAGCAGCAGCTGCAGGCTCTGCTCTCTCCAGAGTGTGGACTCAGCGTCGAGCTGGAGGCTCAGCGGCTGCGGGAGCTGGTGCGCTCATTACCGCTGGGACAGCGGCGGGAGTGGCCGCAGCTGCTTGGGATCGGCAGACAGGAGCTGGAGCAGGGGTGCGCGCGCAGGGGTACCCTCCGGGTCGAAGTGGCGGGGCTGCTGGCATGGCGTGAGGGCAGTGACTTTGTGGCGGCTCTCGCTCCGGCTTCTCTCCGCCTCTGCGGGCGTTATACGCTGACCGAGCTGGAGGAGCGTATTGCCGAGGTTATGGCGACTGGCTGAAGAGTGCGGTTGCGGAATTCGATGGATATCTTACTGAACAGTCTGGTAATTGCCGGGCTGTTCAGTTTTTTTTTATGGGGAAAGCGCTGCCGGCTAGAGGGCCTGAAGCGGGAGCGAGTACTCTCTGGACATCTGCTGCTGACACTGGGTGACAATAGTCTCTATCTCAGCCTGGTGCTGCTTTATGTTCTGGAAGATTTCGCGGGAGATGTAGGGCGCCAGCTGCTCCTCGATAATGGTCATTGCCAGTGCTATCGGCTGACTGCGGCGGTAAGGCCGTTCCTCGGTGAGTGCGGCGATAACATCGGAGAAGGAGAGCAGCTTGCCTTCGAAATCCAGCTGTTCGTCACTCAGGGCATAGGGGTAACCGGAGCCGTTATTCTTCTCGTGATGGCGTTCAACCCAGTGGATGATCTCCCGGAACCACTCCGAAGAATGGAGTTCATTCAGAATCTGCCCGGTATAGTAGGGATGGAGCTTTATGAGGTTGAACTCACTCTCGGTGAGCTTGCCGTTCTTTTCAATCAGTCCGGGATCAATACCGATCTTGCCGATATCATGGAGCAGCCCTGCTATCAGCAGTTTGATACATTTTTCATCGGTAAGCCCGAAGTATTTGCCCAGCTCCATGGCGATATGCGCGACGGTGTATGAATGGGTGGCGGTGAAGCGGCTCCGGAAGTCTATAATCCGGGAGATGGTAATGGCGAATTCGACAATGTTCTCGGTCTTCAGCTGGTAGTCCAGGCTGAAATGCAGCTTGTTGAAAAGGTTGTCGATGCTGAGATTGTTGATCTCGATCCAGAAGATATCGGCTCTGGAGGCACGGAGAAAGGCCTCGAAAATCTCCGGATGAAGGATATTTCCCGCTCGCTGCCGGAGTTTTTCGGTTACGGTCTGTTTCTGGTTGAGGATGAATTCATCCGCAGCGATGTAGATATCCAGCCGGTCGGCAAAATGCAGTATATGGCTCTGGAAAGGGATCTCCGCTCCGCCGGTATGCAGTGAGTCCTGATAGTTGATATGGTGATGGCGGATGATCTGGCTTACTTTTTTGAAGGCGCTGAAGGAGGAGAGCATCCGGTAGCCCATCAGGCAGTGCGGATCCGGATTGGCCACATCCTCTTTGAGCAGGGAGTTCTTCTCCTGTACCGAGAGGGCTCCGATATCGTGCAGGGCCGCGGAGATTACCAGATGGAAGAGCTCATCCTGCTCGAGCTGGAGTTCTTTGCCAATATAGTAGGCGGCAACGGCAACGCGCCGGTGATGCGACTTGAGCAGATAGTTGAAGCTGTCTATCGCCTTGATCATCGGTATGGCCATTTTTGTCAAAGTAAGGTTATTCATGGTTCTGTCCGGGTTCCGCTCTCAGTCTGGAAACTTTTATTAAAATAGGTTCTGTAATCATTAATATCAAGCGCATTAATACCAAGGGGTAATTTTAGTTGTTTGGGCTGAAAAGTAAATTATTAATCTGGCACGGGAAAAATTTTTTTCAGGTTTAGAAGGTTGCGTTACGGTGTAACTTCTTTTCTGGCAGGTGATTGCTGTATGCTGCCGGAGGCGGAGGATTTGTTTTAAACAATAATTTTTCATGTTACCGGGGCTCGGGCGGAGTCCGGTTTATGCCTGGTGGCGGCGGGCGGTGAAGGCTTCAGCTCGGGCAGGATGGCAGTAAAGAGCTGCAAACGGTGTGCTGGCAAACTGCCGACATCTGACTGCGTGTAATAAACGGAGGGCACCAGCAGCGGTGTCCTCCGTTTATCTGTCCTGCTCTTGTTTTTGTTTGGATCTTCATTCCCGGCTAGTGTCGGTTTCCGCATATTCAAGGAGTATGTTATCACGCTGCTGCGGGAGGGCGGCGAAATCCTCGCTCTCATCCCGCTCGCTCTCATCCTCGTCAAGATATGATTCATCCATGCTCGCGTCACTCTCAGCCGCCATCAGGATGAAATTCTCGGTGAGCTGCTGAAGCGTGCCGGCGTGATGGTTGAGAATCTGTGAGGCGCTCGCTGTCTCCTCGGCATTGGCGGCGTTGTGCTGGGTGATGTCATCGACCTCCAGCAGCGCCTTGTTGATCTGGGTGATACCGGCGGCCTGCTCGGTAGAGGCGGCCGCGACCTCGTTGGAGAGGGTGGTGACCTTCTCGGAATAACCGATAATCTCGGCGAGGACTCTGGCGGTGTTGCCGGCCATCTCATTGCCGGAGTTTATTTCAGTGACGACATTATCTATCAGCGTTCCGGTCTCCCCGGCGGCTTTGGCGCTGCGGGCGGCGAGGTTGCGCACCTCTTCGGCAACGACCGCGAAGCCCTTGCCGTGGCTGCCGGCGCGGGCGGCCTCTACCGCGGCATTGAGTGCCAGCAGGTTGGTCTGGAAGGCGATATCGTCGATGGTCTTGATAATCTTGGTAATCTCACCGGTGGCGGCATTGATCTGCTGCATCTTGGTCACCAGTTCGTTCATCCGGCTGGTGCCGGCACTGCCTGAGGTGTTCGCTTCGCTGGAGAGTCCGCTCGCTTCCGAAGCGTCACGGGCGTTCTGATCCACCTTGCCGGACATGTCCTGCAGCGCGGAACTGATCTCTTCCAGATTTGCCGCCTGACGGGTGGCTCCTTCGGCGAGCTCCCGGCTCTGGGTCTCCAGATGCTCGGAGTTGCTGGCGACCTCGGTGACGGTGGAGGAGACCTTGTTGAGAATATAGTTCACCTGCTGGATAACGGTGTTTGTCGCTTCCAGACATTTCCGGAAGCTGCCGGTCATCCGGGCGCCTTCGCGGCTCATCTTGCCGATCTCATCCCTTCGTGCGGACATCTTTTCGAGTATCTCCAGCTCGGAGGCGGAGATCTCCACCTCGCAGAATTCCGACCAGTCGCCGCGGGCCAGATTCTGCTCCATGAAGGAGACCAGACCGTCCTGCGCTCCGCTGAGGTTCTCCAGCCGGAGGGTCATCTGCCGTATCGGACGGGTGATATTGGTTATCAGCAGCAGTGAGATGGCGATGCCGAGGATGATAGCGGCACCGGTGGCGGCGTAGACGATGGTCAGTGAGGTCTCGGTCGAGCTCTGCATGTCGGCCACCGCGATACTGGCCGCGGTCTCCACGCCCTTGACCTTGGTTCCGAGCAGTTCCATCACCTGACTGGTGATGGCGTCAAGGCGGCGGGTACTGTTCTCCTCGATATCCAGTTTGAGCTTGATCCATTCCAGGGTGCTCTGGCCGTAGGAGTCGATATTCTTTATGATGGTCTGAGCGGTGGTGCTGTCGATACTGGTGGTGCAGTCGGCTTTGAGCTTCTCGGCGCTCTTGTGCAGTTCGCCGATGACCTTGTTGATTCTCGCGAAGGATTTGTCGTCCCGTTTCTGCAGGTAATTGGTGACGGCTTTGGCGATACGGGGCAGGTCGTCATTCAGGCTGCTGAGCTGGTTGATGATCGCGGTATTGGAGCTTTTGACCTCGCTCCAGTTCTGGCTGATGTTCTCGAGTCTGCTGTCGATGCTGTTCTGCATCTTCTTTATTGCGACCTTGAGTTTGATACGCTGCTGAACCCGTGTGGTCTCCTTGGCATCCAGTTCCTCATTCTTGAAGTACTTGCCGATAGTGATGGTGAATTCCTTGAGCTCCTCGCTGAGCGCGGTGACCTCACTGATGGCCTTCTCGTCCGAGATCAGGTTGAGCAGGCGGTCGTTCTGCTCCATGATGATGGTGTCATACTGGGAGATCTGCTTCGGGGTGTCCAGATGCAGCTCCGGTCTGGCCATGGTCTGGCCGAGTATCAGCCTGATGTGCAGCTGGGCGATATAGATCTCCTTGAGCGCATCGATAATGGTGATACTGTCCTTGATCGTGTAATTTTTGTCGCTGATGAACATGCTGATGACGGACTGGATCTTCTTCAGCTGCTCCTGCATTACATCCTCGAGTTTATTCTTGGCGTTGAGTTTCTCCGACAGCAGCTGGATATTCTCGACATACTCGGTGATGCTCTTTTTTATCTGTTCCGCCTGACTCAGAAACTCGGCGGTCTGGGCCGTAGCCGGGAGTGAATTGAGCAGCTCTTCCTCGGTGGTGATCAGCTCGGTAATGGCGGTCAGCTTGGAGAGGGTCTCTTCGCGGAAGCGGTCGCGGTTCTCAACCGTCTCGGCATAGAGAAATTCCTTCTGCAGGGCATGAGCCTCCAGCGCGGCACTCGACTGGGCGTTGGTGTCGACCAGCAGCGGAATACTCGAACTGTGTATCTCGGCTATACGCCCGGCTACCGTGGTGAAGCCGTAGATGGCGGCGGCGGCTACCAGAATGATAAGAATAAGAATGGTGCCGAAGCCTCCGGATAGTTTTTGGGAAATTTTCATACTGTGTCCTTGTGTCCTGATTTAACTCTCGAGTAAATATTACAAAAGTGTATATGTGGGTTATGGGAAAGCGCTTATGTCCCGGTAAAAGGTTTTGAGTTAAGTAACACTTATACGTTACTATACTGTATAAAACTGTGTAAGCAAATTATAAATGTTAAAAAATAGTAAGTCTTGTGTTTGCTGGATGTTATATGTTAAGAAAATTTATAGATATTTTTTTATTAATATCGATGCTAAAATTTTAGAGCATTTTAAGTATATTTTTCAGCACCTGAGTCCGTCTGGTGAAAGCTGGTAAAGGCGAGGCTGTCCTGCACTAACCGGCAAATTCAAACAGATATAAAGGAGTTCGACATTACTATAAAGTTGAAATTTTATGTTTGAATTACAGTTTAAAACAATTTACCGGCGCTAGACTGCGAGCGGGAGTTTCAGGGTGCGGAATCTTCATTTTCGGCCAGACGGTATTAATGTTTGCAGAGTTGAAATTAACTGTAAATCGGCTTAATTTCGTCTTTTGGCTGAATTATTTTAATATTGTAAGTTTGGTGCTGATAGCGGTTTAATTGGGTTTAAGTCGTCTATTGGCGAATTTTATGCCAGAAAACGCTTGACTTTTGAATAACTTTCTGTATCATATATTTTATAATCAATTGCTGGTTTGGCCGCAATGGCTTGTTGAATCTGACGCGATCAATACGAAATCATACCCAATACCGGCATAAATTCATTCTTAATATCACTCATAATCCGTAGGTCTGCCGCTGCCGTATAACCTGAGCCGTAGTTATCCTGCACGCGGTATATATGCGTGCAGAAGGTTACTGCACCGGTTCCGGCGGCGGCACGGCTGCGTGCTGCCGGTCTAAGGCGGTGTGCTGCCGCGCGGAGAGGGAGAAAGCTTTAACAGTCAGGTTCTAACAGTAAGGGAGAAGATCATGGATAGAGAGGATGGGGCGCCGCTGGAGCTGGGGGCGGAGGAACTGGAGGAGTACCGGCGGGAGCTGGCGTCTGAAGCGCAGGATGAAGCCAACCGGAGTCTGCGGACACTGCTGAGTATACGCGACGGCAGGGAGTATGTTCTGAGGCAGCTCAAGCGGGCGTTCCCGCTCTCCGGGGGGTCGCTCTGCAGTAGCGGTGAGGCGACATATTATAATCTCGGAAAATTCGAGAGTTATCTGGAGATGCTGCTGGATATCCGTGAGGCGTACCGCGGTGATCCGGTGACCGGAAGACGGTATGTAGCCGAGATTCTGCTGGGCTGGTTCTTTGACGGCGGTCTGGGCGGAGAATAGTTCTTGGTGGCGGCTCCGCCTGGATTTTGGCGGAGTGGCTTTGGCGGTTATTATTTTTGGTAACAGGTATAGTCTGGAGGAGTAGTGAGTATGAGGTTCAAGCAGAATGAGATGCAGGAGGTGAGGGATAATATCCCAGCTATTACCGATGAGGTTGAGGCGGGGGTGGCGGCAGGAAGAAACAATGCCGGCGCTGCGGGGTATGGCAGAGAGACTGGCGGCAGGTTTGCAGACGGTGCGCTGACGCGTAAGGCTGGAAAGTTTGGGGCGGAGGATGCTGGCGAATTCAGCAATGAAAGTCTGCTCGGGAATGCTGAGGGTGAGTATATCGAGCACTATGAAGAGTTCAAATTGCCGGAAGGGATAAATGTCGACCGGAATATACTCGCGCTGGCTACCGAACAGTTCAAGCTGCTCGGTCTCTCGCAGCAGCAGGCGCAGGGGGTGGTAGATCTCAGCCCGCAGATAACCGAAGCGATACGCGGGGCGCAGCAGCATGAATGGGATCTGACAACCTCCCGCTGGTCACGTGAAGTCCGTAATGACCGTGAACTTGGTGGTAGAAACTTCAAGGAGAGTATCGCCAAGGCTGAAAGGGTGTTGCGCCGTTTTGATACCGACGGCCGGCTCAGAGAGTTTCTGACGAGTACCCGTGCGGGTAATAATCCGGATATGATCCGTTTTCTGGTGCATATCGACGGCGCGCTTTCGGAGAGCAGTTTCGGCAGGATGCCAGCGGGTGGTGCGGGTACGGAGAAGAGTGATGCCGAAATCTTCTTCCCCGAGCAGTTCCATAAGGATGAGTTGTCACGCATGCGCAGTCAGGATGGGGTCTAGGGGAAATTCCGGCGGCGGTATATGCTGTCAGGAATATGGAGGCGCTGCGGGGCAGTGCCGGAGAAAATTCAATAGTTTTGGAGGAAATCAAGTATGGCGTTAGCAGGAAATCATATCAGAGTGGCTGATATCAAGAATCGTCTGGTGGGTGATGATAAGATTCTGGGGCGAACAATCGAGTTTATGCGTCAGTCCGATCCGTTTATGGATGATATGGGCTGGGTGCAGTGTAATTCCGGGGAAAATCACGAGTCAAAGTACCGTACTTCGCTGCCTTCGGCGTATTTCAGAATGGTCAACGACTATATCCCCCGTGGTAAGTCGACCACGCAGAAGCAGATCGATACCACCGGTTCAATCGAGGCCTGGTCCGAGATTGATGCGGAGTTTATCGACGGCAGTGCGGCTGAAGGTAGAGGGGCGGAGATTCGTATCGATGAGTCGAAGGCGACAATTATGGGTATCGGCAACACCTCGGCGCATATGATGCTCTACGGTTCTCTGGCCGAGGATCCGCGAGCCTTTGACGGTCTGGCGACACGATACAGCCGTCTCTCTGATGATAAGGAGTGTATCGGTTATAACGTGGTCGATGCCGGCGGTACCGGGAGTGCGAACACCTCTATCTGGGTTGTCAACTGGTCACCGCAGACGATCTACGGTATCTACCCCAAGGGCGGCGCGGTCGGTGTGAAGCGTGAGGACTTCGGACGCACTATCGATAAGAACTCAGACGGTGACGGCCGTCCGGTATATCAGGATTACTATACCCGTAAGCTCGGTCTCTGTATCGAGGACTGGCGTTCAACGGTGCGTATCGCCAATATCGATGTCGCGGCGCTGGAGGATGAGAGTGCCGGAGCGGACATCATCGATCTGCTTACCGATGCTTATTACCGCATTCCGAATGCCGTGCGCAGTATCGACAAGGTCAATCCTGTGATCTACTGCTCGACTCCGGTGGCGGCGGCGCTGACCAAGCAGTCACAGAAGAAGACCAGTCCGGTGGTGATCGATAATACTCAGGGTAGACCTGTAAAGAGCTTCTGGGGCTATAAGATCAAGGAGTGTGACGCGATTATCACGACCGAGGAGCGGGTGGTAGGCTAGGGTGGCGCTCGGTTAAGCTAGAGGTAATTATTATTCTTAAAAGGAGGAAGTATGTTACTGGATGTATCAAGTCTGTTTGCCAAGAATATCAGTGTCGTTGACGGGACTCCGGAGGTGCTGGATATGGGCGAGAAGGGTATCGGCAGGGTGCGCGGTCTCAATCTTTTTGTCGAGATATCCGAAGCGGTAGCTGGTGCTACCGCATTGACCTTCAAGCTTTACAGTGCCGAAAGTGAAGACGGCAGCGCTAAGGAGGAGATTCTGGTCAGCCCCGAATACGCGGTGGCCCGTCTCAAGCGCGGTTTCAGCTTTATTACTGAGCTGCCGGCGGTTACTCAGCGTTATCTGATCTTCGAAGTGGTTGCCGATGGGGTGGCTACAGCCGGCAGATACTGGGCCGGTCTCACCGGCAGCGAGCAGTACGCGGCTCATAACCGCATGCAGTAGTCTGTTGAATAATCAGGGTGCGGAATCGTTGTGTGCTGTAAAATCCGGTGGTACTTCTGACCGGTTCACCGGCGGTTCCGCGCCGTACAATTGTAGAAAGGAGGAAAGATGGTCTGTCCGATTGATATCTGTAATCAGGCGCTTTTTCACCTTGGGGTGGCCGGAATATCCGATCTTGATGATACCGGTGATATCAGTGCTGTGGCGTGCAGAATGTTTTATGATGCGGCTCTGCGCACTGCGCTGCGTGATCATCCCTGGGGCTTTGCCAAGACCGAGGTGGCGCTCTCGCTCGCCGCTGACAGCGGGGAGTATCCGAGTTATGACTATGCCTATCAGTATCCGCATGATTGCCTGCGTCCGCTCAGAATTCATACCGATAACCGGAAAAAATCCCGGAAGATCGAGTATGACGTCCAGATTAATCGCGCCCGTAACGGCAAGGTGATACTGACCGATGAACCGGAGGCGATACTCAGCTATATCGTGTATATCGCGGATCCCAATCTCTATGACGGCTGGTTTGTCGAGATGTTTGTGCTCTGTCTGGCCTCGAAGATCGCCGGAAAGCTTACCGGTGATACCAATAAGAGCAAGAATATGCTCGCGGCCTATATGCAGGCGCGGGATCAGGCGCAGGCGATAGCCGGTAATGAGAACTATGAGGAGCAGGTCTTCTACAATGATTTTCTGCAGGCTCGGGGATAGGATGGATTTTTTTTGCTGTGAAAGGGATGAAATATGCCTGTATTCGATCTGAACAAGATCTCGTTCAACGCCGGTATCTGGTCGGAGAAGCTTGATGCCCGTGCGGATCTTTCACGTTATTCGGCGGCCTGTTCGGAGCTGCTGAATTTTATTCCGCATCCGTATGGCGGCGTGTCGAACCGCTCCGGAACCGAGTTCATCTTCTCTGCCGGTGCGGATAAGGTGCGGCTGATAAGCTTTCAGTTCAACTCCGAGCAGTCCTATATTATTGCCTTCACCGCCGGTAAGGCGCGGGTGTTGACCGGTAGCGGGCTGGTGACCACAGAAGACGGAACTGAGGTGGAATTCGACGTGCCGTATGCCGAGGAGGATCTGCAGGCGGTTCAGTATATTCAGTCGGCGGATGTGCTCTACCTGACCCATCCGTCATACCGGCCGGGGAAAATCAGCCGGAGTTCACATACCGACTGGGAGTTCTCCTATATCTTCTTCGCCAATACCGTGCCGACCCCGGAGAGTATCAGTGTGGTGAATACCGCTTCTTCCGGAACGACCTATTATAACTACGGGATAACCCTTGTTGATGAGAATGATAATGAAGGGGAGCTGCTCGAGGCCGAGGACGGAGCGCGGATCGGTGATACGCTGGCTTTCGGGGTGCTGCCGGAGGCGTATGACTGTGTAAAGTATAATATCTACCGTGAGAAGAACGGGATCTTCGGCTGGGTGGACAGCACCGTCGGTTCGAGCTGGGTCGATCCCAATACCGGCGGCACCAATCCGGATATGGATGCGACACCGCCGATAAGCCGTAATCCCTGCCCCGAGGCCGGTGAATATCCAACCTGCGCGTGTCTGCATCAGGGGCGGCTGATCTTTGCCGGCAGTGATAACAAGCCTCGTACCATGTTCGGTTCGCGCAGCGGCAGCTTTGATGATTTCTCAATCCGTAATCCGCTGCAGGAGGATGATTCATATGAGTTCGAGATCGCCGGCGGGCAGGTTGACCGTATTCACTGGCTCCGTTCCTTCAACGGGGTACTCCTTGTCGGCAGCGGCGGTGGGGAATATCTGGTGACCGGTGAGGATGATTCCTCGGCGGTTACCCCGCTCTCGGTCAATGTCCGGCAGCAGACCAGCTATGGCTGCGCGCCTCTGCCCTCACTGGTGGCGGGAGCGACCGTGCTCTTTGTGCAGGAGGGAAAGAATATCATCCGGGATATGTTCTATTCGCTTGAGTCCGATCAGTATAACGGTAATGACCTCTCGGTACTTGCCGAGCAGCTCTTTACCGGGGTGAAGATACTGGCGGTCTGCTGGCAGCGTGATCCGAACTATATCTTCTGGGCGGTGCGTGATGACGGGGTCCTGCTCGGGCTGACCTATATCAAGGAGCAGGAGGTCTGGGCCTGGCACCGTCATGTGACTACCGGGGGCAATTTTGTTGATGCGGCGGTGATCCGGAATAATGATGGTGAGGATGATCTCTATCTCACCGTTGAGCGCGGCGGCAGGTACTATGTCGAGCGGATGCGCAGCCGGGAGCTCGGCGGGAATATCAACAATTCCTGGTTTCTCGATTCGGCGGTAGAGTATGCCGGTGCTGAATCGGCGGTGCTCTCCGGTCTGGAGCATCTGGAGGGTGAGACGCTTACCGTCTTCAGCCGGGGGTCGGTGATTGAGGGGCTGGTGGTAACCGGCGGGAGTATTACCCTGCCGTATCCGGTGACCGAGGCGGTGGCTGGGCTGCCATACAGCTGTGAGGTGGCGAGTATGGAGGTGGCGCTCAGTTTTGACAACCGTAACTCAATGAGTGTGATCAACGGTATCGTCGGTGCTACCTTTTACTTTCAGGATACCTGCCGGGTGCGGGTGAGTGCCACCGGGGGTACGGATCTGAGCAAGTGGAAGGATATCGGGGTCTCGCTCCAGCATGATCTCTCCGCGCCGTATACTCTATGCAGCGGTAAGTTCTACTATACCCTCTCCAATGAGGCGAAACTGGCGGATTCCGAGGTCGGACGCAACCGGATATATCTGCGGTGTGATCTGCCGCTGCCGGTGACACTCTGCGCGATCGGTATCCGGGTGAATGTCGGTGATCTTTAACTAGAGGAGAATTATTATGAAGGTTGATATCGAGATCCGGCGCTGCCGGGGGCGGGATATCCGCTCACTGCGTGGAAAATTGCGGGCGGAGGATGTGCTGGAGATCCGCCGGCGCAGCGGGCGGGATCCATACTCGGTGCTGGTATACTCCTACCGCCATTCGGATGAGGCTTATGTCGGATTGATAAACTCCGAGATTGCCTGTGTCTGGGGGGTGGCGCAGGAGTCGCTGCTCGCGGAAGAGGCGAGTATCTGGCTGCTCTCCACCCCGGTTATGGAAACAGCGCCGGTGGCGGTGGCGCGCCGGACCCGCAGTGAGCTGCGTAAACTGCTCCGGCGGTACCGCTCACTCGGGAATTATGTGGATAGTGAATATACTCTCTGCCTGCGCTGGCTGCGCTGGCTCGGGTTTACGCTGGAGGAGCCCGAGCCGCTTGGGGTGCGGGGGGAGCTCTTCAGCAGATTTTATATCAAAAATGATGAGTATAAGGAGGAGACCAATGTGTGAACTGGCAGGGGTGATAACCGCGATGTCGGCGGTGATCGGCGGGGTTACCGGTCTGGCCGACAGTGCGGCGCAGGCGCAGAGTGCCCGGGCGCAGCAGGAGTACACTGCGGCGATGGCGCGCAGTCAGGCGCAGCAGCTGCTCAATCAGGCAGAGTACGCCAAAGAGGCCGGAGAGAAGGAGCTGGATGATGAAGAGAAGCGGCGTAATCGGGTGCTCGCCAGCATCAAGACCAGTATGGGTGCGGCGAATGTAACCATGAACGGTTCGCCAGTGGATGTCCTCAGCAGTGCCGAGACCGAGCATATCAGTAATGTCGATGCTATCAATACCGATACCAGGCGCAAGATCGCGGATTATAACTATCAGGCGCAGCTCCAGCTGGCCAACGCCAACTTTGGCTTGAGTCAGAGTTCCGGCAGTCTGAAATCTCTGGTTAATGTCGGTACTTCGCTGCTCAGTGCCGGAGGTACTCTGTATGATTCATGGAAAAACTCAAAATCAAAGATGGCTGTTGCCTGATGGCGTTTATTGAATATGTGAAGGAGGGGCAGAATGCCGGTAAATAATAATTATGAAATACAGGAGTATTGCGGGAACTCCAGCGGGCGGATCTTCAATTTCCCGTTTCGCTGCTTCAGTCTGGATCATCTCGTCGTCGAGCTGCTGGGGACGGATGGGGTGGTGACTACGCTGCTGCGTGATACCGATTATGCGGTAACCGGTGGTCTGGATAATTCGGGAGGAATGGTGACTTATCCGCTGGAATCCAGACTTCCGGCGCTAGGGCCGACCGAGCGGCTGCGTATCTACAGATCAACGCCGCTGGAGCAGCCGATCGATTATCCGAGCTATCAGCAGGCGATAGAGAATGCTCTGGATAAGACGACTATGCTGTTGCAGGAGGCGGTCAGTGACAGTGCGGTGGCTCTCGCCAGGGCGGCTGAGGAGAAGGTCGACAGCGTTATCTCCGCAACCCTGATCAAAGCGGATCTTGATGGGGGAAATATCGATAAATTTGCGTTTCTAAGTAATCTCGGTATCGGCAGTGACGGTGAGCTTAATCTGTCGGATCTTACCTGTACCGATGCGAGCAATGCCGATGCCGAGGCTTTCCGGATACTCGTCGGGATGCCGGAGGCGGAGAGTGCCACTGCGGCTACTCTGCTCCGGCTGGAGTCTATTGCGAGTGAGCTGCAGGAGGTTGCGGCGTTGAGCAAGCATAAAACTGCAATCAGGGCGCAGACGATTGTCGCCGGTGCTACCGGAGATCGTCCTGAGGGTTGGGATGACGACTGGTGTGATGCTCCGGCGGCTCATATTTACTCGAGCGGTACGCATGAGTTGACGCTTGTCGCCGGACTTCAGGTTGCGGCCGGATATGAGGGGCAGGTGTATGTTTCCCAAGCGCTTGCGGAAGATACGACTCTTGATATATCCGATCTTGTTAATGCCAGCAGCGGCACGGCTTGGATTTATTCCGACGTTGGAACTGACGGCAGTATATCATTTGGTTATACCAGATATAAACCGCAGATAGGAATGCAAAATAATCCCTACTATGATTTTGTACCAAAATTATCCGCCAATACCGATCAGGGGTATAATGTATCGCAAACGACCGTATATTCGGGTTATTACGCATATCAAGGGTATGACGACACAATGAACGGTTCGAATGGAGCAATTACGGCAAGCGGTACATATCCGTCTCTAATCGGCGATGAGTCCTATTATATACGCAGAGAAGACAATATGAGTATTACAACCAATGGTATTGTAATATATCCATACGTTACAGGTAGCACCTTATGTGGTCAACCCATTGATTTTACAATTGACGGTTCTAATGATAGTGGTGACTCTTGGGTGAATCTAGTATCAGTCACCGGTGAGGATAGATGGGAAGTTGAAACTGAACACACCGGCAAAGGTATTTTATATACGTGGAATGATTGCGACTATCCCTTGTTACGTATTCATGTTACGTTAATTGGATCGAAAACTTATTGTGGCTTAGGTGAGCTTAAATGGTTACGACCTTCACCATCAGATTTCTATAACATTGCTACTCAGAGTCACTATGATAAAAGCGGTAATGCTATTCGTCGTGTGTATATTGGTAGCGTTTATGTCTTGGGCGGGATTATTGAAAATGTTATAAACTACCAGCAAGGTACGGTACATACTTCTCCAATTAACAACGGTAATACCGTAGGACTGACTACTGTAATCAGTCAGTCAAGTGCGTTTTTAGGGTATTGTTCGCTTCAGCTTCGAATGTGGCAGCCGAATTTGTCTATGTGGGGCGACACCTTCTGGTCTGAAAATTTCGGACAAGGGGCGAGGGCGTATAGCACTGAGGGTGTTGTTCGAATGCTAACAGGTACAAATTCTCTTGATGTCTACCGGAGTACGGTACAGGGTAGTGAGTTCGGCACAACTGCGAATCAAACGACTGTCACCAGTACTATCTTCAAAGTAACTGAGACAAGAGCATTTTGAGAAAGGAATATTAAAAAATGCCAAAAGGAATATATGCAACGGTTGGATCTTCAACGATGTATTATGACCCAACCTCAAAAGACATTGTTAATTATAATTTGATCTTAATGTCAGGCGAAAGACCAGATGGTTTGGGCTATGCCGCACTTGAGGATGGTAATTGGGGGGTAATCGAGGACGCAGTTCAGGTCTTGTATGAGGCGGAGCTCGCGACGCTTGATCCGCTGTTGTCGCATGTGCTCAGGCATGAGCTCAATGGGGAGACGGAGCGGGCGGCCAGAGCTGAGCATGAGCTCCTGCTGGCGCAGGCGCGGCTTCTGGAGAAGTTCGGGAGAGGGAATACGGTGTACGTGACCGCCAGCGGCAGCTGCTATCATGTGTCGGAGGACTGCTCGGCACTGGGCAGCAGTAGTAATATTCTGGAAATCAACGAGTCAGATGGGCTGGAGAATTATACTCCCTGCTCCATCTGCTGCAATTAGGAGGAAATTATGGGGATTGGTAATTTTTTATTCAGGGTGCTGCTGGCAGTACTCTTGACCCTGGCCATTATCTGTTGCGTGGCCCTCTGCGGCTGTGCCGGTAACGGGGCTCTGGCGATGAAGTCCAGTACGGTCAGTGATACCCGGGACAGCTCGATAAGCTATACCGGGGCGGTAGTCGATCCGGTCGAGCTGGTGGCGGCGCGGGCGGCGGAGAAGGAGCGGGTGATCCGCGCCGAGCGGGAACCATGGCGTATCGTGGCGTACTCTCTGGGGCTGCCGCTCGGTATCGGTCTGGTCTGCGGTATGGTCTTCATGCTTATCTGGGTCAAGGCCTATCTGGCGCGCTCACCCTGGGATCTGAGCCGGAAAGGGGCGGCTGATGACTGATTCTGTCCGTCTGGAGCGGCTCAATGATGATATCACTGAGATCAAGGTAACCCTCGCCCGGCTGGAATCATATCTGCATGCTACACCCTGCTCCCAGCTCTGTGAACATGTTACCCGCCACTCCGGTGATATTGCGGAGCTGCATAACCAGCATAAGGAGCATATTGAGGAGCATCACTCCAGCCGGAGTCTGCGCAATAACTGGGCGGCGCTGGCGGCGCTGCTCTGCGCGCTGGTCAGCCTGCTCGGGTTATTTGTCAGAAGCGGCGGTTAAGCCGGAGGCAGGGAGGTGGCCTATTTTCTGCCGGGCTGGCGGGGGATAGTGCTCTCTCGCCGGTACTCCCGGAGGCAGCCGGAGATTGATTTAATGATTCTAGTATGGGGTTAAGAGTATGGCGACAGAGCTTCAGAAGCGGTTTGCACTCTGTATCGGACTCGGGCTGGGAAACTGGCAGGCGGCCAATGCTGTCGGTTACCGCAATAAGCACTGTTCACGTCTGCGCCGGTCACAGGGGGTGGTCGCGGAACTGGGCAGGTTGAGGGGGGAGATGATCGAAAAGACACATTTTACCAAAGAATTCATGCTGGAGAAGCTCTTTGGGCTGATGGGGCAGCTTGAGGGCTTGCGCGCCGGGAGCGCTGAACTGGCACCCCGCGAACAGCGTGAGCATATCAAGGCAGCGCTCGATATTGCCCGGGAGATAAATAAGATGCTCGGCCATTATCCGGTGCTGCCCAGTCAGCATCTGCATCTGGAAAGCTCCGCGGGTGAGCTTACCGCGCTGATTGAGCGGGTGGAGCAGCGGGCGCAGGCTGAGGCGGAGGCGGCATTGCCTGTCTCTGCCGGTATTTCAGCAGAGTAAACTACAGGAGGGTACTGCCACCGGCAGTACCCTCCAAATATTGTTTTGTTGTTTTTTTGGTGTTACTTTGATTGTTTGTGTGCAATTAGCTATTAAGCTTTGCCGGCACTGCCGAATACTTCCATGCGGTCTTCTGCTGTTGCCTGTACTGAATTCATCATGTTCCAGCAGTATGAAGTGAAGTCAACGTACTTGCCGTCAAGTTCCTTGACGTACTTTACGAGGTTCTCGTGAACCGCGCGGCTGAGACCGGTGTAGAAGTTGATCTTGCAGATACCCAGTGATGCTGCCTTGCGGAAATCAGCGTCTGAAATACCAGAACCACCGTGCAGTACGAGTGGAACCTTTGAAACTGCTGCGATCTCTTTGAGCAGCTCGAACTGGAGCTGTGGCTCGCCCTTGTAGAAGCCGTGTACGTTACCGATAGCAACAGCCAGTGCGTCAACGTTGGTCTTGGCTACGAAATCCTCTACCTCTTCAATCTTGGTGAAAGCGCTGGTGTCAACTTCCTGCTCTTCGCCGGCTTCAGCTTCGCCGCCGCCTACGTGGCCGATTTCAGCTTCAACTGAGACTCCCAGAGGGTGACAGGTGTCAACAACCCACTTGGTCTTGGCGATGTTCTCTTCGTAAGACAGTGTTGAACCGTCGAACATGATAGAACTGAAACCGTTACGGAGTGCGGTCTGAATTCCGTTGTCAGTGATACCGTGGTCAAGGTTGATAACTACAGGTACAGTCGCATCCTTGGCTGCCTGGACAACTGATGGTGAAACCTGGTTGACATTGCAGTCATTAAATGAAACCTCGGCAACATTGAGAATAAGTGGTGAACGCTTCTTCTCAGCAGCCTTGATAAGTGGTGACAGGCTTAGACCACTAACAATGTTGAACGCCCCGACAGCGTACTTGCCTTCACGTGCTGCTCCTAGTACCTCTTTCAGTGTTGATAACATACATACTCTCCTTATAAACTTACATTAAGATGATTAACGTTAACCATATATTAATTAACATTAAGCAATAAATTCCTGATTGCAAGAAGCTGATTTAATTTCTTTTATAGATAATGCAAAATTTTTTGGTACCGGTATCATTTTACGTATTTGCAAAACCTAATCCATATATGAAATTACAGCGGTAAATCCAGTATCTTTCGGTCTTCTTGCTATTATGCGTACCGGGTATATTTTTAGGCTATTTTTTTTCGCTCTGGATACTTCCGGAATATATTTTTTTTGTTGTGTTCGCTGTATTTTAAAAAGCTCTGTGCCCGCAGGCACAGAGTGAATGGATTTATCTCTAAAGTCCGGTAATACTTATGCCCCGCGTCGCGAGGAAGTCCTTGACCTCCGTTATACTCTTGAGCCCTCCGCACCCGCCGATAAAGCCGGCGTTGATACCGGCAACCGCCCCGGCGAACTGCGCACATTCCTGCATGCTCAGACCCTTGCTGATACCGTAGGAGAAGCCGGCGACAAAGTTGTCCCCGCAGCCGGTGGTGTCGATAACTTTGGTGTCGAGAAATGCCGGGGTCAGAACCTCTTCATCCGCGGTGCGGATATATGAACCCTTGGAGCCGAGCTTGAGTACGACGTTCTTCGCACCCATATCCATGAATACTCCGGCTATATCCCGGTATTCGGTCTTACCGGAGAGTGCTTCCGCTTCATCCAGACTCGGCATGAAGTAGTCGATATACGGCAGCGCTTCTCTGACGTTGTCAATTCCCAGACCCATCACATCGCTGCAGGTATCGGCAACGGTGATGACCCCGTGCTCCTTGGCCCCCTTGAGGATGACTGGAGCTCCTTCCTTGTCGAAGCGCTTGGCGACATAGAAACTGGCGATACTCAGAACCTTGGTCTGGTAGTATTTCTCCAAGTCTACATTCAGCCCGGTAAAGAGCGGTGAGCAGCCGCAGTTGAAGAGAAAGTGGCGTTCGCCTGAAAGGTCGATCAGCGGAATCGCTGTCTGCGAGGTCTCGCCCTCGAAGATCTCGATACCTGAGGTATCCACACCTCTGGCTTTGAGTGCGTCGATTATAACCTGTCCGCCGTTGTCACTGCCGACATAACTGACTATCGCGGTATTAAGCCCGAGGCTGGAGCAGGTTACCGACTCGTTGACCGCGTCCCCGCCCGGTGTCATTGAGATACTGTCAACATGCGTACTGTCAATATCGAAAACT
The DNA here is from genome assembly GCA_963667375.1 of Planctomycetota bacterium. Taxonomy (GTDB): domain Bacteria; phylum Planctomycetota; class SZUA-567; order SZUA-567; family SZUA-567. Next base: position 64,396 of record OY763323.1, on the reverse strand, counting down.
CTTTTACCTATGTCGCCGACAACCGGGATGTCAAGGCAGGTAAAACCTACACATACTATATCATACACGGTGATTTTCTTCCTTCTTAATAAAATATTACCGATTCTTTTACAAACTTTGTGCCCTTTTAACACTCCAGGTCAACCGCCTAAGGCAGCTGACCTAGAGCCGGAAAATCATTACTTAAGTTGTTGCTTATTATTTTTTAACCTTCTGTCTGTAGATATCGATCAGTACCGCACCGACGATAACGATACCCTTTACCACCTGCTGCCAGAAGTATGGCACACCGGCGATAACCAGACCGTTGTTCAGTACCGCGATGATCAGCGCACCGATCAGAGTACCGAATACACTACCGATACCGCCGTTGAAACTGGTACCGCCAAGAATAACCGCGGCGATCGCGTCCAGCTCGTATGAGATACCCATCAGACCACTGGCACTGAACAGACGTGCAGACTGTACCACACCGGCAAGACCTGAGAGCAGACCACTCAGAGAGTAGACGATAACCAGGATTGTACCGACAGAAATACCTGAATATTTTGCAGCCATCTCATTACCACCGACCGCATAGATACGGGTACCGAGAACTGTACGTTTCAGCAGAACCCAAGTCAGGAAAAAGACAACCAGTGCGACCAGTACCATCCAAGGGATGCCGATAAATGATCTGTTACCAATAGCTTCGTACGGCAGATCGTTGTTGATAACGGTTGTACCGTTTGCAACCAGATACGCCACCCCTCGGAAGGAGGTCATCGTACCCAGCGTCGCGATAAATGGCGGCATCTTGAAGATCGCAATCAGCAGACCGTTGACCGCACCGATCAGCAGACCTACGAGGAGGGCGATCGGAATTGCCAAAGCCGGCATTGAAGTAAGTGATACGGTTACTGCAACAACCGCAGATACAGCCAGAACCGAACCTACCGCCAGGTCGATACCGGCAGTAAGAATAACCATGGTCATGCCGCAGGCGATAATGATATTCACAGATGCCTGACGGAAAATGTTCATGATATTGCTGGCGCGGATGAATCGTGGTTCATAGAGGGCAAAGGCCACTACAAACAGAATAAGAATCGGCAGTACGCCGAGGGTGTTGATCAGATCAAATTTCTTGCCGTCCCCTGCATTCTTGAGAGCCGGGGTGGCGTCCTTATTAATATTCATTTATTTTTCTTTCTTCCTTCTCCAGAGTATTGACAGCAGCTATGCTGTTATCTTATACATTTGTAAGCTTATCTTGATATTTGTAATCGGGCGCGGTCATACCTGCGGCATAAGCCATGATATTTTCCTGAGTGATATCTTTCTTGTCATCTATCTCGTGAACAATGGTACCGTCACGGATAACCAGTACTCTGGTTGACAGACCGATAAGCTCAGGAAGTTCGCTGGAGATCATAATAACCGACATCTCCCCGGACTCTACGAGTCGTTCAATAATCTTATATATTTCACTCTTGGCACCGACGTCTACACCACGGGTAGGCTCATCCATGATGAGTACCTTCGGTGAGGTTGAGATCATACGTGATATCAGCAGTTTCTGCTGGTTACCACCTGAAAGCTCTCTGGCTTTGGTCTCTGGTGAAGCAAGTCTGATCTTCAAATTGTTGATGTAATCCTTGGAGAATCTTCTGCTGGAGTTGCCGCTGATAAATCCGCCGCTGGAGATCTTTCGGAGCATATTCAGACTGATATTATCCGCTGAGGACATGTCCAGGAAGAGTCCCAGACTCTTACGGTCCTCGGTAAGATAGGATATACCGTTTGAAATGGCTACGATCGGGTCGTTAATATTCAGTGTCTTGCCTTCAAGCTTTATCTCGCCGCTGGTCTTCTTGTCTATACCAAAGATCATTTTGGCAATCTCTGAACGGCCGGCACCGACAAGTCCGGCGAAGCCGAGGATCTCACCCTTCTTCAGGTCGAAGCTGACATTGTTGACAAAGTGACCGTCATTAAGGTCTCTGACCTCCATGACATTTTCGCTACTCGGAACAAGCTCAAGTTCACCGTAATATTCGGTAAGGCTACGACCTACCATGTGCGCAACCATGTCTTTTTCATTGATTTCATCCTTCTCCATGGTCGCAACATGTGCGCCGTCACGGAGTACTACCACCCGGTCTGAGAGTTCTACAACCTCCTTCAGACGGTGGGAGATGTAAATGATGGATATTCCACGGGCTTTTAATCTGTGGATTAGATTGAACAGATGCTCCATCTCGGTCTCACTCAGAGACGCGGTAGGCTCATCCATAATAATGACATCACTGTTCTGACTGATAGCCTTGGCGATCTCGAGTACCTGCTGTTCGGCAATACTCAGAGTTTTTGGATAATCAGTCGCTTTGAAAGGAGCTTCGATCTCCTTGAGTACCTTGGCGGTATCAGCGAATAGTTTGTGACGGTCAACGAATATGCCGCCGACCAGTGGTTCTCTACCCATGTAGATGTTCTCGGCAACGGTGATGTCTGTCGCTACTGAGAGCTCCTGGTGGATAATACTGATGCCGTGATCCAGTGCGTCGCGGGGGATTTTGATGTCAACGGGCTGACCGTCAACCAGAATTTCACCCATGCCTTCATCTTTAGTGTAGACACCGGCGAGAATCTTCATCAGAGTACTCTTTCCTGCGCCGTTCTCACCAACGATTGAGAGTAGCTCACCCTTGTCCAGAAAGACCGATACATCTATGAGTGCTTTTACCCCCGGGAAGGTCTTTGAGATATGGTTTGCTTCAATTTTATGAGTTATTTTAGACATAATTCTTCCAACTTGCTTGTATTTTACCCTTATACGGGCGGCTTATGGTGTTTTTTAAGGGATAAATAATATTCCTGCCGCCGCGTATAAGAGTAGGTTATTTTTTCTTTAACTTATATCTTTACAAAGATATCAGCTTTTTACTACCAAGGCTTGTAAGAATCCATGTTGTCCTTGGTGATAAGTTTAACAGGGTAAAGAATCTGTTCTGATGGAGCGTCCTTACCGTTCATGATATCATAACCGAGCTTAACACCTTCCATAGCCATCTGACGTGGAGTCTGAGCTGGAGTAGCGAGGAAGATAGAACCATCGCGCTTCATTTCAGTGATAGCATCCTTAGAACCGTCAACACCAACTACGAACATTTCGTCTGTACGACCAGCCTGCTTGATAGCAAGAGCTGCACCGATTGCTGATGGGTCGTTGATACAGAATACTGCGTCAATCTGGTCAAAAGCAGTAAGGATGTTGGTCATGAGGTCAAGACTGATATCGCGCTGACCCTTACCATTCTGGTCGTCACTGATAACTTTGATGTCAGGGTACTTCTTGAGTATTTCCATACATCCGCCAACACGGCCGGTAACTGCAGATACAGGGTCGCCGGTGATGATAACCAGGTTGCCCTTGCCCTTGAGCTGATCTGCGATGAACTGACCAGCCTGACGGCCTGCCTGCCAGTTATCTGACTGAATACATAGATTTGCGTTCTTTGCAGCAACGTCAGCAGCGATTACAACTACGCCAGCGTCACGTGCGCGCTGAACAGCAGGACCAACACCGTCTGTGTTACATGCGTTGAGCACGATGATGTCACAACCACCTGCAACCAGGTTGTCAATCTGACCAATCTGCTTACCGAGGTCATTATCACCTGATAGTGAAATGATCTGGCAGTCAGGGTTGATCTTCTTGGCGGCTTCAGTAGCACCGTCAACCATCTCTACGAAGAATGGGTTGGCGAGTGTCTGCATAGTTACACCGACCTTTTTGAGTTCTTTTGCATTGGCAGAAGTAGCAACCAGTGCGATTACAGCTACGAGAGCAACAAGGAATTTACTGAGTTTCATAAGAATTCACCTCATTTCCAAAAACAAACAACAAGAATTTAATGCGGTATTTTTAACCGCCCAGAATAAAACAATTACTATTATAATAATAAATAAAAAATAAATTAAATTTCAAACAATTTCATAACTGATGATCAGGACAGCGTAAAAGCCAGGGAATAATTCAATGCCCGGCTTGACAGCACTCCATGGTACCCACAGTTATAAAACCTCTGTATCAATCCCGGCTTCTCAGTGGCAGTAAAAACTCCCCGCTGCCAAGTAAAATGTCGCTGAACCGGAAAAAACTAAATCCTAAATAAAAATTTAAGGAATCAGCTTTTATTTAAGCTCACTTAACTTAAAGATACTTTAGCTTACCGTAGATTTGCCGATAGTCAAACTTTAATTTTTAAAAAACTTGCAATTTATTTACATTGAAATTGCCTATAGCACAATTATTATATTATATTTTAATATGTTAGATGCGTATGTTACTTCTATTAATTTCCGGTATTTCGGTAAATTTTTCTCTTTTAACAGGGCTTTGCGTCAGTGTAAATATAAGGATAATATTTTTTAGAGCATTAATAAAAAAATCGTCAATAATGAGTTTTCATTTAGTTATCATTTGCGTGGGTATTTAGTTGTTTTTTACTAGTTATAATGCAATGTGGATAAAATTTGGAAAACCTGTTTTTGTCTGTTATAACTTATTCAAGTAAAGAGTTTTACAATATTGTCAAATGACAGGTATGTTATTGGTCATTTGTAACTTAAAAAAACTAAAATAACTAAAATAGCCTTTAGCATTTTAGCAATACTGCCGCTTTAAAATGCTGGAAATCACCGGAAAAATGTGAAAAGCGGCAGCTGCAAAATAACATAGGTCTTACTTTGTGTCGCGGGTTTTGGAACTGGTATCAGGTATGGTACTCGGCGTTGATCTTGATGTATTCATACGAGTAGTCGCAGGTCAGCATCGTCATCTCGGAGTCGCCAAGATTGAGATCGGCGGTAATGGTGATGTCTTTTGCCTGCATCAGCGCTGACACCTCTTTGGCATTGAACTTCTGTGGTACACCCCGGCTCAGCAGCAGTTCGCCGCAGAGGAAGATATCGGTACGGCTCTCCTCCAGAGCGCAGCCGCTGCGTCCCAGAGCCGCAATTACCCGGCCCCAGTTCGGGTCGCAGCCGAACATCGCGGTCTTGACCAGCGGACTTTCGGCAACGGTTCTGGCGGCAACTCTGGCATCGCTCTCACTGGCGGCGCCTCTGATCTTTACCCGGACGATCTTGGTGGCGCCTTCGCCGTCACGCGCGATCTGCTCGGCAAGGGAGAAGCACACCTCCTGCAGTCCGGCTGTGAACTGCCGGTATTCGCTGCTCTGGTCGCTGGTTATCTCCGGACCCTGCAGGCAGCTGCTGAGCAGGAGAACGGTGTCGTTGGTCGAGGTGTCGCTGTCGACGGTAACGGCATTGAAGGTGAGCGGAACCACGGTGCTCAGCGCCTGCTGCAGCAGTGGCTGAGAAATATTGATATCGGTCAGCACGAAGCCGAGCATTGTCGCCATATTCGGTGCGATCATACCGCTGCCCTTGCAGACTCCGGCTATGCTGCCGCCGAGGAGTTCGCTGGAGGCTTCCTTCTTTACCAGATCGGTAGTCAGGATAGCTTCGGTGAACTCCGCTCCCATCTCGCCCCCGGTATTACGGAGGGTCTCGATACCGCCGAGATATTTGGCCATCGGCATCTGTTCACCGATGATGCCGGTGGAACACTGGAGAATCTGTCCGGCTGCTGCGCCGATGGTTGCCGCTGCCGCTGCTGCGATACTGCGGGCATTTGCCAGACCCTCGGCACCGGTGCAGGCGTTGGCATTGCCGGCGTTGACAATAATCGCCCGGATATGCTCCGGATTGGTCGCCAGCACCTCGCGGGAGATAGTGACCGGTGCGGCTACAACCTTTGACTGGGTGAAGACCCCGGCGGCAACCGCATCCTTCTCGGCAATGATCATTCCCAGATCAAGCTTGCCGGAGGCTTTGATGCCGGCTTTGACAGCTTTGATCTGAAAGCCGGAAACATGGTTTAAAATATTCTTCATTCTGCTTCAATCCTTATCAGTACTCTCAGGTACGTTAGAAACCCTGCTGCCTATTATACAGCGGCAAGTTTTTTTTGCGCTGGTATTTCAGCGGCGGCAGCATTTTTATTTCAGCACTTACGCTGACTGCGCTCTATCTGGGCAAGTGTAGATTTTCAGGGCAGATTTGCAAGGGTGTGCTGCGGAAATAACGTCGGGCTTGTGAGGTCGGGTACTCCAGCTTGATGTGAATTATTTTCTGCGCTGAATACTGGGCTGCACCTCCGTGACTGCGGGGGTCGGAGTGAAGGGTTATGCGTGGCGGGTTGGAGTCTCTGAATCTCACTGTCTGTTCCTCTCGGCTGTGCCGTTGTCGGCGGCTGGATGCTATAATCTTTTTTTTCTATTCTATTCGGCGCTGCACTCTTTATCAAGGGGGATAAATGTGATATTATGCTCGGCATCAATACCGAAATAACCGGTGTCGAGTGTCAGGTCGGGATAGTACTTTCGCAGCTGCTTGAGTACGGCTTCCGGCCGGTCAAATCCGGGAAGCCCGGGCGGCAGTATTCCGGCGGCGACAAAGTTTTCGGCAAGCCGTGAGGCGCAATTATCACCCCAGAGCCGGAACTGCGGCGGGTTCTGACGCATCTCATACCAGGCCGCGCGGAGTCTGTCCGCCTGCTCGCGGCTGACCTTGAAGCGCACCCAGTCGGTAACCATCCTGTAGCCGGGTTTGCCATGATAGACGGTATCCCGGGCGACATCCGCGTTGATATAATGCTCGCGGATACCGATCAGATCCTGGTAGTTGCGTACTTCACCGGGAATATGGGTCAGCAGATAGGTGATAAACATCGGTCTGGGCTGTACGCCGGTGTTATACCCCATAATCTCATTGCCATCAAGAAGTATATGTATATGCCGGTAAATCCTGTGTTCACATATATCTGTAGTGAACTGCTTGCGCAGCAGCACCCCGATCTCGACATCGCGGTTGTCAGCGATATTGAAGTCCTGCCGGGTGCAGCCGGTGCTCAGTACCAGTAAGAAGAATATAAGGCTTAACGTAAATTTCTGCATGGTTTTGCCGGTGCTCCTGTTCCTGCTGACCGCTTAAAAATTTTATTCTGACATTTTATCCCAAAGGTTGCGGCGGGTCAAGAATTTATGTTAAATACTCATTTCGGACGCTTTATGTTCAGCTGCTCATCCGGAATTTTGATCACAGGTGACGGTAATTGCCTCCTTCTGAAGCGGAGTATAGGGGTATTTGTACATTATTTATTTAAATTCAGTGAAATTACGGCTAATTATTTAAAAAAATATTTACATACGATGGCGGGCTTTTATGAGCCATAGCTGGTAAAAATTCCCTTATGTTTCGATTGTTCCGTTATTATGTAAGAAGATGTTGCAGAATTACAATAAAGCAGACGGAATATGGTAATATTTTTAAAAAATCGGACTTTTATTTCTGAACTACTTGGAGTATCATAGCTTGAGTAGGTAACGATTAACGTTATTGCAGCTATGATTTTCCTCAAAGAATTTGAGTTGTCGGGGATTAGTTACAGTAGCTGAGTTACCCTGGATCTTATTCGCTGTCGTAGCGGTTTAACCAGGTTATTATTATGATCAATCCCAGGCATATAATCCACGTACCCGAAGAATGCTCCGGCAGGCTGCTGTCTGCTGCCGAACTGACTGATAAGCATTCGCTCGAGGAATCAATGAATATTCTTGTCGCCAGTGAACAGCGGTTTCGTGCTCTTTTTGAGAGTGTGGCTGAAGGTGTGGTGATAATTGGCGAGGACTATGTCATCCGGGATGTCAACGACCGCCTCTGCGAACTCTCCGGGTTTAGCCGGGACGAGCTGGTCGGCAGCACCTGTGAGCGTATCTGCGGTAAGGCGGACTTCCCCAAGAGCTGTCCGTTCTGGGAGGACGGTGGAGTGAAATCTGCCGGTGAGGACAGCCATCTGCGCTGTCAGTCCGGTGAAATGCGTCCGGTGCTCAAGAACGCCAGTGTTATTCATATCAATGACCGGCCATATGTCTGCGAAAGTATGAGTGATATCTCATATATCAAGGCTGTGGAGCTCGAACTGCGCCGCAGTAACCGTGAACTCAAGGGAATACTCGATACCGCTCCGATAGGGATAGCGCTGCTGCGGGACCGGAAGGTTGTCGAGTGCAATGACCGCTGTGCCGCGATGCTTGGATTTACTTCACCGGAACTGCTCGGTATGGATGTGCGTGAGCTTTATCCCGATACCGAACTGCTGGCGGAGCTTATCAACAGCTCTGAAGCCCGGGTCCTGAGTGAAGAGATGTCCCTCTGCCACCGCAACGGCAGCAAGGTGATGGCAGTAGTGACGATAAATGTTCTGTTAAATGATGATTCCCGTCCGGCGGATGTGCTGATAACGATGCTTGATATCACTGAGCGGCACAAGTCCCGGCAGAGTATTCTGCGTCAGGCATATTATGATACCCTTACCGGTCTGCCCAACCGTGCCTACCTTCTCAAGGAGCTTGAGCAGTGTATCGCTGCGGGTAAAGAGGTGAGTCTGATTCTCTTTGATCTCAATAAATTCAAGGATGTGAATGATAATTACGGGCATCTTGCCGGGGATATGCTGCTTCAGCAGGTGGCTGAGAGCCTGCGCAGTCATATCTGTGAGCCGGACTTTACCGGGCGTCTCGGCGGTGATGAATTCATTATTATCGTGCACACCCGTGACCGTGAAAAACTCGAGCTCTTCTGCAGCGATATCTGTGAGCTTATCGCTAAACGCTGCGCCCTTCAGGAGCAGTCGGTACGGGTCTCGGCCAGTCTGGGTGTGGTCTCGGAGGCGGATAATATCAATGACTATCTCCTGCGCGCGGATCTGGCGATGTACGAGGCGAAGAGTATGAGTAAACGCCGTCCCCACGGCGCCTATAAATTCTTTACCCCGTCGATGCTGATGTCACATGAGATCCAGGCGCAGATGAAGGGCATGCTGCTGGCGGCATTTGAGAATAATGAATTTGATGTTGATTATCAGCCGGTATATAATATTAATACTATGACTATTGAAGGTGTGGAGGCGCTGCTGCACTGGGAACATCCGGATTATGGTTCGGTGGCTCCCGAGGTGCTGGTGCCGATCGCTGATGATACCGGGGTGCTGGTGCCGATCGGGCACTGGGTTCTCAATAAAGTCGGAGCGACCCTCAGCAGCCTGCAGCAGCAGGTGCCGCAGCTGCGCGAGACCGGGTTCTATATCTCAATCAATATGACTCTGCAGCAGCTGAGTGATCCGGATCTGATCAATGTCTTCACCCGGACTCTGCGTGAGTTCAATATCACCGGTGAGATGATTATGATCGATATTACCGATACCGCGGCTCTGGACAAGAGCAAGTGGTCCTTCAATATCATCAAGCATCTCAAGCAGCACGGGGTGCGTATCAGTATCAACGATTTTGGTATCGGTTATTCCGCGCTCTCCACGGTGGAAAGGTCGAGTATCAATAATCTCAAGATTGACCGCAGTTATATCTCCAGACTGCAGAATGAGAAGAATATGGAGATCACCAAGGCGATAATCAATCTCGCCAAGGCGCTCAATCTCAGTGTTATCGCCGGCGGGGTCGAGAATCTGGAGCAGTTCCGCATGGTACGGGAACTGGAGTGTGATTCGGCGCAGGGCAGTTACCTCAACCGCCCGCTCAACTATGCCGAGCTGCATGAGCTGACTTATAATCTTTATCTGTAGGTGTTGCCGATTACCGCGGTGATGGCTGTTTCTCCGCTGCGGTATTGACTTGTCTTGGATTTGACGAACTTCTTCTTATTTAGGTAAACGGAGCAATTGTTTATCAGTATTCTTATTATTGAAGTATAGAAAATTACGGTTATTTATAGAGGTATCAAAATATAATCAGGACTCTCATTATTCTGAATGAGGCCCTGATTTTTTTTATTACCTGTTTGCGGTCAATTTAAAGTGTGGTCATGTTGTTTAAGAATTTTATTCGGGTTTCTGGTAGCTTTCGAGTTTGCCCTGGACGCCGACGGCTTTGAGCCACCAGGCGGGGTAGTAGACCGGTTTGCCGATCTCTTCCGGGGTGTTGATGTAACCGTCTTCATAGGTGATATACAGATAATCATGGAGATCCCACCAGGCGCGCAGCAGGTTCTGCGCGTACTTCGCGCTCAGGCTGTCCAGCAGTTTTCTGGCATCGGCTTCTCTGCCTGCCTTATATAGCACCGCCGCTTTGGCTTCGGTTTGAGCCATGTCGGCCACCATCTCGCCCTCGAATTTTCCCCGGACTTTGCGCAGATCCTGTATCATGTAGTCATACTTGAGCATGATGTAGTTTGCCACGTAATTGAAGGTCATCGGGATACTCTGGCGGTCGAATTTCAGGAGATTCCCGATCTCGAAGTCAGGCGGCAGGGTGGTGATGCCGGCATACAGCGGGAAGAGTGCTGAGGCGGCAGCCCGGTCCGGCGCGTAGAAGAGTCTGCCGCCGAAGATCTCCGGCAGCCAGCCGCGTGCCTGCGCGACATAGGAGTAGGCGCAGCGGTAGATATTTATCGGGCGTTCGAAATTGCCGTGCACGGTACTGAGCTGACCGTCGGTCGTGATAGCTTCCGCTCCGCCTTCGAAGCGGTTGGGGTCGCCGAAGGGTCCTGCCGCCAGCCCTTTGGTCAGGTCGAATTCGGTGCCTTCATAATTATCCTGGTAGACCCGGAAGATATTGAAATGATCAATTTTCGCGTCCGGTCTGACACTGAAGGGATACTCACGGGAATAGGCGTCCTTGACCCACGCCGGCAGCTGCAGTGACGGTGCAAAGAGGCTGAAGGCCCGCCAGACCCGGCGCTTGGAATAATACGGGTGGTGAAACTCGCCGTCACCGTAGACTCTGGTGAAGTCAAGCTCTCCGTCCTGCTCGCGCCACCAGCCTTTGGCTTTGGCAACGGCGAAGATGTTCTCGGAATACATCATGTCCGGGTCATCTTTGAGCACTTCCCGGATGCGGAACTGATTTGCCGCGACGAAGATTCCGTCGTCAGGAACTCTTTTGGCGACCCAGACGCCATCGGTGCCGTCCTGGTCGTAACTGCACATCTCCATGACCCAGGCTTCCCTGGTGTCGCCGACGAGCAGGGTCTCACCGGTTCCGTAATAACCGTAATCCCGGATCAGCTCACCCATCAGTTTTATCGCCTCCCGCGCGGTTTTGCACCGCTCCAGGGCGATACGGCTCAGTTCCGCGGAGTACATGATGCGTTTGCCGGGTTCGGGCAGGGTATGCACCTTGGCCTTGTCGGTGCATTCGCCGATAAGCAGCTGGTGTTCGTTCATTATCCCGTAGTTATTGTCGAAATAGGCGTAGGTGTGGGCAACCTCGGGAATGAATCCCAGAGGCGGGTCGTATCTGCCGTTTATCGGGGTGTTATAGGCGGCGGCGCCAAGAGAAGATGTGGTTGCGGATGATTAACCTCACAGACGACTTCATTGAAGGCCGCTGTGACCTAAGACGGCTGAGTGGCTCGTTGGAGGGACTGTTGGACACGTCAGAGATTAAGGATCAGCGACTGGTCAAGATGTTTTACGACTACTGGCAACCTTTCGAGATAGAGTGTGCCTGCAGCGCGGAGATGGGTACCGCCATAGACCTGGAACGCATGCGGGATCAAGCGCGAGAAATGAAGGAGTTTCTAAACAGCACACTTCAGGCTGTCAGAGAATATGATCCAGGCGATTACTAACGAGACGTGACGTGGAGGCGAGGTTTCCAGGGTAACTTGTGCCGGTGGAGCGGTACGGTCCGCGTTCCGCATTGTCGTAGGATTCTCGCTGCTCTTTGACAAGTGAATAAATCTGCCGGGTGATCGACGTGCCGTACCGGGCCGGCGGTGGTTCAGTGCTACGGTATCAGTACGGCTACGACGAGGCCGGCAACCGGCTGTTCGCTCGGATCGACAAGCAGGGGGACGCGGAGGATTGGCTATATCGGTACGACGTGTTGAATCGGCTGATCCGGGCCTCGCGGGGGATCTTGAACACCAACGGCGACGGCTTCGAGGAGGATACCTCCGCCCACACCATCACGTGGAACCTGGACCTCATCGGCAACTGGTCAGGCGGCAACAACCAGGTCAGCGTGCAGCGCTTCACCGATGGCGACGCCAACGGCGGATACCATCAGGGCTTCGACAGCGACCTGGTCACCGATCACCACAACACCGACCAGCTCAACCAGATCGACTCGCGGGTCATCGGCGACGAGACCGGCCCCGGCGACCCGATCAAGTTCGCCTACGACGAGGCTGGCAACCTCATCTTCGATGGCACGCGGTACTACGTGTACGACGCCTGGAACCGGCTGACGGAGATCGATGGACCGGGCAACCTCGAAGTCGACCAGGAAGGCCAACTGACCGGCACTCCGGGCCCAACGATAGCCCGCTACGAATACGATGCCCTGGGCCGGCGTGTGAAGACCATCACGTACGAAGCCGGCCAGCCGGTCAAAACGACGCGTCACGTCTTCGGCTCCGGCCCGGAGGTGCTGGAAGAGTACGACCTGGAGGTGGATATGAGCGAAATCAGCGAATTGGAGAATAGGAACCGGGCGATTACGGCCTGATTAGATAGAGACCTTCCGACACAGGGGAGTTGACTATGAGAACGAACATGTTGATCGGAGTATTCACGCTTGTCCTGGCGATTGGAACAACCGCCGGGGCTGATCCGGTTGTCACGGTGACGGCCGAATATGACGCCTCAACTTTTGACGCCGTTTTCGAGACGGGTGACGTCCTGGCGGTTGCACTCTACGTAAGCAGCAGCAGCGATGCGCCGGTGTTCGGGATTGACCTCGACGTGTCGGCTGCCACGGACGACGTGCAGATTCTGTCGGCCACATTCAACCCCGCCTTTGCGCGCGATCTGACCCGCAGTCCGCAGCCGCTGCCGGGGCCGTGTCTGCGCGCTGTCCGTGCTCAGCCGCGGCGCAACCTCGACCGAAGCCTGGGCGCAGTGGACGCGCCCGTGCATTTCGCCACGCTAGAGGTCGAGGTCCTCAACCCGGAGCACTTTGAGTCCAAGCTGGTCATCAAGGCTCGGGGCTCTCTGCTGGGTGCGGTGCCCGGGGCGACGCGCTTGGCCGAAGCAGGGGCGGCCGCGTCAGTTGACGGCCAAATCGAGATTCCCATAGCCAACTCTCGGCCGATGCCCGTGGCCTCGGGAGAGAGTGACCTGATGCGTGACGGCTTCAATGCCCCCGCATGGACGGTTTTCGAAGCCCCTCTGGCGTTCGAGGTCCAGCCCGTAGGCGGTGGTGATCCCGTGAGCGCGCTGGCCCCGGAGACGACATACGAAGTGCATTACCAGGCTGGCGAGACCGAGATCAACGGTTATGCCCTCTTCGCCGTCAGCGCAGATCCCGACGTAGGCATCGTCGCAGCCGACCCGCCTGCCAGTGGAATCTGGGCTGATACGGGCCTGTTCGGCTTCTATGACATGGAGGTGGCCCTCGGTGAAGCCAGCCAGGCACCCGGATACGCTGAGGAGTATTGCCGTCGCCAGTTGATCGCCGACGATGTCGCCTCGACACACACGAACCTGCGTGACAACTCCACCGGCCACCTGTGCAACTTCACCACGAGCGCAGCCCCTGGCGAGCTTACGCTCACTCTGCGGCTCTTCTCAGCCGACGTCGAGGAACTCGAATCGATGGAGATGATTGCCGAAACACAGGTGGATGTGCTGGGAATGGCCAGCTACGTCTGACCTCCACAAGCGAATGACGACCGAGGATCGAGCCGAGACCATCCGTCGCGGGGCAACTGCGGCACCGTCAACGACGTGTTGGTGACGCTGCCGGCGGCTGACAACGGCAACCACCAGGTGATGCTGGTCAACAGTGCGAACCCGCTGCCCGCGACCCTGCCGGCGGCTGTGACCTTCGACTTCCTGGACACCTCGACTCCCGACGCGTTCCTGCCGGAAGCGCGGGACCTCAGCTTGACCTGCGGACAAAACTGGCCGCCCCGGCCTCCTCAAACCCGGTCGCTCCTATCCGACAGTCCCGCTGCCACGTACAATCTGCCCGTGTGCCACTCCGACGTTGTGGAGGTCGACCCGGTGACCCACGCGGTGCTCGTGACCATCGCCGACGCCGGGTGCGTGGTCAACATTCGGCAGGAGGGGACCGTGTACGTCGCCAAAGCGTTCCGGGACGGCGAGACGTGGCAGGTCCGGGCAGACGACGCCTACGCTGCTGCGGTGGAGTTGGCCGGTCAGGTGAGCCTCGAACTGAAGGACGGAAGATATCGGGGGCAGGCCATGCGGAAGCGCTAGTCGCCGGTTGGTTCGTAGAGTCCTTGCCCGATATACTTGAGGCGACCTCGGCGAACAAGCTCGTCCCAGACGGCCTTGGGGTATTGACGGGGCGGAACAATGGAGACAATCCCAGAGCGGCTTCCGCTGCTCATCGCGCCATGACCGAGGCCGGATTCCGCGTCAAGGCGGGCAAGCTTGAGTCGCTTTTTGAAAGCCTTCATCGCCCTCCGCAGTTCCTCCGACGACGGGCCGTCAGCCGGAGCCCCACCGTCCGCCGAAGGCAAGGGCGAGTCTGCTGATTGCGGCGGATCTGGGGTCAAGACACACCTCCTATTCACGGAAAGTCGGCCAGATCGCTATTCTATCGAAAACCACGTAATTCGGAAGGCGGATAGTGGCTTTGCCTTGAGGGGGCTTCCTGGTTTCACCTGGATCACACGCGTCGATCTTGCGTGCGGCTGCTGGAGATGGGTACGATAGCGACGCGGATGCTCGGCGACATTGCTGAGCAGACGCCATTGGGAGAATACCGGTTCAAGCAAGGAGAAACGGATATGGGTGATAAGGGGAAAAGAGACAAAGGCAAAAAGGAACAGCAGAAAAAGGCCCAGCTCAGTCCGAAGGAAAAACGAAAACAGAAGAGAGACAAGAGGAACAAATAGACGCCTGGTGCTGTCCGGAGATCTTTGCGTCCTTTCAGCGGGTTGCTGGTGTTCGACGACAAGTTTGCGGGCCGTCCGGCGGTTGTGATCGTCCCAGGATACTCTTGAGCGCAGGATAATCACCCGGCGCCCAGACTACCTCGATCCACGCCGAAAGCCGTTGGCGGTGCAGTGGAGGGCTTGAGGAATGTTGGGCGGACTATGACCGCAACCATGGCGAAGGACATTCGGAACGTGGCCATTATTGCCCACGTCGATCACGGTAAGACCACGTTGGTGGACCAGTTGCTGCGCCAATGTGGTCAGTTTCGGGCGGCGGAGGTGGCCCAGGACTGTATCCTGGATTCAAACGATCAGGAGCGGGAACGGGGCATCACCATTCTGGCCAAGAACATTTCCATCATGTACGGCCGGACCCGCATCAACCTGATCGACACTCCGGGCCATGCTGATTTTGGGGGCGAGGTAGAGCGGGTGCTCAAGATGGCGGACAGCTGTCTATTGCTGGTTGACGCCTTCGAGGGACCCATGCCGCAGACGCGTTTTGTGTTGCGTAAGGCGTTCGAGTTTGGACTCAAGCCCGTGGTGGTCATCAACAAGATCGATCGGGACGGCGCCAGGCCTGCGGACATTCTCAATGAAGTGTTTGACCTGTTCATCGAACTTGGTGCTGATGATCAAATGCTGGAGTTCCCCACGGTGTACACGTCAGCGATTGAGGGCCATGCCAGCCTGGATCACCGGCATCTCGGGCAGAACATGCAGCCGCTCTTCGACATTATTGTCGAAAAGTTGCCCAGCCCAACGGTGGATCAAGACAGTCCGCTACAAATGCTCATAACCACCCTGGATTACAACGACTATGTTGGGCGTATCGGCATAGGTCGAGTGTTTGCCGGGACGATCAGGATCGGGGAAGCGGTGACCGTGATCCACCGGGATGGCACCCATGCCCAGGAAAAGGTTGGTGAGTTGTATTCTTTTGAGGGGCTGGGCCGGGTTCGCGCCGAGGAAGTGACGGCGGGCAACATCTGTGCCGTCGTGGGGCTTTCTTCGGTGGACATTGGCAACACCATCACCGATCCGGAACATCCCCTGCCTTTGCCGCTGATCAACATCGATGAGCCCACATTGCACACGGTCTTTCGAATCAACGATTCGCCGATGGCAGGGCGTTCCGGCAAGTTTGTCAGTTCGCGACATTTGCGGGAGCGGTTGGAGAAGGAGTGTCAGCACAATGTAGCTTTGCGGGTGGATCCTGGTGCGACGCCGGACGAGTTTTGGGTATCGGGACGGGGGCTTTTGCACTTGTCGGTGTTGATCGAAAACATGCGCCGCGAAGGTTACGAGCTGTCGGTGGGCAGGCCCAAGGTGATCTACCGCGAGCTGGATGGGAAGAAGACCGAGCCCATTGAAAGGTGCGTGGTGGACGTACCAGCCAACCATGTGGGTGCAGTGATGGAGTTGTTGGGGCCCCGGCGAGGTATCTGCGAGGGGATGAACAACGAGGGCGAGTTGACCCATCTGGAGTTCACCGTACCGGCACGCGGCTTGATAGGCCTGCGGAACCGGATGCTCAATGCCACCAACGGCACCGCCACTTTGCACCACAACTTTTACGAGTACGAGTTCTTTCGAGGGTTTATTGCGGGGCGGGCCAACGGGGTGATGATAGCTTCGGAGCCCGGCACGGTTACCGCCTACGCCCTGGATGGGTTGGCTGATCGGGGGGTGATGTTCGTCAAACCCAATGATCGTGTCTATGCCGGTCAAATCGTGGGCGAACATTGCCGGGAAGACGACCTGATGGTCAATGTGTGTCGGGGCAAGAAGATGACCAACATTCGGGCGGCGGGCTCGGATAAGCAGGTGATTCTCAAGGCGCCGCAGGAGATGGCCTTGGAGCTTGCTTTGGAGTTCATTGCGGAGGATGAGCTGGTTGAGGTGACACCCGGTGCCATTCGGTTGCGCAAGCGTTTGCTGAGTGAGAATGATCGCAAGCGTCACAGGCGCGGCCAATCCAGGTCATGACAAGACCAAGCGATGGGTCGGGACCGTGTGGCTGAGATGGCAAGCCCGGCGTGAGAAAGTGGCCGGTCAGAAACGCATTCCTGGTCATCGTTGCCCTGGCAGCCTGGCCCTGCTTTGGTTGGGGCCGTGACGGGCACAGGATAGCGTCCACAATCACCATGCAGTACCTGACCCCAGTGACGAAAGCCGGCGTCCGAGCTTCGTTAGGCGAGCAGACGCTGGTCGATGTGTGCACCTGGGCAGACGAAGTCCGGGGCGACCAAGCCAACCGGTGGGCCAGTCCCCTGCACTACGCCAACGTCGCGCCTGGGCGAACGGCGTTCAACCTGCAGCGGGACTGCCCGGAGCGTGGGTACGTGGTCTCGGCGGTTATCAAGTACCCCAACTGCTCGGTGGTCAGGTGGATCAAGCCCGAGAATCTGGTGGAGCACACCACGACTCCCGAGGGCAAGTGGCTGCGTTGCGGGAGAAAGGTGCCGCCGTCATGCCAAATGCCCAGCGCAACGGCGCCGCGAACCGACAGGCCCGAATCGTGGAGGAGGGGCCTTTCTCGGTGGTTGACATTACCGAGGCGCCGCAGTAGCTGGACGTCATTCCGCCGCTGTGGGTGGTCTGCTCGGCGGCGATACTGTGCTGCTGTTCAGGCCCGGCCCGAGGCTTGGCATGTTTCGCTTTGCCCAAACGCTGCTACGCAGCACCGTGACGCGCTCCTGGCGCCCACTGCGCCTACGCAAAGCCAAGCCGCAAGTGCCCGCACACTTGGCCCAGGCTGGCCTGTATCTACACGTGCCATTCTGCAGCGACCTCTGCGCCCACTGTCCGTACAACCGTTGGCGATACGACGAGGCCGCCTACGCGGTCTTCGAGGACGCCGTCCGGAGCGATATTAGCCGGACGGCTCTGCAGACTTCTGTGGGGCATGTTTCCAGCCTGTACGTTGGCGGCGGCACGCCCACGGTGAATCCGGAAGGGTTGCTGCGCATACTGAACCATCTGCGCAGCCACTTCGGCAGCCCCGATCAGACCTGCATAGAATTGCATCCGTCATGGATGCCGCACGCTACGCTAGCCGGTTTGCGTTCATGGGGCGTGAACATGGTCAGTGTGGGCGCCCAGACCTTCTGTGATCATCACCTGCAGGCCTTAGGCCGCAAGTATTCGGCGACAGAGGCTATAGCGGCGGTGCGCAATGCGGTAGGGGTGGGATTCGACACGGTCAACGTGGACCTGATGTTCGTCCTGCCTGGGCAAACGGTCGATGAGGTTCGGGCTGACGCCGAGGCCGCCATTCTGTCCGGGGCTGATCAACTCAGCGCCAATCCCCTGCTTAGCTTCCCTTACTCGCCCGGAGGTAAGCGCGAGAGGCTGCGCCGCGTGCGCCGCCCACCGGGGCGTCTCACGCGGCGGATGTTGGAGGCGATCGACCGAATCGCCCGCAAACATGGTTTCGAGCGCTGCGCGGTCTGGTCGTGGCTCAAGCCCGGTCGCCCGAAGTTCAGTGCCGTGGCCCGGCATTACTATCTCGGCTTTGGACCCAGCGCGGCTTCCATGACCGGCGAGAACCTCTACTTCAACACCTTCCACGTTGACGCGTATGCCCAGGGTGTCCGGTGGAACTCGCCAGTGAGCCTGTGTCTCTCGCTCGACTATCGCCAGGAGATGGCGTACTGGCTGTATTGGCGGCTTTACGAGATGCGGGTGGGCCGGGCGGCATTTGCGGACATGTTCAACCGGGATCTGGAGACGCAGTTCGGTTGGCTGTTCTTGGTGCCGCGGCTGTTAGGCCTGATGCGGAAAGTTGATGGGGGCTACGAAGTCACCGACCGCGGGGCCTACTGGATTCACCGGATGCAGAACGACTTCTCCCTGGATTACATTACGCGGATTTGGAGCCGATGTCGGCGTGAGCCTTGGCCACAGGGGCTACGCCTGTAATTCCACTGTCCGGAAAGTGGTACTTAGCATGTCGATTCACGAGCCCAATCCGGCGCGTGACTCCGCCCGACCAGCCTACGGCACCGCTGACCCAACGTATGCGCTCGGTGAATTGCATCTGGTTTTGGTGGGGCCAGATGTGGCATGATGCCTTGCGAGGAGGTGGCTCATGTCAAAGCGCGAGCGTCACTGGCGGCGGAAGGTGGCCGAGTTCAAGTCGAGCGGGCTGAGCCGGGCGGCGTTCTGCCGTCGTCGTCGAGTCAACTATCACACCATGACCTACTGGGTGAAGCGCCTGGCCAACTTGGATGAGGCGGGGAGCAGCGGCGCAGGCGTGTCCTTCGTCGAGGTGTCACTTCCGTCGGTGGCGGCGCCGGCGACCTACGAGGTACTGCTCGGCAACGGCCGGTCGATCCGGCTGGGCGTCGATTTCGAGGACGAAGCGCTGACGCCTGCATGACACTCACTGAACTCCCCAACGACATCGACACGCTCAAGCGGCTGGTGCTGGATACGCATCGGCAAGTCGTCGATCGCGACGAACGGATCGCCGAACGGGATGAGCGGCTAGCCGAGCAGGAAGAGGAGCTCAAGTCACTGCAGTCCCAACTGGCCTATCTCAAGCACAAGCTGTTCGGCCGGCGTAGCGAGAAGATCGACCCGGCGCAGTTGCTCTTGTTCAAAGAGCTGCAGGCCCGAGTCGACGAGCTTCAAGAGAAGGTCGAACAGGAAGAGATCACCTACCGGCGTCGCAAGGGCCATGGCCGCAGGCCGCTTCCGGACGATCTTCCTGCCGAAGACGTGGTGTATCCCCCCGAGAGCACGGATTGCCCCTGCTGCGGGGAGCCGATGCATCCGATCGGCAGCGAGGTCACCGAAGAGCTGGACTACCACCCGGGGAGCCTGTTCAAGCGCCGGCACATCCGTCCCAAGTATGCCTGCCGCGAATGCCAGGAAGGTGTTCACATCGCCCCGATGCCCCCGCGTCCGATGGACAAGGGGATCGCGGGTCCCGGATTGCTGGCCCACCTGCTGACCAGCAAGTACTGCGATCATATCCCGCTGAACCGGTTGCAGGGCATGTTGCGGCGTCACCGCGTGGAGATCAGCGTCGCATCGCTGTGTGACTGGGTGGGCCGGATGGCGGACCTGCTGAGGCCGATCTATGACGGCTTGCGGGCCGAGCTTCTGGCGGGCCGGCTGATCCAGTCGGACGACACGCCGGTTCCGTACCAGTTGGATACGTTGAAGACGCGAACGGCCACCGGCTACCTATGGACCTACCTATGCGAATCGTCGAAGCTGGTGTTGTACGACTTCACCACCTCGCACAGCCGGGCGGGCCCGTCGTCTTTGCTGTCGGGTTTTGAGGGAACCCTGCTGACCGACGGCCATGCCAGTTACAACGAGGTGGTTCAACGTAACGACCTGATCCATGCGGGCTGTTGGGCTCATGCCCGGCGCAAGTTCTACGATGCCCGTCATGACGATCGCCGTCGCTGCGGGCCGATGCTGAAGCTGATCCAGGAACTCTTTGCCGTAGAGCGGAAGGCCAAGGAGGCGCGGGAGGCTGCGGACTCATCGTTTGGTGACGCCGACCATCTGGAGCTACGCCGCACAGAATCGGTCCCGCTGGTCGCCGAGATTCGGTCTCGTGCTGACGCCTGGTCCGTGGAGGTTCTGCCGCGTAGCGCTGTCGGCCAGGCAGTGGGCTACATGCTCAACCAATGGCACCCGCTGACTCGATTCCTCGAGGACCCGACTTTGCCGCTTCACAACAACGCCTCCGAGCGGTCCATGCGTCACGTGGTAATCGGGCGACGCAACTGGACCTTTGCCGGCAGCGAAGCCGGTGGGCACCGGGCGGCCACCATCTACTCGATCGTGGTGACTTGCCGCGCCAACGGGCTGGACCCGTTCGCCTACCTCCGTGACGTCATCGACCGCCTGCCCCGCGGCGACGACCCGGCCACGCTGCTGCCCGCCGCCTGGAAGACCACGCAACTCGACCAAGCCACCCTCTGACGCAAGCCAACGCCTCCCCGTCCGCTCACGCTGACCGATTTGCCACGGTGTAGATGACCGAGCGCATGCACACATTCGGATTTGGCCGCTTCGCGGCGCCCGGCCGCAGCCCAGAATCGGCCTTCTTGGCCCCGAGAACGCAACAGCCACCGGAGGGACTCGAACCCACAACCTGCGGTTTACAAAACCGCTGCTCTGCCAATTGAGCTACGGTGGCAAGGTGTTGCTGTCAAAGAGCTTACGCCATACCTCTTCCCCTGGAGGCAACAACCTCATGCGGCCGCCGCTTTCGAGGCTCGTCAGGCCGGTCATATTACCAGAATCCTGTCTCAGAACCAGCAAACGCGGTTCTCTCCAGCGCTTTTCCGAACTGTCCGCAGGTGCAGCCGTGTGCGATGTTTCCCGCCGATGGGTAGTTGGATAGCCCGTTTGCCGGGTCGCCTGCTGGATTGCCCTCCTGCCGGGGTTGCAGCTTGCGTTGTGGCATGATATGATGTATATACATCAATCGGTCGCCCCTGCTTGCGGAACGTCGTAGTGCCGCTGGCGGGGGTGTGGTGAGTCAGGCGGCAGCGTTACTTGCGAGGCTGGTGGTCATCATGGAGCAAGCGAGTTTGTCCACTTCCGACGACGTGCCGGGCCCTTGCACCTGCACGACCGTGCGCCGCGCTGCACGAGTACTGGCCAGGGTCTACAGCGCCGTGTTGCAGGATGCGGAGTTGAACGCCACGCAGTTGGCGGTGCTGCGGGCGATCCAGCGTCACGAAGGTGAGCCGCTCTCGCGAGTAGCGGAGGACCTGTGCATGGACCGTACGTCGTTGTACCGGGCGGCTGCGAAGATGCAGCAGGATGGGTGGATCGCGATTGGGCCGGGGCCAGACGCCCGCACGCGGACAGCCAAGATCAAGCCCAAGGGAGACAGACGGTTGCGGGCGGCGGCACCAGCTTGGTCCAAGACGCAGACAGCTATCGTCGAGCAGTTCGGTCGGCGCAGGTGGGCTGAGTTAGTTGGCGAGCTTCAACGGCTGGCTGGAATTGCGGAGGGGATCGCTCCTGTTGGCGAGTGACTGTTGAACCGGAGGGACAATCTAGTGAGTGCGCTTCAAAACACCGCGCCATGCGGACGGGACACCGGACATATCGATCTCGACCCGGACGACTGGGAGGAGTTCCGCGCCTTGGGCCATGGCATGTTGGACGACATGGTGGACTACCTTCGCACGGTTCGGAAGCGGCCCGCCTGGCAGAGCCCGCCGACCGCGACGCGCACCTTCCTGGTTGGGCCGGTACCGCGGGTGGGCCGCGACCTTGCCCGGGTGTACGAGGATTGCAAGGAGCACGTCCTTCCCTATCCGACGGGCAACATTCACCCCGGCTTCTGGGGCTGGGTCTTGGGGACCGGTACGCCCGTCGGGGTGTTGGCCGGCCTGCTTGGCTCGGCGATCAACTGCCATGTTCCCGGGTACGACCAGGCTGCTTCCTTGGTCGAGCATCAGGTCATCCGCTGGCTGGCTGAATTGATGGATTACCCGCCGGAGTCAAGCGGGCTGTTGGTTAGCGGGGGCACCGTGGCCAACCTGCTTGGCATTACTGTCGCCCGCAACTGCGCCACCAAACAGCGCGTGCGTCGGGACGGAGTAGACCCGGCCGCTGGTGGGGCGATGACCATCTACGGATCGACGGCCACGCATGGTTGGGTCACGCGTTCCTGCGACCTGATCGGGCTGGGTGAGCGGGGATTCCGGCAAGTGCCGGTGGACGCAGACCACCGCGTGCGGGTGGAGGAGATGGCCCGCATGATCCGAGAGGACCGCGGGCGCGGCCTGCACCCGATATGCGTCATCGGCAACGCCGGTACGGTCATGTGCGGGGCGACGGACGATCTAAATGCCTTGGCAGACCTCGCAGCGGAAGAGGGACTCTGGTTCCACATTGATGGCGCCTTTGGATCGCTGGCAAAGCTGTCTCCTAGGTATCGTCAGATTGTCGATGGGATGGAGCGGGCGGACTCTGTGGCCTTCGACCTGCACAAGTGGGGCTACATGCAGTATGAAGTCGGCGTGCTGCTGGTTCGCGATGCCCGGGCCCACGCCGCTTCGTTCTCCTTTGCTCCGTCCTATTTTGAGCCTTTCCGCGGCGGTATTGCTGTAGACCCCACCGAGTTTGCCTCCCGCGGCCTACAGCTCTCACGCGGGTTTCGGGCGTTGAAAGTCTGGATGAACCTGTCCGTCTACGGCAGCGAACGGATCGGGCAGGTGATCGAACAGAACATAGACCAGGTGGCCTACCTGCGCAGCCTGATCGGTCGAGAGCCAAGCCTGGAGATCCTCGGTCCTTCCGAGTTGAACGTCGTGTGCTTCCGCTACATAGCGCCGGGACTAACGCCGGAGGAACTCGACGCCCTGAACATGGAAGCCCTCGTTCGCATTCAGGAGTCCGGGTTGGCTGTCCCGTCGAGCGGACGGCTCGAGGGCCGCTTTGCGATCCGGGTGGCTCACACGAACCATCGAACGACCTATGCGGACTTCGACGCCCTGGTGGACGCGGTCCTGCGTGTGGGGCGGGAACTGGTCGGCAGCAGGGCGCTCTGAAGGTGGCGGCACGCTCGAATCGTTGACTGTACGTCTGTGCAAAGACGCATGAGTCCGGGACCTTGGTGGTCAGGGACCCATGCGTCTGAGTTTGCGTCCGTCAACCGGGCGCCGGACTCAACGGAGCCTCTACATCGGCACCGCGAACAACCCGGAGAACAGGGCGGCAAAAATGCCCAAGAGTGGTGTCAACATGCACATGGGGGTTTCCTCCACTAGCCAACAGGTGAACGCAACCATGCCGCCGGGCAGACTTCGCTGTTGCCCGGCCGGCACACACGGACGCTGTTTCGGCGTCCGGGGTCCATATCGGCCAAGTCGCGGAGTTCTCGGGATAAGCAACCAGCCTAAGGTTCTGGCCTAGCTCTGAGCTACGCCCAAGGTTGTGGGTGAGGGTACTACTTGTCCCCCGGTGGCAGGGTGGTGCCGGCTTCGCCGACCCACGCCCCCAGCGCGTTGAACGTGCTGTTTGGCAACTCGGTGATCGATTCGAAGGCAGCGCTGTTCTGCGGGTCGGTGAACCGGATCAGGTGTCGCTCGTCCTCACCGGCGGACTGCCTGATGCCGTACAACTCTCCGTCGAAGAAGGTCAGGCCGGTGATCGCGGTCACGTCGGTGATGGTGCCGACCGGGGTGGCTTCCGGACTGGCGTAGCTTGGCCAATCCGGATCGATTATCCACAACACCGCGTCGTCGGGGCCGACGAGGTTCTCGACCGAGTAGAGCAATCCGTCAGTCGGGTTCCAGGCCAGAGATGCCACCGGGGCGCTGAAGTCCGCGACGATGAGATTCCCGGCGGTGTTCTGGTCCGTGGTCATCAGCAGCCCGGTGATGGTGATGGCGAAGAGCACGTCGTGGGCGGCGTCGTGGGCCAGACCCGAGACGGCGGGGACCGGATCCTCCGCGATGATCCCCAGCTCCGAGTCGACTTCGCCGGTGTTGACGTTGAACGTGACCAGGGTGCTCGTACCGCCAGCCACCGTCACTCCGTGGAGCAGCGGAAGGTCGTCTGAATAACCGAGGACCTCCGCCAGGGCGGTCACCTCGACATCCGCCGCTCCGTAGAGTCGTTCCATCGGGACTGGCGCGCCGGTGTCCTCGCGGAACCGCCACATCCGGTTCTCCTGTACGTCGGCGGCGAACACCCCCGGGCAGGCCAGGATGGTCTCACAGAAGGCGTCGCCGCCGAGGTACCGCCCGCCGGCTGCTTCACAGGCTGCCTCGGCGCCGTTTTCGCAGGAGCCGCCAACCGAACAACAGGCTCGCCCGGCCGTGTCGGCGATGCAGGCGTCCATCTGCTCGTCGCAAGTGGCTTCGGGGCCGCAGGGGTCGCCGCTGGATTCACACTCGCCGGTGTCGGCTGCGCAGTATTCGGTTCCGTTGCAGAAGAGGCCGTCGTCCGGGCATTCCACGTCTTTGCATAGGTCGATCGGCTCCTCGCAGGCATCTCCCACGCCGTTCTGGTCGGTGTCTTCCTGGTCGGGGTTGGCGTCTTCGGGGCAGTTGTCGCACGGATCGAACACGCCGTCGCCGTCGCTATCGACATTCTCGCCCAGGTCGCAGTCGTCGCAGACATCGCCCAGGCCGTCCTCGTCGGCATCTTCCTGGAGGCGGTTGGCATCGTCCGGGCAGTTGTCCTCGTCGTTGGGCACCTGATCAGCGTCGTCGTCCAGCCCGAACTCAAAGTCGAAAAACCGCTCCGGATAGCTGTAGCCCACGTTGTACGGGAAGTCCGCAGCCGATTCCGGATCGGTGCCGAAAATCGCCTCGGTTTCGTCAGGCCAGCCGTCGGCGTCGGCGTCGGCGATGGGCACGCAGCCGGGGTTCGGGTCGGCAGTGAGCGGGTCCAGGCCGAACTCTGCTTCGAGTGTGTCCGGATAGCAGTCGCCGTCTGTATCCAGCAGCGGGTTGATCACTCCTTCCGAATCATCGGCGCCCTGAGCTGATCTGTGAAACTTGCCGAAGACGGTCTCAGCCGCGCCCGTCTCGCCGGTGTTCAGCTTGTTGCCGACGACGTAGGCCTCGAGATCGACAGTCGCCCAGATGTCGTAGGCGATAAATCCGAAGCCGCCGTCCGCCCAGTCGTTTCCCCAGGTGTTCATGATCTTGATGGCGGCCAGGTCGTCGTCGTAGCCAACCACCAGGACGGCATGAGCCATTCCTGCAGCCGATTCGGCCGTGTCGTACACCTGGCCCTCGCCGAGTTCGGTGAACCCGCTGCCGATGCTGAGGATGACCACCACGGGGATGTTCTCGTTCAGGAAGCTCTTGATGGTGTCCACGTCCGTCGGGACTTGCCGGAAGTAGGTGATTCGAAAGCCCGCAGCCGCAGCCATGGCTTCTTCGCTGGGTTGCGTCTCGCAGTCGTCGATCGTGTACGGTGCGTCTCGCCAGGTGGCGCATCCCGTGTCGCGCAGCAGCACAAACAGATCAGACAAGAACGTGCCGGCCAACGTGCAAGTGTCGTAGCGGGACCGCCCCAGGTGGGCGGCGTTGACCTGGTTGAAGATGAACGTCGGGCTGAAGTGCCGGTCGGTGCGGTCCAGGTCGATCCAGCCATCGACGTTGGTCGTGGCCAGGTAGGTCATCAGCTCGTAGCCGCCGACCCAGGCTGCGCAGGAATTCAGTTCGCCCTGGCTGCACGGCGTGGGGACGAACCCGGAAAGGTCCTTCTGGGCCGGGCGCTCAGCCTCACGAATGGTCCGCGGCACTTGCGGCGACGGGATGTCTGCGTAATGCGGATTGGGCTTGGCCCCGGTCGAGAACCCCATCCCGGTCCCGCACCAGTGGTTGACGCTGTCCTCGTCGTCGTTGGAGTTGCCGTTGCCGTTGGGGTCGTCCCCGCCGTTGTTGTTCGACGAATCGTCCGGGTCTGCACTCCCGCCGCCCCCGCCGCCGCCACTAGTGACGACGCATCCGGTCATCGCCAAACCACAGCAGGCCGTCAACACCACCAGCCATTGGAAGTGACGTTTCATCTCGGGCACGCTCCCCTGATATGTTGCCCAGCGGGGCCGCACCGCCACCGGGTGCGACCGGTAACGGCGGGGCTCCTGCGCTCTTCAGTGAGTAACTTCCCATAGTATTCGATATCAGGTCCGAAAAAGCCAACCACCCGGCGGCCCTGAGGTCACTGTCGGCGAATCCCCTGCCGGGTTGACCGTGCCGGCGGCGTGGGTATCATCCGCCCCCATGAACACGACAATGCAGAGCAAGGGTATCGGTGGGGCGGTGACCGGGGTCCGGTCGCACCCGGTGTTGGTTCGCACGCTGGCTGTGGTGGCCTTCGCCCTGTTGACGGGTCTTTCTGCCCAGGTGCGGATACCGGTTTCCGGAACGCCCGTGCCGGTGACCCTCCAGACAGCCTGCGTATTGCTGGCGGGCATGACCCTGGGCCCGTGGCTGGGATTGGCCAGCATGGGGCTGTACCTCCTGCTGGGCATGACCGGCTATCACGTCTTCGCCGCGGCGTCGTGGGGGGCGGGGACGGTGTTCGGGACTACGGGCGGTTACCTGATCGGGTTCGTCCTGGCCCAGCCGTTCGTCGGGTTCCTCACCCAGCGCGGTCGGGGACGGTTCCCGGGCATTCTGGCAGCCGGGCTGGCTGGTAGCGTGGTGATCTACGTCACCGGCTTGGTTTGGCTACAGCTCTGGATGCAGACTAGTCTGGCCGAGACCCTGGCGATGGGGCTTTGGCCGTTCGTTCCCTGGGCGGTCATCAAGCTGGCCCTGGCGGTCACCGGTGGGCGATTGCTACGCCCGGTATGGGCGCGGTTGGCCGACAACCCACGTTAGACGCGCGGACACAAGCTCCTTGCGCCGCTAAAGCGCCCCTTCGAGTTGGAGCAGTCTGGTCTTCTGTCGCACACCCTGCGGCGAGGAAAACCCCCCGATCTTGCCGTCGGAACGCAGCACGCGGTGGCAGGGTATCACCAGCGGCAACGGGTTGTTGGCCATCGCTGACCCGGCGGCCCGGGTGGCCTTGGGGCGACCGGCGGCCCGCGCCAGGTCTGCGTAGGTGGCTGTTGTGCCGCGAGGGATCTTGCGGCAAGCCTGCAGCACCAGCCGTCGGAACTCGGGCAGTTCCTCCGTATCCAACCGAACGTCGAACCGAACGGGCTTTCCCTGGAAGTAGCTCTCGAAAGAGCGAACCAGTTTCGGCAGAAGGGTTGGATCGTCGCGTGATTCCGGATGGTCCCGGCGGATCATCCGTTCGACGCGTGCTCGGCTGGCGTCCGGCAGGTAAGTGGCCAGAAGCCCGCGCGGGCTGACTACAAACGCGCAGAACCCCCAGTCGGTTTCAAACACTCGGTGGCGAATCATGCCGTCAGGTTATCTGACGGGACAGGGGTGCGGCAAGGCCCGCCGGTGGCGCGTGGATGCCCGCTGGAAGTCGATGACCACGCAGGCAATCTTGGCCAGCGTATCCTGCCCTTCGCGGGTGGTTTCCAGCCCGACGAACTGCAGCCCCAACGAGCAGGCGCTGTTCGGCCTCGACTCTCGGTGCCGGAAGACGGCATCCAACGAAAGCTCCGGCCCGCGGGCCCGCAGGTCAAACGTCACCCTGAGGGCGTCGCCCGGGTGCAGCCCCTCATGGTCGTCGGAGCTGATCCGCATCCCCCCGGCGGAAAGGTCCTCGATAGTGCCGGTTCGTGGCCGGTCGTTCTCGGGGCCCGCGGCGGCGTTCCAGAAGTGGACTTTGATGTGCCGATCCGGCGGCGGAGAGACTCGCTGGTAGGCACGTCGCTGCAATTCCTGCAACTCCTCGGGCCAATGTATCTCCAGGCCATGGCTCGGATCGTCACTGATTTCCGTTGCCTTGGTGTTGAAGAGGCACTTCTTGTGTCCTCGACGAAACGCCACACCCAGCAGGTCCCCGGGCTGCACGGTGAACCCCGTTGACTGGCCAGCGGCTGCCGGCGCCGCGATGTACAACCGCTGGTCGTGCTCGTTGCAGCCCAGGAAGTGTGATTTGCAGGTACGCCAGCCGATCTCATCCTGTCGCGTCAGCACTACGCGTTCCTGGCTTCGGGCGGCATCGGCGAGGATCTCGTTACGTCGCTGCTGGTTGACGAAGAGAATTTGGCTCATGGGCGCACCTTCTTCTGCTCGGTTAGCTAAGGGATGCCAGTGCCGACTGCAGTCGGGCGAATTGCTCGGGGTCGTTCTGCATTCGAAGTTGCAGGCCGACCACAATGCGGCCACTGGTGGCGGCCGGGGTCTTTGCCTTCACCGTCGCGTCGACGGCAAAGCGCTCCGACTGGCCGGCCACGCTGAACTCGACTCGGACAACGTCATCTACGGTAATAGCATCAACCTGGGCGCGATCAGCCAAACAGGCCAAACCGTCCACGCTCAGGTTCATCATCGAGGCGGTGGTACTCCAGGATTCACGATCTCCGGAAGCCTGGCGACTCAACCGGACCGGCGAAGACTCCTGAACCTGGGCCCGGACAAAACGCCGGCGCTGAACGACCCGCACCTCCTGGGGATGTTCCAGTTCCACTGAGCATCCCTCTGACCCCTCGGTGACCGACAGAACGCTAGTGGTGAACCGATACTGGGCCTGGGCCACGCTCAGCTCACCGTCGCACTCGACCGCCTCAAGCGCAGCGGGTGACGAATCCTGCCAGCCCGGCAGACGCACACAGACGGACTTCGCCGTTGCTGAGACCAGCATCCCTTCGAGCCGCAGCCCCGGTATGCCACGCGGCACCAGCCTCACCGGAGCGTGGAACCGAACAGCCTGTTCGACTATTCGCGAGGACTGCTTGCGGTCCAACGGGTAAGTGGCCACTGCTGTACTCCGCTCGGTTGCCAGCATGCTCTACCTCCCCCGGCGTAGCTGCCGGCGTTGTTCGTCGGCGATGAACCGGGCGATCATTTGGGTGTGGCGCCTGGTTGGGACCAGGTCCCAGGGCACAAGTTGAAAGCCGCAGATGACCGAGACGTTGTTGTTGACTGGGCGCGCGTGCCTCAGTTCCATCATCACGTAGAAGACGGTGTCCACGCCGGGCAGGATGAAGGTGGCGAAGAACACCTGCCCTGGGGCCCATCCGGTGGCGGTCGTCTTGTCGACCATCGCGGCGAGGCCTGAGGCTGAGATGTTCACCATCCGGGCCGAAACGGGAGAAGTTGCGATCGGACAATGCCCGCCGTTTTCAGCCGTGCCGGCGTGGATCTCGGCATTGATGGCGCACCCCGCCAGCGACAGGCGGAAGTCAGCCCGTCGCTGTTGCGTCACTATTTCCTTGGGCAAAAGCAGGGCCGTCCCGGCGATCTGCTGCGTCTCGTTGAGCCGGAAGAAGCAGCGCGGCCTGCTGATCCGCGAGCGAAACGCGTAACGCACGCCCCCGAACATAAAGTAGGTCACCACCGCCCGGTTGGGTTTCAGGTCGAGCGATCCGCTGGTCGCCCGCGGATGGTCCACGTACACGTGCTCCGTGTCCACGCCCAGCAGCCGCACTCGAGCGGTGGCCAACTCGCCCTCGCCCATACGAAAGTGCATTTCGGCCGGGGTGTTCCGGCTGGCTGCTTCCCGCAGCAGTTCGATCCCCTGCTCCAGTCCGATTGTCGCTGTTGCCGACATCGTGACCTCGACCGCTCCTAAGCGCGCACTGCCACAGACTACATCTGGGTAATCGTCGGTCCATCAGCCGGGCGACTTGACGCTGCAGAAGTGAATGTGAGACCGATAAGCTCTGGTTTCAACGGTTTCCCGGACTATCCGGGCGAGAGCCAGTCAGACCTTGGTCCTCACGGTTGCGGTGGCGGTGATGTTGGGGTGGCGGCGCTCTCCGGCGACCCGCGGCGCGGGCGATACGATCCCGTCATGGTCACCAGCACGCCGGGCAGGGCCCAACTCAGTTGCAGGATTCTGATCCCCATGGCCATACAGAGAATCTGGGACAGGGTCCCGTGCGAACCGAGCAGGAAGTGTTTGTAGGTGGCCTCCACCGTGCCGAAGCCCTGGGGGGTTACGGGTATGGCTGCGACGATGGCCCCAGTCGAGGTGATCGCGTAGTAGTCCCACATCTTCCCACCGGAGAAGTCCATATCCAGCGCCCTGCAGACCAGCACGAAGTCACTCACTGCGATGGCCTGCAGGACCACCGTGGCCAACAGCGCGCCGATGACCAGGGACTTGTGTCGCAGCAACCGGTGGGTGGTCTGCTCGGCCCGCCGGCCTTGGTGGAGCACCCAGACGATCAGGCTGCGCAGCCGGCTCGAATCCGCTGTGCTCTCGCTCCGCCTCTCGTCGGCCAGGGCGATCAGCCTGCCCACACTGGGCCGCGATGCCAACCACGACCGCAACCGCTCCGAACAAAGCAACGCCGCCCCCAGCACAACGCCCAGCCAGGCGGCGGCAAACAGGTACCCAACCACCAACAACTGGAAACTGCGAGCACAGAGGAACACCACCAGCCCTACCGTGGTCAGCAGCCCCATCAGGCCGATCACTCGATCCAGGAACACGGTCGTGACAGCCTCGGTCTTCTGCTCCGTGTGCAGCGAGATGTAGTAGGCCTTGACCACGTCGCCGCCGGTCGAGCCCAGGGCGAAGAAGTTCAGGAAGTTGCCGGCAAACGACAGCTTGATACTCTCCCAATAAGAGATGTGGATGTCCTGGGCCCGGAGCATCCAGACGAACCGCAGCGACTGCAGGAGCCCCACCGGCGCAAACACCACCCAGCACAGCAGCAGAATCCGGGGGTTGGCTCGGCTCATGGCGCCGTACAGACCGTAGGTGATGCGTTCCGATCCGTCCTCATCGACCGCGATCTGCTGCCGCGGCAGGGTTACCTCCTGCCGGTCGCGGAGCACCGTGAGGGTCGTATCGGTTTCGCCGACGACCCGTAGCCGCTCGCCGGTGGCCAGTTCCGCGTAGTCATACAGGGTGACCCCGTTTAGCACGTAGGCCAGGGCCACTGCGCAGACCACAATCCGCAACAGGGCGTAGATCAGCTTCTTGCGCTTGTCGGTCATCCGCTCGGCTCTTCCCCGCTGCTGCGGGCTCCAGGTTCGTAACACCGCATTGTGCGGGCCCGAACGCAGTGTAGCAACGCCCTGCCTACCCTGGCAGCCGGGTGATGGCAAGCCGTGCACGGCCGCTTTATCGGTCCTCGGCCCGGCTCAACGTGGGGGCAGCACGCCGTCCGACCGCAGGGCCCGTAACACCGCGCGGGCGGCGATGAGATGTCCATCGGCATTGGGGTGCAGCAGGTCAACCGCCACCGCCCGGCCCGAACGCGCCGCCGACTGATAGTCGTTCAGCAGGTCCACCACGTGGAGCCCCGCTCGCTCGCCGGCGGCGCGGACTGTCTGGTGGACCGCGGTCAGCGGATACGCATCCAGGTCGTCCAGCACCGGGAACGCCACGAGATACACGGGCACACCATGCCCCTGAGCGAGTTTGGCCAAATCGGAGAAGGCGGTGGTGACCCGCTGCCAGCTCGACTTGCTCTCGTGAAGTGAGGCAACATAGTCGACGTGGCCTTTCGGCCAGCACAACATCGGATCCTGCGCGTCGCCGGCGTGCCGCTTTCGACCTGCGCTGGTCCGCGACTGCCACGCGTACCGAGCCAGGTTGAACAGCCTCGACTTGGCCAACAGCCCGGTGCCGCCGTCCAGAACTCGATCCAGCAGGTCTCTCTCCGCCACGGTCAGCCGGTCACGCAACGCCTCCATCGTGAAGCCGACCTCTTCCGGATCGTTGAGGCAGTAAGAGTACACAATCAGGTCCGGCTCGAATTCCATCGCCCGAATCCGCACAAGCTCGACAATCTGGGTAGCGTTGTACCCCGCCACCCCGAAATTCAGGACTTCAAACCTGTGCCCGTTGGCCGCCGCCGGTTCGTTCAGCAGTTCCTCCAGCCGCTTGGCGAAGGTCTGCGACCACTCCACGGACGTGCCGAAGCAGATCGAGTCACCCACACAGGCGATGCGAAACACGCCGTCGGGCTTGGCCCGCGGGTAGAGGCGGTCGCGCATACCGTCGGAGTTGATCCTGCTGCCGCCGATTCGCGAGCCGGGCAGAAGCTCGTAACGCAGGACCGGGTTCTCCGAGAAGCGGTAGTTCCATCGCGAGATGGTGTGAAAATCGGGCCCGATGTCAAACACGCGGACGGCTGCTTCCCCGGCCGCCAGGGCGCCGACAATCGCCAGCACAACACTCAGCACGCGAAAGAGCCTGCGGTGGCTCGCCGCCGGCACCGGCGTAGCTGCCGCCTGTTGCTCCGGCAGCGCGTCGTGACTTGGTTGAGGAGCGTGATCGGCCATCTCAGACGGACCCCGCCGTCGAACGTAACGGGGGCCCCTCAGCACCGCAAGCGGCCGGTTTGGCGGTCTGGCTCGACGGTACTGCTCGCCAGCCGCCGACGGCAGACGTACACTTAACGCATGGACCTGGGATCGCTGTTCGATCGCTGCCTGGACCTGCCCGAGCCCAACCAGCCGCTAGACCCCAAGACGCTCCCCAGCGGCGGCGGGGTGTGCGCTCTCGTCGATGAGGCGGACCGGGTTGTCCTGACACTCGCAGCCCAAAACCTGCGCCGTGTCTTGAACCACCGGCTCTCTCCGCCTGCCGAATCCGGTGGGAGGCCCCGGGCTGACCTGCGGGCGGTTACCCGGCGCATTCGGTGGACCCCCACACACTCGACTTTCGAGACCTCGCTGGAATACCTGCGGATCGCCCGGCAGCTCAACCCGGACGGCTACCGCCGGGACCTGGCCTTCGGCCCGCTGTGGTTCGCCCGGGTCAACCCCGAGGGGCCCTATCCCAGGTGGGTGGCCGACCGGTTCGCCTTCACGCCGCCGGTTGTGGACGTTGGGCCGTTCCGCGATCGGGCGAGCTGCCGCCGGTTCATCGAGCTGCTCGAAGACCTGTTCGACCTGTGTCGCCATCACGACGTGCTCAAGCAGGCGCCGAACGGCCAGGCGTGCGCCTACAAGGAGATGGGCAAGTGCCCGGCCCCCTGTGACGGCACCATCGGTGTGGATGAGTACCGGCAATCAATCGTCGCGTCGGTCGAATTCGCTCGCGGCGTGACCGATCGGCACCTGGCGCAGCTCGAACGAGCGATGGTGTCAGCCGGTCGAGACTTGCACTTCGAGACTGCCGCGAGAATTCGCGAGCGGATCGACCGGGCCCGGAAGCTGCTCGCCGCCGATGGCCGTTTGCACAACACGCCGGAAGAGTTTCGCTATCTTGTGGTCCAACGCGGTGGCGGGACAAGGCGAGTTTGTCCATTCTTTGTTGATCGAGGCGCTATCTACAAAGGCGAAACAGTACTACTGGAACAGATAGATGGGGCCGTTTGCGAATGGGCCGATAACTTGCGCAGCATTTGCTCACACAACGCAACGGTCGATTCGGTCAGCCGCAGTGAAGGTCTGTGGCTGGTTGGTCACTTCCTCGTCAAGGGTGATCGAGCGCCCGGTGTCTTTGCACACCAAACGCAAACTGCCGAGCCAAACCTGCTAGCCGAGCAAGTCGTCCGAAAACTAGGTAAAACGCCCCATGATGCAATGCACGAGGCGAATTCGATTGACCCTTCTTCTGACCAGCCTGTAGAATGACCCTGTGTCGAGTAGCCGGTTTGCGATTGCTTCCAACATGGCGCGCATCACTCCGCGGAGCCCTTCGATGAAACGCATCGCCCTGATTGTGCTGCTGTGCGTCGTTGCGGCATCAAGCTGGGGATGTACGACCGTAGCTAAGCGCGGCTTGACCGAGCTTCGCGGAGCGCATGGCAAGGTCGTTCCGGTTCGCGATGCTGCGCCGGGTTTCTACGCGGGCTTGGCGGGCATCGAGATCGGAGAGGTGTCCAACACGATCGCTCCGGTTTGCCCGGCCGCGATGCAGGACTTGATCGCATCGGCCCTGCAGAGTGCGGCGGTACAAGCCGGCGAAGAGCTGGACGGCACGGCGCCGTGCAAGGTGAACGTGGACATAGCCTTCTATCAGGAGCCGGGCGGGGCGATGGCGGTTGTCGGCAAGGGCGCGTTGTTGCTCGGCCGGGCCGCAGTGCTCGACGAACAGGCGAACCAGGCGGCCGACCTCTTGATTGTGGTCTCCAGCAAGGCCATGCGCACGACCTCGCAGGAAATGGCAGACGTATTCGCCAAGCTGCTGATTGGTCATATTCGCGGCCAGGGTGATTAGGCGACGGACGAGGGTCAGG
This sequence comes from Planctomycetota bacterium, assembly GCA_963667375.1. GTDB lineage: Bacteria > Planctomycetota > SZUA-567 > SZUA-567 > SZUA-567. Next base: position 29,697 of record OY763323.1, on the reverse strand, counting down.
CACAGGATAGAGAATCCAGCGAGACCAAGACATGCCCGGCTCGGCTTTCAGTGATTCCGTCTGTGTCTCCGCACCGCCGCTGCGGCGCACCCGCGTGCCGGCCCCGCCGGTCAAACGCTTCCTTGACTACCTGTTCGTCGAGTGTGGCTTGGCCGGCAGCACGGTGGTTACCTATCAGCGCATCCTGGGCGAGTTCTGGGACAACGTGGTTGAGCGTGGCTGCGACCTCGCCGACCTCGGCATCCGCGACGTGCAACAGCATCTCATCGGACTGCAAGAGCGCGGCCTGTCCGTAGCCACCATCGCTCAACACGTAGCCGCCTGCCGAATGTTCCTGCGTTTCTGTCATGCCGAGGGCAGCCTCAAGCGTGACTTGGTCTCCCTGGTCGAGTCGCCCAAACGCTGGCAGGCCATCCCGAAGACGGTCCACGAGAAGCAGGTCGACGCCTTGCTCAACGCGCCGGACCCATCGGAGGAGTTCTATCAGCGAGACCGGGCCCTGCTCGAACTGCTCTACGCTACCGGCGTTCGGGTAAGCGAAGCCGTCGGGCTGACCTGTTCGCAGATCAACCTCAAGGTCGGCTATCTGCGGTGCATCGGCAAGGGTGACAAGGAACGAGTCATACCGATCGGCAGCAGCGCCGTTCGCGCCCTGCGCAACTACGTGCATCGCCAGCGGCCAGGTTTGGCTGGGCCCCGCGCGGGCGACGCCCTTTTCCTTTCGCGGACCGGGCGGCCGTTGGACCGCACCAACATCTGGCGACTGGTGCGCAAGTATGCCGCCTGCGTCGGCCTGGAGAAGGACATCACCCCGCACACCCTGCGCCACTGCTTCGCCACCCACATGTTGGCTGGCGGCGCCGACCTGCGCATCGTGCAGGAGCTGCTGGGCCATTCTGACGTCAGCACCACCCAGGTGTACCTCCACGTCGACGAAGCCAGGCTGAAGGAAGTCCACAAGCTCTACCATCCCCGACAATAGCCCTGGGCGAACACACCAAGGCAACACCGGCAACACCGCCGAGGCTGGGGCTTTATCTACTTTGCTACAATAAGGTTACAGCAGGAGATCGTGGCAACCCCCGGAATCGCGGCACCTGCCGGCCGCGACCCTGGGGTCGCCGCGATATTTGTTCTGGAGAAATAGTTGACTTTTGGTAAATATCGGCCATGCTGTACAATGTTGGTGGCGTACCGCGCGGTAAATCACTGGCGACTGGGCGCGGGGCGTCGGCCTGGAAGCAGCAGGGGGCGTGCTATGAGGAAGACAACCACATTCATGACTGGTCTGGCAGCCCTGGCCCTGGCGGTCGCTGGGTGCGGCAGCGGCCGCGGCGGTGAATTGACCGTGGAGACAGAGGAGTCGGCCGTCGGCGAGCGGGTGATCCTGACGACGTCAGGTTCGTCGACGTTCGATTCAACCACATCCGGCTTACCGGCCGACGCTGCAACGTCGGGTGCCGAGGTCACAACGGACGGAGCAGAGACGGACTGGTGCTTCGAGTCGGGTCTGTACGGAGACGGTTATTGCGACGGAGATTGTCCAGCCGTCGATCCGGATTGCGAAGTCGTCGACGAGTGCGAAGAGTCGGGCTACTACGGCGATGGCGTCTGTGACACCGCTTGCCCGCAGGTCGACCCGGACTGCGAGTTCGTGGACGAATGCGCAGAGCTGGGCTACTACGGTGACGGCACGTGTGACTGGGACTGCCCGAATCCCGATCCCGACTGCGATACGGAGGACTGGTGTCAGGACGGAGGGTACTACGGCGACGGCATCTGCGACTGGGATTGCCCGGTGTTAGACCCTGACTGCGCCCTGGTCGACGAGTGCGAAGAGCTGGGTTACTACGGTGATGGGACGTGCGACCGGGACTGTCTGTATCCCGACCCGGATTGCGACGCGGTCGATTGGTGCCAGCAATCGGGTTACTACGGCAACGGCGTGTGCGATACGGACTGTCCGCTGTTCGACCCGGACTGTGCCTGAACGCGGGTCCGGCTCTGTCGCTGCGCAAACGGGTGGCTGCTTGTGGGTGGGCCGGATGGCAAAATCGCTCGTCCGGTCAAGCGACGCAGCAACGTTGTCCACTGCACACTACCTGCCGTTCACTCGCTTGCGGGCAATCTCGATGCCGGCGGGGTTGATGTCGCATCCCAGATATCGCCGGCCCAAGCGACGGGCGACTGCCAGCGTCGTTCCGCTGCCGCAGAAGAAGTCAGCCACCAAATCGCCGGCGTTTGAACTTGCCTGGATGATACGCTCAAGCAGTGCTTCAGGCTTCTGAGTTGGGTAGCCGTTGCGTTCCTTTGAAACCGTGGACAGAAAAGGCAGGTCCCACACGTCGGTCAGCCTCGGGCCGTCCGGGTGAAAGTACAGCCGTCCTTTGCGGGTGGACTTGTAGGGCCGGCCTTGCTCGTCGTGTTTCATGCCCAAGGTGCGAAACTCGCCGTCACGCTGGACGTTGAACGTGTGCGTGCCGGCGTGCTTGGCGTACAGCAGGATGGTATCGTGTTTGCGGGCGAACCACTTGCGGCCTTGACCGCCGGTGCGGTAGCTCCAGACGATTTCATTAAGGAAGTTACCGACTCCGAAGATGGTGTCCAGCAGCACCTTCACATAGTGCACCGTCCGCCAATCCAGGTGAACGTAAATGCTGCCCCGGTCGGAAAGCACGCGGTGCATCTGCTGAAGGCGGGGGCGAAGGAAGGCCGCGAAACCGTCCATGCCGCCGGTGGCGGGGTCGTCAAACGCCGGGGCGTCGTGGATGCCGCCGGCGCCGGTGCGCCGCTGTCCGGTGGCGAAAGGGGGATCCACGTAGATCAGGTCACAGCAGCCGTCAGGTAGGCGGGCGAGCAGTTCGAGATTGTCCGCGCAGACCAGCTCGTCCGAAGTGACATAGTTTGGCACCTTCTGCGGCTGCGTGCCGGTGTCGGCTGCGGCGTCTCGTGGCTTGGTTACGGTCATCGATCTACCCGGTGACCCGCCGGTTTGGCCGGCGTCAGGAAAATCGCCGCTGAGGGCAGCACCCCGCATTCAGCCGGCAACTGCCCGCCGGCGTCGCCGTCCATTTCCACCGGCACCCGTTGTGGACTCTCGATACGAATCTGTCGGCACTTGTGGTAGATGATCCGGCCGCGTACGTCGTGTCGCCGGCAGAAAGTGTCCAGGGCATGGCGAACCAGCCGGACACGTGACGCGCAGGGGTAAATGCACAGGTCCAGCATACCGTCATCCTGCACTGACTTGCTGAGGATGCGCAGGCCCACCGAGTACCGGGGAATGACCCCAACGAAGGCCAATCCACATCCGTCGAAGACCTCCGTCCCGTCGGCGGTGACGATCAGTCGCGGGAAGCGGTGGCCCAGGAAGGTGCGCCAGACGGGCCAGAAGTAGTCCCAGTGGGTGATGTGCCCGTCGCGGTCAGCCACCAGCCGCTCGACGACCTCGGCGTCGAAGCCCGCTCCGGTGACGATCAGAAAGTGCCGTCCGTTGGCGACGCCGACGTCACAGGGAGTGGTCTGCCCATCGAGCAGGGTACGAGTGATGCCGGCTGCATCCGCCGCCATGCCCAGGTTCCTGGCGACGATGTTCTCCGTGCCGGTCCGCAGGATGGTGATGGGAATGGTTCGTCCCGCACTGAGTTGGCCGTCCACGACCTCGCGGACGGTGCCGTCCCCTCCGACGGCCAGGATGGCCCGGGTGTCGGCTGGGGCGTCGCCGGCTATGCGTTCGGCGTCGCCGGCCGCCCGGGTGACGCGGACGGTCATGGCCACACCCGCGCGGGCCAGGCGATAGCCCACCTCGCGCAACACCGGCGCGACGTTGCGCCGGCCGGATACGGGATTGACAATAGCCAGAATCTTCATAGGGCGTTATGCGTTCGATCGTAGCGGCCGACCTCCGAGTCGGCCGTAGAGTCTCCAAACGGCCGACTCGGAGGTCGGCTGCTACCGGGCATCCTACCAGGACAGCGATTCGACCGCCCGCTATACTGCCAGGATGGGCGAGTTTGAGCAGGAAAACAAGGAGATCATCGACCGCCCGGTCCCGCTTGACGAGGAGGATACGCCCCGGGTGAAGTTCAAGGTCCGCCGCCGGCTGCCCGGTCGGCGGCTGGACAAGTACCTGCACTCGCGCTATCCGCGGATGTCTCGGACATTGGTGCAGCGGTTGATCCGGCAGGGTTCGGTCACGGTGAACGGCCTGCCGACCAAGGCGAGCTACGAGCCGGCGGCCGGCGACGTCGTCGCGATGCTCGTGCCCCCGCCCGAGCCGACGGACATCATCCCCGAAGACATCCCGCTGGATATCCTCTTCGAGGACGAATACTTGCTGGCCATCAACAAGCAGACGGGGATCATCTGCCACCCGGCCCGGGCGACCCAATCGGGCACCATCGCCAACGCGGTGGCGTTCTACGCCGAGAGCCTGTCCCACGGCGACGACCCCTTCCGCCCAGGCATCGTCCACCGGCTGGACAAGAACACCACCGGCGTGATGCTCGTCGCCAAGACCGACGAAGCCCACTGGCGGCTGTCGATGCAGTTCGAGCGCCGCACCATCCACAAGACCTACCTGGGGATTGTCGAGGGTAGCCCCCGTTTGGACGGTGACGTGATCAACATGCCGCTGGCCGGTCATCCTACGATCAAGGATCGGTACATCGTGCCGGGCATGCCCATGAGGCCCATGCTCTTCAAGGAGGCCGTCACCCGCTACGAGGTCGCGGAGCGCTTCAAAGGGTTCGCGATCATGCACCTCCACCCCAAGACGGGGCGGACCCATCAACTCCGCGTGCACATGTCGGCCATCGGGCACCCCATGATGGGAGACACCTTCTACGGCGGACACCTGTTCAGCGCCAGGGACATCACCGGCGACGAGTCCAGCTCAACTGAACCGCTGATCCCGTACCAGTCACTGCACGCGTTTCGCATCGAGTTCATGCACCCGATCGAAGAGAAGCCCATGACCATCGAAGCGCCCCTGCCGGAGCAGTTGCAGGCGATCGTGGACTTGCTGCGGGCGTATCGGGCGTACTGAACAGAGCATCCAGCCACGGTAACGGCAAGCTGGGGCGCCGGCTGGCTTGCGGCAGCATAGACACGCCCCGGCAGTCTCTGTACGCTACGACCATGGTCACCTCGCCGGAGCAGTTGCCGGAGAGCGTTTCGCAGGTGTTGGAGCGTGCCGCCCGGTGCGACTTCAATAGCTGCTTCCTGCGCCTTCTCACACCCGCAGAAGCGGTTGCAGCCACGAAGGAGTACGCCTGCGACCCGCAGACTGGAGAGAGCTTCTGCGGCACACAGGAGGGCGATTGGCGGGAGTCGTGGCTCGTCATCGGCGCGACCGACCGGGACGCCGACCCGGTGTTCATCGACACAGCGCAGGTTGGTCCGGACGGCACGTGCCCCGTCTTCTATGCCTTTCACGGCGACGGGTATTGGGATCCCGAGATCATCGCCCCCAGCCTCGACGCCCTGTTGGGCTACATGAAGCTAATCGATGACCTGGACGAGGCGGACCTGAGTGACGAGGCCCTTGAACGGCTGGCTGAGCAGGTCGGCCTGGTAATCCGGGCCGACGGCAACGAAATCTGGGAGAGCATCTGGCTGCGGTTCTTCGAACCACCGGCGGAAGAGGAAGACAGGGCGGAAGCCGGGAAGAGGGTCGCGCGGGGGTGGATTGCGACGCTGATCGTCATCTGTTCAATCCTCCTGGGCATCTATCTGGTGGTCAGGTTGTGCATTTACCTGTTCGCGTAGCGACGGTTGCCCGGGTGCGTCACAGAACATCAAGGCCCACTGGGCGAGCGACCGAGATATCCAGGCGCGAGAGCTAAGAGCCCATCCCAAAACTGTGGGACAGGCTTTCTAGCCTGTCTTGACCGGCTGGAAAGCCGGTCCCACATAGGTTTTGGGTATAGGTTCTAACTCGTTGCCCGGAAGGTAAATGCGCCAGTGGGGCGGCCATGAATTCAGTCTAATTTGACTTGGGCGTCAGAAAGCAGGATACTGGCGTCTATCCGTTACCGTGTTCGTGTTGTGCACAGTCGCCGGCGGGGGAGATTGCCTCATCGCCGCGACGGTGTGGTTTCGTGCGCGGTCGGCAGAAGGGCTCTCCCTCCGCCTGATGAGGCCGGAGAGCGGTCCACATCTGATGTGTGACCCACTCGTCGCAGTGGCGGGTGGGGCCAGCGTGGTTGGGCAAGTATCACGGGACTGGTGGGTATGCTGGCGAGGCGTGTCGGGAGCCTGCTCGCAGTGCCGGTCGAGATAGGGACGCTGCGCCGGCGTTTCGGGCTAGATCTGTGGACAAGCCATGTGTCGTTAGCGCGGTTCGGGGTCGCGTAACTCGTTGATATGCGGGCGAATTGAGTCAGAAACCAGTGTCTAAACGAACTGCCAAGACAGCAGGAGTGAAGGAGAAGGCCATGAACGGACTAATCTCTTGGGCTCGTCCACCGGCGGCGTGGCGAGTAACACAGGTGGCGGTCGCGGCCGTAGTGGTTTGCGGGTTGGCGGCATCGCCCGCCCTCGCCCAATGCTCCATCGCGCCGGGGTCGGACATATTCCAGACGCCCGGGCCGACCGGTGGCGGCGGAGGCGGCGGCGGGGCGACGTACGACGAGCTCAGCCTGCCGTCAGACTTCTTCGGTCCGGGGTCAGACCCGTTTGACGGCGTGGTGTACTTCAAGGGCCAGCCGTTCTGGGTACCCGGGCCGTGGGGTTTCGAGACGGCCGACACCATCGTCGAACGATTGACGACGGCCAATCTGCCAAACCCACTCGGAAGTCAGGACACCGTAGACACCCAGATGGTCGCCCTCAGTCTGGTGAGCATCGACCCCATCACGGTGACCTTCAACGGCGGCGTGGACATGGCCACCTACGACGTGCAGGTGTGCCTGTCGAGCATGACACCGCAGCCCCTGGGCTGGATGACCATTCGTCATCTCTGCCCCAACGGCGGGACGTTTGACTCGTTCACCCCGGTGATCCCGCGATTGATGTTTACCTGGATGGGCGGCTACATGGGAGATCCGAACCCGATTATGGACCCGGCGCCGCAGCTCGACTTCCTGGCCTACAGCGGCTGCTGGTCGCACACCGCCCCGTGGGAGTACGGCATCTTCACGACCACCGGCGGCTATGCGGACCACGACTGCGACGGCACTGCGGACAAGTACTTCCCGGCCTCCACCACCATCCCCTACGAGTTCTACATCGGCGTTTGCTGGCTGCCGTGTGATGGCACCGGCACACCCGAGGAAGAACACAAGAAACGCATGACCCTTGAAGAGCAGAACTGGGCTTCGCACGGCGTTCTGCCCGCGGAAGAGGAAGGCTCGGACGAGGACGGAGACGGCACGCACGACTCGGCCGACAACTGCCCGTGGATCCCCAACCCGGACCAGAGCGATACCGACGAGTGCGTGGGCGGCGACAACCCCGGCGATCCGTGCGACAAACACTCTGATTGTCCCGGCGGCTACTGCGCCGGGGACACCGTAGGCGACGTCTGCGACAATTGCCCGGACGACATCAACCCGGGCCAAGAGGACGCGGACAGCGACGGCATCGGTGACGCGTGCGATTTCGAGGAGGAGTTGGCGTCCAAGTGGACCCAGCTTCCGCACCTTGGTGACGAGGGCTTCGACGCCGCGTCGGACCTGTGGTGGAACGAGGCCCCCGAGGTCTCGGTCAAGTACTCGCAGCCGCCGGACGAGGCCGGCGGAGTGTACTACGGCTGGGACGAAGAGTCGGCCTGGTGGGTGCCGCCGGGGCAGTTGGTGGCTGACGACTGGCCCTGTGAGGACGACCGTCCGATCTCGGACGTGCACTGGTGGGGCTCGTATCTGTTTTGGGATGACATGACGCCGCCGGACCAGACCCCCGACCAGTTCCACATCGGCATCTGGACGGACGTGCCGGCCGGCGTGGACCAGCCCTGGAGCCACCCGGGCACGCTGCTCTGGGAGTACTGGGCCGATTACGCCGATGTCGTGGAGACGTACGACCGGCCCGACTACCACGACGAGCACTACCCGGACAGTTGCTTCCACTACGATCTGGATCTTCCGCAGTGGTATTGGTTCTCCCAGGAGCCGCAGTCAAACAGCATCTACTGGCTGAGCATCGCGGCCCACTACCAAGACGGACCACCCTGCGCCTGCAACGGCGACCTGAACCAGGACACGATGATCACTACGCCGGATGTGGCTGTCCTCAGCGCTCACGTGGGTTGTGCGGTTGGCACGGGAGACCCGGTGTGCGACCGGTGTGACATCGACTGCGATGGTGTGGTTGCCGCGTCCGATGTCGCCGCCCTGGCATGTCTGATGGGCACTTGGCCTCCCGATCCGACCTGCTGCACGCACTCCCCCTACGGGACGGGCAACCCCTGGGGCTGGAAGACGCGGCCCAACATGTTCATGGACGACGCGGTTCGAGTAAACGAGCCCAGCGATCCGACACCTGGAATGATATTCAACGTCGGGTCGCCGATTCAGGACCAGGAGGGTTACTCGTATGACGCAACGTTCGAGCTGACCTCGCGTGAAGAAGAGGTAAACCGGGTCGTGGCCGATGACTTCTTCTCCGACGGTCGGCCCATCGAGGCCCTGCGCTGGTGGGGCAGCTACCTCGATCCCATCTACGAACCGGACGGCAGCGGCGGGTGCGTCACCCTCGAAGAGGCCTTTACCAGCCCGGGGCCGTCGTACTGGTGCGTGAACACCAGCTTCTACGTGCTGGCCCAGTCCTTCGTTCCCTCGCAGGACTTCACCCTGTGCAAGGTGGACGTCTGGCTGAAGGATGGCGGCGGCAGCGACGTTACCCTGTACGTGCAGGATGACCCGACGGACACGCCGGGCACGATCTATACCCAACTCACCCGCGTGGTCGGCGACACCGAGCAGATGTACACGTTCGACGTACCGGACGTTACCCTGCTGGGCGGGAACGAGTACTACATCCGCGTCGGCCCCGGCTGCATGTGGTGCAAGTTCCAGGATGCCAGCGGAAGCGATCCCTATCCCGGCGGTCAGGCGTACGAGGACGGGCAGGCGATCGACCCGCTGTTCCCCGGCACGCACACGGACCACATGTTCGCGACCTACAGTCCGGGCCAGAGCGGCGAACCGTACGTGGTCGACGGATGGTTCCTGAGCTTCCACCACGCTGAACCCGCCCAGTTGGCGCCCGGTTGCCCGCCGATGGTGGATGTCGGCGACGACCCGACCGTGTTGGGCGTGTACTTCGCGCCGGCGGACGCGGTGGTCTGGGTGGACATGGGCTACACGGACTGCCTGGGGCACAACGTGTACGAGTACTACGTGGACTTTGACCGGTGCTGCCTGCTCTGCTCGGAGGTGGACCCGCGTAGCGGACTCTATCCGGCTGTTAATGGGGCCTTCGAGGAGGAGGCTGAGTTCCGCTATTGGCTGGACATCCAGGCCGTCGTTGGCGTGACCTGGACCCCGCCGGCTTGCGACTACTCCGACCGGACCCTGACCGGCAACCTGCCCTCACCGAACACGGCGGACGGGCACTTCTGGGGTTGGCACACCAGCCCGGCCGTGACCATGCCGAACGGGCCGCTGTTTGGGGCGTGCCACGGCAAGGTGGTCAATCTGAACGACTATCCGCCGGACTGCTGGGACTACGCCAACTGGGACAAGCAGTTGTGGGAGTGCCCCGAGCCGGCGCCCAGCCAGGTGAACATGGCCTTCGAACTGCTGGCACCGGACTGGCCGGTCATCACAGCCGTGCGGAGTTGCCTGGACCATGACAACGGCGTAAGCACGCCGATCGAGCTGTGCATCGACATGGGCCTGGGTGACCATGCCCACACCGAGCTGACCGACGAGCACGGAGACAACGATGAACCTCGGTCAGGCGGGATAGCCAAGCTCGAGTTCGACATGAGCCAGGACATGGATGCAGCCACAGTGAACGGCGGGAACGTCCAGGTGGCCTGCACTGCCGTGTACGCCGGTGCCATCACCGCTACCCTGCAAGGCACCAGCACGGTGGTTGTCGAGTTTAACCCGCCGCTGCCGGACCAGGACTGCTGCGAAATCGGTCTGGCGGGGATGACGTCCTTGCCTCCGGACAGCAACCCGGTCACGGACCGGTGGGGTGTGGCGAGCCTGGCCGGTGACTGCGACCGCAACGGCGACGTCACCTCCCTGGACTACTCGTACGTGAAGCTGAGGTTGGCTCTGCCCGTAACCGCCGCGGTGGCAACGGCAGACCCCGACCGGAACGCGGACATCACGTCCTTGGACTACTCGTACATCAAGCTGCGCCTGACCCACGTGATTCCGGACCCGTGTCCGTAGCCGGGGCTTGTCCCCAGAATCACTGGCGCCAGGCCAAGTAGGCCTTAACCACCCGCCCGCGTACCCGGTTGTCTCGGGGATGCGGGCGGGTCCTTCTCGCGCAGGTGACGTTCCTATGTTCGCCGGCTTCGTGGACGGCTGTGGTGCCGGCAGGTACCCTGATCGCCATGTTCGTGTGGCTACTGCTGGCGTTCACAGTCGTACCAATCGTCGAGCTGTCCCTGCTGATCCGCATCGGGCGGGCGATCGGCGGCTGGCCGACCATCGGGCTGGTGGTCTTGACCGGCGTGCTGGGGGCGGCGCTGGCCAAGCATGAGGGGCTGCGGACCTGGCAGGGCATCCAACTGGAATTGGCCCAGGGCCGGATGCCGGCCCACGAAATGGTTAACGGAATCATGATTCTGGTGGCAGGCCTGCTGTTGGTCACGCCGGGCATCATCACCGATGCGGTCGGTTTCGCCCTGCTGGTCCCGCCAGTTCGCAACCTGCTGCGCAAGAGGCTGACCGAACACTTCAAGCAGCGGATGGTCATTATGACACCGGGCCCCGACGCGCCCGGCAGGGCGGACGAGGGATTCATCGACGTGGAGGCCCAGGCCGTTTCGCGAGAAGAGTAGCACCACCGGAACGAACCTGCCCGGCACCGCCACCTCTCCGAGTCTCCAGTCGATTCGGTGAGGTTCCGTTGTAACGAACGAGCGGGCGTCTGTCTCGCCGCGATCAGCACAGCAGGGCCGCGCAGAAGGCCCAGCGTGGAGCGAACCTCGCAGCTTCGTTTGGCCGCCGGCGAGGACGACCTCAAGGGCTACAACGGCGGCCTGGTCCGGCACCGCTTCGCCGGTTACACTGCACTGCTGGCGTGGCGTTTGAGGTTGAAGCCGACGAGGGAGACGCCCATGCAGACGATGCGGTTGCGTAACATCGGGCCGATCCGGCGAGCAGAGTTGTCATTTGGCGATCTGACGGTGCTGGTCGGGCCGCAGGCGACCGGCAAGAGCATTGCCCTCGAGTTCCTCAAACTGCTCATTGACAAGGGACACGTCCATCAGCAGTTGACGCGCTACGGCATTGATTGGTCGGGCAAGGTGGACAACTTCATCGATGCTTATTTCGGGGAGGGAATGCACGCGATCTGGAGTGCAACGAGCGAAATCGCCCGTGACAGCGGCAAGGTCACGATGAAACAGCTCGCTCGCCGGGGAAGGGCAACCAAGACCGAGAATGTATTCATGATTCCGGCGCAGCGCGTTTTGTCGCTCCGGAACGGCTGGCCCCGCCCTTTCGCAGACTATGCGCCGGGTGACCCCTTCGCGGTACGGGATTTTAGTGAGAAGCTCCGGATTCTCGTCGAACAGGAGTTCGGAGCGAAGGAGCAGCTCTTTCCGCAGAAGGGCCGGTTGAAAGAGGGGATTCGGCGTTTGCTCGTCGAGCACGTTTTTGGCGGGTTCTCGCTCAAGATAGACAAGGTGGCATCACAGAAACGATTGGTGCTGGAGCATGGCGGGGATCCCTTGCCGCACATGGTTTGGTCGGCTGGCCAGCGCGAGTTCGTTCCCTTGCTGCTGGGACTGTATTGGCTGATGCCGTCCGCCCGGCTATCCCGACGGGGTGACATACAGTGGGTCGTCCTGGAGGAGTTGGAGATGGGCCTGCACCCACGGGCGATCAGCGCGGTGCTGCTCATGGTCCTCGACCTCGTTTGGCGAGGCTACAAGGTTTGTGTCTCGACTCACGCAACACAGGTCCTGGAAGCGGTGTGGGCAATCCGCCAACTTCAAGAGGCCGGTGCCGGCCCGCGAAGCCTGTTGCGTATGTTCAACGCACCCGAGACGCAACTGATGCAGGGGTTGGCCGACGGGGTCTTGAACAAGGCGTTCAGAGTCTACTACTTTGACCGCGAAACCGGAAGCACGAGCGACATATCGAGCCTGGACCCCGATGCAGAAAGCGACCTTGAAGCCCGCTGGGGTGGTCTCGGCGAATTCAGCGAACGAGCAAACCAGGCCGTGGCTGATGCGGTTGCAGCGGCGGGGTGCTCGAAGTGAGACAGGAGTTTCGAGCAGCAGCACAAGCTTGCTCCGTGCTTGGCGCCCACGTTCGGCACGGACTGCAAGCGCTCCCCGGAGTGGATCGGGCACACGTGCGAGCCAAAGACACTCGCCGACTCGCGGGAAGTGTCGCTGTGGAAGCGGCGCTCGCTGAAACGCTGCCCAACTCGCCACTGTGGGACTACGGGGTGGGCTATCGACCGTCAGACAACAGGAACGATGTGGTGCATTGGGTGGAAGTGCACCCCGCAACCGATGGCGAAGTCCGTAGCGTGGAAGCGAAGTTGGAGTGGCTAATAGAGTGGATGACTGAAAACGCTGCGGAACTTGCGGAAATGGACCGACGCTTTGTTTGGGTATCAAGCGGCAGGACGCATTTTTCCCCAACTTCGCCTGGGCTGAAAAGATTGGCTCAGAAGGGCTGCCGCCATGTAGGCAAGGTCTATACGATCGAATAGTGTACTCGTGACCGTGCTGGCACGGGCCTTTCGATCGCTGCGCCGGCGCACCACCGCACCTGAGGTCTGCCCATGGGCAAAGACACCGGCCCCATCGCTTGGCTGCAGTATGCCGCCATCCGGGCGGCTGTCTTTGTGTTCCACTTGTTTCCGGTGAACTGGAACCTGCAGACGGCCAGGCTGCTGGGGAGGATCTGGGCGTACCTGATGCCGCGTCATCTGGAACGGGCCCGCCAGCACCTGCGTCTGGCCTACGGCGAGTCGCTCTCGCCGGCGGAGGTCGACCGGATCGCCCTGCGGTCGATGCAGCACTTCACCATGTTCGCCGTGGAGCTCATGTTCACCCCGCGCCTGCTGAATGAATGGACCTGGGCGAAGTACGTGCGTTTGAAGAACATGGGCGAGGCCCTGCGCGTTCTCTTGCAGGGACGAGGGGCGATCCTGGTGACCGGCCACTACGGCAACTTCGAGCTGACCGGCCACCTGCTGTCGGTGTACGGCTTCGAAATGGTCGCCGTCATGCGCCCGCTGGATAACGCTTATTTGAATCGATACGTAGTCAGCACCCGCGGCAGCGCCGGGCTGAAGCTGCTCGACAAGAAGGGGGCCGCCAAGTCAGCCGAGGACATCCTGCACCGCGGCGGGGCGCTCGGCTTCATCGCCGACCAGAACGCGGGGCACAAGGGGCTGTTCGTCGACTTCTTCGGCCGGCAGGCCTCGACCTACAAGTCGATCGGGTTGCTGGCCATGCGCGCTGAGGTCCCCATCATCGTGGGGTACGCCCGCCGCACCAGCGATCGGTTCGAGTACGAACTGGGCGTCCAACGCGTCATTCACCCCCACGAATGGCAGGACCGCGACGACCCCCTGCGGTGGATCACCCAGGAGTACACGCGGTCGATCGAGGAGGCTGTCCGCGTGGATCCGACGCAATACCTTTGGATACACCGGCGGTGGAAGACACGTCCCAAAAACGAGCAGCAGCCAGCCGCCAAGCCCAAACACAAGACCGTGGCAGCGTTGTAGCAGCACGCTGCCGAGTTACAGCCGATGGGTGGCGGCGTAGCTTGCCAAGTGCTAATCCGGCGTGAAGCAGCCCGCGGGGTCGTTCGACCTAGCGCTCAAGACGACGGGACTGACAACGCCTCCGCCGGTTCATGTTCTTTTCATGTTGGAGTTGCCACAGTAGGAGGCGGTTCGGCGACATAGGAGGATGTCTTGATGCCCATGGACCGAAGCGTTCACCTTGGCTGTTCCGTCTTCTTTCCGATCCTGCTGTGTGCAGCGGTGCTGGTGATCCAAGCACAGGGCCAGGACCGCCCCCCGTCGTCGGATTCGCAGGGTGCGGACTTGCTCGCCGACCACGCAGCCGACGAGTCGCCTGCCGAGGCCGTCGCCGCTCAGCCGGGCCCGCGGCGCCGGCCCGAGAAGCAGGCGGAATCAGCCCAGCGAGGACTGGTTCTCAACACCGACGCCGCATACCCCGGGTACACGCTGTTCGCTCCACTCAACTCGACCACGACCTACCTGATCGACATTCAAGGGCAGTTGGCCCATTCCTGGTCCAGCGAGTACGTGCCCGGTCAGGCGGTCTACCTTCTGGAGGATGGGTCCCTGCTGCGCTGCGGGCGTCAGCCGGGCAACCGGCACTTCGGGGGCGGCGGCATCGGCGGGCACATCGAGCGGCTCGCGCCGGACGGCACCGTCCTGTGGGAATACGTGTGTGCGGACGCAAGCCGGTGCCAACATCATGACATCGAGCCCCTGCCCAACGGCCACATTCTGCTGATCGCCTGGGAGAAAAAGACTCGTGAGCAGGTGCTCGCCGCGGGTCGCGACCCGGAGCAGGCCTCCGACTCCGGGTTGTGGCCCGATTGCCTGCTTGAAGTGGCCCCGGAAGGTACGTCCGGCGGCAAGATCGTCTGGCAGTGGCACGTCTGGGACCACCTGGTTCAGGACATCGACAAGGACAAGGCGAACTACGGCGTGGTGGCTGACCATCCGGAGTTGATGGACTTGAACTACAGCCGGCGGGGCCCTCGCATCACCTCGGAGGAAATAGAGCGGCTGCGGGCCTTGGGATACGTGGGCGGAGCGGATGCCGAGGAAGCGGAAGACACGGAACAAGAACCAGGTTTCGGACCGGGAGGGGGACGAGGGCCCGGTGGGCCGGACATGGGCGCGGACTGGTGTCACACCAACGCCGTCGCCTACAACGCCGAACTGGATCAGATCGCGCTTAGCGTTCACAATTTCAGCGAAGTCTGGATCATTGACCACAGTACCACCACGCAAGAAGCTGCCGGTCACAGCGGAGGGCGGCAGGGCAAGGGCGGCGACCTTCTGTACCGCTGGGGCAACCCGCGCACCTACAGCGCCGGCGACGCGACGGACCAGGTGCTCTTCGCCCAGCACGACGTACGCTGGATACCAGCCGGCTCCCCCGGCGCCGGGCACCTGATGGTGTTCAACAACGGTGTCGGCCGGTTGGACGGACAATACTCCTCCGTCGTGGAGTTTGCCCCGCCGGTCAGTGCCACGGGAAGCTACCGCCTGAAACGTGGTCAAGCGTTCGGGCCTGCAAACGCGACTTGGGAGTACACCGCTGCCGACAAGCAGGACCTGTTCTCTCGTTCGATTTCCGGGGCACAGCGGCTGCCCAACGGGAACACGCTGGTCTGCTCGGGTGAGGAGGGGCGTCTGATCGAGGTTGACGCGAGTGGAAAGACCGTCTGGGAATACGTCAATCCGTACATTGAGCGAGGCGGGCCCGGTGGCGGGTTTGGATCGGGTCACCACGGCCCGGGTGGTCACCGTTCTCGAGGCGGACCCCCGGGTGAAGGCCGACGCAAGGGCCCACCGGGTGGTCCGGGTGGTGGCCTATTTCGGGCAACGAGATTTGCGCCGGACCACCCCGGGCTGCGCCGGCTGTTACAGGCAGCGAGCACGAACCAGGGGCTGACCGAATGAAGCCCAAGGGACTGTCCGGCCGAAGCCTATACCAGACTGACCAACGCCGGCGTCCCCGGGCCGGGCGCACAGCGGTCAGGACGTGATGGCCCAGCTTGCATGCGGATCGGGCGTATGCGTGTGCTCATAGTAGAAGACCAGGCCCGGCTGCGCGAGTGGCTGCAAAAGGGCCTTGAAGAGGCCCACTTCGTCGTGGACGCCAGCGGCGACGGGGAGGAGGGCCTCTGGTACGCCCAGAGCAATCCCTACGATGTCATCATCCTCGACCTCATGCTGCCGGGGCTGGACGGGCTCAGCATTCTGCGCCGCCTTCGCCAGGAGGGCTGCCAAAGCCAAGTGTTGATCCTCACCGCCATGGACACGGTGGCTGATCGCGTCAACGGCCTGGATTCCGGCGCCGACGATTATCTCGTCAAGCCCTTCGCCTTCGAGGAACTGCGCGCTCGCGTCCGGGCCCTGGTTCGCCGGCGTTACAGCCAGCACAGCCCGGTAATCGAAGTCGGCGACCTGCGCGTGGACACCGCGAAGCAACGCGTGTGGCTGCAAGAGGCCGAGATCGACCTGCGACCAATGGAATACAAACTCTTGGAGTATCTGGCGCGACGAGCAGGAGAGACCGTCAGTCGCTCCGAAATCTGGGACCACTTGTATGACTTCGGCTCGGAGACCCTCAGCAACGTGGTGGACGTTTACATCAGTTGCCTGCGGCGCAAACTCGATCGCCCCGGCGGCGAGAGTCTGATTCAGACGCGACGCGGGCTCGGCTACGTGCTGGGATGCAAACCATGAGCGGTTCGCTGCGTTCCAGGTTGGTCCTCGGCATGTTCCTGGGGATGGCGGTCTTGCTGACGGTGGCCGGCGCGACCATCTACACTGTGCAGCGACGGCAACTCTACCGCGCTTTCGACGACAGCCTGCTGACCGGCGCGAGTTCGCTCGCCTTGCTGGTTCACGAGGGTCCGCTCGGGCACTGGTTTGACACCGAGGGCCTGACCCGGTTGTCGGCGGGCCAGCTTCGCCAGGGGGCCATGTTCCAGATCTGGAGTGACCAGCCTATCGACGTGTTGCCGGCAATGTCGGACGGCGACGCCGAACAGAGCGAGGATGACGACACCGGCCCCGAGCCGGGCCACCGTCGTCCGCCGGATCCCTGGTTCCATGTTCAGAGGCCGCCCGGCCCACCGCCGCCGGGTCCGCATGGCCCGGGTGCACCGGAGGACAGGCCGAGGTCTACGACCGGAGAGCTTGTCATACGGTCCTCGGCGTTGGCTGGTGCCGATCTGCCCCGTTTGGACGCGCCGGCCGGCCGGCCACGTTTCCAGACGATCACGCTGCCGGACGGCTCGCCCGGCCGAGCCGCCGGGCTGCGTTTGCAGCCACCCCTGCGAGGGCCGGGGCCGCACGCGGGTTCGCTCCCCAAGCTGACCGTTGTTGTAGCCGCAGGGACTGCGGAGATCGAGAAACAACTGGGTTTCCTGGCAGCCTTGCTGGCGGCGACGGCCCTCGGGACCATGGCCGTCTCGGGTGGAGTGGCCTGGCTCGTCGTCAGTCGGGGCTTGCATCCGCTCGGCGTGGTGGCTGACAAAATCGCCGCGCTGGACGAGACCGGGCTGAAGAAGCGGATCGCCGACCAGGGCGTCCCTCGCGAAATCGAGCCGCTCGTCCACCAGCTCAACGAGTTGCTCGGCCGGCTGGACGAGGCGTTCGAGCGAGAGCGCGCCCTTACCGCCGACGTAGCCCATGAGCTGCGCACGCCCGTGGCCGAAATCCGCGCCATCGCCGAGGTCACCCTCAGCCGGATGCGCGACCCGCAGGAATACCGCCGGGCATTGGGCGAAATGGAGGTCACCATCACCACCCTGCAGGGCCTGATCGAGAAGCTGCTGACCCTGGCACGCCTGGAGGCGGGCCAGGTGAAACCGGAGCTGACCACCATTCCCCTCAAGCCCCTGGTTGTCGAGCACTGGGCCGTCGTTCATTCGAAGGCCGAGGAGCGCGGGCTCACGCTCGAAGACCAGTGTCCGCCTGAATCACAGGTCGAGGCTGATCCGAAGCTGCTGGACGTGGTCCTCGCCAACGCCCTGGCCAATGCTGCCCGGTACGCCTCGGAAGGTACTCGAATCATCGCGGATATAGGACGTGCCGGCACCAGGCCGCAGTTCATCCTGGCCAACGCCGGCTGCCGCTTGACCGGTTGCGAGGTCGCCCGAGTGTTCGACCGGTTCTGGCGGGCCGATGCCGCCCGCAGCAAGACCGGCCTGAACTGCGGATTGGGCCTCACCCTCGTCCGCCGAGCGATGGAGGCCATGGGCGGCAGCGCCCAGGTCAGCGTCAATGACGATTCATGGTTCACCCTCACTCTCACATTCCCCTCCGCCAAACACAGCAACGGGACACACGGCGAGGCCGTGCTCGGCCCATAACTGGTTGTGACACGGTTGGTTATGGGACATCGGACCGGGATCTCCGCCCGGATTGCTCCACCCTTGGCCAGGGCGGCTTAATGTTCTCTTAACATTCCGGTTGCGAGAATGGGGCTGTGCTGTGGGGTGTCCACAGGCGGGAAATAGTGGGGTCTTGCGCGCTCACGCGGATGGGCGGCCTTATCTTGCCCGTCCGCGTGCGCAACGGCGTGCACCGACAGGAGGAGGATCATGAAACGCGCACTGGTGATTGGCTTGGTGGTTTGTTTTGTTTAGGTCGCGTCGGCTGAGATGGTGAAATCCGAGTGGATGTACAGCGGTAGCGACGGAGAATTCATCGAGTTCACGAACGTCGGGCCTAGCGCGGTGGACATGACCGGGTGGAGTTTCGACGACGACAGCGGGGTTCCTGGAACGGTTGACCTCAGCGCCTTCGGCGTGGTCGAGGCTGGGGCGTCGGTGATTCTGACTGAGGCGGTGGCTGCGGACTTCGCCACGGCCTGGGGTCTGAGTGGCGTCGATGTCATCGGCGAGCTGTCGGCGAATCTCGGCCGCGGTGACCAGATCAACCTTTACGATGCCGGCGACAACTTGGTAGACGAACTTGCCTTCGGCGACGAGGTTTACGCGGGTACTCCGCGGACCAAGGATGCAAGCTGCAACATCCCGGCTACGGACTATGGGTACACGATCGCCCAGACGAGCTGGACCCTGGCCTCCGTGGGGGATTCCTTCGGTTCGTGGATGTCCTCCGGTGGCGACATAGCCAGCCCCGGCGTAGTGCCGGAGCCCGCCACCTTCGTCCTGTTTCTAGTCAGTGGGTTGTTGATCGGCCGCCATCGCCGTTAGTGGGACTACGCCAGCTCAAAGTTCCTCCGTAGCCGCCGGATTGGGGGCCGGCGGCTTCGGGAGCGCGGTTAATCTGCGCTGGATTGTCAAAGAAACAGTCACGCGGCCCGTGCGCCTTGGGCAGTCTTCGGGGCCGCACCCTGAAGGAGAAAACCAATGAGGTCAGCCGTCATAGTCAGCGTCATCGTCGCGTTCGTCCAAGTCGCATCAGGGGACATGCAGATTACCGAGTGGATGTACAGCGGCGCCAATGGAGAGTTCGTCGAATTCACCAACGTCGGGTCGGTCGCAGTGGACATGACCGGCTGGAGCTTCGACGACGACAGCCAGGTCCCGGGAACGGTTGACTTGAGCGTCTTCGGCGTCGTCCAGCCCGGCGAGTCAGTGATCCTGACCGAAGCGGTGGCTACGGACTTCGCCACCGCCTGGGGTTTGGTCGGCGTCGACATCATCGGTGAACTGGCGGCCAACCTCGGCAGGAATGACCAGATCAACCTCTACGACAACACCAACACGCTCATCGATCAGCTCAGCTATGGTGACGAGGACTATCCGGGCACTCCGCGGACCCAGTATGCCGGTTGCAGCATCCCGGACACGGACTACGCCGACACCACCGCCCAGACCGACTGGTCCCTGGCCACCGTCGGCGATTCGTTCGGCTCACGGGCGTCCTCTGGTGGTGACGTTGCCAGCCCGGGCCGCGTTGTGGGGTACGCCCTGAGTGACTTCGACCAGGATGGTGACGTCGACCTGGACGACTACGAGACCTTCCACGGCTGCATGTCCGGCCCGTCCACGTCATACGACCCGCTGCCGGGCGGATGCAGCCTGACACCGGACGGCGACGGCCTCATCCCCGCCGACGCCGACCAGGACTACGACGTGGACATCGCCGACTACGGCGTCTTCCAGTTGTGCTTCAGCGGTGAAGGTAACCCCGCCGACCCGTCCTGCGGATTTGAGTCGGAGATTCCCGAAATCACCCAGATCACCCTGAACGGAACTTCCATATCGGTGGACGGCATCGGTGTCACCGTCGACGGAACAACCGCTACCATCACAACCGCGGGCACCTTCAACATCACCGGCACGCTGAACGACGGGCAGATCGTAGTGAACGCCGCAGCCGGTGGTCTGGTTGAGATGATTTTGGACGGGGTCAACATCAGCAACTCCACCAGCGCCCCCATCTTTGTGATGAACGTCGGCAGCGTGGAAGTCATCCTGGCCGACCAGACCCAGAACTACCTGGACGATGCCGAAACCTACGTGTACGAGGACCCGGAGGAGGATGAGCCCAACGCCTGCCTGTTCAGCAAGGACACCATGACCATCTCCGGCACCGGGTCGCTGACGGTCTACGGCAACTACAACGACGCAATAACCAGCAAGGACGAGCTGACCATCACCGGCGGGACGATCACCGTGGACGCCGTCGACGACGGCATCCGCGGCAAGGACTACTTGTTGATCCAGGATGGCGACATCACTGTCACCTCCGGCGGCGACGGCCTGAAATCCGACAACGACGGGGATCCCCTGCTGGGGTACATCTCGGTTCAGGACGGCACGCTTGATATCACCTCCGGCGGAGACGGCTTCGCCGCGGAAACCAACGTCACTGTGGTCGCGGGCGATGTCACCGTCGTTTCGGGCGGTGGGCACACCGCGACGATCCCCGAGGAGCTGTCCGCCAAAGGCATCAAGGGGCTGGTGAGCGTCGCGATCGAGGGCGGAACGATCGACCTCGATTGCGCCGACGACGGCCTGCACTCCAATGATACGGTCACTGTCAGCGGCGGTACTACGACCATCGCGTCGGCGGACGACGGCATTCACGCCGACCTGGCTATCTCAATCAGTGGTGGGACCATCACGATTACGGATTCCTACGAGGGGATCGAAAGCGCGGACATCACCATCAACGACGGGGTCATGAACATCACTTCGAGCGATGACGGCATAAACGGCGCCGGCGGCGATGGGTCCGGCGACCCTCCGCCACCGCCGGCCGATCATTACCTTTACATCAATGGCGGCTTCATCGCCGTATACGCCGACGGTGACGGCATCGACGTGAACGGTGACATCGTGATGACAGGCGGCACGGTCATCGTCCACGGTCCGACCGCGGACTTCAACGGCGCGATCGACTATGACGGGACGTTCAACATCAGCGGTGGTTTCCTGGTAGCCGCCGGCAGTTCCCAGATGGCCCAGGCGCCGAGTTCGTCGTCATCGCAGCGTTCGGTGAAGATCACCTACAGCCAGTGGAAGTCCGCCGGCACTTTGGCCCACATAAAGACGGCCACCGGCGGGACCAACCTGGTGACGTTCGCGCCCTCAAAGTCGTACAGATCGTTAGTGTTTTCCTCGCCCGCGCTGCAAGCGGGCACGTCTTACTACTTGTATCGTGGAGGCAGTTCAACCGGAACAGTTACCGATGGGCTGTACGAAGGCGGAGTGTACACGCCCGGCACGAGGACCAATACTTTCACGACGAACAACATTGTGACGAACTTGTACGCGCAGTAGTGGGCCGTTGAAAAGGCCGCCTGACGGGCCGACATAGTGCCGGCCAACTTAGACTTGGCGATTGGGACACGACAAGTCGACAACTTGAGACGTTTGCGCTGACTCCGCCTGCCTGCCCAGCCAAAGACGCAGCAGCACCCTGGCGGCGTCCTTGTCCGGTATGGCATAGCCGCCGGCCAGGTCCGGGTCGTGGTGCAGCGGCGGGCGGAGATTGGCCAAACCCACGCACGACGGGCAGCCCTCGTCGCAGGGGCATTCCTCGATCAACTCGCGGCAAAACGCCAAGAGCTGACCGAAGAACTCGTAGCCCTTTTCGGCGTAGCCCAGGCCGCCCACGTAGCGGTCGTAGACGAACATGGCCGGCACGCCCAGGTTGGACGAGTCCACCAGCCCGGACACGTCCCGCCGGTCGCACATAGCCAGCATAGGCACCGTCACCAGCAGCAGGTTCCGCACGCCCACCAGCCCTTCGATCGGCTGATATCCGGCCGCCGCCAGTTCCAGCATGATCTCAGCCGGCGGCACCGCCCACAGGCCGGTGGTGGGGATGTTCAACCGCGGCAGGTCCAGGTTCTCCTGGCCGATGTTCTCCAGCGTGTAGTACTTGATCTTCTTGAAGGCCACCGACTGCCAGGCGACGTCCAGCCGCCCGAAGAACTTCGTGCCGCCGTTAAACGGCTCCTGCCGGTCGGTGTCCAGGATCCGGGCCTGCGACGCCAGCACGACCTGCGTGTAGTAGTCCACGTCGGTCCGCTCGACCCGGGCGATCTTGCCCTCGTAGTCCAATTCGCGAACCAGGTAGTTGACGCCCTCGTGCAGATAGACCGCGTGCGGGTAGACCAGCTCCGGGGCCGAGATGGAATCGATGTTCCCGATGGTCTGCGGTTCGATGTCCGGGCCGACCTCGACGATGCTGAACGTCTCGTGGCCGATCATCCGCAGATCGACGCCGTGGTGCGGCAGGGCCCCGCTGGTCACCTGATAGCGATACGTATCACCGGATTCAAAGCGGTACCAGAATTCGTCGGCGGACTGCCTGTCAGCCAATTCGGCGCAGCGCCGGGTGATCTCGGGCCCGAAGTAGGCTTCGTCAGTCGGCGAGACCGGCAGTTCCGCCGCAGCACACCGAAGCTGGTCGGCGAAGATACGCTCGTTGAACGGGTCAATCGCGGCATGTTCGGGCGATTGCTCGAAGAAGTACGCCGGCCGCCGCATCAGGTATTGGTCGATCGGATCGTTGTAGGCGATCAGCACGCACAGCGAGTCGTCCCGTGCCCGACCGGCCCGGCCCGCCTGTTGCAGCGTGCTGCATATCGTCCCCGGAAAGCCAACGATCAAGGCGGCATCCAACGAGCCTACGTCGATGCCTAGTTCCAGGGCGTTCGTACTGCACACGCCGAGCAGTCGGCCGGAAAACAGCTCCTGTTCGATCTGGCGGCGCTCGTTGGGCAGATAGCCCCCGCGATATGGCCGGACCCGTTTGGCGAGCGCCGGGTGCCGCTTGGCCAGGCTGTCCCGCAGATACTTGTAGATCAGCTCTGCCGCCACCCGCGACTTGGCAAAGGTGATCGTCTGAGCGCCCTCCACGACCAGGTCATGCATCAGGTGTTGGGCCTCGACGTTGGCCGACCGCCGTTCGAGGCCGTCCGGCCCGGCAAACGGCGGGTTCCAGAGCACGAAGTGCTTTCGGCCCCGCGGCGAGCCGTCGTCGTCGATTACGCTCGCCTCCCGCCCGATCAACTGGCTGGCCAGCTCAGCCGGGTTGGCAATGGTGGCGCTACAGCAGATGAACAGCGGATCGCACTCCGGCTGGCAGACCCGCCGCAAGCGACGAATCACGCCGGCCACGTGTGACCCGAAGATCCCCCGGTAGGTGTGCAGTTCGTCGATGATCACGTATCGCAGGTTGGCCAGGAACCCTTCGCGCTTCCATCGCCCGTGCTGCGGCAGGATCGTGTGGTGCAGCATGTCCGGGTTGGTCAGGATGATCGACGCCCCAGCCCGAGCCGCCTTGCGTCGGCTGGCGGGCGTGTCGCCGTCGTAGGTCGAAGCCTTGATGTGGGCCAGTCGCGGGTCGGCGTCCAGCAGCCGCTGCAACCCGCCGAGTTGGTCCTGGGCCAGGGCCTTGGTCGGAAACAGGTACAACGCCCGGGCTTGCGGATCAGCCAGCACCCGACTGACGACGGGCAGGTTGTAGCACAGCGTCTTGCCCGAAGCCGTGCCGGTCACCACGACCACGTCGCGTCCGTCGGAAATGGTGTCCAAGGCGGCGGCCTGGTGCGTGTAGAGGCGGCTGACCCCCTGGTCAGCCAACGCGGATTGCAGGGCCGAGTGCAGGTCCCGCTTCGGCTCGGCGAACCGGGCCGGTCTAGCCGGCAGCACCCGGGTGGTAACGATCTGATCTCGATAGCGGTCCGACGCGCACAGCCGGTGCAGGAACTGTTCGGAATCCATAGCCACTCGTATCTGTCAGGGACCGCTGGTACGAGGATAGCAGCCCGCGAGCGAAGATTCCACTCGTAGTGTCGTCGTGCGCAGGGGGCCTGCGCGCAAAAACAACCGCTCCGGCAACGCTCCGCAGCGAGCCGGGCGGTTGTTGTTTGTCAAGTCAGCAATATGGAACGGCAGGCACCGCACCCGCCACGCGAAGCACCCCCCGGGCGGTTACTCCTCGGGGTATACCTGCTTGCCGGACTCTTCGTCGACCACGATGATGGCGTCGACCGGGCAGCCCTCCGCCGCAGCCATGATGGCTTCTTCGTTGTCCCCGCCTGCGTCCTTGACGAAGGCCACGTTGTCGTCGTTCATCTCGAACGTGTTCGGGGCCTCGTCCACACACAGCCCGTCGCCGATGCACTCGTCGGTCACGGTAATCTTGAACTTTGCCATTGGATCCTACTCCACAGGTTCTCGACGCCCTCCGCAGGCGTCAAAAGGTACAAAACAACCAAGTCCAATCGCCGGTGGGATATGATGACCCGGACACCCTGTCAACCCCCTTTTCAGCCAAATCCCGCCACCCACCGGCTCGCAACACGACCCAGCCGCACGGACGCCGGAGCGGCCGCCCGCCTGCCGGACGCCGCCTTCGCGGCCGGGCGGTTTGCCCGTTGTCGAGTCAACCTCTAGAATCCCCCCTTTGCAGGCGCTGATTGCCTGCGTCCCTGCCAAGGAGCGGTCCTGTGCTCGACGAGATTTTCAGACTTCAAGCTGAGCTAAACAAGCGCGTCGGTTTTGACACCCAGGCCCTGCGGGACAAGTTCGACCCCGACGTGGCCGGCCGGTGGCTCAACGATTACATCGCCGCCGCCAGCAACGAGCTGGAGGAGCTGCGCGACTGCACTTTCTGGAAACATTGGTGCAGCGAAGCCAAAGAAGGCCGCCGGTTCGCCCTGCACGATCTGCAGAACGCCCGCGTCGAGGTCATCGATTTACTGTTCTTCTGGGTAAGCCTGGCCCAGTGCGTCGGGCTGAATGCCGAGGACGTCTATGATCTGTACCGGCAGAAGCTCGAGGTCAACCACCGAAGGCAGGACGGCCGCTATTCAATGACCGCCAAGGACGAAACGGACAACCGCAGCATCACCTTGGATAGCTGACTTCCCCCGCCGGCGGCAACCATCACGCAGACACGCCCAGCCCACCGAGAGCACGAACAACACCTTCTCTTTGTCCTGGTCCGCGATCTCTGCGCCTCAGCGCCTCAGCGTGAGGCCGCCTGGGCACAAAAAAGCCCAGGCGAGGATCACCGCAAAGAGCGACCCGCACCTGGGAGGGAGAGAGAGAGTCCTATGACGTCCCCACGCTGCCGCGCGAGGCTGATCTTATGGCAACGCTCCGGTCACACTGTGCGCCCCAACGGGCCGCAACGATACCCTGCCGGCCGCAACTGCGACCTCTCGAGACCTTGAAACAGCGGCGGTGGAGATGACCCCCTCCGTCACCGCTTTCGCCTCCGCGTTCGTTCAGCTCAGCCGTGTCGCCCGCTTTGTCCAAGATCGTCTGCCTGCAAAGACCCGATCGCTATCAGGCCATCTGCCTCTCTGTGGCAGCCACGATCTTCCGCGCCTCTTTTACCGAGCGAAGGTTACCCGCCCGCTGCAAGTCGTGCAACCAAAAACCTTTAGTATCCGATTAAATCCACACAAAAAAACAGGTAAGACCTTCCGGACGTGCGCAACGCAAGACCGCGCCCAAGCCGGGCGTTCCTCCCGCGTTGGTGCAGCATCCTGGCGCTTTAAGAAATCAGCAGGCGGGTGACGACCTCGGCGATGGCGTCACTGTGGCGGGACATCATCCACAACGGCAGCACCATCAAGCCGACCCCCAGCATCATCAGGCAGGAACCAGCCAACGACGGCAGAAGCTGCTGGCGAGCCAACGCGGCCCCCAGTCTTTCGCCCAGCGATCGGGACACAGCCGTCCGGTCGGCCTCGTCGGCATAACGAAGGTGGTACGTCACGTTCCGCAACACCGGCAAGCTGGAAAGCTGAATCTCCAGACCCTGTTCCTCCAGCCGGTGAACGCCGTCAACGACCTCGTACTGCCAGCCCAGTTCGCGCAGGCATCGTTCGAGAAGAACGCGGGCTCGATGAACAGAAAGGTTGTACACCACCCAGCCGCTGTTCGGTCCGGGCAGCAGGGCTCGCATCACCAAGGCCACCACTGCAAAGCCGGGCACCAGCAGCCAACCGTGCCCTTGCTGCCACAACGCAGTGGCCGGCACCAGCAGCACCGGGCACACCGCCAAGGTCAGCACTGCAAAGTCTCGGCGGGCGTCCATCAGCCGCGCCGCGGGCTGGCTGTTGAGCAGCCCCAGGACCATGAAGTAGACCGCCAGCGGGCCCACCAGCAGCAGCAACTTCAGCAACAGGATGACTTGGTAAGTGCTTTCCATGTCAGCGAGCGTCCGGAGGCCTTTCCACCGGCTCGGCGGCGTCCGTCGGGTAGTTGATGTGTTTCGCCTGCCCAGCCACCTTACGATATCCCAGGTAGTGGATAATCTCGAAGATCTCCGAACACGACGGAAACGGACGGCTGTTGACCCGCTTGTACTCGTCAATGGCCATCACGAACTCCAACAGCTCGCCGGAGATCTCGCCCTCTTCCGCTGCCCGACGGATGTCGCCGCGGCGACGGCCGGGACCGCGACGCCGGTCCAGACCGCTGCGGCGGTCAACCGCCCGCCGACGGTCGCGACGATCCGAGCCGGACGACTCGCGCCGCTCCGTACCTGTATACTCGCTAGCCATCACCTGTGATTATCGGCGAAATCAGCGCGGATTGCCAGGTTCGTTTGTCCGTGGCGGGCAGGGGCGGGGGTAGCACCGATTTACCTGGACCTCGAGAACCGGCCGTCACCGCCGGACCTTCGGGATCACCATTACACCCGGGTGTCGGGCCCGGGTCGGATCAGTCGAAGTCGTCGTCCAGGTCGTCCTCGTCGTCGTCGTCGTCGAAGTCTTCGTCTTCGTCATCGTCGAAGTCGTCGTCCTCGTCGTCGTCGTCGTAATCTTCGTCGAAGTCGGCTCGCGCGGGTCGTTGAGCAGCGGCGATCACCTCCGAAGCGCTGTCGTGGAGACCATCAGCCACCAGGACCGGAATGGCCCCGTTGATCGACCAGGTTACCGCCGGCGTGTCTGACGTGTCCCCGACCGTCGCAGGCACGCCCGCCGCGTCCAACAGGGCCCGGTAGTGCTCAGCCTCCGCTTCGCTACGGGCAAACACAACAGGGACCAACTCTGGGTGAGGACTGACCAGGGCCAGACCCGGATCTGAGAACGTCTGTTCGTAGGAGCACATGTTAACGTCACCAAGTCAATTCGAGAGTACTGTGAACTTACGTCGCAGCCCCTGGGCTTACCGGGCCACGCGCCCGACCACAACGCCACTGCGACAACAACCACGGTGCCCGGGCTCCACCCCCAGGCGCGCTCATTTAAGAATGCACCTGCGCCTTGTCAAGCGCAAAAAATCGGCGTGTCCGCCGGCCCCCAAGGCGTTATCATCCGCGGCACGCCGATGGTCATCCGGGTCGAACGAGGAGCGAGCGATGGACGAGAAGCAGCAACCCAGCACCGACCCCGAGCCGACGCCCGCCAAACCGCCTCCGACAGACAGCCCCGCCGACGAGGCCGGCGCCGCCGAACCGGCTTCCAGCCGGCCGTCGCTCTCGCCGCAGCCGGATGCTGCCAAGTCCGACAGCACGACCTCCTCCGAGGAGCTGATCTGGGTCGGCCGCACCAACTGGAAGCACTTCGCGGGGGCCATTCTCGTCTGGTTGGCCGGTAGCTTGTTGTGGGCGATCATCGTCGGCTGGGTGGCGGCCAAGGTGGACTGGCTGACCGGCGGAGCGGCGTTCTGGATCGCGGCTGTGCCCATCGTCCTGGCCGGCGCCAAGGTCGGCAGCAAGGTGATCCAAGGGGTTTACGGCCAGCGCTACCGCCTCAGTGACGAGCGTCTGTTCATCGACCGCGGCCTGTTCAGCCAGACCATCGACCAGACTGAACTGATCCGCGTTGACGACGTCCGCGTTCGCAAGTCCTTTTCAAACAGGATGTTAGGCCTGGGTTCGGTCGAGGTGCTCAGCACCGATCTGACGGACCAGACCGTGCTGATCGAGGGCATCACCGAGGCCGAGGAGGTGGCCGAGGCCATCCGGACCCGAATGCGGGGCCTTCGCAAGAAGTCGCTTTTCATCGAGAACCTGTAGCAGCCGACCCCCGAATCGGCGGGGTGGCGAGCCTCCTCGTCGGCGCAAGAAAACACCGGGCTGACTGTCCATGACAGGCCCGGTGCTTTCCGGAGGGGAAAAGCGCTATGGTGACCGCTCAAAGCGGAGGTCCTCTAACCTTCATACGTTCTTAGGCCCAAAAAGTTCCAAAGGCAAGCCGCTGCGACAAAATCAGACAGGCCCGAATCCCCGCCGCAGCAGGCCGGCTGCCAGGCGGTACTCGCGGTATTCCGCCAGGGCGTTAAGGTCGATGTCGGCTCGCAGGGTGGCTGGTTGGCCTCGGTGGGTGGTCTGCTGGATGCGGCTGATGTCGGGGCGGTGGCCCGGGTCGCAGATCGTGCTTGTCCCGCAGGTGTAGTACGTGCGGCGGGTGTCTGCACCACCGGCGGACAGGGACTCATCGTGCCGGGCGGCGGACCAGTCAGCCACCACTACGGCTACGGCGCTTTCCATGGCCCGGGTCAGGGCCAGGCTCTCCCAGAGGGTGCGGGTGTACTCGACGTACTTATCAGAGGGGACCGCGCTCTTGGCCGGCACGCAGAGCACGTCGATGGCATCGAGCATCTCGCGGGCGTATTCCGGGTGCCAGAAATCGGCGCAAATCAGCACGCCCACGCGGAAGCCGTCGACCTCGAAGACGCCGGCGGAATCGCCCCGGCTGCGGTGGTCGGCTTCGTGGGAGAACAGCGCCCGTTTGTCGTAGTGGCCGATCTCGTTGCCGTCTCGATCCATCACGAAGCAGGTGTTCCGCGGCCGCCCCTCGGGCTGCGGACGATCGACGCTGCCGCCGATGACGTTCACCCGGCCGGCGCGGGCGAGGTTGGCCAGGAAGCGCCGGGCGTCGGCTGCCTGGTCGGCGCCGCGAGGTGGGGCATACCAGCCGTCAAACAACTCCGGCAGCACGACTATGTCCAATGGGGCCTGGGCTACAAGTTGCTCGACCAGCTCCCTCAGCAGGACCATGTTGGCGATGGCTGCCTGCGGTTTCAGGTTTGGCTGAAGGGTGGCAATGCGCAAGTGTCGAGGTTCCGGTTCGCTGGACAAGCTGTTGGCTCCGCTCTTGGATTCGCAGCAGCACGGCATTATGGTTGGCCGGTGTTGCAGAGGTCAATCGCTGCGCGGCCGTGTCTTCTGCGGACGGGAACTGCGCGGTTCGAGTATAATGGCGCTGTTCACCCAAGACGTTCGTCTTCGGGCGGCGGGATGATCCGGACGGATGGTTGAAGTCGCGTATCTGGTGGTCGGCCTGGCGGTGCTTGGCGTGGTCCTGGGGGCTACGGGCTGGTGGCGCGTGGCGTTGCGGCCGTTCCGCATTCGGCCGGACCGGAT